>CBDCRV010000001.1:0-26102 GCA_965221225.1 Caldilineaceae bacterium
TGGTCTACTGTCTCGGGCCGAAATGCATTCCGAACTTCTGGTCTGTCAAAAGCGATGCGAGCCATTCCATCCGCTTTATGATAAGTAATATCAGAGTATTTGGCCGCTTCTTGCCAGAGCACGTCCTGTGGGGTCACTGATTACTCTCCTAGATTCTTAGCAACACGATGTACGAGGTCCTTTGTATGCAGAAGATCCTGTCTCCAATTGGTCCGAATTTCCAACAAACTGGACTGCTTTGCTTTCAACAGCATTCGAAGGGCTTCTCGGAATTCTCGGATGTTTCCCGCATACACGTAGGCCAGTTCAAATGCATTCGCTATTCCTTCAAATTCCATGCCGTGGGGATTCAAAAAGAGCTTTTCAAAGGGTCCCTGGAGTTCCGCCACGGGCAACCGTCCGAAGATGCCCCCGCCATCATTGTTCAATACGATGATCAACAGGTTTTCTAATTTCATTTGCCTTAGTGAAAGTAGCCCCCCTATGTCGTGTAAGAGTGACGTGTCCCCTATCAGCAGGACAACTTTGGATGATGAACTGTGGGCAATACCCAAGGCCGTAGAGACCAAACCCTCAATGCCGCTAGCCCCCCTATTGGCAATAATAGTTAAACTTTCGGTTCTTACCGCCCCTACCAGGTCAAGGAGGCGGATCGGCATGCTGTTCCCGGCAAAAAGTAAAGAGTCAGCCGGCAATTCCTGGAGCATTGCTCCAACATATCCTCCGTCCCAGCTCTCATCTAGATCAATTTTCTCGACGATTTTTTTGTTAGATTTTGCGGCATACTCCATCCAGCGAGCCAACCAGTACTGCGTTGACACTTGGGCCCTTGCCAAAGAGACTAGCCTTCTGCACAATTCGGAGGGACTGGCCAGAACATAATCAGTAACGTCCGCCTCCTCATCTGAGATATTGCCAACAGGGTTGACATAAAAGTGACGACCTCCAGGTACCAGAGCCATTCGAAGGAATTTGGACAAAAGGGCGGAAACTGGCAGATTACCAAAGCGGATTACCAAATCGCAATTCCAATCTGAAAGGACTCCCGTTCGAAACAAGGCTTCATAGGACAAGACAACCTTCCCACAGACTTCCCCTTGGATCCCTCGGCAACCTGATAGGGGATCGGCTAGGAGAGGCAAGGAATATGCATTGGCCAAGTCTTGCACAGCTGCTGAGAATTCCTGCCCCAATTGATTCGGCCCAACTACCACTACGGGAGTCTTGGCAGCTGCCACCTTTTCCTGTATAGACTTCAATTTCTGTTCTGACAGAGGTCTATAAACTCGTCTGTTAGGCCGTTTCAACTGAAAGGAATTGGAGAAAACTTTGCTCAAAGAAGGTGGTTCAAAGGGCTTTTCCATTTGCACATTAATGTGCAAGGGGCCGGGATGCGTATGCCTCACTACGCCCATCATGTCGGAAATCCTTTCACGTAAGCCTTTCTCGGCCAGCCCAAGGGAGGCAACTTCTTGCCACAGAAACCTCAATGCGTTGAATTACATATGGATCAAGAATTCCTGTCTGTATGATGGTTTGATTCGCTCCAGTGCCACGCAGGTATCTTGGGCGGTCGGCACTCAGAAACACAACTGGAATTTGACTGAGGCTCGCCTCTATGGCCGCTGGCAATAATTCGGCAACCGCTGTACCTGAGGTTGTAATGATGGCCGTAGGCCGTTTGGTCTTGAGAGATTTCCCCACTGCAAAAAATCCCCCGCTACGTTCATCGTGGTGAACAGAAAGAGAACTAGATTGCAGTTTCCACGCGGTCAGGGCTAGGGCCGTAGAACGAGACCCTGGGCAAATTGAGAAGTGATTGACGCCGCCCAAGACCAGCTCAGACAATATTATCCATGCGGTCTGGTAGCTAGCGGGGTTTCCTTCCATGCCGCAAACTACTGGGGCCGCCAAAATGTTAGGGCCTCTTGCATTGGTTGGAACTTCCAAGCCGTCTCCGACCATTCGATGCAAGGTCTGCTGCCTTCCACAATTCCTGCCCCGGCAAAAAGCCAGGCCCTTGAATCTGAAACTACAGCAGAGCGAATGGCTACCGTAAAAGTGCCTTCGAATTTACTGTCTATCACGCCGAAGGGGGCCCCATACCAGCCCCTAGGCTGGCTCTCCAGGGAGTCAATCCACTGCAGGGCCACATCCCTCGGCTCGCCGCCCAAGGCCGGTGTGGGATGAAGCAGAGATGCCCATTTCAATGCGTTCTCAAAAGGCAAATCGGTGACATACAAAGGAGTATAGAGATGGTGCACATTGCTCAATGAGAGTACCTGCGGTCCAAGCGGCACTCTTACAGTTCCTCCTTGGGAACGCACCAGTTCCACTATTGAATCGACCACAAATTGGTGTTCCCTTTGGTTCTTGGTTGAGTTCAGCAGGTCCAATTTTTTCTGCTGATCTTGTCCCTTCTTTTCCAGGCGCGGGGCAGTTCCTGCCAGAGCTGCCAGTTCCAAACTGCCTTTTTCAGTCCTGCACAACAATTCAGGTGAAGCTCCTAGAAACGCTGTTCCTTTTCCCAGCCGGAACAAGAAGGTAAAGCAATCTGCATAGGAACAGAGCAAAGCCTGCAATGCCAAAGGAATGTTGAATCCCTGCTGACACTTCAATTCTCGGATCCTGGAAAGGACTATCTTCTTGACTTGTTGGAGCTCGATCAATGCCAGCGCCTTTTGCACCGTCTCGGTCCAGTCTGATTCGGTAACTGGCTCCGTCACTTCGTATTTTCCGCATTCTCCATCAGGCCTATGTCTTAAGAGTGGTTCCTGTCCTTGAACCGACAGGTAAGTCTCTGCAAAGAGGTCTAAGGCTTTGCCACAAGCCACCTGTACCTGATGCGCGTCTTCGTCATATTCCGCCCATACATTAATACGCAGGATATTTGTATTTCCTTCCCTTTCCAATTGAAAGTGGGGCAAGATGAAGCAGGCAGGCAAGAAACTCTGCCACACTCGGTCGGAAAGATAATCAGGAGTAAATGCAAATCCCCCTACTAACTGAGGTCCCCTTCCAGGTCCTTCGATTGTGGCATCGGCAAAGATTATCATGCTGCCTTTTGCAATATCTTCAAATCTGGTGGAGTAATGCCCTTCCAGAAGATGCGAAATCCCCAAACCCAAGATCTGCCTGTTTCCTTCGGGCTCGCTGAAGAAGACATGTGTTTCGAATCCGGGTGACGACAGCAGACGGCCTGGAGACCAGGCAGAACAAGGCCGGCCGACAGAAACCAAGCGTTCTTTGCGAACCCCTTTCGCAGGAGTTGCCAATAATTGGCTGGTGCCCATTAATGGAATCCCAGTTAACCTGATGCTGAACGTATTCCATCTGGCTGATATTGGACACTATTCAGCAACATGGGTACCAAACTGGCTGCGATTCGCTCTCGATTGGGTTCCCCTGCTCGAATCCAGGTCATAATCAGGTGATGAATTGCACCTATCCAGGCGGCAGCAATGACTTCCGTGTCCACCGCTGGTATTTGCCCTAAAGCGATTGCTTCATCCAGAAAATTCTGGATGTGCCGGGCGAATCTGGTGCGAATTTCATACTGCTTGTCTTGGAATGGAGCACCCAGAGCTGCTGCGGGAGTCAGCAATATTTTGGTTTGCCGCCAATGTTTGGCGAAAGCTTCAAGACAGGTGTTCAGGGCGGCTTCGACCCGCAACATGCCTTGACCCTGTTCTTCAATTACCGCAAGTAGCTTGTGTTCCACAGAATCAGCGAACCTGTCCATTAGGGCGAGGAAAATTCTTTCCCGACTCGGAAAATGATAGAGCAACGCCCCCCGGTGTGTTCCCGCAGCCTGGGCGATCTCCTCAATGCCCACCTCGTCATAGCCCTTACGGACAAAGATGGTGAGGGCTGCATCTAAAATGCGTTTTCTACCGGAAACAGTCTCTGGCATAGCACTTACGTGGCCCGCTCCCCTTAGAATCTATTAGACTGAACAGAGCTTTGGCAGTATAGCAAAAGACCCTCACATCCAATTTTGGATTGTGTGATTGGCGAGATTCAAGGGGCTTGTCGGTCCCGCGCCTTGTTCACCGAGTTCTGATCCTTCTACTGTTCGCGAAGTCCAAAACAGGTAACGATCAAACATGTCGATTCTGAAGAAATTTTCACTCTCTGGTAAGACGGCTCTAGTGACAGGGGGCGCCAGTGGGATCGGGGAGAGTTTCTCCTTCGCATTGGCTGAAGCAGGAGCTCATGTGGCTGTGGCGGATGTCAACCAGGAACGGGCCACTCACGTAGCAAATCAGATTCGGAATCTAGGAGTCGAATCAATTCCCATAGGCGTAGATGTTACGCAAACAAAGCAAATCGATTCAATGATGTCGGTGATATTGAAGCAATGGAGCATCCTGAATATTGCCGTTAACAACGCTGGAGTGGCACTGCAGGCTCGAGCAGAAGATATGTCAGAGGAGTTTTGGGATCGGACGGTCGACGTAGATCTCAAGGGGGTCTTTTTCTGTTGCCAAGCGGAAGCAAGACACATGTTGCTACAGGAATCAGGGAGCATTATCAATACAGCATCCATGTCGGGTCAGATAGTTAACCGACCCCAACGGCATGTCCCTTACAATGCGGCCAAAGCCGGTGTGGTGCAACTAACACGCACATGTGCCTCCGAATGGGCAGACAGGGGGGTCAGAGTTAACTCAATTAGTCCCGGACATACACTTAGTCCCATGACCGCCCGCAATCTATCGAACGCCACATCTCAAATGTGGGTTTCCAATACCCCAATGCAAAGATTAGGCCTGCCTTCAGACCTTCAAGGGGGCTTGATTTTCCTCGCCTCTGACGCTTCACTGTACATCACAGGACATGATTTGGTGATTGATGGTGGTTACACCATCTGGTAATGCCAGCTTCTTGCAACTCCGAATCAAGCCAAAATGTCCGACCGTGTTCTCCCATTGCAGATACTAATTTGACCCGCTTTCGTCTTGCTCTTGCCGCAATCGCCTTCGTCATCTTCGTTGAGACGATTGACTCTAGTATTGTTGCCATCGCATTGCCTTCCATTGCTACTGACTTCCACGCGGATTTCGCCCTTACCCAGTGGGTTGTCCTGGTTTCTGTCCTTACTCAGGCCTCCCTCAGCCTCGTTGTGGGATGGTTTGGCAGTGCCTTTGGTAATAAACGGATTCTCATATCCGGATTGGTACTAGTTACAGTTGGGAACATTCTGTGTGCTTTGGCGCCTTCCCTCAGCTGGCTCATCGGTTTTCGCCTCTTGCAAGGCATAGGTATGACAATGATCGGAGCACTTGTCCTAGCCATCATCACTGAGACATTTTCGGCCGACAGACGTCCCCAAGGCTTCGGTTTTGTAGGGGCCATGGTCTCCATTGGCATTGTTGTGGGACCTCTGGCAGGTGGGGTAATTCTTGAGCACTTTCACTGGCGAATGATATTTGTATTTGATCTGCTATTTGTAGGGGTTACATTTCCTTTGGTCCTGCGATATGTGGAAAGTCGAACCGGGTCAGGTCCAAGAAAGTTCGATTTGGTCGGAGCAGCTCTCTTCTTCACTAGCTTACTAACTTTCCTACTGGCAACTTCCTACAATTTTGGTTCCATTGCCCTTTGGGTAGCGCCAGTTCTGTACTCAGTATCGGGATTGTCACTGGCCTTGTTCATTCGGCAGGAATTCCATTGCAAACATGCCGTTCTAAATCTGGGTTTATTCAAAGACGCCAGTCTGTCGGTTTACCTGGCTGCCCGTTACCTCTCTTTTGTCGTATTCGGCGGCATCTTTCTCATTCTGCCTTTTTACTTGGAAAACCTGCTTAACTTCAGCCCCGATACAGTGGGTATGCTCTTCGCTATCCAACCTCTATTCTTTGGGACAGCATCCTGGCTATCAGGAAAATTAACGATTCGTTTCGGTTCTCGATTTCTCGTAATTTGTGCTTTGGCGATTCTTTCTTCCGCGTATTTCTGGCTGAGCTTCTTATCTTCGGAGCTAATCCTGTGGCAGTTCGCATTCCAGATGACCATCTTGGGTATCGGTTCAGGTCTACTCAACGCACCCTCCAACCAACTTATTTTCGGAAGCGCTCGCCCGCATAACCTAAGTATGATGTCCAGCCTTACTGCTTTGACGCGAATCCACGCCCGTAGCACCGGGATTGCAATTCTGGGTAGTCTGTGGGGGACGCTTGCTTTGGCCCGTGCCCCACTGGAAATCACGAGTTCAGCTGTATTTGCCAACGCCCAAATAAGCAGCCTTGGGACAGTCTGCTTCGTTGGTACATTAATTCTGCTCGGAGTCTTATTGGTGTGTCTTGTCGAAACCTGGGTCCACCTTCGTCAGAGCCCGCCTGAACTGTCGTTACCCTAATAATAAAGTTGACAAAAAGAAGACAGAAAACCTACAGCGGCAGCAGGCCGGCATTCATTACGTAAATGACAGCAGCTAAAGCGGCAACTGCAACGCCAGACCCTACCAGAAACCATACAAAGTAGGTGACACCTTGCTTTCGCATGCTTTGTAGGTCTTCACGCAGTTGGACATTCCGAACAGTCAGATCATTTACATCCTGGGACAAGCCGTCTATCTGCGTCTGCATAGTAGCTTGAACTTGCATGGCTTCTGCGATAACCCCAAGTCTCTGGTTAATCTCAGGTAAGGCAGCCAGTTGAGCCTGAGTGGCTGCCACGGCGTCAACCAATGTCAACATGGAGGAGGTCACTTCATACATTGCTGGCAAAGCATCATCCTCAGGCTCCGCCACACTTTCGGCTGGCATTGTCTCGCCAGGTTCATTGAATTCCATCATTGATAGGACAGCTCGTACCTGGTCGAAGTTCTTGCCCGAACTCATCTGTTCTCGAGCATTCTTCAGCATCGCAATGTCACGTTCGTCAAATGAACGTGCGGTACCTCTCTCAGGGCTGGCGGCGGCGGAAAGATATAAAGAGAATTCGTTCGCGTATCGCCGAACAGTGTCGGGACTGCAGTTGAGTTCGTCAGCCACTTGCTTGACGGTCCGGCGCAGGTCGGTGGCAACACCTATAACACTATCCATGAATATCTCTCCTCTGAAGTCATCCTCGCCTGCAACAACTCGGTTCCCAATTGTAAGAGCAAGGAGTGAATTGCTCAAACCTGCCAAGTACTAGATCAAGCCTCTTACCTAAAGGAAACGGTCTTGCCTAGGTTGGCAAACAGGAACTGTGATTGGCTAGCAGAAATCTGCCCTCTAGGATATTATCAACTAAGTAGGAAAACCCTTGATCGACCCTTGGCAAGAAGGCCTATGGCACTCATTATAAAGATTGGTACACGTTCCTCTCTGATGGCTCGCCAGCAGGCTGTCCAAATTCAGCAAGACCTAACTAACCTGCATCCCGAAATTATCTTCCAACAAGTGGATGTTTCGACGAGAGGCGACCGGGACAGGCAAAGGGACTTGAGAGAATTCAAGCGGCCGGGCATTTTCACAACGGGGCTTGAACGGGCGCTATATGAAGGGCAAGTGGACTTGGCAGTCCACTCTTTCAAGGACTTGCCTACCGAACAGCATTCTGGTCTTGCGATCGGTGCGGTTACAGTTCGACAGGACCCCGCCGATGCGTTGGTAACGAAGTCCGGTCTAGGCCTCAAGCATCTCATGGATGGGGCACTCATCGGCACTTGCAGTCCGCGAAGACAACGTTTGCTGGCTTCGTTGGGTCGGCACTTCCAGTGTGTACCAGTCAGGGGAAACATCGATACGCGAATTCGTAACATGGATGAGAATTCCACCTGCGAGGCCCTGATGGTCGCTTTCTGCGGCTTGGAACGGTTGGGTCTGGCGGAGAGGGCGACCCACCGTTTTGAAGCTGCAGAGTTTTTAACAGCGCCAGCGCAAGGGACCCTGGCGATTCAATGCCGAGCTTCTGATGCAGTGATGCTCAATCTACTTGCCCCTCTAGATCATGCCTCTACCCGTCTCTGTGCAAATGCAGAGAGAAGCCTGCTTGTACACTTGGGAGGAGGGTGTGGCTTGGCGGTAGCTGCCTTAGGTCAAGTCATCAATGGGAAGATAGAACTCCAGGGGGCTATCCATTCCGCCGATGGTTATAGGCGCATTTATGGAAGGGCTGGAGACGAGATTCCAGAAAAAGCGGCCGCGCAGGTTGCGGCCGACATGATAGAGCAGGGATGCCTTTCGTGGCTTTAACCGGAGTGTCCTCTTTGCAGGGCAAGAGGGTGGTGGTAACAAGAGCTCGAGGTCTTGGATCCTCTTTTCAAGACCGCCTGCTCAAGAAAGGGGCTGTTCCGGTGCATATCCCCGCAATTGAAATCACCCCTTTTCAAAACCTATCAGAGGGGTCACTTACAAATGAAGTGGCCCGTTGCAATTGGCTGTTTTTACCAAGTCCAAGCGTGATCAACACTTGGTGTAGCCATCCCAGACTGTATTCCTCAATAGGGAAAGAAACTAGGGTAGCGACCATGGGGAAATCTTCCGCCATTGTCTATAGAAACAGTTCGGGCCGACTGCCACATTTTGTGTACAAATGGAACTCAGAGTGCAATTTGCAAGAGCAGCTGAATCTAGATCCTTCTGATGTCTTACTGATTCTCGGCTCTAATAGGGGACCGGGACCTGTCCTTGCCGAGTTACTATCCGCACATGCTAACAGCGTCTACCTGCCCGTCATAGAGGTCGCCTGCAGTCCTTCGCTCTCAAATGACTTAAAGGTTCTACTCGATGACGACGTTCATGCAATAACGTTCACCAGTGCATCCAGTGTACATTGCTTCATGCAAGCCTCACTTGCCGAAGGGCTGAGAAGAGTTTTTCATGAGGGAGTTTGTATCGCATGTATTGGCCGCACAACCGCAGCGGCCCTCAGGGAATATGGGATTGTCGCCAAAGTAGTCTGTTTGATACCTTCTGAAGACGACTTGATGGCGAGCATAGGTTCGTGGTTCAGCCGGTCGGCCAAAGTATAGACGGAAGTTGGGTATGTATCGTTTTTCCAAGGCCACCCGGCCACGCCGACTTAGGGCGACGGCTTCGATCAGAACTTTGGTCAGGGAAAACCACTTACATCCAGGATTGCTGACCTATCCCCTTTTTGTAGAGCCAGGTTCGGGAACCAAGAACCCAATCTTGGCCATGCCGGGACAGCACCGGTTTACCGTGGACCTATTGGCGAATGAAGTCCGCCATCTCTCCTCTCTAGGCATCAGGAGTGTGTTGCTATTCGGACTGCCGGACTTCAAAGATTCCCGGGGTTCGTCCAGCTATGCTAGAAACGGAATCGTCCAATTGGCGATAAAGGCCATAAAAGACGCCGTTCCGGAGTTTCTTGTCATTACAGATGTTTGCCTTTGCAGTTATACCGTCCATGGCCACTGTGGATTAACAGATATGGAGGGGCGCGTATTGAATGATGAAACCTTGGAAATCCTGAAACTGATATCCCTGAGCCATGCGGAAGCGGGGGCTGATGTGGTGGCCCCCAGTGGCATGATGGACAATATGGTACAAGCAATTAGAGAGGGGCTCGACTCTGGTTCCCACGAAGACGTGTCAATACTCTCTTACGCTGTCAAATACAATTCTGCATTTTATGGTCCATTCCGGGAAGCAGCGGAAGGAGCTCCTAAATTCGGTGACCGCAGCACCCATCAGATGGATCCAGCAAACCGCCGTGAGGCCTTACGGGAGGTCCAGCTGGACCTAGCCCAGGGCGCAGACATGGTTATGGTCAAACCGGCACTGTCTTACTTGGATGTCACGCGGGAAATCCGGGAACGGATTCCCGAAACGCCCCTTTTTAACTACAATGTAAGCGGGGAATATGCGATGGTGAAAGCTGCGGCCTCACAGGGATGGTTGCAGGAAGAGAGAGCAGTCTTGGAAATGCTAACTTCCATGCGCCGTGCTGGAGCTGACCACATCATTACGTACCACGCCAAAGAGATTGCAAATAGACTGTAAGACAAATACTAAGCCGCTCTGTCGGGCCGAGAGATAACCGCATGAAAGCGGGTTCTCATCAGACAACAAGTGAAGATGGGTATAATTTTCAACGGCGCGCGCTTGCTCTAAGCATTACAAAGTTGGCACTACAAGGAAACTGATACGGAGCAAATCCATGATCTCGAGGCGGTTTGGAACTTGGATCCGAAATCTCAGGTTCGAAGTGAAACCTTTAGACGAACGCGCGCGACTTCTGCCTAATGGCGGAAAGGCCCAGCAGTTTTATCTGATAAAAGATATTTTCACCGTTCGCGATAGGGATTGGTCAGATAGCGACCAATTTGGAGGCACGGAAGAATGGGCCCGCGACGGCTATCTACAGGAGTGGCGGCTTGCTTTTGAACACGATGAGGAGGGGGCGTATCCCCATATATATACTCGAGTAGAAACGCCACAAGGGTTGCCGATTCGCAACAAGTCTGTCTTCGCGTGGAGCGACGATCACGATCGGATCTATGAACCTGACTTCCAAGAATATATTGATTTGGCGATGGAAACCGTTGGGGGTTGGGGCCGCTTGGAATTGAACAATACTTCCATCTATGACCCAAGAATGGAGCGAGGCAGATGGTGCATCAAGCCCCGGGGTTTCTCTGAAAGTGTCACTGGAATTGGACTACCCCTGGCTTCAGGTATTTCCTGCTTTGTGGTCTGGGTGGAACTGCCGATTTCGGAGTTTACAGCAAACGGCGGAGCTCAAAGGAACGTAGACAGATTGGATGCGGAATTGGGTTCAGAATTCAACCGGAGAATCGGGGAACTGGCGAGAGTCAATCAGTTGATTTTCTTCAATCCACAGGCAACCATTCAGCACAAGATCATTGAAGATGGATTTGTACCTAACAGCGGAGAATTCGAAATGGAATTCAATCAAGCCCGGTTTGTTGGACAACAGGCCCAGCATCTGACAACTGGAGAAAGCCGGGTTTATTTCGTGAAGCGAAACCAATGGCACAAAGTGCAATGGATTCCCGCTGAGGTGACTTGAATCTAGGCCAATGCCATCACGGTTCATCGGCTTTGGGTCGGTCGCTATCTTTTCTATACTCAAATGAGACTTTCGTGAAGAACTTGACACCAAGGAAAAAATTGGCTTGGATCTCGCTAGCTTTTCATTTGCACAAAATTGCTCCTCTCAGAGGAAATGGAGGGAAAAACAAATGCCTAGGGAACTTATTGCCACTGCTGAGGGTGTTGCCGAATTTAGAGAGTACGTATTACCGCAGCTGGCACCTGACGAGATCCGGGTTCAAACCAATTATGCAGCTGCTAAACACGGATCCGAGATGGCCTTTTTTAAAGGCTACGGTATCTCCCGCGGCAGGTACGATGACGAATACAAACTTTTTCGGAAAGGGGCAAACGGTTTCAAATTCCCTTGGCCTCTAGGAAATACTTCTGTGGGAACAGTGGTAGACACAGGACCAGCCGTGACCAAGTTCACTGTTGGCGACACAGTGTTTGCATACGGACCGTTTCGGGAAATCCATACCTGGCCGGAAAGTCGGGCCAGGCTTAAGTCGGACTCGGTATCGTGGCAGGCAGCCTGTTGCTTGGATCCAGTGGATTTTGCCGTAGGTGCAATTCGGGATGGTAATGTTCGTCTGGGCGACCGAGTTGTAGTTTTTGGAATGGGAGCCATAGGCATCTGCGCCCTCCAAGTAGCACGAGCAGCGGGGGCACATTTTACCGTTGCTGTGGAGCCTGTAGCCAGTCGGCGAGATTTGGCCTTGGAAATGGGTGCCGATGTGGTACTAGATCCCACTTCGGTGGACGTAGGTATGGAAGTGCGCTACCTGACAGACAAACGTGGGGCTGACGTTTGCATTGAGTACAGCGGGCACTATAGCGCCCTTAATCAGGCTATTCGGGCTGCTTCGTACGGCGGAACTGTCGTCGCGGGGGCTTTTCCGGGAGTTTATCCAGCAGGACTGGACTTCGGCGCGGAAGCTCACTTCAACAGGATCCAGATTGTATTTAGCAGATCCTGCAGTGAACCCAATCCCGAATATCCCAACTGGGATGAATCAAGGTTGGTGGATGTAGCGTGGCGTCTCTTGACGCGGGGCCAAATCAACGCCGAAGCGATTGTACAGCCAATAGTTGACTTTGAAGACTTGCCACAGGAATATCCCAGAATAGCCTTTGATATGGACAACTATCTGAAACTAGGGGCAAAGTTTGGTTAGAGCCTTAGAAAACACGAAAGCCGCCTGAGCGGCTTTCGTGTTTTGCTGGGTTAGGTGCTGCGATGCAAAAGAATGACGTCTAGCCCAACCTTGGTATTATAGCAGGAGGCCTTGCCCATTACAATATGCAATTGGGAATTGCCAGCTGGAGGAAAGTGATGAAGAGCATACATTGGCAGAGGGTCATAGGTGCTTTGGAAGGCACAGGCACAGATGCTACTCCTGTCAGTTTTTGGAAGCACTATCACTTGCAGGACCGAGCACCGCGGAATCTGGCCCGTGTCACTGTAAATTTCGCACGGCGATTTGGCATAGATCTCATCAAGTTGACCCCAAGTGGCCTATATGGTGTACAAGACTGGGGAGTGGGTCTGCAGTTTGGCCACCATGATTCGCAGGCGCCTACTGTAATCAGCTCCCCTATCAGGAAGGTTTCTGATTGGTTGGAATTACGGCCGCTTTCTCCAACAACAGGTGCACTCTGTCGTGAGATTGAGATGTGCAGCCACGTCGGGCAACTCTTACAAGACGAAGTCCCATTTATGATGACTCTCTTTAGTCCCTTAACGCTTGCGCAAAAGCTAGCGGGGGACCGAATGTACGATCACTTAAGGCAGGAACCTGCCATCTTGCACAAAGCGTTGAAGGTGATTCGGGACACTGTGGTTAGGTATGCCAAGGCTTGTATTGAGGCAGGGGTTCCAGGATTTTTCCTGGCCACTCAACAGGCCAGCCATCAGCTTCTTACAGTAGAGCAATTCAAGGAATTTGGCCTGGCCTACGACCAGGATGTGGTGGCTGAAATAGAGGCTGCACCAATCCGCATGCTGCACATTTGCGGGGAAGAAATAATGTTTGCAGAAGCTAGCCATTTAAATGTAAATTGCCTCAGCTGGTCCGCCGGAGGTACAAATCCAGATCTAGCTGAGGCCCGTCAGATATCGGAAAAGACGCTGGCAGCCGGGCTCTCACTTGAAACATTAGCAGGTGCCAGCAGCGAAGATTGCCGGTCCATGGTGCGGGCAGCCAGAGATTCTGATCTGGGACCTGGTCTGATACTGGCCCCAGACTGTGTCGTAAAGCTTGAGTCCCCTGATGCTAACTTGGAAGCAGTAGTGGAGGCAGCTCGCGCTCAATTCTCCACTACAGAGTGAATTCCGTACAGTCAGTCTGTTGATTGCGGATCCATTCCCAATTCAAGGTCACTCCCAGCCCGTTCCCTTGTGGCACTGGTACGCAACCCTCGGCGTCAATGGAAGTTAAAGTGTCTGCATATCCATCCAGATATACGGGTGAGGCTCCTGAACTCGGTGCCTGGGGATGCACCAGTCCCATTTCATAGTAATTTGTGTTCCGAATTGCGGCCATGCAGTGTCGAGCAGCTGGTCCCGGACCATGAAATTCAATGTCCAAACCTAAGGCTTCACAAGCGTGGGCCAGTTTCATGACACCGGTGATGCCATCGTACCCAATGTCCCCCCGAATGTAGTCTGTGGCATCGGCCAATGCAAAGTCGATGTGGGGTTGTAGAGTTCGTACATGCTCGGTCATGAGTAAGGGTGTTGTAATTAATTGGCGCAGTTTACGATGCATGAACTGCGAAATACCTCCGTCCCTGCCGGGGTCTTCATACCAGAAGTAATCATTACGGTCACAGGCCCTTCCCACTTTGAGCACATCAGCGAAAGTATGGAATTCGCAAGCCGGATCCAGCATAAGATCCATACTGTCCCCCACGGATTCCGCTACTTTCTCCACATTTGCCACCTCCCTGGAAATGGGAGCTTGTCCCCAGCCATGTATCTTGAATGCCGGATACCCCATCTCTCGACATTGAATTGCGAATTCGGCATAGGCCTCTGGTGAATTCAGCCCGTTTCTCTGTTCGTCCCCGTGGTAGGTGCTTGCGTAACAGGGAACTTTGGCTTTGAAACCTCCCAACAGCCGATACAGGGGAACTTCATGAGCTTTGCCTGCAAGATCCCAAAGGGCGCAGTCCAAAGGCGCCAAACCAATTCTGGCAACTTGCCTTAGGGCCCTTGTAATGTCAGAATAGAATCGTTCTCTTTCTAAGGCATTTCGACCTAGTAGATACTTGGCGATCCTCGGCAGTTGTGAATAGTCTGCGTCTTGCCCTCCTACGAATTCCCCTATCAAGCCGCCCTCAGTCTCAATGGTTAGGACGTAACTACCCACTTCAAGGGTCGCACCAGGTTCGTACACTATATTGAAACCGTTGTAATCTGTCCCCAGATCCTTCTTGACAAAACCGTACTTGGTAAGCGTTATCTTTGAAATCGTGAGATCTGACACGAGGTCTCCTTTGAAGAACAAATTATTGAAGGATCAGCTCAAACACAAGAATTCCAATAGACAGCTCTCAAGCGTCTACCTTCCAAGGTTAACACTGCCGTTGGTGTAGCATGACTAGATTATTCAGGAATTGAGTTGGCTTGTCCCAGGTACATTTATGACCCAAGAATCTTCTAAGCCTGAAGAGCAGGAAGAACCACTGACACTATCCCAATCCAAAGGAAGAAAACTGATTGAGGAATTGACGGAGAGTTCTTCTGGAGAAAAGGAGACCGAAGAAGAGAATATCGCCAAGGAGTTTCTTCAGGGCATCTGGCATGGCAATGCCGTTCCGCGTACCCCAAGTCAGAAAAAGAGAGAAGATATGGACAACAAGAAGATTGATAGGTGATATTCGGATTCGGCGTGACTCAACTATTGATCCGCGCGTTATAAAGCTAACACGAGACCGCTAACATGAACAACCAGATGTCAAGGATTACTCCAATCGTTCCGACAAACGACATTGGAGTGTCAGGTGAGTTTTACAAGACCTTGGGTTTTGCAGTAATCCACGAGCACGGCAATTACACTATTCTACAGAGGGATAACATCGGCCTACATCTCACTTGGAGCGAAGGTTGGTTCATTGATCCCAAGACCAATAATACTCAGTTTCGCATTCAGATTAGTGAAATTGAATCGTACTATGTTCACTGCCAGGAATTGGGCGTAGTACATCCGAATGGTCCGTTGGAAGCGAAGCCATGGGGGTCCAGGGAATTCGCCGTATTGGATCCAGATAACGCCTGCATTACCTTTTATGAGGAAACGACATCTTAATTGCTTCGCCAAGAAAACTTATGCAAACTGGCCTTGTAGAATTTCTTGCAGTGACCTCCGCTAAATCCGGATCCACATTAGAGATCCTGAGGCCTTGGAGTTGGCTTGTTCAAACCGGATTCGGAAACGGCTAGGTTCGCCAGGAAATGAGGCCGGTTCGCGCGAATTATGGTCCCAGTTGAACAGAGCGCCAATTATGCCGTTTGGGTCTGCCCGCAATGATCCGAGAATCTTCTCTGTGAAAACTAAGTTACGTGTCGATTTGACCGCCCCCCGAAGAAGCTAATGTACAAACATATTACAGTTCGGCTGGAGAAATCCGGCATTCAGGCATATTACTGTCTGGACTCTTCAAAGGGTGCCGGAATTATTCTGGACAGATTAAGAGGGAGAGAAACACATAGGTCGGGATTCATCGTCAACTCACTTTGAAGCTTCTATTTCCATTTTGCCATTGGTTCAAGGAGGCGGATGAAAAGGTTCCACAGTGAGTATTCGCTTTGGTTCGGATGGAATATCGCTAGTAGTCTTCAAAGAAATCGGGATCAGCCCACCACCGGCCTCTGAAGTCCACAAAATTCGTGCCGCGAGCAAGAGCGGGGCTCCCCATGTCATGAGATTCAGGAAATGCTTATGTGTCCAAGTCAAGACGCCCCAGAGATCTAACAGCAGTATTCGTTTTCTTGGCAACACACTACTCAGTAACGCACCTACGACGGTAGCCTCCCCCAGAAGTTGATATGGTGCGGGTTCATACCAAGGCAAGAGGGGCTCCCAAGCTACGTGGAATGCCTCTCCACACAATGGGCATACAGTAAACGAAGGGGTTGTCCCCTCTCAGGGGTATCGCTAGCCAGCCAAGAACTCGTTTGAAGATTCGCCAAGAATGGCTGACTGACAACCACAACACTCTCAGATAAAGAAAATCCAGTGCCAGACTCTGAGGCGTCATCACCAATTCATTAGCGACTACATTGTCGAAGAGCTCCTGTCACCATTCGAATTCATGGAAAAGGAGAAATGTACCAGTAATAGAAACCCAGCGAATATTACTATTGCATTGACCACGCTGCGCCACTCCTGGCGTTTCCACCAGACAGAAATTTCCCTGTGTTTGAATCCCAGGATGATGGGAAGGTTAAACACTGGAACATTAGCTGCCAGATTTTGAAAAGTTGGGTATTCCAGTCCTGCTGCCAGGGGGTCGGCTAGCGCTGTCAAATAAATACATATGATAATTGCTGCCAAAGTCCTAGTTTCCGCTTAAAGAGCCCAGAGTGCCGACGGCGCTACACCCAAACAAAGAACATAGGCCACTAAGATGTCCATTTTCCATACGGCCTTCTATAGAAAAAGCACGTTTACCAGAAATCCAATGGCCTCTCCATGGCTAAACCATTCCAAGTCTGATTGCCACAGTATCAGGCTCAAGGGAAAGGAGAAAAGGAGAATGTACCTGTAAATAAGCCATGTTCGGCTGATCCAACTTCGTTCCTACTCCTCAGGGGTTGATCGACCGAGATGTAACCCACTGTGCAACCAGAATTGAAGAAAAACACTTCGGCCGCATTGATGAGGAAGCGAGAACAACCTGTTATGGCAATGAGCGGGGAGCCCGGACCTAAGTGCGTCAGGGTCATTACAAGCAAAGCGTTTTCCCGTAGGTAATCCAGACGCAAAACGCGCTTACCTTCCATGTAGGCAGCTGCAGAATATGCGGTGGAGACTGAATCTGGCACCGACAAACCTTTACCAGAAATACGCCCTTCTTCCAGTGGGGAAGGAACCTAGTTCTGGTCCGGCTCTTTGACAATTAGTTTGGGTGGCTTGGTATGGGGAACCGTTTGGAGAATGCCTCGCGTTTCAAGATCTTGTTTGACGGCTACTGAATACCATCCAATAGAGCCTTCAAAGCTGTCGCCGATCCTCTTTTCGATTTCATTCGCCATTTTCATAAAGGGCAGGGGTTCATCAGCCAACACAGCGAACATTTCGTTTCGAATCCTTACGTACTTCCTTAAAGAGATTCGTACCCCTTTTTTTCCCGCAGGATGAAGCGTCTCAATCTTTTCTTCAGGCATGATTCAATTCAAAAACTCGTTGGAAGGTAATGTTTACATCTATTTACAGCTGAGCCTTGGGCTTCTCCAGCACGTCAGCTCTATAGAACCTCGATCTGTCTTAAAGTAACTTCACCTGCTTCGAAGTATCCATCAAGCAACTCGGCAAGATGTATGGCATTTATATTTTCGAAGTGACTTATCTGTTCTCTGCAGCTGAAACCGCTAGCGACCAAGGCCTCCCCCTTTGGGATATTCCGCACAGCAGGGAGCAAACGGTCCTCGCTAATGGCTCGGCTTACTTCATAGTGTTTTGCTACGTAACCAAATTCACCTGCCATGCCACAGCAGCCACTTTGTATTTCATTTGGAGAAAAGCCAAATTTGGTAAGCACTGAAAGTGTCACTTGATTTCCAACAAGGGATTTATGGTGACAGTGACCGTGCAACCAGACTGGAGTATCTGTGCTGGACCCGTTTTTTGTTATGTTCCATTCATACTGATCAAGAAACTCTTCCAAGGTGAATGTATTGGCAGCAATAATTTCTGCCAATGTCCTGTCTTCCATGAGGTCCAGATATTCGTCCCGCAATGTCAGAATACAACTGGGCTCAAGACCGACAATGGTGGCGCCAGATTCAACTAGAGGTTTCAGGGCCTGCCCCAGCTGATTGGCCTGCTTCCTGGCCTTTCTTACTTGGCCGCCGGAGATGTAAGGCCTCCCACAGCAAGGCAGCGAAGTAGATATCTGAACTGCAAATCCGAGTTTGGCCAAGAGGCTGGATGAGGCATTGGCAACCTCCGGTGCGTAGAATTGTGCCCAAGTATCTACAAACAACAAGACCTGTTTGCCCGCGACATTGGTAAGCGGTTCCCTTGAAGGAGTACTAGGTAGGTAAACGGATATCCGGGGCAGCCGACGGGATTCATGGATACCAATCCTGCCCATAAACCATTTGGCCAAGCCTGTAGACAGTACCCAATTGCTGAACGGCAGAGCCCAAGGTGCCATCTTGGCCCCCAGTCTCAAAAGCCTAGGCATTTCTCCCATGAGCCGATTGAATAGCGGAAGTCCCTTGCGATCGTAAAAGCCTTGCAGAAACTCGGCTTTTATGCGGGCCATGTCGACTGACGATGGGCACTCGCTCTTGCAGGCTTTGCAACCCAAGCAGAGATCCAGAACGTCATACATGCTCTCCGACCACAGTTCTTCCTCTGGGATCCGGCCTGACAGTGCATTCCGCAAGGCATTGGCCCGGCCCCTTGTTGAGTCCTTTTCTTCGCGGGTCGCCATGTAGCTTGGACACATGGTGCCAGTTTCAATCTTTCGACATACTCCCGCACCATTACACATTTCAATGGCACCTGCAAACCCATGGTCAGTGCGCCAGTCAAAGACGGTGTCGATATTAATAGTCTCGTAATCCGCACCGAATCTGAGGTTAGAATTGGGCTCTTGAGCGTCAACAACTTTGCCAGGATTCAGTCTCAATGATGGGTCGAATGTTTTCTTTATTTCTCGTAAAGCGTTGTACAGAACAGATGTAAAAAGGGTCTCATTGTAATAGCTACGAGCAAGTCCGTCGCCATGTTCGCCGCTCATAACACCGTTGTATTTTTGGGCCAATTCCAAACTGTAAGCCCCTGCCAACTTCAGGTTGTTGACACCTTGGGGTGTGTGTAAATTCAAGAGGGGCCGCACATGTAAGCAGCCTGCAGAGGCATGTGCATACACGGCTGTAGAAGGTACATCTTCCAAAGTGCCACAATAGCTCAGAATTTCTGATAGATAGTCTGCCAGATGCTCTGTAGGCACGCTGACATCCTCGATGCCGGGGAATGGCTTGTGCTGCCCTCGTTGACCCATAAGCAGATTTAGGCTGGCTTTCCGCAATTCCCAGACTAAGTCCTGCTGCAAAGGGTCCATAATTTCAGTAATTGGGCATTTCCATTTGCGACGCCTTAAATGGTCGGCAAGGTGGGCCAACTGGAGCTGTACTTCATGCTCAGTCTCACCGTAGAATTCGGTCAAGAGCACTGCTGCTGGGTCTCCCTGCACAAAGAACAATCGCCGATCCCAGCCTGACTGGGCTCGGGCCAGATCCATGAGCTGCTTGTCCAACAACTCCGAGGCACTGGGAGCCACCTCCAACACATCCACAACGGCGGCGCAAGCATCTATGACGCTATCAAAGTGCAGGATTGCCATTCCTGTATGTCGAGGCAATGGAACCAGCCCCATTTTCACCCTGGTAACTACCCCTAATGTTCCCTCGCTCCCTACCATAAGATTACTGATATTCAGGTAGTCGGACGTTCGACAACGCACTACATCAGGAACTAAAGGTGAGTCCAGGTAGAGGTGCTTGGGGTCTATGTCGTGGAACAGAGGTGGAAGCAACCTATCTAAGGCATATCCGCTTGTCCTTCGCCAGTGCCGTGGCCAGTGCTCCAAAATCTCGTTCCGGTTGGACCGAACCAGATTGATCAGACCCTCGTAAATTCGGGCTTCCAACGAGCCAGGGCTCACTAATGCAGGAATTTCCTCAGGTTTCATATCTCGAAAATGGGCTTTTGACCCATCCGACAAGTAGACGTCTGTCGCTAGGACGTTGTCCACCATCATGCCGTACAGAATACTGTGACTGCCCGCCGAATTGTTGCCAACGCATCCACCGATGGTGGCGCGATTAGCACTGGCCGGATCGGGCCCAATCATGAGCCCATGTCTCTTCAGCTTTTGGTTGGTGCTGAACAGATTCTTGCCTGGCTGAACATCTAAGGTGCCTGCCTCTACGTCGAGATGCAGGATTTCATCCATATATCGGCTGAAGTCCATAACCAAGGCGGCTCCCACGGCTTGGCCAGCCAAAGAACTGCCGCCGCCACGGGGAAGAACTGGCACATCGAATTCCACTGCATGTTCCAGAACGCATTGGACATCGCCCTCATTGCGTGGAAGAACTACTCCTAAAGGCATTATCTGAAACACACTGGCATCGGTGCTGTATAGCATCTTCGTGTATTGATCGAATCGTACATCGCCGTCAACCCGTTTCTGGAGCGATGCGGCAAGTTGGTCCAGCTTTTCGACTTCGTAAGAATCCGCTCCGAGCGGATTGGACGTCTTTTGCAGAATTGTGGCCATCGGTTTACCCTTGGCAAGTGGCGAGTATCGCGTTACACGCAGTCAAGAGGAATTAAGGTCATGTCCCCATCCATAAAGGTCTATAGCACTGCCTGGTGCCCCGACTGCATCGCAGCCAAGGCCGTGCTGAAATCCATGAAAGTGGACTTCGAAGAAATCAATATCGATGAGACTCCCGTAGCCGAAAACACGGTCATTGAACTCAATCACGGCAATCGTACCGTTCCTACCATAGTTTTTCCTGATGGCAGCGTCTTGAGTGAACCCAAGATCACCGAACTAAGACAGAAAATCCTGTCTCTGACCTGACTACAGACAAGCCAAGGATTGTTGAAAGTCTTGCAGTAGATCCTCCGTGTCTTCAATGCCACATGCGATCCTGACCAGACCTTCCCGTATTCCCAAGGCCATTCTTTCTTCCCGCGTCTGATCATAGTGGCTTAGTAACCATGGCTGGTGAACCATGGTTTCAGTGGCGCCCAAACTGGCACCAATATAGGCTAATTTCAATCCGTCGTTCAGGAGGGCCGCCTTCTCATGGTCAGCCAATTCAATGCTGACCACCCCCCCATATCCATCCATTTGGCTTCTTGCGATTTCGTGATCTGGATGTGTATCAAGACCTGCGTACCAAACTCTCTCCACTTCCTCTTGATCTGACAGCATTTGGGCCAATGCCAAGGCATTGGCATTGTGTTGTGCCATGCGCAAGCCGAAGGTTTTGAGACCTCGCAAGATGTATGCACAGCTGTGAGGATCCGAAATCGCTCCCAACTGGGTCTGCACAGCACGCAGTCCGGCTATGGCCCACTCCTCCCCAATAATGGCTCCGGCCATCACATCGTTATGGCCTGAAAGGTATTTGGTAACACTATGAATGACATAATTAATGCCAAATGACAAGGGTCGGCAATTGAAGGGAGTAGCAAGTGTGCTATCTACAATGGTAGCGGTGTCCCGGCGCCGCCCGAGGGCTGCAAGCTCTCTCAATTCTATGCAAAGATTCAATGGGTTTGAGGGGGATTCAACTACTATCGCCTTAGTGTTGTCCTGAAACGCAGTCTCAATGTTCTGGAGGGTGCAGGGATTCAGGTAGGTGACTTCGACCCCATACCGCGCCAAGACATCCGTAGCAAACAACTTAGTGACTCGATAGATGTTGTCGCTGACGATGACATGGTCTCCAGCCGATAGCAGGTACAACAGTAATCCGGCCATGGCGGACATGCCACTTGATGTCAGGATCGCATCGAGGCTAACCTTATTTATTTGGCTTCCTGCCTCCATTGCAGCAAGTTTGGTTTCAGCTGCTTTTCGTGTGGGGTTGCTGTATCGACCGTAGTCGGAACGACTTGCCGATCCAGTGAATTTGCGCTCCTCTACAAATTCGACCATTTCCTGTGTGTTTCCAAAGGGGAACATCACACCGGTTACGATGGGTTCAATTACGCTCTGCGAAGGGCGCGCCCTGGCTTCGCCACCGTGTACGCTGGCTGTGTTGGGTCCGAGAGTGTGGCTGTTGTCCAAGTTCTTAAACCTTTTTCATGCTGGAGCAGGCAATGGAATTATGCTACAGACTGCGTCCACTGGTACGTGCCAATAATTGAGCTCCAATTTTTCCGACTAAGTCTTCCTCTCATACAGTAAGCCTTCAACCCGCATCTTGCAATGTGCAGCAAAAGCTTCTCTGCTAGAATCCGCTGCAGCGGACACGCAAGTGTGACTTGAATCTCTGAGGCAAAACTGTGTCCAAGGAGCGGTTGACCTATGGATGTGCTTGCAACGAAATTAATTGACGACGGCGGCCTTGAAGGCTACAGGGATGACCTTTACCAATTCGATGGTTTGGCTCAGAACGTGCCCACTTTGGCTGATATTGGGCCTAGAGAACTGGATTTCTTCGCCTCTAATGGTTATCTGGCAGTGGAAAATGCATTTTCGAGTGCGGAAATTGGGGCAGCGTTGACAGGCCTCATGTCTCTGCTGGCCGGTGACAATCCGGAATTTCGAGGCATTATGTACGAAAGAGCTTCAACTTCGGCCGACATTCATAGTTTGTCTGTTGAGAAGAAGCAGGACTATGTCCGCAAATTCATGCATTTTGTGGAATACCAGCAAGATCTCCTGAATCTAGCGGAGAATCCAGCCCTAATAAGAGTGGTTACAAACATAATTGGTGGCATTCCAGAATTATTCCAAGATATGGCTTTGCTCAAACCCCCTCGCATTGGTCGAGAAAAGCCATGGCACCAGGACCATGCCTATTTCCACTATGAATTGCAGGCCCGAGTTGTCGGAGTGTGGATCGCACTGGACAATGCCACTACTGAAAACGGTTGTATGGTGGTCTTGCCGGGCTCCCATTTAAGAGGACCGGTAGTTCACTTTCGGCGCCGTGACTGGCAGATCTGCGATACGGATGCCAATCAAGGTAAAGCAGTTGCCGTACCTCTGAAGCCAGGGGGGGCCCTATTCTTTTCAAGCCTCATGCAACATGGCACGCCAAGCAACCAATCAACTATGCGCCGTCGAGCAATTCAATTTCACTATTGCCCCGCGGGGACGGTCAAAGTTTCCCAAGAGGAACGCATGGCTGTATTCGGTGAGGAAGGCAAGAATGTGACCTGCTGATTGGGAGGTTAAGACTACTGACCAAGACTTTCGCCACCTGGATTCCACAGGGTCTCGGGTGTATTACTCGAAAAATTGGCAAGCCTTGCCCACACGAAGAGGGCATCGGAAAGCCTGTTGACATAAACTAGAGGAAGATCTCGTCCGCCAGTCGAGGTGCGCAGTTGGACCAAATTGCGTTCCGCTCTGCGGCATACAGTACGGGCAAGATGAAGAAAAGCCGCCGCCTCAACTCCGCCGGGAAGGACAAAATTATCTAAGCTGCCAACTGTTGCAGTAGTTTCCTTAATGGAGTCCTCCAAGTTCTGAATGTGCTGTTTGTTCAGCAGCTGCAAATGAGGGGCTTCCCTTTCCACATCTTGAAAACAGAGCTCCGCCCCCAGATCAAACAATTCATTCTGAACCCGGCCTAAAATGGCCCTGATCTCATGAGGCAGGTTTTGGCTGCAGATTACTCCCAACCAGGCATTCAATTCATCGAGATCTCCCATAACCTTAATTCGCGCATCGGTCTTGGAGACGGTCTGTCCCCCTCCTAGCTGAGTCTGGCCGCCATCACCCCGTCGAGTAAAAATTCTGTTCAATCTAGGCATTGCGTTAAAAGCACCTCGTTTTCAAAGTCATTGCGGATAGAATTCCAGCGGGACCATTTAGGGGAAGGGAAAGAAGCCTTCTGCCATTTGAATTCCCTGAACGGGCCTTGAACCAATATAATGGTGTAACCATTTGCACTTATCATCTGAAATTCATAAAGTCAGGTCTTAATCACCGTGAGTTCCCGCAGAAGCAAAATCCTAGTATATGGACTTATACTGCTGGCCGCAGCAGCTTTTCTCTTTAATTTCTCCGTACGGCTGAGAGACGCCCAAGAGGAATTGGCACTGAGCTCCTTGGCTGAAAGGATTGCCGGCGGCTCCGTGTCCCAGGTCCTAATCAGAGGTAACCAAGTGCGAGTGACTGGTGGGTCTCAAGGCCGAATTCAACTTGCCCGCAAAGAACCTGGGATTTCTCTTTCTGAATCGATGAGCCTGCTGGGCGTTTCTCCAATGGCCCTACAGAACGTGGAATTCATTCCTGATTCTCCCAGTTCAACTGGTACTTGGCTAGGTGTGCTCTTTAACATCCTTCCTATACTCTTCATCGGAGGTCTGTTCCTTTTCATATTTCGCCAAAGTCAAGGGACGGCAAACCAAGCCCTTATGTTTGGCAAGAGCAAAGCTCGTATGTACACAGGTGAAAAGGTGGACATTAATTTCCAAGCTGTAGCCGGAAATGATGAAGCCAAACAGGAACTGCAGGAAGTTGTGGAATTTCTGAAGGAACCCCAGAAATTTCTTGAGTTAGGTGCTCGAATTCCCAAGGGTGTGCTTATGGTTGGGCCGCCGGGCACAGGTAAGACCTTGATGGCCAAAGCCGCTGCCGGAGAGGCAAACGTGCCTTTTTTCATCATTTCCGGCTCGGAATTCGTGGAAATGTTCGTAGGCGTAGGGGCCAGCAGAGTCAGAGACCTTTTTGATCAGGCAAAGAAACAGAGTCCCTGCATCATATTTGTAGACGAAATTGATGCCGTGGGTCGATATCGTGGCACAGGTTTGGGCGGCTCCCACGATGAAAGAGAACAGACTCTGAACCAAATTCTGGTCGAGATGGACGGCTTCGACACAGATACGAATGTTATTGTATTCGCAGCTACCAACCGACCCGATATTCTTGACCCAGCACTCCTGCGACCTGGCCGATTCGACCGTCGCATAGTCATGGATGGGCCGGACATCAAGGGCAGAAAGGCCATCCTGGATGTGCATATTCGAGGAAAACCAGTGAGTCCCGATATCGACCTGGCAGCGATTGCTCGTCAAACGCCTGGGCTAGTTGGGGCGGATTTGGAAAACTTGGTAAATGAAGCTGCGATTCTGGCTGCTCGAGCAGATAGGAACTCCATTTCTATGGAAGACTTACAGGAAGCCATGGAACGGGTGGCTTTGGGTGGGCCACAACGGCGCAGTCGGCGGATCACTGAGGAAGAAAGACGGATTCTGGCTTACCATGAAGCTGGCCACGCTATAGTCGCCAGGCTTTGTGAAAATTCGGATCCTGTGCATTTAGTTACTATCGTAGCAAGGGGCATTGCGGGCGGCTACACCCTAGTGGTTCCCGATAACGATCGCTTTCTGATTCCCAAGACCTGGTTCGTTGACAGATTGGATATGTTACTAGGAGGCAGAGTTGCTGAAGAAATTGAATTTGGCACTATTACAAATGGCGCCTCAGGAGATATTCAGCAGCTGACCACTATGGTACGAGCTATGGTTACTAAGTACGCCATGGCTGACGACATGGGTCAAATGCAATTTGGTCAGCAGCAGGAATTGATTTTTCTGGGAAAAGACATGTCCGAACAGCGAAATTACAGTGCAGCCACCGGGGAGACCATAGATTCCCGAATCCGCAGTTTAGTACAGGAGTCGCACGAACGAGTAACCAAGCTGCTGGTGTCCCACAAGGAAGTTCTGGATGCAGTAGCCAAGGCTTTGTTGCAGCATGAGACTTTAGGTCAGGATGAATTTGAAGTGGTCTTCAACGGTGGGGCATTGGAGGTAGAGCCCTCTACTTAACTGGCTCCAATCCTTTCTTACCGGTGCTTTGACTGTGCAGGCTCGGCCAAACATGTCCAGCAATTGGGTTTTTCACGGGACTGCTTTAGAGAACCTTAGTGGCGTGGTTTTCTCCTGCCTCCGCATATTGTATCTTCCCAGATGACCCCCGAATTGCTCCGCACCCCAATCTACAATCTTCACTTGGAACTGGGAGCTCGCATGGTTCCTTTCGCGGGCTGGGAGCTTCCAGTTCAATATCGGGCCGGCCCAATCCAGGAGCATCTCGCCGTTAGACAAGCGGCAGGTCTGTTTGACATAAGTCACATGGGGCGACTTCGTT
>CBDCRV010000002.1:0-2471 GCA_965221225.1 Caldilineaceae bacterium
AGGCCAATCTGCCGGTGCATCGTCTGATTGGCGCCACCCGGGATGAAGTCCCGGCCTACGCCAGCACCATGTGTGGGGATGACTTGGAAGGCGGGCTGGACACACCGGAGGCCTACGGCCTCTTTGCTGCCTGGTGTGTGGAACAGGGCTATCCGGCTTTCAAACTGCATACATGGCAACCTCCCTATGAAGGAGCTCCCAGCGTCAAACGAGATCTGGAAGCCTGCGCCGCAGTGCGGGAGGTGTACGGCCCGGATTCACATCTTATGCTGGACCCATTCCACTATTACTCCCGCATGGATGCGCTGGCCTTGGCCAAAGGGCTTGAGGAATTGGATTATTATTGGATGGAAGAACCCATGGACGAAAACAGCATGTCTTCCTATGTCTGGCTCTGCCAGCAGACGGCACTGCCTATCTGCGGCCCGGAGACCGCTGAAGGTAAAATGCATGTGCGCGCCGAATGGATCAAGGCTGGGGCCTGTGATCTGGTGCGGGGAGGCATCGGGGAGTTGGGTGGCATTACACCCCTCTTGAAGATCGCCCATCTGTCAGAGTCCTTCGGCATGCGCATGGAAGTGCATGGGGGTGGCGTTGGCAATCTGCATGTGCTCTGTGCAATGGGCATACCCGGTCAGTACTATGGAGCGAGGATTGCTGCACCCTTTCATTGACTACGACGAACTGGATCCCGTGGCTCTTGAACTTGTTGACCCCATGGATGACCGGGGCAATGTACGGGTCTCGGACCGACCTGGATTAGGTCTGAATTTAAACCACAGCTATATCGAGAGTCACAGCGTCTAACGATGGCAGTAGCCAAGGAGAAAAAAGCATGAAGATTGCGATTTCAGGAACGAATGTTGCCGGGAGAATCCTTATCTGCCAATCTGGATATTGCGGAACAGCTGGGCTTCGAAGGCATAGAACTCTGGGGCACCGAAGACCTTTACCACCCAGGTTGATGAAAATCGAAAGGGAATTGAAAGGTCGTGCCATCTGCATATCTTCCGTATGCGGCCAAGCTCACTTTGACTGGCTGGACCCGGATCCGGAGAAGAGGGCAGTCAGCTTAGAGGAGACACGTCGTATTCTGGAGTTCTGTGGACACTTTGGGGCCGCTGGCCAGATTGTGCCGCCTATTTTCGGTCCGCCGCGGCTTCCTGATCTGTCGCCTTTACATACCGCCGAAGAGCTGGAACGGCAACTGCTGACCGAAATCGTCAAGGAAATGGCCCCCTATTGCCCAGGCGCACGGCACATTGCTGCTGCTGGAGCCTTTGAACCGGTATGAGCAGCATTTGTTGCGCCGCCAACAGGATGGCATTGACATAATCGAAATGGCGGGAGATCCGGAAGGGGTAGCCTTGCTCAGTGACTTTTTTCACATGCACATTGAGGAAACCGATTCTCCTGAGGCATTTCGGCAAGCCGGGAAGTATGTGGGCCATGTGCATGTAGCGGACAACACCCGCATGGAACCAGGCACTGGCGACATTGACTGGCGCGCGGGGTTGCAGGCCCTCAAGGATATCGGCTTCGACGGCTATCTGGCCTTTGAAAGCGCGGTGTCTGGAACGGATCCCCTGCAATCGCTGCAGCGGTCGGTGGATTTCCTGCGGGAAACTCTCCGCTCCCTGTAGAGGGAAGGCAATACTGGACTTCCCTTTGACTTAGGCAGCGGAAACGGCCATGGCTTTGACCGCCCTGCGGCGGGCGTGCAGGATGGGTTCCGTATAACCGTTGGGCAGACTGGTGCCCTGGAAAACCAGCTCGAGGGCTGCCTGAAACGCGTGGCGATTCTCCAGTTCCGGAGTCATGGGAATGTATCCTTCCTCCCCGGCATTCTGTGCATCCACGACCGGGGCCATGCGGGCGAAAGTCTCTCTCACTTGCTCCGGACCGACCACTTCATGGTGCAGCCAATTCGCAATGTGCTGGCTGGAAATGCGGAGAGTGGCGCGATCTTCCATGAGACCGATGCCATTGATGTCCGGCACCTTGGAGCAGCCGATGCCCTGATTCACCCAACGCACCACATAGCCGAGAATGCCTTGCACATTGTTGTCCAGTTCCTTCTGAACATCGGATGAGGCTGGTCGATTATCCATCAGGGGCGGTAACAAAATGTCATCGAGAGAAACCGGCTCCTGTGTTGACAGCTCCTGCTGCCGCTGATTCACATCTACCAAATGGTAATGCAGCGCATGCAAGGTGGCTTGCGGTGGGAGAGGGCACCCAGGCCGTGGAAGCCTCCGGCTTCGGGATGGTTCATTTTGGTTCTTAACATTTCGCCCAAAGCATCCGGCATGGTCCACATTCCTTTGCCGATCTGGGCTCGGCCTGTGAAACCGGCCCGCAGGCCTTGGTCTACATTCCAGTCTTCATAAGTGGAAAGCCAAGGTTGTTCCCGGATCTGGGCCTTGGGCAGCATGGCTCCCGCCCGCATGGAAGTGTGCAGTTCATCCCCT
>CBDCRV010000003.1:0-14418 GCA_965221225.1 Caldilineaceae bacterium
TTCAGGTGAAGCCCTGCAGCGTGGTTTGAGGTGTGGGACCTCTCTCAAAATCGTTAAGTGGTCGCGGCCTAGAGGAGTCGCAACGCCTTCTTGCACGATTTGCCAGTTCCCTCCGAACCTGCCTGCCAAGGTATTTTCCCAAGCGGCAAACACCTGGCTGATTCTCATTGGGCCCGCACTCAAGATAGGTGAATCGAAGTGTTCATCCTCTAGAAACTTCGTCCACGATCTGAATACTGGAAAGGGAAGAGGCAATACGCTTTCTGGGTCATTGAACCTGAAAGCAATCTTGTCGCTCGAGAATACATTCCTGATGGAAATCGAAAACTGCTCGATCTCTATACATCCATCACACGGGTCAGGAAATTCCTGGGTGGAACTTGGATTGTCAAAGAAAACTGTGAAAATCGTGTCACCAGCTTGGCCATCGCTGCTGTAACTGTCGGCGTAGATCTCCCATTCGTTGACAGCATAACCGTCTTTGGAGTATTGCGCCCACAGCCCGATTCCACTTGAGAAATCAAGGAAGACCGCTTTTCTTGGGCTCCCATCCTTGGAAAGTTGGAACTGACGAAAAGAAAGGCCTTCCAGCTCTTCCCTAACTGCAGCCTTCCATTCAGCCTCTGCCACGACTTGAGACTGGTCTATCCGCGAAAGATCAGCATTTCCCATACTGCAGGCTGCAAGCACCATCAGCGATGCAAGTAGGGGGATTGCAGGTAACGGCCGATCTAAGTTTGTGCCGAAGAACCCGCCCTGTTCCTGGGAAGCCACCATCTTGTTCTTGGACGGCCGTCCCTGTCCGAACTGAAAGTTCGCGTCGTTAACTCATGCCCGGCGGAGACCGGCAGGGCTAGAAGGGAAGGGAAAGAGGAAACTATTTTGGAACATAGAGTTCTACAGTATTCTTAAGCTTGGGCCTCCCTAAGAATCTATGATCTTGACCTACCAGAACATGTAAGGAGATCAATAATGGCAAAAACCGTATATCTAGCGAATCCCTATGGCTTTTCTCCTGAATGGAAGAACAGACTACTGCCACCTATTGAGGCGGCATTGGAGGAACTTGGACTGGAAGTATGGGAACCGTTTGCCCGAAACAATCAAATCGACTTCACAGAGGAAGGTTGGGCGTATCGAATAGGGCAGGCAGATTACCGCGATGTGGTTGAGGCAGACGCCATCTTCGCTATTGTTAACATGGTTCCTCCGGATGAAGGGGTGATGGTTGAATTGGGGATGGCAATCGCGCTGAAGAAGCCCACTTTCCTGTTTCGAGATGACTTCCGAAAGTCTGCTGACAGCGAAGAGTACCCTCTAAATCTGATGATGTTCACGGGGCTGCCCGAGAAAGGATGGGAATCCTCGTACTACACTTCGGTGGAGGAAATCACATCGCCGGAAAAAAGACTGGCGCAATGGGCGAAGGAACCATAGAGAAAACGAAAGCCTGAGCATTTTTTAGATTCAGGTGAGTTTTCCGCCGCGCGGTTTGAGGTGTGGGGCCTCTCTGAAAGTCGTTTAGCGGTCGCGGCCTGGAGGAGTCGCGAACCCTATTTCCGCGATTTGCCAGTTTCCTCCTATTCTGCCGGCCAAGGAATTTGCCCAAGTGGCAAATTCCTTATTGACACGCAAGGGGCCCACACTCAGGATAGGTGAATCGAAGTATTCATCTTCCTCGAATTTCGTCCAAGATCGGAATACGGGAAAGGGGAGAGGTAACACTCTTTCAGGATCATCTAACCTGAAAGCAATCTTGTCGCTCGAGAATACATCCCTGATGGAAAGGGAAATCCCTTCAGTCTCTATACAACCATCACAGGGGGCAGGAAACTCTTGGCGGGTACTTGGATTGTCAAAGAAAACTGTAAACATCGTGTCACCAGGTTCTCCTTCGATGCTGTAACTTTCGGCCCAGATCTCCCATTCGCTGATGGCATGGCCGTCTTGTGCGTATTGCGCCCACAGCCCGATTCCATTTGAGAAATCAAGTATGACCGCTTTTCTCGGGTTCCCATCCTTGGAAGGATGGAACTGACGAAAAGAACGGTCCTGCAGCTCGTCTCTAACTGCAGCATTCCACTCAGCCTCTGCCGCCACTTGAGACCGGTCTATCCGCGAAGGATCAGCACTCCCCACACTGCAGGCTGCAAGCACTAACAGGGACGCAAGCAGGGCGGTTACAGGATACCGGAGTGAAAGTCGCATGAAAGGCTCTACAGCGAAGAATGCTGGGCTGCTAAGGGCAAACGGGCAGGCATCCATTAAGAAAGGTTCTTGTGTTAGGTGAAATACAAGAACTGCAAGTCAGTTCGGCCCGTATTTGCGGTTCGTAAGGATTTGGAAATACTCCAATTATCACAAATGGATTTGGGGCAACACTGTGATATTGCAAGGTCGTACCCAGAGAGAAATGTAAGTCCTTCTTCTGAAATTCATCAAAAAGATCCAATTGAACTTTCTTGAAGGATGCGCGCTCATTTGGGTCCGACAGTTTCAGGCATTTCCACAAAGGCTGCCCAAATTTCTAATCCAGAATTTGGAGCTGGCTCTCCTTTCCATTGCGCCTGAACTCGGTGCCTGCCTCTGTTGGCATCCATTACTCTGTGTTCAGGACGGCGAAAGTTCAAAAGGGCCTGAGTTCCGCCGAGTCGCGTTTCTCGTTTCGCGAACGGGAGGTCGACGAATCAAGGCAGGCCCACTCGAATTGTGTGTGCCCAACCGGAGCCGACCGCTTCTCGCGTCACTTAAGTTTCGATGTTGTCCTATGCTGCCAAACCGGTGAGTTCGGCACTGATGCGCCATAGTTCCGCCGCCAGGCGCTGGTCGTCAACCACCGTTGACGCAGGGGCCGGTCGTCGATTCACGAAGTAGCGACCAGTAACCTCTGCGACTTCGGGAGCCAAAGCAAGATGGACCGGGGTTTCGGCTCCCGATGCGACAGGGCTCCCGCCGCTAAAGTTGACATGCAATAGCTTGGTGTCGATGACACCAGGATGCAGGTAATTGGCGGTGACCAGGCTGGAATCCAACCTGCGGGACAGCTCGCTTGTGAACAGGGCGTTGGCGAGCTTCGAGTTGCAATAGGCGTTCCATCCGTTGAAGCGTCGGCTCATCTGCAGGTCGTTGAGGTCTATGTGTCCACTCGTGTGGGCACCCGAACTCACGTTGACAATCCTTGAGGGGGCACTGTTCTGGAGTAGACCGAAGCAACAGGTTGGTGAGGAGGAATGGGGCTAGGTGATTGATGCCGAACGTGCTTTCAAACCCGTCCTCGGTGAGCGTCCTGCCGTTGGTTGCGATGGCGGCGTTGTTGATGAGCACGTCAAGTTTCGGCAAGTCGCTGAGGCTGTGTGGCCAAGTCCCTTACCTGGGCCAGCGAGGAGAAATCGGCTGAAACGGCCCGGATGTTCCTGGATTGCCGGTGGCGTCAATCAGGTCCTGTTGTGCGGAACTTGCCCGTGTGTCGTTGCGTCCGTGGACGATGACTTCACAACCATGTTCGGCTAGGGCTGTGGCTGTGGCCTTGCCGATGCCGTCGGTGCTTCCGGTTACGAGGATTGTCTTCATGTTGGATTTCCTGATCGAGTGTTGTGAGCAGTGGGTGAAGAATTGGACGAGAGCGGCGTATGCCCCAGCCCGCAAGAATTGGCCTGATTCACAGCAAGGTAACGGACTTGGTATCTTGAAGGTGGTTAATCGTGCTTCAGCCCCAACCTAGCCCCACCCGCCAACCGCAGATTTTCTAAGGCCAAGGCGTTTTTTTTGAACTTGACACACTGAACCCGTTCAATTGCTGACCAATACGCCCTTCTCCACCTTACGCTCTGGCAACAGCTTCTTTCAAAGACTGGCACGCCAGGCAAACGGGCTGCCGCCTTCGGCAGGGCCTCTTTGTTCCCTTTCAGTTTGAAGTGACAGCTGGAAGGATCCATAAACTTGGTCTGTAGCGCTCCGACTAAGCCGACGTGGGCATAGGCAAGATGGGTACACTTCATAGGGGCCCCCTTCATGCCGTTTCGTGGTATCGGCATCGGACCAAAGGAAGATCCTTAGGACCAGTCACTTCAACTGTTGCTACACCCGGCTGCGACTGAAGCACCGTACCGAAACGTGTTTTTAGTCTGCGCAACAGTTATTGTTCCTCGTCACTCAGTTCCATAATGATGGAAAATCGTGCAGTCTCTTTACAACCATCTCCGGTGGTAGGAATCTCCTGGCGGGTAGTTGGATTGTCCAAGAAAATCGTGAACGTCGTGTCACCTCGTTCGCCATCGATGCTGAATCTTTCGGTCGGAATCTCGCATTCGTTGATTGCACGGTCGTCTTGTGCGTACTGTGCTCACGGGCTGAGTCCACTTGAGAAATCAAGGATGACCTCTTTTCTCAGGTTCCCACCTTTGGAAGGTTGGAATTGACGGAATGAACGTCCCCCAGCTCTTTCCTATCTGCAACCATCCTTTCAGCCTCGGCCACGACTCGATACTGGTCTATCCACGAAAGTTCAGCATTCCCCTTACTGCAGGCTGCAGGTACTAACTGCGACGCAAGTAGAGCGGTTACAGGATAGCGGCGAGAAAGATACTTGAAAGGCTCCGCAGCGAGGAATGCCGGGCTGCTATGGGCAAATGGCCAGCATCCAGTAAGAAAGATAATTGTGTTAGGTGAAACACAAGAATTCGCGGTCAGATCAGCCGCATTTGCGGTTCGAATGGAATTGGGAATACTCCAATTATCACAAAAGGATTTGGGGCAACCTTGTGAAATCGAAAGGTCGTACCTAGAAAGAAATGTAAGTCCTTCTTCTGAAATTCATCCCAATACTTCATCCGAATTTTCTCCAAGGCTTCGCACTCATCTTGTTCTGCCCGATTCAGACAGTTCCAGTAAAGCTGACCAACCTCCCAGTCTAATACTTGGAGCTTGCTTCTCTTTCCATTAATGTCTGAGAATCGATAAGAAAAACTGTAAGGGAGCTTAGGTATTATCTGGAAAGTTGCTCGCCATTTATTCTCTTGAAAAAGATCGGGCTGATCCGACAGATTGCGCATTCTCTGGAGTTGGCTGGGTTTCCATTCCCTCTCTTCTTCCTCCCACACAAAATCGATCAACTTATGGGGCTTAAAAATAGCCATCGACAAAATATTTTCTTTGGCACCTGCAATGGAGTTCACCTAAGTCGTCATATACTTTCGAGTTTTCTAACAGTAACCGCCGCCGCGCTCTCCAATTGGGGGAAGTATCTACATGCCCCACTGGAATCAGTTCATGAAATTTGACAGGGTTTTAAGAATCAGGCCGGTGGTCTCTTTTGCTAGGACTAAGTTGGCACTCCACCCAGTCGAATTTCTTGTATTGTTCTTCCTCGTGAAGACGGCGATAGGGCACCGGATATACGCGCACTCACGTGCCATCTTCTCTAATTCCGGCAGTGCATACGGTCTCTCCATATTTGGTGGAGAGAGTGGGAAATGTTTTGACAGTTACTAAAATACGTTCTTTCTTCATGTACGTTATAGATGGGCCACCTCATAGGTCAGTTTAGCCGGTCTATTAGGCAATTCCTCGAGGGCGGCCACCACGCAGTGCCTATGACATTGCAAATGTTCATTCTCAAAGCAGGTAAGCGCGACAGTTGCCCCTGAAGAAATCCAATTCAGAATTTCTTCAAGGTCGTCGATCTGGCTTTCGAGGATGCTCTTTTTGTAAGCATTGAACAGGGAGTCGAATTCCACCTGCGACTGCAGTCCTCTCCGATCTTTCGACTCAACACCAAGTTTGGGAAGATGCTCGTACCTAATGTTCAGCCTGCTACAGATCTGAGAGAGTGTTGTCTTAGAGAATCCGTACTTGCGGCTAATGGGATTGCTACGTACATCACAAAGAATCGTTACGTTGGAACGCAGAAGCAAATTGAAATATTCTTCCAATTGCTTTCCTTCATATCCAATGGTGAATAGAGCTGCTCCAGCAGTATTGGGTCTAGAGTCTTTTATCAGCTGAAGAGTACCGGGATCGTTCTTGAAGAGATCCTTAGCCTTTTCGCTACGTGTGGCGTAATAGGGAAACTTCTGATACGTTTCCTTGATTAGCTTGTTGCCCCGCGTATCTGCGTACCGATTTGAGAATTCGCGTAATGTTCTATTTTGGAATTGCTTTCCAACAGATCTTCCCTTCTCGGTCAGTTTCCAGTTTTCGCCTTCACTAAGCAGACCGTGTTTGCGGAGGCGACGCAAATCCGCATCGCATGTAAAGGAATAGGCGCCGTATCTAAATGGAACGAATTCGTAAAGCTTAGTGGTAGAACAATCGGAGGAGCCTTGTTCCTGGCAATAGAGGAATAGCAGCTTCTGAAAGTTGGTTTTTCCGACAGAGCCTCCAAAGGAGTGGAGCAGAGCCAGCAACAAGAGATGACGCTTAAAAAGCCTAGGACTCCTTTCGGGTTCTATCGACTGAATTGAAGTACTCATAGATTCATGAGATAACTGGGCACTAGTACACCTTGCCCATCTCAGTGTTCTAGGAATTGGCGAAAGGCTAAAGAATCACTGCATATTCTTAAGAAGGATACCGGCCCAGTGTTCACCACTTCATTTCAGACTACCTTAACTTAGGGGAATACTGGTTGTAAGGAAACAAGGACTGCCAAACTCAGAAAATATTAATCTGCTAAAGCAGTTGTTGTACTACCGCTAAGCTATTAAGCACCATGGAAGATGCCAGACAAAAGTTAAGTACGCTCCTTATTGCTTCCGATATCCCGGGTAAAGAAGAGATCCATGTATTTTGTTGCAGGTTCAACCTTTCGTCCATATGGGTTGGAAGCGATGCCGGATATTCATACTGACAGAATGGCAGGACAGACCTACGTAGGGAAATCCCGCCTAAATGCCTATGGCAGAAGAGTGGGAATACCGCAAGTTGTCACTGGAGTTCGATATGCAGCCAAATTTGCCCTTTCAATTCAGTCGGGAACAACACGACGCAGTCCTGTTCTCCTTCTGATCGGCGAGAAATCTACAGGGTAAGGCTCTCCCAGTGGTGGGTGCAGTTACGGACTTGATTGGTACTTTTCTTGCACCTGCCAAAAGGTGGTTGCCCGGGTCATGAAACACTTATCCTGTGAACGCCAAACTCAGGTATTCCAAATCATTAATAGAAAGAAATAACTGCAGCCTAGCTGCTTGGTGTGGGCTTTCTGCTTTTGAGAAAGCTGTACCTGGCCTTGGGAGTCTAGATTCCTTGTAGACCGGTCAAGACAACGCCTTCTACGAAATATCTCTGGGCCAATAGGAACAGGAGCAGGGCGGGCACTGTCACAGTGGTAGCTGCCGCCATTAGCAATTCCCAATTGGTGGAGTAGAGACCCAGAAACGTGGCTAGCCCTAGAGCGATTGTTTTCTTCGCATCGGAGTGGAGGTAAAGAAGCGGACCTATGAAATCGTTCCAATTGGCAAGGAAAGTAAATATCGCAACCGTTGCCATAACTGGACGTGAGAGTGGAAGCACAATCCTCCAATAGATGCGCAGCTCTCCGCAGCCATCCATGCGGGCTGCATCGGACAACTCTTCGGGAATGGTGCGGAAGAATTGCCGGAAAAGAAAGACGTTGAAGGGTCCTCCGCCGAGCATGGGCGGAATGATCAGCGGTTTCAGCGTGTTTACCCACCCCAGATGGGTGAACATAACAAAGACCGGGATCATGGTTACGATGGCTGGCAGCATCAAGATACTCAAGAAAACCATGAAAAAGGCGTCGCGACCTGGAAATCGGAGACGCGCAAAGCCGTACCCGCACATTGAGGCTGTCAGCAAAGTACCCAGCAGCACGGGGATCGTTATCTTCATGGTGTTCAGGGTGTATATGTGAAATGGCAGACTGCTCAACGCTTCACCGTAATTGCCCCACTGGATTGGTTCCGGAATCCACACAGGTGGAAAGACCCACACCTGACTTTGGGTTTTGAGGGAAGAACTGATCATCCAGAGAAATGGCAGGATCATCATGCACCCTCCTCCTAAGAGCAGGATCCAGACCAGAATTCTGCTCGCCAGAGGTTTCCATGCGCGTCGGATTTCGCGGCCCGTTTCCAAATTCTTGCCGGGGGCAGGTTCAGTCAGAGTTGACATAAAGGAGGAGCTCTGTAATTACAATGAGGAAGTTATCCCGCTTCGTAGTACACGGCACGGCCCAGCGACCGAAATATGAACAAGGTCATTACCATGATGATGGCAAAAAGAAACCAAGACAGCGAAGCGGCATATCCCATCTTGAGCCACTCAAAGGCATTTCGGTATGTGTAAAGAACATAGAACAGAGTGGCGTTTCGAGGGCCCCCAGATGTCAGGAGATAGCCGGCCGTAAAGACCTGGAAAGTGTTTATCAGGCCAATTACCAAATTGAATAGCAATACGGGAGACAATTGAGGAATGGTTACGGCCCAAAGGCGTCGCCACGCTCCCGCCCCGTCCATTTCGGCTGCTTCGTATAGAGTGCGGGGTACTCCATGCAGACCGGCAAGGAAAATAATCATCATGGGTCCAATACCCCAGAGGGCCATGATCCAGAACGAATACATGACCACGTCGCCATCTATCAGCCATTCGACTTTGGGCAGACGGACCAAGTCCAGCAGGAAATTGAGCAACCCGAACTCGGAATTGAAAATCCATCGCCACAGGACCACAGTGGCGACTGCAGGGGTCATGGCCGGCAGATAGTAAATCAACCTAAACCCGGAAATGCCGACCATCCGGATATTCACCAGCAGGGCCACGGCCAAGGCCGCCACCAGCGTAAGCGGCACCGCGATCAAGGTGTAACGCACCGTTACATAAAGGGATACCCAGAAGAGCTTGTCGTCAAAAAATGCTTCCCGGTAGTTTTCGAACCCTATAAAGATCGGATCTGAAATTATGTCCCACTCCGTCAGGCTCAACCAGAAAGAGTAGATTAGGGGTCCCACCACAAAGAGGGATATGCCAACTATGCCCGGGGATATAAAAAAGTACCCGGTCAGTATCCGTCTGATACGACGGCTCTTCCCAGGGTTGGCTAGGGTCAGCCCCCGGAGAGCCATAAACTTAGCCTGGATGACGTACTAGGTATTTTCCTGACTCCATGTCAAGGGAACATAACGGTCATCATTCAGGAGATCTCCCTCCTGCAGCTTTGAGTAATATTCCTTGGGCAAAGTATCGAAATTTCCATTGTAGGGAAGACCGTCGGGGAAAAAAGCAATGGTCATGGCCCGGCGGGGATATGGAGTCTGATTCGGGCCCGCCGAGTGGGCGATCATGGAGTTATGCACCACCAGTCCGCCGGCAGGCACTGGAGCTGGCTTGGCTTCGATTTGCATCCAATCGGGATAGGCTTCAAATACATCCCTCATGTTTTCGCTAATGGGGACTAAGTCGTAGGTAGCCAATTGGTGGGAGCCTGGCAAATACCAAAGACACCCATTGGCAAAGGTGGCGTCATCCAGCGGGATCCACATGCTCACAGACTGCCGCGTGTGAAAGGCCCAATAGGGGCAGTCCATGTGCCAAGTGGTCTGATTACCATAAGGTGGCTTGAAGAGCGCTTGGTCATGCCAGATGCGTACCGCATTTACGCTGGCCAGCGTTGCGGCCAATTTGCCTAACCGGTCATCCCGTACCAAACGCGCTGTTTCCTCATGTGAATCGGACAGTCTCAGGCACTGCGTGAACACATTGGCATAAAACGTGCTGGGATCTGCCTGATTCTGCATACTTAGAGCTTCACTGCCATATTGCGCACTGAAAGCCCGCTGCGCATCTGGTTCAAGGGACATTCTCTTGCCTACTGCATCTGAAATCACATTACGCCATTCCTGCAGTTCCGCGTCTTCCAGGAACTCCTCAAGGACAATAAAACCTTCAGTTTGGAATTGGTGAATTTGTTCAGCAGATAGGTCTGTTTTCACTGCATTGGGCCTGAATTTTTTCAAATAAGACTCCCAGAGCACCTTCAGAGGCGCTCTGGGAGTGCCACGTCTCTGACTAGGAAGGGTTCCAGTTCGGGTTTTCCGCCAGGAATTCGTTGATCTCGGGCAAGACTGATTCCAATGCCTCTTGCGCTGACACGTCGCCAGTATAGACAGGTCCCATGGCGGGTCCTAACAACCGGCCTTCAACCTCGCTGTGGCCCAGCCGGAGCGGCATGCGACGGGCATTGTGCACCGATGGCAGGCAGGCTGCAGTTATGTGTTCTGGTGTATGAACACCATCTGTCATCCACTTTGCTCTACCCTCATCCGTGGTCAAGAGGTCTACTCTTTGAGGTTGCCAGAGGCCCGTACGGCTCAAGGCCAGACTACCTTCCCCAAACACGACCCATTTGTACAACGGCCATGCCGAATCAATATCAGCAGTATTCTCACTGACAGCAATGGCTTCGGAAGGCGCCCAGACCACGTATTCAGGACCCATTATGGGTACAACTGCTTCGCCATAGTCGATGCTTGTGTTAGATAACGCCTCCAGACTCCAATTCCCTGACAAGAACATAGCCAGCCTGTCGTTTTCCATTAATTGAATGGAACTCATGCCGACTTGGCCAAAGAATTCAGGTGACGCTGCCACTTTGTGTTGCACATAGGTATCGGCAGTCTTCTGCAAGACCTCAATGGCTATTTCCTGATCAGGGAAAAGTGTGTTTTCGTCCTCTGAATAGACTTCCGAGCCGTTCTGCCACAGACCGGGTGAATAAACTCGCCAGGATCCTCCCCAACGAGGCAGATCAACGCCGAAAGTCTGAATATTTTTGGCATCAAAGCCTGAATCGGCCGCTGTATTCCCGTTCTCGTCTACGGTGAGCTGCTTGGCAATTTCAATGAAGTCTTCCCAAGACCACGCTTCTTCCACTGTGGCCGGCGGGTACTCCATGTTTGCTTCATCAAATATTTTGCGGTTGTAGAACATCATGTAGGGTTCGGTGGCTGCACCCGTACCGTATACGCGAGCGCCAATTCTGAAACGATTAACCTCTACGATTTGTTCAATGTCCGCTTCCGCATCTGAGCTATGTAATTCAGTGAGGTCCTTGATGACGGCTTTCTGAGCCCAAGCCACCATAAATGGGGTGCTCAAGTAAAAGACATCCGGCAAGGTGCCAGCTGCCGCCATGGCCTGCATGCTATTCATATAATCGGCATTTGGCAGATGCTGCTTCTCGGTTGGGATGCCGGTGGCTTCTGTAAAACCGTCCAGCATATTCACCACTGTGTCTTTCTCGAACGGGGAGCCCCACCAGGCAAAGGTCACTGAGCTAGGTGCAGGCGCCTCACCTTCCGCCATAGGGGCCGGGGCTATCGCCGTACAGGCTGACAAAGTCAGACCAGAAATCAACAATCCACTACTCTTAAGAAAATCTCGTCTACTGAAAGGATACTTTCTGCATATGTCACCTCTTCTTGCTTGGTCATTCGAATATTCACAACAATTCCGGCCATTGAAATTAGGGAATCTCTGAGCAATCGGCTCTGGGGGGCGATCAGAGGCGACTTGCCGGCTGCCACAATTCGAAACTGGTGGCCCCGGCCCCGTGACGTCTTATTCAATTGCGGCAAGGCTGGGCTACGAACCTAAATTTTCTTAGTGCCGCCCCCGCAGCACATTCACGGTTTTTGTACTATACACTGGCACTCGACACTGCACAACTGAGATTCAGAGAGGGTGATGCCGCCTCTGACCAAACACTTAATGCCGCGCGGGCCGCAGTCCGATGCAGGTGAGTACACCAACTCCAGCTGGCAGGATCCAAAGGAGCGCGGACCTAGTCCGGGCAGTGGCGGTTATCTGACAGCTCTACCGGCAAGGTTCAACTTGGTGCAGACCTATGAGAAATTCTCTCAAGGGGAATTCCCCAGCAAGTTATTCAAGGCCGCGTCGTAATCGAGTCTGATTTTCGATTACATGACCATTTCCGTGCGCCAGCCCCGCAGCAAGATGGTGCTACGAACCTACTTCAAATTCCAACGTCTCTCAGATAGCCCTGTGGTTTCGTAATATACATTGCTACTCTTAAACCGCACAGCTGAGATTCAGCCAAGGCATTTCCGACCACTCACCGACACCGTAAAATATAGGGTGCGAAAATGGATGCCAGTGTCCAGAAGTGGCGAAAGTTCCAAATGAATTCGGTACTTTCTTGGCTGCGGAGCCGCTGAGCAGCAGACGTTACAGGTCCATTCTATGTAAAAGCCTACATTGAGAATGTCTGGCGGACAAGTCCATTCGTAGACTTGGTAGCTTACAACATACATGTAAGGAAATTTGGCCTGCCCTTAGTCCAAGAATCTGAAATATTGGCGCCTAGGGGGGCCTCTCTGGGCACTTTCATACAGTGTCCTGACTCCAAGGGGTTAGAATCCCAGGAATTTATTCTGAAGCGATCTTCTTTGAGGATACCGAAATCTGCTACCAAATATTTCTTGCGTTGGGTTTATCAAATGATGTATTTCGGGACTTGGACCAAAGAATGGTTGCCGACATCATCAAACGTATTCCACTCGTATCGGACAACTAGAAATGAACATCCAAGACACAGGTAAATCTCAGAATGGCTCGAACACGTCTGCTTCAAGTTGCTATTGTGACAGCGATGACCAACTCCAAAAGGGGGCAGTCAAAAGGCGAATACGGGGGTAAACCATGACTAACCGAAAATTTGATACTGTATGAAAGGAATCTCAATTATGCTGGCAAATTGCAGTGTCATCGCCCCTGCCTTAAGGTAGATGATCTAGCTCTCCGACTTGAATGATTACTGCGGACGAAATTCCAAAAGAATCCTTCCGATCTTGACATGGTAAAACCACAGGATGGAAGTCATGTCTGGCAACTCTCCCGTTGCCTTCTGACCTACAAAACGCCACAACAACATTGTCTTCCAGAGCAGGAACTCAATTCTGGTTTTTCTTATATGTCGCCTAAGAGCTGCATCGCTGAACCGACTGCAACACCGGCAAACCGTAGGGGCGGGAACCGTGCAATGTCTTGGGATATGTAAGCCCCAGTTATATGCCTGTCGCTGGGAACACAGAAAGAGACTATCCAACTAATGCGAAAAAAAATGGGAGTATCCACGGGCAGAAGCGATAGTTTGCCCTTTTAGTCACCTCATCGAAGACCCTTTCGACTCTTAAAGTTTGTTTAAGTCAGGGTCTTCAATAAAATTCAACTTCGCACTAACGGTTTGAGAGAGTTCTAACGGAAGACTATGACTTCAATGCAGGATGAGTATTACAATAGTTACCTAAATATTGGAATCCAACCGAAACAAAACATTCCAGTAACTGCGTCTATTTCCCAGCAGTTGTCAAACTGAACCGCCTCGTATTGTGATCGTGCCGGTTGAATTTCCAGCTTAGAACACCCGGAATCCGGGTTTGGTTATACTGTCCATTCAGATATTGGGCCTTCTTGCTCAACAAGCTGCCCCTGTGGGTAGGAATTGACACTTATGGAATCCGACGATCTTAAAAAAAAGGATTGGGGGGATTGGGAAGCAACTCACTTTCGAGTTACCACTTTTCACGAAGACAATCTGACCAACTTAAACTTTAAGGAGGACCTAATTTGGGAGAAAGCCGTTGGAGCAATGCCCAAGGAGGTCGTTTCTCGCCCAGGGGAATCTGTGCGATACGAAGGTGAATTCGAAGGTCAAAAACTTTCTTTGATTTTTCGAGGTGAACGAGTTGATTGGGTATTGCAGCCCATTCAGGATTTGCACGATACACTGGTTATGAAGCCACCTACTTTCAACCCAATTGCCGAATACCTGATTCTTTTCCAGAAAGTAATTGAGAAATGGCTAGCCAGTTGCCCGAACGTCATCAGGCTGGCATTCGGCACAAACTTGGTGTCGGGAGTTTCCGACAGGCCGGAGGGTTACTCAAGACTGTCAGGTTATCTGCCGGAGATCAATTTAAGGGGGTCAGATTTCACAGACTTCCTCTACCAGATAAACCGGCCAAGGCCTTCCAGGCATTCTTCTAGTGTCACAATAAATCGGCTAATTAAGTGGACTGTTATTCAAAGCCAGAGTGTCTCCGTGAGAATGGGGGATACTGTACCGGCGAAGGTTGAGAATTTAGCCCCGTGGACTGCGTGTTTACTTGAATTGGATATCAATACTTCCCCTAATTCGAATTTGCAAGATATTTCAAGCCGGACTCTCGTCTTCCTCAGCGAATTACAGAATCTAGGAAACGAAATTTCAATGAGTGGAGATGTTTCATGACTATGATGCTTACCACAACATCCACCAATAGTGATTGGACCCGTCAAGATTTGGCTTTTTTGGCTGGTCTTAGTTCGGATCGGAGCTTTTCTGAAACAGATACTGAATATGATGTGCCTCAATTTGTTGAGCAGCGGACATTGCCAAGAGAA
>CBDCRV010000004.1:0-25100 GCA_965221225.1 Caldilineaceae bacterium
GCGGCGGGCAAATTCCTGCCACAATTCCTTGGACTTGGCAGCTGCTGCGGCTTGACCCTCGGCCAGCGCCTGGTCCAGACGGGACTTGTAAGAAGAATCGTAGCGGGTGCCCGGAGCCGGGCCCAGCAGGTGCCCAATGAAGTACCCGCAGGCCACGCCCACGGTCAGGCTCAGGATCAGGGCTACTATTCTCATTGCTCTTTGTCCCTTAGACTGCGGTTACAGGGGCAGGAGGTTCCGTAATAGTCTCAACAGTCTCCACTTCCTTATCTACAGCTGGCAGCACCAGAGCCAAAACCAGGTACACCACAGCCATTAATACGAAGCCGGTCATCACTGAAACGATGACATAAGCCAGACGCATGAGCAGCGGATCTACGGAGAGCACTTCGCCCAGTCCGCCACAGACGCCGGCGAAAACCCGATCCCGTTTGCTGCGATGCAGACCCAATGGTTTGGTGCGTACCTTGTTACTCCATTGCTTAGCAGTGCTGGAGGCGGCTTGGGCCTGAGAACGGAATTCTCTGAAGTCTTCCCGTAGGGCCCTGCGGTGGAAGCGCCGCAGAATCAGGAAGCCGACCAGAATGAATATCCCAGGGCCCAGCACAACGGTTCCTACTATGTTGGCTACAGATGAAGCCAATTGGAACAGGCCCAGGTTGGCTGCCAACCACAGCCCACCAATGCCGATAATGCCATAGGCAAACCATCGGCCATGTTTGGCCCTAAGGGAGATGGTGGGTTCAGCGGTCTGGCCTTCCTCTTGAGTACCCACAGGCAGAAACAGCCAGAAAAGCAAGTATAGGGCTATCGCCGTTCCGGCAGTAACGAAAATCAGGCCGAGCACCAGCAACCGCACGATACCTTCGGAAATACCGAGGAAATCCGCCAGCCCCCCGCAAACACCACCAAAGACCTTCTTTGTCGGATGGCGCAGCCAGCGGCGAGTGACAGGTGTAGCTTGAGGTTCTGCAGATTCCGGTATATCCGTCTCTTCCGTCACCCTTGCAGGTTCGGGTATGACCGCATCTGCTGCCGGTGCTTCAGTACTGCCTGCAGATTCCGAGTTTTCTGTAGGCGCTTCCGGTTCTTGAACAGGATTGTCTTGGTCATTCATGTTGTATATTTTCCCTTGCGACTCCACTGTGCCTATATCTAGGAGATACAAATTCGGGTCTTCCCCACTTCTATCAATATACGTTACCTTGGCCGAACGGGTTGCAAGCAGTTTGAGGCACGTTCTAGAGGCTGGGCTCGCCCAGCTGCCAAGGGGCTACCGCGGGTGATTCTGTGCGTGGTTCTCTTGGCCATAGCAATGGTGCCGGCTCAGGCCGTACAGGCTCAGTCCGCGGAAACGCCGCAGCGGTTCGCGACGCTACGCCTGCACAATTTGCATTTGCAGCGTACGGCAATTTGCGAACTATCTCTGCGGTCCGAACCCAATCAGGGGGCCGATTATCAGCATGCAGTGGAAGTGCCGCCCCGCCAGGTCGTAGACGTGGATCTGGTGGCTCTGACTGCCACCCAAGGCGGTGAGTTCTCCGGAATCGTTGACTGCACGCGGCCTGTCACTTCAATCCTCTTCTACGGGGATCGCACTTCGCAAATGTATGGGGGTTATACAGGGCTGGCTCCGCCTGATATTTCCAACCAGTGGCACATTCTGCAGGCCTTTACGGGAACAACAGAACACCTGAGCCGTATCGTGGTGCAGAACAGTTCCTCAAATGTGAATCACGTACATCTCGAATTTCTGGATAGGGAACATGGGGAATTGATTTTCGAATTGACTCTTGCAGACATGGAAGCTTACAGTGCCCGCAGTTTGGAACTGAGTCAGATTCCCAGTCTGCAGTTGGTTCCAGATGTGCAGGTGAGAATGACCGCGGACTATCCCATTGTGCCGCTAGTGTTCAATATCAATGCCAATACTGCGGCTGCCTGGCATCCCGAAGCTGCCTACGCTTCGGCCTTGGGAGTCTACGTGCCTTCCGGGCGGCCACTTACTGAATTCTACTGGCCCAGTCGGCTGGTGGAGTTTCATGGTCTCAGTACAGACTTGCAGGTAGTCAATCCCGGGACCGAGTCAGCCCAGGTTACGGTACAGTATTTGCCTTTCGGTTCGGTGGAGACCGAAGTGTTGCCGGGGATGGTAGCTTCCCTGCCGGTTCCTGATTTTGTGCCTGAGGGTTATATTGCCCCGTTGTACCTGGAAAGCGATGTGCCCATTCACGTGGCGACTCAGACCAAACATGAGGCCGAACGTTTCGCAGTGCATGCGGGCACTTCCAGGCGGGGGCGCAAGCTCAGTGCGCCACTGGTCCTGAAAAAGACGGAAGGCTTCAGTTCCCTGGTCTCCTGCCAGAATACCGGCTTGGAGCTGGCGGAAGTGATATTTGAGTACGTGAATGAATTCGCCCGCGTCAAGGTAATAAAGCCAGGCCGCAATACGTTGGTTGACGTAGGGAAAGACAATCTGCTGCCAGACAGTTTCAGCGGAGCCATGATTGTGCGCTCCAATGAACCGCTGAAGTGTGTAGTCCTGAACCTGCGGAATGAATTGCTTGAAGCTTCGCCGTACCAGTCGGCTTCGGCCGATCTGCAATCGGTGTTGATGTACGAAGCTCTGGTAATTGACTAGGGTCTGATTCCCTTTTCTTCCAGGAGAGACTGCGCCAATTGCTGCCAGGCCAAGTCCGGGTCCCCCGCCCGTTGCCAGCCGGGCTCTCTCTCCAACGCCTTTACGATCTGGGTGGCAAGATCCGATACGTTGCCGGGCTCCGCTGCGAAGAGGCCTTCATGAGGCCGCGCCGCATCGTGCGGTCCAGTTCGCACTATGGCCAAAGAGAAGCAATGAGCGGCGGCTACCAGTCCACTGCCGGTATTGCGTCGGTAGGGAGCGCAGAGTAGCGAAGCTGCCTGCAGATATAAGGCCCACTGTTTCTCCGGTACGAAGCCACTGCGCAGTTGCACATGTGCGGTCAGGTCCTGCCTTGCCACCTGATCTTGGATCTTGTCCACCGGCATCCAGAATTCTCCGGCAACTACCAGTAAGGCATCAGGGTGTTGCAGCAATACTTGGGGCAGACAGTCCACCAAATCCTCTAACCCTTTGTAAGGCCGGACCAGACCCGCGAAAAGTACGATCTTGGCATGTACTGGAAGATCCAGCTGCCGCCGCGCCTCGGCCTGAGAGATGGTCGGGTCGTGGGGGAGACGGTACGGGGGATGTTCTTGTACTGTGATCCGGCGGGGATCCACGGCATGCCGCAGTAAATCCAGGAGAGTTTCCTTTTCGGTACTACGTTGCACCAGATAGGCCTGGCTCCCTTGCAGCACCCACCGGGTGACCATAGGGGCCAGTCGGGCGGATTCATGGGGCAATACGTTATGGCAGATGAAGACTACAGGGATCCGCAACCACTTGCGAGCCGCCTGACTCAACGTCCACAACATAGGAGCGAGAGCAGGAGTCCACCATTGCAGGATAAGCACATCGGGCCGCCGCCGCCGCAAACGCAGTAACGTGGCCAGCCATGTGAGCGGCCCGGTGCCGTGCAGCCAGAAGTAAGGGTCAGGAGGAGCCAAAGCATTTCGTTCTTGGCTCAAGGGACTGCGACCCGGATATAGCCAGGTCGGATACAGTTGGCTGAAGGAAATGAGGATAACTTCATGGCCCAACTGGCGCAGTGCCTTGTCCAGCAGAGTGGTGTATTGGACAATGCCGCCCCGCCAAGGGGGCGCAGGCCCTACTACGGCGACGCGTTGGTTAGAGACCAAAGTCAGGCTACTGTGGAAAGTCTATACGCCAAGGGTCCCAAGCAGGCAAGCCTGGCGGTTGATCCCTCTCCACCTGAGCCCTGCTCTGGGCCAGAAGTTCCTCCGGTACAGGCAGAGGCTTGACCTCCCAAGCGAAGCCTTGGGGGTTGGTCGTCAGCAGCAGCCAAGAAACGGGCCACATAATGAGGGCAGGCACCACTACAGCAGTGCAGGTGCCTGAGCCGAGAGGTAACTGGTGAACATCATAAGCGTGGGTATGGCCTTGGAATATGGCCTGGACATGTCCATGTTGGGCCAAAGGCTGGAGCACTTCCGTGCTGTTGGCGACCTTCATTTTCGATGCTACGGATTCCCGCCAAGAGGACATGGGGACCAGGGGTTGGTGGCAACCCACCAGTACATTGAGCCCTGCAGCTGCCTGCAGGGAATATTGCAGGCGGTTTATTTCCGCTGGGGCCACCCTCCCGCGGACGGGGTCATTATGTTCCCGCATACCTTCGGCTATTTCTTCAGGTGTGTAGGCCTGAGCGTGGATGAGTTCAATATGCAATTTGGATGCTGGGAAAGTAAAGCTGGTTCCCAGATCTGGTGTCAGGCCCAGCAGTTCGCTGGTGTCGTCATAGGGGTAACCCAGGCGGCAATCATGGTTGCCGGGCACCATGCCGACGGGACAACCTACAGTCTCCAAGTCGGACTTGACCTTCTGAATGGTGGTTGCAAACAGCGGTTCCGGCATCCCGAAGCTCCCGCCGCCGCAGGTTATATCTCCCAAATGCAGAATGAGGTCCAGATGCTGTGCTTGCAAGTCCTCCAGCAGCAGATCCAGAAACAGCTGGCTATGGGGTTGCAATTGTCGTTGGCCCCTATCAAAGCAGCTGTCTGCCTCAAACCAGAAGTGGGTATCCGTGATAAGGCCGATCTGAGTCTCGGCAGGCGTAGGCATAAGGCGGGTCCAATTACAGGTTACTGAGATGGGGCAGGCGGCCAGGCCATTTGTGACAGGCGCAGACAACGCGGTTCCGGGACCGCCTGCACCAAGTCCCGCGGGCTGACTTGCGGTTTTGTATATGCAAAGTGCAGTTCATAGCAAAGGGTCCGACTCGAAGGACGTAGCGGAGAGAGCCCTGCCACATCCGGGAGCCCAGAGGCCCATGAGTTCCAAACAGGTCCAATCCATCAAGTTGGAAAATCCGACCCTATCGGACCCTCCCATTGTAGGCGATTTCATCCCCTTGGCCACCGACATTCATTGGTTTTTGACTGGCCAGGCCCTAATTCATGGGCCGGTGTTTGAAGTTGCTTGTGGGTGGGGATAATGATGCTGGGTGGTCCAAAAGCCAATGCTCCGACCAGGTCTGAAGATGGGCAGCTCTTTGTCGCCGCTGAGAGTCCGCGAAATGGATAGTCCCGCCACGAATGAGATGGATTGACCGACTCTGGCAACCTTAAGCTCCGCCCTGCGTTCGGATTAAGCAGGGCATTCCTTCTAATGCGCAAATGCCGACTCGCATAGTCAGGTTGGCCTAGGCCCTACTACGGCGACGCGATGGTTAGAGACCAAAGTCAGACTGCTGTGGCAAGTCTATACGCCAAGGGTTCCAAACGGGCAGGCCCGGCGGCTGGTCTCCTTCGACTTGAGACTTGCTCTGGGCCAACAGTTCCACCGGTACAGGCAAAGGCTTGAGCTGCCAAGTAAAGCCGTGAGGGTTGACGGTGAGTAGCAGCCAAGAGACAGGCCACATAATGAGGGCCGGCACCACTATGGCGGTGCAAGTGCCTGTACCTAAAGGAATCTGGTGAACATCATAGGCGTGGGTGTGCCCTTGGAAGATGGCCTGAACCTGGCCATGCCGGGCTAATTGACTGACCACTTCCGGGCTGTTGGCTACTCGCATTCGTGGTTCTACGGGTTCCCGCCAAGAAGACATGGGCACCAGTAACTGGTGGCTACCTACAAGCACATTGAGGCCCGATGCATCCTGCAGGGAATTCTGCAGACGCGCCAGTTCAGCCGGGGCCACCCGCCCGTGAACGGGGGCAACACCTTCCTTCATATTCTCAGCTCTTTCTTCAGAGGTGTGGGACTGGGTGTGAATGAGTTCAATGTGGAGTTTGGCCTCCGGGAACGTGTAGCTAGTGCCTTTTTCCGGGTCTAGGCCCAGCAGTTCGTTGGTTTCGTCAAAAGAGTGGCTCAGACGGCAATCGTGATTACCGGGCACCATACCTACAGGACAGCCTATGCTCTCCAGACCAGATTTGACCTTGTGGATGGCGGTAGCTACCAATGGATCCGGCATTCCGTACCCGCCGCCACCGCAGGTTATGTCTCCTAGATGCAGTATGAGGTCTAGATGCTGAGCTTGCAGGTCTGTCACTAGCAGATCCAGCAGCAATTGGCTCTGGGGTTGCAGCTGCCGTCCCCCAGCACCAAAGCCCTGATTTGACCCAAACCAGAAGTGGGAGTCAGTGACGAGACCGATCTGTACTTCGTTGTTAACAGTCATATGTCGATACCAGGAAAAAGAGCGGCACTAGTGGGAATGGAAAACCCGGGGGCCGACCGGGTCGGAGTCCTCTGCGGGCCTTGGTAACCTCTACTCCCTCAAATTGGGATTCCATTCTGTATACTCAACGCCTAGCTTATTGCAAAGGGTCCGGCTCATAGGATGGAGCGGAGTTAGCCCTGCCACATCCCGAAGTACGGAGGCCCATGAGTGCCCATCAAATCAACGCGATAGAATCGAAAATCCCGACTGTACCGGGGCCTCCCATTTTAGGCCATTTCATCCCTTTGGCCACCGACGTCCGCAAATTTTTGACTGCCCAGTATCTAATTCATGGGCCAGTCTTTGAAGTGTCTGTGGTGGGTCGCAGAATTCTGGTGCTGGCTGGTCCAGAAGCCAATGCCCTGGCCAAGTCTGAAGATGGGCAGCTCTTCGCCTCCGCCGACATCTGGAAGCCCGTGCAGAAAGTTTTCGAGATGGACAATCCCTCCATGATTGAAGTGGATGGGCCGGTTCATGCAACGTTGCGTTCCGGCCTGCGTTCGGGCTACGCGGGATCCTCTCTCTATGCGCAAATGGCAAAGCTCATGGATAGTCAGATGGAGATATTGGAGGGTTGGCCGCAGGACACCCCTTTTCCTGTATTTCCGCAGGTGAAACGACTGATCTCCACGTTGCTGGGTTACATGGCGACCAACGAAAAGCCCGACGAGATCATGGACGAGATGATCTATTTCTTTAAAGCAACGGTGCAGATTCATTTCCAAAGGATGCGGCCCAGCTTCTTGCAGTACCTGCCCAAGTACACGCGCTCGCGGGCAGCAGTTCTGGGCATGGCCCGTCGCATCTGGGAAGAGCGAGCTGACCATGAGATCGTAGCCGGTGAAGAGAATTTCGTAGATGTGGTGCGCGAATTTCAAAGGGTGCATCCGGATCTGATGTCAGAAAACGACGCCATCGCAGCCATCCACGGTCCTTTTCTGGCAGGACTTGATACTGCGGCCAGCGTGACCTCTTTCATGCTGTTTCACATTCTTCGAGATCCCGAACTGAAGGCCGCCGTGCAGCAGGAGGCAGATCTGGTCTGTGGTCAGGGAGTCCCTAATCGCCAGTCGTTGCGACAGATGAAGCAGACACGGTATGCCGGTATGGAAACACTGCGTATGTATCCGCCGGCTCCCCTGCTCTATCGTACGACTGTGACAGATTTTGAATTTGAGGGATTCACGATCCCCAAAGGGCAAACCTGCATGATTGCCCAAACAGTAACCCACTACTTGCCGGAGTTCTTTCCTGAACCGGAACGATTTGACTCGGCTCGGTTCGCACCCCCACGCGTCGAGCACACCCAACCCCACGCCTATGCTCCCTATGGTTTGGGTCCCCACACCTGTTTGGGGGCTTCAACGGCCGACCTCTTGTATTTGATAATCTCTGCGGTCCTCTTTCATCACTATGATTTGGAGCTGGAGAAACCAGATTTGAAAATGAAGATGGTCATGAACCCCTTAACCAGCCCCAGTGATGACTTCAAAGTATTGATGCGGCGCCGCAGCGCCTAGCAGTGATTCCGACCTTGGAAGAGATTCCCTCACAGCATATGCCTTTACTCTCATGGCTATGGTTTCCTCACAGATTTAGTAGAGGAAGACTTATCAACCGCCGTATCGATACCAGTATGTGCTGGAGCAGAGACGGCGAGGGTTTAACCGGGGATCGCTTACGTCCACTACCGGCAACCGGCTACTATCGGCCCCGACCGGTTCAAATTTAGCTACGTTCGTTCAGTTCAAGCATTCGAATTCTAAGGCGCCTTCTCTTAAATGCTGTTTTGAAATGTGTTTACGCGTAAGTTGACTAATATGAATAAGTCACCCTTTTATAGTTCAAGAAGAACTTTGTATTGTTGTAGGAAGTTCGACCATTCTCAATGTTCGGATTTCCCTACACGCTACTAACTAAACTGAAGCGATGTAGGGTCGGTATGCATTGCCACTTAGCATTGCGATGCAATCACTCTCGTCCAAGGCAGCGGCCAGATCAACATCAATTTGGAACCCCCTTCCTATTAGCTCTTTTCCGGAACTGGATTGCCTAAGGATGGTAACTAACTTACTCTTAAACTCATTGAAGACTACTGCTGCGGATTCGGCTTCAGGCGAACGGGATCCTTTCAGGGCGTGAATAATGGCGCCCGCACCAATTAGGTCTTCGATTGCAGGTCTCAAAGTCTTTTGGTCCTTCCAACGTTCCCCTGCAGGAATGATGCTGATGCCTGTGCCAAACTTTCGCAATACGTCCGCCAAAGCGGAAGCATTTCTGAGGCATCCCGCGAATGTTGGCACATGGCCTGTTGTTAGGGAGAGTGTAGAGCCATTGGGTGAGGGTAAGACAAGGGAGGTACCTGCGGGTATGTCTAAAAGAGAAGAGGGGGCTAATGAATATCCCCCAAGCTCGTTTTCTCGGTTGGAGTTAGCTAAGATCGCGTTGTAAGTCTTGGCGTATTCAACCGCGGCACTGCTCTTTCCCCGGTAAGGATATACAACGGCGCCGTTTCCCACGGCAATGTCTACGCATGTAGAAAATGACAGGACATCTACTACAACAATGGCCTTACTATCAGGTAACAGATGGGAAAGCCCTTCCCCACCCCACTCGCACCGTACATCAAATTCTCGCTGATCGTAATACATGAATTACTCCTAAGCGCTCCAGCTAATACTGGACTACCAAACTGTGATATACACGATTTTGAATGAACCTGATTTGGTGAAACGGGTCCTGACTGCTGGGCTTCCCGAGGAGGCATTGAGAACGGAAGCAGAAGCTTAGTCGAATCAGAAAACAAGGCCGCAAACTGCCAGTTCATCGAGCTGCAGAATAAGGGGAAGCAAGAGGCTGCTCGATGGTTCGTAGTTGCATGGTCAACGATTAACCTGACGAAAATGGCTGCTCGGAAATCTTGGACTTCTAGTTCAGGCCAATTCCGTGCGTATGCCTGCAGGGGTTTGGCCGGGCCCTATAGAGCTAGGATACCTAGGATTTTGAAACCTGCTTCGAGTACTTCGCTTTCCAGTTATTGCGGATGATGAAAGAAAGTCGTCGTGAAGTAATGTAGATCATCTATAGGATTGCGGTGCTGACCATTTGCAAGATCTCCCCAGGAAATTGGTGCATACACTTCGTCGAGGATCATGCCTGCAGAGATAGCATTGATAGTTGAAATGAATCGCGATATGTCTTGGGCCGTCATTTAGCTTCCGGGACGAAGGACTTGCGATGCTTCACGCAAGTCCAGCAGGCGGTCAGTTCGTTTCGTTAAGTGGTAAAGGGGACCGAATAAAAGTACAACGACATCCGAGCCATCGGCGTGATCTATATTTCAGGCCTCGCCGATGGTAATACTCGCCAAAGTGGAGCCCTGAGACGCTACTTCCTTGCCAAGTCGATGCGTCGCTTTACAGGATCAATGAGATGCACTTCATGCCCTTTGTCAGCGAGCCAAAACGCGTGGATTTCTGCTGCCTCGCCGACACTTAGGACCACAGCCGGTGGTGGAACCAGATAGCGTCCGCGGAGTTCGCGGATTCGCAGTAGTTCTACCAGGCCTCTTCTCTTATTCCTAAGAGACGGGTCTCCTCGTCAATGATGTCGTATTATCTAAATAATTATTCGGGTAGCGTCGTCCAGGAAACCGTCTACAACCTGGTTTCCTGGACCCGAGCCTGTATCAGCGACAATGTCAGATGCCGTAATGTCTTAGGATTGCCGGCTGTCACTCTCATTACAGTGACTGGGCGCAATCCTTTCGGCGGCGTGAAATCATGAACCAATCTGCCAACGACCAGACTTCCGATCTGGCCGGGCTCGATGACACCCCGGCTTTGGCACAGGAAATCATGAATGCTAAGAAGTATGTTGGTAAGAAGACGGTTTTCTCAATGTTCTCTACAAAGCCTCCCAACGGGCTGAGCTGCAGGAGTGCGGTTGATCGCAACCACACTTCATTGGGGACCCACCGGATTGTGGTGGATCTTCTTCGACAAAAACAATATCTTCTTTCCGTCAGTGTTCGAACTAAAAACAGTCCTGTATTATCCAACGGTTGAGCACGTAAACGAAGGCATCTCATTCTTAAACGCGTTGGGAAATCTAAGACTATCAGGATATCCGGAGCTGGCACTATTGGGCGGCACAATCAATTTCTAGGAACCCTAGGACTCCGCTCACGCGGCAAGTCTTTGGGTTTGGAGACTTGGCGGAAGATGCCACTTTCACAGGAAATGCCGCGCGCCGCGCTGTAAACCGTTTTGACCCGGGGCACCGATGCGCCTCTAGGTAGGCGCATCGGTGCCCCGGGTCACGCGCACGGTGCAGTGCCGGGGATCCTCAGGCAAGAGGAGGGTGCGGGCAGTGTAGAGCGCGAGGGCGAGGCTCCACCCCGCCGCGCTCGCACTCCATTCTGGCAACGTGACTGTCAGCCCGAGACTTGCGGCTTCCAAGCCGCGGAAGAAAGATGTTTCAGCCGGCACCTGGATCCGATGCGGCTCAGGCACGGTGACCACCGGCCCAAACTCAAACGATCTCGTGTTCGGGAAACGGTCCGGTAACTCCGCGATCCGGTCTCCGAGCAAAGCGTGGTCAAAAGCGATATGGGCCTTGACCCCGGCCGGGGCGGCCAGGTTGAACCAATTGCCCGGAGAGACGTAATCTATCACGGTGTCAGGGGCGAGGGGTTTCAGGTCATGAAGCGTCACTTGGAGTCCCGCCAACGTGACATTCCCAAAGCGGCGCAAGGAGTCGTCCAGACACTGGCTCAATGCGGGTAGGGCCCGCACGGGATCAATGGAGTAGTGGCCGAGGAAGTGCTTGTCATGCACATCCATGCCCACTTGCGCGTATCCGATCCGGGAAGATGCGCTGCCGGCGGTCAACTCAGCCTCGTGCATATTCCAGAGCACCGAATGGCGGGTGTTGGACACAGCGGACCAACTCATCAATTCTGCCCTGGTGCGGAACACGCTATAAAGGTCCTCCTCCTCCGCATTGATGACCGCCGTGCCCGGTGTCAGCTGTCCGAAAGCTTCCAGAAACAGTGTTGTATTCGTGACCGCTGGGCCGAACGTGGTATATCTTCTCGACATAATGCTCTGTGCCAGCCAGGAGGACGTCAAAGTGGGTGTAGCGCTTAGGGCCAGGCCGGAGGCTCGACCTGCAGATCCGGATCCTAGCACGAGGTCGAGGGTGCGGTTCTCGAACTTAAATAGGAGCGCATGCGAGGTCCCATATCCGGGTACCCCTGGAAGAAGGGATCCAGTCTGGGCAGGCAGCGTAACTTACATGACGCAGGGCCCGGGGCAGAATCAAAAGCCCTCTGCCAGAGGGGGCTAGACAGTGTGCACGGGTATCCCAATGCATATCTGTATTTCAATCCGCACTCTCGAGGGAGCGATACAGGGATCCTACTAGGAGGGGCAGCTTGTCACGCCAGACTTTTATCCAGCCTGTGGAGCCAAATTGGCACCCAGCCCACCTTGCTGGGGCAGTATGCCGGGGTCGTGGTCGCGTTGTCGAAAAATCTCTGGGCAGAAATGGATAGGGTCCCCCTATACGTAGGGGTTCCCAGTGCAGGCCGGGGCCTGTGTTCCTGGTTCGGTTCAGTCAACCTGATCCCGCAGTATCTTAGCTACCTCAAGGTTGTCTCGGACCACGGCCACGTCCAGCGGCGATAGCCCTTCCTGGTTGCGTAGGTCAAGGTCGGCCCCGTATTGCAGCAAGAGGCTTGCTACATGGGGATTTAGCGTGTTGTGTAAGGGGGTGTTGCCCCAGACATCGCGGGCATTGGGGTCGGCTCCGTATTGCAGCAAGAGGGTCGACACGGTCAGACCGGGCCCGCCGTAGTGATGCAGGGCTGTGTTGCCCCAGACATCGCGGGCGTCAGGGTCGGCGCCGTGGCTCAGCAGCACCCTTACCGCCCCCGCGCTCTGCCTGCCCCTCGCGTAATGCAGGGGTGTCTTATCCTGGACAGTGCGCGCATTGCGGTTGGCCCCCAAGGTCACCAAGAGCCAGGTCCCCTCCCTGGAGCTGGCGGCTACGACGTAGTGCAGCAGCGTTCTCCCATAATCTCTATGGGTCATCTGTAGGCGCGCGTAAGTAGCCACCCCGCGCAACTGCCTTACTCCCTGGTCCCCGCACCAGGCCATGCCTTCCATCAGAACTACCTGAACTGTCTCACAGGATCGGGCGCGGACTCCGCTTTCCGTACAAGCAGGGACACACACCTCAACCCCTAGCATGACGAGCAGACCCCCAATCCCCAGAATCACAAACATGGATTGTCTGCAGAGAGAAGAAAGGGCAAGGAATTTCATCACGGGCTATCTGCAGTGGACCAGCGACCTTGACTTTACGCTACAGGATTAGAACCGGGCTAGATTCGAGGGAAATTCAGCTTGGAACTAATGAAGGACAGGGCACCTTCCAAGTCTCCGGCTTTAGTGCTTTGATCCACACTTCCAAAAATACCCATGTTAAGACCAAGAGGGGGGATTAGCCCTGTGTGAAAGTCATTAGAATTTGGCCCATGCAGAACCACGAGCCTGCATCCAGGGCAACGACATCCATCAAATCAGTCGGTAGTTGGGGACAAGGTCCATACTCTCGTGGACGAGGATCTAAACTCCTGGGGCATGACGCGGTCAGCCCGGAACGAATGTCAAGGCCAGCCTGAACCGGCGCATAATGGCCAGCAATTGGGGCCAGCTGGAACATTAATTTCATGAGGTGCGCATTCAGATGACTTGCTCCCCCTGGCTGCCACAGGTCGAATCTATGACGATTTAGACATGTCCTTCGCGACGGGTCGAGGACTAGGTGAGTTTCTGAATTCGGGTCTGGGCTTGCTGGGTCAAGGTATGGATTGGAGTCTGACTGTTGATGGTTTCCAGTACCAGCTGATCAATGATCTCAGACACTTCATGCCAGTTCGACAACCGCGGCAACGTGCGGGCGACGGCATGGAGAGATTCCATCTCTTGGTAATAGGGAATCTCCTGGTTTACTTCAGCATCTTTCCAGGTGGAACGCCGGCACCCAATGCCTCCGTCCAGGGTCAATCTGCGGTCGGCCTCGGGGGAGGCACAGTGGCACAGGAATCTATAAGCCAGGTCCTTGCGGGTACAGCCTTGGGCCAAAGCCAAGACCCAATAGACGTTGAGTGAGACACTTTCCTGTCCTGTGAGGGAAGGCAAGGAAGTTATGCCTACCTTTCCCTTGACGGTGGAGTCCGGAATGGTCTCGCACATGCTGGCAAACCCGAACCAATTTACCATCAGGGCTACTTGGCCATGGGCGAAAGCAAAGCCAGACTTGACCGAATCCATGTCCCGGGCCTCGGGGTGCATTAGGGTGGAGTCGTCAATCAGTTCTCGGTAGAAAGAGAGAGCTGCGATGGCCTCGGCGGTATCCAGTGTGACTGCGCCAGTGGAGGTTTGCGCAGATCCACCGCGCGTCCAAAGCTGCAGGTGAAAGTCGTATATGGTGTTGTGAGCATCTGGAAAAGCTGCCAGCACAGTGCCATACAGCCCTTCTTCAGGCCGATGGAAATATCTGGCTACATCCACAAAGTCATCCCAGGTCCGGGGCACGGCCAAGGGTTTCCCATGCGCTTGGGCAAAGGCCTGTTGATGCACCTCATCTGCAAAGAGGTCCTTCCTGAATATGAGACATTCCGGGCCATCGTGATACGGCAATCCCAGCGTGGCCTCTCCGAATCTTTGCATCTGCAGCAGAGAATCAGTCCAACCTTGGGGGTAGTCTGGGGGTAAGACCTGCTGGATGTAGGGAGTGAGATCGGTGAGCGAGCCAGCGGCGTGCAAGAGTGCAAGCCAGTCTGTGGGGCAGAAGACGACGTCCCATGTGCCGTCTTGAAGCCCTCCCTGTGTGTGCAGGGAATCAAAAAGGGGATGCAAATCCAGGGAAACGGCTTCTAGGGGAATCTCCAGTCCTTCCTGGGCACAAAATAGATCCCACTCTCGAGCCATGGCGACGGCGAAGGGATCGAATTGGCGGACGGCGATGCGAAACGGGGCTGAATTTGCAGTCATGGGCGCGACTAGAACCGGTGAATGAGTAGATGCAACAAGGATCCTAAGTCAATCTGAACCGGAAAGAAATGTGGGCCCTGGCTTCAGCGCTGGATTTCTTCCAGACACTTGGGGATTTTCCGTTTAGACAGGAGAGGAGTACAACCCCTTTATCCGGGGAGCTGCTCTTGCCCGCAACCAGTGTTTGGTACAGTAGTCCCTCCCGCGGTTTCTCTTCTCATAGTCCAGTTTACATAGCCCCAATTAGCCCTGGGCGGGTTCTCTACTGTGTTTGCTTTGATTGTTAAAGTGGCCAAGCGGGCCACAACCCACGCTGATCCCGCTGCTGCGTCTAGGAATCTGCCATTGCGTTCAAGTAGGCAAAGAGTGCCGCAATGCCAGTCTCGCTGACTTTGGTAGTGCCGAACTGATGCTGATTGCCAAGTTCACCACCGGTACGCAGCAGCACCGTAAACTCATCTGGAGACATTTCGAACGAGGTTAGGGCTTGACCTTCGGCTGTGCCTTGAAGATCTGCACCGTGGCACTGGGCGCAGAGATTCCCGTAAACCCGTTGGCCCAATTCCAGATCAACCTCCGGTTCGGACTCCGCGGTTTCGGGGGAAGATTGAGCCTGCTTTATGGCTTCCTCGTCAATTTGACCCGCCACTGGTGTAAAGCTGGCAGACAGGATGGTGGGCGTGGGCAAGGCCTCAATCTCGGATCTTGACATTGTCCCCGAGCAGGAAGCCGTGAACGAGCCTAAGGCCAGGATTAAACCCAAAAGCAAACCCGCCAAGTTACGAGACATAGGAACCCAAGGCTATTCAATCAGACGGGGATCCAAGGCATCCCGCAACCCATCTCCCACAAAGGAAAACCCCAACATGGCCAATGCAATAGCCAACGTGGGAAACAGTGCCAAATGCCAGTATACCCTTACGTAAGAGTTACTAACTCCCACCATCTTGCCCCAGCTGGGTAGCGGATCATTGATACCAATCCCCAGAAAACTGAGTCCTGCCTCTCCGAACATCGCCGCTGGAATGCCGAAACTTACGGCTACCAATAGAGGAGACAGGGCATTGGGAAAGATGTGGCGGAAAATGACACTCCATCTCTCCGCTCCAATGCCGATGGCGGCTTCCACATAGTCTCGCTCCCGGAGCTGGAGGAATTGAGCCCGGGTCAACCGAGCGATGCCTATCCAGCTGGTGATGCTCAGGGCCAAGATGACCTTGTACATGCCGCCGCCCCATAGGGAGATAATCAGGATGGCGAAAAGCAGGCCCGGGAAAGCGGACATGACGTCGATTAAGCGAGAGATAGCGAAGTCTGTGCGTCCGCCTACATAGCCGGCTAGGCTGCCCAAGGGCACACCGATGCCGACAGCAATCAGCTGTACGGCGAAGCCCACAAACAGAGAGGTACGAGCGCCAAACAACAGCCGCGATAGATAGTCTCGCCCAACTTCGTCGGTGCCCAAGAAATGTTCTGGATGTTCCAGGGGAAATCGCAGGACTCGCTCGAAATACACTTTGTCATAGGCGAAGGGGGCCAGCAAATCGGCGAACAGGGCCATGAAGAGGAAGATGCTTACCAAGCCAAGGCCCAGCACAGCCAGTCGGTTGCGGGTAAAGCGGCGAAAAGAGTCACGCCAGAGGGTACGGTGTTGCATGGATTCAGGCTGCGGCACGGTTTTCAATGACCCAATGCAAGGGTCTGCACCTGCCGTTCATGTGGCATGGCCTTGCCCCAAACGGACCCGAGGATCCGCCCAGGTGTACGCTAAATCGCTCAAGAGATAGGTCAAACTCCAGAGAAAGGCGATCAACAGAAACAGGGCCATAATCATGGGATAGTCCCTGTTGAAGACGCTGGTTACGAAGTAGCGGCCTAGACCATTGATGCTAAAAGTGGTTTCGATAAAAATGCTTCCGGTCATGAGATTAGGAATCTCGGTCGCCAGAGCAGTAATCATGGGGATCTGGGCGTTGCGCAATACATGGCGGGTCATGATCAGTCTTTCGGATACTCCTTTGGCCCGGGCCGTGCGGGTGTAGTCTTGGCGGATGACATCCACGACGCTGGCGCGGGTATATCGGGCAATGACGCCTAGTGGTCCTATGGCATAAGCGAACACCGGCAGGATCCAATCAGAGCAGAAAAGAGAGTTGCCTATTACACAGGTTCCAGAACTGCTCCAGCCCCGCATGGGTAGCAGATCCAACCTCACGGCAAAAAAGAGGATAAGCCAAAGGGCGACCACGAAATTGGGAATGGAGACTCCTAACATGGCCAAGAAAGTCACCAGGTTGTCGATCGCAGAATTCTGGCGGTAGGCGGCCAGAATGCCCAAAGCGATGCCTCCACCAAAGGCAAACAGCACTGTCAACAACCCCACCTGGGCCGTGATGCGCCAATGTTTCAGGATTAGTTGGGATACGGTGGATGTGGGCGCCTGGTAGGGAATGCCAAAGTCGAAACGCAGGGCATTCTTCATGTAGTTGAGGTACTGCACATAGTACGGCTTGTCCAGCCCGTACTTGCGCAGAATGTTTTCACGGGCCGCCGGGGGAAGACGTCCTTTAGTTTCATCAAAGGGGCCACCCGGAACGGAATGCATCAATACAAAAGTAACGATGGATACCGCCCACACCACGAAGACGAGGGAAATCACTCGCCCCAGAATGTACCGCGCCATTGGGTTTCTGGTCTAGTGGAGGTCCAGATGACCCCTTATGAATTTCGTAACGTAGCCGCACAGGACTACGCGGCTATTCCTCCTTGGCTGTGGAAAGGTAAAGATTGGAAATGGCGGAATCATCACCCCAATGGAAGCCGGAAATCCCTTGCGAGTCCGGTTCCCGAATGGCTTCTCCCTGGATCCAGGATTGCACCAGGTTGCCCGCCCAGCGATGGGCAATAAAAACGCCGCCTACATCGTCCACCAGAATCTCTTCGGCATTCCGGAACATCTGATCGCGCAATTCAGGCTCTCCGACCAAACTGCTGGCTTCAGTGACCAGCTGATCGAATTCGGAATTCAGCCAGGAGTGACGGCCCGATGAGACCCATATGCCCAGCAGATTGGAAGGATCCAGGAAGTCCATGCCGTAGGAAACGGCCCCCAGGGTCAATTCGGTGGGCTTGGCATTTAAGGCGTCCATATAAACCTTGCCGTCCTTGTTTGAGACCTCGATATTGATGTTCAAGCATTCCGAGATGGACGCGGCTACAGCTTGGAAGACCGCCGCCAAAGCTGGAGATTCGTTACGCAACCACATCTCCTGTGCAGGAAAACCTTCTCCGTCCGCAAAGCCGGCATCGGCCAAGTGTCCTTGGGCCGCAGCGCAGTCGTAGGACTGGTAATTACTCAGAAGGCCCTCAGTATCCGAGGAAGGGTAGCCGGGCATGAGCATGGAGGTAGCCGGCATGGCCCTTATAGTGCCGAACACATTCTCCACAATGGCGTCCCGATCAATGGACTTGGCAAAAGCTTTGCGTACATCCACACTGTTGAAGGGAGGATTGAAAGTGTCAAACAGCAGGTAGTCAGTACGGAAGTCTCCAAAATGGCGCAGGTAATTCTGGCTCATGACGGAATCGTTTAGCACAATGGCGAAATCTGCGGGGGACAATACCTCATATTGGACATTGTCAATATCATCGTTCTGGAAGGCTAGGAATTCTGTTCCTGGAGCCATAAAGATGCCTTCTATACGCTGGATGCGCGGAGGGCGGAACCCTTTGTACATGGGATTGGCCACGAGCGTGATCTTGTTGCCCGGATCGAAGGTCTCCAGTACAAAGGGGCCAGAAGAGACCGCTGTGGCGGGGTCACTGTTGTAATAAGGTCCGTGCTCTGCCAACGCGTGGGCCGCGATGGGCCAAGAAAACTTGAGCACACCCGGAAGCGGTGGAAATACATCCTGGGTAGTGATTTGCAGTGTCAAATCGTCGACCGCGGTCACGCCTAAGTCTTCAACGGGAAGTTCACCCGCGATGACCTGGTTCCAGTTCTGGATGCCGCCGGCCCCCAGGAAGCCATAAAACCAAGAGAAATCCCAGCCGTGATCCGGTGATGCGGCAAGACGGTACGTGGCGACATAATCATGTGCCGTCAAGGGCGTACCATCGCTCCATTGCTGTCCGGGTCGCAGCTTGATGGTCCAGGTTAGACCGTCCTCGGAAGCGCTCCAGCTTTCGGCAGCGCCTGGCTGCACGTTGAAGTCCTTGTCCAAAGTTACCAGGGCATCGCTGAAATTGTCGCTGAGGATTTGACCTGGACAGAAGCGTTGATAAACGGACACGGCGAAGTCAAAAGTGGTTGTGCTAGCCGTATTGCTGCAGGGCACTCGGTACACCTGCTGGCTGTAGGGCAAAGCATCATCAGGCAACGCAGTGCCATACACCGTCATGTTGTCCACCATGGGCTCTGCTTCTTCCGTCATCGGTTCCGAAGTTGCCGGCGCGGCTACCACACAACCTGCCACCAGAAGGCTGACCGTAAGAATGGTGAGAGCGGCGGCGCATTTCCCATAAAAGGAAGCGCGCAAGAAGGGTCGTTTCATTCGGGTTTGCTCCTCATTTGCGTGTAACCGCGGTCCACTGCCCAACGCGAATGATGCGTTTACGGCAGGCACAAGGCTATCGGCAGGCATTCTACCTTAGGCAGTTTCCAAAGAGCCTTCTTGGAACTGCGGGCAAGGGGCGATGCATTGTTCTTTCACGATTTTATGGACACCAAGCTACGTAGGGGCGAGTTTCCCCTTCCACAGTTGCAATCTAACTCGGAATACAATTGCCGGCAACTCCGCGTCGCCTAATTCCTACCAGTCAATGGCAGCCCCATCGTCGGGATGGAAAGTTCGCGGGTTCGTCCAATCGTGGCCAATTTTGTCTGCCATGGCTTCTTCGTCCAGCTCTATGCCTAGACCCGGTCCCTGCGGCAGTTCCACACAGCCATCCGATTGCAGGACAAAGGGATTCTTAAGATATCCCTCCCCCAGATTGGTGTGTTCCTGGATCAGGAAGTTGGGAATGCTGGCATCCAGCTGCACAGAAGCAGCAAAGGCGATGGGCCCCAGGGGACAGTGAGGGGCAATGGCCGCGTAGGAAGCTTCCGCCATGCCGGCGATGAGGCGTAATTCAAAGATGCCACCCGCGTGACTGATATCCGGTTGCAGAATGGAAGCTGCGCGCTTCTCCAGGATCTCCCGAAAACCCCATTTGGTGAATACCCGTTCTCCGGTCGCAATGGGCAGATGAGTCTTATGGGCCAGATCTGCCAGGATGTCTACGTTTTGGCACTGCACTGGTTCCTCTACAAAGAAAGGCTGCAGGGGTGCCAATTCCTTGATTAGGAGGGATGCGGTCTGGGGACTGACCGCGCCGTGGAAGTCGATGGCAATGTCGATATCCCGGCCCACAGCATCCCGCAAGGTTCCAAACCGCTTGACAACCTCATCCACAAATCCAGGTGTTTCCACTATGCGGGCGGGACGGCCTCCGACGGGACCGGTCTTCATGGCATTAAAGCCCTGTTTCACCAGGGATTTAGCGTTTTCCGCTAGTTCATCCAGAGGCCCGTCACTGCTCACCCCTCTGTAAACACGGATGCGGTCGCGCAGAGGCCCACCCAGCAATTTGTAGACAGGTAAGCCAGCTGCCTTACCCGCCAGGTCCCAGAGGGCTTGCTCCACTCCCGAAAGGGCACTGGTCAAAATGGGACCACCGCGGTAGAAGGCATGTTTGTACATCGCCTGCCAGTGATGTACTACGCGTGTGGGATCCTGGCCGACCAAATAGGGTTCCAGCTCTGCCACGGCCTGGGCCACGGTTAAGGCCCGACCTTCCAGAATGGGTTCACCCAAACCTATCAGTCCTACATCAGTGTGGATCTTGAGAAATAGCCAGCGAGGCCGAACCAGTAACGTTTCCAGTTTCGTGATTTTCATGCTGTATTCCCCAGCGCGGAGGTGCCGCCGCGATATACCTGACGCCAGGTTGTCAGACAGCTGCGGCGGAATCTGTGGGTCCATAGCACGTATTATGGATCAGACCTAGATTCGGGGTTTGGCAGCCGCGGGTGGAGCAACAAGAGCGCGTTCTGGAGTGCCTAGGCTGTGACAGGTGTTTTCGAAGCTTTTCTTGATTGCGTTGGTCCAGTGCTGCATTGAGCCCGGAGATTTGACAGGAATCGAATACCCCTTTGCAGGGCGGATTCCAAGGCAACCTTGCCTTAGTTCCGTAGAGAAAACCCATGTCCGGGTAATTCACTTAATTTTAGGTGCCAATTGCCTTTACCGCGGATCATCCCCGGTACCAGGTAGAGAATGCGGTCGGGACACAAATTGCACCGAGTTGGGAGTTTCAAGGATCAGACTGTCGGGAATCTCAGGTTTGCAGACTATTCTACTGACAGCCGTTACAGGCTGTAGGGCAGCGTGCAGCTCCTTTCCCTATGAAGACTCCCACCATCAATTCCCCTTCCTCTACGCCCGCGCGCAAGTGGCAGATCATACTTTTTGCCGGTGCAGTCTTCTGCTATTGGATGGGGCTCTACATGTATGTGCCCACCTTACCTCTTTATGTGAAGCAGTACAGCAGCAACCTCGGGGTAATCGGCCTGGTCCTGTCGATGTACGGACTGTGGCAGGCCTTGACTCGATTCCCAGTAGGGCTGGCCAGTGACCTGTGGGGGCGCGCCAAACCCTTTATCCTGATTGGGTTTGTCTTTACAGGTCTCGGTGCCTGGCTAATGGGAACAGCTCCAGACATCCTCTGGATTGGCGTGGGCAGAAGTATTACGGGTCTGGCCGCGGCCACTTGGGTACCCATCATCGTGTTCTTCTGTCGCTTCTTTCCCGACTCGCAGACCATTCGCGCCAGCGCGGTCCTGGCTATGGTAGGAGGTGTGGCCCGCATCCTGGCGACCAGTTCGACGGGATTCCTGAACGACCGGGCCGGATATGCTTTGGCGTTCAACCTGGGAGCTGTTTGCTCCGTCGTGGCTATCGTACTCATGTTGTTTGTAAACGAAACCCCCCGCAGGCCCACGCGGCCTTCCCTGGCACCCATTAAGGCTTTGATCCGGCGTCCCCCAGTCTTGTTCCCAAGCCTCCTCAACGCTTCCGCCCAATTCGTCAACTGGGCTGTGACATTCAGCTTCATACCTATTCTGGCGGCCAGTCTGGGAGCGACGTTGGTCGAAGTGAGTTTGCTGATCACAGTCAATATGGCTCTCCACCTGGCAGGACTGGCGGCCACGGCCACTCTTGTCAACCGGTTAGGAGCCCGTAATCTAGTGCGCACAGAATTTCTGCTGTTAGGCTTGGCTGTTCTGCTTGCCGCTTTCGCACCCACGGTCTCATGGCTGTTTCTGGCCCAAGGGATCATCGGTCTGGCTACCGGCATCGGATATCCAGCACTGTTGGGTCTCAGCATTCGAGACGTGTCAGACCACGAAAGAAACGGGGCCATGGGGCTGCATCAGGCCGTGTATGGAGTGGGCATGTTTTCAGGGCCCTTCGTCGCCGGCTTGGTGGCTGAGCAGTTGGGGATTCAGACCACTTTCATCATACTGAGTATTCCCTGCCTGCTGCTGCTGATTCCCAGATGGTGGGGCCGGCTGTTATTGGTAGCTACGGCGGAAGCGCCGTCCGCTTGAGTTTCGTGGCCCTTGTCCGCAACGCCCTTTGGTACGCCCCAAGGTACGTTGCTCATGCTGGCCCATGAGAAACCATGGGCCGCGGATAGATCTCTAAATCAGCTGGATTAAGGTCTGCCCACTGTCACTGGAACGGCAGGCAGCTTCCGCTACGGCCATGGTGCGGGCGGCGTCGGCCACTGAAGTGGGCAGTTCTGCACTCTCCCCGTCCAGGAATCTCATCAGGCTGCCCATACTGCCGGTGAAGGCTTCGGGAAACCAGGAGCCATGTAAATTCATTTCCTGCCAGTTTGGGTCTTGCTCTTCCTGCAGAAGACAGTACTGAAAACGGTCCGGCTGCCCCTGCGGGTAGTCCATCAATATGCCCATCGTGGCTTTGATGGCGCCCTCTGTGCCTTCCCATTTGATGTATGAGTCTTGCTGAGCCAATCCGTACTTGTGGAAATGGTTGGTTTCAATCTGTACTCGGGCTGCGGGGCCATAGTCGAAGATGAGGCTGGTCTTGGAACTTCGCATCTCTGCCAATTCCGGATGCGCCACCGTGTGGGCCCAGACCCCCTTGGGCTCTCCCAGGAAAGAGCGGACCAGATCTACGTGATGAATACTGTGATAATAGATTTCCGCATGGGGGATCTGTTGCAGGAAGGGCCACATGTGCCAGGGGGTAAGGACATTGACACGAACTTCCAGATCCACAATCTGGCCAATAGCTCCCTGTTCTATGAGGCTCCTAGCTGCCAATACAAAGGGGGCCCACCGCAGCTGGAAATTGACTGCAGCCGTCAAGTCGCGTGCTTGGCAGATTTTAAGCAGGTGCCGGGCCTGCAGCAGATTGTCTCCCAGGGGTTTCTGAATGAGCACGGCTGAGCCAGCAGGTAAACCGGGCAAAATCTCGCCTATGCGCGAAGCAGGCACTGCCACATCAAAAATGGCATTAGCGGGGGCAAACGCTACCGCCGCGGCTAAGCTGTCGAAGATGCGCGGCACGCGGAATTTCTCTGCCATGTAGGCAGCCCGGGCCTGATCTGGGTCATACAGCCCGATTACGGGATACTTCGCCAAGGCATAGGCTGGATAGTGGGCGTCATGCACTATGCCTCCCGCGCCAATGCTGACAATGGGTCTAGGCTGCGCAGGGGTGGGAATAGTCTGGTTGGGAGCGATCTGGCTTGAAGTCATAGGGTCTCACAAAGTCTGATGCAGTTTGGATACGAGGCGGAAGAGTCACCCCGCGCATATCGTTGGCAACGTTTCACGAACGGCGATTGGGTGTATCAATTTCATTTTGCAAACCGGCTGATTCACTTGTCTTCTTTGAGTTCTAACCTTCTTCCTTACTTCTACTCTCAAAGGAGAAGTTCTGTTCCTTCCGGAAGGGACAGGCTGGGCAAGCTGCAATTAGTACAAAATACTACTATCGAGTCCCAACTAAAAACAGGCAGATAAGAGAAGAGACATGTCTCAGCGCCAAACTGTGGTTAGTACAAGCAATGATAATTTCTTGATCAACGGCACACTCACCTTTGAAGGCATCCAACATGGCTCATCGCGCATCGAGGGTCTACTACTTAACAGCCGTATGGTGCAAGGCACTTTCGATGACCGAAATCCAGAGACTATGGGCCTCTGGAATTACCCAGATGGCTCCTGGGACCCGGCGCGTAACACCCGTGAGTTTGTAGACGCGATGCCCCAGTGGCAGACATTCGGGCTGAATTCCTTTACCTTAAACCTGCAGGGCGGAAGTCCATTTGGCTATTCCAGGGAACAGCCCTGGGTCAATTCCGCCTTCCATAGCCAGGGAGAACTTGATGACGCCTACATGCAGCGTCTGGCCACAATCCTGGATCGGGCCGACGAATTGGGCATGGTTGTCATTCTGGGTCTGTTTTACTTCGGGCAATTCGAAATTCTGGAATCAGAAGCGGCCATCCTGGCTGCGGTTGACAATACTGTGGATTGGCTTCTGAACCAGGCCTACACACACGTCCTCATCGAAGTGGGCAACGAAGTGGATATTCGCAGAAAGCCTTTCGGCTACGCAGATTCCATAGTGGAATCCACGCGGTGTCACCTGTTGATCGAAAGGATGCAGCAGCGAAGCCGCGGGAAGGTCAACACGCCGATGGGACGCTTACTGGTCAGTACCAGTTTAAAGGGGAATTCAGTACCGCAGGATTCAATTCTGAAAGTCGCCGATTTCGTGTTGCTCCATGGCAATGGAGTGGAGGATCCCCAGCGAATCGCCGAAATGGTGAGAGAAAGTCGAAGCTCCAGCGGATACAGCGGGCAGCCAGTTCTCTTCAATGAAGATGATCACTATCGATTTGAAGCACCGTCCAACAACATGATGGCGGCTCTCGCGGAGCATGCCGGTTGGGGTTTCTTTGATTATCGGCGGTCAGATGAGGACTATGCAGAGGGTTTTCAAAGTGTGCCTGTGGATTGGACGATCAGCAGTGGCCGCAAGAAGGCCTTTTTCAACAAGGTGGCCGAAGTGAGCCAGCGGGCCGCAGCACCTTCCTAGGCATCCTCATCATTCAAGTTGGTGTCAGCGGGGGCCTTCCCAATGTCTGGCAGAAACGTTGCCAATCTGAGAGTGGTTTGGCTGGCAGACTGCAACGGTCTTGCTTTTACTTGGGATGCCAATCAGGGGCTCTGGGGCAGGGATAGGTAGCGGGTACTAGCTCGGAATTCAGTGTCACTGTACTTTGATGCGGGGCCGGTCCAGGGGGGCAAAACACGCCAAGTTCTGCCTGGCACTGTGCCATTGAGATATTTACATATGTTCGGGGTTTCCAAGTTGGTCCCAAATAGGAAGTTGAATTTCAATGAATTGCCATTGAACATCTGCCATGAAAACGTGAAGAATGGATACTCGAGAAATCGGTGGAAGACCGGGGGATGACGGACACTGCTGCTGCTTACCCACTGGCCCAGGCGCAGTTGCTAGCTTTGCCCATTCTAGTCCTGGTTTTCTAGGAGTATTTCATGTCAACGAATGGCTAAAGAGACAAGGATGGTTGAGTCAGTGCTCACACCTGCGAACAGTCATGTATC
>CBDCRV010000005.1:0-19490 GCA_965221225.1 Caldilineaceae bacterium
ATGGGTCGAAACTTTGCGGATGCTTGGCGGTCTCCTACTTGTGGCTCAGGGCTTCGAGACATCCCGCTATCTATATGCAGCCTACTCAGCCCCTCTACGCATTCGCAGCATGCGACTCGCACAGTAGATTGCAGGCACCATCTATGTATGCTTCGTGATCCTGATTGCCCCTCTGCTACCGCTCCTGCCTTCCGGACGCCCCTCTGAAACTGCAATCATCGACTTGTCCCGTTATGCGGCTTTGGTCCTGCCGCTGATGCTCACCCTAGCCGCAGTGATGAGCCAATTCAGTGCATCTGTCGCGGATACGCTGGGAGCCGGGGGCCTGGTGCGTGAGCAAAGCCGCGGGCGAGTTTCACCGGGCACCGGGTATCTGATCGCAACCGGTTGCGCGATTGCTCTAGTGTGGACCGCGAACCTTTTTGAGATCGTCGCCTACGCCTCGCGGGCCTTTGCGATCTACTATCTTGCCCAGACAATCTTGGCGTTGCGTTACGCCTGGGTCGAATTGAAAGGAACGCGCAAGTGGCTGATTACGATAGGGCTCAGTGTGATGGCGGCCGCTCTGACCGGCATCGCGATCTTCGCAATTCCGGCTGAATAATTCTGACAGTTGCAGCAGATAGGCTGATCATCGGAGGGGACTTCAAGCAGGCTCAATGCGATCATGGTCGGCGGGTTCAGTCTCGTGAGTACCCGCGAATTGGTTCGGGAGGGGCCCATGGCGAAGGAAGGAGCTACGGACATTCCTGCTTTCCCAACTGCGGAAGGCAGACTGTGTATAAGGACGGGGAACCGATGATGGAAGAGGACCATAGGCCACAAGCCTTGGACATGCGCCATGTAGGTTTCCGCCCTTTGCCTGGTCGATAGCTTCAGGTGTCTGGCCTTTGCCGGTCCTGTACCAACCGCAACTAGCGTTTTGCCGCTCCAGTCGGTTCAAGGGCTGGCACAATCTTGCATCCATGAGCCAGGCCATCTCACGTTAAAATGCGAACCCTCTACTCCTCCCCTTGAGAAGTGCCACATTTTTCCCAATCGAACAACGAGTGCGCCAAGTGCTCAGACTTAACGCTGGCTCGGGCCAGATTAAAGGCTGATTAGGCTGGAAGAGCCAGTGCTAGACTTCGCTATAGTGAGAGTCCACAACAAGGGAAGTTACCGGTTTGTCCGAATGTGGTCGGGAATTCTGGCAGAAAGGATAAGACCTATATGAACAGAAGCCCACTTGGCCAGGCGATGATTATGCCGAGTCTGCGTTACAAGGACGGGCCAGCTGCAGTGGAATGGCTGTGCGCGGCATTTAGTTTCGAGAAGCATTTGGTGGTGCCGGGCCCAGAGGGTGAGATTGCCCATGCCCAACTCATTTATCGCAACAGCATGATCATGCTCGGATCGGCCAGCGACAGCTTTAAGGTTCCGTCTACTGAAATTGGCGCGGAATCTCAGTCAATTTATGTGATCGTCGATGATGTTGATGCCCATTGTAGGCGGGCCCGCGATGCTGGTGCCGAAATCTTGATGGAGCCGACAGATCAGGACTATGGCGGTCGCCTCTACTCCTGCCGCGATCTTCGAGCAGCACCTGTGGAACTTTGGTTCGTACAACCCGTGGGACCACGCAGCTCATTGATTTTGAGGTCAAGCTTAAATCGTCGGTTCTGCCTTCCGCCAGTAATTCAACCCCTTTAGCTAGGGTCTTTGGGTCCCAAAGGAGATGTCTCTGTCTTTTGAACACGCCTCTTGATGTATCGCCACGTCCCCGCGCGAGAATCTGGCAATCTAGATGTAAGCAGTGGAACTCATTGCCTAAATGCATGGGGTACTCAATTGGGAACACACTGTGCAAGCAAGAATTTGGCCCTTGAATCTGTGGTTCTATCCTTTTGAAAATAGAACCGACCTGCATCCATGATCTTCGTCCACACGCGCCAGTACCACTACTGGTTTCATTGGCCGCAATAAAGGAAATGGCTCCACAGGTAATTCAGTTTGGTCAACATGTGCTGTTGGCGGTTCCCGGTGGGCCGACCTGATCCGTATCGGTACAGAATTCCTGGTTCAGTGCTGTGTTACTGGCATGTGCGAAGATTTCCAGGTCGCGCAGAACTTGCTCTTTTAAAGACGAAGACACCTTTAGATAAGGTCATTGGAGTCCGCCCCCAGGCAGATTGCTCCCCACCTAAAACACTTGGCTGCAGGACTCCCTCAGTTGTAATTCTGATTTCAGCTCTTGGGACGGGGCCGAAATGACCCAGAAATGGAAGCAACTCGGAACCTCCGGTTTTTCAGTACCCGGAACTCCGCAGTTCCTTCCAAGTTAGGTACAGTGAGCTAGAAATCAGGCCAAGGCAGAAAGGAAATATTCTCTCCGAGAAGTGTGGCAAGAGTTTTTCCCGCCTGCCCGTCTGACTTGCTGCTTCTTTGATTATTGACCCTCAGGCCTGATTACAAAGGAAGTCACTAGTCTTCCTCAAGGTTTTCCACCCAAGTACTGGCGGCCTCGGCAGTCGCGGGAACTGTGGGATCGGAAGCGTTGCACTCGCCAGCCTCCACTCCGTCAAATTCTACCCGTAAGCGTAATTTCCAGCTGCCGGGATCTGCATTCGCCGGCTCCGCCGGGAGCACTAGAGTCTGGTCGATTTCGTATACCCTCTTGGCCGCGTCTGGAGTGGTTTCGAGGCAGACTGAACCCTCGCTGCGGGGGTCCGTCCACAGGACTTCGCTGATAGTGCTTGCGTCACCTGAGTCCTCTTGCCAAAACGCTTCCACCTTTATGCTTGTGGCCCCCTGCAGAGAATGCCAAGAAGCCCCATCATATTTATAGATCGTGTACGGGCGAGTGAATGATACATCCAGAACCACGATGGTGCTGGTGGTACTTTCGCTTTCCGCCAAACCTCCACTTTCCTGCAGCAATGCGTTCAAAGTAGGGACGTCATTGTCGGTGACCGTAACGGTTACATCTGCGGCAATTACCGAGTCGTATTCGTCGGCTCCGCTTACGGTGTGAGTCACAGTGGCCGTTTCGTGCAACCGATCCGTATCTTCCTTGGCCGACACCGTGACGGTCTGCAGGTCATCCCAATTGTCAGGCGTGAAAGTCAAAGTCGCCGGATCAGTTGTCACGTCGGTGTTGGATGGGTCGTTAATAGTCACCGTCACGTCGGCCGTAGGCTGGGCGTCCAGCACAGCTGTATAGGTGACCTCCCCGCCTTCAGGCACAGTCAAGGAGGCATCGGAGATAGTAACTCCCGGGGTGCCGTCGTCGTCGTGAACAATGACTGTCACGTCGGGGGGTGTTACCGAATCGTAGCCGCCTCCGCTGACAGTGTGAGTCACGGTGGCCTCCTCGTGCAACTCATCATCATCTTCTGCGGCCGATACCGTGACGGTCTGCGGTTCATCCCAATTTTCAGGTGTGAAAGTCAAGGTCTCTGGATCGGTCGTCACGTCGGTGTTGGATGGGTCGTTGATGGTCACCGTCACGTCTGACGTAGGCTTGGTGGTCAGCACGACCGTGTAGGTGCCGTCGTCGCCTTCATCCACAGTCACGGAGGTCATCCGAAAAAGTAAGGCCGGGGCTGACAACTGATGACGACAGTTGCCAGGGTACCATGTACCGCTGCTACCACTGCTACTGTCGCTGCCATCTGTCGTCATCGTCGTCATCGTTGTTGTCTATGCACTTACTTTTGCTATCGCTCCACGAATAGCCTACTGGGCAGACGGTGTCTGTTATCTGGAAACAGGAGCCATTGACCCTTTCTTGGCCCGCAGGACAACTCTCTTCATCGCGAGTTTGGCAACTGCCATTTCTCCAAGTCTCTCCCGCTGGACAGGATTGGCCGGTCACCTGACAGCGTCCCCCTGTCATTTCGTACCCCCTTGGGCAAGCTGAGGCATCCTCCTCTATCAGGACACAGCCGTTGTCCGCCACGTATGTATATCCCGTCTGGCACGTGGTTTCTTCTACATCTGTGCATCTATTGAGTGACCATATCTGGCCTTCTGGGCACGAATTTGTTGTTTGGGCTTGGACGTCAAATGTGCCGAATAACAACAAAGACATGACAACTAAGAGGGCGCACACTAATAAGTATGTGGCTGGGATTCTGAATCGATGTACCATTCCATCCTCCGATGGCTGCGATGGTTGGTCCCGCGACGTTTGGTCCCGAGTAAGACTGACCGTATTGTGTTGTCTCTATATAAGACGGCTGGGCGAGGTTTTTGTGTCGGTCCGTCTGGTCCGGGGAGACTGTGCTGTAGAGATCTAAGACGGTAAGGCAAGGAGGGCAGAGGCAAACAGATGCCCAGGCCCGACCAGTCTTACTCGGAACGCGTTCCGCAGAGCCTCTGGACGCGTGGGGTAGGCTGGGGTGCCCGGTACAGGCGCTTGCTGTTCAGAGACAGGCACGCTTGATGCCTCTCGTTTTGCATGGTGTGCAAGTCCCCAATGGACGAAAGGCCAGGATCCGCTTTGCCTAGCCATTGGGTACTTCCACTCTCCGTTTGCGAAGGGCTTTGATGTCATGGACTCGGCGAATGTTCATCTTGCTCTGCAAGGCTTGTCTCCTGAGTCGGCCCGCCAGCTTTCCTGGCCCAGGGGGGCCACATCCGTCAATGGCCCCGGTGTCCAGATCCTGCAGGTGCCGTTCAATGAGGTAGTTAGCATCTGCCAGCACCCTCGAGGGAAGGTGGCCGTGCTATCCAGCGCCGCCTCATGCAAGCGGGGCGATTGGCCTTGGTCACTGCCAAAGAGTGCAATTGCGGTGGTGACAATCAACTGGCTGTCCGCATCCACTACTATCTGTGCGTTGTAATATGGTCGGAACCGATCCTGACCTGTTCTCGTGATGCGGCTCTCGGGATCCATGAAGTTACATTGGCCCTCGAACTGCGGCGTGACCGCAGGGGTATCTGTCAGCGCTTCCACGCAACCTCGAGTCCCCGGTCGCGGCCCGCCGCGCCTCTGCCTTCTGCAAAAACACATAACTCATCACCTAGTGTTCGCTGGCATGCGCTCCCTTTTTAGCGACGTCCGGCACCAACTTGGACAGTGGCACCAGATTGACAAGAGTGTTGGGTGAAGTAAAAGAAACTAGTGGTGAGTACCGCGAAGAGTAAAGCGCAACTGCCGCCAATTCTTGGCTTCTACCACTATGTTGAAACTTCCTTGAAGGGAAATTAGTCACCAAGGCGCCGTGGCCGGTCGAATGGATCCGATCGAGAATGGAGGAACTGCGGGAGGTCTCCGCCCGCCGGGAGGGCACAGGCCAGCATGGCCTTAACATTGAGCCAAGTCGGTCTCAAGGCTCTTCAAACCAAGGCTTTGGGAGGGACTTGCTCCAAGTGTTTTAGATATGGTCTTCCGTCACAAAGAGGGTACTTGGCGGAGGCCATACATAGTCCATTTCTTGAAAACATCCACATTCTGCATTCCCTCCCGAAGAAGCCCCCACAGTGCATCGCGACTCCGCAGCAGAAACCTGATCTGATTAGCCGCGGACTGAAAGTGGTCTGTCCACAAAACTCAAGACCTTGTAAAAAAGAAGAGATAACCCCATCAAGATCGACGACATGAAAATCGAACTAGACAGTGGGCACGCAATTGCGGTCCTGAGTCTTCCCAACCCTGACCTGCGCTTGTTAAGAGTAGAATTCGTCAAGGGATTGCCAAAATTATGGACCAAATTCGCCCAAGCAGGTTGAAGGGGAGAAGTCATTTGGACTATCCCACCCATATGTTTCACACTTCCTGTGAGGCAGATTTTAGGAGTGTTCTGTTGAACGCTTCCTGCGCCTGCCAATTACTCTGAGGCGGGATGTGGAAATCGTTATCAGTGAGTTACCCGCACAACCGCAAAGTGGCTTGGTCCTTGCAGCGGACCCAATCCGGCGCGAAGTAGGGAGCTACCAATCCTTCACACAATGTAGGAAAACACGTTTCCTTGTAAGAAAGTCTCGATCTGGTGTGTCTGGTTTCCTTCATAGAGCCACAAACTGGCCAGCACCGATCTTCCATAGGGCTGGTCAAGCCGGTAGGCGCTGGTGATAGGTCACATTGATCTGCCGAATTGCCTTCTGGCACTCTACTTAAGAAGGTGTCTTTCTTTCAGTCACCTGTTGGACTACCTAAATCTCTCGCCGGGATAGGTATAGATCGTAGGGCGATCCTTTCCAGGCATCATCCGCCCCAATGTCATCGTTAGTCCTATTCAGCCACACTACCAGACGCTCCTTCATGCGTCGCAGCACGTGTTTGTATCCCAGCAACGGAGCCAGATTGCGCAATTCTCCTGCGTCGCTCACAACGTCATACAATTCGTCCTCGGCACAGGGATTGTAGATGTATTTCCAGGACTTAGTCCGCACCATGCGTTGGGTGAACAAAGCAGATTCGTACCCATGAAATTCGGCAAAGACATCGTCTGGCCAGCCTTCCGGTTCTACACCGCGTAGGAGGTCCCGAAGAGAGCGCCCATCCAGATTCTCCGGAACCAGGACCTGGCCCATCTCCAACATGGTGGGCATCAAATCCAGGAGACTGACAAAGGCATCACACTCCGAGCCGGGCTCGGTCACACCGGGCCAGTGGACGATGAGGGGAATCCGGTACGTCTCATCGTACATGTACATGCCTTTGTTAAACAGTCGGTGGCTGCCCACCATGTCGCCATGGTCGCTGGCATAAATGACGATCGTATCCTCCGCCAAACCTAGTTCTTCAAGTCGATCCAGCACGCGCCGGATTTGGTCATCGATGTAGGTGCAATACCCCCAGTAATGGGCAATGACCTTTTGCCAGTCACGCCATGTCAAATGGCTGGCATTCCAGCGTAGCATCTCCCGCTGCTGGATGAGAGGCTTGTTTTCGAAGGTTTCATCGAAATTGGGCCAACGTTCAACCGACTCGGGAGCATACATCGTGTCGTAAGGAGCGGGCACACTGTAGGGAAAGTGAGGTCCAAAAAAGGAAGCGAAGAGCAAAAAGGGCTGTTCTTGAGTTCCCTGCTCTTCCAGAAGGGCAATGGCCCGGTCAGCTACCCAGGCTTCCTGCATATGGGCGCCATCCAAACTCGATCGACCGCAAAAGGGGGCCTCTCCACCCCATTCCAGTCGTTGGACTTCCATGGCGCGGTTAGGATCCAAGCCCAATGCCTGTACGTCACGGGCGTAGTCAGAATCCTGCGCCAATGAGCGAAACCCCCAATGTGCAGGATCGTCGGCGGCAGGTAAATGCCACTTGCCCACATAGTGGGCCGCGTAGCCATGTTGGCTGAGAAGCTGGGGATAAGCCACATGATCCAGCATTTGCCGATTGAAGACCCCATTGAAATTGCCCATATTGGCCAGCAAGCCGTGATTGTGGGCATACAGGCCGGTCATGAGGGATGCTCTGGCGGGGGAACAGAGTGATGTTGGCGTGAAGGCATGAGTGAAACGCATGCCCCGGGCCGCGAGGGCATCCAAGGTTGGTGTCTTTACCACGGGGGCCCCCGCGCAGCCTAACGCATCAAAGCGGTGCTGATCGCTAAACAGAAACAGAATGTTGGGTTGCTTGCTTGCCATGTCTTGCCTGTCGGAGGTTATGCCGTTTACAGATTGAGTGCTGGGTCCCGCTACGGGGGAAAACCGGTGCCTTGCCTGCATGCAGGCAAGTTCAGCCCTTGATGCCGGTGAATACGATGCCTTGCATGAAACGTTTCTGGGCCACGGTGAAGAGGATCAACAAGGGAATCATGCTCAGGAAGGATGCGGCCATCAGCAAATGGAGCTGGGGCAAGACTCCTTCCGAGCCTTGGAAATACTGCAACGCCAATGCCAGAGTCCGTTTAGAAGGGGTATTAATGTAAATCAAAGGCTCCAGAAAGTCATTCCAACGCCCTCGGAATTCAAAGATGGCCACGATCGCCAAAGCCGGCATGGAGAGAGGGAGAATTACCCTATAAAACACCTGCAAGGAATTGCATCCATCTATGCGGGCCGCATCTTCCAATTCAAAGGAAATGGTCATGAAGAATTGGCGCAAAAGAAACACATAGAATGGTCCCAGGAAGAAGGACGGCACGATCAGGGGTTTGAATGAATCCACCCAGCCCAGTTTGCTGAACAGGATAAATTGCGGGATCAAGGTTACCTGGCTGGGCAACATCATCGTACTGAGCAGAACGATGAAGATAACATCCCGGCCCGGCGCCCGCAGCCGGGCAAACCCATAGGCAGCCACGGAACTCGCCAGCAGCTTGCCTAAGATCCCCCCCATACTGACCACCACACTGTTCCATACAAAGGTCCAGAAAGGCCAAAAGGTCATGACCTGCTGATAGTTTTCCCACTGGATGGGATCTGGGATCCAGCGAGGGGGAAAGAGATACACATCCATCTGGGGTTTCAAGGATGTGGAAATCATCCAGAAGAATGGCACACAGATGATCACGGTCCCGGCGATCAGCAAGCCATAGGTAAAGAAATGCTCAAGGCGCAAGGCCTTGGTTCGGCTAATGGAAGTGCCGGAGAGGGTGGACACCGGTTATTCCTTCTGTCTTTCCTGGTAGAACACCCACATGGGGGAGGACTTGAAAACCAACAAGGTAAGCACCAGGACAATGACCAGGAGTACCCAAGCCATGCCGGAGGCGTAGCCCATTTTGAGGTACTCGAAAGCGTTCTCATACAGGTAAAAGTTGTAGAAAAGCGTAGAGAAATTGGGTCCACCGCTGGTCATGACGTAGGCCGGTGTGAATTCCTGAAAGGAAGCGATGAGACCTATGACCAGATTGAACAGGATGACGGTGCTGAGCAGAGGCAAAGTAATGAACCAGAAACGCCGCCAGCGGGAGGCACCGTCAATTTCGGCGGCTTCATACAGTTCGCTGGGAATCCCCTGCAGGCCTGCCAGGTAAATCAGCATACTCCCGCCTACGCCCCACAAGCTCATGATGGCTATGGCGGGCAGAGACCACTTCTGGTCGAAAAGCCAAGCTGGCCCATCAATGCCGACATAAGCTAGCAGCGTATTGAGAATGCCGAATTCCGGATTGAATATCCACATCCACAGGAGAGCCACCGCGACTCCCGAAATCACGGAAGGCAAGTAGTAGATGGTGCGGAAGAAGATAATCCCCCTCACTTTCTGATTCATGAGCAAGGCAATGCCCAAGGCCAGTACCAGGCTGATGGGCAGATGCATCACTACGAAAAGCGCCGTCACCTTGAGCGACTGCCAAAAGAGCTCATCCCGAAACAGATCAGTGTATTGCTGCAAGCCCACCCATTTGGGTGCTTTAATGATGTTGTATTTGGTAAAACTGAAGTAGAGAGAGGCGACAATGGGTCCGAAAGTGAATGCCAGGAGCCCAAAGCACACCGGGAAGATAAACAGGTAGCATTCCAATGCTTCCTGACGCGCTAGGCTCTTGAACCGGATCCTTTGCAAGCGGGTTAACAGGGCCATGGAATCCTCCGGCAGAAACCGGGAATGTAACAAGACCTGGTGGTTAATAGTTAGAGTAGGAGGCCCTGCAGTGGCTGGCTGGGTGAGCTCGGGTTTTCCTTCTGCTCACCCATCCAACCAACAAATGCAGTCAAACAAAGACAAGAAAGGTCAAGGAAATCAGGGCTAGGAGCCTCTGTTTCCTAACCTGGCACTTAGCTCTGGCTGTCCAGGATTTCTTGGGCCTTCTGTGCCATGTTGCGGGCTGTCTCTTCCGCAGTTTGGTCTCCAGTCATTAACTTATCCATTTCCGGATTGAAGGCTTTATTGCGTACTTCTGACCAAGCCGCGAAATAGAAGTCCCGGTTGCGGGAGTAAGCCATGGCATCAATGCGGGCCCTGTGATTGGGGGGAGCTCCCTCCAATTCCAGGAAGACCGGAGATTCGGACCACATACGCATGATGGGGGCATTCAACCCGTCGCGAGCGTACATTTCCTGAGCTCTGGTGCCCTGATGGTAGGCCGCGTGTGACCAGGCCGTATCGGGATGCTGGGCTGTCTTGGGTATGACGATGCCGCCTGCCGCATGTGCTGCGCCTTGAAACTCCGCACGTGGGAGATGGGCCAAGTCCCAATTAAAGGCAGTGATCTTGCGACGGGCATTCACCGCCCACGTGCCCGTGATTTCCAAGCCAATCCGTCCTGAATTCCATCCTCCTTCAAAGCCCGCAGCTTCGCCGGCCGTGGGAGCAGCGGCGTGTACATGGACCATGTCCTGGAGCCACTGACAGGTGGCCGCCATTTCCGGGCTGTCCAGCAAACACGTCGTGGGATCATAGATCTGATCAAAGAGGTCGCCGCCCCGGGCCCATAGCTGGCTCTCCCAGACCATCCACCAGTATGCGTTGCTGGATCCGAAAGTCCTGTTGATCCCTTCGCCGCCGGTCATGGCAACCGCCATGGCGGTATAGTCGTCGTAAGTCCAGCTTGCATCGGGGTAAGCCAAACCCGCCTCTTCCACCAAATCCATATTTACGTAGGCGGCCATGACGTTCGGCCCAATGACGGTGGCATACATTTCATCGTCTATGGTGTAGATGTCATAGAGCTCTGTCATGTATTGAGCGTCGTCCAACAGATTCGCATCCAAATTGAAATACTCGGTTAAGGGAATGAGCACACCATCTGCCCATAGAGTCGGAAAGTATTGTGTTCCCGTGCGCAGGTTTTCCGGAGGATCACCGGAGGCGATCCAGGAAAACAGCTTTTGACTGTAATCCGATCCCGGGAATCCCAGCGATTCAATCTGGATATTCGGATCCTCCTCCATATGGGCCGCTGCAATGTTTTCGTACAGAGTGAGTTCCTCGATGTTGCCCCAGCCGGCGAATCGGATCAGGATGGGTTCTGCCGCAGGATCCTCCTCTCCCGCACCCGGGGCAGTGGGCACTGTGGCTGTACATGCGGCCACTAGTGCTCCCAGTCCAGCCACAGAAGCGCACTTCAGGAAATTACGACGTGAAACAGAAATATTATTCATCACCCAAGCTCCATTGTGTTGAGAAAGAATAGGAAAAGGAACTGGCTGTAGGAAGCCACTTGGCCCTCCCGTGCCTGATTTTAACAGGCACAGGAATCTGAATTCTGAAGGGGCAATAAGGTCAACCCCTGCCTTGGCATTCCAGCTCTGGCTGGCATGAATGTGAACAGCCCGGCCGGAGGCTGTGACTGGAGAATCCCATTGAGTCCGTCTCAGGCCGTTAAGGCATTGGAAGCCAGATCGACCGAGAAGACTCGTCAATTTAAGTGCTGCTGGAGTACTGCCTTATTTACCTGACATCGTGGCCCAATCCCAAGCCATTGGCCCTGCTGTTTGGGAATCCGACCGATCTTTTCTGCCGGTGCTGGTTACTCGCTGTTGGAAGGGGCTTCATCTTGCTTGGCTGTCTCCCAGATTTGGTCAGCCGCCACAGCGGAATGGGTCTCTTGGATTCCATCCGGCCAGTAAATCGTGACCTTGGCTTCAGTTTCCTCTCCCAAGCCAAAGTGCAAGGCCAGGTCGTTGCCAGCGCCCAGGCTGGAACCGCTCTGTACTTCTTGCATCTGAGTCAAACCACTTTCGGTCTGCACTACGACCCGCGCACCAATGGCATTCTGGTTTACGCCATGACCACCGGTCAGGCGGACTGTCAGCCAGTGGTGGTCACTACCTTCCAAACCTTGGTTTCGGTAAAGGGTAAAACCTTCATTCCATTCAGTAACAATGAAATCTGTCCAGCCATCGTTGTCATAATCAGCGTAAGCGGCGCCCAAAGAGGGCCGCGGCCGTTCCCGCCACGTCTGAGGGGTAACATCGTGGAAAGTACTGTCACCTTGATTGCGGTACAGATAATTTCTGCGGGCAAATAACATGTCCATCAACGCCCCTGGCTCGAGCGCGCGCGCTTTTACTGTAGTGGCAGCCAGAAAAAGATCGTGCCAGCCATCATTGTCATAATCGAGAAACAGGGCGCCCCAACCCGTTACGCCGTTCTCATGCACGCCTACGCCGGCCGTGGACTCCGCATCAGTAAAGGTGCCATCACCAATGTTAGTTAACAGAGTCATGGGACGGACCATATTAGAAAAATACATATCAAGGTCACCGTCGTTATCGAAGTCGTTCGACGCCAGACCCATGCCGCTGGTGACTATACCCGCTCCAGAGGCAGTGGAGGCGTCCTGCCAGCACCAGCCTCCGCAGCCTGCCCCGTCGTTACGCCACAGCACATTGCCAATGGGATTGGCATATTCATCGTTGACAACGTAAACATCCAAGTCGCCGTCGTTGTCGTAGTCCAGGAAACTGCCAGCAAAACCGGCCCCCAGCAATTTGGCTTCTTCCATAAAGGAAGACACGTCTGTAAAGGTGCCATCCCCGTTGTTGCGGTAGAGACGATCCTGATGGGTGAAGAAATCCACTGGCTTGCAGTCTGGCAGGCAAGTCCAGTTCACGACATACAGATCCAGCCAACCATCATTGTTGTAGTCGCCCCAAGCCGCTGATTGCCCTTTGCCAGTGTCTCCCACACCGGCCGTCTCCGTGACGTCCTCAAAGCCCTGTCCTGCCCGATTGCGCAAGAGGGTATTGGCATGCTTGTTCAGAATGTAGAGATCCAGCCAACCATCATTGTCGTAATCCGCCCAAGCCGCGCCCCCGCTGGCTACAGCCGGAAACGCCACCTGATCAGACCACTCTGACAGGTCGAAAGTACCGTCGCGTTGGTTGTGATACAAGGAATTTGGAGCCAGGTTGCCCGTGACGAATAGGTCGGTCCAGCCATCGTTGTCATAATCTCCCCAGGCTTGTCCCACGCCCAGGTACCCTTGTTCCCCATCCATTGCGAATTCGCCTCGATGTATGGCCTGGATCCCTGCGCTCTGAGTGACGTCGACAAATGCGCGGGACGGGGTACCGCGCACGATGCCGAATTCCGGTTCAGGAGTGGGCATAGTCAGTAGTTCTGCCCCACCTGGCTCCGGCATGGCAGTACAACCCGTCAATATAAGGAGGGGGATACTCTGTAGTAGTAGCCAAGTCAACGTCCTAGATTTCATTGCGAATTTGCCTTTTCCGGGTCCTGGGGACGATACATACGTTGGTGGGCTGGAACCGGTCCTTGGTAATGGGCCATCATGCGCTGAACAGTGGCCCTCAGGTCGGGATTCCAAGCTAGAGGCAATTCCTGAGACTTCTCCACCATCTGCCTCTTGGTTGGTTCCGGCAACGACGGAAAATCAGGTTGGTACCACAAAGTAACCACTGTGCGCTCGTGATCGCTCTGATTGGCGTGGGCGGCATGCAAGAGCCGAGCGTCTCCCAGAACCAGATCGCCTGCTTTCACTGGCAAGTCAATCTCATCTGGACGTGGTTGGAATTCTGGCCGCATGGCATCGTCCATGCGATGCAGCTCTTCTGAATGTGGTTGGCCCAGCAATTCGTGTAAAGAGTTGTGCTGATAGTGGGAGCCAGGAATTACCCGCAGGCATCCGTTGAATCGGGATGTATCCGTGAGGTAGTACATCGCAAACACCTGTTGGGGCGCTGGCAGAAAATCTTCCGGTTCCACCCATGTAAACCAATCGTAGTGCCAGAACAGTTGTGGACTGTGCGGAGGTTTACTGATCACGTAGCCGTCTGTGAAGGTGACCTGGGTATATCCCAGCTGCTCCATGCATTGGAAGAGACCGGGGTAAAGCACCAATTCACCCCAGATTTCATCTTCAACGCCGGAGAAACCAAACATGCTGCCGGTCGACAAATGACGAGTTCTGGCCGCAGCCGTTATGGGAGCCACAAGCTTCCGTGTGGCCGAGCGCAGGCGCTCCAGAAACTCTTCATCCAGAACTTGCGGAAAAACGCAGAATCCCTCGCGATGAAGTTGCTCTCGTTGCTCTGGGGCTTGGATGTCCATTTGAAGTGTCCTTGACCGAAAATAGGGACTCGAATTCAAGTAGCGACGGCGCTACCCCTTGACTCCGCTAATGACCACCCCCTGGATGAAATAACGCTGGGCAAAGAAGAAGAGGGCCAAACAGGGGGCCATGGTCAGTAGTGAGACGACCATCAGGTGTGCCCAGGTCCGGACAGGTCCCCAACCTGCGCCGGAAGCCGACTGGCGGTAGAACTGCATGGCGATAGCCAGCGTGTGTTTATCGTTGGTATTCAGGTAGATGATGGGTGCCAGGAAGTCGTTCCATTGCTCGAGAAAAGTGAAAATTGTAACTGTGGCTAGAGCGGGGATTGACAAGGGGAGAACAACGCGGACGAAAATGCCGAAGTGGCTGCAACCATCAATGCGGGCTGCGTCATTCATTTCGGCTGGGATAGTCATAAAAAACTGACGTAGCAGAAAAATGTAGAAAGCACCGAGACCGAGCCAGTTAGGCACGATGAGCGGCAAAAAAGTGTTGACCCACCCCAATTTGGTGAACAATATATAGGTGGGGATCAGCGTGACATGATACGGAATCATCATGGTGGACAATACCAGCATGAACAAGGGAGTACGCAGGCGGAATCGCATGCGGGCGAATGCATAAGCCGCTAAAGAAGTGCTGAGTAGCCGTCCCAGAATGACTGAAAAGGTAATGATTGACGTATTCAGCAGGGCCTGAAAAAAAGGAAAACTCTCCATCGCATGGGGGTAGTTCTCCCAGCGAATACGTTCCGGCAGCCAGGTAGTGGGGATACTGAAAATTTCATGTTCGGCCTTCACGGAACTCGTCACCATCCACAGGAAAGGGACCATCAACAGGAAACCCAATCCCCCCAGCAGCAAATAGTACAAGGTATGAGTGATGATCAGGTGCACGCTACGACGCTGTTGCCAAGTTGGCGCGGTATTAACAGGTAACGTCATGTGGCTGAAGTGGAAATAAGTTCAAGAACCCGGCCTGCACCTGCCCCATGCGGTCACGGATGGAGTGTGGGCATGCGGATCTGTAAGACCTTGGTCATGACGACCGTTCTGCCTGGTCACTTTCGTAGTACACCCAACCAGAAGACTTGAAGACGACAACGGTAAAAAGCAAAATAATGAAGAACAATACCCAAGCTAAAGCGGATGCGTAGCCCATCTTGTAATACTCCCAACCTTGGCGATACAGGTAGAGGACGTAAAACAGGGTGGAATTGGCCGGGCCGCCACTGGTTATCACGAAGGCATTCGTGAAGACCTGCCATGAACCGATGATGCCGATCAGGAGATTAAAAAAGATAACAGGGGTCGTCATAGGCAACGTGACATATCGGAATCGATGCCAAGCGCCTCCACCATCCAATTCACAGGCCTCGTATAGATGTGTGGGAACTCCCTGCATGCCGGCAAGATATATCACCATGCCGCCCCCTATCCCCCAAAGGCTGGTGATTATCAAGGTGCCCAGAGCCCAGTCCGGGTCGGTGAACCAACGCGGTCCCTCGATACCCAGTGACCACAGAACACTGTTGACAATGCCGGCATCCGGATTGAAAACCCAGAGCCACATCACAGCCACTGCTACCCCCGACACGACGGCGGGCAGATAGAAGATTGTGCGCCACACGGAAAGTCCTCGCACATTCTGATTTAGGAGCAGAGCAACCACATAACCCGAGACCACAACAAGAGGCACACTGACAAAGGTGTAGATCGCGGTCACGCGCAGCGATTTCAGGAACAACAGATCTTTAGTGAACATCGTCCCGAAATTTGCAAACCCTACTGGCTGGGGCGGCAGGAGAATATTGTATTTCGACAGGGCAATGTAAAGAGAAGCCACCAGGGGCCCTGCCAGGAAGACCAAGAACCCCAGGATCCACGGCAAGAGGAATAGGTAGGCTTCCAATTCCTCGCGCAGACGCATGCTCATGACAGGTTTAGGTATTGCGTTATGTCATATCCCCCTTCCCGGGCCAAGGTATGTCCAGGAAGGGGGATGGAGCTGGTACGAAATCACAGCCACGGGCAGGACTCAGCTCAGGAGGCCATCCACTTGTGCCTTGGCCTTTTGGAGTGCCTCTTCTACAGACTGGTCACCGTTGTAAATAAGGTCGATTTCGGCAGTGAAAATGTCGGCGATTTCGGCTCCGTGGGCACCGAGCGAATAGGGCCTAGCCGCGCCGTCGGCCACGGCAGCTGCCTGGCGGGCTATGATCAAATTCCATACATTTGATTGGCTTTCACTCTCCGCTTCGGGAACAACTCCCGCGGGGTTATAGGCGGGAATTGTACCTACTTGAATGAAATGCTTCTGGCCTTCCAACTTTGTGGCGGCCCAACTTACATAGGTGTAAGCCTCGTCTTTGTGCTCTGATGCAGCGCTGACTATCCAACTGTTACCGCCGAATTTATTCGCCCGCCGTTTCTCGAATGGAGGTGCGATGATACCCCAATCAAAATTGGCCTGTTTCATAACCCCGTAGATATTCCAGTTCCAAGTGTAGGCAACCTTGCCACTGAGATAGGGACCATCCGCACCTACCACTGATTCGTGAGCTGGGCTCGTGGCCACGTTGTGAGTGAGTTCGAAATCCACCAGATATTGCCACGCTTCAATGAATTCAGGATCCGTGAATCGGGCTTCGGTAGGATTCTGGTGAGTTATGTCATCAAAGAATTCTCCTCCATTGGTCCAGACCATGTCCCTCTGGGCGCTGTTTTGTATGCGCCCCAAAGCGATACCCCATTGTTCGAAAGAGCCGTCCGCTGTGCGCTTGGTTGTCGCCGTTGCGGCTTCCACCAAATCATCCCAGTTCCAAGTCATCACATCTGGATGGCCCCACTCCGGGGTCTCTAAGCCTGCTTCACTGGCCAAGTCCTTATTCACCCAGATATTGGCGCTGTCAGGGTGCCATTGGGGTAAGCCAAAGGGAACACCATTTACGCCGGTGTCAAGGCCCGGGTCAATAGCCCAGAGGTCGGCATTGATGGCTGCATCCCCATTGAGGTGTTCGGTCAGGTCTGCTCCCACACCTTGAGGCAATAACACCATGAATTGACCAGCGTCCATGAACATGGCATCAGCGGCTGTACCCGCAGCGACAGAAGTTGGAACCTTCGTATGATAGCCATCCCATGGGGCCGGTTCATTGGAGACATCCAAGTGCGGGTGTTGTTCCGCAAATGCGGCAATGGCTGAATCAAAGGCTTCTCCCCACCAATGGGTGATACGCAGTGGGATGGGTTCCATCATTTCGCCGGTGGCGGGAGCGTCAGGAACGGCACAAGCCGCCAGAGCTGCGCCGGCTAAACTCAAACCAGTCAGTTGTAGAAAAGTACGACGCGAGACAGCATTCCGTGTATCCATTCTGTCCTCCATGGGAGTCAAACTACTTTACGAGGAAAGTGCGAGAGCAACCCCGTAAGCCCATTCTATCACCCGGAAATAGCGCTTCAAAGCGACTCTGAAGTAAACATTTTCCCAGCAACGGATTGAATTGGGAACCGGCCCCTCCATACGAATCCGGTCGCAGCAACGTCAGCTTGGTTAAATGGATTGACATGCGACTGCCCAATGTGCCGGGTATGTCCAAAGTAGCGAAAGGAAGGCAAGTCTGCGAAGAAAATGTACTTCCCGTAATTGCTGAAACTCATAGTCCAGGGGTGCGGCAGCAGCCTACTTGCCAAAGCCCAAGAGCCTTCTATGAGTCAGTGGCGTCAGTAAGGTGGCTAAGAGCAACTTTCTTTTTCAGAGGTGGGCTCTCGAGGTTCTCGCCCGGCAATTATGCTCGCTCGCCTTTGCTCTTTTGGCCCTGCAACACAGTTGCCATGAACCCATACTTCGGGGCCAATTCTAATTTGGGCTATTTGGGACAGAGGAACGTTGGCATCCTATGTCTACCTTCCAGGGCCAAGACTGAATTCTCTGTTTCCGTTACCTTTGTTAAGGTCATTTTGTTTAAGAGAGCTGTAGCGAGTAGACCTCTGTGGAGAATCGAATCTCCCATTTCATAGCGGGCCCATATTTTCAGTCGGACTGCGTGCGGGCGCCCCGCTCTAACTTAACGGTCGCTTGGACCTGATCAATAGCTGATTGGGCCGGACGGGCCAGCGTTGGACTTCGCTCATGTGCGAATTCACAGGAAGGAAAGTTTCTAACCCATCCGAAAGTGTGTGGAATAAAGGCAATAAATGGTTAAGACCAATTATGATAAAAAGCCTATTTGGCAAATGATTGAATCCCAAAAGGCAATGGGACGGGACATGTCCTCTGGTGCGCCACTACATTAAAGAGTTCTGGTCAGGGTCATTTGTCTGAGATGGGGAGTACCCGCGTTTGCCTTATGTCTTTTTTATGTTGCAGGGCAGGCGGAAAATAAGACCTCGTATCCTGGCCTTGGGTAACCATGGGGCCGCACGTATACCCGTATTGAAACCTATGTCAATCATGTGGTCACGTGGATCCTGGACCTTTCCAATATGGACAGCTCTGGCCCTACTCCTGGGATTATTGCTGCTCCTGAGCGGCCCCAGCCTGGCCCAAGAGCCTACGTCTGCGGATCTCCAGCCCCGAACCACTGTCGCCTCGAATATGCGGGAGGGCCCTGGCCTACAGCATCCGGTTCGGCGCGTGTTGGCGGCCGGTACCGCCGTGCAGGTGACTGCCCAGAATCCCGATGGGAGCTGGCTGCAACTATAGGACGGCAGTTGGATTTTCTCAGCCTTGGTGCTGCCGTTACTGCGCTCCTTGCCCATAGCGGGTGGGACTGTAGTGGCTCCGGCCCAGCCCCCGGCGCAGGCCTCGACCTAGACGTGGGAGCTCCCAGATAGTGACAATCTCCGCCAGCAGCACCTGGTGCAGATCAACGCACTGCGGGCGTACCACGGGTTAGGGGCTTTGACCTTAAATACAGGGCAGGCCGCGCAACGTCACGCCTTGGAATTGGCGCAAGGGGGCTATGTCTCCCATTGGGACCGGCAGGGCCTGAGTCCCTATATGCGTTACAGTCGGGATGGGGAACCTGGCTATAGCGCGGAAAACATCTCGGTGCATACCTACACCGGCCGGGGTCCGGGGAACGGCCTGGCGGACAGCCATGACTACGCGCAGGAGTTGGCGGACGCCCTTGAAGGCCTGAGGCTAGTCCCGGGCATCGAGACACGCTGTTGGGCGCCCATCATGGGCAGGTGCAACTGGGCCTGGCCCGCAGCTGCGATAGCTTGGCCCTGGTTCAGGTCCTAATCACAGACCTGCTCACCTGGACGCAGCTGCCACGTATTGTCGGCAATCGGTTGGAGCTACAGGGTCAAGTGGCCTCACCCGCGCGGGTGACCGAGGACCTGCAGGTAGTACTGGCTTGGGAACCGTTGCCCCAGTCCTACACTCAAGTCCAACTGACCCAGACCCGCTGCTATTCGCAACCGCGTTACATCGCCGCGGCAGTGCAGCGCAACCGTCCGGGAGCCCAGGTGCAGGTGACGGCGACCCATTGCGTGACTCCCCGAGCCATAAATGCGCAGGCGGCTCCGGCACCCCGGCCCGCCCGGCCAGATCCAGAGAGTTATACGATCCCCCTATTGGCCCGTG
>CBDCRV010000006.1:0-442534 GCA_965221225.1 Caldilineaceae bacterium
GCCAGTTGATGAATTAGAGAAGGAGGGGATCAAGTGGGCAAGAGAGATTCTTTCCAAGAGCCCGTTGGCTATTCGTTTCTTAAAGGCGGGCTTCAATGCGGACTGTGACGGCCAGGTAGGCCTGCAGGTCCTGGCGGGGGATGCCACAATGCTTTTCTACATGACTGAGGAAGGAAGCGAGGGTAAGAATGCTTTTCTAGAAAAAACGCGAACCTGATTTTAGGCAGTTTCCCTGGCGCCCATAAGACGGAGGGGCATGAAAAAAGCACCTGACTGGTTAGGGTTGAGAGCTAAGAGCAACCCAGAAGACCTTTGCCTCATCTATAAGAATAAACATTATTCATTTGGGCAGGTTGACATGCTAGCCAGCAATATTTGTCAACAGATCGAATCCGGCGGATCCCCAACGGAAAACCACTTGGTTGGAATACTTGCTGCAGATCCAATGTTGACCTGCATCCTGGTATTAGGCTGCAGCGCGGCTAAGCCGGCCGGCAGCGGTCCTGAATGAGAGGCTTTCTGATAGGCAGATTACAGGAACAATGCGGAATTCTTAACTTGCAGAGGATTCTAGTCAGCAGCCAAGAACCAAAACAGGTCAACCGTGAGTTGGGGCCTGGCCGCATCAAAATAGGAATCTCCTTACCTTTGGAAACTGCTTATTTCCAGAATTTCAGTCAGAATCAGGTCCATGGAACACGGGGAAACCTGAATGTACTTCAAGGGTTTGTCTTTACTTCGGGGACAACCGGGACCCCATAAGGCCATACCTCTCACCTTCGCAAATCACTATTGGAGTGCTACTGCATCAGCCTACCGCCTCGGTTACGCCAAGAGTGACTGTTGGCTGCATTGCATGCCACTCTGCCATGTTGGCGGCCTAGCTCTGCTGTTTCGTTGCCTGCTCTTCGGATTCAGTTTACATCTGTCATCCGAGTTTGACATAGAGGAAATAAAAGGGGCAATCCTTGAAAGGAGAATCACCATTGCCTCTTTTGTGCCTACTATGTTGGTACGCTTGCTTGATGCAGATCCTTCGAATTCGACTTGGACAGAGGCCATTTCGGTTTGCGCTTGTAGGGGGAGCGAAGGTCTCGGTCCCCATTGATAGCCAAGTGTCATGAACATGGAATTGTTATAAGCCCCAGCTTTGGAATGACTGAGACCTGCTCCCACATTGCGGTCGCAGTACAAGCTGAGAAAGACGGTATCAGGGGAGAAGGTCCGCCCCTTTTATTTGCCGAAATTACCATACGAAATGGCAGTCAAGAAGTGCTGGCGGCATTGCAAAGGGGGGAAATTTGGGTCAAGGGGCCCCAAATTTCTGTTGAGGAAACGAATTCAGATGGCTGGCTTCGGACGGGAGATCTAGGTTACCTAGATCGACAGGGCAACCTCGTTGTGCTCGAAAGAGAAGAAGACGTCTACAACATAGGAGGAGAGACCGTCTACTCCGCAGAAACCATTGCAATCGTCGAACAGTTTCCGGGAATTCAGGACTGTTGGGTGTTTGGACTGCCTGACAGGGAATGGGGTTGGCGGCTAATAGCTTTGGTAGTTCCCCTTCCTAATTCATTCTTTACGGTGGACGATCTGATATTGCACTGTCGCAAGTCTCTTTCGGCGTTGCAATGTCCCCGGGAATTCCTCTTCGTCGGCTCAATCCCTCGTTCCTCCACCGGCAAAGTGTTGCGGGAACAGGCTATAGAATCTAGCCAAGAGCCTCTTGGAATGAATAAAACGACCAGAATTGCCCACAGAGCGTCAAGCGGGATCGAATACCATGGGATTGAGTCAGGCACAGGACACTCACTCTTGTTCCTTCACGGATTCACAGGGCACAGTGCGGCGTATTCCAATTTCCTGCGCCATATGATGGAGTACTTTAGGATCATCAGTCTTGACTTGCCTGGGCACGGGAATACAACGCTGCCAACTTCGTTGAAAGCTAATTTCCTGCAGATTGCCGACGATATTGCTGAAATTATAAGGACACGGGTCCAGAGTACAACCCATTGTGTCGGGTACTCATGGGAGGAAGATTAATACTGGGCATGGCCTGCCGGCATTCGGAACTGGTTAAGACTTTGTGCTTGATTGGTGCGTCACCCGGTATCTCCAGCCCTGAGTCCCGGCGTCTTAGATTTGCCAACGATTGTGATTTGGCCCGTTACATATCAGGGGTCCCGATGGCAGCATTCTTGGATTACTGGCAGCGGTTGCCTCTCTTTGCATACGGCCAAACGGCAATTCCAGCAGGTGGACTAGACCAAGTGGACCTGCGCAGCCTCTCCAGGAATGTGGCCAGTTCTCTATCCATCTTGGGAACAGGAATTCAACCGTCTTTCTGGGCATGTCTTCCTGAACTCAACCTACCAGTCCAGCTCATATGCGGCTTAAAGGACAAAAAGTACGTTCAATTGGCCCTAGAAATGCAAAGTAGATTGCCCAAGTGCAGAGTGGAATTCATTCCGGGAGCAGGACACCGGGCCCAGGTTGACCAACCCAAGCAAGTAAGCCACAAAATATTAGAATTCATCGCACAGCAACCTTCGGAGCGCGAACAAGAGTGAGAATTTGGACAGTAACACCGGCACGTGAGGCTCTGGCCTTTGACATACGTCCGAACATGGTTGACACTCTGGGGATCACAATTGATGAGGTAGGCGATGACTTTCTCAGAGGCAGTATGCCTGTGGACCATCGTACTCGCCAGAGCATGGGCATACTGCATGGAGGGGCGTCCGTTGTTCTAGCTGAAACCTTGGGAAGTCTTGCTGCGAATTTTTGCGTAGACCTTAGCAAACATGTGGCTGTCGGTATGCAAATAAATGCTAACCATCTCCGCCCCGCAAAGCATGGACGAGTCCTGGGGACGGCGAGGCCCATTCATCTGGGTCGAAAGACCCAGGTATGGAACATTGAAATTGAAAATGAAGAGGGGCAACTGATCTGTGTTTCCACACTTTCAGTCGCGGTTGTAGCACACGACAGAATTGCACAGTAAGTTGAAAGAGGCCAGTATTTCTATTCCATTTTGCGCTATCTAATTGGAGAGATAAGACGCAAATTCTTTTGTAGCGGCACCCACAATTGCTATACTGAAATGCTGGCGTTAAGCGGGTTTGCCCCCATCGTCTAGAGGACCAGGACTCAAGCCTTTCAAGCTTGCTACAGGGGTTCGAATCCCCTTGGGGGCACTACCAAATTTGGCGCTCTTTCCCCCCGCCTTTTAAGCCGAAATCGGCTATTCCTTGGTGAGAGCTGAGGATCTGTCTATTATGTTGACAGAGGCGATGCCGTTTTCACCCAAGTGAGTGTCAGTTACCTCAGTGTTGCTCTTCTTGGATTCTGTTGAACAGCCAGATTTCTGCTCATCTAGGACGTGCATAGACAAGACGAGGCCATTTACAGCCAATGAAGTAGCGGAGGCTTGGATTCCGGACTTCCCTCGGAATGGCAGTTACGCGTTGCCAATTCAGGAGTATTTCGGCTCGTGACTAGATTGTCAAGGCTGCTCCCCATACTGGGCATCACAATATTGGCAGTCTTAATTCGACCGGTTACCTTAGGGGACGCAACATTGGGCACCATAGAAACGGCAGGTTCGCCCGACCAAGAAAAATCAGGAAAGAGCCAAGAGATTGAACCAAGTGTCGTTGGAGGAATAGAAGCTGACTTCCAGTCCTTTCCGTGGGTCGTTTCCATAAGTTCTAGCCAGGCTCCAGATGCTTATTCAGGGCATAGATGTGGAGGCACTCTCATTGCAAAGGAGTGGGTGTTAACTTCAGCCCACTGCGTATTCGACGGAACGAATTTGGTAGATCCTGGGATATTGAGAGTTCTTGCTGGCCAAGGGGATCTATCTGGAATTCCAGGACAGTTTGCACAAATCGCTGAAGTGCTGCCCCATCCGGAATTCAATTTAGAAACAGGGGACTTCGACATCGCATTAATTCGTCTGGCTAGCGAACTGGAATATGAAAGGGCAATTATTACCTTCCAGGACCCACTTATACTTGCTGAAGCCAATACTCCAGTAACAGTTATCGGGTGGGGCTCTACTGAGTCTTCCACGGAACAAGCGACTTTCCCTTCCACATTGAGAAAGGCAGAACTTCAATTGACTGATCGCACCCTATGTCAAGAGGACCTGCGCCTGCGGACTGGAAAAGATTACGACATCACTGAACGTATGCTTTGTGCAAACTCTCCAACGTTCACAATGGATGCCTGTTTAGGGGACAGTGGAGGTCCGTTGCTATATTGGCAACCCAGCCTCGCGAAGTGGGTCCAAATAGGAATAGTCAGCTGGGGAATTGGCTGCGCAGTAAACGGCCAGCCCGGTGTTTACACGGACTTGTATCCCCTAAAGGCTTGGATTAGAGATGCAATGATACAAACTCTTGAAGTTGATTCGGGATTAGAAATTCCATCCCCATCGTCAGAAATTCATGAAGCACAAACTAGCGAGATGGTGCAGCAGGAACCTGAATTAGCCACTTCCTATTATTATCCCTATGTTCCTATCCCAGGAAGATCTTAGCCGTTCCTTTTCCCAATGGGAAGCACGACGCCCTGTTTTCAGGTTGTCTGAATCTTCAGAATTAAAGAGGGCGATCAATGGGACTTGAACCCACAACCACCTGAACCACAATCAGGCGCTCTGCCAATTGAGCTATGATCGCCGCGCCGCCAAAGGCGTGACAGGGGGACAGGGATTCGAACCCCGATTGACGGTTCCAAAGACCGTTGTCCTGCCCTTAGACGATCCCCCTACACAAGTGCCGAGACCCAGACTTGAACTGGGAACCACTGCATTTTCAGTGCAATACTCTACCAATTGAGCTATCTCGGCTAACAAAGCGGGTGATGAGATTCGAACTCACGACCTTTTCCTTGGCAAGGAAACGTTCTACCACTGAACTACACCCGCACATCAATGACTGAAAGTGGACCCGGTCGGATTTGAACCGACGATCTTCTCCTTGCAAAGGAGGCGCCTTACCAGCCTAGGCCACGGGCCCCTATAATTGCCGAGACAACACCGTCGAGTGCCGACGAGAGGACTCGAACCTCCACACCCGGTTAGGGCAATAGATCCTAAGTCTACCGCGTCTACCTGTTCCGCCACGTCGGCGCCAGCTTGTTCAGTCACTGCGGCGGACCGCAATGAAGTTACAAATAGAAGATACCCCCGATTCTGTTCATGTCCCCGAAAGAACATGTGCTGCCATCTATCTCAGGCGGGCAATACCCACCTGGCCGACAAGAACTAAGGCCTAAACCTGTTCAATCAGCTGCGGCGAAATTCTGCCTTGGCAGAATCCACTCGCCTTGCACCCAGTTGCACGCTCGCCCAGCCGCACCCATCTCTGGATACGCTGGTGGGCTCTTACCCCACCCTTTCACCCCTCACACACAGGAAACCTGCTTGCGGGTCTGCTCTCTGCTGCGGTTGTAGTCAACCCAAGAACGTTGTACCGTCCCTGCATCGCCCTCACTTGCGGTTTCGTGAGGCAACCTTCCGAAATTAATATCGGCGGGAGTCGGGAAGTTCCTCTACTGATGTGAAATCAGCAGCGGCAGCCTTCTACCTGCTACATTGTTAACATGCCTGCCAGAATCTGTAAATGGCAGAAACCGGACCCAAGAAAGCAATTCTAGCCTCTTGCCAAAGGTGGAGTCAATTTCAACTCCAAAGACAGGCGAATCCCTATCCAATTTCAAGCCAAGAGGGCACTCCATCACTTACTGCAACGAACTTCAGTGTTTGAATCAAGATATCCTGGTTACAAAGTTTAGATATTACGACATCGGAAAACACAGGCAAGAAAATTGGACCTACTTGTGCATAAATATCCAGAAAGTGAATTGGCAGAAAACAACTTTCGTAAGTCGGCAGTACCCCAGTCGCAATTGCCTTGTAACTATCCATGGACCGTCAAACAGGAAACTGAATGTATTCAAACATGCGAACTGCTCTCTTTGGGGCTGAAAGGTCAAGTGCCCCGTGGCACGAGGAAAGTACAGGCTGGCTCCTTGAATTGGAGTCTTACCAATCAGGCTCCCTGAAGATTACCTTTTTATATCCTGCAATGACTGTTTCCCCTTGAATGCACGGAATTCATTGCCCTTTGAATCGTCTCAAAGCCATTCAGCAATTCGCATGAAGATGCGGGTGGGCGCTCTCCGTGAGCGATCAAAATATTTTTCCCGCAGCCCTTCAAACCAAATGCGCCCTCTTCAGGAGGAATTCCCCTGTTATTGCCAGATTCTGACGAGGATGCCTACTACATCCATTCAAGCATGCAGTTCCTCAGGATCTCCAATATTAAGAAGGACACAAGCAATGTCAGATGAATTCAACAAGCATAATTTCGAGCACGGTCGCGAACGAACCTATTCTCTTAGCTTCAGATGGGATCTGTAGGCTTTCAGTGGTCCACTGATTGACTCCGAACAAAAGCTAGAAGGCAAGTCGCTCCTGTTTCGCAGGACTACGTTGAATTCGGACTTTGTTATGTCATCTGAATTCTGTTGGAGAGTCCAAGGCCAACTACCTACAAATGGGTAGCCGTTTCTCCCTGCCCTTACATGGAATTAGCATGGATTCAGCTTGCCAATACGGCTCCTTGCATCAACGTAGAGTCCCATTAGTCTTCTGGACCGGGTGTCCTGCCTCTTTTTCCAAGGTGCACTCCAGATGGCTATGGGCCGGCCAGGAAAGTTGAAAGAGCAGTACAGAAAGGAAGATCGCAAAACGACCTGAACAGTTAGGCGAAGAATGTACAATGCGTCAAAGGGACCAGGCAAATAAACTCTTGCTGTCCGGTGGATTAGCCACCTCCCCGCGCTATATGTTAAGTTCAAATTCTTTGCCGACCATTGAAGTAACAGTCTGCTTCTAGTTTTCTATTTGCTTTCCAAATCTCTCAGACTGCCTGCTTTGCGAGCAGAATTGAGTCTATTTCTGCCAGAGTCCAAGAAAGTTGCCCTTCAACGACCAAGATAATTGGCCGGATTGCTTGCATGGCCGCCTGAAAACTCAGTCTGAATTCAAATCTAGACTTGAATCCGGGGTGCCTTTAACCCATTCTTGCCGTTTTGCCTCGTTATCCTGTTTCCAGATGGGTACTGAGGCTTTAAGATGTTCAATGGCATAGCGGCATGCCTCAAAACAGCCATCTCCTCGGTGTGGGCTTGAGGCAGCTACCAAAACAGTGGGCTCGCCAACGGCGCAACAGCCCGTGCGGTGTTCTATCGCTAGCCGTTTCACTTCTGGCCATTGGTGAAAAACCATTTTCGCAATCTCCAGGCACTGTTTCTTAGCCATGGTGGCGTAAGCCTCATATACCAAGTATTCGGTATGAATACGGCAGTTGCCTACGGCTGTTGTGCCTCGAACAACACCAGCGAAAGCCGCCACTGCACCAGCAGACGGTACTGAAACTTTCTGCATCAATCGGTCCAGCGACAGCGGCTCCTCTGTGAGCCGAAATTGAAACTTGCTTGCCAATTCTTCAGGCTTCAGTATGCACCTCCCGAAACCGGTGGAAAGAAGGCCACTTGATCCTCCTCATGTAACTCGCAACCGCCTTCGGCGTATTCCTCATTTACTGCAACATACAAAGGAATCTGTCGTACCTTGAGCTCTGGAAACTCCTGTTCCACCCAATCAAGAAGCCCTTCGACTGTCGTTTCATTTGGTATCTGAATTGTGCGTTTGGCCCAACCGGCTTTTTGCCGGAGAGATGCAAACAGTGCGAGCGTAATGTTCAAATGCCAGAAGCCCCCTCTCTTGCCAACCAATCTCCAGACTTGCCACCTCTTTTGGCAAGGAGCTTGACCTCCTGAATGATAGTCCCTTTATCAAGACCTTTGACCATGTCATATAAAGTTAACGCCGCGATCGAAACGCCTGTAAGGGCTTCCATTTCAACACCCGTGCGTCCTCTACACCTTACCTTGCACAAAATTATGACTTCTAATCGGTTCTGGTCGGGTACAAATTCCAGAGTTACACTGGTCAATGACAATGGATGGCAAAGTGGAACCAAGTCAGCTGTCTTCTTGGCGCCCTGTATTCCCGCTATGCGTGCAGTGGCAAAAACATTGCCTTTGGGTAAATCCTCAAGCAGGATTGCGGACATGACAATGCTTGAAACAGACACCTTGGCCTGAGCCTCTGCTTCTCTCAAAGTGATATCCTTGCCAGCCACGTCTACCATCTTGGCTCGACCGTGGGAGTCGATATGGGTCAAAGACATTCCTAGAATCTCTAAGGTTTCTACAACTGTCGGAGGTCTAGGGCCGGAAGGACTGTGCCAGGCAAGGCGTATCCTTCACCGGGTCCGACTTCAATTAGTGCATCGGCGTCCAGCATACTAAGTAACCTGCTACTTGCCTGCGAACCGGTTGAGATGCCCCGGTAACCCCCTACTCCACCGTGCAGGTCAGGGTCCCACGTTACGGAGATTCGGTGGAATTCTGGCCGTACTCTGTCTCGGGGCAGTACTTCCTCTACCATTACCCCAATCCGGGGCCATTGGCAGACTGATAATCCCTGCATTCGCCGCACCGCCAGTGCTACAAACACATAGAAAGTAACTATTGCGCTTACCGGATTCCCAGGCAATGCGAAGATTAGCTTGGACCTATTGTCCAACTGGACGGTTGCGAAGACAAAAGGTTTTCCGGGTTTCATATTGACTCTCTCAGAGTGCAGTTCTGCCCCCAATTCTTTAAGCACTGCAGGAAGCAGGTCCAATTCTCCCATCGAAACTCCTCCCGTAGTGATCACCACGTCGCTCGAACCCAAAGCTGCTGCCAATGCTTCCTTCAATTCCTCTCTAGAATCTTGAGCTATATGGGTGCCTCCTCTCACATCAACACCCATTCTGAGCATTATCTGGGTCAAAGTGGGATTATTGCTGTCCCTTATCTGTCCAAAAGCAGGAACCTGTTCTGCACTGCACACCTCATCCCCAGTTGACAACACTGCGATCCGCGGCTTGCCATGAACTTCGACCTGTGAAATGCCTGCTGTCGTCAAGAGTCCAAGGGCAACTGGGCCAATCTTACTTCCTGCAGGAATGAGAGTCTGACCCACAGAAAGATCAACTCCTTTCTGTCTTACGTTCTCCCCAGACTTAACATCTACCTTGATATTGACCCTTTTTCCAACTGGCTCTGTATCTTCAACCCTTACCACGGCATCGGCACCCTTTGGAAGTGGTGCACCGGTAGTAATGTAACTAACACTTCCTCGATCCTGGACATAAGACACAGGATGGCCCGCCAGGACCTGCCCCTGTACTTTATACAGCCCTTCGCCGTCTTGGGCAAGGACAGCATAGCCATCCATTGTTGAAGCGGGAAAAGAGGGAAAGGGCTCTATGGAAAGTACCTTCCGCGAAGCCACTCGACCAATTGATTCGGCCATATCAATGGTTTCAACTGGCATAGGCATCGCTTTGCCCAACACCAATCTCTGCACCGTCTTCACGGGCGAGAGAGGGGCTGTGGCACGAGCCTTAACGGGCCTCAGTTGTGCAATGTCCATATTGGTTCAAGAAGCTCGCTGAAGAAATACATCCACTAATTGTAAGGCCGAATGCCCCCAGTGTCTCATCAATCCAGTTTGGGTTTTCTAATCATTCTGGAGAAGGCAGCTTCAAATCCAAAGTCGGAGGAAATGACTAGCCTTACTTTTTGGGCGGGAATCCCCCTGACCTTCTATTCGCCACTTCATCTCGGGCAAGAATGAAGAAAGTTGATTCCCTTCTGGAGATATCGGATCCTTTGTCAGAAAACTTTGCTACTTGCAATACGGGCAAGGTACAATACTACCAATAAACTGAATGATCGGATTATTATACAGAGACTTCCCTCTTGAGTTGTTCTGAGTTTATAGACTACCTGGTCACGCACGAACGCCACGGCAGCAAACGGCTTCCGCCCCTGTCCAAAATCAGTGAAGAGACCCACCTAGGAGTTGGCAAGCTACGGGAACAGATGGCTGTCGCTAGAGCTCTAGGACTAATCGATGCGGCGCCACGGCGTGGCATCGAGACTCTGGGCTATGACTTTCTACCTGCCGTGAGGGCCAGCCTGGAGGCTGGAATGGCCTTGGATGAGAGTTGCTTCCTGGAGTTTGCAGATTTGCGCATGAGTCTGGAATCCTCCTTTTGGGATGATGCCGTAGCCTCCATGACTGAACTGGAAATGGACCAACTTGAGGTTTTGTGTCGGGTAGCCCAAACAAAACTGGATGGTACTCCCACAGAGATCCCCCGAGAGGAACATAGGAAATTCCATTTGACGATTTTCCGAAATTTGGGCAATCCTTTTGTTCTGGCATTGTTAACGGCCTACTGGGACGTCTATCAGAGAGTGGCACCTAAATATTACGAGGATCTTGCCCATTTGCGCGAGATTTGGGTGCGCCACACAGAAATTGTAGAAGCCTTGAAAGAAGGCGATTTATCCAAGAGCCGCGAGAAGCATGTTAGACACATGCGTTTGTTAGAGGAACGGCGGAGCCTTGTCCAAGGTTCCTTGTAACCCCAAAAGTGCTGTTGCTCCCATTTCCTCTCTAAATTCAATCCCAACATTCTAAGACTGGGAAGGTAACACCACAATGGCTCAAATGAGGACGGAGACACAGCGCCAGGGTGCTGTAACTGAGCAGGTAGTCAACGACTTCGCTTTGACAGTGGCCACCGCCAATGGAACTGGAAGCCAAACAAGCAATCTGGTACTGCTTCGAACCCTCTTTAATATCGGTATTCCAGTTGCTGGTAAGAATCTTTTTCCCAGCAACATCCAGGGGATGCCCACCTGGTACACCATTCGACTGTCTAAAGATGGTTACCTCGCAAGGCGGGAAGGAAATGAAATTCTGATTTGCATGAACCCCGCCACGGCTGCTGAAGACATGGCCGAGATGGAAGAGGGCGGCATAGTAATTTACGATGAGCTAATCACACCGGCAGCCGTAAAGGAAGGAGTTGTATATCACGCTCTGCCTGTAAAAGAACTGGTCAAACCTTTCAATGTGCCGACCGCCTTACGTTCCTATGTAGGAAATATGGCTTATGTCGGCGCCATTGCATGGCTGATCGACCTGTCTATAGACGAAATAAGGAAGTCCTTAACTGGACAGCTTAGAGGCAAAGAAAAGGCGATAGAATTGAATTTGGGGGTCATCGAGGCTGCCTTTGAATACTGTGAGGTCAATTACGAGCATACCTGCCTGTATAGAGTTAGACCTATGTCCGGCCACAACGAAGGTCGCATTCTGATAGACGGGAACGAGGCCGCGGCACTGGGAGCAGTATTTGGCGGAGTCAACTTGGTTTCTTGGTACCCCATAACCCCTTCATCCAGTTTGGCTGAATCTCTGGCTGCCGCTCTACCCAAGTACAGAATGGACCCAGACACAAATAAACCTACTTTCGCAGTTTTGCAAGCAGAAGACGAAATTGCCGCGGTGGGCATGGCTATTGGGGCTGGCTGGGCTGGTGCCCGCGGCATGACTGCTACTAGCGGGCCAGGCATCAGTCTAATGTCCGAATTCGTCGGGTTGGCCTATTTTGCTGAAATTCCCGCCGTTATCTGGGACATTCAAAGGATGGGTCCTAGTACAGGTTTGCCCACCAGGACAAGCCAGGGAGACGTTCTCAGTGCCTACACACTCGGGCATGGAGACACACATCATGTCGTATTGCTTCCAGGATCGCCAAAGGAATGTTTCGAATTCGGGCATTTGGCATTTGATATCGCCGAGAGCTTTCAAATACCAGTTTTTGTGCTCAGCGACCTGGACTTGGGAATGAATCTCTGGATTAGCGATCCCTTTGAGTATCCTGCCGAGGAAGTTAACAGGGGCAAGATATTAAATAGTGCCGAAGTTGATGCTCTGGCTTCCGAGTGGGGACGGTATAAAGATGTGGATGGCGACGGAGTTGGCTACCGGACCGTTCCCGGTACTCCATCCAAATGGGCTGGCTATTTCACACGAGGTACAGGTCACGACGAGAATTCCCGATATTCGGAAGATCCCGATGTTTGGGAAGCCAATCTGGAACGAATAAAACGAAAGTTCAATGCCTCTAGGGATGCAGTCCCTTGCCCTATCATTGAAACCATACCTGGGGCTGACATTGGTTTGATTTCAATTGGCAGTAATGATCCCGCCGTAGAGGAAGCAAGGGACCGGCTGCAGTTAGAAGGACTTGAAACGGACTACCTTAGAATTCGAGCCCTGCCTATCAACGGGAAAATTCTGGATTTTATTGCGGGTCATGCCATCAACATAGTGATTGAAAACAACGCCGACGGGCAGTTGTACAGCATTCTGAGTCTGGAACTAGGGAATATCAATTCAAAGTTGGTCTCTGTCTGCCGATGCAATGGCTTGCCACTGACTGCCCGTTGGATTACTTCTGAAGTAACTAGCATCGCCGCCCGATAACAAGCTTACAGGAAAAACTTCATGGCAGTTTCAAGGTCAGCGGCCGACAAGAAAGGCCGGCGGGGCAGGGGACCGGTCCTCAACCAGCTCGGCCTGCCTAAGACTGATTACAGAGGACGACCCTCCACTCTATGTAGAGGCTGCGGGCACGACAGTGTCAGCCAACGCATAATCAACGTTACATGGGAACTGGGACTTGCCCAGCACAATGTCGTCAAGATGAGCGGCATAGGGTGCAGTAGCAAGACACCGGCTTATTTCCTGCAGGGCAGTCATGGTTTTAACGGCTTGCATGGGCGCATGCCGGCTCTGAGCACTGGCGTAGTCATTGCCAATAGGGACCTTGAAGTGATTGGTATAAGCGGCGACGGAGATACGGCCTCAATTGGTATAGGCCAATTCAAGCACGCTGCACGTCGAAACATACCGATGACTTACATTATAGAAAACAATGGAGTCTACGGACTTACCAAAGGCCAATTCAGTGCAACAGCTGATGCCGATCAGGTCCTAAAGTACCAAGGTATCAACAAGCTGCCTCCTTTGGACATTTGCATTGAAGCTTTGGCCGCCAATGCTTCTTTTGTTGCCCGCAGTTTCGCCGGAGACCCAAAACAGGTGGAGGCGCTTCTGGGTGCTGCATTTCGGCATCGCGGCATTTCCGTGCTAGACATTGTCAGCCCGTGCGTGACCTTTAACAACGATGCACAGTCTACTAAGAGCTACGTTTGGGGAAGAGAGAACGAATTCATAATCAACAGTATTGACTTCATACCTGAACATGAAGAAATCGAAGTCTCAGATTACGATGACGAGATCGAGGTCCAAATGCATGACGGCAGTTGGATAGTCCTGAAGAAAGTTGGCACTGAGCACGATCCTACCTGTAAGAGGGCGGCCACCAATCTCCTTGAGGAGGCGAACTCAAGCGGCAAATTTTTGACCGGGTTAATCTATATTGACGAACAGAGAGAAAATCTGATTGAACTGTTGGATCTTACCGAAGAGCCACTAGCTCAACTTCCAACATCCAAGTTGAGGCCTTCCGCTGAGGTACTGGACGAAATCAACAGAGCCTTCATGTTCGGTTCCTGAACAATTAGCTCTTGTCGTTCAATCCGAAAGATACCTTTGTAAAGGATATTGAGTGTAGGTGCTACGTTCCCTATATGCTTTCGGAGTAGGCGCCTCGCATCTCGGTAGGAAGCATGCTAGCTATGGCAAGCATGATTTCATCGGTCAGCTCTCTGGCTGGATCGTGGGTATCTGGGAATAATTCTTCTGCCGCCCCGACTGTAGATACCGGCTGCCCGTACCTGATTACAACCTGTGTGCGGTGCCATCGTCTGAGCCGCTGCCTCATGCTCACTTGGCGGGCTCCTATGATGGCGACAGGAACCACTGCAGCCTTTGTCTTCAATGCTATCCGAGCCACTCCGGTCTTGCCCTTTGCCAAGGCGGCAAACCTCTTGCCTTCAGGAAACATCCCAAGAACCTTGCCTTGTCTCAGATATTTGAGAGCCGCAGCAATGGCCTTTCTGTCATTCATTCCCCGCCGCACAGGAAAAACTCCCGCTCTCCGAAAGTAGGCCGCTAGTATGGCATTCTTATCAAACAGTTCCTGCTTGGCCATGAAGTGAATTTGCCGTGTGCTGGTACAGCCCAGGATGATAATGTCATGGCTAGAGGTGTGGTTGGAAGCCAATACCAATGGGCCTTTTGCTGGAATGTTATGAACTCCCTCTACTTCGATGCGATAAAAGATCTTCTGAAAGAAGAAGAGCACCACAAATGACAAAATCCAAATAAAGGATGAATCCTTGGGGATGAAGAACTTCTGATTTGGCATGCGACATCTGAGCAATTCAAAGAAAGCAAATCAATTCGAAACGATTATAGGATAAGGAATAAAAGATTCCGCCTACGGAAGAGAACTCTCTTATTTTGAAAAGTGGAAGGCACAGCCAATAGCTAATCAGGACGCACCGACTTAGCATTTGAATAATTCGACTTTTTGCACTCTTTGCACAAAAGAAGCCGAAACAATGCTTCTGTTGTTGTATCAATAAGCCTATTATTGTGCAATTTGACAGATTTTCCCAAGAACATTCATATAGTTTGCCCAATAATCAGCTCTTGAGAGGCCCTTTACAATCCCTCCAGTGTTCGTTCACCTATCCATAAAGGGGTCATGAAAGCAAATGAATGCAACATGGATGATACGTAAGGGTTCGGCGGTGTTGCTGCTAGTTCTCCTGTTCGGAATGTTGGCAACCGGCTCAGTCTTGGCAGCCGATTCAACTGGAGCAGACCTGATGGCAGGTTCCGACGATCCTAATGGGATAGCCCTGACCTTTGTATGGATGATAATCTGCGGAGTCCTAGTGTTTTTTATGCAGGCAGGTTTCGGTCTTGTAGAAGCAGGATTTGCCAAGTCGAAAAACACTGTCAACATTTGGTCCAAGAACTATCTGGATTTCTGCATCGGCGGCTTGGCCTATTTCTTTTTTGGTTACGGCATTATGTACGGAACTGATATAGCTGGCTTCATCGGCAGTGATGGGTTCTTGCTGCTTGGAGACTACTATGATGTTGAACATGCCCGGGACTGGTTCTTCCAGATGGTTTTTGCCGCTACTGCAACAACAATTGTCTCAGGAGCTATGTCTGAACGGACCCGTATTACAGCTTATATGGCATACAGCTTCTTGTTGAGCGGCATAGTGTACCCCCTAAGTGGCCATTGGGTCTGGGGTGGCGGCTGGCTGGCAGGTTTGGGTTTCCATGATTTCGCTGGTTCTGGCGTAGTCCACATGGTGGGCGGTTTTGTAGGCCTGATTGGGGCCAGAATGGTTGGCCCTCGAAACGGAAAATACAACGAGGACGGAACCCCAAATAAGATGCCGCCACACAACGCCACTTATATTGTGTTGGGTGGGCTCATCCTGTTTGTTGGCTGGTTTGGCTTCAACGCAGGCAGCACCTTGTCTGGGACGGATCTACGTATGAGCGTCATTGTGGTAAATACGATGCTCGCAGCAATTACTGGTTCGACTGTTCTGGCTTATCAGAGCCTAGCTCGCACTGGCAAAGTAAGTCTTACACGCGCTGTGAATGGCTCCTTGGCCGGCCTGGTGGCCATTACTGCCCCTTGCGCAGTAGTGGCGCCATGGGCCGCTATGGTCATTGGTGGTCTAGGGGGTATCGTTCTGCTCTGGAGCGAAGGATTCATTGAAAGAACTTTGAAGATAGATGATCCTGTAGGTGCTGTTTCCGTTCATGGAGTCGTGGGACTCTTTGGAGTGTTGGCCGTAGGCATCTTTGCGGACGGTTCCTACGCCGATGTTTCTGGTTTAATCGCGGGCAACTTCAGCCAAATCGGAATCCAAGCATTAGGCGGAGTGGTAATTTTGCTTTGGGCTTTAATTGGAGGTGGCATTATGTTTGCACTCATTAAGGCGGGAATCGGCCTGCGGGCTTCGGATGAAGAGCAGGCGTCCGGCTTGGATATGCCGGAGCATGGCATGGCAGCTTATAACTTCGAAGACTGATCGGGTCTGGTCCTATGTAACTTTGTTTGGGTTAGTCTTGCGGACTCACTCAGTGGAGAAAAGCCTCTCGGCAACACCGAGAGGCTTTTTTCTGTTGGTGAAGGCATCGGGTCCTTTGGATGTTCTTCTGGCTGCTCTAGAATTGGGAGAGAGCTGGAATTAACAGCCAAGAAAGAAGGGAGATTTCATGGAGATGGTCGACGTGAGTCAGACAGCTCAGTTTCAAGAGAACCTTGACAGTTTGCAGGAGAACGGGTACCTGCATATCAGAAATGCCCTCGAGCCCAAGACCGTAGCCAGATGGAAGGAAGTGTTATATCAAAAATACGAAAAGAAGGAATATTGCGGCGCGAATTCCGTAGGCAACGTTTACTTCGATAAACTGCTGGGCCAGTTTACGGAAATGGTCATGCCCCTATTGACATTGCCAGAAACCACAACGTATCTAAAGGCAGTAATGGGGAAACAGTGCCAATTGCGAAGCGTGCGGGCCCATGTGAATCCAGCTTCTTACAAACAAGAGTGGCATATGGATTTTTCGGACTATTATTATCAGGAAGGAAAATCCAAAGCCTTGAATCCCACCAAAGCCTTGTGCATGAATCAGACCTTCTATCTCACGGACAATAACCCGGGAATGGCCCGCCTGACTTTCCTCAAAGGTTACTTAAAGAAGCCCATCCCTGGTGAGTTGTTGCCACATATTGGCTACACGGACGACCGCAAGAATGTCTTTCAGGTTTGGTGTGACAACCAGGAGCACGTAAACCTCCATCCTAAAGCAGGAGATGCAGTGGTCTTCTATAGTCACATACCGCACCAAGGGGCCAAAATTAGGGAAGCCGTCCCCGGTGAAGACATACGAGCCAACCTCGTCTTCCATTTCCAGCAAACACCCATGTTTCCTGGAATTATGTTCGTGAGCGATCCCCAGTTCACGTTGGACACATTGGGTTACCGAGACAGTTTTCCCTTTGCCTAGAGGAACAAGCGCCCTGGCATCGCCGGCTTCATGAAGAGGATCGTTTACAGACTATATTGACGTGGGATTCACTCGGCGCAAGACCGCGTTCCGGTAGTCTCGATTCATCTGAGAAATAAAGTCTTGGCCAATTTCCTTCGGGCAAACCACTGTACATGCCCCCATATTGGTACAACCACCAAAGCCCTCTGTATCCATTTGGGTTACCATGTTCACGACCCTTTGGGATCTTTCCGGTTGGCCTTGGGGCAAACTGGCCAAGTGTCCTATTTTGGCTGCCGTGAATAGCATGGCTGAGCCATTGGGACAAGCTGCCACGCACGCCCCGCATCCTATACAGGTAGCGGCATCCATGGCCTGGTCAGCCATTTCCTTGGCAATGGGTATTGAGTTGGCTTCGGGGGCAGTTCCAGTCGTAAAGGATACGTAGCCGCCAGATTCTATTATGCTGTCGAATGCTCCGCGATTGACTACTAAGTCTTGGATGACAGGAAAAGCGCTAGCTCGCCAAGGTTCAATCACTATGCTGGCTCCGTCTTCAAAATGGCGCATGTGTAGCTGGCAAACTGTGTGGCCCGGTACCGGGCCGTGGGCGATACCATTTATGACCATGCCGCACATGCCGCAAATGCCTTCGCGGCAATCATGGTCAAAGGCAATTGGATTGTCCTCCCTTCCGTCCATCAGACGTTCATTTAGCAGGTCCAACATTTCTAGAAAGGAGGAATCAGGGCTCACGTCTCCAATCTCATATTCCTTGAAGAGGCCCGCTCTGTCAGATGTGGATTGCCGCCAGATACGCAAATGAAATTTCATGCTACTACTCGGTCCTTTGCAATGCCCGCCTACTTATAGCTGCGTTGGCTGAGGGGCACTTCCTCAAATACCAAAGGCTCTTTGTGCATGCGGGGAATCTGACCTTCGCTGGTATAGGCCCAGCCTGCTGTGTAGGCGAAACGGGCATCGTCCCGTAGGGCCTCTCCTTCCGCAGTCTGACTCTCAGCCCTGAAATGGCCGCCGCAAGACTCTTCCCGGTGCAAAGCATCAAGGGCGATCAGAATGCCCAGTTCAATCAGGTCAGCCACTCTTCCGGCCAATTCCAAATTCTGATTCAAGGTGTCGGCGTTGCCTGGTATGTACAAGTCCTGCCAGAATTCGGCCTTGAGATCCTGGAGCTGGGAATGGGCACTAATCAAATCCTCCCGGTTTCGAGACATTCCACAGTTGGCCCACATGATGCCTCCCAATTCCCGATGGAACGAGGTAGCCGTCCGCGTGCCCTGCATTGAAATCAAAACATGCAGCCGCTCCTCAACCTCTCCAATACACTGCTGGATGGCAGGATTATCAGGTGATATGTCGGCTATGTCTGCACTGGCCAGATAATTTCCAACCGTGTAAGGGGCTATGAAGTATCCATCGGCCAAGCCTTGCATGAGTGCACTAGCCCCCAAGCGATTGGCACCGTGATCCGAGAAATTCGCCTCTCCCAAAACAAAAAGGCCCTGCAGGTTGCTTTGCAGGTTGTAGTCGACCCATAGTCCGCCCATCGTATAGTGAACGGCCGGGTATATGCGCATGGGGCGTGTATACGGGTCTTCCCCCGTGATGCTCTCGTACATGTCTAAGAGGTTACCGTAACGGGCCTCGATGACTTCTCGACCTAACCGACCCAATGATTCAGAGAAGTCCAAGTAAACCCCGTTCCGCAGCGGCCCTACTCCAAAACCCTCGTCTACAACAGACTTGGCGTTGCGAGATGCCACATCTCTGGGAACCAGGTTTCCGAAACTGGGATACCTTTCTTCCAGATAGTAATATCGTTCAGCTTCTGGAATCTCTTGAGGTGCCCTTGTGTCATTCTGGGCGCGAGGCACCCAAATGCGACCATCGTTCCGTAATGATTCGCTCATCAAAGTAAGCTTGGACTGGTGTTCTCCTGCAGGCGGAATGCAAGTCGGATGTATCTGCGTGTAGCAAGGGTTCGCCAAGTAGGCACCTCGCCGGTAAGCTCTCCAAACGGCAGTGACGTTAGTGCCTTTGGCATTGGTAGACAGGTAAAAGACGTTGCTGTACCCACCTGTAGCCAATAACACAGCGTCACCCAGAAATGGCTTCAGTTCCCCTGTAAGCAGGTTTCGAACTACAATGCCTCTGGCGACACCTTCCACCATAATGAGATCCAGCATTTCTGACCTAGTGTGCATCTCGACCTGGCCGGTTGCGATTTGACGGGCAAGAGATTGATAGGCTCCCAATAACAGCTGCTGTCCCGTCTGGCCCCGAGCATAGAAAGTACGGGCTACTTGGACACCACCAAAGGAGCGATTGTCAAGGTAACCCCCATATTCTCGAGCGAACGGGACACCTTGAGCCACACATTGATCGATGATGTCTGTACTTATTTGAGCAAGGCGATACACGTTTGCCTCTCGCGCCCGAAAATCTCCTCCCTTGACCGTATCATAAAAAAGGCGTCTGATGCTGTCGCCGTCGTTGCGATAATTCTTGGCTGCGTTGATGCCTCCTTGGGCTGCCACACTGTGGGCTCGACGGGGGCTGTCCTGGAAGCAAAAGCAGGAAACCTTGTACCCTTGCTCCGCCAAAGCTGTGGCGGCAGAAGCTCCAGCCAAACCTGAACCAACAACAATCACATGGTAGTGCCGCCTATTTGCAGGGGCCACCAGCTTCATGCTAAAGCGGTGGTTGTCCCACTTCTCAGATATGGGGCCTTCAGGCACCTGTCCCTGTAAGTCCTCCCCTTTCTCCCAAGCCAGGGCCAATTTCTCCACATAGTGCCCAGCCATTTTCCTACCCTATGAGACCTGTCACCACAGAAAGTGGCACCACTGCGAAACCTATGGGGATGCCCAATGCCAGAATTGTTGCCAAGGCCCTCATGCCGCCTTCATATGAAGCAGAACGCCAGCCCATTGTTTGGAAAAAACTGAAAGCGCCGTGGTACAAATGTAGGCCCACTACGATCAGAGCGAAAAGATACAGCGCCAGATGAATGGGGTTATTAAAGCCGACTACTAGATTCTGATAGGGCTCACCGCGTGTGAAATATGGCTGTAAAAAGCGCGCACCCCAAGTGAAATGGGCCACGTGGTACAACAAGAAAGCGGCGAGTGCCGCTCCTCCCCAACGCATTGTCACCGCTGCATAATTGGCTTCTACAATTCTGTATGAATCGTATTTCTGAGGCCGCGCTCTAACGGCCATCAATTTCAATGAGACAGCCGCCCAAATGTGTAAGGCGATAGAAACCACTAAGACCACACGGGCGCCGAAAAGGGCGTGTCCTGTGCCTAGCAAGGGTTCACCTAGAAGCCTCAGGCTTTCAGCGTAGTGATTGTAGATTTCTGGTCCGCCAAGAGCTTTGAGATTGCCATACATGTGCAACAGCAGATAGCCGATCCAAATCAGTCCCGTGACGGACATAATGACTTTCCTGCCGATAGAAGAGCGGAATAACACTTGAGTATCCTGTCACTCGTCCGATCAATGGACTTGGCTACCTACAGCAGAAACCCTCTCACATATTGGCAACAATGTTTTCAGCGAACTGGCTGCAGGATACTTTAGTTGCATTGTCCATTAGGCGGTGCAGATCATAGGTAACTGTTCTTTGAGCGAATGTACGGCTCATGGCTGAGACTAAAGCTTCAGCGGCTTCCGACCAGCCCAAATGCCGCAGCATCATTTCCCCACTCAGAATCATAGATGAAGGATTCACCTGATCCAATCCTGCGTATTTAGGGGCTGTCCCGTGAGTAGCTTCAAAAATGGCCCTACCCGTCTCGTAATTGATATTGGCTCCGGGTGCGATTCCAATGCCTCCGATCTGCGCTGCCAACGCGTCACTTATGTAATCCCCATTCAAATTCATGGTTGCGATCACATCGTATTCAGAAGGACGGGTAAGGATTTGTTGCAGGAAGGCATCCGCGATTGCATCCTTGACAATCAGCCCATTGGGCAACTCCAGCCAAGGCCCGCCATTGACTTCAACTCCTCCAAAATCCTGCTTGGCCACTTGGTAGCCCCAGTTGCGAAAACCCCCTTCCGTGAACTTCATGATATTGCCCTTGTGCACAAGGGTTACATTCTGGCGACCATTAGCAAGAGCGTAATCAATGGCAGCTTTGACCAAACGACTGGTACCTTCCTGACTGATTGGCTTGATGCCAATGCTGGAAGTCTCGGGAAATCGGATTTTCTCCGAATTCATTTCAGTGCGAATGAAGTTGACGATGCGTTTGGCCTCTGGAGTGCCTGCTTCCCATTCGATTCCAGCATAGATGTCTTCAGTGTTTTCCCTGAATACCACCATGTCTATCAATTCCGGCTGCCGCACGGGACTTGGCACGCCTTCAAAGAAGCGCACTGGCCTAACACAGGCATAGAGATCCAGCTTCTGCCGCAAAGCCACGTTAATGCTACGGATGCCTCCACCTACGGGAGTGGACAGCGGGCCTTTAATCGCCACTAGGTACTCATGGATTACATTGAGGGTCTCGTCTGGCAACCAAACTGCATTGCCGTATACTTGCAACGATTTCTCGCCTGCGAAGATTTCCATCCAAGCAATGGTCCTAGTACTGCCATAGGCCTTTTCAACTGCCGCATCCAATGCCAACCGGCAGGCATGCCAGATGTCCGGACCAGTACCGTCGCCTTCTATGAAAGCCACTATGGGATTGTCGGGCACTTGCAGGGCGGTGCCGTCGAATGTAATTTTGCTACCTTCAACCGGGACTGCAATTCGCGTATATGGCATCTTGTTTCCTCAATGATTGCAACGTTGGGTGAAGAGCCAACAGCCGGTCAATTGCTTGGCCTTTTCCCATCAAGCATAATATGAAACAGCCTGATTGCCCTGTTGCCAGGACCCTCAAAGAGGATATTTTCGAACGGTTGGTTAGTAATCAAGTGGCAACAAAGTCTTTCAGGTATGACTTGACTGCCCAAATTGGCTGCTTAACAGCCTTCGTCAAACCATTTCTTCATATAGCGGGCACATTCTAAGACTGATTCGTCTTCGGCCGCAGCATCCCCAACATCCAGATCCATTTCCATGGCCATCACGAATCTGTCCCTAGTTTCAGCAATGCGCCTCAATTCCGCCAGAATTGGCGGAAAGTCCACATCACCCATACCAATCGGTACTGAACTGCACACTCCATCCACGATCCGGTAGTCCCGTACGTGGGCATGGTAAGTGTAGTCTGCCAGTTTTCTGGTGGCAGTCAAGGGATCTTCGTCCAAAATGAACCAATTGCCTGTATCGTTATGTAACCCTAAGTTTGGAGCACCCACTTTTAGGAAAATCTCCAGGAAATCGTCGCTGCTGAAGAAGTCGTAATTCTCCGTAGTGACCGTCATTCCATATTCTTGGGCAGCTTCAGCCAACTTCCCGATCTGATCAATGGCGATGCGAACACGTCCATCTCTCTTGACACGGCCACCGTAACCAAAATAAAAGAGACCTAGAGGAGAACCTAAGTAATGGGCCACTTCCAGATTTCGGATGCTATTGGCTAAAGGGCCGTCTGCGAAATCCGCGTCTGCGTGGAGCCCCAAGGTGCCAATTATTACAGTGGGTACCAAGTTTAGGTCCGACAAGCGGGTTTTCAGTTCCTTCAGGTAGCTGATTTCAGTGGAAGGCAAGGCACCCACTCCAAAGTCGATTCCCATGGGCTCGATAGCCAATTCCTTGGCTACGTTACTGACTTTGTCCAAGACAATATCAATGACAGGACGGTTCTGCGGTCTTCGCAATTGCCGTCGGTAGGAATCGGAAAGAATACCTAGAGTCAAGGTCATTTAAGAATACTCCTCAGAAGATGAGACAGGAAGACCCGCAGCGGCCACGCTAGTTCAAATGGGACATCAAGTAGGGAACTTCAATGTCAAAAATGTCCCGCAAAGCAGAAAAGGGTACGTGTGGTTCCAATGTAACGTATCCTTCGTACCTATCGGCCTTGATGCGTTCCAGAATGCGCTCCACATTAAAAGCGGCATCTGGTAACGCCACGTAACCAATCCAAGCATTCCGCCTCCCTCGCATCAACCCGCCCTTGAAGCAATCCCAGTCTTCACTCCAGTGAACGCCGCCCTTCAGATGAACGTAGCCAATATAGTCCTTCAGCATTTCATATGCGAAGGGATACGGCTCCTCATAAGCGTGGTAATAATTGCAGGGGTCGTATTGGGTCTTAAAGTTGGGAGATTCGACCGCCTGCAAGATGTGACGAACATCCAGCACTAATCCGGATTCGTCGTGCGCCTCATTCTCTAACACGATAACTACGTCTTTGGTCCCGGCGTATTCAGCCGCTGGCTTCATGGCATCGATGAAAGCCGCCGGAGGCATGTGGGCGAGGTAGCAGTTCACCACTGGTGCTCCCAAAGCTGCAGCTGTGTCCACCGCTCCGGCCAAGGCTGCTGTGGCGTTGCCAACGCCACCCGAGGATGTACAAACTCGTATGGCATTAAACCCCAAAGTAACGCAAGCGCAGTTCATGCCTGCAGCAACATATGCTGCCTTTGCCCCTTCTACATCTTTGGTCTCGTACCGCTCCTTTTCTTCAGGCGAATTTCCGCCGACAAGATTCTGGGGCCAAATTTCCATAGCATCCAAGCCATAGGACTTCACGAAATCTAATGCCTCTGCCAAAGAGTATCCGCGGGCCAGCATCTGCCCGTTAAGCGCCATCTTCATGTTTGGTTCCTTATGTGAATTTCAGGACTAATAGGCCAGTTCCACTACAGAACCGGAAGTGGCTGCTTCCTCAAGCGCGTCCAAGAATATCATATCGGCCAAAGTTTCTTGGGCAGTGGGAGAATGGGGGGAATCGGCTAAGATTGCTGCCGAAAAGTGCTCAACTTCCTTCCAATAGTTGTTGAAGTGATCCAAGAGTTCCAGATTGGACTCGAAGTCAAGTTCATACCCACCCGCCCTGCAGTTTAAGTGACCACCTGGATTCTGTGCGAAACAGTCATAGACGATTGCCTTGCCCTCTGTGCCCATTACGGCAAAGGTGCTGTCGTTATGCGAATAGCAAGTACTTATTACCCCAGGCACTCCGTTTTCCAGTTGGAACCAACCCATTACGGTGTCCGGCGCAGGGAAGTCCTTGGCAACCACAGTAGACATGTGGGCAGAAACCCTAGCTACCCGTGAGCCCAGCAATTCACGAATGGCAAAGGCCAGGTAAATCCCGGCGTCCAACAGCGGTCCTCCCCTGCGACCTGTCCACCGCCAAGAACCGACTTTGTCGAGAGTGTATCCTCGCCAGGCAGAAAACGAAAAACTGGCGTTAACCATGGCGATTTGGCCCAATGTGCCATTTTGAATGAGCCTCTTGGTTTCTCGAAAGGAATCGCCAAACCGGGACATGTAGGCGCACATTAGGCGCACGCCGTTGTCGTCGCAAACGCCGATCATTTGTCGAGCTTCACCGGCATCAATACAGAGGGGTTTTTCGCTTAGGACATGTTTGCCGCGGGCGGCTGCGTCGAGGCAGACGGGAAGATGGACCTCATTGGGCAAACCCAGATAAACCACATCTAAGTTGTCTCCCTGCAGCAGATCTTGGTAATCGGTATAGACCGAAACTTCTGATCCCCATCTTTCCTGTACCATGTCCAGTCGTTCGGTTCTTACGTCTGACACAGCTACCAACTGAGCATTGGAAGCTTTGTTTATTCCTGGCATTGCCTTGTCAAAGGCGATTTGTCCGCATCCAATTACTCCCCACCGCAGCATTGCATTGCTCCCTAACACTTCTTTTAACTCACTCTGGCTATATACACATAATAGGCACCCAGTTGGGAACCAGTCCGAGGCATCAAATACGTCTGCAGGTGGACTGGTCCTTGTTCAAGTTCGAAATCAAAAGTAATTCCTTTCGCCTCTTTGCTAATTTCAGCTTCAGCACTTTGGTAGCCGATTTGGATGCGGGCTGAACTGATCTCAATGGCGGTTCCTCCGCCGTATCCTGAATCATGTGTCATTTCTGACATGGCCAGCGGCCTGCCTGGTATACCTGAACAGAGACGGCGTCCTTCTTCTCGTGGCCAACGGCGCAATTCAAAACTATACCGACCTGAAACTGCAACATGCAGTTCCCAGTACCCATTGAATCGCAGGCCAGCGCGCACCTGATTCTGATTCCAGACGCATTCACAGTCTAGATTTCGCCAGTCGTGGCTATTCACAACTTGCTCAGGAAAATTGGGCTCGCCAATGGTGATAGGGACTTCCACCAAAGCCAGTTGCGACACCCGTTCCCACCAGAATTCATAAGCATCTCTAAGGCGAATGGCCACATCTGGGTTTACCTGCATGACATTCCGCGTCTGGCCTGGATCGGAATGCATGTCGTAAAGTTCCCTACCATTGACTAGGCGCCATCGTTGGGTCATGACCGAGCTCTGTCGCCATTTAACTGGATAGACCAATCGTTGTGAATCTGTAACCAAGACTCTATCTGGCCACTCATCTGCTTTTTCTATGAGAAGAGAACTCAAAGAGGTGCCATCCAAATCCAATGACCGAACCAATCTCATTCCGCATAAATTCAGCAGAGTGGGCATCACATCGACGTTGGCTGCCAATTCCGGTACGTCACGTCCCCTGTCCATTTTTGCTGCTGGCCAATGCAGAAAGAAGGGGACGCGGTGTCCACCGTCGTAGGGGGACCCCTTCTGCCCTCTCATACCTGCGTTAAAACCACTAACTACAAAGTGGTTACTATCTGTTTCCAAGCCGCCCGCGGAGCCGTTATCAGTGGTAAAAATAAGAATTGTGTTTTGTGAAAGTCCCCATTTCTCTAGCATTTTTCGCAGTGAACCGAAATTTTCGTCGATGTTGGAAATCATGCCGTAGAACTTAGCCCTTTCCGGATCTGCAGTTGACTTCGAGTATGGTTCGCTGTATTTGGGTTCGACCAAATGGGGCTTGTGGGGAGCATTCGTGGAGATCATGCAAAAAAAAGGGCGGTCTTGATGGCGCTCCACAAAGGCACAGCCTTGTTGAAACCAGATATCGGTGCAATAGCCTTCGAATTGGTGGTGTGCTTCTCCAGTCCAATATGAATCGTCGAAGTAACAGTTGCCCCAGTAATCAGGGGTATTTCCCACGCCGCCCCCGCCATGGACCACAACCTCATCAAATCCTCGATCTTGAGGTCGATAGGGGTAGTTGTCGCCTAAGTGCCACTTGCCGAAAATACCTGTGACGTATCCGTTGCCACGAAAAGCATCAGCCAGCGAATATTCGTTGGCCCGCAACAGGGAGCGGCCGCCGATCGTGTGCCAGACACCCGTGCTGTTAGCGTAGCGCCCGGTCATGAGACCAGCTCGGGTAGGAGCGCAGGTCGGACCGACGTGATAGTTGGTTAAGCGTACACTCTCGGCGTGAAATTGATCCAGATTAGGGGTTTGGATCACGGGGTTCCCATGGCAACCCAAATCGCCGTACCCTTGGTCGTCCGTAATGACCAATATTACATTCGGTTGCTGTGGCATGTCCGATTTCCAAAGAGATGATATGGGCACTAAGCTCGAGTTATTTAGTGCTGAGTTTGGTCCCCTAGAGAAGATTGCAGCACGTCGAGACTTCTCAGCAATTCCGCCTGAATATCGGAATACGGAGGCAATCCAAAACGGTTGTGCAGTTCCTGCGGATCACTTTCCAAGTCAAATAACTCCCATTCAGGACTGGTGTCTAGATCAGTGGCTCCGGCTGCGCCTAAAGCACGGCCGTAATAGTGGATGAGTTTGAAACGGACCGTGCGCACTCCGTAGTGCGCAGGAATCTGGAAGTGGGCCAAATGCATCCAGTACCGGTAATACATAGCTCGCCGCCAGTCAGGGACTTTCTGTCCTTCTGCAATTGGAGCGAAAGACCGACCGTGACATTCCGGTCCAATCTGGATTCCTGCCCATTCTAAGAGGGTGGGGGCAAAATCTACATTCAGGACCAATTCTTCACGAACTGTACCAGGGGTTATAGCCGCCGGGTACCTGATCAGGCACGGTATACGGATGGATTCTTCGTACATGAACCTCTTGTCATACCACCCATGATCGCCCAGAAAAAAACCGTGATCAGATGTGTAAATGACAATCGTGTCCTTCTCCAGATCCTCATTTTCTAAGTGACGTAGGATTCGGCCCACATTTTCGTCAATAGCCTGCACACACCTGTAATAGTTGCGGATGAATTGCTGGTAATTCCACGTCAATCTCTCGCATTTTCCATCGAACACACCCGCCGACTGTGGCAGGTGCTTTTTGAAATGCATGTCCTCAATTCTGGCAGTTGACATGGCCGCCGAACGCGACCTTTCTTGGTAATTGTCCCGCAAAGTCAAAGGTTCAGGGATCGAGCAGTTGTATTCTTCCAAATGTCGACTGTGCGGTTCGAACGAATCGTGCGGCGCTTTGTGTCCCAGGCAGAGAAAGAAAGGCCTGCCCTTTTCCTGTTTGCGCAACCATTCCAGCGCGGAGTCAGTTAGCACATCAGTAACGTATCCTACATTGGGCTTCGCGCTGCCTAGTTCCAAAGTCTCAGGGTCAAAATACTTACCTTGGCCAGGCAAGATATTCCAATAGCCAAATCCTCTAGGGTCCGAGTTAGCTCCGTGCCCCAGATGCCACTTTCCTATCATGGCGGTCTCATAACCGACAGCCTGGAGATACATCCCTAAAGTGGTTTCTCTATCGTGGTCAATAACATCGTTGAGAGTCTTGACCCCAGTGGCATGGCTGTACTTTCCGGTCATGATCGAAGCCCGGGCCGGTGTGCAGACGGCATTGGTACAGAAACAATTGTCCAAGCGCAGACCGTCAGCAGCCAAAGTATCCAAATGGGGTGTGCGGTTGTACAAGGCCCCATAGGCGCCTATGGCAGGGGGGGCATGATCATCCGCAATGATCAGAATAATGTTGGGGCGGGTCATGAACCGAATTGAGCCTATCAGGTCGATTGCCAAGCAGGATCAGAAGACTGCAATCTAGAAGTTAGAAGGCTATCTCTGGTATTGTAACAAGCAAGAGAGCAAATGCTGCTCCTTGAATACTTAAGATTCTCAAGGGCAGCCAGACTCCTGCCCGAACCTGGAAGCACAGATGGCAATTCTCAGATCCCTTCATACCGACTACATATGGCCTTTCATAGTAGTGATGGCGGTTCTCTATGCCATCGCCCTCGTTATTGCGCTTATTAAGAAGGGGGAATATGGAACTTCTCAGAAGCTTGGGGGATTGATTCTGCTGATCCTAATGGATCTGCAGCTTTTAGCCGGCTTAGTTCTATACGCAATTCAACAAAGATGGACTGGAAACGACATCCTGCGCAGTTATGAACATCCATTTCAGATGATTGTCGCAATCGTGCTATTTCACATTGGCTATAGGCAAGTAAAAATCGCTAATGAGCATCAGAAAAAGTTGCGTTTCGCATTGATCTGGATGGTGGGATCACTGATCATATTGAGCCTAGGTGTGATCCGCATTACTGGATGGATGGGTTCATGAATGAACTGTGGCTTTCTGGTCTGGCCACTGCCCACCGCATATGGGTATTCCCTTTTGGACTACTCGCCGTCTCAGCATTTACCGTCCTTGCTTATTCGATACTGGCAAGAATGCCTTTGCCCGCTTTCTTCTTGCCTTTGAACCGCGTTTTCCTCGTATCGCTGGATATGCAGTGGCTTCTTGGTGTCCTCTCTTGGGCGACAGGACAGCAATGGCAAGGCACCTTGCCTCTGGTAGCCTTTCGTCATCCCATATTGATGACGGCAGTCTGGATCATGTACCGATACGGGAATCGAAAGATGAAGCTGGCCGCCGAAGAACAGTCCAGGGTCCGAGAGGGTTTCGCTTATTACTTGCTTTCAGGCCTTTTCACCATAGTCGGAGTCTGGCAAGTACTCCATCCCTGACGGCAATTGGGCTTGCGATTGTTATGGTTTTCGGAAGGCCAACACCGCATTCTGGCCGCCGAATCCGAAGGCATTGACAAGAGCTACTTTCAGGTCGGCGTTTCGGGCTACATTGCCCACTACATTCAATTCTAGCTCCGGGTCAGGTGTATACCCGATGGTGGGCGGTATGACGCCAGTTTCAAGAGCTTTTATGGCCGCCACAGCACTGTGTGCTCCTGCGGCTCCTAGAGAGTGACCAATCATGCTCTTAATGCTAGTGACTGGTATCTTCTTACCGCGTTCTCCGAAAGCCTGAAGAATGGCCAGGCACTCCGTTTGGTCATTCAAAACGGTCCCGGTGCCGTGGGCAAAGATAACGTCCACCTGGTCGGCGCAAATGCCAGTAAAACACAGGGTCTGTTGCATTGCTCGATAAGCTCCTCTGCCTGAGGGGTCTGGAGCAGTTATATGGTAAGCATCGCTGGTCAGATAACCTCCCAATAGCTCAGCATAAACTTCCGCCCCTCTGGCTTCGGCGTGTTGGGCTGTTTCCAAGATCACGACACCGCAGCCTTCGCCGGGTGCAAAGCCATCCCGGTCAATCGAGAACGGTTTGCTCGCCTGTTGCGGGTCAGGGTCTCCAGTTAAGGTACCAATTCGCCCAAAGGAAGTAACGATGGACTTCTCCAAAGCCGCTTCACAGCCACCGGAAATGATGGCATCAGCTTCTCCTCTTTGCAATACATGAAAAGCTTCCAACAGACCGTAGCTTCCTGAGGCACAGGCAGCAGTGCTAGTGATGGCCGGGCCCTGGGCGCCTGTCTCAATGGATACTAGACAGCTGACGGCGTTGCTCATGCTGGAAGGAACCAGCATGGGCTGGATCTTCTTCCAACCTCCTACCGTCAGATTCTTGCCGGCTTCGATCACTTCCACGATGCCGCCAGCGCCTGTTCCTATTACTACACCCACGCGTTCCCTGTTGTCGGGCGTGATTTCCAGGCCACTGTCCTTCAAGGCCATTTGGCTTGCCGCGATCGCCATCTGTGTGGGCCGGGCAGTCCGTCGTATGACCTTCCGAGCCATAAACCTAGATGGATCGAAATCCTTGACTTCACAGACGAATTGAAAAGGCATGTCCTCAGGATCGAAAGCTTCTACTCTGTGGGCGCCACTCGTCCCTGCAATCAGGCCATCCCAAAACTCTTCAATAGTGCTTCCGATGGGAGTGATAGCACCCAATCCCGTAACGACGATTTTTTTCATAACTAGCTGGCGTGTAGAGTGAAGACGCTGGCGAGTATATCACTCAAGCGGCCAAAGTGTACGACGTCCTCCTATAGCGGAGACGCTCCATCCTTGGAGGGATCCGGATTCGTTGCGCAATTCATACCAGTCGTACCCACTCTGGTGAACTGGACCATCTATTACCAACAGCTCCTGTCCCTCTTCCAGAGTCAGGACTAGCGCGCTCGACAATCCCGGGTCCCGACGCATATTGAGTGCTTCCGAGACCCGCACAATGTCATCCTTTATGGGATTCCGATCCAGCGGAACCAGCGTGTTGGCCGCTGGTGCCAAATATTTCACTCCGTCCTGACCCTCTGCGACCATACCTTCATAAAGATTACTTAATGTCTTGACACGCCACCAAAAGAGGTCTTCATTAGTAAATGGCCCCTGCAGCACTTCGACAACATCTCCTTGGGAAAGCTTCCATATTTCGGTCGAAGAGGTGGAAGAAAACTCTCTAACGTTAATTCCGGCTGCAGCAATGACACTTGCTCTTTCCCCTTTCACCAATGGTATGTTGGAACTCGCCACGGCCAGTCCCATATCGCCAGTCCCTGCTGTACCGCCCAATCCCTGTTCCCTCTGAGATTCTACGGTTTCCTCAGACGGTGTAGGAATTGTGATCAAGGTGCTGGTAGGAATCACACGGGGCTCCCCTTGCTCCACTCCTTCAGACTGAACTGAACTATTCGGCTCTCGAGATGTGAAGGTTCCGCAAGCCAGAATAGGAATGGCAAGACCTGTGGCCAGCAATCCCAGCCACTTTCCGACCTTAACCGCAATAGGCCAAGACAAAGAACCAGAGTCCTTTGGCCAACGGGGGACAGCCTGACTCACAGTTCGATTGTTCTTACCCAAGTGAATTCCGCAAGGTTACGGAGGGAATCGGACACTGGCGGCGAAAGCCTTTCGTCCGTTCCGATGACCATTATAGCCTGTTGTCGAGGAGCCCTACGGCCCACATGCATGAAACTTATGTTAACGTCGGCCTCCCCGAGAATAGTGCCAACTCTACCAATCATGCCCGGCCGATCAATATGGGACGTAAGTAGGATGTTGCCTTGGGCTGCAAACTCCACCCAGACATCATCAATAGCCACGATATTAGGAATTCCATGCAACAAAGCCCCTCGCACCGTCCACTGTTTTTCCTCTGTTAGAGACGACATGGTCAGCATGTTTTCATACCGGCGCCTATGTTGGGACTGCTTCCGTTTCACCAGGTTCATGCCCCGCTGTGCTGCCAGACGCTCCGCATTCACCACGTTGACCCTTTCTTCCAAAATTCCTGCTAGCAAGCCTTGGACGGACCCGGCCACGATGTAAGACATGTCAATATCAGCAATCGGTCCATGGGCCGTAAGTTCGATCTGATTGGCTCCCTGCATATCGACCTGCATGAGAAAACGGCCCAAGAGAGTGGCCAATTCAATGTAGGGGATTAGGAATTCCAGGTCGCGGGGCGGCACGATCGGCGCATTTACAGCGTATTTCGCTTGCCCACCACGTAGTACTTCCTGTATTTGGACCGATACGTCACGTGCAACCCGATCCTGTGCCTCGTGAGTGCTGGCCCCAAGATGCGGAGTCAATATGATATTGGGGCTAGCCAATAAGGGGCTATCTGCGGGCAGCGGCTCTTCCTCAAAAACATCAAGCGCAGCTCCAGACAGCCTTCCTTCGGAGATTGCCTGCACAAGAGCGACTTCATCCACCAGTCCGCCCCTGGCCACATTGAGAATGCGGGCTGAAGCTTTTACTTTGGCTAACTCATCGGCCCCCAACAAATGGGTATTGGCCTCTGTCAACGGAACATGAATCGAAATATAGTCTGAATCCCGCAGTAAAGTTTCCAAATCCACCAGCTTCACCCCGCGCTGGCGTGCATAATCCGCGGCGATGAATGGGTCCGAAGCAATAACCTGCATTCCTAGTTCACGCACCACGCTTACGACCTCAAGGGCGACTCGGCCAAGACCGATAGTGCCAAAGACCTTTTCACGAACTTCGTGTCCAATCCATCGGTTACGATCCCATTTCCCTCTTCTCAGATCAGCGTCGGCCTGGGGTACATGCCGAGTCATTGCCATCAACATGGCGACGGTGTGCTCTGCTGCTGCTACAGAATTGCCGGTAGGGGCGTTTACAACCAGCACCCCACATTCTGTTGCCGCTTCCAAGTCGATGTTGTCAACACCCGTACCAGCTCTGGCCACGATTCGAAGTCTATTGCCGGCTCGGATAACTTCATGGGTCACTTCGGTGCGGCTGCGTACTATAAGGGCATCATAAGCAGAAATTCTCCCAAGCAATTCCGGCGACGAAATATTGGGGCAGTCATGCACCTCAAAGTCAGGATCGGTCAAGAGCGGCTCTAAGCCAGCGGCGGAAACTCTGTCAGCCACCAAAACTGTGTACATAGCAAATTTCGTTCCAACTATTTACATGGCCTCAGGGGCATGCACACCCAAGAGAAAAAGCACCCTGGCCAACACAATACGGGCTGCGTCACACAGTAACAGTCGCCCTTTGGTCAACTCGGGACTTCGCTCATCTAAGACACGGCAGTCCCGGTAAAAAGCATTAATAGACGAAGCAACACGGACCGCGAAATAAGTCAGGTTGTGGGGAGAGAGCCGAATTACTGCCTGTTCGATCTCTTCATCTAAATTCAAGAGCACCTTCATCAGGTCCAATTCAGTTTGGTGTTGTAGCTGACGCTCAACCAGGTCTTGGATATCTATTTTGTCAGTTGGAAATTCTAAACCAACCCCGGCTGCCCGTTTCAGAATAGAGCAGAGTCGGGCGTGACTATATTGAACGAAGTAAACCGGATTGTCCTGATTCTGGGCCTTTGCTTCCGTAAGATCGAACTCGATCACGCTTTCTGGGGCTCTAGTCAATAGCATGAAGCGTACTGCATCTGCACTAACTTCTGAGACAACCTCACGTAAGGTCAGGAATTGGCCACTGCGCTTGCTCATAGCGACTTCCACTCCTGCGCGGGCCAGCTTCACCAAGTCGTATAGAACAATGTGTAGGCGCTCCGGGGCCAATCCCAAAGCCTGCATCATCGCCTTCATTCTCGGTACATGTCCTTGGTGGTCTACGGACCACACATCGATAACTTTGTCGAATTTCCGTTCCTCAAACTTTTGACGGTGATACGCAAGATCAGCAGCGAAATAAGTGGGTGCCCCGTTGGTACGGACCAGCACTATGTCCTGATCCATCCCTTCAAATCGGCTAGCAGCGAACCAAATCGCTCCGTCTCTTTCATAAGTGGCATTCAATTCCGTAAGGCGGTCAATGCCTGCCTGAACTTCGCCGGTGACATGCATAGCCTGTTCGCTGAACCAGCAGTCAAATTCGATGCCTATTAGCGCTATTTCATCTCTTACGTCATCCAATACGATTTCCAGAGCCAGTGGCCGCAAGTAAGGCAGGACGTCATCGGGCGACCCATCAACCAATGTATCCTTGACCTTCTCCGTCAAAGTCACAGCATAGGACCGCATGTAGTCGCCTTTGTAGCCATCGGTTGGTACTTGGGCTGAGCGCCCGTGCAAAATCAGATAGAAGGCATGCAAGCTCTCCACGAAGACATCAAAACGGGACCCAGCATCATTCACATAGAATTCTCGCTGCACAATATAGCCAGTAGCTTCCAGGAGCCGGGCAATGGTGTCGCCCAGCACGGCGTTACGGGCCCCGCCAAAATGAAGGGGCCCTGTCGGATTGGCACTTACGAATTCCACCTGGAAATTCTGGCCATGGCCTAGGTCCAATTTCCCAACTCGATTGGGTTCTATCACAATTTGGGCTGTTTGTTTTCGGTACCAATCGGGGTCTACAGTCAGATTTATGAAACCTGGGCCGGCAATTTCCTTTGCAATCAGCAGACTGTCAGACGGCCAGTGTTCGACTAACTGGGCCGCCACGGCACTCGGGGCCAGTTTTATCCCTTGTTTTCGTAGCTGGGCAGCCAAAGCCATTGCAGCATTTGTACTGAAATCTCCAAGTCCTTGCCGTTTGGGACGCATCACCTCTATGCTAGAGGCGGTTAGCCCGGGCCAGTCCATCTGTGCCTCGCTGGCCTTCATTGCAGACAGCACTTCACGCCGAATGAGAGAGATTATAGTAGACATTCCGGTCAAGAATTTGCGAAGGGAACTGGGGTCAGTTCCTGCCAGTTAGTCCCGTATTCCACGTCGACCTTCAGAGGCACCTTCAATCGAAATGCATTCTCCATTTCTTGGCGAGTCAGTAGGGCCAACTGCATCAACCCGGAGGCCGGGGCCTCCAAAATTAATTCATCGTGCACTTGGACTACCATCCAGCCTGGAGTATGGGAATCCTTGAGAGCCATGTTCAGATCCCGCATCGCCATCTTGAGTATATCTGCTGCACTTCCTTGGACAGGTGCATTGATTGCCGCACGTTCCAGCCCAGCTCTCTGCATACTGGGCAATTTTTCATTCTGTAACTCGTGAAAAAGCCTTCTGCGTCCTGTGATGGTTTCAACGTATCCCCTCTCTGTTACCTGGCCGACAACAGTCTTAATGAATTGCTCCACTTTGGGATAGGTCTGAAAGTATCGGTTAAGAAAATCTTCGGCTTCTTCTAAATTCATTTCTGTACGGGAACTCAGACCGAATTTTGTAACTCCATAAATGGTCGCGAAATTGATGGTCTTCGCCAAGCCTCGTTTCGCCACGTCCACTTCTTCCAAGGGAATGCCAAAGAGTTCTGAGGCCGTGATGGAGTGAATGTCCTGGTCGTCTTCAAAGGCGCGTATGAGGCCCGGCTCTTCGGCTAAGTGGGCCAAGACCCTTAGCTCAATCTGGCTGTAGTCGGCCGCTACCAAGACATTGCCGGGAGCCGCAACGAAAGCCCTGCGCAAGCGCCTGCCCTCCTCTGTTCGAATCGGGATATTCTGCAGATTGGGATTATTGCTGCTCATTCGGCCGGTGGCGGCACCAGTCTGGTTAAAGCTGGTATGTACTCTATGGGTTTCTGTATCACTCAGTTCCAGCAGACTGTCAATGTAAGTGTTCTTCAGTTTGTCCAGCTGTCTGAATTCGAGTATGGTCTGCAATGCCTCTTCTTGGCGAAGATCTAGTCCCGTGATCCTGGCGGAGAGGTTTTCCAGTACGCCGGCCGCAGTGCTGTATCCACCCTTTTTCAGTTTTTTCAGCCCCTTAGTCGGTAAGTTCAAACCTCCTTCGCCAAAGAGAGCATCACTCAGCTGGTAGGTACTGCGTAGAGAGAATTCTCTCCCGACAACGTCGTACATATGATTGGCAAGGTCCGTCAACCTGCTTTCAAATTCTTGCTGCAAATCCTTGAGATAGACTTTGTCAATGCTCAACCCATGAGTTTCGATGTCGGCGAGTATAGGAATAAGGGGCAATTCGAGGTTGAAATAAAGGTCCCAAAGCTGGGCATCCTTCAATTCCAACTCGAACTTTGCAAACAATTCAAAGGTTTGGGCTGCGTCATCACTGGCATAGGGGGCCGCATGGTCGATGGAGACCTGTCGCATTGTCAGCTGTTTTCGGCCGGTGCCAATCAGATCCTTGATGGGCTGCATGGTAACTCCCAGTTCTGAGAGTGCCAGAGACTTCAATCCTAAGTGGCGGCGACCAGGGTCCAACACCCAGGCCATTATCATTGTGTCATGAAGAGTGCCCTCTAGAACCAAACCGTATCGCCGCGCAACCAACAGTTCAAATTTGGCGTTGTGCGCTACTTTCAGCACCTGAGGATTCGACATGACTGGTGACAATGACTCTAAGACCAGGGCCCAGCGCAATTGGCTTCCAAACTGGTGACCAATCGGAAGGTAGGCTCCTAGACCGGATCCCCATGAAACAGACATGCCTACCAACTTGGTGTTGGTGGGATCTGTCGAAGTCGTTTCGAAGTCAATTGCCAAAACCCTGCACTGCTCCAGTTCCTGCACAAGGTCCATCAATGCGTCGAAAGTCTGAATTGTCCTGTAACTTTCCACTCGCTTAGAAAGGCTTTGGGCACCCGTTTCATCCTCCAACATAGAGGCAGGAACGTCCTGCCCTTGCTCCTCCAACAAATCATGGAAGACCGATAAAGTTGAATTTAGACCCAACTGGCCCAGTTGCTTTGCAACCAATGAATGATTGGGGGCGAATGGTGCGGCATGATCCCAATCAAAGGGAAAATCCATATCACAGACAATACGGACCAGCTCCAGATTGAGATTTAGTTGCTCCTTGAAATCTCGCAGGTTATCCCTTAGTTTCGGCCCTTTGATCTCTTCTAGATGACTATAGATTCCTTCAATACTTCCAAATTGTTGTAGCAGTTTGACGGCAGTCTTTTCACCTACTTTGGGGACTCCGGGGATATTGTCGGAGTTGTCACCTTGTAGCGCCTTCATCTGGATGAATTGTTCCGAATCCACGCCAAATTGGGTCCTCACTTCATTCAGGTCGTACTCTCGATCTCCTGAGGAGTATCTACTGGACGAACCGTAAACGACTGTAATCTGGTCTGTCGCCAATTGAAACAGGTCCCGGTCTCCAGTACGAATGAAAACCTTCATTCCCTCTGCTACCGCTCGGTTGGCCAACGTGCCAATCACATCGTCAGCTTCATATCCATCTTGTGTAACAAGACTAACCCCCATCGCTTGGAGTAGGGCCCGGATGTGTTCTATTTGGCTGTGGAGGTCTTCCGGCATCCGTTCCCGCGTAGCCTTGTAATCTGGAAACTTGTCCTGTCGGAAAGTATGTTCGGGGTCGAATGCCACAACCATATAGTCTGGCTTATAGTCCCGTACCAATGTAAACAGCTGTCGCAAAAAGCCGAAAACGGCTCCTGTTGGTTCCCCCGTATGGCGCGCAGTCAAACTAGCCTGAGCCATGGCAAAATACGCACGATAGGCCTCGTAGTGCCCATCTATAAGTACACAGGTCTTCATGGCTAGAAAAGTGAAACCTACCGATTGACGGTCAGGTCACCTTTATCGATCAATTTCTTGATCCCTGGTTCGTTAGCCAGGCTGGCCATAGTCCGGACACTGCGACCGGCATCCAACCGCAGACGCCCTGTAGGAATCTCCAGGATGAAGTTTCGGGTTGACTTGTTGACCAGAGTGATGACGTCCCCCTTATTTTGCATCCAAGTTACATTATCGTATTTCCTGTCCATACTACCTGCCTTACTAGAGACGAACTTGCTCTGTATCGGTCGAGGCCATACCCCGCCTTCGAGTGTTATCAAAGCTCTTGTCCAGTTGCCGATCCCAAGAAGACCAAACAGCCAATAGCCCTATGCTACACAAACCGATCATTGAAACCGGCCAAACACCGGCTAATGGATTATCAAGAGAAATGATCAGGGATAGCAAACAATATGACACCAGAAACCATTCCCAAGGCAGAATACGGTCTTCCAACGGGCGAGTGTCCCTCAAATACTTGGCCTTAGCGTGAACACAATTTGTGCCTTTAGGGGTACGTTGGAATGGGCTCACTTTACCCCTCAATGCCTCAGACACTGCGAAAGTATTTGCTAGGCAAAAACCGATGCCAACAAGGGACAGAGTAGCAAGAGTAGGAATGTTAGGCCACCAGCTCTTGGGGTAAAGGCGCCATTGGCCCAATCCAATTACAGCGACGGGGCCTAGTCCTACTATCATGGCGAAATTTGCCCATATAGGAGGTTCTATATGAAGAAATGTCAGAGGCAATGACAAAAGGATCAAACACAGTAATATGGTTTGCTGCAAATAGGAACTCAGATGCAAAATGGCTTGGAGTCGGCAGCCCCAGCCGATTTCCCGGGCGCGTAGCAAGGAAGGCAGCAATTGGGACAGAACTTGGACGCTCCCCTTAGCCCACCGAAACTGTTGCAGACGCAGTTCTGAAAGTCGAACTGGGGCATCAGACTTGACAGTCACTTTCCCCAGATAACCGCCATTCCAGCCTGCCAACTGTGCCAAATAGGAGAGATGCAGATCTTCACACAAGGTAGATCCAGACCAGCCCCCTACTTGAGGGTCCACAATGCAGGATCTTCGCCAGACACCGGCAGAACCATTAAATCCGAACCAAAGGCCTGCCAGGCTGCGGGCCATGACTTCTACCGCAAAGTGGCCGTTGACGGCTAGACTCAGAGACTTGGCGACAAGAGAGTCTCGGGTATTTGCCACACACCAACGGGTCTGGAGGAAACCGATGTGACTATTCTCGGGTCTGGAGAGATACCCTACAGTCTGTTTTAGAAACTCTGGCTCAGGCTGGAAGTCCGCGTCGAAAATCGCCAGCAATTCGCCTCGAGCTTGTTCTAGCCCCCACTGCAGTGCTCCAGCCTTGTATCCCACCCTCCGATTCCTATGAAGATAGCGGATGTTTACTCCTCGACTCCGCCAATATTGGACACGAGCACGGGACAAATTTTGTGTTTCATCCGAGGAATCGTCAAGTATCTGAATCTCCAGCTTATTTGCGGGGTAATCCAATTCTGCGCAGGCGTCAATGATGCGTGCAGCAACTGCAAGTTCGTTGTAAAAGGGCAGCTGTACTGTTACTTGGGGCCAATAGTCAGGCGTCGGCCACTTCGTAGATTGGGGGAGAAATCTCCCTCCCTCCCGCTGTCGAAGAGTCCGAAACACCATCCAAAACGAGTTGCAGCCAAAGAGCCCAAATGCCAGGACTAGAACAGCCCAAATGGCACCAAGAAGGTTGTCCACCCAAGCTAGAAAATCAAAGTGAAGCATCACCTTTCGGCTCTCAAAGGGCGGCCGCGAATTTCGATTGAACGAAAGAGGCCGGACTAGGTTAAACCGGTTCCGGTCTAACTTGAGCCGCGGACCAAAAGTGTTCTATTCTGCATCCTCTTGTACCCGATTCTCTTCAATAATCTTGGAGATCAAATGACTGGGTACTTCTTCATATCTCAGGAATTCGATTTCGTAAGTACCACGGCCCTGGGTCATGGACCGCAGGTCCGTACCATAACGCATAATTTCGGCGAAGGGCACCTCGGCGTTAACGACTGTTCGGTTTTCTACCTGATCCATGCCTAAGACACGACCTCGACGATTGTTCAAATCCCCCATAATGTCTCCCATGTTGGTTTCCGGAACAGAAACTGTCAGGGTATAAATGGGTTCCAGCAAGGTGGCTCCTGCCTGGCCAGCCGCCATTTTGAAGACCTCCCGACCCGCGATCTGAAAGGCGATATCCTTAGAGTCCACAGGGTGTTCTTTGCCGTCAAACACCACAACTCGTAAGTCAACAGCTGGAAAACCGGCGATAACCCCTTCGGCCATGACTTGGTTAACCCCCTTCTCAATAGATGGAAGGTAAGAGCTGCTGATTGCTCCCCCATAGACTTCACTCTCGAATGAAAATCCCTCACCGCGTTCCATGGGTTCAACTCGCATATGGACTTCGGCAAACTGGCCGGACCCTCCCGATTGTTTTTTGTGTCGGTATTGGGCTGAACCCACCCTTTGCACCGTTTCCATGTATGGCACCTTGGGGGTGGACGTGTCCACCTTGACACCGAATTTCGTTTCCAGTCTCTTAATAGCCACGTTTACTTGGATATCACCGATGCCTTGCAAGAGTGTCTGTTTAGTCTCAGATACATGAGCCACGGTTAGAGTCGGATCCTCTTCCGCAACTTGGCTCAGGGATTGACCCAACTTGGCACTGTCCGCTTTTGTGGCTGGTGCTACAGCCAAACTGAAAAGGGGCCTTGGAAATTCTATGGAAGTCAATGGTAACTCCTCTTCAGGGTCTACCAGCGAATCGGCAGTAACTAGATCGGAAAAACGCGTCACAGCGCAAATGTCGCCGGCTCCCACTTCCTCAATATTTCCCAATTCAATTCCCATCACGGAATGCAAATTGACGACTTTTTCCTCCGTTCCCGTGCCTAAGACTTTAGCTCTGCTTCCTTTCCTGAGTTTCCCACTATATAAACGCAAATAATTGATGCGGCCGACGTAGCGGTCAATAATGGTTTTGAACGCCAAAGCAGCCATTGGACCATCGGCTCCGATTTTCTCTTGGTCCTCTTCTTCCACCACGGGCGAACTGGCCGTGTCTGCCGACGGAGCTGCCCAATGCAATGCTGAACCGAAAACCTTCATGCCGATGTTGGTCAAGGCTGAGACGCCAAATACGGGAGTCAGGGTACCTGCGGCGATACCTTCCTCCAATCCCATCTGAATCTCTTCGGCAGTCAACTCCACATCTTCCAGGTACTTTTCCATCAGTTCGTCATTGCTTTCTGCGGCAGATTCAACCAGCTGCAGCCGATATTCTTCAATGATGCCCTGCAAGCCGCTAGGAAACGCCGATTCTGTATTGTCCTCTCCCAAATAGGCCTTCTGTGCAACAAGGTTTATGACGCCCTGGAGACTTGGGCCTTCATCGATGGGCAGTGTTACAGGTACTAGGGTAGTGCCCTTGCAAACTTCCTGAAGGCTCTTCCAAGTGCGATCCCACTCAGCGTTCTCGCGGTCCAGTTTGTTCACTACGATCGAACAAGGCTTGCCTGACCTTTGGGCTCGATTCCAAGCCAATTCAGTGCCTACCTCGGCTCCAGCTACTGCATCGACCAAGATGACTGCGGATTCGACGACGTCTGTTCCACATATGACCTCACCCTGGAAACTGGGGTCTCCCGGAGTGTCTACAACATTGACTTTGACACCTCCAAGCGTATAAGTCGCCAAGCTCAGCCGTAATGAAATACCTCTCACCTTCTCTTCCTCATCCCAGTCGGAGACGGTGGAGCCTTCTGTGATGCTCCCCAACCGGTCAATTGCTCCGGCGTTGAAAAGCAACGCCTCAGTCAAAGTGGATTTGCCGGAGCCGCTATGTCCAAGCAACACAATGTTTCTGATTTGGGTAGCATCTAAGGCCATCGGTGTCACAGCTCCTGGCTATGCCGTTCGTTCTACCGCCACACAGGTCGGCGGAAACGGAAAACTGGTAAGAAAAGCTAGCATGTCATTGTAGGGTTTTTTGGACTAGCGCACAATACATAGGTTCGGTCTGGAAACTTCAACACCGAAATTTCGGTGGATCCAGCAGGCCTGTTACGCTCTAAAGACTTACCAGCTGTTTGTTTTTCTGCAAAAACTGAATCCAATTCCATATGAATATCCTGTGTCAAGAGATCCGCGAGCAGCCTCAACGCATCGGAGACTGCCTTTCCCAACCGACAACCAAGTTGGGAGCATACGTAAAGGACTTCAAGAAACGCAATATTCAACACGTGACTATTGTTGCCAGAGGGACAAGCCGAAACGCGGCTCTGTACGGGATGTACCTGCTAGGCAGCCAAAATCTGCTGCCGGTGCAAATCTTGCAATTGGGCCTAGCTTCCTTTCTAAACGTCCTCCCCATGTACACAAACGATAGCGTTTGGGGCATCAGTCAATCCGGCTCAAGCCAGGACTTGTGCCAAGTCATGGGGAAATTCCAAGAAGCAGGCTGCCTGACCTTGGGAGTGACCAACGCCGCTACAGGCAGAATGAATTTGTACACCGACCACATGCTTGAAATCCATGCCGGGCCTGAAATTGCTACTGCCGCCACCAAGTCATTTGTCAATCAGATGGTGACCTTGGCACTACTCAGTGATGCCCTGTTGGGAAACGAGCCAGCAGGAGGGCGCTTGATTTCCCTCCCTGCTGTTGTGCAAGCCGTCTTGGACATGGGACCGGAAATAGAACGACTGGGGCGGGAACTGGGTTGCCGGAATGACTTGTTGGTCGTCGGGCGTGGGTTCAATCACGTGCTGGCTGTGGAAACCGCTCTAAAAATGCAGGAAATCTGCTACGTGCGGGCTATGCCGTTCACTACCGCAGATTTTCTCCACGGTCCTATCGCTCTGTTGGACGAACAAGGGATCTTGCTATGTTTCGATACGGGAATTCAGCACAACAGACATTTTGAAGCAATAAGTAGACAAGCCAAAAATTCGGGTTGCCAGGTATATGTGATTACTAACTGTCCAGAAAGATGGCCGGACGCCACAAGAGTCTTGACACTGCCTAAAGCAAATGCACTCCCCGATTTCCTGTGGCCGATTCCCGCCATGGTCGCCTGTCAGCTTTTGGTCATGTACATGGGCCTTACCAAAGGCCTGAATGTATCCAATCCCAGACATCTCATCAAGGAAACTTCCACGGATTGACAGGTTGAACGCCCCGTTGTTTCCTCTTTTTTTCTGTTTTAAGCCATTCTTTTCCGCGCACTATACTTTGGATTCAACGGGACATATCTGCCGTTCTATCCCTATAGCTTCGACCTCTGGAACGAAAAAATGGCCCAGTCTAGACTGGGCCATTTTTTCGTTCTTAAGGGGCTCGGGTGCCTCAGTACCGTCTCACTCTACTATGTTCGACTTCTTACCGCCTCTTTCTTCCAGATGGCTAAGGGACCACTGACCTCTCAGTTTTATTGACAGCAATTAGGGAAAGACCAGAGTGATTGTCGCATCCGTGATTTGCAACAGAGGCAAAATATTGCTGACTAATCCGAGAACTTCACCCACTCCTGCCAGAGAAGGCGAAGACTCCTGAAGGGCCATCAAGCTTTCGATTTCGCCGTTATTCCACGTAAAGACAGGGAGTCCGTGCCCGTTGATAGAAATGGCCAGACCATCCGTAGTTGTACTGATCTGAAGTTCGCTAATCCCACCAGCCGACATCATGGATACGGTTGCGGGAGGCAGTCCAAGAGTTCCCTGAGCATCAAGCAGGCCCTCAACCAATGTTTGATTCAGTTCTCCTACGGACCAACTGCCGTCTTCGGCTAGGAAAATAGGTACCGAAATACGGGGCTGTTGTTCCACGCTTGCAAGGAAACCTTCGACGTTACCAATACCTTCACTGGACATGGGTTCCATAATTAGGGGAAAGAGCTCAGAACCTTGGGCAACGGGAAACTTAACGATGACTCCAATGCCCAGGTTGTGCAGAATTGGCGTCAATGCACTTACGATGGGTGCGAGATCTCCCAAAGCGGTTAAAGCTGTTCCATGGGCCAAATCACCCATAATGTTGGAAATGCCGCCCAGGCTTTCGCTGTCATATTGCATAGATCCTAAGAACGGAAGGCCGTTAACGCGCAAGGTCATTCCAGCAGGATGAATGTCTATCCCGATGTGCTGCACGTTAAGTTCGGTCAGATTGTTTACTGAATCCGCAGGAAAAGCCACGCTCTGTCCAGTCAGTTCCTCCAAATCAAATCCGCCGATACTGGTGGAACCATCTGCCGCAACATCAATAACAAGGGAAGGCAGATCTACCACTAACTCGTCATCACCAGCCATCGCCGCTGTTGCGCCGCCGCCCGGACGGGGAGCACAGCCAGCAACAATCAACCCTAAAATGCCTACGAACACCAATACTAGAAATCGAATCTTCATTTGATACTCCTGTTGAATGACGGTTGCTATTCCTACTTAGCCTGACAAATACAAATCTTCTTAAACGACCACCAATCAATCCAACATTGGATACTTGGACTCGCCGTTCATCCTATTCCCAATAGGCCATTTTTAGTTTTCCTAGTCTATACCAAACCGCCCCATAATGTCCTATAGTCGCGTCAGTAGCGCTATTTGGCAATTTGAGTATTCAGAAATAATTCCACTATGAACGGGTAAGCTGTCCTGTTCAGTCAGTTCAACCGGAATGCGATGCTTCCCTACGTTTCCTCCAAGGCCACAGTCGGTTCCCTTGTCTTAATACTGACAGAGGGAGAAAAGCGGTATTTGATTCGAGTCAGTCAAGGCAAGCGGCTGCATTGTCACATTGGGGTGGTGGAACACGACGGTCTCGTAGGGCAGCCTTATGGCACGGTCGGTTGGTCACTGGCCGGTAAACCTTTCTTGCTGTTGGAACCAGACTTGAGTGACCTAATGCAGAGGATAAAACGTTCAACTCAAATAATTTATGCGAAGGATGCTGCGCTGATAACGCAAAGGCTAGGGCTGAGGAATGGCAGTTCAGTATTGGAAGCAGGTACCGGCAGCGGCTCTTTGACGACAGCATTGGCTTGGACCGTGGGTCCCACGGGAAAGGTGATTTCCGTAGAGGCCAATGTCGAAATGCAACAACTGGCAGCCCAGAATTTGGAACGTTTTGGACTGATGGCACAGGTTGAACTCCTCCAGGGATTTCTGGAACGTATCGACCTTAAAGTCCAAGTCGACTCCCTGATGCTTGACATGCGGGAGCCCTGGCGGTGTCTTCCTAAAGTCAGAGAATTGCTAAAGCCAGGCGGCAGATTGGTGTGTTTCTTGCCCACCACAAATCAGGTCAGTGAGCTGTTAACCCATATGGAGGATTCTGCCTGCGTGGACATAAGAATTGAGGAGTTGCTGCTGCGGCAATACAAGCCTGTACCTGATCGCTTGAGACCCGAAGATCGCATGATTGCCCATACTGGTTTTATTGTTTCCGCTAAGATCATCGAAGACCCTGAAGACCCTCAACGATGGCTGTCTACTAAACGCCTGAAATACAAGTCTCGCCAAGCCGCAGAAGCGAAGTACCGGGAGAAAGCCAAACAGAGAAAAGACTCGGAAGCAGGTGCAAGAAGGGAAGAATGAGCTTGCTAAAGAGTCCTTGCAAGCATTTTTTCGTAGAATCGCTCCATACTGGAGGCGAGGAAAGCCCAATCGGGAACTGATTCTTTCTGTACAAGCCTGGCAGATGAAGGCCCATCCGGTGGCCTCTGCAATACCATCACCACTGTTTCGGCAAATTTCTCCGGTGTGACCTCGGGACCCAGGAAAGTCACAGTGGACAATTCCTCAAATCTTACTTGCTCTCCCACGGCGCTGGCGACACAACGAAACCCGTAACGCACACTGTCCAATAGCTTCACGCTGCACTTTGCCAGACTTGCTGCCTCTTCACGGGCAGGAGCAATTACACAGGCACTGCGTCCATAGAGCATTTGTAAGTCCTTGTATGCAACTTGACCCATAAACTGCACATCCCCTGCACTTTGGCCCAATTGGGAGATGACCTTCCGGTAGTGAGCCTCTAGGCCGGCCTCTATGGGAGAACCGGCTACCGTCAAGAGGCAAAGGGGTTCAATTTCTTTAACTCTTTTCCAAAACCTCTTGATCCATGTCGGCGAAACCTCCACAAATCGAGTAACCCAGAGTATCTCTTTAGTTGCCGAGCGAGGGATCATTGACCGTTGGGAAGCTCTATTGGCTCCATTCGGTAGATAGAGGCAAGGTAGGTCAGGCACGATCTGTCCAGCGCGTCGCCAAAGCCACTGGCTGGCCACTGTCAAGCCATCACAATTGCGAAATCCCCACTCTTCCTGCCAAGCCAGAAACTTGGCCAACATAGGATGGGCATTAAGTCCTGGCGTCCAAGCTTGTTCCCAATCATCCGCGTCCAATACCAACATTGGTCCTCGCGTAGGGATCACCGACCGTCTAAGGCAGCAAAGAAACTGGCTGATCCCAGCATAGGCTCGTGGCTTCACGATATGAATAATGTCTGGTTGGAACTCCTGGATCCGCCATTGCATGCGCAGCAATGTTGGCAAAAGACCACCTCTCAGGTTCACCCTAAAAACGTCTACATTCTTGTAGAGAAGCAGACTGTCAGCCTCTTCTGGAGTGTCCCATGGGGGGACTACAACTCGAACCTTGTGCCCGCGACCAACAAGGTGTGCAGCCAAAGGCAGGATTCTGGCCCAGACTGTTGCCTTAAGCCCCAAACCAAAGGGACATGCAAAGACGATTCGCACAATTTTAACCTTTCTTTCTGTAAGCTATGCCAATGTAGCCGTTGCGTAAAAGGCGGGGAGGTATGGAATACAGGGCCGGGGAGGACCGGAGTAAGGGAACGCGGTATAGAATGGAGTCAACCAGAAGCGATAAGGACCTACTACAAATGGCTGAGTCAAACAACGGACAAGATCCGTTCAGAGAATTCATAAAACAGATGCAGGAACGGGATGGTGATTCCCTTGTTCCGAGCGAAGCTGGAAACGGCAACTCTGGTACAGGGAACGGTGCTACCTTAAACGAAGAACGACCTCGTGGCGGACGCTCGGGTCTTTACTGGATCGGGTTGGCTTTTCTTGTGTTCTTCTTGAGTACCCGCTTGCTTTCCTATTACACGGATTGGCTATGGTTCGATAGTCTGGACTTCACTTCAGTCTACTTTACACGCATTTTAGCTTCCGGCGTCACCTTTTTGGCAGGGGCAGTTGCCTTTTGGTTGATTTTATCTGGAAATATCCTGCTGGCTACTCGCTTAAACAATAGAGAGGGAACATCTCCTCTTGATTCGCTGGCTGCCTCAACTTTGGGGTTTCGTGTTACCCCTGTTCTCTATGCAGGGGCCGTACTGCTGGCCATTTTTTCTGGCCTGGCATTGCGTTTCCAATGGAACGAAATACTTTTGTTTTTGAATCAAGTTGAGTTCGGAGTTCTTGACCCGATTTTCAAACGGGACGTCAGCTTCTTCATTTTCACTTTGCCAATCTTGAAGTCTATCCGCAGTTTCCTCTTGACTGCTCTAATTTTCTCTTTGATTGGTTCTGTTCTGGTTTCGGGCCTGGATTGGAAGTCTTGGTTTGAAAATCGCAAAGTCAAGACCCACCTTAGCCTGCTGTTAGTGGGGATTCTCGGTCTCATCGCCTGGCAATATCAGTTGCAGGGATATGAACTGGTATATAGCACACGAGGAGCAGTTTTTGGCGGAGGCTATACAGACGTCTACGCACAGTTGCCGATATTCAGGATCATGGCGATTGTAACCCTCGTAATCGCCCTCTTGGTCCTTGTCAACATATTTCTCAGTATGGCCCTGAAGGCAATTGCATATGTCTTGGGGCTCTGGATCCTGGTCGCTCTGGTCTTGGGAAACTTCCTCCCCAATATCATCCAGCGTTTCGTAGTGACGCCAAACGAATTTACTCGGGAAGCGCCCTTCATAAAACACAACATCGATTTTACCCGTCTTGCCTTCGACTTGAATGAATTGGACTCAGTTGCATATAACGCCAGAGAGAGTCTCACTGGTGACGACTTGGTAGCCGAAAGCCAAACAATCGCCAATATTCGGCTTTGGGACTACCGGCCCATGCGCACCACCTACAATCAGATCCAGGCATTGCGCCAGTACTACCAGTTTCAAGACATTGATATTGATCGGTACGTGGTAGACGGCCAACAGAAACAGGTGCTTCTTTCAGCTCGAGAACTGGTCCCCGATCAATTGAGCGGAGAGGCCCAGACATGGGTCAACCAGCGTTTGGTCTACACTCACGGATATGGTGCTGCCGCCTCACCTGTTGCGGAAATCACCTTCGACGGTCTGCCTACTTTCCTACTGCAGGATCTTCCTCCCAAAGGCTCTATTCCGATTGAACGCCCGCAAATCTATTTCAGCGAAGTCAGTAAGAACTACGTGATTGTAAATACTGATACAAAGGAATTCGACTATCCCAGTGAAGAAGGTAATGTCTTTTCTAGCTTCGAAGGTGATAGCGGTATTCACATCGGCAACCTACTGACACGTTTGGCCTTCACTCTGAGATTTGCTGACACGAATCTGCTTCTGAACGGAGACATAACTGCAGATAGCAAGTTGCTTTGGAAACGGAACATCCACGAACGTTTGGATGAGATTGCTCCATTCCTGCAATATGACAACGACCCCTATATCGTAATCGGAGACGATGGAGGCATGTATTGGTTTATTGATGCCTACACTTACAGCAGACTTTTCCCCTACAGCCAAAGCGCTACGCTAAATAGTGGCTTGCCCGTAAATTACATTCGGAATTCTGTCAAAGTTGTAGTCAATGCCTACGACGGTTCAGTGAATTTCTATTTGGTGGGTAGGGAAGACCCCATTGCATCGTCCTACGCCTCCATTTTCCCCGATCTTTTTAAGGATATCGACGAGATGCCGGACGGGCTGCGGTCCCATATTCGATATCCTCAGGATTTGTTCACTATTCAGGCTCGGGTCCTAACCATTTACCACATGACAGAGCCGAGCGAGTTCTACAACCGGGAAGATGTGTGGCAGTGGCCGCAGGAATTCTTCGAAGACGAAGCCCGTGAAATGGAACCGTATTACGTGCTAATGCAATTACCTGGCAGTGAGAAACTGGATTTCATCCAGATTCTGCCGTTTACACCTGCTACCCGCGAAAACATGATCGCCTGGTTGGCAGCCAAAAGCGATCCGGATGAATATGGAGAAAAACTGCTGTTTACATTCGGGAAAGACTCGCTCATTTATGGCCCCAAACAGATTGAGGCCCGGATCGACCAAGATCCAATCATCAGTTCCCAGTTAAGTCTATGGAACCAACAGGGCAGCCAAGTTATTCGAGGGAATTTGTTGGTCATTCCCTTGGCCAACAGTTTATTGTACGTAGAACCGCTGTATCTGCAGGCAGCCTCAGGGCGCATTCCCGAACTTAAACGGGTCATCATAGCAGCCAATGATAGGGTAGTAATGGCAGAAAATCTGGGCCTGGCTTTGGTGGAAGTATTCGGGAATGAAATCCTGAAGGAGGACCTGCTGGCTTCACTACTGGGCGAGTATGATTCAGGGGTTCTGGTTGCTGCCGATCCCGAAGACATTGTTGAAGAGACACCGCCGTCATCTCCCTTGGTAGTTATGGATGTTTCGGCCAGCGATGTTGCGCAATTGATTCGGCAGGCAAATAACACGTATGTGGCTGCCATCCAAGCCCAACAAGGCGGCGACTGGGCCAGCTACGGAATGGCACTCGCGCAGTTGGAGACAATCCTATTGGAACTGGACGCCCGGGTTTCAGGTGAAGAGCAGGAAGACGAATAGCTTCTATGAATTTGAATGGCCGGTTTTCGCGAAAGCCGGCCTTTCAACCTAGAGCGACCCCGAAAGGATTCGAACCTTTGACCTTCTAGACCGCAACCAGATGCTCTAATCCGCTGAGCTACGGGGCCTTAGCTTGAGTTATCCACAGGCGGGGAGGGAGGGATTTGAACCCTCGAGGGGCGTAAACCCCAACCCACTTAGCAGGCGGGCGCACTAGACCAGACTATGCGACCTCCCCACACAAATCAGCTACTGGCAAAGTGGCGGGAGGAGAGGGATTCGAACCCCCGGTGGCTGTAACACCACAGTTGTTTTCAAGACAACCGCCTTCGTCCACTCGGCCATCCTCCCTGGTGTCCTGAGACGAGTAGGAAAATGACAGAAGTAACCCGCCCTATCCAGTAGCCAAGAGTATAACCCTAGGACGCTGGCCGTACAAGAAAGTAAGGCCCCAATGAATTTGCGGAAAGTCATACAGGCAAAGAAATCCTGTCGACGCCACCCATGTAGGGCTGAATGACTTCAGGCAAAATTACCGTTCCGTTTTCTTGCTGAAAGGACTCCAGAATCCCTATGATGATGCGGGGCAGGGCCAATCCCGACCCATTGAGTGTGTGGACAAACTTTGGTTTTTCACCTACGGCCGGCCTAAACCGAATATTAGCCCGCCGGGCTTGGAAGTCCCTAAACCAGGAACAAGAACTCACTTCCAGCCATTCTGCACTGCCTGCACCCCAGATCTCTAGATCGATCTTCTTTGCGGCAACGAAAGACAGGTCACCTGATGGTATAAGGATGCGCCGGTAGGAGAGTTCCAGTCGTTCCAGCATCGTTTCTGCTGCCATTGTCAAGTTTTCCAGCTCCAAGGCGCCCTGTTCTGGCTCGACAAATTTAACCATCTCGACCTTTTGAAACTGGTGTACCCGCTGTATTCCACGAGCATGCCGACCGGCGTGTACTTTTTCTTTGCGGAAACAGGGAGTGCAGGCCACGTGAGAGATGGGCAAGGATCCGAAGGGCAATATTTCTTCTCGATACATATTGGTTACCGGTACCTCAGCCGTAGGGATTAACCATAGGCCTTCCTCTCTATCACAATATAGATCCTCGCCAAATTTCGGCAGATTGCCTGTTCCTACCATGCTCTCTTCTTGCACCATGAAAGGCGGATACACTTCCTCGTAACCAAATTCGGTTGTTAGTACATCGAGGCACCAAGAGCTCAGGGCCCTCTGAAGCTTGGCCCCTGCATTCTTGAGAATATAATGGCGACTACCCGACATTTTCACTCCACGCTCCAAGTCAAGTATTCCAAGTTGCTCACCAATTTCCCAATGGGACTTGGCGGGGAAGGCAAACACGGGAAGCGCTCCAACTTCCTTTACAACAACATAGTCATCTTCGCTTTCGGAAATTGGTACGTCGGGCTCTGGAAGGTTCGGTATTTGAAGCATGGCGGTTAACAACTGCGCGTCAATATTACGCAGAGATTCCTCCAAGTCAGCGATCTGTTCGTTCACCGCCGCCACGACACTGCGCATTGCATTGCCTTCTTCCTGATGGCCGTTTTTGAAAAGATTTCCAATTTCTTTTGACTTCTCATTGCGTTGGCGTCGCAGTTCCTCAACTTCCACCAATGTGCCCCGGCGAAGAGAGTCCAAACTTAAGGCTTCTCGCCACGGGGCATCTTCCGCCCCCAGTCTGGTCATTCCCACAGCCAAAACATCCTGATTTTCCCTCATCCACGCGATGTCGAGCATGCCTAACTCCCCAAGATAATAGAGGCCGACCTTTTGCCTGCCAGCACGGTAGGAATTATAGGGCTTACTGCAACTTCCCAGTCCAACCGAAGTCACCTTAACCCTCCGCCATGAGGTCCGGATGCAGCCCCCCTATGACGCTTGCCGCCGCATATATAATTTCGGAACTTAGCAGCCCAATATTATGTCAAGTAGAGGTGTTGCCTGCAGGAGATCAATACGAATCGGTCAGAATTCCGTGAATGCCAAGGTAGTCTAGGAAGAAACTTTGCTAGGTGAATCAGGTTGGACTGTTTTCGCTAAATATCCTGAACGGACGCCTGCTGCTGTGAGAGGTCATTGGCAGGAAAGACCCCAAATATCGAGCCCGTATGATTTGATTAGGGCCAAGGTCTCAGTTGGCCGGAGATTCCCAGCTGCAAAAATTGCAGTTGCTAAGGGGCGTCTTCAGCTAGCGCAGCCCTCAATTGCTCATCTCGGGCAGACACTGTGATCGGCATTCGTTGCCAATAGTATTGAAGGTCTGAATTAGTCCAACCTTCGTATACTTCAGCCCAATCGAGTCTTCCAAAGTGGGGTTCCAGGCCATCCGCCACCACTGGTTGGGAAAGTGCCGAATAACGAAAATCCGCCGAGATCCTGATCCGGCTCTCGGTAATATTGGGTAAGGCCTTATGAACAGTATGGGAATGAAAAATAAGGAGGTCACCGGCTTCGTAGTCGCTTAAGACCCACTGGTAATCAAGTTTTTCGGTGCTGATGCGCATTCCGCCGGCTCCCTGGGCGTCGTGAACCTTGTAAAGACCCCGTTTGTGAGAACCTCTCAGAACAGTCAGACCTCCCAGCTTTTGGGGACAATCCATTAGGGGAAACCAACCTGTGTATGTTGCGGTAGCGCCCTGAATAAGGGGAAAATCCTGATGAGGAGGGGTCGCGAAGTGTGTTGCCTGTGGAAAACTAATGCGCCCAATGTTCCTGGGATGAACAAAAACAGGTTCCGACATGACAAGGGCCAGGGGCTCCAAGATTTTGAAGTGATGGGCAATTCCATGGAAGGACTCCAATCTCTGCAGGGAATCGTAAACTTCAAAAAACCGATCCTCTCCCTCTACGATAGGGGGATCTACCAAAATATTCCCCGCATCATCCACCCATTCATGATCTACACAGAGCTGCCAGATGTCGTCATATACAGTTTTGACATCCGATTTAGGGATTCTCCCTTTGAAGAACAAATATCCATCTTCATCCATGCGGAAACGTAAAGTCTCTGCGTTCTGAATGTCAGGTTCCGAATCGTGGAATTCCGTTGCATATTCCATTGGGTTTTCTCCGCTTTATCCTTTCCAGTCTCACAGACTCTACAACTCAAGGGCTGCATTTGACAACCCAAGTTAAATAAGAGGCTCTTAGCTAATTCAGATTGGATTCTAGATCCACGAGATGTTTACACTTCTCCATTGCATGGCTGACTTCACAGCCCCGAAAGGAAGTAAGGCACAATTATATGACCACCATTTCCATTTCTAGGAGTCGGGCCAGCTTCTGGACACGAGCCACCTGATGGCCTTTTCCCAGAGCCACATGATGAGTGGGGCCCTCCTGAAGCCACTCATTCATGAAACGGGTAACGCCTTGAGGAAAGCGAATCCTCGAATTAGTATTGCCGATTTCCAAAGTAGGACCCGCTTCTGAAAGCCCTTCGGCGGCCAGCAATTTGAAATCGCCATTCCGAGTCTGGGTTAGGCAAAGAATCGTTACTGGTCCCAAGCTGACTTGAAATTCGACCGACAAACCGTATCCCCGCTTACCATGGAAAAGTCCAAGAGCCCTCAGTGTGGGTTTGCGATCGCTGATGGCGATGTGGCCGGGCCCGTCGTGTCCCATAAGTAGAAGGTCGGCGGCGAAGTCCATGGCATAGAACTCAGTATATGATCCGCCCGCTTTTAGACGATCCATAATGAACATGGCAACGCAAGTCTTTAGGTCACCTTCGCCTGAAGCTGGAATTCCGCGTGCCGTCAACAGCGAATTGCCCACAATGAGGCTGGAACCCAGATCTTCATTGGTATTTCCGGAAAGGCCGCGGTAGTAGTAAGTTAATCCCTGCAAATCAAAATCTGCGATCAGTGTATCCAATCCGCAAGCCACCTTAGCCGACCATTCGAGACCTTCATGTGTTACTGCCCCGGAGATGCGGTCCTTACCGGGTTCCGCTAGTTCAAAGGATTCTTGAATTTCAATGACCTTAGAAGTGACCTCCAAATCTGAGACTCTGTCCACTCTTTCGTGCAGGTCATCCATTTCCAACACTTCCACATGTAGGCCAAGCTGACCGTGAAACATGCCAAAGTCGGAATACATATCCACCATGCCTGGATATGTGTGGCCCAGGAACCCAAATCTGCCATAGGAAAGCTGTTGTTTAATGCCCGCGGCCAATATGTAGTCATGTATTTCTGCGAAGGCCTCTTGGTGAAAGCAGTCCAACTCGGACCCTACCGGCTTGAGCAAGCCTGTGACTACATTGAATTGGATGTCGGCCCGCGCAAAGGCGTTTGATATCTCAGGAACACTGCAGGCACTGCAGTTCGCTAACCATTCCCCGGTATCTGTACGGGGGTAATCCAAGGTCGGACTTGGCTGCAGGTTCAGGACTAGAACGGGGCATCTGTGCCTCTGGACAGCCGGCAAGACCTGAGAAGAGGTTGCATATGTGCCCACATAACAAAGGATTAGACTTACGTTTTGCCGAGCAAAGTAATCACCCGCGGCCTGAGCCCGCGGCGCTGTATCGACTAGACCTGCTGAACATATCTCTATCTCAGGGCCGGCGATCTTCTGTTCAATATGGGTTTGAAAGCCCTCCAGCCTTTCCTTCAATCCAGCAAACTGTGGCCAATAAGCAGCCAGGCCGATACCGAAGATCCCCACTTTCACAGTATTGTGTTGACTGTGTGTCATGAGTCCTCCTACTGTTCAGCTCTGAGGGCAAGATCAGTCCAAGTGGAACACTTCTTCGAGCTCCACCATCATTTCATCCGCGTGGCCGCCCGTTCCTTCAAAATAGGGCTCCATGAAGTCTTGCCACTTCTCGTTTATCTCTTCCTTGCTCATACCGGCCAAGGCGACTTCAAAACCTTCAGGAGTCTCGAAGTAACCAAACATCAAACCATCGCCCCGCATGAATAGGGAATAGTTGTGCCAACCGGTCTTGCTAAGAGCCGACTTCATCTCTGGCCATACTTCCTCATGGTGTTTCTTATATTCTTCAATCTTATTCTGTTTGACTTTCAGTAGAAAACCGACTCTGGTCATGCCCATCTCTCCTCTCGTTGATTCTTGGCTGCGCCCCTACAGTAGCGCAATTCTGAGATTACCTGACAAAGGCCGCTGACACACCTCCATCTATGGTGATTGCTCCACCAGTTGTCTTAGAGGCTCGGGGGCCCGCGAGGAAGGCGATGGCCTCCGCCACATCTGCAGGGGTAACATTCACTTTCAAAGTGGTTCGGTTGCGATAGAACTCACCTAGTTCGTCCGGCTCGATTCCATAGCCAGAAGCCCGGGCGTTTCGCCATCCTGCATCCCAAATTCCGCTGCCCTCCATTACTGCATCAGGTAAGACACAATTGACTCGCACCCCCATAGCCCCGCCTTCCTCGGCAAGGCACCTGGCCATATGAAGTTCGGCTGCCTTCGCCGCACTGTATGCCGCTGCATTCTTGCCGGCGTACAAAGCATTCTTGCTGACAACATAGATGAGACTACCTCCCATCTGTTGATGTTCCCAAAGGCGAAAAGCAGCGCGACTTACGTTGAAGTAGCCTTTGACCAAGACGTCCATCGTGCGATCCCAGTCTCGGTCTGTTGTATCTGAGATAGCCGCAGAAATGGCTATACCAGCGTTGCTGATCACAACATCGACTCCTCCGTAAAAGGCTGCCACCTGCTGGAAAGCAGCCTCGACAGCATTCGGGTCGGTCACATCGCAGGCAACTGCCAACGCTCGTCTGGAACCAAATTCAGAACACAATTCGGCCACTGCGTTTTGGGCAGCCTCAACATTAAGGTCCAGGATAGCCACATGGGCATCATCTGAAGCCAGCCTTCGGCTTGTGGCCAGGCCAATTCCTGAAGCCCCTCCTGTAACACAAACTACTCGACCTGCCATTTCTCTGGGAGCCGGCTTTAAAGAAAGTTTGTACAGTTCCAAAGGCCAGTATTCAATACCGTAGGCCTCTTCAGGAGTGAGACTGATGAACTCGTCTACAGCTTGAGATCCGTCGATTACGGGAATGGCCCGATGATACAACTGATTGCTGATGTCGGCTGCAGTGGAATCTGCACCCGCCGTGATCATTCCCAACCCAGGAATCAGAATTATTCGAGGATATGGATCTGTGATCTTGTCACCAATGGAGCTGTGCGTTCTGAAATAGTCCTCGTAGGCTGCCACATATTGCTCCATTCGGCTCCGAATGCAGTCCAACAGTAACTCCAGATCCTCCCCCTTATCGAGGGCCCAATCAATGAACAAAGGCAGCCTCTTGGTGTGTACCAAGTGATCAGGGCATGCAGCACCAATTTGGGTTGATTCTGAAATGTCATCCTGTGCCAGAAAATCCAAGATAACTTTGCTCTGATCCAGTTTCAGAATAGCTGGACGGCGTTGACTGACCATGCCTCTTACGGCAGCCATTAAGTTCGAAATGAATTCAGGTGAAGAGTTGACTTCTGTACTCTGGTTGTAGTTGCCCCTATTTTCCTTAGCCGAACCAATGTAATCCTCAGCCTCCTGAATGATCCGCAAAGTATTCTTGTAGCATTCGATAGAGGTTTCTCCGAAGGTGACTAAGCCGTGCTTACCCATCAACACACATTCTGCTGCAGGATTGGCTCTCAAGCCCTCTCCAATCCACTTACTTAAAGTGAATCCAGGTCGAATATAGTCCACCCACACCATGCGATCCCCCCAGATTCGCCGACAAATTTCCTGTCCATCAGGAAGACAGGCCAAGCTGATTACGGCGTCCGGATGGGTGTGATCAACATGCTTGGCAGGTGTGAATCCGTGTAACAAGGTTTCTATTGACTGGCGCGGACGATTTAAAGCATAAGTGGTATGAGACAGATATTCCACCATGTCCTCGTCGCTCATTTCTGACCTGCCCATCAAAGGCTTGATCTCTTCAAGCCGGAGGCCGGCAAAACCTTCTTCCTTGATGGTCAAGACGTCGCTGCCTGAGCCCTTTACCCACAGCACTTCGACTTCTCTGCCCAAGTGGTCAATCTCCCCCAGTTTGACACTTGTGTTGCCACCAAAGATGTTGCATACACTCCTATCCTGTCCCAAGAGATTGCTCCTGTAAACCAGGCCATCCAAGGCCGTCAAAGCCGCGGCATCTGTATCACTCCAATAATTTACAGGCATGAATTTCTCCGACGAAACAAATGAGGAAGAATCGAGATAGTAGAATACTGGTCGAATTAGTGCCTAAGGGCCTGCAATCCGGCATACATATAACTTGGGTACAGGGACACGTGGCCCAGCAGTTCCGCCATCACCTGCACTTCGGCAGCATGTTCCATGCGTTCAAGGTGTATCAGGGCTTCATCGAGATGCCGTCCCACTGTCAGGCTACCGTGATTGCGCAGAATTAAGGCATCGTGGTCTTTGATCAGTTCTCGGATGATGCGGGCATCGTCTGCTGACGACGGCATCCCAAATTCGGTGGTGGGGACGTTTCCCAAAGCTACAACTACCTCAGGGACCATCAGAGGCTGGAGAGGCTTTTCAGCCACACTCAGTGCAATACAGCAAGGGGGATGGGCATGAAAAACGGCCTGAATATCGGGCCTGACAGAAAGGGCCTCCAGATGCATTGGGGTTTCCGAAGAGGTCCGCAGTTCCGAATCTACAGCTGTAGATCTCGTGGTACCGTCCGATCTAAGAACGAAGAGATCATCTTCCGTCATGCGCCCCTTGCACAGACCGGATGGGGTAATGAGAATGTCGCCATTGGAGAGACGGGCTGAAATGTTGCCGTTGTTAGCAGAAAGAAAACCCTTGGCATAGCCAATGCGCCCGGCTTCTACGATGGCGGACCGCAAACGGGTTTCGGTGGCATCACTGCCATAGCGCATTATGTTCATTAGGAGTTGATTTCCTGAAAGTGAGACGTAGAATCCACAATTATTGGTAGCCGCCGGATATATCAGTCAAACCACGTTCTTTTCTTATCCGCTCTTCATATCCGCTGGCACGATATGCCGCTACAGGATCTTCCGGGACGTCTAATTCCCGGCGCACTTGGGCCAACAGAGGTCTGACATCCGTGCGGCCGGCATCCACCAACATCTTGTGAGCCAGCAGGACCTCCCCCTCCGTCTGCAACGCCTGCAACTCCGACCGGGGCACCAATAGGGCCTTGGTATAGGCTTCCTGACAGTTGAGAACGGACATGATCATGGGAGCCAATTTACCTTCCACGTTATGGGCTTGATCGATCATATAGGCGATTCTACGGGCTCCTTGGCGAATGTGTTCGTCCCCACTGTCCTCGGCAGCCGCAAGTTCTGTGTAGATCAGAAACAGCTCGAAGGGATTGACAGACCCGACAATCAGGTCATCGTCTGCGTATTTGCGATTATTAAAATGAAAACCTCCCAGCTTGCCTTCATCTAACAAGAAAGTCACGATCTGTTCAATGTTGACTCCTTGAGCATGATGGCCAAGGTCTACCAACACTTGGGCTTTTTCCCCAAGTTTCATCGACCAGGCAAACGCCGTACCCCAATCAGGAATGTCTGTACTATAGAATGCCGGTTCGAAGAATTTGTATTCGACCAGCATGCGGCTTTCGGCCGGCAGATGCGCGTACACAGTTCGCAAGTGCTGCTCAAATCTTCTCTTTCGTTCCAGCAGCGAGTCCTGGCCGGCATAATTGGTGCCATCAGCAAACCATAGGCTTAGCAGGTCGCTGTCAGTTCGGTGCATAATTTCACAACATTCCAGAATGTGATCCAGAGCCAACTCTTGCGTTCCAGGGTCTGGGTTTCCCAGCGAACCCAATCTATATTGGTTCTCTTGGAACACATTAGGATTAATGGCTCCTATCCCTATGCCACGATCGCTGGCATATTGTTTGACGGCATCGTAATCGTTGTCTGCCGGTTTGTCCCAAGGGATATGTAAAGCGACAGTTGGGGCGATTCCGGTCATCCGGTGAACCATTGCCGCGTCATCTAATTTCTGTGGTGTAGTAGAGGCAGCTCCTGGCCAAGGAAAAGCCTTGAACCTGGATCCACTGTTGGCATAACCCCAACTGGGTGTCTCAATATAATGGCTTTTGACCCTTGCCTTTATGGCTTCCACATCGAAACCGCAGTCGGTCAGCTCGTCGGCCAGCAAGCGGTATGAATCTAAATCCTTGTTCAATGCAAGCTCCTTTTTCTCCGAATGTCAAAGGCTAGAATCGATTGGTGGAGCAAACATCACAAGATTGGTGGAGTCTCCATCAGTTCCTGCAACAGCTGGAATCTGTCATTCCAATACTCCAGTACAGAGGTATCCCCCGTGGGCTCAAAATCCCGCGTGGATACTGATTCCCTCACAACAGCGCCAATCTCCTGAAAGGAATTGATTTCCCCACTGGCCACGGCTTGCACCATCACGTTTCCTGTCGCTGTGGCTTCGGCCGGACCAGCGACAACCAAGCGTTCTGTCGCATCTGCGGTGGCCTGATTGAGACCGGAATTCTGAGAACCGCCGCCCACAATATGAATGGGATTCAGGGTGCGCCGTAAGGTTTCTTCCATGCGCGTCAAGACCCATCTGTATTTCAAGGCCAGGCTGTCATTTATGCACCGTAGAATTTCGGCCTTGCTTTCGGGAACCATTTGGCGCGTGACCTGGCAATACCTCTGAATTCGTTTAGGCATGTCTCCAGGTGCCAGAAAGTAGCCGTGGTCTGGGTCAATTACGGCAATGGCTTTATCTTCCGCTTGGCTCAATTCACTCAAATCAGTGTACGAATACTCAATGCCTTCCCTCGCCCAAGTACGGCGGCATTCCTGCATCAACCAGAGCCCCATGATGTTCTTGCAAAAGCGATAGGTCCGGCCTACCCCACCTTCATTTGTAAAGTTGTGCTGCAAGGCCTGTGGACTGAGTATGGCTTCTGGAACAACAACCCCCATAATGGACCAAGTACCAGAACTGATCCAGATGAAATCCGAATTGGCAGCTGGCACTGCGGCTACGGCTGAGCCGGTGTCATGGCAAGCAGGCGCGATGACTTCCAATTCGGGAAGCGCGGGCAACTGAGTTAAGCCGACCACAGCACCTGGGTGAACTACCTCTTGAAAAATGCCAGAGGGAAGCCCGAATGCATTTAGCACTTCGTGCGACCATTGCATGCTGCGGGGATTCAGGCACTGAGTGGTCGTGGCGTTTGTGAATTCATTCAGCTTCCTTCCCGTAAACCAGAAGTTGAAGAGATCTGGAATTGTCAGAAAGGTCTTGGCACGTCCGAGGTCTGCCGGGCTCTCCTTCTGTATTGCCAAGAGTTGAAAAATTGTGTTTACATGCAGGAACTGTGTACCTGTAAGATTGAAAATTTCTTCCCGGGAAACTGTTTCCAAGGCCTCATCCATAACACCCACAGTGCGATCATCTCGGTAGTGGACCGGGGTATTCATCATGCGGTCGTTGGAATCCAGCAGTGCGAAGTCGCACCCCCATGTGTCCAAGCCCAGACTCTTTAAGTCTTTGGCTTCTTGCATCGCCCGAAGCAGGCCGGTTTGGATTTCATGCCAAAGACGAAGCACATCCCAATACAATGTGCCTCGGACCATCACTGGTTGGTTGGGAAAACGATGTATTTCCTCCAGTCTCAGTCGCTCAGAGGATAAACTCCCCAGCATGGCTCTGCCGCTGTCAGCTCCCAAATCAATAGCTAGATACTTCATTCTTACTGGAGGGTGTCCTTACAAAAATCCTTTCTCATGCTGGCCCCACAGAGAGACTAGGCCCAAAGACTAGAGCATCCTTTGCCTTTGGGGCACGCTGTTTATACTGAAAAGGTTCGCCTATTGTACTAGGGAAACGCGTCTGGACACCTCACGGCTATGGGCATCTGGGCTTACAATGCCGCTAGGCTAAAGGAGCGGCTTCAAGAACCCATCTTGCAGAGGACAAGCACTATTCGGCTAGAATTCTGACTGAAGCTGATCGTTTCTTGGATCGGCAGCCCTGCTAACCATTTCTTGAAACCAGACAAAGGATTGACATGGGTAAGACCCTGAAAGTCGGAGTTGTTGGCGTAGGCGGAATTGCCCGAACCCATATGCCGGGCTGGTCCGCGTCCGAACATGCTGAAGTGATCGCTGGTTCCGACATCGTCGAACCTGCCTTGAAGTCTTGGGGCACCACGCACGGCATAGATAGGCTCTACACCAGTGCCAAGGACCTCTTTGCTGACCCAGATATCGACATTGTGGATGTATGTACACCTAACATGTATCACAAGGAATTAACTATAGGCGGTCTTAATGCCGGCAAACACGTTATCTGTGAGAAACCCTTGGCTCCCTCTGCTGAGGATATACAGGAAATGATAGAGGCCCGAGACAAGTCAGGAAAACTCCTGATGACGGCCCAACATTTCAGATTCTCCGGTATTTCCAAAGCCATGAAGAAAGAGATCCTAACTGGAACGCTGGGCAACGTCTACCACGGTCGTAGTTGGATGTTACGCCGAAATGCATTCATTCCTTCCCCTTCTTTTGTTGAAAAGAGGCATAGTGGAGGCGGGCCCAGCATTGACGTTGGTGTGCACGTGCTTGATCTCACGCTTTGGCTGATGGGCAACCCCAAACCAGTAGCTGTTTCTGGCGTAGCTGGCGCTCCCCTGGCCCATATTCCGGGACAGTTTCCGGCATGGCGACCCGGCCATCCAATGCCTAAGACTTGGGACGTGGAGGACTACGCGGTGGCCTTTGTCAGATTCGAACACGGCGGAACTCTGGTTCTAGAGACCAGCTGGCTACTTCACCACGATATAGAAGGTGAAGACATGCAGATCTGGCTGTACGGGGACCAAGGAGGTTGTCATTATCCTTCCGCCCAGTTCCTCTCTTCCAATTACGAGACTAAACAGTTGTACAACCAAACATTGAAGATCACACGGGATGACTTGGAACCCCATGCTCAGGAATGCGTTGAATTTGCCCAGGCTATCACGGACGGTGCCCCCTCACCGGTGCCTTCCGAGCACTCGCTGCAGGTATTAGCCATCTTGAATGGAATCTACAAAAGCCAGAAAGCAGGCAAAGAAATCCTTTTGGATTACTAGGATATAGAGGTTGCCCCCGCAGATGTTGGATCAAATGCGAGGGAATTTCTTCTAATTGTTATCGCTGAAGGAGATTGAATCGGGCAATGTCTTGGAAGATAGCAATTTAGGGACATCAATACATGGTTATAAGGCGTTTGTAACAGTGGATGCAGAATTAATTGCAGATTTCGCCTGCAAGACGGGTGAAGGACCACTGTGGCATGCAGAACACGAGTGCCTCTACTGGGTTGATATCCCAGACGGCGAGCTGTATCGATTCAAGCCGTCTTCAGGCAAGTCGGAATTAATCTTCCAGGCGGATCGGCAAGTAGGCGGTTTTACTATTCAGGTCAATGGAGATCTGCTCTTATTCATGGAAGGCTGCCAAGTCTTGTTAGTCCATGAAGATGAGCCAACTGTCTTAATTGAAGGTGTCCCAGGTCAGGAGACCAATAGGTTTAACGATGTAATCGCTGGGCCCCAAGGTCAGGTGTTTTGCGGCACAATGTCCACTCCGGGGGAGATTAAACCTGACGGCTTGTTATACCTCCTCTCCCCCAACGGCGAATTGACAGAATTGATGGGAGGCATCGGCACATCAAACGGCATGGGATTTTCGCCGGACAGAAATTCTTTCTTTCACACTGATACCAAGACGGGAGAAGTTACCAAGTACCCCTGGTTGGACGCGAAAGGCGACTTCGACAGATCCCGCCCTGAAGTTTGGTACTCAGCTGCGAAGGAACCAGCGTCAGGGCGTCCTGACGGCATGACCATCGACGCCAAAGGGCATTTGTGGATTGCTCACTGGGATGGATCTCGGATCGTCCATTTGGACGCATTGGGAGGGATTGTAGAGTCCATACAATTTCCCACGTTGAAAGTTTCTTCTGTGACTTTCGGGGGCCAGAACCTGACTGACTTGTATGTAACTACCGCTGGAGGGCACGACAAGAAATACAATGGGGAAACAGCGGGAGCTCTGTACCGGCTACCGGGAATATCCCAAGGCCTTCCAGAATTCCGTTCTCAGTTAGTCCAAAGCCCTGCCTGAACTCCGGCCCAATTCATGACCAGCTCTTCCATGCCCCAAGAAATGGCTGCCGTAATGTGCCACGCACCTCTGGACTATCGTCTGGAGATGTTGCCAGTCCCGACAGTGAGAGAAGATGAAGTCCTACTAAAGGTTGATGCCGTCGGCATCTGCGCCAGTGACTTAAAGTGTTATCTGGGGGCGCCGATGTTTTGGGGCACGGCTGAGAAACCAGGTTATTGTCAGGCCCCTATAGTGCCAGGACACGAGTTTACGGGCACTGTGGTGCAAATGGGTCTTGAGGCTCAGAAGACACAACCATTCGGATTTGGTGACCGGGTGGTGTCAGAACAAATAGTCCCTTGCCAGAAGTGCCGGTATTGCCAGAGAGGACAATACTGGATGTGCCAGGTCCATGACATTTATGGCTTTCGTAAGAATACTCCTGGAGCCATGGCGCAATATGTGAAGTTGCCAGGCAACGCGTTGAACTACAAAGTTCCTGAAGATCTGCCTCCAGCTTGGGCCGCTTTTGTGGAACCTTTGGCGTGCGGCATCCATGCCGTGCAGCGCGCAGAAATCGAATTGGATCACACCGTGGTAATTGCGGGGGCAGGCCCTCTGGGACTCGGCATGGTGGCAGCAGCCCGCATGAAAAACCCAGCCCAGCTGATTGTGCTAGACCTCAACGACAAGAGATTGGAATTGGCTTTGGCTTGTGGTGCAGACCTAGCATTTAACGTCGGCAGAGTTGATACAGTGGCTGAAGTTCTAAGTCTCACAGAGGGTTACGGCTGCGATGTCTATATCGAAGCCACTGGGCAGCCCCTAGCCGTACCGCAGGGACTTGAAATGATTTGTAAGTTGGGCACTTTCGTTGAATTCAGCGTGATGAGAGAGCCAGTTACTGTCGATTGGACTGTAATTGGAGATGGCAAATCACTCAACATTCACGGTGCTCACTTGAGCCCTTATGCCTATCCAGTCGCGATTCGGATGCTGGGAGAAGGTTTGTTGCCCATGAATCGCATCGTGACTCACCAAATGCCCTTGTCGGATTATCAGAAGGGATTTGACCTGGTTGCCAACGGCAGCGAATCCGTAAAGGTCACACTTCGGCCCTAGTCGGAGACAGAGCGGATGCGTCCACTCCCTCGTTCTAGCTAATTTCAGCCACTTGTCTCCAATTAAGGCTCAATTCTCAGTTCCATTCCCTCTCAACACTTCGGCCGAGGATACAGAACTGCTCCAGCTCATATACACAGCCGTTGGCGGGTTTGGAAGCGGGGGACAACCAGAAGACCACATGCGAGGCCACCTGTTCGGGAGTCAGGAGCCTACCTGTTGGAGCAAATTCCCTGGGCACATTCTTATACCAATCCTCGGGAAGTCCTTCCGAAATCTTTAGTGCTATCTCATTTGGTGAGGTACACCAGCCAACGTTTAGCTGGTTAATGCGAATATTGTCGCCAGCTAATCCATTCGCCAGATTACGGGTCATAGTCTGCAAACCACCTTTCGAAGCAGAATAAGGCAGAAGGTCAGATTGACCGGACCAAGCGTTGACGGAACCGATATTCAGGACAGTGCCTTCGCCTTGTTTCCGAAAGTGGCGGACTGCCTGCCGAATGACAAGCAAGGGAGCGCGTAAATTAGTGTGGTAGTGCTGGTCGAAAGTCTCGGCGTCGGTTTCCTCCAATGTTGCCCTGGATGTTCTGGCCGCGTTGTTTGCAACTCCGTCTATCTTCCCAAATTCTGAGACTGTTGCATCCACAATCCGGCTGCAGAAATTAGGGTCGGCTATGTCTCCGATTACGAAGCTAGCCCTATCTCCCAGTGCCTGGGCCAATTCCCGGGCGGCAAGTTCGCGCCTCCCGTGAATCATCACGGAAGCCCCTTCCGCGATACAGGCTCTAGCCGTAGCTTCGCCAATACCCGTGGTTGAGCCTGTGATAAGTATTACTTTATCTTTCAGTTGCATGGACTGACACTCATACTCGTTTGAACCGTCTGGCAGGGAGAAAAGGATCCGTTCTGGCCCGCGTACCTACAATTGTTGCCAACAACAATCATTCCTGTAGCCACTCTCTGTTGAATTCAATGTTACCTAAAAACAGAGAGCGAGTCATTCGAAAGGGCAGGCAAGATGGCAAGGGCGATGTTCAGTTCCCCGTAAATCTGCAGCCGCGTTTGTTTGACCCTTTCCGATTCCTGGTCAATTCAGCTCCCAGGGACTGGCCATAACGCCAACTTCGGAGAAGGAAAGGGGATGTTCACTGGTGACGGACAGCCGCGGATGGGCCTCGATCTCTTCCAACAGACTTGGACTTGCAAAGAATTCGTCCACAAACAATGTATTCTGTATGAACACCATACGGGCCTCTTCGGGCGGTCTAGCACAGCCTCGAATTGCGACTTGCAAGGATTGTTCATCGGCAGGCATAGTAATAGGTAAATGGACTCGGAACATGCCAAAGATGCCGGACGTGATCGCATTAGTGTATGTAGCCACCCAGTCAATTTTCTCGGCTACCCGGGCTGTGGTTACATTGGCCAAGCCAAGGCCGGACACATTGCCGTGGGTTTCGGGCGTCAGATCCAGAACTGCAATCAGTCCTACATCCACATCTCCGAACACTTCAGGTTGCCGCGGGATCATAAGTCTACTCACTACATTGGTGTCCATACCAGTGCCGCTGATATTTTTGCCGAGTTCCTTGACCACCAGAATGTCTATGGATTCAAACGGCAGGCTGGCCATACGCTCCTTGGCTTCAACCAGCAACTCTTCCTCTCTCGTCGTGCCGATTTCCTCGTCATTCAGGAATTCAATGCGAGCCGTTTGGTCATATGCGTTTTCAATCGGACAGAGTGCCCCAACCAGATTCGTATCCGTTTCATAGATACGAGCTGCGGGGGCAAGGAACTTCTGAAAATTCTCACCGCCGCCTGCATGCATGACTGAAGCACCATGCTGTTTACCCAAACCTATGACCGACATCTTGGAGGGACCGCTTTCCAACTTACCTCTGAAATCTGTGTGCGGCTTTATGCGGCTGATTAAAACGCAATGGTCTGCACCCATGGACTCTACTCCTTGAAAAAGCACAGGGCCACCTTCGATTTCGCCGATCGGCTTTACTTCCATGGTGGCCTTCACTTCACACCCTACGCTGTCGGCTGTAACTCCTAGCTCCGCCATCATCAGCTTTTGGCCATCTGTTGTTGCCCCGCCGTGGCTACCCATAGCCGGAAAGACAAAGGGTTGGAAACCGTGCGCTCGCAGCCAATCCACGCTGGCTTTGGCCAGCGACGGAATGTTGGCTATACCGCGGCTGCCTACGCCCACCCCAACCACAGCTCCGGACTTCATACGGTTAAATACGCCGCTTTCTGTCCAAGCCTCGTGCACGCGCCCTGGCAAGTCCTCGACTTTGCTGGTATTGAAGGTCTGCCGTACTCTCAACATTCTTTCTGGCAGAGGTGCCGGAAAGTCTAAATTCTGAATTTGCTCTAACAACTGCATCGTTTCACTTTCTCCTGATGTTTGGGCGGTCCGACTGCTTCCGGATGCTACCCTTTAACAAGGGCCACTATTTCCTGCATAAGACCTCCAAAATTATCCGTACTCGCCGTAAAGGAATCGCTGGCAATCACTAGAGGCGCCCCAAACACTACGATTTCCGCTCCCATTTCCAAGGTTTGCAATGCCTGTTCCACGCTCAGTCCACCAACGGCCTGGACAGGAACGGACACTGCGTCGACTACAGCAGCCAAGTCCTCTAACGGAGTACGTTCCGGTTCCAGATTCCGTTCGTCAAAGCCAGTATGCACGATGATGTAATCCACCCCTAACTCTTCGGCACGGCGGGCCCTGTCCGGTTTGTCGGGACACAGCATGACATCGCACATTACCTTTTTCTTGTACTGCTGAGCCATTTCTACTTGAGCTATGATACTGGCATCGTGCGCTTGGCCCATCACCACCACCATGTCCGCTCCAGCCCGGAACATCATTTCTCCTTCCAGTCCTGCACCGTCCATGGTCTTGAGGTCAGCGACGAGTGGGACCCCAGGAAACGCCTTTCGCAGAGCTCTTACCCCGTGAAGTCCCTCCGCCAATATCAGGGGAGTGCCCGCTTCCAACCAGTCCACCCCTGCTTGGTGAGCTGCACGGGCCATTTCCAAGGCTTCAGAGATGGTGGTGACATCCAAAGAGACTTGGATGATCGGCGTGGAATTTCTTGGCATCACTTTCCGTTAGATTATGTAAAACTGCACTTAATACCAAGTCAATACAGACTTTACATTCTGGCCAGACTCCATTCGTTCAAAGGCCTCATGCCACTCTTTTAAAGGAAATACACCACCAACAACTGGGCCCAAATTAATTTGCCCGGTATCCAGTAGCCGCAATACCCTTTCCCACGTGCCAAAAGTGTGGCTGAAGGATCCCTGCAAGCGAATGGCCTTTTGAACCAAAGGATCCAAGTTGAAGCCCAAAGGCTGAGGCCCCCAACCGATCTTGGTTATCTGACCATTTGGCCGGGCCAATGCCATTCCCTGTTGCAAAGCTCGGCTGGCTCCGGTGCAGTCAACTACCAAGTCTGCCCCTGCCCCGTCGCCTAGCGCACCAATCAATGCTTGGGGATCTTCTTCCTCGATGTTCACCACATGGTCTGCCCCCAACTCTGAGGCCACTTCGAGACGTTGCTTGTCAGTGCTTGTACCCAAAACGATTAAGGTGCCAGCTCCCCGAATTCGGGCCATTTGCAAAGCCATGATTCCAATTGGCCCTGGGCCCTGAATCACAACTAGGTCGCCAGGTCGTATGGTGGTCTTTTCCACCAATGCGTTGTAAGCCACGCACCCTGGCTCGGTCAAGGCAGCTTGTTCATATGTAACTCGGCCGGGCACGTGGTGCAGGATTTCGGGACGGGCCTCAACATAGGACGTGAAGGATCCGTGTGCAAGGGCACCATAGCCCAAACGGCTCGGGCACATGTTGTAGTTACCACTCAGACAGTAAGTGCATCGACCGCACACTGAAGCCGCGGTTTCGCAAGCGACTCGATCACCTACCTTGAAGCCTTGCACTTCTCGGCCCACTTCCGCTATTTTCCCACTGAATTCGTGCCCAAGAACCAGTGGCAAGATGATCTCCCAACTGTGTTGGTTGCGCCAAAGATGTACGTCGCTACCACATACACCGGCGGCCTTCACCTCTATGACCACTTTGTCCGAAGCGCCCGCAGGCTCGTCTACCGAACGAATCTCAACTTCCTTGTCCCCGGTTCCGTATTTGACTAATGCTTCCATTCTTTTCCCCAGGCTTCCAAGAGATCAACCAAAGTACCGTTGCCGCATCTCTTTCAGAAAATCTACACTCTTCTTCATTTCGTCCATGCCATCCATCCCGTCCTCGATGCTCACCCAGCCACTGAATGCTCGGCTAGCTAATCTGCTGAAGATGGCATCGTAGTCGTTCAGACCTTGACCTGTAACACCATGTTGAAGCGCATCCAGATAGCCAATGCTGCCGTCCTGCCCCCTGAGGGAATCCAAACTAGCACCTGCCGTCAGGTACCTGTCACTGGCGTGAACTGTAACAACGCGATGAAGAACCGCGTCCAACAAGGCGATCGGATCATCTCCTGCCACCAGGGCGTTGGAAGGATCGTACTGTACGCCAAACCACTCTGACTCGGGAAGCCGATCCAGGACCTTTAGAAAAACGTCCATTTTTTGAGCGAATTCCGGATACAACCAGTATCCATCCTTATAGTGATTTTCGATTGCCAATACTACCTCTAGTTCTGCGGCTATAGGCAAGACAGCGATAAACGCCGATTCAACATGCTCCAGGCCTTGGTCTATAGGTAGGTCAGGGTACCTTTGCCCAGTAAGGATCCGGCAGACTACACCTTCGCCTCCCAAGTACCGTGCAACTTCCATCATGGCCACTTGATGTTCAATTGCCTTCTGCCGCATATTTGCATCCGGATGTGTGAAGTCAGCAGAAACGCAGAGCATCGGCATTTCGTAGCCGCCGGAATTGAGGGCTTCTCCGATAGAGTCCAAATAGGATTTTTCCAAGGAGGCGAAGAACCCTTCATACAGTTCCAGGCCTTCCACTTCCAAGGATTTCGCCATGTCAATCCAATCGAATACGTCCATCGAGCGATGAACACAAATGTCGTCCAGATAGCATTTGGGAAAGGCAGCTATACGCATGGCAAGCTCAAGGCTCCAGAATAACCTTAATCAAATCCAACTCGCCTTTTGCCAGGCCCTCAATGATGGCCGGCCCTTCTGTTAGCGGAGAAACTTGCTCGATTAAGGGCGCTACGTTGATGCTACCGGTCCCGATAGACTGAATGACTCTTTCAAATTCGTTGGAGAAGCCATAAGTACCGGAGATAGTGATTTCTCGAGTCACTACTTCCTGCATATTGATATCAATCATAAGGTCGTTATTGCCTATCCAAGTGACGTGCCCTCCCACTTTGACCATGGCATGGGCTTGTTGAACAGACTTTGACAAGCCCACAGCTTCAACGGCTACGTCCGCTCCTACTTGATTTGTTATATTCATGACCTTCGCAATAGGGTCTTCATCTCTGACGTTTATTGTCACGTCAGCGCCTACCAGTCGGGCCACTTCTAGTCTGTGGTCACTCATGTCAGTTACGACAATAGTTCCGGCGCCACCCAAGCGGGCGCACAACATCACAAGCAGACCGATGGTTCCGGCGCCAACTACTACCACTGTGTCCATCAGACTCAAGGGAGTTCGGGACAGCGCATGCATGGCGATCGAAAGAGGTTCGCACATGGCTGCCTGGTGCCAGGTCATGCCTTCTGGCTTGGGGTATAGCATGGACTTATGAACGCGCACCAGGTCAGCATAGGCGCCCTGAGTGTTAACTCCCAACACCTCTCTTTGTCCTATCCCGTCGTAGGGAAATAAAGGTGAGACTATTACCTCGTCTTCTTCTTCTACACCCTTAATATTGCTACCAAGCGCGGCAACAGTTCCACAGAATTCATGGCCCATGATCATGGGAGGGGTTCGTCGACCCGTACTCCCGGTGTAGCCGTGAATGTCGGACCCGCAAATTCCTACCGCCTTTACACTCACCAAGACATCGTCTTCGGCAAGTTCGGGGAGAGGTGCGTCCATGACCTGCATGTGCCACGGTGCGGTATAAAGCAGAGTCTTCATTGGATCATTTCTCTTGAAAAAACTGAATGAACCGGACCGGCTGGTGACAGCTCCGATTGAATTGGGGCCGAACCTTTATCCGCGTTCCAATTCGTGGAGCTGAACCATTGACCTAAGGATGGTTCCAATTGTAAACGCCAGCAAGGAGAACAGAGCCAAACAACGTTCGATCGCCTGCTCTTCACCTTCATAGGATGTCGAGACAGCGAATTTTCTCGGGCCTTTTCCAACTGCCTGTTGAATTAGAGATACCTACAACTTGCAACTTGGATCAAACTATAGAGCCAGCCAATACGGGCAATGGGAAACTTTCAAGAGGTTTCATGAGAGTTTGCCTTTACTAAGTTAAATTCGCGTTGCTTGGCTTAGGCGTTGGAAAACCCACATTCGTTCCAATTTCGTATATCCTGAGAGCCAAACCCCTTTAGCTGGGAAGGCAACAACCTCGAAATGCAACTTTCTATGCCGTCACCAACTCAAAGATACGGTAAGCCATTGTTGATTGCGGCCATCATCTTGGTCCCCACTGTGTTGGTCAGTTTCTTTTTTGTTTTTAATTTGTACTTAAAACCCTCCTTCCAAGTCTGTCCCAAGAAGTGCCAAGGGGCCGACTTTGAAGGTCAGACTTTGCTCGGACAATCATTCAAAGGCTTTGACCTCTCACACGCCAATATGCCAAATTCCTTGGCCAGGGATGTTGACTTCAGAGGGGCGAATCTGTACTTTGCCAATCTGTCGCACGCGGACTTGAATGGAGCGGATTTTACTGGGGCGGATCTCTCGGGAACGCTACTTACGCACGCCGATCTTCGAAACGCGAAATTGACAGACAGTCGGTTGGACGGAGCCAGGTTATTTGGCGCAGATCTGAGAAATGCCGATTTGAAGGGAACCATCATGAGTTCGGCCGATTTGACCCGAGCCCTTCTGAATAACTCAATTATCGACGAAAAAACGGTAATGAACGGACATTGGGAACGCATCTGGCACTTGATCAACGACCCTGAACCCGACCTTGACTTGGAAGGGATCAGCCTGTCTCGAGCCAATCTAAAGGGCTTTGATTTTGGTCGGGCCAATCTCAGATATGTTCGACTGCAGGACACGGATCTTAGTGGTGCCAATCTCTCCCAGGCTAACTTGGAAATGGCCGATCTGCGACAGTCCTCCATCGATGCCAATACCCAATTTGCTCCCCGTGACCGTCTCGTTTGGGAAATGCACAATGATCCAGGGGTCGGCCGGGACTACTCTGGTGTCCAGGTGACCGACTCCATGCTTAGTGGAGTTTTCTTACAAGACGCAAACCTGCAGAATGCGGTATTTAGAGGCTCCATTCTGACATTTGCCAACCTTCGAAATTCAGATCTTCGAGGAGCGGACTTTTCTAAAGCCGATTTGACGGAAGCAGACCTTGATCGGGCCCAGTTATCCAGCACCATACTTTCGGGTACAAATCTGCATGGAGCCGAAATGGGACTAAGTAACCTGCGGGGCACGATTATCGACTCCGAAACTGTACTGCCTGAAAGATGGCACGTAGTCTGGGGAATTCTCAATCAAGGCGGCGAAAGTGGAGATTATTCTGGCCTTTTCCTCGGCTGGGCGGATCTAGCAGGGGCCAATTTACAGAACGCAGATTTCACTGGCTCAGATCTACGCTATTCGATTCTAGCCGGTGCCGACCTGAGAAACGCCAACTTCACAAATGCCGTGTTGACCTCGGTGGACTTCTCTGATGCCTTGCTGGAGGGCACTGTCTTCAGTGGGGCAATCCTGGCGAACGCAATAGGACCTGTTCCGCAGGAAGAATGACTATGCAGGTTTCTGAGTGCTTGTAGAAGGGCTTAACCTTCCAACCTAAGATCGCACCAAGTTGCTTGATGCAATAACGTAAAGAAGGAAAGAGAGATTTTGCCGGAGCGTTTTTCGACTGTTTCCGCGATCCCATTGTTATAATGCTGGCGCCTTTTTCTTAATGCAGGTTGTGCGAGAACACTTCTGGGGTACCACCTAAGGGCGCGTCCAGCTTTTGGCGTGTTCCGGAGACCCTGGTCGACCCTGCGACATCAAGGAGTATTGTGAAGTGAAAAGAGTAATAACTATATTGTTGGCTACGCTGCTGTTGATGATAGCGGTTGTGGGTTGCGCCGGACCGGCAGATACTGCCCCAGCGGCGGAAGGGGATATGGCCGATTCTGGCGAAATGGAGATGATGGAGGACTACTCCGACGCCTCTCGCGCTGAAACTGTCATTTTCGAGGTCGATGCCCGTGGGGGCCAGTTCGCGGATCCTGAATTAATGAATCCATATGTACCTGGCGGCCTTCGCAACCAGGGTATGCATCAGGCTGTACAAGAGCCTCTGTTTATATTGAATTACCAGACAGGTGAAATTGAACCTTGGCTGGGCGAGTCGATGGAATCGGACGATACCTTTACTACCTGGACCTTAAACATTCGTAAAGGTGTGGAATGGAGCGACGGCGAAGCATTCAACGCTGATGACGTGGTCTTCACCATGGGCTTATTGCTGGAACACACTGAATTGAACTATGCGGCTGGCCTACAGGATTGGGTGGAAAGCGTAGAAAAAGTTGACGATTTCACGGTCACCTTCAACTTGACTCGCCCGAATCCCCGTTTCCAGTTGGACAACTGGTCCGTTCGGATTTGGGGCGGCCCAATCATTCTGCCTGAACATATTTGGGCTGGCCAAGACCCCCTGACCTTTAAGTATTACGATTCAGAAAAGGGCTGGCCTGTGTTTACAGGTCCGTATCTGCTGGACGGCATTAGCCCCACGGAATTCAGTTATGTCCGAGACGACGATTGGTGGGGAGCCAAGGTTGGTTGGAAAGAGCTACCGGAACCCAAAAAGCTGATTTGGATCCGCAGTGCCTCCGACGAGACTGCGGTAAACGTAATGGCCCAAGGTGGCATCGACAGCCTAATGGATATCACATTAGGCCAGCTACAGGCCTTGCAGGGACAGAACCCTGACGTCATTACCTGGTTTAACGAAATGCCGCTGGCTTGGGTTCCTGATCCCTGCTCACGCACATTTGAATTTAACAATGCCGTTGAGCCGTGGAATGACCCCGACATGCGTTGGGCTGTCAACTATGCCGTCGACCGCGATGAGATCGTTGCAATCGCGTATGAAGGCACGACTCTGAAGAACCGCCATTACTTCCCGGCTTACCCGCCGCTGGATGCCTTAGTAGATTCTGCCATCGCCGAAGGCGCTTGGGACTTGGACAGGCTCTTTACCTACGATCCCCAAAAGACTTTTGAAATTTTGGAATCAAAAGGCTACACCCGTGAAGGTGATGGCTATTGGGAAAAGGATGGCCAAGAATTATCACTCGAAATTGCTACTCACGAAGGATTCATTGAGAAGAAACGAATCACCCAAGTTGTGGTTGAGCAGTTACAGCGTTCCGGCATTAATGCCGTGCACGTGAACCAGGCTGGTCAGATTTGGGGTGACAACTTCCGGAACGGAGAATTCGAATCCCGGATGGGCTGGCAGACTTGCGGATCCGTGAATGAGCCCTGGGCAACCATGGATACATTCAATACCCGCTGGCTTGAGCCAATCGGCACCCGTGCCAACCAAAACTCCTGGCGATGGAGCGGTGACAAGGCCGAGGAATATAGCGCTTTAGTGGACCAGATTGGATCGCTACCTCTAGGGGATCCAGCAATTGAATCCTTGTTCTTGCAGGCCACTGCTCTGATCTTCGAAGATTTGCCGGTAATTCCGATAACCGAAGCCAAAAAGATCATTCCCTTCCTGGAGACTTATTGGACCAATTGGCCCACGTTTGACAATCAATATGTGCATCCGCCGACCTGGTGGCAACACACGCATTACATCATTCACGAAATTGAGTCGACCGGCAATTAGCTGACCGCCTCAAGGCTCAGACAGGTTTAGTCACACCAGTCAGGGCTGACTTCAAGGTCGACCCTGGCTGGTTTTGTTTTTCTGCGTTATGCAGAAGCATTTACAAATAGAGACGCTTAATGGGTGAACTTACTCCCGGTTATTTCATGCGCCGTCTAGGCATGTGGATTCTGACTATCTGGATCGGTTCCACACTTATTTTCATTATTCCCCGCCTCGCCCCAGGGGACCCCGTAACCGCCATGGTGGAACGGCTGTTGCAGCAGGCCGGTACCATTGAGAATTCAGCTGACCTGATTAATGCTTGGCGTGCCCGCTTTGGCTTGGATGGACCACTGCATGTCCAATACTTCCGGTACCTAAGTAGCATGTCAAGGTTGGATCTCGGTTATTCCTTGGCCAACTTCCCAGCGCGGGTCACAGACATCGTGAACCGTTCTCTGCCTTGGACAGTAGGTATGTTGGCAGTAGCCACCATTTTGTCATTTCTGGCTGGCAACATGGTCGGGGCGATGATGGCATGGCGCAGAGTTCCTGGTTGGATTCGAAGCATCCTTCCGGTTTCGCTGACTTTTACGGCAATCCCTTTTTTCATGTTCGGACTGCTTCTGATTTCCGTACTGGCCTTCAGATGGAAAGTCTTTCCGGCCTTTGGCAATTACGGGCGAAATATTGACCCCGGTTTTACTTGGGAATTTATTTCCAGTGTCGTGTACCACGGCTTGTTGCCGGTTTTGTCCATTGTGGTTACATCTATGGGCTTTTGGGCCTTAGGCATGCGTGGCATGATGGTAACCAATGATGGAGAGGACTATATGATCCTAGCCGATGCCAAAGGCCTGCGTTCTCGACGCGTGTTCTGGTTTTATGGAATACGTAATTCTCTTTTGCCTCAGATCACGGCTCTGGCCCTCAACATTGGGGCTCTAGCCGGTGGCTCTTTGCTGGTGGAATACATATTCGGCTATCCGGGCCTAGGCTACTTCCTGTACCAGGCCATTATTAGTGCTGATTACACGGTCATCCAAGGCATTGTGTTTATGTTGATTGTAGGCACTGCCACCGCCGTCTTAATTCTGGATCTTCTCTATCCCTTGATCGATCCTCGTATTACGTATCAGAAGGGCACGTCATGAGTGTGGCCGCTCAGCAAGCTGTAGTTCAAACTGACGCGAGTAGCGGACTGAACACTTGGGATTCACCGTGGTTGAATCCCAAATTCATCATTGGTCTATCCCTCATTTTGCTTGTGCTGCTGATGGCAGCGGCCAAGCCTTTACGACTGTGGGACACCACTCTGGCCCGTGTTGCTTCTTCGCCACTGAATTTGCCCCCTATGTGGGTTACCAGTGAAAACCCCGTCTTTGGCACCCCCAGTTCCGAGCATCCTTTGGGCACAGACAGCGATGGCAGGGATATGCTGGCCGTTCTTCTGGTCGGGGCACCCCGGTCCCTGCACATTGGGTTGATCGCGGCAGGAGCCGGCATGTTCATTGGTGTGGTGCTTGGTTTTACGGCCGGGTTCACAGGCGGCTGGGTGGATGCCGTTATCCGTACCGTGTCCGACTCCATCATTACAATTCCGGCTTTGGCCGTCTTGATAGTCATTTCTGCGTTTGTCAGACAGTTGAGTGTGCCTGTCCTTGCCCTGCTGCTGGCAGCCTTTGCATGGCCCGGGCCCACGAGGCTCTTGCGGGCCCAGGTATTAACTCTGAGAGAACGAGGCTATGTTCAAATGGCCCGTCTGTCGGGGGCTAATACCTTCACGATTCTCTTTGAGGAGATGTTACCTAACATGCTGCCTTACTTGGCAGCCAGTCTCACCGGTAACGTCTCTGCAGCCATTTTGGCGGCAACAGGTCTTGAGGCGCTGGGTCTGGGACCCACTCGCATACCCACCATGGGAATGACCATTTATCATGCGATGGCCGTTTCAGCACTGTTCCGAGGTATGTGGTGGTGGTGGGGCATTCCCATAGTGGCTCTAGTAGTAGTCTTCACTTCACTTTTTCTTATGACAGTAGGGTTGGATGAAATAGCCAATCCACGTCTAAGAGGTGTGATGTCTTCCTCATGACAACGGAATTGACAGGGTCAAGGCCTGCCGGTAGTGGTCTTTATGGGCACGGGGAAGGGGCCACCCTCGCAGTCAAAGGATTGAAGGTTTACTACCACACCCCTACCGGAGATGTACGGGCCGTGGATGACGTCACCTTCGAAGTTCGCAAGGGGGAGATAGTCGGCCTGGTCGGCGAATCCGGATGCGGCAAGACCACAACTGCCATGGCCATATTGCGCCTGGTACAGAGTCCGGGGCGCATAGTGGCCGGCTCAGTTGAACTGGACGGGATTGAGCTGACCCAATTGGAAGGGGCTGAACTACGGGATGTAAGGTGGACCAAATTGGCACTAATCCCCCAAGGCGCAATGAATTCTCTGAATCCAGTCATGCTTATCAGTTCTCAAATCAAGGATGCAATTCGCACCCATGAGGAGCGAAGCAGTTCGTCAGAACTACGGGACCGCATCGAAAGCCTCTTTGTCCTCGTTGGGTTGCCCAGCCGGGTTTACAACATGTATCCCCACGAACTTAGCGGTGGCATGAAGCAGAGAGCTTGCATCGCGATGGCCATTGCCTTAAATCCCCAACTGATAATCGCGGATGAGCCGACAAGCGCGCTGGACGTGGTGGTCCAGAGAGTTGTCGGCCAGACCTTGCTTGATGTAAAGGAGCGCTTGGGAGTTTCCATGATTGTGATTGGCCACGACATGGGACTGATGGCCCAGCTAGTGGACCGATTGGCTGTCATGTACGCGGGCAGGATGGTGGAAATCGCTCCTGTGAAGTCAATGTATGCAGAGCCGTTACATCCCTATTCACAATTGTTAATTGAATCCATTCCTTCTATCAAAGAGCGTAAGCCCCTCAAGCTTACAGAGGGACTGACCCACGACTTGCGGACCCCGCCGACCGGATGCATTTTTCAGATGCGGTGTCCTTATGTGATGGATCTCTGTCGGGAAAAAGATCCCCCGTTGCGGGAACTCAGGCAAGACCACCGCACCGCTTGTCATCTTTACGAGGATGACGGTTCGCTGGTGAATCACTCGTAGGCCTGTTGTAAAAAATTCGTTTCTTCAAAGGAAATGCCCTATATGCCGCCGTTGCTGGAAGTACGTAACGCCACCAAGATTTACGGTGGATCCCTGCTGAGTGGGGGGCCGGTCACGGTTGCCTTGCAGGATTACAACCTGACCATAGAAGATTCACCTGCCACAATAACGACCATTGCCGGTGAGTCTGGCAGTGGCAAGTCCACCTTGGCCAATTTGGTATTGGGATTCACCAGTCTGACGTCCGGCAGCATCATCTTCCGTGGCAGGAATGTTGGGGAAATGAATGGCGACGAGCGCATGCAATACCGCCGCGAAGTACAGGCCGTCTTCCAAGATCCTTATGCCGTCTACAACCCGTTCTACAGGGTCAAGCACGTTTTTGACATGATCATTCGAAATTTCAAAATGGCTAGGAATGCCCGCGACGGCCGTGAAATGATAGAAGATGCATTGAATGTTGTGGGCCTGCGGGGGGAAGAGATTTTGGAAAAATATCCGCACCAGCTGAGCGGCGGCCAACGGCAGCGCATTATGATGGCTAGAGCTTATATGTTGCGGCCCCGTCTGATTGTGGCGGACGAACCAGTTTCGATGGTTGATGCATCTTTGCGAGCCATGATCTTGGATATCATGCTGAGACTGCGAGACGAGGAAGGTATTTCCTTCCTTTACATCACTCATGATCTGAGTACGGCTTACCAGATAGGTGATTCCATTTATTTACTGTACCAAGGGTCCATTGCTGAAAGTGGTGAAACTACTAGAGTAATCGAGAACCCCAAGCACCCTTATGTTCAGTTGTTGCTGGATTCCATCCCTGTACCGGATCCGAATGTCAAGTGGGGGTCCAACGACACTGCTACGGTTGATGATGAGGAAATGCGGGTTAGCGTGGACAGCGGATGCCGTTTCTACCCTCGATGTTCGCAACGATTTGACCGCTGCCTTGAAATGATTCCCCCTCCGTATTCGGTTGGAGAGAAAAGGCACCAGGCAGCTTGCTTCCTCTACGAGGGGGAAGAGCAAATCGCCTTGGAGTAGCTGCTCCAGGGTTTCTTGCTGGAAACATGCTTCTTCTGTTTGCGGGGCAGTATTACTGTCCGCTCAGGGGAAAGTGTCTGGGGATACCCACGATTGCTAGAGTGTACAGCCCCCTCTAAAGAAAAAGTAAGCATCTCATCGAGCAATGGCCTTTCATGACCTTCCTAGTAGGCCGCCGGACCCCAGACCCACGGTCTTGGCGATTGGTTATGCCTGCTACGACCTGACCTTCGCGGTGGAACGCCACTTGGGACCGGACGAAAAAGCTAATGCCGGCGATTTCACGAGCTGTGGAGGTGGGCTTGCAGCCAATGCCGCTGCTGCAGCCGGGGCTTTGGGATACCACTCAATACTGGCCTCATATCTGGGACATGACATCTTTGGGGAAGCTCATGTCCGCGAGCTTGAAGACTTAGGTGTCTCGACAGAACTCTTACTCAGGTCTGGAGAGCCCACTGGAGTATCCGGGATATTGGTTAAGCCGGATGGAAGCCGTACACTAGCAGCTTACAGGGGAATCCAACCCCAATACCCGCCAGACTCGTTGGACTTGGACATAATTCAACCTGACGCAATTCTGGTGGACGGACACCAACAGGCCGTTTCCAGGGAAGCAATCCGACAGGCCAGAGAAAGAAAGGTTCCCACGGTCCTAGACGCTGATTCTGATTCACCGCACAGCCGCGCCTTGGCATCTGAAGTAGATCACTTGGTGGCTGCAGAACGATTTGCTTATGGTTACACTGGGGCAGCTACTTTGCCGGAGGCCTTAGAGGGTGTGTCCCATTTGGCACGGACTGTAGTGGTTACATTGGGAGAAAGAGGTCTGGTCTGGGCCAAGAAAGGACAGACCGGTTCCTTGTCCGCCTATGATGTGGAAGTGCGAGATACTAATGGGGCGGGAGACGCCTTTCACGGTGCCTACATTGGGGCCTTGGCCGAAGGAATGGCTTGGCAGGACATGCTACGATTCGCCAGTGCCACTGGAGCTTTGTGTTGCCAGACGGTAGGATCCAGAAATGGACTTCCTTCCCGTGCTGAAGTACTCAATTTGATGTCCGCCCAAGAAATAGAATAGGATCCAAATCAAAAGGAGTTACCCTCATGACCGCGCGAGTTTCCGTATCTTCCTGGAGCCTGCACCGAGCCTTGGGTTCGGTGTGGCTGGATGACTTTACCGCCGAAAAGAAGACGCCTCCCAATAAGGAAGCGGCCATTAGACTCCTAGAACTTCCAGGGCTGGCAGCTCAACACGGAATAAATACTTTAGAAATTTGCCACTTTCATTTTCCATCACGTGAGAATGGTTTCTTGGTCGAGTTGGCCAGTGAAGCCAGCCACGCCGGGGTAGAAATCTTTTCAATACTGATCGATGACGCAGATATTACTGCTCCTGACCCCGAGGAGAGAGAGATTCACTTGAGTTGGATTCGGGGCTGGATTGATACAGCAAATACATTGGGTGCGAAAGCAGCGCGCGTAGTTGCGGGCGAAGATACCGTCTCGGCTGATGCTCAGTGTCTGGCTGACCACCCGAGCATTCAATTGAGCGCGCGACAACTGAAGTCTTTGTACGCATATGGCCAAGACAAAGGCGTGAAGGTTTTTACCGAGAACTTCCGGCCACTTTCTTTGAAAGCAGATCACCTTATCGCCATTCTGGAACTCTGTGAAGGCCAGATCACAATCTGCGCTGATTTCGGCAATTTCAAAGGACCAGATCGATACACAGAATTTGCCAAGATTGCGCCATGGGCCACTTCCGGACATGCCAAGGCCCAATACGAGGAGAATGGCGCGATCATTCCTGATGACTTGGCTGGCGGCATACAGGTACTTAAGAGGAGCGGATTCGCTGGTCCCTTGTCATTGATTTTTGACCAACCCATGGTGCCCAATGCAACGGAATGGGACTATTTGGATTCCATGAAGAAGGTCGCCGACGTAGAGTTGTAGCGCAGTCTTGGATACACATCATAGAGTTTTCTGGGTGCGTGTCCTCACGAGTTACTGCGGCAGGAAAATATCTGCTTTCTATTACCTGGACGGGCAAACCACATGGGTACGTTGGAAATGGCTTTCACCTTAGATAACAGCGGCGAAGACATCTATAGCATTGCAACCTCTGGTGCGGGGCCAGCAGGTGCTTTGCCCCTGGATGAAGATATGCTTCGGCATGCTCCCAGCGGAAATCTCTTCGGATTGACCCAGAATGCAGGCATGGGCTGGCAACCAGCTCGCCTCCGGCAACCAGAATTCCTGATCCTTTCCACGCAAGGGGGCATACGCGCACCAGATGGTAATCCAGTTGCCTTGGGCTACCACACTGGACACTGGGAGGTTGGTTTATTGATGGAGGAGGCGGCCCAGACATTGTCCGAACTATCCTGTACCCCCTTCGCTGCTTTCGTCAGCGACCCCTGCGATGGTAGAACACAAGGCACAACCGGAATGTTTGACAGCCTTGCTTACCGCAACGATGCGGCCATTGTGCTGCGGCGACTTATACGTTCTCTGCCTACTCGCAAAGGAGTATTGGGTGTTGCCACTTGTGATAAAGGACTGCCAGCCATGATGGTTGCTTTGGCCTCGCAGTCTAACCTGCCTGTGGTTGTTATCCCTGGCGGCGTGACATTGCCGCCCTCACGCGGCGAAGACGCCGGCAAAGTTCAGACGATCGGCGTTCGCTTTGCACATGGCCAACTGTCTGTGGAGGAAGCGGCCGAATTGGGTTGTCGGGCTTGCGGCTCTCCAGGGGGAGGCTGCCAGTTCCTAGGAACCGCCGGTACAAGCCAGGTGGTAGCTGAAGCTCTGGGCCTTTCGATCACACACTCCGCACTTGCCCCTTCAGGGCAAGAAATTTGGAGGGAACTGGCCCGTCAATCCGCACGGTGCCTTGTAACACTTCAGCGGCAAGGCATTAATGCCCAACATATGCTTACGCCTGATTCTTTACAGAACTCGATGGTTGTACATGCGGCCTTCGGTGGCAGCACAAACTTGCTCCTACACATTCCGGCAGTGGCCCACGCAGCGGGATTGCCCAGACCGACAGTAGAGGACTGGAAACGAATAAATCTCGAGACTCCTCGTCTGGTGGATGTTCTTCCTAATGGACCGGTGGGGCACGTCACAGTGCAGGCATTTTTGGCCGGAGGTGTGCCCGAAGTGATGCTACATCTTCGCACTCTTGGCCTGCTCAAATTGGATGTGCAAACGGCCACTGGACTAAGCCTTGGGGAAAATCTAGCCCTTTGGGAGAACAGCGAACGGCGTAAGAGATTGAAGGAAATATTGCGGGAACGAGATGGAGTTCGAGCTGAGGATGTCATCATGGCACCCAAGGAAGCCAAGAGAAAAGGGCTGACTAGCACGGTAACCTTTCCCACGGGCAACCTGGCCCCACAGGGGTCTGTCATCAAGAGCACTTCGATAGATCCTTCTGTATTGGATGAAAAAGGTGTATACGAGATAACAGGGCCCGCCCGGGTTTTTACCAGCGAAGCTGCAGCCATTCGAGCTATCAAGGGCCAAGGCCTTTCTGCCGTCAAGCCAGGCGACGTTTTAGTGCTGATGGGGAGAGGGCCCGTAGGCAGTGGCATGGAGGAGACGTACCAACTGACCTCCGCCTTGCGTTACTTGGATTGGGGCAAAGAAGTGGCTCTCATAACGGATGCGCGGTTCAGCGGAGTCAGCACAGGGGCCTGCATTGGGCACATAGGGCCTGAAGCCTTGGCAGGAGGGCCGCTGGCCAAGGTCAGAGATGGGGACCCAATCCGCATAGTGGTAGACACCTTAAACTTAACTGGTACAGTTGATCTGTTAGGGCCTGGCGACAACGAGGAAACATCAATTGAAGCGGGGGATGCCACGCTCCGCCAGCGCCTACCTCATCCGGATCTAGCTGCCGATGAACAGCTTCCGGACGACACGCGCTTATGGGCTGCCCTGCAGGACGTCAGTGGTGGCACTTGGGGCGGATGCGTTTACGATGTGGACGCTATTGTTTCGGCCCTTCAAGGCAGAAATCATATTCCTGAGACTGAAACCGTAATTCAGTCCTCGACCCGATAACCCAAGAACCAAGACCCTTCAATCTGGTTTCGCAACTGCTGGGCGATTTGGGGCTTCCCGTCCAGAGAACTGAAAGCCACAGTACAGTCCCCTATGTGCGAAAGCGCAGGTACCCAAAAATCCCCATGATCAGTTGAAGTGGCCACGTTGCATAGAATGCGGCGTTGCGCAGCTAAGTTGGCAATTTCTTTGTTCAGTTTGGGGTCATCAGTAGCCGCGAATACCAGAAAAACACCTTCCAGATCTGAAGTGCGGAAATCGCGAGCCATCCAAGTCACTTCCTTATCTCTAATTCTGGCTCTCAGTTCTTCCGTAACGGTGGGACTGCAGAGGACGACCTTAGCCCCTGACCGCAGCAAAATTCGGCATTTTCTGGTTCCAACGGGTCCTCCTCCAACCACGAGTGCAGTCCGGAATTGCATATTGGACAGAGTAAGGGGGTAAATCCCTGTAGGTCCTGTTTCCGGTCGATCGACCAGTTCGACTTCTCTCTTCTTTGGACTAGCCGCCATATCGGACCATTGCTCAACCACATTGCCTACGAGCATCAGGCTAGGGCTGGTCCATTCCCCTTGGTTCACAGCTCTTTCCAGATTTTCTAGATTGGTACGATCGGCCTTTTGAGCCGGGGATGTTCCGGCACTGACCAAGAGGATTGGTGTATCGGGGTCTCTGCCAGCAGCTATCAAGCCTTTCCGAATCTCAGAGACTGCGCCGAATCCCATTAGGATCACCAATGTATCCAACTGGGCTAATGCTTCCCAATTAGGGGGGTCCAAGGCGCTCTCTAATGACCTCTGTCCTGTTAGGACTACAAACTCTTTTGCGATGCCTCTGTGGGTAAGCGGGACGCCAAGGGTTGCAGGCACGCCTGTAGCTGAACTGACACCGGGGACTACCTCCACGGTAATTCCGGCTTTGCGAAGCGCTGCCTGTTCCTCTCCTCCGCGTCCAAATACAAATGGGTCTCCGCCCTTTAGGCGAATTACTCTCTTACCTTCTTGGGCGAGTCTTATCAACAGACAATTGATATCTGCTTGGGACCAGCTTGGGCCCCCAGATACTTTACCTACATCGAAGATTTCTGCCTGCGGGTGAGCCAAAGCTATAAGCTGGGGATCGACCAATCGGTCGTGGACTACGGCACTCGCAGTTTGCAACAAACGAAGACCCCGCACAGTGATGAGGTCGGGACTACCTGGTCCGGCCCCGACCAAGAAGGCCTTGCCTGCCATTAGAAATCTACAGGGATTACTTCAGAACAGCAACTGCTTGTGGAGCGGACATGTGGCTCAGGATAATTTCTGAGATTCCTTGGACGTCTTCTAATGGGTCCAGCAGTGTGAAAGTACGGTCCGGAAATTCCTTCGACACTGAAGTCAGAATGCGAGGCAGATCTTCTTTGACGTGTCGCCCACTATGAAGAAAGAAAGGTAAGACTGCCAAGTTATCAATACCTTGTTGCAAGAGCTTGCGGCAACCTGTTGCAAGGTCAGGTGGATTTATGTCAAGATAACTAGCAACTACTGGTATAGGGTGGCACGGGCCTTGCAGTTGGGCAGCGATAGTTTGAACCTGGTACACAGACTGGGCAAAATGAGAGCCATGTGCCACCAGGACAATTCCTGCGAATTCATTTGGGGCATGAGACTTGCGCCATGTCTCTAACTGTGAATACAACAGTCCAGGCACAGAAGAATGTTCGCCTAGGACTGGCCCCAATCGAAAATTCAAGTCAGGGCAAATGTCCCGCAAGTCCTTAATCTGCCGGGGTAACTCTTGTTTTACGTATTGTCCAGTGGTCAGGAAGTATGGCTGTACAAAGATTCGACGTACCCCCTTCTTTGCCAGGGCCGAAGCGCTATCGGATACATTGGGTTCCCCAAAGTTGAGAAAACCAGCTTCGATGGCAAAGTTGGGTGCACGCTCCCTGATCCAAGTTGCCACTCGCTGCATGCCCGTCGCACTATTCGGGCGCAAACTGCCATGGCCTACGATGAGGAGACCTTCCACACGGCCTTCTCATCTGTTGAAGCTGGGTTTTCTTCCTCTTCGACTTGCAAACCGCATTCCGTCTTATCCATACCTTGCCAGCGGCCCGATCTCTCATCTTGACCCTCAGCCACAGGCTGAGTGCAGGGCCAACATCCTATAGAAGGATAACCATTGTCATGCAATTCGTTGTAAGGCAACTGATGGGTACGAATGTAATTCCAAACTTCCTCTCCAGAGACTTTAGCCATTGGAGAAACCTTCACTACATTGAACCTATCATTCCAAGAAACAAAAGGGGTATTGGCTCGCGTGGAAGACTGGTCTCTCCGGATCGCAGTAATCCAAGCACTGCTGTCTTTCAGGGCATGAATCTGAGTGTACACCTTGCGTAACTTGCAACATTCCGAAGGGTTCTTGTAATAAAGGTCTGGTCCGTATTGGGCTTCCTGCTCCGCAATGGATATGAATGGTTTGACCTGCCGAAAGGAACGACCAAAGTGCTGCTCCGCCTTGGCAATTTGGACGTGGGTCTCTTTGAAGAGAAACATCGTATCCAGAAAGTAAACATCAATTGTGGGGTCTATTTTCAATGCAATATCCATCATCATCAGTCCGGAAGGTCCAAACGATGTACCCAAGGACACTCCGCCTTTGAACATGTCTATGCACCATTTCAGCATGCGCTCCACAGAAGCTGATTCGAACTCATCATTAATAGCTTCCAGGTAACGTGTAGTAATGAAACCAGGACGGCCGAAATTAGTGGCAAAGAAGGATGATGGTGCTAAAGCCATTGTACGCCTCCTTGGCGAATCAGATGCTTAGAGATGCGTTGCGGTATTCATTCAGAAGGGCACCGGCACGTCCTGATGAAAGGCAGTCTTTTGCTACTGAGATTCCTGTCTCAGGGGACTCTGCCCGGCCCAAAAGGGACAGAATTACACCCGCTGTCATCGCTACCTGGGACCGCGCCGGCGATTTGCCTTCGTCTAGAGCCTGCAAATTCAGGCGGGCATGTTGGGTGACTTGCCGACCTGCAGGCACCGCTTCACGAAGAGGAAACCCCCACTGTGCAGGATTCAACGCCAGCGTGGAATCCGCGTTCATGCCAAAGATTCTGGTCTTGCGCCCAGATCGCATCTCGATAGAACCTTCTTCGCCCTGAACGATCCAGCTATTAATTCTGCCGGTCTGCATGGACCGCATCTCATCGATATACTTGGTGTGGTAGAAACCGGACATTTGATAGTCGGCGTCACCTGGATTGATAAGCTTTTCAACTGTATTGAGAACAGTGCGCAGGCCGAATTCCCGCCTTAATGGCAATAACTGTAACCAAGCAGGCATGAATTCCCTTGCATCACAAAAAGCCAAGCCGGTCTCGTCCAGGAGCCTCGCCGCTGACTCGGGTGCCAAGTCTGTGCAAACGCCGAGTTCGAATAGGACTCTACCTGGGGTAACACCGCCTTTGGTGGGCACTTCCTCTGTACCATGCAGCAAAACGGGTTGGCCACAAGCAGCCAACACAATTGCCACAGCTGGCGCCAGTTGAGCAGAGCGTTCTTTACCGTCATAGGGTACGGCTAAATCCAGCAAGCCATCCCGTTTGGTCTCAACTGGTATCAGCCAACGGGTTCTTACAGCCTTGACAAAACCTTGGATTTCGTCCCTTGACTCACCTTTGACCCGCTGGGCTATGAAAAAGGCTCCCGCCTGTACCCCGGATACAGTACCGGTCAGAATGCGGTCCAATGCATCTTGGGCCTCTTCACGGGTCAAATTGCGGCGCAGCGTCTCACCTCGGCCCAACGCCTGCACATACGGTCTGAAACCGTCCCGATCTAGTTCTGGAATTGGGAGCCCTTTCACTCCAGAACCAGCCAATTGGGGGGCATACACCTCTGACCGCCTACAGACTGAAATTAAACAGTCACCAGGGATGCAAGAGTGTCGAGGTTCAATCCTTCAGACACTTTCGCAATCCAAGACACAGATTCTCGAAGGTCCATGTCTGACCTCACTAGAGTAAAGTCAAAACCAACCAAGGAGCGGGACAGAAAGGAACATACTTCCGACTCAGCTTCATTTAAGTTAACGGCCGTATGCGGATACCGCAACCGATCAAGAAGGGAAACTTCAATATGGCAAGGGTCAATAGCAATGTCCAAGTCAGGCTCAGCCTCAAGAAGGCGCCCTGCTGCAATAGCCAGCAACCAAATTTCCTGTAGACGTTCGGCCAAAGGCAACTCGTCTTCCAGGCGCCCATGCTTGCGAACGTAGTAAAATCCTTGTTGCTCCTCCTCAATGCGGGCGCCGTTATCCAACCCTAAGTCGTCCGCGTGCCCCACCAGCATTACCCCTGGGCCAGCCGGAACATGCTTATAATCCGCTACATCAATCATGGTGGCAGGGGCTTTCTCTTCTTGTATCCAGCTGTGGAAAATCGGAATTACTTCATCCAGATCCACGGGTTCGGCTTGACTGGTACCAAACCTTATCTTGAGTCTTTGAGGTGCCTGCATAGTCATTCCTAAAGCTGAATTCCCATGGATGCTTCTTCGGCGACTAGGCGACCGTCGCAGGCATATGCGGCCTCAATGAAGAGATTAGCCTCTTCTATAGTTTCGTGGGCACGATCGTGGGAGGGATCCTCTATGCGTTGACGATGGTGTTTGAAAAGGTATTGACCAAATTTGCCCTTTGCAAACCTATCAAAGAACAGTTCTGTTTCATAAAACCGCTCTCTAAACTGTTGCACGATTTCCGATTCGTCGTAGCCGATGTCAACGGCCTGACCACGTAGAAGAGACCTAGCTGCCAGCACCATGGCCTGAACCGCCCTCTCATATGCCAGGCTGATATGCCCATCATCCAGTGCCACCAAGGCATCCAGGGCCTCGGCCTCAGCTCTGGAAACCTCCATTGTGAAAAGGGAGACTACCTCGCCCGCGCACTCTCCTACACCAATATCACCGATAGTGAATTCCCGAGGATCTCCCCAGTCGCTGTAGAAGGAAGCATCGTCCTCATACAGAGGAATAGTGCTGTAAGGCTTTATCAATCCTCGAATCTCCTTCTTACCAAAGCGTTGCACCCATTCCTGGAAACTCTCGGACTCGGAACGCTCCGCGTCAAATTTCGTCGTCAGAATCTTGAGAACTTCCGGGACGGAACGAGACGGGATTGCACCGACGGGCAAACCGTAGCTGCCAGCGTTGTCTTTCCATTGTCCTCCCAGAACCACTTGAAAGTGAGGAACAGTCCGTTTGTTTCGGTGACGGCTGTTCCCAAAGAAACCTATGTCCGCCACATGGTGCTGACCGCATGAGTTAAAACAGCCGCTGACCTTGATCTTGAGGCTGCTGATCGACTCCGGCAATTCATCCCGCTGCGATGCCAGACGCGTCGTTAATTCCCCTGCTAAGCCCCGAGAGGAAGCAATTCCCAGTTTGCAGGTATCCGTTCCTGGGCAGGTAGTAATGTCATGGATGGTGCCCGCACCTGGCGTTGCGACGCCAAAGCGCACCAATTCATCATAGACTTCTTTCAAGTCCTGGTCCGCAACCCACCGCAGTACCAGGTTCTGTTCCACAGTGGTGCGAAGATGCTCACCCACATACTTACGGGCAACATCAGCCAGGCCATATGCTTGTGGGGCAGTCAAGTCCCCCAATGGCAAGTTGACATAGACAACAGAGAATCCTGGCTGTCTCTGTGGATACACGTTTGTCTTCAACCATTTCTGGTAGCCATCATCTTCATAGTTAGCTTCGATTGTAATGGGCTGATGCAAGGGTCGTTCTGCAAAGGTATCGATACTATCCAGGAATTCATCCCATCTTTCGTCTGGGGGCATAACTTGGCGTTCTTCATAGACCATACGTCGGAATTCCTCGATCCCCAATTCCGCAACCAAGAACTTGATACGAGCCCGGTTCCGGTTGCGTTTTTCTCCCAGACGGGCGAAGACGCGGCAAACAGCTTGAGAAAGCGGAAGAATCTCATCTTCCGGAACGTCAGCAGCTAACAGTTTGGCTTGGTGAGGAATTGCTCCCAGTCCCCCGCCAACATACATGTCAAAGCCCCGTACTTGGCGACCGTTTACTTCCTTGGCTTTGGCAATGAAACCCAAATCATGTAAACCCACCAAGCCACAACCCTCGTGCTCGCACCCGGAAAAAGCGATTTTGAATTTACGGCCGAAGTCCTGAACGTCATCATGACCCAGAAGGAAAAAGGTCAGAGCATCTGCGTACGCGGTCACATCAAAGACTTCTGTGCGGCAAACGCCTGCCAAGGGGCAAGCCGTCACATTTCTAACCGAATTGCCACAGGCCTCACGAGTAGTAATTCCCACGGCAGCCAACCGACGCATCAGATTGGGAGTGTCACCAACATGTACAAAGTGCAATTGGAAGTCCTGCCTAGTGGTAATGTGTAGAATGCCGTCGGCATACTCCTCTGCTAACTCGGCAACCACTTCTAATTGGTCCGGTTTTAGTCCCCCCCATGGCACTTTGATGCGCTGCATGCCGGGGGCATCCCACAAGGTTTCAGGGCCCTTAATAGCTTCTCCCGACGGGTAAGACAATTCCCGTTCAGCAATGCCATCGTGCCGTTTCCCGTTATCGTATCTCTGACCATAGACACCCCTTCGCAGGCGAGTTTCCGCAAAGACCTTCTCATCTAAGTCGCCTCGATTGATTAGGACCATCTGTCCTTCGAAAGTATCAATCTCTTGAGCCCATGCCTCTGGGACCTGGGATCCAAGTCTGTCTTTCCAGCTAATGTCCGCCATTAGACAAATCTCCTTATCCTGCTAGAGGGCGACTAGGTCTGAGCCGCCGGTCAATAATGAATTTGAACTAGCTAAGAAACTACCTTTCAACAGCCTACCGTAAAAGTTTGGCATCCCGACATATTCCACAATATTTGTGCAAACAAAAAGCCCGCTGCTGGCACCGGGCCGTTCCTATTCATTTCACCTACGGTTAATCTCCCTGAGGGAACTTTCCGTGACGAAGCCGGCCCTGCACCTTGCCTTAGCGGCTTTGGCGACACGGACACTCGCAAGGGCAGCACTCACACGCCAAAAAAGGTCTGTTCACTTTGCCAGAACCAAAGCCGTCTCCAACCATGGTATTACGCAACGTAGAAATTACCCTAAGGGCCATAGCACTCAAATATGCCTTGCGATTATTCCGCTATGTTAACACAGTATTGGACGCTGCCTGAAGGCCGATGCAAGTTGATGCTTACATCGATTTCGGGAAACTCCAGTTCCTTTTTACACTCTCTGAGTCCCCCGTTCCACCATGTGGTTGGATAGAGTCAGGCTACCTTTGCAGCAGGTTCTGACGGAAAAGTAGAAAAACAAAGAATAGCCAAATAATATCCATTGGCTAAGGAGCCGGTCCCAAATGCTTCGTACATTGTAGAGAACGGTGCCAGAAACCAGAATCAGCTTACAAACATCGGAAGTAATGGGCAAGATTGACATTGAGGCCAACGAGCAGAAGCTTTAAAATGGTCCTTTCAACAAGGCTAGGAATCTGGGCCTGCTCGATAGGAATTCGGACTGGTTTGGCAATGCCAAGGGTGCCTAAAGACATTCGCCGATTGGAAAAATATTAGTGCCGCACCATATGCCAATATGGCCTCAGCCGGTAACTTGGTCCGACTTAATGTGACAGAACTGACCGAAGTGATCGAACCGATTGAGGCCAAGGTATCCTGCCTTAGTAGATTCTACCGGCAGGCTGTCCGAATCTCTTGGTCAGCAACCTCGACTTGCTGTTGTATAGACGACCTTTCTAATGCTCGTAAACGATACGTATTGGGAGGAATGGCCTAACTCAGTCAGTGTCTATGCCGTGCCATTTACTTTGAGAACGGAATTCAAGTTAGTCCTGATTAAACAGACCTCAACTTCCCGAAAGTCTGTTGTTGGCAGGCTATTGACAACTGTTATTCAGGAGGCGCCTCTACTGGCTCTTGGCATTACCCAACAGTTCTCGGATTCAGGCAAATTCAGTTCTGTCAGATTCCAGTTCTCTTTGTTTGTTCCGGGATCCAAGACAGCTGGGAAACACCATGATACGGCTATTCGGACTCAAGACACTTGCCAGTAATTTCTGCTTGTTGCTGGCATTCCTTCTGGCTGTGGCATGAAGCAGTCCCAGAAGAACCCGATAGTCCTGCAATCCCCTTGGAGGAACCCAAGCGTTATGAATCGCATCAGAATCCTCCTGTTTACCCGCGTGCTTGCAGGTTGCTGTCTAAGAACCAGAACGAAATGTGAGATCCCGGCCTCCGCTTGGCAAGTTCATATCCAACAAGACTAGGCCGGAAGAGCAGGTTTGACATTCAATGACAACGACAACTGGGTGAAAGTCGCAGTGCCGGAATTTGCGCAGAAAGGTTAAATCTTTCGCCTTTTTCTAGAACCGGCCATATCCGACGTGCGGGCCTAAGGCTTGGAAGCTTCAAGCTTGGAGCACCTTTGTGCGACCTGCCCGGTAACTATGGATGGACAATTTGCCAAATCCAAGCGCCCGGAGGAAGGGACCTGAACGGAGTGCTTCCCTTCGCAAGAATTTTCTGAACAGGGCTGCTGAAATGATCTGTTCATCTCTGATCCGGCCACTAGGGGTCGGATTTCCACTGGGCATTCGTTTGCCTGGAACGAACGATGCTTAGTGACAGCTTGTTCCAGACGCTAGACTGTTGGACTCGCTTCAAATTGATGTAGGTACTGGCGACTCATCTTCGCGCTGGCCAGCGGTGTCGCCAATCTGGTGACATCTGTCTCCACAATGATCCATCCGTCGTAAGAAGATGCCCCCAGCACCTCAAACAATGCGGGAAAGTCTATGCAACCTTCTCCAAGTTCCTGCCAGAGACCCGCTCCTACAGTGGTCAGATAATCCCAATTGTCATCGCGACCCTTGCGAACCGCATCTTGGTCCACATCCTTTATGTGCAGTGCTTTAATGCGATGGATATGCCGCTCTATGAATGAGAGAGGCTCGGTACCGCCCCAATACAAATGGCCTGTGTCAGGCCCCAGAAATACCAGATCTGGATCTGACCGTTCTATCCAACGCTCGTATTCTTCCTGGGTTTCCACCGGAGTGCCTACATGGTTGTGAAAACAGGAACGTACTCCATACTGCAAAGTGATTTCACCTATGCGATTGGTCATTTCTACCAGATTCTGAAAATCTATCTCGGGCAACATATCCAGAGGTGAGACATGGCCAGCTGCCTGCCGACGAGTTCGGCCTGAAGGCATAGGTTCCGATGTTCCCGCAGCCGCAACAAAGGTCTCTGTCAAACCCAGGGCCTGGGCCCAAGAGGCATGTTGATGGGCTTTGTCCAAAATCTCCCGTTCTCTTTGGGTCTGCCAAAACGCCTCACTGAAATAACCGGGTGCTGGCTGCAATTGAAACTGGCTGAGGAGGGACTTGAGGTCTTGAGGCGTGTCGGCCTCTGTTTCTGAGAAGGGCGCTCCTGCATATCCCGCTTGGGAGATCTCCGCCAAGACTCGAGATGGCTCTGCACCGCGCCAGGTGATTTGTCCGCAGCCTATGTACTTTGTATTTAGCATGGTTTAGGTTCCTGATTAGGGTCTGAGAATGCCATGAGTGCGCAAGGCTTTTTCCGCCCCCATGTCCATCAGAATGGATTCCCATAATACATTTCCTCCCGAAGTTTGGGCCTGCACCGAATGGAGGGAGCTGCTTGACCGATGTCGATAAGTACCCGAGAGTCCCCTAACTTGCCTTTCAGTCCCTGACCCTAGGCGAATGTACCACAGGAAAACATAGGGATTACCTTGCCAAGAATGTATAGGAAAACTCAATGGCAGACATTCCGTAGGTCACCGGTGCGCTCAGGATATTCTGCTTTGTAACTCATTAATTCGAGCCAAAAGGTGCATAGCCTGGTGGGCCGCCATTATAAGACCAAAGGGTGCACTGGCTGTTTCCCCTTCTTGTTCGGAAATCTGACGGAATTCAGGGTAGCACCGTCTTGGCACCTTTGGCTACCACCATGCGAGATGCAATTGGCTGGATCGTGAGCGGCAGAAATGGAAACGTAACCTGTGGGATTCCTTGATATCGCCTTCCAGCTCCAGTCAGAGCTGCTGGCCCAAACACCCAAAGAACTGCTGTGGGAAGTCCTCATCGGTTCCAATTTGATGCCCTCTCTTAGTATGAAATCGATCCAAGTTTGCTAGGAGATCGAATCTTGGAATGGATTCGCAAGGACCTCCAGACTGACAGCTTGCTTGCAACGACTGCCTCTCTGACATGGTTTTCCCAGAAAGGGGGAAATGGGAATGATCTGAGGAAATAGGGGGAGTCAACCATACAGGTAGGTTATTCAGGTGGATGCAAAGTGGCGAACTTGGGAGAGAAAAATATGTCGCTTCCAGCCTCCAGAATCGCAGCCCTCTCATACTCTGTCGGCACGTTTTGATTTCAGACGATACCGAAACAGGATTAAGTTGAGGATTTCCCAAGTTCGAGTTGCCGATTCTAGAGGTCTTACCCCTTAGAGTGGCTGGAGCAAAGAGGCCAAGATGACGATTGCGTTCACATCATTGCAAGTGAGGAAAACAGATTCCGTGTTCTCTGGCGCGGGTAAAGTCTTCATCCATGAAGCGTTGGTATAGAGGGTAATGAAGGTGTTATGGCCACTTCTGGAAAGGGAGAGCCCTTTGGAACCGGAACGGGTATCCAAGACACAACACTAGAATACATTCTGGTTGAGACGCAGGGGCTTAATCACTATCACTATCAGCTGTATCAACATTGCCATGCGGGAATTCTGTGGCCAGGCTGCCGGGGCCATGTGCCTCAGACTAATTGCTTCCAAGAGAATCGCGGGAAGTGAGGTCTTCTATGTCCAGCCTCGCAAGCAAAGTAGCGATCATCACGGCAGGTGCCAGCCGGATAGGCCGAGCAGCAGCTCTTCTTTTCGTCCCTAAAGGGGCACGGAACTGCCTAGCCAACATAGAAGAGGGGAAGGGCCCTGCCGTCTTGGCAGGGCTGGACTCTAGAGGCTTACCAAGTTTTTTTCAGTGGCTGGTTGTAACACGGTTTGCTGAAGTGAAGCCCGACATTTCATTGTCCAGACCTCATGGACGGAAGCTTTCCTGGGTATCAAGGCTGTGGTACCTTCAATGCGCAGACATTGATCGAGGACAGTTATCAAAGTGGCTTCGTTGGCAAAACGCCAAGCGCAGGAAGCCCTTCCTATGCGGCCCGCAAAGTTGGCTTGCATCCTTTGAATATGAATTCAGCCGAAGCTTTTGCAATTGAACAACATTGGTGCAATAGCGTATCGCCTAGCTGTGTGGATACATTTCTCTGCTGGACAATGCTCCGCATAATCCCGATATCGATTCAATCAGAATTGACAGGCCTGAGGATTTTCATAGACGGGTTGATGCTACTTCCGCGGGACGTTTAGAACAGTCTGAAGACATTTCGCAGGCTTTCCTGTTTCTTGCGACAGACGAAGCATCCATGATTACGGGAGCCCATCTTGAAGTTGATAGTGGAGCTGGACTGAGTATTTAATTGAAGCGCACCACAACGGGATGCCGATTCAGGATTATTAGTGACATCAGTGAGGAAACCGCATGTCCAAGAAGATTTATGCCTTTGGCATGGACGGTCTTGTCTTGCCTATGGTAAGACACTTTGTGAAGGAAGGTTCGCTACCGGCGTTTGCCAAACTCCTGAAAGAAGGAACAAGCAATCAGACCTACTGTTCTCTTCCTGTCTGGACACCTACCAATTGGGCGACGCTCTCCACTGGTGCTCATACAGGGACCCATCAGGTTTCCACTTGGGAAACGACTTTGGCATCAAACTGCGACGTTGACAGTTTTGACGGTCGGAGCAACCGGGCGGAACGCTTGTGGGTTGCGCTGGAACGTGCAGGCCTGAAAGGGGCAGCGCTACATTACCCTGGGGCACATCCTTCCGGGTATACCAGCAGTTCAGTCATTGATGGGCTTGGCCATCCGGGCCGCGCCCACACAGATTTCGAAGTTGCCGCTTGTCAAGCCTACGAAACCGGCCGAGACAGCGGAGATGATTTCATGATTGGACATGATGGTGCGCCAGTGCCTGGCTCTCGAAGCATTGAAGGAATTCCCAGGTTGGTGCAAGCGGTCGATTGGGAGAACCTGCCGGCCAGCCATAAGCCACCACTGGAAACCCAACTGATAATTACATCTCGCTTTGGCAATCTAGCCCAGACCTATCATGTTCTGGTTACAGCTTCTAGTGACCAATATGACTTGGTGCACATGTTCCGACGGAAGAATGGGCGTCAGCCCTTGGCAACGGCCTCGCAGTCTCAGTGGACAGCATGGATCACAGATGAGTTCTTGCTACCTGATGAACTTGTGACTGCTGCGTTGCGCTTCAAGGTAATGATCCTGGACCCAGGTGGCAATTATCTCAAGCTTTACCGCAGTCAGGTTACCCATACTCAAGGCTTCTGCTATGGGGACAATGAATTGGAAAAGACCTTGTTAGACCGTTTTGGTCCCTATCAAGAACACGCCTCCATGATTCCTTATACCTCCGGCATGACGGATTTCGAAACGGCTTTGGAAGAGTGTGAATACCAAGGCAACTGGTTCGCCGAAGCAGGACACTACATGCTTACCGAGCGGGACTGCACCTACTTTACGTGTCATTGGCATCTGTTTGATTACCTCAATCATATTCACCTGGCCGATGTAGATCCAGTTTGTCCTGGATTCGATCCAGGTCGGCAGGAAGCAGCGATGGATCTCTTTCGTCGGGCCTATAAGGTGGGTGATGTGATCGTGGCGCGCATGCAGGATACTCAGCGAGAGTATGTACAGCATGATGTCTATGTCGGTGTATTGGCGGACCACGGAGCCTACCCAGATGTTCGCGTAGTCAATGTACGCAAGTTTTTGTATGACAGAGGATTTTTGGTCCTCAAACATGGAGAAGCATGCATTGCCCAGGATCAGGATCGCATTCCCCTCACTGAGATTGACTGGAACCGCACACAAGCATATATACCCCGCCGCGGATTTGATTTAAAAATAAATGCTGAGCCTGGTTCCGAACGGTTCCAGGCTATTGAAAGGAAATTGCTAACGGCACTGCGCACTTGGATGGATGAAGAAACCGGCCAGACCGTAGTTGCCATTGCATTGCCCAAGCGCGATGCCTACATTCTTGGGCAGTGGGGAGAGCAGTGTGGGGATGTTGTGTTCGTTTACGACCATGATTATGTCAGCGGCTATTATCCTCAATGGAAAGGAATTCAAGGAGGCGGTAATGTAGGGGCGCCCTTGGAATATGGGGCCCATCATGGTGGGTTTCTGCCAACCGATAATGGGTTTTCATCAAGTTTCGGGGCATTTCTCCTAGGGGGACCGGGACTGAAACAGGGATACGAACGTGACAAGGACCAATTGGGGTACATACAGGCCGTAGACGTAATACCCACGATCTGTCACTTGCTTGACATTAGACCCCCGCGGCAAGCTCAAGGGGCAATCGCGTATGACCTGTGGCAAGGTCACCTGATGGACACATGAAAGACAGAGGGAGAGCAAAACTGATCCTTTGGATGTGTCCCATGATAGAGGGTGGCCTTGGATTGCTTTTGGTTAAATTGGAAACGAGATGTGTTGATCTGAGTGCAAGACCAATACCATTCCGTAACAGATGGATGCCTATTAAATGCCCAGATTTGTTCGAAACATTACTCTGTGACGAAGGAAAGCCAAGAATTCTATTCGGCAAGTCCATTTCTTGCGAGCCCCCCGAAGGATGAGTGGATTCGTCCCCACGGAGTGACTCAGCCACAGCTGTTTCAGAATGGCCTGCTGGGCCGCCAGATCAAAGGCGGCGAAGAACCGAGATCGGTCATACACGTGCGTGTTGGCACGCCGAATACCCGCCATAAAGGCTCAGAATGCCGTAGTTGGCGTGCCCGAGCTGAGACAGAAGCAGAGCGAGCTATTGGGTCACTGAATTAGGTTGGGGTTTGCCTAGGGACAGCGATGGAAGTACGATGGGCACCATCGGGGACACTCAATCCTTGAAGTTGCAGTAGCTACACCAAGGGTAGCAAGCCCCGCATACCCTCGGAACGACCCAACACTGCCAAAAACACTTATGAGTTTTCGACGTACTCTAACCAGGAAGCGGAAATACTCAGCAATTCAATTCCAAGACTTCCTGGAATCAGATAGGAGATATGTCATCCATGGCGCTTGACCCCATCACTCTGGAAATTCAATGGCAGAGATTAGTCAACATCGTAGATGAGATTGACAACGCGGTGATTCGCACCTCTTTCTCCACCATTGTGGGTGAGAGCCACGATTTCGGCTGTGCACTTATGGATGCCGAGGGTTCCGGTCTGGCCCAGGCACAGTGGAGTCCACCCCAATTCTGCACCATGCTACCTCGCACCACTAAAGCTATGCTTCAGCGTTTCCCCGTGAACACTTTGAAGGAAGGGGATGTTTTGGCTACTAACGATCCATGGATTGGTAGTACCCACTTGCCGGATTACAACCTGATATCGCCGGTATTCTACAAAGGTCGCATTGTGGCTTTCCTGGGTACAGTAGCCCATGTCTCAGATGTGGGTGGCCACTTAGGAGATTTAGAGGCCCAGGACATGTTCATGGAAGGCACTCGGGTTATGCCCAATAAGTTTTACTCGGAAGGTAAAGTGGTGCCTATCGTCGAGGAATTCATCGCCGCTAATTGCCGGGTGCCCAACATGGTATTAGGTGATTTGCACGCCATTGTCGGGACCCACCGCATTGGCATTCAACGGTTGAAGGAATTCCTTGAAGACTACCAGATGGCAGATATGGACGAGCTGGCCTCGGAGATTCTTGCTCGTAGCGAGCGGGCACTGCGTGCGGAGATTCGAGCGCTGCCCAACGGCCAATCAGACTACACGGTAACTGCTGACGGCTATCTTGAGCCCTTCACTTTGAATGTGCAGCTAACCATTAGAGACGATGAAATCCATATGGATTTCGAAGGCACTTCGGCCCAACAGTGGCACTCCGCCATTAATGCTGCTTTCAACATCAGCTACGCCACGGCCGTGTATCCCATTAAGGCCATGTTGGCACCTCACATTTTCAACAATGATGGGCTCATCCGCCCCATCCATATGACGGCGCCAGAGGGTTCCATCGTGAATTGCACATTCCCTGCACCTGTTGCAGCCCGTGCCAAGGTCATAAAGCACATTCCACCTCTTATTTTCGGCGCTTTGGCAGATTTGATGCCGGAAGCCGTAATTGCAGCTGCAGGAGGGATCTTTCCTTTTCACGTGGTCGGCAAAGACGAGAAATTCGGCCAACATGCCGTACACATGTTGCCGCACGGAGGTTTAGGGGCAACCCACGATGCCGATGGCCTGTTGCCCACTGCCTATCCCCACAACAGCACCGTAACCCCCACTGAGCTAATCGAAATCCAGTGCCCTCTGCTCATGACTCATAAAAGCCTTATCCCGGATTCCGGTGGACCGGGCCAATTTCGAGGCGGGCCGGGCCAGGAAATCGGATTACGGGCTTTATCGAAACTGGGCACTACCCTAACCATCCGTCCCGACCTGATGAAATATCCAGCTGAGGGCTTAAGAGGCGGCCAGAGCGGCAGTGCGGGCGACGTCATTATGAATGACGAACGCATGCATCGATTTGTACCCCATCAATTCAAACTGGGGGACGAGGTGATCTTACGTGTGCCGGGCGGCGGGGGATACGGTTCACCTTTGGACCGAAAAAGGGAGGACGTGCTCCAGGATGTGGCCTTGGGATTGGTTTCGGCAGGACAGGCCCGGGAAGTCTATGGCATATCCATCGTAGATTCTGAAGCAGAGCTGAAGGACGCGGCCTTGCGAGAGGCTGTAGCAAAGGTCCAGGTTAAGGCCCGCGGGATTGGGACATGACGGCAGATTTAGCAATCACCGGCGGTTGGATTGTCAGCCCCACGTACGAACTCGAATATGCCTCTGGGCATGGTACTTTGGTCGTGGAAAGGGGCAAAGTCGCCGCCGTTCTCGATCCAGCAGACAAGCCGCAGGCTCGGGAAACACTCGACGCAACCGGCATGCTGGTCCTGCCAGGAGCGATCGATCCTCATTTTCACTGTCGCGCTCCCTCTTTCCCGCAACGTGGCGATTTCGCCACGGAATCTAGGGCAGCGGCAGCAGGAGGAGTTACTACAATATTCGAGATGCCCATCTCCAATCCTGGAGTGGCCACCACCGGCGCACTGGTTGCACGAGGAGAGCTAGTTAAACGAGATGCTTATGTAAACATCGCCCTATACGGGGCTCCAGGTCTGCTGGATGCTGGGGAAGTCCGGGGAATGGCAAAAGCAGGGGCAATTGCTTTCAAGCTCTTTATGACTGAGGCGCCGTCAGGCCGAGAGGACGAGTTTGAAGGGCTAGTTGCACCAGACCTAGCAACCATTGGGGCTGCACTTGAACTGACTCGAGACACCGGACTTCGTTGTGCAATCCACTGCGAGGATCAGAGCTTAATCGACTGGTATACAAACCTGGTACGGGAAAAACCAGGAGCCGATTGGAAGCGCCACCTGATGTCAAGGCCCGCAGTAGTGGAGTCAGCCGCAATTGCGGGTGTTTTGCAGTTGGCTCAGGAATTGCAGGCTCCCATTCACATAGTTCATGTCAGTGCAAAGGCCAGCGTAGAGCTAGTACAAGCGGCGAAACAACGGGGGACACCAGTAACGGCCGAAACTTGCCCTCACTATTTGCTTTTCACTGAGAGTGTGTTGGAACAGGTTGGTCCTTACGGAAAAATCAATCCACCGATTCGCATGCAGGAAGATCAAGAAGCCTTGTGGCAAGGGTTGCAAAACGGAGCCTTCGATTTCATTGCCACAGATCATGCCCCTTTTACCGCTGAGGAAAAAGAAGCGACTTGGGGACGAATTTTGGATGCGCCTCCGGGGCACCCGGGCGTGGAAGCGCTTGTTCCCCTCCTGTTAACTTGGGGGTTGAATGACACATTTTCATTAGAAAGGACCGTGGAATTAATGGCGTCCAACGCTGCCCGCAGCTTTGGCATTTATCCTCGTAAGGGAGTCTTGCGTCCAGGTTCAGATGCCGATATCTGCCTATATGATCCGCGCGAAGATACAACACTGGAAGGAGCGAACTGGTGGACGAAGGGCGCTGCAGCCAGTCGTTTGTATAAAGAGATGCCCGTTAAGGGGACTGTTCACGCTTCTGTTGTTGGAGGCCGAATAGTCTATCAGGAAGGCGCTATTACCGCCAGACCAGGATGTGGCGCTTGGTTACGATCTAGCCATTCATTTTCAGAGAGCAGGTCATGAGACTTTCTTGTGCTTTGGTGGGATGCGGTGTCCGCGGCTCGTATTGGGCCCGAGTTCTGTCAGAACATGAAACTTTGGATTTGGTTGCTCTGGTAGATCCCGACGAGACACGTACGCTACGACTGGCCGCGGAATTGGGTGGGGAGGTCGCATGTCTAGATCAATTACCAACCAAGGCTACACATTGGGATTTTGTTGTCCTGGCTACTCCACCGGAATTGCATTTCGAGCAAGTTCAGTTTTGTCTTGAACGCGGTTTACATGTCATCTGTGAAAAACCCTTGGTTGAAGAGTTCGAACAGGCGATTGAACTGGTTCGCAGGGCAAGAGAGGCCGAACGCCTCTTAATGGTGGGTATGAATTTCCGCTATCTGGAGTCAAGCCAATACTTGCTCAAGACAGTGCGGCAAGAACGATTCGGACCATTGGGTTTCGGACGCTTCGACTATACCCGGCAGAGAGACGGGCGGCGGTCAGATTTGAATACCTATTGCCTTACGATGCGAAACCCTATGTTATTGGAGCAGTCGGTACATCACCTTGATCTAATACGATATTGTTACGGCGAGGAAATTGTGCGGCTGTGCGCAGACTCTTGGAATCCCCCGGGCAGTGTCTACAAACATGAAAGCTGCGTTTCTGTTTTACTTGAAATGGTTTCTGGAGCACGAGTCAATTATCTGGGAACTTGGACGGCTGGCTGGAATGGCATGGCTTTCTCTTGGCGTAGCGATTTCCAAAACGGCATGGTTTTGCAGAACAAACAGTTTGGCGACATGGTGGAATGCAGTTTCAAACCGGAATTGGGACTGACTGGTCCTCGGTTCAAGGAACCTTCAGAAGCAGAAATCCTGCAACCCGTAAATCTCCCCCGCCAGCAGCCCTTCTTTGACGATACCCGGGGCCTTCTGGAGGAATTCCAAGGTTCTATAAGGAAAGGCAATTCCCTGCAAACCTCAGCGCATGATCACTTGATGACACTGGCCATATTGCAGGCTTGCGTTACATCGGGTACAAATCGCGCTTGGGTGGACTTATCTAATGTTTTTGACGAATACAACGCAAGTGACCTGTTGCTTCATTAGTGAAATATTCGAGGCGAGTCGAATTACATGACAGCTCGGTGAATCCATAGAAAGTCTTGGATTGATGGGTCAATGACTTCACTAGACCAGTCCTATTGAACAGGCAGACAGAACGAATTTTGCCGGCAGATTGCTTTTTTCAATTTGACCAACAAATTCCTCCAAGCCATATCGTCGAGGAAGAAGGCCTCGAAGTAAGATCAGTTTGGATCTGGGTAAGGAAAAGGGACAGATTTGCAGCAGCAATGGGGGCCCGCCCGTAATTGCTGCCGCCAACTTGCCACTTTATAGGATTATCTTTCATCGTATTCCTGGAGGAAATGTCGAGTGGTCTCCTGTTGAATTCGCAAATCAGAAGAGGGCAAGCAGGCGGCTTCGCTCAGTAACTAGTGCATTGTTTCTAACTTATGATGCCCTCGTTTGCGGGCCGCAATCATCTCTGCAGGGTCCTTGCGCCAGCGGCAGGGACGGGCGCGCTGGCGGTTGTGGGCTTCCAGATACCGGTGCATGGTATCCACCAGATCCTGCAGGGAGGCGAAGTTGCCCCGCTGCAGGCAACCCCGTGCCAATTTGGCGAAGAGACCCTCCACCGCATGCATCCAGGAACTGGATGTGGGGATGAAGTGAAAGTGCCAGTCGGGGTGTGCTTCCAGCCAGGCATGCAACGCGGCGGTCTTATGCGTAGCGTAGTGGTCCAGGATCACCTGTACGGGGATATCGGCGGGGCTGTCGGCGGCCAGTTGATCCAGAAAGGCCAGAAACTCCTGCTGGCGATGCCGGGCCTGCGTCTGGGCGGTGACCTGTCCGGTCTGCACGTGCAGGGCGGCGCAGGGCGTGGTGGTGCCATGTCGGATGTAGGCGTGCGTGTGCGTGGCGGGGTGTCCCGGCTGCAGGGGCAGGCTAGTCTGGGTGTGCGGCCGGGCTTGAATCTGGGTCTTTGCGTCTCCGGACAGCACCAGGGCGTGCGCGGTGGGTCCATATACAGGCCCATCACCTCCCGCGCCTTACGGGCGAAGTGGGGGTCCGTAGAGAGCTTGAACTGCCGACAGCGGTGTGGAGCCAGCCCGGCCACCCACGCCTGCAGGCGTTGGCCATCCTCGGGAGTCACCTGAAAGTGGGCCAGACGGGGCATGGGGCGGGGTCTCGATGCAGGGGTATGATGAGGTGCCTACAGCATCTTACAGGTCCGCCGCCATGCCAAAGACCTGGATCCAAAGTATTTAACTATGCACTAGAAGTCCAATCGGGAAGTCCCTTTTTGGTGCTGCCTCCCACCAGGGAGGGGAGGAGTCGTCTCCACGCAGCGGCTTGGGGATAGCGGTGTCACGTGGGGCCGGAACGTGCTGCCAGGGCCCTCAACGCCTGCAGCCAGTGGTCTGGGGAGGTGGCGGCGGGGGTCAGACCTGCGCCACAAAGACCCCGGCCTGGCAGTTGGCAGTTCCCCGCAAGTCGAGACACCGCGGAATCCCGCGGTGCGGGGTCAGGTGGCGGCCAGGATGCGGGTCAGGTTGGCGACGGTGGCGGCGAGATAGAGCTGGGCGGCGGTCTTGTGACGCCCGAGGTACCGAGCCTGGCGCAGACCCAATTGCACCAGCCGGGCCAGACGATGCTCCACGGCCTGGCGGAGGTGGCGATAGGGTGCGAAAGCCGCACTGTGCTGGAACGTGCGGGCGGCCCGCAGCAAGGCTTCCTGCGAGTACAGGCTAACTTGCCGCCCGCGCCCCGGTGCCGCAGCCACACAGCGGGGACGCAGCGGACAGGCCGTACAGAGCGCCGCGTCAAAGTGGAAAGAGCGCCGGGGCGCCTGTGCCCCGGTAGCCGTGGCATAGAAGCCGTGGCGGCGCACGGTACGTGTCACCTGACCCGCCGGACAGGTGCAGGTACCCGCCGCCAGGTCAATCTGGAAATCCTCCTTGGGGAAGTGAGGGCGGGCGGGTCGTTTGCGCACTTTGGCGATCAGGGTGCGCCCGGCATCGGCAAACTGCTGCCGGGTGTGGCCATCCCCATAGGCCGCATCGGCGATGGTTGTGGTCACCGGCAGCCCGGTATGGCCTTCGCTCTGGGCCACCAGCTGCAGCGCGCCCTGGGCATCCGGGGCATTGCCGGGCAGCACCGCCACGGCGGTGATGAGTTGGCTCTGCGGGTCGACGGCGACCGCCGCCTTGTGGCCGTCAAAACGCTGGCTGCTACTCTTGCGCCCATGGCGCATCTCGGGGTCATGTACGGACACAATGCGGTCCTGGCTCACCCCCCGCTTGAGGCGTACGCCGGCCGCCGGCCGGGCCACATCCTGGTGCAGCAGTTGGCCCAGGAGTTGGGCCGCGGCTGCGATCTGGCCCCGCTCCGGGCTGTCGACCGCCTAGCCCGCCTGGGCGTCCCGGGCCTGCGCCAGCAGGCGGTCCGCATCGGCCACGATCTCGGCCAGGAACGCCTCCCGGGCCGCAGGCTGATCCCAGTCGATCTCCGCCGTGCCTTTGACACTGGCCGCCAGGTAGCGGGCATAGCCCTGCCCGGTGGCCCAGGGAACCAGCTCCCGATCCTGCACCCGGGCCAGCGTGCGTAGCAGCTGCCGGATGCCGTCCGCCAGCAGGTTGTAGGTGTCCTTCACCGCCCCGCGCCCCCAGATAGGCGTCGTGTCCAGGGCCACTTGCAGGCTGCGGCCGCGCAGCAGGCCCCGCGTCCGGGCCAGTTCCAGGCTGCGCCGAAACAGCGCGCGCATCTGCGCATGCAACACCAGTTGCGCCCGGAAATGCTGCAGCGTACTCTGGCGGGGACCCTATGGGTGGGGCCGCACCTCCACCTCCACCCCCAACGCTACCTTCCAGCTCAGGTCCACCGTGGCCCGGCGGTGCGCCTCCGCTTCACTGACCTTGTCATGCGCCTGCAGGAGCAGGGCGGTGGCCAGCAGGCTGGGTGGCACGCTGCTCCGGCCATTGTCCCGACAGTAGAGGGCCGCGAAGTCTTCATCCCGAAACAACTGCCCCCGCAACCCGGACAGCCGCCCGTAGAAACTGTCCCGCCCCACCAGATCCAGGTACAGATGGTCCGCTTCAAACAGGCCGCGCTGATCTGATCTCTTGCCTAACATGCTGTCCCCTCTGCCGTGGCTGGGCTCACCGTCCGATTATAGCTGGCCCCGTCGCCAGCAGGGGGTTTCCGATTGGACTTCTAGGAGTCTGCGCCACAGAAAGTATGCAGGAAGGCTTTGAGGGCGGAGTCCAGCGGACGGCCGAGGGCGGACTGCATGCGGACTGCACGGAACCAGGGTGCGTGCCTCACGTGGGGGTGCACAGGGGCGGTGCGGCCTGGTTCCGGGGGCGGATCGGACCCCCGGCGGCTTAATTCCGCAGCAGGCGGTGCAGGCGCTTGACGTTCAGGGCCAGACACACCAGATCCCACTCGCCCTGGACCGGGTGCTTGACAAGGGTATTTTCTGAGCGGGAATCGATGGGTGCGGCTAGATCGGTGGGTGTGCCCCGCGTGGGGTCGGGCCGAAGGCGGCGGGGGCGGCTGTCAGCGGCCGTATGCGGTCACTCAGGCTCCAGAGAGGCAGAATTGCCGGTCTGGCGGGCCGCGTGGTGCGGAGGACCGCGGCGGCCGGGATGAGCATAGAGCGATGGAGGAGTGCGATGAGGGTCCCGCGCCGAGGGCGCGGGTAGGTTCAGGTACCGCCGGGGTCCCCGACAGTCTTCAGGCCCCGGAAGCCCTGCTCAATCCAGTTGCGGCAGACATACAGGGTGGGCTCTGTCTGCGCCACCGGTGTGCTGGTCAGCAATACCCAGGGCTGCTTCTGACCGCAGGCGTGCAACACAATCAGAGTGCTCTCCAGAGGCTGGTCGCGGAAGGCCCGCCCGGTGCCCACCCACAGGTCGCCCGGTCCCGTGATCAGCGAGCGCACGGGCACGCGTGCGGTCTGGCCCTCGGGCTGAAGAGTAACCTTAGGCTGGTAGCGCAGGCAAGGATGCCCACCCAGAGGGTACCCGAGTGCCACAATCTGCGCCCAGAGGTCGCGGCTGCCCAACCCCTGGTCCCAGAGCACATGCACCGGCACCGTGGCTGGCCCCGGCCGTGGGCACCCACCAGCTGCACACCCACTGCAGCAGCGGGGCGAAGCAGTCTTCCACCTCCAGCTCCTGGCCGGGACCCCAGGAACGCGGACCCCCTGGGTGCCGATCCGCATCGTCATACAGCAGCTCCCGCTGCAGGCGGCGTAGCGTGTGCGGGTTGCGCGGACCCCTGAGGCCCTGCGCCAGCGCCATGGTGACCGTATCCTGGCAGCCGTTCAAACCCAGCAGCGTGCCCTCCACCCACAGGGCCAGCACCGCCCGCAGGCGGCTGGGCAGATGCGGAAACTGGGCCTGCAACAGGTGCCGGATGTCAATACAATGCAGCAGGTCGACGCATGGCCACACTCGGGTGCTGTGGTGTTGGTTAAGTGACCCCCAGCTTACCTGCTGGTCATGCGTCTGCCTAATGCCCCATCCGGCCTATATACGAACCGGCATGCATTTTTCTGTTTAAATGCACTGTTGTGCGCAATACCCTTGTCAACGGGGACCCTTGGGGTGGGGGCGCACTTCCACCTCCACCCCCAAAGCCACCTTCCAGCTCAGGTCCACCGTGGCCCGGCGGTGCGCCTCCGCATCACTCACCTTGTCATGCGCCTGCAGGAGCAGGGCCGTGGCCAGCAGGCTGGGCGGCACGCTGCTGCGGCCATGGTCCCGGCAGTAAAGGGCCGCGCAGTCTTCATCCCGAAACAACTGCCCCCGCAACCCCGCCAGTCGCCCGTAGAAACTCTCCTGACCCACCAGATCCAGGTACAGATGGTCCGCTTCAAACAGGCCGCGCTGATCTGATCTCCTGCCTAACATGCTGTGCCCTCGGTCGTGGCTTGGCTTACCGTCCGATTATATCTGAACCGTCGCCAGCAGGGGTTTCCGATTGGACTTCTAGAGAACCGATCCCCAGATCCGCCAACACTACGGCACCGGTACAGGCAAAGATGAGCAAAAATGTACCGAGGAACTCGGCCAGCAAACGGCGAGCAGTTTCTTTGCGGTCAAGGCCCAAGGCGGCCGTCGGCGCCGGTGGCTTCACGCGGTCCGCAGTCACGGCGTAGCTCACATGGGCGTACCACTTCGGACGTGCGTCGGTCTCTGCCTTCACCACCCGGACCTGCCGCGCCTAGCCGCCACTCAACCGAACCCATCCATTCTTCGGGATGTGCAGGTGGGTGCCGTCCAGGCGTACATTCTGGGGGATGGTGAAGCCGTCCAAGGTCCGGCGCTTGGACTTGCGGCGCGGAAAGGTGATGGGCTTGCCATCCGACTTGCGGATGGGCAGTGTCTCGCCGCACATTGCAGAACGCCCGGCGCCCCTTGCCACCGTGCTGGAATTCCGGCAGGATGTGTGGCTTCCTCTCGTTTGTCAGGCGGCGACGCAGAGCGTCCCAAGGGTGCTTAGGACCTATTCAGCTTGGTTACCCTGCCCCCAATGAGCCACTCGGCCACATACAGGTTACCGTTGGCGTCCACAGCCAAACCGTGAGGACTGTTGAACTTGCCCACCTCCAGGAGGCTCGTGGGTACTAACTGCCCCGATGCGTTCACATTGTTGGGCCAGCCCTCAACGTCGCACACCTGCTCGTTGTCGCCGATGTACATGAGCAGTTCATCGTTCATATCGGTGACCGTGAGTCGCGCGCGAAGCTCGGCGATGATCATCAGATCGCCATGTGTCGCGAAACCGCTGGGCGTGGTCAGAAAATTTTCACCGAACGACCGCCTGAATCCACCCTCCATGTCGTAGACCTGTACGCGGGCATTGGCCCTGTCCGCCACGTAGAGCTCCGGCTCGGACTTGCGATAATCTATGAAGATGCCATGCGGGCAATCGTAGGGCCCGGCCCCCTCCTCGCCGTTGACGCTGGCGACATGCGCGCCGCCCTTCGTGAACCTGTGGACGTAGTACGCACCGTACCCATCGCCCACCCAGATGTCGCCATTGCCACCGAATCGCTCCTCGTTCACCGCGACGGTTGTGGGGGAGTAGCGTGTGTCTTTGTAATCGGGAAGGTGAGGCGTCTCTAGCCTCATGACCACTTCACCGTCCAATGTCGTCTTGAACACCTTACCGGGCGCATCGCCCGCGCCCGGAGGGTTTTTGTAGCCGTGAAGGTAGTGACTCTTGGAGCCGTGGTCCGCAATCCACAGGTACTCGACTCCGCCCTCGTTGACGATGGTGATCCCATGCGCCTCGGCAAAGTCGCCGCGCCACGAGGAAATCAGGTTGCCATCCCCGTCGAAGGTCATCACTTCCGGGTCGCCGGGGTGGCAGGTCACAACATTTCCCGATCCCGTGACCACGATGCCCGGATGCGCCCACCCCTTGCGTGAACTGTTACTCTCGGGAATCTTGGCCCAGTTGTCGATCCAGTTGTATGAATACTCTTCGCTTCCTACCCGCATGACACAACCTCCTGTACTCGACATTGCCTTAGTTGAATTTCAAGGGCAGCTATCTTAGCGTCTGCCTGCGCTGGAAGCGCGCCTACCGTTCCCGAACATGCAGGGAGAAGCTTCGCAGCACGAGTGTTCTGTTCACACGCGGGCCGGGGGGATGCCGTGGGTGTGATGCCGCACCCACATCCCCTACTTCTTACGTACGTGCTGACCGGGAACGAAACAGCGCGTACCATTTATGGTTTCAGGATGACCTTGGTGTACCCTTCGATGCGCTTGTCGAACTTGTGATAGGCGTCGACGGCGGCGTCCAGCGACACCTCGTGGGACACTACGAAGCTGGGAGTGGCCTTGCCGGATATGATGAGGTCGCGCAAGTAGGCGTTGTACTGCTTCACGTTGCATTGACCCGTCCCCAGCTTCAGACCCTTCTCAAAGAGCTTCCCGAAGTTGATGGACAGAGCACCCCTCTTGGCGCCCTCGTCCACTCCACCGGGGTCCGATGGCACGTACAGGCCTGGGATGCCCATGATCCCCGTGGGATTGATCAGGTCGATCATCTGATTCAGGACCACGTTGGGAACCTCGACCTGCTCGCCTCCGGCGGCGGACGATCCTTGCGCAGCGGCCTGATAGCCCACGGCGTCGACCGTCTTGTCCACACCGTCGCCCCCGCGCATGTCCCTGATCTGCTGCACCGGATCGCCGTCATCGAAATTGATGGGAATACCGCCAATCTCGCTGGCCGTGTCCAGCCGCTCCTGCACGTGATCGATGGAATAGACCTCCGCCGCTCCTCTGATGATACAACTATATGTGGCCATCAGGCCGACCGGTCCCGCGCCCCACACGGCGACGCTCTCGCCGGGACTCACGTCGGCAAGCTCAGTGCCGTGATAGCCCGTGGGGAATATGTCCGCCAGAAGAGAGAAATCCCACTCGAACTCATCCCCGGCTGGAAGAGGCAGACAGTTGAAGTCCGCGTGAGGCACCTGGATATACTCGGCTTGCCCGCCGCGCCATGGTCCCATTGCCACGTATCCATACGCGCCGCCGGCAAATCCAGGGTTGACAGTGAGGCAGAAACCCGTAAACCCCCGCTGGCAGTTCTTGCAGAAGCCGCAGCCGACGTTGAACGGCATCACGACCCTGTCGCCTACGGACAATGTTTTCACAGCGGACCCGACCTCTACGATTACACCCATGTTCTCGTGTCCGAAGACGATGCCCGGTTCGGCCGCAGTTCGACCCTCATACATGTGCAGGTCGGAGCCGCAGATGCAACTCGAAGTGATCTTGACGATTACGTCATTCGGATGCTGTAACTCGGGATCGGGAACTTCCTCTACGGCAACGTTGAACGGACCCTGGTACACGACGGCTTTCATGGTGACCTCCCCTTTACCCTCTTCGGCTGCTAATCCTATCTGGTCAATCTCTTGGACCGCCGAGTGTATCAGACTATGGCAGTTTTGTCTAAACCCGAATCCACCGAAGGAGTGGGTAATACAGGTCTGGTCAGGGCAATCACATTCTAATATGGGTTGCGCCGACCCTGGGTAGGATGGTTGTTAAGGGTATTTGCACAAAATGTCGTCTAACCAAAAGGCCTGTTTGGAACCGGCCAAGCCATGATGCCGGCCCTATGCCCTCCCCCGTATTGGGCCCATAGCACGGCCATGACCCCTTGAATATATGTGCTAATACCTTAAGCCCCCGTCCCCCTGGTGTCCCTGCTGGCCGAGGTCGACGATCCCCGTCGCCTCCAGGCCCGGCACCATGACATGGAGGCCATTCTCCTGATCGCCACCCTGGCTGTCATCTGCAGTGAAAACAACTGGACCGAGGTCGAGTTCTTCGGTCTCCAGAAGCAGGCCTGGCTGGAAACCTTCCTGGACCTGCCGCACGGCATCCCCTCGCACGACCAGGCCCGGCGCGGGTCGCCCCTGCACCTGGTCAGAGCCTGGGCGGACGAGGCCCGGCTGGTGCTAGGCCAGCGCCAGGTGGACGACCGGTCCAACGAGATTACGGCCATCCCGGCACTGCTCGAGACGCTGGCGCTGGAGGGTTGCATCGTGGCCATGGACGCCATGGGCAGCCAGAAGCGGATTGCAGAGACGATCCGCGACCGGGGCGCCGACTATGTGCTGGCCCTCAAGGGCAACCAGCCGCAGTTGGACGAGGCCGTGGTCAAGACCTTCGCCGTCAAGCAGGCCGAGGCTTTCGAAGGTTGCGACCACGACTTCCACAAGACCGTAAACAAGAACCACGTCTGAAACGAGACGCGCCGCTGCTGGGCACTCGGCACACCGGAGTACCTTCGATATGTGGACCCCGACGGAATCTGGCCCGACCTGCACAGCCTGGTCATGATTGAGGCCCGACGGCGGCAGGGCTCGCAGGTCACCGCGGAGACCCGCTACTGGATCTCCAGTCTTGACAAGGCCATTCCGCACAACAGTGCAGTGAAATAACAAACCGCATGCCGGTTCGCATTTAGGCGGGTGTGGGGCCACGCGAGCCCGGCACCGGATGATGCGGGAGGCCGGGTGGGGCATTTGGCAGACGCATGACCAGCAGGTAAGCTGAGGGTCAGCTAAAACCACCACAGCACCGGAGTGTGGTCATGCGTCGACCTGCTGCATTGTATGACATCCGCCGCTTGTTGCGGGCACAGCTGCCATACTGGAGCCTGAGCGACCTCACTTTGCCGCCGAAAGTCGACCCCGCCGCACACGGCCCAGCCCCGCGCGGACCAAGCCCACCCATCCCGCCGTACCCATTGATTCCAGCTCAGAAAATACCCTTGTCAACAGGAACGGGGACCCCCTGGGTGTCGATCCGCATCGTCATAGAGCAGCTCCCGCTGCAGGCGGCGCAGCGTGTGCAAGTTGCGCGGACCCCTGAGGCCCTGCGCCAGCGCCATCGTCACCGTATCCTGGCAGCCGTTCAAGGCCAGCAGCGTGCCCTCCGCCCACAGGGCCAGCACCGCCCGCAGGCGGCTGGACAGATTCGGAAACTGTGCCTGCAACAGGTGGCGGATGTCATACAATGCAGCAGGTCGACGCATGACCACACTCGGGTGCTGTGGTGTTTGTAAGAAGACCCTTAGCTTACCTGCTAGTCATGCGTCTGCCTAGTGCCCCACCCGGTCTATATACGAACCGGCATGCGGTTTGCTGTTTCACTGCACTGTTGTGCGGAATAACCTTGTCAAGCCGATACCCCGTGCCTGTGATCCTGGGCCACTACGCTACCCATAAGACCGCTGATGTGCATACCTGGCTGGAGGCGCACCCCGACTTGCACTTTCATTTCATACCCACCTCCAGTTCCTGGATGCATGCGGTGGAAGGTCTCTTCGCCAAATGGGCACGAGGATGCCTGCAGCGGGGCAACTTCGCCTCCCTGCAGGACCTGTTGGATACCATGCACCAATATCTGGAGGCCCACAACCGCCAGTATGCCCGTCCCTTTCGCTGGCGCAAGGACCCTGCAGAGATTATGGCGGCCCGCAAGAGAGGTTATCATTAGTTAGAAACAATGCACTAGAAGCGGCTGCATATTGTCCCCGCTTAGCTTTGAGAATGGGTCTGTTGAGACAATCAACATGTCAATATTGCACCTTCGTATATTAAGTCCGGACTCCAATTCCTCAGATTAAAGTGTAGGTAAGGGCGGCGACCCATTCCGAATCGGAGGGCAACGAATTTGGGTTCGAAGTGCTGTAAATTCCTTCCGGCGGGGCCAAACAAGGGGTTTCACCTTTTCAATCCGCTAAAATCCAGTACCTAATGATACTGGAGGTGTCGGCCCTTACAGGGGCAGAAAAGTGGCTTTCCAGTTTCTGCCAGAGCCAAAAGGATTTCAAGTCAAGGTCTTGGTTTTCGTTGTCAGGCCGAAGGCCGCTAGGCATTTCTTTGGACCCTCTTGTCCTTGGAACAGAAATTCCAATGACACTTGAAAATGCCGAACGCGTTAGTAACATCCAGGACCGGCTATGCTCCATATTGGTTCTTATTTTGAGGCTTTTCCTGATTCTTAATGTCCCGCTTCTCTGTCCTCATGGATGCCTGGTTCCTTTCACCTAATTCCATTAAGAGATTCAGGACTGGTAGATTCATGTCAAAGTAAGTGAATATATAATCTCCATTCATAGGCAAAGAAAGAGCGGGGAAAAAATGGTCACAATTCCAGGTCTCGAGGAAAGGGATAGCCGCTTGGCCCGAGTAAGAACTGCCATGGCCGCGGCAAGTCTCGACGGTCTGCTCGTGGCTGGTAAAGGCCATTGGTGGACAGGGCGCGGTTATTTTCGGTATTTCACAGACTTCCACATTTGGGGTCACGACGGCCTTATCTTCATACCGCTTGAAGGCGAACCTTTTCTGACTTTCAGTTCCCCTGCCGTAGCTGAGCGAATTGGCGCCCGGGGCTGGATTGCCGATGTCCGTGGCGATGTGTACATCGCGCCCCTCATGGCGGCTGAATGCAAAGCAAGGGGTTACGACCAAGGCCGCATTGGAATCGCGGGCCATCAATTTATTCTGGGGGCTGGAACACTCGAACTCTTGACTTCCGAAATGCCGAAAGCGGAGTTCGTGGTTGCAGATAAACTCCTGAACCAGATCAGGGCTCAAAAGAGCGATCTGGAAATGGTGCAGGAAGCCGAGCTGTGGGTGTTGGCCAAATCTGCGATGGAACGTTTTGTCGAATTATTACAACCGGGAAGAACGCAGAGGGATTTGGCCGCAGAATCTTGTCGCGTAGCCTGGGCAGGTGGCGCAAGAGATATTTTGGTGTTCATTGGCGAACGCCCCGGTGAACACGAACACCCTCAGGACATTCCCATGCGGTGTGACGACATCGTGCGGTACCACATGGAAATTCTCGGCCCCAGTGGTCACTGGTGTGAACTAACCGTAAATTGCGCCTACCGCGAACCCACCTCTCAGGAACTCAGACTCATGGACAGCGAACTGATTGCCTTCGAGCGTATCAGAGCTGCGGTCCGACCAGGTGCGCGTTTGAGCGACTTAGCGGGCATTTTCGACGGAACCCTGCAGGAAAAGGGGTGGCAACTAGGTGCACCGACTTCTCATTTTGATTTCCATGGCCAAGGAATGGACACTATCGAATATCCTTGGTTTTCGGCCGAAGCTAACTGGGGATCTAGCCAGGATTGGCCGTTGGAAACCGGTATGGTCTTCTCTTACCATCCACGACGCAATCTAGTGGATGGCCCTACGTGGAGTACGGGAATTAATGAGGACATCCGGATAACCCCCACGGGTGCCTTAACCTTCAGTGGAGACTGGAGCCACCGCTGGCGGGTAATGAGGTAGACAAGATGACTTTGAGAATTGGGATTCTGGGTGCTGGCCAAGCAGGCTCGCGCCACATTGCGGGTTTTAAGGACCTCGAAAGAGCTCAGATCGTCTCCGTAGCAGATGCTGACCCTGAACGGGCGCGAGAAGAAGCGGCACGTTGCGGAGCAAAGGCATTCCGGGACTGGCGGAAGGTAATAGAGGATTCTACTGGATTGGACGCCGTAGTGGTAGCACTTCCCCACCATATGCACGAGGCAGCGGCCCGTCTGGCTGCGGCGCACGAACTGCATGTTCTGATGGAAAAACCGATGGGCACGACAGCGTCAGAGGGGAGCCGGATTGTAGAGGCCTGCGATCAGGCTGGAGTCAAGTTAATGATTGGCTTTGTTCACCGTTTTCGGACGGAAGCGGAATGGGCTCGCGAGTGGATTGGATCCGGCAAGATAGGAGTGCCAGTCAACTGTACGGTGTCTATAAGTTCAGCCCGAGGTCCCCATTTAGGGGCATGGATAAACACTCCTGATTTCGCTGGTGGAGGCGCCTTACTTTACACCGGCATCCATGCTCTCGACCGCCTACTTTGGTTGGTTGATTCACCTTTACACCAAGTGCAAGCGGCAGTCCGGAGTTATTCAGCTGCTTCAGAAGTTGAAGAAGCTGTAGCAGCCCTCCTGAAATTCGAAAATCAGGCCCTCGCCACTTTTTCGGTAAACTGCCCCACGTACCCTAACGGGGCCACCGGTTGGTGGAGCGAAATCTTTGGGACTGAGGGAGTGGTTCGTATCTATGGCCGCGAGTATGTTGAAATCACGAGCTCCCGACTAGCGCAGCGGATAGACGTTAGGGGGATAGGGGAGGAAAAGGGTGAACATTACAATTTCCAGCGCCAGGCGGAGGCTTTCGTCAATGCCATACTAAATGATACGGACTCTCCTGTTCCGGGGGCGGTAGGGCTGACGGCGTTGGAAGCCTGCCAGGCAATATACGACTGTATTTGATGTCTTCGAACTAAACTGAGGTTTCTGAGAGACCTGTATCTAGTACACCCCCCCCTAGATTAATCTTGGAGCCGCCAGTACCTGCGGCTACTTCCGAATTTGCAGCAACTCTCAGCGCGCAGGTTTCGGTATATCCACTTCCGACGTGGTGCTACCAGTTCCCAATTTGCCAAGTTCCAACGAGGGTAGAACAGGGACCTGCCCTGTTGTGAGAACAAAAGCCCCAACCCCTAATACCGTTTGCGGCGGCGACATGAAATTGGCACATGGTATTCCTGCTGGCTCCAGAGCTGTAGTACCTGATTTCCCAGGTGACCTAGGCACGCTAATTTAGACCGAACGACAGCCTTAAAGGCCCGCTCAGACCTTCTCGGCGATCTCTTGATATTCATAATCTTGGACAACGATCGGGATTCGCGCGGATTCCAGGTAGAGAAGCCATATAGACGTTTTCGGTGCCGCTGTTAAATCCGATATCCGACACTGACCGGTTTCCAATTCTTATAAAAACTTGCATAACCATAACAGACAAGTCCCAGTGGCCCCAGTGAAATCCATTCGAGGCGTCATAGAGTCGCCGAAACTGCACGGCCAGAGCGATAGCCTAGGTCCTCCAGCTCCGGAACCTGAAGGAGGTTCCCCCTCGTTTGTACCTATCGCGGCGACCCATGAACCTTAGATCTTCCATTGCCGTTCAGTTGTAAAAGGACTGGCAGCGCCAAAATTGGACATAATACGCCGGCGGAATTCCACACCGTGGTTCAGCCTTCCGTAATCAGGATGGACCATGCTCTGGCTTGGGTCTAGTCTGCAGGAATTTGACCGTGAAATTGTAAAACGACTCCCAGGTCCGTGGACAACGGAAAGCGCTAAAACTTACCAATTTTCGCAGCAGAAAAAAGAGAAATCAATAAATCTGACGACTGGCGAAACTTAGGGAGTCGCAGTAGTCCGGAACAGGTTTCAAGGCATATATTCAGCAGTTGGAATTGAAAATGTGTACATTCCCTGCCTTAGATGATGTACGGGAATCGAAAATTGCTAAGCAAAATTGGGAGGCACCCTGAATCTGATGTGGTGATCCTAGCTAGTCTGGCTAATTCATAACGGTTCTAAGTACGGAGAATCCAATTAACACCGGCGAAATCGATACCAGAACAATGGAAACAAGATGTGAACAAGAGGTAGATCCGAATTTCCTGAACAGTTCGCAAGTATTAGTTCATGGCACTGCACAATCCCAGCTAGTCCGAGAACTTTCGTCAATTTATGGTTCCTATACGGATATTGCTTCGAAGACGGATCCAAGCAGATCCTTGACAAATGAGAATTTGAAGAGCTGTGCTCGGTAGTAGCAATACTGAGACAGGAATTCATCGCCAACTCACCAGTTGTCAAATTGGGAGAATTCAGAGAAGCGTATGAAAAAGCCAGTACTGTTGACAGCGTGTTCGGAAATGCCTTCTGTAGCCCAACTTAACAATCTCTCTTCAATTCGATCCTTAGTGCACCGAGGGAGCCGAGCTTATCCAATTAGTCCTCCAAAAGCGAAAGTAGCAGCCTGGAGAGCCTGGCTCCGTTGAAAGGGGAAATTTCTTCTTAGGGGGAAATTGATGGACAGCGTTAAGGTAAAGAAGCAAGCCTTGTTGGGAATTTACTTGGGTATCGGAGTTCATATGAATACCCCCACCACTGATCTGGGTAACTTCGAAGCGGAGGCCATTGAATAGACTGGGCTTCGGTATGGCACACTTGGAGATGGGATGCCACTGATACGAAGCAGCCCGTAATTGATTGTTAAAGATGAGTAGCTATTAGAAGAGGGACTTAAGAATGGAATATCGGCATTTGGGCAGCAGCGGATTCAGAATACCTGTCCTTGGCCTGGGAGGCAATATTTTCGGGCGTCAGAGAGAAACGTCACACTTCACGAACCAATCAGAAACGGCCCAGATCGTATTTAGGGCCCTGGACCTAGGCGCCAATTTCATCGACACATCAGACAGTTATACGGGGGGCGATTCGGAATCCTTCTTGGGACAAATTCTGGCAGGACAGCGACACAAGTTCATTGTCGCCAGTAAAGTTGGGTGGGAACCCAATCACAAGATCGCGGCTGGTTACCAAATGGACCCCAATGAAGCCGGCCTGTCACGGGGACACATCATGGACGGCATTGACGGTACTTTACGTCGGCTTGGTACAGACTATGTCGACTTATATTACGCCCACAAGCCAGATCCCCATACCCCTTGGGAAGAGACTCTGCGCGCATTTGATGACCTAGTACAAATGGGCAAGGTCCGCTATGTGGCTTGTTCCAACTTTGCGGGATGGCAGATAGCAGCCATGAGCGAGATTTCTGCCCACCGTGGCTACACTCCTCTAATGGCAAGTCAGTCCCTTTACAATCTTTTTGACCGCCGAATTGAAAGAGAAGTGCTTCCTGCCTGCAGACGTTACAAACTGAGTTTATTGCCTTATTCCCCGCTAGCTCAGGGAGTTCTCACAGGTAAGTACCGGGCGGACGAACCCGCGCCAAGAGGCACTCGAGGTTTCGGTAACACCAGTCCTCGCTTTCGCGCCTACATAACACCTGCACGCTTGCAAGCAATTGCTTCTCTGGACAAGTGGTCACAGGACCACGGGTATCGCGTGGGAGATCTGGCTTTGGCATGGCTGTTAGCCCAACCAGGAGTAACCTCGGTAATAAATGCAGTGACCAATGTAACTCAATTGGAATCGAACATCCGCGCCACTGGTTGGACATTGAGCAAGTCCCAATTGCAGGAAGTGGCAGACACGATCGATGTGTTGGCTGATCACTAGCACTGAAGTTCCGAATTTCACTTGCTGGGTCCGGTGGAAAGGTCAAGACCGACTTCACGAATTCTAGATTCTCTCTTAACGGGGGACTATTCTACAGACAAACACCACAGCCATAGCCTTGAAATCATAGTCTGTGTTGACTAGAGTCATTCCACTTTATGACAAGGTTGACTTTGGTTTTCCTCTCGACGCAGCAGCTGCCCCACATCCTTCGTAAGCCTTCTTATCACCAACGGGGGCAGAGTCAAGAGCTGGCAGGACTTAAGTTTCTTCTTTCCTGCAGAATTGTAGTTTTCTTGTCGCTATGCGAATCTCGCGCACACTGAACGGTTCTCAGCATTGAGATCATTCCCGTGATTGGGGGACCTCAATTTTGAAGGAACGGCGATAGAAAAACTTTCTGCCACTTTGGTCTACAGTCTCAGGTGTTGAAAGAGTCCACGTGGGTCCCCATTTCACGAGAGTTTGGACTCAAATGCGATTCATTCTATTTTGGCCATTTACGTCGCCATTTTCTCTTGCGATTTCTTCCAAGGTGGAATTCAACAAGGATATCAGGAAGCCAATGGAGAGGGTCCCTATGGTCTCAAGAGTGACCGTTGAAGCGGGGGTCTACCCATAGCCGATATCGTCTGGGCGAGTTTATTCCGAGGCTATTCTGTCAAAAATGGGCCTTCCTTAACAACGTCGCTGTAATGGAAGATGCCCGTCAGTCATATATAAGTTCCGTGACGATTGCAAAGTGCTCTTCTGGCTACAGGGAACAACATGCCTGCAACGAAAGACGCTCTTCCGGCAGAATGAGATTGATTGACAGCAAGTCTGGCAGGAAAGTCAATTAGTGCAATAAAGGACTCGGCAAGAGATTCAACTGAACGCTTAGACTTTCCTTGGCCAAGACCCAAAGAAAACTACGTGTATTAGCCCCTTTTTCCAGTCTGCCAAATCCCGATGTGATTAGCTTCCTATCCTTACAAGAGTTGAGATTCTGCCTTTAACATTAGCTAGTCTCAGGTTGCTAAGCAGTATTTAATTTGGAGACGTAGGAGGTTTGACACGCCTTTGGCCAGAGGGACAACTCGATCGGGTGTAAGGGTTGGTCTTCTGATTCCATATCATATGAGGATTTGTATTTAGACTTTTTTTCAGTGGGCGCGTTACTTCCAAATGTCAGCATTCTCATTGGGACTGGAATTTCCTAAGACTGTAACTGCAAACGCACCACCAAATGAGAGTGAGCCGGACTTTCAATTCGAAGGTCTGAAGGGTTCAGATCCAGGTCTTGTACATTGGGTCTGACATTCGTTGGATTGGAAGCGGAATTCATGGCCATTGGATCCGCATGATGTAAAAGAAATTGCTTTCCATGAGCCATTGGCTGCCCTGCCTCAATGGAAACATGTACCTCCAGGTCTTGGTTCAGGGAACGATTTACCAGCGAAACGCACAGACAGCCTCCATCAGGATCTAGACTTACGGAGGCATCCAGCAAGGGCAAACCGAACAAACTTTCAATTGGAGCGTCGAAACTGTCACACTCTGTATATGTATCCAATGCAACCGTTCCACTATGGTGACGGAGTAGCCACAAAGGCCAATAGACAGGTTCAGTCCAGACACCTTCGGCATTGACCATGATCAGCCCCACAACATTCAAGGTCTGAGCCATATTGGCCAAGGTCACGGATTGACAATTTCGCTGCATTACGTGTAAGAAAGAGGCGACGGCCAAAGCGTCCCGCAGGGCATAGGTTGGCTCAAATGGCAGAATTTCGGGATGGTGTTTCATCATCCCTTCTCCTGGCGAACAGTTCCATTCCGTGATCGCGATTTTCAAATCCCGGTTAGATCCTGTACGACGGCGCTGCAGATCAATAACCGTCGCGACATCCTTGATGGCACGTTCCGTGCGGTGCGGGCCCGCCATAACCAGAGGCCAGGATTCGGGTCCATCTTCGGCACTCCAATAGTCATGAAGAGCAATGTAATCAAAGTAAGGAAAGACTTCTGGAACGACGTCCCATGCCCATTCTGGGGTGGTGGGAGGATTGCCTCCCACTGCAAGAAGGGAAATGGAGGGATCAAGGCGTTTCAATACCTTTCCCCATTCCCGGGCCTCAACACCATAGGTCTTTGCATCGGAATAACCTATTTCCCACGGACCATACATTTCATTTCCCAGTTGCCAAAAATGGACCTGGTGGGGTTCTTCATAACCATGGAGACGTCTCAAGTTGGCATACTTTGTGGAATAAGTGCCATTGCAGTATTCAAGCCAGGCCGCTGCGTCTGATAGCGTTCTGGTTCCCATGGCCAAATTTAAGTGGGGCTCCGTACCTATGCGCCGGCACCACGTTACAAATTCGTCTGTGCCAAATCCGTAATCTGAAGGCCAGCCAAAGTGCAGGTCAATCTTGGTAGGACGGTCGACCTGCTGACCCACGCCATCCAGCCAGTTGTAGTCGGTACCCGTACAGCCACCTGGCCAGCGGATGACAGGTGGGGCCAGTTCGCGAATCAGGGCCTCCACATCTTGACGGATGCCAAAGCCATCGGCCTCGGGAGCATCTGGATCATAAAGACCGCCGTCAGAGCATCCAGGGCGTCGGCACATGAACTGGCCATATATATGCGGATTTATTGACCCATGTTGACGTTCCAGATCGATCTTTAAGCGGGCTTGCCCCTTGCTCATCCCTTGACTCCTGTGAACACGATGCCTTGAATGAAATATTTCTGTGCAAAGAAGAAGATAAGAACCACTGGCAGCATGGCAACAAGAGAGGCCGCCATTAGCAAATGCCACTCCGTATAGTTCTGATCCTGAAATGAGCGCAGACCCAATGAAATAGTGTACTTTTCGCGGGAATGCAAGTAGATCAAGGGCCCAAAAAAATCGTTCCAGGAGCCATTAAACATGAATATAGCCACGGCTGCCAAAGCTGGTTTGGATAGAGGTAACACGATTCGCCAGTAAATACCGAAGATGGACGTACCGTCAATGCGGGCCGCATCGTCCAGGTCCAGTGGAATAGACATAAAGAACTGTCGAAGCAGAAAGGTTAGGAAAGGCCCCCCAAGCCAATTCGGCAGCACCAAGGGCACAATCGTGTCGATTAACCCTAGATTCTTGAACACGATAAACTGGGGAATCATGGTCACTTGGGGCGGAAGCATCATTGTCGCTAGCATGACAAGAAAGACAAGTTCGCGACCCCTCCAACGCAGACGGGCGAAGGAAAAAGCGACAAGAGAACAAGAAATCATCTTTCCCAGAACGTCCAGTAATGTAATGACACTGGTATTCCATACATATCGGCCAAAGGGCACAAGGCGGAATATATCCGCGTAGTTGCCCCAGAGAATGCGCCGCGGAATCCATTCGGGCGGAATAGTGGTGACCGCTCCCAGGCTCTTGAGCGAGGTGGAGATCATCCAGGCCAGAGGAACCATGAGGAAAAAGGCACCTGCCACCAACAGCAGATGTATCAACATCGATTCCGCACGCAGGCGAGAGGCGTCGATCTTCACAATCAGATTTAGCGGGACTTCAGTTCACCGGCGTAGAAGACCCAGAAGCCGGAGGAGCGATACACCAGCAAAGTCAGCAGCAGAATATAGGCGAACAGGATCCAGGCCAAGACTGAGGCGTAGCCCATCTTGAAGAACTGAAAAGCATTCCGGTACAGGTACAGGACCATAAACAGGGTGGCATTATGGGGACCCCCGTTGGTCATGATCAAGGCTTGGGTGAAGATCTGCAGGGCGGTAATAATGCCGATCACCAGGTTATAGAACAACACGGGGGTGATCATGGGCAAGGTAATGTGCCAAAAGGAGGCCCAGGGTCCGCTACCATCTACATAACCTGCCTCGTAGAGTTCGGTAGGCACACCTTGCAGGCCCGCCAGGTAGATTACGATGCCACCGCCGACGTGCCAAAGCGACATACCAATCATTGAGGTCAGAGCCCAATCCTGGTCTCCGAGCCAGCCGGGACCGGCGATATCGAAATACGCTAGAAAGGAATTGATGAGCCCGAAGTTGGGGGCGTAGATCCAGCGCCACAGCAACGCCACGGCGACGCCGGAGAGGACGGAAGGCAGGTAATAGATAGTGCGGTAGAACTGCAGGCCGCGGATACGGGCATTGAGCAAGAGCGCTAGAAAAAGCCCGAACCCGATTTGCAGCGGGACGCTCACGACGGCATAAATAGAAGTCACCTTGACGGACTGCCACACCTTGGGATCATCCGTCAGAGCCTTGTCGAAATTGGCCCACCCCACCCAGCGAGGGGAGGTTAGCACGTCATATTCGGTAAACGCAAAGAAACCGGATGCAATCATGGGTCCCACCGTAAATAGGAGGAAACCCACAATCCAGGGTGAGGCAAAGATCCAGCCCGCCCATTCTTCACGACGATGTGCTGGGCTCGATGCCACGTTAACCCTTCAAATTCTTGGCTGGGAGGATCCTCCTGGCAAGGAGACGTCACTCTCAGCCAGAGCGCGGGGTAAGAGTAGGCTGAATCAGCCGATAATACCGTTGATTTCAGCCGTCAAGTCTGTTGCCATCTGCTCAGCGTTCTTGGAGCCATCCCACAGTGCGTCCAAGGCAGTATTGATCGCCTGGACAATTTCTGCCTCATTCGGATGTGCAGGCCAGGCCTTGCCTTCCCCATTAAGCAGCATTTCCGGGAAGACATTGTTGACCGCATGGCTGTTACAACGGTCGCATTCATAATTCTTATACCAATCCTGTTCCACCAAAGACTTGCGAGAGGGATGTGCATACCCCCTGCTAATGCGCAACCGTTGTCCCTCTGGGCTGCAGATCCATGCGGCCAGCTTGTAGGCTTCATCCGGCACTTCAGATCCAGACCAGATCGAAGTCCAGCCTATCAGTAAGCGGGTCAAACGCGTGCCACTATTGCTTAGGGGAATGGGGGCAGCATCAAATTGAAAATCCTCTATAGAACGCAGGCGACCTAAACAGCCACGCACGCACCAAAAAGATCCCATCGTACCAGAAGTAAAACGATCTATCATGCCCAATTCACTTAGAGCCTCAGGTCCGGGGGCACTGCCGTCCTGGACCACTAAGCTCTGCATCCAATCCAGTGCTTCAATTGCTGCATCACTATCCAGCAGACATTCGGTGCCATCTTCACTTAGGATTTCTCCACCATTGCTCCAGATAGATCCCAGCCAATTTGGGTGGCCGATGCCAAAATGGGTGGTGATCGAGCCATCCACTTGAATTAATTCCTGGGCGGCGGCAGACATGTCAGACCAGTTGGTCTCCCAGTCGGGATATTCAAGTCCCGCAGCGTCGTAAAGGTCTGCGTTGTACCAAATTCCTTCAGGAGCGCCATCGTTGGGCAGGGCTAAGATCTGCCCTTTAATGATGCATGCGTTGACATGGGCATCAAAAAAATCTTCGAATGCAGTCTCTTCCGGATTCGATGCTACATAATCGTCCAAAGGCACATAGACATTTTTCTCTGCCAGAGAACCAAAATATCCAAATAACGTCTTGAAGACATCCGGTGCAGTGCCACCAGAGAGCATGGTCAAGAGTTTGTCGTTGTAGGCCGCCCCGTATCCTGTGCCTGCTGGGGTGTACTGTCCATCAATGTCGGGATAGCGTGCATTGAATTCATCGAAGACTGGGGCAAAGTCGGCATCCTCATTTGTGCTGCCGGGCACCATGAAAGTTACGGTGACAGGCTCCGTTGCGGTGGCACCTCCGGTGGAAGCTGGAACCACTGGGGCACAGGCGGCTAGGGTACCTGCGGCCATGCCAAGTCCGGTCACTTGCAAGAAACTGCGACGGGTTATGAATCTGGAAGACATTGTATTCTCTCCTCAAACTGTTAATTTCTGCTATGGCAAATCCTTAGGCCGACGGTAATCCCCGTGTACCGGAGCGGTCACTAGAACTTGGAGTCATTCTACATTTAGTGAGAGAGTTGCAGGAAACTGGGTCTCTGGAGCAGTGAAGCCGACCGGAGGGGGCAATTGGTTTCCAAATTCATGTGTCGGACCAAGGGTGGAATCTTCCTCCAGCTGACTTAGCTATCGTCTTTCGCCAATGGGATGACGGTTCTGAGGAAAAGGCTTTAGCAAAAGGAATCCGAACCAGCGTTTTGGGGCTTCTAAGAGTCGTGCCAGGGAGGTTGCAGTTTGCATAGTAATTTTTTTGCCAGGCCATGGAGAATTAGAGTGTGACTGGAATCCTGTTAATTGTAGGAAAGTGTCCTAGCCACAGTTGTGGGGAATCGCTTCGCCGTCCGATCTTTCCAAGTTTTTTTGCGCCAGAAATCCCCTAACCCTTCGGCAAACAGATTCAATCTTTCGGGCTAAAGTGGTCTTACCTCTTTACTAGGCTGAGAACACCTCATCTGCTTTCTTTCACGACAAGGAATGCGGCCGACCCTAGCTGAAAGTCGCTAGAACTACGGTCCTTTTCTCTGTTGCACTGCCGCCAATACGTACAAATGATTGTTGTCATGAAATCATTCTTGGGCACGTTGCCTTTCAATGAAGCCACCGTGATTGAGCAGCCGCATTGGTGGTTTTGGTTTCTCTTTTGGCATGAAGGCGTATTTCTTCATGATATTTCATTCAGAACGTATCTGGTCATACCAAGCCTCTTTGGATGGAGCAGACCAAATTCCGGGCAAAGGAATCCCAATAAGCGGATTAAAGGCTTCCGCCGGGGGAAGGGAATTCTCAGAACTGCGACAGCTTCGAGACAGGGCTAAAGTAAACTTGCCAATTCTGTTTTCAACTGCCTAGAATGCCCAGACGCGACTCGAAGTTCAATCAATAGCTATCGCACAATTTCTAGCTTTATCCTTCCGTGCTGGACTGGGTCTCAAAGTCTTGATCTCGTCAATGACTTTAACTGAGCCAATGAACTTGGATACAACCAGATTAGGGGGCGACAGCTCGAGCTTTCGCAAGCGTAATTTTGTCTTTTAGAAAGACATCTAGCTCTGGTACTTGATTGAGCTGATCTGCTACAGATGGATCATATTCCTGATACACACAGCGATTGACAGCCTTGAGGGAAACACCTGCGAGGGGCCTTTCCACGAGCCTCCAATCATCTCCAGCCTGAACCATCCCCTCGCGCAAGACTTGCAAATAGAAACCTGTTCGTAATTCTTGAATGGTCATTCGTACCCAATCACTGCGTCCAACGCGCTTCCCTTGCTTTTGACATGGAGTACGTGGCTTGGAAACCTGTACTTGCGCGGTCCCTACGTCGTAGACATCCATGATGCAGATTTCGTCTTCCGGTGCATTGGCCAAAGTCCAATTCTCGCCCACGCCCCCCGGTTGCAGGTCCAATTCCAAACGCTTATTCCAAAAGGCGTAGTGATCCAGAGAGTGGCAACAGACCGCCATGTTAGGCCAACCATGGTGTTCTTTGTTTGACACCTCGTCGCCTTCCAGACCCCCAGACTCCAAACGAATGGGTCCACTAATTCGGTTACGGTATATTGATGAACGCCATACTCCTTCTGGCCCAGAATAGGTCTTCGGCTTGCCTATATGTATGGAATCAATCTTGATTTTCGAGTCTTGTTTGAGCATGAAGGCTAATTACTTTCCATATATCAAATTGGACTTGAGGTAAGCCCCTCGGGCTCCACAATTCTAACTTTTTCCATTTCGCCTGTTATCTATTAGATGCCAACGCGCTTACGTTGCATTCCGCCTAATGATGGCTCTTGACCCATTACTACATTGCTAGTCCGAATTGCTTTCTACTCTCAATGAACTTTTGTCATGGACATTCATTCGGTTGGGACTATCGATATGCAATGAGGGTGTCATAGCTTTTCGTGAATGAATGTCCTCATGAATGGGTCAAATGTAAGAAAGGACGATAGCCATAGCAACAAGCATTTTTTTCATACAAAGAATTTGAGGAGGCCTGAAGGAATCGCTTGAGCCTGGAGGCCACCATTCATTTAGTACGGAACACCCTGTCAAACTTCCTCTTTACATGAGAGGCCAACGGCCAGAAATCGCTGAAACAGAGTGTTGATCTTTTCAAGGGGTGTTAGGGGAATTCGAGAGTCAATATTCTCTAATTATTAGTCTCCTTTTCGCAATTTCAAACCAGATTCCTAGAATTTGGGCAACGATATGAACAACCTAGCCGCAACCTTAAGGCACTCAACATTCGTATGCATGTGCCAATGGCTACATGTATGAGTCAACATCTCGACAATGACTACGGGCAAGGCGGGCGGACCCGGCTATGCTCGCGCTAGGTAATAATCTCGTAATTAAATAACTTGCGCATTGCTCTCCAAGCACTTTGGAATCATGTGCCACCAAGGAAAGGCCTTCAGGCAAAATGACCCTTACAGCTTCCAAGTCCATAGCCTATGGAGCCCTGCAGAGAATGACTTCGATGAGAGCAGGGACACCGGAACCCACATCAGGATGGAACGCATTCAATGTGCCTGCGGTTTGGATATCGTCCAAAGCGATACTGCATGGGAACCTGATCCCGCCCTTCCCTTTTTGGCAATCACCTTGGCAATCTCCAGGAACCCTTCAATAAACGATCGCTGCTATTCCTTCATCCACCCATAGTCAATTCGAGCTTTTTCTCCGGTGATGAACCCTGCCTGTAGATCTCTTTGGATCTCGTCATATGAGCGTTCCGACACGGGTCCAAAGCCGCCACCACCTGGCATAAGCAGTTCGATTTCATCACCGGGTTGCAGGTCCAGGGGCGGAAAACGGGTGATAGTCCGACCGTTCCATCTAACTTCACCCACTACGCCAGGCTGGCCTCCATCGAGACCGGGAGGAGCACAAAACATTTTGTCAGGCCTTACGCGCCCTTGAATAGGGACCTTTGCAATGTTCCTAAATGTCAGCCGTTGCCCGATACCGCCACGCTGCCGCCCCGGCCCAGCTGAATCTACCCTGTACTCCTTATGCCGAATTAGAATCGGTGCCTGAGTCTCCATGATTTCAATGGGTGTCACTGAACTGTTATGGGGAAAAGCAATGGGAGGCATGCCATCCAGACCTTGCATGGCTCCTCGACCACCGTGTGGTAGGCAGCTCACAGAGAAGGATCCGTATTCCTCCAAGTCACCATGCACTGAAAAGGGCCAAATCGACCCACTGCCAGCCTGTGCATGTTCGCCCAATATGGGCCATACGGCGCCAAACAGGACCTGATTGATATTGTTTGTAACTTTGGCCCGTGCCTGCACAGGAAAAGTGTTATCGCAATTCAGGATGCATCCCTTAGGTGCCGTCACATGAATGGGCCGGAACAACCCTTGATTGTTCGGAATCTGAGGCACCAGAGAGCACTTGAAAGGATACATTGTTGAAGCGAAAGTGGTGTTGTATACACAGTTGATCGATCCAGCCCTGGTTTGCGGTGACGTACCGGCGTAGTCTACGAAGATGTCATCACCTTCAATTCGAACAGTGGCATGGAGATGCACAATATTGATATAGCCATCTATGTCAAGCCCGAACTCGTAAGCGCCATCGGGCAGTTCCCGAATGCGGCTACGCATCAGGGCTTCGGATCGGGTGTGAATGACTTCGGAGAGATTGACTAGGTCCGACATCTCGTAGTCGTCCAGAAATTCCCGCATGCGTCGAACGCCGACCTGATGTGTGCCCGCGATGGCGCGAAGGTCACCCAGAACCAGATTGGGAACGCGGCAGTTGTTGCCAATGACTTCAAAGAGAAATTCGTTAGGCTGCCCTTCATTAAAAAGTTTGCAGGGCGGAATGCGAATTCCCTCAGTGAAAACATCGTAGGCTTCGATATCCCCCCTATGACCACCCACATCTGAAAGATGCGCTACAGTCCCCATAAATGCGACTGGTTTGCCCTTGTGAAATACTGGAGTCAGCAATACATAGTCGGGAAGATGCCCCGTCCCTATCCAAGGATCATTGGTACATAACACATCGCCCTCTTTGAGGGTATCCAACGGATGCGCTTGCAGGAGGCGACGGGCCGTCCGAGGCAGCACAACACAAAAATTGGGTGGTGAGAAACGCGATTGACACAAGGAGTCCCCATTCTGATCCACCAGAATGCACGCAAAGTCCCGGCTTTCGCCCACGATTGTGGAAAAGGAAGTCTTGACAGTAGCAAAGTCGATTTCGTCCATAATCGAAATTAACCTTTGCCATTGTATTTCCAGACTTACGGGGTCAATGTCAGGTAGACCTGATTCTGGCGACTGCTGGGGCATGGGCATTACTCCTGTGGTGTTTGCAGTTTTTCCAATGACGAGCGCGCTTGGCAGGAGCCTGCTTTCTGAGAACGGGCTTCAATGGAAATCTGTGCATCGCCAGGGCCTCGCAAGAGCCATTCGACTTGGGCCGCGGGCTCTCCCCATGGTCGCCGCCAAGGATCATAGGGCATACGCCTTTCTTCCCTTCCTGCCAAGTCACCTAAATTAACCACTGGCTGTCCCATCAATATTTCGCAACCTGCATCAAGCTCAATGGAAATCGTCACGTCACAGTTCTTCCCCAAGATCCGAGCCTGTTCAGTGAGATTCGTGGGGAGGTACCCTTGATTTTCCACTTGTGCTCGCACGATGAACAGGTCGGCGCCAACTCGCCGTGCGTTGAAATCGCGGAGAGACAATAGAGGGGAGGCAAGTGCATGTCGAATTGTAAATATTGTATTGGGGTGTGCCACCTGGGCAATCAGTTCAGGTGGTGGATTCCTCTGGATGTAAAAGGGGTCCCATCCTCCAAGCAGCACAGTTCCCAGCTGGGGATGGGCAAATTCACGCCATTCTTGGTGGGCACAGGGGTTGTATGTATCTGCCCACTGCAAAAACTGTATCTGTTCAGACTCGTTGTGGGGACGAGTAGAAAAGAACTGGGGCTTGGACATACCTACTTCGGTCTCGATATCCCACACCTCGCTAGACAGCGCCGGAATACCGAAGCGATCATAGAGCCAGTCTGAAAAAACTCCATGTCGTGGACTGCGTAAATTGGGTGTGAAGTCTTCGTAAGTGGAAATCAGAGGATATCCAGTAATCTCTGTACCGATCCCACCCAAGGCCTTGAATATTTCCAGATCGGCGGAGGGCAACTCCACATCCCGCTTGAAACCAGAGGGACGCAAAATCAGACCACCGTGGCTGTGATACGCTTGGGCTCCCGTAATATTGGGGTGAGAAAAAATGAAGTCCGCCATGGCTTTGGCCTCGGGTTCGTTGAGCGGAAAATCACCGGAACCGTATTCTCCCCCTTCCGGCTCCCAGTTAACAGGAAACTGGCGGTTGAGATTGCCGTGACGAGGCGGAATAATCGGAAGCGTTACCCCGTCCCAGTCTCTTATAACGCCTTCCGGAAGCATGCGATAGTATTCGCCAGCCGCCTCCCAAGGTTGCCTCTGAATAAGCAGACGGGGCTCACGGGACGAGCGCTTCCATTCCCCTCGGGTGTCAGGAATAGCCATTTGGCGGATTTCGCCGTCGCCGTCCACGTCTTCCAGGTGTAAACCAGTGGGGTATTCGTCTGCGGGATGGTAGCGACCTGTGCCCACGGTGCGATATGGGGTAGTCAGGCAGAGTTCAACTCCATCAGGGTTTACGCGGGGAAGGACGTATACTGCGCGAGTATCCAGCAAGCGCGTAATATCGGGATCCCGCCCGTACTGGCTGAGGAGCAAATCGATTGAATAAAGGGTAGTGGCGGAAGTAATAACTTCCTCGCCGTGATTGTTGCCATCTATGTAAAAGCCAGGCTTATTTTGATGAGCTCCTGTGGCCTGGTTGGTCAAAGTGACTGCCCAGATCTCTCTCCCGTGAAAGCTTCGGCCAACCGATTCCAGATGGGCCAAAGTTGGAAAAGTGGCCACTAGCTTCTGCAGTTCTGCAGAAAATATTTCATGAGTTAAATAGCGATCGTGTTTTAGCTGCATAGGTCTAATTCGGACTGGTTGGATAGAGCCACAAGAAATCTAAACGAATGGTGCGAATCTGTTGTTGGCTAGCCTGTGAAACCGTGTAAGCCAGTTGGTCAGAGGATGGCCTTTCACTGACTTAACAGTGATCAAGTTTCTGGCAGGGAAACAACCAAGTTGGCGTAACGGTCAATGGTGGCTACCCCGCTTGGTCCAATTACGGCCGTAGATTCACGCTCCTCCACAATTGCCGGCCCTGGAATGGTGCAGTCGCGGCCGAGAACATAACGGTCGTAAACGGGCGTGTCCACATGGCACCTAGATTCCGTGAAAAAGACGTTTCGGAAACCCTTGCGGGCTTCTTTGGGGTCAGGTCCCGTTGCGGCCTCAGGCAATACAATCTGTGGCTTCGGGCCCGCGGCATTCAGGCGACAGGTAGTAATCTCCAGATCCAGGTGGGTATGAGCATGGCCATAAATCGCTTCGTATTGGGCAAAGAAATGGGGACGCAGATCCGTTTCCAGCGAAATATCCGCCAATTGGTCCCAAGGCAGGGATACTACGATTTCATGGCCCTGCCCCACGTGTCGTAAATCGGCCTTGCGTGTGAACACCATATCTGCCTCAGCGACGCCCGCGGTCCGCAGAACTTCACGACCCTCTTTCGCGAGTTCCGAATAAATACGATCTAATTCGGCAAGTTGTGTTGAATAGAGGCGGGCAATGTGTGTACGTGCAAACTCGAAAGCCGATGGAGCAGTCAGAAAACCTAGAGCAGAAGTCACACCGGCGGAGGCCGGGCAGATAAAACCTCGCATCTTTAGGGCACGGGCAATTTCGTAAGCATGTACGGGGCCCGCGCCGCCAAAGGCCATCAACCTTAGTCTTCGAGGATCCGCCCCGCGCTCGGCCACGTGGACCCGGGTCGCTGAAATCATGTTTTCGTTAACTACCTGGTAGATGCCGTGGGCCGTGTCTACTACAGACAAATGCATCTTGGCCGCCAAGTCTGCAATGGCCGACTCGGCAGCAACAGGATCGAGTGTCATACGCCCGCCGAGGAAGAATTCCGGATTTAGATAGCCCAACAGAAGGTCCGCATCAGTCACAGTGGGCTGTTCACCGCCCAAGCCGTAACAAGCAGGGCCTGGGTCTGCCCCCGCAGAATAAGGGCCCACCTTGAGCAAACCCAGTTCGTCTGCCCTCGCCACAGAACCTCCGCCGGCGCCAATCTCAATCAGTTCTATTGTAGGCACCCGCACTGGAAGTCCGGAACCACGCTTGAATCGATGCACGCGAGCGATTTCAAAGTCATCAGACATGGAAGGTTGGCCATCTTTGATGAGGCACATCTTGGCCGTGGTGCCTCCCATATCAAATGAAACGAGGTCTGACTGGTGCAGCAATTCACCATAGAAAACGGCTGCCAGGGCACCTGCCGCAGGGCCTGATTCCACCAACCGAACGGGGAACTTGACCGCGGTTTCCAAAGTGGATACCCCTCCCGAAGAAAGCATGAGGAACAATTCCTGTTTGAACCCGACCTCTTCCAATACCACACTTAATTGCTGTAGGTAGGTCTCGGCCAAGGGTTGAACGTAGGCGTTACAGACAGTTGTCGACATGCGTTCGTACTCCCGAATTTCCGGGGCCACCTCATGCGACAACGAAATCCGGAGGTGAGGCAAACGATTTGCCAACCATGCTCCTGCTTTTTGTTCATGTTCCGGGTTGGTAAAAGCGTGAAGAAAACAGATCGCTGCCGCTTTCACTTCCTTAGTAACGCCAGCGCGTTCAAGGTGCTGAAATATTTTCTCCAGGCTTGCCAAGTCCAGCTCTTCGATTTCGGCACCGAAGGCATCCATGCGCTCTCGCGCCTCAAAACGTAAAGGGCGCGGCACGAGATGTTCCACTTGGGGGGCATGAAGATCATAGATGTCATAACGCATCTCTCGTTGAGTGTCCAATACATCGCTGAACCCTTGGGTTGCGATCAGAAGCGTTACGGCGCCTGCGCGTTCGACCAGGCAATTGGTAATCAATGTAGTGCCATGAATGGCGTTGGACACTTCAGCCCCTGAAATGCCGGCTTCCGCCAAGAGAGCTTGCCAACCGGCGCGCACGGCAACTTCCGGGTTATGCACAGTGGTAGACAGTTTGTGGCTATAAATGAGTCCGGTGTCGGCCTCTATCAGGACAAAATCAGTGAATGTGCCACCTATGTCGAAACCAAGTCTAAATCGTGACATAAATCCTTGGATGTCTCCCGCTTTGAACTGAGGTCAGTCTTGACAATGACAGATCGAATCTAGCCTTCAATCTGATAGGGTTACCGCCAGATTGGCGTATCGGTCAATGGTGGCTACGCCGCTGGGACCGATGACAGCGGTGGATTCACGCTCTTCGACCACAGCGGGTCCTTGCAGAGTGCAATCGCGGCCCAAGATGTAGCGGTCATAGACCGGCGTCTCAATATATTCTCGAACTTCTGTAAAGTAGACTGGTCGATTCCCCTTTAGGGCCAGTGAAGGATCCGGTCCAGGAGAGACTTCCGGTAGGCGAATACGTGGTGTGGGGCCCGCGGCATTCAAGCGGCATGTGGTAATTTCCAAATCCAAGTGGGTGTGGGCATGCCCGTAGATTTCCTCATAGCGGGCAAAAAAGTGAGGACTCAGTTCCTCATCCAGAGACACTTCAGACAAGGTATCCCAAGGCAGGGAAACGACGATTTCATGACCCTGTCCCACATGTCGAAGATCTGCTTTGCGCGTGAAGACCATGTCGGAATCCTTGACCCCGGCGGTTCGCAATACTCTGCGGCCTTCTTCTGCCAACTCTGCGTATATGTGGTCGAGTTCTCCCAGTTTAGAAGCGTCAAGTCGGGCGATGTAGGTTCGAGCAAACTCGAAGGCGGACGGGGCTGTGAGAAATCCCAGTGCGGATGTGACACCAGCCGAAGCGGGACACACGAAGCCTTGCATCTTCAGGGCCCGAGCAATTTCGTAAGCATGAACTGGGCCGGCACCACCAATGGCCATCAGCTGAAGGCGCCTTGTATCCGCGCCTCGTTCGGCAACGTGAACGCGGGTTGCCGAAATCATGTTTTCATTTACTACCTGAAAAATTCCGTGGGCAGTGTCCACCGCCGACAAACCCATCTCAGAAGCCAGGCGGGAGATCGCGCCCTCAGCCGCCTTGCGGTCGAGGGTCATACGCCCGCCGAGGAAGAAGTCAGGATTGAGATAACCCAATACTAAATCGGCGTCTGTGACAGTAGGCTGGTCACCCCCTTGACCATAACAAGCGGGGCCAGGATCAGCACCAGCAGAGTCTGGACCGACCTTCAGCAGTCCCAATTCATCCCGGCGGGCAATGGAACCTCCGCCGGCTCCGATCTCGATCAACTCGATGGTAGGTACGCGGATGGGCAGTCCAGAGCCCCTTTTGAACCGATGTACACGAGCGATCTCAAAGTCGTCCGACATGGCTGGTTGCCCGCCTTTAATAAGGCACATCTTGGCGGTTGTACCTCCCATATCAAAAGAAACGAGATCAGGTTGGCGCAGAAGTTCTCCATAAAATACAGCTGCCAGCGCTCCCGCGGCGGGACCGGACTCAACCAGCCGGATGGGAAACTTGACTGCTGTATCAAGCGTAGAAACACCACCTGAGGAGAGCATTAGAAAGAGCTCCTGATCGAATCCCACTTCTCGCAGACGATCTTTTAGTTGGCGCAGATAAGTATCTGCAAGAGGTTGGACGTAGGCGTTGCAGACAGTGGTGGACATCCGTTCGTACTCACGAATCTCCGGGGCCACTTCATGGGATAGTGAAATCTGAATTTGGGGTAGTCGTTTGGCCAGAATCTCTCCAGCCATCTGTTCGTGGACTGGATTAGTGAAAGCATGCAAGAAACAGACCGCGACGGCTTCGACGTTTTCCACTGCCAGCGAGTTGACGATTGCATCGAGTTCAGAGATGTTGAGAGGCGTGACAGCCTCGCCCTTCCCATTCAGACGTTCTTCAACTTCATAGCGCAGGCTGCGAATCACTAAGGGTTCCGGTAGGACAAGCAGGAGGTCGTAGATGTCGTACCTCATCTCCTTCCCCATTTCCAACACATCTCGAAAGCCTTTTGTGGTCAGAAATGCGGTGCGGGCCCCTTTGCGTTCAATCAGGGCGTTTGCGAACAGGGTTGTACCGTGAATGGCGGACTCCACGCGAGGCGCGAGTTCCAATGGGACCAATTCCTGCCAGCCCTGAAGCACAGCTAAGGCCGGATCTTGAGGCGTGGTCAGAGTTTTATGTGTGGAGATGGCCCCTGAATCTGAATCAATCAGTACAAAATCTGTGAAAGTGCCGCCGATATCAAATCCAAAACGCAGAGATTTGTTTTCGCCCATGCTTCCGTTTTCGCTCCAAACCAGGTAATTTAAATTCGAGCCAGACAGTATCCTTGGAACGATCGTCCCGGAATGTTACCCCTGGCTACGAAAATTGTTTTGCCCCCAAGGATACACAGCAGATTCCAATACGCGGAAACTAGATTGAGGAAAACTTACCAGTTCTGCTATCACAAGGAGAGAATCTGATTGTAGACATTGCCTTGCGAAGCTTTTAAAGATAAGGTTTCATATGCCTGCCGAAATATTCCTTTGTATGCCACGCTTCCAGACAGTGAGTTTAGCTCGATGACCAAGTCTCACATTGACCCCATTGCCCTCGAGATTCAATGGCAGCGTCTGATCAGCCTGATGGACGAAATTGACGACGCCACCGTAAGAACATCTTTTTCCACAATCGTTGGTGAAAGCAGGGACTTCGCCTGTATTCTGGTCAATCAGGATGGGTATTCCATCTGCCAGTCCAGTTTTAGCCCGGCCGACTTCTGCGTCATTCTGCCCCGTACTACACGCCATATCCTTAAGACATTTCCCCAACACTCTCTGGTGGAGGGTGATGTACTGGTCACCAATGACGCCTGGATTGGCGCCGGGCACTTGCCGGACTATGTAGTGATTACTCCTATTTTCTGGCAGAACCAGGTTGTGGCCTTCATAGGCACGATTGCCCATTTGGCAGATACAGGTGGGCATCCCGGGGACATCGACAGCTATGATGCGTTTAGCGAAGGATTGCGTCTGCCTCCTTGCAAACTTTACGAGGCCGGAGAGCCGAACTCCCTAGTATTCGACATCATCGGCGGAAATTGCCGGGTCCCAGATCTGGTTCTAGGGGACCTGAGGGCCATCGTAGGTACCCATCGCCTGGGCTCTAGGCGTCTCCAGGAGTTCCTGCGAGACTATGAACTGGCCGATATACGCCTGCTTTCGAATACCATTCATGACAGCTCGGAACAACTGATGCGCCAGCGAATAGAGGCCTTGCCTGACGGCGTCCATGAGTTCGGGCTTGACATTGATGGCTACATCGAATTGGTCCATTTGCATGCCACTGTGGAAATCCGAGGCTCCGATATTCATATCGATTACACCGGCACTTCGGCCCAGACCCGCAACGGGTCCATCAATTGTGTTTACAACGTCACTTACTCAAGTTCTCTGTATCCGTTCAAATGTGCCTTGGCTAGCCGAATTCCCAACAACGAAGGGCTGTTTCGCCCTTTCCATGTGACGGCACCGTTAGGTTGCATTCTCAATTGCGAATACCCTTTCCCCGTGCGCGCCCGAGCCAAAACTACCAACAACATCAACCAGGTACTGTTTGGAGCGGTGTGGCCGATATTGGGAGAACACGCTCAGGCCGGCAGTGGTTCCATTTGGCCCTTTTCGGTTCGTGGAGAAGAAGAAGGCTATGGAATCTTTTCAGTTCACATCCTGCCTCATGGTGGGCGTGGGGCCATGCGATCTATGGATGGCATGATTCCAATCGCATTTCCCCACAACAGTTCGGTCACTCCAGTTGAGATTATGGAGGTGCGCTCGCCAGTACTGATAAAACAGAAGGAATACTTGCCGGACACCTCTGGTCCCGGAGAATGTCGAGGCGGTATAGGACAGCGCATGACCTTCCAGAGCATTGCACAAAGCACTCTTACAGCACGAGTGCGTCCAGACAAGATGTTTTGTGCACCTCCGGGTTTGGCAGGCGGTTCAGTGGGCCGCGTGGGCACTGTGCTGGTTAACGGCAACCCCATAGACCGATTTCCCCCCCTTCCCTTGAAAACTGGAGACGAGATTGAATTGCGCATGCCGGGCGGTGGCGGATTCGGGCCTGTCTCCAAGCGTCCGAGAGCGGCGGTGATAGATGACTTTCGCAGAGGTTACATTACCCGCGACGGTGCACTAGAAGACTATGGGGTGGACGTAGATTCAGCACAACCTTAATTTGAGAATGGCTTGTTCCAAATCGGTACTCCCAAATCTGGTTTCCGGATGTATTCCATTGGGGAATTGACAACAAGGATAGGGGAATCGGGGATCACTTTATCCCATTTTCTTCCTTGGTGTTCAAACTCCCAATACGGAGGTTGATTGCCCCTCGCTTCTGCAAACCATTCGTGGAATGTTCTGAAGAAGATGGCGCGGCGCTCAACCGGATTTCTGCGGGCCAGGGGGTGTGGGAAAGTCATAGGCAGAATAGAGTCGATCCGATTGGGAGTGGAGCCTAGTAGTTTTCTGACCATCAACTCAACTGGCACGCCGCCGGAAATGCTTCCACAACAGAACGCCACCGCCGATTGCACCAGATACCACACAAATTGGAACTACCGACAGCGTCCAGACAAAGGCAAAAAACACATTGGCGTCGCTCAACGGCGCAAACGGAGTGTTGTTTGGGTACAACATGGCGTCCAACAGGACATGACTCCAACCACCACCCAGCGCTGACAACATAGAGACCAACCATGGTACAGGCGTTCCAATGTGCCAGATGGTACCCAGTTTGGTGCCTACCAAGTGGTTCCATAGCCGAAAAAATGGCTGAAATACAGGGCGCGAAAGTAGTAGGACCAATAGGGCGACAAGCGTTGCTCCACCGAAGGTGTGTAGCACAGCATGATTGGACAGGTTGCCAATAAAGAAATAGCCAACCAGAACCTCCAAGTCGATGGCTACTTGGGTAACCCAGAATATCGGCAGACTGAAATAACGGGGAACAGCAGACTTTACTACCAGAGCAGGGCCCAAGTGGAAAGGAGTAAAGGGCATGACTATGTCGTCTAGGAGCTATGAAATATCTTCTTAGCGATCCGAAATTGGTCTGTATGGGCTGAAAACCACTTACATACAAAGACAGGTTAGGCCCAGCAGTCTGAAGCTGGATCTGTTTGAAGCTGCTGAAGTATATGTCAAGGGGGACCAAGTACTTTGCCCCTAATTAAATGGTTCCCAGATTGAATGTTAGAAAGAGCCTAGCATCGACAGTGTGCTGGGAGCCTGCCCTTAACGAACCTGGATTTCACCAACAGCTAGACGGCTCTTAAATATCAGAATTAGATTTGCTTTCAGGGCCAGAATCCTAGGCCTGATGGGGCTTGTTCTCTTGGTCGGATGGCTGTGCCTGCCCAAAGTTTTTGAATCCATAGGACCGGCAGCCCTAGACAGAGTAGAAGTCTTCCTCTTGGGCAATGGATTGAAAGTGGGCTTGGCGCCAAGCTCAGGAATGGAGGTGACAACCGTGATTGTCTGGGTTGGTATGGAATCAGTTAGAGAACCGGAAGGTCGACAAGGACTTACCCCATTCTTTGAACACATGGGTTTAAAGGGTTCAGAACGATTTCCGAGCCATATCTCTGCCTTGGGAGAGAGCAAAAGGAAGGTTGCGGCTGAAGCCGTACAATGCACGGTGAATGAATACCTTCACAGATAAGCCATTGTCGAAATCGTGCCTTCTGTGAAGCCATGACATTTCTGTGTATTGATTTCCAAACTAGACCTGGTAATTCCTATATAAATTTTCCTGCCAGAGAACTTTCGCCCTTTCCTTAGCGCATTCCGAAGACCTGGGGCCATGGCAAGACTTTCAGGCGTCCTCAGTAAAGCGTTCCACTTTGTCCCAATCCAGTTCCACGCCTAAACCGGGCCCATCAGGGGTGGGAAGCAAGCCCTGAATCGGATCACGTGGAGTGGCAATGAAAGTGTCCGCCAAATCAGTAGCCGGAGATGGCCAAGTGGCACAGGGCAGGGCAGAAGCCAGATGGCACGCAGCGACAGCAATAAGGTCATAATAAATTGCAATTGACAAGCCGAAACCAGCGGCCTCAAACAAATGGCCAATTTGTTGAACAGGTTGCAAACCACCGTGTTTGCCAATTTTCAGGAGAGCCAGGGTAGCAGCGCCACGCCGAATAACGTCCATTGCATCTGCGAGGCCGTATATTGCTTCGTCTGCCATTACAGGGGTGTGCAGGCGTCGTGCGATTACGGCCATGTCCTCGACACGTTCGACTGGCTGTTCAATGGCTCCCAGGGCACCCAGGTCTTCCATAGCTTTAAGAGCGGGTAAGGCTTGCGTAAGGGAATATCCTATGTTTCCATCAACCTGAATTACGGCACGCCCGCGCACTGCCTCAGCCACAGCGGCATAACGTTCGACATCCTCCCTCGGGTCTAGGCCGATCTTCATTTTCAGGACACTGTAGCCATGCTCGTCCAATTGGTTCTTGGCATGGGCTGCCATATCAGAGGGAGCTCCATGGTGCACAAAACCCATGAGAGTGATACCGTCCCGTACTTTCCCGCCCAGCAGTTGGTACACTGGCACTCCCAATGCTTTGCCCTTAAGGTCCCAAAGGGCCATCTCCACACCAGAGTGGGAAAAAAAGTGATGAGGCAAGGCCGCACGCATGTCATTGTTGAGCGCCGTGATTTGCATGGGGTCTGCACCCTCGACCACAGGGGCTAAGTGATGTCTGATGTTGGCCAGCATGCCCACCGCAGTCTCCCCATAGAAAGGAGCATCAACCGAAGCCTGTCCCAACCCGGTGATCCCTTCGTCAGTCTGCAACTCGATCAGGATGGTAGGCGCCTGATCCCAGGAACCGTAGGAAGTAGTCAGAGTATCCGTGCGCGGAATATTCAGCAAGCGGGCCTGTAATTTAGTGATCTTCATGTTGGAACTCTCTCTTTGAAAGGCGGAACATCAACATTGTGAAATGAACTGTTTCATGCGGGCTGTTGCGCGGGCAATATCTTCAAGGGGTTGCAGTAGAGTGATCCGTACATGGTCGGTCTTTGGATCTCCAAATAGAGTTCCTGGAAATATCATGACACCCATTTCCTCCAACAGGCGCAGGCAAAAAACCTCGGAATCCAGACCGGTAGATGAAACGTTGACGTAAATGTACATGCCGCCGCCCGGGTGGCCGTAAGTCAGATCCATGTCATCCAAGGCCTGCATTAGGGCCCTTCGTCTCCGATCGTACTCCTGTCGCATCTTCTCTACGGCTGACTGGGGCCCTGTCAGAGCTGCCAAGGCCGCCTGCTGCATGGGCGTTGCTGTACAAATGCTCATCGTGTGTTTAATCTCGACCACCGCCTGCACAAACTCTCGTGGCGCAGCAAAGTAGCCGACGCGCAGCCCCGTCATGGCGTAGGCTTTGGCAAATCCATTTACAGTTATAGTGCGTTCCCGCATACCGGGGAATGTGGCCAGCGAAACATGCTCCAAACCGTCGTACATAAGCTTCTCGTAGATCTCATCGGAAATAACAATTAGATCGCGCTCAACACTCATGTCTGCCAAAGCAGCCAATTGCGAAGGTGGGATGACTCCGCCGGTTGGGTTGTTAGGCGTTACCACAGCCATTGCCTTGGTTTGTGGGGTAATGCGGGCTGAAGCTGCGTCTGCATTCAGTGCGAAGTCATCCTTCTGGAAAGTAGGAACCGAGACTATCTGCCCTCCTGCCAATTTCACCATGTGGTCATACGCGTTGTAACGAGGTTCCTGTAGGAGCAGGGCATCCCCCGGTCCAATCAGTGCTTGTATCAATAGGAATAGGCCTTCTTGACAGCCGTTGGTGATCACGATTTCATCCGCAGAGTATTCCAAGCCATTCTCAATTCGCAGCTTACGAGCAATGGCTTCGCGCAATTGAGGCAGCCCGGCCGGAGGCGTATAGTGGGTGTCTCCGGCTTCCAGCGCGGCTTGGGCAGCTTTGACGACATGTTTTGGAGCATCGAAGTCGGGGTCACCCCTGCCCAACGTAATGACATCTGTAAGTTCGGAGGCCATCGCCAACATGCGCGACCGGAGACTTCCTTGCGATCGGGCACGATGGTGGATGATTCTTTCATGCAACATTAATTTGCTTTCCTTGTAGTTTGCTTTCAGGCTGAACGGCACGGGTGTCAGAATAAGGAGTATCGGGGCTCAGGTTATTCCAGCCCCTTTTCTTGCAGCGTAACTCCCCACGGGGAAGAGAACTAAACCTCTTGCTGTGAACACGGGAGGGCACAATTAACTCCTCTTTCATGTTGTAGCACACGAAGTACCAAAGGCTTATGTCCGAGACATCCTGGAAAAGCGGGCCAGATGCCAGTAGCCTGCGAGGCACCCGTACAATCACTGCCAGTTCTGTGTCCTTATGCTTACAAGAGGTGCAAACCCACCATTCATGAAGCCGAGGTTCCGTAGGAGGTGTTCATTCCCTTCCATTATCCGGACTTTACTTCCAGAAAATCCTGATTTCTTAGTAAAATGTCGTTTCTATTCCGTTTACATCTGATGGTAGAAGCGGGGAAATCCCCAATCCTTCCAGGACTGCCCTCCCTTGCCCGCTTTCGGATTTGAATACCATCAGTTGACTTTGCTAGATTCGTTGCCTTGGAACATATTAGTTCCCAATGCTCAGTAGATAAAACTGGAAACGCCATGGCATTGACAACAACTGGGCATGTTCCCTAGTACTGGAAATGCAAGTGTAGACGCAAGCAAAGAGGATCCATCGAGAAGCCAAAGAGGATCCATCGAGAAGCCTCCAAAGTCCCCTGAGAAGATGTACGACAGGCCGCACAATTGGTGCTTTCCGCCACTATGGGTATCATACAGACTTCAACATTCAGTTTTTACAATTTCAGAGGAACAGCATTTTTGCGACGTATTCATTTCCTGGTTACCTTGTTCGCCTTGCTATTTCTTTTGGCCGGGTGCGCCACTCCGGCGGCTCCGGCAGGCGGCGATGAAATGATGGCTCCTAGGGGAGGCGACTTGGAAATAGCCTTCCCCGCAAATAGTGAGCCAGCATCGCTGGACGGGCACATTGACCCTTATCAGGCGGCTTGGTTATTTGATTCTTTTGCCGCTGACCCCCTGGTTATTCTGGCTCCTGACGCTACCTACCAAGGCGCGCTGGCGGAAAGCTGGGAATCGCTGGAAGGCGGCCTTATCTGGACCTTCAATCTGCGACCTGGTGTCACCTTTCAGGACGGGACCCCTTTCAACGCGGAAGCTGTGAAATACAACATTGAAAGAGTTTTGGCCCCAGAGACGGCCTCAGCCCAAATGGCAGCAGACCTGGGCGCCATAGCTGAAATTGAGTTGGTTGATGATATGACTGTCACCATTCACTTTGAGACACCTTCCGTGAATCTCCTTGATGCTCTGCGCCGCATGCCGATTTGGTCCCCAACCGCAGCCGAAGGGCATGGGTTGGAAATGTTCGATCGTTATCTTGTTGGGGCTGGCCCTTTCGTGTTGGAGGAATGGGTACCCAACGACCGCATCGTTTTCAGTAAGTGGGAAGATTACGGTGGATGGAATGGTATCCAGGATCATGTAGGGGCTGCCTATCTTGACAGCGTTACGATTCGTTTCATCGGCGAAGATGCCGTGCGGGCCGCCATGTTGGAAACGGGAGATGTACACATTGTCCGTGAGCTGCCCGCCACCAACGTTGAAGATTACGAGGATGGAGAAGGCTTTGAATTAATCACTGGGTACCAGGCTGGAACTGGCCTCCAGATGGTAATCAATATTCGAAATGCACCTTTGAACATTCTGGAAGTCCGTCAGGCTTTGCAATGGGCCACGGATCAGCCGGCTATAAATGATCTGGCTTATGGTGGCTTGTACCTGGTTTCCGATGGACCAGTTAATGTTGTACACCCCTGTTATTGGTCAGGAGCAGCGGACACATACGGCCATGATCCGGCGAAGGCCGCGGAACTGCTAGAAAGTGTTGGTTATACAGACGAAGACGGTGACGGCATCCGAGAAGCACACAATGTGCCTGGCGTCGAAGACGGCACCCCTTTAAGTATGCGCTGGACTGTTCTTCACCACACGGAAATTGGAGAGGTAGTTCAAGGTCAGTGGCGCGAGTTGGGCATCGATCTAAAGCTGGAGCAAGTAGCTGGACCGATACAACTTGAGAGACGCAACGCCCGTGACTTCGATCTGATGTATGAGCGGCAGCGCACACCTGATCCGGCGATCCTGGAAATGGTGTGGAACTCTGCAAATGATGTGGAAGGTGGTTGGGCCTGGACAGGCTTTGCCAATGCTGAGCTAGATGAAGCCGTAGTACAGATTCTGCAAGTTTCCGACCCTGAAGAACGATGTGCCTTGGCGCATACCGCCCAGCGCATCATCATGGAGAACGCTGTAATGTTGCCGACTCTGAGCCAACCTCAGTTCTACGCTTTGAATTCCTCGGTCAAGAACTTTGAGTTGTCTTCAGAATCGCCTTATTTCTTCCTGCATAACACCTAAATATTGAATGAGATTGAGAGAATACCGGTTTGATGTATTGACTGTAGTCTTTATGTGGTTTGTTGAATTGACCAAGGAGATCTCTGTATGAAGTATTTTCGCATTTTATCGACGATAGCCGGACTAATGCTGCTGGTATTGGCCTTGACTTCCTGTGCTGTAGCGCCACCCGCCGCACAGCCCATGGTGGAAGAAGAAATGATGGATGAGGGTGAAATAACCCTGACCATCGGCATGAACGAGTTGGTTACGTCACTTGATCCCCCAACCGACTGGGCCATCGCCGCTACCTGGATTCACACTAATATCTTCGACTGCTTGGTCTGGCGCAACCGCGAGACGGCGGATTTCGAACCATGGCTGGCTGAATCTTACGAAAACCTCAATGACACGACGTGGCGCCTGAAGCTGCGTGAGGGTGTAACGTTCCATAACGGTGAACCTTTCACTGCGGAGGCCGTAGTCTGGACATACAGCCGCATAATTGAAGCTTCCCGTGATGAATTTATCACTTACAACCAATGGTTGTTCATTGACCAGATGAACGTGATAGACGATTACAACATCGAGATTGTGACGGCAACACCTGAACCGGCTTTCTTGAGCAAGATGGCTGGAACGGGTTGTGGCATCCAAGCTCCAGTTCACGGACGTGCCCAAGCCGAGAGCGGTGCGGAGTACATGCCGGTTGGTACGGGACCTTTGATGTTTGACAGTTGGGTCAAGGATGACAGCATTACCCTACGAGGCAACCCAGATTACTGGCAAGGCAAACCTGACGTGGACGTTGTAATTTGGCGCAATATTCCCGAGGTGTCCACTCGTGTGGCGAATTTGCTGACCGGTGACGTAGACATGATTGTCGCTGTGCCTCCTCAAGACTGGGAACGTGTTAATTCCAATGAAGGCACGAACGTAGTCGACTTCTTGACGACCCGCGTTATGCTGTTGGCGTTGCGCGTCGGCCCTTCGGAGCCAATGCCCGATTGGTCAGGTGTCACCTCGGATCCTCGCGTTAGGGAAGCGATCGGCTTATCCATAGATCGTGAAGCTCTGTTGGACTTAATTGATGGCATGGGCGTCCCTGTCCTTTCACGTGTCACACCACCCACATTGGGATGGGATGAAAAGTTTATTGGCCAAACAGGAGCATACAATCCCGAGCGCGCTATGGAGTTGTTGGCTGAGGCTGGATACGACGGCGAAGAGCTGACTTTCCATTCCAGCACCCGCTGGTTGGCACAGAAGGAAGTATCTGAAGCTTTGGAAGCCATGTTGGAAGCTGTTGGCCTGAATGTGGATCTCCAAGTGCTGGACGTGACGACATTCAACGAACAGGTTTATCGGCCGAACCGGAACGAAGAAATCTATATGACCGCTTTGGGTAATTCCTTCTTCGATCCTTGGATCACGGTGCTTTCCGAACGTTCCGATCGAAGGGAAAGATCTGGATGGAACGGGCCAAATGCAGACGCCGCCGATGAGTTGATCCGGGCTGCTGCAGTAAATATGGATCCCGAGGCACGGCGCCAACAGTATGTGGAAGTCCAGGAGCTCATTGCGGCCGATATGCCTTACATCTATCTTTACCAGATGCGAGACACCATTGGTCTGAGTGAGGTTTTTGCATGGGATCCTCCCTTGGATGGTTTCATCTGGTTGGGAAACATTGATTACACCGACAATAACTAGTAGAAGTCACCGGTAAATTCATTTTCCTTGATCTTGGCAGGAGTTGGGCCATGCGTCTAACTCCTGCTGGAGAAGGCACCCTTGCCTTCACTTTCTAATTGCCCTTTGGCATTTGGCATTTCGGGGAATCAGCAGATGAGGGATGGGGAACCCAGGGCCGGTAAGTGATAGATGCTTGCCTACCTAGGAGGCCGGTTCAGCTGGTCCCTGTCCTAATTCTGATCTCTCTCATCGTATTTCTGGTCCTGCACGCATTGCCTGGAGACCCGGCGCAACTTATGCTGGCCGGAGCAGAAGGAGGTGGGGTCTCTCCCGAACGCATTGAGGAACTGCAGGAGGCCATGGGCCTGAACGATCCTCTGCCGGTCCAATATGGTCGGTTTCTAGGGGGTGCCTTGCGAGGAGACTTAGGCAAGTCCATTCGATTGCGTGCTCCAGTAATAGACATTATTCTGGAGCGTTTTGCTTTCACTATCCAGCTCAGTTTAGGGGGCCTTTTCTGTGCCCTGTTGCTTGGTCTGACCACTGGGATTTTAGCTGCACTCCATCCCAATAGCTGGTCCGACTTTCTTTTCAGTGTCCTGTCATACATTGGCATGTCAATGCCCCTTTTCTGGTTGGGGCTGGTGTTGATATTTTTCTTTGCATTCCAGTTGAAGTGGTTCCCACCTTCGGGTTCTGAAGGTCTGAACCGCCTGATTCTGCCCAGCCTGACGCTTGGCTTCGTGTCGGCCGGAACTATCAGCCGTCTTACCCGCTCATCTCTATTGGAGACTCTTCAAGAAGACTACATTCGAACCGCAGCAGCAAAGGGCTTGGCACACCGCTTGATTGTGCAGCGGCATGCGCTTAAGAATGCCGTCATTCCGGTAGTAACAATTGTAGGACTTCAATTCGGAGGTATGCTGGCAGGCGCAGTGGTGACTGAAACTGTCTTCTCTCGTCCCGGCCTCGGACGCCTTGTGGTTCAGGCCATTCTTTGGAAGGACTATCCCCTAGCACAAGGCATAATTCTCTTTCTAGCGATTCTCTTCCTTGTTGCCAATCTCTTGGTGGATGTTTCCTATGCTTGGTTGGACCCGCGAATCAGGTTTCGCTGAAAATACCATTCAATTTTTGGAACGAACAACTGGGTCAATCCAGATTCGTCGGAACGCGGGGTGGAAGGCTAAGAGCAGCATGCACAATTGGGTTATGTTAAAGCGCAACCTTAAGGTGTTTTCTTCACATCCCAATGGCATGATCGGGTTCCTGTTGTTGTTGACTTGGGTGGTAATTGCTCTGTTGGCAGGTCAGTTGACCTCCTACGACCCCCTTGCCCAAGCCCTCCCACCAGCACGGTTAGACGACTCTCCCGCCCGCCAAGCTCCATCGTCCCTTTACTGGTTCGGAACCGACGAAGTAGGCCGTGATATATTCAGCCGAGTCTTGGCCGGTGCCCATATTTCCTTAGCTTTGGGCTTTATCAGTGTCTCGATTGGTTTGGTAGCAGGCTCTACCTTGGGCTTGGTAGCCGGCTTCTACGGAGGCTGGATCGACGGTGTCATCATGCGGGTGATGGGTGCCTTGCTGGCCTTTCCCGGCATCCTCTTGGCCCTAGTTGTAATTGCTGCTTTGGGGACTAGCATTCAGAATGTCATGATTGCAGTGGGAATTGCCATTGTTCCACAATATGCACGACTGGTACGCAGTTTATGTCTAGTTATCCGGGATTTGACTTATGTTGAGGCAGCGCACGTAGTGGGCAGCAGGGTGGCGCGCATAATTTTTCGCCATATTCTGCCCAATATTGTGGCCCCCTTGATTGTGCTCTCGACCCTTCAAATAGGACAGGCCATCATTTACTGCTCGGCTCTCAGTTTCCTTGGCATGGGGGCGCAGGCTCCCATACCAGAATGGGGCCTTATCGCGGCCAAAGGACGCGACTTTTTCCGAAAGGCCTGGTGGATATCTACATTTCCTAGTTTGGCCATTCTGTCGGTTGTTATGGCATTTAATCTACTGGGGGACGGCCTTCGCAGTATGCTGGACCCACGCTTGCGCCTAGTGCGTTCTGCGGGACGGTGGGACACGTAAGACACAAAGAAGGGACAGGATTTTGTGATGAAGATAACAAATCTTGAATCCATGGTGGTTTCTCTGCCGCGGACCGATGCTCTGACAACTTCCTATTCCACTTCCACTGGTGCGACGACCATAATAGTGTTGCTTCAAACTGACGAAGGTCCGATTGGAATCGGCCAGACAGCCGTGGCGCCCCGCTCCTACGGGGAAACAGCTGAAGGAATCCAAGCCAATATTCAGGCACATCTGGCCCCAGCCGTTGTGGGCGAGAGTCCATTCGACATAGACCGGTTGGTGCAGAAGATGGAGCGGGTCCTGCCTGACCATTGGTCTTCACACGCCGGTGTAGAACTCGCCCTTTGGGATCTGAAGGGCAAAGCCCTAGGAGTACCTGTCTACCAATTACTGGGCGGCAAGGTGCGCGAAGGAGTTGATCTGATGGGATTTGTCCATCACGACGAGCCTGCAGCCATGGCTGCAGAGGCATCTGCCACTTTAGCAGAGACTCCTTTTCCCGTGTTGAAAATGAAAATCGGAATGGAACCTGTGGACGATATCAAACGATACTCCGCAGTTGCTGAAGCAGTGAAGGGCCAGACAGTCATCCAGGTCGACGGCAATGCCGGATACACACTTGATCAAGCTGTTCCGACTCTGGCACAGATGGAAGCATGCGGGGCTCTTGGAATCATAGAACAACCTGTGGCGCGGCGGGCTGACATGGCCAATCTGTCCCGCCGCTTTTTTACACCTCTCATGGCTGACGAAGCCATATACCCTCCAGCTGACGCGCTCGAGGTTGTACGTCAGAAAGCAGCCAGTGTTGCATTGATGAAGATTACAAAGCACGGCGGAATTCTAAACGTATGGAAAATGGCATCCATTTTTGAGGCCGCCGGCCTTGAGTTGTCTATCGCCATCTACTACGACATCATTGCCGTGGCAGCCGCACACTTGGCTGCAGCCATTCCGTGTGCCCGCTGGCCCTCTCCTTACACGTATTTGAATGACACCTTACTGTCGGAGCCCTTTGAACCAGAGGGTTTGCTCCTGCGAGTGCCAGACGAGCCCGGCTTAGGAGTAGAACTAGATATGGATAAGTTGGCCCGTTATCGGGTCGACTAATTCTCCTGGCCAGACCCCTTAATACTATGACCACTTACCTCGCGTCACGGTTGCTCCAGATGTTGCCTTCCATATTCCTCTTGACGGTAGTGTTGTTTGTGCTCATGCGATTGGGCGGGGACCCGGTAATGCACCTGGCACATCCGGAAGCATCACCTGAGGAAATCGCCGAGATACGGGCCGCTTACGGTTTTGACCGTCCCCTGCCCGAGCAATATTTGAAGCAATTGCGGATGATGTTACGAGGTGACTTCGGGGAATCCTTCCGTTTCCGCTCGCCAGCGTTGCCGCTGGTTTTGGAAAAGCTGCCTGCCACGATGGAACTGGCTCTCGTTTCAATGCTGGTGGCTCTATTGATCGCCATTCCCAGTGGTCTGCTATCAGCCATCTATCAGAATTCGCCTCTGGATCTGGTGGTTACTGCAGGCTCGACAATGGGCCGTGCCATGCCTAACTTCTGGATCGGAATCATGATGATTCTGTTATTCGCTGTGTATTTGGAGTGGTTGCCAGTATCTGGACGTTTGGAATCCACCTCAATTGTGTTGCCCGCACTTACTCTCGGCACGAGTGTCGCTACCTCATTGGCCAGGATCTTGCGTTCTAGCATGCTAGAAGTCATTCGTCAGGAATACATGACAACGGCCAAAGCAAAGGGTATGCACCGCTGGGCAGTGATCATGGGACACGGCCTACGGAACGCCCTAATACCCTTCATTACGGTCTTCGGATTGCAGATGGCTTGGCTTTTGGGCGGATCAGTTATTGTAGAAGAGGTTTTCGCTTGGCCAGGCATGGGGCGGCTGCTGCTGAACTCCGTCAAAGTCCGGGACCTTTCGGTAGTCATGGCGGGGGTCTGTGTTTTCGCGCTAGTAGTAATGTTCACCAACCTTATTGTGGACTTCCTATATACAACTCTCGATCCGCGCATCCGTTACAGCTCATGACAAGTACTGAATTGGTTGCCCGACGAACGACGCTAAATTCGCCGGATAACCAGCGGAGACGGGGTCGTCGCTGGCTGTGGCGTTTGCGGAAGAGCCCCACCGGAATGCTCGGAGCATGCATAGTGCTGTTCGTTATGGCAGTGGTTCTATTAGCATCGGAGATCACTCCGCATGACCCCGAGAGAATCGATATTAAGCAGCGATTGGCCCCGCCGATTTGGGCCGAAGGCGGCACTACCGAATTCGTTCTGGGAACCGACCAACTGGGTCGTGACGTACTGAGCCGCATCATTTTGGGTACTCGCGTCTCGCTTCTAGTAGGTATCGCTGGCGTCGCATTGGCTATGCTCACGGGAGTATTCCTGGGAGTGACCAGTGGATTTCTGGGAGGCTGGTGGGACTTGTTGGTGTCGCGTGCTCTAGACACTTTTCTAGCTATACCCTTCATTATCCTAGCGTTAGCAGTGATTGGGGTGTTAGGTGTTAAAGGCGGAAACAACATGCTGCGTTTAATACTGGTGCTGGGACTGGCCAACTGGGTCATTTTTACGAGGGTCGTAAGGGGCGAGGTGTTGGCGGTCAAGGAGCGGGACTATGTAGAGGCGGCGCGGGCAATAGGCCAGAGACCATGGCGGATAATGCTGGGCTACATTCTGCCCAATGTCATGGCCTCAATTATTGTTTTAGGTGCGTTGCAAATATCCACTGTGATCATTGCAGAAGCCTCACTGAGTTTCTTGGGGCTAGGAGTTCAGCCACCCACCATCACATGGGGCATCATGCTTGCCGACGGCCGAGACCATTTGGCCACTTCCTGGTGGCTGGCTACTTTCCCGGGTTTGGCCATAACTGTCACTGTATTGGGCTTCATACTTTGGGGCGACTGGTTGCGCGATGTTCTAGATCCGAGACTGCGCGAGTAATATCAAAGGCTGCAGAAATATTGAGAGGAAGAAACGATGACTTTTTCCATCACCGGATATGACGAGAACCACAGAATGGGTGTTGCAGTGGCCACCAGGTATTGGGCTGTCGGTGCGCGGGTGCCCTATGTCCGTGGCGGAGTGGCAGCTTTGGCCGTACAGGCATATGCACAGCCATACATCGGGTACGACGTCCTAAGAATGCTTACCGAGAATCCAGACATGGAAGGTCCAGAGGCTCTGCAAATCGTGCTAGACCGAGATCCCGGTAAGGAATGGCGGCAAGTGGGCTTAGTCGATCGTCGAGGAAATGTGGTGGGTTTCACAGGGGCTGAGACAGTTGCCTGGAGTGGCCACAGCGTGGGAACTCAATGTGTTGGCGCCGGCAACATGCTGGTGGGACCAGAGACCGCCCAAGCTATGACAGATTTCTTTGAGTCGCATTCCGATTTGGATTTGCCCGAACGATTGGTAGGGGCATTGCAGGCCGGCCATGCTGCAGGTGGAGACAAGAGGGGCCAGCAGTCGGCCGCTGTATATGTGGTCGATACAGAAGAATCCCCACTTCTTGACCTAAGGATTGATGATGATCCCGACGCCATCGCCGCTTTGGGCCGCCTATTGGGTGATACACGGGATGTTGAGCTAGTACGCAGCATCCAATTCGCCTCGTCCCGGACCTCGCCCACTGTTGAGAGCTATATAGCCCATCGAGAAACCTTGCGTGACCAAGGACTGGCTTAGAGTGGACTCTTTCGATGTTCAGTCTAGGGACCATGAATCCGAAACGGTGCTAGTCACTGGGGCCAATGGGTTTGTTGGCCTTAATTTAGTACAGCAATTGGCGCTGCGCGGTGTTCAAGTTCTGGCCACCAGCAGACGTCCTCCTGATGCACTCGGTGCAGTGGCAGAGGGCGCACCAGTGGATTGGGTCCTGTGCGATGTCACGAATAGAGATGCCCTAATAGATTTGGTCCGAACCCGCGGTGTTACCCGAATTGTGCATGCTGCGGCAGTCACTCCCAACCAGCACACTGAACAAACTGATCCAGCGCGGGTGGTTGATGTCAATCTAGTCGGAACCCTAAATGCCCTTGAAGCCGCACGTACAGGACAAGTCAAGCGGTTCCTTTTCGTCAGTTCCTCTGTGCTCTATCGTGGTTTTCAGATTGAACACGGCGCTGCCAGAGAAGAAGACGCATTGCCACCTACGAATCTATATGGCTTATGTAAAGATGCTTGTGAGCGTCTTTGCCAGCAGTACCGGGCTCTCTGTAGCTTTTCCACGATAAGCGCTAGGTTGGGCACGGCATTTGGACCGTGGGAACGGGCCAGCCACTCCCGCACGCGCCTGTCCGCCATCGCGCAGTTGGTCACTTGGGCCCTGGAGAATCCCGAACAGCCGCTGAAAGCGCAGGGCTTGCAAGTCGTGCGCGACTATATATACGTAGTAGATGCCTGCGCCGCACTTGCAGAACTGGCATTGCTTTCCAAACCCCGCTGGAATATTTACAATTTGTCCTCTGACGTTGCATATTCGCTCGTTGAAGTTTTGAGAGCTATCCAAGCCTACATTCCTGGATTCCGTTGGCGCCACTCAGAAGGCTCCGAACAGGCAGATTTCAGTTTCACAGCAGGGGATACACGCGTGCCATTGGACATGTCTCGACTGCGCAGGGATCTACCTCAACTTCAATTCAGGGGCTTGAGTACCTGCATTGCGCAATATTTGGTTTGGCTTCAAAGAGTTCAGACTTGACAGGCGAAGGGCTCGAGATTCTGGACTGCGCCAAGTACGCGTATTGGCTCGAAAGGATCGAAAAACTTTAACCTTGTCCAATATCCATTTACTCAGCTCCATCATTACTTAGTGAGGCAAGCAACCCATGGCAGGAAATTACGTCTTAGGCGATGTTGAAATTCAACCTGGAGAACGCAAGTTTGGCAAATTGCATGTTGGTTACCTGGCTGCCGGCACACCGGTGACAGTTCCCTTTCAGGTCATCAACGGAGCCATGGATGGACCTGTACTCTGTTACGAATCCACAATGCACGGATGGGAACCGGTTGGTGCCGAAATTATCCGTCGGGCCATGCTGCAGATCAATCCGCAGGAATTGCGCGGCACCATCGTATGTCTTCCCCTAGCCGTGCCAATGTCCGTAGAATTCGGCGGAACGGTCGAGAGTTCCGGTATGCGCGTCAACCCTGGAGATGTATTGGACATCAACAAGGTATGGCCGGGCAAGGAACGAAATGCCTGGCTTACAGAACAGATTGCCTATGTAATCTGGAATCAGGCCGTCAAGCACTGCGACTATATTGTGGATATGCACGATGGGACCGGTTCCTGTGAGGAGTTGCCTGTGGCCTTTCCTCACGCTTTCCCTCCAGAAGGGCAGCCTCCTCTGGCTGGTGGCGTGGCCGACGGTACTGGTTCCGAAATTTCATTCGAGGATACCGGACTCACGCGGGAACGCATGGATGAAATCAACGGGCAGATAGAGGGCATGGCCAAGGCATTTGGTTCCCGGATTATCTGGTGGCGTGAGAATGCCATCAATCCCTCAATGCTTTCTGGACATTGCGCCATTCACGGCATAGTGCCATTGGTGGTAGAAGCAGGCGGCGCCTGCGCACTGGACTTCTGCGTGGATGATGGAGCAATCTGCTTGCTGAATATAGCCCGTCATCTAAACATGATCGAGGGCGACTTGGTGTTGCCTTCGCGTCAAACTATGGTATCCAACTATGCGGTGTATCGTTCGCTGACAGGGGGCTACTATATCCCGGATACCAGTATTAAATTGGGCGACACTGTCAGCCAGGGACAGTTTCTTGGCGAAGTCGTTGATCCGGTCACTAGCGAAGTACGAGAACGGTGTGAATCGCCAGTTAATGGCATAGTGGTGTCACGGCGGGTCAGGCTTCCCATGAATCCGGGGGGCTACATTGCCCACATCGCCGACCTGGACTCTGCGACATGGCAACGCGAAAACTAACAGAATACTTGGATGCAACCAGATCTCTTTGGGGGTACACCTAATTTCCTTTTTCGGGACGGCGTTCCAAAAAAAGGCTGCTCTGCCCGTCAACCAAGTATTGGTCTCTGTTTCGCGGATTGAATCTTGTTCTCGGATTGATTGCTGTGGTCTAGCCAGCCAAGAAAAGTCCGAGAAAATCATTAAGCCGTTCCAGTGGGCGCCGATAGACCTTTCAACGCTAGACAATACTTTACAGAATGCCGTGGAGGCACACGTACATGAGTAATGTGGATTCGAAGTTCGTAGGTATCCAGATCAGTCCCATCAGTTTTGTGGATGAAGGGGTGGAAGGTGTTCTGGACACCCTGCAAGAACGGATCGGGGTCAATGTCTTAATGATTGGAACCATTTCCTGGCTGGGTCTCAAGGTAGGGCGTCGCATCTCCTGGGAAATCGAGGGATTTCCAGATCACGGGGTGCAGGCCCCCATGATGTTGCGCGGGGGTTCCTACCTGCATACCCACCCCGAGTACTATAAAAACACTTTCATCCAGGATGTCCGTGCCCACGATTCGGAGTTTGGCACTGAAGACATTCTTGAAATGGTCATTCCCGAGGCCCAGAAGCGGGGCATGAAGGTCATGCCCGAAATGATGGAGCCTGTCTTCAAGTATTCGGGACATGGTTCCGCGGCAGAAGTGTCTGTTCCCGGCATGGCCCAGTGTCTGGAGGTAGACCACATCGGTCGCTACGGCTCTGAGCCCTGTCTCAATCATCCAGACTATCGCACTTGGTGGCACTCAATCATGGAGGACCATGCTCGCAACTATTCCATTGATGGAATCATGTGGTGCAACGAACGTAAGAGCCCCCTAGATAAGATGATTTCGGGAGAAGCCCCGGCCTGTTTCTGCGAACACTGCATTCGTTTAGCCACGCGAAAGGGATTGGATGTTGAAACGATTCGGAGATCGTTCGACGATGTATATGCCTATTTCCAGGCGGCCCGTGCGGGCGAGGATTTTGCCGACGGAGCTTTTATTGAATTCCTAAGGGTAGTGTTAGAGCATCCTGAAATCCTCTTGTACGAACGGTTCTGGTTGGAGCGAAATCAAGCTTTGGACAAGGAGCTTTATGGAATAGTCAAGTGGTGCAATCCCGACTTGGAATTTGGCCTTAACGTTTGGAACCGCAACCATTTCAATCCATTTCGAAAAGCCCAGTGGCCGTGGGCGAAGCAGACATCTTACGCAGATTGGGTCAAGCCGATCACTTATGCCCACCAATCTGGCCAGATTTATCACAAAGAAATGTCGGATTTCCATAAATCCATTTTCCGAGATGTGACCCCTGATGAAATGACACCGATCATGTTCAAATTTCTCAATTTGGATGAGGCACCCTGGAGCAAATTAATTCAGACCGGTCTCGATCCCGATACTTATGTATTTGGTCAGTGCCAGGATACAGTGAAAGCGGTCAGTGGGCGGGTGCCTGTCTACATGGGCATAGGGGTAGATGCCCCGCGGGTTCAAGCTGATCAGGCTGTCTGCACACCAGATCATGTTTATCGGTGCGTCAAAGCCACGTACAGGGCAGGTGGCCGCGGGGTGATCTTCTCACCCAATTATGCTGGTATGAACTTGTCAAGTTTGGATGGGGCCGGGAAAGCTCTGACAGAACTTGGCTTGAAATGAGATTGAGGTGCAATTTCTGTAACCTATAAGTGCAACCCGAAGGGGTAAGAGAGACAACCTTCCGCGGCCAGTCCTGACAAAAGCCAAAAGGGCATTGCTAAGACAGAAGAAACGCTGGCCTTCCTCAGTGGCTTCTTGATGTGTTGCGTCCTATATTGGCCGAACCTACTTCTTTGCTTCGGCCACACCCTGGCTAGCTATGTTGGAATCTCTGTCCATAGACCTCATACAGGTAGTCGGCAATCCTGCTCGAATTGCAGGGAGAATCTGGTAAGCAAGGGGGTCCTAGGATGAGTCGTTCAAACCTGAATCTACCCAACTTGAAGCCTAGAAATCCTCTTGGTTCCTTCTTAGCAGCCCTGCAAACGACACCTTTTACTCCTTGGTCACCGGCCTTTGGACATCTTAGACTTTGAATAATTTCGCGTAAGTTGGGAAACCAGACGCAAGAGTGCTGCCGGCTCTACGGCAACTTAAAAGGGTAATGTGCAGCAACTCTAACCATATACAAAATAGCTCTCCTACCCCTTTTGCGGCTGCCGCCAGGGCCTGATCGAACTGGGTAGGGATGCCATGCTTTTGACCTCGGGAATAAACCTAACCGTTCATAACCTCAAATTCGGTTGGGCGCTTCTTGTTAATTTCTGCACAAAAACTTGGCTGGTTGTTTCCAATTCCCTCTTCAGCTACAAATTTGAAGAGGACTTCGCGTGCTTCCTCGAGAGTAAAATCGAAACTCTCCGCCTGGGATACCGGCAAGACTTCATCGAGTGCGGCAAGCGCGACATCCCCGACCTTGGGAATCGCTTTCATTCCATAGATCTTTAAGTTGGCGGAAGCGCTGGCGGATCCTGTTATTCATGCAGTGATAATAAGTTTGCCATCTTCAACCCATATTCAGCTGTTGTGCACGTCGGCTACCAAGGGCAATGCCGTGTTTTGAGAGAAACAGATAGAATTAGATTTAACGAAATTCGAGCTTTGCCTCTAAACTCTTGCGGCGACATCCTGTACCAGTGATGAAAGGTTTCCAACGCAAGTTCGGCCCTTCCTACGGAAGTCTTCGCGAAGCTGTTAGCTCCGGCGAAGCTGGTCCCGTTGAGCAAGTTATCATCAGTCTCCGCGGCCCTGCGCCTCCAACGATTGACTATGTTCGGGTCTCAGGCAGCGTCTTTCGAAACTTGTAGATCCACTATTTCGACTTGCTTCGATGGTTGTTGGCCGATGAACCCGTCTCTATCCAAGCAGTCGGTGTCTGCCTAATTGACTCCGCGATTGAAGCAGAAGGCGATTTCGATACTTCAATGGTCACTCTTCACATGGCCAGCGGAGCTTTATGCCATATTGACCGCAGCCGACACCCTGTCGAAGGAACTGATGTCTGCATAGAAGTATTTGGATCAGAAAGATCCTTGCGGGTCGAAAACGTCCCACTTAACTTGCTGGAGCGGCCATTCATTAAGTTTCGCATTGTCGGATATCTTTTCAGACTCCAGGAGGTCTTCCGCATTGAGCTAGACAGTTTTGTCAATGCTGTAACGCCAGGGATGCCGCCCGAGTAAGGTCCAGAAGCTGGGCTTCGCCCGTTATAGTTGCGAACGCTGCAGCACCATCAGCACGCTCTGCCAATTCAATAGCGGTCAACTACCTAACACGTAGAAAGTACCTACTTCCTCCACAGCAGGAAGAAAAAAATAGGAGAGCTGGTTCAACACGAGCCAACCGTCCATTGTAAGACTTTTTCCAAAATGCTTTTGGTCTTGATTGAATGATGGAACCAAGTAAACTCATCGGTATCAACCTTGAGACGCAGGGCATACCTTTGTCGAGGCAGTGCATGTCAGAATTGCTCTGAAGTCCCGGTGCTCTCATATAGGGCGCAATGATGGCAATATCTCTGAGTCATGAATAAAAATGATTGTGCGATTTTAGAAGCTTTCACGAAGATAGCAATATTGATGGCAACCGTTCCAGAATCCAGTGACTACGAAGTTGCTTGTTGAAAGCGTAAGGCAGTTGGGGCAAGCCGGAGGTGCAAGGAGGATTCTCCGCTTGTCTGTTTCAGGTCCGTAAGTTTCGTCCCTTTTCTCCTGAGAATTCCCGATATCGCTTCCTTGCCTTTAGCCAGATCCATAGGTTGAAGAAACATTCGCTAGGCTTTAGATTAGATTACGAATCTTTGACCCAAAGAGCCAATCGGCCGGGAACAGAGTTTTAAGAACACTGTTTTCCCCCTGTGGTCTGACATTGCGAAGTTCTGATTCAAAGCGAGTTTGAAAATGCCTGTTTTGCCCCTTCAACGCAATAAAGGAGTTGCGCATGAGTCATCAAAAGGTAGCCAGTAAATGTTGTCAAAGTATTGCCTAGAGGCGAGAAGAAAAGGAAGTCCTTTTTTACGTGACACGATCATTTGCCGAGGAGCTACCGCTGCGAAGCTGTAAGGTGAAACAAGGACGACCTCAAATCTTTGACCTATCTGTTTTCTTACGTTACAAAGCATGAGATTCCTTGTGTGGTTAACAGACCAAAAAAGCTCAAATTGAGAATTAAAGCCCCAAGCAGACTTGCAATTTCTCTTTCAACATTGAAATGATTGCCGAATCCTCCCTTGATTACCTAGATACAAGTAGTGCTTCTTTGTATGTGCCTCCAATGGAATTGCTCCGTACCCAGTTGGCGGCCGGACTAAGGGAAACCTACCAAGATGTACGCGTACGAGTAATGCCTTGTCCAGACCTGCGTGTAATTGGCTGTGCTTGGCCTGGGCTTGGAGGAACGTCTTGCATCATAGAAGTGGGGGGCGAACCCTATGCCCACAACCCTCGTTTTCGCCACGTGAATTTCGAAGTCCACCAATTGCAGCAATGTATCAAGGGTACGCCAGGTAAGATTCTTGGAGCAGGGATGGCATGGCCTGCAGCTATAGATGGGCACTGCGGCGAAGTAATCGCGAACCTGGACACCGGGGGACGTGATGCCTCTCGGGTGGCACGTGTTGGTATCGACGGACGCAGTATCGTGGAACCCTATCCTTTCGGCCAATTCGCTGGTCTGGCCAATCTGTTCGTCTGTGAAGGCCTGGCGGGACCAGTATTGGAAGTGGAAGTAAGGCATCGCACCGGAACTGAAGGTAGCCTTCCACAGGCTATGCGAGCTGCTTTGGCACCTTTGGCAGAGCGGGAAAAAGGTGCAATTTCTCTTGGTGGGGTCTTCCAAATCGTAAGCGGTCAGATTCGCTGCCACGTGATGCCTGATTACGATTGCATAGTTTGTCACTACTACGATGAAGAAACTGACAGCATTACACGCGAATTTCTAAAATACTACGAGCCTATAGGCCCGGGTCTGCTCTGTTTTTCGGTCTTGTGGACTGGTGATCCTACAGGGGGCGCATTGGACTTGCGTCCGACAGGAGAACATACACACTTCTTCCACCCATTAGATGCTTCTCTTGGAGGTCATTACCACTATGACGTTACTCCAGAGAATGTTCACTACAAGGGATGGTTTGCCTCGGCATCGACCGTTCACCGTGTGGGCAATATCTACGCACGGCTTCGAAATAAGAACATGTGCCAAGAACTTGGCAAACGATAAGTGAGGCTACAACCAGAACTCGAATTTAATTGACGCCCCTGTAGTTTTGCCAAACGCTCCAATTCAACCCGCTCACTTTCCTTGCTTGCACACTCGGCTACATGATTTCGATTTTGATTGGATAGTTTGACCTATGTGCCGCCACGAATTGGGTGCTTGTAACGGCTGCAGGTATCTGAAAGACCTTGGCACTCTTCCGAAACGTCCGAGTCTGGCTCAATTCGCTAGAATGCAAGTGCATGTATGTCTCGGCTGACTTCGCCTCAAGGAGAGCTCAATCGGATATTTCAGTATCTCCTTGAAGAATTCCATTTGACATCTGCCGAGAGTGCCACCCTCAGCTGCGAAATCGGGCGTAAATTACCTATTCTGGTTGGAAACCTTCAATCCAGTGAAGAAGGCGTCTCGCGAACGAGACAACCTTGGACACTCTCGTGCCAAATCCCGTGGACGACGGCGCGTTGCCTTGCATTTTGGCGCCATAGCAATGGATTGTGACTCAAGGTCCTTCGCCACATTTGTAACCTTAGCATCAATCGCGGCCGCTCCATCTGACTCAAGGATCAGGAATCTGCCTATATTCTTCCCTTCGATGCATGAAAAACTGGGAGCTGACGCAGTTTTGAACATGCTGCAAAAGCTTCCCAGCACGCGTGGAAATAGCATTCGCTATTGCGCAACTAGAAAACACAATCGGTTAAACCCACCTACAGGATGATATTGAGAGGACTCCAGCTAGAGAAATTTAAGAAGTAAAGATTTCACTGTCTCTGTCTTCTGAAACCTTCGATAGATTCAGATTAGCATGTCATGTTAGCCCTTAAGCATGTCAATATTGTAAGGTTCCTCGGGAAACGGGCAAGTCGACCTCAGGATTGGTTCTAATGGTCCATTGTTCCGGATTCCCTTCATATTACGGGGGAATTAACGCTGTGATTCGACGAACAGTCAATCGAGCAGATTGAAACCGTTCAACCAGAGCCTAGATTGATTAACAACATAGGATGGAATGCTAGTGGAACTTACTCTTCTCAGACACGCTATATCGGAAGATCGAGGATTCCCAGGCATCACCGACGATTCCCTTCGGCCCCTCAAGGAAAGAGGCGCTGAGAAAATGCGCATTGAAGCGCAAGGTATTGCGCGCCTGGGGATCAATTTCGACCTGATCATTTCAAGCCCATACTTACGGGCCAGACAGACCGCAGAGATTGTTGCTGAAGCCCTCTGCCCTGCAACTTCCATGGAGTTATTCCCTCCCTTAGCAGCCGATGTCGCGGCCATTGATGCCGTCACCGAGATTCGTGTGCGTACAGAAGGGCTCTGCTCAGTACTCATAGTTGGTCATGAACCCCAACTCTCCCAGATCGGCTCGATTCTACTAGCCGGAGACCTAAGGTTAGACCTGAGATTGAAAAAGGGTGGAATGTTCAAGCTCACTTGCGAGAATGTTAGTCCTGGATCTGCAACTCTAGATTGGTGGCTGATGCCGAAACACCTTCGTCAGCTAGGGAATTGATCGACCAGGTTGAAGGTTCTCAGGCGAGGAGGAACAATCATTGCTCAGTTCTTGACAATGTTGCTTTACCCCTTTCAGGCTTCCTCATCAACTCAATCTCGTCATGCCTCGAATCTCTTGAAAAGCTTAAGCGTGCCACAACCTCACTCACTGGCGCATTTCAGCGGCTCGAACGTCTTAGGTTTCTTTCTAAGAATGGGAAATACAAAATCAATAAACATGCGAAGAATCTCTAAGAAAAGAACAGTTTTACATTTTTGGGAACGCAATACACACTTGGACCTAAGTAACACTTTCGGATTGACAATGAAAAGTGGGTTCCAAGCCTGACACCTCCGCTGTGGTACAACCAGAATCCCAAATTGAACAGGCCAGCGCAGGGATGCGCCTGTGGCTGGAGAGAAGGGCAGTAACCTACTAGCGGTCTGGCACTGCAGGATCTGGCCGTTTCGCGTGGAATCACTTCCTGGCGTGTAAGCTATAGCACATGAGTAATAAAGGGAGATTAGGAGAGAGGCATTCCCCAGTCTCACTTTATTCAACCTGGGCAAGGAATTCACCGCCCTGCGTAGCGTTCACACTTACGGTTGGCTGCAGGTGGACGGCTTGGCCGAAGTGCGAAACGTACCGAAGTATCTCGCCGACGCCCATGCGGCATTTTTCAGGGCTTGCGAGACTAACCCAAATTCAAGAGCAACCATCACACGGATGACGGCCTTACAATAGCCAACAATATGGAGGTCCAAGACAATCAGTTCTTGATACCCCGAATTGGCTGGCTAAGGCTCAAAGGCAGCAACCCCCTGTTGGAGGCACCCCCTAAAAGGCCGGGATCAAGCAGGAAGGCACCAGGACTCAGCCCAAGAGGGTACATCTACCCCACCTAAGAGGCCCCTGGACAAACTGAAACAGGGCGCGAATGAGGGCGCTGGGGAATTGTTCGCTATATCGGGTTGGCCCAAGCGCTTCAAGGGAATGAAACATACGAATTGGGCACACATCTCGTCACTAATAGCAATTCCGATGAATACGCCAAGCATCTGCAAGTCACCTGCCACGGGGCAGACGGGGTTACCCGATTCTTATCAGAGGTGAATTTATTTGCCTTGGACTCTTTGAGTTAACTACGGCTTCTTCTGATCCGTCGCATTTGACTACGATGTTCAGACAACCCTAGAGAACCAGATTTTCAAGGGCGAGCCGGCTCACGTCGGCATTCAAGGTCACAACCCCTTACATGAATCTGCCTACTCTGTTCACGTTCTGAATTTTCTTCTGGACACTGAGGCCTTCCTGTGCATTCACGTCGTTCAACACCACACCGGCCTCTTCGGCACCAAACTGCTGGCAGAGGTCGGCGCCAGAGCCGGCCCCTGCAGTGAAAATTACAGCCCCTCCTTCAATTCGCCTCTCTCTCCTCCCCTAGCCATCAGAACCGGAGCCTGCAAGTTGCAATGCCGCGTCAAGCAGAACCTGGCAGCCGGCAGCAAGGTCCTCAGGTGTCGCACTCTCGATCTCGTTGTGACTAATGCCATCTTTACAGGGCACGAAGATCATGGCCGTGGGCACTACACGGGCCAGATAGCACGCATCGTGGCCCGCTCCACTAACGAGATCCATATGCGCTATCTCGCTGCCAGCGGCCGCCCCGCGCACCGCAGCAATGCATTTATGGTCAAAAGGGGTGGCCTCAAAATGCCAGATCTGTTCAATCTGCAACTTGAGGCCGAGTCCATCGGCAGCAGACTCACAGTCTTCCTTGAGCTGGACATCCATCTGGGTGAGATATCCTTCCTCTGGATGCCTTAGATCTACTGTGAGGAAGGCCTTTCCTGGGACCGTGTTCGGAGAACTGGGATATACCTGCAGCTTGCCCACAGTGGCGCGGGCTTCTGGATGACGAAGACCAATTCGATTCACGGCTTCTACCATCCGTGCAGCGCCGATCAGAGCATCATGTCGCAGGCCCATAGGCGTTGGTCCTGCATGGGCCTCCATTCCAGTGACGGTTACCTCATACCAACGCTGGCCCTGTGCTCCCGTAACCACCCCTATCGTTTTTTGCGCCGTTTCTAGAATCGGGCCCTGTTCAATGTGGGCCTCCAGATAGGCTGCGACCTCTTGACCTCGTACCGGCCTCGGTCCGGCATAGCCGATGCGCTCCAGTTCGGCTCCAAGCGTCTTGCCGTCGGCGTCGGTACGACTCAACACGAAGTCGAGACCAAACGTGCCAGCGAATGCCCCTGAAGCCAGCATCGGTGGCCCAAATCGGACCCCTTCTTCGTTTGTCCAAGACGCGATTTCAATGGGGGACTCCGTATTAAAGTCGTTGTCGTTCAAAGTACGAACGACCTCAAGTCCAGCTAGAACACCGAAAGTTCCATCGAACTTGCCGCCCGTGGGCTGGGTATCCAGGTGGCTCCCCAGCAGCACTGGGGGGTGCTCCGGGCGCAGTCCGGCTCTGCGCGCGAAAATACTACCTACTTGGTCTACTGCAACCGAGCATCCGGCTTCTTTACACCAACGGACAAAGAGTTCTCGGCCTTGCCGGTCAAGATCCGTGAGTGCTAGGCGGCACACTCCCCCCTTCGCAGTAGCGCCTATGGAGGAGAGTTGCATGAGGCTGGCCCAGAGTCGTTCCCCATCAATTTTAGGACTTTTCATACGTTTCCTTTTTCGCGCCTGTCTTGAGAATCTCTAATTCTACCGATATTCCGGGTGCCCAACACGGACAAAGATCTAGTAGTGTGAGAACCCGGGTGTAGATTTCCCAATCTCGCGGCCATGCCTGGCAATGCTGTACCGTTTCATGAGGCGCTCTGAGTCGCGACCCAATCCACCTCTACTTGACCAGACAAGTGCATAAAGCTGAAGCAGAACCTACGCGTGACTTCGCAAGACCATCGGGAGCATGGCGTCAGCAAACTAGCTGACACGCGATATGTGGAGGCATTTTACGTCGCCGCCTTCATGCAGGACCGACACTTGCAGCGCTAAGAATGCGATGCGCTGGCTTGGGGCAAGGCTCATGCCTAACAACAGGACCAGGAACTTGCACAACCTGCATGCATCGAAGTGCGACGCAAAAGGTTGCAGTAGAGATTTATTGGAGGCAGGCAGAAGTGACATGATGACAAATGTCTTGGCTTTCGGTGATACATGCCATCCAAGTGCTTGTCATCACTTGAGATGGTGGATAGAGACGGAGCAACTTGATGCGTTCTTTGGCCGTGGTGAAACGCCACTTGGCCGGGGAAGGTTCTTGGTGGTGGCTTTCCAAGAGCTGTTAACACTTATCAACTTTGTTATACAGGGTCAGATCTCTTGGCAAGGTCTCCTCCAGACTAGGCTAGAGACTTGACTTTCCCCACAGCTGTTGCCTTTGCTTGGTCTTCCTCCCCTAGATTCTTACAAAGTCGAAACTAGGGTTAAGAGAACTCATCGTCTGCGAAAACGTGGAGAAAGGCATCTTGGTTCGGCTACAGGATGAACGCCACTGAACTTAATGGGTTCATTGTCTGGTCTTCCCACATGAATGAATGGGGCCCCATGCAAAGGAGCGACATAAGAGTGGTGCCGGAGTTGCTCAGGCTCATGCTGAATGGAACTTGCCGCCAAGCAGGATGGGGTCGACAGGGGTAAGATTCGCTTCATTCCTCCGACGTTCTTGCGCTAAGTTGCGGGAATAAGAGGAACTCCCGGACCGATGAAACCATTCAAGGTCCTGGCGTAAAGGTCCGTCGGTAAAGGTTCCGAATTTCACTCATCAATCTGTTAGGCATTACTTTCCCTTTCACGGTTCAAGGAATTCAACTAGCCATTATTGCCTTTTTTGAGACACTAGCTGAGTTTTCCAAGACATTGGACTCCTCATTCTTCCTTATCGATTAGGCATTCTCGGGCCATCAGGAAATCCACTATTGCCTCTTGTTTGGTTCAGATCTTCTGGTATTGCATTTACTTCATGGACGGCTTTCTAAATACCGGTCGAGATAACAAGATGAACGGCGTGTGTTGTGACTAGAATTTAGGTCAGTTTCAAGAATACAACCAGACCTGCATTTCGTTTCCAAACCCTGAGCTTTTTCTCAAAACCATCCCCGGGGGGTTTAATGTATGAAAGTGTGAGCAATCTCTCAGCCCTGTCAGAAAGTGCGACCCAATTCGATTAGCATCAGCTAACACACTTGAACCTCTGGATTCGAATGCAAAAGCCAAACTGACAGGACCATTTGCGGCGCACATACAATTATTCTTGATACTTGTCAACATTTCCAAGACCCTCTTAAGTTTCCTTTGGAAAGGTTGGTGTGTCCTGCATGGCTCCAGCTAAGGGTTGTCCTCAGGTTTCATTTGTTATGTACCGTTTCTAGTAACTTAGATACTGAACAAGGAGAGTCTCAATGCCTGAACAAGCCCCGTGGCGTTTTCAAAAATTAATAAAGCCTATGGTCGATATTCCTCAAGAGCATGTTGTCTTGGGGGGTCTAGTATTAACCTGCAATGGGAATGAAGACTTACCAGCCGGATTCGTAGAATTCGAAGAAGGCAAGATTTCTGCCGTGGGCAGTGTGGAAGAACTGGGGGCGCGGGTCACAGAACTCGTGGATACCGGTGGCACGCTACTACCGGGTCTTTTCAATAGTCATGCCCACTTGGCTTGGGACGGAGTTCATGATCTAGCCCGCCAGTCTTTGGATGATTCACCAGAAATAAGTGCTTACAAGTCGGCTGGAAATATGCTGGTTAGCTTGCGGTCAGGGGTTACAACGGTGCGTGATCTCGGCATGAACCAAGCCAACATACATGCAAAGCAAGCCGTTGAGCAGAAGATTTTTCCGGGGCCTCGCCTATTGATAACTGGAGAGGCGATTGTACAGACGGGAGGCCATACTTACTGGTGTTGCCGCGAAGCCAGTGGTCCCGATGAAATGCGCAGGGCTGTGCGAGACCAGGTAAGAGCCGGAGCAGACCTCATAAAGATCATGGCCTGCCATGATACTTTGGAATTCACTGATGAAGAACTAAAGGCCGTCATTGATGAATCGCATCGAAACGGTCTGCCCATTACGGCCCATGCCACATACAATGACGCAATCTTTCGCGTGGCCCAGTTTGGAATTGATGTGGTCGAGCACGGTGGCAGCATGACCAGTGAGACCATCAAACTGCTTGTGGCAAAGAAAATTCCCATTGTTACCACTTTCGCACCCGTACTAATGCAAAGCCAGCCCGAGATAGCCCGGAAGTACGACATACCGGAATGGAAAATCGAGGAACGACAACGAGCCGTAAGTGACAAGTCCCGCTATCAAAGCCTAGTTAATGCGGCCGAAGCAGGGGTTACGATTGTATTCGGCACCGATGCTGGCAGTCCCGTCGTGGGGCACGATATCATTGCCCCCGAAATGGAATTCATGGTGAAATTGGGCGTGGTGGCAGACAATTATGCCGCGGTACGCAGCGCGACTTGCTTGGCGGCACAACTCAGTGGGTTAGATCATGAGTTAGGGACGCTTTCCGTAGGCAACAGGGCCGATGTAATCGTGGTGGAAGGAGACCCGCGAATTGATATTCAAGCCATGGCCCATGTCCAGCAGACCTATCGCGATGGCATGCGTTTGGCCTAGGCGGCCGATTTTCGATATCGGGTCCTTGCAAATAGACCCAACCGAGGGGAGGGGCGGTAGAAAGTTCTTCTACACATTCTAAGACTGCAATCAAGGCTGTTTCGAGCGCCAGAATCCTTCTGTTGATCTGTCTCGATTGACATGGGGACGCTGGCCGAAACCTACTGAATTAAATCTGGTGCCACGTGTGCATTGGTAGGTTGAGGAACAATTTGAGACCGTTGGAGTTACTTTCAGCCCATGTAAGATTTCAAGAGAATCCTGGCCATTAACGCCCAGAATTGTAATGACAGGACAGGATTTTCCTCGGTCTTTGTTCCTAAATGCACAAGATGCCTTAATTTCGTTAATTCGGGTTACACGACGGCCCGTTTGAATTCCTTGTGGCCCACACGCACCGCGTAGCGGGTAGGTTCTCTGATGCTGATACGGTACCAACATGTGTATGAGGTGATTACAATCTGCCTTTGAGAAGACACTATGCGGCCACACATATGACAACCAATTTCCAGGTTGGCAAGCCGAAGTTTTTTGGGAAGCTGTGATTCTCCTAGGATTATCGAAGGTCAGGATGGCAATGTAGGGCGTTGCCTCTTAGTTTTCCCAGAGGAATCCGCAAGATTTCAAAAAAGTGGCCCGATACATGTTCCATACGGTTTTACTTTTTTCGATACCGCAAGTTGGCCTCTCGTGCATGACTCGGTTCAGCGTGACTGCGGCGGACAGGCTCTGAATCTAAAAGGACACCAATATCCAATATAAAGTCGGGCCACCAGAATCAAAGCCAACATCGCGTGATCTCCACACAATTGGCACCAAAATCGCTGTTCATTGGCCAGTTGTGTGCTCAACGCCTGGTTCAAGTAACGGCCAATTTCTCCCTACAGGAAAACTACCTATTTAGGAGAAACTTAAGGGTAGCTCACCACAAGTGGAGAAAACTGTCTAAATAATCGCCTAGACTTCCCTAACTGAATGCCTTTAGGCGAACGTTAGTACCATTACTACCCCCAATCTCATAGAAGACAAACTTATTCATTTCTTCGGGCAGAAAACTAGCGAAGCTTCACCTGAATGGTATTTAAGTCGATCCTGACCCCCAATTCAAAGCAAATAGCCAGCTTAAGAAATGCTGTTGGCCCAAGGTTTAATGCCTCCTTCGAACAGCCACAAGTAAGAGGGCCTAATAGTTGCCTAGAATTATGTCAATTCTTGGCGAACGGAATGGCAGGCAAGACTTCCATTGAGAAATTTCGAAGAATCGGGATGCCCCGATGGAAGTAAGGAATGCCTCGAAGTCTAGAAAACCTCTCTTTGTCTCTTTAACCTTGGCAGGGGAAAGTGATGACGCTAACAATCACCTTTACAACATCTGAAGTGAGATTCTTCTGTCCTGTTCCGCCATGTCCACATAGAGATCCATATACGCGAACAATAGCTTGTTTGTTTCTCCTGAATGAATTATTAGCGGTCACCAAATCTCGCTCTGTTTGAACAGGCAGAGTCTCCGAATGACGGGGACCTCGATCACTAAGAGCGATAAACCGTGATTTGGGTCCACTGCCTATTGCCGAGTTGGAAGTCATGAGTGCCCCACTAACTAGCAAGTCCATTGGAATTGCTACTTCCTCTCAATCGAGACCCATTTGATATAGATAAAACTGTACTGTTACTTGGGTCCACCACTTTTTCTTCTCTTTTCAGTTTAATTGCTGAGTTTCGGCTGGAACCACAACCAAGTTCGAGTCGAGGGAGGCCGTGCACAGCTTCGCCTTCGACAACAAAAGCCACAAGATCGGCTTTCCTTCGGCAGCTTTAGATGGCTATTCCCTTGAAGTTTGAACATGTAAAGGGGACCCGGTCACCTGGCACTTTCTGTTTGGGGCCCTCTCGTTCTTCAGTACCTGCTGATGTCCCAGATCCCAAGTTTTATACAGATTTAATATATTTTCACAATTCAATTACTGAACGTTGTTTTTGATTCCCATACCATCTCTAAGTCGTACTGAGGTCCGACGTTCCCTTAAGGCGGTTCATTGAACTCGCTCTATAAGCAACTCATAGGAGGAATCATGATACAAACATTGTCCAAATTTAGGAGTAATCCCAGTTGGATTCTTATGTCTCTGGCAATCTTGCTAGCTGGTTTTGTGTGGCTTGCGGTAGCTTCTGGAAACCCCGTATTGGGGGCGAATTCCAATAGCTCCCAAGCTCCATTGGATACTGGGCTCTATCAGGTTCTAACCGGAAGTGTTGTACGAATCGAAGCAGATGGGGAAGTACCCAATGAATTCATACCGGAGAATCTGGATGAAGGTGCCTTTCATACTCAAGCCTTGCACTCCGGCCGAGTTGGTACAGGCTTTGCAATTGATGAAGAGGGTCACATTTTGACCAACCTCAGCAATGTCAAAGGTGCCAGTAGCATCGACATCATATTGGCCGATGGTAGGTGGTTTGAGGCAGAAGTAGTGGGTACAGACCCTTATGCGAGCCTGGCAGTTCTTTCGATTACCGGAAATGACCATGGTCTCAAAGGGCTGCCAATGGCCAACAGTAAACTGCCTACTATCGGAGATATCGTATATGCGTTCGGCTTTGCTGACAGTCCGGATGGCACCCTAACGAAAGGAATTGTCAGTGGGCGCAATGGTTCCTCGTTTGCTCTGCGCCGACAAGGCTATTCCTTACCTACCTCCATTCAGAGCGACATCTTGGTCTTGCCAGGTATGACAGGGGGACCGCTGGTCAATGAATCCGGAGAGTTGATTGGAGTCAACCTGGGGAGCGGCCATTCTCTGTTCGGTGGGGAAACATTAAACAGTAGCATTCCTCTTGATGTGGTTAAAACCATAGCTCCAGTGCTGTCCATTGGACAAACTTATGCCTATCCATACCTCGGCGTATCAGGTAGCAGTTTGACAGTAACAATGGCCAGGGAACTGCAGCTCCCTAGCTTGCGTAGCGGCGCATTCATTACGGCCATCAGTCCGGATAGTCCTGCCGCCAGCAGCGGAATGACACCTGGCGATGTAGTTACAGAAATGAATGGTGAGCCAGTGGGAAGTTTCGCGGAGATGGCAACCAGCCTAATAATGGGCTTTGAACCAAAAGACGCCGTTTCTTTTTCCGTCTGGCGCCAAGGAGAGATCGAAAACCTGGAGGTGGTCTTGGGCGAGAGGTATATGTCTGCCGGTTGAGTCTGAATCCTCAACTCCATTAGGAGGGGCTAGGCACTCTGCCTAGCCCCTTTCTGCTTGGGTCTAGTTCGGCAAAGCTTAGACGTTGTCCAGTCCTAATGAAGAGGATAGAATCTGGGACACCAACGGGAATGGATTGGCTGCCCGGGCTCTTTGCTGTCGCTGGGGCTGGGCAAGAGAGTGGGGCGGCAAGTCCCTTCCACTTTTGCAATGGCAGAATCTACTAGACTTCAGGAGCAAATCATGTACGACTTGGAATTGCAGAAATATCTCTTTGACTTGCAAGGATACCTAGTTCTGGAAAATGTTTTGTCCCCCGCAGAAATTGCCCAGATCAATAGATTGATTGACGATCAGAACTTGCCTACGCCTGGAACTTTCGAACGTTTCGGCAGCGCTCCAACCGGTTCCGGATTCCTCAATTGGGGATCCCAGTTCTGCAGTCTGTTGGACCATCCCAGCATCATGCCTGTCCTGCGGTTCAGATTGGGAGAATGTTTTCGTCTAGACCGTTTATATGGCATGTACATGCGCGAAGGCATGCCAAGGGGCCATTTGCATGCAGACTATGGAGCCACCGCGCTGCATGCCCGGGCAAAACCAGGGGAAATCTACAATCCACCGGAAAATGAGCTAGTCAACGGATTCATGGTTGTTACATGGAATCTGGCTCCGGCCGGGCCAGAGCATGGTGGATTCTGTTGCATTCCCGGTAGCCACAAGAGTAGCTACAGGCTCCCCCAACAGGTTGCTGAAGCCCCGGAGAATTCACCTTATGTGGTCTTGCCGCAGGCAGGAGCAGGTTCTGTCGTGCTCTTCACTGAGTCCTTGACCCATGGAACTGCTGCTTGGACAGGTAAACATGAGCGTCGTGCTTTACTTTACAAGTATTGTGTTTCTCAAATGGCTTGGACCGCGGATCGTGTAGATTTGCCGGCAGACGTCGAATTGACAGAAAGGCAGAAAATTCTTTTCAATTCTCCAGCGGACCCACATCGGCACTTCCCTTCCCTGTTTGAAAGTCCAAATGGTAAATCCTAAATTCAGGGCTTGGAGTGCCGCCGACGGACTCATTTTTTCGATTTGGTAGGAAGCACCATTGACGGTGGCTGTCCCACTAAACATTTCCATTTGACTTGCTGCTTTTACTTTCCTAACTCAGGGCTTGGCAGGGGCTGACCACCTGGGCTCTGTTGAGTGAACCTGGCTGGCCACAGTATGTTTCAGGCCCAGCCTTCAATATTCGCGCAATGTAGTTCTCGCTCATAATCAAAGAAATACTTCTCAGTGATAGACTTTGGCTTGGCTGGATTTGACAGCCAGCAGCGAGTTTCAACCATTGCAAGAGGTTCCCATGAGTTCCATCGTTAGCCGTGAAGTAATTCTCAAGTCAAGGCCAGAAGGCCCTCCAACTGTAGAAAACTTCGAAATTCGGGAAACCTCTTTACCGGACATAGCAGGAAACCAAATTCTTATCAAGAATCGCTTCATGTCAGTAGACCCTTATATGCGGGGCCGCATGCGGGCGGGAAAGAGCTATGCTTCCCCATTCGCCACCGGCGAAGTCATGAACGGAGGAGCTATCGGCGAAATCATTGAATCCAATAACCCAAACTGGCCCGTAGGAGACATTGTGCTAAGCATGAACGGCTGGCGGGAATACCACATATCCAGTGGTATTGGCTTGACTAAGATAGATGAGTCCATTGCTCCAATGCAGACCTTCCTGGGTGTAGCGGGAATGCCGGGCCAAACGGCCTATTTCGGCCTGCTGCGAATAGGCGAACCCAAACCTCACGAAACAGTTTTTGTCTCAGCCGCCTCGGGAGCGGTTGGTGGCATGGTTTGCCAGATTGCCAAGATAAAGGGTTGCCGCGTCGTGGGTAGTGTAGGTTCAGATGATAAAGCCCAATGGCTACTGGATGAGGCCGGTGTGGATGATGTAATCAATTACAAACAAGAATCTGATTTGAACGCGGCCATCGCAGCTAAGTGCCCGAAAGGGGTGGATGTCTATTTTGAAAACGTAGGAGGCGCCCATCTCGAGGCAGCCCTCTCCAACATGAATATGTTTGGGCGCATCCCATGTTGCGGGATGATTTCCCAATATAACAATCAGGGGCCTGCGCCAGGGCCAAATAATTTGACCCTGATAGTAGGCAAGCGGCTCAGACTGCAGGGATTCATTGTCTCAGACTTCGCAGAAGAAACTGAGGAGTTTTACCGAGACTTTAAACTGTGGAAAGACGAAGGCCGCATTAAATGGCAAGAGAGTATTTCTCGTGGCATCGAAAATGCACCAGAGGCTTTCATTGGGCTCTTCTCCGGCTCCAACCAGGGCAAGATGCTGGTTGAATTGAACATCTGAACCCGATACTTTTCCAAAGACAATCACATGGCTGCCCTGAGATTTGCTGACGTCGCTCGTCTGCCCTTGCCCGGCGACAATGTCGCCATTGTCTCGCGTCGATTGGAACGGGGCACCAGAATTGAGAGTGAAACCGACACGTTTGAACTTAACGCAACTGTATTGGAGGGTCACAGGTTCGCCCTGGTTCCTATTGCTAATGGTGAGCCCGTGCTTTCCTGGAATCTGCCTTTTGGAACTGCGATTTCTGACATTCAGCCCGGCCAATACATTTGCAATGCCGATATTCTCGAAGCCTTGCGTGGCAGAGACATCGAAATTGAATTACCGTCTCAACCAAATTTCGAAAGCGAAATTCCACCTTTCCAGCTGTGTGAAGCGGATTTTTTACCGGGATCTCCGACAGGCCTGTTTGCGAGTCCAGGCACTTTTAATGGATTCCCGCGTCCGGTCGGACGGGGCACAGGTACTCGGAACTACATTGTTCTGCTGGGGACTTCCTCACTTACGGGCGGTTTCGTAAGGGCCCTGGAGGAAATGCTGCGCCCGGCAGTTGCAGAACTGCAAAATGTGGACGGAATCGTGGCGGTGGCCCACACCGAGGGTGCGATTCCCGACCCCAATAATAGGGAAACGGTGCTTAGGACGCTGGCTGGGTATATGGTCCATCCCAACACGGGAGCTATCTTGGCCGTAGACTACGGTACTGAGGGAATCACAAACTCCAAACTCGAAGACTTTCTTAAGGCCAGCAACTATCCTTTACACCAGGTTCCGCACGGCTTCCATTCCATTCAGTCTTCATTTAGTGAGGCGCTGGAAGTCGCTGCTACCACTGTGAAGTCATGGCTCTCTCAAGTCAATGCGGTGTCACGGCAGGAAAGACCCCTTTCCGACTTGAGGATCGCACTGCAATGTGGTGGCTCAGATGCTTTTTCGGGCGTATCGGGCAATCCCCTGGCAGCTTGGGTGGCGCGCGAAGTCCTTCGCCATGGGGGAGCTGCCAATCTCGCGGAGACCGATGAATTGATTGGCGCAGAATCCTATGTTTTAAAGAGTGTCAAGGATTGGCCGACGGCTCAGCGATTCATCGAAGTGAGCGAAATTTTCAAGGAACGAGCTGCTCGCCACGGCCATTCAGCGGAAGGAAATCCGTCCGGTGGCAATAAATTCAGGGGCCTATACAACATATTTCTGAAATCCATTGGGGCCGCCATGAAACGGAATCCCGATGTGCGACTGGACGGTGTCCTCGAATATGGGGAACTGTTCCCAGGGCCTGGCTACTATTTCATGGACAGTCCGGGCAACGACCTGGAAAGCATCGCGGGGCAAGTGGCAACGGGATGCAATTTGATTTTCTTCGTGACTGGCAACGGTTCCATAACGAATTTTCCATTTGTGCCCACGTTGAAGATCGTGACAACCACAGACAGATATAACCTGCTACAGAAAGACATGGATGTGAATGCGGGTCTGTACTTGGATGGGACCGATATGGAGGTCCTAGGCCGCAGTTTCTTTGATCTCACGCTGAAGGTCGCCGAAGGGCAACGGACACTTGGCGAGAGAGCCGGCCACTCTCAAGTTCAGTTGTGGCGCAATTGGGACTTGGAAGCTGGACAAACAGACTTGAGACATCCTGCTCCTCCTTTAGCTGGGCAACCTCTTTCGATAGAGCCCACTTCTAAACTGCCGAATTTCAAATATCAGGGGATCGAATATCGGGGCCAAGCCGTACCAAATCCGACTTGCCTCATCGTGCCCACCAGCCTTTGTTCCGGTCAGATCGCTAGTTTAGCGGTGCGGCGCCTCCGGAACTCCCATCCCCAATTGGAAGGAAATGGTCTCCACTTTGCCACTCTTGTTCATACCGAAGGGTGTGGTGTCTCCAGTGGCTCTTCGGAGGAACTGTATACCCGAACCTTGGCTGGCTACATACAGCATCCACACGTGCAGCATTGTTTGTTGCTGGAACATGGCTGTGAAAAGACTCACAATGACTTCATGCGCCAGGCTCTAAGAGACAGTTCTGTGCCCACTGACCATCTGGGTTGGGCAAGTGTGCAGTTGGATGGGGGAATCGCACGAGTTTTGGACAAGATTGACTCCTGGTTCAGTGCCCAGATCGCGGACGAGGCCCCTGTTAGTTTCGAAGATGCCAAATTAGGTCTGGGAGATCTTCGTATCGGTTTGGCAAGTCAAGGAAATCTCAGCCCTGAGGGAGCTGGCCTCTTGAAAGCCTGTGGCTTGGCCGTGGCAAATGCGGGAGGAATTGCTGTGGCTGCGGCCGGAACCGAAACGGGTAGTCTTTTTACTCAGAACAGTAAGACGGGTCCGACCTTGGCCTATGCACAAAAGGCTGAGATACCTGGTGTACATCTGATGGACTGCCCGACACAGCACTGGGTAGAGGCTCTCTCTGGCCTCGGAGCTACAGGAGTTGATCTTGTACTGGTTCATGTGGACAGACATCCTGTGCAAGGCCATCCCCTTATACCAGCCCTACAATTCACCACATCTGCAACGCCGCTGAGTAAAGGTTCGATGGATGTCGATTTGATTCTGAATTGTACGGCTGAATTCCAGCAGAACCTGCAACTGCTGTTCGACACAGTCGGGTCGGTGCTTTCCCGGCAATTTCAGGTCAAATCCATGCAGACCGGAAACGTGGATTTCCAGATCACACGCGGGCCTAGCGGCATATCCCTATAATTGATTGCCACGGATCAATGTAGCGCATAATTGGGTCCGAGCCTTGGGAGCTTTTAAGCGTGTTGTCGAGCTCTTCGAACTGGTGCATGCCGACCACCGCTTGTCTCGGTGTAAAACGGCCAAGTGTTTGGAAAACTATCGGTTTTTCCCAAAAGAGATCACTCGGATTGGGAATTTGGGCCGGTATAAAAGCGACCTTGAAATAGGTTGGCCAAGAATCCTCAGGAACCACAGTTTGCCTTGTCGGTCAAGTTCACGATTGCGCGGGTTGTGGGACATCAGCCGAGCCAATTAAGACCCCTTGGCAAATCGCACTTTTACCTAGCAGGGCGATGATTGGGGCCGTAGGTCCGAATTGGTGGCACACACAAGAGCGGTTCAGCGTTGCCCCGAATCCACCGGAGCGATGCGGCCTTTGCCTTGGAACAAGGGATGAGGGGCAAGGGAAGGTGACGGTCCGGGCTCGATTCCCATAAATGGGACCGGTGGCGGGCTGCGGTAGTCGTGCGGGGAGCCGCTGGTTGCCCACAGGGGCGTCGCCGGGCAAGATGGGCGGGACAGGATGCAGGAGGAGACAAGCTCAGACCGAGTGGCGCAACTCTGCGGAGACCGTCGTTTGCCCGGTGGGGGGCTCGGGGCACCGGCGGCACCGTCAGGTTGGGAGCGGAATGGCTTGCAATCATTTCAGGGCACCATAGAACGGGTTTTCCAGGGCCAACGCTGAGGAAGATGCACAGTGAGGTGGCGCGCCGAGCGGGTGTTCCGTCCGGCGATAGAGAAGAACTGCGGCCGGGGGGTTTGAGTGGCCACCATCCCCTCTCTCAAGCCCAGATGAAAGGCCAAAGTGGCCGGAAGGATCAGCCCGGCATTGTGGACCAGGCGGTGGTCGTCGAAGGCGATTTGGATGCGGTCGGGGTGGCTGCGTGGTAACATCCATTGGGTGCTCTTGGTCTGGGTCTGGTTCGTGTTGCAATAACCATGATCCTAGAAGTACAGGAGCGCTTTCTTACATCTTCAACCCGCCGCGACACGCATCGTTTCGGTGGATTGGGTCTCAGAGAGTCTGACCGAGCAACTGCAAGTTTCGAGGAATGGCCCGATATCGACACCTTTCTGATGAACCCAGTTATTTTCTTTCATGCCATAAAAGGGGGACCTCTTGGCGAAACGTCATCACCTCATCCCATGCTTGGCCGTAGCCATAGTGGTTTGTTTGTGGACGTCCCCTGTTGTGCAGGGACAGGAAATGGATTGTGCGGGGACATTGCTTTATGTATTGGACGGGAACAATGCTCTTCGCGCCAGGGCAGCGCTTACCTCTGCATCTGAGGATTTGGAAGATGGTAGCCAAGTATGCATGTTCGAAGAGAGGCAGAGAATTTTCACCTTGTGGTTTCACGTACGGACCGAAGATGGAAGGACAGGATGGTCAGTTGCCACAAAACTGGGTACCTATCAGGAGTACTTGACTTCCCTACCCACACCGACGCCTACCCGTACCCCCACACCGACGCCTACCCATACCCCCACACCGACGCCTACCCATACTCCCCTACCTGAACCCACACTTACCTTTACCCCAACTGCGACAGCTGGGGCCGGAGAATACACGGAAAGACTAGAGGTCTTGGTCGTTTCCCCCCACTTGCAAGGCCATCCCTACGACAGAGATGACTGGCGGCACTGGATTGATGCTGATGGAGACTGCCAGAATACGAGAGCCGAAGTGTTGATGGAGGAGTCTCTGGCCCCTGTAACATTCCGCACTAATAACCCGTGTACCGTTCACTCTGGCGTCTGGGTAGGGCCATGGGGAGGACTACAGCAAACTTTGGCTGGGGATCTAGATATTGATCACCATGTTCCTTTGTTCAACGCTCACCTGTCGGGTGGTGCGACATGGTCAGGCACTATGAAAGAAGCATATGCCAATGACTTGGCATTAGCTTCCGCCCTGCAGGCAACCAAGGCTACTTTCAACCGGCAAAAGGGGGCGAGTGGACCTGAAGAATGGAAACCACCCCTGCGGGAGACTTGGTGTGTCTACGCCCAGGATTGGGTAGATGTAAAGTCCAAGTATGGCTTGACGGTTACATTGCAAGAAAAGGGGGCCCTGAAGGACATGCTATCCACATGCGAAGACAGCGATATAGACTCGACAGTTCAACCCGGGTTTATAGAGCCCACGGAGCCGAACCCCTCTCAGGAGCAGAGCCCTACCCAGGGCACCAGTCTGCCCAGTCCAGGTGTTGGCGAAGGTTCCTGGTACACGATTGCAAGTGGCGACTCATTAAGCAAGATTGCAACTTCGCAAGGATGTCAGACTCAGGTGCTAATAGCCGTGAACCAAATCAACAATCCCAGCGTAATCTACGTGGGCAGTCGTCTTTGGATTCCTACCAACTGTGCGGCCCTTGTCTCCCTGGCAACTACACAGGTGCTGCCGACGCCGACTGCTTTTGCCCCGCTTCTTACGCCGTCACCATCGCCCACAGAGAATACTGCTGCCGCCCCGCCGGCAGGTGCAAGCACGCCGACTCCTATTCCACCTCCACCTACCGCGACGCCAACTCCGGTACCCCCTGCCCCTACAAGCACACCGGCGTCATTGCCTCCTACATCCACTAGCACGCCCGTGCCACAGCTTCCGGCAACTTCACAGACCGGATATCAGTGCACCGTCGATCCGTATCAGCCGCCGCCAAGACCTACAAGTGGCTACATTCGGTGTGGCGATTTCTCTTCGAGAGCGGAATTTGACCAACACTATGGTGGTAGTTTCTATCCCAACCATGATCGGGACCAAGATTGTATTCCTTGCGAATCTCTCAACTGAGTTTCTTGGCGGAAACATTACGGATCTGATGTAAGAAGGCCCTTCCGAGGGCCTTCTTGATAGTACTGATGATTAGACAATGCTACCAATTCCAAGGTTGCAGTTTGTAATCTTGCAAGTCGGCCTTCTTTCAAAGTGCGGCAAGGCTAGCGACAGCCTGATCTCAAGTTGCTCTGACCACTTCCTCCCAAAAGGTGTTTCCGAGACCTGACCTGGGATCATGCCTGCGGGACTTTTCCTATCTCAGCCTTACATTGCAGCGTTTCCCAGACTGATTAGGCCCCGCTGTCACTATCACAAAATCTCAGGCTAGCTTACACATTGAGGCGAAACTTCAAGGCTGAACTCCGTCAATAGAGATCTAAAGGGCTCCACGCGGTCCATAGAACTGAGGAAGGTTCTCAGTAGCAACCTACAGATTGCCTAAACTCTTCAGATCTCTCCTGTGTGAAATGGCCTTTGAAGTGAGCCCAAAGAAAATATGGCAAGAGCTATTGTGGGGCCCCGCCTCCTCTTTCTTGTCCAATTCAAACTGGAAATAGCAAAGGTGGAGATTAAAAGGAGGTACGTGGTCTACCGTGCTGGGCTGTATATAGACAGAGGCAAGATGTTTAGGCCCTTCGGGTCTATGCCGAAACTTGGTTACCAACCAAGGCGAAGGAGGATGGGCAAGGGGCAGTCGGTCTGTATTTCCCTGGCACACCTTTGTCTTGCAGAGATGCGATTCCTCGATTCTGTGTTTGGGAGTGGCCGCATTGTGGACAAGGAAACTCTGGTTGAAGGATTTGTAGGCTGAGTGCTAATTTCAGATTGTCATTGGGTCTAACCATCCCTTGTCCTAGACGCGACGATCCGGTGTTGTAACCCAAAAGAAAAAAGCATGATAGTTTCGTGGGAATATCTTTTCATCAGCGGAGCGGCCGCGGGGTTGGCTTTGGCGAAGTACAACCTCTTGAGGTTAGGGCGCGGTGCAGCAAAGGCTGTGTACGCCCAGCATGGGACCTATTCCCTAACAAGTGGACCGAGTGTCCAATGTGGTGGGACGCGGTTCCACATCTCTTGGTACTCCGTTAAACTCGTTGACGCCTTGGAGGAGTTGAAGTCAGGAGTCTCTTACTCCGCTCCTTTGTCGTGCACTTTGAATTCTGGACATGTGTGAACGCCCTCAGCGCATTTACAGAAGGGCCCTTTAGTAACTCTGTAATGTTGTGATGTAACACTCATCCCAAACGAAGAATTAGAATTGTCGATCTCCATGTTAGTTAGGAGCCTACAGTCTTTAAGACCGCTTGATGACCGAATCAAGAGAGCAGCCTCGTGTCTAGACTCCATTTCTGTGGGCAGCCCAAGCTATAGCCCTCTGACACCCAACGGAGTAGCTCAGGGCCGTTTCGATTCCTAATTCGCAATGTTACTTGCGATATGTACTTCCGGACCCTGAATATTCGGAATCTTAGGAAAATTCAGAAAGGCTTTACAGGGGAACGACTAACTGGAATTCCAGAAGTAACTCAGTCGCTGAATTCAAGACAGGAAATAGGAACGGCTATCATACCGACTTGTAAGATAGTTGCCGGCATAAGGACAATCAAGCCAATTCAAGTTTCCCCGTAGGCGCCAGTAAGCGTCAGCTCTTCAGCAAAGTGGCAAGCCGAAAAATGGCCCGGCTCTATCTCGACCCACGGGGGCGTCTCGGTCCTGCAAATTTCATCTGCATAGTGGCATCGGGGATGGAAGTAGCACCCTGTAGGTAGTTCGGCAGGATTGGCAGTTTCCCCGTGCAACACAATCCTTTTCTTGACCTCGTCAGGCGAAGTCTTTGGAACAGCAGACAATAGAGCTTCCGTATAGGGATGGCTTGGCGCCCTGAAGATTTTTTCGGTTGTAGCAGCCTCAACCAACCGGCCCACGTTCATGACCGCTACTCGATCCGAGACATACTCGACCACGCTCAGATCGTGGGCGATAAAAAGAAAAGTAAGGCCAAATTCTTCCTTCAGTTGAGGAAGCAGATTGAGTATCTGTGCTTGAATGGAAACGTCTAGGGCTGAAACAGGTTCGTCTGCCACGATTAGCTGGGGTCGGGTTGCGAGGGCCCGAGCAATGCCGATACGCTGTCTTTGCCCGCCAGAAAAAGCATGGGGATATCTTCGTAAATGCTCAATATTCAGCCCAACGTGGCCTGCCAACTCTTTGACCTGGTCTTCTAGTTCACTGCCGTATGCCAAGTTGTGAGTTCGTAGAGGTTCTGAGATTATGTCAAAAACGGGCATTCGCGGATCCAGAGAAGAGAATGGATCCTGAAAAATCATCTGTGCGTAAGGTCGGAGAGGCTTAATTTCCCTTTCAGTCAGTTCCGCCAGATTCCAGCTCTTCCCCTCATGATGAAACCAGACTTCCCCTGAAGTTGGATCGACAGCGCGCAACATGCACCGGCCTACCGTAGTCTTTCCGCTGCCGGACTCGCCAACTAGACCAAGAGTCTCACCAGGAAAGATCACAAAACTTACGTCATCGACTGCTTTTAGATAGCCATGTACACGCCGGAACATGCCCACTTCGATGGGATAGTACTTTTTGAGATTGCGAACCTCAATCAGGGGGGCAAGGTCGGCAGCCACAGTCACACCGGAATCGTCGTGTTTGCAAAAGCCGCATCAGTCAGTTCCAGCCCTTCTGATTCCACGGCTTCGCTATGTAGGAAACAGCGCACATAGTGGCCCGCAGCGACCTCCTTCAAGGCAGGGATATGGCGGTTGCAACTCCCTTCCATTGCTTCTTCACAGCGGTCATAGAAACCGCAAAATTCCGGGAGATTAAGGGGGCTGGGTACTGAGCCCCGAATTGCTGCTAGGGGTTCTCCTTTATTGGTGTGTCCCAGCTTGGGGATGGAACGAAGCAGGCGTACGGTGTAAGGGTGTAAAGGGTTATTAAAAATGTCGCGCACGGTCCCATATTCAACAATACGCCCAAGGTACATTACCGCCACTCTTGAACAGACCTCAGCTATGACTCCCAAGTCATGGGTTATATAAAGAACTGCCATGTGAAACTGTTCTTGCAGTTCTTTGATGAGTTCCAGAATCTGGGCTTGCACAGTTACAGCTAGAGCCGTTGTAGGTTCGTCTGCAATTAGCAGGCGTGGCCTGCAGGCAAGGGCTATGGCGATCATGACGCGCTGGCGCATGCCACCGGAGAGCTGATGAGGATATTCAGAGATTCTTTGATCTGGGTTGGAAATCCCCACCCTAGCCAATATGTCCAAGGCTATTTCCGTGGCTTCCTTCCTGTTTCTGGTGCGATGCAAATAGATGGTTTCCCTGATCTGATTGCCAATCGTATGCACAGGGGACAGGCTGGTCATGGGTTCCTGAAACACCATTGATACTTCCTTGCCACGAATTTCTCGCAATTCAGAACCAGACATGCCTCAATCAGCCGGATCTACAATCCCTTCGTCCAAATTAAGTCGGAGTTCGCCGCTTAGAATTCGGCCTGGTTTAGGGACAATCCGCATGATGGAATGTGCCGTGACACTTTTGCCGCACCCGCTCTCACCGATCAAACCCAATGTCTCCCGGGGAGCCACGTTGAAAGAGACTCCGTCCACAGCCTTCACTATTCCCTCTGAGGTGAAGAAGTGGGTTCTAAGATTCTGCACTTCCAGCAGGTGGGACATTGCCATGCTATTGCTTGTAGGGGTCAGCGGCATCTCGCAACCCATCTCCCAGGAAGTTGAAAGCTAACACTGTAACCACAACGAATAGAACTGGCGAAACTACCCAAGGATACAATTGAATCGCATTGAGATTGCCGGACCGTTGCAACAGCACTCCCCAGCTGACAGCAGGCGCGCGTATGCCCAAACCAAGAAAACTCAAAGCTGTCTCCCCCAAGATCATGCCGGGTACAGCCAATGTAAGAGCCACAATCAAGTAACTTAGAAAATTCGGCAACATATGAATCCGAATGTTGTTGGCCGCGCTTACGCCCATAACTCTTGCTGCTGTTACGTAATCTAGCTCCCGCAACTCCAACAGTTTTCCTCGTACCACGCGCGCGAGGCCGCCCCAACCCACCAGGGACAGAATACAGACAATCGCGAAATAGCTCTTGACTACCCCCCAGTCTGGAGGCAAGGAAGCACTGAGAGCAATCCAGAGCGGTATTGTAGGTACTGAAATCAGAAACTCGATAACCCTCTGGATGATTGTGTCTGTCACACCTCCGAAGTAACCTGAGACGCCTCCTAAAATCATTCCTATTGTGAATGAAACTGATACCCCTACCAATCCAATGGTCAATGACACGCGCGAGCCGTAAATCACCTGAGTTAGAAGGTCCCGCCCAATATTGTCTGTGCCTAGGAAGAACAACCGCCCCGGTTCATCAACACCGATGAGATGGACATTTGTCTCCCACAACCCCCAAAATCTGTAAGCATTGCCGCGGTGAAAAAATCTGATGGGGTACCGAACAGATTCATCCAATTCAAACACTTTTTCCAAAGTGTATGAATCCCTTTCCTGCTTGGTTGCATAGACAAAGGGCCTATTCAAGCCATTCTCGAAGAATCGCACTTAGGTAGGTGGATGGTATTCCATGTCTTCAAAACGGGTCTTGACTTCGTATGGAGCCATAAATTCTGCGAAGAGGGCCAGAATCACAATCCCTACCATGGCCAATCTATGACGACTGAAACGTTGCCGTATAAGGGTCCACTGTGAGGCTAGGTAATAACGTTCCTGGGCCTCAAGGGACGCCGCGCCAGTGGCGGAGGTTACTTTTGCAACTTTGACAGGACCTGTAGCCAATGCTTACCTAGGTCATGCGAATGCGTGGGTCCAGTGAATACAACAGCACATCGGAGATAAAGGTGCCGATCGCTGTTAGAGAGGTCAAGAAAAGCAACAGACTGCTGGCAATAAACATGTCTTCAGCTACCAGGGCGCTGAAGAGCATCGGCCCTACTGTAGGCAGACCCAACACTAGGTCTGTAATCACAGTGCCAGATACAATCGCGGGCAATTCCCAGCCAATGGTGCTTATTATGGGGTTGAGGGCCAACCGAATGGGGTACTTCAACAGTAAACGGGCTTCAGTAACCCCCTTTGATCGCGCTGTAATCACATATTGTTTTTCTAGTTCATCAAGCAGCGTGGCCCGCATTACACGGGCAACTCCGGCTGTTCCTGCTGTACCCACGATGATCATGGGCAGCGGAATATGTTTCAGGAGGTCTACAAACTTGCCCTAGCATCAGGGTTGATCCAGGTATTCCGGCGAAAAGAGTCCCTCCACGGTACCGCCCATATTGGAAATTAACACCATCAGGATTAGGGCCAGTAGGAAGTTGGGGAAGCAAGACCAAAGAATCCAACCGTAGTGAAGAAATAGTCTAAGAAGGAATATTGGAAGACAGCTGAAACATTACCAATTAATATTCCTACCGTATAGGCGAATAGCAAAGACATGAGCGATATCAGCGCATTGATGCCAATGCGTTCTGCTATGATTTCGAAAACCGGCTTGACCTGCTGGAATGACCAGCCCAGATCTCCTTGCAACACATTGAAGAACCATTTGTATTACTGCACCCGGGCGGGCTGATCAAGCCTGAAACGAATTCGCAGGCCGTCCAGAGTAGCTTGTTCAACTACCTGCCCTGTGGCGACGTGCCGCACCGCCAAAGTCGTTATATGGTCACCGGCAGGCAACTGAATGATCACAAATGACCCCACATTGGTGATGACGATCAGCAGGTTCATTTAGAGAAAGCGTCTTAGCAGGTACGAAGTCATCTCGATCTGTAGGAAAATTGGGCCCCAGGCCCGATGTAGGTACCAAATCCAAGGCCCTCCAAAATCACGAAGCTGCGAAGGGGGGTCACTGAATTATGAAAACTACATCATTGGGATAAGCGCCGGGTGCCGCGCCCTTGAAAGCCTCTTCACCAGCCACATTCTGTACTCTGTTACTGACTGCACTGACACTTGGGGGAGCACTGACAGTTCCCCAAAGATACAGATCCTCTACGTTTAAGCGAATCAGCTCGCTGATCGTGGACTCATATTCTTCGGTGCCAGGCTCCGTTTTCAGCCATTCGAATGCAAGATCCAACATATATTTGATTTCTTCTGGAGGCTCAATACCTTGCTCACCTTTGGAGTCAAACCACTGGCGCCATACATAGGAACTCATGGCACAGCAGAACTGCCAATGCCAGGGAGGAATGAGGTGCATGGGGTAATTCGTATAGGCTGTTAGCTCCCCACCTTCGTCCGTGTTCCAAATTCCTACATCGTGTTCGTTAGCTAGGTAACGGGAAATGAGGGTATCTCTCGGAACGAATATTGGTTGCCATCGAATGCCGATCTGCTTCCAGTCGTCCACAAGAAGCTCCATCATTTCATCGTGATATCCCAGCCACTCTGTAGCGTATTCGCCCAGGATGGAGATAGTTTCACCTGTGTCAGGATTTACCCGCCATTCGTTGTTTTCGTCCCAAGGCAATCCCATTTCATCCAGAAGGGCGTTGGCTCGAACAACATCATGCTCTGCGTAGTAAGTACCCATCCAGTCTTCATAGCCCGTCCAGATCGAAGATACAGGGGAGGTGAAAGGCTTGGTCGTACCCAGGAAAATAGTCTCAGAGAGGTCATCACGATCCACGGCTAGCGAATGGGCTTGACGGAATCTGACATCGTTGAAGAGCTGGCTCTTAAAGGGATCGGCCGTGGAATAGTTGAATGCTACGCCCAAAGCACTCGAGGTCACGGCATTTTCTGTAATGATGACTCTGTAGTCTCCGCTCTCTTCATTGCGCCGCAGAATGGGCAAGTCTGTAATGCTTATCTGGGACGGACCGTAGTCAAATTCCTTGTTCATGAATTTCAACTTGAGCACCTCTGGGTCGCCGCCCTGCTGGACTGTGGTAACCAGAATGGAGTCAACGTATGGCAGCTGGTTGCCTTGGGTATCCACTCGCCAGTAATAGGGGTTTCGTTCCCAGGTGCCAAATGAGCTTTCCCAATCCTTCAGGATCCAAGGATTAATCTGAGGCCTTTCGGCACGGGCCGAATAGTTCTTGCGCATATTCTTGTCGGTGAATGCGCCGACCCAGTCGTCAAATCCCAATGCCTTGCCATTTTCATCCGCGTTTTCGTCATATTCGGGATGGAAAGTCCCTAGGAAATGAGAAGGTGCAAACGGCCAATCGTCTGCCCACGCTACGACGACCTTCTTGTAGGGGGTGGCGAAGTTGTAGCGGATGGTGTAGTCATCGATAACTTCCATACCAATGAATTCGTCATTAATCTCGTAATTCGTAGTGTCATCGAAAAATAACCGTTCGTCTTGGAGAATGTGGTTAAACCAGAAAGAGAAGTCGGCTGTATCGAATGCGTCGCCATCTGACCACTTCATGCCTTTTCGCAAGTTAAGGGTTAGGGAGGTGGAGTCGTCCGCCAAATCATAGCTCTCTACTACATTGGCAAAGTACTGGTTGGTATCTGGGCCGGCCTTGGGAAGGGCCACAAATAATCTCTGCGGCATTGACTCGGTGAAACCTGCAAATAGGGACTCCGCTTCTGGAAAACCCGCAAGATGCAGCTGTCCTCCATATTCCCCGATATAAAAAGGAGGTCTTATTACGTACGGACTCTCAGGTAGTCTTGCAGCCAAAGGTGGCAATTCACCTGCTTCGACCAAGACGGCAAGCATTGGTGCCTCACTGTAGCTGTCAATCGTATTGCCTGTCATTTCGGTATAAACGGAGGGGGAACTGTACTGATAGTCCTCCCAAGGAGCACCGTCGACGGCCAACAGGCCCATCTCTTCAGATTCAGCTTCCGCTGTATCGGCTTCTGCGACATTGAATTCATCTCCAGATTCGGCCGCAGGAACCGCATCATCAGATGCTGGAGCAGCGCCTCCACACGCCGCGGTTCCCAAAACCGACAACAGAATGGCGATCAGAATAGATAAACCACGATTCACTTGAGAATCTCCTTATGCAAACTTAAATTTCAGAGAGCAGGCGCAGCTACAACTACATAGACCCGTAGCAACATCGTACAAGGATTCCTAGAAGGAGGCTCCTAATTGCTGTGCATGCATAACTTGCATGGTCTGTCGTGGGCGGCCGCCCATGGTAAGAAATTGATTTCGACATAGACCTCCATTTTAGTATTTAGAGCGCCTTCGAGTTTCCCCGCGGTCCACCAACCCTGGTGCAAAACCACCGATAAAGAACCCCTTAATCGAAATCCGTTTTACAATTCGCAGAAGTTATAAGCAAACAACATAGGAAAAAGAAATTCACCTTGAATTCTCTGCAGGACTTCTTGCTCGATGACGCGCAGATGCGTGCTTTCGTTGGGCAAGGCTATTTGAAATTACACATCCCAATGGGGACAGACTTTCATGCACAAGTCTTTGCTGATACGGAGGCGGTCTTCGCTGAGGGCCAGAATCCCGGCGATGACGTCTATGACAAAGTACCTCTACTGCATGAGGTATTCAGTCACCCCATGGTACGTGGAGCCCTTGCCAGCATACTGGGCGACGACTACTTCATGTACCCGCACCGGCATTGTCATTTGACCCCGCCACAGAGAAAGGCCCAGCACGATCATAAGGACAGCATTCCAGCTGACCACTTTGTGCGCCAACACAGATGTCGGTGGGCCATGGCGTTTTACTACCCCCAGGACACTTCGCTGGCAAATGGACCAACTGGAGTGAGGCCAGGCAGCCAGTATTACGTCTCCCATGCAACCGCCATGCAGCATGATGAGATTCCCATGGTTGGATCTGCGGGGGATTTGGTAATTGTGCATTACGACGTCTGGCACAGAGGTCTGACAAATTCGCTAAATAAGAATCGGTTCATGAATAAATTTCTTTTCTGCCGGGCCAGTGAACCAACGGCACCTACCTGGAAAAACGAGAGTGAGAAAATTTGGCCTCCCATGTCTTGGGGATTCAATCACAACGCGGCCCCAATTTGGAACTCCATCTGGAAATGGAATCGAGGCGTGACAGACAGCAACGGTCAGATAGCGGAGCATGTATCCGACCTGGAGAAGATGTTGTCGGATGAAGACGAACATCTGGCCATGAATGCTGCCTACAATTTGGCAGCGTCCGGGGAAGACGGTGCCAAAGCTTTGTTCAGGTTTTGGCCAGAGGAGGCGGTCAACAAGCTGGAGGCCAATTTAAGCGGCCGATACCGCAATCCTAGCGAAATGCTGTCCACCCACGGTATAACGGCAGCCGGTAGTGCGTCAGTCCCTCGTTTGGAGAACGCCCTCGGCGACGAAAACTGGTGGATTCGAGCCAGTGCGGCCGACCGCTTAGGAGATGTGGGCGTTGCGGCTCAAGGTTCGATTCTCGCACTCTTACAAGCATTGGAGGACAATTCTGAATGGGTGCGGCGAAACGCTGCATTCTCATTGGGAGTTCTTGACAATGAAGGTTTCAGCGCGGCGCAATTGGGAAAGCACCTGAGCGAATCTGCGCCCCGAGTTGCCCAGAATGCATCGCTGGCCTTATGCAAAATGGCACGCCACGCCCAGGTTGCTCGCGATGATCTGACCCAAGCCCTAGAATCTAGTGTGAAATATGTAAGAGCCAATTCCCAGTTGGCATTGAAAATCATGGAAACAGGATCCAGCCAGGCCTGAACTTTCCTACAGAGTAATGAATTCAACGGCAGCTGCCTGTTGAGAGACGCTTCTGAGATCTTGGGAATGCAGGTGCCAAGTCGTCAAGCTCTCCAAATGTTTGAGAATCAAACAGCCAATACTCCGAAATCCACATAGACCCTTCAGAGCCAGATGGAAAAAGAAGCTTCGGGAGATAGGAGAAATGTGACACCTGTAATTCTTAAGTCAGGTAGGTCGGAATAATCAGGGCTCCGCTCAGTGATATCTGAGTAGGTTCCCTTACACATATGGGGCGGACAATGATTCAGGGATATAACGGATTGAATCAGGGACTTGGGAATATCGCTAGGCTTTCCAAAGCCCAAAGCAGATCAATTTCTGCCGAGAATTTCAAGGGTGGCAAAGGCCAGGGCGGCATGGCCACAGATGGTACGGGGGCGGCATCAGCCCGGGAGCTGGGTCAGACTTGGAAGATATCCCCCTGTATCGATCTGGCTGCGAATTCAACTACATCTTTGGCTGAGATTGACGGCCCGGGCCAGATCCAACATATCTGGATTACTTGCCGTCCGGCCTTTTACCGCTCGCTGGTGCTGCGAGTTTACTGGGACAACGAAAGCAACCCCTCCGTGGAAGTGCCGTTGGGGGATTTCTTTTGCAATGGCTGGGGAGAACCAGAAATTGTAAATTCAATGCCGATTTCCGTAAATCCCTCGGGCGCATTCAACAGCTACTGGCCCATGCCATTCCGTCGGCAAGCTCGGCTTGAGATCGTTAATCTCAGCCCCGATCCTGCCAACCATTTCTTTTACCAGATTGACTACACCTTGACCGATGTGCCGGAGGACACAGGTTACTTCCATGCTCAATGGCGTCGAATAAATCCCTTGCCCTACATGGATGTCGTAACCCTGGTCGAAGGTATATCAGGTCAAGGACACTATGCCGGAGTCTACGTGGCCTGGGGTTCGAACAACAGCGGCTGGTGGGGTGAGGGAGAGCTGAAATTCTATCTTGACGGGGACAAGGATTGGCCTACAATCTGCGGCACCGGAACTGAAGACTATTTCGGAGGAGCCTGGGGATTCAAAGGCCAACGGGAAGGCGAATACGGAAAATTCTCAACTCCATTCCTTGGTTTCCATCAGGTTCTCGTGCCAGATGGATTTAGCCGAAGCCAAACAAGATTCGGAATGTACCGTTGGCATATTATGGATCCCATCCGTTTTGAGGTGGATCTGCGAGTCACGATGCAGGCACTCGGTTGGCGATCTCGCCAAAATGGCCAGTCCCGCTATCTGCCCCTCCAGGATGACATTTCCAGCACTGTAGTCTGGTATCAGTCCGAGCCACACCTGCCTTTCCCACGGCTGGCCGATGCTAATGCCTTGGAAGTAATCTAGACCTCTACCAATTGGTAAAGGAACCATCCAAGCGTCGTAGATTCGGCATTCCCCAGACATGACCTTCCAAGGCTTTCGCTGCCTCCCGATTGAAGTCGATACCTAAGCCTGGTCCTTCGGGGGGCAAGAGGTAGCCGTCTTCCCAAACCGGTGGGTTTGGAACTACATCCGATAGCATGGCGTCTGGTTTGGTTGGCTGCTCCTGGACGCCGAAGTTGGGAGTGGCCAAGTTCAATTGCAAACACGCCGCTGAAGAAACGGGTCCGAGTGGATTGTGCACTGCCAATTTGATGTAATGGGTTTCGCACCAGCCAGCTATTTTGCGGGCTTCCGTAAAGCCACCTGCGATGCAGAGATCGATGCGGGCGTAATCTATCCACTCTTCCTCAACTAACTGTCGGAATTCCCACTTTGAGCTGAACTGTTCGCCTGCCGCCAATGGTACTGTGGTCCGCGGTCGCAAGGTCTTGAAGGAATCCGGATTCTCACAGCGCAGTGGGTCTTCAATGAAAAAGGGCCTGTACTTTTCAGCTTCCTGGCAGAGCCACATCGTGTCTGGCAAATCCAGACGGGTATGGACGTCAAAACAGATTTCGATCCTATCTCCCAATGCAGCTCGGACTGCTTCAAACTGTTCCAGAGCAGCCATGACCGCTGGCCTGGGTTCTAGGATTTCGCCATTCTGAGGTAGTCCCCAACGTACGAATTTCCATCCCTCCGCCGTGGTCTCTTGGCAAGACTTGACTAATGTTTCCACATCCATGCCATGCCCGCTGTTATGGGGGTAACAAACAACCTTGTCTCTGACTTTGCCACCCAGTAATTCGTATATGGGAACACCCAGAGCTTTGCCCTTGATGTCCCATAGGGCAATGTCAATAGCAGATATGGCAGCTGAGACTATTCGTTGGGCTGGAAAAAAACCACCGCGAAACATGGTTTGCCAATGGTGCTCTATGCGAAAAGGGTCCTTTCCGATCAGACTTTGTCCTAGCTGCTTAACCGCAGCTACTACAGCGGTTTCACGCCCACTGATTCCTGATTCACCAATCCCCCATATGCCTTCATCTGTATCCAAAACGGTAAAGAGCCAGTTCCGGTTTCCGTTCCAAACGGGATAGGTTTCAACTGCAGTAATCTTCAAAGAGATGTCTCCTAGAAATGGGTACGATACTGGGTTAAAGCAATTCTGAGAACACCTTCGTGATGCCGTCCAGATTTTCCTCAACTTCTACATTGGACATGATGGGGGAAATGTGGATCTGGACGGCTCTTGTTAAGAGATCCAGAGTGCGTGGACACATGTCTCGGCTGTATTGCACATCTCTGGATGCCCATGTCCAGGGTCCCCCATGGTCGGACCACTGTTTCTTGCTCAGTACTGAATTCCATGAAGCGTATACGTGTTGATCTGTGCTGTCCTGCGTATATAGCTGGTTGCAACTTATGTTTTCGGCTTGCAGGGCCGTGTTTACCCGGCTAGCATCCTCTTGATTAGGCATGAACATTATCAGTGCCAAACCAGTGTCCCCCGACTCGTCGTGCAAATGACGAAAAGAGACCGATTTCGAAGCGGCGAGATTTGCAATTCCGTTCTTAATCAACGCTTTGCGGACTCGCATTGCATCAATAATGCGTTTTCGTTTTGAGAACTGCACGCGGGCGATCGCTGCCGCAACCTCGGTCATCCTAAAATTGAGACCCCACATAGCCTCACTCTCAGGCAAATTTACCAGTCGACTTGAGAAGGGATCATGGAACATGGCGGCTCGTGCATACACCTCATCCTGGTCTGACACAACCATGCCCCCTTCGCCTGAAGTAATGATTTTGCTGGCTTGCAGACTATAGGCTCCTGCGTCGCCGAAAGAACCCAGTTGGCGGCCTTGGAACGAACCTCCGTTAGCCTGAGCTGTATCTTCCAATATTTTCAGATCATGCTGCTTTGCAAGTTCGAGTAGAGGGTCCAAGTTCGCGGGTACGCCCCGCATATGGACTGGCATAATTGCTTTGGTAAAAGGGGAAATGTTAGCTCGAGCTGCCTCTGGATCAAGGGTCAGGGACTCATCCACCTCTGTAATAATGGGCACCGCACCTACACCCAGGATGGCGGATATGGAAGCAATCCAGCCAAAGGCCGGAACAATCACCTCATCTCCCGGGCCCACGCCTAGCCCCTGCAAGGCACAAAGCAAAGCAGCAGTTCCAGAAGTGACTGCCAAAGCATGTTTCCGGCCAGTGCTTTCCCGGAAAAGATCCTCCAATTGCTCACATTGGGAGCCACCTTCGGCATCCATGAATCGATACACGTTCCTGCTTCGTACTACCTCGAGGACAGCTGTTTCTTCCTCCTCGTCATAAGCCATAATGCCAGGTAGCATGAAAGCTGGTGGTTCAGATACTGCAGGGCTTCCGCCGTGAATTGCCAGTTTAGACATAGAATCCTTGTCACTCATTTCAATTCAAAATCCTACTTAGGAATGTTTCCAGAACAAACCTTATAACAGAATGTCGGCACAGGAAAGGGCAGAATCCGGAAACTACGTTAGCTTTGTGTCGGCAGGTAATCCTAGAGCTACCCAATTCCCTTTGAATCCTTCATGGATAAGTTGAACCTTGGAACAGATATTTTCTGAATACCTAGGCCCTCCCCTTTCAAGAGGTAAGTTTCAATTGATTGAACAGGGCCCCCGCAGGAGTGCACGTGCATGAACTTTCACGATATTCGCAGACGATTACGAAACGTTATCTCCATACCGGTAACCCCCTTCCATGCCTCCGATCCGTCAGAAATCGACTGGGAAGCCTTTTCTTCGAACATTGAAAGACAAATTGATAGTGGCATTGAGGTACTTACCCCCAACGGCAATACCAGTGAGTTCTTTTCCCTTACTCCCCAGGAAACAGGGCAAATCTGCAAAGAAGCTTTAAACATCGGAGCAGGGAAAGCCCTTGTGATGCCAGGAATTGGTTACGACCTTGAGACTGCATGTGCGATGGCGGCTGAAGCTTACCAAGCTGGGGCCAGAGCCGTGATGGTTCATGAGCCAGTTCACCCCTTCTTGGTAAGGGAAGGATGGGTAACTTATCACCAACAGATTTCAGAAGCTGTGCCCGATTTGGCAGTAGTTTGTTACCTTAGACATTCGAGGATAAGGGCCCAGGAAATACTGCAAGTGGCAGAGAAGTGTCCAAATTTTGTAGGCATCAAGTATGCAGTGCCCGACGTCGTAGCCTTTGCTGAAACTGCTCACAATCTGGATGGAAGCGGGTTAACTTTAATCTGCGGTGTTGCCGAGACCTGGGCTCCTTTTTTCTGGCCTGCCGGGGCCCAAGGATTCACCTCTGGCCTAGTGAATGTTACTCCCGTCCACTCCATGCGGCTTCTTAAGGCGTTGCGTCAAGGATGTCGCGAAGAGGCCATTAGAATCTGGAATTTGATTAGGCCCTTTGAGCTCTTACGTACAAGGGACCAGAGTTCCTTGAATGTAAGCGTAGTCAAGGAAGCGATGCACCAGATGGGGTTTGCCAGCCGCTTGGTTAGGCCTCCTCTCGCTCCAGTGGAGTTGCATCAAAGAACCATTATTGCCGAATTGCTACTTGCGTTCGGTCTCTCACCACTGACTTGATCCAGGTCACAATTCAATGTCATCAAGGGTACTCTGGACTTACCGTCGGAGGACCCTCCACGCTGGTCCATAGGATGAATCTCCTGTCTTTCAGGTCACTCCAGGAACTTCCAGCCAGATTCGGCTATAAATATAAAACTGAATCCTGACACTTGCGGGTTGCGGGTACCACGACTTTGTGAATCTATAACGCTTGTCCGATGTCTATACCAAGAGAGGATTTCCGAATGTCTAGTCCTAATAAGGGTTTCTGTTCAATGGCAGCTGCGTCGCGATAGGTAATGCGTAATCTGTGTGACTCAGTGATTTCGAATGCCAAGATGCCGGGAGCGATGGCTATGGAAACGAAAGTGACGCAGGACAGAAGTCTGAACTAAAGCATTTCAGGGCATTTCAGCTTATTCGGATAGTGAAGAAAATAGTAGGGATGTAAGAATTTGCTGAAAATCACCGCAACTTCAAATTGGGGAAGCACTATTGTTGTTGACAGCGATGTTCCACTTGAAATGAAAAAATACCACACTGCAAATTTTCGACTGGTGATTGCGAAATAACCGGGATTGCGGAGAATCCCAACCAGCATTCTTCAGTCTCTAAGGACTGAAATTGTTAACTGAACCATAAACTCTATTAGTGCCAACAAAATTCACAGCAGGACTTCCATGAAGATTGCCCGCATTTCACTGCACCCTATTACGACAGCCCGTCATACCGGGATTACCAACCAACACGTAATCGTCAAGATCGTTACTAAAAGTGACTATTTTGGCTGGGGCGAAATGAGCGACCTTTCCCATGTGCCCATGTACCAATTGGATCTGATTGAACTGGAACGAATGTTGAACGAACTTTGTAAGGGCAAAGATGCCCGTAATCTTGCGGCCATTGAAGATGAACTGATCAAGTTTTTCCCTGATGAAGGGCACATGTACAGCCGTTCTGGACTGGTCAGACAGGGAATTGATCTGGCTCTGCATGATCTTGTCGGTCGCTACTATGGTATTTCGGCGAGCGAATTGCTAGGGGGGCAACTTCGAGACCGTATGAAGGTCTGCTATCCCATTTTTAGAATGCGGTCGATTCAAGAAGTGGAGCCCAATCTCCAACGAGTCGAATCAATGCTACATGGAGGATTTGACTTGATTCGACTGTATGTCGGAGCAAATCACGAAGCAGATGTGGAATTCCTAAAGGGATTTACTAACAGATTCGAGGGAAAAGTCACAATCAAGTCTTGGGACTACTCCAATCTCCTGGATTGGAGGCGCGCCGCCATCCAATTGGACGCATTGCGCAAATGGGGCGACTGCCTCCTTATCGAAAGCCCTGCTCCCCGCTACGATTTGGAGGGTCTGGCAGAGTTTAGAAACCGATCCCATAGACCCGTTTCAGAGCATGTTGTGAATCTTCCCCATGCCTGGCAGCTGCTGAACCACAAGTCAGTGGATATTCTCAATGTTTCTCCCTACGTCTTAGGAGGTCTGCGTGCTTGCCAACGCGTGATCGCAGTGGCTGAAAGCGCGCGGGCCAGTGTCTTGATTGGGACCACGCAGGAACTTAACCTAGGCACAGCCGCAGTTTCTCAACTGGCTGCGGTCGCCCGCGTATTGGACTACCCGGGAGACAGTACAGGCCCAATTCTGTATGAAGACGACGTAGTAAAAGAGTGTGTCAGATACGAGGCAGGTTACTTGCTGAGTACATCAGGGCCAGGCCTAGGCATTGAGATCGACGAGAACAAATTGAAAGCACTTACTTCAAACGCTGCCTGGACATTCGGCGTTGATCTGGCGGGGGTCTTGGACAGGACTCCCAGCGACCGCCCGTCAGCCCAAGAGGTCTAGGTGAAGGGAGGCTTGCGTCAAATCGGACCAAATTGGGTTACTGATAGGCCAACGAGCCATCCGTTCGGTAGGGTTGATGTCTACGCCAAGGTGTGTATTCCTGGCTTGTAATAAAATCCAGGTTCAATTCGATTCCCAAGCCGGGAACGTCTGGCACCTCCAGGAATCCGTCCACTAAAGGCACTGGCTCCTGCAGAATTTCTCTTCTCGCGCCTTCTTTGTCGGGATGGTATTCCAGGACTTCAAAATTCTGGGTACTCAACGCAAAATGGGCGTTTACAGCGTTGGCAACTGGCCCACACGGGTTGTGTGGCACCACGCTGACATAGTGGGCTTCGGCCAATGCGGCTATCTTCTTCATCTCCCAAATGCCACCTGCCACGCAGATGTCCGGCTGGATAAAATCAACCGCGTACTGGGTCAGCAAAGGTAGAAACTGGTGGCGAGTATAAAGCATCTCTCCTGTCGCCAGAGGCACTCTGACCTGATTCTTCAGTGCGGACCAGGCCTCCAGATTCTCCGGCCTCAATGGCTCTTCTACGAACATAGGTCGGAAAGGAGCCACAGTTGCGCAAAGTTGAGCCGCTCTACCCACTTCAAAGAGTCGGGCATGAGGGTCCAAGCCTATGTCAACCCCTGATCCAACAGCTTGGCGTACTGCACCCACTCTGGCTTCAGCTCCATCCAGGACCTGGTTCCATGGCATTTTTTGCCATTCGTTCGGCAGGGGATTCATTTTCAATACGGTGTAACCAAAATCTGATATCAGTTGCTGTGCACACTCTGCTAGTTCGGCCGGAGCATTGCCTGCCACAGACTGGTACACCCGAACTCGATCCCGTGCTTTACCACCGAGAAGTCTGTAGACAGGCAGTCCGGCTGACTTGCCGGCAATGTCCCACAGGGCATGTTCGATTCCGCTAATGGCCGCATTGACGACCATACCCCCTGGGAATCTGGTGCCTGCATACATCAAATGCCACAAACCTTCTATGTCTCGAGGGTCGCGTCCTATTAGCCAGCGTTCAAAATCCTTTACGGCCTCGACTGTGGCAAGATCGGGACCGCAGGAATAGGCTTCTCCAACACCGGTAATCCCTTCATTGGTTTGCACGGTCACGAAAGGTATATTTCTGTGGCCCATGTTCACAACATGAACTTCGATGCCTGTGATTTTCATATGAGACTTCCAGTTAAAATCAAAGGGTTCATTGGAAATTGCAGGACCTGTCCGGGGCGGCTATCTAGGACGATTGCTGGGCAAGTCGGTCTAAAATTACCACGCATTTCTTGACAGACTAAACTCACCATATAGAAATTACGGACTCTTATCAATGGATTCGCAGCTTCCCAATCTCCTCTATATTCACTCGGACCAACATGCCCAGAAGGTGCTGGACTGCTACGGTGACAGTCTCCTACAGAATACACACCTCGGTCGGTTGGCCAAAAGCGGGATCATTTTCGACAATATCTACTGTGATTCCCCGATTTGTGTCCCCTCTAGGATGTCCATGCTAACAGCGCGCAGGCCCTTTGAAAACGAAGTCTGGACCAACGAGCAGCAGTTGGACAGTCGTATTCCAACGCTGGCCCACTCCTTGGGAGCGGCCGGTTATGACCCAGTCTTAATTGGCCGCATGCATGCCATCGGACCGGATCAACTTCGCGGGTATAGCCGTCGACTCGTGGGAGATCACTGTCCCAATCAGCTAGGTGGACCGGCAATAGACAGAGGGTCCCTGGAAGGAACGGCTGGGCCTCATCGAGTCAGTCTCAGAAAATCCGGGGCCGGCCAGAGTGCCTACCAAGTGCATGACGAGGAAGTTCAGAAGGAAGCTGTAGCATTCTTACAGAACGCATGTGAGCAGCGGCAAACTGGGTCGTGCTCCAAGCCCTTCAACCTGACGGTCGGCTATATGTTGCCGCATCCGCCGTATGTAGCCAGGCAGGAGGATTTCGAGCAATTCAGTTCAAAGATGACCTTGCCTGCAAAGCAGAAAGAGAGTAACACAGAAACGCACCCGTTCTTTAAGTGGTGGCGAAGCCATACTGAGATAGAGACTGTACCCGAAGATGAGCAGATCAGGGCCAGAGCAGCATATTGGGGGCTCGTTTTTCGCTTGGATCAGTGGATCGGCGAGCTACTGCAGATTTTGGAAGATGCCGGTCAGTTGGAAAACACTTTGGTAGTCTACACCTCCGACCATGGAGACATGTTGGGAGAACATGGACTTTGGTGGAAGCACACATTCTATGAAGAATCCGTGAAAGTGCCTCTTATCATGTCATGGCCTGGGCATCTGCCCCGGAACACCAGATCCTCACTCGTGGCTAGTGGCGTAGATGTGACGGCTACTATGCTGGAATTTCTGGGGGCACCTCCCTTGCCCGGAGTGTCCGGTCGTTCCTTCGCAGGCCAACTGCACGAGCCCGGACGCTCGACATGGGAGGATTTAGCCTTCTCAGAATATAGTTCCTTACTTTTCGCTCCCGGCGAAGGCAGTTATCAACGCATGGTGAGAAAAGAGGAATGGAAATACATTTACTTCCATGGACAGCCAGACCTGCTTTTTAACTTGGCAGAAGACCCTGCAGAACTTGAAAATCTGGCAGAAGACCCTCGTCTCGCCAATACAGTTTCAGAACTCAGGACCTTACTTATGGCTGATTGGAACCCCGACCAGGTTTCCAGAAAAATGGAGGAATTGGGTAGCGTCAACAGCCTTCTGGAGAAGTGGGGAGAGAACACTCAAGTACAGGACACTATTCGTTGGCAATTGGAACCAGGAATGAATTTCCTGGATTCAAGGTAATGTTTTTGGTTGAGGCTGTCCTGACAACAGACCCTTTTCTTGCAAATGGAGAAATATGCCAGGCCATAGGTCATTCTGAACGCATAGAGATGCTGCTGGCTTTAGCGTTCGGTGTCTTTGGGAAGGAGATCTGATCCCCATCGATAATCTACTGGGAATATCAGGCAATAAGGGATACATGTGAGAGCGTGGATTGCCTAACTGCCCAAGCGTCTTCGATTCTCCATTTAACTCTTTTATGGAAGGGAATAGCCGCTGCAAGTCAGCAGACTTGTCGGTAACATCTGTTGGAGAGTTTCTAGGATAATCCCTCTATCCCGATGGTTAACGAGTAGCTGGGAAGCGGGGCCAGAGATGCGAAGACGTCTATCTAATGCATCTGGAACAACACCTAGCTGAGCGGAGCGGAGTTTCTTGCTCACTCGATGCTAGGATCAACACTAATTCTGCAGGAAGGAGATTCCGGCTGTCCTATCCGAACTGCTACCAAACAACACGAAACCGACAATTGACTGTCGCAATGCTTTGAACCGAATTTCTTGACCCTGATTGTTGGACCTAACCGTCAGATCGCTCCCAAACTGGCTTTTCCCCCGCCATGAAATTTGTCTCATCAGCTACTTTCTCATCTCGTAGTATGGGGTAATTTCCCAAATTCTTAGGAGAGTTAACGAATCCTTCCCCTTCAGTTTCTGTTTGGGCATCGATTCCGATGCCGGCTTCTTAGCGGATTTCCTCCACTTTCTGGCTTTCGACGAAAGGGGCCCTTTCTAAATGCGGAGTTTCACCAAGAATCAGTGCCGGCGTCTCGCGCAGAGCGTTTAATTCAACTTCCAATGTGAAATCCACTTTGTAGATTCGGTCAGAGTGGATGTTTTCATTGTGAAAGGGAAACTCGTATGGGAAGGTTACTAACCCTTGAACGCTGGAAAGAGCCAACAATCAGAAAGTCGGAATAGGCTGAAGATTTTTCGCAGAAGTTCACCCAATCACGGAATCTGCACAGGGCACTCTGAAGAACTCTCGGAAGACAAAGGCCTCTTGGAGGTTAGCACCTGCATGGACAAGCCTTCCGTTGCTGCCGAAAATGATTCTCATTTCGCAATATTGAACAGGCTAGACTGGACTGGCAGAATAGTTGAACACATGCAAAGTCGTTTGGGTGCCGGGAGGATGCCTTGAAAATTACACAAATAGAAACCCTGTGCTTGTCCAGAATGCATAGTTTGCGAGAGCAGTGGGTAACGACCCAATACCGAACCATCAAAGCTGACTGCACGATTGTTATCGTCCATACGGACGATGGAACAATCGGAATTGGAGAAGCAACGTCCTACGGTTGGCCGTTGCAAATACGTCAATGGGTTGATTTCCTGTCCCCAATCCTCATAGACCGCGACCCCAATGACCCCGGAATTGCTCCTAGCCCCCACGGATTGAACAGAGCACACGATGCAGCCGCGGCGGGTATTGATTGCGCCCTATGGGACTTACGAGCACGGGCAGCGGGAAAGAGCGTTTGTGAAATAATCAACGGGCAGCAGTCCCAAGGAGTAAGTGTTTACGCCTCCAGCGGATGTCGCTACGACTGGCGATTCAATCCGGAACAGCTCTTTTCTGAGGCAGAAGACTACATTGAGCGCGGTTTCCCAGCCATGAAATTTCGCCTGGGTACAGAATGGAAGTGGGACGGCATCACAGTAGACAGGTTTCTCGACCAAGTACGGGAGCTGCATCGCATTGTTGATGGGCGCATGGACTTGGCATTGGATGGAAACTGTCGCCTGGACGAAGACCAGTCTTTAGTTGTAGCTCGGGAATTGGACCGATTGGGCTTTGCGTGGTTTGAAGAGCCAATGCCCTGGAAGGACCCAGCCTCTTATGCTCGCTTGAATAAGGCCGTAGATCTGCCTATTACTGGAGGCGAATCCTTTGCTACTTTGGCCCAACTGCAGCCTTTCCTGGATATGGAAGCGTATGCAACGGTTCAGCCCGACGCCGGCCTAAGCGGCATCACTGAGATGTTGCGGATCGGAGCCGTGGCTCAAGAACGAGGGGTTAAACTGTACCCCCATAGTTGGCATAACGGCCTTATGGGCATGGCCAACGGCCACGTTGTAGCTGCATTGCCTGTATGTGAGTTGCTGGAGGTCTGCATGGTTCAGGGTCCATTGCAATGGGGCATTTTCGAGGACCCGCCTGTTTTGAGCCGGGGTTTTCTTCACTTTCCTGACGAGCCCGGTCTTGGAGTCAGTTTGGCCGCCAATTTGGAATCTAAGTATCCACATATTGAAGGACACTATGCCCTAACTGTTGAGCGAGCACCAGTATTTAAAGGGGATTTTCAATGAATAAAGCTAACCCAGACTTTGGCGATTTCGCCTTGACGGCTCCGCAGAACTTAACTTTACCGATTGATGGAGGACCTGTTACTCGACCTGAGGCCGGTTTGCTGGCAGATCTTCACCGTGTTAGTAGTGCCACAGCCAGCGCCATGCTTCACAGAATGGGACTGCGGAATTCGTTCATGGCTGGGATTTCAGCCCGCAAAACGGGAAGTAAGGTTGTGGGACCAGCAGTTACCTTGGCATTCATGCCCCAAAGGGAAGACATTGCATCAGGGCTTGGCCAGGAACAAACTGAAAAACGTAGCGCTCTGTGGGCTGTCTTCGAATCCGTGCAACCCGGAGATGTCCTGTGTATTCAGGCCTTCGGAGATCCCTACACCGGCTGTGTAGGGGAAATGCTGACGACATATTTTGGGGGGCGCGGGGGCGCAGGTTTGATAGTGGACGGGTGCATTCGAGACTGGCCCCAAATCAGCCAATTGGAAGTGCCAGTGTGGACGCGCGGATTCACACCCAACTATGCCTCCCAGTCGCGATTGTTCCCCTTCGCCTACAACGTACCAGTGGCCTGTAGCCAGGTGACGATACTCCCTGGGGATGTAATCATTGCCGACGACGACGGAGCTGTAATGGTGCCCCAACAGATGATCCAAGACGTGCTGGACCACACCCTTCATCACGAAGACTGGGAAGTGTTCAGCCGCATGAAATTGCAGGAAGGAGGAGACCTCAAAGTGTATTATCCGTTGTCTGAACAGGGCTGGCGGGAATACGAAATTTGGAGGGAGAGCCAGAAAGAAATCTGATTCTGTCCTTATCCCATGGCAATCAAAACAGAGGTAGCTTGTATATGTCTTTGAAAGGTCAAGTTGCATTGGTAACCGGAGCCGGCTCTGGTATAGGAAAGGGGGCCGCCCTTAGACTGGCGTCCGAAGGAGCCTGTATTGGCGCATTGGGTCGTACCCAGTCCCAACTCATGGAGGTTGTGGAGCAAATCAAAGGGGCCGGCGGCTCGGCAATTCCCCTAGTAGCGGATGTTTCGAATCTTTCCCAACTGCAAGAAGCTATCGCAGCATTGGGGGAGTCCTGTGGCCGAATTGACATTGTAATCGCCAATGCAGGGGTCAACGGATTGTGGGCTCCTATCGAGGAGATTACGTCTGAAGATTGGGATTACACCATGAATATCAATCTCAAAGGCACCTTCATGACAGTTAAATACGCTCAACCTTGGCTCAAGAAACAAGGTGGTGCCATTGTAGTGGTGTCTTCGGTCAACGGAACCCGCATGTTCAGCAATACTGGTGCCGTGGTGTATGCCTGTTCCAAAGGTGGTCAATTGATTATGACCAAGATGCTGGCACCGGAACTCGCACGCGACGGAGTTCGCATCAATGTCATTTGTCCCGGTTCCATCACTACGGAAATCGGAGACAATACCACTTTGCGAAATCAGGAACTAATGTGGCGAGCAGAATGGAAAAGAGGCAACATTCCTTTGACCGTGGACGTGCCTGGCACGATAGAACAATGCGGGGACCTGATTCACTTCTTGGTGTCAAGAGAGTCTGCCCACATCACGGGGACCGAAATGTGGATCGATGGAGGACAGTCCCTGGTGACTGGTTAATTCCCTTCCTGCGAACCTTTATCTAGGTCCATATAGCGACGACCTAGATTTCTTAAGCGGGAGAATCGTATTGAACTCCACTTGGAGTGCTCGCGCCTGAGTTCGCTCCCTTTAGCCAGTTTTCAAGCCCTTTTAATTCGCCAGATACAAGGCCCCCCCCCATATTTCCCGACTTCTCCTGCCATCCTCAGAATTGTGAACAGGTGTGTACCGCTACATGCAAGTGCCACCGGCGGGCATGTAAATCTAGAAGATTATTATTCTGGTCAGACCAGCAGCCCTATTCTGTCACCCCACGACCAAGAAAGGATTTCCCGCAGGATCAGAAGGGGTGAGAAGAGCCAGAAGATCAGGAGGAAGGAATATTGGCAAGAGCTCAGTTGGCCATCTAACTTTGGCAGGCGAGCTCTTAGAAATCCTAATTCAGACGGATCTACGGGCGCGGACACTGGCAGGGCCGGTATACAGTTAATTCGACATTCCCCTATTGACGAAGGCACTGGGAGGAATCTACAGTAGATGTGGTTCGGACAATCCTTAGGCACAGGTTCCCAGCCTTGGAAATACTTCCTGGCACCCATTCGTTGCTTAGCCAAACTGTAGGGGGTTAATTCGTGGCCTAGAAAGGTCAAGTCTATTTCGTTGCTGTTCTCCAACCCAGTCTTGGCTACTTGGTATTGACTTTGTTGGGAGGATTCGCCGCATGACTTGCTGCAACAATTTTAAGGGCGATTCTTCAGTGTTGAAACGCCAAAACGAAGGAGTAAACAAAACAAATGAATTTTATTGTCTTCATGCCTGACGAATTGCGTGCCGAGAGCTTGGGCTGCTACGGTCATCCCCTGGAAGTATCCCCAAACATTGACGCTTTTGCAGCAGAAGGCACACTCTTTGAACAGTGTCATGTACAACATACAGTTTGTTCCCCTTCCCGCTGCAGCATGCTTACGGGTTGGTACCCCCATGTGAGAGGACACCGCACACTTTGGCACCTCTTACGGCCAGATGAACCCAATATGTTTCGATACCTGAAACAGTCCGGATACGACGTTCATTGGTTCGGCAAGAATGACGCGCTCAGCCCTGACAGCTTCGCTACCAGTGTGAACGAAGCAGGTTCCAAAGGGCGCGGATACCCTTTTGGACCTTCTACTTGGTCAAAGAACGACCCTGAATACTATAGCTTTCTACATGAACCGTGGACCGCTCCACTTGATGATCATTCAGATTATGCCAATGTCCAAGCGGCCATTGAATTCCTGAAACAGCGACCAGCTCAATCGGACAAACCTTTCATCCTATACCTCCCCTTGATTTATCCGCACTGTCCTTACTCAGCCCCTGACCCATGGCATAATCGATTCTCGCCCGAGGAAGTGAAGGACACGTTGCGCCCCCCGGGCCTCCATGGCAGGCCTACCTTTCACGAGGCCACACGTTCGCTGCGCCGTCTGGATTCTTGCCCAGAAGAACTGTTTGCTCGGGTCAATGCAGTCTATTTGGGCATGACTGCCTTTAGCGATTGGTTGTTCGGCATGCTGCTGGAGGAATTAGCTAAGTCCTCCTTTCAGGATGACACAACAGTCTTATTTCTCTCAGACCATGGCGATTATGCTGGAGACTATGGATTAGTGGAAAAGTGGCCCAGCGCCGCAGAGGATGTCATTACGCGAGTCCCTCTGATAATTCGCACACCAGGTGGAAAAGCAGGCCATTCAGTTGCTGAATTGGTGGAACTGTTTGACATTATGCCCACTATCCTGGGATTGGCGGATGTGGCCCCCGCCCATACCCATTTTGCTGCTGACCTCGCTCCCCAATTGGCCGGTGCAGGCGGAGATTCAGGGCGGATGGCCTTTACAGAGGGGGGATACGATCTCCACGAACCCCATTGCTTTGAAGGGCGCAATGAGGGCTGGGGAATGGAAAATCCCTACTGGCCCAAGCTCGAACTTCAGCAGACTGCCCCAGAATCTGTCTGCCGGACCCTTACAGTGCGGTCGGCGAACCACAAATTAATTTATCGCTTAAGAGATACTTCGGAACTGTATGACCTCACAGCAGATCCCCTGGAAACCGACAATCTGATAGATAGGGGAGAATACGCTGATGTCCAAAGTCAGTTGCAACAGGCGCTTCTGAATAAATTGATGGTGACGAGTGATGTAACTCCAGAATTGGAAGATCCTCGGGGACACACTTTCCATGTCGGCTATTGAAGTATCTTGGGGAGTGGGGGATGTCCCCGTATTTCATCAGAGTCTTCAAAGGCATCCCTACGGCGAAATACCTGAAGTCAGCGACTCATGAATTTTTCTCAGGCCTTGGATTTCTGTGCATGTAGCCTTTTCAGATCAAGTGGACCCCTAACGGACTTTGACCTTTCGTTCATATTCATGTGGTAAATATGTTCGCATCACTACTCGATTCCTTTGTGGTCAACCTTGGCCAACCTTTCTCCCTGATTCGTTACCCCCCCAGGGAGATGAAAATGTGAGCCGATGCATGGCCAAAACGAAGTTGAGATGTTTCGAAAGGGCCTTGTTGAATTGTCCTCGTCCAATTGGAGAAGAACTATTACGAGAAATCAAGAAATTTCTTACGGAGGGATTCTTGATTCTGTGGCCTGTGGTTTCGTATTGGCCAATTTCTTGAAGCAATCTTGCTTCGCCAGGACCTTTTGGACAAACGCTCATCAAATACGGACAAGGCGGTTGCACATACCGAGCCAATTGCTTCAGACTCTGACGCGGCCACCCAACCTTTTTAAGATGGGCTCCCTTCGTTTTAGAAATAGAGTATTAATTCGTCTTCTTCCACCCCAATGGAGTAGCAGGTTAGAGCCAGGTCACCGTGAAGGGCCTTACCGGACCTAAGATCGAACTCCCATTGGTGCCAAGGGCACTTCAGTACTTCGTCCCGTGGTGAATATCTAAACTCAAAACTGTGCCCTTCTTCGATTCGAGGGCGCAACCGGCCGGTGCAGACAGGTGCGCCCCTGTGCGGGCAAACGTTTTGAAGTGCAAAGAATTCACCACCTTGATTAAAGACACCGATCGAACGTCCTGCGATGTGCAATATCTTGCGAGCTCCATCCGGAATGTCGTCGGGGACCCCAATTGCAACTCTTCTGGGCTGCCTTTCAGTCTTCAATTTCAATTCTGTACAGCTCCGCAGCGTTCCGATACATGATGCGATCACGCAAATCTTGTTCTTCTCCTAGCAAGAAGCTGCCTGGTTCGTCCCAATCCCAGTGAGGATAGTCGCTGGCAAAAACCAGCACTTGGCCAGCGTCCAGCCATCGCAGGAAGGTCTCTAGATCCTCTTCTTGGGGAAGATTCGGCATGGGTTGGGAGCCGAATCGGATATTTGATTTGAGATACTCGCTTGGCAATTTGCGAACCCAGGGCGTGTAATCTCGCAAACTCATCCAGTCGCTATCCATGTGCCACATAAGGCCCGGCACCCAGAAAACGTCATGTTCGATAAACAAGAACTTGAAGTCAGGAAATTTCTCGAAAACTCCTTCGCAGATCAGGCTGGCAGTGTGAGCCATCGCGATCTGGGGCCGTGCCATCCGCATTTCCAGATAGTAGGTTGGGAATCCGGCCGCTGTGGGAGCAGAGGAAGTTCCAGCGCCTTCAGCACCAAAATGAACGCACATGGGCAACCCATGTTCTGAACAAGCCTCATATATAGGATGGTACATGCGATGGCCGAAAGGAAAGTGTGCTCCGGCTGGCATGAGCGCTTGTACATATCGTGGATCTGACCCAAGACGCCGAATTTCTGCCGCTGCTTGCAAGGGATCGTTGGGAGCGATGTGAATCGATCCTCTAAGTCGATCGTCCTTTTCCAGCCACTGTTCCGATGTCCAGTCATTGAAGGCTCTACACACTGCTGCACCGAAATCCAGCGAAGGATGCACCGCATAAACGTATGGACCACCTGTCAAGACCGCTAGGTCTAGATCATAGGCGTTCAGATGATGTTCAATCAGAGCTTCCGGACGTGTGTTGGGGTTCTCTTCTTCTCCCGCTGCGAACCAGAGGTCGTGCCGAGTACCTTTGCCGGGCATATTCGTATATCCCACAGCGGGTGCCATTCCCCCAAAATCTGACATCTGTTCCTGGTACTGCCGAGGCAAATAAGGTAGCAAAACCTCGTGGGACGGAGTGCTGTGATGAACATCGCAGTCGATCACGCGCGTCCGAACAATCCCCTCCAACTTTGGGATCTGTACAGGAATTGAATTCGTCATGTTATGGGTCTCCTAACCAACTAAAAAGGATTAGATGGGAAACTAACTGGACAACAAGATAAAGCCAAGTGGACACCAAACCGAATTTCTAGTTTCCCACTTTCCTCGTTGTGCCAATGTCAAGGTTCTCTTCCTTATGAATTGTGTTCTCTCTAACTCATCATTCTATACCGATTGGCAACCGCGATCGGATGACGAGATTAAACGCGCCCCTTCCGACTTCCTAAGTTGCCACTCTAGGAAAACCTTAACGTGGGAATTCATAACCGCCAGGCGAGGTCGCCAAGAGCCCGTCTCGATACCTAATAGCCAATTACTGCTAAGTTAAATCTTGGCAGCCTTTCCATAATGAAAGCAATCCATAGGGGGCAAAGCGAGAAGAAATGAGGACAGTGGGCCCAAAGCATCACCCGATAGTAAACAGAAAACAGACCTTTGCTTGAGTCTGGAAGGAAATTAGCAATGGATAACGAGTTACAACGTCCAGGGAGGCGCGAACTTTGGCCAGCATTCTGTTTGAAATGAACTCTCCCACACAAAACAAAGTCGGAAGTTTCCACTGCAGAAAGGGGTCACGTGAGTCCGTGCCAGTCCTGTTTGCTTTTGGGAATGAAAAGTCCTGTAGAGGAAATTTCCCTCTGTTAGAGAGATCTAACCTACAAAAGTGGAGTTTGCCAGGTCTGATTTCGCAATTGGAGAAGGAATAATTGAGCAAACTCAGTAAGAGGATCCCATTGAGTCAGATACCAACCTACACTGGGAACAGGGAAAGGATTTGGTGCCATCCTAGTTTGGAATTACCCAAGTCAAGAACCAAGAAAGAGAAGAAGAAATCTTTCTCCAAAGCCAGATGGCAGAATGCCGCGGTAGTTGTCTCAACTCAATCTCAGAAATCAGTTTTAGGAGGTACGTTCAATCTGGCAAATTCTAAGGAACATTACCCGGACCAGCAAGTCCCAGACAGTGCTCTCAAACCGGCAACTAAGTTTCCTTATCATTGCGATTCTTCCAGGGAAGTCTCTTTCATTCTCTACCGACGAAGTCAGAGTCCTGGCCATCAGTCCCAGTTTCAAGAAACTGGGACTGATGGGTCTGCAAACAGGAGTCACAGAAATGTAGGAGCGCCTAACCAATATCTGCATTCTTCAAACAGACAGAAGGTTCGTCAATCGCAGCCTTATGTTAAGTGGCTAGGAGATGTTTTTGTCTGTGGATCTGGTCTTACGCCTACTTCCTAGCCCTTCCCAAGAAGGCTTTGCCAATCAATCTAATAAATGTGGGAAACTTTGTGCCGACCTGGATTGCCTGCGGCTCTCACATTCTCGGTTCGCTTGGGTCTACAAACAGTACCAAGCCTTCCACAGAGTATTCGACCCGCAAGTATTCTGGTTCATTAAAATCGATGACCCTTTCCAGATAGAAATGTCCCTTTCGCCGGTGCCTGGGTGAGATGGTCGAAGAGGCCAAGAGTCCCAGGGAAAAGTGGACCTTTAATCGATAGTCGGAATACTTGGAAATTAACTTGGTTGAACTGCAATTTCCCCCAGCTCGCGCGTATCCTACCTGGGTGTTTGGTCCTAGAAATTCGCTTTGGAGGAATCAATACGACTGGGTTCTGCGACTCCATACATCTGCAAAATCTCTGGATTGAGACAGTGTCCCAGGCCCGGCCTATTTGAGACTCGAATATGCCCATTCTGTATTTCTTCGGGAGGATAAAGCAAAGCGGGACGCCAATTCGCCTCACCCCAAGCGTATTCCAGTATGGTGAAGGCTTGAACACTGGCAGCAATGTGCACACTCGCCGCTGTTGCCACGGGCCCTGAAGGATTATGAGGAGCGAACGCGACATTGAATGTTTCTGCCAAGTGGCCGATTTGCCACGTTTCTTGTATTCCCCCGGCATGCTTGACATCCGGCATAATTACGTCCGCAGCGTTCGCGCTTAACAATCTACCGAATGATTCCAGGCCGAAAAGGCTTTCCGCAGTGGCCAAAGGTTGGCGAATACGACTCGAGAGTTCGGACAGTTCTTTCCAGCGGTCCACTGAAATCGGTTCTTCGAACCAAAATAAATCCATTTCTTCGAGTGCCTGGGCTACAGTCAGCGCCTCCTTTGAGTCGAAACGAGAGTGACAATCTACAGCTATTTCCACTGTGGGACCAACCGCACTCCTTACTGCGCGCACCCTTTCCAATCCCTTCCGCCATTCCGCGGCTTGGCCGCTACGGATGCGGTCAGAAGCCGCTACTTCATCGAAAGGCGCAAGTTTGATTGCCGTGAAACCTTCTTCTGCCGCGGTCGTTGCAGCCCGAGCGAATTCGGAAGGATTCCGTTCTTCCACATGGCGATTGATGTTGGCATAAAGGCGCACCCGATCTCTTACCGGACCCCCAAGCAAGCTGCAAATGGGTTGGTCTAACGCTTGTCCCCTAATATCCTGGCAGGCTTGTTCGACAGCACTCCAAGCAGTAGCCCCTATCCTCCCCATACGTTGCCTTTTCATGAAAAGCCGCAACGCGTTGATATTACTCGGGTCTTGACCTACCAGCTGGGATTCCAGTTCTGGAATCAAACCATGGAGCTGGGCATCACTGCCACTATGGCTAGCCTCACCCAACCCGGTCAGCCCTTCGTCAGTGTCGACTAGAAGGAAAATCCAGTCTCCCCTACGGTTGACCTTGACCCCAACGAACCGAATTGCAGATATTCGCATTGCAAAATCTATGCATTGAATTTGAGTGAGCGGCCCGGATAACCACGGCTGTCTGCCAAAGGTTTCATCAATTCTCCGTCAGTAATTACCCTGGTACCGTTGACCCAAAGGTGATCCACTCCCCTTGCCAGAACTGAGGGCTCTTGAAAACTGTTCAGTTCTTTGAAAGCCTTGGGATTTATGAGAACCATGTCCGCGAGTTTACCTTCTTCCAAGGTACCCCGGTCCTTAATTCCAAACCTGGCTGCAGACTTGCCAGACATGGCGTGTACAGCCTCCTGAAGAGTAAGTAACCCCTTCGAAACCAATGTATCTAGAATTCTGGTAGTGCTACCGAATTGGCGAGGATGTACGTGTCCCCCTTCCTGAAATATGCCATCAGTACCCAGGAGAAATGCTGGGAGTTTAAGGAATTCCTCAACCAAACGATCGTCGCCTCGGTGGAACACCAGAAGCACCGCCAAATTCTCTTCAATTAGAAAATCACAGAGTGCATCACCTGGCGAAGAGGGTGACGCCTCCACGAATTCCTGCAACGAACGTCCTTGCCAATGAGTGTTGGCCTTACCGGGTACCCAGGCAATGCTGATATTGGACAGTTCAACTTGGGATTCAGCCATGAAAGACACTGCATCCCGAATTCGGCGCGAATTTAATGCATGCATGGCATGTACAGGACCGTGTTCATAAACGCTATAGGGAATCAGGTAATTCAACATGGTGGAACCAGGCAAATAGGGGTAGACATCGAAAGTAAAGTCGACTTCGTGCATGGCTACATCGTTGATGTAAGCCAAGAGTTGATCCCGTTCAGCAATAGAATGTCCCTTTAAGTGAGAAATGTGGATTTTCACTCCGGTTCGTCGACCCAAGTCAACCGCCTCCTTCAATCCAATCAGAGTCCCCTTCTTATAACGGACATGAGTTGCATAGAGTCCCCCAGCTGCCGCGACAGGTTCACAGGCAGAGCGTAACTCCTCCGTGGTCGCAAAACACTGAGAAATATAGTCGAGCCCAGTAGAAAGACCGCAGGCACCTACGGCCATGTCCCGCTCGATTCTCAGGTTCAATTCCAGCTGTTGAAAGTCGTCAAGTGGATGGGTCGTCCAGCCTTGAGCTAGAACTCTGACATTGGCGTAGGGGATCTGTGCCAAGACATTTTGAGCGTTGCGACCGTCCAACAGCGCCATGTACTCTGTAATTGATTCCCAACCGGTGTAATCACTTTGTTCCAGCGCATTGAGTCCCCTCAGGTAAAGAATCCACTGATGTGCATTCCCTTTGGACACAGGAGCATATGAAATGCCATCCGACATAATCACTTCAGTAGTGAAGCCTTGTCGCAACTTGCTTTCGATAAGCGGATTCTTCAGCAGCCAGCCATCCATATGAGTGTGTACATCTATGAACCCGGGCGTAAGCCACTTGCCGCGCCCATCCACTGTCTGACCGCTCACCGAATGGGACAAGTCACCAACGGCGGCAATGCGGTCAGCTATCATTCCAAGGTCTGCAACAACCGGTTCAGCGCCGGTACCGTCTACTATGGTCGCAGAATTAATGATTGTGTCGAACATGGGGCTGTTTTTTCATCCGGTTAAGCTGAATTGTATCTATACCATTGTCAATACGCCACGGGCGACATTTCCGGCTTCCATATCGGCGAACGCTGTGTGGATTTCCCTCAGAGGATAGGTCTTGGAAATTAGGCCATCCAAATTCAACCGGCCCAGTTGGTAAGCCTTTAAGACACGAGGAATATCTACATAGGTCTGGCTACTGCCAACATATGATCCTAACAACTGCTTGTTTTGGGCTACCAGTTGAACCGGCAGAACTTCCACCTTCGATAGAAGGCTATGCATGCCTACAATCACCGCTTTGCCTCCCGGCCGGACCGCCGTTAGAGCGGCTCCAATCGTATGACTGGAACCTACCGAATCGATGATGTATTCTGGTCCTCCTCCAGTCATTTCCTGCAATCCTTCAATCATGTCATGTTCCGATGTATTCAAAGTTAGGTCTGCCCCCAAGGCTCGGGCCATAACCAGTTTCTTGGGATTTAGATCAACACCGATGACAGGGCTGCAACCTGCTGCCATTGCTCCAAGTAAAGCGCAAAGACCAATCCCTCCACACCCAATGACTGCCAAAGCTCGTCCCGGCTGGGCCTTAGCGGTGTTCCAGACTGCCCCTGCACCTGTGATGACAGCACACCCAACAATGGCGGCAACTGCCTTAGGAATGTCAGGAGCACAAGCAATCAGACATCTCTCATGGGCTACCATGTATTCGGACATGGTAGCAACCCCAAGATAGTGCTTGTATACAGTCCCATTTAGAGCACGAATCCGGGACTTCTTATTAGGGAGCAGGCCCTGCAACATCGTCTCTGGAAACCGTTGGCAAAGATTGGACCTCCCAGCCAGGCAGCTCTCACAATGGTTGCAGGCTGGCAGCCAGTTGTATACCACATGATCTCCGACTTTAACCCTGGTGACTTCGGCCCCCACTTCAGCGACCACGCCAGCCCCTTCATGGCCAAGAACCAAGGGCGGGGCAGTGCGCAATTCGCCGCGCATGGTGTGCAAGTCTGAGTGACATACGCCGGCGGCGTGATTTTGGACAAGCACCTCAAAGGGTCCTGGTGGCTCTAAATGCACAGACTCCACTACTAATTTTCCGACTTCCGGCACTACCACGGCTTCAGTCTGCATATTGATCTCTTTATATTCCCTAACTCGTTAGGCCATTGCCTAGATTCCCGTGATGGCCTCTCGCACACGATACCAGAATGATTGCGGTTTGCAAGAGTAAGTCGGCGTCGTGACTAGCATCTACTCGGTTCGAGATTGCCTAAGTCCTGGCTTCTGTATTTGACCCAATTCCTCAAACCCATATAAAAGACAGCGGCTCCGAAATTCGGAGCCGCCGTGGGGAAATGCGCTAACTTGCGCTCAGTAGTCAGTAAGAGTCGCTCCCTACTTAGGTCCCAAGATAGGTAATGTACCGGGATCCTTTGAGGCGTTGGCCAGAACCAATGAGCAGGTTTCCGAGGAAATTCCTGAAACCGGAAAAAGTGATAATCGGGCTGGGCCGAACGGACCGAAATCTGTAGGCCAGTTCACAATTGCGAACTCGTTCCTGGTACATCTCATTTCCCAACAATACTTCCAAATAAGTCATGTCATTCATCCTCCAACTCCGTTTCGGAGTTTATCGATATGATTATGGAACTTGGGAGTTGAATTGATGGGCAATGCTTGTTCAACTCATGTACGAATCGCGACGTAACTGTATCAGTTCTGTTCAATAGGTCTTCCGACTTCATCCGAGCCCAATTTTGGAGTCTTCTGTTCACCTCTGAGGAAGAGCTGGCCGCCATTCCCATTTTCAATTTGATTTCCTTCCCTCATAAGCGGAATCCCTCTTGGCTGAGGCGTTTAAAGCGTCTGTACCAACTTCCATTCGAGAGCTGCTTAGAATTTTCTTTGGGCAACACCCAAGAAAATTGCCCTTAAGTCTTGCTTAATAGCGAACTCTCCTGAAAAAACTGAAAGGTAAGGGAGAAGGGGGTAGGACAGAGCCTTGCCAGCTCTTCATGTTGGGAGGAGATTTCGACTAGTGGGCCCGGTCTCGCGGAGCCAGAGACATCAGCTGAATGGAATCCGCCAGCTGTTCCCCTATTCGGATTGCCTTTCTAAATCGACTAGCAATTTCGCAAAATCAAATGGCGCCGGGCCGAATCTTTAGGAAATCCAAAAGGGTACAAGGACAAGGGGCCACAATTTCGGACTGAATCTTCCATGTTTCTGTTTACTGCTGGCGTCCCTCGACTTGGACAGGCTCCTTCCCAGAGGGTTATAACCACTCCCTGGGCCTTGCCAATGACTACCAGCAGATCGCCCCAGAATGAACGCAATCAGTGCTCGATTCACCAGTTCGGCGAGAAGCCCCTCCCAGAGAAGAGGCCCTGCTTCGACAACTGGAGGCGCTGCATCATCCATTGTTTCAACACGACCAAATTGAATCTGTGCATGAAACGAATCCGACCGAAATTTCTATAGGAGCCAACCATGCGGGTAGGCATTAAATATTTAGCAGGAGCGGGCCAACTGAGTCTAAAGATGGTTGAAACAATTGCATTGATTTGAAAGATCGGCTCAATTGGAAGAAACTCCAATTGCAACTGGTTCAGTGTGGAATCGGTAGCCCGTTCCTGGAATGTTTTCGATGAAAGTAGGAGATTCGTCTCCTGGTTCGATCTTCCGCCTGAGCCGTGAAACTAGGCCCCGCACCAGGTCCCGGTCCCCACGGTCACTATAACTCCAAACACGGCTGGCAATGGATTCGGTAGTAATAACTGTGTTGGGATTGGACATTAGCAGATACAACAGCCGGAACTCCAATTGGGTCAGTCTAACCGGATCGTTTCCAGCTACCGTCACTGTACGATCCGCTGTGTCCAATGCAATGTGGGCCATTTCGATTGTATTCAAAACCGTGTTGGGTACCGAGGAAGAGATTCGTGTCAGAACCTTGACGTAGTTGGCCAGTAGTCGCAAAGATACTGGCCGATCTAGAACAAGATCTACCCCTTCCTCCAGCAAGAGACACTCCTGTGTATCGGGCAGGTGCTCAATCATTACCAAAACTGGAGCCTGGGTCTGGCCTCTCACTGCCCGCACATCTTCCCAAGGAATCTCTACGCGATTCCATGCCAAAATAATGATATCTGCTGGATCCGAATGCCAGGCCGCCATTCGCTTTTCGAGGGAGTCTGCGGATTCCACTGCCAATCCGAATTCCCGCAGCGCCACACTGATAATTCGCCCTTCTGTGGGATCGTCTGCAAACACGACAACGCTCATGAAGTTCCTTCATTGGCTCCAGCAGGATTTATTCTTCAGGTAGTAGTATAGAAACTGAACGGCTGATCACGGGTTATTTCAAGATACAGGCAGAGATGCGTAACCCCATTCGATCTAATCAAGAGTGGCTATGTCAGCAAACCAAATAATCGTGGTCGGAGCGGGGGCATTCGGGTTGGCCGCGTCCTTGGAACTAGCTCAAAGGGGTATTCGGCCAGTCATTGTGGACCCTACGGGTCCCACCCCTCACTCTTTGGCCGCTTCCAGAGACATCAGTAAGGTAGTCAGGTCGGAGTACGGCGGAGATCTGACATACACCCGAATGGCTCAGAAATCCATAGAACGCTGGATTCAACTCAATGAACGGTGGGGCCGGGTATATCACAACACGGGGATAGCTTGGTTGTCCTCATGTAGCACTGCAGGAAAATTCGAAAGTCTGAGCGCAAGAACAGCACGGCGATTGAATATTGACATGGAAATGCTGGGCGCAGTAGAGATAGGAGAAAGGTGGCCTATGTTCAATCACAGGCTGTTGCAACGGGGCTTTTTCAACCCCCGCGGCGGCTTTGTTGAAGCCAGGAAAGTCTTGGAGCATATGCGAGACGAACTCAATCAGTTAGAGGTTGAGTGGCACATTGGGCAGTCCGTGGCAAACCTCATTCTGACTAAAGGGCGTTGCCTGGGGGTTGTCCTGGCCGACGGTGTTCGACTGGAAGCCGACCATGTCTTGGTTGCAGCGGGGGCATGGACTGGCTTGTTAGTGCCATTAGTCTCCCGATTAGCAAGGGCTACAGCTCAACCTATTTTTCATCTTCGAGTAGAAGACTGGAACAGTTACTCCTCACCACGGTTCAGCGTGGCGTTTCTTGATATGGAATCTACCGGTGTCTACGCTATGCCTCTCCATCCCGAAGAAAAGGTGATCAAAGTGGGTCTACATACGCAGGGCCACGAAGCCCATCCCCAACTTTCGGACCGAATTGTGCAAGAGCAGGAAATCAATTACCTTCGGAGGCAATTAGATAGGTGCGCTCCCGAACTTTCCAAGTGCCCGATTGTATATACACGTGTTTGTCTCTACCACGACACTTTGGATTTCGATTTCGTAATCGACCTCCATCCAGAGATAGAAAATTTGACTGTGGCCTGTGGCGGTAGCGGTCACGGCTTTAAATTCACCCCGCTATTGGGTGAGCTTATTGCCGATTGTGTCGAAGGCATTCATAATCCTTTCGCCAATAAATTCAAATGGAGAGAGCAGGCCAACCCAGACGAAAGTGGGGCAATAGCTAGGCCGTCTTTGGAATTCCATAGGGTCGATCAGTAGTCGAACGAACTTGCCTCAATTCCAGCCGTTGAAGTCTTGGTTAAGAAACGGCACTTTCTAATTGAAGCGCGGGACGGCTACGAGCCAGACCAATGGAAAGAAACAGTAGGAGGCTGGCGCTCCCCCAAAGCAGGTAAGTCAGGTCGCCTGCCTGAAACAATAACAAACCAATTATGGGGCCACATGCAGCCGCCAGATCGTCAACCGAAGTAAAGTACCCCATGACTTCCCGAGGACTCGAGGTAAGTCTTGCTCCATCGCTGACCCCAGCTTCGATCGCGACACGTAGACCTGAGAAAAATAGCATGTATGTGGCTGCCAAGACAAGAGCCATCGTTCCGTGCGCCGTGCCAGCTAAACCAATGGCACCGGCCAAAATAATGGCTAGCCCCACTGTAACGCGGATCCTCCCAAATCGGTCTGAGAATACTCCAATTATCGGGCCCACCACAATCTGCGAAATCCAATGCAAGGCGAGAATGAACCCCGTCACCAGGCCCAGTCCCATTGATTGTGTAGCTGGCCCACCACGCTCCTGCACATACAAGGATGTCAAAGCCACTAAAAGCGTCAGTATGAGACTTGACCCCGCACCTAAGCTCAAGATCCACTTTAGGTGAGAAGATTGCCAAATGCTCTTGGCTGCTTCTTTGTGACTTGGCGATTTGCCGGCAGAATTCTCTACGGAGCCAACTCTGACTTTAGGCCATGTCAGAAGGAGGCTGAGGGCAAGTCCGATGCCGGCAAGGGCTGAAATCGCACTCATGGCAGTCGCGAATCGGGTCCGATCCAGCAACCATCCACCCAGCAAGACTCCCAGTCCGCTGCCTAGTCTAACTAGGCCCCACCAGAGGCCCAGCAAGCCGCCATGCCTTTCTGCGGAGTGGGTCCAGACCGCCATATAAGCAGATTGCCTGAATATCGACCATGCGAATCCCCAGGCCACGCGTGCCAATAACAAATATGGAAAGGACAAGGCTTGGGTAAACGCGAGGCTGGAGGCCAAAGCCAGAACCGTAGCTCCAAAAAACAGCGGTTTCATGCGCCAGCGGGAGAGTAGAGTAGCTGCTATGGAATTGGAAAGCAATCGGACCCATCGATTTGCACTTAAGAGCAGGCTAACTTGCCAAAGGGTCAAGCTCAGAGGGCCCGCCGAAACAGGCAAAGCACTGTAGAGGAACGAATCCCCCATTATGAGCAGCCCCACTACACAGGCAGACAGGACTACCAAGGCCCGCGCCCGGCCAGTCCTGGCGGAAGAGGGCATCAATCAATTTCAGTGCGATTGCGAGAATGCCACTCCCGACCACCTGGGATACGAGCCGTAGCCACAAATTCGGAAATCTCTGTTCTCTGTGTCCGCAGGGGAACGGGGCTTTGAAGATAGGCTCTAGTTGTTTGCAATCCAGACTCCAGCATCTGCCTAGTTCGGGAAAAGTCCAGTATCGGCACGTCCTGAAGTGCATTCAAGTGTATGTGGTGTAACTCAATGGCAGGGTCCGACCTGGCTTGTTCCAGATCATGAAAAAGGGACTGGGCCATCATCACGCCCATCATGCGGTTGAATATGCCTACTATTCCGCTAGCCGGCGCCAGACGTTGGCCTCCGTAACCCACATTGAGACAATAGATGGTTGTAGCCCCTTTGTCCATGGCGATGTCTGAAGGAACATTCTCAATGATTCCCCCATCTACCAACTGCAAATTCTGATAATCAAAGGGAGGATGCATCACGGGGATCGAGGAACTTGCCACTGCCGCTTCCAAACAGGGAAAGGTTGGATACTCCCCAAACAAGAAAAGTCGTTTAGTTCTGAGGTCAGACGCCGTGAAATAGCAGGGCACCTCCAAATCGCCGAAAGTAAGTGTCTTCGAAGGCAATTGCTTAGCCATGAAGGTACGCAATGCAGCACCGTTGTACAAACTGTCTTTTCCTCGCAGAAAGCGAAAGGCGGCGGTGAATGCGTTACCTGGAAAGACATCCCGTCTATTCACTTTGAGCCAGATTTTTTGAAGAGATTGAGCCGTTTCCACGGAAACCCCATGTGAAGCCAAGTACAGGGAATTCATTGCACCAACAGAGGTTGCTACAAAGAAGTCCGGGTATATGCCAGCCTCCAATAGGGCCAGTAGAGCTCCAGCTTGAAGGGCACCTCTGCACCCCCCACCACTGAGTACGAAACTAATCACGTGACCTGCTCATTTGGGCATTCCACCTACAATCACGACGCACTCTCCCTTTAGGGTTCGAGCGCACACTTGATCTAATAACGATGACACCGTTCCCCGCAGAGTCTCCTCATGAATTTTGCTTATCTCCCGCACCAAGGCGGCTGGTCGGTCTCCCAAAATCAACAGCATATCGCCCAGCAACTTTCCCACTCGATGGGGGCTTTCATAATAGATAAGGGTGTGGGGACTACATTTTTCACATTCCAAATCTCGCTGCCGACCGCCTGACTTGCGGGGAGCGAAGCCTTTGAAGGTGAAGCTGTGTAAGGGCAAGCCGGATTGCACCAATGCAGGAATCAGGGCCACCGGACCAGGAAGAACCTGTAAGTTCAAGCCGTTGCTGTAAGCCATGCGAACCAGCCGGAAACCCGGATCGGCGATACCCGGAGTCCCTGCATCAGACAGGTAAGCCACATTCTTGCCTGCTGTCAATTCTGCTCTGATTCGCTCTAAAGCCGATAATTCATTGTGCTCATGGAAAGAGACCAAGGGCTTGCGAATCCCGTAGTGCGCCAGAAGACGGGAGCTGTGCCTGGTGTCTTCACAGGCGACAATGTCTGCCGCCGCTAAGATTTCCACTGCTCTGAAGGTGATGTCGCCTAGATTGCCGATGGGACTGGACACTAATGAGAGAGTGCCCCCGGAATCATTACTCAAGTCCTGGCATTCCAAATTAATTGTAAAAGGTTTCTATGACGCTGAACAAATGGTCGAGATCTGAAAGCTGCATTTCACCCATATGACCAATTCGCAGAGACTTTCCCTTTTGCGGGCCATAGCCGTTTCCCAGTATCAAATTGTGCCCCTTCAAGTACTCAATCATTTGGTTTATGTCAATCCCTTCTGGTCCTTTCAAAGTGCTGACAGTCGGTGAACTCCACAGTATGTTTACTAAAGGACTGAATCCGTGGGACTTTGCCAACTTCCGGGCATGATCCCGCAAAACCTCGTGTCGTTTCCATCGCTCGAGCATACCTTCCGCAAGAATTCGGCCCAATTGAACCTGCAACGCCCAGAGCAAAGAAATGGCCGGAGTGGCTGGAATCAGACCTCGTAACAAGCTTTTCTCCATGTTCAAGAAGTCAAAGTACCAACCTCTCCCCTGAATTCCGCTGGCTCTTTCCAAAGTACGGTCGCTGACAGCGGCGAAGGCCAGGCCAGGAGGCGTTGCCAAAGCCTTTTGGGAAGAGGTGAGACAGACATCTAGTTGCCATTTGTCAACTTGCACTTCTGCTCCGGCCAGTGAAGACACAGCATCTACGAAGAAGAGTGTATCCGGGGCCACCTGATGAATACTTTCAGATATTCGCTGAAGCGGGTTGAGAACTCCTGTACTGGTTTCGTTATGAACCAAACATACCGCGTCCAATTCGCCGGCTGCGATTACTTGCTCAGCAACCCAATTTGGATCTAGCTCCTTGAACCATGGCACTTCCGCTTTGGTGGCCATACGGCCACAGCCGACTGCCACGTCATACCAGCGTTCCGAAAAGGCCCCGTTCATTAACATCAAGACACGTCCGCCTTCACGCACCCCATTTCGAATGCAGGCCTCGTGCATGCCCGTTCCAGAACTCGCGAAAATATATACGCGTCTGGTTGTACAGAAAACTGTTCGCAACTTGCCCTGCAAGTCGTCAAAGAGACAATCCATTTCAGAAGATCGATGTCCGATTAGGGGTTCGGTCTGGGCGGCCAGAGCATCCGCCGGGACATCTACGGGCCCCGGGATAAAAAGTCGCGCAGTGGAGTCTCCGGCAGAATTGTTTCGCTTCATTCTCAATTCCTTTTCTTGTCCTTGTCCAAACACCAGTGACACGAGCTGTCTGGGGACTTAAACAGATTGCCCAAGGTTTGTGGCCATTGTGGGCATTCTACAATTATCTGTGCCTTCCTATAGGGAAGACATTCTTTCGCCTTCGAAGTTTCTTGTATTGAAGGGTCTTCTGTGAACATTCTGTACTCCAGAACCGGCTTGTAGAATTAAGGCATGGTTTTCATTGCATTTCCTATTCCAATATTGAACCTACATCCATAATGCAATTCTGCAAACCAATAGTGAGGAGAGATTGAGATGCAGTCATTGGTCTGGGAGGCGCCCGGCGAAATGAACATGAGGTCTCAGGACTTGCCTGTACCGGGGCCCGGTGAGGCCCTCATTAAAGTGGCTTACGCAGGCATTTGCGGGTCGGAATTAAGCGGATATCTTGGTCACAATGCTTTGCGGGTCCCTCCCCTGGTAATGGGCCACGAGTTTTCTGGAACATTGGCTGCCATGGGAGACGGTACAACATTGAGAGAAGGGGCACGAGTCACTGTAAACCCACTTTATTGTGGAGGTGTTTCTGAGCTGCAGGAGAGGGGGCTGGATCACTTGTGTCCAACTAGGCGTTTGGTTGGAGCCCATGTCCCCGGCGCATACGCCGAATACGTTAAGGTTCCAGCTAGCACGGTTCACGAGCTGCCGCCCGATATGTCTCTTAGGGTCGGCGCCTTAACGGAACCAGTTGGCTGTGGGGTCCGCATAGGTGAACTGGCCGGAGACGTGGAAAGGAAGGACTGCCTGGTAATTGGAATGGGCCCCATCGGACTGCTTTCATTACAGATACTGCGCCGCTTGGGAGCCAGCAGAATATTCGTGGCGGATCTTGATGAGTATCGGCTGGCTATGGGCCAGCAATATGGTGGCATTGCAATCAACCCTCGTGAACAGGACGTAGTGGCCCACATCCTGGCTGAAACGGGCCAGCAGGGCGTGGCCGTAAGCGTAGACGCAGTTGGCACAGGCTTGACACGAACTCAGTGTATTGGCGCGGCTATGACCACCGGTCGAGTAATTCTGAGCGGCCTGCACGAGGAGGTAAGTGAAATACCTGCCGCGGACGTCATCCGCCGTGAAATAACTTTGAAAGGTTCCTTTTCGTATTCGCCGTCCAACTTCCGCCAAGCTCTGCAATTGCTTAACGCCGAAGAGATCTCACTCGAGCCCTGGATTGTGGAGGCCCCTTTGCACGAAGGCGGAAAGTGGTTTGATCGCTTAGTACGTGAGCCTGGAGACGTGTCTAAGGTCTTGTTGGTCCCTGAACCAGTCTAGACATTTCGTGATTTAGCATTGAGGTTAAAGAAACCGTGAGAATAGTGGAACTGAAGGCCGTCCGGCTGGAGCTGCCAGAGTCAACGACTCCCCCTTCTGGAGAACGGAGAGGTTGGTTCCATAACGCGGAAGTCGCAAATCCAATGTCCAGATTCGAGCACGTTAAGAAACACCGAAACCTGTGGCTGCCTCCTTGGGAAAATACGTGGTGCAAAGTAACTCTGGAAGATGGCTCGTGGGGGCTGGGCTGCACTAGCAATGGCCGGGTATCAGCTGCCATAATTGACGATCATTTGGCTCCCAACCTAATCGGACAGGACGGATTCGCCATCGAGAGACTCTGTGACATGATGTTTCGACTCACCAAGCCTTACGGCACTCCTGGGCTCGCCTCTTATGCAATCAGTGCAGTGGACTTGGCACTCTGGGACGCTAAAGGCAAATCCTTGGGGCAGCCAGTTTATCGCCTAATAGGAGGAGCCCAGAGAGACTTCCTTCAGTGTTACGCGACCGGAAACGATGTTGACTGGTACCTGGAATGCGGCTTCGACATGTTTAAGTTAGCCTGTCCCTTTGGTCCGGTTGATGGACCGAAGGGGCTGGTTGGCAATGAAGCACTGGTACGCGGAGCTCGAGAGTTGATTGGCCCAGACAGGGAACTGATGTTGGACTGCTGGATGGCATTCGACGTAGATTACGCTTGTCGGTTGGCTCACAGACTACGGCCTTATGGCCTTCGGTGGCTGGAGGAGTGCCTTCTATCTGAGGATCTGGACGCTCACCTTGAATTACGACGAAGACTTCCTTGGCAAACGCTTTCTACCGGCGAACACTGGTACACCTCAGTGCCTTTTCAGTGGGCCGCCCGCCATCAGGCTGTGGACATATTTCAGCCTGACATCTGTTGGTGTGGTGGTCTGACAGTTTGCCTCAAAATAGCTGCTATTGCAGAGGCGGCTGGCATTTCTGTAATCCTGCACGGCGGCGGCAATACCCCGTTTGGCCAGCATTTCAGCATTGCCCGCGGCAACGTTCCTTTACTGGAGTACTTCATGGGCACCGATCCTGGCGTAAAACCGATAGACACTACAGGGATTCCGGGTCAAGCCAAGCCCCGAAATGGCCAGCTTACTCCTAGCAACTCACCTGGCTTCGGCATGGAAATCGAGGATGCTTGGGTAAAACCTTTTTTTGATTAGAGAACTTCGACAAATACACTGATTCACCGTCCGAAGTAGGAAAGAAGCATTTCGTTCTATACGTGCTACTTGGCTGAGCCCGTATAGTTAGGTTCCTACGCATTTATAAAAGGCAGAATTTCATGGCCATGCATTTAACCGAAAATGAATTACGATTCTTCCGGGACAATGGGTATTTGATCAAACGCAAGGTCCTGGATCCGAGTTTGATCGCGAAAGCCGTAGACGTGTTCTGGGGAAATGCACCTCCCCCCATGAAGCGGGATGACCCTGAAACCTGGTATGGGCCCGTTCGAGAAGAACATGAGATAGATGACGGCCACAGTTTTCGAAGAGGATTTCGCTGGAACTTCCGCTCGATTGATACAGAGCCCTATATGTTCAAGATGGTACCCAACGACCCCAATATCGTAGGCATGGCTTCTCAGTTGCTGGGGCCGGATCTCAGTCCTCCTAAAAGGGTAAGGGGAATTTACACTACACTCCCCAATCGAGATAAGACTCCTCTTGCCAATCACTTGCATGTGGACGAACACCCCTTTAACCTAGGTGTTGTCGCTTATCTCGGCACTGTGGGCCCCATGGGCGGAGGCTTCAGGGTCTGGCCTACAAGTCATCGTCGGTTCTATTACCAATATGAAACGCAGTACGAAGGGGGTAGGCCGGAAACATACGGGGAAACGAAGGCCTTCTTCGAGACTCAGCCCTCCACGGAATGTACAGGGGAAGCGGGGGACGTGGTCTTTTGGCATCATCGGTTGGCACACATGGCCGGACATAACCAATCAACCAACATCCGGCTGGCCGTTCTGTACGATTTCAGGCGAAATGATATCGAGGAAGCCCGGGCTAATCCGCCCCTGGAGAATATGTGGCAGGATTGGCCAGGTTGTAACAATCTGCCTGATTGAATCCTCGATCCCAGCAGACTTTAAATTCTCTCTGGATTCGGCTGTAGCTGCTTCCCCTTGTACAAGGGGACGGCTGTAAGTCGGGCCGTTCTTTCTTGCTGCTCTTAAGGGAATCCCGACTATCTATGCGTAGCAATTACACTCTCGCCAGCGATGTCACGTACCTGAATCACGGCAGTTTTGGCGCTGTTCCCAAGGTTGTGCAGGAGGATTTTCGGAAGTGGCAAGAGCAAATGGAATCGAATCCTGTGGCTTTCATGTGGCAAGTTGCTCCAGGCGCCTTGAGCAAGAGCCTTTCTGCTCTGGCTCAGTTCGTAGGGGCCGAATCTCAGCAGCTTGGATTCGTGTCAAATGCAACCCAAGGCATCAATTCCTTTGCCAGATCACTCCCCTTGGCACCAGGAGATGAGGTGTTGTCTACAAATCAGGAGTATGGTGCGACCCAGAAGGCAATGATTTACTATTGCCGATTGAAAGGAGCTCAATATGTAGTGCAGGAAGTTCCTGTGCCGGCACAGGATCCGGAAGACTGGGTGGAAGCCCTCTGGCAAGGAGTCACCCCACGGACCAAGGCAATTTTCTTTAGCCACATCACAGCTCCGACGGCATTGACGTTCCCTATTGAGAAAATCTGTGCCCGGGCTCGGGCCGAAGAGATATTCACTGTTTGTGATGGAGCTCATGCCCCAGGCCATGTGGACCTGCAATTGCAGGATTGTGCAGTTGACTTCTACACAGGCAATTGCCACAAATGGTTATCCACACCGCGTGGGTGTGGCTTTATCTATGTCGACCCCCGTTGTCAACAGTTTGTCGAGCCACTCATCGTCAGCCACGGTTGGGACCCAGAGGAATCAAGTAAGACTCCTTTGCATGACTACTTCAGCTGGCAGGGCACCTTGGACCCTTGCTCGTTTCTGACTATACCCAAGGCAATTGGGTACCTTCAAAGCATAGACTGGCCCAAAGTACGTGATGACCTTCATGCTTTAGCGGCCCCATTTCGTCTGCAGTTGGCGGATCAGTTTGGTACAGAACCGTTGTGCTCAGAGGATTCAGATTGGTGGACATTGATGTTCTCGACGCGGCTTCCAGCTGGAACCGCAGTAAAACTGGGCCGGCTCCTATGGGAAAAATACAAGATTATCGTAATTCTGAACGGTGGCTCGGAATTTGACACCTTGCGGGTATCTGTCAAGGAATATAACAACGCTGCAGACTTGCAGAAACTTTCTAATGCATTAGCAGCAGAGCTGGGGATATAGGCCTTCCTCCAGGGCTATCGCATTCCAAGCCCAATTCCTGATTCCTGAAACCTATTATTGTAGGTTTATTCCCTACAGTACGATGCGCCTGCCTTCTTTCGCCGACTGGTAGGCAGCATAGATTATTCGCGTCACTTCTAGACCCAATCTGCCATCGCAACTCGTCGCTTCATTGTGCATAGCCGCGTTGACGAAATGGTGGCACATGGCCACATGGCCAGAGCTCCAGTCTTCGTCCGGAATAGCCGCGTTCCAGCCTGCTGAAGTACTTGCCTTTTCATTAAGATACGTATCTGCGAAGACTTCTTGAGAAGGAGCGTATAGATTCACGAGATTATGAGGGCTGAAGTTACATTGAATTCGGCTATTGGAAAGAAAGATTTCTAGCCAGCTTTGCATGCCTCCCAAAACATTGTCAGAGGCAGAAGCCACTCCCTTGGATCCATCGGAAAACGAAATAATGGCAGTGGCCCAAGTCTCTACATCCTGCCAGCCCTGCGCGATGTCTTGAATATCAGCCCCCTGTAGGCTCGCAATCTCGGAAAGATCGCCAACTTCAGCTGTAACTGAAACGGGCCGTATGGCCTTAACACTTCTGGCAATACCTTCCTGATTCTTTAAATAGACCATGGCCCCAATTGGGTGAGCCCCCAATCGCAGCAGAGCGCCACCACCCGTGTAACGCCAGATTTTGGAATAAGGAGAATGGGAGCCATTGTGGCATTCTCCCCCTCTCATTTCCAGAATTGAACCCCTAGAACGACATATCAGCGCTCTTGCCTTCTGTAAGGAGGGGGCAAATATCCAATTCTCACCGTACATCAACTGTACCCCTCCTCGGTCAGCCGCTTCCACCATAGCAGTAGCGTCTTCCACCGCTTGCTCAAGCATTATGGCGGGATCCCTGCCAGAAATGTCAGAGTCCGAAGCAGTCACTGGCAGGTCTTGCCCAACATAGGCTGTTAGGGGTTTGGTGCAGATGATGTGTTTGCCGTGCGCCGCCGCCGCCTCGCTCACCGTCCGGTGCAGATGGTTGGGAATGCACAGATCGACGATGTCGATAGCTGGGTTATTTAGCAGGTCCAGGTAGTCGCCATAGGAATCGACGATGCCATGTTTACTTGCGAAAGCCTGGGCGTTTGCCGCATTGCTGGCTGCCACGGCTCCGATAGTTACCTCCTGACCTGGAAGTTGTGCATAACATCGTACTCGGGTCTCCGCGAGGAATCCGGCTCCGATCACTCCAATCGTCACAGGTTTAGTCATTCGTTTCTCCATTCCATTTGGGTGCGGCGGCTTTCCCGCCACCACTCTAAGAAATACTATCCTAATACCTGCGCCAAGAAGATGCGCTGGGGGAAATGCTTGTCCCAACTTCAGCTGGGGTGTCACCTTACACCGCTGGCCAGCTCCAAGATCTATCGGTGTATTCGCCGCCGGAAACTCATCTGTTCACTTCGCCATGCAGGGGCGTTGCCTTATAATGTCAATGGAGCGTGGATAGCTCTCCGAGCTTGTATTGATATTCATCTGGGAGGTGATGCCAATGGACAGTTATGACGGTAGTCGTTCGTGCATGGAAACCTCGCCTCTAGTTAGCTAGAAGCCGGTTATCCGCACGACAGGGAGACCCTCACCAAGGTGAGGGTCTCTTTGTTTACTGGACAATTTGCCTGTTTGAACCTGAGGCCCACTAGGATCCCGAGTACCCATACTGTTCAACCAGGATTACACATCAAGGGATTCTTTGGAGAGGAACCTATGACAACTTGCGAGCAGCGGCCGTTTGGAGGTTGGAAACAAGCATACCTAATCGGCAATGATCACTTGGAATTAGTGTTGGTAACGGAAATAGGGCCCCGCATAATGCATTTAGGCCTGAAGGGCAGCCATAATCTCTTCCGCAATTTGGAACAGGACCTAGGTCAAACGGGAGGTGACGAATTCCGGCTGTATGGGGGACAAAGGTTGTGGGCAGCGCCGGAAAATGCACAGGAAACCTACTATCCAGACAATGTGCCAGTCGAATTTCGGCAAATCTCGGATCACGTTTTTCAAGCAATCGCTCCTATTGAAAAAAATACAGGGCTGCAGAAGGAGATGCGAATTGAATTGGCCGAGGATCGTCCCGGAGTCAAAATAGTGCATACAATCACCAATCAAGGTTCAACTTCCCGTGAATTCTCACCATGGGCCTTGTCTGTAATGAATCTACACGGAATGGCTATAGTTCCTTTGCCCGCGTACGGGTCACATGCAGAGAATCTGGCCCCCGTCAGCCCCCTTGTACTCTGGGCGTACACGGATTTGACAGACCCCCGATGGTCTATCGGTAATAAGTACGTTTTGCTACAGCAAGACCCTTTGGCGGGACATCCGCAGAAATTGGGTTTGCAAGTCGGGCAGGGCTGGGCTGGCTACCTTCTGGACTCTGTTTTGTTCATCAAGACTTTCGGATTTGACAGGTCCGCCACTTATCCGGACTTCGGTTGCAATACAGAAATTTTCACAGACAACCGCATTCTGGAGGTCGAATCACTTGGCCCCCTGACAACCGTAGCGCCTGGCGCGTCCACTGCCCAAATAGAAGGATGGCACCTTTTCGGAGAGGTATCGACCCCAGTCAGCGACAAAGATGTTGATACCTACATACTGCCTCATGTGGAAGTTGCATTGGCAAAGGGTACATGAAGTAATCCCCACTTGGGAAGCAGTTGCAGCCACCTCCGTATCAGTCCTGCCAAAATTCCATTAGCTTGTCTCGTGCCTCAAACCCCAGCACGTCCCGCAGCTTGGAATGCCGAAACCTACGGTGAGGCATATCGGCACTGACGTTAAATTCCTCGTATGAGCTTGGCAAAGTTGGAGCCTCTACCGCCCTGCGCAAGGCCCGGCCCGAGTCTTCCCAGGAAATTGCGAAAGGCGGTATTTGGTGCCTTTCTCCGGGATTTACCAAGCGCCAAAACAGCATTACGGCTATTTCCAGGTCGTGGTGTTCGGCGAAGACCCGCAAAGCCTCTTGCCCAAGGTATTTGGTATGGTGATACAGGTATGCTAGGGGCCGGGCCGGAGCTTCAACGGGCACGTCATAATCCCAAACGTAGCTTCCGTAACCAGGATCCATCTGTTGGAAGGGACCAGTCTGCACTATGCGACGGATGCCGTGTTGAACAGCGCCACGGGCTACATTGAAGACACCAGCAGCGTTTACGTTAAAAGCCTCGTGCAACCTTGGCCGTAACACTGAGCAATTAATAATGGCATCCATGTCCGCACATGCTGCGACCACTTGTTGTGCGTTGCACATGTCAACTATACGGTGTTCATGAGGTGGTAGGAGATGCGGTGTAATAGGTCTACCGGTCTTTTGGCCTTCCGGTGCGGACCTGATCTCCTCGATTCCTCGTAAGTCGCAAAGCCGTAGTTCAAAGCCATGCTGCATGGCTAAGGCGGTGGACGCACCCATAGGGCCGCCGGCCCCAAAAATTACCACTTTACGCACACTCTTGCTCGGCATTGCTTTTCCGGGGACGATGCTACGGGGCCAGTCGGAAAAAGAATCCGGCGCCTTCCATGCGCCAGAAGAATTCGTGGGCCTAATTTCATGCTGAGGTTTATATGAGAAAGGCTCCGAGGCACTTATAGCCCTCTGTTCGCCTCCAGTTTCATGCAGAATCTTTATCTTGGAATAGGGGCCTGGGGCTGAAACATGGAAAAGGTGCCAATCTGGGCGAGTTGAGTTTCGCATTTCCGCAGCGTCGAAATTCATAGCGCGGTCAACCGCATGTAGAGCATCATCCATGTGCACCCATCTGGGGTCAAACTCGGAATTCCTCATTTCAGAAGAGGTAGTCAGCAGACCGAAACGTAGGCAAATTGCCAGCATCTTTCCAACTCGCACGGTTTCTCGCAAAGACAATTCGCTTAACCATGGGATCAGTTCTGTAAGGTCAGGCACTGGCAAGGGGCGCCATACCTCATTGACCTGCCAGCTTTCTGGCAGGCGATCAAAGAAAGACAATTTACTGCCTAGGATAAAGCGTTCCACCCCTGTCACCTGAGCAGCTAGAACCAAGTTGTAGAGTCCACACAGGCTACGAAACAGCTGGTCACTGCTCTCGATTGACTTTTCCACAGGGTAGGTCAACGCGTCCAAATGTAGTACGTGGTTCACGCCAGACAACAGTTCCTGCAAATCCTCAGGGTTGGAGAAATTCACACCTTGGATTTCGCCGTAAGGACCTGCAGACGGCTTATCCCAATCAGTAAGCACCAATTCCAGGCCAGGACGATTTTCCCAACTCCTGGCCACATGACGTCCTAAAGGGGAACGGGATCCCGTAACCAATACCTTCACAGTTTCACTTTCCTCTCTTCCCTAATCTAGTGGTCTGGGTCCCTCTGTCAGAAGCGGGTGTAGTAGTCAATTCCTGCAACGGACTTGCGACTGGATCTGGCCACCACCTTCGTAGCGTGCTTAACAAGAACTTCCTCATTCAGTTCGATTCCCAATCCAGGTTTGGACGATGGCTCATGGTATCCATCTTTCCAGACCAAAGGTTCTTGAAGGACTTCAGCATGGAATCCATCCCAGGTTCCGATCCCTTCCTGGATTAAAAAGTTAGGAGAACAAACATCCAATTGGAAAGATGCCGCTGCTCCAACTGGTCCGCCGTATAGATGAGGGGCAATTTGTACATATTGGGCCTCGGCCATGCTTGCAATCTTTTTGGCCTCCAAGATGCCGCCAGAGATGGTCAAATCCATCTGGAGGATGGCAGCCGCCTTCTGTGCCAACAAATCCACAAATTCAAACTTGGAAAGCAACCTTTCCCCTGTTGCCACCGGGATGGATGTGGCGCGAGCCACTGATGCCATGGCTGAAATGTTTTCTGGTGGAACTGGCTCCTCGAACCAGAGCGGGTCGAACTCCTCGACCCGCTTGGCAAAGCGAATAGCGCTATGGGGGGTGAACTGGCCATGTGTGCCGATCAGGATGTCACAACTGTCACCCACAGCTTCCCGAACTCTCCGTACAACATTCGTTGCATATCCAAGACCCTCCAAGCGGTCGCTGGTGCGCGGATCTACTGGATCAAATTTCACCGCAGTAAAACCTTGGTCAACATATTCAAGAGCCATTTCAGCCGCTTTTTCCGCAGAATCTCCGGCTCGCCAACCGGTCAAATAGGAATAGGCTCGTAGCTTTTCGTGAAACTTACCGCCCAGAAGGTTGTAGATGGGTTGACCATAAGCTTTGCCCGTAATGTCCCAGAGAGCTATTTCCAGGGCACTTAGAACGGGGGCTGTCAGTGGTCCCACTCTTCGTACAAATCGCTGCTCATAGATCCCACTCCAAATATGTTCAATTTGGGTGGGGTCCTGACCCAGGAGAAAATTCTCCGAGATTGAGTCGATTAGGGGCAAGGCTGTATGGTCCATTCGCGTATGATAAGTGGCTTCTCCGACCCCAGTGATGCCCTGGTCGGTCCTGATTCTTACAAAAAGCCAGCGAGGACCGCCCGCGTGGGGAGACGGATTGTCTACTAAGAATGTGTCAACAGCATCAATTCGCATGGCGGCATTCCTCGCTTTTCTTGGTCATTCTGGCCTCTAGTCTAGAACCTAGAAAGATGAAAAGGCCCATCGAATCGAGGGCATCCTCTGGTTAGGCACTCCCCTATTATCCCTGCAAGGCAGCGATTCGAATAGCCCATTTTGAGGGAGTTCGGGTTGCTGGCCACTTTAGCCACTCGACAGGGCCCTTCCTTGCGTTCTATCAGTTCGTTTCACAATCAGTCGGGGCTCATCTCAGAGGTAAATCTGAACCAGAGGAGTGAGGACCAGATGGTTAGAAATCTACTCTTTGGGCGGGCCTACCCCCAAGAAAAAGCGTCTATTACTCCAGTGATGGCGGCATCGAGAAGCCCCGGTCCTAATTTGTACGATGCTTTTGACACTGAGACTTAATGACTCGACATTTGAAAACGAACGAAACCCGTAGGAATATGGGAATAATTCGCCACAATTCCTACTGGCAACGCATATTCAAATTCAACTCAAGGTTGCACACAAACAAGGACGCAAGGAATATTGGGTTCAGGAATCAGTCATGTTCTGCCCCTTTAGATGGCATTTCCCAAAGGTGTTCAAGAGAGCGGAGGCGCGGTTGAACCAGAGCATCAATTGTGAGCAAGACACAAGGGAGAGAAGGGAAACGATGGACACCCTCTCTGACCTTTTCAGCCTTGTCAGAAGGATCGGCATCCCCAGACCGAAGTATCGACATCTTTCATGTCGAAGTGCCTCTCGCGGCAGGCCCGACTGCGATTCGCGTGGAATCTGTGGAGTACGAGGTCTTGTTTGAGAACTTGCTCCTGACTTGGCTGGAGTTGCCGGTCAGACCCCCACCTTTTTCGCCCCAGGCTACTCTTGAGAGTGGATTCCGCGTTTCAAAGGCCGATCCTAACGTTGGAATCTTAGCCAACCATTGGCTCATCAACCTGTGACCCTTCGTGCGATGTAGGCTACCTCGCACGCCGTCCAAGTTAGTGCGTGACTAGCGCTGAATCTAAGCCCTGCCGACTAAACGCTCCTCGCTGGCGACGTGCTCCTGCCTCCTAGCGATCCGAACAACGGAATCTGCCAGTTCTCGTCTTTGAGGGTTGACGTTAGATCTGTCGAGGATCTTACCCAGAAGATTTTGACTTGCCTAACTTCTGGACCCACGAGGGTTCATAATGGCCCAAATGTTGAGTGTAGGGTGGTCGGTCGACCCTGCGATGTGCTGCGTAATCACGCCCTAGATTCCTCGCGAAGCCTCGGAATGACAATCCATTAGGTGGGTCAGCTACAGGGTCTGTCGTCTGAAGGAGAGCCAGGCGAGTAGGAGCGTGCCCGCCAGCATTCCCAGATTTGCGAGCACGGGGCCGATCAGTGCGCCCGGGTCGTTGCCCAGGGCCAGCTCCCTGGCCGGCCAGTAGAGGCCCATCGGCATGTAGTCACCTAACCCTGGTATCACCGACAGTAGGGCCATGACCGCGAAGGCGGCAAGTCCGACGCATGCCGCGGGCACGGACGAGCGAAACAGCGTGCTCCCCAGAAATGTGAACGAGGAGATGACCATGATCGCCAGGACCATCAAGAGGGTAAACCCGGTAAACCCGGCGACGGGAAGCGCCTCGAATAGCACCACCGTGTAGAAGTAGCCCCCGATGCATCCTAGGGCCACGCCAGCGAATAAGGTCGCGGAAAGTGCGGCGAACTTGGAGACGATGAAGGCCGTCCTTGTGACGGGTTTCACCAGTACCAGGGCCGCGGTCCCGCGCTGTTTCTCGGTGGCAATGGCCCCCATGGCGAGGAGAATGGCGGCGAAAGGCGCCATCTGGCCGAGGTTCCGGACAATCTGGTCGATGGCGTCCGAGGTCTGCGGAGGCCGCACTGTTATCTCCAGGTCGGCGGCGAAGCCTTCGACGAGCTCCGGAGTGTACCTGGCGACCAGGGGCGACATCAGGCCGAAAAACAGGAGGATGAGTACGGCGCTAAGCAGCTTGTAGGTCCGCCACTGCTCCAGGACGTCTTTGCGAAGAAGGGCAACGAAAGTGCTCACTCCGCGCCCCCGTTGCCCTCGACCAACTCGAGGAAGATGTCCTCGAGGCTGGGGCGGTCCCGCTGGAAGCGGGCGAGCGGAACTCCCGCCTCCGCCACCATGGAGAGGAGCTCGACGCCGGCCGCCTGGGCGTCGTTGGCATTGACCCTTATCTCGCCGTGTTCCGCCGTCACGCCGGTACTCCATGGGCGCTGTCGGACGGTTTCGACTAGCGGCGCGACCTTCTCTTCTTGCCACAACTCGGGCTCCAGGATGAATACCGGCCGGGCGTAGCGCTCTTGCAGGTCGTGCAGCGACGACTTGACCAGGAGCTTCCCCTCATCGAGGATGGCGACGGCGTCGCAGACGCGCTCCACATCAGCGAGGATGTGGGTGGACATGAAGACGGTGGAGCGGCCGCGCATCCTTGCGATTATGTCGAGGACGTCACGCCGTCCGGCGGGGTCGAGGGAGCTCGCCGGCTCGTCCAGGATCAGGACGTCAGGTTCGTTGACGAGGGCCTGCGCCAGGCCCAGCCGCTGGCGCATCCCGCCGGAGTATCCACGGACGCGGCGTTTGGCCGCGGCAGTCAGCATGGTCTCCTCGAGGGCCTGGTCGACTCTGGCCTTGAGGTCCTGACCCTTAATGCCGAACAGACCCCCGACAAACTCGAGGAGCTCGCGTCCGGTCATCCAGTCATAAAGCCCGGGGTTCTGGTCGAGATGGCTTATTCGCCGTCGGAACGGGAGGCCGCCGTGCTGGACGTCGTGGCCGAGGACGAAGGCCTGCCCAGCGGTGGGTGCGTCGAGGGCGGTCAGCAGGCGGATCGTCGTCGTCTTCCCAGCTCCGTTGGGACCCAGGAAGCCGAAGATGGTGCCAGCGGGTACCTCAAGGGAGAGGCCGTCGAGGGCGACGAAATCACCGAAGCGCTTGACAAGCCCCTCGCAGCGGATCGCGGCTTCCAAGGTTAGTCCTCTTCGCGGCCCGCGACGAAGTAGACAAGAGGCCCGATGAGGTTGATGAAGACGATCACCAACCCCCAGACGAGCTTGTTGCCGCCCTTGACTTTGCGCTCGGGGTTCAGCAGGTCCCTCAGAGCGAAGACCAGAAGGCCGAGCTGGATGATTACTAGTGGTGCAAGTAGAGCGATCAAAGTACCCGTTTCCACCGGAATTCCCCATATCAAGCTGCCTGGACCCAAGCGAGGCACCATCCTCGACGAGAGCGATCTTAGGGTAACTCATGAACACCGTCAACCACCGAATCAAGCTCACAAAACCATCCGGCGGCGGCGTGCACTGGCGTTCGATGGGCAGCGGAGGTGGCTGTCACTACGGTTGCACTCCCTTCGAACTCCTTCAGGCACGCACCTCGCCCTTGGATGCCTCTCTTCACCTCTGATGACCTCAAGGATATTCGCTACCCTGGTGCTGGATGGAGCCCGGCGATACGCTCCAGCACTTGCCGGAACACTTCCTTGGGTACGGCTATCTGAGCAAGCTGAAACACCCACCTCCCGGCATGCCGCACTTGACGTCCACCCATCTTGATGAGCTTGGTCTGCACGCTTCGCAGTGACCAGTGTTTCGCTGACTCTGGCAAAGTCAGCCTTCTCATGAAGTTGCCCTGGTTGTAGGTCAATACAAACAAGCAGCCTCACCTGGTTAGCAACGAACCTGTGACACGAGAGTCGCGTCCAGTTCAGCGTGTATTTGCCTTCCTTGATCCACTGCTCGACCGTGCCCCGCCCGTTGTAGTAGCGGGTTACGCCTACCGCTGGCAGGCTCAGGTTGGTGACGACGAACCCGACCCTCGGGAATAGCTCACCCTGGTGCCACTCCACCTTTGCCACTACACGTCGGGACTGGTCCCAAGTCTTGGCCTGGTACTTGAAGTCGTGGAACCAGACGACGGGCTTCTTAGGCGGCCTGCCCACGGGCCGCTTCAGTAGGTGCAGAATGTGTCGTTGTAATACCTCTTTGGCCGGAATCTGCATAGCGTAGCCAATGTCCCTTGACTCCAGGTACTCGTACACCTCGGGCTTGGCAAAGGCAGCATCGGCTCGGAACAGGAGCCGGACTCCCTTCTCCTGGTATCGCTCCACGACTGGCTCCAGAGCCTCCCGCCACCGCTCAGCGCTGTGGACTTCACCGGGTCGAAGCATTGCACCTTCGCAATCTCCGAAATGGTTGAACAGGAAGAGTGGGTGATAGCATACGGACTCGAAGTGGCCGTTATAGGCGACTCCCTCCTGCTGCCCATGGACCGGGCTCTCTGAGCTGTCCATGTCGAGGATAACTCGCTGGTGAGATGTGTGGGCCATGGCCTTGTCCACCCACTCAACATTCAGGCGCGTAAGCCCATCCAGGTTCTCCTCTTCGGTTAACACCTCAGTCTCAAATCGGCTCATAGTGTTGGTGCTGGCTGCCTGCTTATCAGTACCTTGCCACCCGACCATGACACGAATAGCCGGGTCTTGGGCAAGCCGTTCAGCGTCGTTGGTGTCCTCGTAGCCAGCGAGAAGGCTATACACCGATTGTCTGAGCAAGGGCAACAGCCGGCGTTGCACATTGCGGCCGGTACGGCTTTCATGAATATAATCGTTGGCTGTCTCTGTCAGTCCCCGAGCGGCATCAAGCTCGCGGCATGCTAGGAGTCCAGCGTCAGAGGTGATGGTAGCGCCACGAAAATCCAGGCGGACTCTGCGGTCGAATTGGAGCTTCAAAGGGGTGTCGGAGCTTTCACCCATTGGGTGCCTCCAGCGAGATGGCGGTATCAAGAACAATATCCCGCTATCTCGCCCAGTCTAGCAAGCTCCCTGGCCATGATGCCCATGTAAGCGGCTCAAATAGGCAGCACTCTTACCGTATTACGACGCACCCACGCGGCAGATCTGGGAAATGTGGGTTAAGAGGATGCGCTCCTTACAGTGTTCGGGAGTCGAGGCTTTCTTCCAAATAACAATGAGATTCCATTTACCATTTGGCAGGATCGTAGACATGTCTTCCTATCAGATTTCTCAAGCTGAAATCAGAATCGCAGGGGATGTGCGGGAACACCTCCTAGCCGACCCCCACAGGCCTGCGTACCACTTCGTGGTGCCTGAAGGACTGGCCGACCCCGTAGATCCCAACGGTGCCATTTTCTGGCAGGGAAACGTCCATCTGGGTTACATCTACCGGCGTCATGGCAAGCATTTCGGGGGTCATATATCCTCCCATGGCTGGCTGCGTTGGCAGCACCACAGACCCTGGCTGTTTCCTACACCGGACAGTCCGGAGGAAGGTATTCTCAGCGGTAGCCGTTTTCATAAGGATGGAGAGGCTATATTCCTAATACCATGGCACCAAGGCCCGAAACAGCATTGCGACGGCCTCTGACTACCGGCTAGACAATGTGAGGAATTCCCCGGCCAGTCCCATCGTGCCGATTCAGGATGACGTGGGCAACAAGCCGGGTTCACGGGGCTGGACCTCCTGGGACCCGTATGCCTGGCGAGCAGAAGACAGAACTTACAACGGCATCTTTGCCGGATTGACCCCTTGTGGGTTCAAGGCCCCTTCCCTGCATTGCTGCTGGGAATATGTTGCCGGTTTTCTGGCTCATCCCCTGGAAAGCGTCGACCTGCATTAAGTCATTTCGTGCCGGGGCTTCTTTCCGACGGGTAAAAAATGGGTCATGATTTGCGTCACCCATGCCCAAGGCTGCCGCTATTAAGCGGTGGGTTGGAAGAAAGAGCAGTTCCGCCCTGAGTATCACTAACAGATGAGTTGGTTCGACAATGGGTTTCTTGCCCCCGAAAGCCTGCTGGCCAACAAAGGACGGCGCATTGTGTGGGCGTGGGCCCGCGATGAAAGGGATCGTGCGACGGGACAATCAGCCAGTGGCTGGTCCAGAACTTTCTCTTTTCCCTGCGAAATGGTGATGGAGAACGGTCGCATCGGGCTGAAACCGATAGAAGAGTTGCAATCCATCGCGTACCGAGGTGATAACAGGTATGTCAAGCTGGGTCCAGGTAAGGAAGTATCCGTCGAAGGAGTGGCCAACCGCTCCCTGGACGTTTGTGCCTGGTTCATGCCTAGAGGCGATTATCGCTATGGCGTCAAGGTTTGCAAGACACCCCAGGGTGAGGAAGAAACCGTGATTGGCATCGACTTGCGGTCTCGTACTCTCTTCGTTGACATCCTCATCCAGCCTGGTCACAGGAAAGAAGACTGTAGAGGAGGCCCCATTGCCTGAAAGGGCTGAACAGAACGTGGTGGATTGGCATTTACTGCGCATTCTGGTCGACAACTCTATCGTGGAAGCCTTTGCCTGCGGGACTCAGGCCATGCGCCGCATTTATCCATCCCGCAACGACAGCTTTTACGTCAGCTATTGGGCTGAAGGGGGGAACTGTGAACTGGATGTAGCATTGACGGAAGTCAAGCTCACCAATCCTTATTGAGAAAACAGGCGCTGTCTCTCGCCAACCGGAAAGGAATGCCTAGGCCCAAGCTGATCCATTTTGGGGGTCGCAAGCTAACGGGTCCCGGGCCTTGACTGAGGCTGTCTTTTTTCATGTTTCTCTTGTCCCAGATCTCCAAACTTTGTCCATGACTACCAAGCCCCACAAGTGTCCTTATTTCAGGATCAGGATGCGCCGTACGGGCTCATCTATGCCACCGTACGCCGGATTCCTTGCGGTCAGGTGGCTACTTACGGACAGATCGCACGTCTGGTCGGACTATGTAGTGCCCGCATGGTGGGGATGCCATGGCGGGATTGTCCTTCGACTCGGATGTTCCCTGGCATCGCGTCATCCATCACAGGGGCCGCATCAGCCCAAGAGCCGGAATCGACAGCGAACTCCAGCGGCAGCGTCTGGAAGAAGAAGGTGTATTGTTTAGTCTGGACGGAAGTATAGATTTGGGGCAGTATAGCTGGAAAGGACTGGAGTCCGGTTTCGGTCCGCCCTGAATCGTCGCGAGACGCAGGCATAGCCAAGGTTCTGCGACAGGAATCTGACAGCCCAACTACCCCATAACCTTGACGGATTCCAGCAGGTTGTGATGCCCCAACCCCTAATATACCATTTGCTCGATGTAGCCCTACATCAACAGAATTTGTGCGAGATTGAACATGACGGCTATACAAAGCAACAGGTCCCTGAGAGGACTGTTACAGTTTATTTTCACCTTTTTCCTGGTTGTGGCCTTGGCGGCTTGTGCGGCAGAATCGGCCGAGCCAGCAGAACCGGAAGAGGCGATGGAGGAACCCGCCACCGCCGATGAAGCCATGGCGGAGGAGGGAGTTTATGGTGAGTCCCCAATGTTGGCTGAGCGAGTGGCGGCAGGAGAGCTGCCTCCCGTAGAGGAACGCTTGCCCCTCCAGCCCTTTGTGGTCACCAATCGCATGTTGGCCGTGAGTTACGACACTGAGGTCGGGAAGTATGGAGGAACCCTGCGCTTGCCGCAGGACGGTCCTGGCGGTGATCCCCACTTCTATATCGGGTCGAATGAGTACCTGATCTGGGCTCCCGGCGCCTTCAACTATGACATGGGCATCTTTGGGAATGTCCTGCTGGACTGGGAAACCAATGAGGATTCCTCATCGTTCACCCTGCATATGCGAGAGGGTCTCAAGTGGTCGGACGGTACACCGGTTACCTCGGCTGATGTTGACTTTGCCTGAAACGATGTAATCCTGAATGAGGAAATCACACCTGCCCCGGCCACATAACTGCGCACAGGATCCAATCTTTCTGCAGCACTGGCTTCGGTCGAGATTCTGGATGACTATACCTTTACCGTTACCTTTGACGGACAGTATGGCAGTTTTCCGGCTCAACTGGCTATTGCCCAGTGGCGAGGGTATCAGGATTTCATCAAGCCCGGCCATTACCTGAAGCGGTTCCATGCTGATTACGCTGATGCGGATGAACTGGCCGCCAAGATGGCCGAGGAATCCATAGAAGAGGGACAGTGGTACAACCTTTTCGATCTCAAGCAGATTAGTCACCTGTATAGGGCCATCAACGAACAGGGCTTCGGCCATCCTGTCTTGACCCCCTGGGTGTTGACGGACTTTGGTGGGGGTGCCTGGAACTTTGATCGCAACCCCTACTATTTCAAGGTGGACAGGGCCGGCAATCAGTTGCCTTACATCGACCGGGTTCAGATGTTGCTGATGCAGGATCGAGAGACCACCGTTTTGAAGATCCTGCAAGGTGAACTTGACTATTTGGGAGAACGCAGTTCGCTCAAGAATCTGCCGCTACTCAAAGAGGCAGAGGCGGAAGGTGTCCTCAATGTCATAATTTCGCGCTTGCATCGCCTGCCCATCAATTTCATGCTCAACCTCACCTATGACGATCCCGTCTATCGGCAGGTTACGAATGATGTCCGCTTCCGCAAGGCCTTAACTCTGGCCATCGACAAGGAAGAGATTATCCAGACCTTCTATCTGGGAGAATTCGCCAGTCTGCCTTCAGACACCAACTATCCTGAATTCAGCCCGGAAATGGCCTCCCAGCTTCTGGACGAAATAGGTATGGAAACCCGGGGAACAGATGGTTTCCGGCTGGGACCGGATGGTGAACCGTTCGAAATCATCTTCGAGCCTGCGGCTCTCTCTCAGGATCATATTCCTATGACGGAACTGATCGCTGAATATTGGAAGGCGGTGGGCATCAACATATCCGTGAAGTCAGGAGAATGGGGCCTAATCCGCGAAAAATGGCTGGCGATTGAAACCCAGGGCATGGCGCTTTGGAATGCCAAGGACATGTGGCCCAGCATAGGTTGGAACGACTATCTGCCCAGTAATTTCTGGGGTCGCGAATGGGCGCAATACATGGCTTCACAGGGGGAATCAGGAGAAGAGCCCCCCGCTGAAGTGTTGGCACTCTACGACCTGCACAATGCTTATCTGTCAGCCCCCATCGGCACACAGGAGAGCGAGGACATCCTGCAGGCAATCTACGCCAATCAAAGGGACAATTACTGGACCTTCAACCCGGCAGAGGACTCCTTTTACCCAACAAGCACTTCCGTGCGCATCAAGAACTTGCCCAAGGGGATGTAGAAGAGATGGGCATTGTATTCATGCATTCCATGGAAGAGTGGTATATCAACGAGTAAACACGGCCTACATTCGAAGTGCCGTAATCAGAACAGATGGGAGGCGGCGGATAATGCCTTCCCCCGTCTGTGCCAAGTGTCAAGCCGCTGTTGTTGCCGGACCAGATCTGGCCTTTGGCTCTGACGTGAAACACGGGCATGCCCTGCTGTTAAACGGTGGATCGACATTGGCGTGGTAACAGATCGTTGAGGTCATAGTACCGCGTATCCTCGTGTCTTCTGTGCGGCGCGCCAATTGGCCGACTTGGAGACGGACTCCATTCCCGCCCGGGGCATGGCCCAACGCCGCCATCTGCCGCCGGTACGGTCTCACCTAGATGGCTGATGCTCTATGAGGCGGCCGGAGGGGCTACCTCTTTCAGCATGCCGGGATAGCGGTCGTCCTGTTAGCTGGGAGCGGCGGGGGGCTCTAGCGCGAAGGCCGCGCGGACGATTTCCTCGCAGGCCGCGATCTCCCCGGCGGTCAGCTCGGGGAATTAGGGGCGCTTCCGCCGGGATAGCCGCCCCCCGTTCCGGTAGCAAATTCGAATCAGGCGGGAGACCTGTGGGTTGGGCAGGTCGACCAGGTGGCCGATGCCCGTGTGGGCCAGGTCATAGCCGACCAGGTAGTCGCGTTCCATCCGGATCTCTTCGTGCAGCGTGTATTCGATGCCGCGGTACAGGGCTTTCGTCTGGGTGGTCATATCGATACACCGGAAGAGGGGGGCGTTGTCTTGCCGCACCTACAGTGTCCCGCCCGGTCCCCAATTCCAGTCGGTCAGGGCCACGGTGTGGCTGGACCAGTCTGTCAGGGCCTTCAGGTACAGGTCATGCTCTTTGAGCAAGTGCGAGGAAATGGGGAAGATTGCGTCGGGGGGCGTGAACCCGCGCTGCGCCAGAATGTTGTGCAGCAGGAAGCGGTGCGTACGGCGGCATGCGCGACTGGGAGGACGTTCCCTTCCAGCATCATCCGGTGGGCCGTCACCAGACCTTCCATCTACTCGGGCACGGCCTCGGGCGGAGGCGGGACCATGTCCACGCTGGAAGTCGTCGGCGTAAGGCCTGCGCCCACGAAATTCTGGCGGGTGCGGTACTTGCATACCGTCGGGTCCCGGCTGTCCAGGATGGTACCAACCACTTCGGTTGACCTTCATGGGACACGAAATCCCGTTGGCCCGCCTGGCGCAGCATCTGGACGAACCGCTGGGCCCGGTTAGGTCTGGGCACCTCACCTTCGATCTGCCAGGAATAGTGGGTTTCGGAGAGGTAGAGGTGGGCCAGTACCCGCTGGTACACCGGGCGACTGCAGGCGGCCAGCTCCACCACGCAGGCCTGGGTCCAGTCGGCGGCGACGTAGTCCGCGATCCGGGGGTTGAGGCGGATCACCGGTCAGCAGGCGGGAGGGCCCAGGAGATCATCCCAGAGACCGTCGCGGCGTCCGCGGACGCCGCTACCAACGACATCTTCGCCGGTGGCAGGACGGATAGGTACCGCTGGCCACGGAGATCCGGCAGGGGTACGCGCCGCCCGGTGAGGAATTCGTACCAGAACTAGAGGCGCCGATGGTGCGCGGCATAGGGTTGCCGGGAGAGGAAGGCGGCCGCCTCCGTTGGCGCTACCCGCTGGAAGGTCTGCCGCAGAATCGGCAGATTGAGGTCTTTGTGCCGCAGGGCGAACAAGGCGTGGTCCAGGTCCCCCGCGGTGGCGGCGGGGGACCTGCGAGTCGGTACCCACTTCACCTCTCGCGGTCCCAGAGGCTGCCAGTCCGAGACCGTGCGGACGGCGCCAGCGTGAACCTCGCGCCGCAGAGGCGGGGATAGGGTCGGATCCCTTTGCCGTAGCACGGCGTATCCAACTTGGTTGGAAGGTATCGTTTCGGTTCCTAGGTTGCCTGGCAGGGGGGGCATCGATCACCATGCTCTGGACCGGGAGATTTTACGCATTCTCCCGCCCTTTACCATTAAAAAACGCAGACGGCAATTTCTATACGCAAAAAGGCTCACGGCGTTGTTTTTGTACGCGGGCACCTCTTTTCCCTTGGCCAATTCCATCCGATGCGGACCGTTGGTGGGACGAGCCTACCGACGGTGGGAACGCCCCTGACGACACATCCTGCCAAACTGGACCTTCGCAGGATGGAAGCTACTTCTGCCATGAAGGCATAGCCAATGGCAGAAGTTGCCGCAAGGAACGCCCCACTCGCGGGAGCAAGAACGGTTCTTGCTCCGCTTGGCTACGCTGCCAACACCATCGATCTACCACCCCAGCTGCCTTTTCTTGACATTCCATCCCTTACGTTGTTTCAGACTAATCTGGGATTGTCATCGTTCGAAAATCAGGGCGGCAGGGCAAGCGGTGGTTTGAGAGGTGAAAAGACATGCCAAGGAGTGAGGTCGTGTTGCTCGGATTCGGACGGATTGAGCACTTGCAGAGAATGATCGAGTTGGGATAATTACGGTTCGGCAACCCATCGAGACATGGGAAGAAGAAAAGCACAGATTTGCCAAGGAGAGTTATGAACAGGAAAGTGGCCAAAGGCTGAATGAACCAGAGACTGAATTGCCACAATTGAGTCCTGAACACGAACGGTGGTATTCGTCGGGGCAGGCCTTTGCCCATGTGGAGGATGCGTCACCTTGACATTACATTTGTACCAACGGCCTTGTGCATTCCAGACTTCGTGCCGTAAGTTATGTTCGGGTCTTGAACGCGACTTGGGGTGGATGGCATCGTTATGAGAAGACCGGGCCACAGCCGGATCTCCCTGGGGTCAGCCCAACAAGGACGCAAGGCAACAGACCAGCGCCGCGCCGTTGTTCAAATCCAGGATGGCGGATGCCTATGCATATTACGTCCCTTGGCTGCCATCATAAGCGAAAGTTGCTTTCCCAACGCAAGCCGGGCCATGGCGAACCGAGACACAGCAGAGAGATTGTTGCTGGGTAACATTCACTCCATTGGCTCAACTCCAGACGCTGGCTCTCCTATCTTGAAATACGAATACCTACCGCTTCGCCATGGTCGCTGGCCATGACAGGTTTGGCTGCATAGGCGACGTCCACCTATAATCCAGAGATCCCTATTTAGTGCTATTTCTTCAGAGCTTTTTGTCCATAGCACAGACTATTAACGAGAGAGGTTGTTTATGTTTGTATTCCGTACCACAAGGTCCTTAAGTGGACTGTGGGTCATTGGATTGTTATTGGCCGTAGCCCTAGCTGGCTGTGCAGGTGCTCCAACTGAGTCGGAAGAGGCCATGGAGGAGCCGGCGGTCGCCGAAGAACCCATGGCGGAGGATGGGGCATATGGTGAGTCCCCGATGCTGGCGGAACGAGTGGCCGCTGGCGAATTGCCTCCGGTAGAGGAACGTTTGCCCATTCAGCCGTTCGTAGTCACCAACCGCATGCTAACGGTAAGCTATGACACCGAGATCGGCAAGTATGGTGGCACCATGCGCCTGCCCCAAGATGGTCCAGGCGGAGATCCCCACTTCTTTATTGGTTCGAATGAACCTTTGTTATGGGCCCCCGGTGCCTTCAACTATGACATGGGCATCTATGGGAATGTCCTGCTGGACTGGGAAACCAATGAGGATTTCTCATCGTTCACCCTGCATATGCGAGAGGGTCTCAAGTGGTCGGACGGTACACCCGTTACCTCGGCTGATGTTGACTTTGCCTGGAACGATGTAATCCTGAATGAGGAAATCACACCTGCCCCGGCCACATACCTGCGCACAGGATCCAATCTTTCTGCAGCACCGGCTTCGGTCGAGATTCTGGATGACTATACCTTTACCGTTACCTTTGACGGACAGTATGGCAGTTTTCCGGCTCAACTGGCTATTGCCCAGTGGCGAGGGTATCAGGATTTCATCAAGCCCGGCCATTACCTGAAGCAGTTCCATGCTGATTACGCTGATGCGGATGAACTGGCCGCCAAGGTGGCCGAGGAATCCATAGAAGAGGGACAGTGGTACAACCTTTTCGATGTCAAGCAGATTAGTCACCTGTATCATGCCGTCAACGAAAAAGGCTTTGGCCACCCTGTAATGACCGCCTGGCGGATGGTGGACTTTGGCGGGGGCACCTGGAATTTTGAGCGCAACCCCTATTACTTCAAGGTGGATGAGGCCGGTAACCAGTTGCCTTATATTGATAAAGTGCAGATGCTGCTGATGCAGGATCGGGAGACCACGGTGTTGAAGACGCTGCAAGGGGAGGTGGACTATCTGGGAGAACGCAGTTCGCTCAAGAATCTGCCGCTGCTGAAACAAGCGGAAGCAGACGGTGTCCTGAATGTCTTCATTCCCCGCATGCATCGCCTGCCCATCAATTTCACCCTCAACCTCACCTTTGACGATCCCATCTATCGGCAGGTCACGAATGATGTCCGTTTCCGCCAAGCCATGACCCTGGCCATCAACAGGGAAGAGATCATCCAAACCTTCTATCTGGGTCAGTTCGCCAAACTGCCAACCGATTCCAACCACGCCGAGTTTGACATTGACAAAGCGAACCAGATTCTGGACGAAATGGGTTTGGACACCCGGGGTGAAGATGGTTTCCGGCTGGGACCGGATGGTGAAGCGTTCGAAATCCTATTCGAGCCTCATCCTGCGTCTCAGGATCATGTTCCTATGACGGAACTGATTGCCGAATACTGGAAGGAGGTGGGCATCAACACAACGGTGAAGGCAGGAGAAGGGAGCCTAATCCGCGAAAAATGGCTGGCGAATGAAACCCAGGGTAGGGCGGGGTGGATACACGAAGATATTTGGCCCAGTGCTGGCTGGGACGACTATCTCCCCCACAGAGACTGGGGTCGCGAATGGGCCCGTTACATGACTTCGCAGGGCGAGCAGGGGGAAGAACCGCCCGCTGAGGTGTTGGAACTCTACGATCTGCATTCCACGTTCCTGAAGGCGCCCATCGGCACCCAGGCAAGTGTTGACGCCCTAGAGAATCTCTATACCAACATTCGCGACAATTACTGGACCTTCAATCCAGTCGAAGAGTCCTACTATCCCACCAGTACGTCTGTGCGCATCAAGAACGTGCCTGTGGGACAGGTGGAAGAGATGGGCATTGTGATCATGTACAGTATGGAACAGTGGTACATCGACGAATAACTGGCTCGGGAACTGTTTAAGACATTGAAAGTGTGAGACGGGGGATGGACAGGTATTGTTTTCCCCCGTCTGTTCGTAACACGGACTTTCCCTCTTGTTGAACTACATACTGCGCCGCTTCCTAACCCTTGTGCCGATGCTGTTCGTCATTTCGGCCGTGGTGTTTTTCATCATTCAGTTACCTCCCGGTGACTTTATGAGCACCTATATCGCTAATCTGGAAGAGGGGGGAGTCAAAATCACCGATGAATTGGCCATGAGCCTGCGGCGCCAATATGGCTTGGATCGCCCCATGCACATGCAATACTTCATTTGGATCAAGAACATCGCGACCAAGGGGGACTGGGGGCGATCATTCAGTTGGAACAGGCCCGTAGCTGACGTTCTGGCTGATCGGGTTCCCCTGACCTTGGCGGTTTCCATTGCCGCTACCATCTTTGTCTTTGTCGTTGCCGTGCCCATTGGCATATTTTCCGCCACCAACCAGTATTCCTTCTTCGACTTTTTCTTCACTTTCGTCGGCTTCATCGGCATATCCATTCCTGGTTTCCTGCTGGCTCTCATACTGATGTGGGGCGTCTTCGTCCTTTTTGACTGGCGCGTAGGCGGGCTCCTGTCTCCAGAATTCATGGGTCGGCCCTGGAGCGTAGCGAAAGTCTGGAATTTGCTCACACGAATGTGGTTCCCAGTGATTCTTATCGGATTGAACGGTACTGCCGGTCTGATGCGCGTCATGCGGGGCAACCTGCTGGACGAACTGCACCGACAATATGTGGTCACAGCACGCGCCAAGGGTATTCCTGAATTGAGGGTCCTGTACTATTATCCGGTCAAGATTGCCTTCAATCCGGTAATCAGCACGATTGGCTGGATTTTACCCGGTATTGTGGCCGGTGAAGTTCTGATATCCATCGTTTTCAATCTGCAAACCACCGGTCCCGTCCTGCTGGATGCCCTGATGTCCCAGGATATGTATTTGGCTGGTAGCATAACCCTCATCCTGAGTCTGCTGGTCATTGTGGGCAACCTGGTGGCTGATCTGCTGCTGGTCTGGATCGATCCACGCATTCGCTATGAGGGAGTTGCGGAGTGACACTGGCTGAGCTGGATATGCCTACCACTGCCGAGGTAGAAAAGAAGGTAGGCGAGGAATTTTACCTGGCTACGCAATGGCAACTTATCTGGTGGGCTTTCCGCCGACATGTCATTGCCCGAATTGGCCTGAATGTTCTGGGCCTGCTGTATTGCTTGGGGATCTTCTGCCAGTTTGTCAGTCCCTATCAACCACTGGATCGGTTTAGTGGTTATCTCGACGCACCCCCCCACCGAATTCGTTTCTTCCATGAGGGCAAATTCATGCGTCCCTATATCCTGGACGCGGAACCCAAACTGAACATGGAGACTTTCCGTACAAAGTACACCCCCAAGGAAGAGAGTCCGCCCTACCCTATTCGCTTCTGGGTCAAAGGAACCGAGAATAAGCTCTTCGGTCTGATCAAGACCCAGCGACATCTGTTCGGCACAGGCGAAGTTCCTATATTTCTTTTTGGCACCGACCGTTTGGGGCGAGATTTGTTTACTCGAACCATGTATGGTTCCCTGATCTCTCTCTCCATTGGTCTGGTCGGAGTTGTGATGAGCTTCATCCTCGGGCTTTTCATTGGCAGCGCAGCCGGATACTTTGGTGGTATTGTGGACCAGATTGCCATGCGCACGATCGACTTTATCTTGTCCATCCCGACCATTCCCCTGTGGATGGCTCTTTCGGTAGCCGTGCCCAGGGAATGGTCCGTCGAGAGTACCTATTTCTTCATCACTCTCATTCTTTCCCTGATTTCATGGCCGGCGCTGGCCCGGCAGGTGCGGGGAAAGTTCCTGTCCCTGCGGGAAGAGGACTTTGTGACATCGGCGCGTCTGGTGGGATCCAATGAATTGCGGATCATGGCCGTTCATTTGTTTCCTTCCTTTACCAGTCACTTGATCGTGACTTTGACCCTCATGATTCCGGGAATGATTATCGGCGAAACAGCCCTGAGTTTTCTGGGCTTGGGTATGCAGCCTCCGGCTGTCAGTTGGGGCGTTCTGCTGCAGGATGCCCAGGACCTGGTTACCTTGGCCTTGCATCCCTGGAAGTTGATCCCCAGTATCTTTGTGATCGTTACGGTCCTGATGTTCAATTTCTTGGGCGACGGTATGCGGGACGCCGCCGATCCGTACGCGACCTAGGGAAGACACGCCATGGCAGAAACGTCCTCCGACTGGGTACTGGCCATTGAGGATCTGGTTACCCATTTCGAATTCGATGAAGGCACCGTGCGTGCGGTGGATGGCGTGTCGCTCTCCGTAGAAAAGGGCAAGACCTTGGGTATCGTGGGAGAGAGCGGATGCGGCAAGAGTGTGATGGCGCAATCCGTTCTGCAAATCGTGGGGCCGGGAGGTCGGATTAAGCAGGGCCAGATCCTGCTGCGGCGTGAAGACGAAGTGGTGAATCTGGCCGAACTGGATCCGCGCAGCGCGGAACTCCGGGATGTGCGCGGCCGCGAGATAGCCGTGATTTTCCAGGAACCCAAGAATGCTTTCTCCCCTGTACATACAGTAGGGTGGCAGCTGCGTGAGGTTATAGAGTTTCACGAGGATGTTACCCAGGAAGAGGCCCAGCACCTGGTCGTTGATCTACTGGGCAAAGTGGGCATTCCCGATCCGGAGAAACGGGCTCATTCGTACCCCTTTGAACTGTCAGGAGGTATGCTCCAACGGGCCATGATTGCCATGGCCCTCGCCTGTGGACCCCGCGTATTGATAGCGGATGAACCCACTACGGCCCTGGATGTCACCATTCAGGCCCAGATCCTGGATTTGTTGCGGTCTCTGCAGGACGAGACAGGGACGGCCATTCTCTTCATCACCCACGATATGGGGGTCATTGCAGAAATGGCCGATGAAGTGGTGGTCATGTATCTAGGGGAAATTGTAGAGAAAGCACCGGTCTGGTCGCTTTTTGATAATCCCAAACACCCATACACAAAGGCCCTGCTGGAATCCATTCCCCATCTTGGGGAGGAGCAGAAAGACAGACTCAAGTCCATCGTGGGCCGCGTTCCTGATCCCTATAATCTTCCTTCAGGCTGCCGTTTCCACACTCGCTGTGAATTTGTACGACCTGGCATCTGTGACACAGTCAAGCCGACGACGGTCCAGGTAGAGAGCAACCACACCGTAGCCTGTGTCCTCTATGACGATGATATCGACCATGGCTGACCTGTCTCCTCCCCTCCTCGAAGTACGCAACCTCAAGAAACACTACCCCATGCGCAAGGGGCTCCTAAAGCGTCAGATAGGAGTGATCCGGGCTGTTGACGATGTGACTTTCGATATTCGGTCCGGCGAGACTTTCGGTCTGGTCGGCGAATCCGGGTGTGGCAAGACCACCGTGGCCAAATCCATCATCCGGGCCGTGGCGCCTAGCGCAGGGCAAGTCATTTTTCATCTGGAACGGGAGGTGGATCTGGCGACCCTGGAAAAGGACGAACTGAAAGCAACCCGCCGTAATATCCAGCTGGTCTTTCAGGACCCTTTCTCCTCTCTCAACCCGCGGCAGCGTATTCGTGACATTATTGGCGAACCCCTGCGCGTAAACAGAATGGCCAGCGGTGCGGCACTGGAAAGCCGGGTCGGCGAACTGATGGCGTCCGTCGGCCTGCGGCCTGAATACATGGTGCGTTATCCCCATGCTTTCAGTGGAGGTCAGAGGCAGCGAATCGGCATCGCCCGTGCGCTGGCCCTGAATCCCAAGCTGATCATCTGTGATGAGCCGGTGTCTGCATTGGATGTTTCGATCCAGGCCCAGATTCTCAATTTGCTCAAGGATCTGCAAAGCGAATTCGGCCTTACCTATCTCTTTGTGTCCCATGATCTGGGTGTGGTGCAGCACATCAGTGATCGGGTGGCCGTCATGTATGTCGGAAGGCTGGTGGAAGTAGGTCCTACCCAGGCTCTCTTTGAATCGCCCCAGCATCCTTATACAGCGGCACTGCTATCGGCCTCCCCCAAGCCTCATCCCCGCTTTAGGCGCAGGTCTCCGGTCCTGACCGGAGAAGTGCCCGATCCCATGTCTGCCCCTTCCGGATGTCACTTCCATCCGCGGTGTCCGTACCGGCAACCCATTTGTGAAGAGGAATTCCCCCCTCTGGAACCTGTACCCGATGAACCAGGACATTCCGTGGCCTGCCATTTCGCCAAGGAGATCACACTGGAAGGCATCCCTTCCGTTGCCTGACTTCAGGTAGCGCAACAAAGGGTCGCGGACAGAGCCTGAAATGCATAACTTAACGCCTGCTTTCTGCTGCCGTCTAGGGCTACAGGACCGCAAGAAATTCGTTGGCGTCATGCAATACTCGCCAAGGGGCTGGTCAAGAGTACAACCCTTGATCTACTGACTGGGTTCAGCTTCAGCAAATAGAGCGAAGTAAGTAGAACCTCTGGGGGTTAATGTGCGGTTCCCAATTGCATATCTGGAGCAGAAGACCGCACAGAAGCAACCTCGGCTAAATCGGGTCCATCAAAACTGGTAATCAGACTTCCGTATTTTCCAGGGATCAAACCCACCCTTGTTCTGGATCATGGAGAAAATTGACTCTACATCTGATTAAAACATTACAAAGAGTTTTTCAATATTCCGTGCCAAATCCGGCGTACCAAAGATTTCGCCCCCAGTAAACGCAGACAGAGTTTTCGCGGGAGACGCCAATCCCAGAAATCCCGGTACACAACCTGTTCCGCATGGTTTTCAAGCTGTACAAGGTCATGAAGTCGGGCGTATTCCTGCCGTTGAGATGCTATCAAGGACTTAAGGGCATGCTCCAGCGCTCCCTGGGCAGCTTCCCCGAAATCCACATCAAACTCCTCCGGGGACACATAGTCATCCATCTCACCTCCACGCATGAGTTTCTGCAAGAGAGTGAACTTTCTGCGTGCGTGAAGGGCTCGTTCCATGGCTTCCAGCCGGTGGGGGTCCTGCTGGGGATGTGCCCTTGACAAGGGTATTTTCTGGGCGGGAATCGGTGGAGGCGGCCGGATCGGTGGGCCTGCCCCGCGTGTGGCTGGGCCAGGCATGGCGGGAGCGACTGTCACCGGCATTGTGAGGGCAGAAAGGCCCCGTGGGGGCGGAAGTGCCGGTGTGGCGGGCCGCGTGGTGCGGAGGGCCAAGGCGGCCGGGGTGTGGAGGGAGAGCGATGGAGGAGTGCGATGCGGGGCCCGCGCCGACAGCGCGGGTCGGTTCAGGTGTCGCCTGGTGCAGGCGCGCGCGGAAGTCGGGGCCGGGCGTAGGTCGCAGCCACACTCAGGCCCACAGATAGCCGTGCAGCAGCAGGCGGCGCAGCAGCGCCACGCCCTGCAAGGTGGCAATCGCCAGCACCAGCCCACACGCGCCCAAAGGGCCCCCGGGTCCAGGCGGCGCGTCTTGTGCCACTTCCCACCCAGAGCAACTGTGTTGGATGTCAAGTTTCCAGTAAAGGGAAATGGTCTTCGACCCAGGGTTTCTGGGCTCTGATCATGGAATTGAGAATGGTGAGCAGTTTGCGCATGGCCGCGATGAGGGCGACCTTCTTGGGTTTGCCCAGTGCACACAGGTGAAGGTAAAACTTGCGGATCACGGGGTTGTACCGGGTCGCGGTCAAGGTGGCCATGTACAGGGCGGTGCGCACCTGGGCGCGGCCTCCCCCGCCCACTACGTGGGTCCCCGGTGCGCTGGCGCCTCGGAACTGGCCACTGTCGCGGTTGAGCGGGGCGACGCCGACGAGGGCCGCGATTTGGCGGCGGTTCAATTGGCCCGCGCACCCTCTGGGTGCGGGGAGTTCGGCCAGGAGCACGCTGGTCAGGACCGGACCCACACCCGGCACGCTCTGCAGCAGGGCATCCTGCTGCTGCCAGGCGGGATGGGCCTTGCGCGGGCGCTGCAGCTGCCGGTCCACCTGTGCCAGTTCCGCCTGCAACCACGTGATGTGGCGCTGGGCCAATTTCTGGCCTTGGGTTCCCGCTCGGTGCCGCCATGTGCGTTGCTGGGCGCGGGTTAGCCACGACGACAGCATGGCCGGCTGCGCTCAGGGCCACGGTCACCTCGGTCTCCAGGCCGCCGTTGGCTTCCAACACAATCTGCGCGGGCGCGGCTGCCGCCAAGCGGACACACAGCTCGGTCAGGCCCGCGGCATCATAAGACACCCGCCACACGGCATCCTCACCGGCGATGGCCAAATCCAGGTGCTGCTGCGCCACATCGATTCCCACAAAAAACTCTGGCTTGGACAGGGAATGGTTCTCCGTTATGCTGGGAACAGGTTCTTCTCTGGCCCTGCCTTGCCGGGGGCCCTCCGGGCGCGGATTTTGGATCCTGGCAACTGTACAGGCTCCGGGAAGACTCGGGCGTGACGACCCAGCTCTGGGTCGGTCTCGCTGACGCGGACCAAGGGTCCCCACGGTCTGTCGTGCCCGTTACAGCAGTCCCCTCCAGCCAGGGACTGCTGCCTTCTCCCACCATACAAGGGTCCCCGAAGGCCACAATCTGCGCCCACAAGTCACGCCTGCCCAGCCCCTGGTCACAGAGCACATGTACCGGCACCGTAGCCGGCACGGCCGGGGCCAGCTGGCGCAGCAGGCGGCAGAAGTGGTCAATCCAGGACCCCCTTGCCTGCGCACCCACGATGTGCCAGGCGACGCGGGGACCCCTTGGGTGGGCGTGCTGGCGATAGACCACACTGATCACTAGTGCCACCAGGTCATCTTGCTTGCGGGGACCTTCTGGGTGCGCATACAATGCAGGGGGTCGACGCTTGGCCACACTCGGGTGCTGTGGTGTAGGTTAAAAGACCCTCAGCTTACCTGCCGGTCAGGCGTCCGCCTAACGCCCTACCCACCCTCCCGGATCATCCTGTGCCGGTTTTGCGCGGCACCGCCACAGCCTTTATGCGAACCGGCATGCGGTTTGCTATTTTAATGTACTGTTGTGCGGAATACCCTTATCAACCTTGTAGGCCCCGCAACGGCTTCAGGTCCGGAAGCTGGGATACAAGCGGTCCACCTTTTCGAAGCGAGCCCCGTACCACCGGCACTTGTATTCCAGCAGCCGCAGAAAGTCGCCTATCCCTGAGTCACTGAAAGCCCGGGCCAGCCGACGGTTCTTGACCAGGCCGCTGATATGCAGCGTTTCGACCTTCACCACGGCGTAAGTCTTGGCTATCGCACTCGCCGCCTGGTGGTGGCCTTCCTGCCGGATACGTTGCACGCGGGCATGGAGTTGACGGCGGAGCTGGCAGAGACGGCTTCTGCGTTTGGACTCCTGGTGTCCATGTGTTTCGCGGGAACGGGCGATGGCCTTGTCCACCCGCCGCAGATCGGCCAGGGCGGCCCGCAGGGCGCAGGGGTTCTCATATACGGTGCCATCGGACAGGGTCGCCAGCGTTTGGAGGCCCATGTCAATACCCACCGTGGCGCCTTCTCGGAGGGGCGGAGGGGCCGTGCCGGTGTCCACCTGGAAGGAGGCAAACCAGCGATCCGATTTCTGGCTGATTGTAACGGCCACCACCGCCCCGGACCAGCTCAGGGCTTCCCGCATCCGGACCCAGCCGATGTCCGGCAGACGGACCTAGCGTTCGGCCAGGGGACCACCGTATCACGCCCGTTGGACGCGGTATAGGCGTCGTGGATACCTTTCCGGCGGAAGCGGGGAAAGCCGACGTACCGGGCCTGCCGGTAGGCACCCCAAGCCTCAATCGCTCTCCCGGCATTCCGGATCGCGTTCTTGGCCACCAGTTGCGAAAGTGTCCTGCACCACGGATACCGTTCGGACTTGACCTGGTTGCACAGGGGTCTCAGATCCTTGTCCGATAACCATTGCTTGCGATCCAGACCGGCCTTGAATTCCGCCACGGCCCAGATATAGGCGACCCGCGCATAACCCGCGTGCCGGGCCAGCAACGTAGTCTGGCGAGGATGGGGAGCCAGGGCGATCTTGTGCGCGGTCAGCATGGGGCGGGTTCGTCCCCGGCATCCTGCAGGGCCTTCAAAATCCTCTTCGTCTTATGCGAGCGCCGACCATACAGGCGCGCACTGAACACCGTGATGATCTCCCACACATCCGCCGCCAGTTCCTCTTCAAAGGTCACCAGTTCGGACGGGTGGATGATCACCACCTCAATGCCCTGCCGCTCACACAGGGCAAATACCAGTTCGGACCCGAAACGCAGCAGGCGGTCCCGGTGGGTCAGGACCCAGCGGGCGACCCCCCGCTGCAGAATCAGATCCAGCAAACGTTGCAAGCCCGGCTTCCGGTATTTCAGGCCACTGCCCAGATCCGTGATGATTCCCGTCTGCCCGCCCGGTGGTGCGCAATAGGCCTCCAGCATCGCCGGCTGCCTACGCAGATCGTCTTTCTGGTCGGTGCGGGACACCCGGGCGTAAATGTGACCCCGTCCACCGCCTTGACGACGCCCTCGTCGGACTCAAAGTGGGTGAAAAGGTTGCGGATCTCCAGGACCGGTTCCGCCTCGGCCGCGTTGTTGGTGCTGTCAGGTGGCATAGGGATCTACGGCATCACGCAGGCCGTCACCTAGGAAATTGAACATCAGCACAGTCACGATTACGAAAAGGCAAGGTATGAGTTTCCAGGGATGAAGTGCCAAAGTCACCACGTTTTGGGCATTCTGAAGCAGGACACCCCAACTGACTGCAGGTGGCTGCAAACCCAAACCCAGGAAACTGAGTGCTGTCTCACCAATGATCATGCCCGGTACCATCAGGGTCAGGGTCACGATCAGGTGACTCATGAATGAAGGCAGCAGATGGATGATCATGATGCGCATCTCGCCGGAACCCACGAGACGCGAGGAGGTCACGAAATCCTCTCCCCTAAGGGACAGGAACTTGCCCCGCACCTGGCGAGCCAGCCCCGGCCATGAAATGAGGGACAGAATCAATGTGATGGCGAAGTAGGTCTTTACCACCGACCACTCTCGCGGCAGGGCCACCGACAGGGCCATCCACAATGGGATCGTGGGCAAAGAGACAATGAAGTCGATCACTCGCATCGAAATCTGATCTGTAATCCCTCCGAAATAGCCTGCGGCACCGCCAATCGAGAGACCCAGCAAAAAACTGATGACCACACCCACCAAGCCCACGGACAGAGAAATCCGAGCCCCGTATATGGTTCGGGTAAAAAGGTCGCGGCCGAGCCGGTCTGTACCAAAGAGAAAAACCGGGGCGCCATCCGTACCGAACAGATGTCGCTCCGTGGGGAACAACCCCCAAAGTTCGTAGGCGAATTCGGGGTCGCGGTGCAGGAACCGGATCGGGTGTGGTTCGCCACCCTCAACAGGTGTGTACACTTTCAGGAAAGTGTCCATGTCCAGATTTGGCTCAATGTCCAGGACATAGGGTCTGGTAAACGAGCCGTCCTCGGTGCGCACGCGGATGCGGCTGGGAGGGGCATCCAAGTAACCATCGAAGCGGAAAAGCGTCGCGTAGGGGCTCACAAACTCGCAGAAGATGGCAAGTAGGTAAAGGATACCCAGGACCACCATTCCGATATTGGCTGCTCGGTGTTTGCGAAATGCCCACCAGATCAGCTGCCATTGCGTGGCTCGGTAGAACTCCTCCCCGGAGTCCTCCGTGACTTCGTGGGTGGCGGGTACTTCGAGTTCTGCGAGCGTCATTCCTCAACGTTCCCAAATCGGATGCGAGGGTCAACCCATACCAGGAGTAGATCGGCAATCAGGTTGCCGAAGATCACGAGTAGGGCCAGAATCAGGGTGATGCTGCCGGCCAGGTACATGTCTTGGGCTAACAGGGCGTTAAATAGTACCGGCCCCGTGGTTTGCAGGTTCAGGACAATGGAAACCAGCACTTCACCTGCCACGATCCCGGGCAGGATGTAGCCGATGGTGCTGATTACCGGGTTCATGGCGATTTTGACCGGGTAGTAGAAGAGGACGCGCATTTCGGGAATGCCCTTGGCCCGGGCAGTAACCACATATTGCTTGCGCAACTCGTCCAGCAGATTTCCTCGCATGACCCGCATCAGTCCGGCTGTGCCGCTCAGGCCGATGAGGAGGACCGGGAACCAGATACGCTTCATCAGGTCCAAGACCCTTGCGGCGCTCCAGGGCGCGTCAATGTATTCGGGTGAGAACAAGCCGCCCACACTCCAGTTGAACAGGGTGAACACACCCCACATCAGGATCAAGGCCAGCATGAATGGGGGAATTGAAACCCCCATGAAGCCCAGGAAGGTGAAGAAATAGTCAAACAGGGAATACTGGTGGGTGGCAGAGAAGATGCCGATCGGAATCGCCACTGCGAAGACAAAGATGGTAGATGTCAGGGATACCGCGACGGTCAGGGGTACCCGTTCCACAAGGATATCTGCGACGGGCTTGTTCCAACTGAAGGAGCGTCCCCAATCTCCTTCCGTCACGATGTTCCGTATCCAATAGAGATACTGAACGATGATTGGACGATCCAGACCGTACTGTCGGCGCAGACTCTTCGCCAATTCGTCGGAGACCCCGAAGCCGGACGCTTCAAGCTTGGCAATATAGGTGCTCATGAAGTCGCCGGGGGGCAACTGGATGATCATGAATACCACGAAAGAAATTACAAACAACATCGGGATCATGAAGATCAACCGACGTGTGATGTAGCCAATCAAGAGGAATGGTCCCCCCAAAAGGTGTAGTGGTCCGGAAGCATTGACGCCCCCCGGACCACGTTTCTCACGATGCCTTAGAAAGGAAGGATCGGCTAGGTGCTACTCGTCGATGTACCACTGTTCCATACTGTACATAATTATGATGCCCATTTCATCAGTCTGGCCCTTAGGGACGTTTTTGATGCGTACGCTGGTGCTGGTTGGGTAATAGGACTCTTCAACGGGGTTGAAAGTCCAGAGATTATCGTGGATGTTTTTGTATAACGCAGCCAGCGCAGCGTCTCCGGCGGGAGTGCCGATCGGTGCCTGCAGGAATGCCTTGTGAAGTTCGTACAGTTCCTGCACCTCTGGGGGTGGCTCTTCACCCACTGCACCGCCGGATTTGCTATACCGTCCCCACAAGATTCCCCAGCCTCTTTGAGGTAGGTAATCGTCCCAGCCTGCTGAGGGCCAGATATCCTCGTGGATCCACAATACCCAACCAGTGAGATCGTTGGCTTCTTTCCGTTCCCAGACTAGACCAAAGTCACCAGCTTTGAGCGAGGTATTGATACCCACTGCCTTCCAATGTTCGGCGACCATCTCGGTCGCGGGTATGTGATCCTGGGATACCGGGCCCGTCTCGAAAATGATCTCGAATGGTTCGCCATCCAGACCTAGACGGAAACCATCGTCACCGCGAGCTGAGAGCCCCATCTCATCGAGGAGAGCGTTCGCCTTGTCTGGGTCGTACTCCGGGATGCCGGATTCATAGGCGGGTACGGCAAATTGACCAAGAAAAAAGGTATCAATGATCTCTTGGTTGTTCATTGCGTAATTCATTGCCTGGCGAAACCGCAAGTCGTTAGCGATCTCACGATATTGCTCATCTTCATAGGTGAGGTTTAACGTCCAGTTTATGGGCAGCCTGTGCATTCTTGGAATGAACACATTCAGAATGCCATCGTCCTCGGCCTGCTTGAGCAAGGGCAAGTTCTGTAGGGAACTGCGTTCACCCAGGTAGTCATATTCACCCGAAAGGATCTTGAGGACAACCGTCTCTCGGTCCTGGGTTAAGACCATGTGGACATGGTCGATGTACGGCAGCTGATTGCCGGCCTCGTCCACCTTGAAGTAGTAGGAATTGCGGTCGTAGTTCCAGGAACCCCCACCAAAGTCCGTCATCACCCAGGGGGTCAAAGCTGGATGGCCGAATTTTTCATCGGTGGTTAGTTCCCACAGTTCGGTGTGAACCTGTTTGGAATTAAAAAGGTTGGACCACTGGCCTTCCTCAATCGACTCTGCCTCCATCTTGGCAGCCAGTTCGTCCGCGTCCGCATAGTCTGCATGGAACTGCTTCAAGTAGTGAGCAGGTTTCAGGAAATCCTGATAGCCACTCCAACGGGCAATGGCTATCTGTGAAGGGAAACTTCCGTACTGATCGTCGAAGATGACCTTAAACGTGTAGTCATCCAAGATTTCAACAGAGGCCACTGCGTTGTCCGCACCTGATGCGGTGCGCAGGTAGAGGGGGGGGGCTGGCGTGATTTCCTCGTTCAGGATCACATCGTTCCAGGCGAAGTCAACATCCGCCGTGGTGAGGGGTTCACCGTCCGACCATTTCATGCCTTCACGCATATGCATGGTGAAGGTGCTGTAGTTGTCGTTGGCTTCCCAATCCCTAAGCACGTTGCCGTGGAGCCCCATGTCGTAACGGAAGCCGCCGGGCGCCCAGATCAGGGGTTCGTTCATTCCAATGAACAAACTTGGATCTCCACCAGGACCCTCCTGGGGCAGGCGCATCGTTCCGCCATACTTGCCAATCTCCGTGTCGTAGCTGAGGACCAACTGTTGGTTCGTCACCACGTACGGTTCGTTGGGCAGACGTTCTTCCACAGGTGGCAGGGTTCCGGCCGCCACCATTTCGGCCAGCATGGGCGATTCGCTGTAGGCACCGTCGGCCATGGGTTCTTCGGCAGCCGGTTCTTCGGCCATGGGAGCCTCTGCGGCCGGCATTTCCGTCTGCACGCCGCAGGCCGCGAGGGCAAGCGCCAGCGTGCAGGCCAATGCAGTCCAAGCCAGGCGAGTTAAATTGGAGCGATAAAATGACATGGTACCTCCTCGGGTCCTGTTGTCGAGTTGGATTGAACAGCTTCGGCGAAATGGAGCGATGTAGGGAACCTCGATTGTAAATGTAATTTTGCTGTATGGCAAGGCGCCAACCATGATTTGGAACCCGTCCTACCAACCTTATGATCCCAAGTATTTGGAAACACAATATCGACGCAGGGATGCCGAAGGCCGTAGGTATCGCACGGACTGACAGCTGGGGGATTGACAGGTTCACAAGGGTATTTTCTGAGCGGGAATCGGTGGAAGCGGCCGGAGCGGTGGGCCTGCCCCGCGTGTGACTGGGCCAGGCATGGCGGGAGCGACTGAAAACGGCAGTGTGAGGTCGGGCCTGCTCCAGAGGGGTAGAATTGCCTGTCTGGCGGCCGCGTGATGCTGAGAACCGAGGCGGCCGGGGTGTGGAGAGAGCGATGGAGGAGTGCGATGAGAGTCCCGCGCCGGCAGCGCGGGTAAGTTCAGGTGCCGCCGGGGTCCACTTGCCGCAGGCGCGTGCTGAAGTCGGGGCCGGGCGTCGGCCGCAGCCACACGCAGGTCCACAGATAGCCGCGCAGCAGCAAGTGCCGCAGCAGCGCCACGCCCTGCTGCAACAGACTGTGGCGGCGCGGGGGCAACGCAGCCTGCTGGGCCGCGTCCAACTCGGCGGGGGGCCGGCGCAGGCGGCCGGGCGGCAGGTGCCGCGCTTCCGCTTCCTCGCGGCGCGTACCGTAGGCCACGGCCAATAAGGTGGCAATCGCCAGCACCAGCCAATGGCGGCCCACACGGGTGGGGTCCAGGCGGCGGGTCTTGTGCCACTTCCAGCCGACGGTCTTCAGGCCCCGGAAGCCCTGCTCAATCCAGTTGCGGCAGGCATACAGGGTGGGCTCCGTCTCTGCCACCGGGGTATCGGTCAGCAGCACCCAGGGCTGCGCCTGACCGTAGGCGTGCAACACAATCAGGGTGCCTTCCAGAGGCTGGTCGCGGAAAGCCCACCCGGTGCCCACCCACAGGCCGCCCGGTCCCGTGATCAGCGAACGCACGGGCACGCGTGGGGTCTGGCCCTCGGGCCGAAAGGTGACGTGGGGCTGGTAGCGCAGGCAGGGATGCCCACCCAGAGGGTACCCGAAGGCTACAATCTGCGCCCACAAGTCCCGACTGCCCAGCCCCTGGTCACAGAGCACATGCACCGGCACCGTGGCCGGCACGGCTGGGGCCAGCAGGCGCAGCAGGCGGCAGAAATGGTCAATCCAGGATCCCTTTGCCTGCGCACGCACGATGTGCCAGGCTACCGGGATGGCGTGCTGGCGATAGACCACACTGATCACCAACGCCACCAGGTCATCCTGCTTGGAGGTGGGATCCACGGCCAGCACCAGCGGCTCCTGCGCCAGCTCCCGCCCGCCCGTGGGCACCCACCAGCTGCGCACCCACTGCAGCAGCGGGGCGAAGCAGCGCTCCACCTCCAGCTCCTGGTCCGGACCCCACGAATCAATGCGGTCGGCATCGTCATACAGCAGCTCCCGCTGCAGGCGGCGCAGTGTGTGCGGGTTGCGGGGGCCCCTGAGGCCCTGCGCCAGGGCCAGGGTGACCGTATCCTGGCAGCCGTTCAAGCCCAGCAGCGTGCCCTCCACCCACAGGGCCAGCACCGCCCGCAGGCGGCTGGGCAAATGCGGTAACTGTGCCTGCAACAGGTGGCGGATGTCATACAATGCAGCAGGTTGACGCATGGCCACACTCCGGTGCTGTGGTGTTGGTTAGATGACCCTCAGCTTACCTGCTGGTCATGCGTCTGCCTAATGCCCCACCCGGCCTCCCGCATCACCCGGTGCCAGGTGTGCACGGCACCCCCGGCCTATATACGAACCGGCATGCGGTTTGCTATTTCACTGCACTGTTGTGCGGAATACCCTTGTCAAGGATTGACAGGCGGGGGCTATGAATACGAGTGGAATGGCATCACAAAAACATGGCGATACCCCCAAACACGAATGCGCGAACTGGACGAGATGGGCAGGTTGCACTACACCCGGTCAGGTAGCCCCGAATTTATCCGCTACCTTGATGAAATGCCCGGCATTCCCTTGCAAGACGTGTGGACAGACATTGCCCCCATCAATTCCCAGGCCAAGGAACGCATGGACTACGCCACCCAGAAGCCCCTAGCCCTGTTGGAGCGCATCATCAAGGCCAGCAGCAATGAGGGCGATGTGGTTCTGGACCCCTTCTGTGGCTGTGCCACTACCCTTGAGACAGCCCATAATCTCAATCGTCGTTGGATCGGCATTGACATCGCCATCCATGCCATCCAGCGGGTAGCCAGGATTCGCCTGCAGGATCGTTTGGGGTTGGAAGAGGGCCGGGACTTCACCATTGAAGGCATCCCGCGCAATACGGAGGGGCCCGCGACCAGTGGCAACGAGACCGCTATCACTTCCAGAAGTGGGCGGTGGAACAGGTGGATGGTTTCGTGACCACCAGGCGCACGGCCGACGGGGGCATTGACGGGAGGCTCTACTTTGATGTTCCGGGCAGCCCCTCGCTGGAAAGCATGGTGCTTGAAGTCAAGGGCGGTCGGAACGTGAACATTCGTGATGTGCGGGCCTTGTACGGCGTGCTGGAGGCGGGCAATGCGAAGATGGCCGGCCTGATTGTGCTGGAGCCCTTGGGTAAGCAGAAGCGCAAGAACTTCGATGCCTTCATGGCCCAGGCCGGGGACTTGGATATTCAGGGTATCCAGTACCGCCGGATGCAAATACTCACTGTGGACGAAATTATGGAAGGCCGGCGGTTCGTCACGCCGGCGGTGGTGGGCAAGACGGAACCACAGCCCGTCTTGCCCTACGGGTGATGGGTGCGCTACTTCTTGAACAGCTTGATAGGTGCCCAGATCACGATCCAAACACCGGCTGTAAAGATCGTCAGTAAGACGTGGACTAGCCAAGGCATAAGGTGCCCCCTTGTGGCAACGAACGGCGTTTGCCACAACAACCGAACTTCATGCACCAACCAAGGGCGCGCGTGACACGCCATTCGACTGGTGCGGAGCCTAGGGGCCGTATTCGGTTGTTGTGGCAGGATCGCCGTATCACAGGGGCAGCGAAGTTCTAAACTGGAATCCACTCAAGCCCATAACTACATATTCCGTTGAATTATATCGGGAGAGCACAACAAAATTGCTGCAATGTGTTTCGCTAACAATGTCAGCTTGGTACAAAGCGGCTGTAAGAATTTGACTCAGGAACAGAGTTTGGCACCAATGTCGTTCGACCACAATTGTGTGAACTGGCCCTTGGGCCATCTTCTTAACTACCGCAAATTTATGTTGAAGGTGTTGGGGGACGAAAGCCTCAACTGGTCCAAGCAGTTGAAAGATACGTACGACACCGGCAGTGAAGCCGCAGAGTCCACCAGAGCGGCGGCCCAAGGGGCCACATTAGAGACGATGTTGGCAACTCTGCGGGATTCCCAAGACTTGCTGGAGGCGGCCCTGAGTACAAAGGACCTGGCTGAATTCCCATGAGAGCAAGAATTTTTGGGGGGCAAACTCACTCCGGCCAAGTCTATTATCGAATTCTTGTTGTGGCATGAGTCAACCCATGCTGGAGAAATTGCTGTGCAGGCGGCGGCAGCTCTGCAGGCGGAAGACTGAATTCGGTATCCGCACTGGGATTCGATTGTCTTCTGGCTCAATTTAGTGCTTGATTAGGGGAAACATTAGCTAACAGTCGGCAACGATAACTGGATGCGGCAGCCTTTTGCTCTGGAACCCCAGATCTAGGACGCACACTCCAGTTGTCTTGCACTCATACACCTCATTCCGGCTAACCCTGGCTGCGCCACTGTCGTGCACACGCCAGCACCATACTGGCCGCGATCGCCATCAGCGCGGCGAGCACATTCAAGAGGACATCGCGGTAATCGAAGAAACTGGTGGGCAAAAAGGTCTGGATGCTTTCGTGGAGCGGGCCGATGGGGAAGGAGCTGTACTTTCTGCCGCCCTACAGTCCCGAACTGAATGTCATCGAGCCCTCATGCGGACGCGTCAAGCATCAGGCAAGGCCGATCCGCAGCTACACCTCCACCCAAAAAATGATCCAGACGATCCACGCCGCCTTCAGACGGGTCGAAGCAGATCTACTAACTCGACAAGATTCCATGCCAACCGCTAACCACAAGAATGCAAGCAGGCGAATATGCCAGGTCGCCCCGGGTGCGTCCCAAAAATGCGGCGAGAGAAATAAGACTGTTATGCCAAGCCAGCGGTGCCTGAGTATGGGGACACAGGGCGACCATAGCTTGGGTTCCCTGACGAGATCGGCTCATATCGGCTTGTTTCATACGTTGCGGACCCAGAGTCTTGGCACCGGATTCGACCGTACCACTGCTGAAAGAGAAGCCGGCTTTGCAGGCGACGGCGTAGTCCATGTGACGACGATTGTTCCACAGATTGCCGATGGACTGTGAGACGACTGGCGGCAGGGCCGTTTCTCTTGGATAGAGAGAGCGCATCTGCCGGAAGAAGAGACACATTTGACTACGGGCCAAGGAAGTCTTCCGGGCTTCGATCCAGGTGCGAATTTCATATGATGAGGATCCGGGGGGCTCTGGGCATGATCTGCCAGAGGAGTCGGAGCAGATGGCACCAGTCACGGAATTCAAAGCGACGGGCGAAACGGATGAAAAAAATGGCCCAGATCCAGGCCGCACCATCGTTAATACAAACGACCTGTCGGACTTTCTCCAGACTGCGGCGAAAACCTTCCATTAAGTAGTGGTGGGAAAGTGTCTTGGCTTCCCACAAACCAGCTTGATAGGAGTGCTTCTCCAAACGCGGCTCCTTGTCTGAATCGCCCCCTCATTTTGGGGAAGCACAGCCGAGAAACTCATTACTTTGACCTCTTACCACGCTACGTCGACCAAGCGTGGCATCACCTCGTCGGCCGATGCCGCCATCACTTCCCCATCCAATCCAGGTATGGGACGCCAAATTCCGCTTCTTCCTCCCGGGCACGCGTACCATCACCTCTGCCACGTGCGTTTCGGCTACCACCACCCCTCCTCCATCCGCCAGCACCATCCGCTGCAGCGCAATGGCGGAAATTGTAGATAGTGTTCACAGAGTAAGTGATGAGAACAGAGACTACATCGCCAAGTGGTAGTCAATAATGAACCACTTTTGACCATGTGATGGTACGCATCGCTCTTTGAAAAGGAAAGCGTCTTGCGGACATAGCGCACTTGTCTTTCTCGAAAAGTGAAATACCAATACTCCTCATGGGATAGCTGCCAACTCTTCTTGCCGACCTTGGAGTGGCTTCCATGTGGCAACACCTCTTGACAAGCCTTCCAGAAAACGCTATAGGAAAGACACCATCAGTAACCGGGCAGGAGCTGACCCCAGGGACGGCGACCATTCGTTCCGCTGCGGCCGCCTAGGACAAAGGCCAGGAGTTGCCGGGTTCGGCGGCACATGCCATTTGAAGGGCAAATTCCTGATTGCTAGTTAGGCATATAACTCACTTTGATAAATCCCATTCGCCTGAAAGGGGACTCTTTCAGACCGGCCCCCCTAAGGTCAACGCCGATCCATAGACGCAAAAAGGGGTTCTCTGACGGGAACCCCTTCTTAAGTATTTCTTGTGAAAGAGTCAGGCAGCCATCTTGAAGGTGCCGTAGCGGGCTTGGCCATTGGCGCGTGAGACGCTCAGAAATGCTATCTGGGCCTGATCATGATTGGTCGAGTCGCCCATCCAGGCTTTCAGCACCGGCTGTTGGAGCGCTCTGCCGTATGAGAAACTCAACTCCCAAGGGTGGGCACCCATTGCATTCATGGCGTTCAGGTTCAGTGTTGCTTCTTCAGGAGACTGACCTCCCGATAAAAATACAATACCTGGAACCGCAGCGGGCACGGATCGATCGTAGGTTCTGACTGAAGCCTCTGCAACTTCCTCAGGGGTGGCTGTAGTGCCACTGGCCTTCCCCGGGATAACCATATTGGGCTTGAGTAGAGTTCCTTCCAATTCCACGCCATGTTGGTGCAAAGCGTGATAGTGGTAGTGCAGGACCTGAGTTGTCACCTCTTCGCACCGTTCTATGGTGTGTGCTCCGTCCATCAGGACCTCCGGCTCGACGATTGGCACAATGTCAGCTTCCTGGCAAAGAGCTGCGTAGCGAGCCAGGGCGTGGGCATTGGCCTCGATGCAGCGAAGTGAAGGCAGAACTTCGTCGATGGCTATGACGGCTCGCCATTTGGCGAATCGGGCCCCCAACTGACTGTATTCTGCCAATCTTTCTCGGAGACCATCCAATCCTTCTGTCACACTTTCACCAGGGCACCTAGGCAGAAGGTGCGCTCCGCTGTCAACTTTAATTCCAGGAATCACGCCCTGGGAACTCAGAACTTCACTCAAAGGACGACCGTCTGAAGCCTTTTGGCGAATGGTTTCGTCATACAAGATAACGCCACTTATGCTCTCTTCAATGTGAGGGGAGGTGAAGAGCAGCTCGCGGTAAAATCTACGATTCTCCTCTGTGGATTCCACCCCAATGCTGTCGAATCGGTTTTGGATTGTGCCCGAACTCTCGTCTGCAGCCAGAATGCCCTTGCCTGGCGCTACCAGCGCCGATGCCGTGGCTCTCAATACATCGCTGTTCATCTTCTTACCTCGAAATCCCGTTTTATGACAGCATCGCTGCCTCTAAAGGCCACTCAAGACCGTTGTAGCAAAACCAACGCCCATTATATCGCGGGGATGTCGGTAGGACCCGTGGTGGAGCATGTAGGAATCCCCATGCTCAATACTGCTTCCAGGGAACAACCACGGAAAATTGAACCGGAAGTCTACTAGGCCGTCAAGGAACTACGGGCAAGGTTCTTCCCCTGGTCCGTCAACTGCATCCAGGTGTCGACTTCTATCCTGACAAGACCTTGTTCTTGTGACAAACGCAAGATTCTATTGGCAAATGGCACAGGCCAGGCCAAATGCACCTGTAAATGGTCAACCCTATTTTCATCCCCTTTAGGCCCTGCTTCCGAGTGCTGATAAAGGTGTAAGGACAGCATGCGAATCGCGAATGAAAGTCTTTGGCGCCGCCGCCGCAAAGTAGCAGCAACCAAACCTTTACGGGGCGCCGCCAATAATGTCGCGCCGAAAATGCCAGCCATGGCTAACGTCATGGCACCCCCGATGGAAGCATCCACCAAAGTGGCAATCCAAAATCCCAGGGAGGCTTTGAGGATACCGATTCCTATAGCCAACCAGAGCATGCGGGACTGAGAATTCGTAAGCAGGGAAGCCGTAACAGGAGGCACTATCATGAATCCGATCACTAGGATCGAGCCGACAGCATCAAAGGCGCCCACAGCTGTGACCGAAGTCATGGCCACCAGCCCATAATGCATCAGTGCAGGAGCGAAACCTAGGGCCAAGGCCAAATCTGGGTCGAACGTAGAAATCTTGAGTTCCTTGAAAAATATTAGGATCAGAGCCGCGTTCAGAGTCAGAATAGCCAAGAGCTTCCAAAGGGCCAAGGGACCCAAAGACAAGCCGCCTATCCTGAATCTCTCAAATACTGCATAGACCAGGTCGTCCTGAAATACTATGTGCTCATTCAAATGAGCGTCTCGCGACAGCAGCGAAATCAAAAGCACTCCGAGGCTGAAAAGGGCCGGGAATGTAATGCCTATGGCTGCATCTTCCTTGATGAGACGAGTTCGCCTTAGAAGCTCAATAAGAACCACTGTCAGAATCCCTACTCCCGCTGCACCGAACACAAGCAAAGGATGGTCGTATTGAGAGACGACCAAGTAAGCCAGTACTATACCTAGCAAGACAGTTTGGCTCATCGCATCGGTCACCATCAACATGCGGCGGAGTACCAAGAAACAGCCGGGCAGGGCTCATGCGGCGCCGACCACCAAGGCTATCAGCAGAATTTAAAATTCCAGGAGAGACATGGTAATTCTTTCCCGCATTGGATTTTCTAGACTCGGTCATTGATCCTTTTTTGGTCAGAGACCAAGTCCCGTTACTCTCTTCTTGAACTAACCCGGCGGCCCTTAAACGCTCTAATGTCTGGACGAGCATTGCCTCAACCGATCGGAGCAAGCTGAATGACTTCCAGGCTATGGCCGTGTCTCGTCTTGCCATGTTGCTCCCATAGAGACTGTAGAGTTTTCAAGACAATTTCTTCCCGAGCCAAGGAATGGCTTTGGCGGGGCTTGTACCCCCTCCAGATAAGGCCTCTCTGGCCCCCAAACAGCATGGAAAATACTGTCACTCCTGAGAGACATATCACAATGACCGGGCCTGTAGGTATATTAGGTCCCAGTGTGGAAACGACCGCTCCCACTGAACTGCTGAGGGCCCCAAACATGCCGCCAACAATACCATGACGCCCATTCTGTTCGTCCACTGCCTGGCAGCAGCAGCCGGGGCGATCAACAATGCGCTTATTAGTATTACACTGACCGCCTGCAGGCCCATGACGATGGTGATAATCATCAGACCAGTTAACATCAGTTCTAAGCCCCTCACGGTAAGACCCACGTTGAAAGAAAATCCAGAGTCGAAAGTAACTAATTTGAATTCCTTCCAGAACACTGCAAGGGCAAGCAGCACAGGTATTCCGGTCCAGACCAATACCAGCACATCGGAGGCCACTAGAGCGGCAGCCTGACCGAAAATAAACTTCGAAAGACCGGCCTTTTGCGCTGTTGGCATGTTCTGGGTACGTGACAAAAGAAACACACCCACTCCAAAAAACAGGGCCAAAGCAGCACCCTTCGCGCGGTCCCGCAAAATTCGGGTGTGGCGGTCTAACAGGAAAATGAAAAGCGTGGCAGCCATGCCCGCTATAGCAGCACCCATCATCAGGACACCCATTTCTCTGCTGTTCCAAATCAGGAAGGCCAATACCACCCCCGGGGGGGTTGCATGGCTGACTACGTCCCCTAGCAAGCTCTGCCGGCGCAAAAGGGCCAGACACCCTAGGCTCCCACTTACGGCCCCAATCCAAGCCGTGCCCAGCACCACATTTCTGATGGTGTAGTCGCTCCAAGCCAGAAAGGACCAGTCCACGGAAACACCCGAAAGGGAATTCTCTAAGAAAAGTCCTGGAAAAGAGTTGCTACCCTATGTTTGGATTCCATATGATGCTAAGCCGTATGTCTGGTTCAAGTTGGATTAAGTCAAAGTTATGTTCATAGGGCCACTGGCAATCTTGCGAAGGTTTAGCAACGTGAGCCAGTCGAAGTACTCCTGCACAGTCTGAAGATCATGGTGGACGACTACAACTGTCTTGCCTTCAGACTGAAGATTGCGCATGACATCCACAATGGCCTTCTCCGTAGTTGCATCTACCCCTTGGAAAGGCTCGTCCATGAAGTAAATATCGGCATTTTGGATGAGAGCCCTGGCGAGGAAGACCCGCTGTTGCTGTCCTCCTGAAGTTTCTCTTATTTGGCGTTCTGCCAATTCCGACATGCCTACTTTCTCCAAAGACTCCAAAGTTAAAAGCCGGTGCTGTTGGTTGGGGCGACGCACCCAACCCATTTGCCCATATGCCCCCATCATGACGGCGTCACCGACGCTTGTAGGGAAGTCCCAGTCAACGGAACTGCGTTGTGGCACATATCCAATCAGTTTGCGTTGTTCTTGCACTCTGCGGCCAAATATCCGCGCCGTGCCTGCCACCGGCTTCTTAAGCCCCAAGACTGCTTTGATCAAGGTGGACTCTCCTGCACCGTTGGGTCCAACTATGGCCATCAGCACGCCTGCAGGCACACTTAGGTCGATGTCCCACAGAACCGGCTTGTCATCATATGCGACTGTTAGATCGTTAACTTCCAAGGGTGGCTGGGAATTCGCTCTCTCATTCATTGTTCAGAAGTCTGTGCTAACGCGTCATATATCGTCAGAGTATTGTGTTAGAGCATTCCCAGATAAGTGTCCCCTCCGCTGCCTTGCGGACCAAGGGCATCGCTGTAGAGCTCGCCGCCCAATTTCACATCCCAGCCTTGGGCCGCGGCCGCGGCCTGAACTGCTCGAATAGCATCTTCTGATACAGAAGATTCAACAAACATGGCTGGAACTTGCTCTTCTACAATGAGTGAAGCAATGGACTGAACATCAAAAGCGCTGACTTCTGATTCTGTACTCAGGCCCTGCAGCCCGATGTTCTCCAGGTCCGTTAATTGGGCGTAATAGCCAAAGGCATCATGGGCTGTCATTAAGTACTTGACGGGCAGATTCTCGGGTCTAAACATTTCCAAAATGATGCTTTCTGCAATCTTGATTTGTTCCACTATGACTTCCGAATTACTGAGAAATTCAGGCTGTTTTCCTTGTATGACACGTTCCAGAGTCTCAGCCATGACCCCTGCTGCTGCCCATAACGTGGGACTGTTCCAAATGTGAGGGTCGACTACCCCTTCACCACTGTGAATAAAGAGTTCCTGGAGTTCAGGCCTGGCCAATAGCACATCTCCTACAGGAACTACACAGTGAGTTTGTGACAGCTCACCTAAGGCTTTTAGCATTTGGGCTTCCAAATGCAATCCCTTGTAGAAGGTGAAATCGGCCCTGTTCAAGGATTCAGCGTCGCGCAAGGAAGGATTGAAAAGATGGGGATCCGTGCCAGGCCCCAGCATTGTGGTAACCGTGATGGAAACGTCCGCCAGTTCGACCAGGGTTTTCCCAGCGGACTCAGCTGGAGTAGGCTCGAAGTCGCCTGGATTCCAGGAGGAGCGGCGAGAAATTTCCGGCACAGTCCAAACCGTTGAATCAAGAGGCTTCAAACTGGCCACCATGGAAACCACATCCCCGATCTGGCCGGTAGTAGCCACTACTCTTACAGTCTCGCCAAGGGAAAAGCGGGCGTCGCAAGGGTCCTGGCTCGAGTCTCTTCCTGAGACCTCAGTCTGAGACCTACATCCTGCCAGTGCAAGGAGCAGGCCCAATAGCAAGATACCTTGCTATTGGGGCCACCAAACCCCGTGCCAAAAAAGGGCCATCCGAACCAACGCTCGCTGACAAAAAAGTCTGCCTTGTTCAGCTTGGCAGACCAACATCTTCTTCTGAAACCAATATTAGACTGGCCACTTCGTGGCTGATGAGATCTTCAGAATCATTGAGTAGAAGCCGCAGAGGACCATTCAGGGGCTTTCGCTCCAGGATCGTCACTCGCGTCTGAGGTCTTAAAGAGATGCTGCCCAAATAGGCAAGCATCTCCCTTTCTTGATTAAGAACCCGGGTTACAACCCGCGGTGTACATTCCGGGAGTTCTACCAGTAGGCTCGTAGAGGCAGGCGGCATAATCCCTTCTTTGGAAGGAATGGGATCTCCGTGGGGGTCGGCGCTGGGACCCTCCAAATAGGTGTCAATGGCATCCTCAAGCACTTCATCTAGGTCGTGTTCAAAATTGTCAGTAATTTGATGGACCAACTCCCACATGATATTCAAGGATTCCGTAAGAAATAGTTCCAAGAGGGTGTGGTGGCTTCTCTGCCTTCGCTGGCAAGCAGGTAGGTGGCTTTGAGAAAGTCTTCCTGTACTTTGGAGGCTTTGGGTCTGTCCACAGATTCAACGTTTTGATAACAATTTCTTTCTTTTGATAATAACATAAGTTATGAAACATTAACTTTTGTGGCCACTCTGTTGGAGAGTAACTTAGGTATCTCTGGTCTAAGGGCTACCTCTCACAGCTCCCGCCGTGCCTTCGGTAGGTTCCAGAAACTGTTCCAAGGGCAAGAGAGGTCTCAGAGACCAGAACTTTCTTGGCATAATGTTGACTGGTTGGGAATCCGCCATTCTTCATTTCATTCATTGCATATATTCCCTCAAGGCCATCGTCCCCATGAAAATTGATTTAAGCTTGGGATTCCAGCATAAAAGCAGTCCCTTTCGCCGAATGTTGGCCTTTTTGGGGCTAGCCCTTGCCGTCGGGTCAATTCTGGCTGCATCTGCCGTCTCTGTGCCTGCTCAAGCGCAGTCCGAAGCTGGAATAATGCCCTCTAATTCCCGGACCTCTGTCCCGGGCCCATTCTGGAGTCCCCAGCCCAGTTTCCGTCTTATCGTCGAATTGACTTCCCCCTCGCTGGCCGAAGCTTATGCCCTTGGGAGCAGTTTAGAACCCCAGATCACTTATTTCGGAGGACTCTCTCCCGAGCTGCAGTCTTACACTCTTCATTTACAGAATGAGCATCAGGCCTTCAGCCGAAGTGTGCCTAAAGATCTGCCCATCCAGCTGGCTGGGAAGTTCTCCAGAGAGGCAGGACCTAGGCAAGAGTTCGCATTTGAACTGATCAAGAACGCCCTGGTGATTGAATCAACGGAGCGCTTAAGCCCTGGGCAATTGCAGAGGTTGGAGTCAATGCCCCAAGTCAAGTATGTGCATCCAGATCTGCCGGTGTATCCACAACTTTATGCGGGACCTGCCTTAATCCATGTCAGCGCCCCATGGAAGAACACTTCAGGCGGACGCGCTCGTGCCGGACAAGGTGTTTTAATCGCCTCTATCGACGCGGGCTTGCATAAAGATGCCCCCATGTTCTCTGGAGAAGGCTTTGAGTATCCAGCTTGGATGCCTAAGGAGGGTCTCGGCATTTCCAGGGCCAATAACGGCAAGATAGTGGTGTCCCGGACATACTTTCGAGATTGGGATCCTCCAGTTGCCAGCGATCATTTTCCATGGCCAGGAAGTGGTACTTCACATGGCGTTCACACCGGTGCCATTGCAGGCGGAAACATAGTCAGCGAGGCAGTTTGGGGCGGGTTGGCCTTGGATTCATTGAGTGGAATTGCGCCAGGAGCTTGGCTAGGCAATTACAGGGTCATGTACGAGAGCAAACAGGCCGATCATACCTTTTTTACAGCTGAGGGGGTTCTGGCTCTGGAAGACACGGTTGTGGATGGTGCAGATGTAATGGTCGGTGCTTGGGGCATTGGTCCCAGCACTGCCAGTGCACCTAACGACTTCCTGGATTCCGCACTCATCAATACTGCAAGGGCAGGCGTCTATGTGGTCATGGCGGCAGGAAATTATGGACCGTTGCCTTTTTCCGTGGCTAATCCGTCCGACGAATATCTGACTGTGGGCGCCATCTCCACAAGCGGCTACCTTTGGGACGGACATCTGGGTATATCCGACCCAGCACAACCTGACAGCCTGCTGGCCCACATGCAATATGCACCTGCTCGATTTGGGCCTTCATTTCCTCCTGAGACCGAGACGACTTTTTCCTTGATCTCGGGCCTTTCCCTCAACGCAGCGAATGCGCAAGGTTGCCAGAGCTGGGAACCAGGGTCATTGGATGAGAAAATGCTGTTGGTGGGTCGGGGACAATGCACTTTCGCCGAGAAAATCGCGCACGGCAACCAGGCGGGGGCCACCGCGGTAATCGTATATAACCATGCGGTAGGAGGGAACCGTCTCCTTGAAATGGTCAAAGGACAAGCTGAATTCGAAACCCCTCTGCCTTCTCTATTTGTAGGTCACGATTCGGGTCTACTGTTGGAATTACTCTCTGGACAAACTTCAAGTCACGTGACGGCGCATGTTTCCACAGTGCCGAAGCAAGTTGGTAACCAGCCTTTAATAGTCTCTGACTTCAGCGGGAGGGGACCCACGGTATATGGCGGACTGAAGCCGGATGTGGTGGCGCCAGGAGTCCACATTGTGTCCCAGGGTTATGGGGCCGGCTCCTTGGACAACGAGAAGCATTTGGGATATGGGCAGGAGACTGGAACTTCAATGGCTGCCCCCTTTGTAGCTGGCGCTGTGGCACTGATAAAGGAGCAACACCCGCACTGGACACACGACATGATCACTTCGGCGATTATGTCCACAGCCCAGTATGAAGGCATAAGTAACAGCGATGGCTCGGTCGCACAACCAACTGACATGGGAGCCGGTCTGGTAGATGTTGAGAGTGCTCTCTCACCTGAAGCCTTTCTAATACCTCCCAGGATCTCCTTTGGGCGAGTCCGCGGGCTGGAGGGAGTCCAGGCTCAGGTACTTGAAATACAGAATGCAGATGAAGAACCCCTAACCTTCGATCTTTCAGCCGAAAGGCTGGACAGTTCAGGAAGAGAACCCTTGCTTGCCTTCCAGGTGGAACCCTCGACCATCGATGTGCCGCCGCGAGGTAAAGCAAGAGTGACAGTGACTTTGCTTCCGGAACAAGCGGATATCCAGTCTGGTTATGTACAGGGCTACCTAGTCTTGCGTGGAGGGTCCCAAGAACTTCATGCCCCTTTGTTCGCTTGGTTGGATCTGCCTACCCCAACTCCCGAAGTTCTCCTGTTGGATGCTGATATGAGCCCTTCACATCCAGACTATGCCCCTTGGTATACAGAAGTCCTTGATGAACTCAATGTCTCATACAGTTATTGGGACGCCTCCAGCCAGGAACTCAAGATTCCCCCTTATGTAAAGGGAGTTCAACCCCCCAAATCCATCCTGATATTCACAGGGGACAGTAGCAGATCTCAGATTGAGGCAGGAGGTGTCCCCGTGCCTTTTGCTCCTCATGATCTCAAGCGGCTAGCTGACTATGTCGGCGCGGGAGGCACTCTTTTGGTTATGGGACGGGAAGCCGCCAGCTTCTTCAAGTCAGCTCCCTTACAGGCATTCTTGCTTGGCAAGAGCATTTCTCAAGAGTCTCCCGAGTTAACCATTGAGGCTGCAAGTTTGACGGCTCATTCGAGCTCCGAAGCTCCCGCCGAATTTCAAGGCCTGAATCTGGATTTGAGTACAAACATACAAGGATTAGAAAAAGTAGATCTGCAAATGCAATCCGAAAGCCTGGTCCCGTCGGGCACTACTACAGAGGATGTTCACGCCCAAGCTACCTTCAACCTCTCCCCTCTAGCTAGGTTCCTGGAATATAAGTTGGAAGTGGCTGCTCCTCCGGGGACTGAAATCTCTGATGCCTGGTTCTACACTTTCCATGAAGAGAATCAACTTATGGTGAAAGAACTTCTGCCTGGAAGGCATCTGCTGCCGGTGTTTGGCACCTGGCACTGGCAAGGGCGACTGGAATTAAATGAGCAGCTGGAGGCGGCGCGTGCCCAGGGCCAATTGCATCTGGCAATACGCTTTAAGGGACCGCAAGCAGAAGTCTTGGCTGCGCAAGTCCCTTCCATAGATCTTCCGTATTCCAGTATTTCTCAGGGGCGACCAATTTACAGTCTCACATCAACATCAGGACCCGAAGGGCAGGTACCTTTCCTAGCCCTGCAGGCAGATCAGTTAACCGGTCCTTTAACAGCCGGCATGGCCAGCGACTTGAGCCTGGATCCCACTTATTCGCCGGAACATGGTAGGACCGTATTTGTTATGTTCGGTCTGGAGCAGATTAATGAAACTGCCTCCTACACCAGTCGGTCCGTTTTTCTCAGGCAAGCATTGGAATTCCTGAGCGGGGACACAGAGGCACTGGATGGTTGATGCGGACAGCCAAGAAACCTTTCACCCACAAGAGAGAATTCTTTGGGCTAAGCCATTTCTTCCTTTCAGCTCGGTCTGAGGACTCTGAAGCCGGCGCAACGAATTATGCTACTCCCTAATGGGAAGCCCAAGGTATAAGCCAGTAGACAAATTGAGAGTTGAACTAAACCAAATTTGGGTCTCAATGTTTCAGGCTGTTTGCCAAGAGATTCTGGTGTGGGGATTTTGGCATGCACCTTAACGGAAAGCTGTGTAGAAATCCTGGCCAAGAGTGCAAATCTAATTTTGGAGTCCTTGCACTTCGCCTTCCGGAGAAACATCCAATGAAAGTGCCCGTGGATGACTAGGAAGCCCAGGCAATGTTTCAATTCGGCCAGCTAAGGCGTAGAGAAATCCTGCACCTACCGAGGCGCGTAAATCCGAAACCGGAAAGGTGTATCCAGACGGGCTGCCTCGGAGTTTCGGATCGTGGGAGACAGAAAGATGGGTCTTAGCCATACATATGGGCAAGCAGTCCCATCCCTGTTTGCTGAACAGTTTGGCTCCCTTGCGGGCCTGTGCAGACCAATTGACAGAATCGGCACCATAAATTTTGCGGGCCAGCGCCAGCACTTTTTCCTCAATCGTGGCTTCCAAAGAATAGGCATATTCAATCTTGTCGGGAGTTAAGGCGGAATCTTTGACACACTCAGCAACTGCCTCAGCCAAGGAGATACTTCCGTCACCACCATTGGCATAACAAGAAATCTCTGCAGTGGCATAAGCACCTGCTTCTACGGCGATCTTTGTAACTGCCTTTATCTCCTCTACACTGTCGCCTTCGAAACGATTGAGGGCAACCACAACCGGAATGCCAAAGCCACGTACGATTCCTATATGGTGGACCAAATTGGCACAGCCGGCTTCAACTGCCGCTCGGTTGGGCTGGCTCAGGGCGCTCCGACGCGCGCCCCCCTGCCAACGTAGCGCTCTGATAGAAGCTACCAAAACAGCGGCACTAACTGGCAAGCCACTCTGCCGGGCCTTGATGTGCATGAATTTTTCAAATCCAAGGTCGGACCCGAAGCCGGCTTCCGTTATCACGTGGTCGGCATAACCCATTCCCAATCGGTCGGCAATTACAGAGCTGCATCCATGGGCGATGTTGCCAAACGGCCCTGCATGGACGATAGCGGGTTGACCTTCTAACGTTTGCACAAGGTTGGGCAATATGGCATGGCGCATTACCGTTAACAACGGGCCAGCGAGACCCAGATCCCCAACTGAAATCGGAATACCTCCTCGGCTAATGCCAACCACCATCCTAGTCAACCTTGACCGCAAATCGTCAAGATCTGTGGTCAAAGCCAAGACAGCCATGATTTCAGAGGCAGTCACGAAATCGAAACGGGTCTCTCGCAGTGGCCTATTGACGGATCCGCCCAGGCCGGTCGCAATCTGGCGCAGTCCCCGATCAGAGGCATCTGTCACCCGCGACCACCAGATGCCCTCGGGGGCCATATCACTGGCTTTATCGAAATGGACTGCACTTTCCACCAGTGCCGCCAGCAAGTTATGAGTAGAACCTACAGCGTGGGCATCACCCGTGAAATGAATATTAATTTCATCTTCAGGAATGATGCGGGCCTTACCCCCGCCTGTCCCTCCGCCTTTGATGCCGAATATGGGCCCAAGAGCCGGTTCCCGCAGATTGACAACCGGACGATAACCCAGTTTTCCCAGTCCTTGAGTCAAGCCGATTGCAGTTGTTGTCTTTCCTTCTCCGGCGGGAGTGGGCGTTATGCCCGTAACCACCACCAATTTCGCCTGCTGATCAACCTTGATGGCGTCAAGACTGATTTTTGCTTTGAAGTGGCCGTACGGTGTGAGGTGTCGTTGGCTGATGCCCAGACGCTCTGCCACCACGTTAATGTGCTCCATGCCGCCTCCAGAAGAAGCTGTCGACCTATGTTGTGTATTGCCCGGCTTGTGGTCCGTCAACTGCTATCTTGGGCGTAGGCCAGACCCCACTCCAGAAAGTATACGCAAGACACTGCCAATAAGAATGACTCACCGTTACTGAATCTTGTGTTTGTCCGCCGGGTTGGCTACCCCTGCAGTTGACATCGAGAAAGTGTCGGCTGAATCCGGGCTGGTGACGTCCCACAATCACCGCACTCCTAGCCGGCAAATGCCTCTGATTCACTCAATGTGGAACCAGGTTGAAGTCACTTGTGTTGGTCTTAATAGGTGCAATGACTTTACAGGCTCTGGCCTACCATCGCACGAGCGGATCTGGAGAACCATTGAATCGATCTGTCTGCAAACAAGCTGCCACCAAAATGGCAGTGCCCATCTTATGTCAACAAAGATATTAACCCGAGAATGCCCAATGCCCCCAAGGCCACAGATTTCAAGTAAGGAGCAAAGGGGTGAGTCCAATCAGCCTTTGTCTCCAAAACGGACTGACGTGCACTAGCGTCTCACGCCTGCACCTAAAGGTTACTGGGCGGGAGGGATTCACGCCCAGCGGACAGGTCTATGCCCCTTTCAATCAGGTACGGACAAGAATGCGACCGCAGCTGGGACAGAATAAATATCCCCGCCCATTTTCCTGGGGCGCGGTGGACACACTAGTCGGCAAACTCATGAAACAAGCATCGCAAAAGGAATTGGAAATGGTTGTAACTGCTATACCGTTCTTGCGTTTAAGTAGATCTTCATATACCTCAAGGGTCTTCGGATCCACACTTCCCGCCCGTGTCTTCCGCTCTGCATTGAGCACCCGCAATTCTTCAGCCAAGGAAGACTGCCGTTCGCCAAACTCATCCCTGAGACTCTGCCATTTGGTATCTCGCTCAGCAAGTGTTTCTTTTCGCGGCTGGAATGCTTTATGTTTGTCTTCGTATTCTAAGAGGGCTGCCAGTGCCCGCTCCTCCATAGAAGCCTTTTCTCTTTCCAGTTCCGTTATGATCGCCTGAAGTGCGGCGATCTCCTTCGGATCTGTCAGTCCCACATTCTCAAGCAGATTTTGATTGGCGGAAATCTTTTCTTTGATGTTATCAACCTGAGTTTCAGCCGCCTTCTGGCTATTACGGAGTCCATCAAGCTCGTCCTGCAATCCAGTTACACTGGCGCGCAGTTCTGCTAAGACGCGAGGCTCCTTGATTTCGTCTAGGGACTTTCGAACATCTTTGACGATTCGTAACCGACGGAGATCAATTTGTTGCAATTCATACAACTTTTCTATATTGTTTGACACGCCCTTGACCTCGTCTGAATGCTCGCTGGCATTATATCACTTGGGTACGGGTCGACTTTGTGGCTTGCTGTCGGTATGCAATGCAATAGGACGCCATTTTCTGATGAGAACGCCTTTGAATGGAGCGTGTGTTGAGGCTGGTCTATCTTTCAGATTCTTGAATACAAACGCTCCTAAATGGCCGTTGGGGGCCATGTTTGAGCGATGCCACCTTTAGAATTCTAGTCATTAGTTCGGTCTTGCAAGAGAGCCATGTCCCGCCTTAGACCTCGCCGTCAAACACAGAGTTTCCTTGAGCTGATGTTGATGATCATTTTGATCACAATCGTGGCCCTGTCGATCCTGCTCATCATGGGAGCTGACATTCGTCTTTTTGTAACCGACTTGCTTTCCGGCTGGTTCCCCCAGAATCTGGAAGGCGGATAACTATTTCTACCGAACCATTTCTCAACTGGAGAGAGAATGAGACGGCTCTTTTTGCTTCTAAGTGCCGGCCGCCCCTTAGCAGCATGCTTCTTTAATCAATTCCCCATAAAGACGCTGCCCCAATTCCAATTGAGTCAGGGTAATGTGCTCACCAACAGTGTGCGCTTGGGCAATGTTGCCAGGTCCCCACACTGCTGTTTCGATATCGGAACCGTACACAGAAGCTTCGGTCCCGTAAGGCACAGAAACTGCGCTCTCGTTACCTGAAAGTCTGCACAACAGCTGCATGAGTTTGCCTTCTTTTTGTCCAAAAAAGTATCCAATGTCCATGCGCAGGGTCTCCAGTCCATGCACTGCTGCCCTGCCTTCGATGTACGCCATAGCTTCATCAAATCCAGAATCTGGCATGTTCCGGACGGAGACTGAGCATCGGGCCTTTTCCGACGTAACATTGGTGGCCGTATCGAAATCCGTGACGGTCATGTTGAAACCGTTGGTGGGCGGGTCGAACTCATTGTTCTGGAATCGTTTGTCTTGAAGAAAAACGCGCTTCAGCTTCGTCATTTCGGCCATGAAAGGTGCTATTCGGAAAGTTGCGGAATCCCCTCGCTCCGTACTGGAATGCGCTGCTCTGCCATGAGAGGTAACAGCCAAGAAAGCACCTCCCTTGTGGGCGTAAACAGGTTCCATCAGAGTGGGCTCAGTCACTATCCCGAAACTAGGCTTACCTTCACGTAACAACTGGGAACTCTCTGCGATTTGCTCCGCGCCTTTGTGACCCACTTCCTCATCCGCTGAGAAAGCAAAGTACAAGGGCTTCTTAAGTTTGGCCCAGCCGATTTCGTCGGCAGCGGCTAATGCAGCAGCGATGGGTCCTTTCATGTCGCAGCTGCCCCGGCCCACAATGCGATCTCTCTGTATCTCAGCTGCGAAGGGCTTCCACCCAGGCAAACCGGGGACTGTATCGGTATGGGTTAGAAATGCCAATCCGCCTTCACCCTTTCCCGAACGTGCCACCAGGTTATGTTTTGTTACGCCCTGGAAGTCTTCGTAAGTCAAGTACTCCACTTCCAAGCCCCGATCTTCGACCCACTTGCCGCAATAGGAAATAATCTCTTCATTGCTGTCTTTGGAAACGGAGGCGATATTGATTAGGTCACAAGTTAATTTGACCGCTGAGGAATTCACAGGAGATTCTCCATTGAAATGAAAAAATCAAAAAAGGAAACAGCTACATTCCCAACCAATGAGGCTGTATCTTCAGACTGTCAAGATAAGCTGGAGGAACTTGCCAAGCCTTGGGCAATTGATGGCAGGCACTCCCTTTGGCATTCCAGATCAAGCAAGCCCTAAATAGAAATAGTGAATCTACACACCGTTTCACGTTTATTCACCGTGTGCGCCTTTGGCCAATTCCTTAGCTAATTTGGATACTGCATGGAGGCCATCAGCCCGGCCTGCAGCGTTGATCAAGGCCGAACCAACGATCACTCCTTCCGCGATCTGCGCAATCGTTGACGCCTGCTGCCCATTACTGATCCCAAAGCCGACACATACCGGCGTATCGGTGTGCCTACGAAATTTGGCAACCAATTCCTTGAGATAAGACGGCGTTGAAGCTCGGGCCCCGGTGGTACCGGACACACTGACAAGATAGGCGAATCCAGTGCCGTGAGAGGCTATCAACTGCATCCTTTTCGACGAGCTTGTAGGGGTAAAAAAACAAGGCAGGGCCAGCCGGGCCTCTCTACACAGACTAGCCAATTCACCCGCTTCCTCGGGAGGCAAATCGGGCACCAACAGACCATCAAATCCGCTCTCTACAGCATCCCTGACAAAGGAATCCAATCCATAGTTGTATATGAGATTGAAGTAGGTCATGGCACAGAATGGTTGCGTAACACCCGAAGAGCGCAGTTCAGCCCCCATCTGCAGACAATCCTTGGTGGTTGTGCCCCCTTCCAAAGCCCGCTGGGTTGCACTTTGAATGGTGGGTCCATCGGCTATCGGATCACTGAACGGGAATCCGATTTCAAAGAGATCTGCTCCGGCCTGAGCCATCGTTTGTACCAATTCTATGGATTCAGCCCGTGTGGGAAAACCCATGGCGTGATACGGCATGAATGCCGCCTGACCTTCCCCTGACCTACGCAGCAAGGCCTCTTCAATTCGGCCCAGCCCAGTTGTTGCCTTCAATACAGGAAACTCCTCTTGCGACCCCATATCAACCCAACTCCTTAATCACCACATCCAGATCCTTATCGCCCCGTCCGCTCAAATTCATAAGTACCACTTCTTCCCTACTTAAAGTGGGTACAAACTGTAAGGCGTAGCCCACCGCATGGGCACTCTCAAGTGCAGGCACAATGCCCTCCAGTTCGCAGAGCACCTTAAAACCAGCCAAGGCTTGTTCATCAGTGCAATATCCATATTCCACGCGTTGCCGATCTCGCAGGAGGGAATGCTCTGGCCCTACGCTGGAATAGTCAAGTCCTGCTGAAATGCTGTGAGTCAGGGCGATCTGTCCATCATCGTTCTGCAACACATAGCTCTTGGCACCGTGCAACACCCCGATTCGGCCCCTCTGTGGATCTGCAAACCGGGCCGCGTGTTCGCCACTTTCGATCCCAAGTCCGCCGGCTTCGACGCCTATCATGCGGATGTTGGCATCCATCATGAAAGGATGAAACAGCCCAATGGCGTTGCTGCCGCCCCCCACGCAGGCCATCAGAATATCAGGCAGGCGCCCTGGTCCAATTTCGGAGTCCAGCATTTGAGTTCGAGCCTCTTTCCCGATTACGGCCTGTAAATTTCGGACCATTACGGGATAGGGGTGGGGACCCATGGCACTTCCTACCAGATAGTGGGTTGTCTCTGTATTGGTAACCCAATCCCGAATCGCGTCATTGATGGCGTCCTTGAGGGTCTTGCTCCCACTGGACACTTCTCTGACTTCAGCTCCCATTAAACGCATTCGGAACACATTGGGGGCCTGCCGAGCCATGTCGACTGACCCCATGTACACGACGCATTCCAAGTCAAGCAAGGCGCACGCGGTGGCGGTTGCTACACCATGCTGGCCCGCTCCGGTTTCGGCAACTATCCTCTGCTTGCCCAGCATTTCTTTGACCATCAAGGCCTGGCCCAACGCATTGTTTATTTTGTGGGCGCCCGTATGAGCCAGGTCTTCACGTTTGAGGTAGATCTGGGCTCCCCCCAGGTGTTCGCTAAGTCGCTTGGCATGGGTTATGGGCGTCGGTCTCCCCACGTATGTGTGCAGGAGCCGTTTGAATTGGGCCTGGAATTGTTCGCTCTGAGCAGCAGCCACGTGTAATTCCTCCAGCTCCTTTAAAGCTGGCATTAAGGCCTCGGGTACAAATTGACCCCCATAGGGTCCGAATCGACCTTGGGAATCAGGATAGATGGCGTTATATGTTTCCGCCGAAAAGGCGGATGCTATGGCTGAGGACATGGGCACGTCTCCGCAAAGTGTTGATGTAATTGGCCGCGCATGGTTTCGATGTGAGGTTCCAAACCGGTCCAGATTTCAAAGGACCGGGCCCCTTGAAAAAGCAGCATTTCCAACCCGTCAATGCAAGTGGTGCCGCAGGCTCGAGCTTGAGCCAAGAACAAGGTTTCGCGCGGGTTGTATACAAGGTCATAGGCGATCATCGATGGGCGCCAAGGAAAGTCTTGTGGTACAGGTGAGGAGGATGCCCGAGGATACATGCCTACGGAAGTGGCATTCACCACTAACGATATTTCAGAAACCACATCCTGAAGCTGATTGAAACTGGACAATACGCTAAATTTCATTCCAGATGTGACCGGACCTAGGCCGGCTAACAACCGTTCTGCATTTCGAACCGTGCGATTGTAAACAACCAGATGCCGACACCCGGCCTGTGCTAGCCCGAACGCAACGGAACGCGCGGCACCGCCTGCGCCCAGGAGAAGAGCACGACAGCTCTCCAGATTGGCGGTCAATCCCAACAAAGGGGTCAGGAATCCATAGATATCAGTATTTTCTCCGCCGATTGAAGAGTCAGGACCTATTGTCAATGTATTGATGGCTCCCACCGACTTGGCAATTTCAGAAATCTGGGTTACAAGGGGGACCACATTCTGCTTATGTGGAATAGTCACATTGGCCCCAAGGAAACCCAATGCAGGAAGCCCTAGTAAAGCCCTTTCAAGGCTTTCCACCTCCGTATTGACTGGCAAAGGCAGATACACCCAGTCCAAGCCAGCTTCCCGAAAGGCGGCATTGTGCATTCGCGGCGAAAAACTGTGCTCGATGGGCCATCCAATCAGACCTACTTTATTGGTTTTGGAGGTAATGTAATCAGTCACAGGACTCTTCTTCCCAGACGTTTCCACCCAGTACCTGCAGCACATCCGAGAAACCAGGGAAACTGTCGGCAGTGACCTGGCTCTCCTGAACAATCGTGTCCTCAGCTGTCAGTAGGCCTGCCACAGCTAACATCATGGCCAGACGGTGGTCGCCTTTGCTATGCACTGAAGCACCATGCAGTGGTGTGGGACCATTTATCACAAAGCCGTCCGGAAGACTCTTAAGATCAGCGCCAAGCAATTCTAGCTGACTTATAGTGTCCGCTATCCGGTCAGACTCCTTGACTCGCAATTCCTGGGCATCCCTGATGGTTGATGTGCCTTCAGCTTGTGTACAAGCCAGAACCAGTAGAGGCAGTTCATCAATCATGCGGACAATATCACTTCCGCCGAATTCGCAAGCCTTGAGGGATGCTGTTTCAACCACCAAGTCAGCGACCGGCTCGCCAGCCTCCATTCTCCTGTTTTTCTGCTGAATGGAAGCACCCATTTCACATAGAGCATCTATCAAACCAGTCCGAGTTTCATTGCAACCCACATTCGATAGAACCAGTCGGCTGTCAGGCACCAAGGCTCCTGCCACCAACAGGAAAGAAGCTGAAGAAGGATCCCCAGGTACGTGCATGTCCATGGGCTGCAGCGCAGTCGGCCCCTTGAGATGCACAGATGACTTTCCTCTAAGGAGCTCCATGCCCATAGCCTGCAACATCCTTTCTGTGTGATCGCGAGTCGGGCCCGGCTCCAAGACAGCTGTTTCGCCATCGGCAAACAGACCTGCAAGGAGAATGCTGCTCTTAACTTGGGCGCTGGCAACAGGCATTGTGTAGCTGATGCCATGGAGACCTCCAGGCGCCGGTAAGAAGGCCAGAGGCGCGAATCTGTCTTGGCACCGACCATGGATGTGAGCACTCATTGCTTTAAGTGGGGTAAGCACTCGCCTCATGGGACGACTACACAGTTGCCTAGTGCCCGACACCACACTTTGGAACTCCTGGCCTGCCAAGATTCCGGCGAGTAAGCGCATCGTGGTACCTGAATTCTGGCAATTCAACACCTGAACGGGTTCCTGCAGACCTCGCAGGCCTACGCCCTGAATCCTGATTTCCTGGGGACTCACAGACTCGATGCTGACCCCTAGTTCGGTCATAACGTTGATCGTAGCCTGACAGTCTCTGCCATCTAGGAACCCACGGATATGCGAATTGCCTTCCGCCAATGCCCCCAGCAGTACGCTCCTGTGACTTATGGATTTGTCACCTGGCACGAAAGCAGTACCACGCAACGATTTCGTTTTTCCCAGGATCATTTGGCTCATATTGAAGGTCTATTCCTTGCTGCATAAGCCGTATACCAGTCCTTGCGGAGCTTCCGATTTTCGGACAATCGCTTTACTAATTCTTCTTCGTCCGGTGCTTCCAGCAGCTGACGCAAATAGGTAATCTCTCTGACAAACAAATCAAGCTGTTGCCCAATGTTTTCTCGGTTGGTCATTAAGATATCCAGAAAGACACTGGCTTCGCTTGCGGCCACTCGCGAAGTGTCTCGAAAGCCCCCAGCTGCCAGATCCCAAACCCCAGGCTCTTCTTGGCCCACTTCGGCAACTGTCCGCACTAGGGCGCTGGAAAGTAGAAATGGCACGTGACTGATAGCCGAAACGATTCGGTCATGGGTCTCCGCGTCCAATTTAAGTGGGTGAGCACCAACCGCGTGAACCAACTGGGAAAAGATATCTACTGCCTGTTGACTAGTGCGGGGCAAAGGTGTAAGAACCCAGATGGCGTTCGCGAAGAGGCCTGACTCCGCAGAGTCAAAGCCATTCGTCTCTTTGCCCGCCATAGGGTGCGTTGAAATTGGCTGAACATGGGAGGGCAATTCAGCCAGAGCCGTGGTCACCTCACTACTCGTACTTCCCACATCTACCACTATCGCTCCGTCCTTCAGGTTGTCTCCGATCTCTCCGATTTGACGGATCACGGTGCGAACTGGGGCAGCCAAAACGACGATATCTGCCCCTGAGACACCTGAAAGCAGACGTGTAGTTCCTTGGTCTATAACCCTGTTGCGTATGCCTCTTGCAACAGTTAGAGATGACCGACTAATACCACGCACTTCTCGACACACCCCTAGCCGAGTCAAGTCCATACAGAGACTAGCGCCGATCAGTCCCAGACCAACTACTGCTACGCGGCATTCAGCCAGCTTTCGAGGCAGGAGAGGTCTCTTGTTTGATGGTACCGTCATTGCCTTCCCTGAATTGCCTGCGGCTGCCGTTGGCTCTCTACCACTTTGAAAAACGAGGTGTTGGTAAGTTCGCTAACCACCATTGGATTACAAGGGGAGGGCGCCTCTATGAATTCGGGCGCCCAAACGCACTTGCGAGGGGAACCGGAAATCCTACATTTCCCTGCCGATAGCTTTGGCCACGGCCCGCATTTCTCCCATCAATTTCTTGAACTTGTTGAAAGTAAGACTCTGGGCACCATCGCTCATGGCTGTAGCAGGATCGGGATGAATCTCTATCATTAATCCGTCCGCACCCGCAGCAACGGCGGACTTGGCGATCGGGGCAACCAAGTCCCACTTGCCTGTTCCGTGGGAGGGATCAGCTATAACCGGTAGATGCGTAAGCTGCTGCAACGCGGGGATGGCATTCACATCGAAAGTGTTTCTGGTGTAGGTTTCGAAGGTGCGAATGCCGCGTTCGCACAGCATCACATTCATATTACCGGCACTCAATATGTATTCGGCACTCATAAGCAATTCCTCCAGAGTGCCACTTATTCCTCGCTTGAGGAAGACCGGCTTGCTAGCCTTGCCGAGAGCCTTAAGCAGCGAATAGTTTTGGGTGTTACGAGCACCTACTTGAAAGATATCGGTGTACTCTTCGACCAAAGGAATGTCCTCACTACCCATCACTTCAGTAATGATGGCCAATCCGGTCTCTTCACGGGCTTCAGCCAGAAGCTTAAGCCCCTCTTCCCCCAAACCTTGGAAGCTGTAAGGGGAGGACCGGGGCTTGAATGCACCTCCACGTAGAAATTGGGCACCAGCTTCTTTCACGGTCCTGGCACATTCCAGAATTTGTTCTTGGCTCTCAACGCTGCAAGGGCCTGCAAAGACTGCAATTCGGTTACCTCCGATTTCGAATCCATTGACAGAAATTACGCTGTCGGTTTCAGTGAAGTCCCGGCTGGCGGCTTTGAAAGGCTTCATAATCCGAACTGTCCTCTCTACGCCTGGCAATACCTCAAAAGCATTGTTGTCCAGTTTGTGCTCGTCGGCACCAATGATGCCGATAATTGTTCGCGCTTCGCCGGTGCTGATGTGCACGCTGAAGCCCTGGTCTTCGATTTGTAGGGCGACCTGCGAGGTCTCTTCCTCACTGGCACCTTGCTTCATTACAACTATCACCTGGCGTAAACTCCTTGGCTCTTTGAAAATTGATCAGCTAACACTTACACGAAATAAAGCGAATCACATTTCAGATAGATCAGTATCGATACCCGAGGCAGCGGGATAACTCCCGAGGACCTTTACGTAAGTTGAGCACCCGGCAAGCTGAGACAGGCATTCTTTCACCCTTGCCTCTTGGCGGTGCCCCAGAAAATCCATGTAGAAGTCATATGTCCAGCGACGAGTTCTACTTGGAAAACTACTGATGCAGCTAAGGTTGATATCCGAATCCGAGAAAACCTGCAGTGCCTTCAGAAGCGCCCCTGGTGTATCTGGCACGGAAAAAAGTATCGAAGTCTTGTTGCCAGGGCCAGGGCCAGGCTCATTCCCCCCTACAACTAGAAAACGGGTCTGATTGTTTCGCTGGTCCTCAATACCACGTTCAGCTATTTCCAAGCCATAAAATTCTGCGGCGTATATACTGGCTATTGCGCCATACTCAGGTTCCGGTTTCTCGGCTAGGGCTTTGGCGGCACCAGCCGTGTCATACCAATCTTCAGGGTTGTAGTTTCGACTCCGCAAATACGCACGACACTGCTCTAATGCTTGAGGATGACTTCGTACATTTCTCACGCGATCCTTGTAGCCCGGCAAGACCAGAAGGTTGTGGCGCACACTGTAGTAAGTTTCACCCGTTGTCTTCAGACTATGTTTCAGGAGTAGCGAAGTTGCTCCTGTTACGGAACCACCTAGCGAATTCTCAAGCGGAACCATGCCACAATCCGCCTGATTTTCTTCAACACACTGAAATAGCTCCGGGAGACTCCGACATGGTCGGGTCTCTAATCCCGCCATTTCTGCAAAGTGCTGTCGCAGGGCTTCCTCTGAATAAGCACCCTGTTCTCCTTGAAATGCTACTTTCACTCATGCCCCCTTTGCTGACGCATCTGTTCCTCCACCCACTCATGCAGTTGGTCAAGGTCTACATGAGGTAGCTCCCCCTGATCTGGCCGAAGTTTCACCGCATCGCCTAAGTAGATGTGGTGAATCTCGTCTTGGGTTTTGGAAGTGTTCCAGTGCAACAGAATCCGAATGCAGAGAGGCAATGAGTCGGGCACAGGGATTTCATGTCCACACAAGAGCGGCACTTTCATCCAACCTAACTGGCGGGCTGCAGTTGCCGGAAAAACAGAACAGAGGTCGGGTGTGGTCGTAAATATAGCGGATGCGACATCTTCCGAAGCAATGCCATTCAGCCGAATCATGAAAGCCAGCAATTGTCGCGTTCCGGCCAAGATTTCCTGGTCGTCGTCGCTGCTTACAGTGGTGGCACCGCGAATGCCCCGACATATGATAGAACCCATTGTCTTCTTTTCCCCTAAACGCGCTCCAAGGCACAAAAAAAGGCGTTCCGCCCGGACCGCCTTCACTGCACTCAGATTTACGTTGACCTATGGTCTGCAGTTCATCTTAGGGCTGTGAGGCACTCCCTGCGTATGAAAACAAGTAATAGAAACTACCCGCCCACGCAAATTCTGGGTAGCTTGAGGACTGGTTCGAAGCAAACATTATGCTGTTTAAAACAGCGTATTTCAGGTTTGGGCTAACTCTGCTTTCCATGTCGGATACTTTACACCTTGGTACCAGTTAAACCAAAAAGCCCTTTCCAGAAAACGCCGCCCTTTCGAGGACCGGTCATCCGATCACTTCGTTTGCCGTCTCAACTTCTGCCATCAATTCAGTGCCTGAGGCGCTTATCATACTGCGGTCGAATGTGTCCAAGGGAAGATCCGGCACTATGGCCACTTCTCCGTCGGTAATGGTCACGGGAAAACTGAAGAAAACGTCCAGAGGAGTGCCGTAAATTCCCTCGCCCTTTACGCCCATGCTTACGAATTCTCCTTTGGGAGTTCCAAAATGCCAGTCTCGCATATGGTCTACCACAGCTTTGGCTGCACTGCCTGCGCTGCTCTGGCCTCTCCGATTAATGACCGCAGCCCCCCTGTTTTGGACTTCCGGAATTAGCTCATTGCGGATCCAGTCTGTGTCTCGAAAAACGGGCCAATTGCGGTGGCCGTCTATTTCGGCGTGCGAGACGCAGGGGTATTGGGTCGAGCTGTGGTTTCCCCAAATGGCCACTTTGCGGACTTGGCCTGTGCCAACTTCGGCTTTCGCGGCCAGTTGGGCCACTGCCCGGTTATGGTCCAAACGTGTCAGAGCTGAAAAACGGCCATTTGGAATATCAGGTGCATTCTTACAGGCCACGGCACAATTCAAATTAGCAGGATTTCCAACTACGGTCGTTCGGACGTTTTCGGCCGCGAAATCATTCAGTGCCCTTCCCTGGACAACAAAAAGAGGCGCATTTTCCTTGATTAGGTCACTTCTTTCCGCCCCTCTGGATCGAGGTTTGGACCCTACTAAGACCGCCCAGTTGGCATCGGCAAAGCCCGTCCGTAGATCCGAGGTGAGTTCCATTGAAGAAAGTAAGGGAAAAGCACAATCTTCCAATTCCAGCGCCACCCCCTCGAGGGCCTGCATCGCCAGTGGAATTTCAACCAGAGTTAGTACGATTTCCTGCTCTGGGCCGAAAACCTCTCCCGCAGCCAACTTGAAAACTAGAGCATAGCCTACGTTCCCGGCCGCGCCGGTCACCGCAACCCGGATAGGCTTTGTCATTATTCCTTCCCGCATTGAAAGGCCGTAAGAATTCCCAGTGAGGCAAGACCAAGACGGTCACGAAACAACACACAGCCCTGCCGGTCCAGCCCAAGGTTATGCCATCTACCTATGAAAATGCCAAAAAAGGCTACAGGCTGAACTCAATAGCTGCGAGCGGTTTCCACCCACGTATGAAGGCCTTTAAGCCATGCAATGCAGTCAGCCTTGCTTTTAATTTGGACCTGTTCACAGAAAGCGCGCCGGAAAGAGTTTGAAAGGGTAATATTCTGCATGAAGAAACATGATTGAAAAACTAGGTCGCAACCTCCTGGGGCGAATAGAAGAACCATTGGTGGGATTTCTAGTTGCCCTCCGCCTGACCCCGAATATGCTGACGGGAATTGGCTTGGTTCTAGCGGTAGTTACGAGCTCAATTATTGCTGCCGGCCACCTCCGTACTGGAGGCCTGCTGTTCCTATTGACATCGGCAGCTGATAGCCTGGACGGATTGTTGGCCCGTAAGACAGGACGCGTTACAAAGTTCGGCAGCTGCTTGGATAGCACATTTGACCGGCTATCCGAAGCGATCGTAATGCTAGGGTTGTTGGTGTTCCTTCAAAGATTCGGACCTTTAAACCTCGAACTGATTTGGAGCCTGCCGTTGGTTTACGCCACTATGGCCGGTTCCTTGGCAGTTTCTTATGTGAAAGCCCGTGCGGAGGGTCTGGGATTTGAATGTAAGACTGGTTGGATGCAAAGAAGCGAACGTATTGTGGTCTTGGGCATTGCAATGAGCTTGGGAGTCGTAGACTTTGTCTTGGTTCCTCTTGTGGTGCTCTTAATTATCACGGTATGGCAAAGGCTCGCACTTGTGGCAGACCAAGAATCTCAAACTGATGGCCACTTGCCTTGAATCAGACCGGGATTTCCCCTAGACTGGAAATATAGAACCCCGGGTTCCACTGCACCTTTTTCGCCCCCTAACCCGAATTGCAAGAACAAATCGAAAAGGCACTGCTTGACAGAGCTTTGGAAGGCAACACGGAAGCTTGTGAAGAGCTTTTTGAGCTTTGCCTTCCTCACATCTACAGATACATCCTTTCTCGAGTCAGGGACCAACAGTTGGCCGAAGACTTGACTGGCGAGGTGTTTCTGAAGGTGCACCAATCTATCGAAAAGGGCACTGCCTGGAATTACACATTCACCTCTTGGCTTTATAGGATTGCGAGAAATCAAATCATCGATTATCAGCGACGGGACAGTAAATTCACGTTCAGATCCATAGATCAGCATGAGTATCTGCCTTCGGAACAGCCTGATCCTTTGGCCTCAGCTCAGGGAAGTCTAGAAGCTGAATCGTTGCGGGCTGCAATTGCCCGATTGCCAGACACCCAGGCTGAAGTAATCAGTCTTCGCTTTCTGGAACAATATAGTGTGCGTGAAGTGGCTGAATTACTGAACCGTACTGAGCTTTCGGTGCGGGCCCTCCAATTTCGGGGCATAAAGGTGCTCAGGGAGTCCATGGCGAAGGAAATCGGTTAGAATGCAGTCATATGCCAGTCGGGCGGTTGGAGCAAACTAGTGCCTCAGGATGAGCAAACCTTTTCAGCTGAAGAATTGCGGTTGGCCGAACTGTTTGACCAGGCGGACAGACTGTCTGAGGATGCTTCGGCTCTGGACAGGTTTTTGGATCTGCTAGACCCGGGCGACAAGGCTGAAGTAACCTCTGCCTTAGCCTGTGCCAATGCCTTGCGCATGGCAGGCAGTGAAAGCCCTCCCCCGATGGCGGGAACTGCTTGGGCACGCATTTTGGCAGCGCTGTACCCGGACCCTGATCTGAACTCCGAGGATTGGGATCTCCTTAACGATTCTCCTGAAGCTATCGAGAAAGCCCAGCGGGACAGCCAGGATTAAAGTGGTCCGTGGGCTCCCATGTTCGGTTGTCTGCGGTCTCTCTGAACCAAGTTTTGCAAGCTTAGGGCCTTGCGCACTGCCTGCCCAATGCCATTTAGGCCGTATAATGCTGGGTCGAATGATAAGGCTCAGTCCCGCGATGTCGCTGGATACTAATCTGGAATTTTTCGCACCCCTTGTTTGATTCACTTTCTCAAAAACTTCAAGAAACCTTTGACCAATTGGGTCGGAAAGGCCGGCTCACGGAAAAGGATATAGAGCAAGGCTTACGTGCCATTCGTATGGCTCTGCTGGAAGCAGATGTCAACTACAAAGTTGTTAAGGAGTTCATTGCTGCCGTCCGAACTCAGGCTGTTAGCTCTGAAGTACAACAAAGCCTGACCCCGGATCAACAGATAGTCCAAATCGTTAATCGAGAATTGGTTCGTTTGCTGGGGGTGGCAGCCCCTTTAATTTTAAGCGGACAGGCACCACATGTCTTGGCCCTGGTAGGACTGCAGGGGGCGGGGAAAACCACGATGGCAGCCAAGCTCGCTGTTCATCTACGCCGCAAAGGGCATACCCCTCTCTTGGTGGCGGCCGATATCCAGAGACCAGCGGCCATAACCCAGCTGGAGACACTAGGACACCAGATAGATGTACCCGTGTATAGCGATTTCGAAAGTAAGTCGGTTCTCAAGATCGTCAAGTCAGCCGTAGCCAGTGCAAAGGAGAGAGCATTTACTGTTGTCATTTTGGACACTGCGGGTCGTCTGCAGATTGACGACCAAATGATGGGCCAGTTAGAGGAGATCCAAGAGCAGGTCAAGCCTGTTGAGACTCTTCTGGTGGTAGATGCGATGACTGGACAAGAGGCTGTCAATGTTGCGGAAGGTTTTCACCAGAGCATTCCGTTGACAGGTGTCATCATGACAAAAACTGATGGAGATGCCAGAGGCGGTGCCGCCCTCAGTCTACGCAAAGGCACTGGCATACCGATTAAATTCCTGGGTACCAGCGAACATATGGACGGGCTGGAAACCTTTCAGCCAGAGGGGGTTGCCAGCCGAATTCTAGGTATGGGGGACATGCTGGCTTTAATCGAAAAGGCAGAAAGCATGGTTGATTCTGCGGAGGCTGAGCGACTGGCGCAAAAACTGGCGGGTGATGGCCTCAATTTCGAAGACTTTCTGATTCAGATGCGCTCCATGAAGAAAATGGGCAGTCTGATGGATATCTTCAAATTGGCGCCCGGAGCCCAGCGGTTGGCACAGGATCTCGACGAGGAAGAACTCAACTTCAAATTGGCTCAGAGCGAAGCCATAATTAGCAGTATGACTTTGCAAGAACGGCGGGTGCCGAAACTATTGAATGGCAGTCGCAAGAAACGCATTGCTAAGGGCAGTGGTACTACAGTTGAGGAAGTAAATAGGCTGCTCAAAGAATTTCGCCAATCTCAGAAGATGATGAAAAGAATGGGGTTGTCGGGCAGGAAAAGGCGTAGCATGGGCAGTAGACAACTGCAAGATATTTTCGGAACCTTAGGGCGATAAGCACATTCTTAGAGGAGATTCAGCCAGATGGTAAAAATTAGATTGTCGCGTGTTGGGAGAAAGCATAAACCCACATACCGCATAGTGGTTTCGGATTCTCGATCTCCGAACAAAGGCCGATTCATCGACAATATCGGCCACTTCAATCCCCGAACGGAACCTGAATCGATCGTGTTGAAAGCCGACCGCGCTTTGCATTGGCTCTCTCAGGGAGCCCAGCCTAGCAACGCAGTTGCCCGAATTTTGAGGGTCGAAAATATCCTGGATGAAAAAGGAGCCATTCGACAGGACATGGTGAGCACGGATGCCGCCGTTTCAGAATCGGGAACATCTGACCGCGAAGCGGCCGAGACTGAAGAGGAGCCCGCACAGTAATCCCTATGGAAGTAGAAGAGAACGTCGGCAGGTTAGTCGAATACATTGCTACGACTCTGTCCCGTAAGCCTGATGCAGTACGAGTAGAAACATATTTGGATGAACGGGAACTCGAGGTCAATTTAGTGGTGGACCAGATGGACATGGGCCGAGTAATCGGTCGGCAAGGGCGAGTGGCCCATGCCATCAGGGCCTTGGCCAAAGCAGCCCATACAGATCCCCGTTTGCATGTCATACTGAACATCGATTCTTGGCAGGAAATCAATGAGGAAAACGGCGATTCGGATTTCTTGAACGAAGGAACGGAAGACGGAGAACCCACAGAAGAATAGTTGGCATCCCGATGCCCCGAAATTCTGCTAAAGGTGCAGCACCAAACCGCATTATCGTGGGTGAAGTCGTAGCGGCGCATGGCATCAGAGGAGAGCTGAAAGTAAGACCCCTCTCGGATTTTGCGGGCCGATTTGCAGTTGGGAACCAATGCTATATTTCAGGTTTTCCTGGCCCGTTCACGATCATTTCCTGTCGAACAGTCAGGGATTGGCTGCGGTTGCAGTTTGCAGAAGTCAAGGATCGTTTGGCAGCAGAATCCCTGCGAGGTTCGGTACTTGAGATTCCGGAAAGCCAGTTGGGGCCCCTTGCTCCCCATTCCTATTGGCTGCATGATATAATTGGTTTGGAAGTTCGAACCGAATCCGGGCAAAAATTGGGGCAAGTTTCCCAAGTTTTGAGGACCGGAGCTAACGATGTGTATGAAGTCTCGCCAGACTCGTCAATAGGTGTGAAGTCTGCAATCTTATTGCCGGCTGTCTCCGAAGTAATTCGCGAGGTTGACATTGAGGCGGGCCTTTTGATTGTGCGTTTAATGCCCGGCCTAGCCAGCGAAATTGAAAAAGGTGGAATCTCTTAGCTGAACAACTCAAAATAACATAGCCTCCACCCTACGCTGCAAGGATCCCCTGCTTCGATGATTGGCGTACTTTTGGCTGGTGGCAGTGGCCAGAGGCTTTGGCCGCGTTGCCGTCAGCGCACCCCTAAACAATTTCATGATCTGCTTGGGCAGGGCGAAACACTGCTCCAGTCGACTTACCGTCATGCTGTTTCTTTGGTCGCGCCCCAAGACATTTGGGTTATTACCGGTTCAGAATGGGCCGGTTTGGTCAAGACCCAACTCCCGAAAGTAGCGACAGACCAAATCCTAACGGAGCCTTCCGGCCGCAATACAGGGCCAGCCGTCGCTTATTTTCTAACTAGGCACCCGAAATGGGAGGATGGTCGCACGGTTGCTATTCTTCCATCGGATCATTGGGTTGCCGACAGCCAAGTCCTCAGTCGTACTTTGTCAGGTGCCGCCCAGTTGGCTCAGAAAGATCAATTGGTGTTGTTAGGAGTTACTCCGGAGCAACCCAATACAGGTTACGGCTATATACACAAAGGATCTGCTATCGAATTCGATGGAGCAGCCCCTGCTTTCAACATCCAAAATTTCCGAGAAAAGCCGGACTTAGATACAGCCCGCGAGATGGTTGATTCAGGGAGTTATCTCTGGAATTGCGGAATGTACGTAGCCCGCATTGGCTACCTGAGGCAGGCCTTTGAAGACTTAGCTCCAGAAATGCTGGAAGCTGCAGCAGATATAGATTCCACCCATGAAGCTTGGATGAAACTGGAAAAAACCAGCATCGACTGTGCCATCGTTGAGAAAATGGCAGACTTGGCTGTGCTGACCTTGCAGACCGCCTGGACGGATTTGGGGACTTGGGATGCTTTGGGTCGAATTATGAAGAAAGATACCGCGGCTAATGCCGTTATTGGTGACCACGTGATTTCTGTCAACAGCGAAAGAAACATGGTCTGCGCCAACAATAGATTAATCGCCATGGTAGGAGTCAAAAACCTAGTGATTGTGGACACCCCTGATGCCCTGTTAGTAGGGCATGTCAATCACATGCAATCCGTAAAGGATGTTATTAGAGAGCTGAAGGCAACTGGCCATAGTGGAGTGACTTGATGGAATACACGGTATCCCGCGTTATTTGGTTTGTAAGAAGCAATATTGGCTATTTTGCTTCGGGAGTATTGGGTTTGGCATCGGGCCTAATCTTGGGCTGGTTAGTGTGGCCCGTGCAGTGGGAAGGTGCTGAACCGAATGATCTGCTGCCCGAATACAAGGTCTTAATTGCCAACAGCGTGGCAGAGGATCAGATTTTCTTTGGTCTATCTAATCTGTCTCCAGGGGCCGAAAAGATCTTGAGCTATCTAGGATCTGACTCATTGCAGGCTGTCAACGAGGTGCTAACTTCGTTGAGAGAAAGTGGGGACTTGAAGCTGTCATACGAACCGGAAGAAAAAGAAACCGTGATCAGCAACCTGCTGTTTCTACAGACGATTCTGGCCGAACCTCCCCAATTGACCAATCCAGAGAATCTTCCTACGACGGCGGGCCCTGCGAACCAATCTGAAAGAGCGGTGGGCAGGAATCAGTTTGCCCGCTTGTTTTCCTGGGTCAGCATTCTGATTTTGATTGGGGGCCTTGGCTGGGTCTCTTATCGTCTAATCAGTCCCAAGGAAGAAGCGGTACCCACTGCGGTTCGTTTCAATTCCGATCTGGAGGTAGAAGAATTCGACGAAGAAGAGGAGGAGGAAACGCCGCAGGTCCGCATCTTGTGATGAACGAAGACCCCCTTCCAAGTCAGTCGAGAAACTCTCCACTTGAGTTTAAGTCAAGAAACCAAGCCCCGATACCACTCTGGCAAGATCTCAATGACTCCGATTTTGACGGCGGTTCTGTACAGGTAGCTTTCCGTCATGCCGGCCAGGTATTCGCCAATTGCTTTTTCGGGTTGGGAATCAGGGCCCTGCCAAGTTGGCAATACCAAAATTCTTTCCAAAGGGCCATCAAGGTACGCCTCAAAGACCCGGACCAAGACTTCGATTCCCTCATCGATCCAGCGGCGTACTTCGTCATGTTCGAAGTAATGGGGGAAGAGAAAGTCTCGCAGTTCCCTTTTCATGGAATGAACTTCGCCTGAGTGGTCCGCCAGGTTTTCCGGATGGGTACGTACATCATCCATCGAATTCACTCTGGAGGCCTTCAGATTGCAGCAGGTAACATTAAGGCAATCCAAGATTTGAAAAGTGACAAGCGCGGAAACCAATTTTTTTCGGTTCACCGTTTGACTCAAATCCAATTGCTTTAAGACCGCGATTTCTGGCTGCCCTAGCAGCTTTTCGAATAAACGAAGACCTGCCAAGCCGTGTAGAGGTTGACTGAGATCCTTGCCCAGTCGACTTCGAAGAAAGTCATCGACGTCACTGCTGTAATACGCAATTTCGTCTGCGATATTTGCTATTTGCCCCTCTAAAGTTGCTCGTTCCTGAGGGTGATACTCTAGCACCTCCCAAGGAGAAAAAAGAGGGCTATGCTTGCGGATGCCTTCTCTGACTTCATATGTCAGGTTCAGGCCCCGCTGTCCGGGTCGTCGCAGTTCCAGATCAGTGACGAGTCTATAGGTGTATTCCTGGTGATTGAAACCCCCTACTCCGCTCATGAGGTGGTTCAAAGCATCCTCTCCGGGGTGCCCAAATGGAGGGTGCCCTAAATCGTGTACAAGGCAAATGGCTTCAACCAGATCTTCGTTGCAACCCAGAGTCCGGCCCATAGACCGACCGATCTGCGCTACTTCCAGGGAATGGGTGAGGCGGCTTCGGTATAAGTCCTCCCGAGGCTGAGTACGAACTTGAGTCTTGTCCGCCAGCCGGCGAAAGGCATTGGCGTGAACAATCCGGTCTCGATCTCTCTGAAAGGCCGTGCGCAAGACGTCTTCTTCTTCTGCGTATTTCCGACCTCGGGAATCTTGACTGCACATAGCATACGGAGCTAGGTTTTTCCTTTCTCGCCATTCCAGTTCTTTGCGGTCTATCAATTTTCCACCTTCGCCGGCGGGCCGATACTCTCCCCACCGTCAACATACAGCATTGCACCAGTCATATAGGGAGCAGTGGCCACAAACTCGATAGCCTGGGTTACATCTTCCGGTGTCCCCCATCGACCTAGAAGGGTCCTGCTCGCAATGCGTTGCAGTGACTTTCGAGAAAGACCATCTGCGGGCAAGACAGGTCCCGCCACAATCCCATTTACCCGGACTGAGGGAGCAAGTTCCAGGGCCAACTGGCGAGTTAAAGCTTCCAGGCCAGACTTGGCAACCGCGTGAGCCGTGTAACCGGCCAAAGGCTTTCGGATTGTCAGATCCAACAAATTTAGAATTGTGGCGTCTGGTGCCGCATGTAACAAGCTAAGACACTCCTGACTCAAATACAGGCATCCGTCTGTGGAAGCCCTGGTGACATGGTGCCAAGTTTCATATCGCTTAAAAGGCATAGTCTCCTTAATGAATGGACTAGCAGAATTGACCATCAGGTCGAGTCTTGGTGTGGACGAAAACAAGGCCCGTTGAACTTCCTGCACATCCGCCAAAATAGAAACATCACAACGAATCGCCAGCGATTCGCTTCCCAACTCATGCAAATCCCGCAGAGTGGCCGCGGCTGCCTCCTGCGAATGGAAATAACTGAAGGAGACGTGGGCCCCGGCCCTAGCTAGGGCCAGGCAGACTTCGCGGCCGAGACGCAGCGCGCCGCCGCTAACAAAGACGTAGGCACCGCGAAGTTTCATACAGAGATCCGGAGTTCTATGTGGCTGAGTGGGAGCCTCAAACCGCAGTTCAGCTCATTATGGCACAGAATTCCGTAGGTGAAACTGACATTGACATTCAGGGAATACTCTACAAATTGGTCGCAGGGCCAGCCAAGCCCTTATAATGTGTTACGACTGGGCGGCCCCTTGACTGGCGGCCTCCCCTAGAGCCAAGGAATAGAAACAGCAGAATGGCCCAGACTGATTCTCAGCAATCCCAGACTCAAGAGGAAAGTGTCGTGACAGAGACTGTGCCGGCCGCGCCCCCAAGCGAAGCAGCGCCATCTGATGCTGCCAAGCTAAAGCAACCCCAAAAAACCGTAGTCTTGCTCCGTAAAGGAGATATGCGCTTAGGCACGGTGAAGAAGGTCCTGGAAGAAAAGGGGGCCTTTGTAGATATTGGAGTTGGCAAAGACGGGTTCCTACCCAAACGGCAGTTTAGACGTCAGTTCCGCTTCAACGAGGCCAAATTGGAAGGCTTTCAGGCCTCCAAGTTCCTTAAGGAAGGAGAAGAAAAAAGAGTCTGGATTCACAATCTGGACCGCGATAAGAACGACATTATTCTAACTTTGGTCCGGCCAGATTTTAAACCCATCCAAAAGCTGCAAGTCGGAGAGAAGAGACACGGCTATGTCCAATCCGTCCTAGACTTTGGGGCCTTTGTGGATATTGGATCCGATAAAGATGCTTTGCTATCTGTAACGCGACTTTCCCAAGGGCGAATCGCCGACATTCATCGTGAGATCAAGGAAGGCGATGAGGTCGATGTATGGATTTCCGAAGTCCGCATGCCCAAAGGTAAGAAGTGGCAAATTAACGTTAGCGGCCTGCCCCCGGAAGTAAGAACGATAGATGACTTACAGCGTGGTACCAAGATCACGGGAAAGGTTACTGGATTTAAGAAGGAAGGGGCGCTAGTTGACATTCAAGTCGGTGAGGATGCACTCCTTCCCGTTGGCGAGATCGCATATGATTACATTGAAGATGCTTCTGGGGAACTGGAAATTGGCCAAGAATTGGAACTGCTAATTCTGAGGGTTTACGCCCGTCGCAGACATGTGGAAGTCAGTTTGAAAAGGCTACAGCCACCCCCCGAAGAGGAAGAGCATGGGAACTTGGCTGTAGACGAGGGACCGCCCTTAAGTGCAATGGAGCTGGCTTTCATTAAAGCTCAGCAGTCAGATGGGGGTGCCAAGAAAAGGAAACGGAAGAAGTCAGGTTCACATTCCAACCGGGAACAGGAAGACATATTTGCTCGGACCTTGAAGTCCGGAGCTTGATGGCGGAGGTCGCCGCCCCTACAATTCAAAATTTTCCCCGGACAGCGTCTGAGGCATCTCACATACATCGGCGCTTTCGTTGCAAGGCTAGTCGGGGGTAGCATTTACGATGTTAAGTGCGTTTGGACCTGACGCAGACGCCGCGTTTGCAGTCCTATATACATTTAGAGACCCGTCTGTCCGTTCCGATGACGGCATGGCGGTTGTTGTGTCTCACGGCGCACCGGAATCATCCGCAGTCAGAGGCACTCTTTGTGGTGTAATTTCCTTCCCAGCACTGGCTACTTTCGAAGGTCCTGAAGGTTCCGAAGGACTGCTGGAAAGTATTACCAATTATGTTCAAGGAAGCTTTTTCCAGTCTGCGGACCGAGGTCTTAACGCCTTGGGGTCTGTTATGGAAGGACTGCACTTGTACGTTCAGTTTCTGAACGACAGTACCCTCCAAAATCACCCCATTCAGGGCGCTGTGACGTTGGCGGAGGTCAAGGATTCCATGATCTATGTGGTATACAGCGACCATACTTTCAACGTAGTTACCAAATTCACTGAAGGGGACACTTTTCCGACCCAGAGACTACATGAATCTGCCTTGATAGGTTGTCCAGGGAAAGCCGAGTTTCATAGTTATCAGGCTGAGCTTTCCAAGAATGGTCTGTTTTTCTTAGGCACCGATGTTTGGTATCGGTACCGAGACTCGGTCCAGGCCCAAACCGTTCTCAAGCAAGAAATAGTGCAGGCAGTGGCAGGAGCCATTGATCAGGATGGCAAAGTCAATATCCTGCCGTTCGAGAAACGAAACCCGAGCCAAAAGATGCCTGGATTGCTCATGGGAGTTCTCCCAGCTACCATGACGGCAGCTGTAAAGGAAAAGACTACGTTCGTTGCCCCCGAAGAACGGGCGGAAGCTGGCACTACAGCAATAAGAGGCACAGAGGAAGAATCGTTTACTGAGTGGACAGAGGAATTTGAAAATGCCCAGGGTCCTGCAATTGCTAACGCAGAAGATAGATTGGAATTGCAAAGTGCCTTGGACGACCTTGATTCCAAAGAGACAACCGTACCTTATTATCTGCGCAGAGCAGCCAGCAAGACTGGAAACCGGCTGACCCGTTGGTTCAGTGAGGTATTCCCTGACCCTCTGTCCGAAGTAGATCCCATTCCTGCTGAAGTGCAGACTCCACCCAAAGAGGATTCCAAGTTCCCGGTAACTCCAATCGTGAATCGTATTCAGGTGGAGCAGAATTCCCCGCAGACGGTTCCTGCTGTGGAAGCAGATCCCAATTCGTTAAATGAAGTGTTGCGAACTGTGCGGGAGAGGTACCAAACCAATCTCGAAAGGAAGAATGTGGAAAGTGGGGAAAATTCCCGGTCTTGGGCTGGCATGACTCTGCTTTTGCTCCTGATTGTAGTGCCACTTGCTACTTGGATTGCCTACACGGTAAGAGAAGTCCCCGTGTCCAGCAATGCCAGTAACATAGCCGATATGACACAGCAGCAATTGGACGCGGCTAGAACCTACCTCTTGCAAGGCCAATTGGAATCGGCACAACAGGAATTGCAATCAGCCCGCAACTTGATTCGGACGCATCTGGACATGGGGGGGCTCACACCCATATCCAAAGTATTGCAGCATGAGTTAGATGCGTTGTGGATGGAAGCATTCAGAATTGTGCCCCTGGTCGGTCTTACCGAACCCTTGCTGGCCTTTGGACGCGAGGAGGAACCGGCGAAAGTCATCGTCAACATTCAAGACCTCTACCTCTTAAAGGAAGAACGAGGCAGCCAGGTTGTGAAGCACCGACTTGACTTGATCGGGTCTGGAGACCCAAATCACAAGCAAGTGATTCTAAGAGAAGGTGATCTAGTAGGAGGAGTTCGCGTTGGCCAAATTGTTGATATGGCCTTCCAGCCCGAAAAGACTGCTCATAGTGACAAGCCCAGTCTCTACTTACTGGATGACCAGCTAAATATTTTCCAGTATAACGACACGGATCATGTTTCAGTGGTTGACCTTGGACAGGATCTGACTTGGGAAAGGCCGTTGCTAATAGATTTTTATTCCAATCGTATGTACGTAGTTGATGCTGGGGCTGGGCAGATCTGGCGCTACAACCTCAACAGTACCAACGTGCAACAAGAAGCATGGCTCTCAGAAACCACCAACCTGAATTCAGCAATTCGCATGCGAGTTGACAATCAAATATGGCTCTTGCTAGACAATAATTCTATAGTTGTATACGGAAGCGATGGAGATCCTTTAAGTCCGGCCAACATTCAAAAACCGTTCGCTTTGCAATCGGCAATAGCCTTAGAAAGCCATTTTGTGGACTTGGAAACTGGATCCAACCAAAGCAATTATTTGTTACTGCCTGATCCAGGTCAACAGAGTATTCTGGTACTTGATAAACAGACCGGTGACTATATTTATCAGCTGGCAGCCCCTGAAGGAGCAGGAGGGGATTTCGACCAATTGCGGGATGTTTACGTTCATCGAGATCAAATCTACATTTTGACCAGTAATTCTCTTTACCAACATAGTTTCGCCCCTTGAAATCCAGAACTAGAATCGGGCAAATTGAAGGACACCTACCCCAGACAGTAATGGAAATTTGCCACAATCCCTCAGGGGGGTGGTTCGACGAGAGCCTCCACCCATGACACAGCAAGATGTAATGAATGACATGAATAGCGCCGATTTTTCTGCGAGAGGCGCTGCTTCCTTACGTCAGCAGAAGAAATGGATTGCCCTGATTGTCGTCACCAGTGCGATCGCAATTCTCTTGATTCTTCTGTCCTTCCGCAGTCTCTATGAAAGGACCTTTGGTCTAGGGTTCAACTCCGTGTTAATGGTGGACCCTCTGCAGGTTATAGAAGAAGAAACACCGGCGGCAGGAAATCAGCCCGCAGAAGCTCAAACTCCCCCTCAGCCCATTTTTTATCCTCCATTGGAAGTGGAACCACAATTCATAGAATTTCAGACGTCGGAACGACTGAATGTCTTATTGCTGGGCTCTGACGGAAGGCCCGATGAACAGGATTTTCCGAGAACAGACTCCTTAATGCTGCTCAGCTGGGATCGGGAGGCCCATACCGTGGACTTTCTGTCTTTGCCACGTGACCTTTGGGTACCAGTTCCCGGGCAGATACCTACCAAGATCAATCTTGTCTACTCTATTGGGGAACATGAATCATGGGGCGGTGGGGTCCCATTGCTCATCGAAACTATTGAAGCACTAATTAATCAGCCGGTGCACCACTATCTATGGCTCAATTTCGAAGGATTCATCAATATCGTTGATCAAATCGGGGGCATTCCCATATATGTGCCTTGGGCCATCAATGATGAGAAATACCCTACGGCAGACTACGGCCATCAAATTTTCGAATTGGATGCCGGTTACCACGTTCTGGATGGTGCTACTGCATTGAAATATGCACGCACTCGTACGCAAGATGGGGACTTCAACCGCATCGGACGTCAACAGGATATAGTCTATGCGGTCATTCGTCAGGTTACAGATCCAGCCAATTCACCGCGTATGCTTTTGGCCGCTCCAGACATCTTGCGTTCCATCAGCTTAAGCTTCCAGTCAGATTTGACAATCGCAGAATTTCTACAGCTGGCAAGGCAAATAGGCAGTGTGCCCCAGATCGGCTCCACGCTGGTTATAGACAGCAACATGGGGGTGGAAAGCTATTCTGATGAAGGCATGTGGGTCTTGATGCCAGACCGTCCCCAGATCCGTGCTGCATTCAAAAATTTCTTTCAGGTTACAGCCGTAAATCTGCCTCAATAAGGAACACGGCAGATTCTGGACTGTCTGCCCCGTCCTGGATCGTATTTTTGGCTTCCCGGCTAAGGTGGAGCCGATGGATGAAGCCAAGATTTATTGCAATGATATGTGGGCATATTTTGCATTGATGCGAACAAGCCAATGGTCCAAGAACCTGTTGGTCTTCTTGGCCCCTTTTTTTGACGGAAGGCTGTCGCAAGTCATTGCAACACCGGATATCTGGATTGTCTTTTTGGTTTTCTGCCTGGCAGCCTCAGCAGTCTACTCCTTAAATGATGCCCAAGACGCTGAGGTCGATCGATTGCATCCTGAGAAAAGCCAACGCCCTGTAGCCGCCGGAAGAATAACTCCACCCAGGGCCCGATTGGCTTTCGCATTGCTAGGAGTAACCTCTCTTGGGGTCTGCTTCTCAATCTCGCACCCTTTCCCAGTCCTGATGTGCAGTGGGTTGTACTTGCTTTCTGGCGCGGTGTATTCCCTCTGGGCCAAGAAATTCCCTGCAGTGGACAGCACACTGGTTTCCTTGGGATTCCTGTTGAGGATCGCTGCAGGAGCTTTTGCGGCGGCGGTAACCAATTCCAGTCCTTGGCTATATGTGTGTGCCTTTCTAATGGCCCTCCTTATCAGTTCCGGTAAAAGACATTCAGAATTGATGGCCCTGGGCAAAGATGCCCCCAGACATCGGTCCAGCTTAGAAGGTATTAGGGGTGAGGTGTTGACCGGCATGATCTGGATCTGCGGAATCGGGCTGGCCACTGCTTATGTACTTTATGCATTTTTTGCGGATACCCGCATCGTCCCTGACGTCTGGCCATGGGCAACCACTCCTCTGGCGCTGTACCTGATCGGTTATTTCCTCTGGATAGTGCTTGTTGATCACGATGCTGAACGGCCTCATCTCTTGTGGTTCCGGCGGAAGCCCATGCTGCTGGGTCTGCTGGGTTACTTCTCTATCGCGACTTATTTAATATACTTTCAGGCGTAAAAGAATCTCCTATGAACATGCAACCAACTAATCTGCTTTTCATCCTTTCCGATCAGCATTGTGCAAGGGATGCCGGATTCATGGGCCATGAACAGGTGCACACACCGAACTTGGACGCTCTTGCCGGGGCGGGCGTTACTTTCACTGCGGCTTATACTCCTTGTCCGATCTGCGTGCCCGCCCGTGCGGCCTTGGCAACTGGACAGTACGTACACAGGCTAGGTGCTTGGGACAACTCCTTCCCTTTTCATGGTGAGGTGGAAAGTTGGCACAAACGGCTACGTAACAACGGTTTAAACGCCACTTCTATCGGCAAACTCCATTTTCGCGGTCAACAAGACGACAATGGTTTTACTGAGGAAATCACCCCTCTCCACGTTGTGGGGGGCAAAGGGGATTTGATGGGTAGCCTTCGCAAAAATGCCCCTGCTCGGGACAAGCGACCAGGAATCCTGAATGCAGGCAGTGGGAAGTCGACGTACTTGGACTATGATCGCCTCAATACAGTCCAAGCATTACATTGGCTACAGCAGCATAAAGAGGATTCAGAACCTTGGGTTCTCTTTCTGTCCTATGTCTGTCCTCACCCCCCCTACATTGCCCCTCCAGCGGATTATGACAGGTATCAACAGGGGATACTGACTAGGCCCCCGCAAGCAGATGTGGATGCGTGGCCGAATCATCCGGCTCTAGCTGAATTCCGGCGATTTTTCGGTTTGAGTCAGGACTTAGGGGAGGCAGCCATGCTAAACATGATGGCCGCCTATTTCGGCGCCATCACATTCTTGGATGGCCAGATTGGACAAGTACTTAGCAAGCTTGATGACCTAGGGCTAACAGAAAGAACACGGATTATCTACACCAGCGACCACGGCGAAAGCCACGGTGCCAGAGGGCTGTATGGCAAATTTACCATGTATGACGATGCCTGCGCAGTACCTTTTGTTATGAGCGGCCCGGACATATCGGCGGACCACAGAGAATCAACACCGATTTCACTGCTGGATTGCTATCCCACGATTCTCCAGGCCGCCGGTATTGCGCCGACCCAAAATGAAGAGCAACTACCGGGACATTCGCTCTTCAGCCTACTGCAAGACCCGCCAACTGATCGGACAGTCTTCAGTGAATACCATGCGGTCGGCTCTCAGAATGCTCACTATATGATCCGGACTCGACGTTTCAAATACATCCACTACTTAGGCAGTGCACCCCAGCTTTTTGACATGGAGCTGGATGAATTTGAATGTAGGGACGTTGCTTCAGACTCCGATTACCAGCAAGTATTGCATGAAAGTGAAAGGCGGCTAAATGCAATTCTGGACCCCGAAGAGATCAATCTCCGAGCTCACAGTGATCAGGAGAAACTGGTCCAAGACAACGGAGGGCGGGCCGCTGTGGTGGAACGCGGTACTTTCGACAACTCTCCGGTTCCAGGCGAGGAGCCTCAATTTGTCAAAGTAGACTGATAGGCAAGAGAGAAACCCATTAACCCAAAGAAAGCGGCCCCTTGGGGCCGCTTCTGTAATTTCTATTCAATTCCCTAAAACAATCCGTCACTGTTCCTGGCTAGGGGATCCCAGTACAGATTCCCTAATTCCAATTTCGACAACAGGTGTCTCTGAGTCCGGGGCATCTTTCCCAATCCTTCGAATATGTTCCGGCCACTGGTCCAGCTCCAGCTCCGATTCCAGTCCGAGTTCAAGGACCTCGTCGACAGTGTCTACCAATTTGAAGGAAATCCTACGCCGGATCGAACTGGGAATTTCGTCCAGATCTGCTTTGTTGTTGCGGGGCATGATGATCGTGGTGAGTCCCAAACGGTCAGCGGCAAGTATTTTCTCTTTGATACCGCCGACTGGCAATACTTTGCCCCTCAGGGTAATTTCGCCGGTCATGCCCACATGTTTCTTGACCGCCCTGCGAGTAAGCATGCTAGCCAGTGAAGTCGCGATGGTGATCCCGGCACTGGGTCCGTCTTTTGGAATTGCTCCGGCCGGTATATGCACATGGATGGAGTTCTTGGCGAAGATGTCGCGATCGATGCCCATTTCATGTGCGCGACTGCGAATATAACTGAATGCGGCTTGGCCGCTTTCCTTCATGACGTCTCCTAACTGCCCAGTGATGGTGAAACCGGCATCACCTGGCATAGCTATGGATTCAATAAATAGCACATCCCCGCCGGTCATGGTCCAAGCCAAGCCTGTTGCTACTCCTGGAATGTCCGTACGCTGCGACAATTGCTCGCTATGGTACTTAGGTTGACCCAGAAATTTGGGAACCATACTCTTGCGTACCCTAGTAAAGGGATTGCGGTTTGAATTTGATGCAATTTGGGCCGCGCTCTGTCGACACAACTTGGCAATCATGCGTTCCAGTTCCCGCACACCAGCTTCGCTGGTATGGTCCCGAATGATGGATCGAATGGCCCCAGAAGTGAAACTTACTTCATCGGGCAGCAATCCGTTTTCGCGAATCTGGCGAGGTACCAAGTAACTCCTAGCAATATTTAGTTTTTCTTCTTCGGTGTAACTACTGAGTTGGATCACTTCCATACGATCCCGCAATGGACCCGGAATGGCCTCCATCATGTTTGCGGTGGTTATGAACATGACGTTGCTTAGGTCGAAAGGGACGTCAAGATAATGGTCGTTAAATTCTCTGTTCTGCTCCGGGTCCAGCACTTCCAACAGGGCGCTGCTGGGATCACCTCTGAAGTCGCTGCCCAGTTTGTCGACTTCGTCCAACATGAAAACTGGATTCCGCGTACCACAGCGCCGCAAATTCTGAATGATTCGCCCAGGCATTGCACCCACATAAGTGCGTCGAAAGCCTCGGATTTCAGCTTCGTCCCGAATGCCCCCCAATGCCAACCGTACGAACTTTCGGTTCACCGCCCGGGCTATGCTGATTCCCAGACTAGTCTTGCCCACCCCCGGCGGTCCCACGAAGCAAAGTACAACACCTTCCCTCTCGCGTCGGATTTTGTCCCAGAGGTTGTCGCCGTCTTCTTTATCAAACTGGCGAATTTGGCGCAGTTTACGTACCGCTAAGTATTCCAGAATGCGGCTTTTGATGTCGGTCAGCCCGTAGTGGTCCTCATTGAGGACTTTCCGCGCTCGGCGCAGGTCCAAGTTGTCAGGTGAGACTACAGCCCATGGCAAACCTACCAGAGTTTCAATGTATGACTTGATCACGGAGTATTCGGCAGCTTGAACGGGAATACGACGCAGTCGATCCAATTCCCTATTTGCTTCCTTGGTTGCGACTTCGGACATCTGAGCTTGGACAATGCTCTCTTCCAGTTCTTTTATGTCAATCTGGTGATCGTCGTCACTACCCAATTCCCTGTTTATGGCTTTGATCTGCTCCCGCAAATAGAATTCTTTCTGGGTCTTTTCCATTTCTCCTTGGGCCTGGGACTTGATTTGGCGGCCAAGTTCCAGTATCTCAACTTCCCTTTCCAGCATGTTCAGCAAGTGTTGCAACTTCTGGAGCACGCTATCTACGCTCAGCAATTGCTGTCCCTGCTCTATATCCAAAGGCAGAGTTCCAGCAATGACATAAATTAGTTGCAAGGCGGACTTGGTATTGAGAGCAATATCAGCAATTTCATTGGGGGTTTGCCGGTCGAATTCCACGTAGTCCCGGAATTTTGTGCGAATTAGGCGCACCATCGCCTTTTCCTTTTCCGGGTCCTCATCTGTTACCTCAGGCGCCCGCTCGATGTCTGCTTGCAGGTACGGTTCGGTTTGGGTGTAGTTCACAATTCGGCAGCGATCTAGGGCTTTTACCAGGACCCGCAAGACACCGTCCGGGGCTCGCATTACCTTGTGAATGGCTGCTACTGTGCCTACATCGTAAATCTGTTCAGGCTCTGGTTCGTCTTCCTCAGTCTTGCCCGTGGCCAGTACTACATGCCTCTGCGTGGGCATATTGTCCTTTATGATCCTTAGGCTTCGTGGCTGGCCCATAGTCAACGGAATCCACATAGCGGGGTACACCACTATATTCCTTAACGAAATGACAGGCAGGTTATGGCCGTATTGCTCCTCCCCGACTTCCTCTTCTTCCTCTATCGCCTTTAGTTCCTCTGACTCGTAAAGGACTTCCGTTTCGGCCGAGTCTCTCTCTTCAATATCATCCATTTAGGAAAAGTTCCCTTATATTTTTCCGCACATTTCGACACTTTTTTAATCCAGCCATTCTATCACAAAAAAGGATAGTTAGAAGGCAGGTTGGGATGCTTCAAACACGATTCAAACATTGCCTTCAGGGAGCGAACCACGTTGAAAAATCTATGGGGACTTACTTAGGAAATTGGCACCGAATCATATAATTCAATGGAGACATAAAAGGAGTGCTGTTACATGGCGGTCATCGCCAAACAGACATTAGATTGTTTCCTAATGGAGCTGGCGGACAAGCAATCCACGCCTGGTGGCGGGGCAGCAGCAGCCGTAACGGCCAGTCAAGGAGTCGCTTTGTTGAGCATGGTGCTTAATCTGACTGTTGGCCGCCGGCGATACCGTGACCATGAAGAGTCCTTGCGACCAATATTGTCCCTGTGTAAGACTTTGTTGCCAGAAACACTATGCTGTGCGGACAGGGACGCGATTGCCTTCAAGACCGTCATTCATTGCTATGACCTTCCCAAGAACACGGATGAAGAGAAAGTGGTCCGCTCCTTGCAATTGGAGAAAGCGCTCTACAAGGCTGCGGATGTACCTCTTGGGCTTCTCCACATTTGCCAAAAGCTGCTGCAGGAATCGAAAACCGTAAGTGAGCTCGGGAATCGCACTGTCCTAAGCGATGTAATGGTAGCAACACAACTGTTGCGAGCGGCAGCTTACGGTTGCGAAACTAACATCAAGATCAATTTGAAGTCGGTTACGCATTCTCAACGGTGCGACGAAATCTTGGAAACGGTGCGGTACTCCATGAGGGAGGTGGAAGCGAACGCCAAAAATGTATTGGACGTATGTCAGTCCCGTTTAGAGTTACCGACATGAGCGCGATCCAATTACGAGGCCGCAAACTGGCCACTGAAATCTATGAAGAAATCAGGGAGACCCTTGGACAGATAAGTGTGCTCGAGGACACGCCGCCCTGTATTGCGGTCGTGCGCATTGGGGACGATGAAAATGCAAAGGCGTATGCCCGCGCTTTACAAAAGGCCGCCAACCGTTCGGGATTTAACTATAGGAACGTTCATCTTCCTGCAAATTCCTCGAAGACCTGTGCCATTGCCACGCTTCGAGAGTTAAATGAAGACCCTCAAGTAGCGGGAATCCTGCTCTTAACCCCATTGCCTGCTCATCTGCGGGCGGCTCAATTGCACTGGTATGTAAATCCCGCCAAAGATATTGATGGTACTCACCCGGAAAACCTGGGTCGCCTCATGTCAGATTCATCTGAAGCGCTAGTACCAGCTACACCTGCTGCCGGCATGGCTTTACTGGACCAGGCCGGTCTGGACCTCAAGGGCATGGAATCCGTGGTCATAGGAAGAAGCCTCACAGTGGGCAAACCCCTTGGACTGCTGCTACTGCAGCGACACTGTACGATTACTCTTGCCCATAGCCGAACTGAGCGTCTCTCGGTTGTAGCATCTAGGGCAGACTTGCTTTGTGTAGCCGTAGGTCAACCCCACTTAGTGACTGGCGATTTTGTAAAGCACGGTGCAACGGTACTTGACTTCGGGACTACCTATACGGCAGAAGGCCTCAAGGGAGACTGTGATTCCGAGAGTGTTTCAGCCAAAGCGTCAGCCTATACGCCAGTTCCGGGCGGCATCGGTCCCTTGACCAATTCGATTCTGATGAGAAATGCCTTACAGGCATTGAAGAATCGCTAGCGAGCAACCCGCAAAGCATGTCGCTTCGAAGGAAAGGGGAGGACTTCCGCTTTATCAGATTTCTTGGCTGAATACCCTAGCACACTGTTGTGCATGTAGTAGTTGCTGCCTACAGCTAGGTGGCATTAATTTCAATCTAAGCCGTTTGTACAACGTTCTAAAATTCTGGCAGTTGCCACGGTCCGTCATCCACCAAATCAATGATTCAAACTTCCTAGGATACTCTGGCAATGAGAGAGGGTATGTTGCCAGAAGTCAGTGATAAGAAAGATTGGATTCATCGGTGTCACCTCATGAGCAATCAAGGACTGCTGTTACAGCCGGCTGTCAATGCCATAGAATGCAGTCAGAAAAAACTAAGCAGTAGACAGGCCGGCGCTAGGGGCGGAACGCTAATTTGACAGTTCAGCGGTGGTTCGGCTTACGTTTGCAACGCCTTATTTAAGACATCTTCATCAGAGTTCCCCTCCGGATTCTAATTTCTTTGACTTTCTGAGCTGGGCGTACTCCTAAAGTGTCTAGGTTGGCGTGGGACGCATTCGAGGTATTCAAACTATCAGGTTCATGGGGGTTTGGGCTGCCATTAGTAGACTGGAAGATTTAACTAAGCAATTGCATGAAGGTCTGAAGCCTTAAGCATCATTTATTCAGTACTTTTTGAGTGAGTAGGCTCAAGTGCTGGGCTAGAGATGAAGGAAGGCCAACTAGACAAGATTTCGGCCAAGCCGACAAGGAGAACTATTCAGCAAAAGGCGGAAAACTGCGCCTAGGGTAGTAGGCCTGTTACGAATATCCAGGGGAAAGCCGTCCTCGAGCCAGCCCCTATGGTCACCGACAACTCGTGTCAAAGCTATTCTCGGGGAACAGAACGACAACTATCCATACGCAGATGTTCCTGCCCGTTTTGCAGTTCAAGGTTTAGTCATCTGCCAGCAGAAATATAGCTGCGCATCCACTCAAGCAACTTAGCAGCCCAGAACTATCAGGTGTTCCGCTCTATAAGCTGCTTCTCTTTCACCAAACAATGTGTAGGAGCCCCTTTCCGAAACTAGACGGTCTGTGCAGCCGCCTAGTTTCTCGAGAGATAGGAGGCTTCTTGACTGCCAAGCTGGCCCCACTTTGGGGTTTCTGCCAAATTGTCAGGACCCTCTGATTGGCTACTCTTTTCAAACCGGGGCTTCCAGCACTTTTGCATGTTGTATTCCGATCGCAGGAGTGCCTGTTCCGTACAGACTGGCCTTCCAGGAATTGGCGCTGTTACTCTATTCCAATTCCACGTGCCATTGGTGGAATAGTCCTTGTGCTTGCAACCACGAGGTTGGGTAAGACAAGGGGACCATATCCAGCTTGCGAAGGGGCATGCCGATACTTGAGAGCGGAAAAAGTCAGTCTTGCGAGTCGACCCAGGAAGGCATCATAAGTCGTAAGGAAGCCAACCTCCGGGCTTGCCCAACTATTGTTTCCGACTTGGACTCACAGTTTGGGAAGAAACAAAAAGGGGTCGGCTGCTAGCAGCCGACCCCTTCGCAGGGACTCTTTTGGATTATTTGCCGTTTTGAGCCCAGATCTGTTCCAAAATCTTGGCAGGTGACATAGGCAATTCGGTCATTCGAATACCAATTGCATCATAGATGGCATTGGCCAACGCCGCAGCCGGAGGTACTATGGGCACTTCACCAACGCCGCGCACACCATACGGATGACCAGGATTGGGCACCTCCAGCATGACTGTATCAATCATGGGCAAATCCAATGAGGTTGGCATGCGGTAGTCGAGCAGGCTGGCATTTACGAGCTGTCCGTCATCGTTATAGACATACTCTTCATTGAGGGCCCAGCCAATGCCTTGGACAACTCCTCCCTGAATTTGCCCCTCGGCGTAACTGGGGTGAATGGCTTTGCCCACATCTTGTATCGCCGTATAGCCCAGCACATCGACTTTCCCGGTTTCCACGTCAACTTCTACGTCCACGATGTGCGTAGCAAAGGCCGGTCCTGGTTGAGAGGGGTTTACTGATACGCTCGCCACAACCGGATCTGAACTCTTAGCCAGAATACCAGCGGCTTCTACAAAATCGGCAGACTTTCCGTTATACGAAAAAACCCCACTTTCCAATTTAACGCTGCTGCCTTCGGTTTCCCATTCATCACTTAGCTTTTCACACATGATTTGGCCCAAACGCTGGCCAAGCTCATAAGCCGCATACCCCGTAGCAAACGTAACTCTACTCCCGCCAGTGCCGTCGTTGTACCCTACAGAATCGGTGTCCACTACCTGCGGATTCACCATTTCAGAGGTGATGCCCAGGGACTCGGCTAGTTGCATCGCAATTGAGGCGCGGGACCCGCCAATGTCAGTAGAACCCTCCACCAAATTCACCGTACCATCGGCGTTCACATTGGCGGACATGCTGGATCGTCCGCCGCCGTTGAACCAGAAACCAGAGGCAACTCCTCTACCGCGGTGCTGGCCTTCAAGGCTAGTAGCCATATGGGGATGATCAATGGCTGTCTCCACAGTTTCCTTGAATCCAATCTTAAGATAAATCGGACCGTCTGGCCTATGGTCACCTTCAGTGGCCGCATTCTTAAGCCTGAATTCCAACGGGTCCATGTTCAGCTTCTCGGCCAACTCATCAATGACAGTTTCCGAGGCAAATGCCGCGTTAGTTCCCCCTGGAGCTCGATAGGCGCCTGTCTTAGGTCGATTTACCACTACGTCATACGCATCGATTCGCACGTTTTCATGCTTGTATGGAGCAAGAATGACACCCGCTCCGGCCCCCACAGGCGAGCCGGGAACTGCTCCAGCTTCGTAAATCAAGGTGGCGTGACTAGCAGTAATCCTGCCGTCCTTATCCGCCCCCATTTTGACCTTGACCACAGAGCCGGAGGTAGGACCGGTGGCCTGCAACACCTCGGTTCGGGACATAGTAATTTTAACCGGCCGGTTGTCGCTCTTGCGAGACAATACTGCAGCAGGCAAGTCAGTGTAAGCTGTGAACTTTCCGCCAAAGCCACCCCCAATTTCAGTGGGAGTTACTTTGACTCGGGAAACGTCAATTTCCAGCAGACCGGCCATTTGATCCCGAATCTGAAAAGCCCCTTGGGTAGCCGTCCAAACCTCGATGCGGCCATCCTTTCGCCAAATGCAGGTTGAGGCGTGGGGCTCTATATACCCTTGATGCACCATGGCTGTGTTGAAAGTTCGATCCACAATCACATCAGCTTCAGCAAAGCCTTTTTCCAGATCGCCACGCTCATGTACAAAGTGCTTGGCGACGTTGGAGGGTTCATTACCCATTTCACCGAACTCGTCCGTGCGCAAGTCCTCCCACAGTATGGGCGCATCTTTCTCCATGGCGGCCTCAACATCTAAGACCAGTGGCAAGATCTCATAGGTGACTTCTATGAGGTCCAAGGCATCCTGTGCGATGCTGGCGTCTGTGGCCGACACTGCCGCGACTGGATGGCCATGGAAGAGAACCTTTCCACGGGCCATTATGTTGGCGCTGAGATAGTCTTGTTCCACTGATTCTTCGCCCATTTCCACAATCTCATGCGAAACACTGGGCAGATCATCCGAAGTCATGACGGCCGTTACTCCGGGCAGAACTTCAGCTTTGCTAGTGTCAATACTCAAAATAAGGGCATGCGCATGGGGACTTCGTTTGATAGCCCCGAATAGCATCCCCGGGATCCGGGTGTCGGCACCATATTTGGCCGCCCCCGTGACTTTGTCCACGCCGTCATGCCGTATGGGCCTTTGGCCAATCACTTTGTATTCAGGTTGTGAGGACATCTGTTTCTCCTTGGACTTCAATGTCAGCGAGTATCTTGTGGCAGATCAAGTAAATTGACGACTGTCTGGCTCAAAGCGAATGAAAAAACTTATTTGTAAGAAGCGGTTGCTTCAACGGCAGCTCGAATCTTTGTCCGGTCGTTATCGGTAGGCAAGGTACAGTCCGCCCCCACAATGAAGCGGGACGAATTGACTGCGGCGATGCAGGCATGGACCGCCGCCGTAATATCTTCGGGAGTCCCATCTACGATCACTCCGCGGTCGTGAAGCCCTCCAACCACAGGACGGTCAAACTTTGCCGCTCCTTCCGCCATGCTCCAATTGCTTTTGGCGGCAGCCCAGTTGACAGCTGTTGCCGGATAATCCAGGTAAAGGTCTAATCGAATGTCATCCTTGCAAATATGTAGCAAGTTGAATTCAGCTTGTCCTGAAATGGCCTCTAGCACATTCATATCGTGGGGCTTGATGCATTCCAAGAAAATCTCTTCAGTGAAACGACTCCTTTCTCCCCCTTGTGCCGAATAGTAGATTCCATCGGTACCAGCCTCTAGCAAGGCTAGGGACATTTCCGCCAAGCTGTCTGAAATAGCCCCCAGGCCTTGCGAGACGCTCTCTGGGTCTGCCAGCATGTGTTCGGTTACCAGACTGCCGGTAGCGTGATTCCCTTCACCGAAGGGGCCAAAGATAGTCGTGACTGTCAGGCATTCTCCGCCAACTTCGTCCACGATTGCTTTGACTTCGTCCAACATGCCTTGAAAGAAAGGAGAAGAAAGGGGTGCAGGACGGACGTCCCTCCAGTCCCTTGGCTCCTTGATTGTTATATTGGTCTGATAGGGGTGTTCGTTAAAGATCTTTAGGAAGTCGACACCGGTATCAGCCATATACTGCATGTGTTCTTGCACAGCCGCTTTGCCTTGGTTGACATCCTTAGGAAAGTGCAACCAAAAACTGGCAGGAGTGCGATCCACAGGATCGCCATTGAGCGCAGCGCGCACACGGTCGACTTTATTCATAAAGAGAGATTTCACCTCGACTGGAGATTACCAAATCAGACGCCTTCAATTCTACCCTGTACCTTCGGCCCAACAAAGGAACCGTCCACTCCGAAGGGAAGTAGGTAGTAAACTAGGGGCTTTCGTCCCACCTGCGATCTGCCACACTGTAGCCCCCATCTACAGTTATGCATTGGCCTGTTATGAAGTCTGCTGCGGGGGAGGCTAGAAATACAGCCGTTTCACCTAGATCATCCGGATTGCCAAGTCGCCGCGCCGGTGTCTTACGTCGAATGTCTTCGCCGATGCTGGTTTCCAGTAGACTGCGATTGAGATCGGTTATGTGCCATCCTGGCAAAATGGCATTTACCTGAATGTTGTATTCAGCCCATTCTACCGCCAAGGCCCGTGTCAGGCCCACCATGCCGGTCTTGGCAGCGGCGTAGCCGGCGGCATTGGGAGGACCAAAAAGAGAATACATTGAACCGATGTTGATGACTTTCCCGCCTTCACCTGTTTGAGAGAGGCGGCGAGCCAAGGCTCTGGCGCAATTGAAGGCACCCGTCAGATGCGTATCTAACAGGTCTGTCCAGTTCTGGGTCGGGCTCTCCAGCACTGTGCCCCGGCGGGCGATGCCTGCATTGTTGACTAAAATGTCAAGATGTCCTTCCTGGACAAGTATGTCGCTGATTGCGTTTTCCACGGCCGATTCGTCTCTCACATCAAGAGTAATAATGCGATGGCCTTCACCAAGTTCAGCTGCAACGGCAGAATTCTTTTCCGGATTGCGGCCAGTGGCAATAACAGTTGCTCCAGCCCTCTTGAAAGATAGGGCTATGGACCGTCCGATGCCACCATTTGCTCCGGTCACTACTGCTACTTTGCCGGCTAGACTGAATGGATTCTCCATGGGTGCGTCCTTGATTTGGGTTCCTAGGAAATTTGAAATATGTATTGTGGCCGAGAGTCAAAGGGCGGATTGCTAACTTATTGCCACCTCACTCTTAATTCTGCCCTATGCACTTTATTTTGGCTTCTTAGAATGTCCATAGTTTGACTGCTATCCTCCGACAGATAAGGAAAATCACATCCCCTGGATTGAAACAGCCGTTGTAGAAAAAGTCTGGAGAGCCTCGTTTGCAGCCTACAAGAGTCGGGCCAATTGCCGCTTCTTGGCTTGTTGCCCAAGAATAACGAAAGTCCATTAAGTCACTTGATTCGGGAAGTTTCCTGCGTCGCCTCCACACCTAGTTGTCCCCTCTTGCAGGAAACAGTGCTTGGTTAATACAGCTGGTCGCGCGGTAACAATAGTTCTCGCCTACTGCTTCTCTTAACGGGTGCTCTACAATCCCAGCCAAAGCTGGATGGACTTCACCGGCCGGAAGCCAGCTAAAGTCCGACTATTAGACTCCAGACAAGGGACCTTGCCTTTGTCTCTTGTTCATGAATTCTGCGCCAACTCAGGCAACAGGGTCCTCTCTACTATGCTAGGTTGCCGGCTTTGGCCCGCCCGAGTTGGAAAGGCAGACATTTGGGTTGTAGCGGTGTGCCGAAGTCAGCAAGAGAAGAGGTTCTTATGTCAACTACGCGGACCACAGAATCGGAGATCTATCTTGCATTGCCATGGTTTCTTATTTCCAATTTCAGTGGAGCCCGTTACAGTGAATTTATTCACCTCTGACATTACAAGAGGGACTGCTTTACATTCCCTCAACAAGCCCCGCGCTTATTCCTTTACCTTGACTCCAACAGCTAACATTTTCTCTATATGTACCATCAAGCCCTGCTGCCCTAAGTCGCGGCTGCTGTGGCCTCCAGTAATGCAATCGCCTTGGTGCGATTCTTTTCTTGAGCCCTGGCCAGTGGTGTGTGGCCCGAAGAATCCTTCTGATTCATGTCGGCTCCATAGTCAAACAAAAGCTGAATAAGTTTGTTGCTGGCCCCATAGTGGACAGCCACATGAAGGCAGTTTTCTTCCGTCGGACTCTTGATTCGATTGGGATCCTGCCCCTTCTCCAAGAACCACCGAACGCCCTGCAGACTTCGGCAGGACACGGCACAGCCCAATGGTGTGTAACCCCCGTGATGTTCAGTGCCACGGGTTCCGTCTAATTTCGTACCGTACTTCAAGAGCAGTTCCAGTGCCTCAAACTGGCCGTCACAAGCGGCGTGGTTTAGCATGTCATCGTCCGAAATCCCACCTCCGGCTTTGAGGAGAGTTTCAAAGACCGGCATGTTATTGGCATAGATGGCCTGTTCAACACATCCAGTCAAGTCGGCCTTGTGGTCTAGCAAGACTTGGGCAACCTCTGCCAAATCCTGCGTTTTCTTCTCATCATTCCTTCCCATGCATGAACGGGCACAATAGAGCAAAGGCGTCCAACCATCTTTGTTCGTCCAAATTCTGGTGCCTTCGTGATAGGCACGGGCCAGTGATGGGTCCTTTGACAGGTAGTCGCTAACTGCGGTGGTATCGCCAAGCAGGGAAGAATGAAAGATGTCCAGAGGCTGGTGTGTATATGCCAATAACGCCGGTATGAATTCTGAAGAATTGCCCGTCCCACAAAGGGCTACTGCGCTAATTAACCAAGAGCTGCCCTGCATCATTGGATCTGCGCCAGCACGAAGCAGGATTTCAACCACCTGGTGATGTCCTTCGTGTTTGGGCATAGTCTTCTTGTGTTCCACCGTGCGATGCAATGGACGATAGTGATGCGATGAGCGAGACTTTATGTTAGGGTCGGCACCATTTTCAAGCAGGATTTTCAAAGCATCAACTTGGCCGTAAAGGCAGGCTTCCATAATGGGTTGCCACGTGGTGGCCAGTTCATTGTCCGAGTTGATTAATTGCTGCATCTTAGAGAGGTCGCCTTCTCTTGCGGCAATCGCGAGTTGCTTGGGTAAGGTCATGGATGGGAATTCCTGTGTTCGTTGCTACGGTTTTACTTTTTGTGAAGAACTGTAAATGCAAGAATAGATCCCTATTATTGTCTCTGTGCGGTAAGAACGACCAAAGGCGAGTTTTACTAGCCATTCCAAAAGAGTGAAAGTCAAGTCGGTTCCGAAGGTCTGTGTCTAACTAGAATCAGTCTGACCAACTGTCGACTGTCGTACCGTTGCTGGTTCTCCGGCTTTAATACTCTTAATGCTCTAGCAATCCCAGACAGATTCCGCTTCCCATTCTTCCTGAGAGTTCAATAGCCTCGAAAGAATGCCACTAGCGCCGATTCCGTATTGGCTAGCCAATGATGGTCGGTGTGAATCAGGAAAGGGCGATCAGGCCATGTTCGGGAAGAAAGTCAGGTCAGCACCATGGTTCTGCATGGCGATGGGGGTATCACCGCGCAGGCGCATAGGAATGTCACGGGTGCGGTGCTGCAGGACCAGTTCCTGTTCTCGCAGTGGGAAACGGATAGTCATGGGAGTGGCTACTGGCAGGTGGGGAATGAACCAGTAGCCTTTGTCATTGGTATACACCTGGCATCCCAAGGGCAGATGCAGCTCTTCTCCTTGCACCCAGGAGGGCTTGCGGATCCACAGGGGACCTTCCTGCTTGAGTGTCACCTGCAGGACTCCCTGGGTATAGGGCGATTCCACCTTGATGGTTTCGGTGTCCCGATCAAACAGCAAATTGACCTGGTGGCCCCGTCCTTGCTCAAACGTCGTAGCCTGGCGCCAGGCTTCACACAAGGACGAAACTGCGCCTCCCACAATATCCATGTTGAACGAGATGGATTGATCTCCCAGCGGCGCATGGCCATACGGAGCTGGAAACCCGAAGGCGCCAAGATGGCGTTCGGCTACATTCCGTTGGCCGTCATGGGGCGCAGGATCCGGAGAAGCGGGCATAAAGGACACATCCCTTAGTTGGGAAGGCAAAATGTGACATCGCAGGATGCGTTCCGCGTCAGCATAAGCCTCGGACCATCCATTTTTTCCCAGGATCAGGGCTGTTTCCAGAATGTCGCCAGAATTGTTGACCTCACCCCGGTCCGAACTGGCATCTGGGTGGGAACTCTCAATACACCACCCAATTGCGTTGCGAATCTCCCATAAACCGCGGTCGTAGAACGCCTTTACGCTTTGCAGCAAAGGCATGTCGGCAGTCAAGTCCGCCAGTTGGGCTAGTGATGACATGACACAGGTAGTTGAATGGGTGTGATATCCATGCACTTGGGGATCGTAGTGTCCGTCCTCAGGGAAACACTCTTGCAAAGCCTGCTGGGCGATAAGATGTGCCAGCTCCCAGGCATCACCCATCCTAGTCGTCCGAATCAGTTTGACCAATGGCCCTAGCGCCCGCGCCAGTCCGGCGATAAAAGAAGAAGAACGAACTTTCAGACCCAGTTCGCCTTCAAGGTAGTTTCGGTCCCATCCCGTATGGGGAGACCAGTGTTCCATGATGGTCTGTATACTGCGCTGGGCTAATGAAGTTGCCTCTGCCGAATCCCGGAATCGAATTAGGGCATGCAAGGCATGAAAACCTTCGCGAATATTGTGCGGACTTAGATTTATGAGTTCACCATCGAGGAATTCCCGGTTCAAGGGCAGAGGAACAGCTCCACTGTACGAGAAGAAAGCCGCCTGGGCATGTAAATGTACCGTCTCTTCATCCAGTGGCACCGAGGACCCGAGGATGTCTTCTGCGTGCAGTAGCGCATTGAGATGGCGTCCGGGTACATGGGATTCACTGTGAACAGGACTGAAGGCGAGTTCTGGATCCGGCCATACGCGGGACCCGAAGAAAGGTCTCAGGTCATCGTCACGATTGAAAACCTGACCCATGGTTTGGCATCCCAGACGGATTGCCTCGGGAATATCGTCGGTATTTACATTCGCTAATTGGGACATAGTAGAGAATTTGATTGATCCTAAACGTTCCCATCCGGCGCATCAATGGGGAACTATCTACTTTGGTGAGCCTCTGCCAAAGTCACTGTAACTGCCTGGACCCTGATTTTTTCCCGCCAACCAAGGGGGGGAACAGGATGCGAGCCAGGAACGCCAGGCAGGGCATGTCACCGTTTTGCAGTCAGAGAGGAAGAGGGTGTTCCCGCATCAGTTGGTGCCAGGTTGGGTCCAGTGTGGCAAGCCTAGTAATACAGCTGCAATTATATATACAGATACGAAAGGCGGTGATTGAAATGGGCGTAAGTTCTCATGTTTCCAAGTGGGATTCCAGCTTGGCTGTCCGCATCCCCAAACCAGCTGCAGAAAAGTGGGGGCGTGCAGGAAGGATCAGCTATGAAGATTATCCCTCAAGGCGAGCAGATCGTATTTCGTTGAAAAACTCTTGACTTAGAGCACCTGCTAGCTCAGATAACACCGGAAGCCCTGCATTTAAAACAAGAATTCCGACCACCTCAGGGCAATGCAGCATGGTAGCTCCACACTACATTCACCATCCAGAGGCGATATAGTATGGCTGAACTTTAGGGACTTGATTACCTGAACTACACATTGTCAGTTAGGTACATAAGTCCCCAATTCTAAAACGACACCTGACAACACCCTTACGAAATTTGATTTCCAAACCTGGAAGCTCTCAAGCTTCTTGCAACATCAAACTGTTTGCTAAACGACACTTCTTGAATTTCCCTCAACCATGTAGGAATGCCTTCAGCATAGAAACCAGGTATCCGAGCCATTTTGGCGGGACCATTTCCCTGTTAGCTTCTGCCAGGGCAACCAGCTTCCCTGAGGAAGATCTCCTTGTCCTGGTACAGAAGAAAAACAAATATTGAACCGAAGTAGGCTCGGATTTTGAGAATTCGACAACGGGCTAGAAATAATTGCTAAGAGGCGAAATGCCAAAACGTTTCTCCTCCAAATTCCCCTAGTCAAGGGGCTTAAGACAAGCAAACAGATTGGGAAGATCTTCAGAATGAGCTTGTCTTCGCCAAGGGAAGTGAAGACTGCACCGCACCATTTAGAATATCGGCCAGGATTGATTTCGTTTATTCATAGTCAGACCAGTGGCCCCAGTTCTCACCACTAGAATGCTTGCGGACTTAACAGTAACGCCGGCCTAGCAACTGCCTGTTGATGCCCTTGGAGAATGGGACAAGGAATTCGCCTCGTTTCTGCGGGACCAAGAAACAAATTTTTGAGATTGTTAAGAAAGCCTAAGGTAGCAACTTTTCAGTCAGATTCCTTTTCATTTGTCATATGTCCTGTAGACAAGCGGGGAAAGGATTCTGTTCAAAAAACATTCAAGAGTCTGGAACCTTGAAGAGGGTCTTGAGGCTGCGGATCGACTTCAGAACTGAAACATACGAGACGGACAGGGTTCATTCCACTGTTGCTTCCAAAGACATTTCCCAATTTGCCTGGATCCATGGCCTATGGATTCGGAATGCAGTTGCCTTCGCATGGAAACCTAGCCGCTAACTTGGGTCAGTTTGGCCATTTCCTTGTTATCCAGTGAAATCTCTAGGGATTCCAAATTGGCTTCCAGCTGTTCCACAGAATTCGCGCCTACTATGGGCGCCACCACGGCTGGTTGAGCCATAACCCAACTAAGTGCTACGGCTCCAGGCCAAGTGCCCCTAGTAACAGCAATTTCTTTGACTGTCTCCAAGACCTGCCACGCCTTGTCCCCACCATACTTGTCGAGGTTTCCCTGGGCCCTTGGCGTGTCCGGGTGTTTCTCTCTGGTGTAACGGCCAGTCAGAAGGCCTCCAGCCATTGGGCTATAGGGCACTGCCCCCAACCCATACGTAGTGCAGACTTCAGCAAGTTCCTGCTCGAATTCAAATCTATGAAGCAAATTGTAGTGGGGCTGAATGCTGACATAGCTGTGCCAGCCTCCCTTGTCACTAGCCCAAAGCGCTTGCATCAGTCTCCATGCAGGATAATTGCTGCACCCCACATACCTTACTTTCCCCATTCGGATTAAAGAGTCCAAGGCTTCCATGGTCTCCTCGATAGGAACATTCGCATCGAACCAGTGTGTCTGATAGAGATCTATATAATCAGTCTTCAACCGTTGCAATGATGCGTCAACAGCCTCAAGAATGTGCTTTCGTGAAAGGCCTTCGTCATTGGGTTGATCGGACATCTTGCCCCTGACTTTCGTGGCCAACACCACGTCTTGACGGCATTTTCTCTTCTGCAGCCATTCTCCAATAATGTTCTCGCTGGAACCAGGACCAAGGTCAGGCACCCAGGCACTGTAGATGTTAGCTGTATCCAAGAAATTCCCGCCAGCGGCCAGAAAGGCATCCATTACTGAGAATGAAGCGGCCTGATCTAGTCTCCAGCCCCACTGCATGGTGCCAAGGCCCAAGGCGGAAACTTTGAGACCCGAATTACCCAGATTTCTATATATCACGTTGCATTTCCTTCTTTTTTCTTTCTGTAAGCGTGCGGGTCTCCCCTTCACGGCGTGTAATCAAGTTTGCGTCCATATATTCGAGTAGGGCTTGTACAAATTTGCGGCTGGTGCCAAGCAAATCCCGCAATTCAGCTAAAGTTGCCGTGCCATGAGCCGATATGTATTGCGTGACTCTGTCCTGCATCGTGAAAATTGCGGACTCACTGAAAACGATGTCGTTACCGGCAGTTATGTAAGGACCAGAATCCAGCAAAGCTTCCAATAAAGCCTCATCATTGTCAAGGCATTCCAACATGGCGGATTTAGCCGGTGGACTGAAAGGATTCGATTGCATACTAAGGGCCAACTTGGCCGCGGCATGTTCCTGCTTCTTGGAAAAGCGGACCTCGTGTCCATTCAGAGAGACGATCCCCCTTTCAACCTTAAACAGGCTCTTGCTGGTCCAGTAATTCAACAGTGCGGCAAGGTGTGAAGGTTCGATTTTCTGCTTGAGCTTCCGCCTCATATGAAGTGCGAGACGAGACAGGAGATCCTCACTGGGTTGGCCTTGGCGCAAAGGATTCTGGTGATGGTATGTTTCCAGTTCTGAAGTTGCCACCCCAAGCCAATTGGCCTCGTCCTCTGCTGATACGAAGCCTTCATGTGGCGAAAGGGGGACCTCAAGCAGGAGCCCTTGCCGGAGACAGGAGTGCAAAGCCGTATTTACCTCAGAATGGCTCTCCATGGGAAATTCGCTCAGCAAGTTCGAGACGGTTTGGAAAGGACTGCCGGTCACAATCTGTGCCAATTGTGTGGACAAATCCTGTGAGGACATATCTGTGAAATAAGACTTTGTCTCATCGTCGAACCTCTTCCAATATCGTCTTGAGGGCGCCGCCAGCACCTTGCCTCCCCCCAAAGTAATACTGGGAGAAGGCATACGCATTATGAATCTGTCGTCGCGAGCGATCACCATGGGGCTCGTAGAAACAAACTGACAGAAGCCTACTTCACCAGGCAAAATCATGTTGTCCCTCAGTAACCTAACACGGGCCATGACTTCGGTGGAACCATGAAACAGCATAAGGTTCATATCGTGTACGACTGGCTTCGGCGCGTCCGGTAACAGCCGAAAGACAGCGTCGAATGTTTCCGATTCACGCAAGAAACCTTTTTGGCTTAGGACCTGGCCTCGTCGAATCTGATGGTGAGAAACACCACTTAAGTTAACAGCCAAGCGCGTTCCGGCCGATGCCTCTTCGACTTCTTGATGGTAGGCTTGCAAGCCGCGTATACGGCCCTCAATACGCCCTGGCAAAACTTCGACTGTATCCCCTACATTCAGTTGACCAGAGCAAAGAGTTCCTGTCACCACAGTCCCAAAGCCGCTCAAGGTAAAGACACGATCGATAGGCAGACGCGCGGAGCCATCCCGCATAGTCTGGCGCCGAACCGCAGACAAGGAGCGCAGACGTGCCTTAAGATTCTCCATCCCCGTACCCCGCTTCGCGCTAACCTGCCAAATGGGTGAATGGGCGAATTTGGTACCTTCCAATAGCTCTGCGAATTCTAGTTCGACTAGGGCCAGCCATTCCGGGTCTGGTGCTGCATCAACTTTGGTCAGAATGGGCACGCATGCTTCAATGTCAAGCAAATCCAGAATGGCCAGGTGCTCACGTGTCTGGGGCATTACCCCCTCATCAGCTGCTACTACCAACATGCCGGCATCAATTCCGGATACACCCGCCAGCATATTGCGTATGAAATCCAAATGCCCGGGTACGTCAATTAGGCCGATGAGGCCGGATTCAAGGTCGTCTTGCGACGCCATCCATGCGAAGCCGAGATCGATTGTCAAGCCTCGGCGTTTCTCTTCAACCAACCGATCAGGGTCGATACCGGTCAAAGCCTGGACTAGGGTCGACTTACCATGATCTACATGACCGGCTGTGCCCAAGACGAACATAATCGGTTAGCTCCCGCTACGAACGGTTTCAAGTGGGGCCTGCCCGTTGTCGGCGTAGAGCTCTTGATTGCGTCGCAACTTAGTCCATTCATCCTCCATGGACCGGAGAATCTGGTCCCGCTCCCGCATGGCCTGGTGAATATTGTCCACATTTTCCTGGGCTGCCTTTAGAGCCAGTTGGGGGTACGATTCTTGCAAGGACCAAAGATGCTTGATCATTTCATCATGTAGACGCAGGCTCTGTTGTAACGCCTGCATGTTGTCGTTCAAAAGGGAATCGAATTTTGTTTGGGTCTGAGCAAGGTGATCCAAACGCATACGACCCTTGCGATCCCTTTCGTTCAGTCCTGCCTGAAAGTCCGCCAGGGATTTCTCCAATCTAGTCTGAAAAACGCGGCTCTCTTCCCTTACCTGCTGGATGCCCTGATCCAGCCTTTTATTCAGGGACTGAACTTCCGCCAAGGCCCTTTGGGCGCTGTCCTGGAAAGGTACAAGCGAGTTAATCTGGGTTTTCACCTGATCGAAACGAGGTGGCAATTCCTGTACAGTCGCCTCTAGAGCACGCATTTTCTGTGCTGATTCCAGCACTTCGCTTCTGGTCTGCTCCCTCCATGTGTCTAAATCGCGTTGAGTCTTCTCATTGGAAGCATGGAGAGCGCCATATTCTGAGCGTACCTTCCGGCCATCGGTTTCCAGGCGTGCCAGTTCCTGAACCAATTCTTCCATCTTACGAAAGGAATCCACTTGATCCTCTTGCAATTGCCGTAATCGTTTCTGTTCCGAATTCTTGTTTTCCAAGAGGAATGGCACATGCTCAGTGCGTTCTTCCATTGCGGTCTTGGCACTTTCTAACTGGGCAGCGAAGCTCTGCATTCCTTCCTGCACCCTTTTTAGATCCTCCTCCCTCAACAGAAGGGATTGTTCAACTTGGGAAATGCGCGCTAAATCCCTCTGCAGATTGTTGAGTTCCCGACGCCAACCTTCCCTTTCTCCCGCTCGTGCTCTTTCTTGGTCTCGTTGTATTCTTTGACGCTGTTCCTCTTCGCGCTCAAGCAGAGCCACCATTTCCTGCCGCGTCTTGTCCAGAGCCTCTTCCAGTTGCTGCATTCGCTGTCCTTGCTGTCCTGAACGAGACAGTATGGCCTCCAGCTCCTGAATTTGCTTGTTCTGATCCACCAAGTCTGCTCCCTGGGATTCGACCAAGTGACTCAAGCGAACAATTTCGTTTCGATTCCTCCGATGCTCTTCGTCCAGCCAGTTGACGATCTGTTCCAGTTGCACGAGGTCCATGATGTTAGCCTCAACGTCTCCGTGAAAAAAAGAGGTCCTGATCCAGGCCACGAATGTCTGCAAATCCTTCCCTGTATGATTGCACTAGGCATTCTTTGCGGGAAGAGCGGCTCTAGGCCGCATCCTATTTTGCCACTCCCGGCACCGATGCATTCCAGTTTTCGCAGAAGGTTTAAAAATATACTTATGAATCCTAATTCAGGGCAGAATGGTAATTTGTAATGCCTGAAGGCAGACCAACAGAATTCCAGGGTCAAATTTAGGTATTCTGACAAGTGGCACGCATCGCGATTGATAACAGATTGGCATTTCACCGGTTTGCCGGTATTGCTCGTTACACTCAAAACCTTGTAAAGTCGCTTCAGAAGATTGCACCCTCTGATTCCTTCATTGAATGGCGTCACCATCGGCAGCCGAAAGTATGGTTTGATCTTCCCAACTGGCATAGTAGAGCTCTAGTCAGTCCGGTCCACCATGCTTGGGAGCAGCGCATGCTGCAGATTGAAATGCTACGGTTTCGCCCGGACGTTGCTCATTTTCCTGATTTCATAGGTCCATATAAATCTCGTCAGAAATCCGTAATCACGGTCCACGATCTTGGCTTTCACCATTGGCCGGAATTAGTAAATGATGAGGCAAGGGTCTATTACGAACAGCTGGCACAGGCAGTGGAACACGCTTCAGCAGTAATAACCCCCTGCCAATTCACTTGCGACGACCTGCTGGAACAGGTGCCCCAAGCAAGGGGGAAAGTCCATGTAATCTACAGTGGAGTGGACCCAGTGTTTCTGGGGAATCTGCCCTTGGCGAATGACCCTTCAACTTGTGAAACGGACCTACCGCCCAAGTTCCTACTACATGTAGGAACGCTGGAACCTCGCAAGAACATCCCGACTCTGCTCAGAGCTTTCGGAATTATTCGGCAGGACAGCAAGTATGCCGATCTTTTTCTGGTATTGGCCGGCGCTAAAGGCTGGCGGGACGAAGAAATTTACTCCTCGATTAGAGAGTTGGGTCTGGAGAAGGCTTGTATCTTTCCCGGGCACCTCACCGAAGCGGCCCTACGGCGGACTTATCAGCAGGCAATCTGCCTGGTCCATCCATCCCTATACGAAGGATTTGGCTTGACCCTTTTGGAAAGTATGGCCTGTGGCACACCGGTCGTTGCCAGTAACGCCTCCTGCCTGCCAGAAATCGCGGGTGACGCAGCCTTGTATGCATGTCCAAATGAAGAAGGGGAATTGGCTGCCCGGATTTTGGACTTACTTCAAAGTGAGCCCTTGAGACAGGTTCAGATCGAGAAGGGAAAGGCCCACATATCGAAATTCAATTGGGAACACACCGCTGCTGCCACCTTAGCTGTCTATCACTCTGTATTGGCATGATGCTGCCACCTTAGGTCAAGGAAAATGGCCGAATGCGTATTCTTTTTCTGGTCGGTCACTCTCCGTGGCCATTGAACCAGGGGCGGAGCCTCCGCAATTTCCAGATTCTCAAGTATCTTGCTGAAAGACACGAATTAGACGTGCTGTGCGGTTATGGCCAAGATTTACCAGAAGTCTGGCCTTCTGAAGTAGAAAAACTCTGGGACAGTTTCAAAGCCTTTCCTTGGCCTGCTCGCAGCAAATGGAAGCGAGTTATCGGACTGTGCCGCAGCTGGCCTGACTTATGGCAGGCTCATTTCAGCCCGGCCCTGATAAGAGAAGGATGTGACCTGCTGAAAAGTGGCAGGCCCTATGGCCGTATCCATGTGGCTGGTTTTGAAATGTTCGGATGTGCGTCGGCCATCATCAAAGCAGCGGGGGCGTCCATACCGGTGGTCCTAGACGAACAAAACATTGAATTTCGCCTTCAGCAATCCCTTGGCAAAAGCCGAACTGGAATTCGGCCTAGTATTCCTTATCGGCTCTTCAATTCAATGCAAATTCGCAAGTTACGAAGGGAAGAAGAAGCAGCTTGGAGGACCGCAGCCCACGTTCTAACCGTAAGCGAAGCGGACCGACAGGAAACGCTTCGAATTATTCAAAGAAACAGAGCCATGCTGCTTCCCAATGGTGTGGAAGCCCAAGATACAACCAATGGACGTTCATCGCAGGCCCCCAGGCCATTTCAACTGTCCTTCATAGGAAAAATGGATTACCGTCCTAACGTATTAGCTATGAAGTGGTTCTGTAGCGAAGTGTTTCCTCAACTGAAGGTGTTGCAGCCGAGAGCTAGACTCAATATTGTGGGGCGTGACCCCGCTCCTGAAGTTCTGAAACTCAGATCTCTGAATGGGGTAACAGTAACGGGGTACGTGGAGGATCTGGGCCCATTTTATGCACCGGGAACTATCGCAATTCTGCCAATGTTTCATGGAGGTGGTACGCGCTTGAAAGTATTTGAGGCCATCATGGAAGGAGTTCCTTTGGTCTCTACTGAGTTAGGCATTTCCGGCATAGGACTTTGCGAAGGCCGGCATTACCTCCTTGCTGAAAATGCAATTGAATTTGTTGAGGCAATAAACAGTTTGTGGTCCGGGCAGGTCAATATTGACCAGTTAGTGAAAGAGGGCAAAGAATTCGTTTCTGTAAACTTCGACTGGTCTGCTCATTTGCCGGTACTGGATGAAGTCTTTCCCTAGTATTTCCTGAATCTTGTCCTTTCCTGGGCAGACCAGCTGACAACCACTAATCCAGCTGATTTAGGTTTGTTGCAGCCAAAGATGAGATTGAGCACCACCAGTTGCGTATCTTGAATCTGGCTGTTTCCTCCAAGGATAGATCGGCCCCCCAAGCATTGCGTCATTCCCTATTTTTCTGAAACAACAATGAAGTTATCAGTAGCTCAACCCCAGTCTAGGATATGAAGAAATTCTTGGCCTTAGTGTTGGAAAACGGGCCGGGAATAAATCCCGAGAGTCTATAGGGAGTATAAGAACGGGGTATGAAATTGCATTGATGCCGATTCTTGCCTTGTTAAGAGGTAAATTTCGACTTTTGGTCCCGATGTTTCTGAACAATAGAAGGGCTTCGCTGATTAAGTCGCAGCCTAATAAGTCAATTATGGGCAGCCGACAGCGATCTGGCCGTCCTAAGAATGGAGAAGATTCGCACCCAGTCTGCCGTCACCCACGTATCGAAACCTTCAACCACGTGAGAATCTCTAGCGATAAACTGTCGGACACAAGGCCTAGGTTTATATCCCGATATCCCTTAATGACACCGGAAGGATTGGACTGCCCAGAAGACACATCAAAAGAGGGATGGTCTGAATTCCCTAAGGAAATGAGCCCTTTATTCCAAGTTCCTAGCCCTCTGGCAAAGGGCGTTCATTTCTTTACTACCTACAACTAGCTATTGGAATGCAGCTGGGATCGAAAGTGGCATATCCAGTTAGGAGAACGCAGGCGGAAAAGCCTTCGGCCGCTGGTTTAGCCCGTTAGCGGGCAATCCTATTCCCAATTGGCGTTCCTTTCAAGGATTCTTCGAACTCGGTAGGTAGCCGCGAAGAAAAGTAAAGTCGAGGAGGGGGCAACGAGTCACTCCACAGTCTTTACTCAAGGTAAATGGCTCGACTGAAAAAGATGGATTTTCTTGCACCTGTCTTAACAGGGTTTCACTCTTGTTCCCGGAGAGCCGCCGGCGTTGTGGGATATGGCGTAGGATCCAGTTCCACTTCTATCAGGTATGGCTCGCAAAGTTGCAAACGCCTCATCTAGACTGTCACCAAGTTCGTCAGATGTGGTGACATGATTCCCTGGTATGCCAAAAGCTTCAGCCAATACAACGTGGTCGGTCCCTGCTCGATATTCAGTTCCTACCGGCGACAAGCCGATGCGGCCCTGGGCAGAACGGATGAGGTCGAGTGCCCCGTCCTTCAAGACAATAATTTTCGTATTGCTGCCGATTTCCTTAAGGAGGCCCAATTCCCCCGCACACATCGCCATCCCACCGTCGCCGATTATGCTCAAAACGAGCCTCTCTGGAGCTTCAGCGCCTGCGCCGATTGCACTGGCCAAACCATACCCCATACAGGACAACCCATTTGACAGGAGAAAGCCCTCAGGTTGGTATGTGGGCCACTCCAAACTAAAGAAAATCTTATGCGAACCAACGTCCACTGACATCAGCGCCTCAGCTGGCGCCTTCTGCCTTAGAATTTTCAATACCTGTTGTGGGGAAATGCGCCCAGTCTGAACTGGCATGGAACCATCGTATCCCAACTTATCTCTGTTTGGCCCCACTTTTACAGAGTTCCACTCAGAGCGAATCGCACACTGCTTTGCCAAGAGAAGCAACAATTTGCTGAGGTTCCCTGTCAGATCCACGGACGACGGAATTTTGGGATCCCAATTGGGCCATTTCGAGAGCCAAACCAATGGCCCCTGCCAGTCCCAGGGCTTGACTAGCTCTACTACATCTAAACCGACCGCCACTACGCCGTCTCCAGCTTCGAGGACCTCGTAACTTGGATCTGTCCTCGTCAGACCGATTACTCCGGCTGATAACACATGCAGATCTGAAATTGATCCTTTTGCCTTAGGGGTAACCAAGACAGGTGCGTTGAGCGTCTCCGCCAAAGCCACGATTCCTTTTGAAGCCTCTTCACCCATCACCCCTAGGCCGGTGACTATGACAGGTCTCTTCATTCTTCCAATGAGAGCTGTGGCCTCTGAAAGTTTTTGGCTGCTTGGGAAATGCTCCGCTGTAACAACGGTTTTCTTCGGATCAGGGCCGATATCCAAACACGGCCGGGCTGCGGCTTCGTTAGACATTTGAAAGTGAACTGGTCCAGGTCTCCCTTCCAACATCAGGGAAAGAACATCCGGGATCTGATGGGCAGTCTTGGGCTGCACTACGAAAGAGGTCTTGGTCATTGGACCTGCCAGTGCCGCAAGGTCCAACAACTGGTGCGTGTGCAGTGGTCCAGAATTCTCGTTGGTGCGGGCAGTCAGAATCACCACCGCGGCACGGTCCAGCCACAAGTGGCCCAGTCCTGCCGCGGCATGAGTTATGCCGGGTCCCAAGGTTGTCAGGCAGGCTTGAGGCCTTCCACTAAGTCTGTAGCACGCGGCGGCAGCGTATGCCGCGCTGGATTCGTTTCGTACCAAATGGAATTCGAAGCCATTTCTGTTCAAGGCTTCAACCAAGTGGACATTCTCTCCCCCGGGCAGCCCAAAGACTTTGCGAATTCCCAAGTCCCAAAGTGACTTCGCTAGGAAATCAGCTAGACTTCCCATTCTTTTTCCCCTTTGGGTGGTGCATCTTTACTCCCGCGACTGCTGCCCCACCAGCGAGCAATATTCAGATTCAGGCTAACGACATCCTAATTGGCCGGATTGAAGTACTTCAAGTCAATTCAAAGCCTCGGAAAATCACATTTACCGGCGAGTTCAACTCCAAAGCCGGTCATGCGCGAATTCCTGATTCCATTCACTTGTCGGCATATCGAAAGTCCGCCTGTGTTTCTGGTCTAGAAATCCTTCCATTGCGGCCTCATTTAAGTCTGAGAAACCCAAGCCGGGTTCTTCTGGAATTCGAGCGTAACCGTCTTTGACCAGTGGCTTGGGAATGCCTTCCAGCAAGTCCTCCCAGCCAGGCACATCCACAGCGTGATGCTCCAATGCCAGGAAGCCTTCTGAAGCCGCCGCGCAGTGGACGCCTGCCAAGAATGCAATTGGGGATCCCGCAGAATGTAGTGCCATGGGAATGCCGTGTTCAAAAGCCAGAGCACCAATTCTCTTGGTCTCCAAAATACCGCCAGAGGTAGCCAGATCGGGGTGGATAACACTAACGGCCCTCTTGCGAATGAGGGGCTCGAAGTTGCGTCGCAGATAAATATCTTCGCCGGTACAGGTCGGAGTGGTCAGGGTTCTCGTTATGCGAGCCCATTGATCAGTTAGTTGCCAGGGAATGAGGTCCTCAAGCCAAGCCAATGCAAAAGGCCCCAGAGCATGACCCAATTCTATAGAGGATTCGATTCCAAGATGTCCAACATGATCCACAGCCAAAGCTACTTCATAGCCCACTCTCGATCGGATTGAATCTACATATGAAGTCAGAAAATCGATCCCTTTTGGCGTCAACCTTATTCCTGTAAACGGATGCATCAAATTCGTGGTATCCAACATGCCGGGTGGATAGGAAAGACCTCCCTCGATACCATTCCTACGCAACAGATCGATGCCCAAATCCATCTTCAGGAACCGAAAACCTTGGTTCAGACGGTCTCGCAGATTCTGGGCCATCTGCCGGGATTCTGAACTGCTCTGAGTATCGGCGTACACCAACACTTCGTCGCGGTGTTTACCTCCAACCAGCATATATGCTGGCAGGCCGTACGCCTTTCCGGCGAGATCACAGAGCGCCATTTCAATCCCACAGACTCCGCCACCTAGCCGGGCGTGTCCTCCGAATTGCTCCAAGTCCCGAAAAATCTTTTCAATCTGGCAGGGGTTCTGACCTAGGATGCGACTCTTCAGCATCAGGGCATAGGTGGCACTTGCCCCGTCCCTCACTTCTCCATACCCAGAGAGGCCCTGGTTCGTGTCAAGGCGCAAGATTGTAGATCTGAAAGGAACTCCAGTCAGATTAGCAATTCGGAGATCCGTGATGCGGAGTTGGGATGGTGCCGAAGCCGAAGAAGCTACTTCGATACCCATCGGCCCCCCTTTCTCAGTTTGCCGACTTGATGTCAGCCTTGAGTTACCTCCGACACGGCTTCAGCTATTGTTGAGGAAATCACATCAAGTTCAGCAGCAGTAGAGCACAGAGGAGGGGCAATCACTAAGTTATTGCTAGTGAACCGAGTCAAGACACCTCTGTCCAGACAGGCCGCTTGCGCGCTCGCTGCAATAGCTGGAGCCGGTTCTCTTGAGGATTTGTCCGCCACAAATTCTACGGCCATCATCATACCTAGGCCTCTGACCTCGCCGACGTTGTCATTTTCTTCAAGATGTCGCATTTCGCCCATGAGTCGATTGCCGCCATCTCTACTTCTGTCGGCGTAATTTTCAGATTCCATGATATCCAGGTTGGCCAAAGCTACAGCGCAGCAGGTGGGATGACCTGAATAAGTGTAAGTATGTGCCCAGCGGTCCGCTATCGAGTAACTGTCCATGACTTCGCGAACATGATCATGTACCTGAATGCCTCCCAAAGGCACATAGCCGCTCGTAATTGCCTTGGCGAAGGAGATTATGTCAGGTTGAACACCCCAGTGAGAAAGACCAAACCATTTACCGGTCCGCCCCCAACCTGTAATGACTTCATCGGCAATCAACAAGACATTGTATTCATCACAGATCTCCCGGATTCGGGGGAAATAGTCATCGGGAGGCACTACAACGCCTCCGACGCCTGCAACGGGTTCTGCAATAAAGGCCCCAATAGTATCGGCTCCTTCCTGATGAATGAGCTCTTCCAGTTCTCGGGCCGCGGCTGTACCTACAGTCTCCCCGGACCTGATTTCGCCAGCAAAACGGTAAGGGTCCGGCATGTTGATGTGGAGAAAGCCTGGCACGCGGGGCTCAAAGAGGTTCCAGTACAGGGGGATTCCGGTAGCGCTCATGGCGGCCAGTGTCAGGCCGTGATATCCCCGCAAGCGGCCTACAATTTTGGTCTTGTCAGGTTTACCCAAGCCCTTCCAATAATATCTGACCGTCTTGAAGGCAGCCTCGTTAGATTCGGCTCCTCCGCTGGTGAAATACGTGGAGTTGAGATCAGGGTAGGCGAAACCTGCCAAGCGGTCCGCCAATTCCACGGTAGTGTCCGAAGCAGTACCCGCAAAATTGGAGACAAAGGCTCCTCGTGAAATTTGGGCGTGTGCCGCATCCGCTAGCTCCTTGCGACCGTGACCCACATTCACATTCCAGAGACCGGACATACCGTCAATGACTTTGCGCCCATCTGTGGTGTGCAAGTAAATGCCCTCGGCGTTCTCGAAGTAGAGCGTCCCTTCGTATGCATCACGATGATGCATGGGATGAATCAGATGTTGGTCCTTTTTGGCAAGTGTCTCTGTTCTGGACATCATAAATCTCCCACTTGGTCTTGGCACTGAAAGTTTTTTGGAGCTGCCGCTAGAGCCCCCTGACTATAACATCAACAACGCACTGTTAGCTTGCGATCTTTAAGGCCTGAAGAAGGTTGCAGACTTGAGTGGAAGTCCGTTCACAAACTATCGGCAATTCGCTAGCAGGAGAAAGAAGAAACTGGAACTAAGAGAGCTTTCTTTAGGAGAAAGTAGGGCCCGTTGTGACAAATCACAAAGAGAGCCTCAATATCTTGTGGCCTCAAATTTCCATTGGGCACAGATTTTCTGCATCTCAATGGCATCATTGCGTTCTTTGATTCCGCTGGTCTTGTATTGCTCATGTAGTTCTGCCAACGCCTTTCGATCAATTTCAATTCCGAGCCCCGGTTCATCTGAAACCTCTATGGCTCCTTCTTCAAAGGTGAATCGGCCCTGTATAAGCACTTCCTCGGATTGCCAAGGATAATGGGTGTCGCAGGCGTAAGTTAGGTTGGGCATGGCTGCACCGAGGTGGGTCATCGCTGCCAGGGATATGCCTACATGGCTATTGGAATGCATCGAAAGACCCCGTTCAAAAGCCCGGCAGAAGGCTGCCAATTCCAGACTGGGACGCAGCCCACCCCAAAAGTGATGATCGCTTAGGATCACATCTTCGGAATGTGTCGCTACGCTACCTGGAAGATCAGCGAAGGAAGTCGTACACATATTGGTGGCCATAGGCATGGATAATTCTCTGCGCACTTCAGCCATGTTCTCTTGACCGCGGACTGGATCCTCGAAGTATTCCAAGACCCCTTCCAGTTGTCGACCTATTTCCAAAGCCGTTTCGACTTTCCAAATGGCGTTTGGGTCTAAGCGGAGAGGCGTTTCAGGACCAAAAGCTTCTCTCAATGCCAGAATGGCCGCTGCTTCCTCATTGGGGGGGTAGGCGCCTCCTTTCAACTTTATCGATTTGAATCCGAATTCGGCGCACATGGCTTGGGCCTGTGCAACGACGCCATCAGGGTCTATTGCAGCCTCCTGGCGGGCGGCAGCCCAGCCGCTCGCAGCGGGATCCTTACCCATAACCCAGTTGCCGCCGGCACCTTCCAACTTGTAGAAGAGATAAGCTGAATATTCGACCCTGTCACGTACCTTTCCTCCAAGCAATTCATGAACGGGCCTGCCTGTCAGTTTTCCTTGCAGGTCGAGCAATGCCACTTCCAGGGCACTGCGCACATGGACATATTGACGACTATCCCATGGTTGGTTGCCCCTGCTTTCCTCAGCTTTGGCAAGTTCATTTTCTACATCCAGCAGAATCTGGTTGAGAGCAAAGGGATTCCGTCCTGTCACTACCTGGCGGGCCCGTATCAAGGCGGCTTCAGTCTTAGAATTGCCAGGAATTTCACCAAAACCAGAAACCTGGTCGGATGTCACTATCTCCACGATGAGGCGGAGCGCATAGGGAGCATGGATGCCCGCAGCGTTCAACAGAGGCGGGTCCGCCACCGCAATCGGAGTGATATGCAAAGACTCGATTTTCATGTTCGTTTTCCCTCAAAGGCGATGCAAAAACTAGAAAACTACTGCCTCTGCACCCATTCCTTGTAATCTGCTTCGATGTGATCTTCCCATTGTCGATCAATGTCGCCAGCAGAATAGATGCCTTCCCCTATCCTCAACTTGCCAAATCGATCCCGGCTCTGAACATCTTCGGCGTAACCCACGGTGTCTTCGGCCAAATGGGCAGGCACGAATATAGCACCGGAAACGGTTGCCAGAACTACATCTCCAGGTAATACCGTAGCCCGTCCAATTCGTATCGGTACATTTACTCCCCCCAAGACAGCATTCTTGATAGCAGAGGGATCCACACCCCGGCAGAGCACCGTCAGACTGGCCATCTGGCCTATGCCTTGAAAGTCTCGAATGCCGCCATCAATTACGGCTCCTGCGGCACCCCGTGACTGAATAGTTGTGGCCAGATTGTCTCCAATGAAGGTACCATCCACGACTTTACTGAACATGTCGACCACCAAGACGTCTCCTGGTTGCAGGCTGTCAATGGGCCAAGAATTCTGGCCGCCGTCATGGCCCGCTGCCTCCCCCTCCTCATCCACTATTGCATGTAAATCGGGCCTGTCTGGCAGCATCCGAACTGTGACTGCCCTACCTGCAAACGGCCTGGACACATTGGTATTTACCCAGTTACCTTCAAATTGATCATGGTATTCGTGTTTGCGCAGATACGCCCAAGCTTCTTCAGTAGTTATCTGAGCCATTCGTTCCAGCACGGTCGCGGGGACTTGGGGACGTCCATCAGGCAGACGCGGGCCTTCCCAAAGTCGGGATAATTTCTGGATGGATACGGGATCACTAAGAAACTGCATGGGTTACTCCCTGTAATTTCACTGTCACTGCCTGTGTTCTCGGGCTAAGAAGTAGTGGCACTGGCAGGAGCCAGCCGAAGAGGGATCGCATTTTCCTTGATGGGAAAATGTACTAAGAAGCCAAAGAGACCCAAACCGATGCAAATCCAAAATATTGGGTCATATGAATTAAGTTGGTCATAGACACGGCCCGCCATCCAGGAACCTAGGAAAGATCCAATCTGATGGCTGAAAAAGACAAACCCGTACATGGTGGAAAGGAAGCGGGGTCCGAAGAAATTCGCAACGGTTCCGCTGGTAAGAGGAACTGTAGCCAGCCAAACTAGTCCCATACAGCAACAGAACAGGAGAGTAGACATTACCGTGATGGGTAGCAGGAAATAGGCCAGCAGCAGCAGCCCCCGCAGGCCGTAAATGATACTTAGCAGGTATCTCCTGGGGAGTCTGTCACCTAGCCATCCAAAGCCTACCGAACCTACCAAATTGAAAGTCCCGATCATGGCTAGGGCCAGGCCGCGGATGTGTCCGACCCCATGGTCTGACCAGAAAACCGGAAAGTGGACTCCGATGAAAGCTACATGGAAACCGCAAACAAAAAAGCCAGCTACTAATAACAAGAAACTGGGATTTCGCAAGCCCTGGCTCACCCGAGGCCATACCGGCACGTGCTCCTCTTCAAGCGGGGAGTCTCCATCCTGATCCTTACGTGCGGGGATACCAAGGGCCAGCAAGACAATACAGGAAACCATCCCTGCGCCCACTAGAAAGGCCGTTTTCCAGCTCCAAGTGTCTATGAGCCATTGATTGAAAATCGGCATGATCAGGAAGCCCGCTGAACTCATGGCGGTCATAAGGCCGAAAACCTTGGAACGGTGTTCCGCGGCTACAAGGCGACCTAATGCCCCTAGGAGGACTACGAAAGTTGTAGCGCCAAGCCCCAGTCCCACGATGACGCCCAGGGAGACTATTAGTCCTGTAGAGGTAGTCCAAACCGTACTTAACAGAAGGCCACCGGCATAAACCACTCCTCCCCCCATCAGTACCATTCGGGTGCCAAAACGGTCGACCAGAAACCCTATGAAAGGCAGTCCAAATATCAAGTTACTGAGCGCCATGGCGAAACCAAAAACTTCGCGGCCTGTTCCAAGTTCCAGTGTGATGGGGTCCAGAAACAAGCCAAAGCTTTGACGAGTTCCCGTACTGACCATCACCGCGACTGCCGCGGATATGATTGCTATGACTACAGTTCTGGGCATGAGGATGCGCTGATAGTGCCTAACATGAATTCAACTTACCAGTTTCGCATAGATTCGAGGAACATCTGAGTTAGTTCAGCTCCCGAAGCGGGCCGGGGTGAAAGTTTGGTAACTCGGTGTTGTGGCAAGGTGTTTTCCGCCAATGTCTCTGCATCAGCAGGCCCGTAGCCAACGGCTTCTAGGCCCTCCGGCATTCCCGTAGCTTTCATGATCTCCAACAGTTTCTGAGCCAGGAGCTCACCCGCCTCATGCAAAGGAATTCCCGCCACATTGGCGCCTAAAATCTCCGCTGCCAGCATATGCTTAGAGAAATCGGCCTCGGCTGTGAAACGAAAGACAGCTGGAGCGGTGAGAATCACAGACATGCCGTGGGGAATGATGGCGTGATCAGTAATATAGTCTGGGGCGTGATAATCACGCACTAGACTTGACACTGGATAGGACATGCCGTGACAAAGATGTACACCGGCATTTCCAAAGCCCATACCGCCATAAATAGCGGCAAGCATCATTTCTTGACGGGCTTCCAGATTTTCCGGTTCCCGAATGGCAGTAACCAAATTATCCGCCACCAGTCCTATGGCCTCTTTGGCCCAGATATCGCTGACCGGAGTCGCCCCCTGGTAAGTTGGTCGTTGCAGAGAATTCTCAGCCCTTTCACGGGAGTCGAAAGGGAGAGTGGTAAAAGCCTCAATGGCATGGCATAGCACATCCAGCCCCGAACAGGCTGTAACCATGGGGGGCAATTCCAGTGTATTGAATGGGTCCTGAACTCCCAGTGAAGGGCGCATGAAACGATGTGCGATGCCAGTCTTAGCGTTCTTTTCCTTGTGATCAAAGATAGCGACGCCAGTGATCTCACTTGAAGTTCCGGCTGTAGTTGGTATACCAATCAGTGGCTTGAGCGGCCCAGGTACTGGTTTGCCCTTTCCAATTGGAGCATTCACATAATCAAATAAATCCGCTGGATATGTGCTTTGGAGATTGGCAACTTTGGCTGTGTCAATGGTGGACCCGCCTCCAAATGCCAAGAAGCCATCAAATTCCCCACTTCGTGCAAATTCTGCCGCAGCTTCAAACGATTCCAAGGACGGCTCTGTGCGGATCTCGCTAAAGAGCTGCCACTCCAGGGAACCTGAGTTGAGGGATTCCTGCAGCTTCGAAAACTGCGAGGATTCCACCAGATTCGGATCACACAACACCATAATCCTGCGGACATTCAGGATCTCCAAGTCTTCCCTGACTTCAGACATAGCCCCAAGACCGAACTTCACGGCAGAAGTGTCTAACGTAAAAATCGTTTCATTGTTCACTGCATTGGACTCCTTAGGCACAAGGCACTTTATAGGCCTAGGTTAGTTCGATGACCGAACAGTGGCCATTCGGCGCGGCAGGCGGCAGACCAAGAGACAAAAAGCCCTCCTGGACATTCAGCGAGACCTCTGTTGAAGTGGCCCCTATGATTCTTGCTTTAGTAGCCTGGACTCCGGGTATCTGCAGGGATCCTTCACTTGGCCAATCGAAGACCAAAACAAAAACGGCAAGATCGTTGCTTGTGGTGCGGTAGGCCGTTTGGTCCTGGACAGGTCCAGGACGAACTCCATATACAGCTTCTCCGTGTATCGAAAGCCAGTCACCCATGGCCTCGAGTCTCTCAATACTCTCGGGCGGAATGGCCCCAGAAGCAGTCGGCCCCACATTCAACAGATAATTTCCACCTTTGCTTACTATGTCCACTAGCTTTTGAATCAGTTCTGTGGGGCTCTTCCAATTGTGATCCTGGGATTTGTAGCCCCAGGTGTCATTCATGGTGGCCGGTGTCTCCCAATCTCCTGCCAGTAATGCGCCAGCAGGAATGGCGTTGTCGTTAGTAGTCGCGTAGTCCCCCAGTGCGTTGCCCAGACGACCACAAACCAACGTATCAGGCTGGAGCCGATGGCAAAGATCCAACAGCTTCTGACTCTGCTGTTGAGAGATGCCTTGGGTTATGCCCTTCGGAGTATCAAACCAGATCAGAGCCACAGGGCCGTAGTTGGTCAGCAACTCCGTGACCTGAGGGATTACATAGGTTTCGAGGTAACTATCGAAGTCCTTCTGTTTAGGATCGAAATCCCAATCGTTGCCGTCCCCATTGGGATGATGCCAGTCCTGTGTCTGGGAATAGTAGAAACCCAGCGCCATATCCTGTCTTTGACATTCGTCCGCCAACTCCTGTACGACATCGCGGGCGAAGGGACTACTCTTAGTCACACTGTAATCTGTGAATTTGGAATCGAAGAGACAGAAGCCGTCATGATGTTTACTTGTGAAGACAACGTACTTTTGGCCAGCTGCTTTAGCTATTGAGACCCAGGCCTTGGCATCGAATTCCAGGGGATTGAAATCTTGGGCTAGTGGCTCATATTCAGCGATGGGAATTCTGGCGAAACGCATAATCCATTCGCCAATGCCATCTACGTCCCGGCCCTTCCAACGCCCTGCGGGAATTGCATACAGTCCCCAATGAATAAATAGCCCAAATTTGGCGTCCCGCCACCAATCAAGGCGGGGGTCAGAGGCCGCGCCAGAGCGCTGGCCACGGTCCGGTTGTATGGCCGCATTTTGCATTTTTCTTTGTTTCCTTGATGTTTCGGAATTTCCCGTTTTGAGTTGAGAGGGGGATTGCCTTTTGGCCTGCAGTCTCTCTCTGGCATTCGGTAGGTATTGATCTTAGACCAAGTGACAGGAATGTTTGTCAGTGAGCATGTGTTGGCTGAGTCTTGAGGACAGCTTGGAAGCATACGGCTATAGGGACATAATAGCCTTTGGCAGTTGACCTTCAGCGCTGTCCAAACCGATTATCAACCGCGAGGTTACCAACTATGGAATACAGACGATTCGGCAAGACAGGCATTGAAGTTTCCGCTATCGGATTTGGCTGCTGGGAGTCAAGCGGCGACTACGGTTCATATGACGAAAGCCACATCGTGGATGCCGTGCATCTCGCCCTGGAAAAAGGCATCACCCTTTTCGATACGGCTGAGGGATATGGCTTTGGCCGATCGGAATCATTGTTAGGCAGAGCCTTACGCGGCAAGAGGGACCAGGCATTGGTTGTTACCAAGGTAGGAATTTATAGAGAAAATGGTGAATGGTTCAGGGATGCAAGTCGCAAACGCATCATGGAATCGGTCGAAACCAGCCTAAAGGCTCTGGAAACCGACTACGTGGATGTATATCTAGTCCATTGGCCAGATCCGAATCATCCCTTTGAAGAAACCATGGCTGTGATGGAGGAAGTGCGAGAACAGGGGAAGGCCCGATTCATAGGGGTTAGCAACTTTTCCCCAGAACAAATCGGGCAGGCAATGCAAGGCGGGGCCATTGACGTGGTGCAGTACGGATATCACATGTTTGACAGGCGACTTGAACGTTTTGTCTTCCCAACAGTGAAGGAGCACGATTTCGGGTTGATGACTTACGGTTCATTGGCGCACGGATTACTAACGGGGGCCTTCACTCGTGATACCACATTTCCCGTAGAAGATTGGCGACATAGTGGCAAGGCTTTCAGTCTGCCCCTGTGGAGTGCAGACGTGTTACCGCGCAACGTAGATGTGGTGGAAGAGCTGGCCGAAATTGCGGCGGAGTTTGGTAAGACCTCGGCCCAATTGGCCCTCCGGTGGGTTTTGTCCAATCCTTTGGTGGGAGTCGCCTTAGTCGGTTTCCGGCAAACTAAAGAGGTAGAGCTAAATTTGGACGGGTTGGATTGGTCATTGGATGAGGGCGCTTTGGACCGAATCCAAGCGGTCTTTGACAAACACCAAGTGGACACCGCTCCAGACATTTGGGTAGAAACCAACAGGTAATGACTTAGATAGCCCGGCCCTTCAGTCCCCAGGTTGCTGGTTGGTGTCGAGCTGGTCTATGAACACTATGTGCCAGGTGTGGGCTGGCCCTTGTTGACCCCTGCTCGAGCAGAATTTATAATTCGAATGCAGCAAAATCCTTTGATTTTTCTAACTCAATAACCCTTTTTGCGCGCCACTTAATCCTGCCTAGTGGGAGGGCCTAATATGTCTGCAGTGCCCCAGCTCCTGTCCGACGAACAGATGCGCCATTTCATTGAACACGGCTACGTAGTCTTGCATACGGATTTCTCGGAGGATTTTCACGCGGCTTTGAATGCCCGAATTGCCGCTGTCATGCAAAGGGAAGGGAATCCTGGCAACAACATACTGCCTAGAGTTCCAGAAGTACAGGAGGTTGTAAAACACCCGGCTTTTTCCGGTGCAGTAAGCAGCGTCTTGGGAGAGGACTACATCATGCAACCACACCGGCACTGTCATTACACGGAGCCTGGGCGCAAAGTTCAAAGCTGGCACAAGGATTCCTATTGGGGCTACGCTCGAATTCGCAATCACCATCAGTGGTGGGCGATGATTTTCTACTATCCTCAGAATGTCAATGCTGAGATGGGACCCTCAGGACTATTGCCCGGTACTCATTTCTACGACAAACGGCCGGGAGACGATACGGAGCAGCCTCTTTACTTGGAAGGCTCCGCCGGTACATTCGCACTGATTCATTATGACTTGTGGCATCGTGGTGGAGCCAATCAGTCCCAGCAGAACCGGGCCATGATCAAATTCCAATTTACCCGCGTATCGCGACCACAAGCCCCAACCTGGCAGAACGAAAACGTGGAGTGGAAGTCATTGAATGGGGAAGGGCCCGCCCATACACACAATTCACTGTGGGCGGAACAATGGAATTGGATGTCCGGTCGTCCCCACACCTTGGAATCTTTGGACATGGCGCCAAAGACTTCCCATACGGACTTGATCGCAAGCATTCAGAGTGATTACGAGCCAAAGGGAATCGGAGCGGCCTATGACTTGGCAACTGAAGGTAACGAAGGCCTTATCCCCTTGTTTGACCTGTTGAGAGGTGACAATCCACATGCTACGCGCCGGGCCGCCTACGGCTTAAGCGCAGGCTCCCCCGAGGCAATTCCCATGCTGGTCCAAGCCTGCGATCATGATTCGGACATGGTGCGTCGTTTCTCTATCTTTGCTCTGGGGGAGCACGGACCCAAGGCGGCTCCCTTCAGTTCTGTCGCTGTCAACCTGCTTGACGATGAATCGCCATGGGTCCGGCGCACTGCAGTAGAGACGTTAGGTATGCTGGGAGATGCTGAAACAGCAGTTCCTGCTCTTACCCAGACCCTTTCGGACGAAGATGACCAGGTCAAATTCAACAGTGCATTAGCTCTAGCTCGTTATGGCAGAGAAGCTGCTTCTGCGGCACCCGCTCTCTTCGCTAGCCTTCGGGACGAAAATCGATATGTGCGAGGCTTCGGCATTGAAGCCTTGCGCCAGATTGGAACTCCTGAAGCCCTTGGCTTGGCTTGTGACCATCTGATGAACTCTCGATGGTGTTATTCCACAACTCCAGATTCGACCTTCTAGATTCTCACTAGTTTCCCGAAGCGGTGCACTCTGATGTCTACACATTCATACCACCCAACTCTTGAGTCAGTTTCTGAACACCCGGTTCCGGCTTGGTTTGACAATGCCAAACTGGGCATATTCATCCATTGGGGCCTGTATTCCGTACCGGCCTGGGCGCACAATTCCGGAAACCTGGGGGAGACCCAGGAGACAGGAAACTGGACAGATTGGTTCGCTCAGAATCCTTACGCCGAATGGTATGCCAATACAGTTCGCATAGCCGGAAGTCCCACGCAAAGGCATCATTTTGACACCTACGGCCATGGCTTTGCCTATACCGATTTTGCTCCCATGTTCAACGCAGCAGTGGAGGCCTGGGACCCTGATGAATGGGCAGGCTTCTTCAACAGTGTCGGCGCCCGGTATGTAGTCCTGACCAGCAAACACCACGACGGGTTTCTGTTGTGGCCCAGTCTCCACCCCAATCCTTACCACCCAGACTATTTCTGCCAGAGAGACCTGCTAGATGAACTCGGCACAGCAGTGCGGTCCCAAGGTTTGAAAATGGCCTACTACTATTCTGGCGGGGTAGATTGGACTTTCAATCCTCAGGTTGTGCGCAGCATTCCAGACTTGCGCAGGGCCACTCCCCAAAGTAACGAATATGTGGCATACGCCAATGCACATTGGTATGAATTGATGTCTAAATACGAGACGGCCATTCTGTGGAATGACATCGCCTATCCCCAGCAAACGAACACCAATTTGCTGTTCGCAGATTATTACAATCAAATGCCGGAAGGGGTGATCAACAACCGTTTCAACCAGTTCTTTGATGCCAGCGGGCGTCAGTCCACGGCTCCAGTCCACTATGATTTCTCCACACCGGAATACCAGCAATATGACGCCATCCAATTGCAAAAATGGGAAAGTTGCAGAGGGATAGGGGCATCTTTTGGCTACAACCAACTCGAAGGCGGGGAGCAGTACCTCTCCGCTGAATCGCTCATCCATAGTTTTGTGGATATCGTGAGCAAGAATGGCAATCTCCTGATAAACGTGGGGCCGACAGCCCAGGGAATTATCCCGGAACTGCAACGAGAACGACTAACGGTTCTGGGAAACTGGCTGGATGTCAATGGGAACGCCATCTTTGATACTCGACCCTGGAACCGAGCTGAGGCCAAGACTGATACAGGAATTGACGTCCGTTTTACGCAGGACGGCCGAAGTTTATTCGCCATCTTGTTGGGTGGCGGACAGGCTCGGGAGTTTTTCATTCCTGGCTTGGCAGTGCCACCCAATACCGAAGTAGAGGTATTGGGCCAATCTGTAGCGGCACGGGTCCTTAGCCAAGATGGGGGTCTGGCCATTCGAACGGATACCCCGTTGAACGGCGAGATCGCCTCAGCCATCCGGATTTCACCGATTCCGCCCGAGTAGCAGAAGTGCGGGCAGGTTACGTTCTGGTCTTGAGCATAAATATGCTGTAGGAATCCCAACTGGTTGCGGCGTTCGGCAGACCCGAGGCCCGTGCAGTCATTTGTAATAGCTGCATGATCCTCTGAACTTCGTCATCAACCGCTGACAGGACATTGGGATACCCTTTTTCTCCAGTCTCATGCTGTCCCAAAGCCAACAAGGAGGGACCCAATGACTGCACCTACTAATTCACTTGTCTTCTCGGCCCAACAGAGGTCAACAGCTTCAGCCCTCTTTTCCACATTGTTTCCAGCCGATGAAATACATCCCGGTGCCACAGAAATTGGGGTTCTGGATTACGTGGAGAACTTGCTAACAGGTTATGGACAGGACCTCCAGGAGAATTACTGGCAGGGCTTGGACTGTTTGCAAACAGCTGCCGAGGGGAGATTTCGGCAGTCATTTGCCGATTGTAGTTTGGAACAACAACAAGAGTTAGTCCGACTACTGGAGAAGGGGGAGCTGGATGCCTGTAATCCTCTTAAACAATGCGAATTCATGGAATTGGCGGTTGCACATATGCGGGAGGGGCTGTTTGCCGATCCGTTGTATGGAGGGAACCGCGACAAGAAAGGGTGGAAATTCCTGAGACATCCCGGTGTGTGGTTTGAAAACAGCCAGGCGGAGATGATGTCCGAGGTGCCGCAGGACAAAGGAGGCAACTATCGGTCAATCCAGGACTTGGGAGACTTCATCCAAGATCGTCCGGATGGAAGAGAAGCAATTCCACAGGGCTTTGACCCGGATCGTGGTATAGAGCCGCCACAAGGAGAGGCTGATGTAGTTCTCATTGGTTTGGGCGCCATGAATAGCGTGATTGTCCCCCAGCTAACTGATGCCGGATTAAGTGTGGTTGCCTTGGAAGCAGGTCCTTACAGGTCAAGGCTGGACTACAAACCAGATGAACTGGGCCAATCTTTCGCGGGCAGAGCCAATCTAGGGCCAAAATTTAAGCAAGAAACACCGCGATGGAGGATCAATGAGGGGGAACCCACGCAACCTTGCAGTTTTTCTTTGGGCCGCATGCTGAATGGCGTAGGGGGATCTGTCTTTCACTATGGTGGGTGGATGCGGCGGTTTCATCCCCACCACTTCAGGACGCGTTCTCACATTCAGGAAATGGGATGGAAGCACCTGTTGCCAGACAACAGCACACTAGCCGACTGGCCAGTGTCCTACGATGATCTGGAACCCTATTACACCAGTCTGGAGTGGGAGATTGGAATTTCCGGTGTCAGCGATCAGCCGCCTGTACCAAGGAGCCGGGAATTACCGATGCCACCCCTGCACCAATACCGCATGGGGGAGATTTTTCGCGGCGCCGCCGAGGAATTGGGTCTTCACCCATACCCCGTGCCTGCCGGCGTCAACAGTCAACCCTACGGAGGACGCCCCGCTTCGCAGCATTCCTGCTGGACCTGTGGATTCGGAACTTTCGACGACAGCCTTTGGCACCCGGCCGCAGAATGCGTTCCGAGGGCACTAGCTACGGGAAATCTAGACCTCAAGACGAATTGTCGAGTAACTGAGATATTGACCGATGAGCAAGGTCATGCCAAAGGAGTTCGCTACTTGGACGCCAATGGCAAGTTTCAGGTGCAGGAGAGCAGATGTGTGATCTTGGGAGCTTACACTTGGGAAAACCTGCGCCTCATGTTTCTTTCCGGCAATTCTAAAAGCCCTGCTGGGTTGGGCAACAGTCATGACCAGTTGGGTCGAAATGTTATGACCAAAATGTTTAGTCAAGTATTGGCCCAATTTCCTGGCACATATTTCAACAATCATTGTGCCAATGCGTCTCAGGCCATGATCGTGGAAGACTCACTCTACCCGGATTTTCCGGCTGACAAGTGGGGCTTTCTGGGTGGAGCCACCATCAGCGCGGAACCCCAGTGCCTGCCGTTAAACATTAGCCGGGAAGATCTTCCTCCCGAAGTACCTTCCTGGGGAGCAAAATACAAAGAGCATTTACAGACATGGCAGCAGTGGGGCTTGCTACGCATGCAACCCGACACTTTGTCTTACACGAACAATTTTGTAGATCTGGATCCACACCACCGAGACCGCAGTGGCCTAGGGGTACCGGTAATACGCATTACTTACGACGTAAGAGAAAACGAGCATCGATTGTTGGCTTGGACCGAAAACAAGTGCGAAGAAATCCTTAGAGCCATGGGAGGGCAGAATCCTTGGAGAGGACCCCGACTCACAGGAGTTGGCAGCTGTCATGACGTGGGAGGCATCCGGATGGGCACTGACCCAAGTTTGTCAGTGGTTGATCCCAATCTGGAAGTTCACGATACTCCCGGCCTTTTCGTTTTCAGCGGAGGTGTCTTTCCCAGCTGTCCCGGAATCAATCCCACTTTGACAATGATGGCGTTGTGCCGGAGGGCCTGCGAAGATCTCATTGGTCGGTTGCAGGGGAATGGTGTCTAAAAGGCCAGGGATGGCGACAATGAATTCGTTGCATTTCTTTGTCGGTACGTGTCGCTATGGCGCCGTGTCCATGCTGGCCGCTCACAAGGGCATCCAATCCATTGACTTAGCCGATACAGTGGCGGAACTCCAGAAGCAAGTTGAAATGCAGGGCGTAGCCCTATGCAAACTTGAATCTGCGAAACAGGCGGATTGGTGGGAGGAGTTGCTAACCTACATCGAGAATCCGCTCTTGCCCTTGAATGCGCCACTTGATCTGAACGGGACCAAATTTCAGCTTGAGGCGTATGCGGCTCTTCAGCGCATCGAACCGGGCTGTACTGTTACCTATACTGATTTAGCTGTGTCCATGCAAAGAGCCACCGGAGCGCGGGCACTGGCTGGAGCCTGTGCCCGTAATCCTGTGGCTTTGGCCGTTCCTTGCCATCGCGTCACAGGAAGGAATGGCAAATTAACGGGCTTTCGCTGGGGCCTATCTCGGAAAGCTGCAATCCTGCGCCACGAAGCTGCTCTAACCGGCCGGTTACCCCAAACTCTTTTCGATGAATTAGACGAATCCCAAGGCTTGTAGAAGCAGAGCTCAGTCCAGACCCACTTTCAAGAGAGTGTCACCAATTTGAGGTTATTGAATTAGGCATGGTTGATTGAAGAGAGCCTGGGCCCGCTTCAGTGAGACTGCCACGTGGCGGCAAGCGGAAATCCATCCTGTGCGTGCAGGTTTTGCTGGACATGAAAGTACTGTTGCTTGGGAATAAAGCACAAGTTAGAACCGTCAGTCCCCACCTTAGGAAAGGTAGCAACCCAACGCCGCAGTGGCTGGCAGGACTACCGGGGACGCGCTAACTTTGCCACTCTAAATTCGTTGCAATACAAGTGTGGAATACCATCTGTCAGGATTTGCATGTGAGTGTCTATGGGCCGGCTTCGCCGAGGGTAGTCTTAGTCCCAATAGGGTATTCCCCCTAATTTCAGACGGCTGTTCCAACGGCTCGGCTGGGGTAACGGCAAGCCCACTCACAAGAGTCAACTCTAAATGCCACTGGGATAGAGACCACGAGAGAGTAAGACCGTTGAAACCATGCCGGTCGGAGCCCCTTCCTTAGAGTCGCCCCAGCACCACCATCGGGAACTCTGGCAAGAAGTGGTCTTGGTCGCGCCTAGGAAAACAGATGCTTTGGATTCAGCCTGCCTTTCAATTGAATATAGGAGCAAGTGCTAAGAGTTTGCGCCGTAGAAACTCCCGGAGCATCTATGGTATTTGGGTAAAGTCAGGTCCTGACTAGGAAAATCCGCGGGCAGCAGGAGCGCCACGGCATGCCACTCCACTTTCGGCCCTACCGGCCTGAAGAACCGCTGCTGTCGCCCGACGACATGCGAGATTGGTTTCCTGAGGATCAATTTGCGCACCCATTCTGCAAACGGTTGGGCGCGCTCTACTTGGTAATGGCCGGCGGTGGCCTCTGTTACACCGCAGTCGGTCCAATTGAGGCCGGTGTTGTCCGAGCCGGCTTCTGTCTCGGTCTAGACCCACGGCTCCACGTCCGCAGGCATTTCTATGCCATTGGCCATCAGGGGCTGGGTGCCCGTATCCGGGAGGGACCGTCCAAGACAGGCCCATCTGGCTATCCCTCCCCTGGTGTCGGCCGCCGAGTTCGCTTGCACCTGGTACTAGTGCGAATTGCTGGTCGAGACATCCCTATCTGCATTAGTCAGGCTGTCCGCGGCCCCGTCCAATGAGTCCGGCTCTGAGTGGATTCAACATGTTTCACAACTATAGGAAACGTTGTCTGTATGCTAGATCTGACTATCGCAATCCTGCCGGATTCATCAAGGTAAGACTCCAGGTCGGCCACGGAATTCGACAGTCTAGCATCCCAAAGAGTAGCTCAGGGCAATCATGAGGAAGATTAAGGGTTGGGACGGTCTTGGGCCTCTAGGAATGATGTTTCCTACTATCCGGCAAGTAATTTGTTGCCAGAGGCCCTGTCGCGAGTCTGCCACCTATTTTGTCACAAGTGCGTCGCAGATCAGTCGTGAGAACATATTCTTGCCGATTGGTCTGGCTGTACCGAGGGGAACGATAGGCTTCTGGTGGTTTGGACGACACTTGCAACATTTTTGCCAACTTAAACAGCCGCTGTTTAACCAGCACTCTCACCTTACTTTGATTTAGAGAGATCAGGACGCCAATGGTCTTTGGGGTAACTGTTACATGCCTGATTATTGTTGGAGGAGCCGATTTCTCTGGATCGCCTATAATCCGATGCTACAGGACAAGGACCCCGTCTTGTATTGAACTGGCCTAGCTCCATATTGAGGTTGCATAGGGGAGAGGAGAATGGTTCACAGCTATTTGGGGGCAACTAAGACAGCTCGCTTTTCCGCTGCTCTGGAACTGTCTTAACGACATCCTAAAACTGCAGCTTCAGATTGTAGAATTTGGGCCCCATAGAGGAGGCAATTTGCATGACTACTGCAATTCCCAATATGAGCCGAATCCTCCGCCTTGTATTGGTAACCTTCCTGTTGACGACATTGTCTGTTACCAGTACCTCCTTTGCCTCCACTCCCAATGCAGCTAACCTGCAAGTGGAGGGAGAATACGCCAATAAACTAGAAAACTGGGAGGCCGAGTACCGGTTAAACCGTGGCGAACTTACAGTATCCGCCACACTGCAGTCCGTGCGTTCGCCTGTACAACACTTTGCCAGACAAAAGCCCTTGGTGCTTTTTGTCGTACCAGAGGAATTTAGACCCGAATCTACGATTACACAGAAAGTGGAAGCGCACCATGTTCTGATTGATGGTAAACCTGATCCCACAAGGACTGACCCGCAACTCTTCCACGTAAGCATTGATACGGAAGGTCAAGTTCGGTATGTAGACGATAGCCATGTTGAAGGAGTGGGATATCTCAGCTACAAGGCCAGTATGGTATGGCCAGTGGCCGGAGCATTGCCGCAAGTTTGCCAGCGGGGACCCCGTATTCAGAGTCTCTTATTGGATGCAATTGCCGCTGCTTCCAAGACTGCTGAGCCAAGCGTAAGTTCCGCAGGTTCTCAACAATCACAATTTCCCACGGTTCCTCTTACCTTGGGATGTTCAGATGTGGGCTGGGAGGATCTTGCTTCGATTCAGGTGCTGGGAGATAGAGAAGACCCGATGGAAATTAGCCAGGTTTCCGACTTGGCGGGGTTGGTCGACTTGCAGGAAGCAACTATATCGCTGGGGGATGATGTGTCTCCAAGTGAGTTGTTGGCGCAATTGCCCAATATTCAGATACTGAACCTGTATTCTCCACAAGCAATAGCTCTGGAATCGGATTCCCTTTCCAGCGTACCGCATCTAAAGGAATTCCGATGGTACATAGAAGAGCTCCCTGATCAAAGCACAGCCGCTCTGCAGTTGCCTGTAGATTTTCTGGATCACGTTCCCAAGATATCGCACTTGGAACTGTCCCTGGGGACGCTACAAGAACTACCCCTGAACTTTTTGACTTACGCTCCCAATTTAACCCACTTGACCCTAGAAGCGGACAGATTGGAAGCGTTGCCCGATCAGTTCTTGAAGTCAGTACCCCACTTGCAGTACTTAGACTTGGTACTGTCCAAAATAAAGACAGTTCCCGTAGACTTCCTGAGCGATGTTCCGGATCTGACACATCTGTCACTGCATGCGGAACTGTTGAATGTCTTGCCCGAACAGTTTCTGGCTTTAGCACCTCAGCTTCAGGAACTGACGGTAAGAGGCGACAATCTACAAATTTCGTCCCTGGATTTCCTGGCTTCAGCTTCTCAATTAACATCGCTAAGTATCAATGCGGATCTGTTTGCTTCTCTTCCACCAGATTTCTTGAATCATGCCACTCAACTTGCCTACCTTTCACTAGATGGTAGTCATCTAAAGGATTTCCCATTCGATCTTCTTGCCCCTGCACCGCAAGTGACTCACCTTGATCTTGTCTTAGGAGAGGGTTCCAAGAACGGCCTACCTGGAGATCTATTGGCGTTAGTCCCGCAGCTGAAACAACTTTCTTTAGTCTTGGATGGCGATGTGGGAATGCCAGAGGGCTTCCTAGCTTATTCACCCAACTTGAACAGTCTAACTATTAAGGCCAATGCATTGACGCGTTTGCCGCCAGAATTCCTGACCCGAATACCAAAGCTCAAATACATAGATCTGTCCGCCGAAAAATTGACGATGCTGCCAAGCCAGTTCCTGAGCTTCGCGCCTCAACTAGAGGTTTTGCATCTCTACATCCCTATGTTGAAGGAATGGCCGCTACCTGCCCTAACCAACTCTCCGGCTCTGACCAATTTCACTCTTAAGTCTGTGGTCCTTCAAACACTACCAGACAATTACCTTGCTCACTCAACCCATTTGCAGAATGCAGTGTTACACCTTTCCGCGGTTGTTTCGCTCCCGCCAGATTTCCCAAGATTCGCTTCCAACTTGGAACACTTGACATTGAAATCAGACCAATTAACGAAATTACCTGAGCGGTTTCTGGCGCATGTACCCCATCTTGAGGAATTGAATATACACTTGCCTCTCCTAGCTTCATGGCCCCAGAAGTCGTTGGTGCGGGCACCGAATCTCAAAAAGTTGGCCTTTCAGGCAAGTTCTCTGGAGCAACTGCCGAAGTATTTTCTGTCTCATGCGCCGCTTATTCAGAGCGTTCTCGTGAATGCAGCGGAACTCGCGGCGTTGCCACCTTATTTCCTTACACTGACTCCCGAACTCAAGACTGCCAACTTGACTCTTAACAGCATTGATGCATTGCCGGTTGGATTCCTTGCCAGTACTCCTGAACTTACAGAACTAACGTTCGATACGACAACTTTCGGTGCAATTCCCAGGTGTATGCCCCATATGCCTCCGGAAATGCGTGTGGTAGGAGGACTCTGGTCACATAACGGGTATTACCAGCGTTCGGCTGATCTGAAGGCTTTTCCCGAAGATTCCCTGTCGTCTGCTCCTCAGTTAAGAATTTTGGAAATGCGATTGGAACATGTGGAGACCTTGCCGGTGGAATTCCTAGCCAATTCTCCACAATTGGAGAAGGTTGTCCTAGAAGCACCTTCGCTACAGAATTTGCCCGATGGTTTCTTGAATCTGGCAAAGCGTTTGCAGGTCTTGAGATTGCTATCTCAAACCAAAGAATTACCTCCCAATTTCCTAGTCGATGTTCCTGGCTTAAGATCCTTGGTTCTCATGACCGGTGTTATTGATAATGTGCCTTCAGGCTTCTTGTCCCATACTCCCCAGCTTGCTCTTTTGTATCTCAATTCCGCCGTGGAGCAATTGCCGCACGATTCCTTTTCTGCCTTCCCCCAATTAGCTGAACTTTACTTACTGTTGCGAACAGGAGATTCTTTGCCACCAGGATTTCTGGCAGAGCTGCCGCTACTGGACTTTGCCGTTCTGCGTTTGGTCGGACCCACATCCTTCCCGGACGAATTCATGGCAGATTTACCTGAATTGCGTACGCTTGCGTTATCAGCTGGGCAACTGGAAACATTCCCAGACCGTTTCCTAATTCATGCCCCCCAACTCCACAGTCTTTCCTTGGGGACGCCGAATATGAAGTCAGTGCCCGAGCATGTATGGGAACTTTACTGGAACCACAGTTCCATCGTGGTAATCAAGGAAGACCGCGTGAATGTCCGTTCTGCTCCCAGCATCCAAGATGGGTCAGTGATTCATCAGCTGGACAAAACTTGGGCGGAGGTTCTGCAACGGTCCGTCAATGAAGCCAGTGAACTCTGGGTGGAAGTGAGATGGGGAGATATGGAACCAATAATTGGCTGGGTCTATGGCGAACTTACAGAGCCACTTCCCATTGGCCAAGTGCCACCACCGCCGCCACGTCCTAATTGAATCAGGCTCATCTATTCCATTGACTGGTCGAGTTTTTGGGATCGCCCAGAATTTCATGTTGTCACACCCACATTCCCTTCTCCATCTTGAACCGGCCTGGATGCTTGCAACGTAAAGGGCCCAGTGTAAGGAATGGTTATCCGCAACTTGCTGAACCTAGGGACCGCAAGTCATCACATCTGAACGCGGCAATCCAACTTTACTTTAGTACTGATTCCCCAGTTAACAGTTTCCGGACCTTGGAGGAAGGATGTTGGCGCGGGTGTTGCGCGGCGCAGAATGAGCTATATCGTCCCGGTCCTATTGACAACCTTCCTGTTGATCACTTTAATTGTCCCAGGTAGAACGAATGCCTCCCCACCATGTCCAGTCGTCACACAAGTAGAGGGGAAATCACCAATTAGGAAGAGAATTGGGAAGGACAGTATCTTCTGAAACGGGGTGTCCCGACTGTTGCAGCGACCTTGAAATCCACTCGGTCCTCTTTGCAGCACTTCGCCTGTCAAAACCATATGGTTCTCTTCTTAGTTCCGAAAGAATCCAGACCTTGAACGACCATTACACCGGAAGTAGATGCACGTCATGTTCAGTCTGATGGTTCTACTGACCTTACAAAGACAAAGCCACAGCTCTTCACGATCAGCATTGATCCGAATGGCAAAGTTCGTTGTGCAGTTGTTTCTCAACTTGATAGCGTTGGATAACTCAGCTTCGAAACCAAAATGGAATGGCCTTTGGCTGGAGCGAAACATCAATCCTGTCCGCGTGAACCACGGCTCCAGACACTGATCTTGATCATGGGCCGCGGTGCGACCACCGTACCCACGCAACGATCTCGTTGTCAGGGGTGCCACTTGGCAGAACTGATTCTGGGCGAGAACCAGCTGACGACCTTGCCGCCTGAACTGGACCACCTCCAGAACCGGTCATCTCTGGAAGAACTGGTTTCGGTACATTGCGTTGTTCGAAAGGCCACCTTTGGTCAAATAGCCCATTTCACTCCCAATTCCATACAATAGCTTTTGAGTTAAACAGTATCTCTTGGGTTAAGGGCCTCTCCTTCAATTAGAAATCAGGAGAAATCAAGGTGCCGAGGCTCCAAGAAATAGCGACCTCTTGCGCCTAACTGGACCCTGGTTGAATTATCCAGGGAATCCAACAAACTCCTGGATTCATTTTCAAATCCAAGGGCCTCTCCCGTTTTCTAAATTACAAATAGGGAAAGGATTGTTGCGTCTTCACTTGAAGCGGGAAGCAAGTTGCTTTTCCACGTGTTGCCAGCTAAGGTCCCGGTCCGCCAACAGCACCAGACTGTGGTAAATCAGATCCGCCATTTCTGATATCAATTGGGGATCATCTCCGACCAGTGAGGCGATGGCTACTTCTACACCCTCTTCCCCCACTTTTTGGGCAATGCGAGCCTTCCCTTCTTTGAATAAAGAAGCAGTGTAAGAATTTTCTGGAGCGCCCTCTTTTCTTTCCTGGATTGTTGCTTCCAACTGGGCAATTACATCACTCATTGCACTATCCTGACTTCTCCGAATCCAAACGTCTGAAGAAACAGGTTCTTGTTCCCGTATGACACGCGGGACCATGAGGTCGAGCCAAGAGCAAGAGGGTATCTCCATCGCAATCTATTAGAAGAGATTCCACGTCCAAGTAATTTCCGCTGGTCGCGCCTTTGTGCCAGAGCTCTGACCGAGAACGGCTCCAAAAGACCGCCTGGCCCCTGTCAAGGGTAAGCTGTAGAGATTCCCTATTCATCCAGGCCACCATAAGGAGGTCACGGTTATTGGCATCCTGAACCACTACGGGCAGTAGGCCCTGTTCGTCAAATGATATTGATTCCATAAATCCCGCGGTAGTTAGGGTCTCAGTCACTTGCATGGTCGTTTTCCCTGTCTTGAAATACGTCCAAACGCACCGGAATTCCTTGCGCCGCCATGTACTCCTTGACCTCTCTGATACTCAATTGGCGAAAATGAAACAGGGAAGCCGCCAATGCGGCCGCGGCTCCGCCGCTAGTTACGGCTTCTGCAAAGTGGGATACATGCCCAGCCCCTCCGCTGGCGATCACAGGGATTGATACGGCGTCACTGATGGTGCGAGTTAAGGCGATGTCATAGGCTTCTTGGGTGCCATCCCCGTCCATGGAAGTCAGGAGGATTTCGCCGGCACCTAATGCCTCCGCTCGCCGGGCCCAGTCCACCGCATCCAAACCGGTATTCTGGCGACCCCCTCTAACATAAACATCCCAAGCCGGCACCGCCTTCGAGCCAGTACGGAGTTTGGCATCAATGGCCACAACGATGCATTGACTGCCGAATCGCTCCGCTCCCTGCTGAACCAGTTCTGGATGACTTATGGCGGCACTGTTTACGGAAACCTTGTCAGCTCCGGCCAGCAGAATGGCTCTCAGATCCTCAATGGTACGCAGACCGCCGCCAACCGTAAAAGGGATGAAGATCGCATCTGCCACTTGCCGGACCATCTGAGTCACGATATCTCGACTCTCGTGTGTTGCAGTTATGTCAAGGAAAACTAATTCGTCAGCCCCTTCCCGATCGTATACCACCGCCTGTTCCACGGGATCGCCAGCATCCACCAGATTGAGAAAGTTAACACCCTTGACCACGCGTCCGGCGTGAACATCTAGGCAAGGGATGATGCGCTTCGCCAGCATTGAGGCGCTACTCCCCAACCTCGGTACCGTCAGCTACCAGTTCCAGAGCCGCGGGCAAATCCAAAGCACCGGTATAAAGAGCTTGGCCTGTAATCACACCAACGATGCCTTTATTTCCAAACTCAAGTAGCCGTTCTATATCACCCAGTCCCGACACGCCCCCACTGGCAATTACTTGAATTTTTGTATGGCTCGCCAGTGCAGCGGATTCTTCCCAGCTGACCCCAGTCATCATTGCATCCCGACCTATGTCAGTGTGGATTGCCAGTTCCACCCCCAGATCTCGAATGCGTACACCCACTTCCAGGGCTGTCAATTGACTTTGCTCTTGCCAACCGTGAGTAGCTACCATCCCTCCACGGGTATCCAACCCCACAACTACCCTTGACGCCCCGAATTCACTCACGGCTTGTTTCAAGAGTGCAGGTTCTTTTACAGCCACAGTCCCAAGAATGACACGGTTGACACCGGTCTCCAGTAGGAAATTGATGTCCTCCAGTGTACGAATGCCGCCTCCGAATTGGACCGGCAGCTCTACAGCCTCCCGAATCGCTTTCACAGCCTTTACATTGACAGGAACATCTGCATCCCGAATTTCATCGCCAAGGGCACCGTCAAGGTTGACGATGTGGAGCCACTGCGCACCTAGAGTTGCCCAATGCAGGGCCATTTCTACAGGATCATGCCCGAATATAGTCTCTGCATTCGGGTCGCCTTGACGCAGACGAACACATTTACCGCGGCGCAAGTCTATGGCGGGATAAATAATCAAGAGATTTGCTCCTGGCCTGAAATAGGCTGGATTCTTTCGCTCATTCCTTGATTCTCCACCATCTGCATGAAGTTACGCAGAATAGTCAAGCCTACATGTTGGCTTTTCTCAGGGTGACACTGGATTCCCCAGATATTGCCTGACCGCAGAATGCTGGTATATGGTCCGCCATAATCAGTAGTCGCCAGAATCACATTTTCATCCTCAGGCATGCAGCGAAAGGAATGAGCAAAATAAGCGTAGGCTTGATTGGGCAGGTCTGCTAGCAAAGGATCCTCTTTCTTGAATTCCAACTGGTTCCAGCCAATCTGAGGCACCCGCAGAAACCTATCACGCTCCAGAGGATCCAAAGTACTCTCAGGAAATCTCTCTACATGCCCTGGGACTAGTCCAAGTCCTGCGTGCTGTCCCATCTCTTCGCTGGAATCGAGCAACAATTGCATACCCACACAGATGCCAAAGAGGGGTACTTCGGCTGCTACAGCCTCAAGAATGGGAGAAACCCAGTCATTTTGCCGCAAGGTCTCGATGCTACTCCCGAAGGCCCCTTGACCAGGCAGCACGATAGCCTTCCATCGGGTCAAATCCTCAGTCCTGTCTAGAATCTCAACATCGAATCCCAAGTGGCTGGCTACGTGGGTAAAAGAATTGCTGATGCTGCGCAGATTGCCTACGCCATAGTCGATGATTGCAATGGACATGGTAAATCTAATGGGACCTCAATGCACCAATGAGAAGTTCCGTACTATGGCGGGCGGGTAGCGCCGGGCCATGAATTCATATCTAATATGACGCAGTCTTTCTTGCCAAGCCAAGCTTTGCTGTTCAGTTACTTCTGCCTTTGTGAGAGCTTCGGACAGAGCGACTTCTCCCGTCACAACGATTCTGCGCTTGACACTGACCACCATACCTACAAAACCTATTTCCGTACGAAAGGGAGACTTGCTCACATCAAATCCCAACGTAACCGGCATGAACCACCCAACAGGTTCCAAATTAGGTGTGAAATACTTGTCAACAACATTCGTATGTTCCTTGAGCCAGAAGCGAACCCGAACCCCTGATAGGCCAGTTTCACGACTCACAAAACGAGACTTTTCCATAACCATGCGTAGGGTATCAACACAAACATAGTCCAGGGAATCTGGATCAGTTTTCCACTGCTCCTGGCTCAATTCAAGCTGACCTATGGAATTGAAATGGCTTACAAGCCTTGTAAATATCCTGCCCTCAGGAGTTGACTCGTAAACTTCATTCTTATGCCGCGAAGTTCGGTCATAACTCTTTCCGTTCGCATTAGGGCTCATGGCATATTTCGCTGTTAAGCCTCGAGGGCTCCCCAATATGGCCTGAGGGACCATGTGGATAGTCGGATAGAAAGCAATCGGAACAAGCCATACAGGGATGAGGCGTCGTCATCGTTTCAGCCCCCCATTACCGACAACCATGATTTGTCTTCACGAAGGATATAATCCTGACTTAGTTCAGCATTCAAGGTCATCATGTATCATCGCCGGCAACATCAAAACTTCCAGTCCCATCGGGCAGTGGACCGCTCGCCTCAAGTGAACTTCGATTTTATTCTGCCAGCTAGGATAATCTAGAGACGTGCTAAAAAGATACTTGGTCAAAGCTTGGCTACCTGTTTCCTGTGCCATAGTCGTGGTCTTACTCGACCAGTGGTCCAAACAGTCCATACGTAATAGTTTGGAACTCTACGAAGGTTTTATGCCATCAGCCTGGCTGGGAGAAATATTCTACCTAGAACATGTGCCCAATTACGGAGCAGCGTTTGGTATTCTGCCCAATGCCAGTCTGTTCTTTATGGTGACGTCATTGGTGGTCACTGTCGCAATTATGGTCGGCATTCATTTTGTAAGAGTTGACCAGCGATTTCTACTGATCTTACTGGGAATGGCCTTGGGTGGAGCCATCGGCAATTTTATTGACCGCCTGACTTTAGGTTACGTTACAGATTTTCTGAAATTTGGAATACCTGGCAAAGCCTATTGGCCCAACTTCAACGTAGCTGATGCCAGCATCACGGTCAGTGTAATCCTCCTGACAATCCTGACTTGGTCTGCGGACTCTAAGAAGACGGCAGAACCTGAGGAAGAAGAAACAATACCGGAAGAGAGCTTGGCCTCTTCAACCTCTAAGTAGAATTCCCAGGATGGCCGCCATGCCCGCCGCCAAAACCTGGACATTCACTGTACAAGCAAATTCAAAGCCCAGGTTGGACCTTTGGCTGGTCCGGCACATGCCCGCCTTAAGCAGAGCACAACTGCAGCGCTTGATTTCGGGGGGCCAAGTTACTGTAGATGGGGCTGTTGCACGTGCTGCAGTCCGACTCAAACTGGGTCAGCAAGTAATAGTGACCGAGCCCGAGCAGAGAGTCGCATCTAGAGTTGAGCCGTATCCGCTGGAAATAGATGTTGTTTACGAAGACAAGGATTTGGCAATGGTAAACAAACCTGCGGATCTAGTAATGCATCCTGCTCCAGGTCACCCAATCCGAACCTTGGCCAATGCTGTAGCATATCGGTGGCCGAACCTGACTTCAGGGCTGGAAGATGGCCGTCCTGGCATCGTTCATCGCTTGGACAAGGACACGTCAGGGCTGGTAGTCATTGCTAAGTCCGCGGCGACCCAGTTCGGCCTGCAAAACCAATTCAAGACCCGTCACATTTCTAAGAAATACATAGCCTTAATTGAAGGCTTTCTCTCACCTATGCAAGGTGTGGTTGAAGTGCCATTGGGCCGACATCCCAGACACCGACAACGACAAGCGGCATTTCCTCAAGACGCAGCGGAGCGAACTTTGCCACGTGGCGTGAGGTCAGCATCCACCAGCTTTCAGGTAAGAGAGTTCCTGCAAAGTCGTGCTCCCCAAGAGATTTATCCATTCACTTTGGTGGAACTCGAGCCCTATACCGGGCGTACTCACCAGATTCGAGTTCATATGGCATACCTTTCCCACCCCGTGGTTGGAGATGAAGTCTATGGACTGCGAAAGCCACACTTGCAGCTCAGGCGCCACTTCCTCCACGCTTATGCCATTGGTTTCGTCCATCCCATCCGAAATGTGTTGATGAAGTTTCAGGCGCCCTTACCCATTGAACTTCAGAACTGTCTAGATTCCCTCTCTTCAGCCGATTGAGTCGGGCTCCGGGTCCAGTCAATGCCGGCACTTGCCAGGCTCTTAACCAGCTCGGGAAAGGTTACAGAAGTGGCCATTCTTTGGTGGTCCAGCTGCGTGCGGTTCTTTCTTGCCACCTACCTGATTTGGTCTATTGCGGGAACACTGATTCCGACTTTGGATTCTCTCGGCAGGGACCAATCTGGCGTAGCACCCGAACTTGCCGACCTAGAACCATTTCACTACTCCATTTTGGAATTCCAATATGACGCCCTAAGCCATGTATTGCGGCGCGATCTTCTGGCCTTCGAGACTTCGCCTTCCAGCATTGAGAGCCAAGCTTTGATGCGCGAATTTGAACAGAATAAGAGGGAAATGCAGGAGGCTGCAGAGGCCTATACCTTGGCCGCTGATTTGATGGCTTTTCTAAACATGGAAGAAGCAAGAGCGGATTACCAACGAGCAGAGGAAAGGCTTCGAGAGACACAGTGGGCCACCGAAAGGGCCGTGCAGGCAGAAGTATCTGGCGAAATAGTGCGTTCTGGAATCGCGGGACCGGGAGGCCCGTTTCCTCCCGTCTGGTTCCGCCTCGCCCGTCCCCCTTTGGCGATTACATTCAGCCCGCGCGAGGAAATTCAGCCAGTTGCCTCCTATTTTCTGCGGGAGGATACTCCCATGCCAAAGATAGAAGCCTTTGAAAAGGATGTGCTGCAGCATCAAAATCTTAGTGCATTTGTGGAGAATACAGGCGGAGTTGCCACTTTCCCGACTACGGTGGCGGCAAGCATCCCTACGCTACAAACATTATTCGAAGTAGTGGCGCACGAATGGATTCACAATTACCTGACCTTCAAACCCTTGGGTGTCCGATATCTGAAGTCGACTTCCCATCGCACTCTGAATGAGACCGCTGCTTCAATCGTGGGTGAGGAGATCTCCCGACGGCTCATGCTGCGCCATTATCGGGACTTATATCTTCCGGACACACACCCGGAAGACCCACCAGAGGATGTGCAGCCTGGTATTTGCCTCTTGGAATTGGCCACCTCAAGTCAGAGAGAGACCTTCGATTTTGAAGATGCCTTACGCGAGACACGAATGCAGGTGGACGCCATGCTGGAAGCAGGCCTGGTGGAAGAAGCCGAAGCCTACATGGAAGAGCGGCGACGCTTGATCAATGCAGAAGGTCACAACTTGCGAAAACTAAATCAAGCCTATTTCGCATTCCACGGTACCTACGCCACCGGGCCCGGAAGTACAAGCGAAATCGGACCGCAAATGGAAACATTACGGTCCTTGTCTCCTAGCTTGAAGGAATTCGTCAAAACCGTACAGGATCTAAGGAACGAAGAGGATTTGAGTAGGGCTTTAGCTCAAGCTCGAGCTCGATCCGAAAATTCTTCAATTGACTAAGATGCCAGTCCTTCGTGGACTTTCGGCTCCCAATTGTCGATATCAATGACCTTGGGGGGAACCGCCGGCGCGATTCCGAAAATCTGGGATAGAAAAAATTCTTCCGTTTCTATCGCTGCCTTGATGTTCTCGGCCATCCTGAAACCATGTTGCTCCCCGGGGAACGCCAAATAAGCCACAGGGATACCGTTCTGCCTCAATGCTGAGACCATTCGTTCAGCCTGTTCAGGAGGCACAATCTTGTCTTGCAGCCCCTGAATGAACAACACTGGACATGCAATTTGATGGGCGGAGTTCAATGGAGACCGCTGGTCATAGACGACGATGTCTTCAGGGTAAGGGCCAATCAGCGAATCCAGATACCTAGACTCAAATTTATGAGTGTCTCGGGCCAATGCTCCCAGATCACCTACCCCGTATCGGCTCATTCCGGCTTGAAACTCATCGGTAAAGGCCAGACATGCCAGTGTTGTAAAACCTCCTGCACTGCCCCCCATAACCGCTTTGCGTTCAGGATCTGCCATCCCTTGAGTTACCAAATGGCCGGCTGCATGGACGCTGTCCTGTACATCGACTAAACCCCAGTTACCAACCAGGCGACGACGGTAGGCAGTGCCGAATCCTGTACTTCCGCGGTAATTCACATCTACGACCGCATATCCTCTACTGGTCCAATACTGGATTTCCATATTCAATGATGAGCCAGTAGAGTGTGTGGGTCCCCCATGACTCTTGACTAATAGCGGCGGCAATTCATCCTCAGGGCCTGCATAATTGGGGTTGAAAGGAGGGTAATAGAAGGCGTGGGCTTGTTCGCCCCCTTCGGTTTGGAATTCGATAGGCTGTGGCGTAGACACATAAGAATCGTCAATTCCATCCCTGCTGGCCCTGCGAATGACTCTGCGTTCCATACTTTCCAGATTCATAAGCACCAATTCGCCGAATCTCGTGGGGCTAGCCCCTAGAAAAGCTGCCTTCTGTCCTTCTGCCTGGATATAGCTGAACTCGGTGTAAGGAGTGTCCAGTAACGTAAGAGAGCCGTCTTCCAGGTCGAGTATTCCTAATTCCTGCCCGCCATCGCTATGCCGCGTACAGAGAATTCGCACATCATCTATAAAGGCGTAGCTGGATAGGCCCAAGACCCATTGAGGTTCACCGAACTCCTTTTCCTGCGGACATAAAGGTGATTGACCCTCTTCGGTGACTGCGTAAAGGTTCCACCAACCAGTTTCATCGGAAATCACGTGCAGCACTCCGGAAGGAGACCATCGGGGTTGGCACAGTGAAACTCCAGTTTGAAAAATCAGACATCGACTGTTTTCGGGGTTCCCCTCATCATCCAGATCGGCAACCCAGAGCTCAGTTTCGTCCCACGGCATGTGGGGATGATTCCAACACAACCAAGCCACTTAGCATTGCTGTCGTGGTCGTGGTGGGTACTCCCTTTGCTTACATGCTGGCCCGAAGCGATCACTGGCTGGCGCGAGTGATTGACAGCCTGGTGGAACTGCCAATCGTACTCCCACCGGTGGTAGCCGGAGTTGCGATGCTGATGGCGTTCGGTCGGGGCGGCGTGATTGGTGGGCTGTTAGACGATGGCGGTATCGAAATCTCCTTCACCACAACGGCAGTGGTGTTCGCCCAGATTTTCGTCGCGGCCCCGTTTTATGTTCGTTCGGCCAAGCTGGGATTCCAAGCTGTAGGACGGGATTACGAGGACGTTTCGCAGACACTGGGCGTATCGCCGCTGGCCACCTTCCGGCGCATCACGCTGCCGCTGGCGGCCCCGGCTATCATCACAGGACTGGGGCTGGCGTGGGCCCGGGCAATGTCGGAATTCGGCGCCACGATTATGTTCGCCGGAAACCTGATGGGGGAAACGCAGACCATGCCTCTCGCCATCATGACTGCCATGGAGACCGGTGGAGGCTTGAACAGCGCACTTGCGCTCTCTGCGCTGCTGCTGGCTGTGTCGGTTCTCGCACTTTCGGCATTGACCCTCGCATCCAGGCGGCGCTGGAGCGGAAAGCTGTGAAGGAGCGGACCGGCAGCCGTGGCTGGCTGCACTGCCGGCTTGACCAGTTTGAACTCCGCCTGGACTGGGATGTTGAACCTGGTAGGACGCTGGTGTTGTTCGGCCCCTCGGGGTCGGGCAAAACGACGGCGCTACGAGGGATGGCAGGCCTGATCCGTCCGGTGGCGGGCAGGGTGGAAATCGATGGTCTGCTGGCCTACGACAGCGAGGCCACTGTATGGGTACCCACCCATCGGCGCCAAGTGGGCTACCTGACCCAGCAATACCACCTGTTTCCCCATCTCACTCTCGTTCAGAACATCATTTACGGAGTGCGTTCGCACCGGAATAGCGACAACGCCGGCGGGCATGAAGAGCTGCTTGATTCCTTCCAGCTAAGGGGGCTTGAGGAGCGTTATCCGTGGGAGTTGTCAGGCGGGCAGCAGCAGCGGGTGGCGCTGGCCCGGGCACTGGCAACCCAACCGAGTCTGTTGCTACTGGACGAACCTTTTGCAGCCCTGGACATCGGACTCAGGAGGACGCTCCGGCAGGAGTTGCGGGCCACTTTGGCCCGGAATCCCATCCCGGTGGTGCTGGTAACTCACGACCGGGAGGAGGCGCTGGCCCTTGGAGACAACGTACAGGTGATCGATGGCGGGCGGACCATAGCGAGAGGAGCTCCCCTGGAGGTGCTGGGCCAGCCGGGGCAAGCCGCGGTGGCACGCCTGGTGGGGGTGGAGAACCTGTTCACGATGAGGGTGGAATCACGTCAGCCGAGGGACGGAACAATGCGCTTGGCTGGCGAAGGTCGGCAGACGGGATTCATCCTGGAGGCGCCGCTGGACGACGGGCCGCATCCGGGGACTGGCGAGGACCGGGTTACTGTGGGAATTCGGGCGTCCGACATTATTCTTTCAGCCCTGGAGCCGGTCGGTTCTTCGGCTCGCAACAGACTTCAAGGTACCGTTGCCCGCATTGAACCCAGACCTCCTGGGTACACCATTGAGCTGGACTGTGGTGTTCCTCTGCGTTGCCAGGTGACGGGCGCTTCCCTCGAAGAGATGGGTATTCAGGAGGGACAGCAGTTCTGGGCCGTGTTCAAGGCATCTTCGTGCTTTCTTGTAGAAGGACCGAATGATGACGATACTCCGGCACCTCCTGATGAGGCGAAATTGTGACCTCAAGAAGTGGGCATGCGAGACGTCAAACGAGCAACTCCGTTAGGAACGCGCATAAACCCAGTACAGTGCAAACGTACCGTAATAGTGGCATGCGGAAAGAACCCTGAACCAAATTGCCTAAATTGTGCTATATCGCCTATATTCCAGCTATCCGTGACGACATTCTGCAAATACAGTGAAGTTTGCCGGTTTTGGTTGCATATTTGACTTTGATAGCTATAATGTTGCAATACGCACATACAAGGTAACTTGGGGCAGGTTTTCCAACATCAACCAGCGGGGTCGTCCACCCTGACAGCCATGGGATGGTCTGCTGGGGCATAGAGCGTACTAGCCCTGTACCTGAAAGTGCCGAGGAGGTCACCCGTGGCATTGTCGGACAAGACCATGGTCTGTGTGGAGTGCGGAAGCGAGTTCATATTTACCGTCGGGGAACAGGAATTTTTCCAGGCTCGGGGATTTGGAAACGAACCCAAGCGTTGCCGCAGTTGCCGGGCCGTTCGTCGCACCGAGCAGCGTGGCGGTGGCGGTGGTGGCGGCGGCGGCGGAATGTACCAGGACGGACCGCGCGAGATGTACCCAATTGTCTGCGCGGAATGCGGTAACGATGCCATGGTCCCGTTCCGGCCCAGGGGCGATCGCCCGGTCTACTGCAGCGACTGCTTCAGCCGTATGCGGGAAGAGACCTCCTCCGGCTTCTAGCCTTCTCACTGAGTAAGACTTGGGGGCCGCAATTGACGGCCCCCCGCTTTTTACTACACCGGCAGCCACTTTGCTGGCGGTTCGCTCCGGGGACCAAGAATTGTGCGCTCTGGACCTCGGTTGACTCCGTCCTTTCCACTGCCCCTCCGCTCTCCAGGCAAACCCCGCTTTGCCGTTTCCCTCCCTTCCTCTTGATTGAACCCCCTCTCGTTTGCGGATAGAATTGATTTCCAGTCACCGGGTCTTGCGCCCCTCTCAACCCTCCGTTGTAGTGCACTGCAAGAGATACGGACCGTTCTCACTATGAAATTTCGAGACATCCGGGAATTTATCGCTTTTCTGGAGCAGAAGGGCGAGCTACGGCGGATTTCGGCCCCGGTGGACCCGCAGCTGGAAATTACAGAAATCGCCGACCGGATGATTAAGTCCGGGGGGCCGGCCCTCCTTTTTGAAAACCCCCAGGGCTACGATATTCCGGTCCTCATCAACGCGTTCGGAAAAGATAACCGCATAGCCTGGGCCCTGGGCCTGGACGACATCGACCAGGTGGCGGAAAGGGTGCAGAGTATCCTGGACCTGGTGCAGGGGCCGCCCGGGGGATCGCCAACAAGCTGCGCACCCTTGGGCAGTTAGCCAACCTGGCGTCCTACCGGCCTCGCACAGTCAGCAATCCCCCCTGCCAGGACGTGGTGCTCCAAGGCGAGGACGTTGACCTTTTCAAGTTCCCAATTCTGCAATGCTGGCCCATGGACGGAGGGCCTTACATCACACTGCCGCTGGTAATCACCCGGGATCCGGAGACAGGGGTCCAGAACTACGGCATATACAGGATGCAGGTCTACGACAAGTGCACCACCGGCATGCACTGGCAGACGCACAAGGTAGGGGCACACCACGAACGCATCGGCCGTGAGCTTGGCCTAGACCACCTGAACGTAGCTGTGGCACTGGGTGGCGACCCGGCGACTATCTGGTCAGGGTCTGCCCCGATGCCGCCGGACGTAGACGAAATGATGGTAGCCGGTTTCCTGCGGGGCGAGGGGGTGGCGGTGGCCAAGGCTCGAACGAGCGACCTCATGGTCCCTGCGGAAGCCGAAATCGTTCTGGAGGGATATGTCCTTCTGGACGAACAACGTATGGAGGGGCCCTTTGGCGACCATACCGGCTACTATTCCATGCCGGACCCATACCCGGTCTTTCACGTTACCTGCATCACCCACCGCAACCGCCCTATTTATCCGGCAGCCATCGTGGGTCGGCCACCCACCGAGGATTACTGGATGGGCAAGGTCACTGAGCGGATGTTCCTGCCGGTGATCAGGACTCTGATGCCTGAAGTGGTGGACATGAACATGCCCGCCGAGGGTATATTCCACAACCTGGTCATCGTTTCAATGAAAAAGGAATACCCTGGACAGGCACGGAAGGTGATGCACGGTCTCTGGGGCATGGGTTTGATGAGCCTCGTCAAGGGAATCATCGTGGTCGACCACTCTGTCGATGTGAAGAATATATCCGAAGTGGCATGGCGGGTGACCAGCAACATGGACCCAGCGCGGGACTTCGTATTCACCACGGGCCCTATCGACGACCTGGACGTTGCTTCTCCCACTCCCAAGTTCGGCAGCAAGGTCGGCATTGACGCAACTATCAAGATGCCACTGGAAGGGGGCCGCAGCGGTGAATGGCCGCCCGATGTTGTGATGAGCCAAGAAATAAAGGAACTGGTCGACCAGAAATGGACCAGTTACGGCATCACCTGAACTCTCAGAACGGTTTTACCCCTTTATGCAAGCCGCCAAGGCCATACGCAACCCTATAGCCAAGTTGCCCCACTACCTGTGGGTAGTACGCATCTGGGAGTCGCTGTACGCCCTCCCGTTCTGCTATATGGGAATGATGTTGGCGTCAGTGGATTCCGGGGATAGTGGGTGGCCCGGCTGGAGCGTTTTCATCTGGATCACAGTGGCGCTCACCGGCGTCCGCACGTTGGGAATGTCTGCCAATCGCGTGGTACACCGCAAAGAGGACGCCGCCAACCCGCGCACCCGGGGCCGACATTTGCCCCAGGGCATACTCCGTCCCTTGGACGTGATAGGGCTGGCGGCTGTAGGCACGGGCGTATTCTTTTACGCAGCATCGCAACTCAACACGCTGACGCTCATTCTGGCTCCCGTTGCCGCACTGTATGTGGTCTTTTATTCCTTCACCAAGTACATCACCTGGGCCTGTCACCTGTTTCTCGGCTTTGCCCTAGCAATGTCGCCATCGGCGGCCTGGATCGCGGTTACCGGACGGCTCGACCCGGAACCCATGCTGCTCACATTCGCCGTAACCATGTGGGCGGGTGGGTTCGACGTCATCTATGGGTGCGCCGACTACGATTTCGATAAAGAGTACGGCACAAACTCATTCGCCAAGCGTTTCGGTATAGGCGCGGCACTCTGGACGACCCGGACGATGCATTTGCTCGCTGCAGCGGCCCTGCTTGCCCTAGGCGTGTTGATGGATCTGGGGTTGTATTACTTTATCGGCTGGGCGATAGCCATTATCCTCCTGGCCTTGGAGAACAGCCTCGTCAAGGCCGACGACCTGTCCAAGCTTCGCTCGCCGCTGTTCCAGTACAACAGCGTCATCTCGGTTTCGTTGCTGGTGTTCACGATCCTGGCGGTCACGCTCTAATGCCCGGCCCCGTCATTGTCGGCATCACCGGCGCCAGCGGGGCCGTTATGGCGCGCGCAATGGTTGACGAGTTACTGCGCCGCGATCTCTCCACAGCCGTCGTGTGCTCCAACGCAGCGCGCATGGTATGGCAGGAGGAGTTGGGCTGCGCCTTCAACGAAAACCTTGTCGAATGGCAAGAGCACCCGGCGTTCGTTCACTACGGCATCAACGACCTGCGGGCTCCTATCGCCAGCGGGTCTTACCCGGCGGCAGGAATGGCGCTAGTGCCCGCCAGTATGAACAGCATCGCCTCCCTGGCCAGCGGGATCTCCGGCAACCTGTTACTGCGCGCTGCCGATGTCTGCCTCAAGGAACGCAGGCCCCTGGTTCTCGTCCCGCGAGAAACACCGCTGCACAGCATCCACCTGAAGAACATGCTCACACTCAGCCGGATGGGAGCCGTAGTCCTGCCGCCCGACCCGGCCTTCTATTTGCACCCTGCTACTGTCGAGGATGTTGTCGACTACGTGGTGAACAAGACCCTTGTGGCCCTCGGGGTAGACGAGATGCTGCCCGAGTACCAGCAATACCGCGGGGACGACTGACCATGGGAATGACCGGTGCTGAAGAACGGGCCAGGGCTTTTGACGGCCAGGGAGAAGCGGTCAACTTCCTGGTGGACAGCGGGGCCGGGTGCCCTCTACTGCCCCACGGGGTGAGACAGTCGCTAGGTTTGGAGCCTGGGCGGGGGGACGGGTGTGCATTGGCTGAAGTGGCAGGGGCAACACGAAGTCTTTCGTATAGCGATCGCGTCCTGCTACAAGGTAAAGGTTATGCCCCTGTCATCCTGGGTGAGACGAGAGGTGATGGGGGTCTTGCCGGAGCAGCCATGTTCGAGAATCTGGGCCTAACCCTCAACCGCTTCAGTCGCCCGCTGGGTCCCATGCAGCTCCCATGGCGGAGCTGAGCGGTTCCGACAGGCAGCGGTACGTCGCTCGCCTCTTTTCCCGGATCTCCGGCCATTACGACCTGATGAACGATGTTATGACTCTGGGCATGCATCGGGGTTGGAAGCGCAGAACGGCTGCGTTGGCCTCTGAGGCCCTCTCGGGAATTGCATTGGATGTTTCCACCGGCACGGGTGACCTGGCCTTTCAGCTTAGGATGCTGCCGCGAGTTGAACAGGCCGTAGCCGTTGACCTGCTCCCGGAGATGATTTCCCGGGCTCGGGTACGGGCGGTGAGGCACTCTGGGCCCGCGGTCAGCCTGCTGGTGGGCGACGCGCTGTCTTTGCCTTTCCCATCCTGCACCTTCGCCTGCGCCACAGCCGGGTTCAGCCTTCGCAATATGCCCGACGTACGCCAAGCCATCTCGGAGATGACGCGAGTGGTACGTCCCGGCGGTCGTGTCGCACTTCTGGAACTGTCCCCTATGGAATCAGGGCTGAAGGCCCGGCTGTTCCGGCTATACTTTCACGGCATAGTGCCGTTGGTGGGCAGCATCATAGCCCGCGACCGGGCAGCCTACACCTACCTGCCTCAGTCAGTGGATGTTTTCTATGGCGCTGATGAACTAGCGGGGATGCTGAGAGAAACAGGCCTGTCTTCCGTGGGTTACAGGCGGCTAGGTTTAGGCACGGTATGCCTGCACTGGGGGGACAAGCCGACGGGCTGAATGGGCGACCAAGCGACCATCTAAAAACTTGCTGCAGCCCCCGACTGTCATCCCTCCGTGATTGTCATAGAAGCGGGGAGTCCGGTGGCCGGAAATCCACTGTCGGCGAATGGCACGGGAACGGGACCATTTTGAGGCAGTTTCTCAGCTCCCTGCGCAGTGGGCGCCTTGGCAAGCAATTGGCGGCTCAGGGCAATCGCGCTATAACTGACTGCCGGGCAGCAGAACGGCACTGCTTCAATAAACGCGATTACGAGCGGCTTTTTCTACTGAGGGATAAATTTTCATTTGCCATAGGAGTTACGCAGTTGGTTGGAGAGTGTACTTGGGATAAGCCAGGTAATCTCGTAAGGCGGACCGGATGATGTTGGCTTTGGACTCGTACCAAGAGACTCCGGCACTCAAGCGGTGGGCTTCCAGCCGCAGGAAGGCTTGGAGGGACAGGCGGATGTGATTCCGCTGTCCCTCTGCCGTACGCACTTGGCATTTCTCCACGCCACAACATTGTTTGAGGCCCCGATGGTACGTTTCGATTCCCCAGGCTTGGCGCGCCAGGCTTTCTCGTTGTTGCTCCGTCATTTCCAGGTCATTGGTGGCCCAGTGTTCCACGTCCCCGTCTTTGGAAACCGTCCGAAACACTCGGATAAATCCATAGCCTCGCAGATGCACCTGTCGGCCTTCCTGGGGTATCTCCACGGTGGCCAAGGGCAAGTTCCCCGCTCCCTCGGGGTTCACCCGCCGGTTGGACCGCAGTTGGCTCATCCAGAACCATCCCTTATCCCTGATGGCTTTCAAATTCTCCAGGCTGGTATACCAACTGTCGAACAGCACCCAACGGGGCTGAAAGCCCCGCCCCTCCGCCACCTCCAGCATCCGCCGGAAGTGGTCGTTCTTGGTCAGACCGCTCAGGGGACGGTCATAGACTCGGAAATCGCAGGGTATCAGCGCATTGCCATCAGTCCACAACAAGGTCAGCAGGTTGATGCCCCATACCACTGCTTATGCTTGCCGCTCCAATGCCGGGACACCAGTTCCATCCGCTTGGCGTAGGGCTTGTCCAGGGTGGTGTCGTCCAGCACCAGCACCCCCTCCTCTCGTCGCACCAATCCCTGGGTTTCCTGCCACAGCGCCTCCGTGCCGGGGGGCTGTCTCCGCAGCAGACGGGTGAATGCGTCATGGGCTGGAGCTTGCGGTGATTCCGGTTGACACCGCGCCGCTTCGCTGCAGGTAAATCTCCTCTGGGCTGCCACCAAGAACTGAATGTAGTCCACCGCATCACACTTGGCCGGGTTCATCTCCCCCACCTCCGCCTCACTCCCTCTATCTTATCCCATCCCCAGCCTTAGCTCTCTCAACTGCGTAACTCCTATGCCATTCAATTCCGGTCATTTCCAGCCACTGCCAACGATATTTGCAATTTGGTGTTCCGACAGACTCACGGTAAGCGAGGGTATTTCACAATCAAAACAGCGGTCAGCACAGTTATCAGGTTAGAGATTCGCCATGAGGCTTGGCAAGGGCCAAGTGTCACCAAAACGCGATTGCTCTGATTGACGGGACTTTTTCTTTGAACATTCCCGGCGGTTTGCGGTAAACTTGTGGATAATACCAGCGATGGGTTATAAACAAACGCGATAACGCTCAGTTCCCCCAAGTCCTTTGAAAGCAACGCAAATCGGCCCGGCAGGGTTGGTGATGGACTCAATGATCGAAAAACTTGACCCTATAATCCAGCGTTTCGAAGAAATAGAGACGGCGATGGCCGACCCCGACGTAGTGGTCAACTACGAACGTGTGCAGGAGTTGGCCAAAGAGCGCGCATCTCTTGAGGATCTGGTCACAATCGCCCGGGATTACCGGCTGCTACTGGAGGAAATTGCAGACCTCGAGGCGCTGATTCGTGAAGGGTCGGAACCGGCCCTTACCGAAATGGCGCGAGAGGAACTGGACGCCAACCAGGAAAAATTGGAGGAGGTTACTCAGTCCCTCCGTACAGCGCTTCTCCCGAAGAATCCCAACGACCAGCGGGACGTGATTATTGAAATCCGTGCTGGCACGGGAGGCAATGAAGCGGGCCTGTTTGCCCGTGACCTCTATCGGGCATACAGCCGCTACGCCCAGGGCCGGGGTTGGGAGGTTGACATCATGGACGCCAATTTCAGCGAGGTTGGCGGCTACAACAAGATAGTCTTAGAAGTTCAGGGCCGGGGAGCCTTCAGCCGGTTCAAGTACGAGAGCGGCGTGCATCGCGTTCAGCGCGTGCCGGAGACCGAGGCCCAAGGCCGCATTCACACGTCAACGGCCACCGTGGCCGTGCTTCCCGAAGCCGACGAAGTCGAAGTCAAGATCAGTCCCGAGGACATCCGCATCGACATTTTCCATGCGGGAGGTCATGGGGGTCAGAACGTCAACAAGGTGGCCACCGCCGTGCGAATCGTGCACGGTCCCTCCGGCCTTACCGTGGTCTGCCAAGACGAGCGCTCGCAGCACAAGAACAAACAGCGGGCCATGGCAATGCTGCGTGCGCGCCTCTTCGAGGCCGAGCAGGAACGCCACGACGCGGAGATCAGCCAAGCTCGTCGCTCCCAGGTGGGTGGCGCGGAAAGGTCAGAGAAGATCCGCACTTACAACTACCCCCAGGACCGTGTAACCGACCACCGCGCCAGCAGCACGTTCCACGGCATTCCCCGCCTGATGGACGGATACTGGGACGACATCATTGATCGCATGGTTACGTGGGAAGAGGAACGTCTCCTAGGCGAAGTGGGCGTCTAGATTTCCCTGCGACTCCTTTCTTTCGGCCTGGTACCCGCGGCAGCAACGCGCCTGACGTGAGGGTTTTCCTGCCTTGGCTGAACGGCCTGACCCACTCACTTGCCCGTTTTGTGGTTTCAGAAACCTGCCCGTGGCCCGTTTCTGCGGTGGCTGCGGACGGATCCACGTCGGCAGCGGACAGACCCACGGCGGCATAGATTGCCATTCCTGCGGTTATTCCAATCCCAGGAATAGCCGTTTCTGCAGCCACTGCGATGCGCATCTCATACACACCGGCGATGAGTCATCAGGCCGCGCTGACAACGGCGATTCTGCACACCCTCCAGAATCCTCGACCTCAGCTGTCCGGACTCCTCCCTTAGGAATACCCCAGAGTGGTCTGGCCTTTGCGGCCATTCGGGCTGGCCTCGCCCCGTCTTCGACCCTTGTAACGGCCCTTACGACCACAAGAGCCCACCTGCTTGCATCGGGTGCAGTGGCCGTAGTCCTCGCCCAGCTGGGCCTATATTTCTCGGTGGAACCAAACGCCGGGGCCCCGCTAGGGCATCTTCTTCTCCTTGCCCTCGGCGTCCTTCTGTTCGCACTCGGATCGTTGGGTGTATGGCTGAACCGTACTCCCGATGCAGGAAAATCCGGGAAAGAAGCTCTCCCGAGGGAACTGCAAATCCGAGGAGATTATTCCAGGTCCAGCTTCAGGATAGCCAGCCTATTTCTGGGCACAGCATTGACGATCGTGCTGTGGATTCTGCTAGGAGCGGGGTCTGAATCGGGGAACGCAATTTTCATCTGGATTGCATCCCTGATGGGTTTCGGATTTATGCTCTCGCCGCAGATTGTCAATGTGAATTTTCGGCCCCTGGCGCCGCTGAATGAGTGGCTGCAGCGGAACCGCAGTGACCTGCTGATAGTGGCGCTTCTCGTTGCCACCTTCTTGGCGCTGAACATCTACGACCTGCAGCACTGGTATTACTCTGCCATCGGAGATGAGTACCTTTTCTACGAGCACGCCAAGCTGATCATTGAAGAGGGCGTTGTCCGGCCATTCAGCCAGGAAGGCGTCTACGACAAGCATCCCGTCTTGAACTCGGTATTCCAGGCAGCGGTCATGCGCGTAGTTGGCGCCGATTATTTTGGCTGGACGTTCAGCGAGGTACTGAACGCAGCCCTCACCATTCCCGCTGTCTACGTGCTGGGGCGTGTCCTTGGGGGCAGATTGACTGCGATCTGCGCCACAGCGATCTTTGCCTTCAGCCATTACATTTTCGCCTTTTCCCACACCGGATACACCAGCTTGTCCGCCCTCCCGGTAGCTGCGTGGGCAATGGTCCTCTTCGTATTCGGCTGGAGGACACAGAATCCGCTGCTCCTCTACGCCGCTGGTCTGCTTGCCGGGTTCGGTTTCTACACCCACTACTCCGGCCGGGCGATTATGCCGATAGTATTGCTGTCCGCGTTGGCTCTGGGAGGCCCAAGACGCCTCTCGAGTCTTTGGCCATTGGCTTTCGGATTCGCCTTGACGGTGGCGCCAACTTTCATAGTTGAGCAGGAGCACGTGTTCACCCGGATGTTCGGCCAGGTGGTCGGAGGCTACCCGGAGGCCGTAACCGGCTCAACTTGGCAGCGCCTTCTTGACAACATCGAACTGAACCTGCCGGCCTTCAACTACAACGCCAGCGTGCACACCTATGTCTACGGCCCGCTGTTCGATCCGATCAGTGCATCGCTGGCGGCGTTGGGCATAGCTTTTGCGCTCGGGCACATCGGAAATCCCGCAAACCGGATTATCCTGATCTGGTTTGGCATAGCCTTCATCATGACGGGCGTCCTGTCTCCATACCCGCACGTGGCAATCACCCGTCTGCTTTTTGCCGTGCCGCCCTTGGCGTTGCTGGCAGGTCTTCTCGCAGGTAGAATGTCGAACGCCTCCCTCGGCGTCTGGACAAGGCTCATCCGAATCTCGAGACAGGCCGCTATCTTCGTAGGGGTGGGCGGAATATTATCCCTCATTCTCCTGCTGAACCTGTGGCAGTTCTGGCACGTAACACCGTCGGTATTCCCTCACTCCCAAGAGGCAGTGGCGCTAGGAGCGTTCCGTTCGGATGACTGCGGTGAAGACGCCATCGGTACAGTATTCGCAAGCCAGGCTACCGGAGAGGGCACCTTGATGCTGCAGGTGCTTGGTGCCTTTTACCCGAACGGCCCAATACCGCGGCAGATCGACCATCACCTCCTTTCTGATAAGACTGCGCTACCTGAGCCGCCGCTGAGGTGCGTTATCTTCCTCTACCCCGGCGCACCAGAGGCGGTGGAGTTGCAGGATGAGCTGGCCCGCCGGTATCCTGAAGGTCGGTTTAGTACCTTCTTCAATCCATCCGGGATCACATCCGTTGAGGTGTTTTCGCGCTAGTAGCGTCTACCTCAAGAGAGACCCGCCGTAGACTTACCAACAAAAGGGCCGGTAAGAACCATGCCAGTCATTCGCGTCATTCGCGAAGCGATCAGGGAAACCAATCAGACCCTCGAGGCGGCAGGAATTCCCGATGCCAGGCTTGAGGCCGAGGTCATGGTCATGACAGTGATGCGCATGACCCGGCAGAACATCTTCGCCGAGCAGGAAACAGAGGTCCCCGCCAACTCCGCTGATGACCTCGCCGGGATCGTTGCCCAGCGACTGGAACGAATTCCGCTCGCCTACATCCTGGGCTATCGCGAGTTCTACGGCATCAACGTGGTGGTGACGCCCGACGTGCTGATTCCCCGCCCGGAGACAGAGGGGATGGTCGAGCACACACTGTTCATGGCACTGATGGGGATGGAAACGCGCGATCTGAGCATCGCCGACGTGGGAACGGGCAGCGGCGCAATCGCGGTCAACCTGGCGATACACCTGCCAGCCGCCCGCATCTATGCGGTGGACGTTTCGGAGCCCGCGCTGGACGTTGCCGCCTGGAACATTCGCGCCCACTCTGTGGCCGACCGGGTACGCCTGGGGCACGGCGACCTGCTCGAACCGGTGCCCGAGCCGGTCGATCTGATCGTGGCCAACCTGCCCTACATTCCCACCGACCGCATTGCCACCCTACAGCCGGAGGTGCAACGCGAGCCCAGCGCCGCACTGGACGGAGGACCCGACGGCCTGGACCTGGTGCGGCGGATGCTGGCGCAGGCCCCGGCAAAGCTGAACAGCCCCGGCGTCATCCTGCTGGAGTTGGACCCGGACCAATTCCCCGCAGCAGAGATCGTCGCCCTTCAGCACTTCCCTGACGCTGAGATCACTGCTGAGCAGGACCTGTCGAAACGGGACCGGATAATGGTGATCAGCCGTCCGTAGCCTGCGACCGATTGCCCTCGGACTCCGGCTCAGTTCGCGTTAATGGGATAGGCTCGCAGCGCGTTGTCCCACATGATCTTGCGCTTACTTTCCATGGAGACGTCGGGGAGCTCCAGCAAGTCCTGCTTGGCCTTGAAGTACTTCCTGCCTTCAGGATGCCCAAAATCAGTGGCGCCGACGATTACGTGATCGCCAATGGCCTCGATCAGCGGCGCGATGCCGGGATCGTCCTGATCAGCGGCCACGAAGCACTGCTTCTGGAAATATTCAACAGGATTGCTGTTCAGCCCCTGGATCCTGAGCCGACGCGTTCCTCCCTGGATCCCAGCCTCCAGCCGGTCCAGCCAAAACGAAGCCCAGCCGCAGCCTGACTCCAGGAATACCAGCTTCAGGTCCGGGTGGCGCTCCAGCACCCCGCCCATGATGAAAGCGGTGCAGGCCAGCATGCTCCCCATCACGAAAGACACAGTGGTGCGGCAGTTGCGCAGGCCGGGCAGATAGTCCAGCAGTCCCTGATCGAAGGGATGGCTGGCGCTGGGGTGGAGGCCGATCGGCACTTGCAGCTCCGCACAGGTGGCCCATAGCACGTCGCACTCGGGGTCGAACAGCCGCAGGTTGGGGACAGGCGCCGGATTCAGATGAACGGCCTTGAAGTCATACTCCTCAACGCACCGACGAACCTCCTCGGCGGCCAGCACGGGGTCCCGCAGATCGATGGACGCCGCACCGCAGGCACCCTGGCCAATTTCGGCGCAGAAGTCGCCGAGCCAGCGATTGTAAGCCCGCCGGATGGCCATGGCAGTCTCGCCGTCCATCTCCGCAACACCAGTGGTCCAGAACCCGGCAGTCGGATAGAGGATCATGTGGTCGACACCGTGAACGTCCATCACCTCGCGGTAAGCGCTGGCAGGGAAATCCTGATCGGCCCACTTGCCGTAGGCCACGTCCAACTCGTCGAGATCCCGGTCCTGGAAGCTGCGCGTTGCCGCGTCAGTGTCCCTCACACCCAATGGATAGGTGCCCATTACCTCAACTTCCAACTCAAAGGCCAACGCAGTTTCGCGGGTTGACGTCTCGTCAACCGCGTTGATGCCGTTGCCGGAGGGAGCGGTCACCCAACGTACGTGTCCGCTCACCAAGTTCCGGTATTTCTTTTCGAGGTAGTTTTCCCAGATGGATTCCGGTTCGAGGACGTGGGAATCGCCGTCGATGAATCGCAGGGCCTCCATTACTCTCTCCTCTCTCGCCTTACAGCCCGTCCAGTTCCAGCGTCGCGACCTCGCCGGTATCCATGTCTGCGACGCGGATTGTGTGGTTATTGGTGTCAGCAATGTACATCTTGCCGTTGGCGATGCTCAACCCGTTGGGTTCCGAGAACCTTGCCTGGGCGAAGGAACCGTCCACGTGGCCCGGCGAGCCGGTGCCCGCCACCGAAAAGGCCGAACGGGTCTTGGGCAACACCCGCTTGATCTTATGGTTGTAGGTGTCGGCCACGTACAGCACGCCGTCGTGGTGGGTGATGCCGATGGGATGCTGCATCCGCACGCGGAAGTCGTCACCGTCTACATCGCCGAACTCGAACAGGCCCAGACCAATCAGGGTGCGCACCGAGCCCTTGGGATCGAGGTCACAGTTGCGTATCGAACTCGTCTCACTGTCAGCAAAGAAGAGGCGATCGCCGTCCGTCGTGATGCCACTGGGCTGTGCCAGGGCCGAGGTGGCCAGGGGTCCGTCGGTGATGGCCTCGCGCCCACTGCCGGCGTAGGGACCAACCATCCCTGTCTCCAATTCCAGAGACCAGAGTTGGTGAATGCCCGCCATGGCGATGTAGATTACTCCGTTGTGCAGAGCCAGGTCCCAGGGAGAACTCAGGCTATAGGAAAGGCCTGACCGGCGCCCATCGCGTTCGTAACCCTGCTCGCCGGTGCCAGCGATGGTTTCCACCTGGCCCGATTCCAAGTCTACGCGGCGTATGGCGTGGTTCTCGGTGTCCGCAACAAACAGGATGTCGCCATCAATGACCATCCCCTGCGGATGATTGAAGGCGGCTTTGGACAGCGAGCCGTCGATAAGAGCTTCCTCGCCACTCCCGATCACCTGCTGCACTTCGCCATCGAAGGACGAAACGACGATTCGGTTGTGATTGGTGTCGGCAATAAAGAGTCTGGCACCTTCCTCATCAGCCAGCACTTTACCTGGGAAGCTTAGATTGCTATCCGGACCTTGGAGCGGTGTGGTAGGCAACGGCGAACGCTGAATGATGCCCAGTTCATCGAACTCGGCCACCATTCCCCCCATAAGGGTGTCGAACTGTTCGAAGGACAGTTCGCCCTCGTGCTTGCCAATGACGTTGCCGCGGGGGTCTATGAACATCAGCGTCGGCCAGGCTCGGCAGGAATATTGTTGCCAAACGCGGAATTCGGCGTCGTTGATGACGGGATGTTCCAACTCACAACGGCGCACGGCGGAAATCAGGCTGTCGGTCTCCTTTTCAGTGGGGAACTTGGCCGAGTGGACCCCGACAACGACCAACTCGCTGGGGTATTTGCGTTCCAGTTTCCGCAACTGCGGAAAAATGTGCATGCAGTTGACTCAACAGTAGGTCCAAAAGTCGAGGATGACGACCTTGCCCTTAAGCTCTTCCATGGTCAACGCCCGGTCGGTGTTGACCCATTCCAGTCCGTCAGGAAATTCGGGCGCAGCCACCTCGCCTGCATAAGTACGGCTGGTTGTCATCTGGACCTCCGGATTCTGTGTTTATTGACACGGAACGCTTTGGTTATTGTTGCGGTTTATCCTTACAAAACTCGATTCAGCCAACCGGTGCGGGCTGCAGCTGCTCGGCCAGGAACTCACGAGTGCGCGCCCAAGCCATCTCGGCAGAAGTTCGGTGATGACGCTGGGGCATGAAGCGGTTCATGAAAGCGTGGTTGGCGCCCGGATAGCTGTAGAAGCGATGCTCCTTCCCCAAGCGAGTCAGCTCGTCGTCCAGCGTCCGCAAATCGTCAGGCGATGGATTGGCGTCGATCTCTCCGAAGTGGAATAGCATCGGGCAATTGATTCCTTCCGCAAGATCAAAAGGGGCCGCGTCGGTCTCGCCCCAAGGCACCATTATGTTGCCGCCGTAGAACGGCACCGCTGCCTTGAAGTGCGGGTTGGTACAGGCCGCCAGCCATACGACCCGGCCGCCCATGCAGAAGCCCGTGATGCCCAAACGCTCGCGATCGACGGAGGAATGGGAGCGCAGGAAATCGACGGTTGCGTTTACGTCGGCGACTATGTCTGGGTCGCTGAGCTGGTCGCGTTTGGTGAGTCCGGTCTGCTCCACCATCTCGCTGGTAATTCGATGGAACAGGTCGGGAGCGGCTGCCACGTACCCTTCCCTCGCCAGCCGGTCGGCGATTTCCCGGATGAACATGTCGACGCCCGGAGCATGGTGGCTGACGACCACAGCCGGAAAAGGACCATCACCGTCCGGTATGCTCACGTACGTCGTCATATTGGCGTCGCCCACCGTGAGCCTCTGCTGCGATGCTGGCATGATCCCCTCCGACAGATACTTCCCTGAACGCGGTCCGAGATTCGGCTGCGTTTTACTGCAACCAGATGAGGTCAGAGAGGCCTTGGGCCTCCGTCAAACCCGCTTGCTCGCTACGATAACGGGATGAGGCGCTCGCCCCGTCTGCTCACTCGAAAGCCAATGTGGCGTATCGAATAAATATAGTGCCCACCGGTTCGGCCAAAGGCGCGTTCCCGACCAGGACAGCGATTACGTGTTCGGTGCCAGGAACTGCGCTGTCCTCGATGAGTACGCGTTTCGGCACATTGTTACCCGTTATGACCCACTGGTTGCGGTCAATCTGTCCGTCCACGTAGACCTCGCCGTAGTTGTCCACGTTGGTCTCGAACCAGACCCTGCGGCCGGCCAGGTCTTCGCCTTTGGCGGAGGACGGGACAGTCACTTTGAGCCGATACCACGCGAAGGTAAGTCCCACGGAGCGGCGTTCCTGGATGTCGGCGTTCTGCTCCCACCAGGAATCATCGTAGTCAGGCAGCCGTGCCGGGGTTTCCCGCATTTCCGCGGTCAGGCCCTGGTTGGGTTCTCCGGGCACCAGCCCCATCGCCACACGCCAGCCCGCTGCGTTGAGCAGGGCCAGATCATCGGCATTTTCCAAGTCCAGAGACACTCGAGCCATTAGTTTCTCCTTGGTGGATAAGTCCTTTCTGGGGGAGGGAGTTTCCCTCCCCCGGTATCTTTTCAAAAGGGCTAGGCAGTTACCTTGGCGGCCTTGAGGTGCTTGTCGAAAAACTCGATCGTCCGGGGCCAGGCCGCGGCAGCAGCCTCCGGGTGGTGACGGTCGGGGTTGTTGAAGTCCATGAAGGCGTGGTTTGCGCCCTCATAGGTATGGAATTCGAAGCCCTTGCCCAGCCGGGTCAACTCCGCCTCGAGCTTGTCGCGGTCTTCCAGCGACGGATTCACGTCAACCGACCCAAAGTGGAACAGCATCGGGCAGTTTATATTTGTAGTCATATCGAAGGGCGTCTGCGAGCCGTTGCCCCAGATACCCATGATGTTGCCGCCGTAGAACGGGGCGGTCGCCTTGAAAATCGGGTTGGAGGCCGCCATCATCCAAGCGATGCGCCCTCCCATGCAGAACCCGGTCACGCCTATGCGGTCGCTGTCCACGTGCGGGTTGGCGACCAGGAAATCAACCGCCGCGTTCATGTCGGCAGTGATCTCTGGGTCATTCAGGTAGTTGAGCCGTTCCAGTCGTGGTCCGTTGAGCTGTTCCTCCGTGTAGCGGTGGAACAGGTCCGGCACCACGGCCACGTAACCCGCCTCGGCCAGCCGGTCGGCCATGACCTTGTCGAATTCGTCCAGCCCACCCACGTGAAACGCAATTACCACCGCGGGATAGGGGGCCTCACCGCCACTGGGCACGGCGGCATACATGTCCATCTCGGATCCGTTGACTGTCAGCTTGTCAGTAAACGAAGGCATTTCTCACCTCTCACGATTGACTTCATCGATTACGTCCAGGGGTTAAGTCAGATTAGGCCCTCGGCGCGAACTGCGGCCATAGTGTCCGAGAAGGCCTCGATCGACTGGTCTATTTCCATCTCGTTGTGGACACCGGACACCAATATAGTCTCGCGGCCCATTATGTCGACTCCACGGTTCTGGAGGCCCCGCTTCATTGCCGTCGTCGCTGCGGAGGCTGCGGCCTGCGAGATTTCCCTGTGCGACATGGTGCATATCTCCCGGTCGCAGTCGCAATCGGCCAGCACCACGTGGAGCATCGATGCAATGCCATGCACATGCCCGGGGATTTCCAGCCGCCCCAGCACCTCATTGAACCCAGCCTTCAGGCGGGCCGCCATGGCGTCAGCGCGTTCGTTTATGGGTTCGCTGGCTAATAATTCCAGAGCCACCGCACCAGCGGCAGCCGACAGGGGGTTGGCGTTGAAGGTGCCGGGGTGGTACACGCGACGCGAGTTGTCCCACTCCGGATCCCCCCGGTGGGCGATCATGTCGATGATGTCGGCCTTGCCTCCCACGGCACCACCGGGGAGGCCGCCCGCGACGATCTTGGCCATGGTGGTAAGATCCGGCGAGATGCCGTAGCGCACCTGCACTCCACCGGAGGAGGCACGGAAACCGGTCACCACCTCGTCGAAAATGAGAACCACGTCGTGCTGGGCAGTGAGTTCGCGGAGCCCCTTCAGATATACCGGCGTATCAAAGGTCATCTGACCCATGTGGGCACCCGTCGGCTCCAGAATAACGGCGGCGATATCATCATCACGGTTCAGAGCGTCTTCTACCGCCCCCAGGTCGCCGGGAGGAACAATGACCATCGTGCCCATGCTGGCGTCGGGAATGCCCGGCGCAGAGCGGTCGGAACCGGCCATGGCGTAGTCGTGCCAGCCGTGGAAGTGGTCCTGCAATTTGACTACCTTGTTCTTTCCGGTGTAGGCGCGGGCGAGGCGCATTGCCATCAGGGTGGCCTCGGTGCCGGAGCTGTTGAAGCGGATTTTCTCGACGGCTGGCATCAGCGCCTTGATGGCCTTGGCCCAGCGCAGCTCCTCGTCCGTGGAGGCGCCCAGGTGCGTGCCACGCAGAATCTGGTGGGACACGGCCTCGGCGATGGCGGGGTGGGAATGGCCCAGCAACAGCGCACCGTGGCCCGACACATAATCGATGTATTCATTGCCGTCCACGTCCCACTTCCGCGGTCCCGTTCCGTGGGTCATAAACAACGGGAAGGGAGTGGCGTAACGCGAGTCGTGGGTGACGCCCCCGGGGAAAATCGTCACGCTTTCCTCGTAGCGTTGAGCGGAACCTGGGTGCTTGGCGATGTACTCTTCGAGAATAGTCGGCATACCGTCTCCTGCAGTGATGACGTCTGCGGCGGGCGCGTCTTTGATAGCTCTCGACATTGTATCGCGGAGGAACGGTGGGCGCTACGGCGCTGCAGTTGGCGGCCTCTCTGTCTGAGTTCCTCGCCCCGGGAGTGCTTTGAACCCAGGGTGTAATATAGGTGGCATCACAGTCACAGCACCCTTCGCAAGGCATGTATTGGATTCACCCCGCTGGGTGTTTCATGGCGACATATAATCCACGCTGACCTCGACGCCTTCTACGCCCACCGTGGAGCAGTTGGACAACCCGGAGCTCCTCGGCAAGCCGGTTCTGGTCGGTGGAAGACCAGAGAGCCGGGGCGTTGTCGCCACGGCATCCTACGAGGCCCGGCCCTTCGGGGTGCACTCGGCCATGCCCATGCGTACCGCTGTGCGTCTCTGTCCGCAGGGAATCATCGTCCGGCCTCGGTTCACTCGCTACCGCGAGATGTCGCTGCAGGTGATGGAGGTATTCCGGGAGTTCACCGAGTTCATAGAACCTCTGTCACTGGACGAGGCTTACCTCGACATCAGCGGGGCGGTGGACGAGGAGGAGGGTCGCTGGCCCTTGGGCGTGGCGCTGGATCTGAAACGCCGGGTCAAGGACGAAACAGGCCTGACCGTCTCAGTGGGTGTCAGCGTCAGCAAGTCGGTGTCCAAGATTGCGTCGGACCTCGACAAGCCCGACGGTCTGGTGGTAGTGCCTCCCGGCGACCAAGCAGAATTCCTAGCTCCCTTGCCGGTGGGCAAGCTGTGGGGCATCGGACCAAAGACCGCCGAACGGCTGAGGGCCGAGGGAGTCGACACCATCGGTGCGCTATCGACGCAGACGACTGAGTGGTTCGAGCGGGTGTTTGGTCAGCGTGCCGAAAGCATGATGCTGCGGTCAATTGGCCTGGATGACGAACCAGTGCACACCGAGCGCATCACCAAGTCAGTGTCCTCAGAAACGACGTTCCCCGACGACATAGGCGAAGCCGAGGAACTTCGAAGGGTGTTGGAAGAACTGGCGGGTGGCGTGGCCGGCAGTCTGGAGCGCAAGGGACTGCAGGGGCGCACCGTTACTGTCAAGATGCGGCTGGCGGATTTTACCACCTTCACCAGGCAGTCCACCCTGCCATCTCCCTCCAACGAACCCGGCCCCATACAGGAAATGGCCTGGCGGCTGTTTTCCGCCGAGCTCACCACCGGGCGCACCTTCCGTCTATTGGGCGTTGGTGTGAGCAACTTTGTCGAGCCGGATGAAATTCGACAACTGCCGCTATCTCTCGAGGGCGACTTTCGTGCCGTCAGGACCGGACTCGGCTGGCCGGAAAGCTCGTAACAAGCCTGGGTTGCCGCTCCCTGCCGCTCGAGGCGCCACATTTACCGGAACAGGTCGCGCTCTCCGGTACGGAGCAGCCGCTGAATGGTGGCTTCCTCCATCGGCTCGAACTCGTACCCGCGGATGATGGTCACTGGTATACCCAGCGCCTTACCCGTTACCAGCTCCGCCGTGGCGGCCAGCTCATCGGCAACCGCGATCTGAGTCGTGTGCAGCAGGTTTCCGTGGGCATCCGTAGCGCCTACGTAGTCCAGTAGCGGGTCCATTCCCGCAACGCCTATCGCCACGTTGGCCGCTCCGTTGCGCCAGGGCCGTCCAAACGTATCGGACACGATTACTGCGACATTCACCCCCAGCCGCTGGCGGACGGCTTCGCGGATGCCCTGGGCGGAGACGTCGGAATCGTCGGGGAGGAGCGCAATGGTGCTATTGCCGGGAATGTTGGAGGCGTCGATACCGGCATTGGCGCAATAGAAGCCGTGCTTTGTCTCGGCGATGATCACACCACGGTCCATTCGCACAATGCGGACGGCCTCACGCAGGATCATCTCGGTGTGCCGAGGGTCTCGCCTGTGTCCCTCGGTGATGGTGATGGCCAGGGCCGAGGCCTCAACGTCCTCATAGCTCATCACCTTGCCTTCAACCTTGGAAATCACCTTCTGGGTGACCACAAGGATGTCACCCTCCTCGATAGGGGTACCCTGATCGGAGGCCGCATCCATCATCAGACCGGACAGGTCGTCTCCGGGGCTGATTTCCGGCATTCCTTCAACCGCAATTACTCGAACTTCATTCGGCATAGCGACTCACCTCACAGTTGATCCGTTCCCAATTATATCCCCATTCGACCTCACAGGCGTTTGCATTCTCGCACCTGCAGGGTAATCGCGTTTTGATGATACTTGGCTCTTGCCAAGCCTCATGACGAATCTCTAACCTGATAACTGTGTTGAACGCTGTTCCGACTGTAAAACCCCAAAGTCACCGTGAGCCAGTCGAAAATAGGCCTGTCGGAACACTAAATTGCAAATATCCAGGGCAATGGCTGGGAATGACCGGAAATGGCTGGCAATTGAAAATTAAGCCCACTGCTCAGCAGAGAAAGCCGCTCGAGATCGCGTCTATTGAGGAAGTGCCGTACTGCCGCCCATCTGGATTCAGTTAAAGCCCGATTGCCCTGCACGCACCAGCCGTGGCCTTGAATTACTCGGCGGAAACCGCCGTTCGATATGCTAAAATCGGAAGGCGGCCTATGGGTCGCCAGCACCGAATCAGGGCAGCTTGGAAAAGGTGACGTCAGTGTCCTCTTCGAGTTCCGCGGAATACCGCAAACGGGTCTACACCAAGTTCGGCGACAAGGGAGAGACCAGCCTGCTTTATGGTGGGCGGATTTCCAAGAACAACCCTCACACCGAGGCCTACGGCATCACCGATGAGGCGGTCTCCGCAATGGGATTGGCCCGAGCCATGTCCAGCGACGACCGGGTGAAAGAGCTGCTGCGCAACCTTCAGAGCGAGCTCTTTACCGTTGCCGCCGAGCTGGCCACGGACCCGGACAAGTACGAGCTCTTCCAGCAGCATTTCTCGCCGGTTACCACGGAAATGGTTGAGAATCTCGAAAACGCCATCGACTCCCTTGAGGAGGACATGACGATGCCCACGGTGTTCATTCTTCCCGGTGGCTCCCCTGCATCGGCGGCCATGGACATGGCGCGCTGTATCGTGCGGACCTCCGAGCGCCGCGTAGTGGCCATGGGCGAGGCTGGATTGCTGACCAACGAGTTGCTGGTATCGTACCTGAACCGCCTGGGCGACCTTCTGTTCGTCGTGGCCCGTTACGAGGACCGCGACTTGCCCATCGAACGCGCCACCGGCCAGCGGACGTAGAGCCTCCCGAGGATGAAACTGGTCGTTGTTGATTACGAGTCGGGCAACCTGCGCAGCGTTTCCCGTGCCCTGGAGACTTGTGGAGTGACGCCCCTTGTATCCAGCGATCCAGCCGAGTTGGCAGACGCCGACGCGGTGGTGCTGCCAGGAGTCGGTGCGGGGCCGTCGGCCATGAACGCACTGTCGGAGCGTCGGCTGGTTCAGCCGCTCAGGGACTTCGCCGCCAGCGGAAGGCCGTTCCTGGGCATCTGCCTTGGACTGCAGCTACTGCTGGACTGGACGGCCGAGGAGCCCGGGGCATCCTGCCTCGGCATCGTACCGGGCCAGGTGAAACGCCTGCCGGATCAGGAGGGCGGAACGTCTCTGAAGATCCCGCATATGGGCTGGAACAGCGTCAGCCTCGGTGAACGGCACCCAGCTTTCTGCGGTATCGAATCAGGCAGCTACTTCTACTTCGTACACAGCTTCTATGCCGACCCTGCGGAGCGAGCCAGTGTTGTAGGCACCACCCAGTACGGCCTTCCCTTCTGCAGCGCCTACGCGAAGGACAACGTGGTGGCCACGCAGTTCCATCCGGAGAAGAGCGGCCCCGTGGGCCTGCGCATCTACCGCAACTTCGTGGCAATGGCAGGCGGCGGCTCCTGATGGATTGTTCTTACATTGCGTTCATGCTTCACTCCGCCCTCTCCCTCTCAGGCTAGAGAGTCCCGTAACTTCGTGATTGCAGGTCCAGCATGGAAGTAATCCCCGCCATTGACCTCCGGGGCGGAAGGTGCGTCCGTTTGCACCAGGGAGACTTCGAGCGGGAGACGGTCTTCTCCGACGACCCCCTGTCCATGGCGCTGCACTGGCAAGCGGAGGGTGGGCTGCGACTGCACTTAGTGGACCTGGACGGCGCAGCCACGGGAGAGCCGGCTCACCTTGAGGTCATTTCAGCCATAGTTAATGCGCTGGACATTCCGGTGCAGGTGGGTGGGGGAATACGCAGCGCGGAAACTGCGCGGGCCTGGTTGGGAACGGGCGTCGATCGGGTGGTTATCGGCACGGCTGCCGTTCGCAACCCAGTTATGGTCTCCGAGGTCTGTCGCGACCAAGGCACCGAACGGGTGGTGGTTTCGGTAGATGCCCGCGACGGTATGGTGGCCCTCCAAGGCTGGACCGAGGCCAGCGAGGTCAGCGTGCTGCAACTGGCCAAACGGATGTCAACCTTGGGAGTGGTGCGGCTGCTCTACACTGATATCGCCCGGGACGGCATGCTGACCGGCCCCGACCTGGAGACCAACGCCAGGCTCGTGAGCGAAACCGAGATGGCAATCCTAGCCTCGGGAGGAGTGTCGTCAGTGGACGATGTAAGGCAACTGATCCCCGCGGGCGTGGAGGGCGTAATCGTGGGAAGGGCGCTCTACACCGGCGCAGTCAGCCTGTCCGAAGCGGTGTCAGCGGCGGCGGAAGGGGGTCAGTCCGGCCCGGACTGAGGGAACACCGAGCGCCGCCTGGGCTGAGGGGGCTCCACCTCTCCCGGTACATCGGCTGCTTCGCTCTCTCCTGCAACAAGGTTGTCCGCGCTACCATTGGTGGCCGTCTCCATTCCCCGGAAGCGAGCCGCGAGCCGCTCCTCTCCGGTTTCCAGCCACTCCACGCGCAGTACTTCCATCAGGATAAAGTCGTGCGACATTCGTCTGACCGTCCGCACCGGCTTGAAACCGGAGTTGGAGAAACTGCGCTGCGCCCGCTCGTTCCAGTCGAGGGTGTGCAGGTAGACACGGTTCAGATGCAGGTCCATGAACATGTGGTTCAGCAGCGTGGTGACGGCGTCGTACCCGTAGGAATTGCTCCAGTAGTTTCGGTCTCCGATGACTATGCCAAGCTCGGCTTCCTTGTTGATGCTGTCGAGATCGTAGTACATGCAATTGCCGATGTAGGTGCCGTCGACGGCATCGGCGCCGAAATGGTGGGACCCGGGGGTGGGGTAGCGCAGCTGGTCTTCAAAGAGCCTCAGGTACCGCTCGTAGGACATGCTCAGGGGAAAGGCGGCATCAAGCCGTGCAATCTCCGGATCGCTCCGCCAGCGATAGTCGTATTCGGCGTCCTCAATGCGTTTTTCACGGAGAATAACCTTTGCGCCGTGGAGTTCAACCATTTGAGGCCTGACCTTGTCTTGACTTTATGAGGTCAACGGCACGCCGGAGAACGCCGGCTTCGTTTCCGTAGGCCATGGAGGACAGGGCGTCGTTAACTTCAAACCACTGCACGATATCAAACTCGGGATCGTGCTGATCTATGTGCCCGCCCACCGGCGCCATCAGGTAGAAGTGGACCGTCTTATGGTACCGGACATCGCTGTCGCGATCAGCGAACCAATATTCGATGCTGCCCAGAGGATCGTCTAGTTCAACTTCCAGACCCGTCTCCTCCCGCACCTCTCTGAGAGCGGTTTCCTCCAGCGTTTCGCCCGGGTCCGGCGTCCCTTTGGCTAGGCTCCAGCGCACCGGCTCCGAGCGCCCGCAGAGCACCGTCTCAAGACGACCTCCGTGGTGGCGGTACACAACTCCGCCGGAGGATACCAAGTTCTCTACTTTGGAAGTTCCTTTATCTGCCATCTCCGCCCTGAGTCGCGCTGGAATAAATGAGGCCCGGCGCCTTTGGACCCACTGGTGCAACTGAAAACCATTGTAAGCGGCGCGATTCGAGGCAGTCAATCGAGAAAGGCGGTGATCACCCGCCGCCGATGGCCGGCACGAAATGCACCTCACTGCCCTCGCGTACCCGCTCAAGCATCCCCATCCGAGCCACGTCTCCGTCGATGGCCACAGCCAGGTTGGAGCGAATCTCGCCGTCCTCAACCAGGCGACCCTTGATGCCGGGATACTGGTCCTCCAGGGCGTCAATGATCTGCCGCACGTTGCGGCCCTGGCATTCTGTCTGTTTCACGCCGCCGGTCAGCGGCAGCAGCATAGTCGGTATGAAGACCTTCGCCACGTCCACCCTCCTGAACAAGCCCTTGGCCGCCTCTCTGGGCGTGGGCTGGGGTTCTCTGTCAAATTCAGATTACCTTTCGCGACACTACGATTCAACCCTGCGCCTCGATTCTGGAGAACCCACCGAATTCAGCCGGGAATCACTCGCGAATTCATGCCAAACCTGGAATCGCTGCCCCCAGAACAGCTCGTTGCCAACGACTTGAGGCCAGGCACCAGCCAGTGTTCCATTTTCCAGCTACGGAGTGTGACAGGCCAATACGGTCTGCGTAAAAGTGTGGCGTTCTGTGGCATCGTGCCACGTTCGTCGCACCGGAAGGGCAGGGAGGCTGTGACGCTGCATTGTTGGTTGTGATTGCGGAAATTTCCTATAGCTCACGCTGCAGGTGTACTGCGATGCTCGGCAACGCGAACGTGCCACCGCGACGGCGTCGGGCTCCTCAGGGTCGGGCTCGTCCCGAACGAGAAGGTGTAGCGCTCCCAATGAGAGTCCGCCTTTGATCTTCCCTCTCCCATGAGAATGGCGGTCGGGTGCCGTGGCAAGTCTTGAAATAGTTTCTTGGACGACCAGGTATGGAGGCGTCACAAGGCTTGGCAAAAGGGAAACGTCACATACCCGCAAATATACGGTTGCCCAGATAGTCAGAAGCGGCGAGGCGAATTGCAAAAGAAAAAGGGGCAGGCTATTCACCCGCCCCTCAATAATGAGCTAGGTCTGTGAGTCAGAAACTACCACAATACAGGCCCATTGCGTAGGAAAAATCGGTCCGCTGATTGGCCCTTCGCATTCCCGTCCCTGATCGCATCGAGGACGTGCTTTCGCGGGTATGACGGTTATGCAACGGCCTCCCTTCAGAGGAAAGACAGTCTGGGTACGGCGTCGATTTAGAGATGATCGCCTAGTCCCCGTTCTGCTCCCACTCCGCTTCCAGTACCTTCCCAGGAGTCATTGGCAAGCTGTGAAGACGTAGGCCAGTGGCTCCGTGTATTCCGTTGGCGATGGCGGCCATAGGAGGCACGATGGGCACCTCGCCCACGCCACGCACGCCGTAGGGATGGCCGGAGTTGGCCACCTCGACGATGACGGTGTCGATCATCGGCAGGTCGAGGGATGTCGGCATCCGGTAGTCCAGGAAGGTAGGGTTCATCATCCGGCCGCTGTCGTCGAAGTAATACTCTTCGTTCAACGCCCAGCCAATGCCTTGCACAACGCCACCCTGCATCTGCCCCTCAACATAGCTTGGATGCACTGCTTTGCCCACGTCCTGGAGCGCGGTGTAGCGGATCACCTCGGTCTTGCCGGTGTCCGGGTCTACCTCGACGTCGGCGATGTGGACCGCATAGGAGTTACCCTCTCCCGGCGGGTCAACGTTGGCTTGGCCTGCCACAGTGCCGCCGGTGCTGGCCAGCTGACGGGCCAGGTCCTTGAACCCAAGCCGCAGTTCAGGGTCGGACTTGTGGCGTACTTCGCCGTCAACGTATTCCACGTCTTCTTCGGCGGTATCCCAGATCTTGGCGGCCCGGGCCACCAACTGTGCCTTGACCGACTCCGCAGCCTCGACGGCGGCGATGCCAGTGGCAAAAGATGTACGGCTGCCGCCCGTGACCATGGTGAAGCCGATGGAATCGGTGTCCACGACGGTCGGCTTGACGTCCTCGTACGAGATTCCGAGGGTCTCTGCAGCCTGCTGGGCGATGGACGCGCGGGTGCCGCCGATGTCCACGGAGCCCATGATCAGGCTGATGGTGCCGTCAAAGTTGACTGTGATTACGCAACTGGACTGGAAGCCTCGATTCATCCAGTACCCGGCAGCGACGCCGCGTCCGCGGTTCTCGCCTTCAACTGCGGACTTGTAATGGTCGTGGTCACGGGCTGCCTCCAGGCACTCCACCAGGCCGACACGGCGGGCCACCGGGCCCTCGATGCGACGGGTGCCCTCCTTGGCGGCGTTCAGCAGCCGGAACTCAATGGGATCGACGCCCAACTGCTGACACAGCTCGTCCATCACGGTCTCAACGCCAAAGGCGGCCTGAGGCGAGCCGGGCGCGCGATAGGCAGAGGTCTTGGGCTTGTTGACCACCACGTCGTATCCATCGACCTTGCCGTTCTCCACATCGTAGCAGGCAAAGGCGCAGGTGATGGCCTGCATCACCGGCGAACCAGGATAGGCTCCGGCGTCCATGGCAACTTCCATTTCCACGGCGGTCAGCCTGCCGTCGTTCTTTGCGCCTACCTTCACGCGCATCCACGAGCCGGGAGCCGGACCGGAGGCCTCGAATACCTCGGCGCGGGTCATCGTCTGCTTCACCGGAGCGCCCGCCTTCTTCGACAGCACTGCAGTGATGGAGTCCAGGTATGCGGTAATCTTGCCGCCAAAACCGCCGCCGATCTCCATGGGCGTAACCTTGACCCGTGAAACCGGCAGACGCAAAACGTCGGCAACGGCGGCGCGGACCGCGAATGAGCCTTGCGTGCTCGTCCAAACGCTGAGCTGCCCGTCCGTGTTCCAGAACGCTGTCGAGTTGTGCGGCTCGATGTAACCCTGGTGCACCGATGCAGTGTTCAGTTCCCGTTCAAGCACAACGTCGGCTTCGGCAAATCCCTGCTCGGCGTTTCCCTTTTCGTAGCGGAGATGCGCTGCCACGTTGCTGGCATTGTCGGCAATTTCGCCCATAGCGGAGGTTCGCAGTTCCTCGTGGAGCAGCGGAGCGCCGTCTTTCATGGCCTCGCGGACATCGACGACGGCTGGCAGCACCTCATAGTCGACCTGGATCAGAGCCAACGCCGACTCGGCTATATGCGCATTGGTCGCCGCCACTGCCGCGACCGGGTGGCCTTTGAAAAGCGCCTTGTCGCTGGCCAACATGTGATCGGAGGCGAACTTCAGGCGGCCGTAGTCTCCTCCCAGTTCCTCCCTGGTCAACGATGCGAAGGGAAGGTCCTTGGCAGTAATAACGGCCCTCACGCCCGGAAGGGACTCGGCCTTGCTGGTGTCAATTGAGCGAATGCGGGCGTGGGGATGCGGACTGCGCAGGACCCTGCCCGCCAGGAGGCCGGTTAGCTTGACGTCTGCGCCGTATTGCGCGCGCCCGGTTACCTTGTCCACTCCGTCGGGGCGTATCGGGCGCTTGCCGACGATGTTGTATTCCACTTCAGATAGAACTTGATTGGAGGAAGTCACGGCTCGTCCACCTCTATTTGTTGTTATATCGTAAGGGGCGGGTTTGAAACCCGCCCCTGCACTGGTCGCTGTTGCTTGGTATCTCAGTCTACTTGTTTGAGGTGGTGCTGACCTGGAGCACTGCCCGCACGATCTTGTCGTAGCCGGTGCAGCGGCACAGGTTTCCCGCCAGCCAATGGCGAATGCGACCCTCGTCGGCATCCGGTTCAGCGTCCAGCAGCGAACGGGAGGCAATCAGGAAACCGGGAGTGCAGATGCCGCATTGAAGGGCGGCGTTTTCCAGGAACGACTGCTGGAGGGGGTGCAGCCCGCCGGGCGAGGCCATACCCTCTACGGTCTGGACTTCGCGGCCCGCGATCTCGACGCCCAATACCAGGCACGAGTCGACGATACGGCCGTCCAGCACCACAGTGCAGGCGCCGCAGTTGCCGTCGTTGCATCCCTCTTTCGTGCCGGTCATGCCGAGGACGTCCCTCAACACTTCCAGCAGGCTCTGGCGAGGCTCACACAGGAAGTTTGCGTCCTCGCCGTTTATCTTTGCCTGTACGTGAACAACTCCGGGCATCCTCTAGCCTCCCCTGGCCCGCTCTACAGCGATATTGAGAGTGCGGCGCGTCAGCACGCCGATCAGGTGAATCCGTTGCCGGATGGTACCGCGCATGTCGTTGATGGGCTTGGCATCGGCCATCGCCAACTCAGAGGCCTCACGAATTGCCTCGTCGGAAACCGGCTTGCCTGCCAGGCTGTCGCCCGCGGCCCTGGAGAACACTGGGGTCGGCGCGACCGACGCTAAGGCGACGCGTCCGGACACAAAGTTCTGGCCCGAGGCGTCCAGCACGACCGAACTGCCGACGCCGGCTACAGCGATGTCCATTTCATTGCGGGGAATGAACCGCTGATAGTTTGCCCCGGAATTTGCTGCGGGGGCCGGGAAATCGACGGACACCAGCATCTCGCCGTGCTGCAGGGCATTCTGACCGGGTGCGGTGCAGAAGTCCTCCGAAGCGAGCTGGCGTGTGCCGTTGGGTCCCGCGATGTTGCAGACTCCTCCCAGAGCAATGACCGCTGGAATCGTATCGCCGCTGGGCGCGGCGTTACAGAGATTCCCGCCAATGCTGGCACGGCCCTGGATCTGAATGCCGCCGATCAGGCTCGCCGAGTCAATCAGTCCCGGGTAGGCCGACGATATGCCAGCATCCTGATAAACACGGTAGCAGGGTACGGCGGCGCCCAGGTTCAGACCGCTTCCGGCGGAGTAGTTCATCTGGTTGAGTTCAGGAATATCCTTGACGTCAATGACCACATCGGCCAATCGTCGTCCGGCGCGCATCATAACCAGGATATCTGTGCCACCGGCTATGATCCTGGCCCTGTCTCCGTGCTCATTCAGTATCGAAACAGCTTCGTCGATACTCTTCGCAGCTACGAAATCAAATGCTTCCAAATTGCCCACCTCCTGCGGCGTGAATTATAGCATCCCTCGACATAGGGTCAAGCTGTAAGTTACATTCTGGCCCGATAGCTGACAGCGTGATGAGGAGCCTCGAAATGATGTCCGGTCAGCCTCAAACCGCAGGCACTACGACCGCCTCTCCCCTTGAGCATGCGCTTCGCAGAGACCGGGTCGTAGTCGTAGCCGCCATAGTCATTATCGCTGCCATCGCCTGGGCCTACACCGTGTATCTCGCGGAGTTCGGAATGGGCACGGGCGACATGCAAATGGGCATGGGAATGGCCATGGCCGATCTGAGGTCGTGGAGCGGCGCAGATTTCGCCCTGATGTACGTGATGTGGCTGGTAATGATGGTTGCCATGATGGCCCCGTCTGCCGCCCCCATGCTGCTGATGTTCGCCGCCGTCAACCGCAAGCGGCGGGAACGGGCGGCGCCCTACGTGCCGACGATGGTGTTTATGGCCGGGTATGTCATCGTCTGGGGTGCCTTTTCCCTCGCCGCCACCATGGGCAACTTTGGACTGCACCAGGCATCCTTGCTGTCCTCGATGATGGGCGCCTCCACCAGCGGATACCTGGGCGGCGCCCTCCTGCTGGTGGCCGGAGTGTTCCAGTGGAGTCCCCTGAAGTACGCCTGCCTCAAGCAGTGCCGCACGCCCATGGGCTTCATGATGACGTCCTGGCGCGACGGGCAGGGCGGCGCGCTGCGGATGGGCCTGGAACACGGCGCCTACTGCCTGGGCTGCTGCTGGGCCGTGATGCTCCTCCTGTTCGTGCTGGGCATCATGAACCTGGTTTGGATCGCCGCCCTGGCGGCCTTTGTGCTGGCGGAAAAGGTGGCCCCAAAAGGCGAGTGGGTCAGCCGGGCCACTGGTGTGCTGATGGTGTGCTGGGGCGTCTGGGCGATCGTCAACGCGGCTATGTAGCGGAGTACAACCCCGAGTGGGAACTCACGGCAGTGAGGATGGGGCGCAGAATTGTGCTCCCCTTTGCTTTATCCGCCGAGCTCCTTGAGGACCCCATCTATCGTTCCTGCCAGGGAGCCCCGGTGCAATGCTCCCGTGGCTATTCCTCCAACGTCCCCCAGCGCCAACGGAGCCGACTTTGTGGCGGACTCACGGACCGATTCGAGCGCGGCGCCCCACGTCTGGCTGTCGTCCAGGTCGCCGGAGCGGTCGCCCTTGGGGAGCTCAACGCAATAAATGGGGGCTGCCCCCTTTGACATCGGCGCGATGGCCAGTAGCGGAACGTTCTGCTGGCTGAACCCCACCTCGCTCAGGAAGGCGATCTGGGTGGTGGATATACCGTGCTGTCCGAATATCACCAGGTGGTGGAACCCGCCTCCCAGTTCCTCGAACACGGAGCGGAAACGCCGAAAGATGTCGTGCGACAGGCGGTCTTCGGGCGACACGAGGAAGATGGCGCACGCCTGAAGGGAATCCGCTTCAACGTCAGCAGCGTCCAGTCCGGACTTCCACCGGGCCAGCTTGTCCAGGTCATGGCGGTCGGCGTGGCTCATCTGCTGATCGCTGGTTTCGGGCATGGGTGCGCCCTCCTCCTCGGTGGTCAGGCTCGGTGCTCAGACTTCGTGATCAGGCCGTCCCCGCGAGGACTAGCCGTGGTCGTCGAACTGGACGAGGATGCCGTCGGGGTCGTAGACGAAGATGCTGCTGACCCTGCCGTCGGGAGCGGTGAACCCCTCCATGGGCGCGGCCAGCTCCACGCCCTTGCTCACCAGTTCGTCCGCCAGCGCCTTCACATCCGGCACAGTGAACGATATATGGCTGATACCCACCTGGTCCAGCTTGATGGGGTCGCCGTCTGGGTCCTCGCCGGGGTGGCAGGTCAGCACCAGCGACGGGGCCGTCTTGCCAGGCCCGAAGCGGACGTGGGTCGTGCGGCGGGTCTTGCGGGAATGCTTGTAAATGCTGGGCAGACCGCCAGAGGTGGTGTCCTGTACCCGGTCGAAGTCCACGGTCATTCCGAGGATGTCGCGGTAGAAACCAAGGGAGCGATCCACGTCGCGGACGCAGACTGCGATGTGGGAAACCATGCTTGCTTCCATATTGTTTGCCTCCGGCCTTACCTTATATGGGTGATTCGAGTGCGTTTGCCCGATTATGCTAAGGGGCACATCGGGCAGTGTCAAAATTCTGGCGTTACCGGACGCTGTTTCAATGAAAGTGGTCGGCAAGCAGGTGGTCGGCTGTTTCATTTGCATGCCCTCTCGTCGGCCGCGCTTCAACCCAGCTCAGAGACCCGACTCCGGCTGCTTCGGTCTCTGCTCCGTCGCAATCGAGTGGATGCTCGGGAAAGAGGAGGCAGGGGTGGGATTGCCCCGGAATTGATGACATTTGTCCCTTTACAAGCCTCATTACACATCTCTAACCTGAATTCATAGAATACAAGTTTGCCAACACCTCAGTCCCTCTCCCGCAAGCGAAAACGAGAAATGAGCGGAAATGAGCGGAAATGAGCGGCTATATAAAAAAATTGCTCCCGGTTGCCGGCCCTGGCCAAAAAACTATCTAAAAACTCGGTGCGACGCCCAGCACGTCATTCCCACGGAAGCGGGAAGCCAAACCCTCGTCGCACCCAATGCACAGTCGGCCCAAAGTGTCCGGAATTGTCCGCTTTTGTCCGGATTCCGACCCTATTTTTCAGAAAAATCGAAAATCCACGCGCCAGCCACTTTCACCTCCGGCCAAGGCAATCCGTAGGGGCGCACAGCCGTGCGCCCTCCCCCGGTTAGACCCAAAATGTCCGGATTTGTCCATTTCTGTCCGGGTTCTGACCTTATTTTTCAGAAAAATCGACATGCCACCGCTAGGAACTCTCTCAACCATTGGCGCCGAGGATGGCACCATCGCCCCAGCTAGAGGTATAGCAATCACCGCGCAGATCCGCCAGCCAGTGGCTTCAGCATGGCGTAGATTACGTCGTTGATGGGCGTGGGCACGCCTCCGGACCGGCCAGCCCGCACTACTGCCCCAGTAAACGTCTCCAGCTCCAGCGGCCTCCCCGCCATCACGTCGGTGTGCATCGAGGCGTGCAGGTCGTCCAGATTCTTCTCGATGTAGGCCAAAGTGGTTTCGTGGATATCGGCCGGGAAATTCACGCCGTTGGCCCGGCCCGCAGCTTCTATCTCGCGCAGGCACCCCACCACCACGTCACGCCATTCGGGACGGGGCATCAACTCCGCCAGCCTCTCCCGCGCCATGGCCGTAGTCCCGGCCATGGTGGCGATGAACAGGAACTTCGACCATAGCCCCGTACGTACGTCAGCCGTCAGTTCGCCGGGTATTCCGCTGCCCCTCAGCGCAGCCTCTATGGACCTGCCTCGTTCAGACAGCGACCCGTCCGTCTCCCCGAACACCACCCGCACCACATCTCCCGCCTGTCGCACCACGCCGGGGCCCTCCGTCCCCGCCTCGATGTACACCGCGCCGGGCAATACACGTCCGCTGCCGTAGGTTTCCGCGGGCATGAGGTAACTGTCAACGCCGTTCTGCAAACAGAGCAACGTGGTATCGGGTCCAACCAGCGGCGCCATCGCAGGCACCGACACACCGTTCTGGTAGGTCTTGGTGGTGAGCAGTACCAATTCCACCGAGCCCACGTCCCCGGGGTTATCGGTGGCGGCACTGTGGACCGTGAACTCCTCGTGGTCCCGCACGACCCGAAGCCCAACATTGCGGATGGCGGCCAGATGCGCGCCCCGGGCGATGAGGGAAACGTCGTGGCCGCCCCTGGCCAGCATCCCGCCCAGGTAACCCCCGACGCTGCCCGCGCCCATGACCGCGATACGCATAGCCCGCCCTCCATTATCAGGTTGACTCGCCGAACATAACTGAATTGGGGGGCAGGTACAAGCGTTCAGGAGGAGAGGCCGCAGGGCCTTTTCAAAGTCTCTGAGAATCCGTTGGTGGTGAGTCTGTCGAACCATCATCGGATTCTGGGCACCAGTCCTTCGACAAGCTCAGGACTAACGGTCTCGGTTCCAAATGGTCTTTGAAAAGGCCCTCAGGAGAGGCTGCAGGGCCTTTTAGAAATTACCTCAAAGCCTGAATTGCCACTGTCGGCGGTACCAGAGCAGTGCGCACTCCTGTCGGACCAGGCCAATGTAGTTGGATGCCTTCGTGTCGTAACGCACCAGGATCGCCCGATACAACGATAACCAATCCGAGGTGCGCTCCACCACCCAACTACGCGCCGGATCTGGTGGAAACCGACGTAAAGGGACACATGGTTCTGGTGATGTTCAGTACATTCATTGAGGCATCTGTAACGTCGCAATGGAATCGTCCTGCCGATGTTGTGCTATCGATGAGGCAACAAGTACTACCACCACGATAGCGAAGAGGCGCTTTATGAACGGTAAAAGAGACAACACTCGCCCCGGAGTCGCCACACGACCGCTCTTGGACGCACCGTTCCTGGTAATCCTGACACTGCTGATTGCCGCGGTGTCGGCTTGCGGGGGCGTCGATGATCCCATCGCGAGTCCGGGCGGCGATGATTCCACCGCGAGTCCGGCCCTCGACAGTGAGCCTACGGAGACGACTGGGGACTTCGCCTCCGTCAGCGCAGGGGGTGGACACACCTGCGGAGTGAGGCAGGACAACTCCGTCGTCTGCTGGGGCGAAGATGAATATGGCGAGGCCACACCGCCGGAGAGGGAGTTCACCTCCATCAGCGCCGGGAGCACCCACACCTGCGGGGTGCAGCAGGACGGCTCCGTCGCCTGTTGGGGGTGGGATGATGATGGCCAGGCCAGGCCACGCCGCCGGCCGGAGGGTTCGCCTCCGTCAGCGCCGCGACTTTTCATACCTGCGGGGTGAGAATGGACAGCACCGTCACCTGCTGGGGCAGTGATCGGCAGGGTCGGAACACGCCGCCAGCCGGGGAGTTCGCCTCCGTCAGCGCCCAACGTAATCACACCTGCGGGGTGCGGCGGGACGGCACCGTCGCCTGCTGGGGCCTCAATGAGAATGTTTACAGCGAAGTGGTTGGCCAGGCCACGCCCCCAGCCGGGGAGTTCGCCTCCGTCAGCGCCGGGTTCAACCACACCTGCGGGGTGCGGGGCGACGGCTCCGTGGAATGCTGGGGCAGCAATGAGGATGTTTCCAACAGCGAAGTGGTTGGCCAGGCCACGCCCCCAGCCGGGGAGTTCACCTCCGTCAGCGCCGGAAGTAACCGGCCTTGCATCAGAACCCCCGATCTCAGGACAGTTTTGAAGCAGATCGGCGGGTTTTGATGCAAGAAAGGTTGCTCGCCGGTTGGCCACCCGACAAAACCGTTAGATCCCGCTTGTGTTTGCCCCCCTTTACCCGGTGATTCTCGGTCCTCTTGTCCTGCCTTCCGAATCCTGAGCCAACGTAAATGCGAGTTTTTTGGGATGACCTAAACGAACATTCAGGAGGATCGTCCTATGAAGAAGTCCCGGTTACACGCCGGAACAGGTCTCCTCGGCGTCGCGTTTGCATCCTCTAAACCAATTCCAAGGTGTAATGCGCAGAGCCATAGGGTAAATTGGGAATCAATAACCTTTGTGGATTCCCCGCTATCAGTGCATCAGTCCCCCGGCCCGCTTTTGCCGCGTTCATTTGACCTGCTGGAACTGGTCGTCCTGTATCTGAACGTGTCGAGGTGAGGAATGCAGCCGGGAGCGGATGGGCCGATTAACTGGTGGCTCCTTGTTCTTGGGGTGGCTCCTTGTTCTTGGGGTGGCTGCTTTCGCGGGATTGCTCACAGTGCTGTCACTGGTGTTTTCGTGTGACTTCACTGGCCACAGTTCTCCGGGCCGGTTCGAACCGTGGCGTGGTGGCCGGATGGACGCCAACCGCGAGGTCGAGGTCCTACATAAACCAAAGCCAAGGTGGGATGTGCATTTGGGCTACATTCCCCGCTGGACCCCCGCCAGTCCGGCGGTGAGCGAATTGTGTTCTCGCCCAGCCCCAAACCGTCGGCCTGGGGCTTCCAGTATGGGGAGCCGCCGTCTGCCTCGTCCAGTTGTGCCAGGAAGACGGCTGAGGTTCCGGAGTTGCTGTTGCCCTCCAGTTCCGTCCACTCCACCTCGCCGGTCTCCAGGCAAACCGCCGAATAGTAGCTGGCCTTCTCCCCATAGCGCGGGCTGCTGGAGTCCACCAAGGCCGGCTCTCCCCTGAGCACCCAGCATCTACATAAAGGGAGCAGGGCGGCGATGGAGGAAGACTTGACCGGGTGTCCGACGTGAGAGGGCCAGTCCGGCAACTCCTGCACCGCTGCCTTCAACTCCGCCTGTTGCGTCTCGCCAAGGACGGGGGGGAACCACCGGTCTGCTCGATCAAGGCTGCAGGTCCCCCCTGACCGTCCGATGGTGTGGGGGTCCCGTCCCAACGCCTCTGCCGTGGCCGAGGCGGTCCATCCGTGGACCAGCAGCCAGACGGCGTGCCAGCGTTCCCGCTCGCGGGGCGTTGGCGCCAGAATCAGCCTCCTGTGCACATCCTTGACACCCATTTCCCATTGTTCCAGAAACCGGGCCATCTCCCTCACACCCATCACCAACCCCCCGCAACTCCCAAAACCAGCTAACCCAGATCTCCCCACAAATTTAACCCATGTCTCCGCGCATTTCACCTTGGCTTTGGTTTAGCTACATTCCCCGCTGGACCCCCGACGGTGAGCGAATTGTGTTTACCGTCGGCCGGGGCTTCCAGTATGGGGGAGCCGCCGTCTGCCTCGTCCTTGCCCAGCATGAAAGTTTATCTGGGGAGCATCTACATAAAGGGAGCAGATGGAGGAAGACTTGACCGGGTGTCCGACGTGAGAGGGCCAGTGGAATTTGACTTCTCCCTCGACCTGTCCCCTGACGGTTCTCGGCTGGTGCACGTTACATCGAGACACTATGACCAGGATCATGAGTCGACCAGCAGGCGCAACTTCGAAATTGAAGTCTCGAGCTTGGATAGCCCCGAAAGTCTTAGGCTCACAAAAGACCGCAACCACTCGGACAGGACGAACACCTATCCGAAATGGTCACCGGACGGTAACCTCGTCGCCTTCGTCAAGCGCGACGAGTACCGCGAGGATGTTGCCGAGGAATACCTGATTGATACGGTCTACATCGTGCGCGCTGACGGGGCAAGCCTGCGTCTGCTCTACTCGACGGAGGAACATCTGAGGCAGCACCAGCCGTTCACGCCAGCCCAAATCGTGGAGAGTCCGGTCTGGTCGCCCGATGGACGACGCCTCGCCTTCAAGGGGCACTACGCACATCTCCATGCCAGCGACCGCGGAGAAACCATCCTTCACGAGTCGCAGTACATTATGGAACAGGACGGCTCCGGCCTCATTGAGCTACTTCGTGCGGACCGGGGGGCTGGGCCTCTCGTCGCCGGGCCTTTCGCATGGTCTCCAGAGGGACAGGAAATCACCTTCGTGCGGGCGCAGCACGCTCCTCCAGAGCATGGTATCGACCTGATCGCCACCGCGTTGGACGGCAGTGAGAGGAAGATAGGCAACTTCGGCAAAGACGTGTGGGTCTGGGGAATCGCCAATGTGGAGTGGTCTCCCAGCGGCGACTACATCCTCGTATCCCCGCCGGCCTCTGCGTCCGGCGGGGCTGCGTACGCGGTGGATGCCAACGGCGCGGGAAGCGTTCAGTTAGCGGGCCTCGGCGGCTATGCCACCTGGTCTCCTGACGGGTCGAGGATCGCGGTGCTGGGTGGGTTCCACTGCCTCCCACGAAGGGTTACCACTCCCACCGGATAGTCCGGCTGTCGACCGTGGCACCGGACGGGTCCGACTATCACCTGCTGCTCGAAGCCAGGGCAACCGAGAATCCAGACTGAGACATGGGATGCCAAACGAGCACGACGAACGACGCCCTTTGATGCCTGTGGCAGAATGCGAAATCAGCCCTCGATGTGAGCAGTGGATGGCAGCGGTGGGGCCGCAAATCGCGGCGGATGTGCGTTGACAGAGGGTCTCGCGAGGTGATTAGTTCTCAGTAACTTTGTGGAGATACCTGGGTTAGCTGATCTTGGGAGTTGCGAGGGGTTGGTGATGGGCGTCGGCCTTCGGCGAGGGAGGGCCAGCAACCTTGATGTTCGAACAGACCGGGGATTCCCCTTTGCCCTTGGCGAGACGCAATAGGCGGAGTTGAAGGCAGCAGCCCAAGAGTTGGCGGAGCTGGCGGGCATCGAACTGGCCAGCTGGAACTGGAAGGTGGTGCGGGAGTTTGTTCTGGAGCTGTTTGGCATCAAGTTGAGCCGCAGCAGTTGTTTGAACTACCTGCACTGCTTGGGGTTTGTCCTGAGGCGTCCCAAGAAGCGGTTGGTCAAGGCTGATGAGGCCAAATAGGAGGTTTTCGTAGCGGAGTAAGCCGCCCTGCCGGAGGAGGCCCAACGGTCCGGGACCAAGATATTCTTCGCCGACGAGGCCCACTTCCGTGCGGACGCCGAACTAAGGGACAAGTGGGTCCTGCGGGGAAGGCAGGCTTTGGTGGACTCGACCAGCCCGAGCTATGGCGAAAAGGCCAGCTACTACTCGGAAATGTGTCTGGAGACCGGGGAGGGGGAGTGGATGGAGCTGGAAGAAAACAGCAACTCCGGAACATCCGCGGCCTTCCTGAGCCGATTGCGCCAGAGGCACCCCGGGCCGCTGAATGTGATCTGGGACAACGCGCCAGTGCATTGCGGTGAGGCAGTGCGGGAGTACCTGAGGACGCCCGACCTGGGGCTGAGGCTGGTGAGCCTGCCGGGTTACAGCCCGGACTTCAACGCTGACGAGGCGGTCTGGGGCTGGGCGAGAGAGGAGGTGACGGGAAACCTGTGCCTGGGGAACAAGGTCTATGTGCAGGAAAGGGTCGGCAATTTCCTCGCCGGACTGGCCAGCCGGAAGGACGTGGTGCAACGCTGCTGCCGGACGATTCTGCCATCCATGGCCGAAGCACTCCAGCACGCCTTCTGGCCCGATTCCCAGCACAGCCCAAATACACATCCCACCATGACTTTAGTTTAGCTAGCGTTTTTACCACGCTTTACAAACCGTAATCCGCGTTCGATCACCCATTTCAACAAACGGCCAAGCATCATCCTTATCCATTTGGGCGTTCAGGCAAGTGCAGGAAAGATTCACAACGCCAAAACCGAAATAACCGAAGGTGCACCAGGAAGACCATGCCTAATCGACCTGCTATCACTTGTTCCTACTCCGAATCGGAGGCCGCCTGGACCACGCCGCCTGAACGGGGAAGCCTTTCCGAAAAGATTGCAACATTGCATTGCAGGTATGTCTTCACTACTATTTCACAAGCCGTAGAGACAATTCCTAAGTATTTTGTACTGCCGCTGGCCCTAGTTCCGGTGCAGGTGCATTCGTCGCTTTTAAATACCTATGTTCTTAGGCGGGCCAGGGTTGGCCATGCCATCGTGGTCGTTCCATTCTAGAGAAGAGATGGGGATAGTATTCTTAGTGGCATTGCATCAGCATATTCGAAGGGGACGAAAGGAGTTGGGGGTACCACAGCCGGTAGGTACCGTCCTGAGAGCGAATACTCCTGACCTAGACCTTGACTGGCTAGCAGACGTTTCTGACCGCATTAGCTAAAAAGTTGGGTAAGTGGAACGAGCCCGAAACAAAAAGAGTGCGATCTGGTTAGACATATCTGCGGGCGGCTTTCTCCGAACCATCGAAACCCATGAGCCAAAGTGTGCTGGTGAAGCAACTTCTTAATCAGTGGTACTCAATTCTGGAGGCGAATTGAATATTTTCGGAATATTTCGGCGATGGCTCAAGGAGCTGAATGGCAACGCCAGAAACGGTAGGGCCCTCCGGCAACAGAGGAGGGGCGTCCGCCAATCGTGCCTTTCCGTCGCCAAGTTCCCTCCCGGATCTGCCGGTTTCCACCGGCAGGCACGAAGACATTCGCGCCACTCAAGGTGGCACAAGCAATACTACAGTAACCTCACTGAAATGGATGCAATACGGGGAAACGCCGGTAGTAGCGGGACGCAACATAGGTGGAATGCTCTACCTGGGGCCGGACCTGAGGACAGGTGGCTTAACCTCCCTGAGAAGACCCACTATTGTTCCGACTCTTCCAGTCGCCTCATCTGGGCCCGATATTTCCGGAGATGGCATGTCGTACTGGCCCAGCTACAACGAAATCAGCCCAAGTGCCCGGGGCCGCGTACCTCGACTGGCTGGCTAGCGGCCGTTCGGACCGGCGGTACGGAGTCGGGCATGTGTTCCTATACTTTTATGGGCTGGAGCACCGGTTTTTCATTGACTCACCTGACTCACAAGAGCGTCGACTCATCATCGATGAGGTCGACAGGATGCTCGAGATCTACGGAGACAACAGGTCTGTCCGCCGCTACTTCGAGACTTTTCTGGACGCAGCGAGGGCTTCGTTGGCGTCTGACGAGGAGTTGAAACCAAGATTCTGGACAGCAGGGTACGATTTGCCAGTAGGCCTCCGCGTCGCCATTGGTCGCAAGGCGGGCAATGGCCTGCCCTTGGACGCCGACTGGTTGTTGAGCTGGTATTGCGTCCATCCAGACTACACGTTCAGGACTGCAGCATCCCGCGCATTTTCGGAATTTCAAGCCCTATTCCGAATCCTCTTTGCCGAACGTTATCCGGCCGGTTTGAAGATCCCTCTCCCCAAGCGGACTCTTCATGTCCAATACCAAGCCGCTTCATCGGAGTTTGAAGTCGGTCTCGAGAAATTCATTGGGGAGGTGCCCGACATATCCCGATTGACCCAACCCCTGAATGCCGCAAGAACCCTGGTGGAAGAGGCAACCGACTCGCTGGACAAGTACAGCCGGTTCTTGGGGCGGAACCCAGATGGAAGAGGGACCATAGAGGCACATGCGCTGTTGCCGGAGCGTCTGTGGCAGATGTTCCCCAGCTCCGAGATGGACAGCCTTCGCGCATGGACCGAGGAAATCATCGGTGCTGGAGGCATGTGTCCGGTGGAGGCGCTCGTTAAACGCCTTGAAGGAGCAGCCCCAGAGGCTATCGGGAAGCGGCAATTGACCGATGCTGCCGACGCGCTGGCCCGCCTTTCGGTAGGCGTGGCGCCTGATCCACGCTTCGCGCTCCGGAGCCCCAGAATGGGAGAACCGGTCGTTCTTTTCATGCTACCGGAGGGGGTGACTCGCCTCGAAGCCGTCAGCGACAAATACAAGGGCCTTCTGGTATCAGTCGCCATAGGTAGTTTTGTGGCCCAAGCCGACGAGTCTGTCGGAGCATCAGAACTCAGCGCTCTGTCCGCAGCCATCGACAGTGACCAGACCCTACCGGAGGGAGAGCGCTCTCGGCTGAGGGCGAACCTGAAATGGATGATGACCGTCGCGCCGGATCTTCCCCTGCTGCGAAGGCACCTCCGGGACGCTCCCTCTGAGACCTCCCACCAGATGGGACAGATAGCACTTTCGATTGCGGCCTCCGACGGGGTGATCAGCGGAAAGGAAGTGGCCGCGCTCGAACGCCTTTACACGGCGATAGGCCTGAAGACGGACGGAATTTACTCTGCGCTCCACACCCTGACTTCAGTTGACGAGCCTGTGACCGTTGTACCTCCCACGGAAGGTCAGCCGGGTTTTGCCATACCGCCTCGACCTAATGCCGAAGGCCAGCTGGTGCTCGACGCCGACAGGGTCGCCACCGTGATGACCAACACCGCGCGGGTCAGCGCAATTCTGAGCGAGATTTTCCAGGTCGAGGAGCCCGAGGAGGAACCTGCCGAGGAATCCGGCCAAACCGAAGACGAGTTCGGTGGTCTCGACGAGAAGCACGCGGCCTTTCTCGGCGAACTGATTTCACGCGCCCAATGGGGCACGGAGGATTACCACACGCTTGCCCGTCAGTTCAAGCTCTTACCTGGGGGTGCGCTGGAGACAGTGAACGAATGGTCTTACGAGCGCTTCGGCGACCTGTTGATTGAGGAGGACGATGGGTATCTGATCAACACCGAAGTTAAGGACGAAATCTTGGCTGTAGCGGAGTAGGCAGAATGGAGAGACCCAGAATAAGAACTCGCGAACGAGACTCCATCGTTCGCGCTCTCAGTGCCGGTGTGGTAACGAGAGTCGGACTGCAGCACATCCAGGTCGGCCGCAGCCGGGAAATCGAGGAGCTCCTCAGGGATATGGATCGAATCTCCGAAGGTGGCTCCACCATAAGGTTTATCATTGGAGAGTACGGGTCCGGGAAAACCTTCTTTCTGAATCTGGTCAAACAAATCGCCATAGAAAAACGGATGGTGGTGCTGTCGGCAGACATTTCTCCAGACCGCCGACTCCACGCCACGGGTGGGCAGGCCCGTTCTCTATATGCGGAGATGGCCCGCAATACGTCCACTCTCAGCAGGCAGGACGGCGGAGCGATGCCCTCGGTGGTAGAGAGGTTCGTCACCGAGGCCGTTAGCGAGGCTGAGAAAACGGGACGCGATGCCCGGAGCATTATCCGGGAGAAACTGGGGCACCTTGAGGAGATGGTCAGAGGGTACGACTTTGCAACCGTGATTTCCCGCTACTGGGAAGGGTACGATGCGGGCAATGAAGTCCTCAAGTCAGCGGCATTGAGGTGGCTCCGAGGCGAATATTCCACCAGAACCGAAGCCCGCAGAGACCTCGGTGTACGTACCATCGTCGACGACGCCGGCCTCTACGACCAATTGAAACTGATGGCCGGTTTTGCCTGTGAGGCGGGTTATCAAGGGATAGTGGTTTCGCTCGACGAGATGGTCAACCTCTACAAGCTTGTCTCCTCGCAGGCGCGGCAGTCCAACTACGAGCAGATTCTCCGCATCCTGAACGACGTGCTCCAGGGCACCGCGCAGTACATCGGGTTTCTGATGGGGGGGACCCCTGAGTTCCTGATGGATACCCGTCGGGGTCTATACAGCTATGCTGCACTTCAGTCCCGGCTGTCGGAAAACACCTTCGCGCGAGATGGCATGGTTGACCTGTCAGGCCCGGTAATACGACTTGCAAATCTTACACCAGAGGACATGTTTGTCCTGCTGTCGAATATCCGCAGGGTAATGCAGAGTGACGATGACCCAATTCCTGACGAGGCCCTCACGGCCTTCATGACCCACTGTTCCAGCAGAATAGGAGACGCGTACTTCAGGACCCCGAGAAACACTGTCAGGGAATTCGTGAACATGCTCTCGGTCCTGGAGCAGAATCCCGGCACCGACTGGCGCTCTCTCGTGGGAGCCGTGGAGCCCACGGACGACGAGGACCCAGCCTCGGTAATGGTCGAAATGGACGAGGATGATGAACTCGTATCCTTCAAGCTCTAGCGCATCCCCATCCTCCGCCTTCGATATGCTCGCCGAGCCCGTAAGACGGTGGATCTGGGATAAGGGTTGGGGAGAACTGCACGATATCCAGGAGCGTGCGATATACACCCTCCTGAGCGGCGAAAGAGACCTGATCATCGCTGCGCCCACCGCAGGTGGTAAGACCGAGGCCGCATTTCTGCCACTCATTTCCTCCGTGCTGGCAGCGCCCGGGGAAGGCGGATTCGATCTGGTTTACGTGGCTCCTCTCAAGGCGCTCATCAACGACCAGTTGGGACGCACGGAGGATCTCTGCAAACAGACTGACCTGCCGGTCTACCCTTGGCACGGAGATATTTCGCAAGGCGTGAAATCCCGCGCGCGGGCCAACCCCAAAGGGATTCTGCTCATCACCCCGGAATCCCTGGAGGCCCTGTTTGTCCTCCGTGGCCTTCAGATCCCTTCCCTGTTTATGGGCACCCGCTCTTTCATCATAGATGAACTCCATGCGCTGCTGGATAACGAAAGGGGCGTCCACCTCAGGTCTCTCCTGAGCCGCCTGGAGCGCGCCGTCGGGCGACGGATTAGACGAGTGGGCCTGTCGGCCACATTAAGCGACATGGAAATGGTGAAAGAATACCTGCGGCCAGGTGCCCCCGAGGACGTGGACCTTCTGGAAAGTGGTGCAGCCGGTGCCGAGCTGAGAGTCCAGATACGTGGGTACACCAACCGTGGGGATGGGGCTGACGATGGCGATGACGACGAGGAGGATCCCGCCAAGGGGGAGGCAGCTAAGAGGGAAGTGACCAAACACCTGTTTTCCCGCCTGAGGGGCAAGCCGAACCTAGTTTTTGCCGGATCGCGCCAGAACGTGGAATGGTACGCGGATGCCCTGAGGGAAATGTCGGAGAAGGCCAAAGTGCCGGTGGATTTTCTGCCCCATCACGCAAACCTTTCCCGCGAACACCGGAACGATTTGGAAAGGAGCCTCAAGACCAGGCGGACGACCACCGCCATCTGCACCTCGACCCTGGAACTTGGAATAGACATCGGCGACATCGAGTGCGTCGCTCAGATTGGCCCTCCTTTCTCGGTGGCGTCGCTGAGGCAGAGGCTCGGCCGCTCTGGCAGAAGACCCAGGCAGCCTGCTGTGTTGCGGATGTACGCAATCGAGCGAGAACCTCGTGCGGACTCCCACCCATTGGACCGCCTCCACTTGGATTTGGTTCAATCGATTGCCATGGTGGAGCTGTTGCGGGATCGGTGGTGTGAACCCCCTGCTCCCCAGGCGTTGCATCTGTCGACTCTCTGCCATCAGGTGCTTTCCGTTATTGCGGAAAGAGGAGGAGTGAATACGGGGCCACTGTACGAGGTGCTCTGCGGGACAGGGCCCTTTAAGGGTGTCAGTCCGACAATGTTCACCCGCCTGCTGAGGGACCTCGGTTCCCTAGAAACGGCGCTGATCGAACAGGCGCCGGACGGTACCCTCCTATTGGGGCCCAAGGGAGAGAAACTGGTTGAACATTACAGCTTCTACGCCGTGTTCCAAACCGCCGAGGAATTCAGGGTTGTTACCCGAGGGAGGCAGATCGGGTCTCTTCCCGCCACAAACGTGTTCGTTCCGGAAATGACCATAATCTTTTCCGGCAAGAGGTGGCGCATCACCCAGGTTCACAGCAGAGAAAGGGTGATAGAAGTTTCCGAGGACAGGACAGGTCGGCCACCTCCCTTCGGCGGAACCACCGGCCAGGTACATGACCGTATCATTGAAAAGATGAGGGACGTTCTCTCCGACAAACAGGTTCCCGCGTACATTGACGGTGTTGCCGCTCGTCTGTTGGAAAGGGCGAGGTCCGAGTTTCTTCACCTAAGACTGGACAGTCGTTCAATTTGCGAAGTCGGAGAGAAGAGCGCCCTGGTAGCCACTTGGGCGGGAACCGTCAAGACTTACACCTTGGCGCTGCTGCTCAAGAATATGGGGTACGGGGCAACGGTCCACCATGGATTTCTGGAAGTGGAAAACAGGACTACTGACCTGTCCGTTGAATCGGCCCCTGCCGGGATATTTCCAAATCGCCCACGGACTTGAGCCGAACATCGCTGCCCGGACTTGAGGAACGGATGTCAGAAAAGTTTCACTGCTACCTCAGCTCCGATTTGCTATATGAAGACGCGGTCACAAGCGTCGTTGACTTGGCAGCAATGCCGCAGCTGACCGAGGATATAATTAGGGTCGATGCCAGTAGGTCTTTCAAGCTAAAAGTTGGGCAGTTAGAGCCTTAACAGCGAAGCGTGTAAACGGCGGAGGTAAAGCAACCGTCTTGGAAATCAAGGGGCAGTTGTCTGAGAATCCCAATGCCTGCCTGACTTCACCATGTTGTTGAGTATGATTAGCAGCTTCCGCATGCAGGCTGTCAAGGCCAGCTTCTTCGGCTTGCCGGCTGCCAGCAGCCGTTGGTAAAAGTCCCTGAACACCGGATTCCAGCGGCTGGCCACCAGCGCCCCCATGTACAGCGCTGCACGGACTCGCGTCCTGCCGCTCCAGACAGTGCGCTTACCGCGATGAGGACCGCTGTCCCGGCTAAAGGGGGCGACACCTACCAGGGCGGCGATCTCCTTCCGGCCCAGTGTGCCCAACTCCGGCAACTCGGCCAGCAATGTGACGGACAGCTGTTCGCCGACGCCCGGGACACTGCGCAGCAGTTCATCCTTCTCCCGCCACACCGGACTCCGGTGAAGAGTCTGCCGCAGCACTTCTTCCAAGTCCCTCAACTCCTGTTCCAGCCAAGCGATGTGCGCCTCTATGCGAGGACGCACGGCGCTGGTGGCGGTTCCTAGCCGGTTCTTTTCAGACACCAGCATGGTCATCACCTGGTGCCTGCGGGCCACCAGCGAGTTGAGGACCTGGGTTTCGGCGTCTCTGAGAGGGCGCACGGCGGGACGAACGGCGTCGGCAAAGTGGGCCAGAACCGCCGCATCCAAGGCATCGGTCTTGGCCAGCGTTCCAGTGGCCCTAGCGAAGTCTCGAACCTGTCGCGGATTGACCACCACAACCGGCAGTGCCGCAGCGGCCAAGGCGGCCACCAGCGGAAGTTCCAGGCCGCCCGAAGCCTCCAGCAAGACCAAGGCGGGACTCAGGTCCACCATCTGGACGACGAGTTCCTCGGCCCCGGCCTCGTCGTAGCAGACGAACCATCTCTGTCCTGTAGGTCGGACGGCTACATCGACCTGGGCCTTTGAGACATCAATGCCTATGTATCTCGGCTCTCCTTCCATCTATACCTCCCGCGCGAGCGTCGGCCCGTCCATGCAAGATGCGGGCTTGGTTGGCCCAGGCAACCGTTCGGGCTCTCTCCGGGGTGGGTGCGGCGACCCTCGCTATGGAACGGTCTTCCATGACCAAGGAGCATTCGGTTTGCCGCACCCCTGTCCAAGTGAGTGAGGTGATTGTCACACAGCAAAACCAAGATACAAAGAGAATCATTAGCTGGACACCTTCGACTTCCTGGCCATTCCCTCGGTGAACAAGGTCTTGGTGGCAGAACTGGCCCGCTGCGAATACATCCAGCGCCGGGAGAACGTCATCGCCGTCGGCAACAGCGGCACCGGCAAGACTCACATAGCCCTGGGACTGGGCTTGGCCGCCTGCCAGCGGGGTATGTCCGTGGGCTTCACCACCGCTGCCGCCTTGGTCCACGAAATGATGCAGGCCAGGGACGAGAGGCGTCTGCTCAATCTGCAGCGCCAGCTTTCCCGCCTGAACCTGCTGATCATCGACGAACTGGGCTTCGTACCCTTGTCCCGTACCGGCGCGGAACTGCTATTCGAGGTCTTCAGCCAGCGCTACGAGCGAGGCTCCACCATGGTAACCACGAATCTCCCCTTCGACGAGTGGATCGAGGTCTTCGGCTCAGAAAGGCTCACCGGAGCACTTCTGGACCGCCTCACCCACCACGTCCACATCCTGGAGATGAACGGCGAGAGCTACCGGCTCAAGCGCAGCAGGGAGACCGCCGTGCCCCAAGATCCGGACGACCCGGACAACGCCTAACCCGCTCAACACCCAGTCGGCTCCCATCCCCTGATTCTGTCCCCAACCCTCCCTGCCCAGCCAACTGCCACCACGCTGGTGGTCCACCATTCCGCCGCCCCACTTTGCCGCCGCCATTGACACCTGTAATCGGCGGAGGTAAATCAGACCACGTGTGCGGGTAATCGCTGACAAACGGCGGTTGCAAATTGGACCGTCTGCCGCCATCCATAGGGGTCTCGCCGTCCTCGAAATGTTCTTCATCGGCCTGCTAAGCCACAGTCCGGGCTGAACCCCGTTTTGCCGGCTGCACAAGGGCGGGCAACAGTCGAAAAGCCCGCACCGTTGAGGTCGTCCTACAGACGCACCAGTAACTTTGCAATCTGATCGGTGTGGTTCATGTCGGGTTCCCACTCGCAGATCACACCTTGTTCGTCGATGACAACTGCGGGCCTTTCCCCGTCTGACGGGTCTTTGACGTACCTCTCTCCATCGATAGCGGACATGCCTAGCTCAATGCCTACTCGTCGATCAGGGTCGTTCAGGACCGCGAACGGAAGCCGCTCTTTCTCGACCCACTGGCGTGCGGCATCCAAGCTTCCGTCATGGATTCCGAACAGCACGACGTTCTTCTCGGTGAACTCGGTAGCATGCTCTCGGTACCCAAGAGCCATGCGGGTTCAATTACCACCGCCCGGACTGGTGAAGAAGTACAGCAGGACCTTTTGTCCCCGAAGACTGCTAAGGGATATCGTCTGTCCATCGCTGGACTGAAGTGTGAAATCGGAAATCGTCTTCCCGATGTAAGTTTCTATCATTGCCGTCCTTTCCCGTGAGACTTAATAGAACCGACGCACGCATGGGAGAACCGTTCCCCATGCAGTTGCTGGGCTGTACAGAGTCTAGGCGTTTCTCACCGCCGATGCACGCCTAGTAGACCAACAGCTTTGAAATGGTGACACGAAAAGTATGCGCCTTGGCAGAGATTACCATTGCCCAAGTTTCGCCGGTGCTCACACCAATATCGGCTACTCATCATTTCAAAGATTTCGTACTTCTAGTATTACAACGACGAGTTTAAGGAGGGACGCCTGATGCTTCCCGGCGGCGGGCGGCACAGCGTTTCTCGTGAGGGCGTTTCGCCCGCTCGTTGCGCCGCTGGACATCTTCCAGCCATTGCAGCAACTCACCCGGTCCGAACCGTTTCCGGGGCAGCATCTCCCGCACCAGCCGGTACACCTGGGGACGCGTGACCAGGGGCATCTTTTCCCCCAGTCCTGCTGCAGACCCAAGAGAAACGCTCCGCCCAGCAGGCACTGGGGCACGTGGTGATGCCAGCCCGCCCAAGTGCGGGTCTCGTACTCGTCCAGCCCCCCGTCGCTCTTCCCCGTCTAAAAATCCGTTTCTATACGCCACCGGGAGCCTCCCACTTATGCCAGGGTCTCCAACGAGGTATCCTCCAGAGCGTTGGACAGGTAGTAGCGGGGTTCGCTGCCGTCCAGGTTCCGGCTGTAAACGGCCCAGTGGATTTCGCCGGGCTTCCGCCTGCTGGTTGGACGCACCCTCTGAGCGCTGAACCGTTAGCTGCGGGAACCCTCGCTTCCCTCAGCCACGGTTATCTCACGCCAGGCCTCCTCCGGCAATTCATCACTGCGCTGCTCCATAGTGCGCCGCTGCCCGCCCACCAGCCTGGGTTTGCAGGGCTGCCCCCGGCCCTGATAGACCGGGTCTGCCCAAGATTGCTCGAGAGGCCATGCCAAACCGTGAAGCCTGCCGGAACGTCTAGGACGTAGCGCATCCCCAAAGCGCCAGGCCGTTCCGGAAGGACTGCGACATCCCGAAGGCGGCGTCCCCGGCAACCCATCCGGCTTTCAGATGACCCCGTGCCAAGGCTCGCGTTACCATCTCCAACGCCAATTCAGTCTTCGACTAGTACCGAAGCCTGCCAGCCGGCACTCCGGGAGCATCACAACGGCCGCTGTCCGAGGTCCGACCCTCCGAAAGATACAGCCGCTTGTCCACCAGCGTCCGGGCTTTGGTGAACAACTATGAGAGCGCTCACACTTTTGAGTCCATACGCCGACTCTTGAGTGCGCTCCGGTTCCTGGTCTCGGAGCTGCTGGCGGGCTGCTGGCGGTCCCCCTCCTTACCGTCTAGCGTGGACGCTGCCTGGGAGACAACTGTGTAAAGGAGAGTTTAGGGGGTGTTGAGTAAGTAGTTGAGGGGTAGCAGTTGCGGTGCGCTACGCGTGTCGGGTCGGCATACTCGGTGGCTTCGACCGCGCCCACCTGAGTCAAACCGGTAGCTGGTCCGCTTGCTGCCCCAAATACGGGCTACCCTTGCGGCGAGTAGGCAGTCCTCGATCAGACGGTCGCTGTGATTCCCTTTGAGGTGGGGAGTGCCGTCCAAGCAACTACCGTGTAAGCGAGGATTGTGTTCTACTGGAGACGGAGTGGCACGTAACGACACCGCCTGCGACCGCAGGGCAATCGCGTTATGGATGGTAGACTTGGGCGAGGATGGGAGACTGGGCATGTGTCGGATGATAGCGGGGAGCGATGAAGAAGGGCGGGGCCATCATGGAGTATTTCGAGGCTTTGGAGGACCCAAGGATCGACCGCTGCAAGCGGCACCAGTTACTGGACATCATCACCATCGCCATTTGTGCCGTCATCTGCGGCGCGGACTCCTGGGTTTCCGTGGAGATGTTTGGCAAGAGCAAGGAGGAATAGTTCCGCTCCTTCCTGGATCTGCCCAACGGCATCCCGTCTCACGACACCTTCGGCGACGTGTTCTCCCGCTTGGACCCGGACCGGTTCCAAGAGTGCTTCATGGAGTGGAGCCAAGGGGTGGCAGAGCTGTTGCCCGGAGAGGTGGTGGCCATCGACGGCAAGACGGTGCGCCGCTCCCACGACAAAAGGGCAGGCAAGCAGGCCATCCACCTGGTCAGCGCCTGGGCCTCGGCCAACACCCTGACCTTGGGACAGGTGAAGACTGACCGGAAGTCCAACGAAATCACTGCCATACCCCGGCTGCTGGAGATGCTGGAGTTGAGCGGGTGCATCGTAACCATAGATGCCATGGGGTGCCAGAGGGAGATAGCCGGGGGAATGTGGACCGGGGGGCGGACTATCTGCTGGCGGTCAAGGAGAATCAGGGCCGGCTGTATCAGGATGTGCGGGACCTGTTCGAGGGGGCGGAGGAGGCGGGCTTTGACGGTGTGCCTCACGGCTACGTCAGCACTCTCAACAAAGGGCACGGGCGGATTTAACGGCGGGAGTGCTGGGCCATCAGCGGCCCGGCCTGTCTGGAATATCTTAGTACTGGGAAGGAATGGCCGGGGTTGCGGTCCGTGGTCAAGGTGGTGGGGCGCCGTGAGACGGACACCAGTATCACCTTGCAATCGAGGTACTACATCAGCAGCCTCGCTGGACCGGCTGAGCAGTTGCTGGGTGCGGCACGGGCCCACTGGAGCATTGAGAACTCACTGCACTGGAGCCTGGACGTCACATTCCGGGAGGACCAGAGCCGGATGCGCCTGGACCACAGCCCACAGAACATGGCCACGCCAAGGCAGATAGCCCACAACCTGCTGAAACCAGAGACCAGCCTGAAAGTGGGCATACAAGGCAAGCGCCTGCAAGCCGGCTGGAGAGAGGACTACCTCCTGAAAGTCCTACGCAGCTAAAACGCGATTGCCCTGCAAGCAGCACCGAGGGGCCGGTAGAGTTCTCCCAACTCCTGTATTCTGGCTCAATCGTCCTGACCTTCACGTAAAGGCCACGGGCCGCCCAAAGCAGCCCCATTAGCCCAAATATCGCAAGAAAGCCCATCCAGACCAGCGTTTCCATAAGCTTTCCTCTCAGCCAGCCAGATTACCGAGTTGGTAGGTTCTTCTGTTTCAATTCCCGCGATTCGGCGAGGAATCCCAAGACGCCTTCAAGGGTAGCGGAGTGGTGTTCGCTGCCAAACAGTTCGATGTCGGTTTTGTCTATGGTCGCCTCGTTATGTTCAGGCCAAAGGTTGCGGCAATCGTTCTGTTGGCACGTCGCTATTACGTGTTGGCGCAACTTATCGATAGCCAGCGATGCCCTTACCCTGGCCGGATAAACTACGTTCCAGTGGGTGTCCTCACCGAGGCCCGTAACGTAGCCCCAGTTGTACGGGACGAAGTCTCCGTTGTCGAAGGCGGCTCGGTCGAACTCTATGCTCTCCGCTATCTCCTGGTCTGTTGCGGAGAGTCCCAGGGCTAGGGCCTCTTGAAGCAGTGCAAGGTTTAGAATCAGATCGCCAAGGGCGGCGTTCTCGGGACCCCATTTCGTTGTCAACTGGTAATAAGCCTCTAATACTCCGGTTGGCATTCCTGTGTCTGGCCCGTCCAATTGCTGCTTCATAACCGACCTTGCGTACCTTTGGTGGAGCATCTTTTCCTTGAATTCAGCCAGCGATACGGTTCCCTTCCCCACTTTGGCAATGATGATGTCCTGGTCTAGTGTCCCTTGTCCGGTCTGCGAGCCGGTCTGATAGTCGGCGGCGTTGAAGGCGTCGCCTTCCCCCAAATTCAGGACTCTGGTAATCAGGATGTCGGCTGCAATAGCTAGGATTGCCAGAGTCGCCAGAACAACGACCCACCGGCTAGTTTTGATTGTCCTTATGATCTCCATTAGAGCGCAACACCCAGCCGCCGCCTGTTCCTCATTGCGACCCTCTGAATTTCATCCGCTTCCCTCCTGATCGCCCCGATGGTCTTCAACTGCTTGTAACTCAGCCGGTGCCCCTCCATCCTATTGAAGGTGCCGGATATGGCTTGGAATCCGTTGCCGGGTCCTGAGTTGTAACGGTAGGTGAACTCATTGACGTAGCGGAAAAGGTGATCCCAACTCATGTAGTGGTATACGCCCACGTACCCGCGTTTGAGCAAGGCCCAAAAACTCTCAACGCCGTTGGTCGTTACCTGGTCGCGGACGTACTCCCCTGCGTTGTGATTGACCGATTCGTGGTTGTATCCGTGGCTGGACAAGCTGAGGTACGCCGTGTGTCCGTCGGTGTAGATCGAGGAGCCTTTAGCCACGTTGTTAAGGATGGCTTGCCGCATCCGCACGTTGTCCATCATCGGCATCGGGAACGCCACGATCCTGCCGCTCTGTTCCCGGGGGCCCATAACCGGCATCTTACCCCAGAACGGCACACTCGGCGGGGTCTTGCGTTTGTTCCGCTCCTTCCCGCTGATGAAGGTCTCGTCAACCTCGACAACGCTGGAAAGCCACTTGTCCCCGCCCTGTTGCATCGCCTCGCGAATTCGGTGCATCAGAAACCACGCCGTCTTTTGCGTGCAACCGATCTGTTTGGAAATCTGAATCGAGCTGATGCCCTTGCGGGTGGTGAGAACAAGGTGAATCGCCACAATCCAATCGCGGAGCGCGAGTTGCGTCTGCGCCATAACCGTGCCGGTCTTTACCGAGAAGTACATGCGGCAGTCTGGGCACCAATGAGTCTGGCGCTTTGCCCAATCGGAACGGAATGCGTCGTGTGAACCGCAATGCGCACAGGATAGCTGCTTGCCCCAACGGAGTTCCTCCAGGAACTTCACGGCGGCGGACCCGTCGGGAATCTGCTCCATAAGGCGGAAGGTGCTAACGATGTCCTGCTCTTCCTTCTTGGTGGGCTTCCGCTCGGGGGCAGCTACGGCGGGAGCTATCCAGCCCGCTAAAGGCAGGATCAACAACAAGCCTTTGCCCCGCTCCATTCTGAGCCGCCCCAAGCCTTGCCCCCAAATCTGCCCGAATGATGCTCATTGGGGTACATGTGTTGCGTGGCAAGATATATAAGGCCCTCAACGGCAATGTAGCGGCGATTCTTCCCGCGGCGTCCGTAAAGTGTTTCACTTCTTCCAAGATCCGCACAGGGTAGTCACTTTCGCGGCTGACTCTGGCCTGGCATAGATACCGCTGCAAATACCGGGCGTCCATGGTCAGCAGTTGCGTGCTTGGATAACGCTCGAACAGCCGGCCCAGTTGCTCCCGCAACACCACAGGTCCGAATCGCTTCTCCGACGCCAGCCACTGCTCCAGGCACAGCTTCAGATCGAGAGCCAGTACGTTAACCATCGCCAATGGATTGCCATTGGCGTTCTCTGACTGCTTGCCCCCATTTCCAGTCCACCGCGGCACTGAGTTCCTGCTCCGCCACCACTCGGGCCACCCAGACGGTCACCGCGCCCTATCACTGTTCGTACTGCACTCTCGCCAACTTGAGCGAAATGGTGGTCGGGTGCGGCGGATGCTCTCAGGCAAAGCCCAAGGTCTCCTCCAGTGCAGCCGGAGGAAAGGGCGATGTGGGCCATGGTGGTTTGGCCACAAACTAGGCCCAGCAGTGTAGGGCGCAGTTTTGTCGGAAAGGGAGGCCGGACTTCTCTGGCACTCCTTGGATCAGGGATTTGCTCCAAACACTTGAACAGAGATTCCGCCGCCCCCATATCTACACCCCTCCCTTCTCTCACGTCCTTACCTTTTCTTTCTTTCCCTCCCTGAATTTGCAATCGCCCCGTCCTGGTCTCAAGTATTGCAGTGGTCTGTGCAGTCTGGCAGCGGAACCCGCCGGCTAAAAACGGGGCGAGAGAGAGGCTGACGCGAAATCTGGAGACCCAGAAGAGAGGCTCAACGGGAGTTGGCCTAGATGATTGTCGAGTTGGCGAAGTTGCCCGGGGTGAGAGGCACCAAGACTATTACACTCTAAAGAGCACCGTGGAGAGAGTCCATAGTGCTCTCAAGATGGCAAACAACAGGACGAAGGCATGGGCGGGGCAGTCGGAATGGCAAGCAGCGAGGTTCAACCCCACTACAGTGATTCACACGACTGCAGAAATGGGTTCTCCCATACAGAAGATTGAAATTATGTGCAGCCTCCCAGATTTGGATGTACTTTGACCCCACGGAGGGAACCTTTGCTCTTCGATCAATTGGTCAGCCCACCTGAGTGGATAACTGCTGCCATTGCGATGTTGTCTGTCTTGACCCACAGCACCTCCTCGCGGCCTCCTTTTCGGTAGCTGCGTCAGTCCCTGCAGTGGAATGGCCTCCAATACAGTCTCAGCTCTGATGTAATGCAGCCTAGACCTGGTTTTCAAGGTTTAGAGGCAAAATCCGGACTTTTGGAGCTGATCCCCGAGACCTGCGATAACCAGCACTTTTGATGCAAGGCCGGAAGTAACCACACCTGCGGGGTGCGGCGCGACGGTTCCGTGGAGTGCTGGGGAGACTCTGTTATGGTCATAGCCGCGAGGTGAAGACGATTGTTGGGTGCGGGGATTTCACCCTCACCTCGGCCTCGAGCGCGGGGGGAACTGGAATATCCCCGGCGCAGTCCCCGCAGCAGATGGGCCGCAACCCCACGGACCGTGGCAAGGCGGGCAGCAAGCGTAGCGTCTTGGTTGACGGAGGCGGTGGACCGTTGAGCATGGTGGTGGCCGGGGCGAACGTTCACGACACCAATCTGCCGGCGATGACCTTGGAAGGCGTAGTGGTGGAGCGACCTGATACTTGTGATGATAGGATCCAGCATCTGTGCTTGAATAAGGGGTATGACAATCCCACCGGCCACCAGGCCGTGGCCGTTCACGGGTACCGGGGGCACGTCCGGCGCATGGGGGAGGAAAAACCGGACTCGCAAGGAGTGAAACGCTATCCCGCGCGTCGATGGGTGGTGGAGCGCACGCTGGCCTGGCTATCGAAGTGCCGGGCGACCTTGGTGCGCTATGACAAAAAGGCAACAAACTACATTGGCTTGGTCCTACTGGCGTGCGCCCGGCTCTGGTACCGCCGACAGTGGCAACTCAGATTATGAGATAGTTTCTTAGCTGGACTTTGTACAATTCACGGGTGGGCATCATAGGTAAAGTCAGATAGCTATGGAACTTTTTGAATGTTGTCTTCTGGACCCGACATTCAAAAAGTAGAAGGCGTAGAAAGGCCGCTAAACGTATTTATCTGACGGCATCTGGCTAGTTTTGTACAAAGTCCAGCTTAGGTCCTTCCCCGCAGCCGGGGGTCAAGGACGTCGCGCAGGGAGTCACCCAGAACGCTGAAGGAGAAGACCGCCAAGGTTATGAAAAGGCCGGGCACAATCGCGACAACCGGGGCGAAGAACAGGTCCTCCACCGCCTTGGAAAGCATTTCGCCCCAAGTGGGTGTGGGCGGCGGGATGCCGAGTCCGAGAAATCCAAGTGCGCTCTCCGTGATGATGGCCACTCCGACCAAGCCCGTCAGTACAACCATGTAGGGCGCCAGGCAGCCGGGAGCAATGTGTCGCATGATGACGCGCCAGTCGCTAGCGCCGATGGCGCGTGCGGCCTCCACGTACTGGCTCTCCTTGATAACCAGGGTGCTGGCCCTGACCACGCGGGCACCGTACGGAATGAAGGGTACGGCAATGGCGATGAGCAAGGTGTTGAGGGACCGGTCGAGGGCGGCAAGCAGCGCCATGGCCATGATCAGCACGGGGAAGGCCATGAGGACATCGACAACACGCTGGATAATGGCATCGGTCTTGCCGCCGAAGTAGCCGCTGGACAGGCCCATTACTGCGCCAACCAGGGTTCCTGCCGTGGACGCGACCACGCCCACCATCAGGGAAATCCAGGCCCCGTGGAGCACCCGGCTCAGCACGTCACGTCCCAGCCGGTCGGTGCCCAGAAAGTTATCGCCGATGAAGGGAGACTGGTATTTGGGACCGACGCCGATTTCCTCTGGGTCGTAGGGAGCGGCATAGGGTCCAACGACAGCCATAATGGTCAAGGCGAGGATGATAAACACTGCCACGCCCCCCAGAGGAGAGTGGCGGCAGAAGCGGGTAAGTGTACGCAGGTATCTGGCCCAAGGGCTCCTGGTGAGGGTGGGACGCAACGAATCTGACGAGGTCGTTTCAGCGGCCAATAGTATCCTCAATGATTACTGATAACGGATTCTTGGGTCCAGCCATGCGTATAACATATCGGTGATCAGGTTGGCGACGATCACAATGGCGGCGAAGATAAAGACCAGGGTCTGAACCAGGGCGAAGTCGCGATTGAACACGCCTTGGACCAGCAATGTGCCCCAACCAGCGAGGTTGAACACCCGCTCGGTAATGACAACACCACCTAGGAGGGCGATGAACTGGAGGCCTCCAACAGTAACCACGGGGATAACGGCGTTACGGAGACCGTGGCGGATGGTGACTGTGCGCTCGCGGAGACCCTTGGCGCGTGCGGTACGCATATAGTCCTCATAGAGGACGTCCAAGAGGGACGAGCGCGTCATTCTGGCGATAAAGGCCACCTGGAAATAGCCGAGAGTAACCGAGGGCCAGAACATCTGCTTAATGTTGGACCAGAAGTCGTCGAATGGGCTGACCCACTGAACTTGCGGGGACCAATTGAACCAGGTCACCTGGGCCAGGATAATCATTATCCCGAGCCAGAACACCGGCACCGACAGCCCTACTATGCTGAAAACCCGCAGCACGTAGTCGACCCATGTGTTGTGGCGCACCGCGCTGATGGTGCCCAGCGGCACACCCAGCAGAATGGCCACAATCATGGTGTAGACGGCGAGGTTCAGGGTAACGGGGAAGTGTTCGGCGATGAGATCGTTTATCTTGACGCCCTGGCGGAAAACAGACTCCCCCAAGTCGCCAAAGGTGACCATGTCGCCGACCCAGCGGCCATAGCGCTGGTACCAAGGGTCGTTGAGGCCCAGTTGTTCGCGGACAATCTGGAGGGTTTCGGGGTTGGCGGCCTCGCCCAAGCGGGCGAGAGCCACATCGCCGGGCATGATAGCCATGATGATGAAGATAATGAACGAGACCCCAATCAGCGTGGGGATCGCCATTGCCATTCGCCGGGCGATGTACTGCTTCATAGTCTCCTGAGTAAGTCAGGGATGCCAACCAGGAATCCGCAGTCGAGGTAACGTATGCAGTTGGATGTCCCCGGCGGCTATGGCTGGGGACATCCGTTTCGCTTTCTACCTGATGGCGCCGTTGGCTTACGGCAGGTCAAGCCAGGTGTACTTCAATCTGGCGTTGGTCGTCCGAGGATTGGCCGTTGCCGTGATGCCTTTGACAAAATCCCATTTGACGAAGTTGGCCTGCAACCATTGCAGAATCATGTACGAGGCGTCGTTCATCGCAATCTGGTCCATTTCCCAGACCAACGCGCGACGAGTCTCGAAGTCCCCTTCGGCCTTCTGCCGGTTGAAAATCTCGTCCAGTTCCGGGATTGAGCGCCGCTGATACCAGCGCCCTCCGTTGGTGATAAACCACTGGCCGAAGGTGTCATTGGGGTCGTCGAAGTCCATCCCTGCGGCCAAGGTGGACATGAAGTAGTCACCAGACACCTCGTTGCCACGATGCGCCGTAACGTCCAGGGGTTCCAGCGATGACGTGATCCCTATCTTCTTCAGGTGCTGCTGCGCTACCTCGCCGTTGGGGCATGACCATGTGAGGTTGCTGGAACACTGGATGGTCATGGAGTCCCAGTCAATTTCCCCGTTCTCGCTCTCGTACTCGGCCAGAAGAGCCTTGGCATTGGCGATGCGGACATCCATGTCGGGCCCGTAGCCTGGCAGGGATTCCTGCACCTCTTTAGGGAGCGCCCAAGGGCCCAGGGGGAAGTTCCCGGTGCCGGGCGTGCCACCTTGGGGGCTGAGTTCGTCGAAGGACTCGCGGCGAATGGCTTCACTCAGAGCCTGTCTCACCCTAACGTCGTCGAAGGGCGGCCGGGTGGAGTTCACCACGAAGTGGGACACCGCGATGGTGGCTATCGGATCATAGACCAGACCCGGCTCCCGGTCCGCCACTGACTGCGCCAACTCCGGGCTCATATTAACGCCGAAGATGGCATCGTTGAAATAAATCTTTTTGGTAAGCAGCGCCGCAGCCTGAGACTGGGCGTCCTGGATAATCTGGTACTCAATCTCGTCAATGTAGGGGAGGCCGTCCTCAAAGTAATCCGGGTTCCGCTCATAGCGCCAAAGAGTGGTGGTGGGGGGCTCTCGCAGCCTGAACGCTCCAGTGCCTACCACCTGCGTCATCATGGCGTTGACAGGGTCCACTTCTGATATGTGCTTGGGAATGATGGCATTCCAGCCATTTGAGAACAGTGGCACCAGCAAGGGTGAAGCCCCATCGGACTTGACCACGACGGTGTTGGGGTCAGGCGTCTCAACCGTGTCAAAAGTGCCTCTGAATACCCCCTGACGCGGACTTACCATGCCTTGGGGAGGGTCCTTAATGCGCTCTACGCTGTACTTGACGTCTTCCGATGAAAATGGCGCGCCGTCGTGCCACTTCACGCCTTCGGCCAAGTGGAAGGTTGCGGTTGACCCGCCGTCACTGAGCTCCCAGCTATGCGCTAGATCCGGGATGATTTCCAAAGCGAGCGGGTCATAGGGACTGGAAGCCAGAAGACCGTTGTACGCTGGAGCCGTGATAACGTAGACACCGCCGAAGGATGTCTGGTGCATATCATAGAAGGGTATAGGCTCCCAGTTGTTGGCCAGCAATACGCCACCCTGCCGGGGCGATTCGCCGTTTGCTTCGGCCAGCGCCCTGGCTCCGCCGCTCATCAGCAGCTTGGCGGCCTCCGAGTATACGGTCTCGCCGCTCGGTTCGGAGATAGCTGACGGGGTGGCGGTAGGGCCGACCGCCCCACGGGGGGGCGTCGTGGGCCGCGCGACGGCAGCGGTGGTGGGAGCAGCCGTAGGGACTGCCGCCGACGTCTGCTGCGGCTCACTACCCTGCTCTGTGACCTGTGAGGCAGGGACGGAGGTTGCGTCGGCTGGGTCTTCGGTGGCTGAATCGCCTCCACAGGCTGCCAGCACAGTTAGTGCGAGAATGGCTCCGATGGTGAAAGCGACGCGTAATTTGAGTCTGCCGAACATTGCCCGGACACCTCCGCTTCCTGACCGCCGGAGCGCAACGGCAGTCGGTGAATTTCAGGAATGCTAGTGTACAACTCCTAAATAGTCAACCTAATTGCTACTAAATTGAACTATTGTAAATATAAAGTTTGTAATTATTACAATGTATTGCGCATGTCGTAATTCAGAGTGGCTTTAGATCACCTCAGCCAGTCGTCGAACCAGTCCAGTGTGCGGGACAGGTATTCCTCGCGCATCCCTGGGATGGAAAGCAGAGGGGGATGGATGTAGGTCGCTGTTTGGGCGCTGCGGGAATTCGAGGGTATTAACCAGAAGCCTTAAGGTGGCCCGTCCTCCTTACCTTGGGGCAAAGAGAAAGGGGCGCCCGATTTCCCGTATACCAGCAAGGCTGGAGTGTCGCGACGCTCTTGGCCGGGTGATGGGCGAGAGGCCCGGCGTTCTTAAGCTGGACTTTTTACAATTCAGAGATGGGCATCGTGGGTAAAGTTACGCAGCTTGGGAACTTTTCGAATGTCGGGTCCAGAAGGCGACATTCAAAAACATACTGACGCGGAATTACAGCTAAACATTCATATCTGACGGCCCCTACCAGCTTTGTACAAAGTCCAGTTAAGAAAATATCTCAAAACCTGAGTTGCCACTGTCGGCGGTACCAGTGAAAGGCGCACGCCAGTCTGACCAGACCAATGTAGTTGGATGCCTTCGTTTCATAGCGCACCAGGATCACCCGGCACTTCGATAACCCAACTGAGGTGCGATCCACCACCCAACTACGCGCCGGATATGGTGGAAACTGGCGGGCAGGGACACAGGGTTCTGTTGAGGTTTAGAAACTATCTCAAAACACAGGAGGTTTGAAGGATAGAACACACCGCGAGTGAGGATTGGTGACGCTCGCCCCTTGCCAAGCCTCATGGCAAATCCGTACCATCGAATACAGGCGTGCCCGCGCGTCCCAAAACCAACCATCGACCGACGGACCACGAGGCCCCATGCCCAAGTCCAGGCACCGCAAAAACGCCCCCGCGCACCCGCACCACGCGAGGCCGAGGGCCATTCACCCCCAGGCCCACAAAATGACTCACATGACTCACTTTCCGGAGACGCCAACCCCCAGATGACTCAAAATGACTCGCTTTTTCAAGCCTCCAGCCCCCAAATGACTCAAAATGACTCGCTTTTTCAGGCCTCCATGCCTCAAATGACTCAGAATGACTCACATTTCGAAGTGTCCAGCTTTGAAATGACTCAAAATGACTCATTTACCGGCCTTAAATGTCCCACAGAACACCTCCTCTCCATGGCTGACGAACCCCCAGTTACCCCGCCTTCCCCACAAAATGACACACCTAACCAACACTCTGCTCTCGCCAGTCTGGTAGGTCTTCGTGATCAGCAAAGCGAGATCCACTGGTCCCACCTCTGCCGGGTCATCCGTCGCGGCGAAAGCCACGGTGAAATCCTCCTCAATGGTCGAAACGCCAATGTGGAAATTGCTGGCAATGGTATTGGCCACAGCTCTGGGAGCATCCCTCGCCTGTGGCGGGGCGATGTCGGTCGAAGACTACAGTGCCGCCTGTGGCGAGTATACGAGACAGCTTGCCGAAAGCCAGGGCACTGCGAAGGCATACAGCGACTTGTCTACCTCAATGGAGAAGTTGTCGCCTCCGCAGGAACTGAATGCTCTGCACCATTGGATACTCGACCCTGGCTGGAGTTCCGCCGAGGCTGAAAGAGAGATCATCAAAGCCTTCGAGGATGCTCTGGGGGTCAAAGTCTATTCAGACGAGATTCCCTTTGAAAAGATGATGGCTACCATCGAGGATGAGGCGCGGAAGCAGTGGGGAGACCAGGCAAGCGAAAGTCTAGTGGAGCGAATTGACCTGGAGGCGATCCTCGAGCGGACCATGGAATCCCAGCAGAGAATGGGTGAGGCTGCAGCGAAGGCCATCCGGATTCTGGAGAACCTGTCTCCAGAAACCCGCGGCATCCTGCTGGCGGAGGGATGTATGCCGGAAGCAGTCGAAGAGGATCTGCAACAGTGACGCCCTCTCACCTCGCATCCCGTAGGCCCCCGGACCGCCCTCCAGAAAAGTAAGAGCGGACGGTTCTGACACCGGACATCACTCCATTTTCCTTGACGGCCACGGTGCATCTGCGTATTCTTTGGAACGTTCAGCAGGGCCCATCGAACCCTCGTTTCCCTCCATCATCACCAGGAGATACTCGATGACGCAGCAGCAGTCGCCGCCTCCGATTCCGGCTCCAACGCCACAGCCTGAATCGGACTTCTATTTCGAGAAATGCAAAGAGGGAGAATTGTGGCTGCGGCATTGCAACACCTGCGATACCGCCTATTTCTATCCCCGGGACATGTGTCCCTCCTGTTTTTCCCGCGAGACCAACTGGATTCAGAGCAGCGGCAAGGGCACCATCCACACCTTCGCCATCGTGCACCGCGGGCCGACTCCGCCGTTCCGCGACCGGTCCCCCTACGTGCCAGTCATTGTTGAGCTGGAAGAGGGGCCGCGAATGCCATCGAACCTGGTCGAGTGCGAACCTGACCCCGAGAGCATCAAGGTAGGGATGGCTGTCGAGGTGACCTTCCAGGCCCTCGACGACAACATCACCCTGCCCTATTTCCGGCCGGCGTCCTGATGTCTCTCCAGGGCAAGGTGGCCATCGTAACCGGGGGCAGCCGCGGCATCGGCCGGCAGATATGCCTGGCTTATGGCGAGGCTGGCGTGCAGGTGGTCGTGGCATCCCGCACCATCAGCGACAATTCGGCCCAGTCGGAGTGGCCCAATTACGCCGCTGGCGACATCCGGGAAACCGCCCGCGCCATCGCCGCCGCGGGAGGCGAAGCGGTGCCGGTGCAGTGCGACGTTACTTCTGCAGACGACCTGCAGACGCTTGTGAGCGAGACCTTGAAGCATTTCGGGCGAATCGACGTGGTTGTATCCAATGCTGGCATAGACTGCGAATCGCCTGTGACCGAGATGGACGTCGACCTTCTCGACCGGGCCTTGGCCACGAATGTTCGTGCCCCACTCCTGCTCTGCAAGTACGCCTTACCAGCGATGATCGAGCAGAGGAGTGGCGGGTCTATTTTCTGCATCACCTCCGGCGCATCCCAGGGCTACCGTCCCGGGCGCGTCGGCTACTCGATGACTAAAGCAGCCCTGGACCGAGCCTACACCAGCTTGGCTGAGGAGGTGCGCCAGCACAACATTGCCGTAAACGTCCTTAGCCCCGGCAAAGTGGACACCTGGATGAACCGGCGCGGCCATTGGCCCGGCACCGAGAGCATACCCTTGGACCAACCCGAGACAATACGTGAGGCTGCTCTATGGCTGGCGGAAGTGAAGGCCTCCGACTTCACCGGTCACCGAATCGAGCGCGCCGAGTTCGGCCACACCTGGGGACCGGGTGTACCCGCCTGACCAGAACAGCAATTTAGAGGACAAACCAGGGGCGCGCAGCAGTGCGCCCCTACGGCAAAATAGAACCTGAAGAAATTCTTGTATAGAGAGGAATAGAAATGACGACCGCACGTACCGTCACCGCCGAGATTTCACCCAAGCTGGGAGAACTGAGCGCCGATGTCCTTTTCGGCGACGTGTGGGAACGCCCACAACTGTCGAAACGAGACCGCAGCATGATCACCGTCGCCAGTCTGATTGCCCTCTACCGCACCGACCAGCTACGCGGCCACCTTGGCCGCGCGCTGGACAACGGCGTTACCAAGGAGGAAATCTCTGAGATCATCTGCCACATGGCTTTCTACGGCGGCTGGCCCACCGCCGCCAACGCTGCCCGTGTCGCTAAAGAGGTGTTTGAAGAGCGGGGCATTTAACCCTCGAGCCAACGGTCAGGTCAAGCATACGTAGGGCGCAATGGACACAGGCTAAACTGAATAATCCTTGCGCCCTTAACGATTATGTCTATGTTCCATATAGGCAATCCTAGAACCGGGAGAAAATGCTATGGCGCAAATGACTGGCGCTAAATTCATGGCGGATACGTTCAAGGCCTACGGCGTTACCCACGTCTTCCTGGTGCCGGCAATCCTGCGCAGGGCTTTGGCTGAGATGGACATGATCGGCATCAAGCGGGTGATAACCCACGGCGAAAAAGCCGCCGCCTACATGGCCGACGGATACGCCCGCGCCTCGGGCAAACCCGGCATCTGCATGGCGCAGTCGGTGGGTGCCGCCAACTTGGCCGCCGGCCTGCAGGACGCCTACTTGGGGCTGTCACCGGTCATTGCCCTGACCGGCCACAAGCGCACCGATGAGCAGTACAGGAACGCCTACCAGGAAATTGAACACTCGAAGCCCTTCGCCTCTGTCACGAAGTTCAGCGCAGTGGTCGACAACGCAGAGCAGCTGCCCCACCTGCTGCGGCAGGCCTTCCGCGAAGCCACCACGGGTGCGCCGGCGCCGGTCCACCTCGACATCCAGGGCATGACCGGCGACTTTGCCACCGAGGCCGAGGCGGACCTCGAGGTGATGTTCGAGTCCACTTTCGCCCAGCTTCCCGCCTTCCGCCCTGAGGCCGACCCAGAGAGCGTCCGAGCGGCGGCCCGGGCGCTGACGTCTGCGCAGCGGCCCGTGATCGTCGCCGGAGGCGGCGTCACCTCATCGGGCGCGCAGCAGGAGGTCGTTGAGTTGGCCGAGATGCTGAACATCCCGGTGGCCACCTCCTTGAACGCCAAGGGCACCATACCCGACACCCACCCACTGGCCGTGGGTGTGGTCGGGTCATACTCCCGCTGGTGCGCCAACCGGGTGGTCAGCGAGGCAGACCTGGTCTTCTATATCGGCAGCCAAACGGGCAGCCAGGTCACCAACGAATGGCGTGTGCCTTCCCCAGGCACACCAGTGATTCAGATCGACATCGACCCCTCGGAGTTGGGCCGCACCTACCCGGCCGAGGTCGCAATGCACGGAGACGCCAAGGCCACCCTGCGGCGGATGATAGAGGCCCTGGAGCCCATCGGCGGGCGGGCCGAATGGGTGGGCCGCGCTCAGCAGCTCGTCCAGGAATGGCGCGACGATGTCGCTCCCCGCACCAACTCTGATGCGGTGCCCATCATCCCGGAGCGTCTCTGCAACGAGATCACCAAGTTCCTGCCCGCCGACGCCATGCTGGTGGCCGACACTGGGCACTCGGGTATCTGGACAGGCAGCATGATCGACTTCAACCACTCGACCCAGAGTTTCATACGCTGTGCCGGGTCGCTGGGCTGGGGGCTGTCGGCGGCCATGGGAGCGAAGTGTGCGCTACCCGACCGCCCGGTGCTGTGCTTCAGCGGCGATGGCGGCTTTTGGTACCACATCGCGGAGCTGGAAACGGCGGTGCGCAACAACATCAACGTGGTCACCGTAATCAACAACAACAGCGCCCTTAGCCAGGACCAGCGGGGGGACGAGCGAGCCTACGCTGGCATGGACGGTGGCCATCCCGAGGAGCTGTGGCAGTTCAGCGACACCAACTTCGCCCGTGTCGCCGAGTCCATCGGCTGCTTCGGCATCCGAGTGGAGCGCCCCGGCGACATCCAGAGCGCGCTGGAGCAGGCCTTCGCATCCGGCCGTCCCGCCGTGGTGGACGTGGTCACTGATCCTCTAGACAGCCTCGCGCCGGTGCCGTGGAGCCCATAGTCGAATCGAGGGTTACAAGATTGCGGAAGGGGCGCGCAACTGTGCGTCCCTTCTTATTTGCTGACCACCCTGTCAAGAAACTCCCGCGCCGCGTCGTAGTTGCGGGCGCCGCCACGGCGGATGGGTGGCATCAGGTACACGTTATGAAAACCAGCTTCCTGAAACCGGGCATATAGCCCTGCCGCAATCTCCACCCCCGAACGCCCCCCTTCCAGCTCCGCCCTCAGGGCCTCGGGGACGCTGCTGAACAGCACGCCCTCCTGCTCCAGGATCTGCAGGCCGTGGAACACCGGTATGGCTAACGTTATTCCCGCCTGCCGCTCGAGGCTGTCTCGGAAACGATGCGCATCGTCTGGGTCGAAAATAGGCTGACCGATCAGGAAGTCGGCCCCGGCTTCCATCTTGCGGGTCGCCAGTGACGCCTCACTGTCAATCCCACGTCCGAGATCGAAGGTCGCGCCGATGCAGAAGGCGGTGGGTTCCCTCAGATTTGAACCCCGGAAGTCGACGCCTTCGTTCATGGCCCGGATGGCTGCGATCAAGGCCGTTGGTCGGTAGTCCTGCACAGCCTTCGTGATCGACAGGTCTCGCTCGCTGAATGGGTCGCCCTGCACCACCACCACGTTTTCCAGGCCGAGCATCTGGGCGCCCAACAACAGGGACTGAAGCGCCAGGTGGTTCATGTCGCGAGTGGCAAGGGTGAACACGGTCTCCTTGCCCGTCTCGCGCTGGATGGCAGCAGCAAGCAGTGCCGAGTTGGTGCGGACCGACCGGCCGGGGTTGTAAGCGACGGAGATGAAATCGGCGGGAATGTCAGCCCGGAGCACCTCGGCGAGGTTTCCGGAACGCGGCGGGGAGAAATCGCAGATAAATCCGGGGCGACCCGTGGACTCGTAACAGCAGTCAACCACTCTTACCACGGCGCGCCCCTCCGGCACAAAGCGTTAAATCGGCGGCTTATTCAGGAGGCAACCACCTGGTCGCGATAGCTGCGGAAGAGGTTGATGGACTTCTGTTCAGACAGCCCGACGAAGTAGCGGTATCCGATGATGTATTCCATCACGTCGCGGGCCAGCATCAACAGGTTCTCCCGGGGATCCGAGAGATGAAACAGGCTATCCACGCCCTCCTCAAGCCCCACGTAAAGCGTGTCCTCCAGCAGCATGGAATCCCGGTGCTCCATATCGCTCCGGCGCATCCAGCGGGCGAATACAAAGGGAAGGTCGGTGAACCGATTCCACTCGTGCCCAAGGTCGTAGCGGTGACCGTAGCCGCGCATACCCCGGCGGCGACGCAGGGCGGCGTCCCCTGAGATTACCAGCGCGTCGTGGTCATCTGCGGTCTGCACCAGTTCCGGCGAACCAACCTCGTACTTCCTCGCGAGGAGCACTTGCAGGAGTTGCACGGTTGTTGGGTCGACCTCCGAGAGCGCGACGCGCCCTCCGCTCAGTTCTTCGATTGGAACACGAGAATAGAAAAGGTTACTGCCGGACCTGCCCGCGGAGGACAGGCAAAATCCGGCCACGGGCGTGGCGACATCGTCCAAATCAAAGCTGTCGGTGAGCGGGACGGGTCCTCCGTCAATCTCACCTTCGCGAATCGCATCCGCCACCTGGTTCAGGCCGATGTCCACCAATTGCACTCCGCGCCGCTCCATATCGATGTAGAAGGGCTCAAAGCTCAGTTGAATTACCCGGCCTACTCTAACTGCCATTCATCAAGCACCAATATTGATTTGTAGTTCAAAAAGAGACACCCGCTGACGATGCCCAGCGGAGCAACTCTGAAAATTTTTGTTTTCCGAGACTCGATTGTAGGTAAGGTCAATTTGGCAGTCAAGCTGACTACTCTCTCAGCCCAGGTTTTTAAGTTGACATTCTTCGCTCTGTTCAGGATGGCAATCCGAGGGACTTTGCAGTCGTCCTATCTCTCCGATAGGGCAATTGCTTTTGGCTCAAGGGCTGTTGAGACTGGATGTCGAATGGGGAGCTGGCTTTGAACCGTGATCACTGGTGCAGTTCCTGGATGGACGCGCCCGGGACGGAACGGGATGAATTCCTTCCCATGCCGTCCCATTTTTTCCAATCCAGTCCCATTTTTCCCACTCAAAAGTGGACATTTCGCCAGATTCAAAGCTAAAAGGCGGCTCTCCTGATGTCCCGAAACGGAAATTTTCTGTAACCTGTATCATTTTGTCCCGTTTTGTCCCACCGGGCCCGCGAGGCAGTGCGGGACGCGCCACGGCGTTCTGCGGAAAGTGTCCAGACGAAGGAGCATTCAGCCATAAGTGTCATATATCAATGGTAGGGGTGTGTCATGAGGCTTGGCAAGCGGCAATTGTCATCAATTATGCAAATGCGATGGCCTAGTCTCTCCGCCCCCGCGCGACTGTGGCCAGTGCTAACGCAATTGGCGGTCGGCTTGTAGTAAACTCGGCTGAAGGAGAGGCAATGAGAATATCGATTCGCCTGATGGCCGTGGTTTTGGCGATCGCCATGTTTGCCTTGGCCGGCTCGTCGTTCGCCCTGGCAAACAAGGGCGACATTGAGGTAAAGGAAGCCACAGCAGAGAGCCAGTTCCCTGACGGTATAGTGTTCAGGGTTACTGCCGAAAGCGAGGGCATCATCGACGAAGCCCGCGTCTTCATCAAGAAGGCGGACCAGTCCGGGCGCAGCTCTTACCGGAGCGTTGAACTGGAACCCGGCGAAATCATCTCTGGGGACACGCTGCTCCCGGCTTCCGGCGGCGACTACTTCCCGCCTGGCACCAAGATTTCCTACTATTTTGAAGTGCGGGACAAGGCTGGCGGCTTGGTGCGCACCGAAGAAACCGACTTTGTGTACGAGGACAACAGGTTTCAGTGGTTGACCATCTCCGACGACTTGATCACCGTCTATTATTACAGTGAGTATGTGGAGGAAAGGGCCCGGATTATCCTGGAGGCCGCCAGGGAGACCATGGACAACATGGTAGGGGTCCTGGGGATTACACCCACTGACCCCCTGCGGATTGTCACTTACAACAATTATCGGCACATGGTCAGAGCGCTGCCGTTCCGTTCACAGGCTGTTTCGGAGGACCTCCAGGCCCAGGGCATGGCCTTCTCCGATGAGAGGGTCCTGCTGGTCCACGGGTTCGATCCCACAGTGACCGGCACCACCTCACACGAATTCACCCACCTGCTGGTAGCCGAGGCTGCAGGCGGCACCTCCGCGGCCATTCCGGCGTGGCTCAACGAGGGCCTGGCCGAATACGGCAACATTGATCAGACCGACGAATATGAGGCCGCCCTTCGCTACGGCATCTATACGCGCCGGATCAGGCCCCTCTGGTTCCAGCAGACCTTCAGTGGAGAGCCGGAGGACATCATCATTGCCTACGGTCAGGGAAAGTCCGTGGTCCATTTCATGGTCAGAAGGTGGGGGGAGGACAAAATTTCAGAGCTGTTCGAAGCCGTGCGACGGCTTCGGGACATCGATGGAGCATTGCTGGAGGTCTACGGGCTCGACCAGCACGGGATTGACAGCGCCTGGCGGGTCGCTCTGGGACTGGAACCGCTCCCGTCTCCTGAAGAGCTGGAGGAGCAGATGGAAAGGTCCAGCGCCGAATCCGAGGGCTCGGACACCGCTACCGAACCCGCAGCGGCCGACAATGAGCCAGAGCCTTCCGAAACGGAAGCAGAGGCGTACGGGGATCAGGAGTCGGGAGAGTCCGGCGAAGGGACTGCCGTCCAACCTTTATCCACGGTTGTTCCGACAGAGGAACCCACAACCGCCGCCGCCGGGCAGGAATCCGACGGCTCGTCGTCTCCCTGCTCCGCACCCCCGCCCGGCGGTACGTCCATAGCACTGGGGGCCCTCGCATTGATGGCAACGCCGCTGTCCCTGGCCGGCATCCCCTTCCTGCGCAGGCTCCGAAGAAAAAGCTGACCGTCGACAACGTTGACGGCCAGCCTTTAGATGGAATCAAGCGCCGGCCACGGCCACGATGGCCAGGTCCAGGATGATGGGTGAAAACGCCATCATCGCGTCAACGAGACGTTGTACGATCAGATCGAACACCCCACCAAAATAGGCGCTGATCACTCCGATGAGTGCTCTCAGGATCACTCCGATGCCCACACTGATCAGGCTGACGTAAAGGGATATCCTCGCCCCGTATACCAACCTGCTCCATGTGTCGCGTCCCAACTGGTCGGAACCGAGCCAGTAGGTTTTCCCTACGGACTCCACCGTCGTCCTTGGGGGGTCTACTTGGAAGTAACGTGCACTTCCTTGGGCGGGAAAGTGGCGAGTACCGGGGCGAAAACCGCCCAAGAGGACAGCTATTATCAGGATTACGGCCCCAATGGCTCCCAACGGCTTCCTGCTGACGAAGGAGAGCAACCCGCCGGTGATGCCGGACAGGACCGACGGCCGTGGGGCAGCCGGTTCAATTGCTGATGCCAACCAGGCGCAAATCATGTCCACGGCCAGGTTTACAAGCATGACCGCCAGGGCAAAAACGAGCACGTCGCCCATTACCAGGATGTAGTCTCTCGCGGTAATCGCCTGCAACAGAGGGGCCCCAATATCGGGCACAACGAAAATCATCTCGATGATGATGGTCCCATCAAGGAGCAGGCCCAGCGCCCATCCGGAGACCGTTACGATCGGCAGCAAGGCGTTTTTGAGTGCGTGCAGAAATACTACACGCGTTTCAGTGATGCCCTTGGAGCGAGCAGTCCGGATGGAGTCGTGCCCCATGGCCGAGCGGGGCACCCTGACCGTGAAATTCAACTGGAAGAAGGCGAGGGTCAGGGCGGAGGGGGATCAACAGGCAAGGGGGACAGGGGAGGAAAGTTAGCGGGCCCGTGGGTTGAAGGCGTCGTTTACGGCGTCGCCGAGGAGGTTGAAGGTGAAGAGGAGTATGGCCAGTGTGCCCACCGGGTACATCAGCAGGTGCGGATTGGAGCGCAGTACCGACAGGCTGCCGTTTTCGTAGATCATGAGGCCCAGGCTGGGCACGGGCGGCTGAATTCCGATGCCGAGAAAGCTGAGGAACACCTCGGCTCCGGCCACTCCACCCAGGGATGCCGACACCAGCACGATGATCGGGCCACTCACGTTGGGCAGCAGGTGCCGGAAGAGGAGGCGGGGTGTCCGGCACCCTATCGACCTGGCGGCATCGACGTACTGCTCCTCTCGCGCCTGCAGCACCTGTCCGCGTACCACCCTCGCCATGCCGAACCACGAAAACAGCGCCAACCCCAGCGACAGGGAGAAGTAGTCCGCGATACCGAGATGGACGAATTGCACGCCAAGCGTGTCCTCCACCCCGCGCATCCAGTCCACCATCGGAGGCCGCACGGTGAGGACGATGATCAGTACCAGGAAGATTTCGGGGAATGAGGTGGTGATCTCCCCCACCCTCATGATGATGGTGTCCGTCATCCTGCCAAAATAGCCAGCCATCAGCCCCAGGGTTATACCGAGGGCCAGCGTGCCGGTGGTCAAGGTGACCACGGTCAGGATCACGGTGGTCCTGAGGCCGTAGATAATGCGGGTGAAGATGTCGCGCCCCAGCCGGTCGGTGCCGAAGGGGTGAGCCAGGCTCGGCCCTTGCTTGGTGATTTCAAGATTCTGCTCGTTGTAGCCGTACGGAGTAACCACCGGAGCCAATATCCCGGCTCCGTACATCAGCAGGATGATCGCAAGGCAGGCGACGCCCACCCGGTTCCCCAGGAGACGCCGCAGGGAGATCGATAGGTAGCTGCGGCCCCTTCGCGGTGAAGCCTCTCCCAGCACACCGGTGTTTTCGCTACGCAACATTTCCCTGTCCCAATCTGATCCGGGGATCCAGCACGGGATATACCAAGTCGACCAGCAGGTTGATCACAACGAACATCGTGGTACCAATGAGAAGAACCCCGTCAATGATCGGATAGTCCCGCGCGAATATGGACTCGATGAGAAGGTTTCCAACCCCGGGTATGCCGAAGAACCGCTCCACGATGAATGAGGTGAAAGCAATCCCGGCCAGCGACAATCCCAGCGACGTGACCACCGGGATCAGGGCGTTGCGCAGAATGTGCCTGCGCCTCACCGTCATTTCCGGCAGCCCCTTGGCGCGAGCGGTGCGAACGTAATCGAGGCTGACCACCTCGAGGGTGCTGGCGCGGGTCAGACGGGTGAGGATGGCCACTCCCGGTATGCCCATGGCGATGGCGGGCAGGATGATGCTGGTGGAGAAGAATCCGTCCCAGCCGTGAGTGGGCAGGATGCCCAGCTTCCACGCAAATACCCAGAGCAGCCCCGGGGCGGTCAGGAATACCGGCACCGACTGCCAGGTAAGGGTCATGGTCACTGCAGTCGTATCCCAAAACGACCCTTGCTTCAGGGCAGCGAACAGCCCGATTGGCAACCCCAGCCCAACGGAAAGGATCATTGCGGCAATGTTCAGCTGGGCCGACACCCACATTTTTGATTTGAGGAGCTCCGTAACGGTGCGACCCCGGTACTTGTAGCTTTCGCCGAAGTCGCCGCGAGCGACGTTGCCGATATAGCGGCCGTACTGCACGAAAATGTTGTCGTTCAGGCCTCGTTGTTCCCTGATCCGTTCCACTACGGCAGGGTTGTTGTGCTGGCCCATCAGCACCTGCACCGGGTCGCCTGGCCCGTACCTGCCCAGGATGAAGGTAACGAACGACACGGTGAACAGGATGATGGGCAGCCACATCAGTCGGCGCACGATGTAAGGGGCCACGTCTGCGGATCTCCCTTCTACTCGGCCGTCAGATAAATGTAGCGGTATCGCGGGATTATCAGCGGCGGCAGCATGTAGTCGTGGACGTTCGGCTTGACCAGCAGCTTGCTCTCTCCATCGAACCACAGCGGCACCCACGGAGCATCATCGAGGATCATCTGCTCCGCCTGGTTATACAGGTGGTACCGGGCCGTGGTATCTGTCTCCACTCGCGCCCGCATCAACAGATCGTCGACCTCGGGGTTGCTGTAGTGGGTGTGATTGTTGGTGCTCTCGCTGTGGAAGAGGATGTCCAGGAAATTCTCGGGATCGGGGTAGTCTGCGATCCAGCCGATGTCAAACATCTGGAAGCGTCCCTTGTGCAGGTCCTTCAGGAACGTGGCGTACTCCGTCTGCTGGAACTCGGCTGTTATACCCAGGTTCCGCTCCCACATCTGAAGTATGACTTCCATGTCGAGGCTGACGTTGGCCCCGAAGCTGCCTGGCGTGGTGATGGTGATTGGCGGTATGTTCGCCAAGTCGCCACCGTATTTGGACTCCCCCAGTAGCTGCTTTGCCCGAACTGGGTCGAACTCGTAGCCTTGCACGCCCTTGTCGTATCCAGGGAAGTTGGGCGGCAAGATCCCGTCCGCCGGCTCCACCAGGTCGCCCAGCACGATACTGGCGATTTCCCGCTTGTCGATGGCCAGGTTCAGGGCCTGTCGCACCTTGACGTCGTCCAGCGGCGGTTCGTTGACGTTCAGGCCGATGTAGTTAACGCTGAACGAGGCTGGCGCCGTCCGCAACTCGGGATACAGGTCATTGCTTGGGTCATTGAGCCGGTCTAGGTCGGCCAGTCCCACGCCGGCGAGATGAATCTCGTCATTCTCGTACATGAGCAGCGAGGTACCGCCGCTCAGGATCAGCTCAACCTCGTCGAGCTTGGGCGGCCCCAAGTGGAAATTCTCGTTACGGGCCAGCACCAGGGTCTCTCCCACCACGTATTCAGCCAACCGGAAGGGCCCGGTGCCGTTGGGCTCCCTGAACCAGCTCCGGGGGTTGGCTTCCACGTTTTCCTTGTCCAGCACAAAGCCTGTCGGATAGGTCATCTTGGCCAGGAAGTAGGACTTGGCTTCATCTATCGTTATCTCGATGGTTTGTTCGTCAATGATCCGAACGCCCGAAATCGCCGTGGCATCTCCCGCCAGCTTTTCCTTTACGCCGACAATGTCGCCCAGGTACTGGTCGGCCACGGGCGATTCGGTCAGCGGATTGGTAACCCTCTCCAGGGACCACTGCACGTCGTGAGCCGTCACCGGCGTGCCGTCGTGGAATTTGGCGTCGGGGCGCAGATGGAAGGTGTAGACCCTGCCATCGTCGCTGATGCCCCAGCTCTCTGCCAGGTCCGGCACTATGTTGAGGTCAGGGTCGATGGTTACCAGGCCGCCGAAGACCTCAACGATGATGCGAGCAGACGTTGCATCGGTCGTGAGGTGCGGGTCCAGGGTTGGGGGATCAACGAAGAGATGCACCAGCCGGCTAATATCACCGGACGAGCTCTCCCTCCCATCGGAGTCAGATGCCTCTTGGGCGGGAGCCTCCGTTGGCGCCTCGATAGCTGCGGCGGTCGGCTCCTCGGTAGCGGGCGCCGGTTCCGAGTCGCCGCCGCAGGCCATCAGAAACAGCAGCGCAACGGTCGCAAGCAGAATGGCGGTCCATTTAGTGGCAAAAACTGTGTTCATCAATAAATTTCCTGCAGGCCCGCAGAGGTGGCCCGCCAATCAACGTAGTCCGTATCAGGTGGTATTTTAGGCACCCATATCTTCAGGTTTCAATCAGTGGCTGTCCCCTGAACCTCATGAGGCGGTAAATTCTCGACTTGCACCGTACCCGCCATTCTCGCGAATCTGGTTCCTGCCGGCTGCATTGGCCCGGCTGGATTGGCACGCTGAACGGGTAGCTTCCTCACGCCCGCAAGCTTGTAACGTCGCAGGGTATTTGTTAGCATTTAGTTGCGTGGCGAGCGTAGCCGAGTGGTCAAGGCGCCTGTCTGTGGCACAGGAGATCACGGGTTCGAACCCCGTCGCTCGCCCCAAGCAGCGGCCCGGTGCATTCCGGGTCCCAGTTTCCCGATCACCAGCGCCTGTAGCTCAATGGATAGAGCACTGGGCTTCGGACCCAGGGGTTGCGGGTTCGAGTCCTGCCGGGCGCGCCATTTCTCTCTCCTGTCCTCACGTCCTTCGATTCCCTTTCTACGCCGGAACGTCCTCTCCGGATTCTCCCACCGGCGTTTGCCTCGCTGTCTGTTGTAAAATGCAATTGTACAGGCGGCTCTTTATCGCCTGACTCCCCGGCAACAAACCAGCCGGGGCCAGCGGCAAAGATTACAGCAGGTCCCAGGAGGCGAACATGGCAACCCGGGCAAACATGGACGAGGCAGCCAGGGATTACGTCCTTCAGACCGCGGAGGACGCCGATGTGAAATTTGTCCGGCTCTGGTTTCCCGACATTCTGGGAAACCTGAAAGGGTTCGCCATTAACGCAGCCGACCTTCGCGACGCCATTGAGGAGGGTGTCGGATTTGACGGGTCAGCCATCGAGGGATTCGCCCGCTATGAGGAGAGCGACATGCGGGCCTTTCCCGACCCCAACACCTTCGCGGTACTTCCCTGGCGCCCGCAACGTAACGCTGTAGCCAGGATGTTCTGCGACATCCGGGTACCCAGCGGAGACTTGTTTCTGGGAGACTCCCGGGCCGTGCTGAAGCGCAACCTTGAGCGCCTGGCCAGCATGGGCTACACCTACTACGTGGGGACAGAGCTCGAATATTTCTACCTGAAGGACTCGGTAACCCCGGAGCCCCTTGACCACGGCGGCTACTTCGACCAGCTATCCAGCCAGCCCTCCAGCGACCTGCGTCGCGACACCGTCCTTAACCTCGCGGAGATGGACGTTCCGGTCAAGTACTCCCACCACGAGGCGGCGCCCAGTCAGCACGAGATCGACCTCCAGCACTGCGACGCACTGGCAATGGCCGACAGCGTAATGACCGCCCGGCTGGTCATTAAGGAACTGGCCCAATTGCAGGGGGCCTATGCCACGTTCATGCCCAAGCCCATTCCTGGCGTCAACGGCTCGGGCATGCACACCCATCAGTCCCTGTTCCAGGGCGAGCACAATGCTTTCTTCGACGAGGATGACGAGCATTACCTGTCGGAGGTAGGGCGCAAGTTCATTACCGGGCTGTTGCGCCACGCCCCCGAAATCACGCTGGTAACCAACCAATGGGTCAATTCCTACAAGCGTCTGGTGCCCGGATACGAGGCCCCCGTCCATGTGTCGTGGTCCCATGTAAACCGGGCCGACCTCGTGCGGGTCCCCTCGTACAAGCCGGGATACGAGAGTTCGATGCGTATCGAATACCGTGCGCCAGACCCCGCTTGCAATCCCTACCTCGCCTTCAGCGTGATGTTGGCCGCCGGCATGAGGGGGATCAGGGAAGACTACCCGCCCCAGCCGCCAGCCTCGGGCAGCGTCGCCGATATGAGCGAGTCCCAGAGACAGGCGCTGGGTATCAGGACCTTGCCAACCAGCCTCGGGCACGCCATCTCTCTCTCGGAGGACAGCGATCTCCTGCGTGAGGCGCTAGGCGACCACATCTTCCCCAGCTTCATCCAGAACAAGCGATTGGAGTGGGAGGAATACTGCTCGCAGGTGACCGACTACGAGATTGGCCGCTACCTGCAGCGCCTGTAGGCCACCGCGCCGTCATCGCGCAGCCCGGACTTGAAAACAGAAAAGGCCTCCCGCAATTGGGAGGCCTTTTCATTGGCGGCTTTCGGGGAGCCTCAGCTCATATAGTCGCAGCCCGAACCGGCGGTTTTCTCTGTCCCGTCCGGCCCGCTGGCCGCGGCGGGCATTACGGCTGCTACGGTCAAAAGCGCTGCAAAAACCAGGGGAATCAGTATGCGCCGCATGTGCCCTCCTGCCTACAGTAAGTCGATTGATGCAACTTTACCAAGAAATGTCGCAGAAAATCAATCGGCATAGCAAAATCGTGGCCACCGCCCCAAGACGGATCATCTGCCACAACAAGAACTCGCCATCCTGGTGCAGGGCAATCGCGTTTTGATGACACTTGGCTCTTGCCAAGCCTCATGCCGAATCTCTAACCTGAAAGCTGTGTCGAACGCTGTTCCGATTTTCAAATCCCCACTCACCGCAAGCCTGTCGGGACACCAAATTGCAAATATCGGCGGCAGCGGCTGAAAATGACCGGAAGTGGCCGAGAATGAGCGGAAATGACTGGCATATAATTTTTTTGCTCCCCGCTCCCCAGAGAAAGCCACTCGTGATCGCGTCTCGTGATCGCGTCTCGTGATCGCGTCTATTGAAGCAGTGCCGTACTGCCGCCCAGTTGGATCCACTTAAAGCGCGATTGCCCTGCATCCTGGTGCGGGCGAAGAGCAGTGCTGCTCCTGCAACTGTATAATCGGCCCGAATAGACTCAAGAAATCCCATCCCCAACCATCCGACACGGAGGCGCCAAATGGCCGGAAAGATTCGTCTGGGAATAATCGGCGCAAGCCCCACCGTGGGCTGGGCGCATCGCTCCCACCTGCCCGCTATCGCGGCTAGTCCTGAGTTCGAGCTTACCGGTGTCTGTACCACTCGAATGGAGACGGCTGAGGACTCCAAGCGCCAGTACGGCGCGGTAATGGCCTTCGACAACTACGAGGAAATGCTGGCCCATCCCGACATCGACGCGGTCGCCGTGGTACTCAGGGTGCCTGCCCATTACCAGATAACCAAGGACGCGCTGAACGCTGGCAAGCACGTCTTCACCGAATGGCCGCTGGGCAAGACCACCGGTGAGGCCGAAGAGCTTGCCGACCTGGCCCGCGCCAAAGGAGTGAAGGGAGTTGTCGGCCTGCAGGCCCGGGCCGCGCCCGCGGTCCTGCAGATGAAGCAGCTCGTCGAACAGGGCTACGTGGGCGAGATTATGTCGTGTTCCATGACCCTCATCCGCGGTGGTGTCCTCGCGCGGCCCTCGGGCAGGACCTGGCAGCGCGACGTAGAGCTGGGAGCGCACACCCTCACCATCTCCACCGGTCATTCCGTTGACGCAATGCGATTCGTTGTGGGTGATTTTGCCGAGGTGTCCGCCATCGTTTCCACCCAGTGCGACCAGTGGTACGAGACCGACACCGATCAGTACCTGGACGTTACTTCCCCTGACAACATCCTGATCAACGGCCGTCTCGACAACGGTGCTGTGGTATCCGCTCACGTGGCCAGCATCCCTTGGGCGGGCAGCGGCTACCGACTGGAGGTATACGGACGGGAGGGAACGCTCATTGCTTCGTCAGAGGACTCCCCGCAGCTCGGACCAGTACAACTACAGGGCGCTCAGGGAGGCGACGAACTGGCAGACCTGCCAATCCTCGATCAGCACCGCTTCGTGCTGGAGGGCATGCCCGAGGGGGCGCCCTACAACGTAGGGCAGCTCTACTACATGTTCGGAGAGGCCATCAGGGGTCAGGGAGAACGGCATCCCGACTTCGACACGGCCGTCGACCTGCACCGGCTGGTAGACAGCATTCGCCTCTCGTCGGAGCAGAGGCAGGCCGTGGCAGTCGGAGGCTAGGGAGCCTTCGCAACGAGCAGCACCTGCACGCTCACCTCTTCGGCTAGGTAGACCACCGTCCTGGCGGTCGGCTTGGAGAGACCAAGTTGCTCCCAGGTAAAGGTCGTTTTGCCCAGGATGTTGATGGCGTTGCCGTCGTTCCGGGCCGTCACGTCGAACACCAGCGGCGTAACGGCCTCGCCGATCTGGAGCGACCCGCCCAGTTGGCCTGTGGTTTCTTCGCCATCGAGAAAGCTCTGCGGTAGCTCGGGCAACTGGTCAACGGTCACTACTGCTTCCGGCGTGTTCGGGAACAGCGTGCCCCGTATGTACCTGTCCCTGTACTGCTGGTCGCTCTGTAGCGAGTGCAGGTCAAGCGTGATCACCGACGGCCGGCCGTCCAGGTTCGCCGTGCCACTCAACCCCGTGCTGGTAACCACGGCGTCGAACCGTACGGGAGCACGGCCCAGCTCCTCCTCCACAGTGAATGTGATCTCCGAACCCTCGCTGATGACAAACTGCGCTGATTCGGCTGGCTGCTCCTCAGTCGCGGCCGCGGGTGCTGGAGTGCTGGTCGGCGACTCGGTGGGCGCCGACGTCTCTGCCGTTGTTGGAGGCGGCGGCAGGGCCAGCTCGCCGCTTTCGGCGTCGCCCTGGGTCACCAGTGCGAACCCCACCACCAGGGCTACGATCACGGCCACCAGTGGAGACCACTTGAGAAGACCAATCGTCGGCTTGAGGAAAAACGAAGCCAGCAGCGGCGTAAGCACCGCACAGATTACGACGACGATGGCCGCCAGGGGCACCATGAAGGACACCATGCGGTCCAGTTGCGTATTCCCCGCGAAAGCGATTACCAGAGCGATGACAAACAGTCCGGCTAGCGCAACCAAGAACCACAACAAGCGGCCTGTCAGCTTCGACCACAGAAGACCCGCAATACCTCCCACGACAAGGGCCGCTATGGCCACCGTCGCGGTATTGAAAGCGCTGTCCACTGGCGCGTGTAGCGGAAGGGACACCAGCGCCGCGATAATGGCGGCAATGGCCCCGGCTGTCAGTCCTGCGAGCATGCTGTGGGTCCTTTAATGTGGGATAGAAAGTTTCGTGCCGTGGCAGATTTTAAACCAACCCCATGTTCGATTGTAGCCAACAACGTGAAGAAAGTATGACTCTTTAACCAGAGATACCGTTTGCGTTGATGGCCGAAGAAGGAGGCGGGCATCTTTCGATCCCGCCTCCTGGGTACTTGAGCCAGTTCCAGCATAGCCGCGCAGGGACGATACTGGTTCCGCTAAAGAGCTATGGCGTAGCAGGCACGGCGAGGGTCTGCGCCGGTGCTGAGGTGTCCGGTTTCCGGATCGCGAACTGACACCGTTGCGCCCAGGCCGCAGTCGATGGCCCGCGCGATCTGGTGTCCCAACGCCCGCAGATCCTCGGCGGTCGTCTCGGGAATGCCCTGCTCAAGGTCCGAGCGCCCGGGGTGGTAGACGTGGGGGTAGAAGGAATTGACGTTGCTCATTGTGGAGAAACGCGGGGATTCAACCGCCTGCTGCGGGTCCATCCCGAACAGGATCACATTCAGCATCAACTGAACGTTGGCCTGCGCCTGGTTGTCGCCCCCTGGGCAGCCTACGGTCATCACAGGCTGGCCGTTCTTGCTGATGATGTAGTTGATCAGGGTGGTACGTGGGCGCTTGCCGGGCTCGACGACATTGGGGTGGCCCTCGTCGCAGTTGAACATCTCGATGCGGGTGCTCAGCGCACAGCCCAGCTCAGGGAAGAACACGGACTTGGCGAATGCGCCTCCGCTGATGGTGCCGCAGACCATGTTGCCCTGCTTGTCCAGCGCCGAGACGTGGGTGGTGCCGTCCCTTGCCGAGGTGTCGACCGCGGAGGCGTCGGATGCTGCGGGCAGCCCGTTACCGCCGTGGGCCCCGTTGCCGCCTCGGGACTTCTTTGAGTACCGCCATGGGTCTCCGCCATCGGGCTGCGCAGGGTAGGCCTTGGCGGGGTCGATCAGCTTGGCCCTCTCTGCCGCGTACTCCTTGGATAGCAAGCCATCGATGGGAATGGTGGAGAAGTCGGGGTCGCCGTAGTAGGCCTCCCGGTCGCCAAAGGCCAGCTTGATGGCTTCCAGGATGGTGTGGATGTATGCCGGGCTGTTGTGGCCCATGGACTTGAGATCGAAGTTTTCCAGCATATTCAGGGTCTGCATCAACACAGGCCCCTGCGTCCAGGTGTCATGGCCGTGGATTTCGTAGCCGTGGAAGGTGGTCTTGACCGGCGTGTCGTACTGGGACCTGTACGACGCCAGGTCATCGGTGGTCATGATTCCGCCGACGCTGGCGACCGAGTCGGCGATCAACTGGGCCACGGGGCCGCGGTAGAACACGTCCCGCGCCCTCTGGAGTCCCTCTTCCCTGGAGAGAGCGTGGCCGTTGCCCGATCCCGGCAGCATGGCGCGGAGGGTGTTGGCGAGTCCGGGCTGTACCAGCAGGGAGCCGGCGTCGGGCAACTGACGGTTGTTGTAGAACACGTCCCAGCCGCCGGGGCCATACAGATCGAACTGTTGTGCTGTGGATGCCGAATCTAGGCGGTCCAGCATGTACTCGTAGTTGGGGATGCCCTCTTCGGCGTACCGGATGGCCGGTGCCAAGAGCTCGTCGATGGTCTTGGTGCCGTAGCGTTCCGCCAGCGAAATGTACGCGTGAACCACGCCGGGCAGGGTAAAGGAGAGGTGCGACTGCTGGTGTCCGGGACCAGTCGGAATGCGGTCCAGTCCGTTCTCCTTGTAGAACGACGGGGTGGCCTGACCGGGCGCAGTGCCCTGTCCACTGAGGGACAGCAGCTCGTCGCTCTTGGCGTCGTAGAGCATGAACACGCCCTCGGCCGCGAGGGAGTATGACGCTATGGGCTCCACCACAGCGGCGGCGAACCCCGCAGCGACCAAGGCGTCGAACGCGTTGCCGCCGCTGAGCAGCATCTTGGTGCCGGCCATCGACGTGAGGTAGTGGCCGCTGGAAATTACGCCCTCGGTGGAGCGGATCACGGGGCGTCCAGTCGATTGCTGAGTGATGTTGCCCTGTTCGGTGTTTACCGCGGTCTGCTGGCTGACCATGTTTTCTCCTGCGTTAGTTGGGTCTCGGTTGCGAGGCGGGTATCATCCACTTCTGCCCTCCCTCAAAGGGGATCTCTGCTTTTCTAGACGTTATTGCTCTTCTATCACCGCGTCCCTCCCGGGATATGCCAGGACGCCCTCTCCGTCGACGAGATGGGCAGGCATGAAATATTCCCTGGTGTCCGGACCGCCGAAGCCGGGTATGAATGACTGCACTACACCCTCGGACTCGAGGGCAGCGCGGACGATCTGCTTATTGAAGTTGCTGATGTCATCGCGGGAGAGGAACTCGTCCACTGGCAGCCAGAGACATTCCTGTATCTCGTCGGCCTGCATCGTGATATCTCGGCTCAGGGGACGGAGACGGCTCACAAAGTAAATGTCCGACTTGCCATAGCGATAGCCGTGCCAGTGACGGAAGCAGGCGATGGACTCGAACTCGGCCTGCACGCCCGTCTCCTCCAGCACCTCCCGCTCCACTGCCTCGGCGAGGTTCTCATTCGGGTGCAGCGCTCCGCCCGGGAGTTTCAGCGTTGGCAGCCTACCCGCCACGCCGTAGATTTCCCGCACCACCAATAGCTCACGCTCCGGGGTGAGCACCACGCCACCAATTCCAATGTAGTGGGTGGCGAAGTGCGGGACCCACGCGCCCTCTTGTAGGATTGCCGTGAGCATCAGGTATTCTTCGCTGGAGTGGTGAAAGGTAAACCCCTGGTTCACTGCCTCCGGGATGACAGCGGCCTTGCCGATGGGCACCTCCAGCCATGCTGCCTTTATGCCGTCGGCGGTCCACTGCGCCAGGGAGGCCTCGAGCCGGCCAGCGAATTCCGACGCATCGGAGGGCAATTCCCCGGGAGCGATCACCATTCCGCCGAAGGGGTTGGCCCTGGCCTCCAATAACTGCTTGCTGGACAATTGAGTCATTGGCGCCTCTCAATTACACAGGATTGGCGGACTCCCTCGAATGGCGTAGAGCCCGCCCTCGCCAATGCTACGGCGCAACGGCTACCGCGTCAATTCTTATGACAGTTGCGCCTTGCGGATGGCGTCCACAGCGGGGACAATACCAGCATTCCGTATTTGGCAGCCACGAAGAGTCAACGTGTCCACTTCCCACTTCCATCCCATAGTCCGCGAGTGGTTCGAGGGGCGATTCAGCGAACCCACCGAGGCCCAGTCCCAGGGTTGGGCTGCGGTGGCAGAGGGTCGGCACACGCTCATCGCCGCACCCACGGGCTCCGGCAAAACCCTCGCAGCCTTCCTGACCTGCATCGACCGTTTGGTCAGACAGGGGCTGGAGGGAGAATTACCGGAAACCACCCAGGTCGTCTACGTCTCACCGCTGAAGGCCCTTTCCAACGACATCCAGAAGAACCTCGCCGGGCCGCTTGAGGAGATAACGGCCCTGGCTGCACAAAAGTACAGCCAGGGCAGACCGTGCCTCGATCTGTTCCCTGACGAAACTGAGGGGTTTCCTGCAATCCGGGTGGGGTTGCGCACCGGCGACACCCCTCAGTCCGAACGCCAGAAAATGGCAAAGAAACCCCCGCACATCCTCATCACCACACCCGAATCGCTGTACATCCTGCTCACCTCTGGCAGCGGCAGGCGCGCCCTGAAGGGCGTCAATACCCTCATCCTCGATGAGATCCACGCTGTGGCCGACGACAAGCGCGGCTCCCACCTTTCCCTGTCGGTGGAGCGTCTGTGCGCTCTTTCCGAGCAGCCGGTGGTTCGCATCGGCCTGTCTGCCACCCAGAAGCCCATCGAGGAGGTCGCGCGGCTTCTGGTGGGCAATGACAGCATCGCCGCCGACGGCAGTCCGGATTGCACCATCGTGGATACGGGTCACGCCCGCGAAATCGACCTCGCACTGTGCTTACCGGAACAGGAACTGGGTCCCATCGCATCCCACGAGCTCTGGGGAGAAACACTGGACACGGTGGCCGGACTGGTGCAGGAGCACGAGACCACACTGGTGTTCGTCAACACCCGCCGCCTCGTGGAACGGGTGGCGCACCAGATGAGCGCGCGCCTGGGCGAGGAGGCGGTGGTAGCCCACCACGGCAGCCTGTCGCGTGAAATCAGGCTAGACGCGGAGCAGAAACTGAAGACCGGACAGGTGAAAGTCTGCGTGGCAACCGCTTCGCTGGAGCTGGGCATAGACATCGGCGACGTCGACCTCGTATGCCAGATTGGCTCGCCCCGGTCCATCAGCGTTTTGCTGCAGCGAGTTGGCCGCTCGGGCCACTCGGTCGGCGGCAAGCCCAAGGGCCGCCTGTTTCCTCTCACCCGCGACGAGCTGACGGAATGCGTCGGCCTCGCCAGGGCTGTCCGTCGCCGCAATCTGGATGCCCTCTCGATCCCGGAGTGGCCGACCGATGTACTGGCCCAGCAGATTGTCGCCTCCTGCGCCCAGGAAGAGTGGGGCGAGGATGACCTTTACGCCCTGGCAAGGCGGGCCTACCCCTACCGCGACCTGCCCCGGCAGAAGTTCGACCAGGTCCTGGAGATGCTGTCTGACGGGTTCGCCCACCGCCTTGGACGCAGCGGAGCTTACCTGCACCGCGACGGTGTTAACGGCATAGTCAAGGGGCGGCGGGGTGCCCCGCTGGCGGCGATGACCAGTGGAGGCGCCATCCCGGAAAATGCCGACTACGACGTAATCGCCGAGCCGGACGACACCTTTGTCGGCACCGTGAACGAGGACTTCGCCATCGAAAGCCTGAAGGGCGATGTGTTCCTGCTGGGCAACACGGCCTGGAAGATACGAAGGGTCGAGCGCGGCCGGGTGCGGGTGGAGGATGCCCACGGTCAGCCGCCCACCATTCCTTTCTGGCTGGGCGAGGCGCCGGGACGCACCACCGAACTGTCGGACGAGGTCAGCGAGATCCGGAACGGCATCGACCAGCTCCTGCCCGACGCCGGAGCGGCGCGCGAATGGGTGACCACCGAGTCGGGAGTAGACCCCGAGGCCAGCCGTCAACTGGTGGCCTACATCGAGGAGGGCAAGCGGGTCCTTGGTGTAACCCCGACCAAGGACCGGGTGGTCGCGGAGCGGTTCTTCGACGAGAGCGGCGGCATGCAGCTGGTGATCCACGCCCCCTTCGGCGCTCGTATTAACCGGGCCTGGGGACTGGCCCTGCGCAAGAAGATATGCCGTTCCTTCGATTTTGAGCTCCAGGCGGTGGCGACCGATGACGGCCTCAACTTTTCGCTGGGACCGACGTTGTCAATGCCGGTTGACGATGTGTTCGACTACCTGAAATCCTCGACTTTCGAGGAGGTGCTGACCCAGGCGATACTGCAGGCGCCGATATTCGGCACGCGGTGGCGATGGAACGCCACACGCGCCCTCGCCATCCTCCGGCACACCGGCGGGAAGAAGGTGCCCCCGCCGCTGCAGAGGATGCGCTCCGACGACCTGCTGGCGGCAGTATTCCCGGCGCAGGTCGCCTGCCAGGACAACGCCCCCGTGGGCGACATAGAGCTACCGGATCACCCCCTCGTATTCGAGACCCTGCGAGATTGCTTGACCGAAGCCTCTGACCTGGATGGCTGCAAGGCAATGTTGTTGGCCATCGAGACCGGTTCCATCGAAATCTGCGGGCGGGATACGGTCCAGCCTTCTGTTTTCTCCCACCAGATTCTGAACGCGATGCCCTACGCGTTCCTGGACGACGCGCCCCTGGAGGAACGCCGCGCTCGTGCCGTGCCCCTGAGGCGCGCCCTGCCGGAGGATTCCAGGGACTTGGGGCGATTGGACCCCGACGCCATCCGAATGGAGTCGGACAACGCCTGGCCCCGGGTGCGAGACGCAGACGAGTTGCACGACGCCTTGCTGACCCTTGGAGTACTTCCGGAGGGTCGCGACGGGCTTTCGCGGCCGGTGATGGCCGGCCTCCCCCTTGTGGCGTGGCTGGAAGAGTTGGTTGCTGCGGGACGGGTCCATCGAGTGGCAAACGACGACGGCCTGGCCGCATGGGTTGCGACGGAGCGCCTGGAACTGGTCCGACGAGCATACGATGGCCTTTCGGTGAGCCCTCCGCCTCGGGGAGAGCGGTCGTCCCTCAGCGACCCCAAAGACCCAGGGAGCCGCGAGGAGGCGATACTGGCCCTGGTCCGCGGCTGGGCCGACTGCCTGGGGCCATTTACACCCCAGGAACTGTCGTCAATCCTGTTATTGCCTGAAGACGACGTGGTCTATGCCCTCGGCCGTCTGGAACACGAGGGAGTGGTATTGCGGGGCAGCTACCGGCAGGGCATAGAGGGCGAGGAATTCTGCAACAGGCGAATACTTGCACGTATACACCGTTCCACTATCGAGTCGCTGCGAAGTGAGGTTGAGCCCGTTTCCTCCGCTGCTTTCGTTCGATTTCTGCTCGACTGGCAGCACGTCATGCCGGAGGCTCGCCTGAACGGCGAGGGAGGCTTGCTGTCGGTTATCGAAAAGCTGCAGGGTTTCGAAGCCTCCGCAGGCACTTACGAAGAGGAAATTCTTGGCAACCGGGTGGCCGATTACAGCGGTGGGCTGCTGGACCGCCTCTGTCTCAGCGGGGAGGTGGTCTGGGGACGCTTCTCTGCCCGCCAGAACACGAGTGCTGGGCTGGGTCTCCCCTCCTCCACGAGGTCGGCTTTTTCGCGTTTGACGCCCATCGCCCTGGCCCTGCGGGAGTCCATTGACTGGCTGCTTCCCGATGAGGGTCCGGAAACCGCAGGACTGACTGGCGCGCCTGGAGAGGCCCTGGAGTACCTGCAGCGAAGGGGCGCCTCGTTCCTGTCGGATATCGTTTCGGCGACCAGGCGTTTGCCGTCCGACGTTGAGGAAGCGCTGTGGACGCTGGCAGCTGCAGGCTTGGCTACCGCTGATGGACTGGAGGGTGTGCGGCAGAGGCTGCGGGGAACCAAAAAGCCGCGACGCTCCCAGGTTTCAGGGAGGGGAAACCTGCATCGCCGCCGCGGATTTAGCAGATGGTGGCTTCTGGAAGCCGATGACCCCCTTGAAGAACGCACAGAGGCTGTGGCGCGACAACTCCTGTTGCGATACGGCATTTTATTCCCCGAGTTACTGTATCGTGATTCCGTCGCCGTCCGTTGGCGCGATCTTGCCCGCGTTCTTCGGCGCCTTGAAGCGCGCGGCGAGATCAGGGGTGGTCGTTTCGTTACTGGGTTCGTGGGAGAGCAGTTCGCATTGATGGAAGCCGCGGATGCCCTGCGACGCTGGCGAAACCGCGAGGTGGATGACCGGTTGGCAATTGTCTCTGCCACCGACCCTCTTAACCTGGTTGGCGTACTGACTCCGGGGCCACGGCTGTCTGCCTCGCCGGGCAACCGGCTCGCCTACCGGAACGGGGTTCCCATAGCGGCGATGAATGGCGGAGAATTCACTACTCTCGCCAACGCCCCCGGTAGCGCTCTTGAGCAGGCCCGCGTTCTTCTGTCAGTGCCAATTTCTCACGCCAATTTCCGCCTGGAACAGGAGTCGCTAGCGACTGCATAGCGGCCTCGTTTTCCTTTCCGTTTTGCGGCGATTGCAGACATTGCGACGCATCGCTGACGTCCAAATTCCGGTCGTTTGAGGGCCTGTGCTCCCTTATTGCCGTGAAGCCTGTTCCAATGGAGCTTGTTCTCAAGGTACAAGGGAAAGGGCACCAGAAACCCGTTATGCCGGAATTTCTACCTCACCATCCCCATCCCATCTTCGAACGCCCTACCCGAACTCCTGACACTTGCCCCTTGCCAAGCCTCATGACGCCTCTCTACCATTAATACCAGCGGACCCGTGCGCCCGCAAATCCAACCTCGACCAACGGCCCGCGAGGCACCATGCCCAAGTCCGAACACCGCAAAAACGCCCACTCTCGCCAGCACCGCGCCATGCCCAAGGCCGTCCGGGACCAGGCCGGCGCCATGACTCACCCCCCGGAGACGACATCCCCCAAATGACTCACCATGACTCACCTCCCGGAGACGAAAATCCCCCGATGACTCAAAATGACTCGCTTTGTCACGCCTCCAACCCCGAAATGACTCAAAATGACTCGCTTTGTAAGGCCTCCATGACTCAAATGTCTCAAAATGACTCACATTTCGAAGTGTCCAGCTTTGAAATGACTCAAAATGACTCGTTTTCCGGCCTTTCATGTCCCACTGAACACCCCCTCTCCGTGGCTGACGAGCCGCCAGCGACCCCGCCTTTCCCACAAAATGACACACCTGACGGCGACCCCAGCGCTGCCGGACACCCCATTGCCGCAGGGCCGCTGCCCCCAGGGCATTTTGCTTGTCGCTTCAACCTGCCTTCGATGGCGTGTCATCCGGAGCAGAGCGCAGAATCTCACCCACATCTGAGAGACTCTTCGCTCCGCTCAGCGTGAAAACTAAAAGACCGGCCGACGTACCCCTGCATTTGAAAATCGACGCCCTCTGTGCTAACGTGAAAATTCGAAATCCGTAGCAGTGCCGGGCCAGAATTTCCGCAGGCGGCCTTAGTGACCAGCATTCGTTTTTCACCCAACTCCAACCAGGCGCACCGCATCGAATGGCTGCCGTGGGCACGCTCCACATTTGATCGGGCCCAGCATGAGGACAAGCCGGTACTGCTTTCCGTTTCTGCCTCATGGTGCCACTGGTGCCACGAAATGGACGAAACGACCTACTCGGATCCCGACGTTCAGTCTCTACTGTCCAGTCATTTCCTCGCCATCCGAGTGGATAACGACCATCGTCCCGACATCAACGCACGCTACAACGTGGGCGGCTGGCCGACGACCGCCTTCCTGACGCCCCACGGGGGACTGATCGGCGGAGCGACCTTCCTTCCCCCCGATCAGTTCATCGCAATGCTCACTGAACTTCAGGACGCCTTCCGCGCCGATAAGCCGCAGTTGTACAGCCAGTCCCGTGATTTGCTTCGGCAGCGTCGGGAGCACGCGCGACGCACCGCAGCGGGCCCGGAGGTGGAGTCGTCGCTGGTCGACAGGGTCTCAAGGGTCATGGCGGGCTCCTATGACGCAAGGCATGGTGGTTTCGGGAGCGAGCCCAAATTCCCCAACCCCCAAATCCTCCGGTTCGTAACTCACTTGTACCGCACTACCGGTGAGGAATTCTATGCTGCCATGCTCCGCAGAAGCCTGGACAGCTTGGCAGACTCCGCCCTGCATGACTCTATCGAAGGCGGGTTTTTCCGCTACAGCTCAAGCGCGGACTGGTCTGAACCGCAACTGGAGAAGCTGCTTGAGGACAACGTGCTCCTCGCCAGGGCATATCTGGACGCAGCCATAGTGCTGGAAGAAGCCCAGTACCGGCTGATCGCGGAAGATACTTTTAAATTCCTGGTTGACCGCCTCTACGACGCGGAGGCGGGGGGCTTCCGCGGCAGCCAGGGTGCCCATTCAGACTATTTCGCGCTGGACGCCGATGCCCGAATTGGGGCACTTCCGCCACCCAGGGATCCCAGTTGTTACTCGGGGCCCGGCGCATTGGCTGCCGCTGCTTTTCTCGACGCCTCCTGGAAGCTGGGCCGGCCGGAGCTTAGCCGCATAGGCTTGGATGTCCTCGGCCATATTGATGGCAAGGCGGACACAGGCGACTTCGGGCATGTCTATTCCACCGCCGGACCCGGCGACGCACCGGCGCTGTTGGTCGATTGGGCTGGACTTCTCGCCGGTCTGATGCAAGCTCACGCCAGCACAGCGGATGCCCGCTACCTGGAACGGGCCGTTCAGGTCGCAGCACTGATGGTGGACCGTTACTTCGACGAAGAAAGCGGCGGTTTTTTTGACATTGAGGCCGCTGAGGAAGCGGTGGGCCATCTGCAGGTGCGAGAAAAGCAGTTACCAGAAAACATGACGGCCGTCCAGGGTCTCCTGAGGCTGTACCAGTCGACTCGAAATGAGGACTACCGCCAGCTGTGCGAGGCCACCTTGAGCGCGTTCATGCCGGTCTTTCGTGAGCACGGAGAGTTCGCCGCCGAGTTTGGTTTGGCGGTCGACCTTTTTTTGAACCCGATAGTCGAGGTAACGGTCGAGGGCGACCCCCAATCAAGTGACTGCCGCGCGCTGCTGGAAGCAGCGGCCCGGCTCGATAGTCCCAACCTGGACCTCAAGACGGTTGTCGCAGCCGGTCCTGCACTGGCCCACGTCTGCCTCGACACCTTGTGTTTACCGCCGGTAAGCACTCCTGAAGCCCTTGCCGAGTCGGCAGCCGGTATCGAAAACCAGCCAAACAGCCCGTTCCAGGATATCTTCAGCATCTTTCCGGGCAGTTAAACTACTCCGAAACTGCCCCACATTATTGGAGGCTCTGCTTGCCCGTCCCAGTGCGAATGAAGGGCGTCAACTGCGATGACTTGCGTCTCGCAGACGCGGATTCCGAGGTCACTCTTGCCGGATGGGTCGGTCGACGCCGGGACCACGGCGGAATCATCTTCTTGGATTTGCGGGATCGCTCCGGCGTGGTGCAAGTGGTCTTCAATCCGGAGTTGGCCCCCGATGCCACCCGGACCGCGGAAGACCTCCGCCAGGAATGGGTCGTCCAGGTACGGGGCCATGTGCGCCAGCGGCCTGCCGGAAGTGAAAACGAGGCAATGTCGACCGGCGATATCGAAGTAATGGCGGAATCGGTTACGGTGCTCAACCAGTCGCTGACCCCTCCTTTCTACATCACCGAGGAAGCCAGCGCCGACGAGAGCCTCCGTCTCCGCTACCGCTACCTTGACCTTAGGCGCCCCTCGATGCAGCAGAACCTGATCCTGCGCCACAGGGTGGTCAAGTACATCCGGGACTTTCTTGATGCGCGGGAGTTCCTCGAAATCGAGACACCCATACTCATCAAGAGCACCCCGGAAGGGGCTAGGGACTTCCTGGTGCCCAGCCGTCTGCATCCGGGAACGTTTTACGCTCTCCCCCAATCTCCACAGCAGTTGAAACAGCTGCTGATGGTTTCGGG
>CBDCRV010000007.1:0-91266 GCA_965221225.1 Caldilineaceae bacterium
AAGGCTTGGAAGCCAGACACAGCATGGCCAAGGCCAAGTTCAAGGACATCAGAGGGGCATGGCCCGCATGGGGTGTCAACTATGTCACCTCGACCGAACCGCCAGATCCTTTTGTGGCAGACATTTGCCGCAAGCGCATGGCTCACTATCACATTAAAAACAAATTCTCAAGGAAGAAAGAACATGGATGACGACCCTGTACTGTTATCTGCACTGTGGGCCATTCCCTCTGACAACAGGGAGGAGTGGCTGATTGTGGGACGTGGTCTGTGGGTCAAGTGGGGAGACTACGCCTTTGATCTGTGGGATGAATGGTCCCAACGTTCGGACCGCTATGACAAGAAGGTGATGAACACCACGTGGAGATCCCTGCGTACCACGACAGACGTGACTCCGGGCAGCATCATTCATCTGGCCAGAGGCTATGGCTGGAGACCGGACGAGGATGCAGAGCCCCAGACATGGATCCCGGACCCGGCCGTCGAAAGAGAGCGGACACGGCTGAGACAGGAACGCCGCGAGAACGCACAGAAGGCCCGGAAACTGGCTCACTACATTACTGAGAACAGTGTGCATAGCAAGCACCCGTACCTGTCCCACAAAGGATTTCCAAACCGGAACGGACTGGTCTACAAGGATGACCTGCTGGTGGTGCCGGCATACAACACCCATAAGGGACACAGACTGCAACTGTCATCGGTCCAGATGATTGATGGTGAGGGCAACAAGAAATACCTCAAGCATGGCAACATGCACTATTGTTTTCACCGGTTGGGTCGAGGACGTGAACACTGGATCTGCGAGGGGTATGTGACAGGTCTGAGCCTGCATCTGGCCTTGCAGGAAATGTATCGCAATCCTTCGGTATGGGTGGCGTTCAGTGCCCATAATCTGTGGCAGGTGGCAGAGTTGACCACGCTCAAGCACAAGCCCATCTACATTGTGGCGGACCATGACAGCAATGGTGAGTCCCAGAAATATGCAAACAGGGCCTCACGTCCTGTGTTCATACCTGCAACCCCGGACACGGACGCCAATGACCTGCATTGTCTGCAGGGTCTGACTGCATTGCAGGATCAGTTACTGTCATTCCTGCGCGAACATCAACATGAAAGGAGTTTGCATGGACAATAAGGACTTTATCTGGTTAATAGGCTTGTGTCTGTTGATCGCGGCAGTGGGCCACTTCAATTTTTTATAGAGGATCACTATGGAAAACAGTCACATTAGTTGGACAGACCATACATTCAATCCCTGGCTTGGCTGTGACAAAGTAAGCACGGGCTGCAAAAACTGCTATGCCGAAACTCTGTTGATGAAACGGTTCCAACACCTAGACGTGTGGGGCAGTGAGAAACCTCGCAAGGTTACAAGTGATTCCTACTGGCGAAAGCCCTACAGTTGGAACCGTAAAGGTTCATATGGTACAAGGCAGAGACAGCGAGTGTTTTGTGGCTCTCTCTGTGATGTATTTGAGTTGCGGGAATCTTTGCATGAGCCCAGACAACGGCTTTGGCAATTGGTCCGGGACACTCCCAATCTGGACTGGCAACTGTTAACCAAACGTCCGGAGAATTTCACGGAACTGTTGCCCCGAGACTTTTATGATGCACCCTATCCCAACGTCTGGTTGGGAGTCAGTATCGAGAACATGGACGTGGCAGCACGGGCTGACATTCTGCGCGAGACCCCAGCCCACATCCGGTTCATTTCCTACGAACCGGCATTGGGTCCTCTGAACGCCATAGATCTCAAAGGCATCCATTGGGTTATCTATGGTGGAGAGTCTGGTCCCAACCATCGTGAGGATGACCCTCAATGGGGCATAGACATGTATGAGAAATGCAAGACCTTCGATGTGGCCTTCTGGTACAAGCAGGATGCCCACCAGAAGGCAAATCAGATCGTGTATGACACAATAGTCACCAATATTAGACAATGGCCGCTAAGGGCCTAAAAAGGAGCATTAGTGTGACCACAGAAGAGGAAGCTTAGTATAAATGTCATGGATCAGACCGTATATGATATTTTACAAAGGAACATACATGTGACAGTGGCTTGTTTCCAGCCCAGGTGCCGGTGGCTGCCAGTAACAGCATCAGTAGGCAATTCCTTACTGCCTGTGGCGTAGCCTACGAATTACGCATAATTACGTCACAGGCATTTTGGCCAGTGCTATACTTGCCCGAACGAAGGACCTAGCGGCACCTTCCAGGGGGCCAGTAAAGGGTATTTGCTGGTCTCCGCATTGTTGCGGGGTAGAGAAGCGGTCATCTCACCGGTCTCATAATCCGGAGAACATGGGTTCGAGTCCCATCCCCGCTACCATATACACTTTTAGAAGAATAGTCTTCGTTGTGAAAAAGTGCTGGATCCGCATGGTATTCACAATGAAGACTATTCACACCTCAAACCATTACAACAGACCAACACATCATGATCATTTCCTTTGCATGGACTACCCCTGCGGTCTTGGAAGGCATTAAAACAGTCACTCGCAGACAGTGGGCTCCCCGCACTCTGGCTTCATGGCAGAAGGCGTGGGACGAGGACCGGCTGGACCACAAGGCATACGACAAGAACCCCAGAGCCAAGGGCAAGCACATAGGTACCATCACACTGACCTGTAGACCCTATCTGGAGCCTCTGTCTCAGATGCCGGTCTCTGACCTGGAACTGGAAGGTGGATACTGGGATACACTGGAAGAGTTCTGTGACGGTACTGACCTCAGAACCGAGTTCGCCGTCATTCGTTTCACGTTCAAACCTCTATCTGATAAGGACCAGTGATGTATTACTTAGGCACAGTCAACTTTCTCAAAATCTACAACGACAACTGGAGCATAAGCCAGAACCATCCCTTCGCAGAGGACCTTACCGAAACCACACCCCTGTACCTGAACCAGATAGAGGACGAGGATGAAGGTGAAGTGGACATGGTCATCATTCCATTCCCGAACTCAGCTCTTTCCACTCATAACAAGAAGGTTATGATCGCAAGCCGCTTTACCGGACACATTGCCAGAATTCAGCATTTCATGCGGGTCATTGACAGTGGTCTTGAAGACACCGACAGAGCCAAATTCCTCCTGTTCAGTGTGGTAGGAGATATTCAGCATTTCTGGGCCGAGACTGTCATCTACTACGAGAAACTACAGGCATCTGCGGAAGGGAACCAGTGAACTACTATAACGAAACCGAGCCGTTCTGCGTGAAGTGGCTCCAGAACCTCATGGATATGGGTGCTATTCCCAAGGGAGTGATTGATGGCCGCAGCATTGAAGAAGTGGAGTCGGCCGACCTTGCTGGATTCGTGCAATGTCACTTCTTCTGCGGGATCGCAGGATGGTCCGAGGCCCTCGCTCGAGCGGGCTGGCCCGCCGACAAGCACTGCTGGACAGGTTCCTGTCCCTGTCAGCCGTTTTCGAGCATTGGCAAAAGACAGGGAGAAAAAGACCGAAGGCATTTATGGCCCGCTTTTTTCAGACTTATCTCCGAGTGCCAGCCTGCAACAGTCTTTGGAGAACAGGTTGCGGGTCCGCTTGGCCGGGAATGGCTCGCTGCTGTACGACTTGACCTGGAAGCTGTGGGATATGCGTGCGGGTCTTCAGATTTGCCGGCTGCGAGCGTTGGAGCACCACATATCAGGCAGAGACTGTACTGGGTGGCCCACACCTCTCGGATATACACCGGGGAGTGGCAACAACCGGCACACGACGATGATGCTGCATTTATTGAAAGGATGGTCCACACCACGCAACAGCGGCACCACGGGCAGTCCGGACAGGGCGGAAAACCACAAGTCGAGACCTGGAGGATCAGGTGATGATGATCGAACTCAACGGCTGGACCACGCCTTGCAGCCGCGATCACAAAGACACTCCTGGGATGTCTCTGATGGGACAGAACCCGGACGGCTCCATCAGGGTCAGAATGGACACATTACCCCGGCAAGCCTTCCTGACTACTGGCATGATCCTGAGTGGCTGCTCTGCGCAGACCGAAAGTATCGGCCTACTGAACCCGGACTTTGTCCGCTGGTTGATGGGGTTCCCAATCGCATGGGACAACTACGCGCCTATGGAAACGCTATAGTACCGCCACTGGGCGCTGCCTTCGTGCAGGCATACATGGATGTAGAGCAGGAAAATCGCTAGTAGATATGGGGATAAAATTCAGCTAGGGCATTGTCTTGAATTGCGATGTCAAATTCAGTTGAAGGAGTAAGACCAGAAAGAATTTCTACCTTCACATTTCTGTCATTGTCGTCTGAAACATAGGTAACATTGTTTGTCGTGACCTTGGCTTGTGGTTTTGAAAATGCATTGGCCAAATCATTTTCATTCTTCACCGCATAAAATACTTTGTTGTAGTAAAGAACCCCTGTCCATATATCGCCACCTACACGAATATCCAATTCCGGAACTCGTGCTTTTGTGCTAACCATATACGCATCTAGATGATCTGAGTCACGAGACAATAGCCAAGCAGTAATACCATCAGTGGCACCTTCGGCAATATTTCCGTGTTCTAGATTAAAGTCCATATCACTATTTCGGGATCTTGTACTAGCTGTCCATGCCCTTGCAGAGGTTCCTGAAGTAAAGTACAAATTAGTACCATCAAAAAATCCTGGTCTAAAAAAACTATTACCTAGAAAAATGTCAAATGCTGCGTTGCGTTCCCTGGTGCTAAGGGTATAAGCTCTTGCCCTAGTGCTTAAAGTTGTACCCAAAACATAAAGGTTTACAAACCACATAGTGATGCCATCAGTAATACCGGCATACCAATAATTAGTAGCACCAGAACTACCTGGTATGTTCTCAATGTCAAATTCAGCATTACGAGTCATGGTGCTAGCTACATAGGCTCTTGCATCATTGCCTTCTACAAACCAAAAAGTAGTGTTGTCCGTAACACATCCTCTCCATACTCCAACACCTAAATCAATATCCAATGCAGAGATTGGCTTTACGTCTTTTTCTCCCCACAGTAACATTGTGGCTCTGCCTATACCTACATGTGGCCAGGTAAACTGTTGACTGGCAGTGAAACTGTCGGGCATGAGAGTGGTACCTGATAAAAGGATATTGTTTCGGTACAGGAACAAGAGTTTGTTGTTCTGCAGAATGCTGAGAGTGCCTTCATTTCGTTCAATTGGCATCAGGGCGTTTCCACCATGTAGTAGGTGCCGTTCATCTTATCGGCATCGGACAAGGCATCGTACTGATCTCGGGTCACCTGTCTCCACATTGTGCCGGTAGTGGCATTGGTACGCTGCATCAGATTAGTGAAATCGGGCAAGCCCTCAATCGCAGAAGTCGTCAAGCGGGCACTGCCTGTAAGACCCTCCAGTTTACCCTTGATGGTGGCTCCAGTCTCGACCGCAGGCAAATCCCGAATGGAAGCCGCAGACAACCGATTGTTGCCAATCAATGTTTCTAACTTGGTCCTGATAGTAGTGCCGGTCTCGGTACTTGTCGGTGCCGGTAGATTCTGAATGGCACTGGCATCCAGCCTACTCGCACCTGTCAAAGACTCCAGCTTGTTCTTGATGGTGGATCCAGTCTCTGAAGCTGGCAGACCCTGGATAGCACTAGCCAGCAAACGGTTGTTGCCAGACAGAAGTTCCAACTTGGATTTGATAGTGGATCCAGTCTCGGCAGCCGGTATGCCCTGAATGGCACTGGCAGACAGTCTGCTGGTAGTGGCCAGAGACTGTAACTTGTCCCGGATCGTAGACGCAGTCTCAGCCGCAGGTATGCCCTGAATGGCACTGGCTATCAACCGATTTGTACCTGTCAATGCCTCCAGCTTGGTCTTGATGGTGGTACCAGTTTCTGAACTGGTGGGAGTAGGCAGATTTTGAATGGCACTGGCATCCAGCCGACTATTTCCACTCAGCCCTTCCAATTTGGTCTTGATAGTGGTACCAGTCTCGGCTGCAGGCAGATCCTTGATGGCACTGACATCCAACCTGCTGTCACCAGACAAAGCCTCCAACTTGGTCTTGATGGTGGCCCCGGTATCTGCGGCAGGCAAGCCCTGAATGGCAGAAGCCAGAAGGCGTTGTGAACCTGTCAGTGTTTGCAGACTGTCCCGAATGGATGTGGGACTGCTTGTAGTGCTGGCACCGGCAGGACCTGTAGGACCTGGAATAGCTGCCTGCCACGCTACCGTCAGCCGTCCTTCGTCCAGGATAGGGGCTGCACTTGCTGTACCCGAGGACAAGCGGATGCGGGTCCGCAACACATCACCCGCCTCCACTTCCAGCCGCACACCAAAGCTCTGGCCATAGACAACGGAAGGAGTGTCACTACGCTGGTACAGCTCGTCACTGGCATACAGATTTACTACATTGCCACTCCGGGTTCTCTGCACCAGAATGGCCACATGTGCCCGTTGTACACCTGATTGAGTGGATTCCCGGCCATGTACCGTACCGGAGATCTCGACATGACCGGACCTGACACAATCAATCTGTGTACCGTCCGCAGAGACAGTAAAGAAATCATCAGCGTCATCAGTACTTTCCGAGCTGTTGGACACCCACACCATGTTGGCGATATTGCCGACTACAATGCCACCCTGAATGGCTCCACTCGGAGGTGTACCCGTAGTCTTGATGGCGGCCACCAGCAAAGGCAAGGGCAAGCCGTCACTGGCACTGCCAGGTTCTGGCAAGTTCTTGATGGCACTGGCATCCAGCCGGTCTGCCAAACTCAGGGTCTGTAGTTTGTCCCGGACTGAGACGGCCGTCTCAGCTGCCGGTATGCCCTGAACAGCACTGGCTTGTAACCGGCTATTGCCGGAAAGAAGTTCCAACTTGGTTTTGATAGTGGCCCCACTCTCAATCGTGGGCAAACCCTGAACGGCACTGGCCAGCAACCGACTACTACCGGTCAGCATCTCCAGCTTGGTTTTGATGGTGGTGCCGGTTTCCGGTACCGCCGAGTCAGGCAGATCCCGAATGGCCGTGGCACTCAACCGACTGTTGCCAGTCAATGTCTCCAGTTTGGTGCGGATTTCGGCACCCGTCTCTGCACTCGGCAAATTCTTAATGGCAGTGGCATCCAGCCGTGCGTCCGCCATCAAGGTTTCCAGCTTGGTGCGAATGGACGCTGCGTTCTCGTCTCCCGGCAGATTCTGAATGGCACTGGCATCCAGACGACTGCTACCCGACAGGGCCTGCAACTTGTTCCTGATGGTTGAGCCCGTCTCGACTGTGGGCAAACCCTCAATGGCACTGGCCAACAGACGACTGGTACCGGCCAAGGTCTCCAGTTTGGCCTTGATGGTGGATCCAGTCTCGGCCGTCGGAGGAGTGGGCAAATCCCGAATGGCCGTCGCACTCAGCCTGTCATTACCCAGCAGCCCTTCGAGCTTGGTGCGAATGGAACTGGCAGTCTCACCTCCCACCAGGGAAGGCAGGTCCCGAATGGCACTGGCACTGAGCCGGGCACTACCGGACAATGCTTCCAGTTTGTTCTTGATGACATCCCCGGTTTCCGTACCGTCAGACCGGGCCAGGATCTGGAAATAGGTACCGTCATCCTGAATGAGGTAGGTGGTGCCGGCCACAATGTCACCGGCTGATACACGGCCCCCAATGTCATGCAGTTCCCGCAGGCCCAAACCATTCACATTGACATTGACCACACCGGTACTGTGGTTTTCCGCCACAAAGGACAGGGACACACCCTGGGCATAGGTGGTGAAGGCAGGAGCGGGGACCAGAATGATGGTGTTGGTGCCTGATACCTGTCCTGGTGTCACGTAGACAATGCCATGACCCGGACGCACAAAGTTATCTGCTACGGTCGGGTCCACCCAACGCAGGAAAGTAAGGGGATTGAAGGCCACATCACCATGACTGGCTCCAGCCAGCACTTCATTGCTGGAGGTCCGGGCAAAATACACTGTGCGTACAGAAATGCCTGTCACCAACCCTATAGCGGTGGTCGACAGGGTTCCTGATCCTGCACCTCGGGGAGACAGAGAACCGAAGGCAATGCCATTGATGAGATGCCAGTCAGGATTTTCAGAGGATGGCAGGGACCATAGGTACCATTCCGTAGACACATTGGGCAAGGTAATGCCCGTGCTGTACATGGTGTTGGCAATGGGACTGGTGTTGGTATAGGTTCCCACCTGTACCGGCGTGAACTGTCTTTCACTGCCAGACTGATAAGTCAGGCGACCCAGACTGCTCAACGTAGGTATATAGCCAACTGTTTTGGTGCCTGCTATCAGGTCCTCCACATAGGAGTGGGTAAAGTTGGCTCCCGTATTACCTACTGGAATACCGCGGGCAAATGGTGAGTTGGTGGAGTTCAGATGATTGAGCAGTAACGTCTGGCTTGCAATCTTGGATTCGTCAATGGCATTGGCCGGAATGTCAGTGGCCTGCATCAGGGACAGTTCATAGCTGGTCTCTAACGAATCCACAAACAGCAGGTGTCTGGCCCCGCCTGTCAGCTGGGATGGCATATCTGCCAGGGCAGTGCTGTTGGTGGCTATACCCAGCCGTTGTCGAAATGTATTCTTCTGGGCGTCGGTCAGGTTTGGAGGCGGAAACCGCAGGATCTCCAGCAGAATGGCACGATTGCCACTGACTGTAGCGACCGGAATTTCGGCATCATTGGGAATGGAACCGTCATCGATCAGCAGCGGATAGGGATTGCCATGAGCATCTGTAATCAGAGTCATATCATTCTCCGCCTAGAAAGCCACTATCATGAGCCTGGTACACACTGTCGTGAGCATACCAGCCTGCAGATTGGTCAGGCACTGTGAAGTCCGTTGCCAATTCCCGGGTCTCGACCAGCATTACGGGAATATGCCCGGAACGCCGCGCACTGCTGTCGAAATGCACTTCCCATTCATTGGTCCAGCGTACTACAAATCTATGGTCGTTGGTCTTATTGGTCAACCAATACCTCTTCTCGAAATCAAATCCGGACTCCCAATCCCGGATTATGGTATTGCCGGGTCCCAGGCTTACTGTCTCCACGGTCTGACCATGGGTACCACCCGGAGTATTGTCCTCAAGCAGGATCTGTTTGCGCCGGTAGATCGCAGACAACATTTTCAGTTCTGCGGCAGTGCTGAAGTTGATGACCATCTGCCATGAAAAAAACTTCTGGCAACCCTGGATCAGGATATTGCCAGCACGGGAAGGCGTAGGAGTTTGACGTGAGGAAGAACTGCGATAGAGACTGTCCTCCACCAATAAGGGAGTGTACCAGCCATCTGCCGCCAAGCGCAGGGTCACACTGTCCGAGACCACTGCATTATAGGGCCGCAACCTGACTAGGGGCGTGGTACTGCGCAGGGGCAATTCCAGAAAGTGACTGCTGGGAGCCACCAGCTCCAGACTGACGGCATAACTGGAAATGCCACTGTCCAACTGAGCAGCCAGTTCCCTGTATGTGACAGGTCTGACCATCACATCCAGGGCTACGGCATAAGAAGAGATCCCATAGGTGATTGAGGCTGCAATATTTCTTAGCGTTGGCAGGTCCAAGGCCACGGCATAACTGGAGACACCACTGCCCAGCTCCAGTACAAGGTCTCTCAGAATGGGCAAATCCAGGGCCACAGCATAACTAGAGACACCACTGCCCAGCTCGGCGGCAATGTCCAGTCTGGCCGGCAGATCAGACCTGTCGGCAATGACCAGATTGACGGTATCGCCAGCAACGAGAGAACTGAGGATTACCCTGTCGGCCGCATCCCCGAACGAGATATGCCAGTAATGGGTGAAGGCATTGAAAAAGTTATCCGCAATGGGCACTTCCAGAATGTCATTGGCAATGGCGATATAGACAGACTTCTCCATGCCGGGAGAGCCATCGGGAAACGTGTAGGGCAATTGCAGGATGGAACTGCTGTCCGTGCCCGTTAGCCAGTCATTAAAGCCCACGTTCGCAGGCGTATTGGCGGGGTCACGCCGAAAACGCATACGGTGATTACTGTCATCTGTCCAACGCACCGTGTCAATGTTCAGAGCCACATCCGTGACTTCCTCGCCGAGTGTGGGATCGGCCACAATGATGTTGTCGCTGTCGGTCGAGATAGAGCCCAGATTGGCTCCTCCAAACCGGTCATACCACGTGCCATTGGCCAGTCCTGCAGCATCGACCGTGATCAGCATTCTGACCACTTCATTGTCAGTCTGGGGAATGGTGTTGATGGCTACGCCAGAGAACTCCAGTAAGTCCACAGCCGCGGCATAACTGGAGGTGCCATTGTCCACTTCAGCGGCAATGTCCCTGACGGCCGCCAGTTGCTTATCCACCGCCACTTCATAGCTGGAAACGCCATTGTCAATGTCGGCGGTAATGTCTCTGTCAACGGCCGGGACAGAAGAAATGTCCAGAGCCACGGCAATACTAGAGATTCCGCTGCCCAGTTCAGCGGCAAGGTCTCGGCGCGAGGGCAGATTGCTTCTGTCGGCGATGACCAGATTGATGTTTTCGCCTACAGCCACGGCATTAAGGGTGGCTACATCAACAGAGTCCGTGATTGAGATGTGGAAATAGTGGACGAAAGCATTGAAGAACGTGTCGGCAATCGGAGCTTCCAGGACGTGATTGCCTATGGCAATGTAGATGGCCTTGTCGAAGCCCGGAGTGCCTTCCGCAAAGGTATAGGGAAGCTGTAAGACGGCACTACTGTCTGTACCCGTCACCCAATCGTTAAAACCTACGTCTGCAGGTGTGTTGCGAGGATCTCTTCTGAATCGAAATCGGCCATTGGCATCGTCCAGCCATCTGACCGTATCAATGGTGAGAGGCACGTCTGTAGTGGTTTCCCCCGGAGTGGGGTCAGTCACTATGGTGTTGTCACTGCCAGCTGTCAGAGACCCGGTATTGGCCCCTTCAAATCTGTCATACCACGTGGCTCCGGACCCGGCCTCTCCAGAAACAATCAGCATCCTGACCACTTCATTTTCTTGCTGGGGAATGGTGTTAATCCCCACTGTGCCGGCAGCCACTATATCCAGAGCCGCGGCATAGCTGGAGGTTCCGTTGCTTACCTCAGCCGCAATGTCTCTATCTGCACCTACTATGGCTACGCCATCATCAAGAGTTAGGGTCGCCGCGGTATGTGATGCGGGAGCCCATGTATTCCAGGCTGTAGCATTGTCAGGGATCCAGAAGTAGGGTTCGGTCGGATCTGCGAAAGGGTTGTCGGGATGGCCCGGTCCCTTCATTACCAGGGTACTGCCATCTGCATCCGAGAACGTGAAGGCAGCCTCGTAGGTTTCCCAGGCATCTGAAAGGTCAGGACCGGCATCCGTAGGTGCTGCCGTAGCACTTACCGATGTTCTGACCCGGATATTGCTGCCTACGTTCTCAATGGAGCGCAGATAGATTGGGTCAGTGCCGCTTTGGAACACGGCATCAAGCAGGACCGCGCCCTGCCAGATATTCGTCGCGAAGGGATTGTTGCCCAGAGATATGACTTGAGTAGTCATAGACTTACTGGGCTACGGTAAAGGCACTTTGCGCTATGTTGGTGCGACCGAGTTCCGAAATTGCGTTGGAAGAGCCACTACTGCCGGGATTGGCAGTGTGGTATTGGATCCACATGCCATTGGCAATCTTGCCTCTGATGGCACGTTCCGCCATGTCGTCCGTCTCATCCACAGAAGGATTGTAGACAAGGGTCAATGTACCTGCCTGCAATCTATACCGGTCTCCCAGGGCCAGGGGTGCAGGATTGGTACTGATAGATTTCCTGAACAGGAAATTGCCTCCGGTCTCTGCATCCCAGCCACTGACCCACGTGCAGTCATCACCGACTGCCCCGGCCGGCGTAGCGATACTCAATACTTCATTGGTGTTCGTTGCTGAAGCCATAACGTTCCTGTAGATAAGAGAGCGGCACAGTTCAGAATACTACCAAATACGACACGCATGTCGTATTTGACCACTCAGAACCTGGGCCCGTATCTTTCGTCAGTCGTCTGTTCAAATACAGGAGGTGGTTTGACCAGACGCCAGTGGGGTGCGCCTCTGGGTTTGGGACGTCTGTACTCAGGACTATTCCATTGGGGTCCGTACATCTCGTCATGGCTCATGCTGGAGGCAGACGACGTAGGCATGGCAGGTGCGGCCTGCAGGCTGGCCACAATCTCGGCCACACGGCCATCCAGACTGTCGAACAGGTTATTGAACTGGCCGTTGAGAGTGTTGAGCCCTTCGCTCAGATTCTCAAACATGCCGGTGGCCTCTTGCTCTGCCATGTTGCGGGCCTGGGCAATCTGCTCCTGCTGCTCCAGAATTCTGACCTGAGCCTCGGACTCTGTTTTTTGAAATTCCAATTCTATTTTTTGCAGGGCCAGACGTTTCTCGCTGATACCCAATTGTTCAGTAGCCCATTCCGTTTCCTTCTGCCAGCGTTCTTCCCACATAGCCTGGGTTTCCTGCTGGTAGGTATCCTGATTGGTGTGGACCTCGGTCTGGTACCGTACCTGCTCCGTCAGCTGGTCCTTCTGGTTCTTGTACATCTCGTCCTGCAGTCGCCACATCTCTTCCAGATGTGTTTTCTGCTGGGTAAAATCTGCTGTGGCCCATTCCTCGTCTTCGCCCAGACGTCGTCTTTGTTCCTCACGCCGGTTTTCCTGCATGGAGAACCGCACTTCACTGCGACCCCGTTCCCTTATCAACTGTCGTTTCTCTCGACCCGTGGACAGACGAATGCCACGGCCCAGGTCCTCCTGTCGCCAGCCGAATTCCATGCCTGCCATATCTTCAGAGAAGTCCAGATCCCAGTACGAACGACCGATCCGGGACTGGAAACGTTCCTGCTCCGGATCCTGCAATGACATCTGGTACTGCTGTTGACCTCTACTGGACAGTTGCATGGCCCGTCTGCCTCGCATCCCTTCCCAGGTAAAGCCCTGTTCAGTGCCCGGCTGTCCAATCATGGCAATCTGATGACCGCGGGTAGTGGCCAATTGCTGACGCTGGTACTGGTATCCCAGTTCATGCTGACGATAGGCAAAGCCCTGATAGGGATCAGGACCATATTGAAAGGCGAACTGGTCCTGACTGATACCCAGCTGCTGTTGCTGCAAGCCCATCTGCTGTTGGGCCATGCCACCTTCGCCATAGCGGAAGTCATGACGCATCATCGCCATATTGGTCTGCAGCTGTTGAAAAGCGTCTACATGTTGCCGGATAGGCAAGTCCTGATCCCTAGCCGCCAGTTGGCCATAGGTACCGGACATGATCTGCCGGATCATGTTGGCGGCAGGATCGCCAGGTCCTCCATCCGTGACATAGCCCCTGGCTATGGTGTCTGTGTACTGACCCCCGCGCATGGCCCCCATCATGGTCTGACCCCATTGGGTCATGGGCAGGCCACCCCGTTGCATGGATCCATACAGGGCTGCACTGCGCGAGTCGGTCAGGTCTCCCATCATGCCGAAACTGCGCTGGGCTCTCTCATAGGTAATGGCCCCTGCACTCACACCCTGATTGATGCCTTGGGTCAGAGCCTGAGACGCATCCACCCGACTGACACCGGGAGCCATGGGCGCAGCCTGTCCATACACGAACCGGCTGGCCATGCCATACTCGGAACTCCAGCGATTCACGTCGGCGGCAGACATGCCACTGTCCGTATCCATCAGGAATGAACGGAGTTGCCTGCCCTCGCGCGAGCCCACAGGCACATTCAGGCCCTGCAAGGCTCTGAGCCTTACGTCATCACCACCCAGTCTGCGTTGCCTGAGCAGATTGACAAAGTCTCTCTGGTCTCCGAAGCTGGGAGTATCACTCATGCCCATGATGGGAGCCACAGACCGGGCATAGTTGTAGAACTCTTCAGGAGCGGCGAAGCCACCCTGCTGTCCCACCCAATCCTTGTTCAGGGTATCCAGAAAGCCACCCATAGTGTCAAGCGTGGAAACCTGGCTGGCAAAACCCAATTGGGGAATTGAGGTTTGAGATGGTGCAAAACGACTGGCAAACCCCGGTGCAAAGCCACTGAGCCCTTGTCCAAAGACAGCCCTGCCTGCCTGCATACCACCACCGGTCATGCCCCCTGCCATGCCTCCCGACAATGAGGATAAGGCCATGGTGCCCGCACCCAAAGTCATCTGCTGCAGACCCTGTTGTCGGGTCGGAGCCAAATTCTGATATGCCTGATAGCCACCATAGGCCGCGGCGACTCCACCAATGCCCCAACCCACAGGTCCACCCAGTATCGGGGCTGCTCTGCCCGCCAACGCAGCCACACCACGACCCCCGGCCATAGCCAGACCTCCAGCCGCACCTGCCGCAGTAGACAGTCCACGTCCTGCCGCAGCCCAAGGTCCTGGAGCCAGGTTCTTGGCCAGATAGGCATAGATGCCGGTTTGCGCTGCGCCAGCGGCCACATTCTGTACTTGCTGGCCTGCAGTCATGACATTGGCCAATTGCTCGTCTGAGAGCATGCTGCGGGCCAAACGGAAGCCCACGTGATACTGGCCTGCAGTACGTTGCCCTACCTGCGCACTGATTTGGGCCATTTCATAGCGTCGTTGGCTGATGGTCTGGCTTATCGAATCTTCATAATCCATATCAGCCTGACCCGACATGGCGTACTGGGATTGTTCCGCCAGCATCTGTTCACTGGCTCCCAACTCCACCTGTTGCCGGTACGGTTCCACCATCTGGGACTGGATCCGGTACTTGGCAAACATGAAGTAGGCCATAGGTCCGATCCCGGACATGGACTGCATGGTCTGGGCACCAAGATGACCGGCCCTGTCCACCAGTCCCCGCCATCCGCCCCGGAACCGATTGCCCCGCTGGGCATAGGCGGCCGGGTCTGCCTGCACTCCCAGTGCTGCTGCTGTAGCCTGGGCCCCTGCCATGTGGTCCTGCATCATGCGCGCAGCCCGCATCTGAGGTTGCATGAGAGTGTCCACGGCTTCGGGAGACACGCCCATCCGCAGAGCCTGCTGGCGTTGTCTGAACATGGAGCCACTGGACAGTCCGAATTCCTGCTCCAGTCCCACCAGACGGCTATAGTTCTTGGTGAACCCGGCTAGGTCTCGTACTGCACCGCTACTGTCTTTCGTAATATCGGTATTCTCAACCACCGCATCCTTGAGACCTTCGATGGCATCCATCAGGTCCTTGCCCAAGCCGTGGGCCGTAGGACCTGTGTTAAACAATGTGGCCGCGGTGGTGATATTGGCCAACTGCTCGGAACGGGCACGCGCCATGCCCTGCGCATCCATGCCCCGGGTCTCTATGGGATAGTCCCTGACCTGACTGCGGCGCAGCATTTCACGGCGATAGCCTGCGGCATCTGCAGGTTGACCCGTCCTGCGCATACCTGACTCGTCACGGTCCCAATACATGCCTCTGAATTCAGACAGACGCTGTGCTGCCGTACCGGCCATCTGTTGCAATCTGGCGGCCCTTTCTTCGGATGGGGCAAACTGTCCCTCTCTACCCAGCTGGGCCTGTCGTTCCTGCTCCCAGGCCAAGTAGTGCGGAGTCTGGGCCAAGGCTCCCCGTGCCGGACCTGCAGGCATACCGAAACCACTGATACCGGGTACTCTGGCCTGTGGCTGTCTCTGTTCTATATCGGCCAGACCCTGCTCGTAATCTGCACGAGCTGCCGCACTTTCCTGCGTGGCCTGAGCAGACATGCCCTGCAATCTGCCGACCTGTCTGGCCAGTATGTCCTGACTGACACCTCTGCGGGCACGGAATGGATCCTGATACGGTGTCATTTCACCGGCATCGTCTATCGTGCCATAACGTTCCGGGCTCACATACCCGGACATAATGGTTTCGTAGTAGCGGTTCACATCCCCAATGGCTTCCGCCAGCTTGAGTCTCTTGTCCACTCCCAGAGGGTAGTGTTCCGGAGACATGTCGGCACCGGGCATAGGCATGGGGGGAATGTGCCTGCCTGCGTATTCCCGTTCGTAGTTCTGCACCACGATGGTCTGACTGCGATCCGCGTCTCCCATATTGTCCAGCACATCCTGCAACAGATTGGGTGCAGGACCTCTGGGCATTTTGGCGGCGACGGCCGGTACACGTCCGGCTCTGCGTTTGCCCCCTTTACGAGATGCCACTATGACCTGAGTTGGATCTCCTTCACCAGGTACGTCCACGGCAGTGCTGGTGGCTCCGAACTGCCATGCCACATCATAGGCGGCTTCGGCTCCGGCAAAATCAGTGTAGGCCCGCTCCAGTTCCGTGACCGTGGCCTGTACACCCGGATGTTCCTGCCAGTCTGCAAATGACGTGCCCAGAGTGGTGCCCGTGGGGAAACGGGCCATGATGAAATGGCGCAGTACATCATCCAGTTCGTTGCCCGGTCCGATCTTGCCTTCATTGGCCTGATACCAGTCCAGCAGCCTGCGGGATGTAACTCGTTGCGGACCCGTGAGCAGTCCCTGCTTGTCCTTGTTGAATATGTCACTGTGGGCCAGCATGACGGCCGCCTGTGTCAAGGCTCTGCCCATCACTCCCTGCATGGGAGTCTGCTGGGGTCTGAGGTTCCATGAGGCTGCCGTATACAACGCTCCGGTCACCTGACGCCGGGCATCCATCTCGTTCATTTGCTCCAGACCGTAACGCTGGGCCCTGAAATTGTCCGAGCCCAGGTCTCGCAGGGTTTTCATGTAGCCCTGAGTCAGGGACATCTGCGTGAAGAGCATGCCGGACATGCGCCGTCGCAGTTCAGGGTTCTCCCTCTCCAGCTGGTACTGGTCCCCATACATGCGTTGCCCTATACGGGTATGCAGATCGCGTAGACCGGCTTCGTCCCAGTCCTCACCGGACTGTATCCGTGCCACCCATGTGTCATCGAACTCGCTCAAGGCCGCGGCTGTGCGATCGGGATCACCTGAACCCACCTGCCAGCGGGACATGAGTTCGGTAATGGGTAACTTGGGACGCCGGGTCAGGGAATGCACCAGTCTCTGCTCCAGACGTTCCCAACCCCTCTGCATAATGTCGGCACTGGCCATACCCACCAGAGGCAAGGCGGCCGTCTCACCCGGAGTAAGGGTATTGAGACGTTGCTGCAACTTGCGCAGGGTCAGGTCCGGTTCCCGGTCCAGATACCGGTTATAGACATCAATCAAACCGCGCCCGGCTCCGTACTGCCACGCCTGTCCGGTCTGGTCTGCAGGACCCCAGAAGTCACCCGCAGTGCCCATGAACCGTTGCATGCCCCAAATCTTGCCGTAGGAGAAAGCGATGCCGGTCTGACCCACACGTCCTTCACCCAGCTTGCGATAGATGGTGTCTGCCATATACCGCTTGCCGGTGACATCGGCTCCCGTCAACAGTTTCAACAGATTGTCCGGATCGCTCTGGTCCAGGATGTTGGTATAGTCCTCTCCGAACTTGGGGATGTTCTCCTCACCCTGAGCTCCACCATCCACGTTCTCGAAATCCAGTCGATAGCCCATGCGTCTGCGGTAATGTTCATAGCGCAGACCGGTACGTCGCAGTCTGGATACACTGGCTTGCCATACGTCTCCGTCTTTGGTGGCCGACACCTCGTTGAAGTCGTCTACCCACGAAGTGTCCTGCAGGTACCGCTGGGCCATGGCAGGTCCCATATTGCCTGTCAACACCCATGCCATGACCCCGCGCTCATGGTTCAGTCTGGCATCCACGGCCATGTTGCGCCATTTGCGTTCACTGACCAGAATGGCACCCATATCCGTATCGGCATAGGGGTCTCGATAGACCAGTGCCTCCTGTCTGTGACGATTGCGCCACAAGACATTGAGAGCATCGGCGTCCTGGTCACCCGTGAAGATGGCCGTGGCCGTATAGGGATGTATCAGCAGGGAATTCTCGTCCGGCTGGTCCCTGTATACACCCAGAGGCAGGTCCCGGTTCAGAACCAGACCCCGGCGATGAGCCATCATGTGCCCGGAAGTGGCCCTGATCACGCTCTGGGACTGGGTCAGACTCTGCATCGCAGTGTCATAGTGTTGCATCTGCTGACCGAAATCCACGGTCTCGCCACTGGCCACACTGCGGATCATGTGCATGAAGACCCGGGACAGCATATTGCCTGCTTCTCCGGTATCTTCTATGTGACCCAATCTCCGCACTGACTCCAGACTGGGCAGCACCACACTGCGGCCTCCGGACTGTACCCGCAAGGCAGCATAGGCGGCATTGCCCCTGCGACCTCCAGCCCATGTCTGCATGGATGCCAGCAGGTCTGTATCTGTGTAGTTCTCGGTTCCGGCCAGACGCATGGCCTCTTCATGCCACGTCTGGACCATGGTACTGTCCACGTCCAGAATGCTGCTCTGGTCCACGGTCATGCCCTGACGCACCTCTGCGGCCGTCAGAAAACCGGACAGGTCCCTGCGATTGGCAGTTTGCTGTCTCATCACACTGTCCCTGAACCTGCCTATATAGGCTCCTGATGCCGTGGCCTGGTTCCCTGCCAGAAAGCGGCTGCGTCCTGCCAGTCCCGTCAGTACATCCTCTGCCTGAAACATGGACATGGAATCGCTGGGAATGGATACAGGACGTTGACTGACCCCGAAGAGCCGCAGGCGCATCTGCAGCACGTTCTGCTGTCGCATCCGCAGCTGATTGTCCTGCCACGAGAATTCACGCTGGGTCGTGGCTCCCATACCCGGTAAAGCATGGGTCTGTACCTGGCTTTCACCGGGCTTGATGTCCAGTCCATACACACGGCCCGCTTCGTAGGGATCTATCACCTGCCAATCGGACCAGCGATTAGCATGGGCCATAGTGACGGTTCCTGACCGCTGGAGCATGGACATGTACTGGGATGGGTCCAAGGTCTGGAACCGTTCCATAACCTCGTGCAGGGCTCCCATATAGCCACTTTTCTGGGTGTCAGGCACGAACAGGGTCTGACCGAAGCCCCGTACCTGCTGTTGACGCACATATTCGTTCATGGCAAGTTCGGGATTGGATTGCAGCCATTCCCTGCCTGTACGTGTGAAGAGGAAGTGCTGGGCCACGCCCGGTCCGATATTCTTCTGGCTCTCTATCTGGGCTGCCACCAGATCCACAGGTTCCCGCAGACTGACTGCATGGGTCACGCCCTTGGTCAAGGTGTCGGGCGAATGCAAGCGCATGCTGGCCTGATTGCGGGCTGCCACCAAGGCATTGGATTGCAGGGTCAGACGCCTGCTGTGGGGACTGTCCAGACGCAAGGGGATAGTGTCATCCTGCCAGCGCCGGTTTTCGAAGAGGGCCTGCCATTCCTGGCTCAGGGCAAACTGCTCCGCTTCGGAGCCACCTACCCAAGCGGTCTCCACACGCCGTACCAGATCTTCCACAGGTCTGAGTCTCTGGGCTCTCTCCGCCTCACTCAGGTGGGACAGATTGCCCAGCAGGCCCATGTCTCCGCGCATGAATCCCTGTTCACGTTGACTGGATTCCGCAATCATGCGTTTCTGGGTCTGGAATGCCTGCAAGCCTTCGGCCTGTCCATAGCCAATGGACATGTTCAGATAGAGACGTTGCAGGCGAATGTTGTCGAACCCGCCCTGCACGTCCAGTCGTATATCTCTGCTGGGTGCATCTTCCGCTCTCTGGATCTGGGGTGTCACCCTGACCAGACTGTCGGCATCGGCCAAGGACCTTGTGGTGTGGAAAGGCATTCCGGCCTGCAAGCGATTCTGATTGAGCCAGTCCAATGACACAGGCGTGGAGCGGGACATGTCCCTGACCATACCCGTATCAGACAACAGGGCCTGATTGATGCCAATGCCACCGCCTGAAGACAGAGCCGTGGCTGCCCTGTGGGATGGATCTATGAGCATGGTCACGTTCTGCAGCCGGCCGCCTTCGATGAATGCCTCCGCAGCTCCAGCCCTGCGCACTGCCGAACGGGAGTACATGGCTTCCATATGCCGCAGGCTCATGTGTTCCATGCCCGGTCGAGCGGTACGCGAGGCGTCCATGGTGGCATAGTGAATGGGCTGGCCCTGTCGCGTCATGCCGGTATAGCCCGCGGTCAGTTGCTCCATGATGGGACCCGGAGCCGCGACCACGCCGGGCATCTGGGCATGATGGACATGTCGCACCCGCGAGGACATGATGGTATCCGCCGCATCCCCGTAATACTGGTTTGTAGCGATGGCATGGGCCAGGTTGGCCATGGTGACACTCTCGGTATCACCACTGATATTGCTGCGTGTGACAGGGTCGTAGCGCACGGTATACAGACGATGGAGCATGTTCTCGGGTGAGACGTAACCCAGATTGCCCCGCTGTGTGGTACCGGGACGCGTATCCGCTACATTGGCCAGAGCATACTGGCGGGACTGACCTGCCGCAATGGACACGCCCAGGCCCCCGTCATGCAGGGTCTGACGAATGTCTCCTGCCGCATGTTCCACCAGATAGCGACCCAGCACTTGTTGATGACCCTGTGGATCCAAGGCAATGTGGGGCTGTACGAACTGACCGCTCTCCAGACTGAACCGGCCTCCCTGCTCCGGGAACATCCGTACGTTGTAGGAATGACGCATGGCCGCACCCTGACGGGACACGTCAAAGGCCACGTTGTACATATTGGCACCGGCAATGTTCCGCAACATGACCGACTGCCCACCTGCAGCATGTACCGAGGCTTCCAGATTACGCAGGGCCTGCTGGACATTGACAGAGCCCTGACCCAAGGCCCGGATCCGATCCGAACTGGTGGATATGGCAGGTCTGGACGCTATCTCGCTTTGCCACATGCCCGTGGTTGTACCTGCATCGTAGAGAGAGCGCACATAGTGCATCTTCTCGTCCATGCCCAGATACTGTCGGTCCTGACGCACTCTCTCATCATGGAACGGTGCGCCCAGAGCCATGAACGCTGACAGCTCCGGATGTTGAGCCTCATCAATGTCCCTGGCTATCTGCACCCGCCTGACGTTGCCGGCAGCCATATTGCGACGTACCACATCCAGGTCTGTCTGTACACTAGACTGCGGTAAGGCGGCATGACGGGCCGTGGACTGTGCCAGCATATATTGCACAGACTGAAAGGCTTGGCTCTGATGCCAGCGGCTGTGTCCGGTACTGGCCATGGTCGGGTACTCGGCCTGCGCCGTACCCTGTGCGTACTGGACTATGGACAGGTCCGGCAGAAAGGACTGATTTTCACCGATGGCGGTGGCATAGGCTATGAGCTGGGGTGCGTGTCTTGCAAAGGTCTGGCTGTAGCTGCGAATGAGCCGTTCCCGGAATTCCCGGGGCAAGTCCTGAACCAGTACATCGGATGGAGCCTGCCATACAGACAAACGCCCGAAGTCCTGCATACTGCGATACCCCGCCGCCTGCAGCATCTGGGGATCATCGCCACGTTGAGCCATGGCAAAGGGCAGGATACTGCTGGCCTGCTGTTGAGGCAGGGCCCTGCGCAGCATGGACTGCACCCAATGGGTCAGACCTTGCTCCTGAGTACCTATGACACCCTGTCCTTGCATATAGCCAGACAGGTCATCACTGGTGGCCTGTGACAAGGTATCAATCAGTCTGGCCTGCAACGTGGCCGGCAGCACCAGATTGCCTGTGACATAGGGCCTGCGGGTACCGAATTCCTCGGCATGACCCGATTTAATGTCCAGAATGGTACGGATAGGACCTCTGTCCCCTTCCTGCAATAAAAGATCCGGTCTACCACTCACAAAGGCAGAGGCTTCAGGTCCAAACTGCCAGTCCCGTTTCACTGTCTCTTCGGACAATAGGCGAATACCATGCTGGGTCGTGACCTGACCCAGGTTCCGGTTCCCTACCATCATGTTCTGGAGATAGGTCACACCGGTATCAGGTTCCGCCATGCTGGACAGAGCCGCCTCACGGAAGCCTGTACCTGCAGACTGGCTGCGACCCCTGCTCAGATTGATCATCTCTTCCGGGGTCATCACCGATGCCGCGTGCATGATGTCGCCCAGATGGGCTTTCTGTGCGCCGGTTCCGGCATAGAACACGTTGCTGACGGCACTACGGAAAGCAGCCTCTTCCCGCACCTGTCCGATGTTGGTGTAATAGCCCCAGTAAATGCTCGAAGGGCTTAGATTGGGATTGTCCCTGACTTGGACGGATTCAGGTAACAGCATGGTCAGAACTATGTGAGGCTACGGAGAAAAGCATCTTTCTGTTCAGCCTGCAATCTGTGAATGGTGTCCAGCGTGTTTTCCGTGGAGACGGGCGGTGGAGCCGGTTCCAAACTGGGTGGCGGAGCTCCCTGTTCTCCATCCTCTGACCTCTTATTCGCTTGATATTCTTCCCACAAGGTCCACGCCTGCATTACATCGTATGTCAAGTTGCGGGGTTGCAGAACAGCGTCGCGTACTGTACAACCGAACCGTTTACAGACCATCGCCAATTCCAGAGGATAGGGCATGGAAATGGTTTCACGGGACTCAGGTTCCCATAACCAGGATCTTACATCCTGTTCTAAACGGTCGGTCTCGTACGGATCACTTTTGGGTCCCACTCCGGATTATGGCGCAACACTCCACTATAGATTTCCCAACGCTGGTCAGGATGCAATAGAGACCAGGCATTCCAGAATGCTTCCATCTCCATGCCTTTCGTGAACAGGGGAACAACCTCTTCCGATTGTTCCGGCGTCCACATGATATTGCTGCTTTCCAACGTGACAAAGGAGTGGATACGGGCTGTAGCCAGGGTACTGTTCATGGAAGTGCGGACCGCTACTACGGAACTGACCCCTTCCTGCTGTTCCTGCTCCAGTCGTTCCTCCATTACCCGCAAATGGTAGAGGGCCTGATCCAGATCGTCATACGTGGCAGTGCGACATTCCCACCATGTTTCCGAGTCCATGGTGTCGGACAGTAGCACACGATGAATTTCGGTCTGCTTGGGTTCAATCTTGTAGGGCATCAGACTCCCTTAGTAGGCTTCTTCAATGGCCATTGGTGTTTGCAAACGCCACTTGACCGTGTCCGAGGGAGATACAGGATCTCGCAAAGCCGTAATCTGGATCTGTGCGCGTACCAACCGGTCTGGAATTCTCTCGATGATGTAACCGGAGAAATAGGACTGGGGCATTTCAATGCCAATCACCGATGAGAAAGGACGGGCATTGCTCACGAACAGACGCATGCCGCCCAGCAACACATCGTCATTCCAGCGATTGTCATTAATGGCAGACCGGTCTCGACCCAAGCCGTAGTACAGCATGTCATAGTACGTGGCTGAAGTCATTTCGACCACGGCACTGATGGAGGCGGCTCTACGCAGGAGTTCAATGGAAGGCTGTACCTGCAGGCCCACGGCCCGGTCTTCAGGATCTGACAGCACATTCCCGCACTCAATGCTCATCTGTTTGATGATGAGGTTCTCAGATCCAATCTCGCCTTCGCTCTGGCCTGTGTCCAGACTGGAAGTGGTACCGAGGGTATAGCCATTCTCAAACTCAATCTCAAGCACACTGTTCTCGGTCTGCGCCGTCAGGGGAAAACCCGATGTGCGTTCAAACTCAAAGGGATACAGCAGTATGTCCCGTGCCCTTGGCCCAATGGGTTCGTCCAGACTGTCCAGACGTTCCGCTTCACGACCCTGAATACTGACAGAGGCCCGCACGGAGGAACCCGGCTGGATCATGACCGATAGACGGCCCGGCTTGCAGTCGGGGAAAATCTCCTGTGGATACAGGGAGGTCTGAGTAGCCTGATAATCGAACAGGATCTTGGTGTTCAGTCCAATCCAGGTGCGGCCCGGAGTGGTAGAACTGCCATCCCGCAATTCGTCAAAGTCGCCAAGAGTCAATGTACGGAAGGTGGCAGACCGGCTAATGGACAGCCGTTCCCAGATGGTTTGAGCACCGACCAATGCGGAAGAGGTCAAATCCACTTCCTGCCACTGGTTATTGGCCTGCCACGGATACTGAAAGACCACATGCAGATCCAGCTTGGCCCGTTCATCGGTGGGTGTCGGGTCAAAGACCAAAGGTTTGTAGAGGGGAGTGATAGCAGCAGAGCATTCGTAGGCAGTAGCACCTTGAGTCAGTTCAGAAGCCTGAAACGGATTGTAGGTCCGTACATCCATGCTCACGGACCTGTATACCACCAGCACCTTGTTGGTGTCCTGATCCAAGTCGGCCGCCACTGCATCCTTGGCTCCGCCCTTGATGATGATGCCGGTCCCTGCCGCATCCTTGACCCATTCCTTGTCCAGAGCCGCGGTCAAGCCTGCACTTTCGATATTGGCGGCAGGCACGATGAGATAGAGATTGGAGGCTGCCAGTGGTGCAGTCGTGGCATTGGCAGTGGGAATGTTGGTGGAATAGATCCGTTCAATGCGTTCGACCTTGGCTGCAGACAGAGCCACGGCACTGTTGTCACCACTCACGGTGGCAGATACCAGCTCGTAGTCATAGATCAAGGCCAGAGACTTGGCATTGTTGTCGGCACTGACCTGGGAGGCAGGCCACACCGTGGGACTGTTGGCTCCCGGAAAACGCCAGAACTCACGCTTCAGCTGTCCATCCAGAATGGCCACTACCTGGTCATTGTCCACAGGTACATCATTGCTGAAATACGTACTGTCTGTAATTTGCTTGGTGGACGCCACACGTCCTGCCTTGATCAGGGGTCCCGGCGCAGTCGTGACCGCGGGCACAGTCCGCCACAACGCCGCCTCAAAGCCATAGCTGTCAAGCTCCAGCCGGTCATACTGCCGGGCTGCAATGGCGGTAATCTGGACACTGGTCCCTATGTTCTCGACCACAAAACCACCGCTGTAGGCGTTGGTACCTGTGATAGGCAGGGAGGAGATTTGGGGCATGGGATTGTTGGTCACATGCTGGACTTCAACATTGAAGTCCGCCTTGGTAAACAGACGACTGTAGGTGGGAACGTGTCTCAGCACATGCCGGGTATAGATGCTGCTTTCCCGCCAGCCCCGGGACCGGCCCGTAGACTGTACCAGCACCATATAGTCGGAATCGAACTGCTCGTTCTCGTCCATCTGGATCAGATGCTCGAAACCGGGCAGGCCAATGTCATTCACCAAGTTCCGGGACTCGGCATTGCCATACATCATTCTGAGCAGGAACGGCAGGATTTCGCCTGTCACCTCAAAGTCGAATGCGCCGATGGTGGAGTATCCGGTCTTGTAGGCGCTCTTGTCATAGGCTCCATGTCCTGTGGCTCTGGCAGCTACATTGGCAGAGTCCATGATCCCCATGTTGCCGGTCGTGGGTTCCAGAATCCGAAAGCCCCCGGCCAGTCCCAAACCCAGACCGTGCTGGCGAGCCAGGGCTATAAGCCCTCTAGTCCCGACAACACGTGGATTTCGTTGATAGTCACCCATTATTAGCTACCCTCATCCGTGTTTTCATTAGCCAGAATGGCTGCCGCTACACGCGCCGAGGCTGCTACCTGCCAGGACATTACCTGCTCTTTGTCAATCCTCGGAATGACTTCCGCCACTTCCCGTATCTGGTCCTCTGTCATTTCGGCCAGCTGTTCAAATGTCCGAATGCCCATCGCAAACAATGTGTCCTTGAAACGAGGACCAATGCCATTGATTTTCTCCAGATTGTCACCTTGGTCAGTTCTGGCCAGATCCTGCTCTGCCCTGACCAGTTTCTCCTCTTCGGACAAACGATCGGTAGGAGCTCTGGATCCGTCCTGATTGAGAGGTTCGATAAGGGTTTCGTCTCTGGGTGTACCGCCTTCGGCCCACTCAAAGAAACCCGTAGCCACGAAGTTCTGCATGTGGCCCAGAGTCAGGATGCTGTTATCCCTCATCCGTCTGCCTTCCACCAGAATATCACCCAAGAAACAGGCATTGCCCTGCTCCAGATTAAGACGTCTAGTACAGCGTATTGAATTCACGCCTAGCTCCTTAACGTGCTGTATTCCTGTAGGAAGTCAATTTGGTAAATACTGTGGTTGTCAGAACCGGTTGGAATGACCCTGACATCACGCGTTTCGGATTGTACTACACTTTCCTCTTCGACAATATCGTTGCCAAAACAGTGGGCGATCTCGAAGGCGTATTTGCGTAGGAACAAGTCAATCTGAGTCTTCATTTCCCTCTTTTCATATGTGGACAAACCGCGACCCAGACGCTTTATGACTGGAGCCGTGGTTCGAGAATGCCATAGATTGGGATAGTAGGTCAATACGGTCTCAATGGCCTCTGCGACCACTGCCCGCATACCGGTCGAGAACTGTTCGTCATTAGCCTGCTGGCACTGGACCCGAATGGTGAAACGCCGTACCCAGCGCCGTTCATGACCACCAATCTTGTGAAATCCGCGATGCCAACTGTAACCATCGCTCTGACCCTGAAAGGACTGACCACCCACAGTGCGCAGACCCCCGCTTTCATATCGCAAGGTGCTGTGGCCTATGCCCTGGTCAAAGGGACTGCATTCATGTACCTCAATCAATACATGTTCGTTGGGGGCAGGCGTACCGATGAACAGGCCCTGCAGTATTGCCACCAGAGTCTGGCTACGTTCCGTGCGCCGTTGCACAGGCCAGTCCCGGTCCCGGGGATTAAATCTGCGAAAGGGCCACCAGGGAATTGCCTGACGTTCACGGGTACCTTGCGGCACGGAAGTCTGGTACATGTTGGAAAAAGCCGGCATGAATACAAACTGATGCGGCCGGTTCAGACTTTCCTGAGAGAAACGGGTCGCGGCAAAAGCCAGGTACCAGCCCAGAAAGCTGCGCAGGAAGTCCATAGCCATGACCGGCCAGTAGGGACTGGTGCCAATCTCAGGGATGATCAAGGGACCGCCATAGTGTCCCCGCAGAGAGTCTTCGCCCTGAGTGGCCCGATAGTAGTGGATGGAATTCAGACGCCGGACCTGTAACACATCAGCATTCTGTCCTACCCAGTCCACAGCCCGCAGAGGGCTATTGGCGTCATTCAGATACCAGCCCTCTATATCCGCCATCTGCAACAAGAGGGTTACGGATTCCAGTTGGGTGTGCTGTACCTCATCCGGATTCAACCAGTCCCCCACATAGGTGCTCAGCCATTCGTCCCGCACCAGGATCCAGAGCCGTTCGTCCGCACCCGTACGCGGTGTCATCACATCATTGGCGTACATGGCAGGCAGATCCGGATCGGCCACATACTTGTAGCCCTGCTCCCACAACATCACATTGAGGTCTCGGGTACTGGCCACACGAGCTGCAATACCCCACGTGGGACCGTCTGCCACCTCACCCTGCAGCAGGTTCCAGCCGTTGCCAATGTCTATGCTGTCGAACTCGGACTCAAACCAGCTCTCATAGTCAGGCACCAAGTAGGCATTGTCCTGTTGCCATAGAGAGACATAGACCTGATAGCCATTGTCTCCGGGCATGAAATCAAGTCGTACCCGGTTCAGGTCACTGTCATATTCCGTCAGTGCTTCGGCTGCTTCCTGACCATTGGTGATGACAGGAATGATATGGCCTTCGGGCATGACACTCTATCCAATGAACCGCAGGGCATCCAGGGCAATGCGGCGATAGTGAATGGCTGCCTCCAATACCGGATTGGCCTCTCGTTCACTCAGGGCGAACTGTCCAATCAAAGCCGCGGACACGGCCATGGTATAGGCAATCTTGGACACGGTCAGGTCAATGGCAGGACCCACATGCCGATCCATCATGAGAAAATCGCCAGAGGCATCACCGGCATAGACCACTTCAAAGACATTCTGCACATCGGTTTCACTGCGTCGGCCCAGCACACTGGACAAGGTATCGTCCTGTGTCCAGTCCCAGTCCGGAAGCACGTATTCCCACGTGAAGTGCAGGCGCAGAGGTCCTTGTGCATCCGCACCCAATTGCAGAAAGCGAGTGCTGCCCATAGTCCCCGGAGTTTCCGTACGCAGCACATATTCACCGCCCTTGATGCGAGCAGGGTCTGAGGCCAGAATGTAATGAATGCCACCGCCCCGCACGCCGGGATCGTAAATGTCCCTGATATGCAGCAGATTACGCCATTGGGTCCGCTGGTTCTCCGCAATCCCGGTATCTTCCGGGTTCAGGGTCAGTATGCGTTCCGTGGCATCCCAACGTCCTGCATCCAGAGTCAGGGATATGGTTTGTTCCGGAGGTGCATAGCGACACACCTCGGCCAAGGCTCCGCCCAGGGAAACCCAGTACGTGTATTCAGGGATAATCGGAGTCTGATCCGCCAGACTCTGAATGTCCGCCACCAGATGCCTGACAGCGGATTTCAGATCCCATAACGTTGCGACACGCATGCGGGTTTAATACTGCAAGGCACCCCGGTCACGGTACGGTTCACAGGAGTACACGGTTTCCAGCGAGGCATCGTTGAACACTCCGTAGTCTCCACGCCAGTCCCAGGTCACACGGTTGTAGTCCATCAGGTCATCAAAGCGCGGCGCAGCCACGATGCGAGGCGGTCGCAAGGACCCACCTTCCACGGCCCGCGGCCCCTTGATGCAGATGGATTGACTGATGTGTCGACCGCGGGTCAGATACCCAAACACATTGACGTTGCCCGCATGAGTGGCTACGGTACTGGTCCAGTCCCAGTCAAAGGGAGTGTCCAGACTGATGGTATTGGTCGCTTGGTCAATGCTGACGATGTTGGCATTGAATGCCTGTCCCTCAAACGGGTTCACACCTGTGGGATCTCCATCCGTCAAGTCCTGGCTGTAACTGTTGTCTGCAGCCGATCTCACAACACCCATGTCGGAGGTGCGGGTCCGATGCAACGTGACCCGGTCTCCCACCTTGAAATCACCAGTGCCAAAGTCAGAGCATTGCACAAAGCGCTGGGCATCGGCAAACTGATAGTTGTCAGCGGTTTCCAGGTTAATGGCCACCTGCCGGGCAGCTCCACTACCGGTCCGCAAGGGAGCGGTAATGGCAACCTGCTTGTCGATTGCACCGCAGTTGAACATATACAGTTCCGGGTATTCCACAAAGATGATGTTGTGGTATCTGCCCATTTGTCCCGTGATCAGGCGTTCCGGATCACCGGCTCCTATATCCGAACGGAATTTGGCATTGCGGACCAGGGCATAACTGGCTCCCGGCGTGGTCAGCACAATGCTGAGTTCACTCGGCAGGGATCCAAGAAAGTCAATACGTCCGTACTGACCGGCATTGCGTTGCCCCAACCGGATCTCATCGAAGAGGTCCAGGGTCTGTTTCTCGGTCAGAAGATTGGCACCCCCAATACCGTTGACGGTATCTATGGTGGAACCCAAAGACGAATACTGGTTGACTTTGCTGACATCCAGTTCCACACCCCAGGAAGAGCCATCCGTACGCAGGGGCAGATCCTGCTCCAGCTGAATCTCATTGGAGGTATCGGAATACACCGTATTCACGTAACTGCCGCCGCGGAAAGCCCACATGGCCCGGATGTTCAGGGTTCTGACCATTTGCGGAATGATGAGGCGATTGCCAATCTCCCGCAGGTTGTAGGTACCAAACTGCCTGATCTGGTTGATGTAGGACTCGTATTCCAGCACGGAGAACTTGCCGGCCACACGTCCCACAGTCAAGGATTTCTTGTACTGCTGTTGGGCCAGACTTTCAAAGTTGATCTGGCGTTGGGGCACGGAGTCCGGTGTTCCGGGCAGGGGACCAAAGGCATTCAGTTCGACCGTGTCGTTCTGAGTGTTCTGGAAGTCATGGGTATATTGGATCAGACCCAGGAAGCGACTGGTCTGCAGGTATGCCATCAAGGCATCTGCAATCATGGGATTTTCACTAAGCGCACCCATTTCTCCCCACGGGTTTGCATAGTCAATTGCAATTGTAGAAGGCATTGCCTTTTACTCCTTGTCCTTTCACTTACTCTGGAAGATAGCCTTCAAGACCGTTCTCGTACATCGTCAAAGCCTCATCCGCTTCACGTCGTACCAGCCGCAGTCTTGCCACTTCCTCGTCTGGCATCTGTTCCGAAGGCAAACGCCGAGGATGGCTTAGTGGCAGTTGCTGGTTGAGTTGGAACCGCTGGTTCTGAATGCGGTCAAACTCGGTACGCAGTTCCGGTGTCCGTTCTCCGGGCAAGGTGCGTATGATTTCCATAGCCCTGTCCCGCAGATTGGTTTCCGTGGGAACTGCAGTCTCGGTTTGCTGACTGCCCGTACCTGCAGCACCTGTAGACGTTTCCAAGGGTCCCGGCCCTCCATCACCTGTACTGGCAGGTGGATCATCGCCGGCCGGCATGGATTCAGCGATGTTCTGGATTTGTTCGGTGGACGCCGACATATCGTGCAGGATGTTCATGATCCCCAACAGATGAGGATGGTTCTCACGTACCTGCCGTTCCCGCTCCTGTCGTTCCGATTGTTGCTGCCGCTGGGCTTCACTGGCTTCGACCTGGGCCCGCAACGCCGTAATCTGGGCAATGGCATCATCAGGTGCCGCTTCCACAGTCTCGGTGGCCGGTTCCTCGGCTTCAGGAGTTTCCGCCTGCTGGACCTGATTGGCCGCCGCCAGCTCTTCCCGGATCAGTGTCTGTACAGCTTCAAGGGTCACAGGTGCGGCCGGTGTCTCTGGCTCCGGTGTAGTAGCGGGCGCAGTCTGTGGAGTAGGGGCTGGAGTGGTCAGACCCGGAGTACCTACATGCACTGCCTGTCCATGCACTGTGACGTGGGGCACACCTGTAGCCGCAATCTGGTCGGCAGCCATGCGCTCCAGCTGGTCCTGCGGAATGTGCAGGAGTCGACCCAACGCCTCCCGATCTTCGGCATTGATGGTGTCGTTAGGTTCTGTTTGAAGACGTCTGAGTAGATCTGCTAGAGGCATTAGGAGCTCCTGGGCTCATTGTAGGTGTGGGAAGATGACGTTGATAGTGTAGATCCTTCCATTTTACATTCATTTCCTCCAAAAATTCAGCCTGTAAATGAGGAGGTATGTCAAGTTCATTGACAATCCACTTGTCACTGGCCGCGGCCACACCCTGCAATTGGGTCAGCCGCTGTACTGTAGCAGACTCGTCACGCTCCAAATGATCCTGCCAAATCGGTATCCAGGTTTCTGACCAGATGGGTAGACTGCGTACCTGCCGAGACTCCATCAGCATTTCCATGGTTCGTTCCAAAGCCACACCTGCAGACATGCGGGCCATGGAGCTGGCACGCAGCAAACTCCAGAGACGGGTGACCAGAGTCTCTCCGCTCCGTTGCGATCCTTCGTCCTGACCATAGGCAATGGGTGGTGTGTGTACGGATTCCCGGGACAATTGTACTAGCCATTGCACAAACGTCAACGCATGTGCCGGCAGCCGACTAATATCATAGCCCAGGATACGAGCCTGATGTTCAGATCCGCTACGGGTACTGAGTTGCAGCAGTTCCTGATACAGGCTGGTGTTGGCGGCCAAATCCTCGGTATCGGCCAGCAGCACTGCCTTGCGAGCCTCTCGGTCGACATATACGCTGAGACTGTCCAGCAGGTCATTGACGGCATCCTGCAGGGCATAGATGGATTGGCCCACTGCTTGGCCGGGTCCATCGGGAGCGCCATCGTTCAGTTTGTTGGCCATGACCTCGAAAGGCATGCGGGCCGGATTGAGCCGTCCCCGCTGCAGTTCGTCTGTGCCAATGCTGGTCTGCCAACTGCCATCTTCCTGCCAGTATTCCCGGTACAGTACGGTCTCGCGTCCAGCGAACCGGGACTGGTTACGCCATGCCGGAAATTCACGGGAGGCTTCGGCTGCGGTCATGGCCGTCACCACTATCACCTCACGCAGCCTGCCGTCTGTGGAAGCATAGACGGGATAGAAGGTCTGAGGCGGTACAGGTTGCAGTCTGGGTACGCCCTCACGATTGACCCGCAGACGCCAGACGGCATTGCCCATGATGAGCATGGTACGCAGTTGCCGGGCCAGCAGCCATTGCAGACCGTTCTCGCGCTCTATACGCTGCAGCAACGTGGCATCGGTATCCGATCCTACACGGTCTTCCTGCAGGGGTTGCCACTGGACCAGAGTGTGACGTCCTCTTTTCTCGATGTGGCCAATCGTCATGAACATGTGCATGTCAATGGCCATGCGCACCTGGTTCAGGCGGCTTTGCCAGCGAGCCTGTCTCTGTCCCGATTCCGCGCCGGGCTCCGACTCCTGCAGGATTTGGCCGGTGCTGTAATCCAGAGCCAGCCGATAGTCCCGCTGTCGTTCTTCCCAGTATTTCCACGGGAAGTGATCGCCATTGATATTGGGCGGCTTGACATCTTCCAGTGTGTAGGACAGTTCCGCAGCGGAGTCAATGTCGGGGAGTAGAGTAGCCATTATCTGCGCATGCTTCTGCGTTGCTGCCAGCGCCAGTTTGAAGGTCGATTGACGGCAATGCCAGTGGTAGTGGTGACAGGTTCCGGATCCGGCAGGTCTGACACCAGCTGTCTGATCTTCTGGTAGGACACGCCTTCCTGCAACATGGTGTCAATCATGTCTTTCATTATCACATCATTACAGGTGACGTGCAGGTTTTCCTGTTGATCGGCGTCAATGACCTCTCGTCGTTTCCGTGTTTCCTTCAGTTTCAGTCTGTCGTCAATCTCGGTACGCATGATTTTGTTGACCACGACCATGGTCATGACAAGGTCCTGTGCAATCTTCTTGTCATCGTCCCGGTTGTATTTCAGGAGTTGGGTCTCCAGTCCCGGCAATCGTGGCATTTCGAGTATGCCTTCCTGACAGGATCTGCGGGTATGGTTCAGCAGTCTGTCCTTTTCCTGAGCCAGGTTGACGTTCGTAACCGGGATATTGCGATACATGTAGACCAGCTCGCCCATGCCTTTCTGTGTGCCGGTCGTGTCCATGGCAGTGCGTACCGGCTGATACTTGTTGTAAAGACGACCCAGTTCGGTTTCCCACGCATCGTAATGTCCAAAGCCACTGACCCAGCTCAGGCAAGCCAGACGCAGTCGAAACTGCATGATGCGAAAGACCATGAACCCTGCGGCATTGCGACTGGGCGCATTACCGGAACCCGGATCTGTGCCCATGACATACTCGCTGCCGGGTTCCCACGGCTCTTCATAGAGCACCACGCCAAAGTCCTTTTCCGTCAGGTCATAACCGGATTCGCCACGCAGGGCCTTGTCACGTGTGGACGGCAGCAAATCCTCGTTCCATACGGTACGCATGGTCTGGTAATCGAAGTCCCGACCCGATACCCGGGGAAAGTCCACGGCCCGTTCGGTACGCAGTTCATCCTGGCTCAGGCCCTCAAACTGTTCTTCCTTTTCTTCCTCGGTGTAGATCTCGGCTTCATCGTCCAGCACTCTGACGGCTCTGTATCGTTTGGGATTGTATTCGGGATGTGAGTCGTCATTGGCCCGTTTCCAGATCCTCTCCATCCACATGTCGGCTTCTTCGGGGCCGGTGCCGGACAGGGTCATCTTACGCATGCGTTCGCGGCCCCGGATACCTCGGCCCCGCATCATGGGTCGGATCACACGGGTGATCTGGTATTCCTCCACCATCTGGCTCTCGTCCACATGGATGTAGTCTTTCTCATCGCCGCGCAGGTGATTGGGGACCAGGGGCGGTTTACCGATATGTCGCCATTCAATCAGGCTGTCAGGCACGTTTTCAATCCAGGGTGCTTTCAGGTTCAGGGTGGGGAAAGGCGTCTTTTTCATGGACTCCTTGCCTCTGGGAAAGAAGTAGCGAAACCGTTCCGATTCCCAGGCAAGGCCCTCTACATGTGCCCGAAAGGGTTTGTTGGCCTGCTCCTGTTCGGGAGCCAGCCACAGGCCCTGAAACGCTTCGATGTAGACGGCCAGATATAATTGCAGGAATTGAAAGGCCAGACTCTTGCCCACTCCGCGTGTGGCAATCACTTCAAAGAACCGCACATCATCGGCCATGAGCTCCAGGATGGCCCGCAGTTGCCATGTCTGCAGACCATATACGCCGTTGATCCCCACATCGAATATGTCGGGGAAGAACCAGCGTAGGAAAGTGTTGATGTGTCTAATGTCACGACAGTCCTCATAGACCCGTCGTGCATCGGCCAGTGTGGCCGGAATTCTGATTTCGAGTGCCATTATCCGTTCAACAGGTGATTACTGTATGGTCATTAACTTTGAATATCCTTTTCCGTCCTACAACTGGTGGCTGAAGAAAGCCAAGAGTGACACCTTTAGCCGATCCCGCAATTCGTCTGGCGGTCGCATGCCATCCAAGTATCAGCAGGCTGTCAGAGACCTGCAGATTACGCTGACGGCATTGTTGCGGAATAGGTGTCCGACTCCACCTGACTTCAATTTTCCCATAGCCATTGCCTTTGTCTGGCACATGCCGAACATGAGATCCGACCTCGACAATATAGCATTCAACCGCAAATACATTATCGACACCCTGGTCAAGGAGGAATGGTTACCCAATGACAATCCACTCCACATCAACGGGCTCAAGGACAGATTTGTACTTGAGCGTGGCTTGGAAATTCCCCGTTGCCAAATTACATTACCCACAGTTCGCAACCATGCAAGGAAACGTTCCAAATGATTACCGATTATGTTGAATTAACCTTTGCCGAATTTGCCATTGCCAACATTCAACGCTGTGAAAATGACTTCGATCATTCCATTGTGGCCTGGACCGAAGGAGATTGGGCCTTGGCCGCAGCCGGTGAAATCGGCGAGATGTGCAATCTGCTCAAGAAGAGACGCCGCGGCGAAAACATATCGGACGAGGAAGTGGGCAAGGAGATTGCCGATGGTATCACTTACCTGTTCCTGCTCTGTGCCAGACTGAACCTTGATCCGGGCAAAATCCTGATCCAGAAGTTCAACGAAGTGTCCCAAAGACGCGGTTCCACGTATATGCTGCCGGAACGCGAGCCGTCTCCTGACGTGGTGTATGAGGAATTGTTCCTCGCCAAATGGGTGACCACACACCGGCATAAACTGGATCAACTGACTACCTCCACCATCATGACGATGTTCATGATAGACGCCATGGGCGATACCGACTTCACGGAATTCGATCCCAAGGAACTGGTGTCGGCCATGACCGAGGAACTGCATGGACAGAACATGATCATCTTTGATGGAGTGTGGAGAAAGCATTTCTAGGTGCTGCTGGGTCCAAAGCCCATCCTCTAATCCAAATACGACACGGTTCAAATCCGACAGGCGTGTCGTATTTACGAGTAGAATCCTTCGTATAACACTGAATATAAGGAAAATTCAGCATGAAAGCATCCGAATATATCTGTTTCCATTGCAAGCGTAGGCATGGTCTGTGCAAAGGCTGGACCTATGATCAGGTGGGTCGTTTCTGGTGGGTCTGGCTCTGTGAAGAACAGGACTGCATCAGAAATCGTCCCCGCATGAAATATTCTGTGGTATAAACTTCGGGCATGGCTACTACAGAACAACCTGTCACCAGCACTCCCACCGTCATATCCACCATATCGCCAGGTTCTTCGTATTCCGTTCAGAATTCCGGCAATAGCCGCATCATACATGTGGCGGAAGCTGCGGCTGTACCTGCAGCCGGAGACGCCTCTCATATTCTGGAATATGCAGACTGGGTTGTAGTGACCTTGCCTCCCGGTGAACTGGCCTATGTCTGGACCAGTATGGGAGATGGCATTATCAGCGTTACAGAAGTCACTACCTGATGACTATCGTACCGGGTGCCACCAGCACTGGCCAGGGCGGTGGTGTTCTGGGTCTGGGTCCTGTCCAGAACACATTTGGCGACAACAGCACTGCGGACAGAACCGCAGCTGAAACCCTGCGCAATACCTATGCCACAAACAACGTGGCATGGTTGGCCCTCTACAACAACAATCGCAGTTTCTGGATCCGGTTGCAATGGACCAATGGCACGATTGAACAGCGCCGCAATGTGGCAGGTGACGACTGGGAAGATGTTACCAATGTAGTGCGGGGCAAGGAAGGGGCCCAAGGCCAGTTTGAACGGGCCATTCATGCCAACTTCGCCACCAATCCCAATGCTGCCCCGACCGGTGGCGAATTCGATTACGGAACCGGCATACTGACTGCACCTACAGGTGCCACCATAGACCCGACTGTACCGGCTACAGGCGAGGATATATATATTTCCACCGCCCACTTTGACCCTGAGTCGGAAAGTGGAGTTGTCACACCTACATGGTCGGTATGGGTGGAAAGGTCTCATCTGAGTACCGGCATCTCGCATGTCGAGGCCAGCAGCGACTTTCAGGGCACAGGCGTTGCCAGCGATATTCTGGCTCTGATTACCGGGTTCCTGACTCCCAATCCCGCTGGAGTCAGTGCCACACAAGAACTGTTGACAATCACCATTCGAGGTACCACCTTCAGCATCCCCAACAACTTTGTGGATGTTACGGATACGGGACTGCCTTCTCTCACAGCTGACAATTACCGCAATCTCTTCGGTGATTTCGAGACACCTCGCCTGTGGATAGGACACCGGCAGTTCAGGCCCCGGGTTGCGCCTCTAGGCACCTTCAACCGCTATCAGAACACTATCTATGAAGGTGAACGTGCCAGTGATCCTTCAGGTTTCCACAATGCAGGTGAGTTCTACTACAACACCACCCGTCACGCATGGTATGTGGCTGCGGTGTACTTTGCCGTAACCGTGTGGAACCAGAGAAGCTTTGAATCGCTTTTCGGGGCTTTTGCCACTTGGCTTTCAGAGGAAGTATCTCCACAACTGGCACTGGAACGAATCCTGGTACATGACCCCAATCGTTTTACTATTTCTACAACCGGACTTCCGGGCATGTGGAAGTGCTGGACAATTCCACATACCAGGCTCCTGTAGACGAGTCAGAGCATTTTACGGCGGAACCGGTAGGGGCCGGAACCCTGGCTGTAGGCACTATCTCCAGTGTAGTAGCCGGCAGAGGTCTGACCGGAGGCGGGGACAGTGGATCTGTCACCATTGACGTAGACCCGTCAGAATCCGATTTCCCGACCATTCCCTTGGACAAGGGTGGTACCGGCGCCACTACGCAAACTACAGCCCTGGCAGCTCTGGGCGGCTTGACACAGGCTCAGGTCGATGCTCGAGCGGTGGTTCGATACACGAACACCGAGAAAACGAAACTGGCAGGCATAGAGACCAGTGCCACGGCGGACCAGACCGGACAGGAATTGTCCACAGCTCTGGACGCATTCATTGGTAATGCCTTGTGGCGTTCCAGACTCTCAGGTCAATTCCTGATAGATGCCATTGACGCTGCAGTCACCAACACAATGTGGCGGACCGGACACACGGCCCTGCGTACTGCCCAGGAACTGGTCACGTTACTGGACGGTCATTTCGGTGGCACTGCCTGGCGGACAGGCGGCGGTGGAGGTGGAGGTACCGGATACACGGATGCGGATGCCACGGACGCAGCTGGAGCATTGCTGGCTACGCTGGCTCTGTTTACATACGACAGCACCACCAATTCCCTAACCATTGCCATACCGGATGACTACATCACTCCGGCCATGCTGGTGGCAGACAGCGCTGCCGAGAAGAACGATATGCGAACCCGGATCGGGGCGCAAGGCACTTTGGTGGAACCCACCAATGACCAGGCCATTGACCAAAGCGGCAACACCATTTTGGGCTGGACTGCCAGACGGGTATTGGCCTCCATTGACGCCAGAGTGATCGGAGCCAGAATTGTGTCGTTATTGACGGCCCTGACCGGCACGGCTCAACTTGGCGTAGCGGCTATTAATGGCGCTGCCGCGTTGGCTGGAGCCAGTTTTGCCGGAGCGGTAGTGTTCAACAATACGGCTTCGGGCCAGACTCCGACACTGGACGCTCATCTGGCCAACAAGGCATATGTAGATTCCCGGATCAGCAGTGGAGGCACCACGCCTGTAACCGATGACCTGTATTTCGGAACCAGTGACGACGCCATACCTGAAGCCGCTGAACTGACGATTATGGGTGTGAACGGGTCTGGTGTCATTGCGGCCTATCCCGGAGACAAGCATCACATCATTGCGCGTTTAGCCAGCGAACCGGACATTACCAGAGTCGTATACTCGGATGATCCCACGCAAGACAATGAAATTGGAGCGTATACCAAAATCGCCAATACACTGGTTCCGTCTCCCGAGACCCAACCATTTGCAGTATGGATTACGCATCAGGCATTATCCAACTCCGCTGACGTGACCATTACGGTAGGGTAAGACATGCCACTTCCAAGACGTGATGAGTTTGAGTTTCTGTTCAACGGTGGCCGAGGCATTCGGACCAACCAGTTGCGAGGCAACATTGAGCTTAACCAGCTGGCCAATGATGTGCGGGTGTATCAGGGCGTTTGGGATGCAAACACCGGATACCTGATTGCACAGTCCGTGCAGCACAACAATCTGATCTGGGAGGCGTTGGTTGACAACACGAATGTAGAGCCTTCCCTCGTGGCAGGCAATCCATGGCTGTTGAAAGGAGTGCCAAGACCTCCCACCAATGCAGAAATTGATGCAGGTACCTTGCAGGAACGTGTGTCCTGGACCCCTGAATCCATTCGGCGGGCAGTGCGTAACGGTAGTCTGCTCTCCACGTTTGACGGACAGGGGGCTCCTACAGTTGCACCCACGGTACATGGACAGGTAGAGGTCAACAGTCTAGGCATTACCTATGTCGCTGCAGACGAGTTCGTAAATGTCACCAGTGAACCTACTCTCGACAGCAGCATGGTCTCGACCATTGCTCCCAATCAAGGTACATGGCCGTTTTGGAGAGGTCTTTCCACGTTCGGATTCACACTAACGTCCGAAGGCTATTTCATCTATGTGTATCGCACACGTGATTTCAATCAGAGACAGGGCAATCAAACCCTGAGCCGAACATGGCCCAGTCTGCTGGAGTATGCACGGGCCACACCCACATTCATTGCCAATGCGCCCACCAACCTGTTTCCAGCTACCGGAGATACAGACTCCGTGTTCCTGGGCGGTGAGAACCATGAGTTCAGATCTGACGCCGAGGTTGCGGCCCATATTGCAGCCAACCAGTTAGACAATCCGACTACCACGCCTTATGTCTGGATCCAGAAAGACAACAATCCGGTGGTGCAATGGCAGCTGAGACTGGCTCAGCCCGGAGCCTACAACGCAGGTGTGGTCAGTATCACAACCCAACTGCATTGGGTCCGACAAGCATTGCGGGACGACATTCCTGAACCTGCCACTGACGCCGAGATAGATGCCGGGTCCGAAGAGGAACTGCGTCTCAGTTCACCAGCCCAAATTGCCCGGGCAGCCGGTCAGGCACCCAACAAGAAGGTGCTGGATGAGGTAGACCGCATTCCTGACATGTTTCAGGGATCGTTGATCTACCTGACCCACGACTATACCGAAGGCGGCAAACTGGACTTCACGGTCACTGCCGGATTTCATGTACTGGACGTAGGCGGTGGCTTTACCGAGAACCAGGCAGGTTATGACAGTGGCAGGTTCGATGGCACGCCATTCGGGTCAGCGAACCGCAACATGGCACCCGTTGAGGTAATTCAGGGTGGTGGCACTGCCACCCAATATGGCATTGGCCTATTGCAGTCCTATAACCAACCCTTCATGGATGCCGTGTCCATGGTGGAGATCAACGGCTCTCAATATGCCGTGGGTCCAGTTCAGGTGTCTGGTGGTATTTACACATTGGTTCTGACCGATGGCCCCACAGATCTGACCACGGCCACCTTTACGTTCAACATCCTGCGCAAGGATGGCACATGGTTCGGTACAGACGGAGCTGCCCGCATTGACAGGGCGGGTTCCTACCAGTGGGATCCAGATGCCACGCCTCCTCGCTATACCGAAGGACTGTTCGGACCTTTCCAGCAGGTTGCCTTGGAGTTGCCGGTCTATGCCGGATTGCTGTATCGGGTAGGACATCGCCTGTTTGCACCCCGTACAGACTTCGTGATTGATGCAGTACGGCTACCACCTGATGGTGCCAATGTAGATACCAACTGGATTGAAGCCACGGACGTTACGGCGACTGTGGGTGGAACCAGCGTGGTTCTGCCCGGAGAGGTGGAACTGCCGGCCGACTGGTCCCTGAATGAAGGGGCTACCTCATGGCAAATCCTTGAGGAAGGCCGCATTTGGGTCACATTCTTTGAAGCCACTACAGCTGCCTTCAGACTGAATGGCGCGGAAGGCTGGATTGTGCCTCCCAACACAGGGGAACGGTTCCGGCTGGTGGTAGCCCGCATGGCGGAAGATGGAGCCAACCAACAGGTGGATACCATCCTGTACACGTCACCATATCGTGACATTGGACAGGTATTGTTTGCCGATGCCCAAACGCATGGCTCTGAAATCTTCGTTATTCCAGACGACGAGAAACCGGAAGTCACGAGCGGCACCATCATAGGCGTAGGCTTTGAACGGGAATCCACTCGCAACGTGGTAGACGTGCATGTGGGTCCGGACCTAACGCTGTCCAACAATGTGCTTAATACAGCCAGAGTGCTGGGCGGCGGCGGATATGACAACTTCGAGTCCGGTACCAGTGGCCTGGTAATCGACACCACGCTCACGGCCAGAATTATCCTGGATGTGGACATTCTGCTGGCGGCCGGTATCGAAAGCGGGGAAACGCTGGGCATTCCCACTCTGACACAGGCTCGGGACAGAGAAAGCGAGATTGCCTATATCTGGACCCCGCAACGGGTACATCAGGCGGCCGCCGCTACTCTGAGCAGAACTGATGGCGTGTTCGGAGACCTGATTGGTACTCTGACCTTTAGAGACGATCTGGATGTTGACTTGCCAGGTCCCGGTGGCAGTGGTACTGAAGTTACTCGGTCTCTGATAGGTGGTAGTGGCTCTCTTGCCAACTGGCTGGTACCTGAATCCGTGCAGGACCATGTATCGGCATATACAGCAAGTTCAGATGCCTATACCCGTCTGAAGGTACCGAGAATACGTCCTACCCAGCACATTGGCGGGTTTATTGCCCAGTCCTACATTCGGTATTCCATAGGCACTATTTCTGCTCCGGGCCTGACTGTAGGCAATACCTCGATGATTTTGGCTGCGGTTCCTACTACACCACTGGCAGTGGGAGACCAGTTCCGTATAGAGAACGAGATAGTCGAGATTACTATTGTGCCCGCAGCTAGTGCCACAGGCATTGCAGCACGGACGTATGGAGTGGCCAGAGGACAAGAATCCACTGGTGACATAGCCCATGCTACAGGCAGGCATGTAAGACATACTGAACTGGCTCTGTACCACGAGACAGATTGGGAATGGGGACCTGGCAACATCTATAACCAGGGAGCCGTAGCCACGGCTGTCAGTGGCCTGAAGATGGAAGCCGAAGCTACCGTACAGTTGCGATATATCAGTGAGGAAGGCGCAGACAATCTCTATATTGCCCTGTTCTCCCGTGATGGGATTGTAGCCCGAGGATCTGAGGTCCGGGTGTACTGGAAAGTAGAGTCCGGTCTGAGTGTAGAGAGTTCTGCAGGCCAGCAGACAGAGACACAGACGGGTGTGGCGGAATTGACACCTGACCTTGTACTCATTACTCTTTGGCAAGTAGCGCAGAACCCACCTGCAGAACCTCCGGCCCATTGGCGTTTTGACGACGAATGGAGCAACAGCAATGCAGGTCCTGCACCGTGGGTCTATGACAAGGCTACGGCTTTGGCTCATGCTCAACTGAACCCGGCCTATGACGCGGCCACATTCAGTGCTTTCATTGCTCAGGAACTGGTTCGCAGACGCATATCCAATGATGCTTATACCTACACCGATTACGGGTGGACGGTATCAGCAGAATATGACGTGCAATACAGAACGGATGCAGAGCCCACACCCACGGCCACTGTCCCTGATCTGACCCGGCGTGGCGTGCAGATGCGCTCCAGATTACCTAATGGCCAATGGACTGCATGGGGTTACATCACTTCTCCCACAAGATGACTGGATTCTGATCTTTGGAGGACTCACGGGTTATACCAATGGCTCGCAGGTCTCTGCATGGGTCAATTTCCCAGCCACTGTAGATCTCTCGGCATTTCAGGAAATTCGTCTACGGGCTCGTCACTTTGGTGATTTTGTCAACAATCTGCCCACTGACTTTGGCACCCAGCATGACACCATTATTCATCGTCCTGCAGCCGGTTGGCCCGTTAGTTCAGTTACAGCAGTGGGTACAGACGCAAACAATGCAGCCGGCATCTATACCGTTCGGAGTGATGAACAGGATGGACTTGTGATGACGTACCAGGCAGGAGGTAGTCTGGACACTACGCTGGATGATGATGTGCGACGTACAGGAGGACATGGAGTGCCCTCACGACGAGCCTCATGGAGATTCAAGTTCTACGGGGCTGCAGGCTCGGAGAACAGTGTAATCAGGCTAATTCACTTTGGCTGGCCCCCTAATTCTAATTACAATCGAGTTCAATTGTTCATGTGGGGCCGCTAATGCCATATCTGGTCTACAACCCAACCAGCAGACTGATTGCGGGTGGCTATCGCCTGAACTCGGAAGCCATAGCTGCAGCCGCGGCAGATGCCAGTCTGGCGGCAGACAATACAGACCGGGCTCTACCCGCCGATTTCAATCCGGGCTGGTTTTTCACTACTGCCGATGCCATAGTCCCTGAACTTGCAGTTCCGAATACCAGCATCGTAGAACTAAGACGTAACACGCATAAGCAATTGATGCGAGGACTGGAGCAGATTCCGGGTCTGGCTGCCTGGGCTTCTCAAAATGACTTGGGAATTGATCAATCTGTAGATAACAACGTCAATTTAAGTGGACCACTAAGGGCCAAGTTCTATACCCGTTGGGTGGAACTGAATACACGATACGGCAGTGTAGATTCCAATTTATTGGACGATGACAAATGGGCCAAGCTGTTAGGTGAAGCATCCATTCCAGGACGATTCTGGTACGTTCACTACGAATTGAACCTACCCCCAACAACTGGAATGGGGCAGTGGGCATTCTGGCTCAGTAGTGACAACAGAGCAGCATGGAGCTACTACTACACAACGGGACCAATAGCGCCAGATACAGCCACAACTCCCAACAGTTATAAGGGCGCTGCCTGGCCTATGGACTCTGTACCTTCTGATTTTGATTGGATAAATTATTTATCGGAGTAATCATGGATGCTGAAAGTACATCTACTGTCTATATCCAACAAGGACAGGCTCCGTATGTAGGAGCTCGGCGTGACCCGAATGATGAACGTCCATCTGGATGGGTAGAATTTCTTAACGAAGATGATGCAGAAATAAGGTTTATCTATGGTGCTGGTATAGGACTTGACCGGGATTGGGACGTGGCCATAGAAAGTTACCTAACAGGTCTAGGTTCAAACCATCCAGCCATGTTTATGTACTTTGACCATCCCTCATGGTTTGGTGGAAACAATGGACGGTTTCAATCTGGACATCGCAAATATCTAGGCTATGACTACTCGCGTAATGAGGGACCAGTCAACCAGGTCCCGGATCTCAGAAACTGGAGAGCCGATGCTGCTCTCTTCGCCCATGGTTTTGACATAGTGCATGGGACCAGAACCTTTCAGGATGCAGACCAGAGAACCCAGGAAGTAGTGACCAAGCTCTCCTATGGGCTGGGAGGCCATGCATGGCAGGCCCTTGACCTGTGGGCCAGTTTTAACCCTGCAGTAGGAAATCAATGGAAGTTTGCTCGAGCGCTGCCTGCGGCCGCCATGCGGGCCCTATGTGCTGAATGTGATGTGGAAACGTGGGCCAGACGCCTGCTCCGCAACATTGATGTGACCCGCTTTGAGACGGAACTGAACGGCGGCAAAATCAATGCCACTGACCGTACCGCTTCTCCTTGGGTGCCCGGCGCAGTCGTAACTCAGATGAGTGCAGGTGCCCATACACTCAAGACCGTGGCAGCCTTTCATGACAGCTTCAAAGCATCGTTCTATGAGGCGTTAGACTTCTTCGATGCCCATGTAGCCGCTACTCAAACACCACATGGTCATTCATAAGGAGATAGTCGATGTTTCTAGCCGATACCCTGGAGCCCACAGCACGTGCCATAGCAGATCTTATAGTCCAGTCCGGAGCCCCCATATCAGGAGCCTGGAACGGGTATGTCAAAGAAGAGGATCTGATTCCTCTGCGTCAGACCCGAGACGATGTACTGGAATTCACAAGGGCTGCAGGTAAGGGAGATCACAAGGGCTATGCCCGCCTCAAGCTCTTCAACATCCATTCCGTGGATCCAGATCCGGAAACGCTGGTCTTTCATCCGCCCGTAGTCAAATCCTCAATTTCCAGGGCAGATGCCTTTGTAGAAATTGACAATCTGCATGGCTTGACCCAGGCAGAGCATGAATTTCACAAAACGTTCTCGACCGGGGAATCCGAAGAGAATGCAGTGACGGCCGGTTTCTCGGTCACGTCCACCACGGAGATAGGCACAGGTCAGGCCAGTCCCTACAAATTCGACCAGACATTCTCGGCCACCGTGTCCAGTGAATGGAACAAGCGGTCCGGTCGCAACAAGAGCATGGAAGAAGGGGGCAGATGGCCCCTGTATGTACTGCCTCAAACCAAGGTGACGGCATTCCTGTCGTGGGCCGAGGAGGACAGGATCATGCAGGTTGACTGCATCGGCACCTACGATTTCGGGATCCAGATTGGACGCCGGGCTCCCCGTCGCAAACGCTGGCGCTGGTACTCTGGCAACATGACATGGGATTCACTGAATTTCCTGTTCCTGTGTGCCAAAGGCAAAGGCAGCGTCCACATGCCCTTAGCAGAATACTGGTATCGCAATCCTCCTCATCCTGTTGACATCCACGCTTTGAAGAAGGATCTGAAGGTACCCATTACCAAACTCATTGAAACCAAGGGCGCAGCCGCTTTCAAGATCAACATTGCCACACAGGAAGACAACAGACCTGAAGCCGAAGTGCTGAACGAAGAAGAACTCGAAGAATAAAGGATTTACAGGATGACGAAAACCGTACAAGAACGTATTTCAGATCTGCGCGACCAGAGTATTAAAATGGACCGCGCCATGTTGGAAAACGAGAATGATTGCAAACAGTTGACCGATGACCGATATGGCTTTATGAACGAATTGGAAACTCTGAACTCACGTCAGAATGAACTGTCCCGGAACATCAATAATATTGACAGTGAACTCGAAAAGGAAAGACGTGATGACAGCAGATTGCGGGAAAAGAAGGCCCACGTCGTTCAGAGAATCGCAGAACTTGAAGCAGAGATTGAGTACGATGACGTTACGATTCCCGATGGCCCCTTACCCTTCGTGTCGGCCGCACCCTACAGATTGTCGAAATGGCAGTTAGGTATCGCTGTCGATGTACCTGCAACTGCAAAGGGAGCCCATGCCGGCATAGTCCAGAGCTATGACGTTGAATGTCGACTCGATGACGGTCGCAATGGCGAGGTGCATGTCAATGTCACCGACAACTTCGGAGGTGTATGGGTACCGGACGGTACCTACAAGAAGGACGACACCATTACGGTGAAAGCCCGTGCCCGTGCCTTCATAGGCGGTTCCTACCGCTATGGCGAATTTGGACCTACTGGACACTATGTGTTCAATGCCTATGAGTGGGTCGTTATCAGTGGGTAAAGCCGTATCTGAAAATCCCGTCATCAAAACCATTGGGGTCATTCTCACGATCTCTGCCTTGTTCGGGTCCCTGGGTACTGGCTGGTTCTATCTGGAAGGTCTACGTGCAGACGTGGGCAGTCTGGAAAGATCCATTCTCAATACGTCGGAAGTCGAAAAGGCCCGAGACGAGGTATGGCTGAAAGAAGACGACGAGGAATGGCTCCAGATGCGGAACCTGTTCACACAGGTGCTGCAGGGCCAGGAACAGGTCCGAAACGAACTGGCTCAGCAGACATTGCATCTGCAGGATCTGAAAACCGCTCTTGGCGACTCCTATGACCACAGAACCGAAGGGTTCATGCAGGTCGAAGCCGCCCACAACACTCTGCTCAACACCCTTACCACCAGCCAGGATGACCTGAACTACAGGTTGGGTCTGCATACCGGCAACCATGACAATCTGTTTCTGGTCATAGAAGGACTCAAGAACGTATGTGCCTCTCGACCGACTGGTACAATTTCACAATCCACCGACGAATAAGAGGAACTCAATGACACTTACAGTCAAAATCAAGAACGAAGGCAATCAGCCTCAGGACACCGTAGTAATTCGTGGTCTGAAAGACGTTAACATCGACAATGACTATCCCCCCTTTGGTGAAATGGGATCGTGGGACGATTCCGTAGTCCTGAAACAGGGTGAGGAAATTGCGATAGCCGTGCCTACCGGCCACTTTGAGGATTTCAAAGGCATCAATATGAAGGGACACCATTAAATGACGCTACTCTTCAATCCCATTGGGGCAGCGGGTGGACTTGACCGCATCTCGCAGGTCTTCGGGGTCAATCCCGAACAGTACAAGAAAGACAATCTCAAGGGTCATCACGGCATAGATCTGGCCATTCCCGAAGGTACACCGGTACGGAGCATAGGCATTACCGAAGGCAAGGTCTGGAGTAGTGGCCAAGACTACGACGATCATCCGGATCCAGAAATGCGGCGCAAGAGACCCTTGGGCACATTCTGTATCGTGGAACATGAGCCTTGTGAAGAATGGCCACAGGGCTACCAGACGCTTTATGCGCATCTGAGCCAAAAGAATGTGTCTACAGGCGATCGCGTATCTCCGGGCCAGCATATAGGACTTTCCGGCAATACAGGACGCAGTACAGGCCCGCATCTGCACTTTGGCATCAGACCCATGCCCTTTGACCGGGATGATGGCTGGCTGGGCTTTGTTGATCCCATGCCCTACATCAACTGGAACAAGGACCCCATGCCGGCCTATGTGAGTCGGTACAACCCATACAGAGAAGTGCAGGGCTTGCCTTCTCTTGATACCGGAGACAAAGTAGACCAATTGGGAAAACCCAGTGAATATGGGGATCTGGACGGCGCACAGGAAGCCAAAGACCGGGCTCAGATCGGATTGCCCGTAACTTCAACTCCAATCCAACCCTGGCCCACACCATTGCCGCCCATCGGATCTCCATTGCCTAAGCCGGTTTTACCTCCACCGCCAGCTCCGTCACCCTATCCAGATCCAGTTCCGGAACCCGCACAGCACGTGTTTGGCAAGCCAGCCAAGCCGACTTCAGTCCTGCGCCGATTCTCGGAAAAACTGGAGGTCAAGTCCCATGAAAACGCCACAGTGGACACGGCCAAGACCGCTACCAGCAGAACCGGCAAGACCGCCGTGGGACTGTTGGGTCTAGGCATGATCGGCGAACTGTTGATGCAGGTGTTCACGGACGGCAGTCTGCTCAGGATCATTGCTCTGTTACCTGCCCTGGTAGCTGCTTACGACAGCGGCAACCTGACTGCAGCGCAGGCTACAGTCACGCCTGAAGCCATAGAAACCAGAGTTGTGATTGATGAACCGGCCCTGATCACTGTAGTCAATCCCACACCCGTACCGCCTACTCCCGTACCGCCTACACCTGTGCCTGCGCCTCCACCCGAGACCAAGGTGCAGATATTCGAGGAAGTGGCCGTAGAACCCACTCCTGAGCCCATAGTGGTCGAAGTCATGTGTCTGGCGACCGTGGATGCCGTCTCACCCTTCAAAATTCGGGCTCTGCCGGACGAAACGGCGGAAATCAATGGGTATACCCATACCGGTCAGAATTACTGCGTACAGGAGGTTATAACCCTGCCTAACGAGCAAATCTGGATCCGGATCCGGGATCGGGGCTATGTCGCATGGCAACAGAACGGATACAGGTCCTTCGACCTCGAAAGCGTGGTACCGGGTTAAACCCGTATCATGCCTTCGATCACTCTCATCAATAACAGTGAATTCGAAGGGGAAAACGTACACCTGCGGGTCGATGACAAGCATCATGTACTGACGCCCGGCATGTCCGCCTGTTTCAAGTCGGATGCCGAGGACTGGCGGGTAGATGTTACATTTTGGCTGCAGACCGACAGCGTACCCGTACCCTACTACGATGAACGTACAAGGGAACAGATCACACCCAAACCCACGGTCGAATGGATCCGGGGACAGACCCTTGAGGACTGGGAACGCGAAGTCGGTGTGCCTCTGGATTTGACAAAGGTGACACCTGAACAATCAGAATCGGAAGAGTAAATACCCATGAAAATTGAAGGCTATCAATTCAAACGCCACAATGACGATGAGTGGATTGACGAGATCACATTCACCACCATCCCCAGGTACAAGGAAAGCTATCTTTCCGGTGAGGAATGGCGTACCGGTATCAGGATAGACATGAAACGCAAGGGCAAGGTCCTGTTCACCAAGAGAACCAATCGCATGCAATCCGCCGTGGCATACATACCCTGGGGTGTGGCCATTGCCGGCGAGGATCCCACGGATCCAGAAGTGGTAGAGGAAATGTCCTGGGAGGAGAACAGCAGCTACTGCGCCCAGCCCGGCTGCGCCTGCAAAGCCACCGAATTCTTTGCCATCAAGGTCCTGTACAACAGGGAAGGCGACAGATGCAGTTATCAGACCAAATCATGGCGCGGTTTCTGTACTGATCATGTCCAACGCGGTAATCAGGACATGGAGGACAATGACGACAACTACAGGCGTCTGGAAATGCCCAAGGCCAAGCAGGTGTTGGAAATAGACATCAAGGATATAAAACAGGTCCAGTAGTAACGGATACCGGACCTGCAGACCTGATTGTGCCACAGTACCTGTCCCAAATCGCCTATGACAGTCCCAACCAGGCATTCTGGGACCATGGAGCCGGAGCCGTCTGCTGGAATGTCAAGGGCAAGATCCTGATCCTGCTTACTCCCTGTAAGGAGTGCCCGCACGGCTATGAAGTCAGTCATATCCACTGCAATCACAAACCCGGCAACTGGGCCGCACCCGGTTCCAAATCCGGATGGAATGGCAATCTGGAGACACCCAGTCTCAGACCCTCCATCCGGGTCCCCAACCGCCATAGCCCGGAACCGGTCGACAGCTGGCATGGTTTCCTGGTGAATGGCATACTCACTACCGAGGCCCCCGAGGACTGGTCCATATACGGATTCTAGTCATGCTAGAATGCCACGACTCAACCGAACGAGACCCTGACATCAGTTGGGGTCTTTTCTTTTCTATTCAAGGAGAACCTACCGTATGACCATGGAAATCACCATTGTGGAAGTATTGTTTCTATGAAGGTGATCCGTCTCCCCAACGATAATCCAACCCTGCAGGAAGCGACCGCAGCCTTAATGGCTATTTGCCCCTGTCCCGTGGAAGTGAAAATTCCCGACCATGAACCGCATCCCCAGGACCGGTCATCGTGTTACTCGCCCAAGGCAAAGGGCAGATGGTGGCGGGCCCAGGACTGGATCTACCTGAATGAAGGCGGTACTCCCCACAGACCCGTCAAAAGCTGGACAGTGCTCTACATTCTGGCCCATGAAATCGGACATGCGCTCGACCATCACAAGATCCATCCGGCCCAACCCTATCTCAAAGGACGCCGCTGTCGCTATCGCAATGAACTGGCGGCCGTCAGTTTTGCCCATGCCACCATGCGCCACATGCGTAAACAGCATCTCAAAACCGTCCAACGCTGGATGGTGCGAGACTTCAACTATGTACACCGCTACGTGAATTCGGGCGGCATCCTGTTCGACCTCGATTTCATGAGCGAAGCCGCACAAAAGGCCCTGCAGCCCCTATGCTAGAATACCGGCATAGGTCTGAGCTACATCTCCAAATCTATAGGTAAAAGGCTTCGGGTTTTACAAGGCTACCCGGAGCCTTTTGCTATACTGACCCTGCCCAGTCTGCGGTGGCATGTAACCAAGCAAAGTAACTCAGACAGACGCGGGCCTTGTTGCAACATCCTCCCCGCGCATCCACAAAAAGCTTCTGTAAAGAGGCTTTTTGTCTATCTATCCCCATTGTTCCAGGAGAATCTCCAGTGACCCATCCCATCGTTCATCACTACGTGAAACTGCCCATTCCCGTCGAGGCCATCTGCTTTCTGGAAAACGGCTGGGATTACGTCACTTCCGCCCTGTGGTGCAAGGACCTTATAGAAGTGCCGTCCCTGTTGCCCGCAGCACAACGCCAGTACGAGGTCAACACCCTCGAAAATCCCCATATGCGGGTCCAGAAAGGCGATTACATCATCAAGGGCGTGACCGGCGAATTCTATCCCTGCCGCAGGGACATTTTCCTCAAGTCCTATACCCGACACACAGAGTAGATACCATGTGCCCCATCTGCAAGAGCTTCGCCGAATGGCTCTATGTCTGTGCCAATCCTGACTGTGCTATGAAATGCTGCAGCAACTGCCTGGACCTGAAGGGCTGGTGCGAAGATTGCGTGGACAGCGGCGCTGCCTATGAAGGCGCTGCCTATGAACAGGATTACTACAAAAACGGAGACGAAGAAGAAGATGACTACTACCAGAGCGCAAACGGCATGTGAACCCCACAACGAGGGCGAGGAAGAGAACGGGCAGGATTACTACTCCCAGTTCTGTGGCTCCTGCCAGGGCTATTACAGCGATACCCTGAACCAATGCCCCAACTGCCAAGTCCCCTTCCAGGATCCCCTGCAGAAAAAGAAGATGGCCATGGCCTTCACCAATACCGGTGAGTTCAAAACCCGAGACCCGCATAAAGACATCTATCTCCCCGACAACATGCTGCAGGGTTTCGACTCCGGCCTGTTACGCCTGGAACCCAACAGACATCCCGATACCGAAGATCCGCCCAACGTCCTGCTCAAAACCTATTTCCACAAAGTCCATAACACCAACTGCCTGCTCTTCGACCTCAACAATCTCGAAGAACAGATCATGGACACCATGCAGAAAGCCAATACCACCAATATCACCAACATCAAACAACTTCTCAAAAATCTCATCAACTACGGCAATACCTACGACGTCCTGCTCTCCCTCATCAAAGACAACATCAAGTACGTCGAACTCGGAGAACCCTACGTCCGCCGCCAAGACAAATGCACCCTCGTCGAAGTCGATACCTCCTCACCCTGGGTGTAAGACTATGCGCAGGACCCGAATGCGGAAATGAACTGCCCGCCGATGCCCGCCTCACCACCATCTACTGCAGCAACTCCTGTCGCTACCGGGCCTACCGCATCCGCAAATCGCCCCGGCCGGCCTGCGCCCAGTGTGGATCCACCCTACCCATCGGCCGTAAACGCTTCTGCTCCAACGACTGCGCCCATCAACACAAGATAGACCGCAGACGCAAACTCTACATCCACTTCCATTGCAAATTCTGTGGAGCAGACCTGCCACCAGGCCGAAGAGCAGATCGCAAATACTGCGATGACATCTGCTGCGGACTCTGGCATCACGAACATCGCCCGCACCGAGGCTGGCGCATCCAACCCCAATACACCCATTGCCAAAATCCCACCTGCGGCAAACCCCTGCCCGCCCACCGCAATGCCAATCGCAAATACTGCGATGATACTTGTAAAAAACAATCGTATCGACAGAAAACACCAACGAAAACCCAGGGATAGTCAATCAGTACAGTATGGGACGGAAGGTCCTGAAACAGTTGGCTAAGTTGAGACAACACCATGAAAGTGGAGTTTAGAAGACATCCTCTCGCGAAGGCTCCTGTCATGTCTCTCATACCCGTACTGTACCGATTGACTATCCCCATCCCAAAATTTGAAATTTGGACTTTTCAGAAGGGTCTAAATGACTCGGCGGGGGGATGATAGGTGAGGGTCGCCCCTCAAAGTGAACGTACCCCCCAAATAGGGGCACCTACGGTATAGCACCGTGGGTGGCGGGCACCATGCCAGGGGCACTCCCCCCTCACCAGAGGCTTGACATTCCAGTTGAGCCCGTATGTATGACTGATGGCCACTCGTAAGAGAGACTAACCAGCATCTGTCATATACATGGGCTCACACTCATGTGTCATGTCCATGCAGTCATGCCGGTCTGCATCATCGACACCGGCTATAGCCATCTCTAAGGAGACACCATGGCTAATCTATCCACTGCCATTGCCACCACAATGGCTACAGTAGGCCCTGTCATAGAGAGTAGCGCCTCTAATACCAAGGCTGCTGATGTACTACCACGCTATGTTGCACTCGTGTTTGAACAGGACACCATTGAGGTGTCTGATGTAGAGGACCTGCCTGAGCTGGCCCTACGGGGCAAGGCCACTGTGCTGCATGCCCCCAAGGGCACAGCATGGGAGGATGCAGAGCCTGTATATGAGGGCTTTGTGGTATGGAAGAACAGCCGTAAGGGCAACACCACACCACGCCTGTCAGGAGAGGAGTTCTGTGCCATGGCAGGGGCCGCCCTCAAGGGAGGGGCCTTGTTCGCACAGCCCAGCCCCAAGCCTACCCCTGAGGGGGTACTGTGGATGGCTGCCTCACGGCCACCCCGCATGAGGAAGGAGGCTCCCAAGGCAGCCTTCAAGAAGGCGTCCACACAACGCCTGAGTGCATTGAACAAGCGCTTCAGTGAGACTACCCATAAGGGAGGACAGTAGGGTAGTGCATGTTGGTACTGTACGTGAGTGTTGATACAGATGGCATGGAACAGGAGGGTTCTTATGACATCAGCGTTTGACCAGCTGTGCATGGACTATGGTGGCTATCACCCTAGTACCCACACCACACTGGTCTCATTGGGGATTGACCAACCCCAGCACTTCCCATTCATGGGAAGCCTGCTCCATAGGGATGGTACGTACAATGCGCTCACGCAGCGTATAGGTACGCCTTCCAAGTGGAGGGTTAACTCCGTGGTACTGGACAGGGAGGATGCCTTTATCCTCACCATACCGGACGATGGAGTGGAGATTGACTTTCTCCGCAACCTGGGCCCTGAGCAAAGGGCCTTATGGCTGGAGGAACAATCTGCCGGATTGCCGGTAGGGATTGACCTGGTACTGGAGAGCATCGCCTCTCTGGGCCACAGGATCCTTACCGTATATGCCTCTGCAGGATCCATTGTGCTGAACTGCACAACCGTTTCTGAAGGGGCTTCGTTTGACATGCTGGTGGCATCGGGTCGAGGACAAGTCGGCAAGATGAACAAGCGCAGGAGAGCCACTCTCTCCACGGGTCTTGTCAGTTTCGCTGACAGGGAAAGCAGGACCCTATTCGAATGGTCCGAGGAGTGGCATACAGACAATGAGGCACATCCCCGTACTGTGCTTCAGGGCGGGTCGGTCGACTTTGGAGGTTTCGACTGGCCATTCAGGGTAACGGACGGGTTTCTGAACCCGGATAACGGGCAAGACTCCGCAGATGGCCAAATCTCCATCCGCGAGGACTTTGCCCTGGAATGGCTGCACCATATCGTGTCTCCGGACACACCCGTAGCCAAACAGCTCCAACAGGTGGAGCGCATGGACAGTCCTGACAGACTGCTGCAGGTACAGGTATCCATATCCCATGGCGAGATTAATCTCAAGGGCATGGGTGAGGTGGTGCCTGCAGAGGAATGGCAATGGAGCGATGTGCCTGTCATCATCAACCGTCAATGTGTGGTCGATGAGGTAAGGGCCGAAGGGCTGGTGAGTAGAGTCACCCCTGCCTTTGCCAAAGTCACCAAATCCGCCGAGGACTGGGTGTATGTCGAATGGCTGCAACAAGCCATAGACACCATTCAGGTACTCGGTCTGGACACGGTGAGACAGGCCAATGCCGACTGGTTGGAGGATCTGTCGGCCAAGGCTCAATCCCTGAATGGATACAAGCGGTTCAGTCAAGTGCTGACCCATAAGAACATTCAGGCCAGTCTGGACGCCTTTCAGCAACCGGACAGCAACATGCCTCTGGTCACACGTCGTGAAGAGGCAAGGGCATCTCTGGCCAAGGCGGCCGGCAAGTACCAGTCCTGGCTCTACCCGGGACTGCTCAAGGAAACCCTGGGAATTCCCTCTCAGGTCCTGCAGGGACTGAAACGTCCCACTCACCTGCATCTGCGGGGCATTCCCAAGATCTACTTGGCGGATGCAGAGCAGATGGGGCAATCGTGCCCTGCCAAGGGTGAGGTCAAGTTCTTCTGGCGTCGGAACAAGCCCGTGTGCTTCTTCATGCACCCCGAAGATGGTACATCGGAGTGGAAAGGCTACCAGTCCGATGGCGCAGACAATGATGATGGCTTCAAGGTCATATTCATCAACCTGTTTGCAGGCGGTATAGGTGTCTGGCTGCTCCGCAGTCCCATGTCCCCATTTGGTGGGCTATTACTGCGTCTGCACCCGTCAGACGTGAAAAGAGTGGTGGATGGCAACTGGCAGGTCTATGACCAGGTTGATTATCCCTACAGTCAGGGTCCTGTGAAACCGTGGGAACAAACGCCCATGGTGGGCCCTGAATCCGAGGACGCTGAGGTCTGGAGCCAATTCAGCGTGCCTGCCCCGACTTCGGTACTGGAGGAAACGAAGTTGGCCGTCATGATGGCGCGCAATGCCCGCTGGATTGGCCGTTTCACCAACATGCAGAGTCTGCTCTACCACAGTGGCTTGTGGGACCCTGCTCAACACTCTCTCATCATCAGCGACATTGTGGATGCCGCTAACTATGTGACAGCGTTGCTGGACAAGCCGTTTGCCCGGTTTGCAAGGCGTATCGCTGACACCATCAAGGCCAATCCCCAGAAGGCTCTGGATCCATTCATCTGGAAGCGCACACGTATGACACTCATACCTCTGCTCGCTGACTACCGCATTGCGGCAGATGACCACAGGTCCATGTCGATATGGGAGAAGAACGCCATTGCCCAAGGCAAACTCACCATCCGGGCAGTCTCGGGTGGACCTTTGGGAGATTTGTTCCTGGATGCAGCCAGAATGAAAATGCTGGCAGTGCTGGAGGCGGATCTCATGGAAAGTCTGGCCAATGGCCCTGTATTCCACTTTGCGGAGATGTATCAGAATACATCCTTTGCAATGGGGCTGTGGGAACAAGCCAGTGCTCTGCGGTATCTCGTAGCGGAGATTATGCGGGCTCTGGCCCAACTGAACAAGGCGAATGAGGCTAGAGAACCTTATTGGCCGGAGACCATGAACGTAATCTCTCTCAACGATGCCACATGGCTCAATGCCGTGTGTGAAATGCCTGATATTCGCAAGAAGCGCATTCAGGTCTGGTTTGAGGAGACCATGCTCAGGATTGTGACTGAGGCCGAGGCAGCGGTAGCTCCGTTGATTGAGTCCGGTCACGCAGTCCCCGGTCAACTGCTCATGGAGACATGGCGGTTGCTGACTGTGTATCCCACCCGGTTCAGCCATTCCATCAATCAATTCCGGTTTGTGAACTGGGATGAGGATGGGGGCAAGGTGACACCGGAAGGCTGGTTGCCGGACCAGGACCTGCTGGGCTCGGTCCAGTTGCAGAATGGTCTGCCCTTGTCCACGGGGCAGGAAAACACGTGGATGGATCAGGAGACCGGGGAAGAGAGCTATGCAGGCACCTTCCTGCGTCATCCCAGACGGGCCAATGTGCAAATCATTGAATTCTTCAGTCATGCGGAAATCAAGGGTGCATTGACCATGTTGAAACACACGGAGTCTGCCCTGCCGGCAGGCTTCAAGTCCCACAACGTGCCGTCCATGGTCGTGGACAGCTGGGAATTTGAACTAGGCCCCGGAAACGAGGGCAGGGTCAAGGACCTGATTGTGGGAGAGGAATACCAGATCCAGAGTGGTCTGGACTTCTACGAGGAAAGCCTGATTGGTCTGGCGACCGAGAAGGTGGAGATGGGCATGCCTGAAGAGGAGGCGGTGGCTGAAGCTACCAGTCAACTCGCAGTCATGCAACCTATGGTCCATCTGTTCGTCATCAAGCAAGGTGACGAGTGGATAGGCCCCATGCTGAACTGGAATGCTGCGCCCATGGCCGGTATGACAGTGACATTTGCGGGTCTGATAGGACAGAGAACATCCAGCCTGGAGACCAAGGATCCAATCTCCTGGCACAACCACAGCGTGCAGAATTGGGACATTCTGGATAACGCATTCACGGTTCACCACAATTCCCACGGTGAGACGTACGCATACAGGGGAAATGAGTGGTATCTGGCCTTTGCCCTGAGTGGGGGCGAGGTACCTGCCATGCACCTTGAGATTTAGGTGCTGGTCATGGTCTGGTGACTTGTACCGGGGTTCAATTCCCCGGCATGACCTTGGAGATGGGAAACCTGTGCCGGTTCCTGTCTCTCTGTCTGATGGCACAGCTGTCCATGCTCTTGTGGTGTGGAGGCAGATCCACATGAGGCCCGCACCCAAGGTGTCGGTCTCGGGTCTGCAGCCACGCAAACCACGGACATGATGCAGCTCGCCATCAGACCAGGCACATCCAGTCCTCTACCAGGAGGACAGTAATCAAAACAGGGGGCTCCACATATGAGCATCGTTTCCCGGTTCCGCTTCCGCATCCGCTTCCCATGTACGACAGTTCTACTCGCCTTGAGTGGGATTGCAAACAAACGCACAGGAAGTAATCATGCCTAAGTTATCGCAAGCGGCCTTGGCGCAAATCCACGGAGCGGCTCAGCAATTCACGAAAGTGGCTGAACGTGCAGCGAACGGGTCCAATGGGTACATGCGTGCCCGGACCACAGTGAAGGGAACTGTCGTCAGCAGCAATGCGGATGCCAGTATTCCCCATGCGGCTTGGAACTTCGGTTTCGAGTATGCAGATGAGGAAACGGGTGAATTGCAGACCATCGTGGTATGGAACAGTCCCAGGTTTCCGACTCCTCGCCAGCCTATTCTGGGTGTAGAGAGTTTTCTGGACATTCTGGAAGTGGAAGGAACTCAGGAACTGAACATTGACGTGGCTCCGACCAGTGAAAGTGGTATCACGCATGCCACGATCTCGGTGGGTCAGCAAGTCAACCGGGAGAAGATTTCCACGCTCCGCCAGGGGTACCAGGAAAGTGTCGGCGTCACAGCCGAAGCCAGTGTCCGAGAATAGTCGTTGTCATGCAAGGATCTGCTCGCCAGAGTGGATCCTTGTTTTTTGAGCCGGTTTTTGCGCCACAGGAGCCCGCCATTCTCTCAACAGGAACTTATATCTCATGTAACTGTCAAGGGGGAGTGCCTTAAGCATGAGCAGGCAGCCTCTGTACGCACTCCCTCCTTTCTTTCTTTTGTTATTATCTGAAGGCTGTGCAGCCTGGCGAACGTCATAGACAGACGGCTTAGTGCTGAATACAGGCCCCGGCAGGGTAGCCATGACATGTCCCGGCGTCGTCCCTATGCCTGTTCATGCGCAGTCAGGCTGTGCAGCCTTCAGATAATGCAAGTAATACAAGGAAATGCCGCTATGACCTGCCAAATTCAGGAGAGAGTACCCTAAGCGGGCCGCTGCAGCGGTATCTGTACGTACTCTCTCCTTTTTCCCTTGATTTCGAGCGTTTTCCCGGTGATTCGGGATATAACGCAACTGTCAAGTGAAATACCCCGAAAACACCGATTTCAGGCCATTTCAGCCTCTCTGAAAGGGTGATTTGACCCGATTTATGCCCATATCACCGGGAAAACGCCTTGTTTTGCCCCATTTCAGCTTTTGGGCCTTCAATTCCCTGCTCGAGCCGAGTCCAGACACATAATCGCCCTTATGACCTCCTGTCATGACACGATTCGGGCAGGGAATTGCAGATCCACTGCAATTTCACACCAAAAGGAAACCATCATGCGTATTTATCTGCCCAGAGCCGATTTACGAGGCAAAGACCTGTCCGGCATGGATTTACAGGACGCCATATTGAGAGGAGCCGAGCTCCAGAACTGCAATCTGTCCAAAACCGACCTGTCAGGAGCCGATTTGAGCCATGCAAACCTGTCTGGAGCCGATTTAAGGCTCGCATCCCTGGATAACGCCATTCTCACCAATACCAACTTCGAGGGAGCCATACACCATGACTTTAGCCGCAATCCACAGTCTTGAAGCGTCACTCTGGCCCGCCTCCTGGCGTATGACCCAATATCCCCGGATCCTGCTCCTGCCCGCCAGTGCAGACCACATGGTCCACAACCATCAGCCGGATCCCCAACTCAAGGAACCCATCGCCGAAATGCAGAACGACCACGTGTTCTTCTGCATCAGAGCCCGCAATCTGCCCCAATGCAGCCTCAAACACTATGAGGTCCGCATATACAATGGATTACCCTATGTTTTCTTCCAAGGCAAGGAATCTGCCCCCATCTGGAATAAAGACCAGTTGAACTTCCTGCTCACGTACGTACAATACAAGCAAAACAAGCGCCAGATGCCCAAGTTGGTCATTCAGGGGGGCGTACCCCATGAAAGCCACATTTCATCGTACCTGCACCTGTTTTTGGCCCCTTTTGAAGCCCAGGTGTGGGACCTGCCCGACTTCCTTCTCCCACTCTGGCCGGCGACAAAGCCTGCGTTAAACCCCCCATCCCAAGGGGACCGGCATAATGCGGTTGAGGCCCAGGTGGTTGAGGGGTTGTGAATAGAGAAATGAAAGACCGCAGGATATTGAGACAGAGAGAGTTATGGGGAGTTGACGGATGATCAGGAATTGGACTGGACGCATTGTGTATCTGAAGACCATGAAGAGTGGGATATTGATGTTACCTGTGGGAGATGTGGCTACTGTAGAGATAGAGCATAAGCATGAGGGCTATATAGGGCATGGAGACGCTTTGGTGCCTGTATATGGGAGAACTTTGGGGGCAGTGACTCATCTACCTGATCCTGAGACCAACGTATTCTGGTTGGTGACGCGAGAGGTGGCGGAGTCGTATCCTGACCGGGGCGACTTATTGGTGCCGAGTGACACTGTACGGGACGAGGAGGAGAATGTGATGGGGTATATGGGTGTGGAGTTTCCGCAGGTGGATATATGAAAGAGGACATTGCCAGGTATGTGGCGCAGAGAAGGGCAGAGGGTTTCGAGAAGTTTGGAGATGCTCCTACGCTACTGGAGCAGGAGGCAAAGGCACAGACTATGGAAGGATGTGGAGAGATATGGGGAGATGTTGAGGACGTTGGAGCATGACAAGGAGCAGTTGGAGGCCAAGCATGAGATTAACGTCTCAGTTACAGGGAGACGACAACACGTGGACCGGGCTCCCTGTCTGGATTTGACCGTATGCGTGTGTACACACTGCAATCGGCCATTGGCCAGATGCGCAAGTTGCACAAGTTGGAAATGATTCGGAACTACAGGTTGGAAGGCCTGCGGCTTGAAGCTGAGGCATCCAACCATATTGGCGATCATGACCGGATTCGGGGTTTTTGTGAGGATTTGGGTGTGGACCCGGTCTTGAGTCTGCAGGTCCCGGTACTGTACATCAATGGTGATACTCAGTCTATAGACCCGATCCCGAGTGAGGTGAAGGAGGACACAACAGATGGATGAGAAAGAGACGGAGCACAAGTTTGCGCAGGCATTGCAGGATGTGGTGGCCCGTAGCGAGCGCACAGAACAGCAGATGACTGCCTTGCAGGTGGAATTGCAGACTGTCAGGGAAGAGAACGAGAGATTGAGAAAGACGGCCGGCAATGTTATCAGTGAAAGCAAGGCCACACACCAGTCCCTCAGCGACTACATCAAACAATTGTTGCGCAAGACCAGACCCGAGGACATGCAGAAAGGCATTGACCGCAACCGGAGCGATTTGGAATATGAACGCAGGAACCGCATGGAATTGAATGAGCGCCTGATTTCACTGGAGCGGCAGGGTACCAGTACCACCTTTGTCAAGAATGTGCAGGCGCAGCTGAAAGATTTTCACAATCGTGTGGTCAGGGTCGAGAACCCTGAATTCAGCTTGCCGCAAAACTACAAGGTGGTGCCCTTGCCTTATGCGGTGGGACCCGCGCATCAATATGAACAGGACACGGTCGAAATATTCGTGGATGGAGCCAGGATGCTGTTGTTGGGCGAAGGCAAGCATGAGATTGACATGGATCCGGTAATGACCCGGAAATTGCTGCAGGGTCAATATGAGACGCTGATTGTGATAATGGACGGTGGGATAAAGAACGTGAGCTGTGGCCACAAGGAGGCAACACAGGATGGCAAATAAACTGAGACCGGAATTCAGTAAGGCAGTGGTCAGTGTCAAGGAATTTGCGGAATTGACGCGTATTCCGGTGATGGCCGGTCGCTGGAACCAGCGCAAGGGCTTTCTGTATCAGGGAGATCCGTTGACTTCAGCCTGTTGCATGGGTAGCAAGATTGCGATGGCCTTAAACAACGCACCTGCAACATCTGCTGAGATTATTTATGCCTTTGAGGAAGGCATTGACTCGGCCGCCCGGATGTTGGGCATCACCTACAGACAGGTGGTGCAGCTGTTTCAGTTCGTGACCCACATGCATGACGATCCGTTCGGAACTACGGAATGGCCCGTGACCCGGGCAACGGTATGGAAGAAACTGCCGTTGATTGAGCATATCCCCACCTCCGCCGAATTGCCGCGCCAGGAACGCCGTCTGCGCAAGGTGCGACGAGCCTATTTTGAGGCCAACCGGCATGTATGGCCCCTGCACGCAGAGCATCCGGCCTACAGGGCCTTTCATCTGCGGGAATTTGAGGAAGTGGAGGAAACAACATGAGTACACACATTTCGGTACCGGAATTTGCGCGTTTGACGCGTGAGGCTGTGCTGCACGGAGACTGGGATCAGGGACGTGGCTATCTGGTAATGCAGGAACCGGACCATACAGGCTGCTGTATAGGCTCCAAACTGTGCATGGCGCTAGTGACGGTCCATCCATTATCACGATACAAGCATGAACATGTTGAAGGAATTCAGAGATCCTGCAGCCGACTGGGCATTACCGAAGATCAGTTGGAACAGTTGTTTCAATTCGTGATCCAATGGTCAGAACTCTCGTTTGGAGTGAAAGAATGGCCCATAACGCGGGAAGAGGCATGGGAAAGATTGCTGTTGATTGAACACATCCCCAGCGTCACCCTGCTGTCAACAGATGAGAATCGACTGCATATCATTCGCGTAGCCTATTACGAAGCCAACAAACAGCACTGGCCCCTGGGTCACAGGGCCTGGACGGTATTCCAGCTGGACAAGGTGGAAGTACCGGCATGACTGAAGCCATGAAAGTGTTCTACGGTCCCCCCAATACCAGCGAAGTGCTGTTTGCCACGGACCGCAACGAAGCCATTCTCAACATCCTGTTCGAGTATGGCGATGACCTGCCCGAGACCATTATGGTGTCCCGGTACCACAGCCTGGACATATCCAAATTCAAGGTAGGCAAGTACGAGAATCCGTTGAGTATGCTGCTGGAGCAGATGGACGAGGAGTTTCTGCATATCGAAAGCGACAACAGCACCACTGTCACACCGAAGATGGAGGAGGCCCAGCATGTTTTTGTGGAGACCATCAAGGATCTGTATGAAACCGGTCCGGTCATCAATCTGCAGGAGATATGCAGTATGTGTGTGAATGTGGCGGCCTGGCAGCGGGATCACGACATCCAATTCAAGGAGATAAAGCCATGTCCGACTTCTACGGGGAGCTCTTGAGAATTGCCCTGTTTGTGATCCTGCCCTCGACCTTAATCATTGTATGGAGCCTTGCAGATGAGTGACCACATTACTTTCAAAATTCAGGGCAACATCGCCCATTTCAAGATCACCGTCCACGATGTGATTGTGACCACGTGCGAGCCCAAGGGCATGAGGCAATCGGACTATGTGTATGGAGCTCGCCAGTTGTACGAGTTTCTGGACTTCTTTCTGCGGAACTGCGAGGAATGTGAAACCACTGCAGAGAAAACACTCAGCAACAAGGTCTGGAGCTGGCCTGTAATGTCCTTCCGCAAGGTTAAGGACTTTGTCTATATCAAGTGCATCAGCCAATGGACAGGCAACGTCAAGTTCCTGAATTCACTGGATCTGCACCAGCAACAGGTGCCCTACGAACTATTCCGCAGGGAATGCCAGAACTACGTGGACAAGATGGACATGCTGACAGACGGCGAGGTGGACGCATGACTGTCAAGAGCAAGATGACCCTGGCCGCAGCGGCGCGTTATACGCGTGAGGCGATACTGGCCAAACCGGATCAATATTGGAACCAGGGTCAAGGCCACTATCCCACAACAGTTGTGGCCGACAAGAAGAAATGCGGTGTGTGCGTGGGTGTCATGCTGGCCGACCAACTCTGCCCTGACCAGAATCCCTACAGCACAAGCTATTTTGAGCATGGCTTTGCTGCCATGTCCAAACTGGCAGGTCTTGACTATGAAGATCTTATGTTGATCCTGGAAGAATGTGGCGCAGGTCATGGCCCGGATTGCTATGCACGAATGGCCTCAGACCAGAGCCCAGGTATGGGACAACTTGGAGCAATATGACATTAATGACCTTGGCTGAAGCCGCCAGACACACCCGAAACGCCGTTCTGTCACGCCCTGATGAACTGTGGGACCAGGACATAGGCCACTATGTGAGTGGGATTGAACGAGAGAACTGCGCTGTGTGCGTGGGTGTCATGCTCGCAGATTTTCTATGTGATCCAGACGACGTTAAATTTCACAGCGATTACTTTACTTATGGCTTTATGAGACTGGCCGACATGACCGGCATTACCTACAGGAAACTGATTGATTGCCTGCAGGACGCAGGTGCAGGTGCCTATCCTACGGCCGGAGAGGAATGGCCCAACTCTCGCGAAAGTGTTTGGAACAAACTGGAGCAAATGCACCATATCGGTGGGCCTATCTATAAGGAGCCATAACATGGAAATCATTCTGCTTTGTTTCGTGGGCCTAAGTGCCCTGCTCTCACTTCTGATAGCTCCGCAAGCCATTTGTGGCTGCAGAGGTGAATTTATTTGCCTGTATTGCAAGGATTGCTACCAGTACACCTACACCGACAAACGCACTTGCCAGTACTGTCTGAGACGCTTGCGATAACAAGGTGAAACCCTTCTTTTTCCCTGAAATTCACTGTTATACGAAGGATTCTACTCGTAAATACGACACGTGTGTCGGATTTGACCGTGTCGTATTCAAACCAGGAGCCGCTATATGAAAATGAAATATCTGCTGGTCAAGACAGTCAACAATGAACTGTGGATTGGCAAAGGCTATAGCTACCAGTCTGAACACCGCATTCATTCTGAGACTATCACCAGTATATCCGGGTTCATTGAGATCGATGACGCCCGTCAGATCCTGGCGGCAGAGGTGGGCGGCGGCACCAGCGGCATAAGCGGCATTGCTGCCTATGGACTGGGCAGTCGCAGTGTAGTGACATCACCTGTCAACAGTGTATTGTTGAAGGTGGCCGTCATGATTGAATGCAGTGATGCGGTGTACAAGGAGATATTCGCGCTGCCTACCTGTACTGCCATGGAACACAAGAACATAGCTACACAGGCAAAGGATGACCATGCCGTCTAAACCCACCGTCCCCTATGAATTCAGCAATTCAGGTATGAGGGCCAGAGAAGAGATTGAGCGTATGCTCAACAACTTTGGCTGTGACCCTGTGACCTTTATGGAGCGTAGTGAATACAGCAAGGAGGGCAAATTCCATACCCTGGTACTGCTCTTCACATTCAAGCGCATGAATGTCAGGGTGAACGTATCGGGTCAGGGCTGGGCCAATTTCTATCTCAGAAGGAAACCCCATACCAGCCGCAGTCATTACAATGCTGAGGAATACACGCAAAGAGCATTGAAACAGGGATCCATTGCCATCAGTTCCCTGCTCAGGGACTGGGTGAAATCCCAGCTGACATTGATTGAAACCCAGATCATGAGTTTCGAGCAGGCGTTCCTGCCCCATATCCAGACTCCTGAAGGTTTGACCGTAGGTGAAATCCTGCTGAATGAAGATGGCATGGACCTGTCCGAAAAACTGCTGGCTTTGCCGGGACGTTGACCATGAAACAGATACTATGGTTCATCAAGGCATTCCTGCACAACTGGCGCATCACCACAGGCGGTGACTTGCCTGGCTGCAGTTGCCGACATGAAGCTTGTTGTTATCTGCACGTGTGTCCGGACGCATTCTGCTGCGATATGGATAAGGGCGGCTGGACCGAGGATGATGACGGCAACCCCTATGCTTGACTATGAATTCTGCGATGACAGTCTACGCTGGCCCGGCACCTGCATCGCCAACAGCATCGTACATTGCGAATACTTCTGGAAAGGGCTGGTGATCTCCAACATGGACCATCTGTGGGACTGGATAGAAAGACATGAATGGAAGGTGAATTCCACTGTCAACACTCCGTGGAACATACCCTGCGACATTCTGGCAGATGACCACTGGTCCCAGACCCGGGTCAGAGACCTGGATAAGGTGACGACACCCACCCTGGGAGTGATACTGTCCGAACGGCATGCAGCCCCGGTCCACGATGGTATACTCTACGATTGCGACCGCAGACTGTTACACGAATTCATTTCTGCCTGGTTACAGCCCACCTATGCACTCTGAACTGCCTATTCCGGTCACCCGGTCAGAACAACTGCATATGCTGGCCTGTGACAAGGTACTGCATCATCCGTTTCTGGAGCGAGGCGAGTTTCTGCAGGTGACAGGCTGGCCAACAGACCTGTACGATGAGTTCATGGCCATGACCCCTACCCAGCAAATGGATCTGGTCAACAGTTGGCGGGCCCAGGATGATGCCAAGTTCGAGGACACCCTCCGTCAGAGCAGGGTCAGAGCCCTGAACAAGCTGGTGGACATTATGGATGACGATGACGCATCCGTAAGCCAGAAAGCCAATGTAGCCCAGTTCATAGTCCGTAGTTCAGGCACTATCCTGAAACCGACCGAAGCTCCATCTCGTGAAAGCCAGAATCTGGACTATGAACGCATTACGCGGGACGAGAACAAGAAAGAACAGGAGAGATTGAGCGTCCGGTATGCGAAAACCCATTCCTGACCGTGTACCGATACATGGTGACGGCACGTTCAAACTGCTGGACATTGACTGTCTGCACATCAGTTGGCTGCGCACCCTGGTATCAGGTTTCACACACCGCTGGGTCTATGACTCGGACGTGGACATAAGCAGTCCTATGCGCCTGAACAGCATTGTGGGCGAGGTCAAAGGCAAACAAACGCATCATTTCGAAATGGACAAGGACATAATCACTCTGGTGAAAATCTGGATGTGTTTGAATGACATACGCACCAATCAGGTCGGCATATCCAACAGAGCCGAGGTCAAGGCGTTTATGCAGATCACTCTGATGAATGTCTTCAATGGCTGGCTGGTCAAGCATCACACCCAACTGTCCCATATGCTCCGGAACCCTGAGATAGAACGAATACTGACAAAGAGGTTTGGAACCCGGTTATGGAACCTGATTCAGGAAATGGTAGACAGTCACGGCGACAGCATCTTTTCGAGGGATTTGGCCACTACCACTACGAGGACTACAACAATCCCGGAGGACACTATGGGGGAGACTTCTACTTCGAGTACCCCTACTACATCTCGCGGGGCATAGCCGGGCTCAGGCATATTCAGGGGGGCCGCACCAAGACCTGGCTCTCTGTGCGCATAGCCCAGATCTATCGCAAGGCCCGCGAACAGGTAGCGTTATGCGACCATGACATAGGCTTGCTTTATCTGGCCCAGCAATGTGACCTGTACCGCAGTCTGTGGCAGGGCAGATGCAAGGCCGGCACCATCTACGTGCAGGACCTCGACAATGACGAGGAGCGGAACCATATCCACAACCTGATTACGGACACCCGAATTCGGAACCGTATAATGTTTCCACACAACTGTGCCTGGAGTGGCACAAGCATCTATGGTTGGCTGAGATCACGACGTAAACTAGAATTACTGCGAGCTCAGGCCACAGGACTGGTACGGAGGTTACTGGGTCAACATGCAGACATCCTGTCGGAGGACAAGAACATGAACGTTTTATTGGGCACCATCAGGGACTGGTGCCAACGCGTCGGACTGGAATTGCATCGGGCTGACGAAGACGGCGGGATCTGGAATGTGCAGATTACCTACCGCAACGGTACTGTAGCCCAAATCTGGTTCAATCCGGCCAATGGCTATTGGATAGCCGCTGAACCCGTGGTCTTTGGCAGTGCCCAGCTGAGAGCCACCTGGTATACGGGCACCACCCAACCCGAAGGCAGACTGCAATACCTGAGCAGTGACTCTCTGGTGGACGGCACCACCAACAACACCAAGCGGTTCCGCAGCCCCATTGACCTGCTCGAGCAGTACATTCTGTACCGCCGCGGGTTTGTCTCGGGCAGCGGTGTGACCGTAGCCACTCACCCGACTACAGGCACCAAGCGCGGAGTGAGCATCACGCTGACGCCGGGTGCCCAGGGTGTGGCATCTCAAATCCGCAATCTGCCGATATTCCTGCGTGTGGACGTAGGCACCACGGCTGCAGGTGCATTGGCGGGTCCGGGCGGCACAGGTCATCTGATGCGGGTGTTTTCCCTGTTGGACACTGACAATGTGGTCTACATCCCGAACGGTGCAGCCACTGCTTTCTACTATGTGGTGCCTTGTCTGGGCACTGTGGAAGCCAACCCTGTAGATGCTGCCGAATATGCCACTGCCAGCATCTCTGTCTAAGGAGTAATCTCATGGCTTTACTGACTTCGACCCGTCCCATTCTGGATCCCAAGATTGCCACGGCATTGGGTGTAAGGGCGGAGATCCAACCGGCTCTCAACATTCAGGCCCTGCGTCTGTATTCCAACATCACCAACCAGCTGGTCTGCGATATGGTGCAGACCACCAAGGGCTGGCTCACGGGCCTGCTGACGGTCAGCAGTGCGGAAATGTCCCCGTTTCTGCCTTTGAACAATACTCTGACCCCTAGATTGCCCGAGTACCTGGCTCAGAACGGCACTACGGTCCACAACACGGTGAATGCCGCTCTGGCCAGTGCCCTGATCCCGTACATCGTGAACCAGATTGCCCAGAGGCTGGTGGATCAGCAATGCCAAGACCTATGTGGCCATTACAGGTCCTGCAGGCTATCTCAGCCTCTGCGAGAGATTTGCCCTGCATGCCAGCAGTGATGCCACTCCCGACACGATTACCCCTTCGTTCACCTTGCATCGGGGACTGTTGGGTTACAGGCCCAAGCTGCCGGACAGCACATCCACTTATCTCGAAGGGTACGGGGCCTTTGTGGAAGTGACTTCCACCAATGCGCCGGCCGCCACTGATTACCTGCACGTACAGCCTCTCTTCGAGGACCTTGCCAATTTCCCCATTGCCAGTATTCCCATTGCCCATACCGCAGCCTTATTGTCTGCAATCACCTAAAAGGACGCCGCTATGACTGTTACTGAAGAAACGCAAGAAACGAATGACAATCCTGAACCCAAAGCCCCATACGTACCCGCACCTCAGAGAATCATGTACTCTGACGATGTGGCCAGCAGCAACATGTGGCTGGAGCAATTTGACGTGGCTTTGTGCCTTGTCACCGGCGAGGATGGCCTGTTGCTGGGTTTGGTGAACAAGGGCACGTTTCAACTGATTGGTAATACGATAAAGGGCAAGGTAGAGGTACACGTCACACCCACACCCGACCCTGAACCTGTGCCTAAACCCGACCGAGACTGCACCCAGCCCAGATCCATCGGGAGGCACTGATGGCCCACCCAGCCCGGCTCCGCCCGCAACGGACCCGATTGGATAAGTTGGATCCTATTGTCAGACGCTGGCTGCAGGCAGGCTTGGCCCTACTGGAGGACCGCAAGGATCTCACATTGGATGAAGCCAGTGCCTGGCTGCAGGAAAACCATGCACGTGTCTCCAGCCTGATTGTCAATGAGCGTGCCCCGCTGCAATCCGACCAACCAGTTAATCGAACCGATTGACCCGGATACAGACGTGCATGACCTGCTCTATCATCATGGCTGGAGCGAATTCATTTCGGAAATTGTGGATTGGGAACGTTTGGAAGCCCTGATCTGGCGACGTATCGAAGGAAACATCAAGCCTTACATCCCCACAGGCTTGCATCATATTGTGAAATTCAAGGAGAAGCATGCTCACCATGCTCAAGACAGCTGTGACTCAGCTGCACCAGTGCGTAGCGCATGAAACCAACCTGACTCTGCAACACAACGCCTGGATGATCATTACGGGCAAGTCCCCGACCACAGAACAGGAAACGATATTCCAGAACAGCATGGAACGTGCCCGCAAGCGCAGAGAACGCGAGAACCTGACTTTTATTCGAGCCATACGTCAGTCCCGGCGTGAAGCCATCCAAGACGACAAGGTCCATCTGGAGCTGTCGCTATGGCTGTTGTTTCCGGGCTTTTGGCATTAAGACAAGGAAAACCTATTGGTTACAAGATCTGACCTGCCACCTGCAGAGCGCAGCACCACCTGTCCATCATGTCCCGAAGTAGGTTTCGGGGCTATTGAAAGATACTGGTCCAGTGTATTCAACACCATGGCCATTTACATCCATGACATAGTAGATGCAGACCTGGTCCAAAGACTTGACTCAGACACTCTGCAATGGGGCACATGGCAAGTTCAACAATTCAGATTGAAGAGTAAATTAGGCCGTTACTATGAATGGAAACATGTGGATTTAGGTACTACAGACATAGCAGAGGCCCGCACCAAGATTTGCGAGACCTATGCCAAAATAAAGGAACAAACTGATGAGTGATTTATTTAACCTGATTGATTTAGCCATTAATGCCGTCGTCCAGATTGGATTGGGGTTAATGGTGTCCCAAGCCTGGATCATCACTTTGCTAAGTGACAACAATGTGTCTTTCAATGACATTCTAGGCACACTGGTACAAGACTTTGACTGGTGGTGTACCAGAGACCTGTGGACATTTTCATCCACACAACACGCTGCCGAGTACTGCCCAAACGGTATCGTTACTGAAAGCATATTTCCGTTTCGCAATCAGTAAGGAACAAACCATGTACTGTGACGGTTGCAAAAAGGACAAACACATGGTGTTTCCCTGTCCTGAATGTCCTAAACATCACTGCGAGGAATGCCTGCAGGGAGATACAGGGCTTTACTGTCCTGACTGTCGCAAGAATAACCAAGCTAACGATGTCATAGTGGAAGAAGACGACTCATGAAAAAGACCGTTGCATTAGCCATAGCCACAGGTATATGCCTGTCGGTATTGGTGGCGATACAGGCGATCAGAATAATCAAGAGAGTGGAAGAAATACATTTCAATGAATGTGCTGTATTAAAAAACACCATCAGGAATTTGGAGTCAAGCGGTTTTCCAGATTCCTGATCCTTTGTTCCTGAAACTGACACAGATCCACCAGCTGGCTGATGAGGGCCATCACATTCAACTGCATGTTGGCCTTGTCCACCACTCCGGGATTGATAGCCAGCACCTCTTCGGCCACAAAGCCCCTTTGTTTCACGGTCTCAGGCGGTTTGCCCCTGCGTTGCCAATGACGGGAACGCATGGAGAGCAAAGCCCGAAAATCTGCAGGCGCATTCTGAATGTTTTGTTTGAGAGCCCGACTGCTGGCCACGTTCAGAATCGGAGTGGCCACTTCTTCACTGTAGGCCCTGCCATGACACACGAAGGTGTCACGGGCATCCATTACCTTGCCATGTAACGAGTCGGCAGACATGCCTCCCATCTGGCCCTGACCGGCAAACAGCACTTGCGTCTCCAGTTCATTGATGACGGCCTTTTCCATGGACTGCACCTGAGTGACCTGCATGGTCTCGGTTTCGAGGTCCTGCACCTGTAACCGCACCGCTCTCAACTGTCCGTCCAGATTCTGCTGACCTACGGAAGTGTCAATGTCCGTGACCAGCCAGCGATTGCGTTCCCAGGCCAACCATATTCTCTGGCCCGGCAGCACATTACGGGACAGGTAGGCGGGGACAGAGGCTCGGATACGTTGCCCGAAGGCCAACTGGATCCGGACCTGATACTGTCCCTCGACCTCCATGACCTTCCCCACGGCCCTGTTATGTATGCGTACGCCCCGGTCACTGGACCGCGGCACTCGCAACAGATGTTCTTTCATGTCCATGCCATCCACCAGAATCCGGGTATGCTTTGACAGAGCCCCACGCGCGTCTCCTCCAGAATGACAGGCCGGCCATCGGTATCCACGTAATGATTGGGATACCCGTCGAAGACACCGGCATGCAGGTCACAGACCAGCGTACCCTGCCGCAAAGTGGCAGCCAGTTCTGTAGCTGTGACTACCCGTGTCGAAATGGCACTGTTATCCGCCGTGGTCACACTGGGGTCCTGCTGTCTGACCATGCTGGGCTGCACCACGTACATGGGTCCATGATCCGCAATCCAGAAATCCGCATTCTCGGCAAACCGCTGGTAGTCGTCCTGATACACCTCCGTGCTGCGGAACAACTGGGACAATACCGGCTGGTCATTGCCATGCTGAAGCTGGATGAACGGGACTTCCAATGTGCCCAGGTCCGCAGCTGAAAATGCCGTGCGGGTGGTGTCCAGTTGGGTACCTGTATAGGAGAGCACTGCATCCTCGGCAAAGGAGAGCCAGGCCCACCAGTCCAGAGACAAGGTATCGAAGGGAGTATTGCTGTAAGCGCCAGGAATGCCCGAAATTTCACGATTGCGGGCTATATTGGAACTTTCCGGGGTAGTAATCAATCCTTCCATCAACCAGTCCAGGATGGCTAGATTTGCCTGTAGGCTGGCGTCTGTGTGGTAATCGTTGAGATCATCCACGGGCGCACCGCCCGTAGACACCAATGTCAGGCTGGATTCAGTAACTGCATTGTCAGGATGTCTGCGCAGACGGTTGCTGGTGAAACCCCGGTACTGCAGACGACAGTAGGGTAGCCACGGAGGTTGCTCTGTCCCTGTGCGTCGGGCATTGAAAGGCATGCCGTAGACCGCGTCCCATGCCGTGTATCCGATCTTGAGCCTGCGATAGCCCCAGGGTATGTCAAAGCCGGACAGGATCTGGTCAATGTCGGCATGGACAGTGGCTCCGGCCTTGTCCAGCTCCTGATGCTGCAGATCCGTATGGGTATGTCTCGCAAAGTCATTCAGGATACGGTTGTAGAGGGCTGTGAGTACGGTCATCAGACTCCGTCCACCCGCCATTGCAGGCACAGATGGGCATTGGCCCATGCCTTGAAATATTCAGGGTCATTGACCAGTGTAGCCTGTGCAATATCGCCATCATCTACATTGGCGACTTCCAGTCCGGTCTCCAGATTTGCCATGCGGGCATAGCAGAGACCATCGGTATAGGAGCTGTTGGTCTTGGTTTCCATGTTGTTGCGACCGGGACACAGCAGGCTGAAGAAGAAGCCTTCGGGTCTGGGATCCACGACAGTGGGAGTCATGATGTGTTCCCATACCCAGAGATAGTCGCCTCGGATGCGAGCCTGCATAATGGCATCCACCCAGCCATTGTACAGATGGGTGTTGGGCTTGATGTAAGGCGTAACCGACACGTTCTGAACAATGCTGAATTCATCGGTGCGTCCATCCTGCCGATCTCTCTCAATATCTATCCAGCAGGCCAGACGACAGATGTTGGGGTCCGGCACCTGCCACACCCGATTGGTGTTGGGCAGAGACTGCGTTACTACCGCAGGCACTGCGCCAATGGCAGTGGTCTCATTGTCTCCCTGCCATAGACCCCAGGCACTGCGCCGGCCGGCCAGATTGGCGGTCAGAGCCTTGAGTTGTCGATCCAGCTCGGCATGAGACAAGGACCCGCTGTCCCGCATGTTGCCATGGGGCAGAGTTCCCTCGTCATGATGGTTGCGGGCCACGGCACTGGCCAGATCCTGCAACTCGCTCTCGGTCACTACAGCATCGTCAGGAATATGACGCACGCTCATGGCAATGGATCCGCAGTGGTATAGGCAGGCAGTTCAATCTCGAAGTGCGTGAACAATCTGTTCAGGGCATCTGTAGCCTGTAGATTGTTCTCGAAGGTCTTGGGAAACAATACGATGCGTTCATTCATGGGATAACGCACATTGGTACTGTCCTCCAGTCTGGGAGCCAGGAAACTATGGTCGAACAAGGGTGGTTGCACCCTGCGGGCGGCATCGCCTGTCGCTATGCTGTCACCGGACTGATAATTGTTTATGACGTAGGTGTCAATGGTGTCCGCTTCCGCAGTGGGAGTTTCATAGGCCGTGTACCATGTGCGATGAGGCACTTGTGTCAACCAGATGCGAGAGAACGATACCGCACCTGCAGCCGTAAGCATGCCATTGATGTTGATGTTGCCCGGACTGATCGGGAAATCAGTCCACTGGTCCCAGCCGAACAGGTCCCGACCCGCCTTCGAGTCCATGAAATAGCTGGCCTGATACCCGGACGGTATGCCAATGTCACTCGAGCTGGGACTGCCCCTCAGACCCAGCCAGGCCCGACTGCGCCTGAATGACAGAAGTTGGGGCAAATTGGTGGAACCCGGATTGATGGTTATGTTCTGTGTCGGTCGATACCCTTCAGGAATAGCAGTGGGCAACCGTGAGGCTCCGGCATCGCCCCAGTTATCTCGCAAGGTGGAAATGCCGGCATCATCCACCCACCATCTGTTGTCTCTCCATAAAGGACCGCTGGTCATGGATGAACGTGTGTGGTTATTGGTGCCTGATCCTCCCAGCTCTATGGTTACATTGCTACTGGAGGCAGGACCACACAAGGCGCTGGCATGATAGGCCAGTCCTTGCCCTGCGGCACCGGGTAAGAGACCATCATGCAAGGCTGCCTGTCCCACACCTGCATAGGTACGGGTGGTGCCATAGTTTCCAAAGTCACTGATACGGAGGTAAAGCAAGTTTTGGTAATACTCGATTACATATCTGTCGCCTGCCTGAATGTCACCGGCACTGACCCGTGTCCCATTTTCATAGTACAGGGCACGACTACCAAAGTTATGCACATTAACAGAGACATTGCCCGTAGAGGTGTTACGCGCTATGAAGGCGACCAGAAAACCGTTACTGTACCCTGTGGGCAAAGGACTGAACGTGAAGGTCAGACTGATGCTGTTGGTACCCAGTACCAGGTCTGTATTGGCATGAAATACTTCCCGGCTAATATTGTCCACGTCCTCAAAGAATGAGGCTGCCGCCACGCCATGACCGGGCAATTCATCTGCCTGGGTACGGATACTGTAGGGCAGGATGGTGGGACGCAAACCACTGATATGCAGACCATGTACCAGGATATAGGGCGTCACCTGATTGCCACTGCGACGAAAGGCCACAGTCAAGGCAATGCCTCCTTCCTGCACGTAAGGAGTGAGCGAACGCAATTCCAGAGCACTCAGTGACAATACACCCGTAGTGCTGTTGATGGACCAGTTGGAACTGGTGATGGCGTTGGACGCCAGAGCCCTGCCTCCCGACATGCTGCCGGCAGGTCTGTAGGTAGTAACAGCGTTTTTGCCCCCGATCCGGAAGTTGTTTACAGGTGCGATATGTCTTTCATCATCCACGAAGTAGGACAGACTGTGGGCCCAGGCTCTCAGATTGTCCTCATCCACACCTGCAATGGTGGGTCTGATGGTGCCAATGGGAGACAATGCGGAATTGGCATAGACAAAGGTGTCCAGACGTTGATGATAGGTTTCCTGCGCCTGGTGACTGATGCCCATGACCGTGACCCATACCGCCAGACCTACTGCGTTGCGGGCCGCCACCCGGATATATTGCACACCATTCCCGCGCCAAATGTAACTGGTAGCGGTATTGGCTAGATTTTCACCTGCCGGGAATGAAATGCCATTGGGACCTGTCTCCACCCTTACTGCATCAAAAATACCTGCCGGCAATACCCACGTCCATACAATCTGGCTGTCAGTCGTCTGATCCACGTCCTGACGCAGATTGGTGACAGGACCCGGCACATCTGTCAACACGGCTCCGATGTTAATGTCCAAGACCAGATAGGCAGACCAGAGACCCACGCCATCATCGTTATAGGCGGCCACGCGTGCCCGATAGACACTACGCTCCACGTTGAGGACCGTAAAGGTGGTCTCGGTGGTGTCGCCATCATGTATCAGGTTCGAATCGCTGAAGTATTCAATGCTGTAGCCAGTGACAGTTCCGGCCGCCGCCGTCCACGTCAGGGTAAAGGACAGGGCATCCACATCAATGGTGGCAGTGAAGTCCGACACCATACCCGGCACCATACCCGGATTGGGAGAGATCACGTCCTGCACAATGAAGGGCACGCCATTGCCATTGCGGTTCCAACCCTGCAGGTGCATGGTATAGACCGCGCCCCAAGGCAGGACCCTTGTGAATTCACGTACCGTGTTCTCGTACCGGAACGACTCCGTAGCCCCGGAAATAAATACGCTCACCAGCCATCCGTTCACGGGGATCAGGTCCTCGTTGTATGTCCATGTCAGGGTCACGCGATTGGCATCAGTGACCACCATCACATTCTCAGGAATGGTGGGTCTGCTGCTTTCCAGTCTGGCTCGCTCGGGACTGACGGTGGTATGCGTGAACCCGGTATAGCTGCGTGTGACGGCCGGCTCCGATATGGGTAGCAGTCTCACTGCCAGGGCACTGGTGCGATAGACCACGGACCAGAAGAACGAGGGACTGGGCTGACGTGTGTTGCCATAGCCCACGCCCATGACTCCATGCAGGGCATTCCCGTACATGTCCGCCGTGGACATCATGACGTACATGCCGAACCTGTCCATGACCGGCTGCACACCTTCATGGACTGTGGACGGCCGTTTGGCAATCAGACCTGTGAAAGGAGCCAGGGCATCTTCCAGACTGGTGGCTACAGGTGTGATCTTGAAGAATACGGGCAAGGCCGGAATAAGACCGGCAGACTCCACCTGTTCTGCCAGCAGAGGTGTCTCATGCAGGGTGTCATCCCGGAAATCCACCCAGCACCAGGTATTGCTGTTGATCTGATCGTATTCAGTGGTGTAGCGATGAGTACCAATCCGGCCCCAGCGTCGGGCCTGCAGGTTCTCCGGCACCCAGTCGGGTACGAAGGGCCGCGGGGCTCCGTCCGGTGTCCACTTGCCATGAATGGTCAACAAGGGCCAGTCAGCTGCAGCCCCTATCTCACGACCCTGATACAAGTTCTGCAGCCGGGCTTCAATGTCGGCATGGGTCAAAGTGCCGGCATCGGGCAGATTGTCATGCAGCAACAGTTCTCCGGCATCCTGGGTCTGATCCCACGCATGTTTGTGATGACGGGCAATGTCCCGCTGCAGGCTGTTGTAATGACGACCCCGCGGCACGGTACCATGCGGCAGGAAATTACTTTCATTGGTCACTTACACCTCCGGCAGATGACGTAGAGCCAGTTCGGCACTGATGGCATTGTCCCTGTTCTCAGGAGTTAACAGCTGCAGACCCGAGATCCGGACCAGCCACATCTCACCATTCCACCATACTCTCTGGTTGGGCAACAGCAAATGGTCCGGCAACAGACGGGGCAGATACTGGATAGTGGCGGTACGACGCAGACTGCGGTCCCATTGCAGGACGTTGTAGGCCACTTCGGTACAGCTCTCCTCATCCAGCAAGTAGGGAGAGTCCAGTTCATGCAGTCGTGGCGGTGTTTGGGAAGGGCCCACTACCTGTCCCCAGACCTCGGCCCCGGTCACACGCACCAGATTGGGTACGTTGAAGGCATGCTGACGCTGGCCCCGATAGTCCAGACCTTCCAGATTGACAATCCTCTGACGCAATCCCTGCGAGCCCTTATCCACATGTACCTGGCTCACAAACGACTCGTTGTCAATGTCGATGTAGGTGCCTGCTGCGCCATCAGGAAAATGCAGAGGACTGCAATAGCCCCATTGTCCTCCGGGCTCTTCCAATATCTGCCAGCCCAAAGGCAATAGCAACTGCCTGATGGTGTCCAGTCCACTCTGACCATAGGGCCAGACATAATGATGAGCCGGATAGGTCAAGCCCACGGCTCTGATGCGACTGCTCGGGTCACTGGTAGTTACCCTGATGGAAAGGGTACTGTCAAACTCCCGGAACAAGGGTGTCGTGAACAGATGCTGGTACTGATTGCGTACCGTCAACATCTGCTGTTCGCCATCTGCAGACAACCACATCAGGATTTGCAGATGCTGTGTGCCAGTCAGAGTCCAGGGCAGACGCACCGTGTCTGCGCCCACTATGGCATACCCGTCCCGCCGTACTTCGACCACCAATGTATCTGTAAGATAATCTTCCACTCTACAAACCAAGTTGGAACTGCTGCTTGTGGTCGTTTGCAGGGTTAAATCCAGTACCGGCACGTCATTGAGCAGGACTGTAGTGCCCTGATGCCAACGAGAGCCCGGTAAGGCCAATTGCATACCGGTCATGGCCGCAATCCGTTCCACTACCCTGCCCACCGTGTATTGTTGCCATGGTTCGCCAATAGCCATGAGCCATTGCACGCGCGGCTGCAGCAAAGGTGGATCCGTGCGATTGGTGCGAGCCTGATGACTGACCACTCCGACCCTGTGGCTTTCAGGTACCAGCCATGTGTCCACGTCATAGGTATCGACCAGGTTCCGCCAACTGGCCAGACCCCTGACGCCAGTGTCCGCATCCCATATTGCAGCCTGAATATAAAGACGACGGTTCTGCATGACCAGACGCAGGGCATTGATGCTCTGACCCGGCAGGTTCCACACCATGTGCCGTGTGGCTCTGCCATTCTCGGCTATGTACCACAAAGCCAGTTCCGTGCTGGACTCCCTGCGCAGTTCATAGTAGGCCCCGACCGTGGTCCAGCCGAAGACCAGTCCGGTCACAGACCATGCACCATTCACACTCAGATTGTCCATGCACACGGACACAGAGAAGTCTTCATGGTGGATAGGTTCCGCCTGCAGGGCCATACAGAGCCGTTCATCATTGGTGGTGTCCATGATGAGCTGGTTGAAGTAGAGAGAGTCCACCTCGATATTGTGGTATGTGTTTTGGTCTGGGGTAAAGACCCGCACCGTGCCATGTATGGGTTCCAGACTGACATGGTCAAAGACATGCAACCGGAACTGGCCCGAGTCAAGATACAGGTCCGTGATGTTGTCATGCCGTGCCATCGTGTCAATGGCTCCTGTCACCTGAATGGAGACAATGTCTCCGGCCACGACACTCTCTTCACCCACGTCCCTGACAGTGCCATGCCACTCGATATAGGAGTGAGGAGTCTCATCCTCGAATATCCGCAGCCTGAGACTGTCCCCGGCATTGACCGACCATTCAGGATCTCCGGCCTCGCGCACACCCACACTGACCTGACAGCTCTGACTGTCCTCCTGCCATGTGATACTGACCTGATCCGTGTCCAGATGTGGCGTCCAGGCCAGGTCCTCTGACACAAAGGCAGAGGGTCCGGACACAGCCAGTTGATAACGGCTGGCCACCATGAAACTGTCATGGACACGATTCAGCAGCAGACTGCCCTGTTGACAAGTGCCACTGATGATGGATACCAGGTCCAGACCCAGTCTCTCCGGTTCTCTGGAAGAGACGAGACAGGTGACATGGGCACTGGCGTCCAGAGACACGGCATGGGCATTCTCGGAGCGAGAAGAAGGCAGACGCAGATCCACCAGTCCCCAGTACATGGCCTGCGTCGGGTCATAGACCATGTCCGTGACAATGGCCTGTGCAAAGGAGAAGTCATCCAGACCTGCGTAAAGGGGTCTGGGCTGGCCCCAGAGCGCCTGATTGGGGTTCCAGGGCCTGCAGGCCGGAATGGCGGCCGTATGGGGATAGAACACCAGCCAGGTGCTGGCATCACTGGTTGTGACGATGGAGACGCAAGTGGCGGCCCAACGCGGCAGTCTGGTGTCGTCTGCAGGCGAGAGCAGCAACGGGTCCCGGTTGGGACTGTGGAGGTACAGACCCGAGCTACTCAGGACAGCTACCGCAATCCCATTGTCAAAGGTGCAGATACCTGCACTCACAATGTCGGTGGCAGGCAATGACAGGTTGGGCACCACGTTCACCGTACCGGTCTGCCATGCCGTAGCGGAACCGGTCCAGATCGCCTGACGAACCTGGGCCCCGGCCATCCAGTACAGTACCAGCTGTCCACTGTTGTTTTGTTGCAGCAAGGGCTTCTGAAAGGCCGGCATGCCTGATACGGCGTTACTGGCCACCTGCCTTTCCACAGCAGTTGCCGACAGGTCGAACTGCAGCAATGTCAGGTACTCAGACGTGGCGGCCAGTGTATGCACCCTATCATCACTACTATGGAGTGCGGACTGCTGACAAGCTCCTTCACTCCACACATAAGGGTCAATCGCCACTGCGGACTGACGATAGAACAGGTCCGGCAATGCAGGTCTGCTATCCACCTGCAGGCTGTAGCGCAGCGAGATGGCGGGATCGGTCAGACTTACATCAAAAATCACGCAAAGCCTCTTCTTCTACCAAAGGTCGATGGCGCACAATATGCAGGTCCGCCATACCGATGCGACCTGATTGCCCTTGCCAGCGTACAGGCATGTCTCCTATAAAATACCATTGATGCCAGACTGCCAGGGTCTGTGGATCCGGAACGTTGTGGGGAGTGTACCAACCGGCCAGCAAATCGTAGCACAGTTGCAGTTGGCCTTCGCTGTACAGGTACTCCAGCCATTCCGATGACATCCAGCCTCGATGCCGGGGATATATCCTGGCAGTGGAAGGTGTGGCAGACACGGTATGCAGGTCATACAGGGTATCGGTCTGCAATCTGACCAATCGGTCCACATCTGCGAAAGGAGGCTTGTTGTGTTCACCCCATACCCGGAACTGGAGATTGGCGACGGGATTGCCCCCGGTCTCAATACCCTGCAGATGATGGTCGGTATCCCACAGGGTGAGTTCCCTGTCCTCGTACAGATTGACCGGGTTCTCCGGCAGCATGATGGGCACCAGCCAGGGAGGATCAACAGAGGACGCAGTTTGAATGGCAATCCATGACATGAATTTATTTTACATTCCCCTACCTACTACCAAGGACAAGACATGAGTGACAGCTTTGAACAAACCATTGTGATGGGACATCTGGGCAGTGACCCCGAATTGAGAAGCGTACCTTCGGGTGACCAGGTTTGTAATTTCAGCGTGGCCGCAAGTCGTAGATTCAGAAATCGGGACGGCGACAAAAAAGAGGAGACCAACTGGTACAAGGTCACGGTCTGGGGCAAACAAGCCGAAAACTGTGCCAAGTACCTGACGAAGGGACGCAAGGTCCTGCTTGTAGGCAGAGTCACGGCCAGTGCCTGGAAAAACCGGGACGGTGAAGCCCAAGCCTCGTTGGAGATAAATCCTTTCACGGTGCAGTTTCTCTCCGAACCCAAGGACAGCCAAGGCCGTGGCAGCTCCAGCAGCTCCAGCAGCAGCTCCAGCTTCAGTGACTCCTCTCCACATGCGGACAGTGCCTTTAGTGACAGCGATGAAAATGATGACGATATTCCATTCTAAGGAGAACCATGTCGTTAATAACCCCTGAAATCGAAAAGAAACTGCGAGCCAATAACAAGTGCGGGTCAAACGGCAAACTGTTACCTGCAGTGCGCCTGTTCGTGCCCCACACCATCTGCTCATGGCTTTTGTCCAGCATGACGGAAGAAGGTCTTGGGTACGGTCTTGCAGATCTGGGCACTCCAGAATGGGGCTATATCAATCTGCAAGAACTGGAGGAAGTGGAGGTTGAGGTGCATGGCCTTACATTGCGTGTGCAGGTGGATGAAGAGTTCGTACCCATGTTTGCCATGAAGGTCCATGAACACGTGGCCAGAGCCAGGGGCAGGTTACTGATAGACACGGGTCTGTTACAGAAGGCTGCAACCCTTATAGCCATGCCATGAAAAGCTATATCTATGTCAATCGCAAGCGCATAGCCACCAACCGTAAACAGGGTCGCAGAGATCCACCGTTGAGCGTGCGGGACTATAAGCAAATCCGTCAAGGACATCGGGTTCGTATTGAGGGACCATCAGAGGTAATCTACAACCCTGACAAACCCATTTGCAGTGGAGCTACAGCATGGATTGAAACCCACAGCCCTGTCCACATCGAAGAAGAATAATCAAGGTCAAATACGACATGCGTGTCGTATTTGGCCTGCAGCCAGGAGGTAGTTCATGGAAAACAAGATCTACAGCGTGGCCTGTGCTGGATTTGGAGCCACGGTCGACGCCTATGCCTATGACGAAGTCAGGCAACGCCTGTGGTTCCTGAGCATGGTGGGCACACAGACCGCCACCAAGGCCATTTGGGCCGCCATCCTCAAGAAAAATCCCGTGCCCGCCCTGATCAAGGAAGAGCAGCCGGAAACAGAACAGGAACAACCCAGACCGCGCAGTATTCGGGCTCTCGTTCCCAGAGAGACAGCCGCTTCATGGACTGCCAAACAGGTACGTCTGTCCCTGAGCGGGGCCTACCACACCCTGCTTTATCCTGCGGTCGCCTATCCCAATTACAAGGAAGATCACAATTACTTTCTGATGTTGGTACGCGAGCAGGACAAACCGGCCACCCAGTATTACCAGTTCGTCTCACAACGATGTCACCTGCCCCTGCATCCATCCTGGTCCAACTGGCTCTGGGACTGGGCACGCATGCAGACAGGTATGGTCACCAATCTGAGCGGCATAGGTATTGACGCATGGCTGTGCCGCAACGATTTCGGAACTCTGAGACCGGACCTGACTTTCGCCATCAGACAAACACAGCTCCCCATTCCAGAGGTATTCCATGCGACTTGAAGGCATCAGTAAAGCCGGGTTCTATCCCACGCCGCCCGTAGTGGTGGAGGCCATCGCCAATCTGTGTAGCCTGTCCACAGGTCAGGAACAGGACCATGTATTCAGGGTCATTGACCCCTGCTGTGGAGAAGGGGCGGCCGTAGCCCAATTCAGGGACATGCTGAACACATCCCGCATGGAACTCTATGGCATAGAACTGCACAAGGAACGTGCGGAGCTGGCCAAAACCTGTATGGATCGGGTTCTGCTCACCGACTTCTTTCACACCACCATCCAGAACAATACATTCAGTTGTCTCTGGCTCAATCCACCCTATGACCACAACGATGAGGCCAAGAGACTGGAGCACAAGTTTCTGTTACAGGCCACTCGCTGTCTCAGCACCTATGACGGGCTGTTGATCTACATCGTGCCCCAGCATGTACTGAAGGTCAGTGCCAGATACCTGAGCAGTCATTACGAGACGCCCACCATCTATCGGTTTCCCGACCCCCATTACGACATATTCAAGCAGGTGGTGTTGTTTGCCCGGCGCAAGGGCATACCCGGTTTTTCCGCCTACTCCCATCAGATACTGGAAGAGGCTCATTACACTGACCTGCCACCCTTGCCCACAGAAGAACTCTATTCGTTCTTTTATCTGCCCCTGATGCGCGAAGATCCGGATCTATTGTTTCTGCCCCGGTATATCAATCCTCTTGACGCCGTGGAAGAGGCGCGCAAGCAAGGTCTGTGGACCCATCCCAGTGTGCAACATGCCCTGTGGCCGCATACAGAGGACCATGTACAGCCCCTGATGCCGTTGCGGCAGGGTCATCTGGCCCTGTTGACTGCGGCCGGCTTCATGAACAATCTCTGTCTGGAGAACACGGAAGGCGAAAAGTTCATGGTCAAGGGCCATACCCGCAAACGTCATGCCCTGGTCAGTTCGGAAGAGAACAAGCAGATCCTGCGGGACAAGCTGCAAACCACGGTCACACTACTCAATCTCAAAACCGGTCTTGTAACGGAGGTCAAGTGAAATTTGCTGAATTCATTGAAACATTTCGCACCAGCATTGCCAAGGTGGTCACGGCCGCCTATCCCCCTCAATACGATCCCGCCCTAGATGCAAGACTGCTGCCACCCCTGCACCGCACTCCCAAAGGCATGCAGGAACTGGCCATTCGGGCCGCGGCAGACTCCATGGTCCAACGCCGGGGCACCACCATTGTCGGTGAAATGGGCGTGGGCAAAACGTTCATGGGCATAGTGGCTGCCCGCATGGCAAACTGGAGACGCATTCTGGTACTGGTGCCTCCACACCTTGTCCGCAAATGGAAACGCGAGGTGGAGGAGACACTGGTCACTGCCCATGCCGTCATTGTGTCCAACATAGGAGAACTGCAGAAACTGCGTTCTCTGCCTCACCATACCGTATTCGTGATCATGTCCCGAGAGAAGGCCAAGCTCACCTATCGCTGGTGTCCCGCCTATCTCACGGCGTATGCCATACAGGAGGAGAACACGTACCGGAACCCTGACACGGGTGAACCCATCAAGGTGATGGCCTGTCCCACCTGCTACAAGGCAGTGGTGGACAAGGAAGGTGTCCCGCTGCTGCCGAAGGACATGGAGCGCAGGCGCATGAAATGCAGCCATTGCGAAAGTCCGTTGTGGCAGGCAGATCCAGAGGGACCCCGTCGTATTTCACTGGCCAAGTACATTGCCAATTTCATGCCCGGTTTCTTTGACGGCCTGATTGCGGACGAGTGCCATGAATACAAGGGCCAGAGCAGTGCCCAAGGTGTGGCGGCCGGCATACTGGCAGACAACTGTGGTCATTCCCTGGCTTTGTCCGGCACCCTGACCGGAGGCTATGCCAGCACCCTGTTCTATCTGCTCTATCGTTTTCATCCCGGTATCCGTGAGGTGTTCAAACATGATGACCTCAAGAAATGGGTTGAACTGTTTGGTATTCAGGAAACTGTCATTACCCTCAAGGAAACTGTCTCCTATGACAGTGACGGCCGCTCCTCACTGCGACAGTCCCGACGCACCCACGTGCGGGAAAAGCCGGGGCTCATGCCCACGGTCCTGTCCCATGTACTGAACCACAGCATTTTCGTGCGGCTCAGTGACGTGGCCCATGACCTGCCACCCTATACCGAGACGGTACAGGTAGTGGACATGGATCAGAACATGGATCCCGAAACCGAAATGTCCCAAGCCAGTGGCTATCGTTTTCTGCACCGTACCCTGTACGAGATCGTCAGCCGAGAACTGGCGCGGGGCAGCAAGAGACTGCTGTCCACCTACATGCACGCGTTACTGGCCTATCCCGATGGCTGTACCCGCGGTGAACAGGTCACGGAACCCGGCACTGACCGCGTGATTGTGGAAGTGGAGCCTCTGCCCGCGGAATGGGTCTATCCCAAGGAACTGGCCCTGCTCGAGCGCATCAAATCCGAACAGAAAGAACAGCGCAGGGTTCTGGTCTACGTCACCCACACCGACACCAGAGACATTACGGGTCGTCTGCAGAACATCATCGAGCAGGAGCATATTCCCTGCCAGGTCCTGAAATCCCATACCGTGTCTCCGGACAGAAGGGAACAATGGGTACAGGACAGGGTCCGTAACGGTATGCAGGTCCTGATCTGTCATCCGCGCCTGGTACAGACCGGACTGGATCTGGTGGAGTTTCCCACGTTGATCTGGTACGAGACCGATTACAGCGTCTACACCATGCGCCAGGCGTCCCGACGTTCATGGCGGATCGGACAGGAACTGCCGGTCAAGGTGGTCTACATGACCTACAACGATACTCTGCAAAGCAATGCCATTCAGTTGATGGCCCGCAAGCTCCAGAGCAGTCTGGCAGTGGAAGGTCATGTCTCTGATGAGGGACTGGCCAATTACGAGGACACCGGCGAGGATATGATGATTGCCCTGGCCCGTACCTTTGTGGACAAGACCGAGAAAGTGGATGACCTGCAGGCAATGGTGGACCTGGTGCAACAGCAGACTCAACAGGAAGAATCCCTGTTGGTGGAAGGCAGTTATGAATTGCCCATGCCCCTGCCTGAGTCTGACATTCTGGAAGAGGTACCTGCAGAGATATTGGAGGTCGAAACTGAAACCGGATTGTTTGACTTCGCCAAGAAAGATCTGGATCTGGTACAAATTCCCCTGTTCTGACAAGGAGCAACATAATGACGAAAACAATACAATTGTTCATGCGAGATGTCATGTTGATTATCAGTGACTGCGACGGTCAGCTGATGGCCAGACTGGACGGCTGGGACATGGGAGGCTTGGGCACTGTCCTGGCCAAGAACGATATGTGTATCGTGGTGAAGTGGCCACGTCATACGGCTTGGGTCAGTGTCATGGATACCCAGCACTATTGCCCGGCCAGGACCGAAGTGTTTCAAATCAAACAGCACAGTGAAAGGGAATACCTCATATCCAGCATCGGTGCGGCCAAGAACCTTCTGGAAGATTATCCTGTGAGTGACGTTATTGCCCGCAAGAGTCTGCAGAACCATGTTGCCAAACTGGAGCAGGAACTGGAGGAAATGGAGCGTAAGCCCGAAGGCAGTAATGTCTATCCTGTACTCCGTCTCATAGACTGGGAGAATTCCCGCAAACCCAAGAAGGAATAACAACTATGCAGTTGACAGAAGAACAAATGACCGTGGTCACACATCCGCTGCAGCACCATGCCAAGGTACTGGCAGTGGCCGGCGCGGGCAAAACCAGTACCCTGGCCTACAGAGTGCAGTACCTGGTACAGGTCGAAGGTGTCAATCCCAAACAGATTCTGGTGTTGATGTTCAACCGGCTGGCCCGGGAACAATTCGAGACCAAACTCGAAGAGATCGGACTGGCCAGTTCCGGTGTGACAGTCTCCACGTTCCATTCCTTCGGTTATCGCATGATGACCCCTGAAGTGGACTGGACCAACTGGTTTGGAGAGTATCAGGAACTGGCCCAGATCAATCTGCTCAAGGCTCGCAACGCAGCCTGTCATCTGTTGGGTGTACCCAAGGAAGAGATTGACATTGACATGGCAGCCACGGCCATTGGCATGTGGAAATGCAATCTGACTCCTCCCCACGAGGCAGGGTTCACCGGCAATCATGGCAATGTGTACTGCCAGATCTACGAGATCTTCGAAAAGGCCCGCAACCAGGCCAATGCCCTGACCTATGACGATTTCATTCCAATGGCCATTGACACCCTGACCTATGACCCGGAGCGCAGACCTACCCTGCAGGCCCTGATCGTGGACGAGTATCAGGACGTGAACTATGGACAGCAGCGCATGTTGCAGCTACTGGCCGGAGACCACACCGATGTAATGGTGGTAGGGGATGATGACCAGACCATCTATGAATGGCGAGGTGCGCGCAGTGACTACATTCTGGGCAAGTTTGACGAGATGTTCGACACCAAGCCCTGTATCACCTATCGCATGACCCACTCATTCCGGTTTGGCTATACCATTGCCCAGAGTTCATTCAATACCATTCGCCACAATGACAAGCGTCTGGAGAAGGAAGTCATCAGTCACAGCCCCACGCTCAGCGATGACATTACCCTGATTACAGACAAGGAAGAGCAGGGTGGCAGTGCCAATGACCAGATCGCCCGCGAGATTATCACCATGGTCATGGAGAGAGGCATAGAGCCTGCCAACATCAGGGTCCTGGGCAGGTCCTACAGCCAGCTCAATGGCCTGCAGACTTCATTCCTGCTCAAACGTATCCCCTTCAAGGTGCTGGGCAGGGACCCGTACCTGTTGACGGGAGAATGCAAGGTACTGTTGAACTATCTGCATTGTGCCAAGCATCTGCACAAGCCGCTGAACAATGTCATGATCAAGAACTTTCTGCACATTGCGAACAAGCCGTCCCGCTTTCTGTCCCGCAGTCAGCTTGACAAGAAGCTGAAACAGCACAAGACCAAGAAGAACGACTTGCCTACAGCTCTGACCGATATGGCCAAAGGCTATAGAGGCACTACCAGGGACGAGGTCGATATTCTGAAGCTGATATTGAATGAACTGCAGGCCCAGATTGAGAATGACGAAGAGATTGGCGCACTGTTGACATGGTTGGAGGACAACATCAACCTAGAGGGTCACTACAAGGACTACTACGGGGAAGGGGAAAACTCTTCGCTGCGTACCGAGTCCATCAAGTCATTCCTGAAGTACGCCAATGAAACCAAGATGACGTTCGACCAGTTTCAGCATCATATCGAGAATCTGGACAGCACTCAGGGCAGACCCGAAAGCAGCTGGATCAAGATGCAGACGGTACACACGTCCAAGGGTCTGGAGTTTGACTATGTCATCATCCCGGACTGTATCGAAGGCTTTCTGCCTATCAAGGGCAACAATCAGGAACCCACCTACAACAAGGAGGGAGACGAAGGACCGCCTGAACCCTCGGCATGGATTGAGAATGAGCGCAGGTTGTTCTATGTGGCCGTGACCCGGGGTCGCAAGGAAGTCATGATCGGAGCTCCGGACCTGTTATTCAAGAAGTCAAAGGACCAGGAGGCGGACACCCCGTCCCGGTTCCTTGAGGAAATGCAGTTGTATCCCGTGCGCCAGATTGCCCATGCCCTGCAGGAGGACAATGCCGAGGAACTGGTACGTTCCTGCAATGAACTGAAGGACCAACATCATATCGTGGGTGTGCTGCAGCAACAGTACAGCCAGATTCTACCTGTGGATCTGATAGCAAATTTGACCGCACTTGAACTTATCCAGCCCGCGGCCATATTCAAGTACAAGGGCACCTACAAGGAACCTGAGAAATCCAAACCCCAAGGTGCAGCTAATCCTTGGACATGGATCAAGAACTAGCTACTAGCTAGTAGATGCTGTACTTGATTGGTGAAGTGAGTTGGAGGAAGGACAGGACTGACTTTCCTAGTCTGCCTGTCCTTTGCATAGACTTGACCGGAGCCAGATCGCCGTTATCGGACACACAGGCAGAGGATTTTCTCCTGTGTCACAGAGCATTTGTTCTGGCCATTCCGACATGACCGGAACGTACCCCACCCCTCTGTCCGTTTGACTGCGGGTGTTCCGACTGCGGATACAATTCCCATGGTAGTCGGTGTCACATCCAGTCTGTGCCACCGTTACCCGACCACAGACCGTATCCAGAACATAGTAACACAAGGAAACAGTACAGTGACTGAAACCACAAGTAACGAAAATGTGAAAGCCTCTGACAATCAGCTGGCCGCAGCCCTGCGCAGTATGCCGGCCGCCATTCTGAAGGATGAAACCCATCAGAAGGGCTACAAATATGTCGGCATCGACACCATGCTGGAGAAACTCAGGCCCCACCTGACCAAGTTCGGGTTGACACCCCACATCAGTGAAGTCAGTGAGATGACCATCTTCATGCAGGGTACGGACAGGAATGGAGACCCTCAACCCTGGGTACGCTGTACCTATGGCATGGCTATCAGTGACAGTCCTCTCATGCCGGACGTATCCAAGCTGGAGCGCAAGACCCACATGGCTCCCATGTACGATGACAAGGTGTGTGCTCATCTCTCTTCCTACGCCTTCAAGTATTGGCTGCGTCTCAAGTGCATGATTGCCACCGGCGAAGGAGACGTGGTTGAGGAAATCAACTACGAGTCCGCCATGACCAGTGGCAACATCGAGGAAGGATCATGGAGACTGGACAATGCCCTGATCAGGGAGCAGGGTGTCTGGAAAAACAACAATACCAGACTGGTTGAACTGATGATGTTCCTGGGCCCTCTGTTCCCGCTGGAAGGTGGAGATCCCAAGCTCATGAAACTGGTATTGAGCACCAACCAGACCCTTTTCAAGGATGTATGGCCCACCAAGGCCGGCCAGAAGTTCCGCAAGCGCCTGATGGTGTTGAAGTTGCTGGAGGACGAAAAGGAAGAGAAAAAGGAAAAGCCGGCAAAACAAGATGAGCTACAAATGGACCAAAGCTAAGGTACTGGCCAATGACGAGACCTCTGTCATTGTGCAGTTCAACTCCAAGGGCTGGCCTGTGGCCGGCAGTGAGGTCCTGGTCACACGCAAGAACTCTCGTTCTCTAGGCCAGTTGCGGTTGTATTGGAAGATGTTGAACACTGTATCAGACGCCTATCCCGAACGCTGGTTTGATGCCAAAGCCGTACATAATTGGCTCAAGATCCAGATGGGTTTCTATGACCTGATTGAGGTGGATGGCAAGACCATCTGCCTGATGCAATCCACTGATTTTGCATCCATGGAACAGGAACGTTTCACACGCTACTTCACCCTGTGCAAGATGGTACTGGGTATTGAATTAAACCTTGATGCAGAGGAACTTCTATGAGTATCACCATTATTTCCGACATTGATATGCCCCAAGGCTCAGACGCATGGCATGAATGGCGCGAGGACCTGTATACAGCCAGCGAGGCGGCCGTCATCATGCACAGTGCCCCCAGCTGGGAAAAGCACGTCAAGACGTGGGATGACCTGCGCAGAGTGCATCTGGGCCTGTCTCCGGAACCCGACAGTTTTACCCAATACGCATGGGACCATGGCAAGAAATCGGAACCCAAGGCCCGTGAACAGAATTTCCCCACCTATACCCCTGCCTGTATACAGGTGGATGACACCAACTTCGCGGCCTCTCTGGATGGTGTTTTCATTGGTGAAGATGAGTCCAGCTGGCTGGAGATCAAATGCCCCACTCCTACCACAGGTACCCGCAGCAAGGCATGGAAAAAGGCCGGGCTGTTCAAGGACGTGACAGAAAACGGCAGAGACATCCGGGAATGCTTCGAGGATCATCACTGGTGGCAGCTGGTACATCAGGCTATGGTTTTGCCCTCCGACTTCACCACTTGTTATTTCATGGTGTGGTTGAACGAGGACAAAGTACGGTATGTGCCGGTCTCTGCGGAACGCCTGCGTGAGAACACGGTTGAACTGTATGACCAATGGATCAAGTTTCAGAATGAGGAGGATCACAAAGTCGATGTGATGGATCCTGATTTTGCTGAGGCTTGCGAGGAGTTCAAAGACCTGAGTGCCAAGGTCAAGCACCTGGAGAAACTGAAAGAGCAGGCCAAGGCCAAAATCAAGGCCCATACCAAGGGTCATAATTTCGAGGCCCATGGTCTCAAGACCAGCACCGTGACAGGTCGGGTCAACTGGAAGACCGCCTGCGCAGATATTTTCAAAGGTGAGGACATGGATGCCTGGAGCAAACAGTTCCGGGGCAATAGCTATACCGAAATCAGAGTGGTGAAAGGGAAGAAGAAATGATCTTGCAGTATCCGGATGTTCACAACCCATACTTTGACGATCTCACAACCATTGACGAAGTCAATATCTGGATTGAAGATACCAAGCATGTCCTGACTTCCAATCTGCACAATGCCGTGGAGTGTGCATGGAAACTGGGTGAGTTACTGCTGACGGCCAAGATCAACACCCCGCACGGTGAGTGGCTCGCCTATCTGGATCAGCAGCAAATCAATGAGCGTACAGCCCAACGCTGGATCAGGCTCAGACGTGAAATCCCGCAGCTGTCTCCGGAGATTGCAGCCCAGAGCGTAACCAGGGTACTGTCCGGCATCAGGGAAGAAGAGAAGGCCACAGAGTCAGACGAGGTGGAGACCCACACTGTAGACACCAGACCCAGTGACGTAGTGGTACTGACGGCCACTGAACGAAAAGCCTTGGAACGTCAGCACATGGAAGAGCAGATTGCGGAGAAGGACCAGCTGCTGGCTCAGCAGAGTGACACCATCTACAATCTGGAGCAGGAGAACCGTCTGCAGAGTGACATGATCGGCAGACCTGACGCCGCAGCACAGGTACAGGAACTGAGAGCCGCACAGGAAGAAACGGAGAGCATAAAGACATTGGCACGTACCAGTGCCCAGATCATTGAGGATCTGCGCACCGAGAATGCCAGCATGAAACTACGCCTGAAGAGAGGCGAGTCCGGTCCCCAGTCCCATGTACAGCATCCCCAAATGCGGGCCGCTCTGAATGCACTGCTGGATATGGCAGGTATTCCTGACGACGAGAGAAGGGCATTTTTGCAAAAGATTGACCCGGTCTCCTACAAGGATGGTCTATGGACAGACCTGCTGGTTAAATCCATTCTGAGACTACAACAACAGCAACATGATTAGCAGTGTCATCAAGTTATGGCACTTCCAGACCACCGCCAAAGAGGAAATACGCAAGATCCTGCGGGCCACCCGGCACCTCAGAATTGACAATGAGAGTTTCGTACTGCTGGTGTCACCCACCGGCACCGGCAAGACTGTAACCGCCGCCTCTATCGTGAAGGATGCCGTCAAGAAAGGGTCTCGGGTCCTGTTCATCGTGGATCGCCAGAACCTGGTGATGCAAACCTCCAAGGAATTCACGAAGTACGGCATTCAGCATGGCATAGCCATGAGCCACATGACCCACAGCCGCAACCTGCCCGTACAGATTGCCTCGGCCCAAACTCTGGAAGCCAGAGACTTTCTGTATTCCACGTACCGCAGAGAGGATGGCACTTACGAGGACATAGTGCCGGACCTGGTCATCATTGACGAGGCCCACGAGGTACGCAAGAAGATCATCAGGTGGCTGCGCAGTCTGGGTGTCATTGTGCTGGGTCTGACGGCCACACCCTTTGCCAGAGCCCTTGGCAACATCTACAGTTTCATGGTCAGTGTCATCACCACCAACGAAGCCATTCGTCAGAAATACCTTGTGCCCATTCGGGTAGCCGCGCCGGCAATCCGGATCAAGCACAAGGGTGTGGGTGTCATCTCGTCAGGCAAGAACCAGGGCGAATGGAAAGCGGTGGAGATAGGCGAACGTACCAGCGCCATCATCGGGGACGTGGTCTGGGAATGGCGCAAGCACACCGAGAAGGTGTTCGGAGGTCCTGTCCCCACAGTCGTCTTCTTTCGGACTGTGGAAAACTGCAAAGATGCCGCCCGCCGTTTCATCGAGGCAGGCTACAAGTTCAAGGTCATTCATGGCAATCACAGCATCGAAGAGAAGGAGACATTGATTGAGGACCTGAAGCAGGGTCGCTTGCATGGTCTGATTACCTGCAACGTTTTGACCAAGGGCTTTGACTACAAGGGTCTCCTGTGCATCGTAGACGCCTCTCCGCTGCGCAAATCGTTCTCTACCTATGTGCAACGTATCGGAAGGTTGATGAGGGCCTCTGAGGGCAAGGAATTCGGGTATGTGATTGACATGTGCGGCAACTATGTCCGGTTCTATGAAAGATTGAAGTCCTTTTTTGCTTCGGGTTGGGAAGGACTGGACAAGCAGGACTGGGATGCGGAGCAACCTGCCAGTGACAAGGAGCAGACCCGCACCGAAACCGAAATCACCTGCAGCCAATGTGGTTTACTTCTTTTGCCCAACAATGATATTTGTCCCGGCTGTGGCAAGGAACGATACCGTGCCCAGAACCAGGTAGAGGAAATCCCCGGTACCACTGCCGAGATCGACACGGTCAGTGGCGAGGAGGAATTCACCGGTGATTACTGGCAGGAGATCTGCAAATACGTGAACCAGCACTATCCCAAGAA
>CBDCRV010000008.1:0-1456262 GCA_965221225.1 Caldilineaceae bacterium
CTGAAAGCCAAGCTGACATAGAGCAGCTGCTGCTCGATCAGAACCCCCAATGCTCCACGAGCAGCGCGAACAGCAGCTGGCCAGAACGGCCGTTGCCGTCGAGGAACGGGTGGATGGTCTCGAACAGTCCATGTGCCTGTCCAATCCGAACCAAGGAAGAAAGACTGCTGTCGTTATGCAATCACTGCTCCAGGGCTCCAACCGCGCCGGAGATCTCCACGGGCGGCGGCGGGACGAAGCGGGTTTTTCCGGGTCGGCTGCAGCCAATCCAGTTCTGGGAGCGGCGGACTTCACTGGACTGCTTGTTCTGGCCGCGGATGCCACGCATCAAGATGTGGTGGGCCTCGCACAGGAGGCGGACGCTCAGCGGCAGGCCCATCGGGTCTGCAAGCTGTCCCCGGGCGTGGAAGAGGGCGTCCACATAGATGCAGACTTCTCGGACATCGTCCGGACGGTCCGTCCGATCCGTGCCCTCGAAAGCGAGGACGCCGCGCAGCGCGGCCTGCTTCCCTTTGATCCGCGAAGTTATGACCACCCCCTTCCTAACGAAGCCGTAGAGAAACCAATCCGTGCTCGGCACCATTGACCCCGCCACGGCAAGACGGGCCAGTTGGGTCCGCGCGGCGGCAAGAAACTCGGTTATCGAGCCGCCAGTCGCCAGCGGCGGATCGGCCGGGGCGCAGTGGAAACGAAACGAACGCGCGAACCTCCTCCTCGAGGGTGCTATTGATGCGAAATAGACCGGTCTGGCGAGCCATGGTAGAGAAACGCTCCTTTCCTTAACCCAGATATTGAAGAACGGTCGTTTCTCTGTAAAGGTGTATAGGTATCGACTGTTTCTTTGCGTGTGTTGGTTATCTCGCGACGTTTGACCTGTCATCTCAGGACTTCCACCGCCTCCCCCAATAGACCATTGCCGTCGCCGGTAAATAACAGCCTGTATTTCCAGGTCCAGGACTCCTCTGGCCCAGCCGGACATCGGTATCCGAATTCCGACGGAATGAACTTCAAACGGGCCGAGCGAGCATCGCCTACACGAGAATGGACTACGACTCACTGCGACGGGAGTTGCTGATGAGAGCGCCGCAGCTGGCCGATTGCTGGAAAGACTTCAACGCCTCAGCTCTCGGTGTCGTACTCCTGGTGATCTTCTGAGGCGTCGGAGACCTGCCGACCTACTACTTGGTCGCCTGGGCAGCCGAGGCCCTTCTGCCCACAGCTCGGCAGTGCCATAACGTCATCCAGCTCTGTTAGCTGACCGGATACTGGCTCGATTCATCCGAGACCGCGTCGACCGCCTTGCAGTTCTCCTTGGCCGCGCTCCTCAAGACGGACTTGGGTCTACCGGCAGGGACCACGGCCAGCGTCCACCTGGACGCTGGCGAAATTGCGTTCGAAACGGCCGCCGAAGCCCTCCTTGCCAAGCGCGAACTGGATGTCGATGCGAAAACCTCGGCAAGGATGTCGCCAGGTGGAGACGTTCACAAGCGCCGCCGCGCCGAATGCGTCGCTTCCGTTCAAAGGGACGGAGATCGCCCTGAGCAGGCTACGTGTCCTTATCCAGGAGCAGTCCTGGCGGAAGGTCTATCACTTCCAGGATAAAGGGGAGGACGAACACTTTCAGCTCGGAAGCGACGGGCTAGAACAGACACGGATTATCATCGGTAAAGGTGTTCGAAACAGCCTCGACGGTTCCCTAACACTGGACATGCTAAGTGGGACGCCGGCGGGAACACATTCATAGCCTTGGATCCACAGGTTCGCTCTCGAGAGCGAGTACTGCAAATACGCACTCATGTACCCGGTGGAGGGGCTCTCGCTCCACAAATCGCTGTAGACCCTCTATACCCAGTGCAAACTCCCGAAGGGCGAGAGACCTCTTCGTGGAAATGTTCCTGTTTCGCAGACGGTCCATGTTCTCCGGCAGACTGTACTCAGGTCCATAGATTATGCGCAGGTATTCGGCACCCCTGCATTTCATGGCGGGTTGCACCAAGCCGCGCTTGCCCTTCGGGACAAAGGCCATTGGCTTCACAACCATGCCCTCTCCGCCACTGTATGTTAGCTCCTCCCACCAGCGTGTGGCCTCATTTTCGTCCGAGGTGTTCAGGCGTACAAGCCTATGCTGTGTATTCTGGAACAACTCTGGACCGGCTTCGTGCAAGCGCCCGGCCACTTCCATGTGCCACTGGTGGTCCTTATCGGTGTGCAGTTGACCTTCACTCGCAAGCAGGTGGAACGGCGCGAATTGAATGTCAGTGAGTGAAGACACCGGCCAACAGTACCGGGCATAGGAGTCGCTGTAGAGATGGGCTAGATTCAGCCGCTCTCTGACCTTTATCAGGGCATCACCGGCATCAATACCACGAGCCATCGTTCGCCGGAGGAGGGTTTCGGCGGCTGTGAGACCAGTCCGAGCTGCCACACCTACCGCGGCATACTGTTCACGGAGCAGCTCTTGCGCCTTAAGGGACCAAGGCATGAGTTCGCTGTCCAGCACCACCCAATCGGTCCCCAGATCGGCCCACAGACCGGCGTCGGCAATGCCTGTTCGGACACGTTCCAGGAATTGCGCCTCTAGAGCGCCATCTTCAAAGAACCTTCGTCCAGTCCGCGTGTAGCAGGCCCCGATACCCTCGCCCGTGATGCCAAAGCGCCGTTCGATGGCTGCAGCGTTCTGCCCAACCACGACCACTGCCCGTGAACCCATGTGTTTTTCTTCGCACACAACCTCGGACACGCCGTTGTTGCGAAAGTAAGTAAATACCTGCGTAGGATGTTCCAGCAGGCCGTGGAGTCCGGATGTGTCGCACGGGGATATGGTCGGGGGAAGGTACACCAGCCAGCGAGGGTCCAAGGCAAAACGGCTCATCACCTCAAGCGCCGCCGCGGCATTCTCTTCCCGCACCGTGACATTACCGCGCAGCCGTGTCGAAACTATACGCTTCCCGATTACGTCGTCAATTTCCAGGAGGTTCGCCGCACGAGCCCCGGCAGACGCGATGGGTCCAGACGACTGAGCAGATTGGGCCAATGGTCTCGCGGGTTCATGGTAGACCCGTGCTGCCTTAACCGACACAAGTTCCTTTTCCGGGTACCGGAGCGCGGTCAGCTTCCCGCCAAAGACACAGCCAGTATCAATGTTGATGGTCCGGTTAAGCCAGGCTGGTTCCATGACCGGGGTATGACCATAGACAACCATAGCCCTTCCACGATAACCAGCCGCCCATTCAGCGCGCACTGGGAATCCGAATTCATCCGTTTCACCAGTGGTTTCGCCATACAGGCAGAAGTCCCGAACTCGGGCTGACGCACGACCTTGGAATTCCGATTTTAACCCCGCGTGGGCCACTACCAAGTCACCACCGTCGAGCACATAGTGGCTCAGCAGTCCATCCAGGAAAGCAGCCACCTCATTTCGAAACTCAGAGGTTTCCATTTCCAATTGCGCCAGTGATTCCGCCAGCCCGTGAGATACCTTAACGTTCCTGCCCTTGAATTTGCGGACGAATTTGGACTCATGATTGCCCGCCACGCAAAGCGCCGCTCCATCCGATGTCATGGACATTACGAGTCTCAGTACCTCGACGACACCGGGACCGCGGTCCACGAGGTCACCGACGAATATGGCCTTTCGCCCCTGGGGATGCGTAACGGAAAAGCCACTTCCCCCGGCTGCGTCAGCGCGGGTCTCCCGTCTGTATCCAAGGCCTTCCAGGAGAGTGGCAAGTTCTTCGAAACACCCGTGTACATCGCCGATGATATCGAACGGCCCGTGTTCGTTCCGCAAGTCGACCCACAGGGGCATCCGCTCGACGGTGGATGCTTCCACTTCCTCAGGAGAGTTGAGCACGAACACATACCGGAAGCCTTCGCGTTTCAACCGGCGCAGTGATCTTCTGAGCTGTCTTGCCTGCCCGCGTACAACGTGCGGGCCAAACGACCTTTCGGGACGCTCTTTGTTGCGGGCCAGGCACAGGGCCTCCGGCATGTTCAGTACGATGGCCGCCGCCAGACAGTCGTGCTCTCTGGCAAGTCCCACCAGAGACTTGCGCGCTTGTGGCTGCACGCTGGTGGCATCAATGACTGTGAGGCGTCTGGCCCGCAGGCGTGTGGACGCGATGAAGTTGAGCAGTGCGAAGGCATCTGGCGTTGCGGCCTGGTCGGTGGCGTCATCTGCCACCATCGCCCGGCAGGCGTCCGAGGAAACCACTTCCGTGGGCTTGAAGTGGCGGGCGGCAAAGGAGGACTTCCCCGAACCTGTAGGGCCGATGAGTGCGACGAGGCATAGTTCAGGAATGGTGATCTTCACTGCGTAAATATACCCATCTGAGTTGGCGCCCCATGAACGGGATGGGCGGGGCCAATGTCCTGAAACTGCACATCATATGCGCGGCGGTCTGCGACTTGCTTCGACCAGTCTCGAAATTGCCCTCGCGTCCACTCAAAACGGTGGTCTCTGTGTCTGAATTCTCCGGCGGGCAGCCCGTCGAACAGCACGTTGTATTCCGCATTGGGGGTCGTAATGAGGATGGCCTTGGGTTTCGCAGTCCCGAAGACGGCTTCCTCAAAAGCCTCCAACCGCGGGGGGTCGATATGCTCGATCACTTCCATCGCTATTGCGGCGTCGTGGGTCGAAAGTCGCCTGTCGCTGTAGGTAAGAGAACCGTGCAGCAAGGCGACGCGCCCCCGTTGCTGCGCAGGTAGAGCATCCAGGCGCAGACGCTTGCGCGCTGCTTCCAACGCCCGGTGGGAGACATCCAGACCGGTTACCGAACGAATCCCAGGTTCCCCAAGCAACTTGCCAATCAGTCTGCCTTCACCACAGCCAAGGTCCAGCACCTTGGTTGCCCCAAACGTGCGGAGCGTAGCCAGCACTGCTTGTATGCGTTGCTCTCCCAGTCGAAGCGGGGCTTCAAGCCCCTCCTGTTCCTGCCGCGCTGCTGTGATGCCCTGTTCGGCCTGGCCAGCATCCAACAGTTGGGTCAACGCCTGACTCACCAGGCCCCGTTGATGCTTTAGGTAGCGGCGCGAAATAAGGTCCCGCTGCGGATGGCTGCCAATCCAGCCCTCGCCGAAGCGCAGCAGCTTGTCTACTTCATCGTCGCCGACCCAGTAATGCTTGTCGTCGTCCAGTACCGGCAGAAGCACATACAGGTGCGCCAGCAGATCCCGGAGCCGGGATTCCGACGTGAGGCACACACTGAAATACGGGCTGGCGCCCCACTCAGGAAAGCGGCCATCCAGCGGGTGTCCCTGAATCTCCACGTTGTAGCCGAGCGGCTCAAACAAGCTCAGGATGAGGTCCGCTCCTTCTCTGGATGGTATCACTGCGATTCTGGCTTCCAGCGGAATAGCCGACTTCGCCAGCTCCGGGCGCTCCCGGCTATTGCCCGAGAGCGCGCTGCCGAATACGGAGGCAATCGCCACGCTCAAGTGTGATGACGCGACGTAGGGGCGGTCGTTCACATATTGCTCAAGCCAGCCACCGGCTTTAGGCGTACCGGGCTTCGGGCGAAAAAGGCCCAACGGATCGAAGTTCAGCAACAGCGCGACGGTGCAGCGATGGCTTTCCGCTTCGGGGTAAAAGACTTCAGCTCTCCCGAACGGGAGTTTGAACGACTGGAATCGGCTGGGGTTTTTATACACCAGGAACCCAAGATCGGTCGCTGGCCGGTGCGTCGTGGAGATGGTAAGGAGCATAAGCCCCATGGTAAGTCAAACAAAGTACGGCTTTCAAGGTCGGAATGCCCACATCATCATTTTCTCCGCTCAATGCTTGCCCGAAAGAGTCCGAGTGTCCCCAGACATTAGGCAAAGACTGATGTCGATAGCCCTGCATTAACAGCTATTCACTCCGCGCCCTCATTGACCACTGTGGCAAGTTACTGGATAGGCGCTTTGAGTCTCTCGCTATTAGACCCATTTGCCTTGGGACAGCGAAGTGCATTTGACCAGTGGACCTCCGTCTCCCCAGGAAACGGGGCAGCCCTTCACTTACAAGGGCTATAGTCCTGCGGACACCGGGCGGCGGATTGTACTGCCGGACCACACAGCCTATGGGGAAGGGACTGCTCCGGTAGGCTTCGCCTCCTTCGGCCGAGAGGTCCCGGACTCAACAGGAGGCAGGCCTCGCCTGGCGTCTTTTCGCCCAACGTGGCCGGACGGCGCCTTAATATCCCGGCAGGGCTCGCCGAAGAAGGTTTTGCAGAGCAGACAATATCTGGCAAACGTACGCTGTCAGTAGCTGTAGACATGCCCAGGTTGGAAAGCAAGAAGGCCCTTCCGTTTTTCGCAACACGGCGTACCATTGCTACGAAGATGGGCTCTAGGCGCCCAATCCGGTGTTCCTGCCTCGCGAAGGCAGAGCAGGAATCCCGTCTGCCCTTCATCGCTCTTTCCCAGAACTGAGCGATTCTGGAAATACCCAGATAGTGAAAGTAGATTCATGCCTTCGGCGGATGACGACTCGGCTAAGTATTCTGTTATGCAAGCTGACTGATGGTTTCTCTCAGGGATTTGTGGAGCTTGCCGACGGCCACCGTAAACCGGTCAGGCTGGAGCTTAGATTGCAGCATTACCTGCCAGATCAGCACTTCGTATCTTCAGCTTAAGTGACTACCTAAACCTCAACATGAAGGCTCTTTAGAGGCAATTGCGACGGACTCAGGCTGAGGGGGCGCCGGCTCAGGCGACTCATCGTCAATGGATATAGCCAGCGTGATGTCCACGTTGTTGTCACTGTTGATGACGACCTCCTCCACGACCATCTGGATAATCTCCTTGTGCTGCTCATCGGTCCGCTCGTCAATGCCCTGGCCGACGTTCTGCGCCCTGGCGAGGTTGGTCTCCATCAGCCGCCGCTATTCGGGCCGTGCGCGTCCCGTGCGCGGTATTCGTCCAGCTTCGCCCTGGCGCTCTCAAGCCGCTCGGTGATGAACCTGCGCTTGAGTTCGAGTTGGGCCTTGGTGATCTTTCCCGGCACGAACAGCCTGATGGCGCGGTCCTCTTCCATCTGGATGCTCCGCAGGTCTCGCTTGGCCTAGGCGACCTCCTCCTCCGACCCGCCGCTCCCCTGGGTACCGAACGTGTCGATACCGGCGACGATCAGGTCGGGGTTAGGGATTACCCGCTTCACCTCGCTCCATATCGGTTCTTCCAACCTCTCGGCGCGAACGAAGGGACGCTCCCGTCAGCGCAGGCGCATGCTCTGCATTCAGTTGCGCATGTAGTAGCGGCTGGGAGTGGGAAGCTCGTAGCGGTACTTCTTGACGCTACGAACGTTGGTGGTGCTCCGGGTGCATCTAGCATGGAAGTTGTGGCCGCACTCGCCGCATCTGAGAAGGGGCTGCATCAGGAAGAGCACGTTCATGTTCCTCTTGGCCTTCCTGCTCCGCTTCCTCTTCAGCGCCTGTGCCCGCTCCCAGGTCTCGTCGTCGATGAATGGCGGCATCGGAATCTCAATCCAGGTGTCCCACGGCTGGTCGTAGACCTTGATTCCGTCCTCGGTGGAGACGTGACGGTGCTTGCCGTAGGCCCAGGAGCCCGTGTAAGCGGCATTCCCCAAGATGTGTTGCACCCGGGACTGAAGCCACAGCAGCTTGCCCGTCTGGGTGGGGATGCCCTCGTCGGCCAGCAGCACGGCAATCGAATAGGACCCCAACCTCTTATCGACGTACATCTGGAAGATGCGGCGCACGACCTCGGCCTGCTCATCAATCGTCTCGGGCCTTCCGTCGTCTCCGATGCGGTATCCGTAGGGGGGCCTCCGGTGGGCAGGCGGCCCTGCTTGGCCGTGCCGCGCTTGCCCAGTGTGGACGGCTCCCTGAAGTTGTCCAGCTCGATCTTGCCGATGGCAGCCTTGAGACCGAAGCTCTTCATGTCGATGGCGTCCATGCTGGCTTCGAGCCGAATCTGGTGTGCCTCGACGACCTCCATGAGGGCGGCGGCGGGGTACATCCTCCTGCTGAGGCGGTCGGACTTCCAGCAGACGATGGTGTCGAAGTGTCCGCGCCGGGCGTCGGCCAGCATTCACTGGAACTCGGGTCGCTTCTTCGACCATCCCCTGCCGACCTCATGGTTGCGGGCAGTGATTGTCAGCCCCTTGCTCTCGCAGTAGGCTTCCATCTCGCCTATCTGTTCTGAGATGGAGGTCTTGTCCTCCCCGTCCTAGCTCTTGTCCGAAACGCGGGCGAATGGCCGCCCGGTTCATTTCCGTTTTCCTATCGGTGGTTCTCGCCATTACTGTCTCCTTTGTTGGCGTCTCTCAGCTGGAGCTGTTCTCCCCAAGCGGCCCCCGCGTCCCCATCCCGTTGATTCACCCATGCGTGGAGATGACGGTTAGATGGCCCCGTCCGGCGTCATGCGACCTCAATGTCGGTAAGCTCGAAGTCCTGGCCCTTGAACAGAAGGGGCTCTCGCGTTGCTTCCGCAAGCGCATAGGCGAAGCAGTCGCCGAAGTTCAGCCCCGCCGGGTGGTTGCCCTTGCCAAATCGCCGCCAAGCCCTGCGCGCGGCCTGCGCATGGGCAGGGGTGACCGGCTCCAGCTCAATCGCCGCTTCTTCCAGGAATGCATCAAGCTCATGGCCGGCGGCGGCGCCGCTGCGACTCTCAAGGACGATTGTGGTTTCCAAAAGGGTAGCGACCGACATGCGTCGGGGCGATGCCATCGTGATGGCTCTGGCATAGCGCTCCGCGTCCGACTCGTGGAACAGGATCGCCAGGACCGCAGACGTGTCGACGATCACTTGGGTAGCCCGCGCTCGTCATAGAGAAAATCGCCGTGCTCGACTGCCGACGGGCCGTCGCCCATCATGCTTGCGCAGCGTCTTCCGATGGCGAGAAGTCTTTGGACACGGGCCTCTGTGCTGCGTTCGTTCTTCTCGCGCTCCAAGCGCTCGAGGAGAGCCACCGTGATCGCGCCGGTCATGGTTTCACCGGTAAGGTTTGCCAACTCGCCGGCCAGCCGACATGTCTCTTCGTTCTTGATGTTGAGGCTCACCGTACCTCCTTCACAGGGTAGAGTAATGATATACCTGTCTACCATACATCATTTCGCCGCCTTGCGCCAGGGCAATTGCATCTTATGGGACCAGGACTTTATAGAGATAATCCATGTCCCAGCCGGCACGTTTGCGTTTGGCGGCGATACCCGACTTGACAGAGGTTTCCTGGCGCAGCAGATTGAGGGCGCGCCGGCGCCGGGTGCCCTCAGGGCGCGCCATATTCTGAGGGCCGTGGCCACGGCGAATGCGGCTGCCGTCCTCCCGGAAGCCGACATCCAGGACCCAATGCAGGCGGGTGGCGGCCCGTAGGGCTAGGGCCTTCGGGGGCAGACTGGAAATGAAATACCGGACTTCGCGGGTGGTCTGCTCCGGTAGGCGCCGGGTGCTTTCCACCCTGACCAGGCTCTGCCAGTGGGGGCCAGCTCTGGCCGTCGTTCACGTACTTTAGGTTTTCGGGGTCCGCCACCGCCCCACAGCGCCGGGTTTCAGTACGCCCGTGGCCTTTTTCGACGGTCTGGTGGAAGCCCATGCGCACAATTCCGAAAGTCCGTACTGCGTTCATAGGTGAACATTTCGGTCACTGGATCGTACCACTGGGGTGGGTTCTGTTTGAGGGCCAACACATAGTCCGCCTCCTGGCCAATCACCTGGCGGGCGATGCTCTACTGGCGCCCCCACCCAGGGGGTACCCAGTCCATTGTCACGATGCCACCGGACACGACCAGTCTCTGCAGCAGGGCGGGGACGGCCGTGATTTCGTGGGCCTTGGTGTCCACCGCCGGCTGTGCCCGCACCCGCTGGTGGGCCGTCGCCCAGGCGCTGACCCGGTGCAGGGGGCCCTGCTGACGCGTCCGCGCCCTAAGGGCACCCGTTGACAAGGGTATTTCCGGGGCGGGCATCGGTGGAGGCGTCCGGATCGGTGGGCCCGCCCAGTGTGTGGCTGGGTCAGGCACGGCGGGAGCGACTGTCACCGGCAGTTTGAGGTCAGAAAGGCCCAGGGTGGGCGGAAATGCCTGTGGGGCGGGCCGCGGGGTACGGAGGATCGCAGGCGGCCGGGAAGTGGAGAGAGCGATGGAAGAGTGCGATGGAGGAGTGCGATGCGGGTAGGTTCAGGTGCCGCCGGGGTCCGCCTGGCGCAGTGCGATGCGGGTAGGTTCAGGTGGCGCGCTTCCGCTTCCTCCCGGCGCAGTGCCGTAGGCCACGGCCAGCAAGGTGGCAATCGCCAGCACCAGCCAGTGCCGGCCCACGCGCGTGGGGTCCAGGCGGCGCGTCTTGTGCCACTTCCAGCCTACGGTTTTCAGGCCCCGGAACCCCTATTCAATCCAATGGTCGACGCACTTGATGTTCGCGCACCAGGTTTGCATCGGTGTGTGCAATGTGTGGGAGGCCCCTTGTTCTCCATAAGTATGGACAACGGGATCTTAGAGCCCCAGGCTCACCACAAATTCGCTCCCCGCATGTCTGTTCTCTTCAGACAGGACAGTTATAGCTTGGATGAAGCCAGAGAGAAAACCCAACCCTGACCGGATTTAAATCTTCTGGGGACACCAGACGGAAAGCGCGGAGGAAGAGAGGCTCGCTGTACCCTGTCAGAAAAGGGCTAGATAAGTTGGAAGTGCAGATCAGATTACTATAGCCGGATACTTGGAAGGTACCAGTCCTTCCAAGTATCCAAGCTTGATTTCCCCCGCATCTAACCGGGTCCCTATCCTGTAGCATAAAGTCAAGGTCACTGGCCCACTGCAGGTAGTGCGTGATGAAATTCCTTGCCCTTTCTTCTCTCTACAGACAATCCTTGTCTGTGATTCTGGGGATTGCCGGTCTGCTCGTCATACTAGGGGTCGAGGTGTGTGTCCCCACTTGTACAGAACACGGAGTCCGAAACCGTACCTGTGAGACGGTTCAGGTAGTTCTGATGGAAGGCATGGCCTGGTGCGGAGACCGGGGAGTATGGCAGTTGCGCGGGGTGGCTACTTACGCGCGCCTACGGATGACCCATAGAGATTATGGGAGAACGCTGCTGCACTACGCCGTGGCCGCCAGCTCCAGGGAGGGGACCTGGATCTTGGCGACCTTGGGGGCCAACCGCAATGCGCGCACTGTCCAGGATCAGACGCCCCTGCATTACGCGGGGGGCGAGCAGAGCGCGGGGGCGGTAAGGGTGCTGCTGCGCCACGGCGCCGACCCTAACGCCCGCGATGTCTGGGGTAAGACCCTCCTGCATCACTACGGCGGGCCCGGTCTGACCGTGACGAGCCTCTTACTGCAGCACGGGGCCGACCCTAATGCCCGCGATGACTGGGGCAACACCCCCTTACACAGCACTCTAAATCCCCATGTAGCAAGCCTCTTGCTGCAATACGGGGCCGGCCCTGACCTCCGCAACAAAGGAGGGCTTTCGCCGCTGGACGTGGCCGTGGTCCGAGACAACCTTGAAGTAGCTAAAGTACTGCGGGATCAGGTTGACTGAACCGAACCAGGAACACAGGACCCGACATGCACAGGGAACCCGTAGGTCTCGGGGACCCTATCCATTTCTGTCCAACGGATCGGAATCGCATACGCATACCATGTAGCAGCTGGGAATCACAGTTTTGGGTACCCAGCCCTGGGCCAATCACCTGGCCACTTTGACCTTACTTCGTGACATCAGTCCAACCCTCCAAGCAATTAGTGCGTATGGTGACCGGGCGGCACTGGCCGATATGTTGGCCACCTGCTAGAAGAGGAGCAGGCCCCACCCTCACTGCGAAAAAGGGCTTACAGGGCGTCGCGCGGCATTTCCTGCTCCGGACCGGGGCGTCGAAAGCCCGGAATCGCTCTGTAGTGCAAATCCAGAATTGAAAAACTGCCAGGCTTGAGCCCCACTCAGGTTTTGATGGGAAGGGAAAGAAAGGCTGTGGAACCGGCCTCTGGCTGGTTCCACAGCAGACTGGAAGTTCTGCAAGGCACTGACGATAGCCGTGACATTGAGGGCTATTGTCACCAACCCGCCCAGCAGGGCCAGAAGGGCCTGAAAAATCCCGTCCAGCCGCCGCACCAGCCGGCTTTCCAGCTGGCTCATACCCTTTCCCAGCCGGCTCAGTTCATCCCGCGTCGCAAACTGCGACCAGTCCCGGATGTACGAAACAGCAACTTGCGTTTGCGGCTCGGGCATATTGGCTTGGGTAAGCTCTTGGTAGGCGGCCTTGTTCATCATTTCCAATTCTTTTCCCCTCGGGATTGAGAGAACTGGGTACGCCTTGACTGGCTTCCAGGCTCCTCATGATGTCCAAGATCGAACAGTGACAGCAACTACCGACTCCATTGCTGCATCGGTATCCTTACCACTTGACCAGCAATGGAGGATCTTGAGAGCCGTGGACATATCCCTGATTCTGGATAACCTGGACAGCAGCATTATCAAACTGTCCCTGCCCATCCTGGTCCAGTAGCTGGATACCGACTCTGTGGCCGCTCAATGGGCGATTCTCGCCTCTCTGCTGAAAGGCGATGCTCTACTCAAGACCATGGGGAGACTGGGAGATCTGCGGGGCAAGAAGATATTCTTTCTTTGCTGACAGGTGATCTTCGCCTTGGGTTCCTTGTTGTGCGACATGGCACCACCCTTCGGTTTCAAGTTTGGTTTCCGTGTATTGCAGGGACCGGGGGCTTACATGGTCGTGACCCAGGGCATCACAGTCCTGACTGGAACCTCGCCCGCCTGGGACCGGGCTAGGGGCTGGAAAACGTGCGCCGCACTCAAACTGGGGGTCGTGCTTGCTAGACACTCACAGAAGCGGCAAATGGGTGGGCCTGCGCCTGTGGCAACCTCCAACGGGTCCCGCTCTGCCGTAAGATTGAGAAGAACTCTTTAGCGCGGTAAGGGAATACTGCAAAATCCGAAAAGAGACATAACCTGCGGCCCCGCATTTTGACTCTGTATATTGCGACCTTCTGCGGGAGGAGAGGGAACTGGGTGCGGTCCTCCATTTCTCAGTGGGATCGCGGAGCCATTCTATGTACTTCGGTGAGATGCCCATGAACGAAATGCATGAATCGAATAGGCGCCACTGGGACAAATCCTCTAAGTGGTGGGAGAACCTACGTGACCAGGACGGACTGTGGCAACGTTTGCCCAAAGAGCCAGAATTCGGATTCGCGGGCGGAGCACTTGAAATGATTCGCAACGTTGCCGATGAACTGTCAGGCAAAGACGTGTGCGTCGTCGGCAGTGGTGATAACTACGCCGCTTTCGCACTCTGTGGAATGGGGGCGAATGTTACATCGATAGATATTTCTGAAGGGCAACTTGAAGTGGCCTCCAATAGGGCTAAGCAGTTAAAGCTGCCCATTACTTTCGTGCAGTCTGATGCGGCCGACATGAAGCCTATCCATAACGCGGAATTCGACCTGGTCTGCTCTTCCAATGGATTCTTCGTTTGGATTGCGGAACTACACGCGGTCTTCAATGAGATCTTTCGCATTCTACGTCCGGGCGGACACTACATTTTCTATGATGTCCATCCATTCCAGCGGCCTTGGAAAGACCAGATCACACCGATCGAAGTTAGCAAGCCCTACTGGGAAACTGGCCCATTCCAGGATGCGGAGGATGGCACTTTCGAGTTCAACTGGACGCTCGCCGAGATTCTCAATCCTTTGGTGGCTTCAGGACTCATTCTGAAGCGAATCAAGGAGAGCCCCGCCAAGGACTCAGGACACTGGCAGCATTTTTCCTATCTGCAAGGAAATGACGAGACACTGCTGGACTGGAAGGAAAACCCGCGGGCCGCACTACCAACTTGGCTCACTGTAACTTCACAGCGGCCACCGCAAAGCCAGGACTGGCACGCCTCGTAGGAAACCCAGCTGTACGAAAGCGCTATGTGACTTAGAATGAGGTCTCGATTTCAGTCAGTTGAAACAGAATAGGTCATGACTACTACCACTAACAATCGGATCTGTTCCGGCTTCAGCACCCCCCTTAATTAACCTACCGTCGTGTGAGGCATCTACCCTTGCTAAGCGTGTGCACTTTTCTCCAGAAATCCATCTAGTTGGCTTCTAGCGGGTCAGGTGATTAAACGACCGATAATCAGACTCAGGTCTCGAAGAGTTGTAGTCTCTGACACGTTCAGGGTGCCATCCTGCAAGGTTGTTTCAGGTTCAGATTTTCCACTTCCGATACGGAGAATTCTTCGTCATTGGTAGGCCCACCCACCTTTGATTATGTCTCCAACTAACACTCAAGAAAACCCTTATTGTCAAGCCCATCAGGTTGAAAGAGTGACTTGCCCTCCCAAGGTACCTAGCCGCGACTATGCGTTTGGCCAACGCTTGTGGCCCAGGGGTACTAAATGGCCACTCCTAACCCTATATTCACCCACTGCTGTCTACTTGGAATTCCCGCGTTGAGTCGAGGTTCTTGAACGAGAGAGAAGCATTCTTCAGAATCGGTCCGCCACGATATTCAGTTCGATTCCATGTTCTAAGAAGGCCTTGACCACCGCAAGTACAAGGGCGAAGCCGCCTGTGGAATCAACTATTTGTTCTATGAAATCCTCGGTTTCCATATCGAAACCGCTGTGGACGACGCTAACATAGGCGCCGCGTTCCGCGCGATCGTCAAATTTCCACTCAACATTGGATGGATTGTCAGTGTCAGCGTCCCAGTCTCATTCAATGTAGATTCGGTGTTCTTTTCCCACTTCCAAGAATTTGACGACAGAAGAAGCGTTGTACAAGTCTCAATACCAAATAACTGTTGCGCCGACCTCAATACGTCCAGAGCTTCTGTTGAACCAGAATTTCGTAATTGCATCTGGATTGACATAGGCTTCGAAAACATCGGCAACAGGTTTACGTATAAGGAGTTCCATTTTCGCGACTGGTCGATGGGGCGATTTCATCTGTTTGGACCTTACCTACTTTCACCATCTAGAAGGCACCTCTTGGCAACCCCAAGTCAGTACTGGGTCTCCTCCTTTCCTTCGCGATAGTACCACTTGAGCTGTGACCCTTGGCCTTTTCGAAAAAGCAGTGGCTTACGTAGCAAGGTAGCCTTTCTTGGTGCCGCCATAGGCAAGTAGATACCTGAGTTCCATGTCTTTTCCTCTGAACTGACGTTCAGTGAGTCAAGAGTCTTGGCGAACCGATCGACAACTACATGGACCTTCAGGCCAAGTGCAGGACTGATCTCCGCGAACGCGGCAATCTGATCCAGTGGATGGTTGTTTCTCTTCTTGCTGGCCTTTTGATGTAGTAGCAGATCGTAAAGTTGGCGGTATTGGCGCCGAGACAGGTGGCAGCGCCATTTAGTTTCAAGCTTTGAAATTTTCACAAGGGAGCTATCCAGGTTAGAGATCTGTCTACCGGTCGCTTTTCAGGGTCACGGCCTAAAGCCAAACTTGAGACGCCAAGGGAATTCTGGTGCCAACCTACTTGGAGAAAGTTCCAGCGATTTAGGCGTATTTTTGCTTGTTCGGGGTGCTACTTAATGCAATTCGCCTTCCTGAGGACAGTCCTGGATTGTTGTAGACACTACCGAAACCTGATGTCTGAGCATATTTGGACTGAAGTGAATTGTCCTTGGCCCATTCAACTTGTGATTTCTTGAGGTCCGGCAATCCTAATTGCGAAGGGGACTTGCTTGCTATCTTAGTCAAGTGCAGAGGCAACTATCCTCTGAGGACAAGGTTAAGAGCGCGACGTGGACTGAGAATGGCATAACAATCGGGAGTTGAACTTGGTTTCTTAAGCTGCGGGATAGGACTGAATTCGCCTAGTGGTCAATTGGGACCAATTGGAGTAGCAGTTGCCTTCCGAACTGGTGAGTCACCAAAAGTGAACAGCACGAAAACGTCGGGAATTGGCAGAAATCCTGATTTGCGCCGCCAACAGCGGATCGCTCAGGTTCAGAAGAGCCCTGTGAACCTTGTCCGGTGAATGGCTGCCAATTGGGAATTTCCAGGAGTTCATCAAACAAGAAACTCCTTCCGATCTTCGCCGTCACAGAATCAATTTGACCCTTATATTTTAGCCAGCAGAATCAGAAAAAGGATTCTAAGTTCGAAGTAGGTCGGGGCCAAGAACCTTTTTTCTCCCATCTATCTCTGATACCCGCTGGCTTACCACATTCCGATCCGGGTGGTTCTTTGCTCTCACGGGAAGGGCAAACGGAGCCCATCACGAATCTCGGGTAATGTACATCTCAAGTCTTCAATCCGGATTCCACTAAACCTTCGATATAGAACTTGCCCAGAGCGAAGAAGAGAATGGCCAGGGGAATGGAAGCAATGGTATACCCCGCAAATAACGGACCCCAGCCGGACCCGGAGGTATCGCTTTGCAAGAGATAAAGGGCCACGGAGATCATCCGGCGCGACTCGGAACTGATAGAGACAAAAGGCCACAGGAAGTCGTTCCACGCGTTAATGAAGTCAAGTACGGCCAAGGTGGCAATAACCGTCATCGACATAGGAATAGTGATATGAAAGATCAGAGGCCAGTGACCGGCCCCATCAATGCGGGCGGCCTCGAAGATTTCTTCCGGCAAGCCAGCAAAGAACGCTCGTAGCAGAAAAATGCCGAAAATGGAACCATTGACAATGCGGGGAATAATCAGTGCCCAGTAGGTATCGATCAGAAAGAGAGCTGCCCATTCCTCTTCACCTTGCAACATAGGGAACCTCGGCCAGGAAGGCTCAATCTTCACCATGGGTATCCGTGCAATTTAAAGGCGGGTATCTCAGGTGTCCTGCAGCTGTTCACAACCTTTGCTGGCACAGGGATCGATGCGACAACAAAGGCCCTGGGTACTTCGGCTCTTGCCACAGGGTCACCTCCCCGGATTTCAGTCCAGGATAGCCGGGATTAAGAAACTAAATAATAGTTGAATAACACTGGAATCCGTGCGATGCTCGCGGGATTGGTGAAGCAGATAACACTTGAAGGAAAAAGCCGCTAGCTCTGCTCCAACCTCATCCACCTGCCAGACCGCAGTACTGTCAGGCCACTCCTGCAGAATTCGTGCACTTCTTGACTAAACCCGTTTAATCTATGATGACCACCCTTTCGGGATCGCCTAGATATGCGGCCACATTTGCATAAAAGGCCGCGCATCACTCGTCCGCCGACCAGACGGCGCCCCCCAGCAGGTGCTGCAGGCCACGGGGCGTGGCGTCGCCGCTGACCTCGGCCAGCTTAGCCATTCTTGCGTTAGGCCCCACTGAACAGACACTTTAGGTAAGCCTGGACGCGCCGGCGAGTTTCTACTCGGGGCAGTCACCAAGACGCTAGGCGACCTCCCTTTGGTGGGATAGCCAAGACGTGACGGTGGCTAAGTCTACAGGCGCAGGGGTGGGAACGGTAACGGAGGCTGCCGCAGAGGAGAACATTAGTGCTCTAGAACGCCAGAGCCCTACTGCCTGATGTATACCCAAAAATTACAACTGTAGAATTAGAAGGCCCGGACGCACACCAGGTGAGAGGCGTGCCCTATTGAGGCGCGGGTAATTGAATTGCAAAGGGGTCCACAAAGGTCCCAGATCCAAACTGAGCCCCTGTTACTGCCCTTCCAAGTACTTCCGAGAACGCGCAAGCTTTGCTGTCCCAGGCAGATATCGTACTTTTCGCTTCACCTGTGTTTCGATGTTTGCCACCATCTTTCGACTAGCTGATGACGACGAGTTCACGACGGACATCGGATAGTCGCTCGCCACCAGCGTCGGTTACAACAAAAGGTTCCGAAATGGCAGCACCAAAATCCTCAAGCCACATTCCTGATTGAAAATGGAAGCACATTCCAGGCTGTAATTCGGTGGTGTCACCGGGCCGCAAGCTTGCCGTTCGCTCACCCCAATCAGGGGGATAGCCGATGCCGATCGAATACCCCACTCGGCTATCCTTGCGATAGCCGTTGCGCTTGAGGACTGCCTGCCACACGGCTTCGACTTCTTCGCATGTCACACCGGGATTGGCTGCCGAGAGAGCCTCGTTGCCGCCCTCTACTACTACCTCGGCCAGTCTATTCACGTTACTCGGCGGACGACCGATATGCGCGGTCCTTGTTAACGGTGCATGGTAGTGCCGTCGAGCCGCGGCGAGTTCCATCACGACAAGGCCACTGTCCGGCAGCGGTTCGGCGCTCCAGGTCAAATGGGGTGTAGTCGTACCCTCACCGACCTGGATCAGGGGGCAAAGGGCAGTGCAATCGCCATAATTGTCATCGAAGCCCATGATCTGGTCGCGGTAAACATCGGCGATTATTTGATTTTGCCTTACCCCGGGTTGGAGTTTCGAGAGCGCCTTGTTCATGGTGTCTGTAACGATGCGTCCGGCCTCGCGCATGTAGGCGAGTTCAGCTTTCGACTTGACCAGGCGGGCCCAGTTCACCAAGCCCTGGTTGTCGGACACGGATGCACACGGCAGACCGGAAACGATATGTTGGTGTGCACGGGCAGTATAGTAGTGGGCATCGAGTTCAACGCCGATTCGCGCCCGGCTCCAGCCGCGTGAAATTATCAGCTCACACATTTCATCAAACGGATGCTGTGTTTGGTTATGCACCAAAGGCTCCGAGAAAGGGACGATGTTGTCGGATGGGATATCAGTTGTAATGTGTGCAGACTTTGCATCTTGAGCGCGGCCAAACCAAATCGGTGACTCTTCTTCCAAGTGTAAGAGAACGGCCTGGGGGGTATAGAAGGACCAACCGTCGAATCCAGTAAGCCAGTTCATGTTGGCAGGATCCTGACAAATCAGGAGATCGAAATCTGCTCCTACCATGCGTCTTTTCACATCTCTGACACGTCGCTCGTATTCAATTTTCTCGAAGGGCTTCTGGTAACTAACTGTGGATGCCCTCGTTGGCAGTTGACATGGTCTCAGATGCAGAGCAGTATTCTGTCAAGTGGTTAATTCTTGAACTCCAGTGCAATTGCATTGTGTTGCTCTTCTCGATAGTACAGCGTCTGTATGCGCTTCAGGTTGAAAGGGTACCCGGAAAATTCATCCATTAATGAAATCAGAGAATCCCAATAAAAGATCGAGATTTACAGATTGTTCCGACTTCCTTCGAACCGCGGGTGGATGTAGTTTACCTAGAAGTCCAATCTGATAGGCCGTTTAGGGAATCAGCCCAGAGTAAGGACACAGAGTGATCTTCTGGGAATTACGGTCGCGGCACCTGAGCCGCTAAGTAAAAGGAAGGCCTGGGTCAGAAATTGCCCTTGGGGGGGCTGGCCCACACCGCACGGAACGTGCCATCGGTTGCCGTAGGGTGTGGATGAAAACAGCCCCTTACTTCAGGCCATTGTAGCTATCCGCCTCTTGTTGTCTTCATGGGCAGGTATAGAAGAAAAGACCGAATCGAATGATGAACAAATACGCATCCAAGACACTGCAATGAATTGGGGACGACAGGTTGCGAAGTTTATCAATAATTTGGGGGTTAGAGACGGTTTGGCATGAACAGCCATCTGGGTATCCTTCTGATAAGCAATTGTTCAGAGGCTAATTGCCTTGCATTCCCGGCACCATACATGGGAGCGGATGCTCTCCGCAGGGCTCTGTCCAAAGTCAGTCCGCAGGCATGTCTTACCTGCATCACGCGGTGGCACCTCCAAGACCTTCTCCATGGAGCCTCCGACATAGATTGCAAAACCAATAACACCGGGTTTGGTGGTTCGTTTCGGTTCCAACTAACTCTGCATGCCAAAGATTACCGCCCAGATGATTCTATTCTCATGGGATTTGCGAACTTGACGCTTCCTGCACTAGGTTGGTCGGAACAGGCTAAACCGGAGATTCTTTGCAGTGCCGGAGACGATTTCTAGTCTTCTGCTTTCCTAACGGAACTATTGAAGGAGGCTGGAAAATCAGCGATGATGAACTCTCTCGCTGGACCGTGATAGTTGAAGGAAGCGTTGTTACTGACCACCTCGGAGATCAGCTGCTTCAACTCGACAATGGGCGGCCCATAACTCGTGAGCCACCACACTTGCAGCTTGTCTATTAGAAGAGACAGAACAGCATCGCCTTATTAGACGAGAAATGAGCAGTGCCCAAGAATTGCCAAGCTCTATTGATTCCCTCAAACTTGCCTCTAGAAAAAGTACAAACGTGCGATTCAGTCTTTGTGCTCTCAGCAACACTCCCGCATGTTGTATTGCAGGTTAAGTACTTGGGACCAATTGAAGCTTCTCGTCTCTTGGCCCAAGAATATCTCTTTGCTGATCAAGACGCGAGAAGAGGAATGGAACCTGTACGAAGCTGTCTCGCTTACTTTGCCCGTGGGACAACTTACTAGAGAGCTTCCGTCTGGCTCGCAGAAAGACCAGCAGAGCTAGTATCCCACGTACGGCGGCTGGCGCCGGTAAGCGGGGCGACAGCGCGCATCTTGGGTGGGGAACTGGCAGCGTTGACGCCTCAATTCAAACCAAGAAGCTGAGAAAAAGGGATGCCGTCATGGCACTCCATTCTGATCTCAATTCCTTGAACCCTGTACCCCTTGTCATATGGAAGGCAATACATTCTGTCAGGCAGGTCAGCTGCTTTATCGCAGAACGGGTTAAGAAACAGGCGGGCAGTCGCCCGGGTTATGTTGTCAATATTTATTTTTTCGCACATCAACGCCCCAGCTAGCTGGGGAAATTGATGCAAGACACCTTCGTCAGCCGCCGTTCGTGGATAGTGAGATCCCCGTTTTAATGTCGGCCGGGAATCCGAATTGCTATAGTGCACATATGAGGTCCCAAACAGTGTGTCTCTTTGAATCTCTGGACTGGCAACATACATGTCTCGAGGGGCTACGGCAACCACAAGTGGATGATCTGGACAACCATAGTTTCCCGCCTTCTTGCGGATCCGTTCCCTCACGCTTTGCACGTTGCCGATGAGGAACTTTGCGTGATAAGGGTGGAACACAATATCTTGCCGAGGAGCTAACGCTCTGTCGGAATCCTTCGCTGGATGTAACCAACCGATCAGTCGCCAATCGCCACACTCAATGGTTGCTGATGGCGTGTGGTACATGCCAACGTGATTATAGTGGTGTTGAACTTCTTCAAATGCGTGGTCCGCTAGTAGTTGCCTAAATCGCGGTACTACTTGCCTTTTACCCAATGTCGTCTTTAGCTTTCCTTCCATCTTCGCGCCAATGCAGAATTTAGGCGAAGACAGATTTTCATTGAGCAGTTCTATGACTTTCTCTTCGTTGCTGTTGAGGTTAAAGGGACTGTGTCCTGTCACCACTGCCTCTACATAACAGTTCTTTCCTCCTTGGCCCACCAGAAAATCAGGACGAGTGTTAACCCCAGGAATCCCGGGATGCGGGGTCAAATTCAATTCTAGACCGGCAAACAGCTTGCGAAGTACCAGTTCAAGAAACCCGCCATCGCACTCATCTTTGTCCTTGACTTTGGCCCTCCTGACGATTTCCTGTTGTTCATCCGAAGGTAAAGTCCTGAAAATGGACTCGAGCCACTCTCTCAATTGCACTGAACCAAATCCACAGATAAGTTCCTGTTGCTTATCCGGGAGCTGGGGGTTGATACTTCTCTCCAAGAAAAATCTAGCCTGCTCGAGCAGGTCACCATCCCAGTCGTATTCGTTCAGGGTCTTGTATCAAGTCAAGGCAACCAAACTAGAACGATTGACTGAAGGCAGGGCCAGTAAATCCATACGTTCGCGGTCATCAAAAAGATTCAATTTCAACTCCAGCTTGATTTCAAATAAAAGAATTTTTTCGAGTTATATCAGTCCAGAATCTGCAGAATGTCTCGCCCTCGATCCAGTACCCCTTTTTATTGTCACTGCCTTTTTTGGTAAGCAGCATTCAGATGGTACCAATTCAAACATAAGAGTCACTGGCCTCCGCTACTCCTGACACGCCTTTCCCCGCCGGCTACCCCTCTGAAGGCATGGTTTTCTTCGGCTCCCTCAACGCCACGCTGATCCTGAACGAGAATTCCGCGGACCATCGTCCGTAGCGTGCCCGGTACTACGCCATGCAGTCGCCAGTTCTCTTGGAGCAGTAAAGGCACAGCGGCAAGATTCATTTCCACATGGTCAATGTCTCGTGGGAGCTCACCCACGACGTGCATCGGTGGCCTGACACGTGGGCGAGCAGCTCGCCCACGGTTCAACTGGCAGGTCTGGAGAGGTATCTACCGCGACTTTGAAAGCTACTGGGAGCGGTAGGAACGGGTTTTGCAACAGATGGGCGTGAGTTCCGGACTCTTTTCAGTTTTGTGGGACCAAGCAGGCAACGGCCTCGCTACAGCGCCTTGAGGTCAAAGGCCATGATAACGGGAAGACTGACGCGGTACGCCCTTGTTCCCCCTCAAGGACCGCGGCGATTAGGCACTGCATACAAGGTCGGCGCATTCCCCGAATTGGAGGCGTGGTACGAAGTGCGGGGAGTTTCCGGAACGAAATCGACACTTTCTGTAACTTTTTTTTCTTGAGTGCGTAGCTAATATTGAGATGAACAGCTTTAGCAAACAGGATTCGCCCATTGATGGTCGGTCAATACACTCCGATTAGGTTTGCGTTTCATGGTCCCATCAATTAGGTGTGACAGGGGGAACACAGAATTAGATGCGTTCAGACGCAATCTGCATCTTTCCTTGACCCCTCCCCTGTCTTTCTTAGACGCCATTTCAAGAGGTAGAGTTTGTAATGAGCCAGATATCTGACGAAACTTCGCCAGTAGGGCAGGCTGAACAACCTCAGGCTGGATGGGATCCGGAAGTCATTTCAGGAGAGAGGTCTGGACAGGGCCAAGACGGATCAGGGCCAATCGTAATCGCTGATCAGATTCACAAGACATTTCGTTCTGGCGAGATCGAAGTCCATGCGCTGCAGGGCGTCGACTTGACGATTGAGAGGGGGGAGATGGTAGCAATAATGGGGCCCTCTGGCTGTGGAAAGACTACGTTGCTGAATACTCTGTCCGGTTTGGATAGCTTTGACAGCGGCCTTGTGATGATTGAGGGAACATCGCTGGCCGAAATGAGCGACCGGGCCCGGACCGATTACCGTGCGCGTCGCATGGGGTTCGTTTTCCAGTCATTCAATCTGCTGCCGGTGATTTCGGCGGTGGAGAACGTAGAGATGCCTCTGCTCGTGAGCGGTGTGAGGCCGGCGCAGGCGCGCACGCGCGCACTCGAAAGCCTGGAGCGAGTGGGGCTGGCCAACCGGGCCTCCCACCGGCCGATGCAGCTTTCAGGTGGGCAGATACAGCGAGTTACGATCGCCCGTGCGCTGGTCAACGACCCGGCGCTGGTGTGGGCGGACGAGCCGACGGGCAACCTGGACGTGGGCAGTTCGACCGAGGTACTGGGGCTGATGCAACATCTCAACCAAGAGCGGGGTCAGACGTTGGTGATAGTGACACACGACCCTCTGGTGGCAGGATTGTGCGGTCGCATTGTGCAAATGGAGGACGGGGAGATCGTGGCAAATGAGTAGCCTTCTCGGCACCGTCGCACTCTATTTTGCGGTAGCGTTTGGGTTAATTCTGGCTGGCGTGCTGCTGATTACGCTGCGGAATCCGATTATCGGTAAGTTGGGCGTGCGGAATGTCCCCAGAAGGCCAATGCAGTCGACGCTTGTCGTTTTCGGGCTTACGCTGAGTACGATGATCATCGTGGCTGCTCTCAGCCTAGGCGACACTTTGGAAAACACGGTCCGACACCAAACGATAGACGCATATGGACAGATCGATCAGGTGGTTTCGCCGCCTTTCCTAATGGAACTGACGCAGTTGGCGTCAGGAGAGCCAATAGATCCGGAACTTGCAGGAAGCCAGCAAAGCTCCGACCTATTGAACGCGCTCACTTCCGGTGAACTAGATGCCATATTCGCGATCTTTGAGGAAGGCTTGCCGGGCATCTCGGAAGAACGCTATAACCAGCTACGGGAGGAGCTTGAATCGTACCCTCTGGTCGACGGAGTGGCCGGCTCAATCCTGTTTCCTACAATTGTGCGCAATGTCAGCACTGGGCAGGGAGAGCCGTTGGGGTTCATCTTCGCGGTTGGCGAGAGCTACGATTTGGGTTTCGGGCTACATGACATAGAGGGTGCTGTCGTGGAGACGGGCGACCTACGACCGGGGCTGGGCAATGTCTTTGTTGGGCTGGCTAGACTGTGGCAGCAGGCGGGAAAGGCCGTGGGAGACGTTGCGGCGTCTTTTGGCGTTGAGGGTATAGGCGTGGAAGAGGCAGTGATGGCAGTAGCCGCAGCCGGCGCCTTGTTGCTTGCCGAGGAAGGCCCCACGTTTACTCTGCGGCAACTGTCGCTAGAGGTGGAGACGCTGCGCCAACTTGGGCTTGACACTTCGGTACTTTCGGCTCTTGAGGAACAGGGGATCGAAACAATTAGCCTCGAAGGGCTTGGCATCAGTGATGAGGACCTGGCGCAATTCAAGGTGGATGCGGACGCGCCGATCACGATACCCACGCTAAAGATGCTCGGACTTAATGTTCCGAGCGAGACTGAGTTGCTGGCCGCCGCAACGGAGGCGCTGAACGAGTTAAACCTGAACACGTTGGGCCAGAACGTCGATACCCAATTAGGGCAGTTCGGTCTGCAGCTGCGCCAGGGGGAGGTCTATCTGAACAGGCTTGGCGCTCAGAAGCTCGATGCGCGGGAGGGGGATCTTCTGGAGATCTTCATCGGTCCGATTTCTGTGCCTTATCGTGTGCGGGCGGTAGTCCAGGAATCCGGTCCGCTGGGGACGGTCCTGCCTGTGGTGATGATGCACACAGATGAGGCGCAAAGGCTTCTATTCATGCCGGACCGGGTCAACAACATCCTTATCTCCAACGTGGGAGACGAGGTCAGCGGGATGGTGTTTACGGAGGCGGTTAGTGATCACCTGCGGGGATTGTCGCTAAACGATGCGAAGGTAGAAGCGTTGCTGGATGTGCTGCGCAAGCCAGAAGTAGCCGAAACAATCTTGCGAGAAAGAGACGCGCCGGTGAATCCGCTAGACCCTGGTGACAACATGCCTCAGTTTTTGGTCGACATTTCGGGGATGTCGTCGCAACTTGGTAGGTTCGAATCGGACGTGGAATTGTTGGCGGCCTATGTTACAGAAGCAGGAGAGTCTGGGATAGATGAGGAGTTGCGTGTTGCGTTGAGCAGCGAGGCAGTTCAGGAGTGGATCAAACGGCTGCCACTGGAGGAGGAAGAGCTGATAGCAGTCATTGCAGCCACATCCGGAATCCAGGACTTTGGCGTGCTTGCACCGCTGAGCAAGCAGTTTGTTACGGATGTGGCGGAGGTTGGGGGTGTCGCGTTAGCCACAGTTTTTTCCAGCTTCGGCGTTCTTTCGATCTTTGCGGGTGTGCTCCTGATTTTTCTGATCTTTGTAATGATGGCGGCTGAGCGTCGCAGCGAGTTGGGCATTGCGCGTGCGGTGGGGATGAGGCGCATTCATATGGTTCAGATGTTCGTAACAGAGGGGTTGGTGTACGACTTGGCCGCGGCGCTGGTTGGGCTTGGCCTTGGCCTGCTGGTGTCGTATGGGATGGTCGGATTTTTGAGTGGACTTTGGAGCAACATCAGCCAGCAGGTGGTCGGTTCGTCGCTGCCATTCCGCTTCCATTGGCATGCTGCGCCAACCTCTCTTATCATCTCTTACTGTCTTGGCGTCATCTTTACTTTCGTCGTGGTAACTATCGCCTCATGGAACGTGAGCCGCCTCAACATCATCGCGGCCATCCGAAATCTGCCCGACACGACGAATGGGAAACGGCAGGGGTATTTGGGGCGCGTGCTAACGGTGTTGTGCGTGTTGCTAATGCTTGGCACTGGCGGATATCTCATCTGGCTTGGTCGGCTGCAGGGGCAGACAGTCACTTTCATAGGAGGAACGCTGCTACTAACGGGCATCACCTGGGGAGGAGGACGGCTGAGCCGGAGGTGGACACGGGGACAGGCTGAATTGCGCCAGCGGGTTGTATACACAGTAATAGGAGTGGGCTTGCTGGCACTGTGGGGAGTGCCATGGAGCGCTGTGCTGGGTAAGGACCTGCCCTGGTTTGACCAAAATCCTAGCTTCAATCTGCTCTCGTTTGCGCTGAGCGGTCCGCTTATCATCGTCGGCGCGATTATGGTTGTGATGTTCAACGCGGACAGCATGGCTGGGATATTCGTGCGTATTGTGGGAGGGATTGGACCGTTGACACCGGTTCTGAAGGCGGCGATAGCGTACCCATTAAGCAATCGCTTTCGCACAGGAATGGCGATGCTATTGTTCGCGATGGTGATCACTACAGTGACGGTGATGAGTGTGGTGATACGGGCGACGGAGGTGGTGACAGAACCGAGCGAGAAACAGACGGCCGGGTTTGACATCGTTCTGGCGCCGAGTCTGCTCAGTTTCTTCGATCTGGCGACTGACATTGGTTTTGAGGCAGAAATCCGGGAAGACTTCCCCAGAGACAAGGTCGAGATTTTGGGAACGGTGGCTCATATGCAAATTGCCGCGCGCCAAGTGGCTCCTGCAGAACAATCAATTGAGGAAGCCACAACGCGAAGGATTACGGGCGTTGACGCAGGCTACGCGAGTCAGGCCGCGCTGCATTACCCCTTTCAGATGCGAGCCGAAGGCTTTAACAGCGATAAGGAGGTTTGGCAGGCGCTTGCAGAGCGGGACGATGTGGCGGTGGTTTCGACCGAGTGGTTTGAGAGTCCTCCAGAGGGGGAATCATCTCTTTCGCCCGGAGAGTCAGAGACGTTCGGGGATGGCGGGTCACCGAGTTGGCGTCAGCAATTGACTATTGAAGGATCTTATCTGGAAGAAGGGGGCACTTTACCTCAAGTCTTGGTTGAGCTCAGTTCGGGGTCAGGTGTGGCACGGTCCGAAATGGCGTTCTCATTTGGTGTAATTCAGTTCGAGGGGTCTGTCAGCAGGCCGACCGACGCTGCCGGGGATGAAGCGTTTACGCACGAAGCGGTTACACACACCGTACAGATTATCGGTGTGTTTACAGAGACCGAGACACTGGCCGAAGGGAGCATGCAAATGAACCGCAGCGTTCTCGACAAGCTGAACGGTGGACCGATCCGCCCCGCCTTTTTCTATGCAAAGGCCGTGGCGGGGGCGGACGTAAGAGAGACAGCGCTGGCGCTGGAGCGATCGTTGTTGAGCAGCGGCCTGAATGCGGCGCCCCTTTCGGAGAAGTTCGTGGCCGGCCAGTCGGTTTTGCGCGGGATTCTGGGGCTGTTTCAGGGCTTTCTTGCGCTGGGTCTGGTAGTCGGCATCGCTGGGTTGGGTGTGATCAGCAGCCGTTCTGTGGTGGAGCGGCGGCAGCAGGTAGGAGTTTTGCGGGCGATCGGATATCCGTCGGGCTCTATTGCACTTCTGTTCGTGCTGGAGGCGAACTTTATAGCGCTCACGGGAATCCTGTTAGGGGGCGTAACGGGCTTGATCTTAGGAGACAAGATGATCGAGCAGGTGTACGACCTTGCGACTCAGCAGAGCGTCACGACACCTTGGCTGACGATTGCGGGGATGCTGGTGGCGGCGTGGCTGTTCTCGCTGCTAACGACGATTCTGCCAGCGTGGCAGGCGTCGCGGATTTACCCGGCTGAGGCGCTGCGGTATGAATGAGTCGAATATCCCGGAAGAATCGGACGGGTTCAGGAGGGCGCAGCAGTCAGCGGAAACTTCGCGGCTGATGCCGATTGCACGAACGTGAGCGCGAGAGAGGAAGGAGAGTTTCCCGTGAAGAGGGGGGTATTGAATGCCAAGGCTTCGGAGAAAACGCCAGCAAGGAGACAATCACCACGAGGATGAGCTTGCGGAGGGGAGTGAATTGTAGCCTGCCCCCAGAGCGTTTGGCGCAAAAAAGCCAAAGACCCTGAAAAGATGGTGGCCAGTTTCGCACACAAGCCGAATTGTCAGAGCATGGCGGGTTGGAGCCTAACGTGTATCCTACTTATCGGAATTCTGCACTTCACCCTCATCGACACGAAACCGAAAGGTTATACCTGGCCTTGCCCCGACTTCATTTAGTTTGTGTAAGTTGGTAGTCCGGGTGCGTATTGCCCAACTCTGAGCGAAGTAGGCGGCTTTGAACTAAGTCGGGGTCCGTGCAGGTTACCGAACTAAGTCGACTGCCTCCCAGCGTTGGCCAATAGGAGTTCCTCAATTAGGCCATCAAGGGCATCTCAGATTCGTAGCGATAGTAGTGGCCTACATCACATAAGGGACCCAATTTCTTGTTTTCCGACATGTACACTCGGATGCAGGAATAAGAAAGAGTACCTGCCGAAATTCTAGAGGCAGGAGAGGCATCTGGAGATGGAGGGTTAAGGGAGGCGCTTGAGGAGACAGGTCTCAGCTAACTTGAGATCCCTTGTTTTCTAGTTACTCACGACTGCGATATACCATCTCTGGTACGGGACGATATTCCCACGCTTTACTACTACCAACTCGAATGTATAGATGTAACGACTCCCCAAATGGTGCCACTTTGAATTGCATCCAAGTGACGTTCTTGCAAGACAGATTGATACCATGAGATTTGAATTGGACCACCTCCCAAGTGGGAGCTAATCTCATCGCCATCGGGAACCTGTTGTAATTTAGCCGCGCCTTGCCTGGTCTTATGCTATTTCTAATTCTGAGGTATGGCTTACCATTTTTTGAGCATTAGCTGGTTAATCGCTGTCGGGTATAGCGAGATGTTGTTAGGCTTTGAAGTACCAGGATCTGTTTATAGCAAGAGGGACGAATGGAAATAATTCGTGATCCTAATGCTATCACTTGGCAAGACTTAGCACCTTTAGGGTCCGTCGCTGTCGGGTTGGGTATTATCGTTCTGATACTCATAGGGATATGGCTGATAAAAGGGTCTTTGTCCGTGCCTAGGCGCCTTCAGCGCCCCAAAATCAAGAGATGGTAATCGAGCGGGGTAGATTCTGTCATTGTCAGTCAAGGACGTCTCGTTCAGAACACAGAACTCTGTTTCCAGACCTGCCCAAGGCGCTGAGAAATTCTGTTTCGGGACCAGTAACCGCTGACCCTCCAATCTGTCAAATATCCTGAAATCCACAAACCAGATCCGTCTGCGTCTGACCCCAAACCTCAACTAACAAAACATCTCAGCTGCGCGCCGATAAACGGTGTCTATGGCGATATTGTGTCGAGGGCTTGGATAATTCAGGGATTTTGGCGGCTGCGGACTTGAGGCAATGCATTTACGGAACTGGAGATGTAGCACGAAGTGCTGCTTTTATATTTAGCGGCGAAATAACTGTTAGGTTTGGCAACAATGTGATCGGACCAACATTCTGACAGTTGAAAGCTTGTCTTACCGCAAAGAGAAAATATGCCTTCCGAAACTAGCACGCAGTCCCTTGCAACTCCTGTTACAGTCGTCAAGAGAAAACCAGCAGATATAGCTTGTCAGATTGTCTTCAAATCTCATTACAGTCGGAACTTTACATTCGCTACGACAGTGTGTCCGACTTGAAGGGCACATTCCTACTTCGGAGAATGTGTTCACACCAACTTGCCATATCACTCTTGCTAACGGAGTAACAGCGAAAGCCCTGGTACTTCCCCTTTTCCAACTCCCCTCCAGACCGTAACAAGTGGAAACTCAAGTCTGTCGTACATGGTCAGGACGTGCAGCACGTTCGATTCAGGACGTTAAATGGGCTGAGCCCTCTCTCGAACAGTCTTAGATTCTTTGACCAAGAATACAGTTATGTCAAGAATGGCAACCGAATACAACACAGGGGGAGGACAGACACTGGAAGCCAAACCTTGGTCTATCCATTTGGCGAAGGAAATCTACGAAAGTCCAACTCCTGACTATCAAGACTTTAAGAACGACGCAGAATTCCCATAAAGCTTAGGGTCCGCCATTGACGAAACCTCGATAATCCCGCATCCCTAAATCCAGCCTGTCGGAGATTTCCAATTCGCCTTTCTTGTTGCCGGCGTGTTTGAGTATGTACCTAATAGTCTTCTCAGCGATCTCGGCCGTGAAAAGGCCCAAGAACTGCCTTCCCTGAGGCTTTTTAGGGCTCAGTTTGAAGTGCTTTTCAGTGATTTATCGTCAACTGTAGGAGAAAAACTATGCCTGGTCCGCTACTTGTCTGTTATGGTGATATACGCGTTTATTTTGCCCCTTGAGTATTCAAGCAGCATTGGACCGATAGTCATCTGTCGCGTGTGTCTTGCTCTCAAAGTGCAAATTAGGGCGTATTTTTTTGAATCAGAGGGTTTCTTCCCATATGCCATCGCACTATTTAGATAGAAATTCACGCAGTTCAAGTCGTACCAGGCGCCATGAAGCCCAATGCGCTAGCTGCGACAAGCTGACAACCATTCCCTTCCGGCCGAGTCCGGGTAGACCCGTTTATTGTCGTTCCTGCTTTAAGAACCGCCGCAACATCCATGCCTCCCCAGCCAATGTTCCCGTAGGACGCACAACTGCCATTGGCGAGACTGCTAGCGACAACCATCACATTAATGAAGATACGGTGTTTCCAGGTATGGCGTTAAGAGTTGAGACTCGGGTCGCAATTTCCAAGATGGGGATTGTGGAACCCACGCCGATCCAGGCTGAAACTATTCCCTTGCTCCTGTCCGGTCAAGACTTAATCGGCCAAGCACGCACCGGGTCTGGCAAGACGCTGGCCTTTGCTATTCCCATGACTGAAGGGGCCGATCCGACGCTAAGACGGGTACAGGCCCTGGTATTGGTCCCCACTCGAGAATTAGCGATTCAAGTCGCCACAGTTACCAGTGCTCTGGCCAAGCCCCTGGGGCTTCGTGCAATCACCCTTTATGGCGGCCGCTCTTTGCATCGAGAGTACATGGAGTTGAGGGGCGGAGCTCAGATAGTCATTGGGACTCCTGGCCGCACTTTGGATCATCTCAGACAGGGCTCTCTTAAGTTGCAGTCCGTTGGATACGTCGTTCTGGACGAGGCGGACGAAATGCTGGATAAGGGCTTCGCCCACGATGTAGAAGCAATACTGAGCCGAACGCCTTCCGAAAGGCAGACGGCTCTCTTTTCTGCCACCATGCCGAAGTGGGTTTCTCGCACGGCAAAGAGTCAACTGAGAAATCCAGTTGCGGTGGAGATAGATAAAAACGTTCAGGCACCGGCTTCCGTTGAACACCAAGTCTTTACCATCCAGAAGAGTGACAAGATGGAAGCGCTCAGGACACTGTTGGACCGGGGGTCCGGCGGACCAGTCTTGGTGTTTGGCAGGACCAAGCACGGTGTCAAGAAGCTAGCAAGACAGCTAGATACAAATGGCTACCCGGTAGGCGCGCTCCAAGGAAACCTGAGCCAAAGCGCACGTGAAAGAGTGATGGCGGGTTTCCGGTCAGGTACAGTTTCAATCTTGGTGGCTACGAATGTGGCAGCCCGGGGCTTGGATGTTGAAGGCATAGACCAAGTCATCAATTATGATCTACCGGACTCGGAACTGCTTTTTACTCATAGAGTAGGACGCACCGGACGCATGGGGCGTGCGGGAAGGGCCTTTACATTCGTCACACCAGACGAAGAGAAGAAATGGCGAGAAATCGTGCGCGGACTAGGCAATAAATTCGCCAGCAAACCGTGGCATAAGGTGCGACATTCAGACCTTTTTCAAGGGAGTCTCCGTCCATAGGTCGCTGAAACAGATTCTCACCCATAGGGAGGCAATCCCCGACTCTTAGACGGCTGCACGGATGATGCGGAATGCGCCCTGCTCACAATAGCCGATGACCAGGAAGGTATTACAGACGAGCTGTCGGCACATGTGAACACTTTGTAAACCGGTAATTTTCGTGATGTTGTAACAGTCCTTGTCCGTGAGCAATTCCCTTTGCTTTTGCAGTTGAAATTCCTACAGGTATAACAAAGTTTCACAACCTGCTGGCCACTCGCCCTCCTTGGGAACGCAAACTGAAATTAGGAGGCAGGGGTAGCAATTCAATTGGAGGCAGGCGCCCATGCACCGGTGTCCTTCTGGGGAGGATTGTAGCCGCAGGCTACTTAATTGCTTACGGGGATCTATAAGACTGGGGTTTTCCAAAGCACTGTGCTTGCCGCTATCCTGGCTGCCAAAATCAAAAAAGTGAAAAAGTCTGGTTTATCGGATGGCCAAACTGAAGTCAAGCCGACTGTCCTGACCCGAATTGGAGCAACTTGGCCAACCCTATATCAAGGGACCTGAACATTCAGTCTGGCCTTTCTATACTAATCAATAACATTCGGGACCCAGTGGGGCATCGACGACAATCCGTTGTCGTGGGGGACTCTAGGGAAGGGGCCCCTTCTTCTTGTTCGAATATGGACTTCCAGGGGCAAGACAGGAAGATTGTGATTTCCTGAGGCTCTTGAGTACCTAGACCAACAGTGACTTCTCAGAGACACATTACCGGATGGCAGCTAATTGCCGGTCGCTTGACTTCCACGACCGTCTGGTACAAATCTGTCTGCTGTGATTGATTGATATCTCTTGACAATACTGCCGCCCGTGTCCGGCAATCAACCATGGAGTGACCACACTTTGCGATTGCGGTTCTAGTGTGTTGCTAATGATCATCTGCTGAAACTAACTCTACCTTAGAAAGAAAGAACCCCTTCTATTGGAGAAGGGGTTCAATTCACTGAGGTTGCTTAACTTTGCAACCCGGCATTCGCTTTCGGTCAGTATTAGACCAAGAAGTCGCGCAGTCTGCGTTCTCCGTCTTCTTCACATATCTTGCGTAAAGCTTCAATCTCAATTTGCCGGATGCGTTCGCGGGTTATGTTGAAGTGCTTGCCCAGCGAATCTAGCGTCTGTGGAGCGGTGTCCTGGAGGCCGTAGCGATAATAGAGTACGTCTCGTTCCCTTTCGTCCAAGTCCCACACCACATTTTCCACTTCTTCCTTCATGATGTTACGGCTGGCCAATTCTGCCGGCTCTGGTGACTCCACGTCCTCAACCAAATCCAGGAAGTAACTGTCTTCTTCGTGCTGAATCGAAGAATAAAGACTGATAGGATTTACGTCCAGATTGCGCAGTTTCTTGATTTTTTCCACTGCTTCTTGCAGGTGCTGGCTAACTCCTTCATCCTCCACCAACTGGTAAGCATCCTCCTCGATTACGTACTCGGGCACCATTTCAGCATATTTCGCTTCAAGAAATTCCATTTCTAAGGAAAGCTCCAAATGGGAAGGATCTCTGCCTTTCTCAAAAGAGAGTTGCTTCGTTAGACGATGTAATTTTTTGATAGTGCCCACAACGTGAACTGGTAAACGAATCGTGCGGGACTGATCTGCCAATGCCCTGCTAATGGCTTGCCGAATCCACCAGGTGGCGTAAGTGCTGAACTTGAAACCTCGCGTGTGGTCAAATTTCTCCACAGCCCGCATAAGCCCCACGTTTCCTTCTTGAATTAAGTCTAGGAAACCGAGACCACTGTTCAGATACCTTTTGGCTAAGCTAACGACCAACCTTAGATTGGAGTTGGCCAACTGTTCCTGAGCCAATTTACCATTTAAGACTAGCTGTGCCAGTTCGTCTCTTTCATCGAGATCCTCTGCTTCCTCCAGCTTGGTGGCGGCCTTCTCACCGTCTCGCATAGCTGTCGCCAGTTCAACCTCCTGCTCCTTGGTAAGCAGTGGATGTTGCCCAACTTCATGCATGTAAATTTGCAAGGGTTCTATCGAACCTGTCGGTGCTGGACTGTATTCCTCAGGAGCTTGAGGTCCCTCGGCTTCCACCGCTGAAGTTGAGTCGGAGCCTGCGGACCCCATGTGGATTTGGGTAAGTGGGTGCAATGACATGTTTATAGATTCCCGTTGTTGACAGTACTTTATTCGCTGACCAGTAGGTGTTGCACTCGGTCTTTGGCTTCGTCCAAAGACCTGCGTTCTGCATATAGTTGTTTACGTTCGACTTGAGTCCGATTTGCGCCTTCCTCGCTGGACGTGTCCTCGCCAATGTTGAGGAGCTCCAGGTTGCGGTTTACGGTCCGCGTCCGAACTGAGAGCAAGTGTTCCATGGCCACTTGGCTAACTTCCTGGCTATCGTTGTTCCTGAGAGTTCTGGATATTCCTTCCAGGAGTCCTAAATGATCTTGTAGCCCGATATCAAGTTGTCGCCGCAATGTTTCCGGATGCCATTCCTCGGAATCCTTAGAGAGATTTTGCAACGCCTCATACACAACAATGTTTTCGGAGTTGCTGAAGTCGTCCCTGCTCAGGGGCTCAAGTCGAATACTCTTCAGATCATGTTCGAGTTGGGGCAGTACAGTTTTCGGATTCCAGCAAAGAGCGCCCAGTAACCAATCTTCACGTCGCGGAATCTTGGCCTGGGCTTTGCTCACGCCCAATCGGGAACGTTCACCGGCCCTGCGATTTGAGGGTCTTTGGCTGCTTTCTGCTTCCTGCACCATGCGGCTCAATACAGTCTTGGAAACTTGCAGTTTCCTTACCGCGCTATTAATGTAACCGTCTCGAGTAACGGGTTGCCGGAATCCCACCAGGACATTCGCCATCCGAAATACAGCCTTCTGCTTTTCTTCCGGTTGGTTGAAGTCATACGCAGTCGGCAAATATTCTGCGTAGAAGTCCACCAGCGAGATTTCGTCCTTGACCAGACGAGGCCATGCCGCTGCATCTGTCCTTATGAGTTCGTCCGGATCTTGTCCATGAGGCACTTTGACGATGGTTAGTTGGACCTCATCCCTAGCCCCCGATCTGCGACGACTCTCCTGATTGACAGCCTGCAACGCCTGCCTAGACCGGTCCAGGTTTCGAATGGTGGCGCTTTGGCCTGCGGCATCTGCATCGAGAGCGAAAGTAATCTTGGAAGTTATTCTCTGAAGTTGCTGGATATGGCCAGGCGTAACCGCTGTACCCATACAAGCTACTGTGTTGGTATGACCATATTGATGTGCCGCAATGGCATCGAAGTAACCCTCTACAATCACAGCTTGCCGCTTTCGCCTAATTGGCTCCATGGCTTTTTCTATGCCGTACAAGACCTCACTCTTATTGAATAAAGGTGTGCTGGCTGTGTTGATGTACTTGCCAAACCGGTCAGACTCTGGAGGCAGTTGACGGGCACCAAAACCGATCACACGCCCTCGAACGTTACGAATGGGAAGCATCAAGAGGCCCATGAATCGATCCCGGATGGCACCATCTTCCTGCTCTATGACTAGATTGACAGTAAGGAGATCTTCGACTTCAAAGTCCTGAGAACGCATGAAATTCAGGAGGCCCGTCCGGTTAAAAAGGCTCAGGCCGATTTCAAAATCCTCCGAAATCGCGGCCGAAATCTTCCTTTCAGCCAAGTAGGCGCGGGCCTTATTAGCTTCCTTGTCCTTCCCCTTCACAAGGTTTTGGCGAAAAAAGGCAGCGGCCTGTCCTAAGAGCTGATACAGGGGCTCATTTTCGTCCTGCTTCTTAGGCTTGGAAAGAGACGCAAGTTCAACTCCGCTTTCGGCGGCTAGAGCTCTCAAGGCTGCCGGAAAGTCCATGTTTTCAATTTTCATCAGGAAGGCAATTACGTCGCCGCCTTCACTGCAGGCCCCAAAACACTTCCAATACTGACGATCCGGCCAAACATGAAAGCTGGGTGTACGCTCTTGGTGAAAGGGGCAGATTCCCTTATAACTGCTCCCTGTCTGTTGCAATTCCACGTAACGGCCAATTACGTCCACAATGCTGGCTGCATCTTTGACGTTCTGAATGTCACTCATTTCAATTTCAGCACTGACTTCAATCTGAAGTGCCTAAACGTCGTTGATTTCCTTAAGCTGCGCCTGATATAAAGGTTTGGCAGCCTGCAGAAGCTCCGCAAAAGAAAGAGCCCGGAAAATGTTGCCCTTAATGCGAATAGAGCCATCGGTGATGGACTCCCGCAACGAACGGGACCCCACCATCACTTCATGAAAGAGGGGCGCAACTAGATTCAGCTCCAAATCAGCGCGACCCGGAGTCTCCGTCCAGAACACTTCCCCCATACGTCCGTCGAAAGTTACTTGAGCTGGTATGTCATCGAACAGCACTCGAATGACCAGATTGGATTCGTTGAATGCCACCATGGCCTCCGATTCAGGAGACATCCCACCGACTGTCTGGCGCAATATGGACATGAATTCCTCAGAATTGGGGACTTTCATCGGTTGCTTGGACTATCAGTTGCTAGAATCTATGTCGCCGGGAGCAGTGGCGGCTTCTGGAGATGACTGTTTATTCAATAGAGGGCTTCGGGCGGAGTCTTGAAGTGACATTCGACTCGAATTCGAAGAGACTGCAGACCCACTCGCCAGATGTATCTTACGAAGGACCTTAGCCAAGTCTTGGTCATCTTTCAGACTGCAAACTGACGCTTTCGTAGATTAGAGACGGACCTGCGTCAAGAATCACGGTCTACTGACTAAGAAGCGTTCAATCTGCCAATCAAACTAACATTTCTGGAGTTAACGAAATGCATAGCCGTTTTCTGAAGTCCATGTGCCAATTGGTGGTGGCTGCTTTTGTATTGACAGCCTGCACCATTCCTGCACCTGAATCTCCATCGGAGGAAATGCTCCAAGTAGAGCCCGTCGTGACTTTGCCGATAGCGTCAGCCGCCGAAGCACGATCTGTGGAGAGCGCGCCCATTGAAGGCAGTCTGCCTTTTTCCCAAAGAGGGTGGACGACAGATTTCACCAAGCGGACCATAGATTACAGTGAAATCCGATCGGGGGGACCCCCCAAGGACGGAATTCCGTCCTTGGACCAACCAACCTTCGAATCCATCGAGGATGCGGGCGGATGGCTAACCCAGTCGGATCCCCTAATCGTCTTTGAAGTTGAGGGCCAGGCGCGCGGGTATCCTCTGGCGATATTGATTTGGCACGAGATTGTTAATGACGAATTCGCTGGCAGGCCGATAACAGTGACATTCTGCCCATTGTGCAATGCCAGTATTGTGTTTGACCGCCGGGTGGGAGACCAGATTTTGGACTTCGGCACTACTGGAAATCTACGGAACAGCGATCTGGTAATGTATGACCGCCAGACAGAAAGTTGGTGGCAACAATTCACTGGTCAAGCCATAGCTGGTGAATTGGCTTCTACTCAGCTCAATTTCCTTTCCAGCCAGGTTCTGGCTTTCGAGGAGTTCAGCGAACTATTCCCAGAAGGAGAGGTGCTAAAGAGACCCCTTGACTTATTTAGCCGTCAATATGGTTCCAACCCCTATGTCTTGTATGACACCTACGGTAGCAATCTAAGCAGAGGGGGAAGCTTGGTACTCTTCAGCGGAGTCAAAGACGAGCGCCTGGAGCCACTGGAGAGGGTCGTCGGCATACTTCTTGACGATTCAACAAGCGTCGCTATCCCATTTGAAGCTGTCAGTGAGAAAGGAGTGATTCACTATACCTCTGATAGCACGGGCAAAGACATTGTCGTTTTTCACCAATTCGGCATGTCATCAGCTCTGTCAGAATCAAACATAGGGGAGGGTCGTGATATCGGGAGTGTAGGTGTATTTGCCAGTTCTCTGGAGGGCCAGCATTTGACTTTCGAGGCAACGGAAAACGGAGTCTACAAAGACTCGCTTACGGGCAGTACCTGGAATATCCGAGGACAAGCTATAGCAGGTGATTTAGAAGGTAGAGCTCTGAAACCCTTATTGGCCTTCGACCATTTTTGGTTTGCCTGGGCAGCTTTTCTGCCAGATACCCACTTATTCCCACCGGTTGAGTGAACAGCGAATTGTCAGCTGGAGACCACCCGAACGTTTACCTGACAGGTTCCTACGTAAGTCCCGGTGTTGTCCAGCACGCGCAGGCGAAGAGTGTAGGGCCCGGTGATGTAGGCTGATGCATCATATTTTTGAAGCTCGCCACTCCGCACCTGGTTGCGCCCCACTCCCAGCAAGGTGAAGTCCTGGTCTGCAGGTTCCGTTCCAGGAGCAATTTCTATCCTGTATTGAAAGAAGTCTTCGTGCGCTGCCGTTCCCGTCACAACTTCCTCACCGGCGATTTCCTGGCCCTCACCCGGGTACTGAATAATTGCACTGTCCGTATCACAAACTGGAACCGTGCGTAGTTCCACTTGTCCTTCCGCTTCGCCAACAACAGAAAGTGGAGTCGGTGACGGAATTGGGGTTTCAACTGGTGCAGGCTGGTCTTCAGCCCCTACCTGAGGCCTGTTTCCTTGGCCGAGACTCTGTTCAATCTCCACAGCACGGCCCAGGACATCGCTCACCGTGTAGGTAACAGCCATAATGAGAATTATCGCAGCTACCCGAAATGTTATCTTGGCCAATACCCGCGCTGCCTGCTCCCTTTCCAGGCTGAATATGGCCTGCCGTCGTTCCCCTCTAATGGCTCTCACCCTGAACAGGTAGAAGAGGGCAATCAGGCCGCAGAGTCCGTAGATCCAGGGAGCCAGACTGGAAACGTACTCAATTATCAGATTCATGCCGCCAACCGCGTTTTGGGAGCTTGTAACTTACTATTATGTGAAGTTGATACTAGACTAAGCATGGAGGATCGGTGCCAACAGGGAATACGCTTGGTTTCCAGGCACAAGCCCCTCTTGCATGCGCCCATTTTAGCCCCTGCCTTGGATGGAACATTCCTATTGACCATTCTCCATTATGATCTTAGTAATGGTTTACGGCCTTACAAACCGGAGTTTATGTTCACTCTGAATCCTACTTTCGACTCTCGCCGCAGTGATGTGCATGCCCTTCGGGGCATGGTCGCCACTAGCCAGCCGCTGGCTGTACAAGCCGGTCTTGATATTCTGCGCCAAGGCGGGAATGCCGCTTCCGCAGCCGTGGCCACGGCTGCGGTACTGTCTGTAGTTGAGCCGATCTCAACGGGCATCGGTGGCGATTGTTTCGCCTTGTACTTTGATTCCGCTAGTGCCACCATAACCGCCCTCAATGGTTCGGGCAGAGCACCGGCCGGTGCCTCCATTCGGGAATTGCGAGACATGGGCTACAACCGAATGCCTCAGTTCACTGGACATTCCGTTAGCGTCCCAGGCACAGTGGCAGGTTGGCATGATCTTCTTGAAAGGCATGGCAACACTTCACTGTCCGATGTGTTGCAATCTGCAATTCACTACGCTGAGCAAGGGTTCCCAGTTTCTGAATGGATTGCCCGGGGATGGGACAGTCAGGCTTCGAAACTGAGAAGAGACCCCGACTGGGAGACTCCAGATATGGATCGCGGTCCCCTCCAACCCAGCGGGCATGAACTATTGATTGAAGGTAGGGCTCCACTGCCTGGGGAGTTGATGACCCTGCCGGAAATGGGGAGAACACTGCGGGGAATCGCGGCCGATGGCCCGGCGTACATTTACACAGGTACATTTGCTCAGAGTCTTGCAACCCATGTACAACTTTATGGTGGATGGATTACTCCACAAGACATGGAAGCCCACAGGAGTACTTGGGAGGAAGACCTGAAGCAAAGCTATCGAGGCCGAATTCTGCACGAATGTCCCCCCAACGGACAGGGTCTGGCAGCACTCCTAGCAGTAGGCTTGGCCGAAGGCTTCGATTTGGCCAGCATGTCGGAAGCAGATCGGGTGCACTCAATGGTGGAATGCATGCGTTTGGCATTTGCAGATGCGCAACGGTACGTTAGTGATCCGCAGCATGCCGAACTCGGAATAGATTTCTTGCTGTCCGACCGTTACCTAGATCATCGTCGCAGCCTCATATCCATGACAGCCGCGGCTCTTGACGTTCCCTTTGGATCACCACAATCTACTTCGGATACGGTTTACCTGTCCGTCATAGACGGAGAAGGTAATGCCTGTAGCTTCATCAACAGTCTGTATATGGGGTCAGGCTCGGGTCTGGTTGTCCCCGGCACAGGCATAAGTTTGCAAAATAGGGCCGCCCTCTTTGAATTGGACGCGAATCATCCCAATGCACTGGCTCCACACAAACGGCCTTATCACACAATAATCCCGGCCATGGTTACCCAGGACGAGCATCTTTTTGCCAGTATGGGGGTGATGGGCGGATTCATGCAGCCCCAAGGACACTTCCAAATGATGGTCAATCTGTACGACCACGGCATGTCGCCGCAACGCGCATTGGATGCCCCACGCTGGCAATTAAGGGGACCCGTCATGGGGGATGCGAAGGCAATGGGAGCCCAAAGCAGCGGTGGACAGGTCTCGTTGGAAGAAGGCTTTCAGCAGGAAACCCTAGAATCGCTAATCAAGCGCGGACACCTGGTCAGCGTCAAGCGGGGACCTGCGCGCGGCGGCTTTGGTGGGGGACAAATCATATGTAGGAATCCCGTTTCCGGGGTGCTCTCAGCCGGCTCGGACTCCCGAAAGGATGGTTGTGCCGCAGGATGGTAGCCTCAGCTGCAACCTTCGACAACTGACTGAAGTCTTGCTCAATGCAGCCCATCATCGCAACAAGTGAACGCTCTCCACTCCTCCCAACACTCTCAACGAACCGCTGAATTCGCTTCAGGGCTGGCCGCGGGACAGAACCTCATGCGGATTCAAGGCCAGCCTGAGGAGGCCGTACAGGCCTTTTCCTACTACTACAGGTTACTTTCCCAAGGGGAACAGGGCTTCATCGACTCCAAGCAAGTGGAGCCTGTAGAGATATTGACTGACTACGAAGAGTTGGACGGGTTGGAACTTACCGGACACAACGCGGTAGAGAACGTCGTCGTACTTAAGCTCAACGGCGGTCTCGGAACCACAATGGGGCTCAAGGTGCCGCGTTGCCTGGTAACCGTCAAGGATGGTATGACTTTTCTGGAAATCGCCGTCAGACAGGTATTGCATTTACGCCAGCAACTTAAACGCTATTTGCCCCTTCTATTCATGAATAGTTTCCATACACAGGCAGCCACAGTTGAGGCCTTGCAACAATTCCCCCAACTAAGCAACGGGTTGCCATTGGATTTCGAACAGCACCGCATGCCCAAGATTGACGCTGAGACAATGCAGCCTGTTACAGGCAGAACTGAACCCTCGCAGGAATGGTGCCCACCTGGCCATGGGGATCTGTACGCTTCACTGCGTACTACGGGCCTTCTGGACTCCCTGATTGCAAAGGGTTACGAATATGCATTCGTGAGCAATGCGGACAATTTGGGAGCGGTTTTGGATCTCAGAATTCTGGGTTATATGGTGGAGTGCCAGGTACCTATGCTCATGGAGGCGGCATACCGCACACCTTCAGATCGCAAAGGAGGGCATCTTTCCAAAGGTAGAGAAGGCCAGCTTGTAATTCGAGAATTCGCTCAATGCCCACCTGCAGAATTGGGCTTGTTTCAGGATATACACACTTTCCCTTTCTTCAACACAAATAACATTTGGCTGCATCTGCCTTCCCTGCGGGAATATTTGGCCAAACAGGATGGCTTCATGCGTCTGTTCCCCATCTTCAATCGCAAGCCCCTTGACCCAGATGCGCCCTGCGGCCGACAAGTGATTCAGATGGAGAGCGCCTTGGGTTCGGCAATTTCAGTCTTTCCCGGAGCAACAGCCATACGGGTGCCCCGATCTCGCTTCCTTCCCGTAAAACGCTGCGAAGACTTGTTGGTAATGCAATCCGATGTCTACCAAGTCAATCCTCAGTCTCGACTCGTCATGAATCCTAAACGGCTCACAGCTGCACCACCAAGGCGTCCACCTCAAGTCACTCTTGATAGTCGCTACTTCGGCACTTACAACGGCTTGAGGAAACGATTCCCCCAAGGCATCCCATCCTTGGTCAAATGCGAATCCTTGAGAGTCGTGGGAGATGTGGTATTTGGACGCGACATTGGACTGGAAGGAGTGGTCACAATTACCAACGACAGCCCCGAGGTCCGGTACGTGGCGGACTGCCAAGTCATACGGGGAGATGTGCACTTATAGGTGGCACTGGCCTAATCATGCCTTCTAGTAATTGCTGGACGGAGGGGGAAACTCGGTCCGGGAGAGGCCACAGCAGCCGGCCCCAAGTACCTATATAAGGAGTTAAGAAGCAAGTTTCCATTTCGAGCGGCCCAGCCAGACGTTGCCTGACCACCCAATCGGATTGCGCTGGTCCCCAGTCTAAGCACGTGCAACCTTGGGCTATTGCCCATGTAGCGGCTCGTCTTCTCAAGCCTTCCACGGCCCATGTAGGTGGAGTTTCTTGACTAAAGGGAACTTTGAAGTACCAGGTCTTCCCTAGCCAGACCAACGCCAGAGCTACTCCCGCTATTTCTTTTCTTGGTCCTTCGGCGAGGATCAAAACACTGTGAGGACGATTCGCATCCTTCTTGCCAGTTTGCATGGGGTCGGACAAAACTTCTAGGCAGAATTGGATTTCGGCCAAATTCAAAGTGCCCTGGCAAATCGGGCTTGAAGGCCCGAAAAGACTGTCAGAATCAGACACACTTCCGTAACGAATGACCCCACTTTTTTGCTCGCACCCAAAATCCACGCCAGTTACCACTCCATTAGCTAGAGCTTGGGCGCCACCAAGTGGCTTCGACAATGAGGAAACTATCCGGTCTGGTTGGAGCCACGAAGACTGACAGAAGTGCCATCCAGACTCTTCTAAGCGTGCCAACACCGTGAGTCCGGCGGCCCGGTCTCGACACAGTGGCGGCGCTATCCACATCAATGCCACATTCTCCTGTCGTAGCATCTCTTCGAGTTGCTCCAGGAAAAGGAACGCCCGACTGCTATCTTCCCAGTCCAAGATTGGCCCTCCAGGTATAAGTGCCATTTTCAAGCGCAGGCCGGGACGAATATCTCTTACCAATACCTGGACGCTTCCTGCTTTTTCTCCTGTAACCAGAACCAGCCGCTTCCTTAGTGTTTTCCAGCCCCTCTGGGCCGACTGTTCCCCCCAAGCCCAGCTCTGCATAAAGTGTGGTTCTCCTTGCGAACCCACGGTGGCGTCCCATTCTTCACCTGTCGTTTCAGTCCGACGTTTCAGAGAGTCCTCAGTGTGATTGATACCACGGGGCTTGACATGAGAGGTTGAGAGCCGTGCCACTGGGGAGACCTGCAGTTGGCCCAATCGGTCTTGGGCAATCGCACCCAAACCGTATAGACGGTAGGCAATTGGCTGCACCGGCAGATCCCATGCCCCTACCAAATGCATGATCTGGCCTCCAAAGCCTTGTTTCAACCTGTAGACGGTCCAGAGGTCTTTGGAAGGCAGTCTTTCCAGCGCTAATGGCAGGCTCTTGGGCCATTCCTTCGAGGCGCCATAAAGCCGCTCTTGCAGAGCCAATTCCCCCAAAGGATTTGGTATACCCCATAGGTCGTAATAGAGCGCTCCTTGAGACTTGGCCCACAGCATAGCTGCATGGTGTAAGGCGAAGTTAGGCATCGCCTTGCGTTGGCGTGAGCTGCTGGCCCCCCAGGGATACCAAGCGCCTTTGCCTACGTGGGCCACAACAATCGCTGCCACGGTGTCCCCGGCTACTTCGGCGAGAAACATTTTCAGGTGAGAATTGCCCAAGGAGCCCAAGGCAGTCTGGTGGTAGGCTAAGCTGTGAGTGCTAAATCCTTGGCGCCTCCCTGTCTCTTCCATGAGGTCTTGGAAAAGGCCTACGTCCTCCACGGTGCCCATCCTAATATCCACGCCGGAGCGATATGCCTTGCGGGTGTTGTATCGCCACTTGCTCTTCATGCCAGCCAGTAGCTCGTCTTCAGTCAAAGTAAGATCAACGCGAATGGTACTGCGAGGTTGAATCGACAGCTGACTGGGCTGCAGACCCAGATTCCTTAAGATTTCCCGGTTGGCAGGAAGGTCTTCCAAATCGGGCTCTATCATGATGAAGTGCCAACCCAGCTCTTGGGCCGTTTCCAGGAGCCGCGCTCTAAATTCCTCTACCTGGCCCACGTCTTGCCATGCGACGAGAGGGCCCCGAGGGATATAACCCATGGTCAAACCTAAGCGGCTGGTGGAGAGGCATTGAGCCCCTGCAATCAAGTTTCCGTCAGGCCCTTCTAGGACGACAAGGTGGCTGCTCCAGCCAAATTGGCTCTTTAACTTGCCCCATCCCGAAGTCTGTAGAAAATGGGGGGTAGGGTGCCGGCCGACGAACGAGTCCCAGCGTGGATCTTGCAAAATGCTTTCAGAAAGGGGCTGTGGGCCCGCTGAAGACGATGATGTTCTCATATTGGGGCTTATCTGCCGCAGTCTAACGCAAGTTCTGCGGCAGCAAGGGTAAAATATAGCACTGCCTAAAGAAAGGGACCAAGGCAAAGTCTGGGGCACAAGTACATTGTGTTTGGAGTTCGCAGACCTGCCAACGGAAATTCTAACCCTTGTCTGCCCCTGCCAATACTTATGTCCCAACACGGTGGTTCTGCACCGGAAGCGCATTCCGGCCCAATGAATGACAACATAAAAGCCCGTCCCGGCAATTTGACACGGGTCCAGATTCTGTTGCTGCTGACTATGGGTGTGGCAGATGCTGCATTTCTGGGTCTGGGCCACTATTTAGCCTTTTTGGCGACACGATTGGGGCCAGAAGTAATCTTGGGCTCCTTTACGGAGTGGCTTGTGTTGCCCGCCGTGCATCTGCCTCTGCTGGTAGGGGCATTCATGGCACAGCGAATGTATCAACGGCGAAGGCTTGTCGGCCACCTGGATGAAGCGATCAAAATCCTCTTGGTCAACGGCGTGTTGGTCCTGGTACTGTTGGCAATCCTTACTTTAATTTTTCCGGATACTAATGTGTATCGCCGGCAGATTGTCTATGCCTGGGCTTTCACTTCCTTTCTGATAACTTTGGGACGCATTCTACATACGAGAATCCGGTGGGCCGTCCAAAGTCGAGGGTGGGGAGTAGACCAAATACTGGTAGTTGGCAGTGGGGAAACCGCCCGGATAATCCTGCAGAGAGTCATGGCTACGCCCAAACTGGGACACGTGGCCATCGGGATGGTGTCTGACCATGCTGAAGAAGAGCATCTCCAGGAAGTCCCATGGCTGGGTAGGGTTTCCGACATCCCGGTTTTGATTCGCACCTATGGAATCGACGAAGTCATTGTGGGGATGCCTGAGTCATCACCTGCCGAATTGGTCCGTATCGTCGATTACTGTGAAAGGGAAAGGGTGGGTATCCGCCTTTTGCCCGACCTATTTCAAATCATGGCACAGGAAGTCACAATCGGCGATCTGTCCGGACTTCCCTTGTTGACCGTGAGAGACTCGGCTTTGCAGGGCTGGAAGCTAGTGACCAAGAGAGCCATTGATGTGGTTTTCAGTTTGGGGGCCCTAATACTCCTCAGTCCATGGTTCCTTGTCAATGCCTTGCTCATCAAATTGGAGAGCCCGGGACCAGTCTTTTATATACAGGTCCGAATGGGTTTGGATGCAATTCCTTTCCACATGCTTAAATTCAGGTCGATGCAGGCAAACGCTGAAGCAAAGGGTCCCGGCTGGACAACCCCCGACGATACGCGGCGCACCCGCTTGGGCAGATTTCTGAGGTCGAAGAGCCTGGATGAACTTCCCAATTTCATTAACGTTTTAATGAACGACATGAGTATTGTTGGACCCAGGCCAGAACGCCCTGTTTTTGTGGAAGAATTCCGTAGAGTGGTACCCAACTACATGGAACGACACAAGGAGAAAGGCGGCATTACGGGATGGGCTCAGATCAACGGGTTGCGGGGAGATTGTTCGATTGAAGAGCGAATCAAATATGATCTCTGGTATATCGAGAACTGGTCCATCGCATTGGATCTTAAGATCATGGCTATTACCGCTTGGAAGATCCTATTTCGAAGAGACCCTGACGCCTATTAGCTTCCGCTTTTGGCTTTGAGAATATTCCGTTCCAGAGACATACTTTGTCATATACATTGACTGCCGACGCGGCCGTTTGCTACTATGGGTCGGTGGAGCTGCAGAACTTACATTTAGAATCATGAGTCCGAAGTCTGCATTGGCAACTCCATTACCCCAAGACTTTCCCGCAGACGAACTGTTGCGGTCTCTGGCGCCGCGGCAACGCCAAATCCTGCAAATCGTTACGGAGGAATTTGTGTCTCAGGTCAAACCTGTAGGCAGCAAGAAAATTGCTCGTGACTGGGACTTGGGAGTAAGTCCAGCAACGATTCGCAACGATTTGGCTCATCTTGAGAGATTGGGCCTATTGTCCAAGACACACACTAGTTCCGGCCGCGTTCCTACGCTGTTGGGTTATCGACTGTATGTCTCTCGCCTAATTGGAGAGCAGCCTCTTTCTGTTGCCAAACGGCAGAGCATCCGAGATCAGTTTGAGGTAATGCGGGCGGACTCTAGGAATTGGCTACAGGATGCCACTCAAACCTTGGCCTCTGTGTCTCACAGTCTGGCACTTGCCACGGAATTGCAATTTGTAACTCAACGTCTAAAGCACATCGAACTGATTTCCGTCCAGGAAAGACAAGTCCTAATGGTGTTAGTAATGGAGGCTGGGCATGTCCAGCAACAGATGCTAGAGGTACAACAGGGACTAAGCCAGGATTCTTTGAGGGAGGTCAGCAATATGCTGAATGAGAAGCTGGGAGGCTACACTCTAACTGAAATGAAAGAAAGAGTGCCTGCCCTACAGCCTTCAGCACGAACTTTCGCAGAAGTGATACTGCAGGCCATGCCCAGCACTCGAAGCGATTCCCGACTACCTACCGTGATTCAGCGAGGACTCAGCCATATGTTGGAAGCTCCGGAATTCGCTGAAAGCCAGAAAGCTCGGAGGTTTATCAAAATCTTCGATTCGCAATCTCGTCTGCATGAAATCCTCTTCGACACGGATGCGCCAGGTCAGGTTCATGTTTTTATCGCAGGTGAGGGCAAGGAGGAATGGTCCGATCTCGCCGACGTTAGCATGATCCTGTCCAGGTACGGTATTACCGGACAGGCCACTGGCGTTGTTGGTATAGTCGGCCCCGTACGCATGGCTTACGGGTATAACATTGGAGCGGTGCGCTTCATGGCCACCTTAATGAGTGCCTTTGTTAGGGATGTTTACTTAGAAGAAGGCCCTATTCCGGCCTTGTCAACTGATGTTGCCGCTTGAACCACATTAACGTACTGACCGGAAAACTAATAAATGACTGAAAGCAAGCAGAACCTCCAACAGCACGAGGAAGAAGAAGCATTCGAGACAGAAGTAGAAGGAACTGATACTGGGGAGGAGATTGATTCCTCTGAAGAAGAACTCACTGACGTTTATGCAGATTGGACGAAAGAGGACGTGATAGTGGCTCTGAGTCAGTCCGAAGAACAGCGCGCAGAACTAGTGCAGGACTTGGGAGATGCAAGAACCAAGGCCACTGCAGCAGAATCTGAAATTCTGAGGATGGCTGCGGACTTTCAGAACGCACGTAAACGGCTGGATAGGATGACTCAAGAGCAAGTGGCCCATGCCAAGGAAGGCATGGTTACAAAGCTGATTGCCGTGTTGGATGACTTGGATCTGGCAGAAGCCAATGTGCCAAGTGACCTTAACCCGGCACACGATATATGGTTCAAGGGTGTGACCCAAATTCGAGAAAAGATTATCAATGTATTCGAGGATGAGGATGTAACGCCCATAGACACCTGTGGAGCTTTTGATCCAAATCAACACGAAGCGGTACAGATGATTCCCAGCGAAGACCACGAAAGTGGTTTCATTGTGGAAACCCTCAGGAAAGGATACAAGCGGGGAGAGAGAGTAATCCGGCCAGCCATGGTGCGCATCGCCCAATAACAGCTGGAGGCGTTTCCTGGCTACCCTACCGCTCTCCCGTTCCAATCCGGAAATCTCCGTTGGAATCCGGCCTTTTGAGGCCAAAAAAGATCTCAGTCAAGTAGCTGCTCTGGTTAGCGAAGCTTTTGCCTCTGAACTGGACGCCGAAAGCCGGTCAGCGTTACGAGATCTGAGAATTTGGGGTAAATTTTTTGAACTGCTGGGACTTGGGGCTCTAGGTCCTAGTAGTGCCTTCAGTTTGCTGGACGGTTTCGTCTGGACTGAACAATCGCGTGTTGTGGGCAACATTTCTCTGCAACGACTCGATCCCTACGGCCACTGTTGGCAGATCGCCAATATGGCCGTGGCCCCAACATATCAGCGAAGAGGCATTGCCAGCGCATTATTGAAGGCAGCCAAGGACCATTTGCGGACAGTCGGAACCCAGTATGCGGTCCTCCAGGTTCGTGAGAACAATGAAAAAGCCAGAGCCCTTTATGATCAGCACGGCTTTGAATGTATGGGTGGCGTGGCAGAGTTAAAGGGGATTACCCCTTTGCAAAAGATGGGGAAATGCCAACACGGAGCAACAAGCCCCATCCCTGGCCGAGAATGGCGAAAAATTTACGATTTGGCACAGCGCCAGATGGAACATCACCTTAAATGGTGGCGCCCCCTTAAGAAAGGGGATTTCGTTCACGACTGGCCACAGCAATTCACCGAGGATTTTGCCCAAGTCCTCAATCTGGGCCAGGTGCAACGATTTGGTGTCAAGACAAATGCAGGGCAATTGGCTGCGGCAGCCGTTGTGCGGAGCCATTTTCTACAATGCGGACACTATGTATCAATGTGGACCCGACCGCAGTTATACGGCCTTTATGAGGCGGATCTGGTAGACACCGTTCTAGGATCACTGGATTCGCGCCAGGGCATGCAAGTCCAAGTCAAGGTAGATGCTGACCATGGCGAGATCATGGAACACCTTGCAGATTGGGGACTGAGCAAGTCCTCAGTACTGCATACCATGCGGTGTCGAATTTCATAGGCTTGGTGCGCCCGGAATGAAAAAGGTGCCGGCGCTCCCCTAAGTTCCCCCTTGCTCGCTGTTATTCCTCGAAGTAGATCGTTGGCAGTAGGCTATTGCTCACATGAAATTTTCATTTCTGCATATGGCAGACCTGCATTTGGGATACTACCAATACAATTCCGACCAAAGGTTCAACGACTTCGCGAAGGCAGCAATATGGGCTGCAGAAGAAGCAGTCAAGCGGTCTGTAAACTTTGTGCTAGTCGCCGGAGACCTGTTTCACAAGAGATCTAACCTGCAACCGACAACATTGGCGCAGGCGGAATACTTCTTCAATTTATTGAAACAGGCAGGAATTCCCTGTGTCATGATTGAGGGCAATCATGACCGGCCCCTTTATCGCGATTCCGGTATTACGTGGTGCCAATATTTGACCCAGCACAAATTGGTTACGCTGCTAAATTTCGTGCCAAGCACTTCAGGTAAGTTGGATGAAGCCCGATGCGATACCCCCGGCAGCTACGTTGAAGTTCTGGAAAAAGTTTTTGTTTTTGGCGTTGGGTACAAGGGATCAGGCCTAAGAACTACGCTACATGAGATGACTTCTCCCTTGCGCAAAGTCAGCCAGAAAGGAACGTACTCTGTGTTGGCTTTACATGCCGGGCTTCAAGGTCAGCTTCCCGAACATATCCAGGACACTCTCAGTCCAAACGACTTGGAGCCCTTTGCCTCTTCCGTGGATTATGTTGCCTTGGGCCACTTCCACAAACCCTTTCAATTGGACGACTGGATTTTTAATCCGGGTAGCCTTGAAGTTACGGGATGGGATCAGTACAGTCCCAACCGCCCTGGAGGGGTGGAATTGGTGGAGGTCGATACAGATAGGCTGCCCAAGCATCAGGTTACTCACCTGGCTTCTCCTGTCAGGCCTCGCATAGGGGAGCAATTCGATGTGAGCAATGCTGAGAGTCCGTTAGCGTTAGGGCAACAATTTGAGTCCTATATGCAAAATCGATGGGTCAAGATACATGCTGCTGTCGCAGGTAAAGCTCGGCCCATTCTACGTATAGTGCTCACTGGACAGATACGCTTTGATGCTTTTCAATTGAATTTACAGGAGCTGGTAGACAGAGCAGAGGGGATTTGCCGTCCGCTTGTTTGCCAGATCGTGTTGGCAGATCGCCCTAGTTTATCGATCGGAGACCCTGAAGCAGCCAACGAATCTCTTAGCCAAATTGAGCACCGCATTCTGCGGGAAATGATTTTGCAACACCCATATTATGGCAAAGACCCAGACACATGGCTGGCCGCGGTACAGAGTACTTCGGAGCTGGTGCTGGCCAGGGCGGAACCCGAATTGGTATATACGACACTCAGTTCATTCAACAGCAATGTGTTGAGTGTTCGAAAGCAGACTCCTGATGCGACTGCTTGAACTCGAATTGAAGAACATCAAGTCCTATGAAGAGGCAACAATTTGCTTTGGACCTGGTGTAAACGGCTTGTTGGGGAAGAATGGCTCGGGCAAGAGCACTATTCTGCAGGCAATTGGCTACGCCCTGTTCAATCACCTCAGCCCAGCTATCAAGGACTTTACTAGGGAAGGAAATTCTCGCGGGTCCATTCGCGTGCGGATGCGTAGTGCCAGAGATCAATTGACATACGACATTTACCGCACCGTTGGAGGGGGCGCCCAAAGTTATGTTTACAACTGTGATGAAGGTTACAAAGTTATTGAAGGCAATAGCGATGTCCTAGCCTTCGCGCAGGAGCATCTGGGCACACATGGCGCGCCAGACATGAAAACCCTCTTTCGAGATGCGGTAGGGATCGATCAAGGCACCTTCCAGGCCCCTTTCCTGATGGGGCCTGCCCTGCGCAAAGACCACTTCGGACCTCTGCTTGGCATTGAAAAGTACCGCCGTATTGATACAGATCTAAATGACACCCGTTCCTATGCACAAACGCTGGTAGCTGAATCCCAGGCCCGGCTGAATCGATTAGATGGCCAACTCGTGCCCCTGCCCAGTTTGTCCCGTAATTACGCCGAAATTCAGACAATAGTAAGGTCTTTGGCACAGGAGGTGGACTGGAGAGCCAGAGCCAGAGACGAGAACCTTAGTCAGCTAGACCAACTTGACGAATTGGAAAGGAAGGTACAAGCGAACCGGGACTTACGGTCGAAAGTTCATATCGAACATTCCAAAATGGAAGAAAAATCGAAGTCGTTGGAAAAGGAACTGGCCAGAGCTAGAGAAGCAGCACAGCAGGTAGAGTTACAGGGGAAGGCCTATCGCTTGTTCAGTGAATCAGAGGCAGAATTGGTACTCGTAGAGGAGAAGATCCGGTCTCAACAAGCGCAACAACGGGAGCTGATGAAGTTGCAGGGGGAAATAGGATTGCTGGAGAACCATATTCAGGAACTACAGCAACAGGTGAGCGGCTTCGATGAACTTCAGCAGAAACTTTACGAGCTGGAACCCGCCAAAAGCCAGGAGGAAGCGTTACGGATAAAACTAGAACAGTTTCCCTCTCATGAGAGCCTAATCACTGCATTGCAGGGGACGCTGGCTTCTGTACGGCATGAAATGGATTTGAACAGCACAAGAGAAAAGGCCATAAGGGAGGAATTGAAAAAGCGCCTCCAGACAGAAGAACTCCTAAGTGAAGTCCACTTTCACTTGACTGAGCAGGCCAGCAAGAGACAGACCCTAGAACTACACAGGAACAGTGTAAGAGCCCAATTGGTGTCCTTGGAACATCAATTGGTGTCTCTCCGGAAAGCAAGTCAAGACCATTCCCATCAGGCACAATGCCCAGTTTGCGAGCAAGAGCTCAGCCATTCTTTGGTGGCATCAATGATTGATCGGCTGGAAACTGAGATTGGGAGAAAATCCATTTCTATGGACGAACAACGTAGAGAAATGGAAGCCGACGCAGAAGCACAGAGAAAGCTGGAAACAGAAAGGGAAGCATTGTTGTGCAAAAGGGAAAGATTGAGAAGTCAATCTGACTTGGAAATTTGCATCTCGGATATGGACCGTTTGCGAAAGGAAGTTAGCAAGAAAACTCGCGAATTGGAAATATCCGTGCAAATTCAAGATACAAGGAATGACGCGCTGAATGAACTGGGAAGCCTGAAACAGTCATTGGAAGAATGGGAAAGACTGGACAGAATTTTGGCAACCAGGTCCCAATTACAAGCTAACTTAGATAAGCTCCGATTGGAGCTTAGGGGCAAGACAGCTGCAAAGGCAGAGATTGATCACATCACTGAACTGGCGGAGATTCTGCATGACACTGCCAGATTTCTGAGTCAACAAAAGAAAGAAAACCATAGGGGTTACTTAACGTACCTCGCCTACTCAACAGCGGCGAAAAGTTTAGCCAGCCTAGAGGATGAGGCCGTCTTTCTTGAGGTCGAAGTTGCCCGGTTGAATCAGAGTCTGGCGGACCTCGAGAGCCAGCAGTCAGTTCTGGATAGACAATACGACTTTCAGCAACATGCCAATCTTAGGCAAGCAGCTCTCAACTTGAATGCTGAGTTGGCGGGAAAGGAGGCAACACTCAAGGCTCAACAGCATATTCTGGCAAGTGTTGAAACAGATTTGAAAAAACTGCAGGCCTTGGCCCAGAGTCGAGTACGGGAGAGCGAGACCCTAACTGTCCTGCAGATGAGGTCTGACAGGGTGGTATGGGTGAAGGAACTGATGCGCCTGGCATTGCCGAGAATCACTTCAGCCTTGATACAGAACATTAGTGACCTTGCCAATGAAATCTTCTGTTCCTTGATGGGAGACCATACTAAGCCTTTGCAATGGAATTCGGAATTCGGCATCGTCCTAAACGTCAAAGGGGAAGAAAGGAGCTTTCGACAGCTTTCTGGTGGCGAGCAAACAGCTGCCTCACTTTCGATAATCATGGCTCTCCTCCGTAGGCTGTCAAGCGTCCGTTTCCTGTTTCTAGATGAGCCCACTAGCAATTTGGACTCAGAGAGAAGAAGCCAGCTGGCTTCCAATTTGAGGAACTTGGGTGGCCTAGAACAAATTTTCGTTGTCAGCCATGATGACACATTCGAGGAGCATTTGGATCACGTGGTACGGCTAGAGGCAGGACTACGTGGAAGTCGAGTTGTGTTGGAAGACTAATAGGCGCAGTTCTCTTCGGACAGGAGGGCTTCCATAGTACGGTCAGAGAGACCATCACCCTCCTTCTCGGAAAGCAGACTTCGCGCCATGAGGATATCCCTTTGGACTTGCGTTGCCAATTCTTCCACTGTTTCAAATTTTTGCTCTGGACGTAAGCGCTTTTCGAAAGAAACCGCCACCTCTTGCCCATATAAATGGTCTTCGGGAATACTTGGTGAGTAATCCAGAATGTGCGTTTCTACGCGATATTCAATGCCTTCGAAAGTCGGTCTGAAACCCAGATTGGTCACACTGGCGTAGATGTTGAAAGGATCTTGGATCCAGGTCCAGGTGGCGTAGACCCCGTTACGGGGATAACAGATCCTTTGGTCGGTGGAAAGATTCGCAGTAGGGAAACCCAGTTTTCGAGCCAGCTTTACGCCAGTTTTTACCTGTCCCGTTACAAAATGGTTCCTTCCCAAATGGTTACTTGCCCTCTTGACTTCCCCCCTCTGCAACAGCTGCCTGATGGTATTGCTGCGCACTGCATATCCTTCCTTCCTCACATCCCCTACGATGTAGACTCGAAAGCCTTGGCCCTGACCCCAACTTTGAAGTATAGGACCAGTTCCGCGACGGCTCTTACCAAGTGCGAAATCCTTGCCGATTACTAACGCCTTCATGTTCAGGTGTCTTCTGATCAAGGTCACAAAGTCAGTGGCAGAGAGATCGGCGAGAGACTGATTGAAGTTCTGAAGTACACAGAGTTCGGCCCCGGCATCTATCAGCAGCAGGCTTCGAGCAAATGGAGTATTGATCAGTTTGAGGTCCTGTTCAGGGTTGAAGAATGTAGTCGGAAGAGGGTCGAAGGACAGAGCCACGATTTGGGCATCCGCTTCCCCTGCCCTTTGCATCTCATTCCGAATCTGCACTGCTTTCTGCAGAATAGCTTGATGTCCCAAATGAACACCATCAAACTTGCCGATGACTACGACAGAAGAGGCAGACAGGGTCAGTTTTCGCAGGTCTGTAACAATACGCATGGTAAGCACTAATTAGCTAACTGGACGGGGCCAGCCATTTATCGGCCTTGATTTTCACCGTCTGGTCTGGGAAAGTTCCCAAGCAGCCCAAAATGCCCAGAAAGTCTCCTTCCGGGTTAACTGCCAAAGCCTTCTCGCCGAATGAAAGTGAATGCCCAGGTTCTGTCAACAAGGCCTCTTGGCCCTGGCCCAGTTTCCTCGCCATTTCCGGCGCACACTCCAGCCGGGGCCAAGGAAGACCAGTCCCGGTTCTCAAGCAGGCGGTGGAGTCAAGGTCCCACTCTGAAGCAGATTTCAATTCATCCGGATTCCAAGCATTCTCTACCTTCAGTGCCCCTAGGGAAGTACGCCGTAATGCAGAAAGACAAGCCTGGGTGCCGGCCTTCCGCGCGATATCTTGGGCTAGACTGCGAATGTAGGTTCCGGCACCACAGGTGATTTGTAAAGTCAATTCCCTGGACGCCTGAGACGGCAATATGGTAATGTCATGGACTTCCACTTCCCGTGGCTTCAATTCCACCTTTTCTCCCGCTCGTGCCAATTCATAGGCCCTTCTGCCCAGAATTCTTTTGGCGGAATATGCGGGTGGCACTTGCATTTGTCGGCCTACAAAATCCGGTAGAACTGTTTCGATACGCACGGGGTCCCAATCCGCGAGGTTCTTCACGGGCAGAAACTGGCCAGTAATGTCTCCCGTATCCGTTTCTGCCCCGAATCGGATCTTGGCAATGTAGGTTTTGGGAAGTGCCTGGTAGTATTCCGCCAGTCGGGTGGCCCTCCCCACACATATCACCAGAAGGCCGCTGGCGAAGGGATCCAATGTACCAGTGTGACCAACGCGGCGCAATCCAAGGCTTTTTCGAACCAGTTGCACCATGTCATGGCTTGTGGGCAATCTAGATTCTGGGACCTCTGCTTTGGCCCGTTGTACCTGCAGACCGGGCTTGTCGAGCAACAATATTCCTTCTGGGAAATTGGCCACTCGTCACTCCCTGAGCCGCTGGGCAAGAATGGATGACTTGACAGTTACGCCTGTGGAACAGGCTCAACCCTGCTATCGGCTACAAGCTGCTTCAATTCCGACAAAACCTGCTTCACCGTCTCGAGAAGCGGCGCTTCGATGAAGCAACCAGCCGCTAGTTGATGGCCCCCTCCCCCATAGCGATGTGCCAATTCACTCACATCTAACTGAGGTCGACACCGGAAACTACAGGTCACTCCATGTCGGCCATCGTTCTGGGTGCGCTCGGTAAATATGACAGAAATCTCGGCTTCCTTTACTTCTGTCAATTTCTGAATGAGCCCTCCAGTCTTGACCCGCTCTCCAGGTTGGACTAGCCGATCCTCTTGCATCGTTAACCAGACAACCCCGGCTTCCAACCGGAGGGATGGCAGCACTTTGGCCCACATCTGCAGCTCCGAAAAGGACTGAGAACCCAAGGTCTGGGACACGACATCATAGAGTCTGAAGCTATCAGGACCCATCACCTCCAGCACGTCCTTCATGAACTCTTCATCGGCAGCATAAACGCGGAAACATTGGGAATCAGTGACCATGCCGGTCATGAGGCATTTCTTAGCCTTAGCGTTGCATTCATATCCCAATTCTTCACATAAATGCACAACCATATTACAGGCGGAAATGTGTTCAGGTGCTACCCAATTCAGTTCGCGGCCCCCGAATCGGGTATTTGTCGGATGGTGGTCAATGACTACCCAGGGCGCCTGCTGTACCTCAGGTAAATATCTAAACTCCCCCAAACGGTCTATGGAGGAGGAGTCGGTGATGACAACCAGATCGAAGGGACCCTTCACCTCACGCGGCCGTCTAACAGTGCCATGCCCTGGCAAGAAGGCGTAAGTGTTGTCACTCTTGCTATCTATTCCGGTGCAAGTCTCTTTGCCGGCTCCCTCAAGAATCCATTTCATGGCCAACATGCTGCCGTAAGCGTCACCGTCAGGTTCAATATGGCTGACCAGCAGGATGCGATCTGCACTCTGAATGGCACTCAGTACGGGCTCAGGTACCATCGTCTTCCAACTCCAGTGAATCCAGCAGATTCTGAACCCGTGTCGCTGAACGTTCAGCGTCGCTATAAGCAAAATGGCAATCTGGCACACGCCGCAAGACGTTGCGATAGGCAAGCTGCTGCCTGCAATAGTTTTTGGCCCGGTTCAAAGCCTTCAAGACATGACCACGGGAAACCGATTGATCATGGTGATACACGAAGATCTTGGCATTTCGTCGCTCTGCGTCAACCTTGACCTTCCAAACTTGCACAGAATCCAAGACGGGATCTTGAAGATCCTGTTCAATTATGGCTTTGATCTCTTCAAGAAGCAGTTGGGATACTCGCTCCTGCTGAATGGATCCCACTTAACGTTCCACTTCCTGCAGCTCCAAGACTTCAATCAGATCTCCCTCCTTGAAGTCATTGATGTTCGCCAAACTTATTCCGCAATCTTGACCCATACGTACTTGTTCAACCTTGTCGCGAAAACGCCGAACTTCAGTGATGCGGGCCGAACGATTCTGGGCCCCCGCCCTTACCAAACGGACATTGGCATTATTCTTAACTGTACCGTCAATGACCACGCAGCCTGCGGCCATACCGTTCTTGACTGGGAACATTTGCCGAACCTCAGCCTGACCTACAACTATCTCCACATATTCCGGATCGAGCATGCCCTTCAAGGCTCTCTCGATGTCCTCGATTAACTCATATATGACCCTGTAGAGCCGAATGTTTACATTCTGTCTCTCAGCCCTCATCTCAGCACTCTTGTCGATAGAGACATTAAAGCCGACAATGATAGCTTGACTCGCTTCTGCCAAAAGCAGATCGCTTTCTGAGACGTCACCAACTGCGCTGCGCAAGACCTTAATCTCTACTTCCTCCTGGTCTAAACCGTCCAGAGAAGTCAGTATGGGGTCTACACTGCCTTGCACGTCAGCCCTTAGTATTATCCGCAGTTCCTTGGTGTCTTCCCCCTGGATCATTTCGAACAGACTATTTACATCTGTCTCCGCCATGGATACCGTCAAGTTTGAAATCGCACTCTTTTGCAACTCCTTCTTGCATTGGTTCATCGCAAACTTTTTGGAGGGCGCAACTTCAAAGAATTCCCCGGCCACAGGGGGTTCCGACATTCCCAGTATTTGAACCGGCGTACTGGGTCCCGCATTCTGTAAACGAGTTCCTTCATGGCCTCGCATTGCTTTAATCCGGCCCCAGCTGCCCCCGATTACAACATAGTCCCCTTGTTTCAATAAACCGTTTTGGACCAGCAGAGTAACTGTGATCCCTTGTCTGCGGTCCATATGGGCTTCCACCACAGTGCCAGCGGCGGGTCCTTCCGGGTTGGCTTTGGGAGCCATCTCATCAGTTAATAGGGTAATGGTGTCTAGCAGCTCATCAATATTGTCCCCCCGTAATGCACTGATGGGCACTACGTGGGTATCTCCTTCCCAGTCCACCGGAATGAGGTCCTGATTGGACAGCTGTGTCTTCACGTTATTGATGTTGGCGTTCGGACGGTCAATTTTATTCAGAGCTACCACAATGGGTACTTCGGCAGCTTGAGCATGCTCGATGGCTTCCCGTGTCTGAGGCATGATGCCGTCATCAGCAGCCACCACCAAGATGACCAGATCCGTGATTTCGGCACCTCTAGCCCGCATCTGCGTAAATGCCTGGTGACCCGGTGTGTCTATAAATGTAATTGTCTGTGATTGTCCGTCAGTTTCATGTTCGACTTGATAAGCCCCCATGGCTTGCGTAATGCCGCCAGCCTCTGTGTCCACGACGCTGGTCTTGCGGATGGTATCTAGCAAGGTGGTCTTGCCATGGTCCACATGGCCCAGTACTGTTACCACCAAAGGGCGAGGCTCCAGGTTGGCCACACCCTTTGACCTAATGATTTCCTGAATGTTGGCGCGCCGCGACCGAATCAGAGAGGGCGTGCTCTCTTCAACGGCTTCTTCCGGTTCTTCTTCTTTCTCGCCAAGCTGATCGGATTTTAATTTTACCGTTATGTTTAGTTCATGACAGACTATTTCTGCTGTCTCGAAGTCGATGGCTTGCGTTATTGGCACCATCAATCCGAAACTCATCAGAATACGCAGCAGGTCAATTGGGCTTTTGCCCACTACCACGGCCAGATCCCCAACCGTAATCGGGGCATCTATATAGACAGTTTCCTGCCCTTCCAAACTTTCTATCTCTCTTGCAGCCATCTTTTCGCTCATTGCAATCCTCTATGGAACCATGCCTATTGCGGCAGCACCCTCCAGCTAGGACGGCTGAGTAAACCTGCCCACGGCTAAAGGGTGTAAGCCCTATGTGGGCCCCGTGCCTGTCAATTAATTGACCACGGACTGTTTGACTTGGGGGGCTTCTCCTAGAGATTCAATATGGTTTTGCAAATTTCTAATTTCCTCTTCGGTCATCTTGGTCTTGAGTGCTTGTTCTAGAGGTGAAGAACGACGACTGGCCTTTCCTTTCTGAGCTATTCCCAAGCCTGCCGACCAACAAGATTCGTTAGCATGCAAGTAGGCCCCTCGCCCAGATAATTTGGAAGTGGGATCGACCAAGATTCCTCCGGCACTGCGCACTATTCGAATCATGGACCGCTTATCCTGCACTAGGCGGCAGGCCACACAGGTTCGCTGTGGAGACCTTCTGGACAGGAGCGGCGAGGATTTGGCCATAGCTCCTATTTCTCTTCCAGCAACTCATCGAAACGGGCTGCATTGGGGGAATCGTTGCGCCGTTTGTCTTTTGCCCCGGGGGCACGCCGTTGGCCCGGCTCATCCCCACCTTCTTCCGTCACCTTGTCATCAGGAGCTGATTCAGCTTCATAACCGGCCAGCAATTCAGCCGGGATTTCAATATCAGCCAAACTTTGAGGACTTTCCTGGGCCGCATCTCGCCGGGACCTGAGCATATCTGCCGTAATGATGGCCGGCAAATCGTCTTCTTTCTGTTTGTCCTCACTTCCGCCCTGAACTTTAGCCGCGGCGGCCTCGCTCTGCTGGTGGAGAATCTCGGTGAATTCCTCGTAGGACATCTGCTCCAATGCTTTTTGGGCAGCTTCCCGGAACGCTTCATCCACAGGAGCAGGAGGCACAAACTCCTCTGGTGCCACTCCTTCTTGGGCTACAGACTGCCATTTCTCCTCCGCTTCTGAAGCAGGTGGCTTCCCCAAAGCATCTTTTAATACATTGCTTAGAACATCCGGCCTTTGGTCTGCATCCGACGAGGCCCCGTCACGACCAGCCAGAATGCGAGCGGCTCTCTGAAGGGAATCGGCAGACTCGGATTGAGTGCGGGCCAACCGCCGGCTAGCCACTGCCAGTTGATCATGCTTGATCATATTCTGCTGCAATTCCAAGATATCTATACCTTCGCCTTGAGCTTCGGTCTCGCTCTTAATGTCAATGCGCCAACCGGTCAAGCGGGCCGTCAGACGGGCGTTCTGGCCCGAACGTCCGATAGCCAAGCTCAGTTGGTCGTCAGCCGCTACTACTGTAGCGGTGCGGTTGACTCCATCTTCATGCAAGACGACGCCCGTGGCCTTGGCCGGGCTGATTGCATTCAAGATGTAAATATGGGGCTCTTCGCTCCATTCCACAACATCTATGCGTTCTCCCGCCAATTCACTGACAATGTTCTTGATGCGGACGCCTCGCATGCCTACGCAACTTCCTACGGGATCTACATTGTCAACCGTCGCAATCACCGCCACCTTGCTTCGGGCCCCGGGTTCGCGCACGATATTTTTGATTTCCACAATGCCTTCCCGTAATTCGGGAATCTCCTGTTCCAACAGGCGCCGCAACAGGTTGCGGTGGGTGCGACTCAGTTTGACGTAGGGACCACGATTGTCTTTTTCCACCTTTTCCACATAGAGTTTGATGTAATCGCCACGACGAAGCCGATCATTGGGAATCTGTTCTTCCCTCTTGAGGACGAATTCTGACCGTTCATTAACGGTAACCGTAACCGTGTTGGACATAGAATCCACACTGCGGACTTGGGCGCTAATGATTTCCCCGACTCGGTCTTTGTAAGTTTGGTAAATGATGTTGCGTTCGGCTTCACGAATATGCTGGATGATGACTTGCTTGGCGGTCTGGACGGCAATACGACTGATATCCTCGGGCTGAATTCCGACCAATACCAGATCTCCTTCCACTGCCTCCGGATCCACTTCGTAGGCATCTTCAAAAGTGATCATCGTACGGTCGTCAAGCACTTCATCCGTGACTTCCTTTTCAACGAAAAGGCTGGATTCACCTGTAACGCGGTCGACCTTGGCCACCACGTTGGACAGCAAGCCATTGCGATTCCGGTAGGTGGATGCCAGGGCTGCCTCGATCGCTTCAAAAATAACGTTAGTATCTAAGGCCCGTTCTGCGGCCACTGCCTTGATACCTACTACCAGTTCCTTATTCATTTCCGGTTTGCCTCGGAGGCTTCAACTTGAGTCTGCCCCTTAAATAAACAAAAAGTGGGAATTCCCACTCTGCGTCACCAACTCCGCACACCTCAGGCTTGCACCTAAGGGGGTTGCACATGGGCCGAAACCCGGGCGCTTCCCAGCGGTCAGATTATAACCTATTCCGGCAGTTGCCAATGTAGAAAGCCGACTCTGGCCGTCAAGGTCCTTTGGAAGCACAAACCTGGGTATCAATGGGGCAAGTGAGGCAGCTGGGACTTCAGTCTTTAATCAATTGTCAAGGGACCCTGAGAGACCCCGATTGCAAGACATAGAGCAATCCCAGCCCCAACGCCAGGCAATAAACGGCGAAGGGCAGCAGACCCCGCTTTCGAACGAAACTCATTAGGAATCGGACCGCCAATATTCCGGACAAGGTGCTGGCCAGAAAAGAGATCACGAGGGGAAAGCCAATTGCGGCCCATTCGAATGAGCCTGTCGCTAGAGTATCGCGAAGTTCCAGAAGGCCGGCTCCAACCATGATGGGGATACCCATCAGAAAACTGAAGCGGGCTACTCCCGGGCGTTCTAGGGTCAGTGCCCTTCCTACAGCCATGGTGGCCCCGCTGCGACTAATGCCCGGAACCAGTGCCAAGGCCTGTCCCATTCCCATAAGCAATGCGTCAAGCCAGTTTTGTTCCTCAAAGTATCGATATCGCCCGCGCAAGTGGGCTACCAACTCCCCACCGAACAGCAAGAATGCTGTAGTACAGAGTCCGTAGGCGGCTGTAAGGGGGCTAGACATGGCAATTGCAAGTAGTGGACGCAAATAGACTCCTGCTACAGCCGCGGGAATAGCTGACAAGCAAATGAAATACCCTTCCCGAGCACCGTAACTGGCCCAACGCTTGGCAACTAGCGTTCGCAACATGTCCTGTGCCATCTCTCGAAGGTCTCGTCTGAACACCCAGCAGACTGAGAACAAGGTACCCAGATGAACCACTACTGCCGAAAGAAGAGTCGGCTGAGGCCATTCCAGCAAAGTAGGCAAAATTACCAAATGGCCGCTGGAAGAAACCGGCAAGAATTCCGTCAAGCCTTGCACCAAGCCCAAAATCAAAGATTGGTACAGTTCATTTACATCTGAAAACATAATTCGTTTCAGCTTTACCGCTCTTCTTGCGGTCGGTTGACTCTGCGCTGCTACCGCAGAGACCTTTGAGTATGACGCGCTGTTTGATCCGGGATTCGATAACGGGCATGGAAATTCCGCCGGAATTCTTCCCAGGATTGGGATTCAATTGACTGCCTTATGGCGTGCATCAGTTTCTGCATGAAAGTTACGTTGTGAATCGTGCACAAACGCAATCCAGAAATTTCTTTGCAGCGGGTGAGGTGATGCAGATAAGCCCGTGAAAAGTGGCTGCAGGTGTAGCAGGAACAGTCATTTTGTACCGGCGCTTCATCTGAGGCATGAATTGCGTTCCTCAAGTTCAGACGCCCCTCTGGGTGAAAAACTGAGCCGTTGCGGGCAATGCGGGTAGGCATTACACAATCGAAGATATCTACCCCAAGGTGAACAGCCTCCACTATGTCCTCAGGAGCGCCTACTCCCATCAAGTACCTGGGCCTTGTCTCTGGAAGAGCGGGACATGTAAAAGCCAAAGTTCGGTACATCTCCGCTTTAGTCTCTCCAACCGCCAGTCCCCCGATAGCCAAACCTGGAAAATCAAATTCGGAAAGTAATCTGGCGCTGGCCAAACGCATGTCTTCGTGGATGCCGCCCTGAACTATGCCGAATAAGGCCTGTTCCCTGCGGGTGTGGACGTTCCGGCATTCTGCAGCCCAACGATGGGTACGTTCCAGCGAAGCCAGCAAGTATTTGCGATCATCCGGCGGGGCGCATTCATCCAAGACCATGGCAATATCGGAACCCAAACTCTCCTGAATCGCCATGGCCAATGCAGGTGTGTATTTGTGCCAACTGCCATCAAGGTGGGACTGAAACGATACACCGTCTTCGTGAATTTTGCGACGATGCGACAGGCTGAAGACCTGAAACCCACCTGAGTCTGTCAAGATAGGACCTGACCAATGCATGAATTGGTGCAATCCACCCATTGACTGAATGAGACGGTGACCCGGACGCAGATACAAATGGTATGCGTTGGCTAGAATCAGGTCACATCCAGCTTGGTGCAAGTCCCGAGGCTCCAATGTCTTTACTGTGGCCTGCGTACCAACGGGGGCGAAACACGGGGTCTCAATAGGACCGTGAGCCGTCTGAAAGGTGGCTCTGCGGGCCTGTCCTTGCCGAGCCTGGATATTGAAAGTAAATAGCTGGTCCATCAAGAAAGGAGGGTTTGGGCGGTGGGAATCGAGAGCCAAATTTCTCTAGCCATGGAAGGGAAATCTATAATCAAGGGACCTTCAGATCCGCTGCAAAAAGGGGTGCCAATCGGTATGGGCGAGGAAATTCAGCGTCAACGTCGGCGATTCAATCGGGCTTGGGAGGTCTTGAGCGAACTACCTTTTCCAGAGGCTTCCTGCGAACGACTGCGGGATTTGCACAATGACATCAGTCAATATGACGTTGAGACTGTCAAGTTCATACAGCAATGGCGCACAGACCCGCCGCACGAATTGGAGGAAGACAGGGATTTGAGCCAGTCTCTTTCTGCTTTCAAATCCCGAACTCCCTTGGAGGTCGAAGGCCGTAGATCTTTGCTTGCATATAAAAACAAAGTGGATGCCTTAATTCGAGAATACAACTTGCTGACCCGTCTCCTCTAAGGGGAAGTCCTTGTGGAGAAGAGCTCGGCGCCCGGCGGCAACCGAAGCATTTCGGTGCATGCCGGGGTCCGAAAACAGCCCGGGGCATGATCCATAACAAATCCAGTTGCCTGCATGAAGGCATAACAGACAATGGGCCCGGCGAACTTGAAACCTGCACGCTTCAGTCCTTTGGCCATGGCCTGCGCCTCGGGTGTGGTTTGGGGACACTGGCCACTGATGAGAGGTCTGTAATTGGTATATTGAAACAGCCAACGTCGGAAGCTACCTTCCTGAGCTCTCAATTTTAAATAGGCTTGGGCGTTGCTGATCGCCGCTCTAATCTTGGCTTCGTTTCTCACGATCCCGGGATCAGCTAACAAAGTTTCGACTCTTGATTCATCAAAGGCGGCCACTGCCTCTGGTTGGAGGCCATCAAAGGCGGCAAGGAAACCTTCTCGCTTTTCCAAGATCAGCCGCCACGAGAGACCTGCCTGAAAGGTGTCCAGCACCAGCTTGGCCCAAAGTTCCGGGTCGGATTCCACTGGAACGCCCCATTCCACATCGTGGTATGCAACCATGGCTGAGCCAGCATAGGCCCACCTGCAGCGTCGCAATCCATCTTTTCCTTTTTCTGTTATGTCAATCACAAAATTGCCCTGATCTAACGGACAACCAAGATTATGCCTAATATGGTCAGTACAACACCAGCTAGCGTATTGCCGCTGGGTCGCTCGGCAAAGAGCAGAGCCCCCGCCACGAGCGCAATTGCCACTTCTTGCATTGATAGCAGGTTTACCACCGTAGCGTTGAGTCGGCGTAAGGCAGCATTGTAGAGTGTATGGCCAATTCCCATCGGTATAAGGCCTGCTCCGACAACACTGAGAATCGCCTTCAATGTATATCCCTGAGGGGAGAAGGAAAATGCTGCTAAAGGCAGCGTGCAAGCCGACCCCAACAAGTAAACCGTTCCAGCGTAGGCAAAGAGACCTGAGCGTTCCCTTTGGTGACGACCAGCAACACTGTAGATTGCGAATGTCAGGGCGCTGCCCAAGGCTAGCAAATCTCCCAGCAACATGGACTTACTCATGTTAGGTTCAAACCCCGTAAGCAGCGCAAGGCCGGTCAAAGCAATCCCAACACCTAGCCATTGTTTTCGAGAGAGTGCTTCCTTGAGGACAAGGCGGGAAATCAACGCGATGAAAATGACCGAAGCGTAGACTAGCGTCAAGGCATGTGCCAACGTCGTTAGGCGAATAGCTGCAACATATGTCAGGAAATGAATACATATGGTCAGGCCCAGGAACCCGTACAGGACCGGGCTCTTGCCGAATGGCAGAGGCTCCCGACGCCAAACAGCCGCAACCAGCACGAACAGCCCCCCCACAAGAAGACGGCCAAACGCGATCTCTGAGAAAGTCAAAGTTTCGGTAGCCCAACGCGTGAAGATGGGGCTGGTACCGAAAAGGAATGCCGCTAGTCCAGCAAAGAGATAACCTCCTTGCTTAGTAGCCTCCATAGATGGGGTACAAAGAGGACGGGCTAACGAAAGACAGCGGATATTCCGCTCAACACCATCGTGAGTATGATTACGGAGCTGAAACCGATAACCACCCACTTAGTGGTTCTGGAATAAGTATGTTGTTTCTGCCTGTACTTCTTAGCCATTGGAAATTACCGCAATGAGTGAAACTGCTGACCTGCGCAGCGCAGCACAGTCATTATCTACTATGAAGTCAATTTGCGATGAACGTCTCCGCCCATGGACTGGCTTTCGTTCTCGAATTTTGTTGTGGGTTCTATGCTAGACTGAGTTCGGCCTATATTTTGTTGTCCTTTCCACAAGCTACTTCCAATTGAATCGCCTGACAGACACTCTGGGTATCGTCATGTTTCTGGCCGGGCTGGGAATCTGTTCGTTCCTTTTGCAGCAGGTATCTCCCTTTCTGGAAAGTGGACAGGATAACGTTGAAGCCATCGCGCTTATGTTCCTCGGCCTATTTCTGCTGGCCGGCGGCGGATTCACAGTAATCTCGCGCCAGTTACAAAGCAAGTGGCCAGCATTAATGGGGCGAACTCAAGAGAATACAGGACTGCGGCAAGGCGTCCTGGCTGGGGCCGCGGCATGCGTTTTGGCCTTGCTAGCTTTTTACAATTTGCTTGACTTTGCCATGGTCATCACGGTGATCTTCTTGGCACTGTTGGTTGAGACTTTCTTGCGCAACCGCCGGACTATCTAAGAGCGGTCGCCAGTAATTTCAGTTTGGCCTCATTATGTCACTATTTCTCGCTAGTTTTGCCCTACATTTCTAACGCCATGTCCTCAAACGAAATGGGACGCGTGCGGCCCACAGAAATCTTGGAGACGCTTGAAATCAATTTCAAGGGGTACCAAGTAATACACGCCGAGAATCTCCAAGACCGTTGGCACCCACCATCGGACGTAGCCCTACCCCTCTTCATTGAAGGCATCGCGCAGGCGCACCTTAAACAGATCGCAGACTGTTTGGCCCAGGCTTATCCCTTTGAGCACAAAGTGCATTGGATACAAGGCTGCAATTTGGGACCGGGGCGGAGCACAATGTTATCAATGCTGGCATCGGAGGAACTTCCGGTGAACTGTCAAGCTCTACTGGTGCCACCGTTGGACGAGGAAGCCAGCATCCACACTCTGGCAAACATATTGGCCCGTTTGCGAGCGCCTGGAGGATGTCCTTGGGACCAAGAGCAAACTCTGGAGTCGATGCGCATACAGATCCTCAGCGAGGTTCATGAGGTCATCGAAGCCATAGATTTGCAGGATGAAGAGAATCTGCAAGAGGAATTAGGTGACCTGATTATGGATGCCCTTTTCATGGTCCATATCGCTCTGACAGACGGAAAATTCCAGCTAGCCGACGTAATAGCCGGTATCAGCAGGAAAATGATCCGCCGTCATCCTCACGTTTACGGGGACATCAGGTTACCTGACAGCGAATCTGTACTGTCTCAGTGGGACGATATCAAGAAGGCAGAAAAGGGAGTTCGAAATCAGACTCTGCATCCTTTCGACACTATCCCCAACAGCCTACCTGCGTTGGAAGTGACGAGAGAAATCCAGTCGAAAGCCAGAAAGAACGGCATGGTATTGCCTGACCTAGCCACATTGGAGGCCGAAGATGAAAATGAAAGTTGGACTGAAGAAAAGCTGGGCCGAGAACTATGGAAATTGGTGCAGGCGGCGGCAGCGGACGGAATAAACGCTGAGACATCCTTGCGCAAACAAAACAATTTAATCAGAAACAATTACCGGACTTTGCATTGAAAAGGGTGAAAACCGGCTGAAGACATTACATTCTTGCTTTTTCGTACTTGGGAGGTTGAGAGGAACGGTGTTAAGTTCTGCTAAGATTCTGCTCCAGGGGCGCCTGTAGCTCAGCGGATTAGAGCACTGGTCTTCGGAACCAGGTGTCGGGGGTTCGAATCCCTCCAGGCGTATTCACTTTTCCTAGTTCAGCTCATTCAAATGCCCTTTGAGCTGGACCCCAGATGCAATCAGGACCGAAACGCATGCCCTGATTTCACCAAATTCTTTGCAACCAGTGGGGTGAACATCTATGGGTACTGAATTGAAGATCACCTCTGTAGAACCTATCCAGGCAGATGCGGCTTGGGCTGCATACACTTTCGTCAAAGTCGAGACAGATGGGGGCATCACTGGCTATGCGGAGGTTTCGGATTGGCGCATGCCCCAGGCCGTGGCGGGAGGAGTCAAGGATCTAGCAACAATCCTGACAGGGCAGGACGCCCTGAATATTGAGGCCAGATGCCAGGACATGTACCGCTTGACCTGTCAGGGACCCGGCGGTGTAATTCAGAGGGCCATTAGTGGAGTGGAATGCGCCTTGTGGGATATTAAAGGAAAGGCTCTGGACCTTCCAGTCTACGAACTACTGGGCGGCAAGTTAAGAAGTGAAATTCGGGTGTACTGGTCCCACTGCGGCACTTACCGAGCACGATATCCCGAGCTCTACGGAAGTTCTTTGGAAAGCTATGCCGACATTACTGCATTAGGTCGGGAGGTTAGTGAACGTGGATACACAGCATTGAAGACGAATGTGGTTGTCCCAGGAGAGCCCTCCCGCACCTTGAGTACTGCAGATGGTCAGAACCCCGACTACATAGTGGAAAAGGCAGTAGAACTGATTGGTGCCTTCAAAGAAGGGACGGGGGATGATTTCGACACAGCTTTGGACCTCAATTTCCACTTTCAGACTCTCGATGTTATACGAATTGCCAGGGCTTTAGAGCAATTCAAAATGCTTTGGCTGGAAGTTGATTCCTTCGAACCAGAAGTTATCCGACAGATTACGGATTCCACTTCACTGACTATATGCTCAGCTGAGAGCGTCAACACCTTGCGGGAATACCAACGTTTCTTGGATCTGCGTGCCATGGATGTTGCTATGTTTGATTTGCCTTGGACGGGTTTGGGGCAGAGCCTGCAAATCGCTCGGCAGGCGGCTTTGCGGGAGATTGAGGTGGCACCTCACAATTACTATAGCCATCTGTCCACGTTTCAGAATGCACATCTTTGTGCTGTGCTACCCAACCTTAAGATCATGGAAACTGACGTTGATTCCTGTCCTTGGAGAGACGAATACGTGACAGAGTTACCGGAGATTCGGGACGGCTTTTTGCAGGTGCCTACAGGGCCTGGCTGGGGCGTGGATCTGAACGAAGAGGCCATAGCAAGTCGCCCTTGGAAAGGGAACATACCTTTTCAATAGAAAGCACATCGCTTATTCTCCGACGCGCTCGACTTTTCTTAACAACTGCTTTCATCCTTCCTGCTCTTCATGCCTACGCTAGTCCTACTCAACGGGCCGCCCTGTGCAGGCAAGACTCATCTGCTGGAATTCATTGCCAATACCTATGCTTTACCCGTTATGTCCAAGGACATTGTGAAGGAAAGCCTGTACGCTAGCCTGGGATGGTCAGACCGAGCATGGTCTAGGAAACTGAGCCAGGCAGCCATGAAGTTATTGTATGAATACGCTTCCAGTCTCTTGTCCCGAAATTATTCTTGTCTGCTAGAGGCCAACTTCATGGCGGAACAGGCTGAGAAGGAAATTGCTTTGCTTGACACAACGCTGGACTTCGAGGTGTGGCAGATTTTCGTCTGGGCTAAACCTGAGGTATTGCACCGGCGCTTTCAGGAGAGGGCCAATTCTGCCAGTCGGCATCCAGGACATTTGGACCAAGAATTGCAGAATGAATACGCTGCAGATTCGATTCCACATTCACAGATGAAGCCAATTAAGACAGGTGGCCCGCTTCTGTTGTTAGAGACAACTTTCATGGATGTCGCATTAGCTGCAGACCACCAGACCCGTGTGCAGGAATGGTTACGGGGACTGGGCCTTACTTCCCATAACAAATTTTTATAAACAAGGGGGAACACATCGGCAAGAGAAATTTCACTTTCCTAAGAGCCCCCAGCAATGGCCTTCTTCTAATTTCGTGAACGGAGAACATTACTCCGGATTAGGGAAGAGTCAGAGACAGCTGCGGAATACACGGGCCATAAACAAGGACATCTCCGTTGCTTCAAAGCAAACCGATGTCTGATTCCACCATTTCAGTAGCACATGTGCATCGGGTAGCCCCCTTGATGCAAACAGGTCGGGTAGAAAACTAAGAGCAGATCAGAGACTGACCGCCAAGACTAAGTATTGTTCCAAGCACAATATAGGCAACTGAAGCTTTGGAACTTAGGTCATCTCCAAACTCTGTAGTCCCTATTTCGTCAAGGGACTGTTTCTTGCACTTTTCCGCGGATTCAGGTCCACAGACTTTAGCCAATTCCAACAGGTAAGACGGTAACGGTCTTCTGCCTTGAGAGAAGGGCCGGGTGGCCCAGTAGTAGTCGGAGTCATTGGGAATCAGTCTCTGCTCGTTCAGACTGGATGAAATCCAATTTCGATCTCGTGCGAAATGCCTCTCCGTTGCAAAGACTATGCAAGGGCTGCTAAGAGACCATTTCGCTGAAGAGTGGAACATCTACAGGGGCGGTTAGGTCTTTCACCCCAGAGGCATCTTCCAGATACCATAGTTTGGGGCATGACCTAATATCAATTTTTATGTCAACTATATGTCTCAAATGTAACACTTAGGCAGAATCCTTAGAGTGTGATTGCCATGGCTTACGAGACCAATCGTTTTCCCTCCTTTCCTATATCTGGTACAGCCCAGAATAAATAAATCTGTCTTTTTGTGGGAGGTGCCACGGCAAATGGGAAGAGGGGGGAATCTGACTTTGGGAAATTGGCGACGCAAGGTATATATCGTTTGCCTGGCTCAATTTCTGACAAACGTGGGATTCACCATTGTCTTGCCATTCTTGCCTCTTTTTATTCAAAACCTTCCCGTGGGTACGACTGGTAGCCCCACTCTTTGGATCGGATTCACATTGGGTGCTCAACCGCTAACCATGATTGTGGCATCTCCCATATGGGGTTTGGTGGCGGACAGATTTGGTAGAAAACTAATGCTTCTGCGCGCCACTCTCTTAGGCGGACTGGTCATGTTTTCTATGTCTTTTGTGCAAACAGTGGAACAGCTGTTCTTACTGAGGCTTGTCCAAGGGCTTACGACCGGAGTAGTATCGGCATCTAGTGCGTACGTATCGGCCAATGTCCCTCGTCGGCATGTTGGCGAAGCACTAGGCTGGGTGGCAACTGCGCGTTGGATTGGTATTGCTGGTGGACCTTTGATCGGAGGTGTACTTAGTGACCTCGTGGGAATCAGAACCAGCTTCTGGTTCAATGGAACTTTCATGCTGGGCGCAGGCCTCCTGATCCTTTTCTGGCTACCGGAAAAATGGGAATATTCTCCCACCCCGGGTCGAGCCCCACTTCTTCGAGGATTCAGCTTACTTTTTCAGCGTTCGCAAGTTAAGTATTTGTACCTCTTTGTTTTCCTTGTGCATATTCCAATGTCGTTCACATTGCCTGTTGCTTCACTGTATGTGAAGGAACTGTCGGCCGCTTCTGAACATCTGTTAGTTCCTGCCGCTACTGCAACTGGACTCATGTTCGGTCTGTTCGCAGCCACCGGTGCCGTTTCCTCCGTCAAAGCCGGAAAACTGTGCGACCGCTTCGGACCTAAGTTGATCCTGATCCTAAGTGCCGGCGCGTCGTGTTTAGTATTTCTGCCCCAAGCGTTCGTCGGGCATTTGTGGCAATTGTTAGCTTTGCAAGCTTTGGCCGGCGTAACTATGGGCGGCGTCTTTCCTTCTATGGCTGCCCTCTTGAGCAAAGTTTCCGCCGGTAGTCACCAAGGTGCCATCTTTGGGGTTGAAAATAGCGTCAGGTCTGTAGCTCGTGTAATTGCGCCTGTAGCGGGTTCGGCTCTGGCACTTAGATTCGGACTCAGCACTGCCTACTTGGCCGCATCAGTGGCCTTTTTTTGCTTGGTTCTGTTGGCTCTACTACTTCTTGGCTTAGAAGAGAAGAATCCGATTCCAGAGTGAATGAATTCCTGTCTTCCGCGTGCGTCCAATTCAATATCATCGGATCTACAACATTGCACTTCGACCTTCTTGGCTCCAGATTATTCTGCTTCAGGCTCCGACGCTCGGTAAAGGGAACGGATGGAAGTCCAGCAGACCCATGCATTGCCAGATATTTCACTTAAAGTGATTCTGATGATAGTCAGAGAGATTTAGGCCAAGTCTAGGCAGGTCTGGAAGGGCTTTGGAAATCCCCATCGCCCGAATTGGCAACTGAGTACGCATCTTCTGGCAAATGCTTGAAAGTGGCAGTGGGTAAGCCTTTTCAGGCAGGAAGAGCGCCGCATATGTCTTCCCACCAGGGAAACATTGGAGGTTGGAGAGAGTTCGTAGCAGTTTAGGTTTGGCACTGCGAAGGCCTGCAGCAAGAGAAAAAGACATGGCTTTCCCAGGTTAATATTGGAGCATCCCACCCTCTCCGGCAGGTGTCAGAGGGGGCATCGACCATTCCATCCCGTCTCTTATGGGGCAACTTGAAAGTTAACCTTTGGAATGGTGGGGTGCTTTTTCTTAAGTCATTAGCAAAACTCTGCGACATCTGTGACACGAAATGCAAGGAGGCATATCCAGAAAAGAGACTGGGTAGGCGCTTTTACCAACTACAAATTGGGCTCTTGGGCCTTGCTAAGCCCTCAAGATTACATCCCTTTGTACCTGACTTTCTCAGTCCCTGACATTGTTTAAGGGATGCGAACATCCCCTGCAATTTTCAGGATGGCCTTTAATGAACAACCTCTTTGGGTCTCAGTTGGAGTCTAGTGAGCCGTAGCAACCCGAAGAACCTTGACTGCAAAATTGGCTAAAAGCGTGAGGCGGGCGTTGGCCCGTAAAAGAAATCGACAATTGGCATGAACTAATAGTGAATCTATAGATGGTGCTAGGATGACAGCCCCCTGTTTCCGTTGCATTCCTCGAGATTCCAGACCGGGCTTTGGTCAACTCTTGTTCCACGCAACACCATATGAGCCCGGATTGACGAATCCTTGGCTCTCAGCTGAAATCTGTAGTCCCCCAATGGAATCCAGCTGCCCACGCTAAGATTAGTGTGGGCCAAGCATCCCGACCTAAGAGACATGCTTGGTGTGTTAGGCCGTTCGCATTCGGTCAATGACAATTAGTAATGTGGAAGCGCGATGCCGAGATGTACAGGACGAATTGAATAATGTTGGCTAGTCTTTCAAAGGAACCACTGAGGGTAGACTTCCTTCTAATGCCATTGGAAGTTCCTCCTCTCTACTTACTATCGGTGAAGCACTTAGACTGATTCTTCCGAGAGACTGAAAGCAAACAGGTGGGTAGTTAGCAACTGTATCTTCGCCCAGATGAATATCAGCTTAAACTGCAGTTGTCCTTGCATCCCAACATGGCCCGGAATAGAAGGATAGTCCCCAACAACTATGCCCCCACAACCGCAAAGAACCTATAGCAGTTAATGATGTATTCTTCGCATGGAATGTTAGATCAAGAGGTTCATTCCCGGGATTGGAAAGAAAGCAGGGCTTCTTTCTCAAGTTCTTAAGACAGGTATTAGTTTCAACGATTGGGAAATCGGTTCACCGTTTTGTTCGGAGCCTAAGTTTGAAGACACGATGATCTCTTGATTTTTTCTAATTTATACAGAGAGGTAACGACAGATATGAACTTCCAGGCAGCTAACTCACATAAAGTGCAAGTGGTCAGTCTCAGCTTCTATGACGAACCCTTAACTCGTATCTCAAATTTGGTGGAGCAAGAGGGAAAACGTGGAACAGACCTAATTGCTCTCCCCGAGACTTGCAATTGGCAAAACAAGAACGAGCCAGAATCCTTGGATGGCGTTACCGTATCCACCATGTCGAAACTTGCCCAGCGGTACAACACGTACGTTGTTTGTCCTATCGACCGTTCGCAGGGGGGGTTTCGTCTGAATTCATCGGTCATGCTCGATCGCGATGGACAGATCGCCAGCGTGTATGACAAAGTGTATCCATACTGGTCTGAGTTTGACCTTGAGCCGCCGGTCGACGTCATTAATTCGACACCTCACGTTGTCACTACAGATTTCGGCCGCGTGGGCATGGCAGTATGTTTTGATGTCAACTTCCCTCAGGTTTGGCAGGAGCTGGCAGATCAGGACGCCGATCTAGTGGTATGGCCCAGTGCCTATTCCGCCGGCAGGTCGCTGCAGGCGCATGCCATCAACCATCATTACTATATTGTTACCTCCACATACAATCGAGACTGTATTGTCTATGACATTACAGGCGAAGAAATCCTCTACGAGACATCAGAGGATGTAAATATCACCAGAATTTCGCTTGATCTCGATCGTGGTATCTATCATGAAAACTTCAATTTGGATAAGCGAGATCGGTTACTGGCGGATCATTCAGACTTGATTGAAATGGAACAGTGGCTTGGCTTGGAGCAATGGTTTGTGCTGCGGGGCAAGAATCCGGACGTTTCAGTACGGGATTTGGCTCGGCAATACGGATTGGAGGAATTGAGGGCCTACAAGAGACGCAGTCTTGAGCAGTTGGACGCCCGTAGAATTGAGGGTCCTGTCCACTCGAAGGTTCCCGCGTTGGCAGCCTAGAAAATGCCTGTCTAGATTCAGATGTGCGAGTACCTTGCACAGATGCCTTCGTTGGGGAGGATTAGTAACCTTTAGTGAAGGCTGCATTAATTGGGCTGGACCACCCTCATTCCCGGGCCCATCTAGCCACCTTGCAACAGCTCCCAGAAGTGGATTCGATACTTCTGTGGGGAGAAAACCATGCAGCCATAAATGAAACCTTGGCTTGCCAAGGCCTAAAGGTGGAGCAGGCATATTCCGATCTTGATGAGATGTTGCATCAGCAGGAACCATTCTTTGCTATCGTGGCGGTCCGGAATGACAAAGGCCCAAGGACGTTTGGAAAGGTTCTTTCAGCAGGCATCCACTTGATGGCAGAAAAACCGGTTGGCCGCTACGCCAGCGAAACGCTCGCAGTGATGGAATCTGCCCAGCGATTTCAAAGGCTACTTTCCGTCTGTTACCAGGGACGAAGAAATCCGGTCTATATGAAAATGAGGGAAGTCGTACGGCAGGGCTTGTTGGGGAATCTCATTTCGATGGAAATCCGTGGGATTTATACACAGGTGAACAAACGAAACCCGCGGCACTGGCTATTCAATAAGGAAATTGCCGGAGGCGGCATCGTTTCCTGGCTGGGTTGCCATGACATTGACCGAGTTCGATTCATTACCGGAGAGGAAGTTACATCAGTGGCAGCACAAGTCGCCACTCGGAGCGGGGAAGAAATCGACGTAGAAGATACGGCCAGTCTTTCCATGACGCTGGCGTCAGGAGCTGTTGCCTCCATTCAGTTGGGTTACGTCCTCGGCCAAAGCGGCCAAGGCTATCACAACCCCGGGGGCAACGATATTTATCTGGGCCTCAACGGGCGCTTAGGTCGACTTTATTTGAATGGTTTTGGCGAAAGTCCAACATCCAGATTACATGTAGAAAGCCTTCACCCAGCTTGGGCAGCAGCTCCTCGGCAGGTCTTCGAAATTGAAACCGCCCAATCCCCTGCCTATGGAGGCATCGGAGGTGAGCAGTTCATAAGAGAATTCATTTATGCCGCGCAGGGAAATTGCAGTCCGCCGACTACCGGGCAGGATGCCTTACAAGTGGCACGGGTCACGGACGCTGCCTATGCCTCCAGCGAAACTGGGAAGCGCATTATCGTCGAACTCTCAACTCCTTAAAAACTGGTACCGTTTCAACCTCTCAGATTGCCACCCAAGGCCTTCCATTTACATGTGGTGGTTGATTTAGATGATATCTGCATGGAGCTCTGAACCAAATTGCTCTTGAAGCATTCAAATTCTAACCATAAGTTCCTGTCACGAAAGCCACTCCGTCACCGACGTCTACCGCGGGACTGTTTCTAAGCAGTAACAGAATTCCGTCCCGATTACTCTCTACCGCCCGTCGTTCCTGACCGAATACGTCCCGGATGACTCCTAATCGTTGCCCTTTCTTGACCGTTTCGAGAAGAGCTACTTCGCTCTCGAATATGCCTGCACTAGTTGCAGAAATGAGAAAGTCGAGGTTGCCGTCACCCATCAAATGCAGGGCGGACCCTTGGGGTACTTCTGCTTCAGGGCACATTCCTAGTAAAGACATTACATTGGAAACTCCTTGGGCATAGTGCTCTATAGCAACAGGACCGGCCCGCCCGCCACCAGGGGTTTCCGTGTATAGACTGGGAATCCCAGCTTCATAGGCTACGGAAATGGTACGACCGGGCGGGACTGGAGGGGGATGGCCCCAGACTACAGGAACACCAAAGGCCTTCGCGGCGGCCATACTTTGGCGTCCTGCAGACGAATCTTCGTGAATATAGCCAACCAATGTGGAAATGTCTGTGTTGGGACCACCGCTATGCAAATCGATATAGAAGTCAGCCCTCAGAATCAGTTGCTGGCAAAGCACGTTGGCTATGCGTTGGGTCAGAGTTCCGCCTGAACTTCCGGGACATTCCCGAGCCAAATTAAGACCGTCCACAGGACTGTTTCGGGTATTAGCTTCAAAGGCGGGCATATTGGTTGTAGGAACCAACACTATGGTGCCTTTTAGGCGTAGGGGGTCAAGCATTTGAAAGACTTTGGGAATGGCTCTTACTCCCTCCAATTCGTTGCCGTGGACTGCAGCCGTAACAACCAGGACCGGCTTTCTCACACTGCCTATGGCAAACAGGATGGGCAATTGCCAGTTTCCACCTCCCAAGCGTGGACCAATTGAAAGGGAGGAACTGCCTTTGGACTGGAGGTCAAGTCCCGTTATATCGAATTCATAGACTTGGTTCATAGTAAATTGCTTTTCTCGTATTGAAAGGCGGGTAAACTTTTCTCCCCACTGACCATTATTAGGTTACGACAACAATGCGGGTTCCCGCGAACGTATTTACGATAACAGTAATAAAGGTCAGTTCAAAAGGGCTGCTGCATGTGCCTGGCCTACAGGAAGTCAATTCGGGTTCTTACATTTGTTGCAACCACTACCGTTAAACATTTTCCCCTGGCCGTTGGTGTTGTGAGACTTACCAACTTCATCAAATTGAGTTTCTGAGAGGATACCCACCACTCCCAGATCCAATCCTCCGTTCCCACCGGCTCTATCAGATCCATTCCTACTTTAGGCATTCTGGCATTGCAGGCCGCGCTACACTCTTGTTCTGTCCTTGAACCGAGTGGTTACATTTGGCCAAATACACTGTCCGTTGGACCCTATAGAAAAATCAGGAATTGCTTTAAAAGGTCTCTGATCCAAGGGAATCAATAGGTGAGCCAATGCCCGGGTCTGTTGATGCGGCCTGTTTAATTTGGCCTGCAGTTGAAGCGGCCTAGCTTGTCTTTAAAGTTAGGATTGGACTGCTCCAGGATGGGCGAACATTGGCTCCTGCTCCAAACAGGATTGTCAACGGACTTCCCCCTGCAGCGCTGAAGAAAGACCTGGCCGGAAAGTCTATTGAGAGGGATTCACCCGCCAATTAAGGTGACCCAAAGCGAAAATCAATTCAGGATTGGGTCTTTCGCTCATATACATACCGTATGAAGATGAAAAGTCTTCAACGTAACTTAGCAGCATTCAGAATACGGATTGGATAGGAACCACTTGTGGGTACCAGTTGATGCCGTATTCAAAATCGAGGTTCTGACATTCACCTCCACTTTACCGTGCCAAAGCTACGGTTCTTCCATTCAACCCATAAATTAGTGTTGAACATTCTGAAAACCAAGAGCTATGAATTGGATTTGCACTTGGCATAAGGCATGTGTTTGCCACGGAATCCTGTTTTGGACATACCAGATCCCAATTACCGGTCGTACTGTAGCAGGAACTGTAAGCTGTCCATTGCAGGCCATCGGTTTTTTCTGTCCGAAAATATCGTTGCATAAGGAAAACTATGGATGGCTGGAGGCTCGTGAAATCGTTGATTCTACCTCCTTTCATTGAAATGGATGACTAGCAGTTGTCTAACACCTTACCCAGTTTTACTTACGTTCGAGATGACTTCTTATCATTCTTCATAGCCGTCTCCTCCCAACATTAGTTCGAAGATCCGCCTTGTTTGGAAGCCCAAGGAGGGAGAAAAGAGCGGGACAGTGGATGTTCAATCCTCGTCGTATGTCGCCTTACGGATGTAGAGGCGAGAATCAGAATGTTGCTCGTATCCTTTCCAAGCATAGGGATCAACCCCCGCCACGGGAAAGACCTTGCGCATATCTGCGCGTGCCACTGGATAGCCTTCCTTGGTTTCTGTCCAAGGTAGCAATGACTCGCAGCTCAAGTAATGATTAACCAGGACTCGCCGATAGGAGCCATCTGTTCGATTTCTCAGAGACTGGTGCAAGAGATAGCCGTTGAAAAAGACAACTCCGCCAGCTTCTACTTCGACTGGAATCTGCGGAGTCTCGTCAAAGCCGTATGCCATGTCGTCATGAGTATCGAATTCATCAGGATTACCATGCTTCCTGGTGGGATAGAGATATCCAGGCTTTTGCGAACCGGGTATTACCCACATGCAGCCGTTTTCTACATTGGCGTCATCGATGGCGATCCATGCACCCAAGAGCGACCTGTCCCTTGTAGGAATGTAGTTTTCATCTTGGTGCCAGGATTGCCCCTGATAGCCAGGCGGCTTAATGAAAAGCATGGACTGCATGCATTTCACATTGCCCGACCAATGCGCCAGATGTGCTCCAGCAATTTGGCTTAACACTCCACATATTTTCAAGTGTCTTGTGTATTTTTCCATTACGGGACTGACATGATGGGGCTGGTGAATGGCCAGTATGTTGGAGAGTACCTCCTCGTCGCTCAGCTTGCCAGACACAGGTTGGATGGTTTCATTGGGATAACCACCTCTTGCCACTTTAATTACGTCTGCCTTCAATTCTGACAGTTCATGGTGATTAATCAGTTCAGATACAGCCAAATAACCGTTTTCCACAAAAAAAGAAACCTGTTCTTGGCTTACTACTTTCGGTACTTCAATACCGTGTCTCAAATCATGTGTCATGTCTTCTCAAGAACCTTCCTTCTTATCAGATCGCCATTTCCTGGAATAGGCCAACTTTCTCAGTTTCGCCCAAAGTATCATTCGACAGTGCAATTCTCTTTGCAAGTAAGAAAGAATTCTCCGCCCTAGGTGCTTGAATGAGAGATCAGCCCTTCAGGCCACTGAACGCGATCCCCCTTACAAAATAGCGTTGGGCAGCAAAAAACACGATAAGAACTGGAATTGTAACTACCACTGAGGCCGCCATCAGCAGGTGCCACTGTGTCCCGTAATATCCTTTGAAATGAGCCAGGCCCAACGCAAGTGTCTTCTTGGCCGGCGTATTGATATATATGAGTGGGCCTACAAAGTCGTTCCAAGTGCCTATGAATGTGAAAACGACAGCTGTAGTCAGAACCGGCTTAGAAAGAGGCAACACGATATTCCAATAGATCCTCAATTCAGAGCAACCATCGATGTTGGCGGCTTCGCACAGTTCATCGGGAATGGTTCGAAAGAATTGCCGAAACAGGAAAACAAAAAAAGCATTTCCGCCAAAAAAGAGGGGAACAAGAAGAGGCAAATAGGTGTCAAGCCAGCCCAGAAACCGAAAAATTATGAACTGGGGGATCAATAGCACTACTTGGGGCAACATCAGTGTCGCCAAAGTGAATCCGAACAGCATCTCTCTGCCTGGGAAACGAAATTTGGCAAAACCATATCCACATATGGAGGCACTGCCTACAATGGCTATTTCGCTAACTATGACCAAGAAAATGGTATTGCGAAAGAAAAGATGGAAGGGATGCTCCTGCATTGCGAGGGAATAGTTCTGCCATTGGAAAGGACTGGGGATCCACTGTGGGGGATAAAGCCAGATGTGGGCTTCATCTTTTAGCGAGCTGGCCAACATCCACAGGAAAGGAGTGGTCAAAACCACTGCTCCAATCACGAGAACCAAGTATAGGAGGACACGGTTGAACGGGACCTGGCGTTGAGCCGATAGACGATTGCCAAGCCCTTTCTGGATTGTTTCTAGCGTATATCCACCCACCTGGGGTCCCGTACTCTCGATTAGACCGCCCTCTACGAACCTAAATAGAAGACATCCCGCCCAAAATAGCGAAAGACAACAATTGTCAGGCCAAGAATGATGAAAAAGAGAATCCAAGCCATTGCGGCTGCATAACCCATCTTGAGATACTCGAAAGCGTTTCGATATAGGTGCAAAACATAGAACAGGGTTGAGTTCCTGGGACCACCGGCGGTAATGAGGTACCCCGCTGTAAACACCTGAAAAGAACCAATCATGTTTATTACAAAATTAAAGAAAATGACGGGTGTCATCAGCGGAATGGTAATGCGCAAGAGACTTTGTCGCCATCCCGCACCATCAATTTTGGATGCCTCATAGAATTCGATTGGAATGCCCTGCAGCCCGGCTAAGAAAACGATCATGGTGGCGCCGAATCCCCATATCGACATCAAAATCAGAGCAGGCAACGCAATGTCGGGATCTTGCAACCAAAGGACTTTGGGAAGTCCCATGGTACGCAAAGCCCAATTAATGAGACCATATTCTGAGTTCAGCAACCAAGACCACAGCACTGCATTGGCCACGGGTGGCACCAACGCCGGAAGATAATAGAGTACGCGCATGACGTACATTGTTTTGGAACGGCTGAAGTTCAGCAACAAAGCTGTAGCAAAGGCGACAACCAGATTCAATGGCACCGCCGCGATGGTGAAAACGAGGGTAACTTTGAGCGACTGCCATACGACTTCGTCCTGCCAAAGCCTGACGAAGTTGTCAATCCCTACTGTGTTCGGCGGCTTCAGCAGCGTCCAATCTGTCAAACTGATAAATACAGCAGCCAGCATCGGCAATACAAACCAGAGGACTATGCCCAGCAGAATAGGTGAGATGAAAATGAATCCCCACAACACCTCCCGCCGGGCATAAGAAGTTCGTCCCCCTCTTCGAGTCAGTCCGCTGGCATTCGGTGCCATGACTGATTAACTACCGGTACCTGTACTAGGCGGAGACTTTCCAATCTTCAATGACCTTGTTAGCCTCGCTTACAGCATCAGGCAACACCTCGGCTGCCTGTTTTTCACCGATCCAGACATCATCCAGAGCACTGTAAACAATTCCGTTTGCCTCCCAGAATCCAGGGCCCATATACATTGTGTGTCCGTATTGATTGACGTAGTCAAGCGCTATGAGCTCGTAGCCCTCAGGATGCACATCGGGATTAAGCCACGTGGCAATACCTTCGGGACTGGCGAGGCTGGTGTGGGTAGGCAGCCAAAGTCCTCCGCGGCAAAGAGTTTGCTGGTAAAAATCGCCTGCTAGGAATGCCACGAATTCCCAGGTAGCCTCGGGCTGTTGGCCGCCGACTGCCATAACCTGGTTGTGGGCTTGAATATCGGTATAGGGATTCTGCATGAACGGCAGTACGCCAGTACCGTAATTGAAATCCAAGGGTTGGATTCTCAGCAGATTCCAGGATCCATCGGCAATCATAGCCAACCTGCCCGATCCTAGGGCTTCAAGGTTGTTCATACCAATTTCTGAGAAGAATGCACCATGAGGCGCCACTCTGTGGACGTTGACCAAGTCTGCCACCATCTGGACCGCTTCCATGGCCTCTGGCGAATCGAGCAGAATGCGGCCATCAGGAGCAGGTGCCGTAAACTGGCCCCCGTTTGAACCTACGGCTGCATGTAACGGAATAAACCAATTGGGCCACTGGATTCCGTGCTGTTCGATATTTTCAGCGTCGAATCCCGCATCACCGGGATGATTGCCGCTCTTGTCAATTGTCAATGCCTTAGCGATGGTCAGAAATTCATCCCACGTCCAAGGTTCGTCGGGATTATTGCTGGGCGGAGCAACTCCAGCCGCTTCAAACGCGTCCAAGTTGGTGTAAAGATGAGGACAGACCCAGCAAGAACCCAAGCCATACCATTTGCCTTCCCATGTACAGCGTTTAAGCTCCTCCACATAGTGTGTCCAGTAATCAGGCTGACTAAAGCCAGGGTGAGCATCCACGAAAGGAGTTATGTCGTAAAGGACCCCTTGCGTTACCCAACTGAAGAAATCGCCCGAACCCGCGTACATTGTGTCGGGTGGAGTGCCAGCGGCAATCTGGGTCAGAACTTTCTGCCCGTAGCTCTGCGGTTCTGTTTGCCAATCAATTGTGTAGTTCGGGTATTCCTCGTGGAACTGATCAATAGCGGCAAGGATAGATTCCGTTTCGAAAGGGCTGCCCGGCCATGCTTTGGCCACAATCGTTACCTCCTCCGCCATTGGTGCAGCAGCAGAATCCTCCGTCAGCTGGGCGGCGGGGGGAGCACATGCGGCCAGCAACAAGGTACCGCTTACAGCACCTGACAATGAAACAAAGTCGCGTCTGCTCAACTGTTTGATATCAATGGACACAATTTTCTCCAAAGGGACTATTTAGTTTGACGATTCTGGAAATTTCCAAGGATTGCCAGGATGCTATCACATGGGAATTTTTTTAAAGACCCGGGATAGGTCTTCAGTAAAGGCTCGCACTTGGGTTATTGGAAGGGGCAATTTTCACCTCTTTACACGGGAGACTTTGACTGCTTAGCAGCATTTGAAATTGCCTTCTAAGTGAGCGAACCCAACAGGCTGGTCGAAAAAAAGTATTCTTTCGATGAAGTTGACCTGCTCAATCTGACAGTGCCATCTAGGAATCCATCCTTCCCTCATTGTGACGGTAACTCGCAGCGTTTGCATTTCAATTTCCATTAGCGGCATATTGCCTATTCCATTGGTGCCCCACACGCAAAGCACCGAGTATTTCATTCTTGGCAGGTGCAAGACGTATTTCGGCGCCCGTTAAAAGGCAACCAGCGGCTCTGCTCATATTTCGGCTCAGTTTGTTCGAACGGGCAAAGAGCATTGGGACCAGGCCAATTCCAATTCAATGGAATCGACAGTGATTGCCATCATTCGATACTGAACAAACGAACCAATATAAGGCCTTTCTTAAAATTGGGTAGAAGACTGTTGAATCTCGCTACCGCGAGTGCCAGTTCCAATGCACACATCCCGTTCGAGGAATAGTCAGTCACAATCTTTGTGCCTTGTCTGGCAGACGACGCGGGGTAACACCCCATCTGAAACTGATCAAGCCATTCGGCACCAGCTCCAGCCCCACTATCGAGTATGGAAATGCCTCGTCCCAATTTCCGGCTCGTGTGCGCAGAAAAGTGAACGCTTGGCGGCAAAATATCCAGGCCGCTTGGTACTGAGTAGTGGAAGGTACAAACGTTTGCTATGACAGGGCCAATTGCTCGTCTTAAGCACTTGAACGCAGACATGTAACTACATGGGCCTACATAGGCTGTGGTACAGAATCAGGATGACCGGGAACGAATCAAGTCTCCGAGACATTTTCTTGGAGGCGTCCAATAATCATCTAAACATCAATTACAAATACCACATACTTTCGCGAAAAGTATCAGGTTCTTAGGAAGAACACAATGGGCCTTACGGGACCTGGGAAAACATTGACACTCAATTCACCTCTGTTCGCTCCCTTGCCGAAAAAAGGGAAGTCTTTCCAGTCACCAATGGAAACTTGATATTTAGCCTCAGTGCCTTGGGAGACAACAATTGTCATTGCCCTGAGTCAGAGAATCGCGTTCGGAGGATTTCTGCACGAGCTCCATGATTTCATGCCAATTTGGAAAGAACTCGCTGAAGTCCGCCCAAATAGCTAAACAGGCAATGAGCTCTATTCCGATTCAGAGGGAAGTCGGTTGCTTCTAGGAACTTCGATCAAGGAGGGAATCAGGCACAGAGATAAAGGAAGGCTACTCACAGCTCACTCTACGGAGCCGCGTTGTCAGCTGCCTTTGTGCAGGCCTATGCCTATGAGACGCTCTCAGCCAGACTGATTTGCAGTTGGAAGAAGCTCTGCCAGTACAGGGATTACTGTGTCACTTGCCAGTAGTCATCAATTCGAAGTCTCGATAGGATACAGTTCCGAACTTCGTTTGTCCCGTGAGATATTTTCCGTCCCAGATGAGAAAGGCAGATCGGTACACCCTTGGCAAAGAGAATTCTGCTATGCATTCTCCGGCAATCGCCCTTTGAGATAAAGCACGAAATGTACAAATCCTCCTGCTGGACCTAAAGCAGAAAACAATATCTATTCTCGATGCATGTCTAAATAGAAGGTTCTTTTTAGTTTTGGACTTGAAGATTGTTGGACTTTGCCATTCCAAGCTGGAATATTCCTGTTAGAAGCGACTTGAGAGCCTTGGTTATCGCTGCGACTGACCTTGAGCAGAAAATGGCCTCTGCAATTGAAATAGGCAGCTAGCTGCCACGTGCCTCGCGTCACGTCCTCAAAGGGACGACCAGCAACATTCTCAAGAATCTTCGCCTCGAATTCAAGGTGAACCTGCCTGACTTCAGGCGAGTGACAGCACTTCCCCTGGCCGCTTGCCAGTGTGTTGTCCTTGTCTTACAACCGGAACGCCATTTACCAATACATGGGAGATTCCCGTTGCAAATTGGTGGGGATCCTCGAAAGTAGCTTGATCCGAGACGGTGTCCAAATCGAAGATTGATATATCGGCCTTACATCCTTCTCGCAAGTAGCCTCGATCCGTTAGACCCAATCTCGCAGCTACCTGGCCACTCATCTTGTAGACGGCTTCCTCCAATGACAATATCGGATCTTGGCGTACATAACGGCCTAGGACTCTGGCATGGGCACCATATGATCTTGGGTGAGGTTTACCGGTATTCAGGCGCGTACCAGGGGTCAGAGCATACCCATCAGATCCCATCATACCTAGAGGGTGTTTCAGGAAGGCCTTCATATCCTCCTCGGTACGATAAAAGAAAATAACCCCCAGTCGCGCTTCATCCAAGTCCATAAGAGTTAAGGAAGCATCTACTGGATCCATATTTAGGGTGTGGGCCACATCCTCAATGGTCATTCCTTCATATGGCTTTGCCGCCTCAGTGTGTGTTGTGCTGACCAGCAGCCTGTCCCACAGCCATGGCCAACCCCTAAATAAACCTTCTCGCAGCATGTCTTCGCGGATCCTTCCTCTTGAAAGGGGATCCCGAATGCGCTCCAGCAAGGCCAAAGGCCCGCCAGACTGCGCCCATGTAGGAATGCATTGGCTGAAACCACTGCTACTGGCTGCATATGGATATACGTCAAAGGTGACGTCATGCCCGGCCAAGACGGCATCTTCACAGACTTTGATCACTGTATCCGCTTCCCCCCAGTGGCGCGGATCATTGACGGCCATGTGGGCCACTTGCACAGGTACACCCGTGGCAATTCCGATGTCAATGGCTTCTTGTACCCCCTTAACGTGGTAACCGGACCAACAACGAATGTGGCTTGTGTAAATTCTGCCCGGCCAGCGAGCCATAGCCTTTGTGAGCGAGATGACTTCGGACGTATCACCATAGGCGCTCGGTGGCAAAGTCAGCCCGGTCGAAAATCCAACCGCCCCTTGTTCCATAGAGAGTTCGATCTGATACTGCATAGCCTTTATTTCTTCGGCGGTAGCAGCCTTGTCCTCAAATCCTACGACCATACCTCTGATCGCACTATGGCCCACCAATGGGGCAATATTGATGCTTGTCCCGATCTCTGAGACAGCCTCTCGATACCCCCCAAGATCTTGCCAAGTCCAAGGCACGGAATCTCCAAAAATACTGCTAAGAGTTCCACGCAGTTCTTCCGTACGTTCCGTTGAAACCGGGAAAGGACTAAACCCGCAGTTTCCAGTCACCTCCGTGGTCACCCCCTGCATGACCTTGCTCATACCGAGTGGCTCCGCCAACAGGGTTAAGTCCGAATGGGTATGAATGTCTATGAAGCCAGGGGCAATTACTTGCCCATCGGCATCGATTTCAGTTGGCGCGGTGCCTTCTGCAAGTGTTCCTATTCCCCCGATCTTCCCATCCTTTAGACCTACATCCCCTTTGAACGCTTTGGCACCAGTACCATCTACCAACAACCCATTTCTAATTAACGTATCGAATATCATGTCAATCCTTTGCTCTTCCCGAAACTCTTTCTTAAAGTAGCTTTTCCCAAGAGGAATTAGCTATATGTTCTCTGCTACTTCTAAAGCATTTAACAAGGACAGGAGACCAGCCCCTATTCTAAATTTTGAGGTCCGATACCCGAGGAACCCTACAAGAAAAACAGAAATAGCCAAGTTGAGCTTATGTTTTGATGAATTCAGGTGTAAGAAATAGGTTCCCATGTGGCTATCAGCACACGCGAGAACCAAAAAGCTCATTGCTGACACCTCAGAAATTTGACCAAGGTTCACTTGCAAGTTGCTTATCATTTTTCGGGAGCCTTAACACCCTCCTTACTCCGTATTCTCTCTACTCAGTGGCCTGAAGAAACACGAATTCTAGCAAGTTCGCAAGTACTGTCTGTAGTGCCAAGCAGCACTACCGTTCCCAAAATGGAAGCCAAAATCGTTCCTAAGTGACTTCTAGTTCCGAGTCGCGGGTACTTGCCTATGATTTTCAGACGTTTCAAGGAAGTCTGGGTGTTCACCAAGTTTCGGAGTAGGCTCTGGACTAGATGATGCCTGCAAGTATCGTCATGCATTGTCACAGGCCGGTAGCAGTTATCCCCGGATGACTGTCGAACTCATTAAGAGGCCCTAATCCGTTCATGCCGCGCCCACTTTCTAAGTAAGTCCCAATCTTGGTCCAGCAAGGTAGTGCACCCTTAGGATTAATCCCTCTGCCCATGTTGTTGTTGCCCTCAGAACTGGAATCGGTCGGGTCCTCCTTGCCCTTGTCTCACTGGCTGCTGGTGGGATACCAGCCACCTGCGAGCTATGGGTGCCCCGGCTCTTGGACGAGCAACCCGTGCTGCCCTTGAAAATTCCTTGGGTGAAAAGGAGTGGGAAACTTCAAAGAAAAATATGGTTTCCTGCCCTATTCCTGCAATTTAGCCACTCTCCATCCAGTGTGTTCCAGCAGGCGACATCCTGCATTTTCGTAACCATAATTCCCAAATTGAGTTCCTCCTAGCCCCTAAATTCAAGAGACACGGACTGGCGTACAGTGCGCATTCAAGCACCATAGCTCAAGTTTCGCTGAGGATGCATTGCCAGCGGTCGGATATCAAGTTCAGGTGTTTCTTCCAAGGCTAGTTGGACCAAGAGTTTGCCTATAAAGGGCGTAAATTTGAAGCCGTGTCCCGAGAAACCAGCTCCGACAATTACATTGGACAACTCGGGATGCCGGTCCAAAATGAAATCATCGTCAGGTGTATTGGTGTAGAGGCAAGTCTCAGTATGAACATGCTCCCATTTGCGCTCTGGGAACAGTGCCTCGACCCACTGAGTAAGATTCTGCCTTACCTCAGGGTCTGGTTCCTGGTCTACTTCATCGGGTTGGACAGAGTCACCCAGATTGTCGTCAGCCACATTCAATATGCCGCGCCACACCGGAAACCCGTAGTAGCCTTTGTCGTGATCAACATATACGGGAACACGATCTGGTTGCATATCTCTTACATCCGGACTCCTGAAGTGAAATTTCTGCTGGCGCGTGATCTTGAGATTCAGATTCATGGTAGGCAGCAGCGCGGCTGTCCAAGATCCTCCGGTACAGATAAGGCGCTGGCACGTTATCCTGCTGTCTTGAGTTGCCACTTCCAAGCCGCCACTCTTCGGATTTAGACCCACTACCTTTTGAGAACTCAAGACCGTTGCACCAGCCTTTCGGGCTTCGGAGACCAATACTTCCAGCGAGCGGTCTGGTTCCAAGAATCCTGCTCTGGGGACCCAGCAGGCAACACGTCCCGGTGAAAGCCCGAACATAGGAAAACGGCTTGACAACTGCGCCTTGGTAAGCTCTTCATGAGCTTCATGAGTCTTTCGAAGTGCTGCCAAGCCTGCTTGGTACAAGTCATTCTCAGGATTCGCAAGGACCAATTGGCCACAGAGTCTCAGCAACTCAATTCCTGTTCTTTGTTCCAAGCTTTGCCATTCATCCTGCGCTGCACGGGCCATTTCGACATAGAGCGGGTTTGCATAGAAGGGCCGAAACACCCGCGTTGGGCCGTGGGTGCTTCCCCGCTGGTGTCCAAGAGCAAACTGCTCAACGCCAAGGGCTGGTATGCCTCGCAAAGCCAACTGGTAGAGCGAAGCGCAGCCCATGGCTCCTAAGCCCAAGACTACGGTATCAGTTTCATATCGGTCCACTTTTGCATTTCTCCTCGGATTGCCATTCCAATTCTGATAGTGTCACTCTTTGTGAGGGTGTATGAATAGTTCTAAACCGTGCAGATTAAGGAAAGATGCAGTTCTACAAACACCCACATTGCAGCTTACATTAGGCTAAGTGAACTGATGGCCTGGCCTTCCTACGTCTACGATCTGACGAATGCCGAAAACCAAAATGCTGGAGCCGGGAATGCCAGCCCCCAACGCGGGCGGTCGCCCGCGTTGGGGGCCTAAACCCGAGACGGTGAACGGCATCTTGTACGTGCTGGGCATGGAAATGTACCTGGCGCAGAGTACCGTGGGATTTAGGCCCCCTGGTTCACTGTCTACCACTGCTTCGGGTCCTCGCGCTAGGAAGCCCCCAGGCAGAGGCTAGATGACAGCCTGCACCACGGGGCCCGACCAGAGGCGGACCGTACAATCTGTCCCAGTGCCGCTGTGATTGACAATTACAGCCTACAAACGTCGGAAAAGGGGGGCCGAGCGGGGACGACTCTAGATAGAACGGCAAACTACCCTAAACTGCACATCTTGGAAGACTCCCAAGGCTGGCTCTTGGCAGTTACTCACTCAACTGACCTCCAAGAATGGAACAGGGCCGAACTGGTCTTGGACGGTTGGCCGGCTTTTCTACCCGGCTGCAGCGGCTACGGGCCGACGGCGGCCATGCCGTGCCCCTGCAGATCTAAGTGATGAACCATTCACCATTCTGAATTGAAGGAAATTCCAAAGTCCCGCGTCATCATGGGAATGCAGAGGGTTTAGCGGGTGTTTAAGTGCCTAGTTTATTCCTCCATTTCGAGGACATAGATTAGGCATTCGCCCACCAAAACCTTTGCGAAAGTTCGCAGGAACATGACGCGTCCCGTCTCTTTGGCCTGCACTTCTGCCAAAACGGTGCCGTCAGGATGGCGTACGTGACCGAGAACCTGACCCGTGGAGACGGGGTCCCAAAGGTCTACTGCGGGCACAAAGAGCCCGGAATAGGGACTCAGGTAATTCACCTGTAGATGGCCGGCCTCTTCCCCTAAAGTCTGAAGGCTGAACGTCGGTTCTGCTGTGGGGTAAGTACCCTCCACGATACCCAAGAAGGCCATCACGTTCCTAATGCCCTGCACAGCAGAAGCGCGCTGCGAAGGGCGCAACCTACCTTCACCCCGATTCTCCACATAAATAGCTGGCACTCCTTTAACCCGTGCCGCAGACAGTGTACGGCCAGGTAAAGCCTCTGTGCCCCAAACGAAGTCGAAGCCGAAAGCTATGGCGGCTTCATGTAATCGAGATCCCGCGGGGCCATCTTGTACCTGATAACCTGCCAAATCTTTGCAAGCATACAGGTTGCCACCGGCATGCATTTCTAACAAGAAGTCGGCCTGAACCACAAGATTTTCCTGAAACACATGGGCGATGCGTTCGGTAGGGAACCCTTGGGAACTGCCCGGGAAAATACGAGCAAGATTCAAATGATCCCATCCACCTTCTCTGGTTCCACTGGCAAAAGCGGGTCCATTTACCATAGGAATGCCGAAGAAGGTACCACTCATATTCGAGGTGTCCAATTCAGAGAAAACATCTTGAATAGCCACAGGACCCTCAAATTCGTCCCCATGAACGAGCCCCGTCACCATGCAAATGGGACCGGGGTGTGCTCCTCGGGCGAGAATTACGGGGCAATAGAGGGGTTCGCCAGAGGGCAAAGTGTTAATAATTAAGTGCAAGCGGGACTTGGTCCCCGGCGCAAAATCAGTAACTTGGAATTCGGAATAAAGGACCTGCTGAGCACCAGTTAACATCATTCCCTCCTCTGAGGTGACTTCAGGCCGGCCAACCTTCTTAAAGGTACTGACCAGCTAGAAGATTGAACTAACAGTTCATACAAAAGAGCTCTCTCAAAAATATAACTTCCTGCGACATTGAAACTACAAGCTGGTTCCATGGCCAACCATGGTGGGATCAAGTACATCGCGTAGGGCATCAGCTAAACTGTTGAGTCCCAGGATGAGTGAAGTGATGAAGAGACCAGGGAAGAAACCGTACCACCATGCACGGCGCAGATGGCCTCGGCCACTCAACAACATAGCCCCCCAAGATGCGTCAGGCGGCTGCGTACCCAATCCAAGAAAACTGAGAGCCGCCTCGACTAAAACGGCAAAAGCGACGGCTAGAGTTATCTGGACGATTATTGGCGCCAAGCAGTTAGGAAGGATCGTTCTGAAAATGATCCTACTCGCTTTGGCCCCGCCTGCCCTTGCTGCCAATACAAAATCCATCTCCTTTTGCACTAGAATGCTGGCCCGGGCCAATCGTGCAAAGCCTGGCAAAGCAACAATGGCTACAGCGATCATGGCATTAATAGAACCCGGTCCAATTACCGCAACGATTGTCAGGGCCAGCAAGAGCGCCGGAAATGCTAGAAGAGTATCTATGCTTCGCATAATTACCGAATCGAGCCATTTGCCTGCATAACCACTTACAAGGCCCAAGGGAACTCCAAGTGCAGCGGCTGAAAGAGCAGCGAAGGCCCCAGCCAACAGCGATATTCGTCCTGCATACAAGGTTCGGGTGTAAATGTCGCGGCCGAATTCGTCGGTACCAAAAAAATGGACAGTGCTGGGAGGCAAGAATTGGTTGCCTTTACTAATTTCAAGCGGATCGTGGGTCGAAAGGTGTGGAGCCGATACCGAGACGAATAGCATTGCCAAAACCACTGACAGACCGATCATTCCTCCTCTCTGTTGCCTAAAGCGACGCCACATTCGAGCCCGAAGGTGTTCTTCTGGCGCAGCCAAAGGCTCGAAGGACTCTGGCCCTTGAGAATCTTCAGCAATTTCCGTTCGACTTTCCGGCATAAGAATGGGCAACTAACGTGGGTAAGTCCGTCTTCGCACTGAGCTATTCACTGATATCGAATCCGTGGATCAAGAAAACCATAGGTCAGATCCGTTATCAAGGTCACACATACGAAAGTAACCACTACAAATAACACTGTGCCCTGCAGTACAGGATAGTCTCGAGTCCCAATGGCCTGCAGCATAAGTCGTCCCAATCCTGGCCAATCGAAGATAGATTCCGTGACAACGGCACCACCCAAGAACGCACCTAATTGCAATCCAAGTATGGTCACTACAGGAATCAGGGCATTCTTCAATACATGCCGCGTAAGAATCCCAGATTCAGCCAGACCTTTAGTTCGAGCGGTACGGACATAATCCATCTCAAGCACTTCCAGCATGGAACTCTTGAGAAATCGTGTGAGCACCGTAGCAGAATAGAAACCGAGAGTGATTGAAGGCAGGACCATAAGGCGAAGAGCCAACACTGGTTTCTGGCTGAAATCTATACGACCGGACGGTGGTAACCACTTGAGTTGAAGGGAAAACACAAGCACGAGAAGGATACCTAGCCAAAAGGTGGGGATTGCCTGCCCAAGGGCAACCACCATGGATGTCACACGTTCAAACCAGCCGCCTCTCCTGACCGCTGACAATATACCTAATGGGAGTGACAAGAACAGAGCAACTAAAAGACCGCCAGCAGTCAATTGCAGTGTGGCCAAGAATTTCAGCTTGATCAGATCGAATACTGGATAACCGCTTAGGATGGACACACCAAGATCCCCGCGCAACACTTGGCCCAACCAGATTACGTACTGCAAGTAAATGGGTTGGTCCAAGCCCAACCGGGCGCGAGCAGCTACGATCTGTTCTGGTAGTGCATCGGGTCCGGCAATCAGCATGGCCGGATCGCCAGGTATGAAGCGAACCAGGCTGAAGACCAGGATCGAACTGAGAAGAAGGACTGGAAGCGTCTGCACCAGTCGCCGCAAAGCATAAGTGGCCATGTGGACCTAAAGACAGGTTAAGTTCTTGGAATATTCGCCGCCCAATGTCCACCGAACTTGACGGTCAGGATCTAAGGGCGATGCGCTACCACCTCGAGTCTCTCCTCCATTTTGAAGTGAAGAAGAGACTCGGGCATTCTGCTGAATAGGGATTGCAGGGCTTGCAAAGCGCCGGCCAAACAGTGCCTGCTGGGGCTTCAGCGTACCCTTAGGAGAATTTGGATTTTTACTCGATCCAAGCGTTCCCTGCCATCAATTCGTCATTGACGGTCCAGTCCAAACCGTGCACATTGGTCTGTCGAGCAAAGAGTGTGTATTTCCACGAAATTGGAATGTCGACGCAAGCGTCAAGCATAATTTCGTTTACTTGTCGGAAAGCTTCTCGCCTTGCCTCGCGGTCAAATGTGGAACCGGCGATTTGCAAGTTCTCTACGTATCCTTCAGGAAAATCCCCTCTCGGGAAAATGGGACTTGAACGGGGGCGGTACGGGCTGTTGTCGAACAACCCCATTGGATCAAGATGCTGTCTTCCGACAAAAGTAACATCCAGGTCGAACACGGCACTGCTGTTGGTCTCAGGGGAACCGAGGTGACGAGGACCATAAGTCGCACTGTCCAGCGGCTCAACATCTACTTCCACACCAATTGTGGCCAAGTCGGCCTGCAATATGGTGCCGATGTCCGTGGTCTCTGGAAAAGCTGCAATAGTGATCGTATTCAAGACCAACTTGACACCATCCTTATCCCGGAATCCATCTCCGTCGCTGTCAACCCATCCTGCTTCGTCCAGCAAGGCAGCGGACTTCTCAAGATCGAAACTGTAGTGGTCGGCCAAATCCTCGAAGTACGCTACGGAATAATCGGGAAACGCTACAACTGTGGCCCCTCCAACCCCAAAAAGGGCTTGGTCCACTATGGCGTCTCGGTCAATGGCCCAACATACGGCCTGCCGTACCCTCTTGTCACTAAGGGCCCCTTCCTCTTGGTCGGGATCTGGCGGATTCACCGTAATGGAATAGAGTAATCCACCTTGCCCGAATTCCACTTCAATGCCTGCGTCAAGCAATCGCTGGTAATCCTTGGGCGGGATAGCTATGGCAGCGTCTATGATGCCGGTTTCCAACGCCGTCACCAGGGCTTCAAGATCGTCGAAAGGTTTGAAGGTCACTTCGTCCAAGTAAGGCCGACCCTCTTCCCAATAGTCTTCGTTACGAGCGAATGTCAGAATGTCTCCTGGGATCCATTCCTTGAGCTGGAAAGGACCTGTACCTATGCAGGAATTGGTTAGAGAATCGAAAGACTCCGGTGCCATGAGGCGCATTACATTCAGAATGTCAAACATGTTGGGCGTGGGCGCGGCAAACTCGATCGTTACACTGTGATCATCGTTCGCCACCGCGCCTGTAACTGTTTGCACCATTCCGTGCACGTTCGATCCCGTATCAGGGACCAGCGCGCGTTCGATATTCTGAACTACATCATCCGCTACAAAGGCCCGGCCATTGTGCCAAACTACATCTTCACGTAGGGCCAGGGTAATTTCGGTACCTTCATCGTTGGTCTCCCACGACGTTGCCAAACGAGGCATAGCATTCAGCTTCTTGTCGTAGATTATCAAGCTGTCGTAGCATTGATTCTGCATGGGATAGCTGACAAATCCGAGTGAGAACGCATCGAAATTAATGATGTCATCTGTGGTTCCCACTACCAGAGACCCGCCACTTTGTGGGCCCATCTCCATTTCCATTTCGTCGTCAACAGGGGTGGCACCACTGGGCGGTGCAGTCGCACAAGAAACACTGACCAAAGCCAACACTAGGAGAACTGCTACGAAAAAGCCAATTCGCAACTCAAATTTTTGTCTGTAAGACATATGTAACTCACCTCTGTTGAAGTCAAAATGAATACAATTGGTATGGGCCCCTCTATGCTTCGTGCCAAGTATGAACCAAGTTCAGCCAGGTATTCGGAGCAAAATGAAAAGGCGAACAGTATGAACGCTATATTCTACCACCCCCAAAGTCTCCTCAGGAGGCCTGCTTTTCGAGACGTTTATTTTCCCTCTTTCGCAGCCAAGACTTTGGCAAGTAGGGAAGGTGACGTTGAAAAGCTCTTGGAGAGAGGTCCCGAACTCAGCAAATGGATTTCTCGACGCCCTAATTACCTCTTACTGCTTTAAGTTAAGGATGGGTCCTACGGGAGCTAACTGGGGATAAAATATTGGGTCATGGCAGTGCCAGTGTAGTCGCGCCAATCTACAGTCACCCAGTCCTAAAGGTCCGGCTACCTCTGTTCGTGGTACATGCTAATAGTAGAAGTCAGCATCCGCCTTCGCCAGAAATGTCGCGCTTCGATGCAGACATGGTCTTTCCACAAGCTGCAGGGCTAGTCGCTGGGACAGCCGGCAGAATCCTCGGCAATATCACAGGGCAAGTTCTGCTTTAGCCGCACATACAGTTGATTTGAGATTTCTTCCGCCGCCAGTGCATATTTGGCCCCCGAGTCTCGGATCTGTTGCTCTATCGCCTCTAGCTACACCTCTCTTGGAGGTACCCGTTTCAAGCGCGAACATAAAGCCCTCCTGCTCGAACATCGGGATCAAATCAGGAATAACTGCCAACTCGTGGAAACGATTGTCCACAGCTTTTTATGCCAGCACTACCTCTGTTATGCGGGGCTTCACCTGAGACCAGGCACTCACCAGATTGATAGCCAGCATTTCAACTGGTCCCGCGTGCGGCACGAGGTCTTGCCATCATTGGCCTCAAATTGCCCTTGCTTGGAGGGGATAACACTTTGCCCGATTCCTATGCTGGCTTGAAAACAGACCCCATACAGCGTCGCTGAGGTCTGGCCCTGCGTGTCCAGGCAAGAGGTCCCGCCAGAAAGGTCCCGGAAGGAACGCAATCCCGCTGCTTTGAACTTTCCCAAACCTCTATCGCCACCCAGGTGCCAGCACGGCAGATCGTCGGCGAGCAAGACAAAACCAGCAATCAGACATTCTATCCCTCTTTGCGTGGTTTACACGAAGATCTTCAAGATGACGTTATCCAACACTCGGAAGCGAACTGGCGATGTCGGCCATGATTGAATCTCGCTGGGAGAGGTTGCCTGCCTTACCTTCTGAGCAGCGGAATGTCCCTTAATGAAAAAGTAATCTTACTGCCGCTTGATTTCCTGGAAAGAGATCAACTGATATGGGCATGACAGATGCAAGTATTCAGGTAACCGCCGGGCAGCGGGAATCGCTGAATCAACAGGTTTCTTTAGACCGGCCCGGAAAGAGACAGAACATCCTTGATTGGGTGGACCAAGAGCTACGGGGCCGCCAGTGAGAATTCCTTTGCCAGGACGCAGCCTCGTTTACGGGCCACGGTCACGACGCGTGGCAGGAGCACGAAGAGCCGCGGTCTCCAATGGAACTCGGCTGAGAACTTTCGCTTTTAGGATTACGCAGTTGAACGGGATTCCGGGGGAGACCAGGGTAGCCCCAATCCCATTACGGAGTTTCGCCATGCGGGTAAGATGGGGGGCCTACATCTTTCTTTGACCCCACATCGTAGCCCCACCAGGAATGTAAGACCAATGCCCCTCGCTGCAGCCCCGAAGCTACATCACTATCAGATTGCCTCGCCTGACCGATACACCTGCACGGCGGCCGCCCGCTGTCAACCGGAAGTCGTGCGGGCACCCGCCCATGATGCCTTTACGCGCCTGTTGCAACGCCAGCCCGGCGACACGGCAGAGTTGTGGCAGGAGGCCCAGCCGTGGGTGCCTCGCGCGGGGTGCTTGGTGGACGACACCACCCTGGACAAGCCCTATGCGCGGGAGATCGAGCACGTGGCACTGGAGTGGCAAACCGGGTGCCCCCAGGGCGCGGCGGGGCATCAACCTGGTCTCCCTGGTCTGGAGCGACGGTGCGGCCCGCATTCCCTGTGACTTTCGGGTCTATGCCCGGTGGGCGGTCTCCAATGGAACTTTCGGGATATGGTTACGGCTGAGCACAGCCGCGGCTTGCGGCCCGCCTTCGCTTTGGGTACAGTGGCCTGGATCTCACCTGCCAGTTGGGGTATGCCTGGCTGACCCGGTGCGTCAGGTCAATCCGGACGACAGCGGCCATCTGCGACCTGGCGATTCCACCGCAACGGCCGCAGGCGCATTGCGCGGTTATGGGTTTGTACGCGTAACGGGGGCTGACAACGGCCGCGCGGCATACTGGGCCAGCCGCGATCTGATCTGACCCCGAGCTGGCCCTCCAAGCCTGGGCCATCGAAGACTACCACCGCGGCCTGAAGCAGTGCTGCGGCGTGGAATTGATTATTGCGCACCGGCCTGAGAAGCGTCCGCCTATCTCGTACCAATGCTTGGCGATCTGCCCCGCAACACTTGGTGCTGCGTCGAAAATGCGGCGGTGGCTGTCCTGGGTCAGGCGCTTTAGCCGCGAAGTACCCCTCTGTGACCCTTAGAACCAAGTGTGGCAAGTCCTAGGTCTGCGCAATTTGCGAATCATGGAAATAGACCACCAAGGAATTCAGCGCCGCCAGGAAGTGGTGTAGCTGAGGTTATGGTTTGCCCCTTCCAGTAGGAAGTAGGGGCCCAGAAATCGCCTTCTTTGCACCGAGCTCCCTGCCAGTAGGGGTAATTCAAGTTACTTCAAAGCCCAGTCCATGTGGGGCCCTTAGCAACAACTATAGGCAGCATTCCACACGTTGTTCAGCCTCATCCGCATGCTTCACGGCTGACGCAGGTGTCCAGACCGAAGTTGCTACATAGCCACTCCCCGGCTGCTAGTTGCCGCCACCGGGACTGGGAAGAGTCCTACGCCACTCACAGCCCGTCACACTTCCATTGCCTTCCAGTTGCACGGCGTTAGCACCTATAGACCTCGGTAGATTGACCCCCAGAGCCGCCGCAGACAGACTTTATCACGCCGCCCACTCAGGTCTTCCGGACACTTGGCTAGATTCACGGCCAAACAGCGGGTCAACTCAATTCGAGTGCCAGATACTATGTCATGTACAGGGGCACCGGCTCCGACAGGTATTTATCTATCACACCTGCCCGGGGTCGCTTCCACAGCAGTCAGCAGCTGTGTCTACCCGACCAACAAGCTGGGCTTTCTTCACACGGAGCCTATTGTGAAGATAGGCTTTCACTGCCTACTTTGTGCACCTTTTCAAGGGGTGAACAAGCCCGAACTTCAATCCAATGCTTCGTTGTAGGCAAAGAGGCAGAATATCAGCCCAATACGCCTTACCTATAGAGTGAGATCTGCTCTGAACTTCTGTCATTTCAATTCCTGAACAGTTTGTATAATGGAAATCCAGCTACCGCATTGATTCCCATGCTACTTGGTATTGTGCTCCAAGTTCAATTGGCAGCTCTGTAACTGCCAATGATCTGCCGAAAGTAGGCTTGCAGCCCGGCCCAGTGGACGGTGTGGAGGCGGTCGGCTTGTACAAAAGTACATCTTTCTTGGGAAAGTCGAGCCGCCTAATTCGCATGGGCTCAGATCCAGAAAGGCCAACTGTACACGCGGAGCCCTCCTCTTGGCAACGAATACGAAGCATACCCACACAAGAAAGAATGGGGGTCGCAGATGACTGAATGGTTTGACGCGCTTTCGGCTTTACAACAGACGTTGTTCGCAATTGCCCTGTTCTCCACCCTAGTGTTCGCGATGCAAGTAATGTTCAGCCTGTTCGGGATCGGCGAGGTGGACGATCTGGAATTCGGAAGTGCTAATCCCGATCAGGCCGGATTCATTGAAGGCGGCGAAGGCGGCATTCCTTTTGGCGACGTTTTCACTATTCGCAACGGTGTCTCGTTTCTCATGGGCTTTTCTTGGGGCGGGCTCATGGCCTACGACTGGGGTTTGACGCATACTCTTTTTGCAATGGTGGTGGGTCTTACGCTAGGTTCCTTCTTCGTCGCCATCAACATGGGCCTCTTTGCGTTGGTGTCCCTGCTCAAGCACAAAGGAAACGTACACATCACGAACTGCATTGGCAGGCCGGGCAAGGTCTCGCTGGCGGTGCCGGCAGTTAGAACTGGGGTCGGCAAAGTGAGCGTCTCTGTGCAGGGCCGACTCTTGGAATTCCATGCCATCACAGACGGCAAGGCGATTCCTCGCAACTCGTCCATCACCGTGCTTGGCCTCGCCGGCAGTCAACTCATCGTCGGGGTGCCAGAATGATCTAAACTGGATGAACCATCTACCATCGACGAATTGTCATCCCAATAGGCCAATCGCGAGAAAAAGGTAAAAAAGGAATTCAGCCGAAATGTCATTCAACTTTACGGTCATAGTCGTCACCCTGTTAGTGATTCTTATTATGTCTATGGTCATTGCCGTGGTGCGACGTATTCGCACCTGTCCATCGGACAGGATCCTCGTCAAGTACGGCCAGGTCGGAGGGGAACGCTCGGCAGAGGCGATCCACGGTGGTACCACTTTCGTCTGGCCCGTCGTTCAGGGATATCGATATCTGGAACTTACCCCGATGACCGTGGACATCGACCTACGGGGCGCCCTTTCCAAGCAGAACATCCGAGTCAATGTCCCGTCCCGATTCACCTTCGGTATTGGGACAGTGCAGGAATTGATGAACAACGCCGCCGAAAGGTTGCTATCCCTTGACGCTAGGCAAGTAGAAGAGACTGCGAAGGACATAATTTATGGCCAACTTCGTGCAACCATCGCCATGATGGACATCGAAGAAATCAACGGGGATCGGGAGAAGTTCGAGTCCCGAGTACTAGAGAACATCGAATCCGAGTTGACGAAAATCGGTCTGCAGCTAATCAACGTCAACATCTCGGATATCACCGACGAATCCCACTACATTGAAGCCTTGGGTCAGCGAGCAGCGGCGGAAGCCTTGAACAAAGCGAAAGTGCAGGTGGCACAGCAAGAGCGGGACGGCGCAGTGGGCTCCGCCAAGGCGGAGCAGGAACAGCGCATCAGCGTCGCCGAAGCAAACGCCAAGGCGGTAACAGGAGAAAACCAGTCCAAGGCTGTGGAGGCAGCCTCCGTAGCCGATCTGCGTGAGGCCCAGGCCGAGTCGCAGCGTCGTGGCGATGCGGCGGAGGCGGTGAAAGAGGCTGCCGCGGGGCAAGAAGGCTATGTTGCCGAACAACAAGCCGAGATTGCTCGCGCCGAGCGTGATCGTGCGCGGGAATTCGCTAACATCGTCGTGCCAGCCCAAATTGAATTGGACCGGGTGCAGACTGAGGCTGAGGGGGAAAAACGCAAGAACGTTCTCGCGGGCGAAGCTGAAGGCGAGGCTCTACGCGCCAAGCTGGCCGGCGAAGCTCTAGGCCGCATGGAGATTCTCACCAAAATGGCGGATGGTTTCCGTGAGATCGTCGCTGCAGCAGGCGGCGACCCAGACAGGGCCGCTCGGCTGATGATCGTCGATAAGATGGAGGTCATCGCCCAAATCCAGGCTCAAGCCATCAGCAATATCGACTTTGAGAAGGTGGTGGTTTACGACAGCGGCAATGGCAACACTGTAGGTAACTTCCTCGGCGGTCTCACGAAAGCACTGCCACCATTCCACGAAGTGGCGAAGATGGCTGGCATCGAACTACCTGAATTCCTTGGAGAGATATCCAAAGACGAGGCACGGACCGGCAACCAATCACTGAATGATGACGATCAAGCCGCGCCGCCAGACGAAGCTAAATAGGACCCAGAAGGTCTCGCCTATGGACACTTCCGACGTAGCCGAATTGGTGTCATAGGCCCTGCCTTATTGAGTACCTCCAGAGGGCTGGGAAGTTTTTTATTTCTGTTTCATGCGCCCCTTCGGGGGTCTGCTTGTCACTACTGCAGTACACAATGGTTGTCTCATTGGCGGTCTTGGAAGGACGGGCATTGGGCCTGCGGTCTTGTTGACCGCGACGGGGTGTCAGAACCACGCGAAGTCCTTCGATGCCTCGTCGTAAGGCGCAAGTCCTGTTCCATAGTGCTGAGGTTGAAAGCTACTTCCAGTTCGCTGGGGAAGCACAAGGCAGTATCCTTGTGGCTTTTCAGGTTCGAAAATTGAATAATGTATCTGAGATGAGCCTAAACAGAAGTATGCTTGATGCAGGAATAGCTTTTGCCAGGGGCCGCCGATAGCAATATGGCCTCTTGGCCCAAGATCCAAGGAGGTTGTCTCTATGCCCAGAATCCTGAGTTAATTCAGACATTGAAATGAAAGCTTATTTGCAATAGGAACTCCCATGCAAACCACTCGGCCCCCTTTTCGTAGCAATGGCTACCTCATATCAACGGATCACTATCTAGCAACCATGGCGGGGCTCAGAGTATTGGAACAGGGAGGCAACGCGGCCGACGCAGGTGTGGCTTCTGGTCTATGCCTAAATGTCGTTGTGCCGGAATCCGCGAACTTTGGCGGCGTGGCACCCATAATCTACGGGCCGGCCAAAGGCGGACCTGTCCAAACGATCAGTGGCTTGGGACGCTGGCCCATGGCGGCTAGCATCCAGCACTTCAAGGAAAATCATGGCGGAGATATGCCAGAGGGTATCCCACGTACGGTTACTCCAGCAGCGCCAGACGCATGGCTGAGCGCCTTGGCCAGATGGGGCACATTGACTTTTGAAGAGGTCGTACAGCCCGCGCTAGACCTGGCTCAGAAAGGTAGGCCTGTGGATGAGAGATTTCACAAGGCCCTACAACATCCTTCAATCAGAACATACGAAACTACTGCTGCCACATTCCTGCCTAAGGGAGTGCCCATCCCAACGGGTCAACTGTTCAAACAGTCGGAATTGGCAAACACTTTTCACCGCATGATCGAAGCCGAACGTGGCAGTGATGGGGGCAGACGGAAAGGGATTCAAAGTGCCAGAGACCTGATCTATAAGGGAGAGATTGCGCGGGAAATCGCAGCATTTCATACTCGCATGGGAAGCCTGTTGACCTATGAAGATCTGCGCAATTTCACTGTTCTCGTGGAACCGCCGGAGACTATTCGCTACCAGGGCCTGGACGTGTTCAGCTGCGGTCCCTGGTGCCAGGGACCTTCCCTCTTGATGGCTCTGAAAATATTGGAGCATCTGGAACTCAAGTCAATGGGGCACAATTCTGCTGATTACTTGCATGGGCTCTTGGAAACCCTCAAGTTGGTATTCGCGGACCGGGATGCCTATTTTGGTGACCCCAACTTTGTCCGTGTACCTATTAAGGGGCTACTTCACCCCGACTACGCCCAAATGCGGCTAAATCAGATAGATGGCCAGGCTGCAGCGCCAAGCATGCCTGCCTGCGGCGACCCCTGGTCCTTCGAGCCTAAACAGAACGGCTCTCTTAATCGAGATTCCCGAACCTCCGAGAGCATTACCCCAAATGAGATGAAAATTCCTTGGGAGAGCGACACCAGTTATCTCTGTGTAGTTGACAGAGAAGGCAATGCCTTCTCCGCTACACCTTCTGATGGGATTGGAGGAAGTGCTGTCGTGCCTGGCTTAGGCTTTCCGATTTCTCACAGAGGGACGCAGAGTTGGCTGGATCAGGACCATGCCTCCTCTCTTCAACCAGGAAAGCGGCCCCGCTTGACTCCAAATCCAGCCATGGCTTTGCAAGATGGCCGGCCTTTCATGCCTTTTGGGTGCCCAGGAGGCGATGCCCAGGTTCAAGGCATGCTCCAGGTTTTTCTGAATGTCGTTGAATTCGGAATGGATGTCCAGACGGCTATAGAAGCCCCGCGTGTGATTTCACATAGTTTCCCAAATTCATTTTGGCCACATATTAGCCTTGATGGCGAAGTTACTGTGGAAACGCGTATTTCAAACAGTGTTAAGTCAGATTTGCGAAGGAAGGGACACATATTGAAAGATGATGGAGACTGGAGCGGGAATGTCAGCCGCGTATGCGCCATTACTGTCGATCCAAAGTCAAAATTACGTACAGGAGGAGCGGATCCTCGCACCACTGCATACGCAGCAGGATGGTGATCCTGTCCCATCAGGAAATATTTCTTCAAAATCGAAAATGTGTGGTGAAAGTGCGTAGCGCCATTGAGGTGTTCAAAGTTTCTGGGTATTCCATTGTCGACTTCCATTTGTCTGTTCAGGCATTGGATCGATGCTCCGTGGTTTCCCTTCAAAGATGGGCCTCGTATCGCCTTTCCCCAGGGACAATGCAGGAGGATTTTCTTTGGGCACGTCATCTCGAAGATCCAACCGATTTTCCGTCGATCTTCGAAGGCCAAAGGCTGTACAAGGCAAAGTTCTCACAAACGAATCGGGAAACACGGGTTTCTCTTTCTCCCATTTACGCTGCACCCTGTAAGGCTGAACAAAGTGCTTCGCGCAGGAGAAGGCCGAATATACCTATAGCGTCACGACTTACTATCTGAATATGGGTCCTCTTCAGGTCCAAGCTAGTACCTTAAGCTTTTTTTCTTGTTCAATTTATTTTGCGAATCGACCAAACTTCGGCAGAGAATTTTCAACGCCCATGACTAGCAAGAAGCCCAAAATAGCCAAGAAAATGTCCGTAAACTTGGAATTGAAATGATCCTTTTTCCTAGGCATTTACCTTTCCACATCGCCTCCTACTCCCATAGTCAGGCCACATATGGAAACTTCAACGCGAAAGTCAACAAAGAGATTACTCCGGTCATTGCATTTGGCAGAGGGTGAAATTCAGCAGTAGCTGTCAGGAGACGCTCGACTTTCTATTCTCAAGGCCATTGGCATTTTCCATGGACCTGATTGTCTATGGGGTCTTGGAATGAAAAGAGTCCGGAATATCCTCTTCGCAGTAGCGAATTCAAGGCTATCGGGTTGTGGGGCAAGCAAGCATTAACCTGTGCCTGCACCGAAAGGGGGGCTCCCCAGCAACCAGCGAACATGAAAGTTTGCAACACTTTCTGGCTACCGCGATAAAACGCCCAGGCTAAGAAACATCAGCTTCCAAAGTCGGAAATCGGCTGAAGAGATAGTAAATCTGCCGATCCGTAAATTGGGCATTGTGATCCAATCTGCAGTCTTCGGGAAACTGATCTTGGCAACGGAAATCAAAAAGGAGTTCTTGGGATCGTTGTAACCAATGAATATTGTGAATCATGGCGATCATGTGGCGGATTTCACCGGAGGGATTGGGCATGCCTCGGTGCCAGAGACGGGCATCTCGGATCAGGAGGCTGCCTTTGGCTGTATCAGCCCGCACAGGCGGCATGACGAGGCGTCTCTTGGATTCGTCCTCGACACTTATTCTCTGTTTGTCAGAAGTAATGAGGTGTGTCCCAGGCCACAATTCAGTGCTGCCGTTGTCTACGTTGACATCCGTCAAAGCTATGTTGACTACAAGGGATGCTGGAGGATGTGGATTCTTCGAATTTGGCCACAGAGGAGCGGCATCAGCATGCAATGGCTGCATCTGGCTCTGAGGGCAGTTCGTGTTTCCGTTGTAGAACCGGTTGTACATGCCGTCCCCTAGGAGGCTATGGGTCACCTGAATGGCAAAAGGATTTGCGACCACATCCCTGAAAACAAATGGGGCCAACGGTGGAGGGCCTTGTTGTAAGTGCCCTTCAAGCCTGCCTGCGCCTCCCCACTTGCGCATCGATATGAGGCGCAGAGAATCAGAGTGCATACGAGGGTGTAAAACGTCCAAGTGCTCACGATTGACTGCATTGGCCAGGATTACATATCCATTCTCTCTGACCGACTGTGCGGCAAGTTTCAGCTTGGCACATCCCAGCCTCCTTGCTTTTAGTTCGGACGACGAAATCAAAATTTCCAACTTTCGATCCTCCAGCTGCCGCTTTCCAGGCACTTCAATAGCACAAATTTAATGCCCGATCTCCCAACTGAGTTCGGCCCTACCCATGTGGTCTTTATCCTGCAAGTTTAGTCCGGAGTAGTCCGACGCCGCGGCCAATCGCAGCGTACGTTTATGCTCTGGAGCCAGGCCTGACTTTGCACTAACTCAAAGTCTACCAAGGCGCTTTTTATAGTTCGCAGCCATATTAAAAGTCGAATTTTTTTCCAGATGAGCACCGAAGACTCCAAGTTTCCTTTCCTAAATAGCAGATCCACCACCAAGGGGAATTACGGTTTCAGGTTTACCAACAATGGAGTACAGAAATAGGCCTCAACTTCGGAATTCTGCCAATAGTCAGAAGAAGCCAGTTCTTATTCGCCTCAGAACGGAATAAACTACGGCTAGCCTACTGGTAGAGAAAGTCATGCATCGGACAAGAAAGAGAATTGGATTCTGGCTCAGCAGGCATAGATAGCTTCGGAGCTAACTGGACCTAATAGGGCTTTATTGCGGCGATTCATTTTGGATCGATGGCCGTAACCATTGCCTTTAGCTCCCACTGTTACATGCTTTCCAAGCTTCCCAGTCTGAGGGTGACATGGTACCAACCAAGGTTAAAAGGGAATCGCTGACTTTGGGCATGTCCCCCTTGGCTGCATCGGAAGGAAACTGAAGTCCAGAACTATGGATTTCAAGTTCGCCAAATCCGCCAAAGAAACCATTGTCGTTGTAGATCTGGATTACGTCACCTGCCGTCCCAGGCTCATCCATAGGTGTATCTAAATAAACTGCATTGGCAGGCACCTCGAACCACCTGGCAATTACCAGCATCGAGTCATCGGACAAGGTTCGGGCATAGGCAATGAGATTTTTGACCCCCTGCTGCGACATGCCGATCTTATACATCAGATCCCCAGTTATCTCCGCTTCCAGCCTCCCAACTCCTGCTTTGACTAAACCTGCTTTATCCCCGAAATGTAGCCGGTAGCAGCCGGTATTAGAGGAAGCTACATAGACCTGTCCTCCTACAGGCACTTGCAGTATGCGCCATAGATTAATCCCTTGGCTGGGTGTACCATCTTCCAGCGTCAACGAATCAACGGTCGTCCAACTGACCGGGTATTGAAGTCCTTGGATTGAGCGGCCTGTCGCTTCGTTGAAAGTAAATTGACGCCTGATCTTTCCTTGTAAGAAATTTTCATTGTGTCGATTCTGCACAAAATGACAATTCCGCAGTGATATTGTTCCCTTGGCACTCCGCCAATTTCCAGGACCCGGGATCGATAGCTTCCGCAACCTGGTAATTGGAAAGGTCAAAAAATGAGATATCGGTCCAATGCCAGTCTCTTTCGGGAGCAATCCAAAGGCGATCTCCACCGATGTTCCAGTCGGCAATTATTTTGGGTCTCCAGATCGCTTCTTGGCCGCGGTGTGTTAACGCATATACGCGGCCCCTACTGGGCAACACAGAAAACTCGCCTTAAGGATGAGGAACATTTATCCAATCAAACCCATTCATGAAATTTCTCTTCCAAATCAGATGCTGTACACATCAAATGCTTCTTCAAGTGCCAAACTGCCAGAATTCCCAAATGCTGACCGCAAACTCCACAATCTGCTAATGTCAATTCCTGTGCCGCATCCTATTGTATTCACTTGATTCCATGTAATCAGTTGGACCGCTGTCGGTCTGATTCAGGGAAAGTAATCCTCTCTTCAGGATGCCGGGGACAGACCAGCAATATTGAATTGGAGTAGCACATGTTTGCTACGAAAAATTCAAGTGCATTCACATCCCACTGTCGTAGATTTAGATAGCGACAGTTCGGATGAGACCACCCTCTATGAGGCGCTCACAGTCATCATCGATTATCTGAACCTCTGGCCTAGTTTGCCGGCCTTTAGGTAGCAGACCTGGCCCAAGAAAAGGTTCGAAGGGGCCTATTTCAATTAGGGGTAAATGAAATGTATGCTTTGTTTACAACCCTTTAAGGAACTGCGCGTCCCAGACCTATAGGATTTTCTTCAAGAGTACGAGTTGAAGATGCCGTTTGGCCCAGACTGAATTGAGGAGAGCTGCTGCAAAAAAAAAGGTACCATCACATCTTGGACCACATGAGGAACGGGCACAGTCTAGATCGAGACTTGCAAGCATTGGCGAACAGTCGGCTCGAGAGGCGAGACCTGAATTCCCTGGGGGCATAACCGTTGTTTGTTCCTAGTACAAACGCCGAATTAGGTCCCAGAACTCTTTGATGCATTGAACCCAACAGTCGGAGGGACTGTTCTCCCTCGGCAAGTAGCAGTGATTTTTCTTTATCCCATGCGGGGACTCACCCACCGAATGAAAACAAGCTGAGAAACGGTGCATGGATTGTCCCTCGAATACAATCGGTCTTATGGATTCGGGCACACGTTGAAGGAGCCTTCCCCCAATTGGAGATACAACTTTGAATTAGGTCCTGTGGCTAGAAATTCCATAGATAGCGGGGCCCCCATTTACAAGAAGCGTGGATGCAATTGGGAATTGGTCCGAGCCAAGAAGCGGCAAATTGAAACCCCCTGTTGGTGGGATCGAATTCCCATCTTTGTTTTTCAATTCCAAAGTGATTCAACATCCCTCATGCATTAGGAATTCTTCCCAGCTTTGCTAGGAAGGCATTTTGCTGGGCAAGGTACCGCCTACTTGCTACATTCAGTTGAGCTATTGCCGATTTAGAAGGCCTTCAAGGGCCAGTAGGGAATTCAGGCGTCGATACGGTTCGACATGCACAGCGGCCTTGAGAAGATGCTGAAGTGCAACAGGAGATGCCAACCTCAACTTTCTCAGTGAAAGTGCTGCGTTATGGCCCACTAAATAGTCTTTATCGGTTAGGGCCTCTCCCAGAACGCCGCCGACTCTCTCTTGTTTGCTTCCTATAACACCTAGTGCCTCTGTGGCGTTACGCCGAACCCAAGCCGAGTCATCTTGTAGGAGGCTTGCCACGCTAGGAGCGAGAAACATTGCTTCCCTTCCAATATCCCCAACCACGTCGGCAGCACAACCGCGGATTCGCCAATCCTCAGAATTGAGACCTGATTGCAGGTGGTCCAGCGACTTGTCACCTAATGCACCAAGGGCATAGCCGATGACATGCTCGCAGGGGTTAGTGTGGTCTCGAGCATTCGCCCTTTGCTCTGCCATGTCGGCTTCTTTTCTCCAGAGAGCTGAGAGTCCACTTTTTTCAAAGGCATTGTGGGAAATTGTATAGGCTGCTCTGAGCCGACTTCGCTCGGGCCCCGTCAGCAGGTCTTCAAGCACAACACACTCATCCCTGAATTTCGCTTTCTGGCCCATGTCTTCCCCGCGATGCCACCGCCACATCACATCCCATAGGGGTTCCAGCGTATCTCCAGCCCGTTCCGCAGGAGCTTGCCAATCACTTGTCTGATTGTTCCAAGCCGGGCTCTCTGGCTCTTTGGCCCGGCAGAAAAGGAATTTCAACATGTACCGAATACGACCAGAAGAATTCGCCAAGGCACGATGCCACAAGTCGTAGTGAATCAGAATGATGGTGCCTGCTTCGCCGGTAACTCCTATCTCGTTCCCAGGCTCCAGTGATGCGGAGTCACTGAAATACTGGCTGGCCGGCGTTACCCCAGTAGGTCCCATGTCAGGAGTCACCTGCTGGGGGTAGTACATGAGCATCGCCCAACGCGAGCGGTGGTGCCTGACATTCACGTCATCCTCATAGGAATCCTTGTGATTGTGCTGCGCTGGAGTGCCGGAGACATTCTCGTGACAGTGGCGATGAGGATGCAGAAAATAATCTGGCCCCAAGATTCCTTGCAGCGCCCCCCGTACGGCCGGGTCGGCCAGAATCAGGCTGAGAGCAGGATTTAACTCCAGGACATCGTTGCCGGGATTCCCATTGTTGGAGAAGATTTCTTCGCAACGGTCACGAATATATGCATGGACTTCGTCGGGGACTCCGGTCTTCAAGATCAGATATCCCTCAGTGATAAATCTGCGCATCTGTCCATCAGTCAGTTTGGTGGGTTCAAGATAGTTGCTCATGACGCCCCCTATCGCTTGCACGCATTTGTAATTTCAATTTGAGAAGATAATTCATGCCGATTCCAAATAAGGTAACTGTTCCGGAAAATTGCCGACACCGAACATCATGTCGGAATAAACACCATCGGGGCAGGACAGGGGGTTCGGCATCCGAAACTGATCCACCACGTCCATATCAAGTTCGATGCCCAAGCCTGGCGCCTCTCCCAAGTCGAAATATCCGTCCTGTACTTTGAGCGGAGTCTTGAGAAGACTATCGACTAGTGGATTGCCTGTGCAGTCCATTTCAACCGTAATTCCATTGTGCATCGCCCCGATCACATGGGCATTGGCCACAATGGCAATCGCATCGCTCCAACTATGCGCAGCGACCCCAATGTTGTGTTCTTGAGCCAAATCAGCGATGCGCAATGCTTCAGTTATGCCCCCGCAGCGGCTTACATCAGGCTGCACGATGTCAATGGCTCCAGCGCGAATCAGTTCCCTGAACCCTTGATACCCAAATTCGTTCTCTCCTGCTGCCAGCGGAACTTCCACCCTGGCGCGCAGAGCAGCAAAGTCATCGATATTCTCGGGTGCAAAGGGTTCTTCATACCAGTAAACGTTAAACTCCTTGAAGAATGATCCCATGCGTACAGCGAGCTCCAAGTGATAACGCATGGAGGCATCCACGATCAGATCGTTGTCGGCACCAATCGCGGTCCTTACCGCCTGCGTGGCGGCACGATCATATTCTTCACCCCTGGCCAGCCTCATTTTGACGCGGCGAAAGCCCCGGTTGATAAGTCCAGCCGCTTCAAGAGCCAGAGCTTCGGGTTCTTTCCATAGTAGGGCACTCCCGTAAATTGGGCAATGGGAAGAAGTGCCACCCAAGAGGCTCCAAATTGGTTCCCGGCGAGACTTGCCGCGAAGATCCCAAAGTGCAACGTCCAGTGCTCCCAGGGCGGACATGGCAGCCCCCTTGCGTCCGTACCAACGCGTCAAGCCATACATGCGTTCCCAGATTTCTTCCACTCCATCTGATTCCATTCCCCTAAGCATAGGAGCCAACTGATCCTGCAGCACCAAATGAGCCATGCCAGGATGCGTGTAGGCAGATCCTATCCCCGTTCTGCCATTTTCGAGATGGACAAGCACGAGAGTGGTTAGCCTTCCCGTGCAGACGCCTCCCCCATAGCGGAATCGATGCTCTTTGGCATAGGGAAAAAGCAAATTTATAGCTTCTATTTCTTCAATACGATTCATGCGGTTAAGGCTCTGTAGTCAAGGCTTGTCTGCCGATGTATGACCGGAATGTAAGAATTTCGACCAATCCAATGTTATTTTGCACTTTCACTATAATTCAGAGGCAAGTCTTAATTTTAGGTGCCACCAAAAACATTAATTGTAACGGCGCCATAGATCTTCAGGAGGCATGGATATGTATGCAATTACGAGAAGACGATTCCTGCAATTGGGAGGGACAGGCATTGCCGCGGCGTCGCTGGCAGCTTGTGCAGTTACAACTTTGCCTGGCGGAGATGCCGGAGCTGCACCAGAATTGGCACACATTCAAGCCAATATAGCCTTTACCCAGGCTGATTACGGTCTTCAATACCAAACCATCGAAAAGTGGAGGGACCTCTTCGAGGAAACTCATGAGGGAATAACTGTGGACCTCGCATTTGTTGACTGGTCAGAACATCACAGCAAGATGCTGGTTCTGGCCGCGGCCAATGAACTGCCAGACTTCATTGAAGTGCAAGCCAGCCGCTCGCTGTTGTGGATAATCGAGGGCGTCTTCCTGGAAATCGACCAGTTTTCCTCCATGGACGACTCTTTCGATATGGATGACTTCTTTGCAGGTGTCATGCCCTACTATCAGTGGGACGGCAAAACATATGCTTTGCCTTATGACCACGGCCCCATCATTCTGGGCTACAACAAGACGTTGTTCGAGGAACGGGGAATCGGCTTGCCTACAAGTGACTGGACATTCAGCGATATGGGCGCGGCTGCCATAGAGTTTTCCCAAGCCGATGATACGTGGGGATTCAGCGGAATGCCGCGCAGTTGGCTGTTGGAACCAAGTTACTTGAAGCCTTGGGGAGCAACTCTTTTCAACGAAAACGAAACGGCAGTTACGGTTGATTCCGAAGAAGCCATTGAAGCTTTGCAATGGTGGGTCGACCTACGTTTTGAACACCAGGCAATCCCGAGTCCCGCCCAGTCAGAAGTATTGGCCACAGCAGGAGGCGATTTTGTTTCCGGCAAAGTAGCCATGACGACAGTTGCGCCCTGGACGGCACCAACCTGGAACGCTCTGGCGAACTTCGACTGGGATGTGGCTGCCTGGCCTGCAGGTCCTGTGGCTAAATCCACAGCTGGCCTAGGTAGTGGTTATGGCATCACCAAGAATACGGAACATCCTGAAGCAGCTTGGCAATGGCTGCGCTGGATGACCTCTAGCGAAGGGCTGGCCTTTGTCTGGGCTGCCACGGGAGCCTCTACACCTCCCCGGAAATCGGTATTTGATGTTTACTTCTCTGCATCGGGCATCGCCCCCAACTCCGCGGCATTTTTGGATGCCATGGAATCCTACATGGACATAGGTCGGCCGGTCAGCCCTTATGGTGCAGAATTCACGGCCATTCGCGACAGAGAAATGGACTTGATCAACAATGGCCTCAAACCCATAGCAGAAGCATTGGCGGATATGAAAGAGGACGGAGATCCGATTCTGGCTCAAAATGCGGAAATCTACAGTCAATAGTGTTCCTCACGAATGTACCGTAGGATGAGGGGGAGATAACCCCCTCATCCTGTAGGCAAATATCCCAATTGGGGGAGACTTAGGTCAATCCAAGGCAAACTGTCCCTTTTCCTCCAGCGAAGCCTGTTTCAGGCTAGCCAACCCAATCACTCCGTTTGAGCAAATTCTTGCCATGACTCGCCGCGAACGAAAAGAAGCAATCGAATTCTATATTGGGATTTCACCTTGGCTTATTGGCCTGGTTTTTTTTACTGGGGGTCCCATTTTGGCTTCTTTCGTCATTAGCTTCACTAAGTGGCGCCTTCTCAGCCCGCCAGAATGGATTGGCATAGAGAACTACATCGGCATGTTTCAGGACGAAGGTACACGTGTATCCCTAGGTAACACTATTTTCTATACTGGCCTGAGCGTGCCCCTTGGTTTAGTTACCAGTCTTTTCGTAGCACTCCTGCTAAATCAGCGCGTACGGGGTTCTAACTGGTTTCGCACTTTGTTTTACCTTCCAACCATTACTTCCGGCGTGGCAATGGCACTCCTTTGGCTCTGGTTACTTAATCCTGAATTTGGTCTCGTCAATTTAGCTTTGGGTCTCTTGCACATCAAGGGACCAGCGTGGTTACAAGATCCTAACTGGGCCAAACCGGCCTTGGTTCTTATGAGCCTCTGGACAATCGGAACCGGCATGGTGATTTTTCTGGCGGGGCTGCAAGGAATGCCCCAGCATCTGTATGACGCGGCCAAGATGGATGGAGCCAACCAGTTGAGAGAATTCTGGCATGTCACGGTACCTATGCTGACTCCTACCATATTCTTCGTAACGGTCACTTCCATAATCGGTTCCTTCCAGACTTTCACCAACGTCTATATCATGACCAAGGGGGGACCCGGCTGGTCCACCCTCATGTATGGTCTGTACCTTTATAACAACGCCTTTGAATACCTGAAAATGGGCTTTGCCTCGGCCATGGCATGGGGTCTGTTCTTGGTTATCTTGATCCTAACCGTTATTCAACTGGTAGGAGCCCGCCGCTGGGTCTACTATGAAGGAGACGTTCGGGGACGTGTATGACCGCCAGATCTGAAGTAATGTGGACACTAGGCGGACTACTGCGACGCTTTTTCATTTACGCCTTGTTAGTAATGGGAGCCATCCTTTTTACTGCTCCTTTTCTATGGATGCTTAGTACGTCGTTCAAGGCCCCGGAGCTGGTCTTTACACAACCACCCCAGCTCTTGCCCAACCCCTTTCAACCCCGTAATTACATAGAAGGTTGGCAAAGGCTTCCATTCACTCGCTTTTCGCTGAATACTGTCCTCATCACTGGACACAACGCCCTAATGGACACAGTAGTATCCGCACTGGTGGGATTCAGTTTTGCCCGCCTGCGGGCACCGGGCAAGGATTATCTCTTTATCCTAGTCTTGGCAACCATGATGGTTCCGTTTGAAGTGACTCGCGTGCCCCTTTACATCTTGTTTTCACGTCTTGGCTGGGTTAATACTTTCTTGCCACTGATGCTACCCACTTGGTTCGGCTGGCCCTTCTTTATATTTTTAATGCGTCAATTCTTTACCACCATTCCTTATGAACTAGATGACGCGGCCCGTATAGATGGCTGCCATAGTTTTCGCATCTTCCTCCGAATTCTGTTGCCTCTTTCCAAGCCAGCGTTGGCCGCCGTGGCTATCTTTTCCTTTGTAGGCAACTGGAATGACTTCCAGGGCCCTCTCATTTACTTGAGCGACATCAACCAGTACACGCTGGCTCTAGGTCTGAGAATGATGCAGGGAGGCCGGTTTATCTATATCCATCAAGTTATGGCGGTCTCCATCGTATCGGTATTGCCTCTTCTCATTATCTTTTTTTCCGCACAGCGCTATTTCATCCGAGGAGTAACTCTTAGCGGCATCAAGGCTTAACCGAGGTGTGTTGCGGCGTAAATGCTCGGGTATCTTGACTTGAACAGCAAGAAAACCTGCAAACGAAAATAGAATTCCATAGGAATTGGACGCGTTTTTGAGCTTACCCAAGCACACGGAAACGATCAACGTTGTGCGGCCGTATGTATCTACGGATTTCCGAGCGTTCACGCCCGGCGACAAATTACACTAAGAATCGAATAAAAACCGATTAGTCTCCTGCAATGAAGTGGGATTTGGCACGGGAATTCCAGTGGCTACAGAATTACAGGGAGTCCCACGATACAGGACGCAGTTTCGTTCGAGACCTCAACCACGAAGGCAAAATCAGCGTAAGCAGTTAGGTCTGTACTAGGTGAGAAATCCTATAAGGGCGGTCACTAATGGTTCGTATAGAGCCATCAACTCTTGCCTTGACCACCTTCCTTGAATGCCGAAACGCCCTTATTCCATTTTGTGTGGAAGTTCAGGGTCGTTAATCCCTGACTTCATCGCTGGGAATGTTCAACTTCGGTAAGTCCCTCCTCCACAGCCGACGTGATCAATACATGCTTTCGGCAAGGCTGAAGATGAAAGCCAGTCTTCAAGTCACTCCCTATGAACTGGGCGCTGCCGGTACAATCATCTTGACTCAGTCCCGCCAGTTTGAGTTGGGACCTATGTCAGGTCCGAAGCTAGCATTTGGTGAAGGACCCTATCAATCTACGGGACGGGCGAAAAATCAAGAATGTTAAGTGAATTGTTTCTTGAGACCTTACCGTAGCGCCATTAAACTGCATTATTGGTTCAAGTCCCACGCCGTTTTACACAGTCTCCACATTGTCTCAATGCACTAAGGTGGAACTCCCTTACTAAGAATGCAGATCACAGGATGATTCGTGACACAGTTCCCTCCAATTCAGAGGGACAGATGGCGCAAGGTCAGTGCGGCTAGTTTCAGAGGTCCCTTGATTCTATACATGTACACTTTCATTCAAGTTTATTATTGAGGAGTCAATGGCCAAATGTTCAGGCATCCGATTTCCCGCCGCCAGTTCCTGCATTTTTCTGGTGCGGCCACAACTGGTTTGGCCCTGGCGGCCTGTTCTTTTCCTGTACCAACCCCCACAAGAGGACGGGATCGGGCAGTTGCAGAGCAAGTCATTTACATCGGTGCTGCCGTGAGTGAAACAGGGAAGTACTCTAGGGAAGGGCAAGACACCCGTCAGGGCTATGTGTCTTGGCTGGACTGGGTAAACAATTAATACGGCAGCGTCAAGGTAGGCGAGGATCGCTTCCGGGTGGAACTGGTGATGTACGACGACGAGGGAGACCCTGACACTGCAGCGCGGTTGGTTGAACAGCTCATCAGTGAAGATCAAGTTGACTTCCTGCTGGGCCCCTACAGTTCTAGCCTGACCCAAAGCACAAGCGCCATTGCGGAAAAGTACAACAAAATCATGGTAGAAGGCAATGGGTCCTCCGAGACCCTTTTTGAAAGAGGGTTTAAGAATCTTTTTGCGGTGCTGACACCCGCAGGCAATTACACTCAATCCTCCCTGCAGGTGTTGGCTGCCCGGGGTGCCAGCACGGTAGTAGTAGCTTATGAAGACACCGCCTTCCCTACCAGTGTAGCCAAGGGAGCCCAAAAGTGGGTCGCTGAATATGGCCTAAAGGTACTGGGAGTAGAAACTTACCCCAGAGATGTGGCGGATGTCAGTGGCATGATGGCCAAGTTCAAGGCTCTAGATCCAGACGTTTTCGTTGGCGGGGGGCACTTCAACGACGCAATCCTCTTCATCCGGGCGGCCAAGGAGTTGGACTTCAACCCCAAGGCCATGGTGATTACGGTGGGCCCGAGCAATCCGAAACTGGTAGCGGAAGTCGGCGGTGACGCGGAATACGTTATGGGGCCAACTCAGTGGGAATCTTCCATGAAATATGCCGATGAATATCTCGGCACTGCGTCCGAATATGCAATGCGTTATAAGACTAAATGGGGTGCTTCGCCTACGTATTAGGCAGCAGAGTCGACGGCCACGGCCTTGGCCTTACATTTGGCTATCGAAGCGGCCGGTGCCCTTGATACCGAGGCAGTTCGGGAAGCGTTGTACAACCTTGATGTAGTCACCTTCTACGGACCGATCAATTTTGACGAAACAGGCAAAAATGCGGGTAAGCCGATGGGGGCCATTCAGGTCCAGGACGGTGAGATTCTGGTGGTAGCACCTGAGAAATCCGCGGTCGCTACAGTCCGATATCCGGCCCCCGCGTGGAAAGATCGCTAGAAGATTTTCCTTTCTCCCTGTAAAGATTCATGGAACAGATTTTGCAAGCCCTTGTCAGCGGGCTACTGCTGGGCGGGTTCTATGCGGTGATGGTGCTGGGCTTCTCTGTCATCTGGGGGGTGATGGGAGTCATCAATCTGGCCCACGGCGAATTTTTAATGATCGGGGCATATTTGGCCTGGGGTCTCTTCCATGTATTTGGGCTGGACCCGTTCCTTTCGTTGGTCGTGATACTGCCCCTTATGTTTGGGATGGGCTATCTGCTGCAGTGGCTGTTACCAACCGTCTGGTGGAACGGCCTCATCTAATGTTCTGTTAGTCACCTTTGGGGTATCCATAGCACTGGCTAATCTCTTCAAAATCCTCTTCACCTCAGATCCCCGCAATGTGGCAGTGAGCTATAACGGGTCAGTGGATCTGCTGGGTGTCACATTTCCCCTAGTCAAGACTCTCATTTTCTTCTTGGCTCTTCTGATCATGGTCGGACTGCACCTATTTCTGCAGAGGAGTCGCCTCGGTATATCAATCAGGGCAGCGGCTCAGAATAAGAACGCGGCCCGTATTGTCGGGGTGGACATCAACCATGTGTACGGGTTGACGGCCGGGATTTGCATCGCCCTAACGGCAGGGGCAGGGGCAATGATGAGTCCCACCAAAGCTATATTTCCATTCATGGGGCCGCCTTTTACTCTGAAAGCCTTCACGATTCCCGCCTTGGGTGGATTGGGCCGCATACGGGCGCCCTGATTGGTGGCTTGGTGCGGGGCGTTACTGAGACTTTTGTTTCCCGTTTTGTTCCGGGGATTAGCACCAATCTGGGTATGGCAACCAGTTTTGTGCTGCTGGTCGTGATTCTAGTCTTACGGCCCCAAGGGCTGCTCGGAGGATTGCGGACGAACCAAGGGGAAGAAGAGTGATGGTGTCCCTGGTACGGAACTTGGGGCTGCAAACCAATGGCAGGGCCCAGCTGTTCCTCTGGTTGTTGCTTTTGGTCCTGCTGGCCCTGTACCCGTATACCGGCGTATCCCGCCTAACACTCTTTGTGGGCAGCCAGATCTTCGTCCTAGCGACCCTAGCGTCCGACTGGAATCTCATCGGAGGTATGACCGGATACGTGGACTTCGGCCACGCCGCTTTCTTCGGGATAGGTGCCTATGTCATGGGTATTCTGGTGACTCCTTCCCCCCTTCTGTTCTCTCCGGAATGGAGCTTTTGGCAGGCATTGCCTGTCTGCGGCGGAGCCGCAACAGCCTTTGCCTTTCTCATCGGATTGCCTACGCTCCGTCTCAAGGGCCCTTATTTCTCCATCGCCATGCTGGGCACTTTTGTGGCCATGCGCGAGATTGGGCGAGTTATGCGTCCTCTCACAGGAGGCGGCAGTGGGTTAAGCCTGCCCCCAGTCCTCAATCGGTTGGGGGACTACTACCTGATGTTGGCGGTGATGGGGCTGGTTGTCATCATCGTTTGTTTGATTCGCCGCAGTGAATTCGGCCAGAGTCTTATCGCCATTCGTGAGGATGAGATAGGAGCCGAGATGCGGGGCATCAACACCACCTTGCACAAAATGATCGCCTTCATGATTGCCGCGTTCTTCACGGGCATAGTCAGAGGTTTTTGGGCATGGCAAAACACCTTCATTGATCCGGACGTGATCTTCTTTGTAGCTCGTACAGTGGAAATGGTAATGATGTCCATATTGGGGGGTTGGGAACGGTATGGGGCCCACCCCTAAGGGCGGTGGTCATATACTTTCTGCAGCGAGTAGTTTGGGGCCATCTGTTCGGCGTGCATTTGCTGGCTCTCGAGATCTTGATGGTGCTATTGGTGATCTTTCTTCCTGAAGGTATTCTCGGAACGTTGGGAGGAGACAATAGTACTTCCATTGGGCGGCTCCTAGGCCGTTTCCGTCTGCGGAGAAGAAACTGATGACAGATACAGCGCCCCTGCTGGAAGGGCGAAATGTATCCAAATATTTCGGCGGGTTGACCGCGGTCAACCAGGTTGACTTCACAGTCTATCCCGGAGATATCGTCGGTCTTATCGGCCCTAATGGCAGTGGTAAGACCACTCTCTTCGACTGTCTAAGCCGTTTGCAGAAGATCGACGGAGGCCAGATTTGGTTCCAGGGAACGGATATCACACACATCAGACCACATCAAATTGCCCGGATGGGCTTAGCTCGCACTTTCCAGGTGATTCGCGTCTAAGCAAAATGACAGTGCGGGAAAACATGCTGATCAGCCGTCCATGGCAAAACAACCCGATCCTGCGCATGCTACAACCAAGCAAGTCTGACATTCAGGACCGGGCCCGGGAACTTCTCGCATTCCTGCATATTGAGCATCTGAGCGAGGATCCGGCTGGTCATCTTTCGGGAGGCCAGCGGCGCCTGTTGGAAATTGGTATGGCCCTAATGCCCGATCCCGATATCTTGCTCCTGGATGAGGCCACCTCAGGTGTCAATCCCACCCTAATCGAAACAATCAAGGACCGTATTCAAGCTCTGAACGCACAAGGGAAGACCTTTCTGCTGATTGAACACAACATCAATTTCATCGCAGACCTCTGCAACCGAGTATACGTGCTTAATTACGGACGAAAACTAGCTGAAGGCACTCCCAGGGAAATCAAAGAGAACGAAGCGGTGATTGACGCCTATTTTGGTTTCTGATCATTTTAATGCCCCTTCTCTCTGTTCACAATCTCTATGCTGGCTATCAAGGTATCAATGTCCTGAAGGGAATTAATCTGGAAGTCTATCCAGGCGAAATTGTCTGCGTTATTGGACCCAACGGAGCGGGGAAGTTCACGGTCTTCAAGAGTATTTACGGGTTGATTCCGGTGCACAAGGGCTCAGTAAAATTGAACGAACAGGATATCACCCATCTCCGTCCCCAGGATATCTTGCATAGTGGTATTTCCATCGTGCCCCAATTGCGGAGCGTGTTCCCGCAGATGACCGTCATGGAAAATCTGGATATGGGGATGTACCTAGAAAGGGATGCAAAGCAAAGAAAGCTTCGTATTGCGATATTTTGGATTTGTTTCCGCGTTTGGCCGAAAGGCGAACCCAGATGGCGGGTACTATGTCGGGAGGCGAACAGCGAATGCTGGAGATAAGTCGGGCGTTATTGCTCGAACCGAAACTGGTCATGATGGACGAACCTAGTGCCGGTTTGGATCCTCTGATTACACGTAAGATCTTTGATACTATCCAGCGGCTGAATGGGGAAACCTATGTCACAGTCCTAATGATTGAACAAAACGCCCGCCAAGGCCTGGAAACCAGTCACGGAGGATATGTGTTGGAAATGGGGCGCAACTCCCACACGGGCTCCGCCCGAGCGTTGCTGGAAAACGGTGAGATCCGTCGAGCATTCCTCGGGGGCTAAAGCTTTTGGACGACACCCAAGGAAGGGGGTTATCCGCCCTGGCCACTATTGAGGCTGGCCTGCAGAATTGTCTTTGAGAATGTCTCCAGGGCAACGATTAGAGCCTACGACTACTACACTGCCGCTTCAGGCTGATGCAGTGCAAGTGCTGGGTAGTATCAAGTTCAAAATTGCTTACTTCTGAAGGAACCACCACCGACTGCGCCCTGTCCAAGAAATCTCAGCATGGGAGTGCGAGCAATTGCAGGAACGGGTGTAGGGGGGAATTCCTTGGGAGTTTAATCTGTAAGCGATTCTTGCTAACAGACTCCGACCTGAAAACTGTACCCAATCGATATAGCTTGCCGCTAGGATGTTCGTAGAGGAACGTATCATTCCTTGTTCTATCTGTGCTTTCCAGACCTGCATTGGTTGTTAAGGCTTTGGAGTAGTGGATAAAGAAACTCCTGATGCGCCGTCAGTTGCACTAATGCACGGCAAGGTGAATGTCCGCTGCTGGGCAAGAGAGGAAACCAGAAGGCTATTGGATGCTGACAGTTAACCCAACTTCATGGCAGATAAACTGCTAGCACTTCAAAACAAGCTAGCAAAAAGCCAGACGCCCACGCCAGATATCTGGCTTTACGGTCAAGAAGCAGGCCAGGGGTGAAAGTAACTGTTCTAAGGCTACAGAACTTCGAACCAATATTCGCAGTACACAGTAGATACCAAAATTCGCGGTACTCGTGGGCGGTGGGGTTTGAAGGCGGCGCGTAACCAGTAGTGACCATCCTGGGCAAGGCGTGCCACCAATTGATAACACCATTGTCCACACAGATCCTTTAACAGGCCACTTCCATATTCAGGGATAGTACGTATCCTTGAATATGGAAGGCATTTTTGCGGTACATGGGGAAAGGAGGCGCTGGGAGGGCCACGCCGTTGGGTCAACCAGGCGCGACCGTCTGCCCTGCGACGAGTCGATTTACTTGCCTGACGCGTTGGGCGGACGCCGGTTTGTTCTCGACGGCGACGTTGCCGCAGACGTTTCCGACGCCGAGGCCGCCCTAGTACGGCTTGACACCACTGCATACGCGCTGGCGGACGCCGAGGCACCGGCCAAGCTCCTGCTGTGCGCGGAATGCATCGCCTCTTCCCGCATTGAAGGCTTGGAAGTGAGAGGACGCCGGTTGCTTCGCGCCGATGCCGCGCGGAAGCTGGGTAAAGACCCCAGGGACGTCGCCGCCACAGAGGTACTCAGCAACATCGACGCGATTGTCTGGGGAGTGAGCGCCGTGGTGACTGTGGACACTCTGTTGGAGATATACCGCCACCTGCTGGCCGGTACTCCCCTAGAGAAACGCAGTGGCCGCAATCGCGAAGTGCAGAACTGGATTGGCGGCAGTGATTACAACCCCTGCTCCGCCGAGTTCGTGCCGCCGCCACCGGAGACGGTGGCCGGATTGCTGGACGACCTGTTCGCCTTCTGCAACGATGGCTCGCTTCTGACGTTGGCGCAGTCGGCCATCGCCCACGCCCAATTCGAGACCATCAACCCCTTTGTGGATGGCAACGGGCGCACCGGACGGGCGCTGTTTCACCTAGTCATGCGCCGCCGGGGGCTCGGACTGCGCGTCCTGCCTCCGATTTCCCTCATCCCCGCGACGTGGTCTCGGGACTATGTTGGCGGCCCGTCCAGAACACGTTACGTCGGCAGCCCAGACTCCACCGAGGCCCACACAGGGTTCCACTACTGGATCGCTCTCTTCGCGGCGGCGTGCCGCCGGGCGGTGGACGACGCCAGCCGCTTCGAGGAGCGGGTACGCAGATTGCAAGAGTTCTGGCGTGAACGGACAGGACCCATCCGTCGCGACTCGGCGGCTCGCCTGCTTATCGGGGCGCTCCCGGAGGCACCGGTGCTCACAACCGCTACCGCTGCGGAGTTGATAGGGCGATCGTTCCAAGCAGCAAGCCAAGCGGTGAATCAGCTCATAGAAGCGGGCGTGCTAAAGCAGGTCACAGTCGGCAGGCGCAATCGCGCATCCGAAGCATCAGAGTTGATTGAGGCCGTCACCGCCCTGGAGCGACAGCTTGTGAGTCCCGGGGACGACTCCCGTGTCTCCAGCCCCGCACAGCGCCGTGCCTCGACGGCAGGGCAGACAACCTACAGGGTTAAAATTTTAGCAGGTTCTGGCCCGCAAAACCTCCCCTCAGCCCGTCTTATTTGAGGGAGTTGAAAACAGCACAGTTGCTTAAGCAGCAGTTCCCGAATCGATGTCCACGTTAACCCGCCGCCTGGAGACCTATTCCCACACCGTTGAGCGGTGGCGGAAGAACTGGGTGCGGCCCTATTTCCGACAACAGATGGCGCTGCTGAACCTGGCCAACAACCTGGGGCTGCGCCATGCGTTCACCGCCTGAACCGTCCGGGAAGCAGCCTGGAGTGAGACTCCCGCCTCAGCCGTCCCGCCCCGGCGCGGGAGTCCAAGGAGGAAGGCCGCGGGCCGGGCAGATGGCAACAGCTGCCGGGGTGGAAACGCAAGAAGGGCGGTATTCATAGGCAGGCGGAGGGCGTCGCATCGCCATACGCCAGGGCCTCGTCCTGTCCGGCTTCCAGGTTGACCGCCCGGAAATGAATCCCTTGGGCGAACGCAACCTCCGCTTCGCTGGTCTGACTGTCCCTTCCCACCTCAAGTCTCCCCTGGCTCCATTCCACCTGCCCCCATCGCCCGGAATATTCCTCCCGCAGGTTCTGAAAGACGTTCCGTTGGGGGGATGGCCCCGTCGCATTACGCATGAGCTTGGATTGTTCCCGCGCTCCGTCCCTGTGCCGGTGTTGCAGGGGCAGGTCAACGTCCAGAGTCTCCATGGCTGGCGGCAAGAAGGTTCACTCCCTTGCTGAATTCACCGCTCACCCAAGGCGGCCGTCCAGCAGAAGAACGCGAACTCACAAACCTGCACCGTTTTTGTGGTAACTGCCGTACCAACATTCAGGCAGCGTTTCCACAACAGGGAATCGGCCGGTAGCGGCGCATCACGAAATACTGGAGGAACGTCATAGGCGGGAAACTCGACGGGACTTGCTGAAGCTGATCCTCGACCAGGTGGTCATCGACGGCGACAACAACATCCGTTTTACCCTCGGATTACCGACCGAAGATTTCGAATCAATAACGGACTCTGAAGCAAGTTTTGAGAACGGTAAGCATAATGCGCAAAGCTGCAATAAAGGCGTCTCTCGGGGACAATCTTACGCCGCACCGGACTCAATGGAGCCTGCGGATGACAGTTCTGCATCGAGAAGTCGCTAAGCTGGTTTCGTACAGGTGAAGAGCACTATTTGACTATAACAATGTAGGGGTCCCAGGGTCCTGCAATTGAGGAAGGGAGAGATGACACCAAACCTGCTGAAGGGCAGGCTTTTCCGCAGCACCATAGTCCATACGTACCATACGATCGTTGTGCACCGGAATGGACCCAACTTCTCGAACGGATTTATTGAAGGGAATGCCAATAGTCAGGCAATAAGAGTGCTGTCCTGGCACGCTCCTGATTTGCCTAGGATTTTGTACAGGTGAACCAGTTTCTTACCTCTGAACAACCCAGACTGATTTACTACCACGGCCGATACTGACATCTGCCGGACCAATTTCATTTGACTTCAGCCTAAGGGGCGGACCACCGTAGAGTTCCCTAAGGCTCGCCTCTCATTTTCCCAATTTTGAACCCTTTAACTTGTGGGCCAAGGGAATTTCAGCACCCTTAAGTTCCAAATGACTCTGTGAGTCTGGATTACCCCTGTCACTGTGCCCGATGGGATAAACCGGTGTTCCAACGTGCCCGCCAGATCTATGCCAGACAGGAAGAGGGCACAGTTCAGGCCGGTATGGCTTCCTCGCCTATTAGCTGACCACTTCGCCCTTGTTTTGGTCCTACCGGGTCCACACAAAGCAAAAGGCCTCCTTTCGTCTGTTATGGAAAATGGCTTGCGATTCAGAGTGATGCCCTGCCAGAAATTTGCGTAGCCGCAGATTCGACACTTCAATATAGAATTCGAATGAATTCAGAAAGGCAACTTTAGATTTGACGGCTTCCGTGGCGAACTCAGGTGAAGCCCCAACCCAGCAAAGGAGAGGTCCGTTGCGACCGAACATTCTTGTCTTTATGACAGACCAGCAGCAGGCCGACGTGGTAGGCCCGGATCATCCTTGCCTAACACCTAACGCCGATGCCTTGGCTCGGGAAGGACTTCGCTTTACGTCAACATATTGTCCAACTGCGCACTGCTGCCCATCCAGAGCCACGTTCATGACCGGGCAGTTTCCCAGCCGCCATGGAATCCACAACAATGTAAACACCCAAACAGCTATCAATTTGGGTCTGAACAAAGGAGTGGAAACCTTTTCCGAACATCTTAGAAGAATAGGTTATCGGATGCCTTTTACAGGCAAGTGGCATGTTTCGGCTCAGGAGTCTGCTACGGACCGGGGATGGGAGGAATTGGACCCAAGTCCTAACCCCTACACCGGTTTTTCCAAGGATCTAGATCGCTGGTCCCAGATTCCTTTTGAGGAGGAATTGCCTCCTCGCCAATCCGGGCATATTCAGAGACCAGGATGGGGAGACTTCGAGTTGTATCGAACGCTTGACAACGTTGGGGACCGAGCCTACGAAGGTCTGAACGACTATCAAGTTATACAGAGGGCAATTAATTGGCTAAAGACCGAAGCCGCTCAAGACGAATCTCCTTGGATGTTGTGGGTGGGTACGATCGGCCCTCACGACCCATTCAATGTACCTTCTCGGTTCAAAGACATGTATGACGCCAGTTCCATCTCTCTGCCCCCGAGTTACACCGATCAGCTCCAGGACAAGCCATCCATTTACCAGCGGCAGCGTCGTCAGTTGTGGGACCAACTGACCACAGAGGAAGTCCGAGACTCAATCGCCCATTACTGGGCCTATTGCACGATTCAAGATGAAATGTTTGGGGAAGTGCTGGGAGCTCTTGACGACACAGGCCAAGCAGATGACACCCTAGTCATTTTCCTTTCGGATCATGGAGATTACTGCGGGGCCCATGGGCTGTATCTCAAGGGCGTACCTGCCTTTCGGGAAGCCTACCACGTGCCTTGTATTGTCCGCTGGCCCAACGGTCTGAATAATCCGGGCCGTACCGAGAACAGTTTGGTTTCGCTAGCAGACTTTGCGCCTACCTTCCTCGAACTGGCAGGTATTCAGGCTTCACAAGAGCTTTCGGGTTCCAGCCTCGTTCCTTTTCTTGAGGATCGGCAACCTTCTGAATGGCGTGAATTTCTGTGTACCCAGCTGAACGGGGTGGAACTGTATTACACACAGCGAGCCGTCTTCAGCCATACCCATAAATACGTCTTCAACGGATTCGATTTTGACGAATTTTATGATCTGGAACAAGATCCCAACGAAATGACTAATCTCATTGATGATCCAAGGTATGAAAGCAATCGCCGCGAACTCATTTGGGCATTATGGAGTTTCGCTGCACAGGAAGACGACCACATTTTCAATCCCTATGGAACGGTAGCCCTCATGCCATACGGACCGGCCTTGGCCTTGGGTTCTTGAGTGTTACAGGAGGCCAAGCCATCCCAGTAATCAAGGTAAAACAATGCTACAAAACGGTCTCTTGAAGCGGAATATTTAACCGATGTAGCTGTCGTTCCCAATTCAGCCCACTCCAAGCCGGTCAGTGTCCAAGGGCTGCCTCCCCAGGGGTATTTGCTCGAGCCGAGAAGTTAGATAAAGGGCCCGGCAGATTTTCTCACCCTCCATTTATGCATCATTCCCAATCTGAATCCTTGGCAGATTTTCAGGGATTCCGTCTATCGGTATAATTGCCACGGCGACTATCAATGAACATGGGTAGAAGTTCAAAGTTGAAAAGGAAGGAAAAAGTGGACAGAGTAGCTCCCAAGGTATCCGTTGAAACCCTGTCATTTGATATCCAGAACCTGGACCTTTCCCATGCAGCCTCCACATTTACAGAACAGGGGGCAATAGTAGTTCGCGGGCTACTGAAGAGCCACATTCCTGCCGTCAAGCGTGACATCATGCGGAAGACAGCAGAAGCCATTTCCATGTTGGACCGAGCCACTCGTTCCGAAGTGGGCTGGAATACTCCTGACGGATCCCTGTTTATTCCTGCCCCTCCAGGATATGACCGAGAGCAGCAGATCATGGTGGTGGCAGTGAATTACCACAGTAGCGCCGCATTCTTTTATTCGGCATTAGATACAGGTTTGCTAGATCTGGTGGAAGCTATATTAGGACCTAATATTGAAACGTATAACTCGGGCCAGGTCTTGGTAAAGGAACCTGTTGGTGGCCATCCTAAGCATTTACATCAGGATTCAGCCTATTTCGAACACAAATTCCTAGGTCCCGTTGGCGTCTTAACCTATTGTGTTGACACCAGTGTAGCGAGGGGTGCCTTGCATGTCATTCCAGGAAGTCATAGATTGGGCCAACTGGATCACGTTGATACGTTTTCGCATTTAGGGTTAGATGAAGATGAATGGCCTTGGGAAGCCGCTCTGCCTATTGAAGGTCAGGCCGGAGACTCCATTTTCTTCAACGTCAAGACAATTCATGGCTCCAAGCCAAATTTCACGGATGTACCACGGCCAGCATTCGTTCATCGATTCCGTCGTCCCGATGACTACGTAATCGCCAGCGGAACAACTGTTCGGAATCGGCGCAGTGTGGAACATGACGCGAGCTCCCAGACCAAAGGGCTCATGGTCCGGGGCATACGTGTCAATCCAGAATCCAGGTCATAGAAAGTCCTTCCAAAGGGCTATTGCGGTCTGAATTTCCCTACAAATGCTACTCGCAGTCGTTTGTTGAGGAATTCGAGTAGAGGCCCATATACGATCGGTTACAGCCCAGAGTCAGATGAGTTCACGGTTCTTCTCCATTGGAGAAAGCAGCTTGGACCGGCAGAGCAAGAATGGCACTAAAAGGCCGACACTCAATTACTTAATTGGCGAATGTCCTTGGTGCTCTAGAGTGGTCTCTTAAGACCTATGCAGGAGTTCGCCGCGAAATAGATTCCTTTAGTTTCTTTGCCACAGGACAAGCGTAAGGGGTGAGGCTTGCTGCTAGGGCTATTAACTGAAGCGCCTCTAAACCGGGCTTTGAAATGGGCGTAGATGTCACGCATTCCAATTTCCTTAAGGAATCCGTAGAAACGTAATCGTTAACCTTCACTTAAGGCGGACCGCAATCAGTGGCCTGCGATTCAAAGGGGAAAGCAACCCAATCTGAAGTTGAGGCCGGCGTATGGGGCAGGAAGGCCCACTCACTATGGAATTCCCTTGGCGGTCTGCAGGAGAACGGGAGCAGAAATTCCTTGTTCCAAACTGAGCGACTTGCAAAATTTCCTTGCGGGTCAGTTGCTTCGGATTCTCCCACACTTTGGGCCTCTACAACCTTGAAGGCCTCAGATCTGGAAGTGCCTCTGGGTCTTCTTTGGGGCACCATAACATTGAATCATACGAGTTCAGTGCAACAATTGGGAAAAAGGGACTGTGCCATCCCTCATTGTAGTTCGGGCGAACTCTCGGGCGCACCTGCACTGGATGTTGACGCCAATTGCCCTAACTACCCCGAAATCAACGTAGTGTGCTCTTCCCTGCTTTTCCCCGGAAGTATCTCAATTCCTACTCTGCTATAGTCTTGTTCCCGGCCCTTTTACCAGTACATTTTCCGGATGCAATGCCGAGTCGGCCCTTCAAGCAATATAATGTTTGAAAGTGGGCATATATTCCTGATTAACGGTAAACATTTCGTTGACCATGTTCCGGATTTCCTGTAAGGAAAGAACAGCCGCCGACAATGGATCGTGGGCAATTGCTTGAAAAATCAGAGTGGGGTCCCCCACCAGAATTCCCTCAACAGCCATTTCTTCGATTTGCGCACTCAGTCCAGTCAAGATGGCGCATTGGGGCGGAATGGAACCCACCCCAACTGCTTCCAGTCCATTGGAACTAGCCCAGACTGGAACCTCTACACAGGCTTCGGGCGGCAAATTGTCCACTAGTCCTGTATTGAGCACATTGCCGTTGAATTTGAAGGGCTCTCCTCCCATTACTGCATTCATAATGAACGCCGCATATTCGTGGCCTCTTTCAAGTTCAATCGGCGAATCAGACGCAAACCAACTCTTAGCTTCCTCTTTCCAAGAATCTGCGCGTTCCCGGTACCTTTTCAGTACGTAGGCATACTCCCCTGGGTTCCAGTTGGTTCCGTGGGTACAGTACTTTTCGATGAGGTCGCCCCGTTTACGGAACCACCAGTTATATTCGCTATTGTGACCACTGGATTCCGTCACGTAATAACCCAGAGCCAAGTACATTTCATTGCGCACCTGCTCCTGTCTGTACACCTCTTCATTTTCCGTTATCGCTTGGTGGATCAGAGGGTAAGCGTCTTCGCCTCGATAAGTAAATTCCTTGTACCAAGCCATGTGGTTGATACCAGCGCAGGTATAGCTGATGTCAGCTGGATCCGCATCTATCCAACCCGCTAGCATCGCGGCCGTGCCTTGTACGCTGTGACACAGGCCGGTAAGTTCTATGCAAGTTTCCGCACTCATGGCTCGGCAAAGCATGGCCATGGGATTCGTATAGTTGAGCATAAGGGCACTGGGACACAGTCTCTCCATGTCACGCGCTAAGTCCATCATGACGGGCAGTGTGCGGGCTGCTCGAAAGATTCCAGAAGGCCCCCGGGTATCACCGATGTTAGTGTCCACACCGTAAGTCATGGGAATTTCGATGTCATGGCGGAAGACTTCAGGACCACCTACTAGGATTGTCACGACTACGAAATCGGCGTTGCTGAGTGCCTCATTCCTCTCCAAAGTAGAGTGAACTCTTGCTGGGTAGTTGCCCATTTCCACAATGCGGGTTACGGCCCTGTATGCGAAGTCCAGCCGCTCAGCATCTACATCCATGAGCCACAGGTCTGCATCCTCCAAGGTTTCGAAGGTCAGTACGTCCCGAACCAGTTTGCGGGTGAAACCTTGACTACCTGCCCCAATGAAGGCTATCTTGACGGTCATGATATTGATCCCCTTCTAAGAGAATTGAGGAAGCCATTGAGACTGGGCATCCAGCATTTCATCCACCATGTAGTTAAGTTGCGGTAACGTGCCTACAGCTGCACTCAATGGGTCCAAGAGGACCGCGTGGTGTACGGCGTCCGATTTACCTGTCAAAGCAGCTTCGACCACCAGCTCTTGTACATTGATATTGGTGCGATTCAGGCCTGCCAGCTGTGCGGGATAATCTTCGACCATACAAGGTTGGATGCCGCTGCTATCCACAAGGCAAGGTACCTCCACGCAACAGCCAGGGGGCAAGGAAGCCATCAATTGCCGATTAGGCACATTTCCATTCACTTTGCATGGCACATTGCTCTCGATCGCTTCAATTATGCCAACTCCGTATTCGTGGCTGCGTTCGGTCAACAAATCGTTAGCGACGACTTCATCGAATTCGGAATTGTATTGGGCTAGGCGGTCTATACAGTGACGCAGGTAGCCTCCCGTTCGTCCGAAGTCATACCAGCCCTGCCTCTCATCGGTGAACTTGGGGGCCAGCTGGTTTTCAATCATCTCTTTGGATTTGCGGAAATACGGTAAGTATTCACTTGCATGCCCGCTAGATTCGGTAACGAAGTAATCGAAATGATTCATTATTTCGATGCGGACAGGCTCGGATCCATAAATGCCTGGATCCTGGACAGATTCCTTGATTTGGGGGTATAGATCCTCACGACCTTGACGGAATTCCAGGAAAAAGGCCTGGTGATTTATGCCTGCGCACACGAAATTTACTTCCTCATACGGCACATCAATCCATCGCGCCAGCATTTCGCTGGTTCCTTGCACACTGTGGCACAGACCCACATGAGGCCAACCGGTGGCTCTGTCGATGGCCCAGCAGTTCATAGCCATAGGATTGACATAGTTAAGGATGAGCGCATTTGGGGCAACTTCGTCCAAATCTGAACATAGATTCAAGAGAATGGGAATAGTACGCAGTGCCCTAAAGACACCTCCGGGTCCCAACGTGTCGCCCACACACTGTTCGATGCCGTATTGGCTGGGGATCTCTATATCCAGCTTGAAGGCTTCCAACCCGCCAGCCTGAAACGTGGTGATCACGTAGTCTGCCCCAGAAACAGCTTCTCGTTGTTCCAGAGTGGCTGAGACTCGGGCGTTGGCACCCATGCGTTCCACGATGGCGGTTACAACCTGCTCCGACTGCTTGAGGCGAAGGGGGTCGATATCCATTAGCCGGATCTCACATTCTGTCAAGGCAGGAGTCAGCAGGATATCGCTACACAACCTACGTGTGAATACCAGGCTGCCAGATCCAATAAGTGCGATGGAAGTCATCTTTGATTCCTTGGATGAGCCGGATTTCAAAAATGTGGATCAAATGGCATTGCTAGGCGTAAGCAGCCTCGCGCAGGCCCCTGATATAACCCAAAGCGTAGAGCCGACCAATCTGGGAATAGCCGGGCCGATCATTGTCGTCTCCTGTCATGGTAGGCACATGGTCGGGCCGAAGCACTCCCTCATAACCGACCTCCTGGTAGGCTCGCATGCAAGCCAACATATCAGTCTTACCGTTGTCATGGAAAGTCTCTACAAATTTCTCAGGAGTACCCCGGACGTCTCTAAAATGGACAAAGAAAAGACGTTCTTGGACCGCGAATTGGTGAATTGCGGCAGGAATATCATCTGTCATCAAGGCGAAGTTTCCCTGGCATAGACAGATGCCATTCATGGGACTGGGATGCAAATCCACCAGTCGTTGGAAGTTCTCGACACTGCGCATGATGCGTCCCATGCCTGCCAGCGGCGAGAGTGGTGGATCATCCGGGTGCATGGCTAATCTGACTCCTGCTTCTTCGGCGACGGGCATCACACAATCCACGAAATATTTGAGATTCGCCCACAGTTCTGCTTCTGAAACTTCGCCTGCCTCAGTGGTGAGGTTGCGAATATACTCAAGATCAAAAGCTGTTACATGGGCCCCGCCCCGGCCTGGGGTTGTTTCGCTGGTGCGCACCCAGTTGAAATATGGCATCCATTCATAACACCAGACTGGAATGCCGACTTCACCCATGTTGCGGATCAGATCGATGACTATTTCAATTTCTTCGTCCCGGCCCGGCAGACCCCGCTTGATCTTGTCCATCGATGGGCGGCTCTCTATCACTTCCACCGAAAGGCCTTCCGCGACGAAGGCCTCATGTGTGCGAGCCAGCGTCAGAATACCCCAAGGCAGTTCTTCCTTTTGCGTGGCCCGGTTATGTCTGAAGTCCAAGGCAGCTACCACTTTTGTTACACCACACTGTTTAACCATGTCCCATAGAGGGCTGCGCGGCACAGAGAGAAATTCAGCGATACCAATCATGAAACCTCCGTATTGAGACCCATCAGCTGGTCTTTCACAGCCAAGAAGGGGAGAACAGTTTGCTAGCCTTGAAGAATTGACAGCCGCCCCTACGCAGCCAGTTCCTTAGCGCCATGGGAAATCATGGGTTTGAGATAGTGCCCAGTGTAACTGCGAACGGCTTCGCAGAGCTGCTCCGGTGTTCCGTGGGCAATCAGGTGGCCCCCTCGTTCCCCGCCTTCCGGCCCCATGTCAATGATCCAGTCACAATTCTTGATCACATCAAGGTTATGTTCAATTACCAATACCGTGTTACCTCGGTCTACCAGTGAATGAAGTACTTGGAGCAGCTTGTTGACATCAGCAAAATGCAGACCTGTGGTGGGCTCATCCAAAATGTATAGGGTGTTCCCTGTGTCCCGACGGCTAAGCTCCTTGCTCAATTTTACCCGCTGAGCTTCGCCACCGGATAAGGTCGTGGCTGGCTGGCCCAGCCGAATATATCCCAGCCCCACAGACATAAGGGTGTCCAGCTTGGCCTTGATACGTGGGATCTTGGAAAACATTTCGCTTGCATCCTCAATAGTCAGGTTCAAAGCATCGGAAATGGATAAACCACGATACTTGATCTCCAACGTATCTCGATTGTATCTCTCACCTTTGCACTCCTCACATTGCACATAAACATTGGGCAGGAACTGCATCTCGATTTCTTCAATGCCGGCACCCTTGCACACTTCGCAGCGCCCGCCCGAAACATTGAAACTGAACCGTCCAGCCTTGTAACCACGGGCTTTGGCTTCCGGAATGGAGGCATAGAGTTCACGCAAAGGTGTGAATAGTCCCACGTAGGTAGCGGGATTGCTACGGGGAGTACGCCCGATCGGGCTCTGATCAATATCAATCACTTTGTCCAAATGCTGATATCCCTCTATACCGGCACATTCCCCGGGGACAGCTTTGGCTTGGTACATGGTCTGGGCCAGAAACTTGTAAAGTACCTCGTTGACCAATGTGCTCTTGCCGCTGCCGCTTACACCGGTTACTACAGTTAGGGTGCCGAGCGGAAAGCGCACATCCACATTCTGCAGATTGTTTTCAACAGCTCCTTTGACGTAGAGATACTGGCCGTTGCCAGGTCTACGTTGCGTGGGCATAGAGATTAGTTTCTCGCGCCTTATGTATTGTGCCGTCAAGCTTTTTTCGTGTTTCCTAAAATCAGCTTGGGCAGCGGAGCAAACAATCTCACCGCCTCTTTCTCCGGCCCCCGGCCCCAAATCCACTATCCAGTCCGCCGACAGAATTGTGCCCTCATCGTGCTCCACGACTACAACCGTATTGCCGAGATCCCGCATGCCTAACAAAGTGTCCAGCAGTCGCTGGTTATCGCGCTGGTGCAACCCAATGCTGGGCTCATCCAAGATATAGAGCACTCCCATCAATTGGCTGCCAATCTGGGTGGCCAGACGAATGCGTTGTGCTTCTCCTCCGGAAAGCGAAGCCGCGGCCCTATCAAGTGATAGATACTCCAGACCCACATTGACCATGAAGGTCAGCCTGGCTTCAATTTCTTTCAGAACCTGTTGTCCTATAGCCAACTCTCGCTTGGTCAGGGCTGGTGTTGCAATTGGTCCTTGTCCATTCGACTCCGTGAATGGCTTATTCGTTCCGGGATGTAGGCCCTTTGTCCACTCCAAGGCATTGGCCACGGAAAGGCGGCTTACTTCCATAATGTTGGTGTCCGCGATCGTCACGCCCAGGGCCTCGGGACGCAAGCGCTGGCCCTGACAAGCCGGACAAGGACGGAAACTCATGAAAGCGGCTAGTTGATCCCTAATGTATTCGCTCTGCGTATCCTTATACCTCTGGCGCAAATGCTCCAAGACCCCCTTGAAGGTCGTGTCATAGGGATAGGTTTTGCCGTCTTTGTTTTCCAGAAACACGGTCACATTTCGGTTGGGCTTGTCCGGACCCAAGATGATGAGATCCTTTTGGCGTTGGCTCAGTTTCTCGAAAGTAACATCCAACGGTACTGCCATTTGGCGACAAAAGGTCTTCAGGACTTCGAATCTCCAATTGAATGAGCCCGTAGCATCCTCATTTTTGCGTTTGAAAGGCAGAATACAATTCTGATTGATCGTACGGCTCTCGTCGACAACTAGCCTCATGTCGAACTCATTCTGTTTGCCTATGCCGTTGCATTTGGGACAGGCCCCGTGCGGGCTATTGAAACTGAAAGTCCTCGGCTCTATGGCCTCAAGGCTAAGCCCGCACTCCGCACATGCGAAATTACGGCTGTAAGTGAGCTCTTGAGGGTTGTCGGGATCTGTGACATCGCAGATTGCTAAGACCCCATCTCCTAATGTGAGAGCAGTTTCCACCGAATCCGTAAGGCGAGTCACGTCCGTGCCTTCGTCCCCATCCAACCCACTGGGAGCGCGGATAACCAGTCTGTCGACAACGGCTTCAATCGTGTGATTCTTATATCTCTCGAGCTCGGGCACCTCTTCAACGTCAAGGATTTCTCCGTTCACGCGAACTCTCATGTATCCCTGCTGCATCAGATGGCGCAGCTCTGACTGATGCTGGCCCTTTCGATTCTTGATCCTAGGCGCCAGCAAGATCAGTCTGCTTCCTTCTGGCTTTGTCTGCAGCAGGTCTACTATTTGCTGTGGTGTCTGTTGAGAAATGGGGGCCGCACATTTGGGACAATGGGGCTGCCCAATGCGTGCGTACAGAAGGCGAAGGTAATCAAAGACCTCAGTCACCGTGCCAACAGTCGAACGTGGATTGCGATTGGTGCTCTTCTGGTCGATGGAAATAGCGGGACTGAGACCCTCGATTTGGTCCACGTCTGGCTTTTCCAGAAGTCCTAGGAATTGCCGAGCATAGGCCGACAAAGATTCCACATATCGCCGCTGGCCCTCTGCATATAAGGTGTCGAAGGCCAGGCTGCTCTTACCACTGCCGCTCAAACCCGTAACAACCACGAATTGGTTGCGCGGAATAGTTACATCAATGTTCTTAAGGTTGTGCTCTCTGGCACCTAATACAGAAATCTCGGTTAAGGCCATTTATCCTCTCCTGTATGCGTTCCCTTCTCTCATTGCGCCAGGTTCATTCCCTCATTACATTACAGGATAAGAACAGCCAGTAGCATCTACGTCCTCTTTATGCCCCGCCTTTTTGCGGCTTGAGTAGCCCGTAATTTCCGCTCTGCCGCCGATAGACAACATTGAGATCTCCTGTTTCTTCATTCAAGAAGACATGAAAGTCGTGTTCTAGCAGTTCCATTGCCTCTACAGCCTCCGCGACCGGCAATGCGGCGACTTCGAACACCTTCTCCCTTACTATGAAACCTCTTTCGTCCCACATTTCCAGATCGGCCTCTTCCCCTACGTCCGCGGTACCAGAAATAGGCGCGAATTCTTCCTTCTTGGCTCGTCTATTTCGACGATATCGGCCCTTGAACCTGTCGATCTGCCTCTCCATTTTTTCAATGGCGGCATCTATAGCTCGCAAGACATTCGGGCCCTTCACTTCGGCTCTAAGTGTGCGACCTTTGATATGCATTGATATCTGCACCCGACAGGCCCTTTCAGGATTAGGCGTATGCCGGCCATGAACCTCACAGCGGGTACCCGCGGGCTGGGCCAAGACTGCTTCCAGTTTTTCCAACCTCGGACGGGCATGGCCATCAATATGGCTAGTTTCGGCTCTCTCAAAACCGTGAATGGCAATGTCCATTTTTCCTCCATTTGATATTGTTGGCTAGAGTCGTACCAGAAAGACGGGCCTCTGTTCATGGTAACCTGCAAGAGGGCTCGCTGGAGCCGTTTTGGGTGTGCCAGAATCCAAGGGGGGCGACACAGGTAATCCTGCCAGACTCCTCAACAGCCACAATCCAAGTATCTCACGTTCATGAGCGTTCCTTATTTAATTCCCCTACAATCTGTGCGCGTTTACCATGAAATCCTGCGGAGTAAATTCGTCACCTCTTTGGGTCACGCACCCGATAGTGCAGCAGCACAGAGTTTCATTCAAGAGATTCGCGCAGAATTCTCTGACGCCAGCCACAACTGCTGGGCCTTTGTAGCCGGTCCACCAGGATCGACTGCAGAAATGGGTTGCAGTGACGATGGCGAGCCACATGGCACCGCAGGCAAACCCATGCTGAAGTGCCTCCAATATGCGGAAGTTGGCGAAGTCGTTGGCGTAGTGACCCGGTATTTCGGAGGAACCAAACTCGGCAGAGGAGGTCTGGTTCGCGCCTATACAGGTGGAATCAAAGAAGCTTTAGAGCTGGTGCCCAGGACCTTGAAAATCGAAGTCACTGAGTTGCGTTTTTCAATTGCGTACTCAAAACTTTCTAGCTTTGAATACAGTTTGCCTAGCTTTGAAGGGGAGATCTCCTTGCAGGAATTCGGCAAGGAGATTCAGTTGCAGGTTTCCTTACCTGCATCCCGAGTTACGGAGTTTCAGACCTATTTGCAAAATCTCACAGCAGGTAAAGTAACAATCGAGAATTGCACTGTCTGACAGTTAACGGCCTTAATCAGGCTGGTTCGGGGCTGCAGGGCCGTTTCTCTTGAAGAAGATCCCTTGCAAAGGCCACTTCAACAAATGAATAGTCAGTTTTGTTTCGTCCAATCAAGAGCCTTGACGGCTTCTTAGGGTGAAAGTAAGGTCATTGGTTACAAGGCCGCGTCTGAACTTTTTCCAAACTCCCACCCCATTCTTTCGTCCTCAATCCCATGTACTCTCTTTGCTTGCACGTTCCATCTGGCGCTTGGATTCCCGCTCCGCGATCGAAGCCCTCTTGTCGTAGAGGTTCTTGCCCTTCGCTAAGGCGATTTCTACTTTGGCCCTCCCATCACCGTTCAGATACATCCTGACGGGCACCACCGTTAGACCCTTTGTAGCCACTTCAGATTCAAGAGTTTCGATTTCCCGTTTGTGAAGCAGCAGTTTGCGGGGGCGAAGTTCATCGTGGTTCTCCCTGTTGCCAAATTCGTAGGGAGCAATGTGAACATCCTGTAACCAGGCTTCACCTCTTCGGAATGCCACAAACCCATCCCGCAGGTTGACCCTGCCCAGGCGAATTGACTTTATTTCTGTGCCTTGCAGTTGCAATCCTGCATCGTGGTGGTCCTGCAAATGATATTGGAATCGAGCTCGCCGATTAGTGGCTACAGTTCTATAGCCGTCGACAGACTTCTCTTTCTGCTGATTTCGACTTTTTCCTCTTTTTGCCATGGCCGTCCATCACTTCGTTGAAGATACTACGTAATCCAGAGCAACATCGAATGGCAAATCGACACCATTATCAAAGTCTTCGAGGCCCCCTGCCACAGTAATATCAGGTTCCAAACCTGCCTCCTGGATGGAACGGTCCAGAGGTGTGTACCACAACGAGGACGTAACCCGAAGTTCACTCTTGTCGGACAAAGGGTGCCTAGTTTGAGCACTACCCTTGCCGAAGGTCTTTTCCCCTATCAGGGGGCCGAGTCCCCAATCCTGGATGGCTCCCGCCACTAACTCGCTGGCGCTGGCGCTCTCAGAGTCAACTACCACAGCTAAGGGCATACCTGCCGGTAACAGAGCTTCCTGCTCCGAGAAATGTTCCTGCAAGGTGCCATCCCTATGACGCTGGGTAACCACGAGTTGCTGGCCACCAAATATGCCGGCCACCTGAACCGCTTCAGTTAGAAAGCCCCCGGAATTTCCACGCAGATCGAGGACCAGGGCTTCCATGCCGACAGCCAACATTTCGTCCAAAGCTTCAGCCAACTGATCACCGCTGCCATCCACGAAAGTATGGAATTGGAGGAAACCTATTGACTCCTCAGGCCCCAGCATCCTATAGTCAAGTACATTTGTTTCAATTATAGCTCTTACCAAGATAACATCGAATACTTGGGAATCACGCTCGACTTGAAGTTCAACTTGCGTATCGATGGGGCCACGCACTCTTATAATCGTGGCCGTCATGCCCAATTCCGAAACCGATTCCCCATTGACCTTTTTAATCAAGTCGCCTGCCTGCAATTCACCAACCTTGGCAGGGCTGTCCGGAAAAACCTCAAGGAGTCTGACCATGGAAAGATCTTCATCCCATTCCACTCTAGCCCCAATGCCACCGAACCTTCCCTGATTCGATTCTGCGGCCAATCTGGCGGAATCAGGAGAAAGCCAATAAGTGTAAGGGTCATCCAATGATTCTATGACGCCTTTGATTGCAGCATTGTTTAATTCCTGAGCATCCGGCAATTCTCGTACAAATTCCTGCTGAAGCGTAGTCGTTGCCTCGCGCAAGAGTGAAAAGTCTACAGGTCTTTCGCTCTCTCCCTCCTGACCAATCAATGAGAGAGCTACACCGGAAAGCCGAGAGGGAAGTGAAGTCTGTGACGGCAAGATATAGCCACCATAGAAACCGACACCAAGATTGAGAAGCCCCCACATCAAAGCAAGTATCAGCAGTGTCTGCCACTTGAACGTGAAAGTGCGAATTACGTTTGATTCAGGGATTCCTGATTCGGCGATAGGGGCAGTATTTGAACTCATTGATGACTCATTCTTTCTTGTCTAGGAATTCTCATTCCAAGATGTCTCCTCAGTCTGGAAAATTCTCTTTCGCTTCGAGTATTGCTACTCTCATTGGCAGGGCGTCTAGAGTGAATTGCCAAATCGGAATTTCTCGACAGGAACCCTGACAGGCCCCCGTTACAAGGAGGCTTCAACAGTCAAGATTCCTTCAATTTCAGTCCCGTCATCACTTTGTAACCTTGAAGGGGCCCATTAATTATCTCCAATTGGCCACGCGGAATTTCCCAGAGGTACGTGAGCCGTGGTCTCTCCTGCAGTGGGCACTCTCAAAGGAACTAAGCAATTGGCAATTCCCAGGATTCATATTTCCGGTCTTGATTTTGCTCGCAACGAAGGAACGCTCTATTCATGTAACCAATGCAGACAGATCATATTCCTTGTAGAAGTCGATAAGAGTAAATACATTGCAGGCTATTAGAGCAATAGTATTTTTCCTTGTTTGATTTCGAGCGTTTTCATCCCGGACCATTTCCTCTCAGTATAGGCCGGCAGGCGGGTACCAAGTTCTGTCAATCGATTCCAATGGGGGCCCCTTAGTTTGCCAAGCGTGTTTACTGAGCCTTGACCATCAGCTTTGCTTGATTTCCAGAGATTCAAAGTTTAACGTGCGTCTAGTGACCGTTTCATTTCCCCTCAGGACCCATCCAGCGGCCTTCGCCGTGGTTCTCCAAATCTGAAAAGCATGACCCTTGCCGTACGGTGGAAGACCTGCCGTATCCAGCGGCTTTGATGCTGCTTTTATTTATAACCAACATCGTTCCAATTCAAGATGAGGTCCGCGCCGCAGGAGAAGTACCATTCACTTGTAATTTTCGAATTGGGGACCTGAGAGGAAGACCAGGAGATTGTTTCGAATTGGGGACCTGAGAGGAAGACCAGGAGATTGGATTCTGGGGATTCAAACGATGGTATTCCTAAAGAAGGTTGGCGGCCACCCCGGGTAACCTTCCAGAAATCGTTCTCTTGAGAAAGTAGCGAGCGCTCTTGAACGTGTGATCCTCCATGACCATCGCCGTGAAGATCCTTTCTCCCTACGCGGTCACTCCTGATACAAGGTCCTCAAAATCTCTGATATGGGTGCAGGCTCTTCTGAGAGGGTGACTACATTATCCCAGATTGTCTCCTGCCAAAGTGTGGCCCTTGCGAGGTTCTTAGTAAATGCATAACTTGCACAGCGTGGGCAGTATTCAAAATGCAACGAGCGGCAAATCCCCCATATTGATAGTCTTGGAGTTCAGTCCGGCCGACTTCACAGTGGCGTCGGTGAGTTCTCAGCAAAATCGCGGCAATGGGGGAAAGACTAACCAACACAACTTCACTTGACGCAGTGAGGTACTTCGAAGCGACACTCTTACGCATTGGCTTGGTCATGGAAGTAGGTGTTAGCGACTTTCATTCCGCCTTCTTGTTTCCCGGCACGGCAATGCAGTTTAGACCTGTTGGCCAAGTCGAGAGGAACCGAGTTTTGTCTTTGTCTTCACTATGATGTTGGAGTCGAGCCGTTTCAATGGCTCGGTTTTCAAGATGATATTTACTCCGTCTAGCAATACGGTATTTGCATGACCAAGCCCTTGTGGTCGTGTCTGCAGCGATTTGTTCTCGCCGTATTCCCTTTCGCCGGATCCCGATTCTTTGGAGTCTTCGAAGTCGTACTGCGCGGGGCAAACCGTTCCCGCCTCTAAATTTAAATTATGGCCGCATTGGCAGCCAGCAGAGGCATCACATTAATGCTTTCGACTAAGAAAAATCAACTCGGGCCAGTCTAACGATAGTACCTGGCCAATTTGAGAAGTCCCTGTCAAGTGAAAACTGTTGCTAAAAAGCGGCGCTTCGCGAGCACGTCAGCGTTGAATGGCACCCCAAATTAGCAAGGGGAGAAATTGCACCTATCGGATTTCTTGGGGAGCTTTGCTAGCTGTCAAGTGTCAGGCCTACATGTTCGTAGAACCTGAAACGCTGATCTCGATGCCACGGTGTTTGGGCACCGAAAGAAAATGACCCCATTGTAAAAAGCGACCTTGAGCAGCTAATGCAGCCTGTTCCTTCGCCGAGCTGAACGCTTCCCAAGCGTGTGCATGTCTTCAACCCCAAAGACGCAGGCCCCGGCACTAGCCTCCGCTCGGACATGTAAATACTAAAACGCTCTGGGGTTCGGCCTTTTCTGTGGCCAGTTAGTTACCCATGAAAATGGGCTATTTACAAGCCTTCTGCCATAGAGTTCAATCTATCGCTAATACGGGGGCGGCCAAGGAAGCAATTTCCTTGATATCGAATACGTTGTTTATGCTTAAAACACGAAGGAAGCCTTTGCCGCCAGGTAGAAAAGCCTGGAGATGGACCTATTTCTGCCCACTTCGGACCGGACCATAGATTTCACTTTCGGAAACTGTGGCGGAAAGAGAACTTCCACTTAGTCTCGGCAGGATCCCTCCTTCAAATTCCATCATTTGACCAATTGGCTGGTGCATTATCAAAGACATAATTAGGCCCAAGTCGGATCGGCAAGGAAGTCCGTATCGGAGCATGAGGTTCATTTTCGGTCATTCTGATGCACAATGGAGGTAGTGGAAATCCTTGAGTTCATTTCGGTTTTGGCTTGCACTGCAGTGGAATCTGGTACAAACAAATCACTGGCCAACTGCTAGGCGAAAACTGCGGGATTAGTAAATGCAGGCGAAGAGCGCACTTCCCGGTGTTTTATTGGTTCCAACCAGCCACACAACCTTCTAGATCTGAACCGCGGTTTATTGCAAGTTTGCTCACTGAGTCTGCCAGACCTGATCACAATAGGGAAGTGATCGCACCTCAATAGAACAGATTTCGATATTTCATAGCCAACAAAGGGTGGTCCCATTTGTCCCGTACTTCAAACGAACCTACAACCGAACCCAATAGGGACTCATTCCAGACCGGACAGATCGTTACTGTTGCCAGTGGCCACACAGTACACGATGGATTCTCAGCGTTTTTTGCCCCTTTGCTTCCTAAAATCCAGGACAAATTGGGCATAGGTTACAGTCAAATCGGATTGCTCTCCTTCGGCCTACAAATCCCCTTCATTTCCACTCTGCTGCTTGGCTATCTTGCCGACCATCTAAGTGTTCGTTATTTCGTTATTTTTGCCCCGGCAGTTACTGCTACAACGATGAGCCTAATAGGGTTTACTTCCGGTTTCTGGCCGTTGATGGCATTAGTCATCATTACTGGTTTCAGCGTCGCCGGATTTCACGCTCCCGCTCCCGCCATGATCAGTCAAATATCGGGAAGGCGCGTCGGCCTTGGTATGAGTTTCTTCATGGCTAGCGGGGAATTAGGACGAACTTTAGGCCCCTTACTGGTGGCCGGTAGTGTCTCCCTTTTCGGCCTGGAAGGCATCTGGCGCGTCATGTTCCTAGGCTGGATCGCATCAGCCGTACTTTATTGGCGTCTTCGCGACGTTCCTGGCCGGCCCGCAAACCAAGGTTCCCCGCAATCACCCCAGCAATTCTGGGCGGAAGGCAAGCGTCTGCTAAGTCTGCTAGGGGCCATGGTTGCCTTCCGAACTTTCCTCCAAGTCGCCCTGACTACTTATCTTCCTTTGTACATGCGAGACATTCTGGGTGCAGAATTTGTGGAAGGTGCCTTTTCTCTTACTCTGTTGGAAGGTGCAGGAGTGCTGGGCGCTATCCTTGCTGGAAGCTTATGTGATCACTTCTCACGTAAATTCATCCTTCTGATCTTATTCGTGATTTCACCTATATTGGTATATGTGTTCACTATTACACCGATTCATTTGGTGTATTGGGTATTACCATTGGTAGGTTTCTTTACTCTGTCCACGATGCCAGTCACCCTGACTATTCTGCAAACTCGTTTTCCGCGAAACCGTGCCTTGGCCAGTGGAACCTTCATGAGCATGGGGGTTTTTAGCCGGGGAGCCACCACTTGGGTCCTGGGGCTAGTTGCGGACCAATTTGACCTTTCTGTCGTCTTCAACGTCTGCATCTTGGTCTCGTTCTTGGCTATCCTACCTCTCCTACTAATGCCGCATTCTGACGTTGAAAGGCATCAGTAAGGAACCAGCAAGACGCGGCCCATTGAATTTCGTTCAAGCTTTCAGTTAAAAATTAAGGCACCCAAGCCACATCCCTTTCGGAAAGCATGGCTGTAGGCTTTGTTTGATGCTGTTTGGAAAGTGGAATTCCTTAGAGAAGAGTCGCATAGAAGCCGGTTGCCATTTCCTGGTTTACAATTTCGAGCACGACCTGAAGAATCCGAGATCCAGAAATAACTGAGGAAAACAGATAATGACGCAGGAACTTATTCCTGAGAACCGCCTCCTTACCCAATTGCGCTCCGGCGGATATGCTTTCGGCACTATGGTAGGCACTTTCGCACAGTCATCAATGCCAGTCTTGTTGGCCAACGCGGGCTTTGAATTCTTTATCTTGGACAATGAACACGGTATGTTCGACGGAGAAACCACTGAGACGATATGCCGCGTTGCCGTATCCTTGGGCATCACCCCCATCGTTCGTATTGCCGACCACACTTACACTTGGGTGGCCAAGTCTCTAGACGCGGGCGGTCAAGGCCTGTTACTGCCCCGAATTTATAACGTCGATCAGGTCAAAAGCATTGCTGCAATGATGAAATTCCCCCCGGATGGCATTCGAGGCAATGCCTTGAGCCGCGCTTACGTGGGCTACGGAGCCGGACCAGTGGCGGATGTCATGGCCCAGGCAAACAAACAGTCCATGATGATAGTACAGATAGAGACCAAGGAGGCCTTTGCAGTAAGGGAAGAGATTGCGGCCTTGCCTTTTGTGGATTCCCTCTTCATAGGGCCCAATGATCTTTCCATTTCCTTGGGACATCCTGGTCAACTGGAACATCCCGAAGTGGTGGATGCCATTCGGTGCACTCGAGACACCTGTCTCAAATTCAACAAGATTCCCGGAATCCAAATGAATACTCCAGATTCCGCCTGCAGATGGGCGGACGAGGGCTTTAGGCTGATGAGCGCCCAATCCGATGTGGGTTTGCTTCAGAGCTCAGGCCAGCAGGTTATCAAGGCCTTGCGAGAAGTAACAAATCGCTAGAGTCAGTAATCCGAAGCCTAGTAGGGATGGGTCTAAGACCAAAGGGCTGTTCCCTCATTAGCCTTTGAAAGTTAAAGGGATGCATCCAAGACCAAACTTCCCATGGACATTGGGGTCAGGCGAATCCACAAGTTTCTATTCTCACTTGACTGAATCCTGATTTCCCCTTGGTCCTGGAACTGGTGTTCAGGCGTCGGTAACACAACCTTCAGAAGCAGTTGAAACAGTTCTCATATATTTGAAGAGCACTCCTGCCTTGTATTTGAGTGATGGTGGCTGCCATTCATTGCGCCTCTGGTCCAGAATCTCATCAGACACAGAAACCTGCAACACATTCTTTTCTGAATCGATGGTGATTGGATCTCCGTTCTCGACCAAAGCCAGGTTTCCACCCAGGAAAGCTTCAGGCGTAATGTGCCCTACTACGAAACCATGAGTGCCGCCCGAGAATCGTCCATCCGTAATTAAGGCTACTTTGTCTCCTAAACCTGCTCCCATGATGGCTGCGGTGACCGAAAGCATTTCGCGCATGCCCGGCCCCCCCTGCGGACCTTCAAAACGAATTATGACAACTTGCCCTGCTCGGACAGCACCGCTTTCTATACCAGCCAGACATAGTTCTTCTGAATCATAGACTTGAGCCGGACCTTCAAAGATATTTCCTTCTTTTCCGGTAATTTTGGCAACGGCCCCCTCTTTCGCTAGATTTCCGTATAGGATTTGTAAGTGACCGCGCGGATTTATAGGATTAGATAGAGAGCTGATGACCGTCTGACCAGTTGGCAGATCCTCGGTATTTTCCAGATTCTCAGCCAATGTATGACCAGTCACAGTCATGCAGTTTCCTTGTAAGAGTCCTTCCCGCAGGAGCATTTTCTGAACTGCCGGCACACCTCCCACATCAAATAGATCCTCCATGACATACTTGCCGCTGGGCTTCAGGTCGGCCAGCAGTGGTGTCCGATTGGAGACCTCCTGGAAGTCGTCGATCGTGAGCGGGACCTCTGCAGCCCTTGCCATAGCCAGCATGTGCAGCACTGCGTTGGTGGATCCACCCAATGCCACAACCACAGTAATGGCATTTTCAAATGCCGTCCGGGTCAGAATGTCTCGAGGCTTCAAGTCTTTTTCGAGGAGACCTCGAATCACTTTGCCTACGTCTTCTGTCTCCGCCTGCTTGCGCTCATGAGTTGCTGGGAAGGAGGAGCTGCCGGGCAAGGTCATGCCCAGAGTTTCAATCGCAGCAGCCATGGTGTTGGCTGTATACATGCCTCCACAGGCACCCGCACCGGGACAGGCGTTTCGCAGTACATCTCGAAGTTCATCCTCACTGATCTCTTCGGCAATCCATTGGCCATATGCTTCAAATGCCGACACAATATCCAATTTGCGGTCCCCCAACACCCCTGGCCTAATCGTTCCACCATAGATTATTAGGGCTGGTCGGTTCAGGCGGGCCATGGCCATTAAGCAACCTGGCATGTTCTTGTCGCAGCCTGGAATGCTGATATTGGCATCGTAATATTGGGCCCGCATTACTGTTTCGATGGAATCCGCAATAATGTCGCGGGATACCAACGAGCATTTCATGCCTTCCGTACCCATGGAAATTCCGTCGCTGACCCCAATCGTATGGAAGATCAGTCCCACGAGTTCCGCAGCATTGACACTTTTCTTGACATTCTGAGCAAGGGCATTCAAATGCATGTTGCAGGGGTTACCATCCCAACCCAAGCTGGTAATCCCTACCTGGGGCCGAGCCATGTCTTCGTCTGTAAGTCCGACACCATAGAGCATGGCCTGTGACCCCACCTGAGACCGTACTTGAGTCAACTGGCTGCTATATCTGTTTAGAGGCATTGCGTCTCTGCCATTCTGATGATTGCTATCTGCGCCCATGGATTCTCCTCGCGTTAGTCTATAGCTGCAAAACAGTTCCCAGCCGCAGAATGCAAGCTTGTTTACTTACTCTTCTTCACGGTGCAGGAAGTAGGCAAATGAATCTGTTAAGGCCAGCCAACTGGCCTCAATAATATTGGGACTGGCCCCAACTGTGTTCCAGCTGACTTTTCCGTCGGTACTGGTAATCAATACTCTCGTCTGAGCTGCAGTCGCCGCATGTCCGTCCAGTATACGAACCTTGTAGTCCGTCAAATTGACGAGTTTCAGCTGGGGAAAACTAGGCAGCAAGGCCTTTCGCAGGGCTCTATCCAAAGCGTTGACCGGACCGTTGCCTTCTCCAACTTCGTGATGAATCTTCTCCCCAATCTTGATTTTGACCCTCGCCTCGGCTAAGGAACCTCTAGCCGCTGAATGACCCACCGTGGTAGTGAAGTCAATCAATTCAAAAGGAGGGCGGTAACCGGTCTTTGCGCGTCGCATCAGCAGTACAACGCTGGCTTCTGAAGCCTCAAAGGCAAAACCACTGTTTTCCAGATCCTTGATCTGATACAGGACCCGCCTTTCTTCCTCCATGCTGAGATCCTTGATGCCGTGTTCTCTTAACTTGATGGAGATATTGTCCTTGCCACTCAATTCGCTTACTAATACTCGGGAGCGATTGCCTATTTGGGCCGGGTCAATGTGTTGGTAAGTAGCCGGATTCTTCTTAAATGCGTTGACATGGGTGCCCCCCTTGTGGGCAAAGGCACTGCTTCCCACGAAAGGTTGAGTTGAATCTGGCGAAAGGTTGGCCAACTCGCTAACTACATTTGCCAGTTCCGTTAGATGGACCAAGTTCTCATCTGTCAATACTTGCAGTCCCATTTTGAGCTGCATGTTGGCAATCGCGCTGATCAGATTGGCGTTGCCACAACGTTCGCCGTATCCGTTTATGGTGCCTTGTACGTGAGTTGCACCTTGCCGGACGGCCTCCAATGTATTGGCAACCCCTACCGCGCTGTCATTGTGGGCATGGATACCCAGTGTAAAGGGATCATTGGTTCCCCTACATCCCAGCGCCTCCAACCGGGCGAAACCGAAGTGTTTACGCACGGCACACACAATTTCACCGACTTCCCATGGCATGCAACCTCCATTCGTCTCACACAGGACGATGAGCCGGCTGCCTTGTTCAAAGGCCTGTTCCAAAGTTGCTAACGCGTAGTTGGGATCTTCCTTGAAGCCATCAAAAAAATGTTCCGCGTCGTATAACACTTCACGACCCGCTTCCGCGACGTGACTCACGGAATGTGAGATCATCCGCAGGTTTTCATGTGGGTTGGTCTTCAAGACTTCCTGTACATGAAGGAGTGACGATTTGCCAAAAATAGTGACGACAGGAGTATTTGCCTGCAACAGCAGCTGAATTTGGCGATCTTTAACAGGGTCTTCTTCTACTCGACAAGTGGAACCAAATGCAGTCAGTCTGGCGTGCTGCAGGTCCAATTCGATGGTGGCCCGGGTGAAGAACTCCATATCTTTGGGGTTGGAGCCAGGCCAACCCCCTTCAATAAAGTCGATACCCATCTGGTCTAATCTACGGGCGATAGCGATCTTGTCTCCGGCACTAAGAGAAATTCCTTCTCCCTGTGTCCCGTCTCGCAGGGTGGTGTCGTATAGCTGGATTTCCAAACTATTGATGTCCTTGGTCCTATCACTAACCGGTTCCATGTAAGCCCGCAGCCAGTCCCTTAACTGACAAGCTCAAAGCATTATCTATGATGCTGCGCTCTCCTTCTTTAATATCCCCTTGCCGCATCCTTCTTATCAAGGCTATTTGGATGAAATTCAATGGGTCTATATAGGGATTTCGCAGTTGGATGGAGCGATACAACCAACTGTCGGGGGCCGCCAGATCTTCTCGATCCAACACTAGCATTAACCCTTTCCGCGTAACTTCAAATTCTTCCACTATGGCTCGGAATACAGTCCGCGCGTCTTCATCTGTCAGCTCGGAATATTGGCTGGCAGTGAACAGATCAGTCTTCCAAAGGGCGATTTGAACATTGTCAATCAACACCTTAAAGAAATCCCAACCCTGACACATATTCTGCAACAAGGCAACCCGTTCCGGTCTAGTTCCATTGCAAGTGAAATGCATGAGGGCCGTACCTACCCCATACCAGTTAGTTAGGTTTACGCGGCACTGGGACCAAGCGAATACCCAAGGGATGGCCCTCAAGTCAGCTACGCCAGTGGTTTTCCGCCTTTTAGCCGGGCGAGAACCGATATTCAAGCTGGTGATTGCATCCACAGGAGTCGCCTCCAAGAAAAACTTAACCAACTTGGGATTGTCTACCAGGGCTTGATAGGATTCACTGGAAACACGTCCTAGTTCCTCCATGGCTTCGACCCATCCAGTGTCAAGTATCTGGGAATCGCGTGGGCGGCTCCGCAGCATCACAGAACTGACCAAGTTTTCCATATGACTGCGGGCAATCGTGGGCTGCGTGTACTGGCTGCTGATTACTTCCCCCTGTTCCGTCAATTTAATGCGGCCGCGTATTGTATTCGGGGGTTGGGCTGTGATTGTGCGCTCAACGCCTCCACCGCCTCGGCTGATTGAGCCTCCCCGCCCATGAAATAGAGTGCATCTTATTCCGAAGCGATCGCAGGCCTTTAGTATAGAAATTTGGGCTTTATGCAGGGACCAAGTTGCACCGAGGTAGCCTCCGTCTTTATTGGAATCGCTGTAGCCAATCATGACGGCCTGATGATTACCGCGGCCTGCCAAATGCTTCCGATAGTACGGCACACTGAACAGACGGCAAAGTACATCTGGGGCCCTGTCCAAATCCTCAATAGATTCAAAAAGAGGCGTTATGTCGAGTTTACCAAAAAGGGAAGCATCTTTGGCCAACAACAATACTTCCAGCACTTGGCTGGGCTGCTCGGTCATGCTAATGATGTAAGTATCAATGGACCTAGGACCCAATAAACGGTGGGCTTGCCGAATAGTGCGAAATACCCGTACAGTTTCGTTTGTTGACTCTGAGAACTCCAACTCCGATGTTAGTGGTCGGCTAGTGGTAAATTCAAGTGATAACCACCCGATTTTTTCATCTTCTGTGAGGTCCGCCCATCTAGGTTCGTCGGGGCTGTGCTTGCCAAAGATTTCATTCAAAGCAGAAAAGTGTTTCTCGGCATGTTGCCGAATATCCAGCGAGGCGAAATGAAAACCAAACACCCGCAGCGTCGTAATTAAACGGGAGAGGCGTCCATCTGCCAATACTTTTCCTTGGTAACATCGCAAACTTTCCTCTATTGACTGCACGTCTTCGATCAGTTCTTCCGCTCTTTGATAGACCGAAGGTTTTATTTCACGTCCCCCCCAAAGGTTGGCGGCATGATCGAGCGTTGCCTTCAATCGCCAGCGAATAATGGCCAACATCTGCCTGTACGGCTCCCTTCGGATGAGTCGAAGTCTTTCTTGTTCTTCGTTTGGAACTCGTCTTTTGCCTTCTGCCAGGTGATTCAAGAACTCGTCAGAGAATTTGGTGTGATTGACTGACATACTCAAATGGGCAAAAAGTATGTCGATCTCTCCTATGTAAAGTTCCAGCACTGCCTGTATATGAGCGGCCAAAGTTTTCTTCGTTACTTCACTTGTTACGAAGGGATTACCATCTCTGTCCCCCCCAATCCAGGACCCGTAACGCAGAAAAACAGGTAAGGATTTATCAAAACCAGGGTAGTACCTTCTAATCTGCTCTTCCAATTCCCTGTACACAACTGGAATAAGTTCAAAAACAGTTGTGGAGAGGTAATAGAGACCATGTCTGACTTCGTCCTGGACAGTGGGCTTCAATTCCCTGCTTTCGTCCGACTGCCAAAGTGAATGAATATTTTCGCTAATCAGCTGTAGGCGCTTTTCGGCTTCTCTTGGTCCCATGTCGAAAACGTCCAGCTCGGACAAAATGTCTGCAATAACTTTGTGCTTATAAAGGATCGTCCGCCGATTTGCCTCTGTTGGATGGGCTGTCAATACTGGAATGATGGAAAGAGAATCAACTATTTTCTCCATTTCATCTTGGGTTGTACCTTGGTGATACATCCAATGCAAAGCGTAGGAAATGTTGCCCTGAGAGGGAAAATCCTGCTCGTGAGCCAATCTGGCTCTGCGGCGCAATACTCTTACTCGCTGCTGCTGCTCGGCAATATTGACGAGCTGAAAATAAAGGGCAAAGGTCTTGAGAATGGCCATCATCCGAGGCACGTCATGCATTCCGTCGTGGATGATTTCGCTAATGCGATCTCCTGCTCGCAAGTCTTGGGTTCGCCTTGCCTTGGACAACAATCGAATCTCCTCGACGATGTCAAGTAGCTCGGAGCCTTCTTGTTCCGTAAGTGTGCTTGTCAGGAGACTCACCAACATGCGAATGTTTTCGCGCAGCGACTCTTGTGGGGAATCGTTAAAGTTCCTTTGGGAAATGGAAGGCCCTTCTGAACCCTGACTGGACTTCAGGTCCAACGTACCACCAGCGGCAGCATCCCGTTTCTTGAATTGGCCTTGCAGCTTTTCCTGTTGCCACCCGGGAATCCGGCGTTTGCGCCTCCGGGCGGAGGAAGCCAGCTGGGCAGGGCCGGTGGTAGAAGCCATGATGCGCACTACCTATTCAACTTCAGTTTCGGTGGCAGGCGGCGGTAAGTACCCGCTTCACCAAGTCTCCCATTACTTGGGTCGTAACAACTTCCGAGCCCGTAGCCTCGATGTCAAGAGTCCGCATGCCATCGCCCAGCACCTTTTCCACGGCAACTTCAATGGCGTCAGCCTCCCTGCTTAGCCCCAGACTCATACGGCACATTAAAGCGCAACTGAGTATCGCCGCTAAGGGATTCGCCTTGTCTTGGCCCATGATGTCCGGGGCACTGCCATGTATAGGTTCATAGAGCCCCAGCTGCTCACCAAGGGAATTTCGTCTCATTCCCAAGCTGGCGGAAGGCAACATGCCCATTGAACCACCAAGGACAGAGGCCTCATCTGTCAGGATATCTCCAAATAGATTGGAGCATACGATTACATCAAAGTCGCCTGGACGGTTGACCAAGTGCATAGCCATGGCATCTACTAAGACATGCTCCACCCGCAAGTCCTCGAATTCCGCTAACGTTCGAGTGGCAATCTGACGCCACAGACGACTGGAGGCCAACACATTGGCTTTGTCTACGCTGACCAGATAGCCATTGCGTTCCATGGCCCTTTGGGCGGCCAGACGAACTACTCTTTCAATTTCGGGCGCGGAGTAGGCCATCAGGTCGGAGGCGTATGTGGCACCATCCCCAGGTTCTACTTTCTCCCCGAAGTAAATGCCTCCAGTCAATTCCCGAATAACCAACAGATCCACGTCCTGCACAAGCTCGGCCCGCAAAGGGCTTGCCTCAACAAGATGGGGAGATAACTTCACTGGGCGCAAATTTGCGAATAATTCTAGACGTTGGCGAATTGCCAAAAGCCCTCTCTCAGGGCGATCCAGAGCTCTTGGATCATCCCATTTAGGACCGCCCACAGCTCCCAGAAAGACCGCGTCTGCGGCCAAGCAAGCCACAACTGTCTCCTCTGGCAAGCTAGTCCCCAGTTCGTCAATGGCATTGCCCCCCATCTTGTGGAAGGCGAAGGAGAAACTGTGGCCAAAAAGCTGGGCAATGGTTTTCAGGATTTTGACAGCCTCGGCCGTAACCTCGGGGCCAATACCATCCCCAGGCAGCATCACCAGATTGCAATGCATGTGTCAGCCCTTATATGCAGAGAGGCTGTCTGAAATTTCGACAGTTGGGGGATCGCTAGCTACCCAGGTACCACAGAGGCCACCTTCCGTGTTTACACCGAAGTCCACGGGTTCGCCGTTCATCCGCAACACCGGATGGTAGTGGCGAGCAACTTGCTCAGCTTCTCCCACAATGTAATGCCCTATCAACGAACGTCGGAACCGTTCCTGAGTCTGATTAGGAAAACTTCCGTGTACCAACTGCCCATTGAAGAACAAGACATCACCGGCCCGCATGTGTACTGATTGAGGGGCCAAGCCATCAGGCAGAGGCACAGTCACATCTGTAAAGCTCTGGGTAGTATCGGCTTCAATAGTACAAAGGACAGGAATATCGTGAGTCCCCGGAACTATTTGCAGGCAACCGTTCTGTTCGTCGCAATCATCTAATGCCAGCCAAGCGGCCACGCAGGTTCCAGGATCTACCTGCAAGTAATACTGGTCCTGATGTAGGGCCTGCCCGCGCGCTCCAGGTGGTTTGTAATAAATCATGGTTTGTACGGCGTAGGGTTCATGGTTGAGCAATGCCCGCAGCCACGTACTGAAACGAGCATCAGTCAACCACTCTGCACTGAGCCGGTCCCACCGATGCATCATGCCAATTCGGGGAAACCGGGCCAAAGGATCGTCGGACTCGGGGTCGAAATTCTCCCATCCCCAGTCTTCAGCCCGATTGGCATGCAAGTACATGAAATGCTCAATGTAAAAGGAGACTTCCGCATCCGTAAACAGAGACGGTACCAAGCACCAACCTTGCCGTGCAAAATCATCTTGGTCTGTTTGGGTCGGTTTGATCATGGTTGCACTTGCCCTGTCACGTGTGGGACATTTCAAATTTGGAGATGGCTTCATCCTGCGCCAACAGAAAGCCCATGTCATCTAGACCTTGCAGCAGGCAACGCTTGCGAAATGCTTCAATTTCGAAAGGATGCTGCTGACCATCCGGCAGAATCACCAATTGGGCTTCCAAATCCACAAGCAATTTCGTTTCCGGATCCTCTTCGATAACGCTCCAGATTATTTCAATTATCTCCCGTTCCAACGGAATGGGCAGCAGGCCGTTTTTGAGAGCGTTGTTATAGAAGATGTCAGCAAAGGTATGGGCGATTACGACTTTGAAGCCATACTGCATCAGCGCCCAAACCGCATGTTCGCGACTAGACCCGCTACCGAAGTTGGTTCCCCCTACTAATATAGCGGAGCCTTTGTAACAATCCTGATTCAGGACGAATTGGGGGTTCTGACTACCGTCCGGCAAATAGCGCCAAGCTGCAAAGCAGCCGTCCCCCATACCTTCCTGAGTGACCGCTGTCAGGTAGCGAGCTGGAATGATTTGGTCGGTGTCTACGTTGTCTGACCGCAGCGGAGCCGCGGTGGCAGCAACAACTGTCAATGGATCCATAAATCTGCTTTCCTTTGTACTGCGCTTAACGCAGCATAGCACGCACGTCTACGATTTTCCCTGAAACCGCGGCCGCGGCGGCCATAAGTGGACTCATCAGCAAACTGCGAGAACCAGGACCTTGTCGGCCCTGAAAATTACGATTACTGGTACTTGCCACATATTTGCCTGCACCAGCCTTGTCATCGTTCATTGCCAAGCACATTGAACAGCCCGAGCCGCGCCATTCGAATCCGGCTTCCGTGAATATGCGATCCAATCCTTCCGCCTCAGCGGCAGCCTTTACGGCTTTTGAACCAGGAACGACCAAAGCTTCCACATGGTCGGCTACTTTCTGCCCCTTTACAATCTTCGCCGCAGCCTGTAAGTCCTCCAGCCGGCTGTTTGTACAGGAACCTATGAAAACAATGTCGACTTTCTGGCCTTCCATGGGTTGGCCAGGACTCAACCCCATGTAGTCAAGAGCTTGGATTAGGTCCTGTCTCTGCTGGGGGCCTTCCATGTCTTCCAGCCGGGGTACAGTGCCGGTGACTGGACCCCCCATTCCAGGGTTTGTTCCATAGGTCACCATCGGTTCCAAATTTGTCACATCCAAGTCTAAGGAACGGTCAAACTCCGCATCATCATCTGTTACCAATTCCTGCCAAGCGGCCATGGCCCTGTCCCAATTATTCCCAGATGGGGCGAAGGGGCGGCCATGGACATATTCATATGTGGTTTCGTCCGGAGCAATCAGTCCTGCCCGCGCTCCGCCTTCAATGCTCATATTGCAAATGGTCATTCGGTTGGCCATGCTCAATTTTCGAATGGCTTCGCCGCGGTATTCGAACACATGGCCCGTGCCTCCGCTAGCCCCGTTCGCGGCAATAATGGCCAAAATTATGTCCTTGGCGGTAACTCCAAGACCCAGCTCCCCATCAACATTGATGGCGAAGGACTTCGGCTTTCCTTGCATGAGACATTGGGATGCCAAGACGTGACTTACTTCACTAGTACCTATGCCGAAGGCCAATGAGCCAAAGGCCCCGTGCGTACTCGTATGACTGTCTCCGCAAACAATGGTCATCCCAGGCTGTGTGACCCCCATTTCTGGAGCAACCACATGTACGATGCCCTGAACATCGCCTTCTATGTCCCATAAAGTGACACCGAAGTCTTCACAGTTTCTACGCAAAGTGTTCACTTGCATTGCTGCATCTTCTGGCCAAAGTGGGATTTCCCGCGTGGGAATCGCATGGTCCATTGTGGCGAAAGTGCGTTCCGGACAGCGCACTCCCAGCTTCCGATTGCGGAGTTCGGCAAAGGCCTGTGGAGAAGTGACCTCATGAATGAGGTGGGCATCAATATAGAGAATCGTAGGTGCTCCGGGTTCATCCGCCACCACGTGATTGGACCAGATTTTTTCAAACAGGGTCTTACCCATCTTTCCTTCCAAAATGTATGTAGGCCCAAAACCTATCGAGTATAAAAGCTGGAGAATTCCCGTTCAGTGCGACTTTCAGCCGGAATGTCTGATTGTAATTCCTCTTCCTTTTCAAACATCCGCATGCCTTCGTTGCGGGCTTCAATAGCCCCTACACCTTCTTGCGGAGTAACATGCCAGATGGCCTGGCGCTGTACTGGCCAATCCATCAGAATCTGTGCCCCCCGTTGAGAACCCGTCTTCTCAACATGGGCACGCACAAGTGCCTTCAAACGATTTTTCGGGGCCCCGTTGGGCAACCTCCGAATGCGTATCAATTCGGGGTTGTAGCGGCGCTCAAAATTGCCGCTTACATCATAAACAAAGGCTTCGCCACCTGTCATACCTGCTCCAAAATTTCGCCCTGTCTCACCAAGGACTACCACTGTGCCGCCGGTCATATACTCGCAGCCATGTTCACCAACACCTTCTACGACAGTGGTGGCGCCACTGTTTCGAACCCCGAAGCGTTCTCCTGCCAGACCGGACACGAAGACTCGACCCCCAGTAGCCCCATAGAGTGCAGTATTGCCTATGATTACATTCTGCTGAGGGACGAACTTCGACTCCTCGTGTGGACGTAGCACGATTTCCCCCCCGTTCAATCCTTTGCCCAAGTAGTCATTGGCCTCCCCGATGAGAACGAAGTTCAGCCCTTTGATGCCAAAGGCTCCGAAACTCTGGCCCGCGCTACCCACAAAAATAATGTGGACCTGTTCTTCTTCCAAGCCCTGCATTCCGAACTCTGCAGTTAAACGGCAAGCAAGGCGGGCGCCAACAGTACGGTCAGTATTGTGAATTTCATGAGTCAGAGATATAAATGCGTCAGGGTCTGCCATTAGCCTTGCGGTGACTTGCTCCACCAGCAGATCGCCCAAAGCCGTTCCAGCCTGCCAGGTTCTCTGACCCACGTGGTGCCTGAGGCCTTCTGTTTCCACGGTCTGAAGCAGCGGCTCAAGGTCCATAAAACCCGCTTCCCGACCACTGATGGTCTGTTCCAGTAACTCTGGACAGCCTATGATCTCGTTCAGCGACGTGTATCCCAGCGCCGCTAGATGCTCGCGTACTTCCTCGGCCATAAACAACATGAAACGCATCACATGCTCTGGGGTCCCCGTAAATTTTGCCCGCAATTCAGGGTCCTGTGTTGCCACTCCGACCGGGCAGGTGTCTCTATGACAAACACGTGCCATGATACAGCCTTCAGCAATCATAGCACTGGTACCAAAGCTATATTCATCCGCACCCAATAGCGCAGCTACTACGACATCCTTACCCGTGGACAACCCACCGTCAGTTCTGACGATGGTCTGGCCACGCAGGCCATTGTCCAGGAGAGCTTGATGAGTCTCTGCTAGCCCTAGTTCCCACGGCAATCCTGCGTTCTTCATGCCACTTAGAGGGCTAGCTCCAGTCCCGCCGCTGTGTCCTGCTATGTGCACTATGTCGGCGAAACCTTTGACCACCCCTGCTGCTATGGTGCCAACACCTATTTCAGAGACCAGCTTGACACTAACTTGCGCGTCTGGATTGGCCGTCTTAAGATCGAAGATCAGCTGTGCCAAGTCCTCAATGCTGTAGATATCGTGATGGGGCGGCGGACTAATCAGAGCGACACCAGGGGTGGCATATCGCAATTCTGCAATCTTCTCGGTCACCTTATGACCAGGCAATTGGCCACCTTCACCGGGTTTGGACCCTTGGGCCATTTTTATTTGCAGTTCTTCTGCATGCATCAAGTAATCGGGCGTGACTCCAATCCGGCCTGATGCAATCTGTTTTATCTTACTGACCGACAAGGATTCGTAGCGTTCTGGATCCTCGCCCCCTTCCCCCCTATTACTCTTGCCACCCAACCTATTCATGGCGATCGCCAACGTCTTGTGGGCTTCAACGCTCAAGGCGCCATGAGACATGGCTGCTGTGCTGAAACATTTGACAATCTCTGAAGCAGGTTCTACGTCCTCCAGGGGCACCGGCTCTTCTTGGGGGGCAAAAGCTAACAGATGGCGAGGCGCCAAGACTTGCCCATCTTGCAGCGCGGTCAGCTTCTTGAAGGAATCCCATGCTCTCTCATCGTCATCGTTGGTTACGGCTTCCTGGAGCAAATGCACTACTGCAGGAGACCATTCATGCAGCTCGCCGCCCCTCCTGGACTTGTACAAACTCCAGGAGGAAAGCCGCACTTTGCGCTTCGCGTTGGATTCAGGATAGGCACTGGCATGCCAAGCCAACAAGTCCTCAGCTATTGTGTCATAGCCCACGCCTCCCACCAGGCTGGGTGTTCCGACAAATATTTCATTAATCAAAGCCTCGCCTACGCCTATGGCCTCAAACACCTGGGCCCCACAGTAGCTGTCCAAAGTGCTGATTCCCATTTTGCTCATGATCTTGAGCAATCCCTTCTCAACTCCTGTAACGAAGTTGCTAACAATTTCACCCATAGAAGAATGTTCGAAGTGCTTGTCCCGTCCTACCAGATCAGTAATGGTTTCGTAAATCAGATAGGGGAATATGGCATTCGCTCCATAACCAAGAAGCGCAGCGAAGTGGTGCACTTCCCGCGGCTCGCCGCTCCGTACCACTAGACTTACCTGCATGCGCAAGCCTTTGCTAATTAGATGGTGATGAACGGCTGAAGTCGCCAAGAGTGAAGGAATAGGCAGAGTGTCTTCTATCACTCCTTCATCGGTCAAGATGAGCAGTCTGGTGCCACCGCGGACCAGTTCCTCGGCCCTGTGGCACATGTCCCAAACAGCCTGTCGCAGCTGGCCCCCAATAGTCAGATCTCCCTGCCCTTCCGAACGCAGCTGCCAGGTCATAGGCAAGGAAGTCAGCCAGAAGTCTGCTGAACCCAAACCAAGGCTCTCCAGAGAATAAGCATGTTCGGGCTGCAAGATGGGTGAAGCCAGTTCGATCAGGCGTGTCGCACGAGCATTTTCAGAAAGCAGGTTGGCTCTTTCACCCAGCAACATACGGAGGCTCATGGCCGTGGTTTCTCGCAAAGAGTCTATGGGTGGGTTCGTGACTTCTGCGAACCTCTGTTTGAAGTATTGAAAAATCGGACGAGGCAATTTGCTTACGGCTGCAAGCGGTGTGTCATCCCCCATAGCGCCAACCGGCTCAACGCCATTGGACAGCAGGGGCCGCAGTACCACTACCATCTCTTCGGAAGTAAAACCAAATGCGATTTGGCGACGCACCAATGTCTCGTCTTGAACGAATTTTTCCGCCTGGTTCGCCTGACCGTTCTCCGAACGCACAGCAGACCGGGAACGAAGAGCACGAGACCGGCGCAACCGCTGGCTCTTGAGTACGATATCTTCAAGCGAAATCAGATTGTCGGCCAGCCACTGCCCGTAGGGGCGCCGGTTGGAGATTAGCCGAGTGATCTCCTTGTCATCCATTACAGTTCCCAGCTTGGTGTCAACGCAGAAGATCTCTCCCGGACCGAGCCGCCCTTTGCGTACAACCAGGGACTCATCGTAGCGAACCACTCCCATTTCGCTTCCACTTACTACCAAACCGTTTTCCAATACAGCATATCGGGCAGGTCGTAGGCCATTGCGGTCCATTATGGTTCCCACAATGCGCCCGTCGGTATACGTGATACTGGCCGGCCCATCCCAAGGTTCCAACAAAGCACTGTGATACTCGTAAAACGCCCTTCGTTCAGGCGTAACATCTCCTTCGGGCATTCGTTCCCAAGCTTCAGGCACCATCATCATCAGGGCATGACGAATGTCGCGGCCGCCGTGTACTAGCAACTCCAATTGTTTATCAAACTTACCACTATCGCTGGTGCTAGTATCGAGAATCGGTAGCAAGTCTCCTACACCTTGGGGCCACACCGGAGCACTCAGCTGTGGTTCCCGGGCGCGCATCCAGTTTTCGTTGCCTTGAATGGTATTGATTTCGCCGTTATGGCAAATCATGTGAAATGGCTGGGCCCTTTCCCAAGTAGGTAATGTATTGGTGCTGTATCTCTGATGAAAAAGCGCTAAACCTGTTGTAAGAAGGGGGTCGTGCAAATCCGGATACAACCGCCCCAGCAGGTCCGCTAAGACCAATCCCTTGTAAACAATCGTTCTGCTACTCAGGCTGGAAATGTATAGACGCTTAACCCCGCGCTCTATGGCGCGCCGGAGAATAAGCCGTCGGGCTCGATACAACAGCCTTTCAAAAGCGCCTCCAGGCTGGCTCGCCTGCGGGGTACGGCGCAGCACAACTTGCTCTACCCAAGGGCGTGTGGCGAAGGCACGTTCTCCCAGTACGGCTTCGATTACGGGCACGCTGCGGAATCCAATTACTTCTACCCCCAGCTTGGACAGTTCCTCCGTTATTACATCTCTCGCCAATTGCCGATCCTCTGCGTCCCGGCGATGCAGGAAGAGCTGGCCTACGCCCAGATCTGAAACCAAAGGTACCGGCAGACCCCGATGTGTCAGTTCGCGTTTAAAGAACTCATAAGGGATTTCTGTGAGTATTCCCGCTCCGTCGCCGGACTTAAGGTCATCAGCGATAGCTCCCCGATGAGCGTGATTGCACAAAGAAGCCAATGCCAGACGCAATACCGAATGTGTCTTGTGACCTTCTATGTGCGCTACAAAGCCTATCCCGCACGAATCTCGTTCTGCATCCGGGGCATTTTTGAAGAGGGCTCTTAGGGTTTGGGATTGGGCTCCAGCGTCCATCTACAAACCTCCTCAAGCCAAGTCCGGAAATGGTCGCCTAAATGGGGATAGCAAAAAAACCGGCGCAGCATCACTGCTCAGCCGGAACTTCCGATATTATACTCCTACCTGTAACCTGGGGGACCCGCTAGGTCAAAAAAAGGAAACGCAATGCAGTTTGGAGTTTTATGACCCTTTTACGCCTCCAATGAGCAGCCCTCTAACAAAGTACTTTTGAATGAAGGGGTGATGGGCACGGTCGTCACTATGATCATAGCGGCTTTTAAGTTTGGCTTGGAGGCATTGTCTCCGATTCGAACATTATGTTCACGTCACCTCGATTGGAAGCGTCGCCGATGTACAGAATTGAACGCAGAATTACCTGAATAGGATAGAGGTTTCTATCCGAATTGAAGACTGCGGCGTAAAACCAGCCATTCCAATGCCAGACCGCATAGAAAAGCCCAATGGTGGTAAGGGCAGGCATGGACAAGGGCAGATAAACCTTTATCAGCACGGTAAAGGGGTTGGCCCCATCAATTAATGCGGCTTCTTCTAACTCGACCGGAATGGTCATCAGGAAGTTGCGCATGATGAGGAGCCACCAAGGATTGACCAGGAAAGGGATAATCAGCAGCCAAATTGAACTGGTCAGCCGGACCGAGTCCACAACTAGATAAAGGAAAATTTGGCCTCCGCTGAAAACCATGAGAGTCAAGAAGGTGCGACCGGGCAGTTCACGCCGAGCCAGGACATAGCCGCCCAGGCCTGTCACGGCCAAACACATGGCTGTGCCTACGATTGTGCGAAAGAGGGTTACTTGATAAGCCCTAAAAATAGTGGACTTGCTGCCCCCAAAGAGGAACTTATAGGCCTCCAAGGTAGGCATTCCGGGAAAAAGTACAAAATTGCCCCTCCTTGCCCATTCAGCGGTACTAATGAAAGAAGTGCTGAGTACACTCAGGAAAGGCAAAAGAAACAACAGTCCCACCAGAGTCAGGAAAATGTAATTGCAGAAATTGAAGACCTGTTCACCTCGAGAGGCTCTGACAAACATTCTTAACCTCTACCAAATACCAGTGTGACCCATGCGATGCGCCAGCTTGTTGGCACCCAGCAGCAGAACTAGCGCCAGAATAGACTTGAAAAGCCCCATCGCTGTTGCAAAGGAATACCCCAAATCCAGCAGACTTATCCTGTATACATAGGTGTCAATCATGTCTGCTACCTGGTATACGGAAGGGGAATAGAGCAGCAGAATCTGCTCGAAACCGGCATCTAACAGATCCCCGATCCGAAAAATCAACAAGATCACGATTGCATGGGCGATCCCAGGCAGAGTTATATGAATCACCTGTTGTAATTTACTGGCGCCATCCATCATGGCGGCTTCGTAGGTCTCGGGATTCAGACCAGCCATTGCCGCCAAGTAGAGAATGCTACCCCACCCCACGGTCCGCCAAACTGTAGTGCCTACTAGTATGCTGCGGAACCACTTGGGTCTCCCAGAAAATGCCTGGTCTCCCCATTGGCAGTAGAGACTAAATGGTTTACAAGCCCGCCTTCAACACCAAAGACCACGTAAACCAGGCCCGCCACTATGACCATGGAAAAGAAATGGGGGAGATAGGAAATAGTCTGGGTCACCCTCTTAAATTAAACATTGCGAACTTCATTTATGAGCAAGGCCAAGAGGATCGGAGCTGGAAATGCCCACATCGTCTTGTAAAGGGAGATCATGATGGTGTTTTCCATCACGTCCCAAAAGAAAAAGGAATGGAAAAAGAGAATGAAATGCTTGAAGTCTACAAAGGGAGCCGCCAACTTCTCGAAAACATACATGTAGGGCTTCACGTCCTTGAAGGAAATGACCAGCCCAATCATGGGAATGTATTTGAAGACTATGAGATATAGGGCTACAGGCAGAAACAGCAGGTAATAGAAGCTGTTCTTTTTGAATACCTGCCAGAAGCGCATAGCGGGCATCAAAGGTTAAGGAGGAAACTGTGGAGCATCTCTTACACCGAACCGGAACACGGCTGAAGGGGCAGGGCCGCGCTGCCAAGAATCAATGAACCAAGAAAACACCAAAGGGGAGGCTACATCGCGGATCCGGCAATATAATCCCGAGTTTCCCTCCGTCACCACCTCTGTCGGAAGTCGCAACAAGCCCGCTGAATTAGAAATCCAACGGGCTTGCTGGCTTCACGTTGCTAAAGAAAACTAGATGCCTTTGAAGGAACGATATTGCTCTGTATAGGCGTCAATCCAGTCCTGCAATCCCGCCTTGTATAGATCATCGACGTGGCTGTCCCCTTCCGAAAGATCCCTGACGCCAGTTATGAACTTTATGGCTTCCTCGGAATTCAGCCGATCGATGTCTCCCATTGTTAGGGACAGCTTCAGAAATGGCGGCGCCGTCGTAGGGCACATCACAGTCTTGTGGCATCTTGCCATTGTTGTAGTCAAATACGTAGTCCTTGATGTGATCGTAATGTCTTCCCAACGCCGGATCCGCTGGAGCAGTCCAAGTTTCGATGGCCAAGCCCGCGCCTTGATAGAACTCACCAGCGTAGATAGCAACGCCCTCGGACTCGGTATTCAGGCGATTCACTTTCTCCTTAGAGGAATCCACCCACTCCCAGTCCTCGCCCTGAATTTCGAAGTGGGCCGTGACTGCATTGTCTCGGATTGGGTCATACTGCCAATTCAAGAATTTGATTACTTCCACCGCACCGGGAAAATTCCCAGGAATCATATAGGCCTGTGTCATGTTGGTGTTGTTCGTTCCGCACAGACCCAAAGGGCCCTGCATTTGCAGTGGGAATAGAATTCCATGCCCGGAACTACATCTTCCAGAATTATGCGCTGCGCCAAAATTGTTATGCGGCTATACCAACTACAATGGATGCCCATATTTCCAGACCGCAAGACTTCCTCGAAGTCCATATTGGCAAATACTTCCTTGTGAAACCATCCATTGTTCAGCCATTCATTCATTTTGCCCAGCCAAATCGGGTAGCCTGCCTGCAGCTGGTGCGGCATGATTTGACCCGCCGCCTCGTCATACCAACGTGAGCGTCCATATTGTGTCCACCTACCCAACAGGCAACCTTCCAGGCTACCCAGATTGTTGGTAACCATAACTGCATCCTGGTTGAATTCCCGGAAGGCCACCATAGTGGATTTCAAGTCGTCGACAGTCATGCTTTGGCTGTCGAAAGGCAAGCCGAGCTCTTCAATCCAGTCTTGGCGGAACCAAGTGAAGTTCCATGTATGCCCCATAAGACCGAGACGTGGAACACCATAGATTTCACCCGAGGTACCCTTCATACTGGACCAATTGGCCTCAGGAAAGGCCGTCAGCATATTTTGACCGTGCTCTTCAAGCAACGCTCCAATGGGCATAATGAGATCTTTGTACTAAGTCCAGTTGCTAGAGAATAGATCCAGGCGTTCGCTGCGACTGCTCAGAAGCAGGTTCAGTCGTTCCCGCCCAGCAGCGCCTGGGGGAGGCACAAAACCATTCGGACGGATGCCGGTCTCTTGGGCAATGTAAGACTGAGCTTCTTCATACTTGGACACGTCACTACCTTCAGGACGTACCAGAGAAATTGAAGGCCACACATATACGTCCATGTAGTCCTTTGCCATCTCGGCGACAGCGCCAAGCTCTGTCCCAGTAGTTGGCACAGCACAAGCGGCTACGAATAGCCCTCCAGTCGCCAGCCCGGAGAGGCGCATGAATTGCCTCCGATCAACTCTGTAAGTCAAAGGTTTTGCCATGTCAATTCTCCTTGGAGTTTGTAAGAACTCCGCCGACAACGGCCCGAAACATAGAAGTCGTTATTGGCTGCGTTTCTCCCCTCTCAGGGACTGAAAATCGCATTTGAGTCGTCTTTGGGCACCTCGATCGTAAAACAATATCGCCCGTCCATCGCCCGTCCGCCTCTTCAGTTTGATAGGTTTGAAACTTCCGTTTGGCATTGGACGGCCTGGCTATGTGATTTCAGCCCAACTTGGACGCAGAGGAGCCATTGCCGCTCAAATGTATGGGAATTATATACCTGTGTACCAAAACACCCGTAGGTTAGTCGGTTTTGCGATTGCGCTTCCGACCTGATTTCTCTTCGTAACGCCAGGTGGACTTGGGTTTGGCGCCCAGCACCACTTCGGCAATCTCTTCCGGTGCAGCATCAATGCGTTCCGGCAGTTCGTACTGCACAGGACGACCGCGAGGCCGGGTTGCCGATTCTTCGGCCACATGTTCCACGGGCTGCTTACGCTTGCGGTTCTTCATGGTCAAACACCTGTTGTGCGATCATGTGATTGAAGGACCGGTAGCAGAGTAGTTCCATGCATCGGTATGGCAGATCGAAGACCCGGATGCAAGTCCCGTCAGGCCCTTCAGCACACTTGTAGGCAGGTGTTCCCGAAGCTTGTAGGCAGGTGTTCCCGAAGGAAGGGGGGTGCAATGGCAATTCACGGTTTGGGGTTCAACTCCCCCACTTGCCTACCTGCATAGGCACAGTATACAAGGTTGATTGATCCGGGCGCGCCGGGCCGTGCGTCCAGGGCGTTATCAAAGTTGCATTTAGGCCATGATCAACCCCAGTTGGGCCGGGTTGTGCGCCATCATCTTGCGCAACCTACGAATTGACACTTTGGGCCAATATTTCATCTGTAGTATTGTCAATATGTTCAATGCCATTCTCCTCAAGGCTGCCATGTTGCGCGCGGCCCAGCCCCTGCGCAGGCGACTGCGGTCCTCCTGAAAAGTGTCATCCAGGACCCAGTGCAGATTGTTCTCAATGTGCCAGTGTCCGCGTACCAGCTGGGCAAGCCGTTTGGCACCGGTGGTCAGGGGCAGACTGCTGATGTAATTGCGGCTGGCTGACCTGGCTTGGCCCCTGAGGCTGCGTTGTCCCACCACCCGTATGACCGTGGTCAGTCCCGGCCAGGGCCGCGCCGGGTCCAGCCTGTCCAGGATGCTGCGGTCCACCGCCAGGACCGTGCAGGTGCGCCGTTCATGCCGCCCGTGGGCCCGGGTCACGCTCACCTCCCGGTCGTGGGGGATGCCCTTGCCCTTGGCTCGGTCCAGGCTGGCAAAGGCCTGCTTGAGGGCGGCCAACAACCGGGGCTGGTTGTCCTTGACGGCCAGCAGGTAGTCGCCGCCCTGGGTGATGATGGTCTGGGCCACATCCCGATAGCAGCCGGCCGCGTCCACGGTCACGACGGTGTCTTGCAGTGCCATCCTGGGGAGTAGGTTGCGTAGGGCTGTCAGTTCGTTGCCCTTGGTCTCCACCTCCCTTTGGGCCACCACCAGGCCGTTGTCCAGCTGGGCCGAGACAATGTGGCTGCCAGGCTCTTGCCGGGCAGGGCCGGCCGCACCGCGTACCGCCTGTGCCATCGATGGCACAGGCGGTACTGGGCGTGATCGGGTCCAGTTCCTGCCGAAACCGGGCCAGAAGCGATTGCCACTCGTCCATCAGGTCTGTGTTCCGTTCTCGCAACAGACGACGCAGAGTCTGGGCACTGGGCAGGCGTGCTTCCAGGATTCCCTGTTGCCGGAACCAGGCTGCATGCTGGCGGACGAAGTCGGCGGCATCCTCCGGGTTGTTGCAATCCGCGGCTGTGGCAAAGAGGAGAACGGCCCACAGGGATGCCAGAGGATAGACCCGGCCACGCCGGTCCCGGTGGTCTGGCATGGGGTCCAGGAGAGCCAGGATCTCGTCTATCTGGGATGGGTGTGCTGCCGGTGGCCGTGGAGACGATGCGATAATGGTAGTCATGAGGGCTGCGACGCGTCCTGTGGGACTTGTTCATACCCTTAAAGAAGTTGAACAGCCCTCTTTGTTGCGTGCAGTGCCCGCAGACCCAGACTTCAGTTCGGTAGGGGACTCCTGTTCATTAGACCAAAGATACCAAGGTGAGAACTATAGTGCGCATATAAGTTCGTAGTTAAAGGAACCTCCGGGTGTTTGATCCCATGGGTTCGCCCAACCCTCAAACCCAGCAAAACGCGACTTTGTAAACGCCCTGGGTCCACAACTGGCCGTTCTCCTCCCACCCGTAGCTGGGTGTGCCGGCCGGCACCACCTCATGGGTGTGAATGAGGTCATACCACCACTGCAGGGCCTCCACGCCTTCGGGCTGGTTCCAGGCCGGCGGCGAGGGTTCGAGTCCGTTCTCCAGGAAGTCGCCCCCGTTCTCCCACAGCAGATCGCTGTATTCGCGCAATGCGGGGTCGCCCTTGCCCACCATGAGATAGCCGTAGAGGTCCGGCGGATCATTCAGGGCCTGGGCGGTGGCGACCAGTTCGTCCCAGGTGGTGGGGGGCGCTTCAATGCCGGCAGCCTCGAACAGGTCGGTACGATAGTACAGGGCCCGCAAATCGAAGGTGTAGGGAATGGCCAGCAGATTGCCGTTGCCCGTGAATGCGTCGAATGAGCCTTCCACGTAGTCGGCACTCTCCACGCTGTCTCCGGCCACGAAGTCGTTCAGCGGGAACAAGGCTTCGATGAAACGTCCGATCTGGGCATAGTGCGTGCCGAAAATGTCGACATCGGCACTGCCCGCGGCCACCAGTGTCAGCTGCTTGTCCATGAGCTGCACGAAGGGCAGCGTGCTGTACCGGTGCTCAATACCAGTCTGGTTTTCGAAATCATCCGAGATCTTGTCTAGGTATTCGCCCCAGAGAGGACCACCACTGGGATGCAGGGCGTTCAGGACAATGGTCTCCGCCTCTTCGCCGGTTCCCGGTGCTGAAGGCGCTACACAACTCGACAGTGCCAGACCGGCTGTGCCCAAGGCCAACGTCGACAGAATCCCGCGTCGGGATAAATCTAACGTACGCATGAGTACCGTCCTAATTTCAAATAGTCAGGTGTTCGCCCATTGTATCCACCGGGCGGAACCACTTCTTTTTGTTGATTTAGTCCTGAGCTTGTCGTGTCCGGGATCTGTCGAAACTGCGAGTGCGGGGTTGCCGTAACTGCACTTGTGCGCCAAATCCAAAAAGCCCAGACTGCAACGTCGAGAGCATCCGAGGGCGCAGAATCAATCTTGCCGGGTAGCCTTTGCTACTCGAATCGCCTCCATGCACATACCCACGACGTGGTAGTCCAGCTTGAACTCATGGCCCTTGGCCTGCCTAACTGGAGAAATACCCGGATCACAATAACTGTGCCAACCCCCATGCTGAGCGTCTACAAAACGGCTCCTGACATAGGTCACGGTCTGGTGCAGAGGTTCGTTCAAATCTGTGCGCGCGTGCTGATCGGCAAATCGCAACAATGCCCGGATTGTTTCGCACTGCTCCCACCAGCCCTTGCGACGGTGGAGCAAGACGCCGTCCGGCGCTGCCGGAGAGAAGATGCCCCTTTTTCCCGGTCATATCCCAGCCGCATGCCATAGGCCAGGAAATGGGCGGCTTCGGCGGCGTAGGTGTCGGACAGACCGCGCGCTGAGGCTTCCGACATCAGGAAAGCCCATTCGAACGCGTGCCCAATGTCGATTCGTCCCTCCTGCTCGACTGGCAGCGGATTCCAGTCGGCGTCATACACTTCGGGCAGGACAAAGTCTTCCGGTCGTCGCAGCCGATTCAGAACGAGGTCTGCCAGAGTGACCGCCTCCCCATGCAGTTCACTCATGCCGGGCAGGTCCCCTGCTGCCAGCAGAGCCTCGAAGAGATGCATCATGGGGTTCTGGGAACGCTGCGGATCCACCACCCGGAAATCCCGGCTCATGAAATATCGGTAGCCGCCCTGCCCGTCCCGGAAGCGGTCGGTTAAGACCGTCCACGTTTCCTGCAATGCCTCCCGACAACGCGATGAACCGGTCGTGGCACTGGCATGGGCCAGACCGAACAGGACGAAGGCATGGCCGTAACAGTCCTTGACATCGTCGACGATCTCGCCCGTGGGTGCGCAGGCCCGGAACCAGCCACCGAACTTCACATCCCAGAAATGGTCCAACAGGAACCGGGAACCGGCTTCCACGGCGTCCAGATACACCGACTCCCCGGTCAGCGCGTAGCCTTGGGCGAAGTTGTACAGCCACCGGGACTGCGACACGAGGGTACCGAACCCCTTGGCTTGGGGGGCCCAGTCATGATCGAAATGACAAGCGAACAGACCCTCCGCAGTAATCGCTGCGCGCCAGGGGGTAGGATATCTTTCAGCAGGTGATGTCTGAACCAGGCAATTTCGACTTGATGGCGTTCATCGGAGGTTAGCATGCGCGTCCCGCTCCTTGCGTTTCTGATGTGTCCAGCTCTCTTCGACGGGGAATCTGCAACCTGGCGAGTGACGGAACCGTGTTGCGATTCAACAGTTCCAAGTCTGCGGGTGTGGCGTTCCTAATCAAGTCTTCAAGACCGGCAAAACACCATTAGCGTTGTCGCGTTCCACAAACGCCACCCTCGATTGCTCGCGATACAAAGCCGACTGCACGAGGACCAGTCGCAGGAAGCCAGAGTCCCTAATTGACTAACAACAGAGAAAACTCAGGGACCTGAGCGGTTGCGTGTACACCCCTGTCCAGATCAGGTAGGGGGGCGGCATTCCCTTGATTTTCAGACCCGGACCGCCGTTATCCAGAAACGGCCGCTTCCGCTTTCAGCGCGCGGGCTATCAACAGGTAGGCCAGACCGGCAACCGGGACGATGGCCAAAACCAGACTTAGGAACCAGTCCCCCTTCGACAACCCCGTAAGAATGGAAATGGATATGCCAACGGCGCCAGCGATATACACACTTAGGACACCGATGGCCGTGCGCGACAATCGGGATGAGCCTTGGTGTCCGACTAGCAATGCCGCCAACAGGAGCGCCACCGCCAGCGGGTGCAGGACGGAGAGGAATCCCCGTTCCCACCAGGTGCCGCCATCGGCAAAATTGGCTGTGACAACCAAAATCAGAGCTAATACCATTTGGATGGACACCAGAACGGTGAGAACTCTTCCGGTCATTTTATTCATGGCTCCACCCTCAGAAAATGGTTCCGCTTTGGGAACAGAATCCGAATTCAACCGGCCGATCAACTGCCCCGCTCTGTTTCCAGAAACGTTTCCGGCTCGAGACCCAGCGCATCAGCCACCCGTGTTATGTAGTTGAAGAAAGCAACGATTTGCACTGTGTCCATGATAGCTTCTTCACTGAAACCAAATTGGCGCAAAGTTACCACGTCGTGCGAAGTCATATTTCGCTGAGTATGCGTGATTTTGGCCGCAAACGCACAAAGCCCTCTGTCTGCCTCAGATAAATCCGCAGTCCGCCAGTCTCGTACGATTTTGTGCAAGAAGTGGTCGACCTCTTCCAAAGGCGCTTCCGCTAGGTTGGCGATCTCTACACGGAGATCGTGAGCATGTGCCTGGGTTCAGTAAGGGCATGAGAGTTCGGCTGACACTACCGTGGCCAGCATTTCTCTCTGGACGCGCGTCAGGTCCGACGGACCATGCATCGCCTCGGTGTAGAACTGCATAGCTGCCTGCAACGTGCGCGGTCGCAGACTACCTACTTTGACAATTTTCCAGATTCGACCTGCCCTTTCCAGAGCTTGGTCGTAAATCTGGCGTAGCAGACCGGTCGAGTCTTGGTACGAAATCTGTTTGATCCAGGCCACGCTCACCTCTCCCTTATGACAACGGGCACGAACTGAAAATTATGCCTGTGATGAATTTGCTGTACCTGTGGAGACCGGTTGGCTCCAGGGCTGCCAGTGGCAGGTCTCCAAGTCGGACGCGACAGCTGTTCGTCAGTGAGGGTGCCTCGTTGCCTTACCGTCGCGGCTGGCCCTTCAATACCCAGTTGACCCTGGCTGCATCCAACAGAATGTCTGGTGCAACTGTGCGAGCCTGCTCCAAAGCCTCATCCGCGGACAAACCTGCGTCAATCAGCAGCCAGGCAGCCACCATGCTGGTACGTTCATGTCCGGATCGGCTGTGAATGGTCACCTTCCTTCCGGCAGCCAACAGTGCACAAAGGACTGTACTGTTGGGAGGCCATAAATTCTCGAACCAATCACCCGGCGCGGTGTGATCCGCAATTGGAAGATGAATCCAAGGCATTCCCATCGCTAAGGCGGTGCCGTCCAGGTCCTGTACGTTCAGAATTTCGAACTCAACATCTTCCAGGAGGGTCACCAACGCCGAGGTGCCCCAGTCCTGAAGTGCCTGCAGATCCGCTCTCAAGCGATCGGCTGGTGGCCGCACATCACTTGGTGCTGCCAAAATCCCGGGGCAAGTGGTGACACTGATAATGCCACTGCCGGCAGCAAGTTCCTGAATGACCATGACCGACTTTCAACCGAGCCAACAAACTTCTTCAACAGGCGCTCTGCAATAGGTAAGTCGCTTTCCGGACATGCTGGCTGCGGCCTGTGCCAGTTGGTCCTGGGTATTCTGCCGCCGCACATTGTGCCGCCCGGCAAACTCCGTGACATAGCGGCCAAGGTGCTTCGGGCTGATTTTGTGGTAGGTGCCGTGATAGCCCCGCTTCAGCACGGTCCAGAACGATTCAATGCCGTTGGTGTGGGCCATGCCGTTGACATACTCGCTGACGCTGTGCTTGACGGTGCCGTGCGGGCGGTTCAGGCCCTGGTAGGCACTGGCTTCATCCGTGTACACCTGGGCATTGCTGTCGGTGTGCTCGGTTACAAAGCCCTGTAGTGTTCTGGCATCCGTGCGTTCCACCACCTGGGCCTTGGCCTGGTTGGTTTCTCGATCCTTGATCCCCGCCACGGCAGGCTTGTCTGCACCACCACGCCCGGTTAGTTCTGCCCGTTTGTGGGCGTGCATGTTCTTGGCCTTCCCGCCAAAGTAGGCTTCATCCGCCTCCACGGGCCCAGCCATGCGTTCGGTTTCACCGTTCCAAACTTCACGGATGCGATGGGCCAGGTGCCAGGCCGACTTCTGGCTGATGCCCAATTCCCGGTGCAGCTTCATGCTGGACACGCCCTTCAGGTTGGTGCTGTACAGGTAGAAAGCCAGTGCCCACTTGCCTAGCGACAGCTTGGAGTTGTGCATGATTGTGTCGGTTTTCACGGTGAAGTTGGCCGTGCACGCCTTGCAGTGATACTGCGGGGTTTGCCGCTTGCCCTTGCGGGTGGAAACGGCATCGCTGTCGCACTTGGGGCAGCGGATGCCGTTGGGCCAACGGCGTTCCACAAACCAAGCTTCGGCCTTGGCATCATCGCCAAACTTCTGTGCAGCTTCAACCAGGGTGATGCCCTTGCGGTAGTGCTTTCCCGGTGCGTTGGCCATGTTCAGTCCCCTTGTCGATTTACGGAACCAGTGTACCACAGGACAGATTTGGGATCAAGCGTTTTGGTACACAGGTATGTAATTCCCAAATGTTTGGCAACGAGATCTAAAGTCCGTGTCTTTGTAGGCATCTCTACCGTGTTTCTGAAGCCCAAGGCTAGCCAAGGCATCCGGCACAGAGTCGTATGTCTAGGGGAAATTGGCTGCTCGCCCTGATCAACATTGATTTCATTGAGCGGCATCTACATGTCTTAACAGTGTTGCTTAGCAAAGATGCCCCTTTCGGAAACATCCTGCAGAGGCCGGTTCAACCAAATATGTCATTCTTGGACGAGGCATCCCTTCGAGTGGAAACTTGCCCTGCCTCCCTTTCTTAGCAAGACCTGTTTGGCATCACATCTGTTCCGAGCTTGAGAGCAAACTCAGCCAAAATTCAGTAAAAGCATAAGACCCGCTGGATTTAAGACAAAGCGATAAATTCCAAAGGAATTTAGGCCGATTGGGGACGGCCGGAGGAAGAATTCTAATGGGGAACAGATTGGCTTATCCCTAGTGGAAGGTTCTCCGTTCTAAGGAAATCCTGCTGGGCTGAATGGGGAGTTTCCGTGGATTCAGGAATATCGTTGGCAATCCCCCTCCCCTTCTTTGCACCAAGAGAAACATCCACCAAAAGTGCACGGCTCATAGGACCCGGTGGAGCAGGACTCCATTTTCAACTGAAAACGGCCCTTTTCCTATTGGAAATCCGGGTGTCCACCGTGGGGATCCGACCTACTTGATGTACTGTCCTATTACATTGCAGGATTCCTTGCCTACTTTTTGTGTCATTGGAAAGATCGGCGATCCGTGCCGATCTGGAGCAACCAAGAGGATAGCGATGCTGGGTAACAAGGGCGATTCGATTCCACCTATTCTTTAAGAAAGTATTCGACAAGATGCCTTCAGCTTACGCGCTACTTTCATTCCTAAACATTCTTCCTCATGGCGCTTTGACAATTAGACATATGTGGTACGGACCAGGGGCCGGCGATTAACCACCCTTGGCAATAGAATTACTGACGCGAATTTTCCACCACCTCCATTCCCTTAACACTGGAGAGACAGATGAGTGACTTGAGAATCGGTGTGATCGGAGCTGGTGGAAGAGGCTGGTTAGCAGCTCATGCACATAAGCCAGGGCAAGGCTCCTACATTGCCGCCTGCTGTGACGCGCAGGTCTCAGTATTGGAGCAGTGTAGGAGTAGATATGGAGAATCTGTATTCACTACTATGGATCTCGCAGAGATGTTGCGACAGGAACTTGATGCTGTGTTCGTCTGCTCACCTGACTTTCTGCATCATACTCACGCCATCGCTGCCTTGGAAGCAGGACTTGGGGTTTATCTCGAAAAACCAATGGCCATAACTATTGGAGACTGCGATGACATATTGCAATGCGCCATGGGTGGAGGTGCGAAGCTGTATTTGGGACACAACATGCGACATATGGAATTTGTCCTGAAAATGAAAGAACAAATTGATTCAGGATCCATTGGGGAAGTGAAGACTGCTTGGTGCCGTCACTTCGTAGGACATGGAGGTGACTTCTATTTCAAATCCTGGCACGCGGATCGCAGGTTCTCGACAGGCATGCTCTTGCAGAAGGCCGCTCACGACATTGACGTCTTGCATTGGCTCTGTGGAGGCTACACGCAAAGCGTCAATGCCATGGGCGAACTCTCGGTTTACGGACAGATTTCAGATCGCATTGATAAGACCCGACCCCGGCCAAGAGCAGATCTGGCCAATTGGCCACCGCTGACCCAGAAGAGTCTCAATCCTGTTGTTGACATAGAAGACATCAGCATGATGCAAATGAAGTTGGATAATGGGGTCTTGGCTTGCTACCAACAGTGTCACTACACCCCAGATTATTGGCGAAACTATACCTTCATAGGGACTGAAGGCCGGCTGGAGAATTTCGGAAACGGCGAGGATGGCACATTGCTCAAGGTGTGGAATAAGCGTCGATCTGGATATGACAGCAAAGCAGACATAACAATTGCTTTGGATTCGCTGGAGGGAGGCCATGGGGGGGCAGATCCAAGAATCGTGGGGGAATTCCTTGGATTTGTAAGAGGGGAAACCAAGGCCAGTATTTCACCTCTTGCAGCACGTAACAGTGTTGCTGCTGGTTTTTGCGCTACCGAATCGATCAGGAATGGAGGAATTCCAGTTGAGGTACCCGTAGCCGCCCCGGAGATCTTGGGCTTTTTCCAGAATGATTCTTAAATGGGACCGGTTTCTTTTGCTATTCCAAAATTTGACAGCACATGCCAAGGAGAAATGCAGGCCTAAGAGTTCGGTTGTGGAAGGGCACAGGCCCGTTGGTCTTGGGCTGACCTATGCGATGACGGAAGGCTCTAGTTGAACATTCCACAGGAAAAGAAAACAATTCTCTCCGAAAGTCCTGAATGACAGTCTTCCGCTAGGATCTCCAAGAATGCCCTCAAATGGGCTAATAGCCAAGAGTTTCTGGCTCTCTTTCCGATATTTGTGGCATATCTTTGGGGAGGACGGAAGATCACTGGCTACATATGCAAAATGGGGGAATGAATCGGTTTTCCTAAAGTCGCAAATGCTTCCCTGCCTTCAGGCAGGGACTCGCATTTAGCAAGCAGAATGTAGGCATACAAGATCGACTGAGGACTAAAAAGAAGGGAAGCGGTGGCTCCCTAACGACATTTGCAGCAATTGACGCAGTCCGGTCGACCGAAGGTTAGATCAGAGGGACTCATGAATATAGTATCGGCAGCCACGAAGGACGGATCTGAAACGAAAGTTTGCTCTTTTCGGAGGAGCCAGCTGTGCTGGCTCCTCCGAATCCTTGAACTTCTGGCTATTCCCATTGCCAAGTCAATGGCTCGCAATCTGTTTGTTGAGAGCCTGCAGGTAAGCTTTCGCGCTTGCCGTGACAATGTCAGTATCCACCCCTCTACCACTGAAAAGTCGGCGGCGCTGGCGCCCTTGGGCCGTTTCAGTCGCGTCTGAACCGTTGGGTACTTCTATGCGGATAGTAACGTCGCCATTGGCATCCATTCCCTGCGTTACGGCTTGCACTAGGTATTCAGTTAGAGTGTTTTCGACTTGCACGATGCGATTGATACCTTTGTAAACGGCGTCTACTGGGCCGGTCCCAAATCCCGCGTCAGTGAATTCCTCTCCAGACTTCAAATTCTTGAGAATAACAACTGCAGTTGGAATAACGGTGGAACCGCAACTTACCTGTACTTCTTGCAAAGCCCAAGTTTCTTCCGGCTGATACATGACGTCACCTGCAATCGCCTCCAAGTCGGCGTTGGAAACTTCCTTTTTTCTATCCGACAGCTGCACGAAGCGTTCATAGACTTCCTGCAGTAGGTCTTTTTCCAAGCTGTATCCTAGCTCTTGCAACCTGTCCCTTACAGCGTGGCGCCCACTGTGTTTGCCTAGTGGCAATCCCTTATCAACCAAGTCCTTACCTACCGTGGAGGCGCGCATGATCTCGTAATTTTCTCGGTTTTTCAATACTCCATCTTGATGAATTCCAGCTTCGTGCTGAAAGGCATTAGCGCCGACCACTGCCTTGTTAGGTTGAATTACCATACCTGTGTATCGGCTGACCATCTCACTGGTCCTATGTATTTCTTTGGTAACTATATTGGTATTCAGGTGAAAGTAGCTGGAACGAGTGTGCAAGGCCATAGTGAATTCCTCTAAACTGGAATTCCCTGCCCGTTCACCGATACCGTTAATGGCAACTTCCACTTGTCGGGCCCCAGCATTAACCCCAGCCAATGAATTGGCAGTAGCCAAACCAAGGTCGTTGTGAGTATGAGTACTGAAAATCACGTACCTGCCGCCGGGAACTTCGTTGACTAATTCCTCAATGAGAGACCCATATTCTGAAGCCATGGTGTATCCCACCGTGTCCGGAATGTTCAGAGTGGTAGCCCCCGCCTGGATGGCCACTTCCAGGACTTGCTTTAGGTATCCCACGTCGCTGCGTCCAGCATCCTCGGGACTGAATTCCACATTGGGGCAAAGGCTACGAGCCAATTCGACCATCGAACCTACAGATTCCAGAACTTGGCTTCGGGACATGTGCAATTTGTGTTCCAGGTGGATGTCGCTAGTTGCAATGAAAGTGTGGATGCGAGGCCGGACAGCCGGTGCCACTGCGGCGGCAGCTTTTCGGATATCTCCTTCCAGAGCACGCGCCAAACCGGCGATGATGGGCGGCGGCATAGGCTGCCCATCTCTACCCACACGGATCTGCCTTCCCACGCTCCTGGCAATCTCTTGCACAGCCCGAAAGTCACCTTCGCTGGCTATAGGAAAACCCGCCTCAATTATGTCAACTCCAAGCCGAGCCAATTGCCGGGCAATCTCCAATTTCTCCCGCTCGTGAAGCGTTGCCCCTGGACTCTGTTCGCCGTCCCGCAAAGTAGTGTCAAAGATTTGCACGGTACGGCCGTGCGCTATTTCGCGGGCGTATGTAGCCATATCAGCAATGGCATACTTTTCTACATTCTCTTCAGATACATTTTTTTCATTTTCTGGGTACGATTCGTTTTTCACTTCCGTTCTCCCTTGGGAAACAGACCCGAGGATGAGAAGACAACGACTAGACCTCGCGTTCGATTTCTTTGGAATCGAGAAATTCCATCATGCGCCGCAAAGTCAGGCCGACTTCTTCAATTTGGTGTGACTGCTCTGATTGGCGACGTTTCCGGAACTTGCTCAGTCCACCGTGGTATTCATCCATCCATTCCTCGGCGAACTGACCAGATTGAATCTCAGCCAGGATGCGCCGCATGGTATTCTTGGTCTCCTCTGTGACTATACGTTCCCCGCTAACATAATCTCCCCATTCAGCGGTATCTGATACGCTGTAACGCATATAGGCCAGACCCCCTTCGTAAAAAAGATCCACAATTAGCTTGAGTTCGTGAAGGCACTCAAAATAAGCGATCTCCGGCTGGTAGCCTGAATCCACTAGGACTTCAAAAGCTGCCTTAACCAGTTCGCTAACACCTCCGCAGAGAACAGTCTGTTCGCCAAACAGATCCGTTTCCGTCTCTTCTGCGAACGTAGTCTCTAGCAGGCCGGCTCTAGTGCAACCCAGACCACGGCCATAAGCCATGGCATCTGCCAATGCATTGCCGGATGCATCCTGGTGGATAGCCACCAGCCCCGGCACACCTGATCCTTCCTCAAACACTTCCCGGACCCGGTGCCCCGGGGCCTTAGGCGCAACCATAGACACATCTACATTTTCGGGCGGCACAATTTGGCCAAATCGGATGCTGAAACCATGGGCAAACATTAATGTATTTCCCTCTTCCAGGCCAGGCAGAATTTCCTCGTTGAAAACCTTGCCTTGCGCCTGATCTGGCAGCAGCACCATAATCACGTCGGCGGCTTTGGCAGCTTCTGAAGTGCTGAGCACAGTAAGTCCTTTGGCTTCTGCCTTAGCCTTGCTGGAACTGCCTTCATACAATCCCACCACCACATCCAGCCCGGAATCAGTCAGATTCAGGGCATGGGCATGCCCTTGACTGCCGTATCCAATCACAGCAATCTTGCGACCTTCCAACCGACTAAGATTAGCCTGGTTCTCGTAGTAAATGGTGGCCATAGTAAGTGCATCTCCCTTTTTCAAAAATCTTCAAAATTTGGACAGATTAAGAATCAGTACCCTACTCCGTTCTGATGCGGACCACCGTTCAAAGTGATGTCTTCTTCCAATACATCAACTTGGCCTCTTCGGGCGATTGCCACAGGACCAGTTCGGACCATTTCCAGCAATTCGAACTCTTGTAGCAATTCGATCAAAGCATTGATTTTAGCTTGATTGCCAACCATCTGCAGAAGCATACTGTCGCTGGATACATCCACCACTTGGGCGCTAAAAATTTCAACCAACTGCAACACTTGAGTGCGCTGTTGGCCAGTCACGGCCACACGCAGCAGTGTCAACTCCCGGGCCACCAAAGGAGTACGGGACAAATTTTCAATACGTGTCACATCCACCAATTTCGCCATCTGCTTCTCTACTTGCTCCACTACCCTTTCGTCACCATCAACTACGAAAGTCATACGACTTATGCCTGGTTCCTCGCTATGACTAACCTGGAGACTGTCGATGTTGAAATTGCGGCGGCGGAGCAGACCTGAGACTCTATGCAGAACTCCAGGACGGTCACGCATCCAAGCGGACAAAACGTATTTCATGTCTTCCCCTTCAGGGCTGGCAGCTGTTGAGCATTTCTTCTTGTTGAAGTGAACTGGGACCTAGAAGGCCGGTGTGATCCCACCATGGTCTTGCACGGCCTTGTTTGTGGGCCGTCTGAACATATCGTCCACCGCAGCGCCGGGAGCAATCATGGGATAAACATTGACTTCCTCTTTTACCTGGAATTCGAGCAGGAAAGGGCCAGGTGAGGAATTGGCTTCCCTGACCGCCGCATTGACCTCTTCCGGTTTCTTTACCAGCAATGCCGGTATTCCGTAGGCTTCTCCGAGCTTCACGTAGTCAGGAGAAAGAATGGGAGTACCTACATATCTCTGGTCATAGAAGAACTGTTGCCACTGCCGCACCATGCCCAGAAAGCCATTGTTAATTATTGCAATCTTGACAGGCAACCTCTCCTGTTGAATGGTAGCCAGTTCCTGCAATGTCATTTGAAAGCCACCATCACCGACGATTGCCCAGACCAGATAGTCTGGCATGGCCATCTGCGCCCCAATTGCAGCAGGCAGCCCATATCCCATGGTCCCCAGGCCGCCACTAGTCAGCAACATGCCAGCCCTCTCGTGCAAATAATACTGGGATTCCCACATCTGATGCTGTCCCACATCTGTAGAGATAATCACTTCCTCTGGCCTTTTGAACTTTGAGGTACCTTCCCAAATCTGGCGAATCACAAAAGGCGGAATCAACTCGTCCACCTCGTATGTCAGAATGTCGCCGCGGGCACTGTCTATTTTTCGACTGGCAAGGTTACTGATCCAGTCAGGATGGGTGTTGGGAAGGATCAGATCGTTTAGGGCTGGCAAAGATTTAGCCAGGTCGCCCAAGACAGTGACATCCGGTTGCACATTCTTGCCCACTTCGGCTACATCCAGCTCAAAATGGATTATCGTGGCCTGCTTTGCAAAGTGGTCAAGTCGACCAGTAATGCGGTCATCAAACCGCATGCCTAAGGCGATGAGCACGTCGCAGCTTTGGACAGCTTCGTTGGCAAATGCTTCGCCGTGCATGCCCCCCATACCTAAACTGAGGGAGTGAGTTTCAGGCAGATTGCCTGTTCCCAACAAAGTGGTTACGACCGGGATTTCTGCCTTCTCCACCATTTTCTGGAGCACATCCGAAACTCCAGCCAAATGAATCCCGTGGCCAGCCATAATGAGCGGACTTTCGCAAGTGTTGATGATTTCTGCAGCCTTTTGCAGCTCACTCTCCCCGTATCTGGGGTATGGGGTATATCCAGGGAGGCATATCTCCATGTCGTAACGGAATTCCCCCACTGCTGCCTGTACATCTTTACAGACATCTACCAGCACTACTCCAGGGCGTCCTTCCCTGGCAATATAAAAGGCTTCCTTCAGAGCCCGGGGCAAGTCATTGACATCCGTAATCAGGTAGTTATGTTTGACTACAGGCTCTGTGACCCCTACGATGTCGGCTTCCTGGAAGGCGTCTGTACCCAAGAGAGGGGTAGGCACCTGACCGGTTATGGCCACAACGGGCACACTGTCCATTTGGGCTGTAGCAAGTCCCGTCACTAGGTTGGTTGCACCGGGACCGCTAGTAGCAACGCAGACTCCCACCTGTCCAGTAGCACGGGCGTAGCCATCGGCCATGTGGGCAGCACACTGTTCGTGCCTCACCAGCACGTGGTGCAACAACTCATGTTGTTCGTAATAGGCTAAGGCGTCGTACGCGGGAAGTATCGCCCCACCAGGATGTCCAAAGAGAATGCTAACTCCCTCCAAGACACAAGCGTCCCATATCATTTGCGATCCGCTCAATTGCCTGGACGTGCTGCAATCCAGAATTCTCCGTTCCTGAGTCATTGTTGTTGCTTTCATACTTCTTCCTTGCGTGCCACCGAAAGTTCACAAAAAAAAATCCTCCCCGGCTGGGAAGGATCTGGGTGTTCTCTTCGAGCGTCCCCTGGGCCTTGGGCTATCCTTCACCAACGCGCCGAGCTATGGGCTGGCTAACTAGGCCAACCAACAAGGGAAGCAACAATACCGAGCGGGACTCACCCGCAAGATTCACACACATTTGGCAGTTTTAAATTCCAAAAACAATAGGTTTTTCTCCAAACCATTCCGTGCATACTACCAGCGGGATGGACTATGTGTCAAGACTGCCCACCTGCAAATTATCGAATACATATCATTCATTTGCCTTAAATCTTAGAAAAAACCATAATGGACCAAACAGAATAGGCCGAATGCGGTCCGTATGGCACGTAATGAGGTCAACAGCCGACTCCATGCTGCACCTGCAATCTTATGTCCCTTCGACGAACTGAATTGAAGAATTCAACCTCCAACCTCCAATCGGATCAGGAAGAGCCCACTATTATTCCGCCAAGCGACTTGGTGCTAGTGGATTCCGATGTTTCGGACCTCACCGATGAGCAATTGAGCCGCCAGCCGGAAGTATACAACCGAGAACTCAGTTGGCTTGACTTCAATTGGCGGGTCTTGCAGGAAGGATTGGATCCCCGCAACCCATTGCTGGAAAGGCTAACTTTCTTGGGCATCACAGCTTCCAATCTGGATGAATTCTTCCGCAAACGTGTGGGGGGCCTCAAGCGACAGCAGGCAGCTGGTGCCAGTAATTTGCGTTTGCAAGGCTGGTCTCCCGACTACCAGCTTGATCTGATAAGTAGGGTTGTAACCCGTTTCGGCCAAGTTCAAGAGCATTGTCTCTTGGGTGACATGTTACCCAAACTGGCAAGACATGACGTCCGTCTGGTGGAATACAAGGACATAACACTGGAGGAAGCTGCTCAGTTACGGCAGACTTTCCTCAAAGATATATTCCCACTGTTAACTCCACTGGCTTTTGATTCTTCACACCCCTTTCCTTTCGTTAGTAATCTAAGCCTCAACCTTGTGGTCGAGACCTTGGATCACAACACTGGAGAGTCCCATGTCGCGCGCATGAAAGTGCCCGCAAATCGACCTCGCTGGATGCAGGTCGGGCGGAGTAACAACTTCGTTGCATTGGAAGAAGTGCTGGTAAACAATTTGGAATCGTTATTTGCCGGCATGGAAATTCTGCATGTACACCCGTTCCGGATTACACGCAACGCCGCCTTGGTACGGAATGAGGAAGAAGCAGACGATCTCCTTGAAATGATAAGTGAAGAGCTGCAGGAAAGGCGGTTCGCTCCTGTTGTACGGCTGGAGGTTTCTACTGACTTGCCCCCACACTTGCTGAACATTCTGATGCATGAATTTGCCCTCGGAGAGCAGGATGTGTATCAGCACCGAGGACCTTTGGGGCTTTCCGACCTGATTTCGTTAGCAAGTTCCATAGATTTGCCAGACCTAAAATTCCCGATCTGGCAACCGCGCACACCTCCTCAATTTAGTTTCTTAAATAGCGAATCTCGGCCTGCGGATGTCTTCAAAGTCCTTAAGCAAGGTGACATCCTGTTGCATCATCCCTACCAATCCTTCGCCAATTCCACCCAACTATGGCTGTTGGCGGCTGCGCGAGATCCACAGGTGTTGGCCATCAAGCATACGATGTATCGCACAACGGATGACTCACCTATCGTAGACGCATTGATTTCGGCTGCGCAGCAAGGCAAACAGGTCGCCGTTTTGGTAGAGGTCAAGGCCCGTTTTAATGAAGAACAGAACATTCACCACTCCAAACGCTTGGAAGAAGCCGGCTGCCACGTGGCCTACGGATTGGTTGGACTTAAGGCTCACACCAAGATTTCACTTGTTGTGAGGGAAGAATCAAGCGGCCTCAAGGTGTACGTACATATCGGCACTGGCAACTACAACCAGTCCACCGCCAACTTGTACACCGACTTAGCAATCCTTACGACGGACTCGGCCATCGTGACCGACGTGATGAACTTATTCAACTATCTTACTGGTTACAATCGTCGCATCATGTACAAGAAGATGCTGGTGGCACCGGTAAATATGCGTAGGCGTTTTATCGACCTTATTGAGAGAGAGATGGAGCATGCCCAGGCCCGCGGCTCAGGACGCATTGTCGCTAAGATGAATAGTTTGGACGATCCCGAAATCGTGTCGCGGCTCTATCAAGCCAGTCAGGCTGGTGTACAGATTGACCTCATCATCCGTGGAGTATGCAGAGTACGACCTGGAATCCCGGGCAAAAGCGAAAACATCAGGGTGGTCAGCATAATTGGACAGTTCCTAGAACATCACCGCATTTTCCACTTTGCCAACGACGGCGATCCCGAGTACTTTATCGGCAGTGCCGACTGGATGCAACGCAACCTAGACAACCGGGTGGAAGCCGTGGTCCCCGTTGAGGCCAGGGCCATGAAGAGTCAATTGCAACTCATTTTGGATACTTGCCTCGGAGATCAACGTAACGCCTGGGACTTGCAGCCCGATGGACAGTACAAACAGCGGCAAGGCACTAGCACGCGAAGGAACAGGAACGGCAGTGAGGAACTGCACAATGAAGGTACCCATTCCATACTTATGCAGCATGTTGAGCAACGCACAGCAGGAACCGTGGGCCATCGGCGATTTTCGCCAATAGATGCAACCGGCTAAAAGCCGCCGGCTGTTGGCATTGGCCGGGGTCTAACGCATGTAGACTCTACGGTCAAGTGCTTGCCTTGATTGCTTGAGTCCTCGAATAGGGACAATATTTCAAGGACGTGGTAAGCGAGATCTCCGTTCGCTCGATGTTCAATACGGTCATTGCCCAGAGCATGAGCCATATCGGCCAATCCAATACTGCGTTGCATTTGGTCGCTGTGCGTCAGCGGAATGTCCCGCCATTCTCGCTGTCCCCCTTGCAGAAAAGCCACCTGGCCCCCAAAAGTGTTCGGGTCTGGAACACTTAGAGAACCCTTGGAACCGTAAATCTCAATGTGGGGCAGCTGGGCACCCCAAACGTCAAATGACTGAATAATGCTGCATATGGCCCCGTTTTCAAACTGTATAGTGCCGGCGTAATGGGTGGGCACTTCGGGCCGGATGACAGTGCCGGATAGTGGTTCGCTGGTCACCATCCGTTCCGGAAAAGTAGTACGGGTGAAACCGCTGACCTTGGTGGCTGGCCCTATCAAAGAGACCAAGGCAGTAACATAGTAAGGTCCCAGGTCCAACATAGGACCACCGCCCCTTTCGTAATAGAAAGCGGGAGCCGGGTGCCATGACTCATGGCCGTGGCCCAGCATGAAGGCAGTGGCGGCCACAGGTTCGCCGATACGGCCTTCATCTATCAGCTGGCGGCAGGTCTGAATACCACCACCCAAGAAGGTGTCTGGAGCCACGCCGATTTTAACTCCTCGGTCTCTGGCTGCCGCCACAACTTGCTGCGCTTCGCCGGGGCTGACGGCCATGGGCTTTTCACAGAAAACGTGTTTTCCTGCCTCAATACCCATGAGATCCACGGAGGCATGAGCCTTGGGATTAGTCAAATTCAATACAATGTCCACGTCATCCCGGCTCACTAAATCGGACACTTCCACAGCTGGAACACCTGTTGCATTGGCTGCACGCTGCGCATTTCCTGCGTCGATGTCGGCCACACAAGTTAGTTGCAAATGGTCGTACTGCTTTATCCCTTTGATGTAGATTTGGCTTATGGTGCCGCAACCTACCAAGCCAACATTCCAAACCTTCATATACACACCCTATTTCTAAGTCTGTCCATATTCACACAGGCATCTCACCTCGACCATGTTCCAGCCAATTCAGAACCTCCAAGGACAGTTTCACTTCCATGGCCTTCAGGTTCGACTGCCATTCTGAGGCCGTGCGACAACCTATCAAAGCAAAAATGTTGAGCGGATAATTCAACACGTAGGCTGTGGCTACCTGTGGAATGGTTAATCCCAGTTCTTGGCCTAGAGCCTCTGCCCTGTCCAGCCGTTGAAAATTTTCTTCACTGCAGTAGGAACTGACAGTGAGACGTTGGAAATCATCCGTAAAGCTGTCCAGATTGTCACGTCGGTATAGGCCTGTCATGAAACCTTGGGCCAAACTGGACCAAGTAAACAGGGGCATTCCGTTAGATTTGTAATAGTCTCGGGCTTTTTCTCCCGGAGGGCCGCTGATAGTCAAACTGTCGCGATAGGGGTTTATTGCCTGTGGAGCCAGCGAGAAATTTGGGCTGCTGGCGACAAAGGGAGATTTCCCGTGGGCTCTGGCGTAAGTATTAGCTTCTTCTATGCGTTGTGGCGTCCAATTGGATCCTCCATAAGCCAAAATCTTTCCTTCCCTCTTGTGCTGATGGAGTCGGTCTACCAATGGGCCAACCGGAACTTCAGGGTCATCCCGATGCAACAAGTATAAGTCGATGTAGTCAGACTGCAGTCGCGTCAGAGAATCGTGAAGGTCACTACTTAGATCGTAGGGGGTCACCCGATTTCGATCAGCGTTGAAGTGACAACCTTTGGTCAACACAAAGATCTCATCTCGATTTCTGCGGGTTGCCATCCAATTTCCTAAGGCACGTTCTGCCCGTCCCCCGCCATAATTATGTCCAGAATCGAAGGCATTGCAGCCGTTGGCATGCAAGGCGTCCACAAGGGCGTCACAATCCTCCTGCTGATCTGAATCTAGCATGATGGTGCCTTGCAAGATGCGGCCAATCGGTTTATCGCTGCTTGGGATAGTTCCAAACTGCATGACTCGTGTCCCTCTTTGGGTTGTGTTCCTATTCCATGGGGTAACGCAAGCCCCACTGGGATCGGATGTTGTCCAGAGTCCCCATGATGTCCAAGGTCTCATTCAGCGTCATGTCTGGGCTTTCTTTGAGTCCAGCCCGGAGACACCGATTTACCTCTATAGCTTCATGAGCGAACCCGTTTCCGATAAGATCCGTTTCCACCGTGCGCGTCTCCTGACCATCCACTGACACAACACAAGTGTAATTAAGCCAAAATGGACTGGGAATGCGGATCTGGCCCTTGGTTCCCATTAATATGGCCTCTTGTGGTGTATTATCGCCGACCGAAGAGTAACAGATGGCCATCTGCCCTGCCGGATATCCAAATAACATGCCTCCCCTAACGTCGATGCCCCCTTGCAGGTGGGCTAAAGTTTCTATATGGGTGGGGGCTGTTTCAAAGAGATATGAAGCAAGCGAAACTGGATAAACCCCCAAGTCCAGCAATGCGCCGCCTCCCAAAGCGGGATCTGCGATCCGGCCGCGGTAAGGTCTAGTACCGCGCCCACCGAAATCCGCAACCAACATAGTGAGTTCCCCAATCTCACCTTCTACTACCATCCTCTTCACTTCCCGGATCAAGGGAATGTAACGAGTCCACATTGCTTCCATCAAGAAGAGATCTCGTTGCCTTGCTACGGCTACTACTTCCGCTGCTTCTCTCAAATTGATAGTGAAGGGCTTTTCACATAGTACGGCCTTGCCAGCTTCTAGAGCCAAAATGCTATGTTCGTAGTGCAAGTTGTGGGGAGTAGCAACGTAGATAACGTCAATGTCAGGATCTGCTACCAGTTCCTCATAGGTCTCATATTGGCGGGGAATGCTAAATCTGTCAGCCAGTGTTTGGCGACGACTGTCCGTACGTGAACCAATCGCTAGGATTTCGCCGCCTTGTATTTCCTGGAAGCCGGTCCCAAAACGAGTGGCAATGCTGCCAGCTCCCAAAAAACCCCATCGAATGTTTGCCATGTGTGGCTTCTCCTCTTCTACAGGGCGCCGCCGGCCCAAAGCAGGCCGCGACGGACCAACTCTCTTGCTTCTGTCACTTCAAAGTCTTGGGCGACGTGGCCCAGAGAACAATAGAACACACGTCCGACTCCGTATTGCCGTTTCCAGGCAACTGGCATCACCGTGCCATTTACCCAAGGCGCCACTTCTGTTTCAAACATCGTAGTGGCCAATACGTGGTTGCCCGGGTCCACGTGAAGGTAGTACTGCTCAGAATGCATATCGAAATCCGAGAGTCCAGCAGTGATCGGATCGAGGTGGTTCGTGATATTGACGCGGTAATCAATAATGTTGCCGGGATGGGCCACCCACTGCCCCCCCGTCATCCACTGATACTCTGTATTTAAGCGAAAGGCGTCGCACATACCACCATGCCAGCCCGCGCAGTTGACACCGCCGCGAATTGCCTGTAGGAGACCTTGCTCCTGATCCCTTCCGAGCTGGCTCATGGTCCACGTAGAAACCACCAAATCCAGGGACTTCATATAGTCGGCATCACAATATCTGTCTAAGTCATGAATAATGTCTACTCGGAAGCCCGCATCTTCTAGTAAAGGGGCAAAAATTCTGGTTGTCTGTTCAGGTTCATGACCTTCCCATCCTCCCCAGTTCATCAACGCTTGCTTACTCACGATTCTGCTCCTTGGATGGTATTTCCCTTAATGTCCTCGTCTCTCAGCGAGCCAACACCCCGCCTCCCGAATGCAGTAATTCTTCGATTTCCCGGTTGTTAGCTACTAACATATCTCCATGTTGAGTAAGGATCATGGCCGCCAGCAAGGCTCCATAACGCAGCCCTAGAGCCAGGTCATCCTCCAGGTATCCGTGCAGTACACCAGCGGCCATGGCATCGCCCGCTCCTAAGCGATCCACTACTTCCACTGCCAGAGCTTCTTCAAAATATTCGGTCGCCTCCCGACGGGCCCAGATGCCTTCGGCCCCTGACGACATAACTACGATGCCAGAAGGCACCAAATTGGACAGTTGACGCAACACATTCAACGAGGAGCCTTCATAGCCGAACACAGTCTCGGCGTCTTCTTTGCCACAGAAGAGAACATTTACTTGAGGCAAGAGTGGTAATAGTGCCGCCCGGGCTTCGTCAGGCGTCCACATCTTGGACCTGAAATTTACATCCAAACTAGTGGAGACACCTCTTAGGCAGGCCTCCATGAAGGCTCTCTGCGTGCAGGCTAAACCATAGTTCGATAACGCGGGTGTGATACCGCTCACATGAAAATGGCGGGTGTCCATCAATCGGCTCCAGTCTATCTGGTCTGGAGTTAGAAGCGCGGCACAGGATTCGGCCCGGTCATAGATGACTTCTGAATTTCTAGGAGGTCCTGCAAACTCCAAGAAGTACAATCCTATTCTTCCCGTCGGATCCCAATGTACGCTGCCTAGGTCCACATTTGCCAATTTAAGACGATTCGCTATCAGACGACCCAAGGCATTGTCCGGCAAAGCCCCACCCCACGCGCATGAGCGACCCAAGCGGGCCAAAGCGGTTACAGCGTTTCCTTCTGCCCCGCCTGGCTGGACATCAAGATTGGAAGTTATCTCAAGGCGTTGTCCGGCGGGAACGCTAAGCCGCACCATTATTTCGCCGAGAGTTGTTATGTCAAATTTCGGCAATGGGTACAATTCCCATGAAGAGGATAAACAGCTTTGCCACCACTATTTAATATCTTGTAACTGTGCACCCGCCTATGCAAGGCGACGGAACTTATACTGCATGTCTAATCTTAAAGGTGTATATAGCTGCGGAGGAAACATTCCTTCCGCGTCGCAGGCCTCCAAGTCATGAAATTGGTTCAAATAGCGCCTGACCTCTCTGCATTTCGTTTTGAGTTATTTCGGGGTTTGTCGGTTGGCGTATTGGTCAGCACGAGAAATGGGGGAATCAGTCCTGCGCCCTGGGACTCACTCAATTTCAGCGTTAAGAGAGGCGACACCTCTCAGAATGTGCGCACCAACCTAAATCGGTTTGCCAGAGCTTGTGGCTTTGATAGGGGCGATTTTGTCATGGCCCGCCAGGTTCGGGGGAGCAAAATTCAGTACGTAACTGAGTCACACAGAGGTCAACGCATAGAAGAGGTTGACGGGCTGATAACTGACGTATCTGAACTCCCCCTTCTGACCTTGTATGCAGACTGCGTGCCTGTAGTGGTTTACGACCCGACCAAGCACGTCTTGGGGGTTTGTCATGCAGGCTGGCAAGGCACAACCCTTCAAATCTCCCGTAAACTCATTCAATGCATGACAGATTCGTATGGAACTGGACCCGAAGACTGCCTATGCGGCATCGGGCCCAGTATTGGACCGGACAGCTATGAAATCGGGCCCGATGTGATTGCCTTAGTCAGGCGGGAGTTACCAACTGCCGACAGCTTGTTACGTCCCGCACGGAGACTTGGCCACGCGTATTTTGACCTTTGGCAGGCCAATCAGGATCAATTAGTGGCTGCAGGGGTGCCAAAGTCACAAACCGAGGTCTGTGGCATGGACACGGCGCAAATGACGGACGTATTCTTCTCTCATAGAGCAGAAAAGGGCCGCTGCGGGTTATTTGGCATGTTGTGTTGGTTACTTGAGCCATAAGGGAAAGGGAACAAGAGAATGAGTAGCGGTATTCCTGAACCTCCGGCGGGCAATTCGGTTGATGCTGCCTTACCGGAAAGGGCGGCCCTGGTAAAGCACCGGTTAGAGGAAAGCTGCCGCAGAGCAGGGCGTTCCTTCGCAGAGGTCAAACTTGTTGCTGTTTCCAAAACCATGCCTGATGAGGCGGTGCTGCAGGCGGCAGAAAGTGGACTTTCTTGTTTAGGAGAAAATCGACCTGAGGCTTTGGCGGCTCGGGTGGCAAGTCCCACTCTTAAAGACCTTGAACTGGAGTGGCACCTGATAGGACCATTACAAAGCCGTAAGGTAAGGCAACTGCCTGCCACTATCAGCATGATTCAGAGTGTTGAACGGCAGAAGACGGCTGAAATGCTGTCGCGTCTTGGAAACCAAATAGGACGTAGAATCCCCATTCTGATTCAGGTAAATCCCGCCCAGGATAAATACAAACATGGTGTTGCGCTCGCGTCGGCCGAACCTATGGCTGCCTCAATCGCCGATCTGCCTGGAATTGAGATCCAAGGCTTGATGGCTATGACCCCTTTTGGAGCCAAAGAAAGTGATTTGAGAAGGTATTTCGGTAACACTCGAGAGGCTTTGGAGGCTCTTCGCTCCAATTTACCCCAATTAAACTGGTTACACCTTTCTATGGGCATGACTCAGGATTTCGAAATCGCGATTGAGGAAGGTGCTACAATCGCTCGCATTGGCACTGCCATATTTGGTCCCCGTCTTACCGTTTAGAGTACTGCTAACACATGGCGAAGCATCCAAAAATCCTCTTTGTTGGTGGCGGGGCCATGGGCGCCGCCATAGTGCAAGGCCTCTTGGAAAAAGATGCTGCTCAGCCCACTCAGATTTCGGTCGTTGAACCGATGGATGCCCGACGACAGGAATTGGTATTGGAGTTTGGACTGACCGGTTTCGCAGACATCTCGGATGTAACAGGACACCAAGATGTGGCAGTGCTTTGTCTGAAGCCTCAGGTATTCACCAAGATCGGTGCACAGATTGGGGAATTTCTTCACCCACAGACCCTTTTGGTGTCTATCATGGCTGGCACCTCGGTAAATCAGCTTTGCAAAGCGACAAGATTAGCCAAAGTGGTACGCGCCATGCCCAATACACCTGCCCAGGTACTGGCTGGCATGACTGTCTGGACTTGCACAGAAGATGTAAGTAACGCGGATCAGGAGATCGTGGGCACTCTCTTTGATGCAATTGGAACTCAATGGTATACAGCTCACGAAGATGATTTGGATAGGGCTACTGCCATAAACGGATCTGGCCCTGGGTTTCTCTTTCTCATTCTTGAGGCATTCATCGATGCGGGAGTGCATATAGGGTTCAGTCGAGAGGTGGCAACGCAATTGGCTGTGGAGACTTTCTACGGCACAGCCAAGTTACAAAAGGACCGGCCGGAATTGCATCCTGCTGTACAACGAAACAACGTAACGTCCCCAGCTGGCACTACCGCCGCGGGACTACACAAACTGGAAGAAGCCGGCTTAAGGGCGGCAATTGTAAACGCGGTTGAAGCTGCCTTTGAGCGCAGCCGCGCCTTGGGCGGTTGATCGAAATAAAATTTGGAGGAATCAGTGTTTCCTATCCTTTCCAGCTTCCTCTCCATCTATGCCTTTCTCATATTCATCCGGATTCTCCTAACATGGATCCCGAATCTCGACCATTCTCTGGCCCCAATCCAACTGCTCTTACAGGTGACCGATCCAGTTCTGGGTTTCGCTCGCAGACACATTCCCCCAATGGGTATGATGGACCTATCCCCGACTATTGTACTGATAGTGCTCATGTTTCTCTCACGCACTCTTAGTAGATACGGGTTATAGACCTTCGCGGCGTTCACGCTGTTCATGTTCAGACTGCTGCGCTGGGGATTCTATGTCCTGATCCTGCTAGCGGGACTCGGCGGCCTGCAATTTGGGTATGGATGGTTGGCTGAGACAGAATGGCTGAATTTGCCAGAAAGCCCCATCCCTTTTTTCCGTCCCACGCCAGACCAAGGCCAAGTGGTATTTAGTGGTATTGATCAAGTGCGCCTACAGCCCGGGGAATTCTTGCCAGGGACCGACATTTCTCTCTTAAATCTTAATGGAGAAGCGGCTGAGTTTTCTTTTGCACAAGAGGGTGTCCGCCCGTTGAAGCTCGGTGATTCAGTCAAGTATGAAGGCCCTTGGAGCCAGGTTGCCAAAACGATGTACACCTATAACGGCCGCGTCATTCGCGTATCCGAGACTGAAGTAGTGCTTGGTGGCTTTTATTCTTTAGAAGTTCGCGAAGTGGATCCGGTACCAGGGAATTCCCAGATGAATGACGGGACCGTATATACGGTTTTAATCCGCACTGCGGATGGAGAAGGCATAGCCGGCACTTCCCTTTCCTTTATAGGACGCCATGCGGATGGTGGCGCCCATATCTCCGGTCTAGAATCTGGAACTTACGACAATTTCTCGGTAGGTGACAGCTTGGACTGGTCAGGACAGTTGCGTCCCGATCTTGGGGTGCGCTATAATCTGCGCGTAGTTTTCTACACCGATTCATATATTCAATTGGGAGGCACGGTCACACTGGTCCGAAATTCATAAACTCAACCACCCATAACCCTTATTCCTGATCGAGGATGTCGTCATGACTACCATTGACACCACCATTGATGCTCCCGTTGATCCCAGCCAACTCGCAGGAACTTCAACCCCCACCATTGAGGCGAGCGATGCAGCTGTGGCTAACATGCCCGCCATTGCCGCGGACTATTACAACTTAACTGAAGATGACGGCTGGCCCGTGGCTGGCCTTCTGGTGATGTTGGATCGGCACCAGCAGCCAGTGCGAGCCGAAGTCCATCTGTACGACAATACTTTAGGTCGTCGACAAGACGACGCGTTGCACAACGCCAATCGGCTCTTGATTACCAAGTACTGGAGCCCTTCTGAAGAAGAGAGCAGAATTCCGTTACGAGTAATGCGCACGAGGCAGGACTTGGATACGCTTACCGTGCAATTGAACGTCAACGAAAGGATGGCACTAAGTCAAGCAGACAGCCCTTCCTGGTTAAAGCATAACCAAGTGCTGCTGGGAATAGTCGCCCTCTTGTTGGTTACCGTTGTTACTTTGGGTGCCTTGGCACTGCAGGGGAGACTCGGGCCCTTTGTGAATCCGCTGGCTGAGCCACCTGCTGCTGAAGTGACCACAACCTTTACAATGGGTTCAGAAGACAGCTTCCAAACTTCAGACCCGGCATATATAGCAGAAATGACAGGCGACAAATATGTGTCTGCTGCGGACCCAATTCAACCACAGGCGGAAGTAATATTGGAAACTGCGGTTATTGAAGAACCCCGTGTCGAGGCGATTTCAGTCGAGGAGTCCTTGGGTCCGCCGACTGCGTTCACGGAAACCTACGTGAATCCATATCCCTTCGAATCCAATAATCAGGCTCCTAGCGGTTCTGCCTTTGACTTCAACTTGTTGGATCGAGCCTATGTCAGTGCGACGGCCTTAGCCGTTCAGGCGGAACCAAACCCTGAGGCGGACTTCTCCATACACTGGTTAAAGCAGGGCACACAGGTGAAATTGCTTGGTGGTCCAATTTGGAAAGATGGGCAGAGGGACACCATTGTTTGGTGGTTCGGTAGTACCGACGACGGCAAGGAAGGTTGGATGGCGGCCAATGGCGGAGATGGTGTGCGGTACTTGGAACCTGCACAGTAGAACTGATTGAGAAATGAAAAAGGGTTGCTGACAGCGGCCCTTTTTTTACTTCTCGAGTAGCTGGATACTCGAGAGATCCAGGTAAACATTCAAGATCTCTGCTTCAGGTCCGTTCGCTCCTAGTTTGGTCAATAAGCGCGGAGGCGCATCAGTAGCTGCCAAGTCCAATGTAAGAAGCCAAGACTGGTTTGGGGTATGGATATCGAAAGCATCAAGCTGCATTTCGTAGTACCTGCCTCGGAAGGTCATCGCCCGCGCTCGGACAGGAACTTCTATTGCCTTCTGCCCTTCGTGAGGGGGGCCGACCAAGATTGCATCAGACCTGATCAAGACGTGGACTTCTGATCCCTTGAAATCCATAGTTTGCTTCAGCCAGCTTGGTAGCGTCTCGAAGTTCGAACCGATGCATGGTAAGAGATTTCCCAAACGCAAGAAACGAGCAACATATGCACTACCGGGTTCTCGATACAATTCATGGGGTGTGCCTTCCTGGATGATTTGGCCTTCGTGCATGAGGGCAATGCGATCGGCGATTGAGTAGGCTTCTTCTTGGTCGTGAGTAACATACAGAGCAGTCATTGACAGTTCCTGCAGCAACTCTTTTATCTCCTGCCCCAGTTCCTCTCGCAGCTTTCGATCTAGCGACGCGAGGGGTTCATCCAGCAGCATAAGGCGTGGATTAGGAGCTAAGCCGCGTGCTAAGGCCACACGTTGTCCTTCGCCACCGCTCAATTCGTGAATCCCCCTCTTGGCGTAGCCCGGCAAACGTACCAAATTTAGGAGCTCCTCCACCCGCGCAGGTATGACGCTACGCCTCCAGCCTTGCATACGTAGTCCGTATGCAATGTTGGCTCCCACGTTCATGTGGGGAAATAACACATGGTCCTGAAACATGAATCCTATTCTGCGTTGATGGGGCGCCTGCTTCCGAATGTCCGTACCTTCGAGTCGCATTTCCCCTGCATCCGCTACTTCCAGACCTGCTAACAAGCGGAGCAAAGTAGTCTTGCCGCAGCCGCTAGCCCCAAGTAAGCAAACGATTTCGCCAGTGGCCACATTCAGATTGAGGCCTCGCAGAACCGGCATGTCGGCCACATATCTTTTCTCGATGTCCCGGAGGACCAGAAAGGACATACCTAAAATTCCCGGTTAACTCCGGAAACACGGTCCAGAATTAGCATGGAACTGGCCGACAATACCATCAGAATTGTACTGAGCGCCAAAGCTTGCCCCAGATTGGTCAGCCCTGGTCGGCCGAGAGCACGAAAAATCATAAGGGGTATGGTGGGATGCTGTGGGCGAGCCACCAGCAGTGTGGCGCCGAATTCTCCCAAGCTGGCCAGGAAAGCAAAAACCAAGGCGACAATCAGGGCTGGTACAAGCAGAGGCAATTCCACCCACCACCATGTGATAAAGGGACTAGCTCCCAACACGGCGCTGGCTTCCGTAAGCGCTGGAGACAGGCCTCGAATAGTAGGTAGCAGTATTCGGAGCACAAAAGGCAGTGCGATCAAGGAATGGGCCATGGGCACTAACCAGGCAGATGTGCGCATTGGTCCCATGGCCAATATGTATCCGAGGCCCAGCGTGACCGTCGAAGTTCCCAGTGGCAGCAGGAACAGTGGGTCCAGCAAATGGCCCAGACGCTTGGGAGCACAGTGTACGGTGAAGGCCATGCAAAGTCCCAGGACCAGACTGATGGCCGCAGCCACAAGGCCATATTTCAGAGAATTGCCGATAGCAGTTGCAGGTGTAGCCAGAAAAGCGTTGTCCACAGACTGCCTGAAAAGACCAACAAAATGTTGAAGTGAAAACAGTGAATTTCCCAAAGTTACGCTGCGCAGGAGCAATGCGCCCAGAGGTAGTAGCAGAAGCAGAACGGCCGACCACATAAACATGGACAGAAATCGCACCAAAGGCCTCGGCATTTGAGTGAGGCTCTTGGATTCCGGTTCCATGGTCAAAACCCTTGGCCGACTACTCCCGCTTTGCAAGCGCGTCTGCAGGTACATGACTAGAAACGTAACCACCAATTGCAGCAGGGAGAGAGCTGTGGCCGCACGCAAGTTGAAGAAGCTAACAGCTTGTCGGTAAATCTCGACCTCCAGAGTGGTGAATTCCAAACCGCCCAGGATCAAAACTAGACCAAAACTGGAAAAACAGAAGAGAAAGACCAATAAGGCCGCAGAAAGCAGCCCTGGCAACAGTAGCGGAATGTCTATGGACCACAATCGTGCCCACGGTCCCGCTCCTAGAGTGCTAGACGCCGCGTCCAGGCGGCTATCCAGCTGATCCCAGAAACTGGAGACTATGCGGACTACCACTGATACGTTGTAGAAAAGGTGAGCGATAACGACCAAGGTGAAAGAATGCAAAAGGTTTAGAGGAGGTTGCTCCAGAGAAAGCAATGACATGAGAAACTGATTGAATAGTCCATTGGGACCTACCAAGGCCGTGAAGGCGGCACCAACGACCACCGCTGGCATGACGAAGGGCACTGTCAATAGACTGAGCATCCATTTCTTGCTGGAGCCACTAGAGTGATGGATCCACCAGGCAATAGGCAGCCCTGTAACAATGGTGACCAGAGTGGACACCAAAGATTGGCGGATGGTGAATCCCAGGATGCGGCCCCAGTAAGTGAAGTCTGGCTTAAAGCCAGTGTCCCCCAATCCACCTGGCTCGAAACTAGCCCAGAAAATGCGCGAAAGGGGGAAAAAATAGAATATTGCTAGAAACGCCGCAGGTGCTGCAGCCCAAAACAAGGCAGTGCGGGCCGAATCTGTCCTAAGCATGGGAGGCGCGAAGTAAGTCTTAGTGGAGCATGATGTCAGTCCACTGTTCTATCCAAGCCTCTCGATTCTGCTCGATGGCTGCAGGCTCGATCTGGGCAGGATCCGTTGGAGCTTCAGCAAATTGGAGGAAGAGATCTGGCAACGTTGCAGAAACCAAGGCAGGATAGACGAACATATTAAGGGGGATATCCTCCTGAAACCTAGGACTCAACATGAAATCGACAAGAGCCTTGGCCAGCTCCAGTTTCTTGGTCCCCTTGACGATGCCCACGAATTCAACCTGGCGGAAAGTTCCCCCTGGCAGGTTCAAATTCACGCTGGCAGGAATTTCACGACCATCTTCAGCATAGATCACATCGGCTGGGGGGCTGGTTGAGTAACTAACCACCAAGGGCCGATTCCCGGCGCCACCAGACCCGACTGTGAAATGAGAGAAGTAGGCATCGCTCCAGCCGCTGGTTACCAGCACATCGTTGGCCCGCAGGCCTACCCAGAAATTCGGCCATTCTTCTCCAAAAAAGCCAATGGTAGCCAGCAAGAAAGACAGTCCAGGCGAGGAGGTAGCTGGGTTTTGTACTACGAGCAGTCCCTTGTAGGCCGGCAGGACGAGATCTGGCAGGCTCTGTGGTAGCGGTAGATCTTGTGCTTCGAACCACTCTCGATCAGCATTCAGATTGATAAAGCCAAAGTCCACTGGCAGCAACGTATTGCCAGCATCAAGCTTCAAGTCATCTGCAATACCTTCCAATTGGGGCGAAGCGTATGTTAAGAACAAGCCACTATTTAGGGCTCGGCTCAAGAAAGAATTATCTACGCCAAACATCACATCGGCTAGTGGCGCATCCTTGCTCAGCAACATCTTGTTCAGTGCCTCTCCGGCATCGCCCAAGGCCAAATATTGCACGTCGGCATTATTGGCTGTCTCGAATTCAGCCAACACTTCCTCCGAAATGTTGAAAGAGTCGTGGCTCGCCAGCACCAATACTTCAGGTTTCTCCGATGCGGGGGGAACTACCATGGAACCGCCAGAGGGCGTGCAGGCTACCAGAAAAACAGTCATTAGCAAGCTGACCAACAGTCCTGCAGTGCGAAACGAGGCAACACTCATGGCGGCAATCCCCCCTGAATCAAAAAAACCTACCTGACCGGGTAGGCTGGGGAATTCTCGGTTTTCCCTACGCTGGCATTACCCAGATCAGGTCAAGGGTCAGTGATTCCTTTACCACTATCTCAGCCTGCAGCAGCAAGCTCCCCTGTCAAAATCAGCCCATGATAGCACAGTTGGTATTATTCAGCTTGGGAGATCATTGCCTTTGGTGCTGCCTGATTCCTCATCTGAGGCGGAACCATATTTATCGGCGCACGCAGGACATTGGGTCGGACGTGGCAGTTCTTCAAGACTAGCTCCGCACATGGCAAAAGTGACCTGAACCTTGGCTCTAAGAAATTGCCGGCTAGCTTTCCCTTCAAGCACCAAATTCTGACAGTTGGTTCGCTCTAGCAGCCTTGGTACAGGGCACTTCTTGCAAAAGGTGCGGTGCCAAGGCAGGCCTGAATCCGGGCTTGCCTCCAGCAGACGGCAACTCTCGTTTTCCCAACCGCGGTGAAAATCGTAATGATAGTAGGCGCAGTCAATGTCTAACATGCACCCATTCTAGAGGAGATTGGTGTTTCGGCGCGTTCCCGAGACTGCTTCAGGGCCAGACTGGACGAAATTTATATCCGTAGACTACCTGTCCTTCATCTCCGTCAGTACGCAATTTGCGGGTAACCATTTCAACCCGCATGCCCATAGCCACATCTTCAGCCTCAACATCTGTCAGCTGGGCGGTTAGCATGGGGCCTTCATCCAATTTGATTAGAGCGATAGTGTAAGGTGCATTGTCTTCAAAACCTGCCGGGGGATGATACAAGGTAGTGTGGCTATATACCTCCCCGGTGCCGGACAGACGATGATGGGGCCCCGCTTTTTCATGGCAATGGGGACAAACATCCCTTGGCGGAAAAATGTGTTCGGCGCAAGAAGGGCACACCTCTCCTGTAAGACTGTACCGTTGACGCCGAGTTCTCCAGTGCTGTACTGATTGCATCGATGACTTTCCAAGAGAGACTACACTTTGCCTAGATCTCTCTAACTGTAGGAGCCGGACCCTTCCAATTGCTACTCAATCGGATTCCTGATAGGTTTTGAGAGGTGTTTATAGGCCGGTACAAGGCGGTACTTGGGAGCTGGCAGTGTCAAGGTCTTCCAAGTACTGGTGGCGGCTTTCAGGATTTCTCTGCAAAGCCTCTTGGCTCTCGGCTCAGGCAGCCAAAATATGTGTGACGACGGATGCGCCGCTGCCGCCAATGTTTTGGATCAGGCCTACGCTGGCATCTGGCACTTGGTTTCGGCCTCCCAGTCCCTGAAGTTGATTGACAGCTTCCACGGCTTGGTAAATACCGGTTGCACCGGTGGGGTGCCCGCGGCTCTTCAGCCCTCCTTGGGTGGAGATCGGAACATCTCCGCTGGGGCCAATCCGACCCGCTTCAGCCAAGCGCCAGCCGGTACCCCGAGAGGCGTATCCCATAGCTTCGAGACTGAGTGCACTAAGAATCGAAAAGGCGTCATGCAATTCGCAGAAGTCCAAGTCTTGCCTTTTCATACCTGCTTGCTCCAAGGCTTTGCGAGTACTAGCCTCCACCGCCGCCAAATACATAGGATCCTTTCGATCGTGCACCGCCAATGTGTCGGTACTGACGGAGCTCCCAACGACGCGAACGGGATTCGGCCCATGTCCATCGCCAAAATTCTTGGCCAAGTCAGTTGAGGTCAAAACCAGTGCGGCAGCCCCGTCGCAAACCGGGCTGCTGTCCAGAATTGTAAGTGGAGAAGAAATAACGCGGGCATTGGAATATTCAGCAGGAGAAATCTCCCGCTGAAACATAGCAAACCGATTGTGCATCCCACGAGCATGGGCATTGACACAAAAACCAGCCAAACCATCCTCTGGAACATCATATTCGTACATGTATCTTTGCATCAGGAGCGCATTTAATGCGGTGAAACTCACTCCTTGGACTGACTCATACTCTGCGTCAGCAGCCATACTGAGCGCGGCCGTTACATCCGGTCCCTGCGCATCCATCATTTTTTCAACGCCGGCGACCAAGACTACATCATGGATACCGCTAGCGATTGCCAAGTATCCAATCCGCAGAGCTGCCCCTCCAGAAGCGCAGGCTGCTTCTGCCTTAACAGCTTCAATACCTTCCAGGCCACAAAAATCCGCAATCGATGCGGCCAGGTTTTCTTGGAGTGACAGAGGACCGCTGGACATGTTACCAACGTATAGTGCATCTACACGATCTGTTTGGGCATCGGCCATAGACGCCGAAATAGCCTCGTAAGCCAGATGTCGAATGGACAGATCCCAGTGTTCCCCCACAGGAATCTGGCCTATGCCTACAATACATACTTCGCGCATATCATTCACTAAAAGGTTGATTCATCCCCTTAGGAAAGGGGCCCCTACGAAATGGCAAGAACCTCAGAAGGTAGTAGTCCATTATAGTGAAGGTCTTCCTGAGTGTGTGTCTCGCCAAACCAGACGAGTCTAAATACCGGACCAAAGAGAATGTCAACAGTTCCTGAAAGGGAGATCCGGGTTGTTGCAATAGGCGGCGGTACTGGACTGCCAGTCCTGCTGCGGGGGCTAAAACGCTATACCTCAGAGATCACTGCTATTGTTACTGTGGCGGACGACGGTGGTAGCTCAGGGCGACTGCAGAAATCGATTGGAATTCTGCCACCTGGGGACTTCCGGAACAATATCGCAGCACTTAGCGAGTCCGAGGAAACCTTTCAGTTGTTATTGCAATATCGATTCGGGCAGAAAGAAGGATTGGAAGGCCACGCTCTGGGCAATCTCCTGATTACGGCCATGGCCGCGATCTTCGGTAATTTCGAATCCGGAATTTCAAATTCCAGTAGGGTGTTGGCCGTTAAGGGGCAAGTGCTTCCCAGCACGTTGGAGTCGGTCACTCTTTGTGCAGAAGCAGTGGGGCATGACGCTGAGAATTCACCCTCTTACGCCCTGCTGCGGGGAGAGAGCACTATTGGGGTAGCGCCTGAACGCATCCTTAGAGTCATGCTGGATCCTCCCACCGTCAAGGCCTTCCCAAGGGCGGTACAGGCAATTCTGCAGGCGGATCTTATAGTCGCTGGGCCTGGCAGTTTTTACACCAGCACATTGCCGAGCTTGTTGATTCAAGGCATTCGCCAGGCAATCAGCGCCGCACAAGCCCCGAAAATTTTTGTAGCCAATATTCTGAATCAGGCAGGCGAAACAAGTGGATTCACTTTGCAGGACTACTTGCACGAATTGCAGCAGCACCAGTTGCAAGACTTCAGTCACGTGTTGGTCAATGACAGAATTCTAACTTCTGGTGGCTGGGCCCAACTTGAATGGATTGAAATTGACAAGATTACGCAGTTATCTTCCTTCCAACTTCACCCTGCGGATCTCATCGACGAAGAGGTCCCTTGGCGGCACGATTCACATAAATTGGCCAATCTGATTTGGAAGCTACGAGAACTGCTGATTCCGCCGGGCCCCACTGCCCAATTTAAACTAACAAATCCTTACCTAACCTAATAGATTTTCCCCATTCCTGCGAATTTGTAGAATATGCGTTGCGTTAACTTATAATTCGGGCGTCCCCTCTCAGATTTTGACTGGGCAAGGGACCGTGGGGGATACGCGCTTGTCGGAGGACAACATGCCAGTCAACGTTGCCATCAATGGATTCGGGCGCATTGGTCGCCAGGTCGCCAAGGCCATTCTGGACTACTACCCAGATGATCTAAACTTGGTTGCCGTGAACGACCTTGATGATGCCGCTACATTCGCCCACCTTTTTAAGTACGACACAAATTACGGCAAATACGACGGAGATGTCGCCGCTGAGGGGAGCGACTTGGTGATTTCCGGTCACCGCATAAGACTCCTTAGTGAGAGAAATCCGGCAGATCTCCCCTGGGGTGACCTGAATATCGACGTGGTGGTTGAGAGTACTGGAATTTTCACAGACGGAGAGAAGGCTACCCTACATCTTGAAGCTGGGGCCAAGAAAGTTATCATCAGCGCTCCGGCAAAGGGAGAGGACGTGACCGTTTGCCTTGGCGTGAACGAGGAAGACTACGACCCAGCAAGACACCGTGTACTAAGTAACGCTAGTTGTACCACGAATTGCCTCGCCCCGGCGGCTAAAGTTGTCAACGACAATTTCGGAATCAAGATGGGCCTGATGACTACCGTTCATGCTTACACCAGCGACCAAAGCATTCTTGACGTAGTACATTCCGATTTGCGACGTGCGCGGGCCGCGGCCATGAGCATCATTCCCACTTCCACTGGCGCGGCCAAAGCTGTGTCTTTGGTCATACCGGCTCTGCAAGGCAAATTTGATGGAATGGCCATGAGGGTACCAACCTCCACTGTCAGTGTAGTGGATTTCGTGGCTGAAGTAGAAAGGCCGGGCACTACTGAGGAATTGTTGGCTGCATTCACAGAAGCCGCTGAGGGACCGATGAAGGGAATCCTTGCTGTCACTTATGAACCTTTGGTTAGTGCTGACTTCAAGGGAGACAAACATAGCAGTACGATAGACGCCGGATTCACATCTTTCTACGGTAACCTCGTCAAAGTTGTCACTTGGTATGACAATGAGTGGGCTTATAGCACCCGCGTCGCTGATTTGGCAAATTACCTGGGTCAAAGAGGGCTTTAGCCGGTCTTAGGGACCAAACGATGCTTTGCTGCCCTCGCTCCTTTAAGGATCGTGGGGGTTTTCGTGCGGTGTAAGACCGTTCAAGACGTAAATTGGGCCCGACAAAGGGCTTTGGTACGCGTTGATTTTAATGTGCCCTTAGACGCCTGCAGTTGTATAACCGACGATTTACGAATTAGGGCTGTTCTGCCGACCCTCGAGTACCTCTTGGATGAAGGCGCCTCATTGGTGTTGATGAGTCACTTGGGGCGGCCCACAGCAAAAGATCGAGACCGTTTGACTTTGAGGCCAGTCGCTGACAGGTTAGCCAAATTACTACATCGAAACGTATCTCTGATAACCAATATCAACGCTCCGCCTGATAATCCTGATCCAGACGGGCAAACGGTGTTGATGTTGGAGAATACCCGCTTCCATGTAGGAGAAAATGGGAATGACCCTGACTTGGCCAGACGATTCAGCCAGTGGGGCGATATTTATGTCAATGATGCATTTGGAAGTATGCATAGGGCGCATGCCAGCACCTCAGGGGTGGCCCAATTTATGCCAGCCGTTGCAGGTCTGTTGGTAGCCAAGGAAATTGAATTTCTGAGTTCTCTAACTTCTGCCCCTGAGAGGCCCATGGTGGTTTTGATGGGCGGCGCCAAAATCAGCGACAAAATCGAGGTCATACATAACCTGATGGAATTAGCGGATGCACTTCTCCTTGGCGGCGGCATGTCCAATACTTTTTTGCAGGCGCTTGGACATGAAATGGAGTCAAGTTTGGTCGAAAGAAGCGCTTTGCATTTAGCCAGGAAGATTCTGGATGCAGGCCGACAAAAGATTCAATTACCCTCGGATTTGCAGGTGGGTGCCGCCCCTGAACGCGGCACAGCGTACCAAACGGTTGGTATCGACGATATTCCTCGCGGTTGGATGGCCCTGGATATTGGCGAAGCGACAGTCGCTCACTATGCCAATAGAATAGGAAGTGCAGCAACAGTATTTTGGAATGGGCCCATGGGACTTTCTGAAGTACCCCCCTTCAACAGAGGAACTGACATGCTGGCCCAACGCTTGGCGGAATTGGAAGGCGTGACCACAGTTATAGGTGGCGGGGACAGTGCGGCGGCTGTTCACCGCATCGGCTTGGCGGAGGCCTTCAGCCACGTTTCTACCGGAGGAGGCGCCACCTTGGAGTTCCTTGGTGGCAAAATCCTGCCAGGGCTTAGCGTCTTGGAATCTGCTTGAGAATTGAGATGAGTATTCTGGATACAATCAAAAGCTTTTTTCAGCCGGGCTCCAGCGCGAACCAGCGGTTTCTGACCGTCTATATACTCAATTTTCGTTGCAACGAGCCTATTTCAGCCCAAATCGATCTGTACAACGATCTCAGTCCGGCTGAAGAAGGTCGGAAGGATGTCACGTTCTTCGTGCGCAAAGTTCTGTCCACGTCGGGTACCCTTCGCTGCTATGACTCCAGCGAAGTTCAGGTTTGGCTAGATGGCCGTCGCCGTGTAGTGGAATACGAAGTTACAGGCGGAAAGTGGCTGGAGGCCGAGGCTTTCGAAGAAGAGATGGCTAAGTTTCAGCAGAGGACCGCCAAGACGGCCACTGAGATTTCCCAAACAGAGGAATCGAAAAATGATTAGAAGTCCCATAATGGTTGGCAATTGGAAGATGAACTTGGGGCTAGTTGCAGCTAGCACTCTGGCCGAAGAGATTCGGCAATCGGTGGCGGGCGTAAACACTGTGACACGCATTCTGTGTCCAACTTTCCCCGTTCTGGCAGCCGTCCGTGACGCCCTTGCCGGTACCGAGATTCACATCGGAGCCCAGAATTGCCATGCCGCCGACCAAGGGGCTTATACCGGTGAAGTCTCTTGCACGATTCTTAAGGAGCTAGTTTCGCATGTAATCATTGGACACAGTGAAAGGCGCTCACTCTTTGGTGAGACGGACCACGATGTAAATCAGAAAGTCACTACGGCGTTGGCACATGGACTGATCCCCATCATCTGTGTAGGTGAGGATGAAAGCCAAAACGCAGCACATGAAACACGAAGGGTCGTGACCCGCCAGGTAACGACAGCCCTAGGTGGTTTATCTTGCGATGAGGCGTCCAGAGTGATCCTTGCCTACGAACCCGTTTGGGCAATCGGCACAGGAAAAGCCGCCTCTGACCGATATGCAGGAGAAGTCTGTGGAGACTTGATTCGCTTGCTTCTGGCGGATCTCCACAATGCCGAATTGGCCGAGACGGTTCCCATACTGTATGGAGGCAGCACTAGCCCTTCCAACATTGAAGCATTCATGGCCCAACCTGACGTGGACGGAGCCCTAATTGGCGGCGCATCATTGTCCAGCCAGGATTACACTGCTATGGTATCCCGCGTCGCATGAGGCTAGGGTGCGGCGTACAATGAAAGTATGCCCATTGCCCTCTCTCAGTCACTGACCGCCCAACAGAGTTACTTCTTCCTGGGTTTACTAGCCCTCTTTCTATACCTTTTGATCTGGCTAAATCGCCAGCTCAATCAATCCCTGTACAGATTCTTGCTGCTTTGTACTGGCTCGGACCAAGTGGCCGCTTTGGGCTTGTACTTCCTATTCCTACCTGGCATCGTCTTACATGAAAGTTCCCATTGGGTGGCAGCCTTTCTGTTGCGCATGGAACCTACCGCCCTGTCTCTTTGGCCGGTAAAGAAGGGAAAACGTATCGAAATGGGCAGTGTTTCTATGAAACGCGGCAGCATTTGGCGGGAGACGTTGGTTGGTTTGGCTCCGCTGTTTGTCGGCACCGCAGCGATCACATTGATCGTCAACAGAGTCTTCGGCCTACAGGATCTAATTGTCCTGGTCCTTGACTTAGATTTAGGGGCAGCCTGGGCCCTTTTCCAGGCCAGCATGACAACTCCAGACAGCCTTCCTTGGCTGTATCTGGTTTTTGCAGTCAGCAATGGCATGCTGCCCAGTGCCAGCGACAGGCAATCTCTGTCGCTGGTACTCTATTATCTGGGAATTGGATTAGTACTATATGTGGTTGTAGAGCAACTTAGTGCTGAAGTTACGTACGATTGGTGGCCCGGGTTGCAGGCACGATTAGTGTTGCCTTTGCAGGCCCTCAACAGTCTACTTTTTCTAGCTGCCCTACTGGATGTGCTGCTATTGGGATTGCTGGCCTTCTACCTCTTCCTGATTAAAGCCAGACGCACCAAGACCAAGAGAGTTGGCCGAAGCTGAGTTTCTCCAGCCCGCCCTCAGTTCGACCTAATTCAAATGTGCTGAAATCTGGCTAAGCAACGCTTCCTTGGGTTTGAAACCCACGATTCGATCAACAGGCTGCCCATTCTTGAATAAGATGAGGGTAGGGATGCTCAACACTCCATACTCCTGGGCAGTCGCTTGATTACTGTCCACATCCAATTTACCAACCGTTAGTTGCCCTTCTAGGTCTGCGGCCAATTCCTCTAAAACAGGGGCTATCATCTTACATGGTCCACACCAGGTGGCCCAGAAATCGACTAGCACAGGGTTTGATGCATCCAATACCTGCGCCTTGAATTCGCCATCGCTTAACGTTACAGGACTGCTCATTCTCTCTTCCTCACGTGCTTTCACAGAAACGGCATTATACACCTTTCCCGCTTGTCGGAACCTCTGAGCAAAGTTTCAATAGTCAGTCTGAATGATATAATCCACGCGGAAGGGGAGGCCCCGGCTCAAGCAAGAATCAGGCCATTAGTCTTCCCGATCGACATCCTTGTCTCTGCAATTCCCTCCACGATGAATCAGGTTGAACGTCTTGCCCAGTTGGGTCAGAGCTTTTGGCTGGAGGAGGCTGCAGAGGTCTCTGATCTGACAGAGGAAGCTGTGAAGCAAGCTGTTAGCTCAGGCTATTCTGGAGTCGCGGGCTGCAGGCTTCTGACTCCTGAGGCCCTGCATGCGGGAGAGATTTACGATGAAGCCATAATAGGTCTTGTTGAAGACCGACGGGGCATCGACGCTGGAGGCATTTGCGAGCAACTCATGTTGCAAGACTGTTGTACTCTGGCGGACTTGTGGGCTGATAAGTATGCTACTTCGGGTCGTACCCGGGGTTTGGTGGCCGTACCTATCCTACCTCTAGGTCTTGATGACCCCGCACAAATTCGGTCAGAGGCTCGTCGAATCGCCAAGAGCATAAACAGGCGCAATATTGTAGTAAAGATTCCGTCAAGCCCGGCCACGGTAGCAGTAATCTCCGATTTGATAGCAGACAACGTCAGTATCTATGTCACCAATCTGAGAGACCGGGAACGTGTTTCACAGGTTCTGGACGCTTATCGCGAAGGTCTGGAATACAGAGCGGACAAGGGATTACCCTTGGATGAAATTCAATGCTTTGCCGGTATAAACATTTCGGGCATCGATAATGCCGTTGACTGTTTACTGGATGAGTCGATCGAATTCGAAACTAATATGGAACTGCAGATCGAATTGGAGCAGAAGAAAGGTCGCGCGGCAATTGCCACAGCTCGTTTGGCCGCCGCAGCCGTGGCCCAAAGATCGCGTAGCGCCCAGTGGAATGTCTTGCAGCGTAAACGGGCCCATCCTCTCCAAATGGTCTGGGAGAATCTGAGAGAAACCCAAGCCTGTACTACGGCATCCTATTTTAGGAGCTTGATTGGACCCAACACCATTTGCTGCTTGCCACCCGATGTCTTACAGGAACTCGCTGCCGAAACAGAGGCGACGGTGTCTCTTCACCAAGGATATTCACAGGCCCAAATGTTGTTTTCCCGACTGGCGCAGTTGGGGATCGACATGCACCGGAAAATGGACGACGAAGATTACAAGCAGTTGGAACTTGAACTAGAACAATTCTTAGCGGTGCTGGAGACAATTTCCGAACGGAGGGCTTCTCCGTCACTTAGTACCTAGTTTTCCGTACCGGTCACACTTTTTCCGAATCTGAGGGTAAATCGGAAGTGACAGTTCGCCCCTTTTTCAAGAAAGCAGCGAATTCCTTTTCCCGCAATCTTGCCTGATCTTTGTCTGGCGCGGGGCCAGATCTTGGAGATGTAAACGCCGTCCGTTCATTCTGCAGCAACTGAAGCAGCGGCACAGCTACAGGCCTTAAAGTCTGTAAATAACTAGAAATCAGATCTGCATCTGAAGGTAGATTCAACAGAAATGTTGTCCCGCGAATGCCCGCTACTCCATTGTCCAGCATGGCCCGCGGCTGCAAATGGAAAGCCTGCGCACGCAAAGATTCAGTAATGCCGGTTAAAGTCCGTTCCAAAACGCTGGCAGTTGCCAGCGGCATGATTTCGCTTTCGCTTGGTCCCAGCGCTGGCCAAGTACCGCCAACAGTAAGAATCCAGTCCATTTCGCCGTAATCACAGGCCTGGCGCAGTTTTTCCTCGATGACATACCTATGGCCTTCGCAAGGGCCGTCTTCTAAGTAGGCAATGGACACCCCGGGAAAATTAAGCAGTTTCCGCACCAAACTGCTGAAGTCCTCGCTAAAATTAGGATAATGAAGCAGGGCTAACCGTACCAACATCATGCCCACCAATATTGGTTGCCTTGGCGAAGAGAAATTCCTTTGTAAGAAGTGCCCTTCAACTCTTATTCCAGATCCAGCACTGCCCCCGTCTGAAGGTGACTACCTCTTGGTGTATTGCGGGGCCTTGCGAGCTCTCTTGAGACCTGGCTTCTTGCGTTCCTTCTTTCGGGGGTCTCGGGTCAGTAAACCCGCTTCCTTTAACAGAGTCTGCATGGCCCTCTGACCGTCAGATCCTACTTCTTCGCGTTTCACCAAGGTCCGGGCAATCCCATGACTCGTGGCAACCGCCTGTCCAGCTTCACCGCCACCCTTTACTTGGACGCTAATGTTGGAAGTCTCCAACTGGCCAGTCAACTGCAGAGGTGCCAAGACTCTCGCTCGGCTTGATTCGCGACCGAAATAGACATTGAAGGGCTTCTCATTGATCAGGATTTCGCCGGTGCCAGAATATAGTCGGACCCGAGCTGAAGCCGTCTTCCTACGGCCATTAGCTTCTACGTATCTATCCATTCTGCTCTACTTAAACCTCCATTATTCGGGGCTTCTGTGCTTCGTGCGGATGCTTTTCACCCACATAAACCTTCATTTTCACCATTTGGCTCCTGCCAAGCCTTGTCTTAGGCACCATACCTTTGACCGCCCCAGCAATGACCCTTTCAGGAAATTTATCCAGTTGATCTTGCAGTTTTACGCTGGTCAATCCACTGGGGTAGCCCGAATGCCGGTGATAGTACTTGTTTTGCAGTTTGTCACCGGTCACGTGAACCTTTTCACAGTTTATTATTATTACGTAATCGCCATTGTCGACATTAGGAGTGAAAGTAGGCTTGTGCTTGCCCTGTAGCAATGTGGCGATTCTTGTGGCTAGCCTCCCCAAAGTTTGCCCTTTGGCATCAATCAGAAGCCATTCCCTTTGTGCATGTGCCTTTTGTACACTCAAACTGAAAGTATGCACTATCCTAGTTACTCCCCAATTCAGCAAGCGGCTTCTCATAAGTGACTTTACCCAATACTAGGCCCTGGGCGGGGGCAGGCGGCGGACTGGCACTGGCGTCTTCGGCCCTTAACACAACCTGAACATTATCCAGATTCCATTCACCTTTCCCTACTTTGACAAGCACGGCCACTATTCTGCGCACCATTCGATACAAGAAGGCATTGGCCGTAATCGTAAATACAGTTCTCAAGACTGGCTCCTCTAACAACGCCTCCGGTATAAAACCGTCAGTCTGCCAGCGGGCCTCCAACAATTCCCGAATGGTGTGGCCTCCTCCCGGTGCAGGACCGAAACCCGCGAAGCTATGGGTTCCCAACAGAAGAGCTGCTGCTTCATTCATAACAGCAATATCGAGACTTTGTGGGATGTACCAACTGCGTCCTTCGGACAGTGGCCATCGGTCACCAGGGCCTGCTGCGGCTTGTTGCAGGACCTGATAAATGTAAGTGCGGGAGAGAGCATCATAGCGCGGATGGAAATTGGCGGGGGCCGGGTGTAACTGCAACATTGAAATGTCAAGCGGCAGATTTGCATTCCAAGCCCGGCGCAGTGCCGACACTTCATGCCGCCAAGTCACATCTGCAGCCACTACCTGACCTGTAGCATGCACCCCTGAGTCTGTTCGTCCTGCTCCAGCCACAGGTGCCGCGGCACCTGTACAGGCAGCCAAGGCCTGCTCCAAGTTGCCTTGCACAGTATGAGCTGAGTTTTGACGCTGAAAGCCTTTATAACGGGTGCCGTCATAAGCAACAACCCCGACCACGCGCACGAATATAGACCCCTCATGAATCTAGGAATCCCCACTCGAGGCACCAATTTCTACCAGTTCAACCACCGCCATGCGGGCAGAATCAATTTTGCGGGGTCCTAACTTGATCATACGCGTGTATCCACCATTACGGGACTCAAAACGAGGAGCCAAGTGGGAAAAAAGGCGCTCCACAGTAGGACGGTTGTGGCCCAGTTTGGCCATCAGCAACCGATAGGAATGGACTTTGGCCCCATTTCTCCCTTGGGCCTCACGGGCGATTCCACGCTTCGCTTGCGTAATCATACGTTCCGCAGCAGGCCGCAGGACCCTGGCTCTCGCCTCAGTGGTAATGATGCGTTCGTGTTCAATCAAACTACAGATCAAATTGCGCAGCATGGAAATGTTCTGGCCTGGATTGCGCCCTAAGCGGGTGTGTTTTACTCGGTGTCGCGTACTCATTTTACCTTCGTCCTAGTAGCCTCCAAACCTGCATTCAATTAGAAACTGCAGTTGGTGCGTCCGACTTGACCGGATCCAATTCCTCGCCTTCCAATTCCTGCGTGGAAATGTGATCCTCTTCTGAACTTTCTTCACCCTCCAGATATTCTTCCAAGTTAGTACCCGGAATATGTAAAAGGTCCTTCTTTTTCAATTGGGCCAACAACTCATCCAGTGACTTCTGTCCGAAGTTGCGAATGGCCAGCATTTCATCGCGGCCTTTTTCCATTAGTAGAAACAATTCACCCAGTGTGGCGATACCCACCCGTTTCAAGCAATTGTATGTACGGACATTCAGGTCAAGGTCCTCTATGGAGTGTTGCAGCTTGACATCAGGGGCATTCTCAACGACTTCCGGCGCGGCTGCTTCCTCCTCACCACTGTCCATAATTACGACCTTCAAGTGGTTCACCAAGATACGCGAAGCCTCCTGCACCGCATCTAGAGGGCCCACTGACCCGTCGGTCCACACCTCCAAAGTTACCTGGTCCAAATCGGTTTGCTGACCCACGCGGTGGTCCTCCACCCGGTATGCAGCCCGAACAATGGGACTGAAAACCGCATCAATCGGCAGACTACTGGCAGGAGCCTCAGTCCGATCTTCTTGGGGCGAGTATCCGTACCCGCGTTCCACCACCAAGTCAATTTCCAGATCTGTGTCGCTATCGGCGGTCAAGAGATACAACTCAGGATTCAAAATCTCCACATCGGCGTTCTCTCCGATGTCACCTGCTGTATAGACACCCGCACTCCGCACATGCAGAGTCAGGGTCACAGGATGACTCGAATGAGACCGCAGGGCGATCTCCCGGATGTTCAAAATAAGCTGAGTGGTATCTTCCCGAACGTTCGGAATGGCCGCAAACTCATGATAAATGTCCTGAATGCGGATGGACGTTACTGCCGAACCTCGCAGACTGGACAGAAGTACCCGGCGGAGCGAAACACCTAAAGTGGTGCCGTATCCCCGCATCAAAGGTCTCAACTGAAACTGGCCGTATTTTTGGGTCTCATGGACGGTATGAAGCTTGGGCAGAATCTGACTTTGCAAGGGGATCCCTCCGGTTAAAGCCGGTGCAAACGGCTCGAGGTCAGCGAGCGCTATAATATTCCACAATCAACTGAACATTCAGCTCTATGCCCATCTCCTCGGTGGATGGAACATGTAGGACTTGGCCTTGCAGGTTTTCCGCGTCCAATGCCAGCCAGCTTGGAGTCGTATTAGCAGGCTGCCACTCCGGAGTCGAGAAAAACCCGTTGCGTTTGCTGCGTGTCCGGACCGTGATTACATCATCAGCACTAATGGTGTAAGAGGGGATATTTACTCTCCTTCCATTCACGTCAAAATGACCATGGGTCACCAATTGCCGGGCCTGAGAGCGGCTTTCGGCAAATCCCAGCCTAAATACAACATTGTCGAGGCGAGTTTCCAATAGCCGGATCAATTCTACTCCGGTTAGCCCTTGGGCTCGTGTGGCCGCCTGGAAATATCGGCGAAATTGCTTCTCATACACTCCATAGGTGCGGCGAGCCTTCTGTTTTTCACGCAGCTGAAGACTGTAATCAGACTGGCGGCGGCGGCGGCCCATAAGCCGAATACCGTGTTCGCCTGGGGGATAACCCTTGGTCTCAAACGCGCATTTGGGTCCCAGGCAACGAGAGCCCTTTAGAAAGAGCTTCTCCCCTTCCCTGCGACAGAGTCGGCAGACTGCATCCGTATAACGTGCCATGTACTTACCTCAAATGGGGCCGTCCAGAAGCGGCTCTAATGGGAGTTAGGAACTGATTGGGCTAGACGCGCCGCTTCTTGGGCGGACGACAGCCATTGTGGGCCAGTGGTGTCACATCTGTAATGGACTTCAACTGCAATTTTGCGGCTACCAAGGAGGAAAGTGCATTCTCCCTTCCTGGCCCGGGCCCTTTTACAAAGACCTGCACTTCCCTTACTCCGTAATCGTTGTATGCCCTAGTACCAGCTGCGAGACCGGCCTGTCCAGCGGCGTAGGGAGTGCTTTTTCGACTTCCGCTGAACCCACAACAGCCGCTGCTGCTCCAGCACAGCACTGACCCCATGGCATCAGTAACCGTGACAATTGTGTTATTGAAGGTGGCCCGAATATGGACCTGACCAGAGGGGACCTGGCGTCTATCCCGACGCGCGGTTCTGCTTCTTCTGCGAGCCATCTATTCCGCTCCTAAAAAATTGCTTCTAATGTCCGGCTGTGCGTCGACGGCCAGCCACAGTCATCCGGCGACCACGTCGAGTCCGCGCATTCGTCCGCGTACGCTGCCCGCGTGAAGGCAAGTTGCGACGGTGCCTTTGTCCTCGATAAGAGCCGATTTCCGTCTGTCGCTTCAGATTCATCTGCACTTCTCGCCGCAGATCACCTTCCACCAGTAAGCCACCATCTATGTATTCACGAATGCGCCCCACTTCGCTCTCGCTGAGGTCCTTCACGCGTACGACCGGGTCCACCTGAGTGTCAGTGCAAATCTTGCTGCTTGTGGTGCGCCCGATACCGTAAATGTAGGTCAAAGAGAACAAGACAGACTTGTCTCTGGGAATATCAACGCCGGAAATACGTGCCATACAGACTCCTGTTTCGTGCTCAGTTGCTTAAGGCTGCTTCAGCCTTGTCTCTGCTTATGCTTGGGGTTAGAGCAGATCACAAACACAACCCGCCTTCGCCGCACTATACGGCAGTTATCACACATTTTTTTTACGGAAGGACGAACCTTCATTTCACACCTCAAAAAAACCGCAAAATTGGCGGTCGCGCAAGGTTGTCATCTTACACCTCACCTACAAAACTGTCAAAATGCAGGGACCGTCGGAAAGGACTGCAATGGTATGTTCAAAGTGAGCCGCCAGGCTACGGTCCTCACTGATTACAGTCCAGTTATCTCCCAGAGTACGAGTTTTCCAAGTCCCCACCTGAACCATGGGCTCCAAAGCGAAAACCAGCCCCTCCGGCATCTTCTGCTGAGCCTCCGGCCAATCTACTTCATAATTGAGAACTTGCGGCGGTTCATGCATTTGCTTGCCTACGCCGTGACCAGTGTATTTGCGGACTACGTGCAGGTTGTTGCACTCCACATGTTGTTGGACGGCCTTGGACACGTCTCTCAGACGATTTCCCGGATATGCAGCCGAAATGCCTGCGTACAGGCTGTCTTTTGTAACCTCCATCAAATGCAACGCCTGTTCGCTCACCTCGCCTACGGCGTAAGTCCAGGCACTGTCACCTATATATCCACGATGTCTTACGCCCACATCGATGCTAACAATGTCTCCAGATTTAAGCAGGCAACTCTTGGCCGGAATACCGTGGACCAACTCTTCATTAATGCTGACACAGGTATGGGCTGGAAACCCCATGTAACCCAAGAAGCAACTCTCCGCTCCTTGCTGCGCCATAATTTCCGCCGCAAGCATGTCCAAGTCCCAAGTACTGACACCGGGTGCAATTGCCTGTTGAAGAGCTGCATGCACACGTGCCACGATACGGCCGGCCTTGCGCATGATGCTGACTTCACGCTTGCTTTTCCGAGGCAAGGGGACCAAACGCCTGTGGACCACGTCTAATGTCTTCCCAAGCGAGAATTTAAAACCTCTCGAATCCGTACTTCAGTTTCATCTGGGGTACCGTCCGCAGGCAAAGTAAACAGCGATTTCTGAGCATGGAAGTAGCCGATCAATGGCGATGTCTCTTTGTAATAGGCCAAAATGCGAGTGGCTAGAGCTTCCTCAGTATCATCCTGCCGTTGGTACAGATCACCCCGGCACATATTGCAGACTCCTACTCGTAAAGGAGGATTGAAGCTTTCGTGATACACCTCACCACACTCTTTGCATTGGCGACGTCCAGTTATTCGATCGCGACAGATCTCGTCCGCCAAATCCAGGAAGACAGCACAAATGTCGGCATGCCCGCTAGATGCCAATGCAGCCAGAGCATCGGCCTGGAATAGATTCCGGGGATACCCGTCCAATAGAGCACCCCGAATGCAGTCAGGTTCCGACAACCTTTCATTGGCCATTTGGATGGTCACATCATCCGGCACTAATTCCCCCCTATTCATAAAGGATTGCGCCCAGACACCCAGTTCAGTCTGCTCCCGCAGGTGCTTTCGGAATAAATCCCCAGTAGAGACCTGGGGTAGTCGGCTAGCCACTTCCAGACGCTTGACCTGGGTACCCTTGCCGGCTCCAGGTACGCCTAGAAATACAATGAATTGCCTATCTAAATCCATAGGAGCTTAATGTATCTGATTGCGGAAACTTGCAGGCTATCGAATGAAGCCTTCATAGTTTCGCATCATCAGTTGGGATTCGATTTGGCGCATTGTGTCGAGCACAACGCCAACCACAATCAGGAGGCCCGCGCTGCTGATAAGGAGCGTACTATAGCCCCCGCTTACGGCGCCACCCCCAAAAACCAACCCCACGAGAAAAGGCAAGACCGCAATAAATCCCAAGAAAATCGCACCAAAGAAGGTAATCCGCGACAAGACTCCCTGCAGGTATTCTGCGGTCCGGGGCCCGGGCCGCAATCCCATGATATATCCACCTTGATTTCGAAGTGTATTGGGCAAGTCCTGTTGTCTAAACATGACATCCGCATAGAAATAGGTAAAAGCCACCACAAGCAGAAAGTATGCCAACCAATAAGCCCAATTGGCTGGAGACATGGCCGCTGCCAACACAGACGCGGCTTGCCCTACCCATCCTGAAGAAGCGGTGAAAAAGGTGGCCAATGTACTGGGAAAAATCAGCAGGCTCTGGGCAAAAATCAACGGTATCATGCCCGTGGAATTTATCTTCATGGGAATGTATGTGGAGCGACCGCCAACCATCACTTGTTGATTTCCTCGCACAGCCCGTACTCGCTTGCCGTACTGCACCGGGATACGACGTTGGCCCTCATTTACCCAAACAATCAAAGCTATGGTCAGAACCGTAATAATGGAAAAAATGACCAACAAATCCCAACGCCCTGTCACGATGATTTGGCGCACCTGTTGGGGCAGACTGGATACAATGCCAGCAAAAATAATCAGGGACACCCCGTTCCCAATTCCTTGTTGGGTTAACAGTTGGCCCAACCACACGGCAAACATAGTGCCAGAAGCCATACCGATAATAATTGTCAGTGAAGGTAAGAGGCTAGAGCCAGAGAAGCCCCAATTGGCAAAAACTGAGATGCCGCCGCCGAAAGATGAATTCAGCAACGTGGCTTGGCCCACAGCATAAATAATGGCCAAAGGCACCGTCATGTAGTACGTGTACTTACTTATCTGAGCCCGGCCGTGTTCCCCCTCCTTACTCAGCTCCTGCAGCTGTGGGACCATAGGCACAAGCAACTGCATGATGATGGAGGCGGTAATGTATGGGTATACCCCCAAAGCCATCACTCCCATCTGGGCCAAGGCACCTCCGCTGAAGAAATTCAGCATATTCAACAGGATGTTTGGATCCTGTGTAAAAAGGCGGCCCAAAGCGGTAGCGTCCACTCCCGGCAAGGGAATATGTGCACATAGTCGGTACAAAACAAGGATACCGATCGTAACCAGCAGCTTATTGCGGAGATCTTGCAACGTAAAAGCGCTGCGAATTGCCTGCAACATAGGTCAGACCGCCGGCAAGGTCTCGATTTCCACAGTTCCGCCACACTCTTCAATGGCCGCCCGTGCAGTCTTACTGAAACGGTGCGCGTGAACTGTCAGTTTCTTCTTAAGGATTCCGGTCCCCAGAATCACCGTCGGCTCCCGCAGGCTGCGGGTCAGACCCCTGTCAACAAGATCTTCGAGAGCAACCGCGTCGCCGTCTTCGAATCTCGTTTCCAAGTCTTCAAGGGAAATCGCTGCGTAAATGACCTTCTGGCGGCGCTTAAACCCGCGCAGCTTGGGCAAACGCTTGATCAGCGGAAGCTGGCCGCCCTCAAATGTAGGATGGACGCCACCACCGGACCGGGAGTTGTACCCCTTGGTACCCCGCCCGCAGGTCTTGCCTTTTCCGGACCCAGTTCCGCGGCCTACCCGCTTGCGGGAGGTGCGTACTTGCCGGCCCTGGGGAATTTCATGAAGTTTCATGATAAAACTCTCTCACGTTTGGGCACGATGTTGATCGCACTTATTCCTCAACTCTGATTAAATGGAACACTTTGGCCATCATGCCACGGGTTACCGGATTGTCTTCATGTACTACCGTCTTGTGCATCTTTCGCAAACCCAAAGCCTTAAGCGTATCCTTTTGTCGCTGCGGACTCCCGATGCCACTCCTGACCAGCGTAATTCTGACTGTAGTCCCCATCACATTGTCTCCCGTGTCCAGAAGGGAGCCAACTTCGCTTCATCCACTCCCCGGGCTTGGGCCTCAACTCTATGGTCCTGCAATTGCTGCAATGCCAGAAAAGTCGCTTGTGTTACGTTCAGGCGATTGTTTGAACCAAGAGACTTGGTCAAAATATCGGAAATACCCGCCACTTCCAGGACGGGCCTGACCCCGCCGCCGGCGATAACACCGGTTCCGGGGCTGGCGGGACGCAGCAGCACTCGGGCGGAGCCAAAACGGGTCTCGATTGCATGCGGAATGGTTTTGCCGACTATCGGTACCTCGACCATGTTGCGCGTAGCCTTTTCCTTGGCTTTGCGAATGGCCTCCGGCACTTCTCGAGCCTTGCCTATGCCCACACCTACGCGGCCGGACATGTCTCCGACGACCAGAACCGCCCGGAAGGAGAATGAACGCCCACCTTTAACCACCTTGGCAGTGCGGGTGATCTGCACCACCCTGTCTTCCAAGCCGTCGCCCTGCTCATCATTTCGATCGTTTTGTCGCACCACTCTGCTCATCTCCTTACAGTCGGGCTCGGTTCACTTAAAACTTCAAGCCTTGTGCCCGGCTGCCTTCAGCCAAAGCCTTTACACGTCCATGAAACTGGAAGCCACCCCGGTCAAAAACTGCCTGAGAGAGCCCTTTCTCTTGTGCCCTTATAGCCAGCACTTCACCAATAACACGGGCCCGGGCCATAGGGCCATCGGTTCCCACTCTGGAACGCAATTCCTTTTCGTTCGTCGCTGCAGATACCAACGTGCGCCCTGCTTGGTCATCAATCAGCTGCGCGTAAATGTGTCCAGAACTCCGAAAAACGCTCAGTCGGGGCCGGGCGGAAGTACCTGCCACCTTATTCCGAAGCCGCCTATGTCTTTTGACCCGGGCGTGATATCGGCTCTGTGTCTTTGCCATTTCAGAATCTCCTACGCATATGCTTTATACGCTTTGCCGACTTTGCTTGGACCGGACCCATTCACCACGATAGCGAATACCGGAGCCGCCATATGGCTCTGGTGGGCGCTCTCCTCGTATCTCAGCTGCCAATTGACCTATCTCACTCTTAGAGATGCCCTGCAAAGTAATCACTCGTCCACTCTGATCGACGTCCAACGTAATCTCGTCTGTAGACAGGTACTCTACAGGGTGGCTCTTCCCCACCTGAAGTACAAGCGTGGAATTCTTCATGGATGCACGATAGAAGTCGCCATGCACCTCAAGAACGCGCGTATAGCCCTCCGTCACCCCAACCACCATGTTATTGATCAGGGACCTGGACAAGCCATGCAAGGCTCGTATGTCTTGTGCATTGCCTTGTCGCTTAACCTCCAATACCCCGTTGTTCTGCTCTACAGAAAGACGCGGGGAGATACGTTCTTCTAAATTACCTTTGGGACCCGACACTTTTACCACCAGACCGGGGGAAAGTTCGACAGTTACCCCTTGGGGCAAAGGAATGGGCAGATTGCCTATACGGGACATGGATTTTCAACTCGCTTTATGGCTTACCAAATTTCGCAAATCACTTCGCCGCCCAGTTTCTGACGCCGCGCCTGCTGTCCGGTCATAATGCCGCCCGGAGTAGTCAGTATGCGAATTCCCAAACCGCTACGGACCCAACGGACATCCCTCCAACCGGCGTATTCACGACGGCCTCTCTTACTTATGCGTTTCAAGCGTTCAATGACAGGCTTGCCGTGCCTGTCATATTTCAAATCAACTGCCAATTCAACGTGATTGTTCACTGAGTGTTCCCGATAGCCTGCAACAAATCCTTCTTCGAACAGCACCCGCGCCAACTCGATCTTGATGCGGGAACTTGGCATGCTCACAAATTCATGTTGCATGGCCTGTCCGTTGCGAATCCGCGTTAGGAAATCTGAAATGGGGTCAATATTCATGCGGTATGCCTCCTCTGGCAGTCATTTACCAGCTGGACTTCACAACGCCCGGAATACGGCCTTCCAGGGCTTCGCCGCGAAAACAGATGCGGCAAAGACCGAAGCGACGCATGAAGGCTCGGGGACGACCACACATGTGGCAACGATTTCGAATTCGATGGGGGCTGTTGCGCTTGGTTTCTCGCGCAATCATGGACTTCTTGGCCAAATCTTCTCCTCGTTTTACTTGGTTTTACGCCTAGGGAACGGCTAACGGGTCTGGGTGCCAGTGCGCACGAAAGGCATACTTAACAACCGCAACAAATGTCGACCTTCCTCATCCGTCTGTGCAGAGGTCACGATTGAAACCTCCAAACCCCGGATGGAATCAATCTTCTCGTAGTCAACCTCTGGAAATATCAGCTGTTCGGTAAGGCCCAGACTGTAATTGCCCCGGCCGTCGAATGAATCCGGAGACACTCCTCTGAAGTCTCTCTGGTGCGGGAGCGCCAAGTGGATCAGCCGATCCAAAAAGTCCCACTGTCGGCGGCCCCGTAAGGTGATCTTGAGGCCGACCGGCATTCCCTCACGCAGCTTGAAGGTGGCGATGGATTTCTTTGCCCTTGTCACTACTGGTTTCTGGCCGGTAATTAGTTCCAGATCTCTGCTGGCGGCTTCCACTGCCCTCGCATTAGTTAAGGCTTCACCTAGACCGATGTTCACAGACACCTTAGTAACGGTGGGAACTTGCAGTCGGTTGCTGTACCCAAATTCTTCCATCATGGCAGGCACGATTTCTTCACGATATTGCAACAGCATTCGCGGCAGAGGTAGGGGCTCGGCGGGGGCCTTGACTTTGCCGTTCTGGGGCTTTTCGCTCATGACACTCTTTAGTTTGTTTTGGAGCTGTAGACTTAGGCAGTAGGTCGAGCAACAGGATCGCCCGTACGCCGGTCATACCGAATTTTGTCTTCATTTTCGTACCGTAGTCCCAAGCGCGTCGGCTTATCGTCGGTACCCAAGACTGCTACATTACTAACGTGAATTGGAGCTTCGATCTCGATGATGCCACGCTGAGTCTGTGTTCCACCGGTCGCTCGCTGGTGCTTCATCCTTAAATTCACACCTTCCACCACTACGTAAACTCGGTTAGGGTCGGTGGTACCATCGCGCCTCCGACGCCTGACAATATCGCGCACGGTCCCGCGTTGCCCTTTGGCTGCGCCAGCGACCACTTCAACCTGATCCCCGATCAAAATCTTCCGACTCATCTATCTTCTACCACTCTCAGGACTGTTGACTAAAGCACTTCAGGGGCCAGTGACACAATGCGCATGAAACCCCTCTCGCGTAATTCCCTAGCCACTGGACCAAAAATCCGTGTGCCTCGGGGAAACCGGGAGTCATCCACTATTACAGCAGCGTTGTCGCTGAATCGGATGAAACTGCCATCTTTGCGCCGAATGGGAGACTTCGTGCGCACAATTACGGCTTTGACAACTTCGCCCTTCTTGACGGTCCCTGCAGGGGTGGCAGACTTCACCGAAGCCGTGATAACGTCTCCAACTCTACCGTGACGACGTACACTGCCTCCAGTCACGCGAATGGCCAGCAATTCCCTGGCTCCGGAGTTGTCTGCTACGCGCAGACGGCTTTCCTGTTGAATCATACTAGGGCCCTATCCTCATCCTGTTGCATTGCAAAGGCGATTTTCAAGTTACTCAACTTGGTCCGTACCAGGAGTTCGCTCGATAATTGATTCGAGGTAAAAACTCTTACGCTTGGAAATCGGGCTACATTGCTTGATGCGAACTTGATCCCCTATACGGGCGGAATTATTCTCGTCGTGCACTTGGTACTTCTTGTGCGTACGTGTGATCTTGCCGTACAAAGGATGGCGTTTAGAGCGCTCTACTCGCACCGCCACCGTCTTGTTATTAACGTCCTGCACCACTGTGCCATTCAGTACCTTGCGACTATCTGCACTCATACCACTACCCTTGACTTGTCAACTCACGGTGCCGCAACACCGTCTTGATGCGCGCCATTTCTTTGCGGACTTCGCGAGACCGTGCTGTGTTTTGCTGTTTGCCTGTTGTCAACTGGTACCGCAGATTAAAGAGTTCCTGGTGGCAATCACGCACCATTTCCTCCAATTCGGCATCCGTCTTTTCCAGCAAACTCTGAGCTTTCAATACAGCCATTTCTGCTTCCTCTTCCCAGTTATACGCCTTGGCGCATGATGAACTGGGTTTTCATTGGCAACTTATGCTGAGCCAGGCGGAACGCCTCCCGAGCCTGATCTTCAGGAACTCCTGTCATCTCAAAAATTATGCGACCCGGTTTTACCACAGCCACATAGTATTCCACGTTGCCTTTGCCTGACCCCATGCGAGTCTCTGCACCCCTTTGAGTTACGGGTTTGTCCGGGAAAATCCGAATCCAGAGTTTGCCCCCTCTTCGCACGTACCGCACTATGGCTCGGCGGGCCGCTTCTATTTGCCGACTGGTAACCCAGTGAGGCTCTACGGCCTGCAATGCGTAGGTGCCAAAATCTATCGAGCTACCGCGGCTTGCCAGACCCCGCATGCGCCCTCTATGGGTCTTGTGATGCTTGAAACGTTTTGGCATCAACATGTCGCCACTTTCCTCTAACTACCTCTAAGCCCTAACCTAGGAAACTTCCTGGTACCGGGCGTGGTATTCCTGACCAGGCAGAATCTCGCCCTGATAAATCCACACCTTGACGCCTATAACACCATAGGTCGTGTTGCTTTCATCGGTACCATAATCAATATTGGCCCGTAAGGTATGGCGAGGCACTTGACCTTCGCGAAAACTATCAACCCTTCCCATGTCACTTCCACCCAGGCGGCCTGACACGGTGATCATAAAGCCCTGAGCCCCTTGACGCATGGCTCGTTGCCCGGCGGACCGCATCGCCCGACGCCAACTGACGCGCCTGGCCAATTGCTCGCTCACACTGTGCGCCACCAGCTTCGCACTGAGTTCTGGCCTGTTCAATTCCTTAACATCAATGCGAACGCTGCGGCCGGTAATCTTGAGCAATGTCTCCCGCAACTCGTTCACCGTGGCGCCTTTGCGGCCAATGATGACCCCAGGGCGAGCAGTTTCGACTATCACTTCGACCTGATTGGACTGCCTTTCAATATCGATCTGGCTAATATTGGCGTCCGGCAAACGGGAAAGGATAGTGTCCCGTATGGCCCGATCTTCATCCAACAAGGCCACGTACTCCTTGCCTTTGGCGAACCAGCGACTGTGATGTTCTTTTACTAGTCCCAACCTAAATCCGGTTGGATGAACTTTACGCCCCATAAAATTACCGCTCCGATGGCTCCTATTCGTCCAAAGACGAATCTTTTTCATCCAAAATGATTGTGATGTTGGAAGAATTGCGAATCCACGGCTTGAAACGTCCCCGGCCGCCAAAGCGGCGCCACTTGCGGTGGGGGGCCAGGTCCGCGTAAGCCGTCTTGATGTACATGTCGTCGCGGTCCAAGTCAAAATTCTCTTCGGCATTGGCCAGGGCGCTGGAAATTGTGTTAGCCAGAATACTGGCCGCGCTCTTCGGCATCAACCGCAGCATCTGAACTGCCTCCAGAGCGGGCATACCCCTCACTTCATTCATCACCAGTCGTACTTTGCGGGCGCTGACTCCGGTATAGCGATTCTTAGCCGAAACTTCCATATTTCCTCAATCCGCGTCCAAAATTACCTTACAGAAGAGCTTCTTTCCGAGCGCATGTGGCCCCGAAAATAGCGAGTAGGGGCAAATTCGCCTAACTTATGACCCACCATGTTTTCAGTGATCAACACCGGCACATGCCGCCTTCCATCGTGCACCGCAATGGTGTGACCTACAAATTGGGGGAATATGGTGCTGGCTCGGGCATAGGTGCGAACTACCCGCCTGTCTCCAGTCTGGTTCATTACCTCTATACGTTTAAGCAATTTAAGGTCCACATAGGGGCCTTTCTTTAGGGATCGAGACACGGGTTGTTCCCTCAGTTACTCTAGATTTATCGGCGCTTCGAACGGCGCCGCACAATATTTTTATCAGTCGAAGGGTTGCGCCGGGTGCGGCGTCCCAAGGCCGGCTTGCCCCAAGGGGTTTTGGGAGATGGCATTCCTATGGGTGAACGACCCTCTCCTCCTCCATGGGGATGGGAGGCGGGATCCTGTGCAACACCGCGCACAGTGGGTCGACGGCCTCGCCAGCGATTACGACCAGCTTTCCCTTGCGTTACGCCAGCGTGTTCAAAATTCGACACTTGGCCCACGGTGGCCATGCAATCCATCTGTATGAAACGCACTTCCCCACTAGGCATGCGAACCTGTACTATCCGGCCTTCCTTCGCGACTAGACGGGCCGCTGTGCCCGCACTCCGGGCCAATTGCCCGCCCTTTCCAGGTATAAGTTCTATATTGTGCAGTTGCGTTCCAAGAGGAATATCTCGCAGCCGCAACGCATTGCCGGGGTAAATGTCCACGTTAGATCCCGATATCACTTCTTGCCCAACCCGCAGTTGTTCTGGCGCCAATATGTACCTTTTGTCCCCATCACTGTACTGCAACAAGGCAATACGAGCTGTCCTGTTAGGGTCATACTCCAAGGAAATCACTCTGGCGGGCACGCCAAACTTGTCCCGTTTAAAATCGATCTGCCGATACCGCCGTTTATGGCCGCCACCACGATGTCTTACAGTGATAACACCACGGTTATTGCGGCCGCCTTTACGAGGCAGAGCCGACACCAAAGATTTCTCCGGCTTCGTGCGGGTGATCTCCTCAAATGTAGCGCCACTCATGTTGCGGCGGCCCGGAGATGTGGGTTGGTAGATTCTCAAAGGCATGGCCTGTCAACCCCGTTCAGTTGCTGTCGTACAAATTGATAGAGTCGCCCTCGGCTACCGATATTATTGCCTTTTTCCATTTCGGCTGGCGCACAAATACCCGACGGCCGCGCCGCCGCGTCTTTGCCGGCATGATCAAGACTCGAACTTGGTCAACAGTCACGCCATAAATGGACTGCACGGCCTCACGAATCTGATGCTTGTTAGCCTTTGAATTGACCCGAAAGATGTACTGCCTTTCCCCTTCAGCGATCATAGACTTTTCAGAAAGCACTGGGTGCATGATGACTTCGTGCAGCATCATAAGCCTTCTTCTCCCAGCCAGTTTTCGATCCCTTGTAGGGCATCCAGAGTAATTACAATGACGTCGCTCTGCAGCAGGTCCCTTACATTCAAATAGGCAAAGTGCAATGTAGTTATCCGCGGCAAATTCTGAGCGGCGCGTACAACCTCTTCCTTCTTGTCTGCGCACACCAAAAGCGCCCGTTTTTCGCTCACACCCAATGCCGCTAGCATCTGCTGCATCTGCCGTGTCTTGCCTCCGGGCATCTCCAAGTTATCCAAGAGCATGATGCCGCCTTCCTGGGCCTGAGACGATAAAGCACTGCGCACTGCGGCCCGTCTCATACGTTTGGGCATCCTCTGTGCATAGGAGCGAGGAGTTGGTCCAAAAACGGTACCACCTCCCACCCATTGCGGGGCCCGAATTGTGCCCTGACGGGCTCGGCCCGTGCCTTTCTGGCGCCACGGCTTGCGCCCTCCACCTCGTACTTCACTTCGAGTCTTTGTCTTGTGATTGCCCTGCCTAGCATTTGCCAATTGGCGCACCAAGGCTTGCTGCAGCAAGGTTACACGGACAACAGCTTCAAACAGTTCGGGCGCCAGTTCTGCCTCGCTCACCACCTCGCCGCTCATATTTAAAACATCGGATTTCATGCCTGGCCGCCTATCCCTTCTTTACCGCAGAGCGAACCGATACTAAACTTCCCGGAGCTCCGGGCACTGCGCCCCTCACGGCTAACAAATCCCTATCCGCATCCACATAGGCCACCCGTAGATTCAGTACGGTAGTTTTCTGGTCGCCCATGTGGCCTGGTCCACGGGCTCCTTTGAATGTGCGGCCAGGAGTTGTGCCAGCACCTCTAGAGCCCGGAGCACGATGCCGGTCACTCTGGCCATGAGTCTTGGGGCCGCCTGCAAATCCATACTTTTTCACAGCGCCCGCGAAGCCCTTGCCTTTGCTGACTCCAGTCACGTCGATGAATTCCCCTTCCGCGTAAATGTCCACCTTGACTTTCGCCCCGTTCTCCAAACCTGTGGGTCGCTGCAAGCGGAACTCTTTCAAGTGGCGTAGGAGAAGGTCGCCACTTTTACGTAAATGGCCCTTCTGGCCACCTGTGAGCTTTCGCTCCTCTGTTTCCTCAAAGCCGAGCTGTACCGCCTCATAGCCATCCGCTTCTCTGGTCTTTATGCCTGTGACCCAGCAAGGCCCAGCCTTAATTACGGTAACGGTCGTGGACCTGCCACTCTCTTCATCGAAGAGCTGTGTCATGCCCACTTTGCGGCCCAGAATGTTCTTCATCTTGCTTTCTACGCCTGTGCCCTCAAAGCTTGATTTCAACATCCACGCCGGCAGGCAGGTTAAGCTTAGTCAAGCTCTCACTCGTACGTGGTAGGGGATCAATCACGTCGATCAGCCGTTTGTGAGTCCTAATCTCAAACTGCTCTCGACTGTCTTTATCCTTAAACGGGGAACGAATAACAGTAAATTTTTCGATACGCGTTGGCAGCGGCACGGGTCCCATGACTTGGGCCCCAGAACGCTCCGCAGCTTTGACAATCTCCTGCGCCGACGCATCCAGCAGGCGATGGTCGAATGCCTTTAGTTTTATACGTATCGTGGCAGCAGGTGACATTTGTGTTAAGTACTCCCATGAAAAAGAGGAGGCTTGCACCTCCTCTCTCTCGCATCAATCCAGAATAGCGGTAATAGAACCTGCACCGACTGTGCGGCTGCCTTCCCGAATGGCAAAGCGGGATCCCTGTTCCAAGGCAACAGGAGAAATCAGTTCTACTTCCATCTCCACGTTGTCCCCAGGCATCACCATGTCCACGCCAGTAGGCAGCGAAATGACCCCTGTCACATCCAAAGTACGAATGTAGAACTGAGGCCGATAACCCGGGAAGAATGGCTTGTGGCGTCCCCCCTCGTCAGTGCGCAAAACATATACAGTTGCCGTGTATCTGGTATGGGGCGTAATTGAACCTGGGATGGACAATACCTGACCCCTTTCCACATCGGTGCGGTTAATGCCGCGCAGTAAACACCCTACATTGTCTCCAGCCCGGCCTTCATCCAACAGCTTGCGAAACATCTCCACACCGGTCACGGTAGTCGTCACTGTTTCCTTGAGCCCGACAATTTCCACATTTTCCATGGGGTGAATCACACCCCTCTCCACACGACCAGTAACCACGGTGCCACGGCCCTTAATGGAGAAAACATCCTCAATAGGCATCAGGAATGGCATATCCACATCTCGCTCAGGCTGAGGGATATATGAATCAACCGCATGCAACAGCTCCCAAATGCAGGTATATTCAGGCGCCTCTGGATCCGTGCTGCTACATTCCAAAGCCGCCAAAGCCGAACCGCGAATCACAGGAGTGTCATCGCCTGGAAATTCGTATTGGTCCAGCTGTTCTCGCAGTTCCAGTTCGACCAGTTCCAGCAGCTCCTCATCATCCATCATGTCTACCTTGTTCAGGAAAACCACAATGGCCGGCACTTCCACCTGGCGGGCGAGGAGAATATGCTCCCTTGTTTGCGGCATGGCTCCGTCCGGGGCCGAGACCACAAGGATGGCACCGTCCATCTGTGCGGCACCGGTAATCATATTCTTGATGTAATCGGCATGCCCAGGACAGTCTACATGAGCATAGTGCCGATTATCGGTCTCATACTCCACATGGGAAATGGCGATCGTGATACCTCGCTCGCGCTCTTCCGGGGCATTGTCGATCTGGTCAAACGCTTCGAAATTCGCCATCCCTTTTAGGGCAAGGACCTTCGTGATAGCAGCTGTTAGAGTGGTCTTGCCATGATCAACATGCCCGATGGTACCAACATTCACATGCGGTTTCGTTCGTTCAAAAACTTGCTTGCCCATGACTCCTTCGTAAGCTCCCTCAATCCTCTGGGGGCAATTTGCCCACTACCAAACTTTCGTGAATAGCAGTCAGATTCCAAAGCAGGTCCGAACCCAATTGCATACCAAACAATAAGTCCCGCTTGCGCGTGCAGGCGCAAATGGCACAGAAGAGCAGTATACCCCAGCCTTCTTAAGACCCATAAAAAATTCGGCAGCGTATCCTTGGCCTAGACGTCTCAGCTAGCCGACCCAGCTTCCTTCTTCCCGCGCACAGGAGCATAACAGTCGAATTGCATCGAAAAATTGCCCCGCCCGCTAGTGATAGAACGTAGAGTAGTGGCATAGCCGAACATGTTCTTGAGGGGCACGGAGGCCTGAATCTGGTTCATGCCAAGAGAATGGGGCACCACATCCGTGATATTTCCCAGGCGGGCACTCAAGTCCCCCATTACGTCACCTGTATAAACCTCCGGCATCACTACCTCTAGATACATGGTGGGCTCTAGCAGGATTGGACGTGCCTTAGCCATACCTTCCTTAAAGCCCATGCTACCGGCGATTTGAAAGGCTCTTTCGTTGGAGTCCACCGGATGGAAGGACCCGTCTACCAGCTTGACCTTTATGTCCACTACGGGATAACCTTCCAACACTCCGCTCTGCATCGATTCCTCGATGCCACGCCGCACTGGTATCACAAACTGCTGAGGCACCGCGCCGCCCACGACTTTGGACTCGAATTCAAAGCCTGCCCCTTCCTGGTTAGGTTCTAATTCCAGTTGAACATGCCCATACATGCCTCGACCCCCAGTCTGGCGGACGAACCGGCCTTCTGCTGATACCGCTCGCGTGATGGTCTCCCGGTAAGCGACCTGGGGTTCACCAACATTGCACTGGACCTGAAACTCACGCTGCATGCGGTCCACTATGATCTCCAGATGCAGTTCACCCATGCCATTGATCAGGGTCTGGCCAGTGTTGTCATCAAATTGAACTTGGAAAGTAGGGTCTTCCTCTGCCAGTTTTTGCAGAGCAAGGGCCATTTTGTCCTGATCCCCTTTAGTCTTGGGTTCAACCGCGATTCGAACTACTGGATCAGGAAATTCAATGGTCTCCAATAAAACTGGACGATTCCCACCATAAAGTGTGTCCCCAGTGAAACTGTTCTTCAGGCCTACAATGGCGGTAATGTCGCCGGCTTCACATTCCTTGATATCTTCCCGCTTATCTGCGTACATCTGCATTAACCGGCCAATTCTCTCTCGTCGCTTTTGTCGAGTGTTATGAACCGTTTCCCCAATCCTGAGAGTGCCGCTGTAAACCCTGATGTACGAAAGTCGACCAACGTAGGGGTCCGTGACTACCTTAAAGACGAGGGCTGCGAAGGGATTTCCTGCGTGTGGGGCCACCTTAACTAGCTGTTCGCTCTTGGGTTCGCTGGCTGTGATCGGTGGCACTTCCAAGGGACTGGGTAGGTATTGGATTATGGCATCCAGAAGCGGCTGAACCCCTTTGTTTCGTAGGGCAGTACCACAAAGTACAGGCACAAGGCGGTTTTCGAGAATGGCCTCCCGCAGAGCTTTCTGCAGGAGGTCTACCGAAATCTCAGAATCATCTAGGAACAGAGCCATGACTTCATCGTTGGCTTCTGCGATCTTCTCCACCATGGCTTCGCGGGCAGATTTTGCTTCGGCCATCACAACATCGGGAACGGGACACTTTTCGGGCCGGGCACCCAGCTCATCAGAAAAGATTAGGGCCTGCATGGACATAAGGTCCACGACCCCTTGAAAATCCTCTTCGCGCCCAACCGGCCATTGCACAATTACGGGATTGGCTCTCAGCCTCTCCACCATCATATCCACGGTCCGCCCCAAATTGGCTCCCATACGATCCATCTTGTTGACGAAGCAGATGCGGGGCACCTCATAGCTATCGGCCTGCCGCCACACCGTTTCTGTCTGTGGTTCTACGCCGGCGACCGCGTCAAAGACAACGACTCCGCCGTCAAGCACGCGCAAACTTCGCTGCACTTCTGCCGTGAAGTCGATGTGGCCGGGGGTGTCAATGATATTAATCTGACATTCTTCACCGGTGTCTGAATGCGTCCACAAGGTAGTGATGGCCGCGGCCGTTATGGTAATGCCGCGTTCTCGCTCCTGCTCCATCCAGTCAGTTACCGCAGTGCCTTCGTGCACTTCCCCCATGCGGTGAGTAAGACCAGAATAGAAGAGTATCCGTTCTGTGGTCGTGGTCTTGCCGGCATCAATATGGGCAATAATGCCGATGTTGCGGATTTTTTCTATTGGATGATCGATGCTCATAATCTAGTCCCGCTCCGCGCCTAAGCGCCCGTAGCCTTGTTTTCCACGGCGGTCCGCCAAATGCAAAAGACCACCCGAAGGAGGTTTATAGATTGTAAATAGGGAGTTTGGTACCGCGGTCTACCTGAAGTGCGCGAAAGCGCGATTGGCGTCGGCCATTCGGTGGGTATCATTGCGCCGTTTGATGGTAGCGCTGTCGCCATTTGCGGTCTCGATCAGTTCGGTAGCCAGCCTGCTGGCCATGTCCCGGCCTCCACGTTGGCGCGCATACATAATCAACCAACGCATGCCCAAAGCCTGCTTTCGAGAAGCTCTGACTTCTATGGGCACCTGATAGGTCGCTCCACCAACTCTTCGAGGCCGCACCTCCACTCGTGGGATTGAACGCTGTAAAGCATCCTCAAACACCTCGATTCCAGGACGGCCCTGACGTTCCTCAATGATGTCCAAAGCTTTGTAAACAATCCGTGTTGCTGTTGACTTCTTGCCATGCAACATCAAATTATTGATAAATTTGGCGAGATCCACCGAACCGTATCGGCAATCTGGTGCCACAACTCTAATGGGAGGTCTATTGCGTCTCGGCATACTTTACTTTTTCCTGCCTGGTGCCTGCTATTGGACTAAGCCTTCTTGACTCCGTACCGGCTGCGGCCTCGTTTCCGGTTTTCCACACCCGTCGCATCCAATGCGCCGCGCACGATCTGATAGCGCACACCAGGCAAATCCCGGACACCGCCACCCCGAATCAAGACCACGCTGTGCTCTTGCAAAGTATGACCCTCGCCAGGTATGTAGGCCGTAACTTCCATGCCATTGGTAAGGCGCACTCTAGCTACTTTGCGGAGAGCAGAATTTGGTTTACGTGGCGTTGTAGTCCTGACTTGCGTACAGACCCCACGTTTCTGCGGGTTACCTGTCTTGCTGGAACTGGTCCGACCCGTAAGCGTATTCTGAGTCACTCGAAGAGCGGGAGCAGTCATCTTCTTGGCTTTCGGCTTCCGCCCCTTGCGTACGAGCTGATTAATAGTAGGCAAATTTCATCTCCGCAACAGTCATCGAACGTTTCATCCTTACCGGTCGCAAGTCCCTGGCACGAAACGCAAACAGTAAGTATCGCTCACACTCCGCACAGCGTCAAATTACTGGCGCAGCACATTAAAGGAAGACTCCTCATCTCCTTCATCAAGGAGATTGGTATCCTCATCTTCAATTATGTCATCTCCCCCTGTACTGACCTTTTGCAAAGAATTCACCTCATCAATAGCCAGTGCCCCGCTAAAGAGATCCTCACTATCTGTCAGTTCTTGTAGCAAATCCAGGTTTAGAGATTCCATCTCTCCCTGGTTGCCGACTAAGTCCAAATCTGAGCTACCGGCCCCTACTTTGGCTTCCGCCTCCAAGCGACTGTGGAATCCGGTCCCAACTGGTATCAGTTTGCCCAGAATAACGTTCTCCTTAAGGCCCCGAAGCCTGTCCTCCTGGCCGCGGATAGCGGCGTCGGTCAGCACCCTAGTAGTCTCCTGGAAACTCGCCGCCGCCAGGAAACTTTCGGTGTTTAGAGCAGCCCGGGTCATCCCTAGGATGACAGGCATGCCCTGAGCTGGCTTGCGGTTGTTTTCCAGAGCCAGATTGTTCACGTCTTCAAAGCGATAGCGATCCACGTACTCCCCCAATAGGAATTCGGTATCACCTGTCGCTTGAACTTGAACTCGGCGCAGAAGCTGCCGCAAAATGACCTCAATGTGCTTGTCATGTATCTGCACTCCCTGCTCCATATATACCTTCTGAACTTCATTCAGAATGTACAGTTGGCACGCCTCTCGGCCCTGAATGCGTAGGATTCCCTTGGGTTCCAATGCGCCAGGCGTCAATTGATCCCCAGCATGCACATATTCCCCATCACTTACTAAGGGGGAGATGTGGGCAGGAATTTCAGAATCCCATTCAATTACATCTTCCCGTTGGATGGTGACGACAACATAACCGGTTTGGTTTTGGATTGACCCATCTATCGGGAACAACACAGTCCCCTCCATGCCGGCCATGATGCTGTGATTCCCTTTTTCCTCCTGGCTTTCTTCTCCCTGACTCGCTCTTTCAGCTATCAAGGTGTCACTCTGTACGGCATCTCCATGAGTAACCTTCAACGCCCAGCCATCCACTGGTACTTGCAATTCGCGTGTCAGCAGATCAGTACGCTGCACGGAAAGCCTCCGGATTTCCCCATCCCAATAAATCTTGACCTTGCCATCTATTTCGCTGATTACGGCCTGCCCCTTAGGTATGCGAGCTTCAAAGAGTTCCTCAACACGGGGAAGACCTCTGGTAATGTCATCGGAAGAAGCTACGCCACCCGTATGGAAAGTTCGCAAAGTGAGCTGAGTTCCCGGCTCACCAATGGACTGGGCGGCAATAATGCCTACGGCCGCTCCCATTTGCACCATTCGGTCGGAAGCCAAGTTCGCACCATAACAGCGCAAACACAATCCGAATCGAGATTCACAAGTGAGCGGACTGCGGATTTCAATCTCCTTAACGACCCTTTCAACCAGGGCAAGACGTTCTCTCTCTTCAATCAATTGATTGCGTTCCAGGATAACTTCACCGGTCTCTGGATCGTCCACCTGTTGAGCTACACACCGGCCCGAGACACGTTGCCACAGCCGGTCTTCTTGGCTGGATTGAATATCGACCAGAATTCCGTTAGGCGTGCCACAGTCTTCCTGCGTGATGATTACGTCCTGGGCCACATCCACAAGTCGGCGAGTGAGATAACCTGCGTCGGCGGTTCTTAGGGCAGTATCAGCCAACCCTTTTCGGGAACCATGGGTGCTTATAAAAAATTCCATGGTGCTCAGTCCATCGCGGAAACTGGAACGAATGGGCATTGGGATAATTCGTCCATTGGGATCAAACATCAAGCCGCGCATCCCCGCTAGCTGATTGATGGTACTGTGCCCACCTTTGGCAGCCCCTGAAATTGACATTGCCCCCACGCTAGTCAGTGGGTCTAAACCGTCTTTGATGCGAGACGATACCTGATCCGTCGCCCGGCTCCAAGCCTGAACGCGGTTGTCTTCCCATTCAGTACTTGTCAAGAGGCCCCGCAGGTACTGCGCTTCCGCCTGTGCTTCCCGGTTCTGGGCGTCTCTGATGATTTCCGCTTTCTCTGCGGGCACTTCCAGATCGCTCACTGCAATAGTAATTCCGGAGCGGGTCGCATATTGAAATCCGATGCCCTTTATTTGATCAGCTACCTCAGCGGTAACATCTTGCCCCAGGCGCCGATAGCAAGTCTGAACCAGATCATTCACACCACCCTTGTCTAGACGCTCGTTGACAAACCGCAGGGGCTCCGGTAGCACTCGGTTAAAGATGATTCGACCCGCCGTGGTTCGAGTAAATTCCACCAATTCGCCAGATCCCACATTAAGTTCGGTGCCTGCTAAGACTCCTTGTGCTTCCTGCAGAAAAACATCGCCGAAACCCTTTACTTCAGCTTTGAATCGTTCGGCATCATCATCGAGGCGGGCCTGCAACTCTTCGGCTGTTTGAATACCATGAACCTGCAACGCCTGGAGGCAGCGCGTGCTCAGAGCTAGGTCCTCTATGGGCATTTCCACAACGAAGGGACGAATTCTTACTAGGATGGGTTCCCGCAGCGTTATTTGGCCCATTTCGAAGGCGTATTCCGCCTGTTCCTCATTCGGATATCGGCGGACGTCTGCAACAGGTCGGTCCTCGTTCTCCATGGCAGTGAGATAAAAGACTCCCATCACCATGTCCTTAGTTGGAGAAACGATAGGCTCCCCACTGCTGGGTTTAAGAAGGTTATGCGTTGAAAGCATCAATTCACGAGCTTCTTTTACCGCTTGATTGCTTAAGGGAACATGTACCGCCATCTGATCGCCATCGAAGTCAGCATTGAAGGCAGTGCAAACCAACGGGTGCAGCTGAATAGCACTCCCTTCGATCAGCTTAACTTCAAATGCCTGGATGCCCAGCCTGTGCAGAGTCGGAGCCCGGTTCAGCAGTACCGGCCGTTCCTGACAGACCTTCTCTAGTACATCCCACACGCCTTCTTCAGCTTCATCCACCATGCGTTTCGCATGGCGAACATTGGTGGCCGAGCCATGGTTCACCAGCCTCTCAATTACAAAAGGTTTAAAAAGCTCGAGAGCCATCCGCTTGGGTATGCCAGCTTGGTCCAATTTCAAAGTCGGACCAATGACAATCACGGACCGTCCTGAGTAATCTACGCGTTTACCGAGCAGATTCCGCCGGAATCGCCCCTGCTTGCCTTTCAGCATATCGGTAAGACTCTTGAGGGGATGCTTCTGATTGCGGTTTGCCGTCGTGCGATTCCGCTTGCGGTTGTCAATCAGACTGTCAACGGCTTCTTGCAGCATCCGCTTCTCGTTTCGCACGATCACGTCGGGAGCACCCAAATCCTGTAATCGCTTGAGACGGTTGTTGCGGTTGATCACCCGCCGGTACAGATCGTTAAGATCACTCGTGGCAAAACGACCGCCGTCCAACTGCACCATGGGGCGCAATTCGGGGGGAATTACCGGCAGTTGCGTCAGAATCATCCACTCAGGCCGATTCCCACTCTTGCGCAGGTCTTCAACCTCTTTCAGTCGCTTAGCGGCGCGGGTTCGTTTTTGCTCACTCTTGGACGTATTGATAATCTCTCGCATTTCCCGCGCCAACTCGTCCAAATCCACCTGCTTCAGTAGCTCCAAGATGGCTTCAGCACCCATGCCGATCTCGAAAGTAGTGCCATACTGGCGAGACAAGGTACGGTATTCCTGATCATTTTTCAGGGCCCGTGGCTCAATCGACTTGAGCTGCTCCAGCCAAGTCTCGGTGCTGGAAATCAATCTGTCCCTTTCTACCTTGTCAAGACCTTCGATTTCTTCATGCCGGTCAGCTGCAGATTCCCGTATCTGATTCATTTCAATTTCAATTTCACGGGAAATCTCTTCCTTCCGGTTGTCCGATTCCTTCTTGAGTTCGTCCAAGAACAATTGGACGTGCTCATTGACCTCTTCTTCCTTGGTGGCATCGACTTTGCGGCCCTTCACCACAATGGCTGTCCTGACCCAAGTGAGTTTCAAGGTCTCTTCCGCCTTCTCGCCAACCCGGTTCTGCACCCATTGGATCAGTGCCTGTGCCTGGCCAATAGCATCGCCAGAGCGTTTAGCGATTTCCTCATCCAGCTCTCTGATTTGGGTATCCCGGCTATCCAGTAGGCTTTGAATCTTGTCAGCCTCTTCCTGATCCGCCGCTTCTAATGCTGCAGCGGTAATTGCCTGTTGCTTGGTAAGATTTAAAGCCAGTTCCTTCTCCTTACGAACCATCAAGCGTTTCCGGGCATCTTCATTCACTTTCGTGATGATATAAACTGCGTAATAAAGAACTTTTTCCAGATCGCGGGGACTGATGTCCAAAAGCAGTCCAAGGCGACAGGGCATGCCTTTGACGTACCAGATGTGGCTTACCGGAGAGGCCAAAGTGATGTGGCCCATGCGCTCTCGCCGAACACGGTTGGATGCTACTTCCACCCCGCATTTATCACAGACGATACCTTTGTATCGTTCTCTCTTGTATTTACCGCAACTGCACTCCCAGTCCTTTTCGGGTCCAAAAATGCGCTCACTGAAAAGGCCGTCCGGCTCAGGTTTCAGGGTGCGATAATTGATGGTTTCAGGTTTGTAAACCTCTCCATAGCTCCATTCCAGAATTTGGTGGGGAGAAGCAAGTGAAATCCGGATTACATCGAAATTGCCTAATTCAATCAAGAGTGTGCTCCTTAACTTTGGGGCAGCCCCGACCACATCAGGGGGGCGCGAAATTGGGATGCTGTCCCCTTTAGGACCTGAACATCTTCGGAATCATCAGACCGGCTCCCAGATTGGGCAGGCGATCTGTTGAGACTTCCTTACCAAATTGAAGTTTTTCATCTTTGTCATTGGTGACTTCTACGGCAAGCCCCAGACTCTGTAGTTCCTTAACAAGCACGCGGAAGCTCTCAGGAATGCCTGGACTCTGTATTTCTTCTCCTTTGACGATGGACTGGTATGCATTCACCCGTCCGCTGGTATCGTCGGACTTGATAGTCAGCATTTCCTGCAAACTGTGGGCAGCTCCGTAGGCTTCCAAAGCCCAAACCTCCATCTCGCCGAATCGCTGGCCGCCATTCTGGGCCTTGCCCCCCAGCGGCTGCTGCGTGACTAAACTGTATGGGCCGGTACTCCGGGCATGTACTTTGTCTTCGACCAAATGCAATAGCTTCAACATGAAGGAAATACCCACTGTCACCGGTGCATCGAAAGGTATGCCAGACTTTCCGTCAAGTAAGACTTGCTTTCCCGTGGTGGGCAGCGGCTGACCGTTTTCCATGGCTTTCTGAATGGCATGCTCATGAAGAGCCGCACCAGTTAATTCCGTTTGCGGCAGATTGAAGCGCTTCAGCCATTCCTGGTATGCCACTTGTACAGCCAATTGATCATCCGCCTCGGAAGTACGATGGTGGGTATAGTCTTTGGGCAGGATGGCTTCTGGTTGATAGCCTTCCTCCTTCAGCCACTCCCTCACAGCAGCTCGGCGCGCGTAAGCGAAATCAGTGTAGATCCGCTCCAGATCATACTGATCTTCTTCCAGCCAATGGGACAAGTAAACAATGCGGGCTTCGTTCAAGTCCTCGAGCTGGTTTTCCTCGATCTCTTCACTATCGGCGAACAGATCCCACGCACGCATAGCCACTTGCTCCCACGCCAGGTCAGTCAGCCACGCCCGGGCCAGTTCTGCCTCAATTTGTTCTTGATGTGTCCCATCAAATACAGGCGTGGCTACTTTGAAACCTATCCGTTGTGCTGCCCACCCCAAGTGGTTTTCCAGCACCTGGCCGATGTTCAAACGACCTTGAACACCAATGGGATTCAGAATTATGTCAATTGGAGTTCCGTCTTCTAGAAAAGGCATGTCCTCGACGGGAATGATCTTGGAAATCACGCCCTTGTTGCCGTGCCGGCCGGACATCTTGTCTCCTTCCATCAGCTTGCGGCGCTGAGCTACATTGATGTGTACGATCTTCTCCGTGCCTGCAGGGAGATCGTTATGCTCTTTGCGGTCCAGAACCTTCACGTCTACTACCTTGCCGCGTTGGCCGTTGGGAAGGCGCATAGAGGTGTCCTTCACGTCGCGTACCTTTTCACCGAATATGGCCCGCAGCAGCTTCTCTTCCGGACTGAGGATAGTTTCTCCCTTGGGAGATATCTTGCCGACCAAGATGTCGCCGCCAGTAACTTCGGCCCCAATTCGAATTACGCCTTCTTCGTCCAACTGCTTGCGTGCTTCGGGACCGACATTTGGGATGTCCGCAGTGATTTCCTCCACACCCAGCTTGGTCTCGCGGGCCGTTACTTCATGTCGCTCTATATGTATGGAAGTGAAGAAATCCTGTTCAATCAGCCGTTCACTTACCAGTATGGCGTCTTCATAATTTCCGCCTTCCCAACACATATAGGCCACCAGCACATTCTGGCCTAGTGCCAGTTCTCCATTTTCGGTACTGGCACTGTCTGCGATCACTTCTCCCTGGGAAACTCGCTGTCCTTTGTAGACAATGGGCCATTGGTCAATGCATGTGCTCTGGTTGCTGCGGTTGTATTTGCGCAGCTGATAGCCAGTCTCCTGTCCACGATCTGAGCGAACACAGATTTCATTGCTGGACGCCCGTGTCACTGTGCCTGCATGCGCACTGACTACCACCTGACCAGAATCAATAGCGGCCTGATATTCCACCCCAGTTCCCACCATAGGAGATTCTGCCCTGATAAGGGGAACCGCTTGGCGTTGCATATTGGATCCCATCAAGGCTCGATTTGCGTCATCGTGCTCCAAAAAGGGAATAAGCGAAGCACTGACGCCTACGATTTGCTGCGGCGAGACGTCAATGTACTGAACCTGATCCGCGGGAATATGAGGGAACTGGTCCGCCTTGCGAATAGACGGATACTCATTGAGCAGTTCACCACTTTCATTCAATGGAGTGCTCGCCTGGGCAATGGTCACCTTCTCATCTTGATCAGCTGACATATACACAATCTCGTCCCCCACAAAAGGACGAACTTTCACATCCCTTCCGCGGCGAGAAGCAGTAATTTTGCGGGCGAGCTTCTCATTTACCAAAGTACCGGAAGCGCCCAGCATTTCCCCATTGCCTGTGCGTACGTCTTCGCTCAACGTGCGTCCTGTCAGAGCCTTAATACGGGCCGGAATTGCACTTCGGACAGGTCTATATGGGGTCTCGATAAAACCCATGGGGTTGACTTTGGCATATGAACTCATGTAACCAATCAAGCCAATATTGGGACCCTCAGGGGTCTCAATGGGACAAATGCGACCATAGTGGCTGAAATGCACGTCTCTCACTTCTACTCCGGCCCTTTCTCGCTTTAGGCCACCAGGGCCTAAGGCACTCAAACGACGCTTGTGGGTCAGTTCTGAAAGCGGGTTGGTTTGGTCCATGAATTGGCTCAGTTGGCTGCCTCCCATGAATTCCTTGACTGCACCCAACACCAATTTGGCATTCATTAACTGGGTCGGCACCATCTGCTCAGGATCTTTGACAGACATGCGATCTCGCACGCCCTTTTCCAAGCGTGCCAGGCCAATTCGTACCTGATTTTGAAGCAGTTCTCCCACGGTATTGACGCGTCGGTTGCCCAAGTGATCGGTGATATCCGTGCTGGACTCACCATTATTGATACGTATAACTTCCTGCACAATTGAGACCAGATCCTCGCGGGTTAAGGTGCGCATATTGGCGTCCTCTTCTCGCTCCAGCCGTTGATTGAGCTTGTATCTGCCTACCCGGCTCAGGTCATACCGGCGGCGGTCGAAGAACAATTCTTCTATGAAACGTCGGGCAGCATCTGCCTTGACCGGATCGCTGGGCCTTTGTGTGCTAAAGAAACGCAACTGGGCCTCTCGTATACCTTCCTTACTGTTGGTAACAGGGGTTAGAGGGTCCTTGTCCAACGTAGCTTCAATGAACCTATGTTCAGGATGCGTGTCCACAGCCTTGAAAAGCTCTCTAATTTCGTCATCTTCACCGAAACCCAAAGCACGCAGCAGAATGGTTACGGATTGTTTGCGTTTGCGGTCAACCTTGACCGTGATTTCATTTCGCTTGGAAGTCTCAAATTCTAGCCAGGCACCTCGGCCCGGGATCACTTTGGCAGTTGCCAACCCACGGCCTGAAGTGCGGTCTGCCACTATGTTGAAATAGACTCCTGGGGAACGCAAGAGCTGGCTCACCACGACTCGCTCAGCTCCGTTCATTATGAAAGTCCCAGCCGGGGTCATCATCGGGAAGTCTCCGAGATAGACCTCCTGTACAGTGATTTCCCCAGTACTGGCATTCAGTAGTTGCACGTCCACTTTTAGGGGGGCGGAGTAGGTCTTGTCCCGGGCCCGGCACTCTTCAACCGAATGTTCAGGTGGGCCAAAACGGTAGTCCCCAAGTTCCAGCTCATAGTGCTTGCCGTAGCTTTGGATGGGGGGCATTTCCTCAAACAGTTCCTTCAGCCCTTCTTCCAGAAACCACTGAAAACTCTCCAGTTGCACCTCGATAAGATTAGGCAAAGGCATAGGTTCAGGGGTTCGAGCATAATTCTTGCGGATACCTTTACCTTTGCCATTGCTATTCAACGATGTAGGGGACATAGTTCCTCCTGGTCTGGGGGAAAAAGGGACACGTCCGGCCCGTGCGAGGCCAAGACTCAGCCGAACCTCGGCAAATAGCCAAGGAGCATAGATTTATTAGTTTGGGAAGAGAAACGGAAGGCCATTTAGGCGTTCTAAAGGACGCCTAGTCGGAAAAAATTGAAAAGGCCCCGTGCCGCTTTTTGAAAAGGGGGCGGGGTCAAGAAAACATCCCTGTCCTGGTGCGGCGTGTCCGTGGGCGTAGCTGACAGGATGCTTTTGTACATTCAGGTCTCCCGATGACAGAGCAGTAAAACAACACGCGGCAAAATTCTCGTGAGTCACGCAGCCTGACACAGTCAAGAACACACTACCATAAACGAATTCCAAATATTTGTCAACCTCGGATCATATATTGGCCCTATTTAACGCTGATCTCGCCATTGGAGTGGACAGTTCCACTAGTGGGTACAGTTAAGTGGGCATTACAACGGCCCGGAGTGACCATGTAAAATAGTCAAGCTGTAGGTGGTTCCGCACCAGGTGCGGGGCAGTCACAGAGGCATTTCCAATGCCGCCGACATTGATTATTCGTCGCAGCTCAAGGCGGTCAGTCGTGGGGATAGGCACGGGCACATCGGCCCGGGAAGGGGCGGGTCCCCTTTCTTTCAGATCGTGGCGTTCAGCAGTTTCTCCTAAACAGAGCTCTAGTTGGCTTCTCCAGCTACCTAAGGCCATCGAAATGGGAGCCATGGCCTAGTGACCATTGCTGTGGCCCAGCCGGCCTTCCATGTTCCGGTGCTACTCCATGAGACTTTAGCCAGTCTGAACGTTAGTTCTGGCGCTAGCCTGATTGACTGTACGTTGGGAGATGCAGGCCACACAATCCGATTTCTGGAAGCCGCTGGTCCGGACAGCAGGGCCTTGGCCATGGACCGAGATGAGGAAGCCCTAGACAGAGCCCGGTTGCGGCTGGAAGAGGCTGGCCTGGCGGAGCGAGTTACTTTGGTGCATAGTAATTTCGCAGCTTTGCGACATGTTGCGCATCAACACGGATTCGACCAGGTTGACAACGTGCTGATGGATCTTGGCTTCAGCACCAACCAGGTGGATTCGCCCCACAGGGGTTTTTCGTTTCGTCTGGACGGCCCCCTTGACATGCGGATGGACCGGTCCCAAGTCTTAACAGCCGCAGACATAGTCAATTCCTACTCTCGAAGCAAACTCGCGGACTTGATTTTTCGATGGGGTGAAGAGCCGCAGGCCCGGCGCATAGCCAACGCCATTGCACTTCGCCGCCCTTTCGCTAACACAAGAACCTTGGCAGACACTATTGCAGAGGCGCGCAAACAGAATTACAGCATTCGTCTACATCCAGCCACACGTACTTTCCAGGCGTTGCGAATTGCTGTGAATGAAGAGTTGAGCCAGTTGCAAGAGGCCTTGCCCCAAGCCCAGTCAATGTTGGCCCCGAAAGGGTGTATATGTGTCATTTCTTTCCATAGCCTGGAAGATCGCATGGTTAAGTCTTTCATGCGTCGGCAGAGCGAACGTCAGGCCAGGAACAAGTACGCCGCGGATTCGCGAAAAACCCAAGTATCGAGCGCCCCTCTGGAACTTTTATACAGACGTGTGGTGAGACCCAGTGCCTTGGAAGTGGAGGCCAATCCTCGCAGTCGTTCGGCCCGGATGCGGGCAGCATGCAAGAAGAGGGCGGAGACATGACCACCGAACAAGCCCCACTTCGTAATTTGCGGTCTGCAAATTGGCTTGGCCCATCGACCCAAGTTCGCCAAAGATGGCAAGGATGGCGTAGGGCATTCACCTTCCCAGTTCGGTTGCCCTTGGTACTTTGGTGGGCAGTGTTGATGGGCGTCATGGCATTTGGTTCCTTCTTAAATGTATATATATCCGCCCGCATTTCAGATGCAAGAATCCAGTTGGCCCGCCTTGATCAGGATCTGACATTGCAGGAAGAAGTCAACTCAGAATTGCTTTTCCGCATAGGGAAGGAAGTGGATCTGAATCACATATCCATTTGGGCCCAAAATCAAGGATTCATATATCAGACGGAAACATTGTGGTTGGACCTCAATGCCACGCCCATTCCTCCGGTTGGTAGGTCGCCCCAAAACTCGCTGGAACCAGGTGGAGAGTTTCTAACCTCCGAATCGCGTTTTCAAGGGGCCGTGGACGCGTTGCGAACTTTGGCGTCCGACATAAGAGCCGAATTATCCCGCTTGAGGGGCCAGATTTCCGGGTTCACTCCTTTGCCCCCAGAGACGCGAAGACCCAACAATCGCGTTGAAGCCGAAGAGGAAGGGCTTCTAGGTAGATTTTGGAATTTGGTGCTAGAAGCCGTGAATGCCTCCGTTCCCTGAATTTGTCTATGAGCTCGTATCCCGATTCACCTATTCCTTCATTTCCTGCGGCCGGCCTGATTCCGCTGCGACTGCGCCGCTTGGCCATCCTGTTCGCCATTCCTGTAGTCTTGGCCGCCTTGATTTCGGCTCGCCTGGTGCAATTCCACGTAATCCTTCATCAGAACCAGGACACTTCGAGCTTCGTCGATCGTAACCTCACTGAAATCGCCACCAGAGGAGTGATAGTCGATGCACGGGGAGATCTGCTGGCAGGTGATGTCTGGACTTACCGATTTGTAGTGCCTCACTTGGAGAATTTGAGTCCTCTCTACCGGGAATCTTTGGGTCTGCTGCTGGCGGGTGTAGGACAAGTTCCACGAAGTGATGTGACTGAAATCATGAACCGGGCACTGGATTCATTCAGCGAAAGATTGGCTGAGGAAAGAGATAGGTCCGCGAGGCTCGGCCAGAAGCCTTCGCCAGTCTTCGCTTACGTTGTGCTGAACAATGACCTGCATTTAGTGCAAGGCCAGTACTTGGAGGAACTGCAAAGGCGAGGAGTGCAAGCTGCCAATCTGTGGGATCTGTACCAGACCGGCGACGACAATGCATTCGCAAGTCTACAGGAAATCATGCAGGAGGAGACTCTTGCACCGGGAATCGCCGGACCATCTCTAGCCAGAGTCATGTCCGACTTAGGTCTCCGGGCCAACTTGGAAGGCCAAGAAACAGATTTCGGATTTTTTCGCAGTTTCAGACTGGAGCCAGATCCATCCCGATACTACACTCAGGGCTCCTTGAGTAGCCATGTATTGGGTCTGGTCAATGCCGACCGGGAAGGGGTCAACGGGCTGGAAAGCTATTACCAGCGATTCTTGCGGGGTGAAGTTCAAATCCTAGACAAAGCAGGTTCACTGGGTGCCTTGACTCCAGAGGCTCGAAAATACATTCCATCCCACATGGGCGGCGACTTGGTGTTGACTATCGACATATCAATTCAGCACATAGTGGAACAGGAATTAAGATTCGCTATCGAAAGGTACAACGTACAGCAAGGCGGCACCGTTATCGTGTTGGACCCACAGACAGGTGCAGTGTTGGCCATGGCCAACAGGCCGGATTTTCAACCGGGGGCCTTGGATCAGATCCCCGCAGACTCCAATGCCTTTACCAATTTGGCAGTGACTGGCGTTTATGAGCCAGGGTCCGTATTCAAAGTATTGACGATGGCAACTGCCATCGATCTTGGAGTCATCCAACCGCATGAACAGTTTGTTGATTTTGGAAGATACGAAGTAGTGCCTGAGGCCATCATCAAGAATAGTGAAGACAGGATTCTGGGGCGTGTAACTGCCACTGAGGCACTGGCCTTTTCGCTAAATACAATTATTGTAGAGATCGCTCTAGAGAGAATTGGGCCCAGCGATTTCTACGACTACCTCTTCAATTTCGGACTTGGAGAAGTCACGGGGATTGACTTGGCCCATGAGTTCAACGGCAGCTTAAAAGACAAGTATCCAGGCACGGTGAATTGGAACATTACCGACTTAGGAACCAACAGCTTTGGCCAAGGCTTAAACTTGACCCCCATCCAGATGGTCAACGCTATAAATACCGTGGCAAATGGTGGGACTCTCATGAAGCCATATGTTGTTCAGCATCGCGTTCTGGAAGAAGGAGTCCTAACCTTTGCACCCACTATACTCCAAACCAACGTGATCAGTTCGGAAACCTCCGATATAGTTGCTGAAATGATGACTTTCACTGTCGACCGAGCCACGGTCGGGGCACAGGTACCAGGTTTCAAAGTGGCCGGCAAGTCCGGCACGGCGCAGGTTCCCGACCCAGATCGGATCGGAGTGTATTCCGAAGATGTAGTGATTTCCAGTTTTGTGGGCTTCGCTCCCGCGGATGACCCCAAATTCGTAATCCTGATCAAATTCAATGATCCCCATTCGGTGGACGGCTTCCCGGTTTGGGGCGCCCTCAATGCGGCCCCTACTTTCGGTCGGATCGCAGAGCGAATATTGGACTATTTGAATGTGCCTCCTTCCTGCCATCCCGAGTGCTATGCCTCGCCGGTTCGACAACCCGACACCGAGCCCAGAAGTCCGGACGGGTTCGAATTGCCGGCACCGGGTGACGCCCAAGCCTAATGGTCCTTGACAATTGAAGTTGCTTGCATGGTAGAGACTCACATAACGCACCACACGCTTTGGCACGCGCTGACAGGCCAGCCGCCTCCTTTACAGTTGCTGCCGATCTCGATCCAAGGAGCTACCACTGACAGCCGTGAGGTAGTGCCTGGTTCTCTTTTTGCCGCTTTGCCTGGAGAAATTACCCATGGCAACCGTTTCGTTGCGAATGCTCTGGAGTCAGGGGCCAGCGCCATTGTTTGCCAAGAAGATGCACTTAGGGACCTGGACACGACTTACGTGCCCGTGGCCTATTGTAGGGATGCCCGACTCCAGTGGCCGCGGGGACAAGAGCCATTGACCGCAGGCCAATGCGTCTGTTACGTAGTACCCAATGCGATGGAGGCCATCCAGCTCGTAGGTGTGTTCCAAAGGCTGCACCGCACCCGCACCAGTCTACGCATAGTTGGTATCACTGGAAGCGTGGGCAAAACCAGTACTAAGGAATTGGCCCACTCAGTTCTGAGTCAACATTTCGAAACGTACAGGACGCCTGGCAATTTCAACGGAGAACATGCTCTGCCCCTGGTGTTAATGGGGCTCAAATACAGTCATGAACGCCTGGTGACAGAGATGGGGATGTATCGACTGGGTGAGATCGCTGAGATGTGCCGGCTGACTCAGCCGCAGGTTGGTATCGTGACTAACATCGGACCCAGCCATTTGGAACGGCTCGGTTCAATGGAACACATTTTCGAGGCCAAATCCGAATTGATCCGGGCTCTGCCGCCAGCCTCCGCGGGTGGTGTTGCGATTCTCAACTGGGACGACAACAGATTGCGTCTCATGGCCGACTTGACCAAAGCGCTTGTCTACAAGGTAGGGTTGACTCCTGATTGCGATATTTGGGCAGACCGGATCGAAAGTGCAGGTTTCAAGGGCATCCATTTCCGGTTGCACCTTCCCATGCCCCACAGCCGAGCTCTACATGTAAGAATGCCTCTCTTGGGTCGCCACAGCGTTCACAATGCTTTATTGGCTACTGCACTTGGATTAAGCGAAGGGCTGCCTTTACAGAAAATCTTGGCAGGTCTTAGGGATACCAGCAACCAAGTGCGGTTGTTACTCGTAGGGGGCATAAATCAGAGTACGCTTCTGGACGATACCTATAACGCCAGTGAGGAAAGCTGTATAGCCGCTTTGAATTTGCTGTCTGACCTCGCTCCAGAACGAGCCGGAAGGCGCATCGCGGTTCTGGGCGACATGTTGGAATTGGGTACTTCCACAGAGATTAGCCACATCAAAGTCGGACGCCGAGCCGCCGAGATTGCAGACAGACTGATCACGATAGGAAAGTTAGGCAGTTTAATAGGGCAGTCCGCTTTGGATGTAGGTATGCCTGAAGAAGCCGTGCAGGTCCTTCCAGATGCCGCCTCTGCTGTCTCGCTCCTCAAGAAAGAGATCGGCCCGGACGATCTGGTGCTGTTCAAAGGCAGCAGGGCCATAGGCATTGATACAGTAGTAGCAGACGTGAGTGTACCTGCAGGTCAATAATGGCAATTCCATTGATGCTTGGCACTCTTAGTTTCCTGACAGCTGTAATCTGGGGACGCCCTCTTATTAGCCTGCTTAAGCACTATGGAATCGGGAAATGGGTGCGAGTTTCAGGCCCAAAGGGGCATCTCGCCAAAATGGGCACCCCTACCATGGGTGGCTGGATGTTTGTCCTGCCCAGCCTACTGATTACCGGCTCACTTAACATTTTCAATTTCATCGGTTTCAATGTCATTGGAGCCAGTACTTTGCTGCTCTTCTTTTGTTTGGGAGCATTTGCCCTTCTAGGTACTTATGACGATCTCAAGAGTCTGGTACGCAATAAGGAGAAGATGGAAGCCGAGCTTGGCGAAGGAGAGGAAGAAGACAGAGGCATGACAGCCAAAGTCAAGAGCGGAGTACAGATTGTGCTCGCCACCATCATAGCTCTGGTGCTATATTTCGGACCCCCCCAATTGGATGCAGTGGGGGTGCCTGGCGTAGCGCGGCCGGTAACAGTGGGGTGGATTACTGTTCCCATAGCCATTTTTCTGATTGTCGGGTTCAGTAACGCTGTGAATTTGGCAGACGGGCTCGATAGTTTGGCCGGTAGCATGGCTACGGTTTCCTTCGTTTCTTACGGCATTATTGCGAGTCTGCAGGGCTCCACTTACATTGCCATCTTCTGCTTCATCGTAGTGGGTTCCCTATTTGCTTTCCTCTGGTACAACGCCCATCCGGCCCAGCTATTTATGGGTGACACGGGCAGTCTTGCTTTAGGGGCCACGCTCGCTTTGGTGGCCTTGATGACGCAACAGTGGCTAATACTGCCAGTGATCGGCCTTATCTTTGTGGCGGTGGCCTTGTCCGTCATCATCCAAGTAATCAGTTCCAAACTTAGTTTGAGGTATCTGAATCGAGACTGGCGGCCCTTCAAAATGACTCCGTTACAGCACCACTTCGAACTGATCGGCTGGAGTGAAATGCAGGTCAAGGAAAGGTTCTGGATCGTGAGCGTACTCAGCGGTATGTTGGGTGTGGCATTGGCCTTGTTCTAATTGGAAGGACAATCAGAAAGTGGCTATTTCTACATTGCGAGGATCCTTCGCTGGTCTTCCCGTGATGGTCCTTGGCTTGGCCAGGCAGGGCTGGGAGGCGCTTTCCTTTTTTGCCGGCCAGGGAGCCTACATTACAGCCTGCGACCGGTCTGCGGTGTCCACCGCACCTCTGATTGACGTAACAGAAGTGAATCGAGTGCGTTTCTGTCTAGGGTCCCAGCACATCGGACTATTGCAGGGCCAGCAGTTGCTCTGCGTTTCAGCCGGCGTACCGCGGGAGCTGCCCATTATTCAGGCAGCGGTTAGCTCCGGTATTCCTGTTGTCAATGATTCATTGCTTACCTTGGCGCGTTCGAAGGCCCAAAAGGCAATTGTTACCGGCAGCAATGGCAAGACAACTACAACTATCTTGGCCGGCGCATTGCTGAAAGCTGGTGCAAAACCGGGCCAGCGAGTCTGGGTCGGCGGGAACGTGGGAGTACCCTTGCTACAGCGGGCTGATGCCATGTCCAGTCAGGACCAGTTACTCTGGGAAGCAAGCAGCTATCAGTTGGAATTGTTTGATTCCACTTCCAACCCAATGTTGAGGGAAAGTCAGGTCGATGCAGCCGTGTTCCTCAATCTCACACCCAACCATTTGGACCGGCATGCCGGCATGGCTTCCTACGCGTCCGCTAAATTGCGGGTACTTGATGCCATTCGGAAAGAGGGTCTGTTGGTCTTGAATCAGGACGACCCGGCCTGTAGGCTCTTACTTGACCTGACTTCACCCACTCCCTTCCAGTTTCCGGATGCAGAAGATTGCACTCGGCTCCTGCGCGAGGGCAGAGAAAGACTTAGGGCCAAGCGCGTCACTTTGATACCCATTTCCACCACCGAAAACCTTCCCAAGGGTGCCAGTTTCCATGCCGGTGTCCTGCAATTTGATGGCGTACCTATTGTTTTTGCATCAGAGCTAAAGCTGCGCGGACGTCACAACCTGACCAATGTGCTGGCAGCCTGCGCTTTGGCCGCCAGTATGGGGACCAAAGTGGAGGAAATGGGCCAAGTCCTGCGCACTTTCCCAGGAGTGCCCCACAGGTTGGAGGAAGTGGCTCGCGGTAACGGGATAGTATGGATAAATGACAGCATTGCCACATCGCCTGAGCGTGCTGTAGCTGGCATGCGCAGCTGCTTCAGCGCCACTAGCTCTCTAATTCTGCTGGCAGGGGGGTACGACAAGGGCCTACCATGGCAGGAATTCGCAGCCACAGTCAGTTGCTGTGTGCGGCATCTCATTCTCTTTGGAGAAGCTGGTCCAGCGATTGCCAGGGCAGTTGCTGCTTCAGAAGGAAAAAAGAATGCAGAGAAATTGGACGTCAGAGTGGAACGGAACTTGGAAAACGCTGTTCGAAAGGCTGCCCAACTTGCAAAACCATACAGCACAGTGTTGCTGTCTCCCGGTGCTGCCAGTTTTGACGAGTATTCCGACTTCGAAGCCCGCGGCCAGCATTTTAAAGAACTAGCTCTTGAAGTGAATCAAGTTTAAGCCTCAATGAATCAGACCGGCACGCTAACGGGTATCTGGTCCCGTGAAGAGGTTCAGTCTCGTCTGCATCAGTTCGATTGGGTGCTGATTGGTTCGCTTGGCACCTTGCTTACCCTAGGTCTGATCATGGTATTTAGCGCGAGTTACTATGAAGGCCTTCAAGGTAGCGATCCCGATGGGCTTCATCACTTCAAAAGGCAGTCCTTATGGATACTTGCTGGCCTAGTCTGTTTCTTCTTCTTGGCCAATTTTCCATACAAACTGCTGGCCCGAGCCAGCGGAGGCATCTTTGCCTTTTTCCTGCTCCTCTTAGTGGCCGTACTGGTCGTGGGCCCACAGATTTTTGGAGCGCAGCGGCTTCTCTTCGGTTCCAGCTTCCAACCGAGTGAATTCACCAAACTGGCAGTCATCTTATATAGCAGCCACTGGCTAGTTAGTAAGGGAGATCGCCTACAGGACTTCAATATTGGCTTGATTCCGTACGGGATCATGATTGGATTGGTGTCAATATTGCTTTTCCTGCAACCGGATATTTCCATGACGCTGCTAATTGGCGCAACGGCCTTTGCCCTTTTCTATGTGGCCAGTGGAAACGTTAAGCAATTGCTGTTAGTGGTTGGAATTGCCACTATTTTCACAGGCATGGTCGTCATGATCTACCCCTATCTAGGGGAACGGATCAGTGACTTCATGGGTACTATCCAGGATCCCGTGAACAGCGCAGGTTGGCAGGAACGAAATACGGTGCGGGCCTCCATTCGAGGTGGGTTATGGGGGACAGGCATCGGCCAGGGGCAGATGAAGACGCTTTGGTTGGTACTGCCGTGGACAGATGCCATTTTCGCAGTAATTGGGGAAGAAACGGGCCTGGTTGGCAGTTTATTAGTGTTGTTCCTGTTTGGAGTCATTGCCTTTCGGGGTTTGTACATCGCTTATTTCGCTCCGAACACCTTCGGACAGATGGTCGCCATCGGCATCATTTTCCTGCTGGTAATTCAAGCTTTGCTGCACATGGCTGTGGTGCTTAGCCTCTTTCCAGTAACTGGAATGACTTTGCCTTTTATCAGCTATGGCGGCTCTTCTATGGTGATGTGGATGATGGCTATGGGCATTTTGGTCAACATTGACCACTGCCGACGCAAAGCTGAACACGAACGCCTTACTCAAGTCACGCCATGAAGATACTTTGTGCCGGAGGCGGCACCGCTGGCCATGTGTATCCAGTCTTGGCAATTCTGGATGACTTGCGGTCAATGTGCCGACACAGGGGTGGGGGATTGCAAATAGAGTGGCTGGGCCGAAGAAGGGGCATTTCTCAGAAACTTGTGGAGGCTGCCGGTATTCGGCATCGTCAAGTGGCTAGCGGGCAAGTCAGAGCCGTAAACCCATTGATCCAAGCCCTAAGCCTAATAAGAGTAGGAGTCGGAATCCTACAGGCTCTTTGGCTGGTAGCTAGATTTAGGCCGGACTTCTGTCTGGCTACCGGGGGCAATGCAGCCGCTCCCGGAGGGATCGCTGCCTACCTACTGGGTATTCCACTCCTGATTTTCATGCCAGATGCTTCGCCCGGAATTACTGACCGATTGCTGATTCGATTGGCCCGCAAGGTGTTTGTGGCCAACGAAGAAGCTCTGCCGTATACGCTTGACAAAGGGGAAGTCACTGGATACCCAGTTCGCAATTCCCTAGTTGAAGCCATAAGAAATCGTGACCAAGCCCGGCAATCTTTGAAAGAAGCATTGGGATTAGAAGCCCTCACTTTGAACTGTCCCAACGGCAAGTTTCCGCCTCTCTTGCTGGTAAGTGGTGGGAGCCTTGGTGCTCGAAGTCTTAACAACGCAATCCTGGAATGTTTGGGCTCTCTATTGAACCTCTGCGTGTTATTGCTCGTGACGGGGGAAGGCGAATATCCTTCCGTTACAGCCCGAACGAAGGATATGGAACTCACTCAAACGCAACGCCGCCGCTTGAAAGTGGTGCCCTATCTACACTCAGAGTTCGCTGTCGCTTTGGCCACAGCCGACTTGGCTGTAATGAGATCCGGAGCCAGTGTGTTAGGAGAATTACCTGTAACCTGTACACCCGCCGTTCTGGTTCCCCTACCTGGTTCAGGCGGTCACCAGTGGGCCAACGCTCAAGCCTTATTGGCAAAGGGTGCTTGCCTGGTGCTGGACAATTCGGAACTTTCCGAACAGCTTTGGCCCACCCTGGAAAGTCTTCTGCAGCATCCTGAGAAACTGAAAGAAATTGAACAGCGATTGCATGGCCTGGCTCGCCCGGATGGGTCCCAGCGCGGGGCAAAGGCAATTTTGGACACCATCCAGTCCTTATCTCGAAACCCATGAATCAAACCTTAATCGCTATCCTTTTCTACTTTGCCTTATGTGCAGGAATCGGATATTCGCGTGGGCTGCGGCGGGAAACTCTCGTACTTGGGGTCTCGACCATGGTATTGGCTGGATCCGTTTTAGTACAGAATCAGCTCCTTGATCAGTTGTGGACCAGCATATCGGAGGGGGACCAACTATTGCCATCCTGGTCTAAACTGATGCCCGAGAGCACTTGGATATCCATCAGGCGCCAGCTGCAGAATTCTCCAGTTTCGCTGTTGGTCTGGCTGTCTTCTTGCGTATCGGCCTATTGGTTCTCTCAGACCCACCTTCAACAAGGCAGGAATCCCAGACGTGCGCTGGGGAGCGTTGCATCAATCTTGAATGGCGCACTGTACTTGAATCTGATGGTTCCCCTGCTGAGCCGCAACCTGTTATGGCCTACTTTCAACCTACCCTCAATTCAAGCCGCGGATCTCAGCGACCGCGCTGTGGAGCTCCTGGACATCACTGTGGCCAACCGACCTACTGTACTCACCGTTATAGCCATCGCCGCACTTATCTATCTGGTCAGCCGGCGCCGACAGGCTCGCAGTTGAGACATTTCACTTGACAGAATCTGATCGGATGGACTACTACTCCCATCGATCTTTGGGTCCCGCATCTCGTTTCCTCCTGTCCTGGCTTTTTCCACTAAGATCAGATGTCTATACCTAATGGTTCTTTCCACGCTTGACCAACCCTTAACGCCCGCTTGGGACAAGAGACTGCGCGCAGTGGACCCAAGTTTACGGGTTTACATTATGGGCATTGGGGGGGCTGGGCTGGCACCCCTCGCCATGGTTCTACAGGAAATGGGAATTCAGGTCTCCGGTAGCGAACTGCATCCAACTGCGGCTACGATGGAACTGCAGAAACGGCACATTCCAGTCAATATTGGTCAGACGGCGGAGCATTTGCAGGGATTGGCGGAGACGCACCGGCCCCACGTTGTGCTCCACTCCAGCGCGGTGCCTGAAGCCAATCCCGAATGGCGACAAGCAGCCTCCTTGGGCCTGCCTCTTGTGACCCGCGCCCGGTTTTTGCCAGCTCTATTAGCCGAGAGGGAGGTTGTAGCAGTTGCGGGAACTCATGGCAAGAGCACTACTACCTCCATGCTTGTACAGATTCTCAAGGCCTCAGGGCGTGAGCCCGGTTACGTTGTTGGGGCTTCCAGCCATAGACTGAAGGCCGGTCAGGCTGGAAAAGAGAAACTCTTTGTTATCGAAGCAGATGAATACGATGGTATGTTTCTGGGATTGGCTCCCCTAGGTGCCGTAGTAACTTCCGTGGAATGGGATCATCCGGATTGCTATCCTTCTCCGGGGGATTTTCACGATGCTTTCAAAGCCTTCTTAGAGCAAGTACACCCCTTGGGGTTCGTGATATACAACGGAGACAATGTATTTCTGCGTTCCTGGCAGAATTCGCAGAAAAGCCCTTCTCGTGCTTATGTATCCTTCGGTCTGGCACCGGAACGAGACTGGATATTACTGCCAAAGGATCCAGATTCGGCTCCGGCTTCCACTTTCGACATTGTTTCCCAGAACAGGTCTGTAAGATTCGAGGGGAGATTGCCAACGGCCGGTGTTTTCAATCAGTTAAACGCTTTGGCCGCTTTGTTGGCTGCCTGCCAAGTGGGTGCAATACCGGAAGAAGCCGTGAACTCTCTCGCGGGTTTCCAGCCCATAAAGCGGCGCTACGAGTACAGGGGAAGTCCAGGGGGAATCCACCTCATCGATGACTATGCTCACCATCCTTCTGCTGTGCGCTATACGTTAGCAATGGCGAGAGGCCAGCGAGGGGAATCTCCACTTTGGGCCGTGTTTCAGCCCCACACTTACAGCCGAACTGCAGCCTTAATAAAGGATTTTGCCAAGTCCTTTGAATACGCCGACCGTGTAGTGATATTGCCTACTTTCGCGGCCCGAGAAGTACCTGCTGACGGGATGGATGGATGGGAGTTGTTTAGGGCTCTGACCCATAGTGCTGCAATTTATTGCGCTAGTTTCGAGGACGCTTTCGAGCTATTGCAGGACGAAGCAAGCCCAGGGGATACCGTGGTCGTGATGGGGGCAGGGGACTGCATAAAATTAACCAACAGAATGCTTGAAGGTCTGGGCCCAGAAACTGTAGACCGTAGTATCAAAGGGAACATTTCCGGTTCGAGTGCCGGCAGTCCGCAGCCCCCAGTTGAAGGCGACTCTGGCTCCCATGCGTGCTGATCTTAGTCGCTTCATCACCGAGGATTTGGGCTTGAAACTGGAGACCCAGGTTCCTTTGGGGCAATATTCTTCCATCAAAGTTGGAGGATTGGCCGAATACTTCGTGGCGGTTGACAATCATTGGGCTTTGCGTCGGCTGATTGGCTGGGCACACACAAATGGGAATCCATTCTTTGTACTGGGCGGTGGCACCAATACGCTATTCGCAGATGAAGGCATGGCTGGTTTAACTATATTCAATCGCTGTCGCGCCATTCGAACTAAGTTAGAAGGGAAGATAGGCTATCTGGAAGCAGACAGCGGCCTACCCTTGGCTCAATGTGCACGCTACAGCATGCATCAGCAACTAACCGGACTAGAATGGGCAGTAAGTGTTCCTGGTACTTTGGGGGGCGCTGTTGTTGGGAACGCCGGAGCACACGGTAGCGATATAGCGGCTTGTCTGTCTGAAATAGAATTATGTCAACTTTCAAGTTCCTGCAATTGGGTTTCAGCGACGAAAATGGAGTTGACTTACCGGAGCAGTCGCCTCAAGCGCCGGAGTCCTGTCAAGGCGGCCCTTGGGCCGACTGTAGTCAAAGTCAGGATGCGTCTGACCAGGGAAGACCCAGCAATTATCAAGTTGAAGGCCGACCAATTCCTGCAGCAGCGCAGAAAGACACAACCGACCGAGCCGAGTATGGGAAGCGTTTTTCGCAATCCCCCTGGTATCTTCGCAGGCGCTTTGATTGAGGAGGCCGGTTGCAAAGGCCTCACTTGTGGGGCAATGGCCGTAAGTGAACAACATGCCAATTTCATAGTCAAGTTGCCAGGAACCGAACCGGGTCGGGCTGGGGATGTGTTTTCCTTAATCCTGACAATTCGGCAAAGGGTACAGAAGCATGCTGGAATTCTGTTGCAGCCTGAAATTGGGTTGGCCGGTGACTGGCCCAATCTCCCGGCGTTGGTTTAGATTTTCTTGGTGCTAGGTTCAAGGAACAACTGGACATGCGCATTGCTCTGGTTTTCGGCGGCCGCAACTGCGAACATGAAGTATCTTTGCGCAGCGCTGCCAGCGTCAGAGAAGCTTTGCAACAGTCCGGGCATGATGTTGTGGACATTTGCATCTCTCAGTCAGGCAAATGGATTCTTAACCCAGGTTTTCCACAGACATTGTCAAACCCTGAAGCAGAATCAGGGGACGCCTCCTTGACGTTGTTACCGGAATACCAGAGCCAGCTGGCCCTGGGAGAGGTAGATGTGGTCTTCCCCATTGTGCATGGACCAACTGGGGAAGATGGCTCCTTACAGGGGTTGTTGGAATTGGCAAATGTACCTTATGTAGGTTGTGGTGTATTGGGCAGCGCCTTGTCCATGGACAAGGATGTCGCCAAGCGGCTATTGAAAGCAGCAGGAATTCCTGTTACCCCTTTTGAAACTCTGCAAAGTGCAGCTCTCGCCGCGGATGAGTCCACTATCCTAGAGCGGTTAGGCCTCAATGTTGGCTTCCCTGCTTTCGTAAAACCTGCCAATATGGGTAGCAGCGTCGGAGTCAGTCACGTAAGTAATCAAACGCAACTGAAGAATGCCCTTCAGCTAGCTTGCATGTACGACGAGAAGGTAATAATGGAAGCGGCCATTCCCTATGCACGGGAATTGGAAATCAGCGTTCTGGGCTGGCACGAATTGCAGGCTAGCATTCCCGGTGAGATTCGGCTTCAGACCGGTTTTTACGACTACCATGCAAAATACACAGATGATTCGGCGGAACTCCTCATCCCGGCTCCTGTACCTTCAGAAATTGTATCCAAATTGCAGAATCTGGCTATTGAGGCATTTCGTGTCCTAGAAGGCTGCGGCATGGGCCGAGTTGACTTCCTCATGAACGGCCAGAGTCACGAATTGTTTCTCAACGAAGTCAATACCATTCCAGGTTTCACTTCCATCAGCATGTACCCCAAACTCTGGGAGGCATCCGGTCTATCTCAACCGCGTTTGATGCAGAACCTGCTGGACATTGCCTTGGAACGTCATGCGGCCAAACAGAAACTTCGCACCTCCTATACCTAACCATGAATTTGTTTCCCTGACGTGCAAATGCCTCCACTGAATTCACTGTTTCGGCAGGTTGCTCGTCAACCCCGCATAGCTGAGACCAATAGACGGGCGAAGAGGCTATGGACCGGGCAAGTCCGGCCATTTCTGAGAATGGGCCGGGACATGCTGGTCGCTCCTCTCAGTTTGTTAACCTTGCAGTTTCTACGCGGTAGCGGTTGGTTTCCCAGCAAATACCTTAGCCTGGCCCTGGTCCTGGTTTTGGCTGCCACTGTTAGTTGGACAGCCATTGACCAACAGTTTTACGTAGATCGGCCCAATTTGCAGGTCTTGGTCTATAACACTTACGAGCTGCCTGGTCTGGACCCATACCTGTCGCCCCAAGATGTATGGGATTTCCGGGAAGTCTTGGGCACCCACATCCTGTGGCAGCAGCCCAAGTTGGTGCGTAGCGCTGTCTTGGCCAACCCCTTCGTCTCAGACGTTAGAGTCCAAACCTATTTTCCCCGTACGGTCGTGGTCACAGTACAGGAAACAACACCCACATTAATGTGGGCAACCATCGAGGGAGTGTACGCTGTACTGTACGATGGCACGGCGCGGGAATTGCCTGCTGTTTCCTCTACCACCGCTCTGAGTGGATTGGAGTATCTTACTCTGTACGATCTGCGGGGCAACGCTGCCCTCAATCGAGAAGCAACTCATGACATTGAAACCACTTATTTAGATCCTGAGCTGGTGAATACCGTGTTGATGCTACAGCACGAATATGCTGACCGAACCAGTGCTCAATCTGAAGCCCTGAGGCACTTCTTTTACTCGCAGGCCCACGGTTTGCATTTAGTGATACCCAATAGTAAGACACGCGTTTTCTGGGGTGATGGTCTGCAACTTACCCAGAAATTGGCCAATTTGAGAGCCATTGAGGATTTTATTGCAATTCAGGGGGAAGTAGCAGACTTGATAGATGTACGCCCTCTAACCAAGCCGTATTTCCGGTAATCGAAGTCCGATGGCCTTACAGCAAATTGCTGCCATTGACATGGGGTCGGCGTCAATCCGGGCAGCCATTGCCCGCGTGGACACCTCAAGTCAGGCAATGACAATCTTGGGATGGGCTGAGATTCCAAGTCTTGGTATCGTCCATGGTCATGTGGAGGACCTGGAAGCTGCTCAGCATGGCCTGCATGCGGCTGTTGAAGCCGTTGAAAACGATGCCGGCGAACGCATGTGGAGGACTTGCGTTGGCGTTTCTGGGTCCCATTTGCAGTCTATGGTAAGTGCTGCAATGAGGCCCCTAAGCAGTTCTAGGCAAGTCAAAACCTCAGACATGGAGCAGGTATTACACCAAGCCCGACAGATCCAATTTAAGGAAGATAGGCAGGTAATCCACAGTTTGGTAGGGACATGGGCCCTGGACGAACGGATTCGAGTAAGTAATCCAAACGGCATGCAAGCCTCCAACTTGGGCCTGGAAGCTTTAGTCATTAGTGGAAATTCCTCCACACTAGGAAACTTGCGCCAGTGTTTTGCGGTGACCGATGTAGAGATTCAAGAATTGGTCGTTTCCTCCTTGGCGGCTCGCCGCGTGGTTTTAACCCAGGAGGAAGAAAGGATGGGAGTAGCCCTAGTAAACCTGGGAGCTGGTACTACTGACTTGCTTGTGGTTCAGAACGGAAGGGTCCAATTTCTCGGCGCATTAAATTATGGTAGCTCCAATTTCACCTCAGAGATGGCAGCTCTCATGCATTGTCCGTGGGAAGAGGCGGAACGGATTAAATGTGCCCATGGCACTGCCTTATCCTCGTCCGAGCCCAAAACAGCCATACGGGCTATGGCTTTCGGGGATCAAGGAGAGATTTCGTTCTCCAGCCGATTTCTAACCGAAATACTGGCAGCCAGACTTCAGAAGCTGTGGGACGACTTGGATAATCTCCTGAGACATGCCGGTCTCCGGAATTCCCTCGCGGCGGGGCTGGTTCTAACAGGAGGTGGTTGCCAGCTTTCGCGTTTGCATGACAGTTGTCGCACTCATTTCAAATTGCCGGTCCGACGTGCAGAGTTGCCACGCAACCTAGCAATAGAAAATTTGCCCGATGGCGTATCTGTGGCTTCGCATTGCGTTCTGCTTGGTCTCTTACAATGGGCTGGTTCTTCTTTGCGGCCCCAAAAGCCCTCACAAAGCCGATCCGTTACTGTGGAAACAGCCTCCACTCACCCACTCCGTCGACTGTTCGCCTTATTCCTACCCGGTGGCATCGAATGATCAACCCACTTGCCTCTTTTTGACTTATCCAGACTCCTTGTATAATTGATTAAATCCTGGATAATCCTTGTTAGCAAGGCTGTCCGATTTTTGTTAAGATGAGCGAAACCTTTTTGCGTTTCCCCATCTTTTTGCCCGCCGCTACACTACAAGGAACACCGGCAATGAACACCCAGTCACCTTTTAGCGAAAATTTCGCCACCATTAAGGTCATCGGAGTCGGTGGCGGCGGACAAAACGCCGTTGAAAGGATGATAGAAGAAGGCACTCAGGGCGTAGAGTTCATTGTAATTAATACGGACCAGCAGGCACTTCACAAATCCAGTGCTCCAAAGCGAGTGCGAATCGGAGAAAAACTGACGAAGGGCTTAGGCGCGGGAGCCAAGGACGAAGTTGGCCAACAAGCAGCAGAGGAAAATCTGAATGATGTCGAGGCCATCGTGGCGGATGCCGATTTGGTATTCATCACGGCGGGCTTGGGCGGGGGCACGGGTTCTGGAGCCTCCGCGGTGGTCGCAGAGGCATCAGTACGCGCCGGTGCATTGGTTGTGGCTGTAGTCACAATGCCCTTCTCCACAGAAGGCCAGATGAGGCGGAATGTGGCCGAAAGGGCGTTGGAAAGGCTGGAACAGTATGTAAGCGCCTTGATCGTGGTGGAAAACGATCAGCTGCTCGAGATCCTTGATAAGAAAGCCACAGTTGTTGAGGCATTCCGAACCGCGGACGAAGTTTTAAAGCAGGGCGTAGTTGGGATGAGCGACATGATTACAACAGAAGGGGAAATCAACCTAGACTTTGCTGACATCAGCACTGTTCTGGAACAGAAAGGCGCTGCCATGATGGCTATCGGTAAGGGTGTAGGCGATAACCGGGCCAGCGAAGCCGCCGAACAGGTTATCAGTAGCCTGCTGCTTAACACCTCTATCGAAGGTGCTACCGCCGTGGCTTACAACATTAAAGCCAAGACGCCTCCGCAGATGCAGGAAATGAATGAAATTGCCGAGGCCATCAAGGATCGCTTGGACAACAATGCCCAGATTTTCCAAGGGTGGGCTCTGGATCCTGACCTTGGCGACGAGATCCACGTGACTCTGTTGGCCACAGGTATCCCGCAAGAGCGTCGTACCAGTGTGACATCTGCCTTCGGCAATGCCTTGGGAGCTACCAAGTCCCGCGCAAGGACAGATAGTAGAAGAGAAGTTGAAAGCGTTCCCATTCGACCAGCCTCCACTCGTCAGTCAAATGGTCTCCCCAGTTTCTTAAGTAGTAACTAACAACCGGCGGTGGTCCCTGAATTGAGCTTTCTTAGGCAGCAGGGGCTTCTTGCCGGCGGCAATGATCTTTCTTCTTTCTTCTCATCTGGTATATTTGCAAATTGGCAGGCCAATGGGCACCGAACACTCTCCTCTCAGGAGTAGGTGAGGTTGCCCTCGGCTTTTCTTACGGGGCGTAGCGCAGCTAGGAAGCGTGCAGTGTTCGGGACGCTGAGGTCGGAGGTTCAAATCCTCTCGCCCCGATTTTATTTCTTGAAAAACTCGTTAATGACAGGCCGCACCTTCTGACAAAGGTGCGGTTTTTTTTTAGCGGAACATGAAAACTCTTCAGAACATAGCCGGCGCCATGACTAAATCTGACGTAGATGTGGAAAAGGAATGACTTCACGAATGGTGGTCTGATCGGTCAACAACATTACAAAACGGTCGATGCCTAGCCCACACCCTCCAGTTGGAGGCATGCCCCAGGTCAACGCCTCTACGAAATCCAAGTCCATCTGAGTGGCTTCTTCGTCCCCTTGTTCTCCCCGATAGTTTTCATCTAAGAACCGCTGGTACTGGTCTTGCGGATCATTAATCTCTGTGAAGGCATTGGCTAATTCCATACCGACCGCAAACAGTTCAAATCGTTCCACTAACTGAGCATTGTGTGACTTCTGTTTGGCGAAAGGGGAAATGGCCTGCGGATAGTCCATGAGGAATACAGGCTGCACAATCTCTGGCTCCACATACCGGGATAGGAGATGATCTACCAATTTGCCCCAATGCGCTCCCTCATTTGCTTCCAAGCCCTGAGCCCGCATTGCAGAACGTAGATTCTCAGCTGTTGTCAATTCCGTAATGTCGAGACCAGTCTTTTCAGCGATGGCCGCACTTAAGGTCATGCGCGGCCATGGTGGCGCAAAGGAGATGGTCTTCCCTTGGTACTCAATCTCTACCCCGCCGAGCACATTCTCCAAAGTATGAACAATCAATTGCTCCAGGCGAGTCATTACTCCTTGATAATCTGTGAAAGCCTCATAGAATTCCATCTGAGTAAATTCGGGATTGTGTTTGAAGCTGACGCCCTCATTTCGAAAATCCCGGCCAATCTCATACACTTTGTCAAAACCACCCACAATGAGTCTTTTCAAATACAACTCGAAACTGATGCGGAGATAAAGGTCTTGGTGGAGTTGATTGTGGTGGGTAACAAAGGGCTGTGCGGCGGCTCCTCCATAAATGGGTTGCAGAATCGGAGTCTCAACTTCCAGGAAACCGGCCTCATCCAGATACTTTCGCAAACAGCTAAGAACCTGGGCTCGAGTGCGAAAGATCTGTCGCACCTCATGATTGGTAACCAAGTCTACATACCTTTGGCGATAACGCACTTCGGGGTCCTGTAGGCCATGCCATTTGTCGGGCAAAGGCTTCAAAGACTTGCTCGCCAGCACAACCTGGGAAGCATCGACGGTCAGTTCACCTGTACGAGTGGTAACGATGGAACCTTCCACTGCCAATGTATCTCCAAGGTCTATCAGTTTGCTCCAGACTTGCTTGAACCAAGCCTTGTCGACCATATTGCTACGCACCATGATCTGAATGGTACCGGTGCCGTCATCTATGGTGCCGAAGGACATTCTTCCCAAGTCGCGGCGCAGGAAAAGCCTTCCAACTACCCAGACAGATTCTCTTCGATCTTTAAAGCCGGCATCCAAGGCGCGGGCAGCGGCTATAGTGTGTGTGCGTTGTACCCGCAGCGGATATGGTTCGATGCCTGCAGCCCTAAGGAGCGCAATTTTTTCCAGCCGACCTTTCTCCTGGTCCGTAAGGCGGGCCGAGTCGAATGGTGACTCTGCGTCCAGGTCCATAGAGGGCTTTTCTGCTTCCATCACGCTGGGCTCACGTTCAAAATGCGAAACTTCAGTCGACCTACTGGCGTCTCAAAAGTGAATACGCTGCCTGTCCGTTGACCCAGCATAGCCCTACCCAATGGGCTCTCGTTGCTAATCCGGCCGCTAGCGGGGTCTGTTTCCGATTTGCCCACAATGAAATAGGTCTCTTCTAGTGTTGTTCCTTCTTCTTGAATAATTACCTTGTTTCCCAAAGAAACCAAATCAGTATGGACTTGGTCTTCTTCAATGATGACGCAATTGGACAAATCATTGGTCAGCTCTCGAATGCGGAATTCCAGTAACGCCTGAGCATTCTTGGCTTCTTCATAACCCGCATTTTCCCTTAGGTCGCCGTGGGCAATTGCTTCCTTCAGTTTTTGGGAGATCTCCATCCTCCCTTCCGAAGTCAGACGTTCCAATTCGGCCTCTAACTTCTGCTTTCCCTCGAGCGTAATTGGCATTCCTACCTTGTGCTTCATTGCTTCAACTCTCAAACCATGAGGAATAGTAAACAAACGCCGCCCCGTGCAGGCGACGAAAGAGCTGCAACCGACGATCCGGACGCAACAAAGGGTAAGATCCAATTCTAGCCTAAACTAGTGATTGTTTTGATTCACGCGTACCGGCCCTAACCAATTTTGTCTATGTTGAATTCTAAACAGGCAGATTTGCTGAAGCAATTGGACAGGGTTGCCCCTTTTCTCGATGCTGATTACAGGGGTGAAACGGCAGATCTGCTCCTTTACATCAGCTTGGCTAAGCAAATTCCAGGCCCTGTGTTGGAAGTTGGCTGTGGGACTGGCCGGGTCCTGGCTGCTCTAATCGGAGCCGACAAGCCCTGTGACGGTCTGGACTTGTCGCCAGCCATGTTAGAACTTGCCCAAAGACGTTGCGAAGGCACGTCAGGAAAAGTACCGTGGAGCTTGGTCCAAGGCGACATGACTGCATTTGAACTGGTTCGTAGAGATTACGGGCTAGCCATACTTGCCGCTAATACGCTGATGCATTCGTCCTGCAGCATTGAGCAGGAGAGGGCTCTGAGGTGCTTGTACCATCATTTGCGTCCGGGAGGGTCCTTGGTGCTGGATCTCTTCAACCCGCCAGTGGCAGACTTGGTTCTGCAACATGGAGTGATTCAGGCTGTTGACTGCTGGGACGGGCCGAAAACTGGTTCGACAGTCACTAAATGGATGCGGCGAGAGGTGAATTGGGTTGAGCAAGTCCAAGAGACCTTCATCACATACGAGACCCTATTTGCCGATGATCAGTTGGAAAAAGTGGAAGCCAGCTTCGCACTCCGTTTCTTGTGGCGGCACGAAGTTCAATTGATGCTGGAAAAAACGGGATTTGAAGTACAGGCGGTGTGGGGTTCCTATGCTCGGGAGCCCATTGCCGATGACTCTGAGGTCATGGTATTTATAGGCCGGAAATAGATTCGGCAAGTCTGGCTGTCGACGGGCAGCCAGGTGGGCAGTATTGGCAAGTCCACAAGTCGCATTTTCGGATTCACGTAGGCAAGCATGTTAAACTGCGAGGTCGTCCAATCTTTCTGTGCATGTAAGCCCACATGTGCAAGCCCGAGGAAGGAGAACCTGGCATGACCCTAGACACCCGCATTTACGAATTGGTTTACATTCTAAACCCGGAACTGCGAGACGAAGATCTCGAAGCTGCAAACCAGAAAGTACACCAAGCCATCGACAGAAATGATGGGCGTGTTGCGTTCGAAAACCATTGGGGAACACGCAAGTTAGCCTATCCCATTGCCAAGAAGACACAGGGTTACTACGTCCAATTACACGTGGAAGTAGATCCCCAAAACGTTTCCCCGATCGAGCGCCTCCTCAACCTGGATGAAAATGTGATGCGCTATTTGGTCACTCGCGAACCGGTAAACGCAACCTCCTAATCTTTCTTCCCCGCCTTACAAGTCGACTTGCGGACCACTCTGGGTGCAAGTCGATTCCATTTGACCTTAGCCCTTAGCCATACGGCAGGTAAAACCCATGGACAACCCCGAAAATACTGCGCAATCCAACCCTGAAGAAACGGCGGCAGCCAAAACTGTTCAAACCCAACCCATTGCACCTGATCCATCATCGGAAGTACAGGCTCCTGAATCCGAGCCAGTTCCTGAGGAACACGCCCAGATTGCTGGAGAGTCTATGGCACAAACAGAGAGTTCAGAACCCAAAGAAGCCGGTGCTGTTCCACCCGAAGTGGTGAATAGGATCGAAGCGGCATCAACCGGAACCACCGCAGAGGAAGAGCCGGCCGCCTCCGAAGCTTCTCCGATACCGGTCCCAACAGCTGTTGAAGGCACTGCGCCAAGCGGCCCCGATACACCTCCCACTATCACCCCTCGCGACGTGCCATCGGGCCCCCGTCGCTTCGCCTCTCAAGGTCGTCGGGAAGGTCGAGAGAATGCAGAAGAGATCACGGACCCGCGTATGAGGCGTCCAGCTGTTTTCGAACCTCGGAGCGGTCCATCTCATTCTCGCTTCAATCCGCGCCAACCTGTTGCTGAGGTTGACCCCTCGACCATCAATTACAAGAACGTGACTGTGTTGATGCGTTTCATTGATAATCAGGGCCGTATCCTGTCTCGCCGCAAATCAAGGGTGGATGCCAAGACCCAGCGACGAATTAAGACTGCTATCAAGCAGGCACGCCATTTGGCCCTGTTGCCTTACACTCCATCTCACATTCAGAGCCAACGGCGGCGTTAGGTGTTGGATTCAGCTTTCTCTTAGGTTTCACCCAATAGTCAGTCTGATCAATGGCAAGAAAGAACCGGAAACAAGACTCGACGGAACGTCGAGTCACGCCAAAAGAACTACGCCATCGCAGTCGCCAGCAAAAGAAGGACCGGCAATTCATATTGATTGGTTCCGCGGCGGCGGCACTGTCGGTTGTTCTGATTCTGATAGGTTTCCTATACACCTCGGTCTACCAACCAAACATCGCGGCTTTTGCGGTCGATGGTCAAGAGGTAACTACGGCCGAATTTCGCAAGCGGTACAACTACGAAAGAGCCAATATGGAAAACCGCTGGCGTTTCTACCGCATGGTGGAAAGCCAGTTTGGCGGTCAACCACAGACTCAGTTAGAAGCTAACCGTTTAAGTAACTACTTGCGAGACGCCTTCAGTCTGGGAGTCTTTGTCAAGACGCAGATGATAGAAGACCTACTGTTGGCTCAGGCAGCCCCTGCTGAAGGCGTTGTTGTTTCAGACCAAGAAGTAGAAATGGCCCTTGAACGAGAGGTCGCGAACCGATATGGAAAGGTAACGGCTGCTGCGGCCACAGCGACACTTGAAGCTGCGGAAGAACAGAACAAGGTTCAGGCTGAGGCGGGAGAAGAGCCTTCTCCTCTACCGACCCCGGATGTACTAACGGCGACGGACATAGAGCAGGGGCTGCAAGGCATCGCCGCTGAGATGAAGGCTGAATACGATCTGTCCCTGGAAGAATATCGAACGATAGTGAGAGCCGGGCTGCTACGGCAAGCGCTGTCAGTGGAAATCGGAGAACGAGAACTCGTCAAGACCGAGAGGCAGGTAAATCCAAGGCACATATTGCTACGTTTTGATGCAGAAGAAGCAGACCCCGCTACTTACGGACGTTCAGAGATAGAGACTCTAGACTTGGCTGCAAGACTGTTAGACCGTCTACATGGCGGCGAGAGCTTTGGATACCTAGCCACACTGTACAGTGACGATCCTTCAGCCGCCAACAACGAAGGGGATTTGGGCTGGGTGCGGAAAGGAAATTTGGTTGCAGAATTTGAAGAAGTAGCCTTTAATTTGTCGATTGGGGACTTGAGCGATCCAGTAAAATCTGACTTTGGCTACCATATTATTCAGGTTCTGAAAGAAAATCAGAATGCTGACCGTCCGTCTAACGAGCTCCAGGCGGAGGCCACTGAAAAATTCAATGAATGGCTGCAGTCCCTCCGAGACGCTGCTCAGATCGAGGAACGTGGCAAGCTGACAAGCCAGCTTCCCGCCGGCGCTGAACAGGCCTCTGCGGACTTCGCAGCACAATAGCTATCGAGACCCGGCGGTTGTCTTTGGAACCCTTGCTCTTCCACTGCCTCCATAATCCCTGTCGGTGGATGGTCGGTCGTAGGCTACAAGTTTAGGAAACGCCAATCCAAAGGATGTCTGAAATGGAATATAGATTGCTGGGACGAACTGGTGTAAAAGTATCCACAATATGTTTAGGAACCTGGATGTTCGGGCAGGCTACAGATCCTGAAGCAGCTTTCAGCATGGTGGCAGCTGCCTTGGACTCAGGCGTCAATTTTGTAGATACTGCCAATGTTTATTCACGCGGGGTCAGCGAAGAAATAACTGGCGAAGCCTTGAAGCGCAGCGGCAAAAGGAATAGCGTTGTACTGGCCACCAAAGTTCATGGCGGCATGGGGGACGACGATCTGAACATGCAGGGAACATCTCGTCGGCACGTAATCGAACAGTGCCATGCCAGCCTCAAGCGACTTCAGACTGACTACATTGACCTCTATCAGTTGCACAGGCCGCGTACAGACACTGCTATAGATGAAACTTTGCGAGCCATGGACGATCTTATTCGAGACGGAAAAGTACGCTACATTGGCACCAGTACTTATGCTGCCTGGCAGTTGTTGGAGTCCCTGTGGGTGTCCAAGGAATACGGGCTGAACCGTTTCATTTCCGAACAGCCGCCCTACCATATACTCGACCGTAGAATAGAACGGGAAATGGTACCCATGGCTCAATCTTACGGAATCGGCATTCTACCTTGGAGTCCACTGGCCGGGGGCCTATTGACAGGAAAATACCGCAGAGGTCAGGCCCCCCCGGCCGGCAGCCGATTTGACAGAATGAAAAATTGGGACCATCGATTTGTAGAAGAGAGTTTCCGAGTGATCGATGGACTGGCCCCTTTGGCGGCCGCCAAGCAATGTTCCATGGCGCAATTCGCTTTAGGTTGGGTCATGCATCAGCCAGGCATCACAAGTGCGATCATTGGACCGCGGACTCAGGAACAACTAGAGGACAATCTGGGAGCCGCAAGAATCGAAATTTCATCAGAAGACTGTACGGCCGTAGACGAGTTAGTGCCGCCTGGCCGTATGATTTCTCCTTTCTATGAGGCCAATTTCGGCCCTTCAGAATTCCGTTGGTAACCCCCTTTTGCAAGGAGCACCATAATGCGCATGCAACCTTTCGGCAGCACCGGTCATGATAGCTCTGCATTGATATTCGGGGCCTTTGCTGTAGGTGCTTGCAATCAAGAAAAAGCCGACTTTCTGCTTGCCAAACTGTTGGACCACGGAGTCAACCATATTGATGCAGCCCGATCCTATGCTGATGCCGAACTGCGCATTGGCCCTTGGATGGGATCGCACAGGAATGATTTCTTCCTGGCTACCAAGACAGGTGAGCGCACTTATAAAGAAGCTAAGAGGGAAATACATGAATCGTTGGACCGACTACAGGTTGAATGCGTGGATTTAATCCAACTCCATAACCTGGTAAATCCCACAGAATGGGAGATCGCGCTTGCAGATGGAGGGGCCTTGCAGGCAGCTGTTGAAGCAAGAGATGAAGGCAAAGTCCGTTTTATTGGCGTGACCGGACATGGCTTGACGGTGGCCTGCATGCATTTGCGCAGCCTGGAAGCTTTTCCCTTTGATGCGGTCCTGCTGCCATGGAATTACGTGCTGGCGCAAGAAGCTCAATATAGCCAGGATTTTAATCAACTCTGTGCCCTGTGCAAGGAACGAGGAGTTGCTGTACAAACCATAAAAGGCCTTACGCGTCGGCCCTGGGGCCAGCACCCCAAGAACCGGACCACTTGGTATCAGCCTCTGGAAGAACAGGAAAGTATCGACTCCGCAGTGAGCTGGATTTTAGGCCAGCTAGACATCTTCCTAAACTCAGCCGGTGATCCTGAACTGCTACCCGCAGTATTGGATGCAGCCTCCCGGTTTGCCGTCAAGCCAGATGAAGCGATCATGGAAGCGGTGTTCAGGGATCAAGAAATGGCAACAATATTTTCCTCTTAGACAGGGAGTTTCCTAACATTGATAGCCACCGTGGGTAAGGTCGTACCCTGACGCCGGGTTTCGCAGTCATTCAATGGCTGGCAACTTATGAAATGCTTTGAGCGCTTTCGTCACTTCAGACACGATCACATCCAGCATTTGCCGTCCTTGAGCAGGTGTGCCTTTGTAAGGTTCGTCGGAGAAGCCTCCCTGAGCTGCCCAGGAACCTTTGGTTTGAACTGTTGTAGGCAAAGATCCGTGAACAGGTTTCACTAGATCAGGTCGATCCTTGACCCACTGCATGTCCGCTTCAGATAGAGATGCTGGCTTCACGGCCAACATCAAAGCTGTCTCGAATTCTCCCGCGTGACCCGGTATGCGGTCATTATCTATGAGGCTGGAAGCCACCAGCGCGTTACGAGCGATATTCCAATAATCCGCGGCTGTCACATGGGCCCCAAAACCCAGTCGATTAACGAAATCCTGCGCCACAATTGCGTTTGGGGCAGTGTTGCCACCATGTCCATTCAGTATAAATAGACGTCGAAATCCAGACTGATACAGCCCTTCCAAAATGTCTGTGACGGTGGCTATATAGTTAATACTGGAAAGTGACAAAACTCCAGGATACGGTCGGTGGTGGTGTGAGTTGCCCCAGGATTGGGTGGGGGCCAGGCAAATACTTCCCGATTCCATTTCAGCTGTGGCCCGTTCCACGGCTTGTTCGGCTACATGGGTACAAAGCACAGTGTCCACATTAATGGGTAAATGGGGACCATGCTGTTCGATCGAGGCAGTAGGCAATACCACGGTGCCGGTTCGGGCTCTGTCCTGAATCTGGGTCCGTGTCAGTAGTTGCAAATGCATGCTCAAACTTTATCCTTATCTGTCGATTCTTGCGCATGACACTGGTGCAGGTGCCAGAAACTCAATGTAAGTATGGTAAGTAGCCCCGGCGACCTGTGTGGGCTTGCAACAAATGACCTTCAGTAGAAGTTACAAAAAGCGTCTGCAGCAAGGGACCCCCGAAAGTGCAATTGGTGGGCCTATTGCAAGGCACCGGGTGAGTTTCTAGTATCCTCCCGTTGGGTGCCATAACATTGATCATGGGCCCAGGACCGCTCAATTCCCAACCCGAAGTGGCAATGATATTGCCTTCTGCATCAAGGCACATGCCGTCGATACCGCGGTGAGGGTAGAAATTGTGTAGCACTTCATATTGGCCGAGTTCGCCCTCTGAAAGGATTGGATAGGCTCTGAGTTCCCGTTTCTGATTGTCCCCATACTTGCTCTCCGCTACATACAAAACGGATTCGTCGCGCGAGAGAAGGATACCGTTGGGTGAGGTAGTGTCGAAAGTCATGCGTCGACATTTCCAGCTGTCCGTCGATTCCAGTGTTAAGCGATAAACAGATTCATGGTCCAACTCCATGTCGCTGCGGTTCTCTCCGTAGCGCGGGTCAGTGAACCAGACCTGTCCCTTCCTGTCCACGGCTACATCATTCGGACTATTGAGTCTTTTACCTTCATAACTCGAACAGATGTCCACTGGTTCCGAGGCGGAGCCATACTGGACCATACGTCTTCCTTCACCTTCACAAGCATACAGAAAGCCCTGTTGATCCAGCATCAGGCCATTGCTGGCCTGCGTATTTGTGATATGGGGGAAGACCTGGCCTGAAGCCGGGTGATAACACATGACTCGGCTGCTCGCAATGTGCGAAAAGTACAGCACTGTATCTGCCCAGACTGGGCCCTCTGTAATTCCATCTAGCTGTGTAAGAGTTTCAAAATTCCAGATCACCGTGCTTTGCTCCTATTCTAAGGCGACCACAACCACCTGGTCCGTGGCGGTGCGCCCAAACGTTTCCGGCGCGTACAGCTCCACGGCCGCGGCCGGTGGAACCACGAATGTCCCGGAAGTGGTGGCTCGAGCCTCTATATCGTACTCATAGACTCCGCCTGGCAAATAAGTTGCTATGGCCTGGGCTCTTTCATCCAACAGCTGCTGGTGGTCGTACCACGGCCCGTAGTACCAAGACTTAGGGCTTACGAACGGATCTGACGAAGGAGAGATTCCTCTTAGCGCTGGATTGATCAGTTCCATACCTGCTGGTAGCGGGCTGGTCAAGGACACATGGTAACGAGGACCAACCGCCACCAGGGTGACATTGATGCCCACTCTGGCCCCCCATTTGATATGCCAGACCCCATTCTCTGCTTGCCACACGTCTGCGGGATCATCCAGGCCTCGGAAGGACCTCAGTACAGTAAAGCCGCGTTCGACAGGATCCAATATGAGATCAGTGGGGACGTATTCCAAGCCAAGACGATAGTACATTCGCCCGACCCCTTCTCGCTGCAACAGGATTCTTTCAGGTTGTTTCTCAGCCAGCCAATCCATAGGCAGGAATGCTTGTTTGGTAGTAAGGCTGCGGCCGGTGAAGACTTCGTCATAGATCAAGGTTTCATCCAGCCAAGCCCTACCAATGTAGTTAGGTTCAATGTCCTCGAACCGACGGTAGTAATCGCGCATGGCCAAAATTACAAAGACATTGCTTTGAGTACTGCCCCAATGACCCCGGCGCCGATCTGCCAGCAAACCTGCCACCAATTTGGGCATCAAATCTGTTTCGGGCCGGGTTCGGATTAACGCTTGCAACAAGATAGCACCTGTTCTCTTATTGGAACTCAGGATCAGATGCCCATCTTCTTCTCTATATCCAGTAGCGAAGTTCGCCTTGCCCGCTGTTTCGTCTACCCGATCCAACAGGTAATCCCATATCTCTTGAACCTTCTCCTCATTCCCCGTAGACATGCTCAACACCTGATTCACCCAAGCCAGTGCTTCACCTGACTGCATTGGCCAATCCATTCTGTTCACAATACCCAAGGCAGCCTCGATGTCCACATCCTGCTGCAGTGCTCGGGCATACAAGGCATATGCCTCGATTAAGTCGCGAATCCGCTGGGAATAATAATTCGGGAAACTCGAGCGGATATCCACCAGATAGGAAAGACCATTTGTCAAGACCTCATCACTCACTTCATATCCGGCCGTCCGGGCTTCTATCAATGCATGAAGTACGTAAACGGATGTGAATGGCCAGGAATCAAAATATGTTGCCTCCTGAGGCCACAGCGGAAAACCCCCATCAGGATTTTGGGATTCCTGAACCTGCAATATGTTCGCTTGGACTGATTCATCGATCTCCTGTGGCGACGGCAGGTCCGGCAAACTGAATACAGTCATTACTTCTCGTAAAGCAGAACTGGCCATAATGCGCGAGGCCAGAGTTTCAGTACTAAGCCAGTGTTTGGTGAGCGTATCCAGGTAAGCATCGGCCAATGAATGCAGTAGTGTCGATGAAACTCCCATACTAAGAGCCCCAAAATCTGAATGAACATCAGTGGGCCACTTGAAGGCCTGCAGAACCATTTCGTCCTCAACTAAGCCGTAAGTGGCAAAGCCTTCTTTTGCCGCCGGAGTAAACACCGGGAATTCCACCTGCACGTGGTCCTCCAATTGGGAGTTGAATACACTAACCAGCAGTTGCTGCTTACCGGTGAAGGCAGCAATGGCTGGCCGCGCCACCAACTGCCGGCTCTGTGCAGGCACTGTCATGGATACTGCATCGAAATTCAGGTCATGCACTTGATGGGCTAAAGCCAAACCATTGCTTTGCAAGAACAATGTCACTTCCTGATCTGAGAGGGTCTGGTTTTCCACGACGAATTGCAATTGAGCGGAGTCGCCATAGTTGAGAAACCTAGGAAGTTGGGTCCGGATCTGTAGGGGTAGGCGCGCAACGAGCGCAGATTCATTCAGCCCGTAGAAGCGGGGACCGGAGGTAGCCATAGCCACAATCCGATACTGCCCCACCAGATCGGGCAATCTCCAAGAAGCAGTAAATCTGCCCTCAGAGTCTGTGGCACCAGTAGGACGGTATACAGCCAGCGGGTTGAAATCTAAGCGTACAGTAGGGGATGCTATACCAGTCTTGGCACTTTGGGATGTGCTTGTCCTGAATACTGCATTTCCGCTGTCGGCATCCGCCATGTCCGCAGGTTGCTGGGGTAAACCGGCGGATTCCTGCGTCACCATCGCCATCACCATGGGGCCTCCACCCATTCCGAGATCTGCCTCCAAGCGTTCCGAAACTTCACTTCTTGACTGCAGCAAATGGTCAATCAGCTGATAGGAGGAAAGGTTCCGGTATCTATGGGGGTAAAAAGTCTCGATGGGGTTATTGTAAATATAGCCCGCCAACGACAAGATCGCTTCATCTACTGCCAAGAGCACCACTTCCGCATCAGGTACCGGATTCCCCTCTGGGTCTTTGACCACGATTTCGATCTCCGCGGTGTCTCCAGGAGCCATTTCTTCAGCTGAGAGTTCCATTTCGAGAGTCAATTCACGCGAAATTGGAGGAATCGACAGATCCACGGAGCCCTGCGCTGCGGCCAGATGATTGTGTTTGGCTCCTTCTCCTCCAGCTGTGACCCCTGTCAGGTACACCGTAACTGAGAGGTTTGGAAAAGTGGCCAATTCCTGGATGGAAATCTCCAGCAAATGCTGTCCTTCCGTTATTTCTATGGATGCATGGGTCAGGATTCCGCCCCGATTGGTCAGCACGGTGCCATATGCAGGAAGAAAGGGGGCCTGTAACAGGATACGGGCCGTATCACCAATTTCGTAAGTATCCCGGTCCGCGACCAATTTGACTTCTGATCTTCCAGAATCTGACGACGGCAGTAGCCCCTTGCCCACCACATATCTCTGCAATAGAGTTACGTTTTCGCGGCCTAAATTGTCCATAGTGGAGATTCTGAAATCCCAAAGGCCTGGCTCAGCCAGTTTAACTTCACAGTACACGGGTTGTTCGGCGGACAAAACTGTGCAATCGACTTCCTCCTGCATCTCTCGTCCCAAAGGCAACGTCGCATAGCTTGTGCTCTGACGCAGGATTCCCTGTATTAATACTTCCTGACCTGGCACGACCTCCCCGGCCACATCCACCACCACTAAGGAAATAGTCTCAGTTTCATTCTGAGTAAAGAGATAGGACCTTGTCTTGACCCCAACAAATTGGTTGGAAGGGTGTATGAGGAATTGGTCGGAGGTTGATTGCGTCTGTTTCGACAGGTCTTGGACAGTGGCGTTGGCTTCCAACAGATAGGTAACAGGAGACCCAATCACTGAGGGTCTAATATCAATTCCATGGGTGCCTTGAATCGACAGAGTTCCATCCAGCATAGCCCCACTGCCCTCGCCGCTTTCGATACCAACATAGTCGAAGCTAGACCTATGCCAAGGCTCGATAATGTGTCCTCCGAACGTATATTCGTCCCAGCCAGGCGGCGCGAAATGTGAAGGGTAACCGGAGACTTGCCACATGACTTCCGAATTGGCAAGAGGGCCGCCCCCGTAATAGTGAGCCTGCAATTCCAAAGACACTGTGGTATCCATGAATTGGGGACCGCCGTTTCTCTTCAACGCCAGCGCGAATTCCGGCCGCCGGAATTCCTGAATCTCTAATCCAGTGCAAGTCAAATGGGAACCCGCCTTTCGAATGTCCCATTCGACCGCATTCTGCAGGCAGATGTAACCGTAACCAGAATTAGCATCAGCCGGGATCTGAAAGGCGAAGTCAATGGCTTCACGTTCATTCAAAGTAGTCGTACCCGTCTCGAACTCGATGCCGCGGGAGTCCATGACCGAGTATTTCAGAGAGTTGTTTTCTTGGCCAGTGAATTCAACATCTCCAGTTGGGTCCATGTCGATCTGGCGAAGCCAACCTTTGACATGAACTTCCTCACCAGGTTTGTACAAAAGTCGATCGGTAAAAAGGTGAAAGCTGAGGCGAACAGCGCTGTCATGGTTGCGCCAGAAAGGTCTATTGGAGTAGTGATAGGATCTGGGCAAAATAGCCGTATCCAAACCCAATCGGGCCTCGATATAGTGTGGCAGAGAACTTTCGAGTCCATTCGCATCTAGGTCGAATGTAGCGTGGCCGTCGCCGAGTGTGGTTCTCTGTTTTCCCAGAGGATGAAGAGTGAGGTTGACATCCGGTTTCGGTGTACCCCTAGTCAGATAACTTGCTCTAACCACCAGAAGATCTTCATCTGCATAAGCATCCAGATTGATGTCAGTGGCTTGTATCCACACGGCATTAGTTTCGACGAATCTTTCCCAATCGAACAGGCTCCTAGACGGTGTGAGGAACAAAACTAGATGTCCCCGGCTATCTTTCAGGTAGGGGTTCAGATCAAGGTCATATTTCGTGAATTCAGAATTCGAAGACTCCACGTCTATCCAATCGCTGAAAACAGGCGTAGAGCCAAACAGCTTGCGTTCACTCCAAGGAAACTGAAATAGACCTTCACGGACTTTCAGGTAGTCGGGCCAATCCCCGGGACTTACGGAATAGACCTGAACCCTGACTTTTTCAAGATTTCGGGAATATAAGGGATAGAAGCCTTCACTGGAGGAAGGCAGCAACGTCATAATGCCCGGGTCCTGCAGCCAAGGCCTGGCTTCACCAACACTGAATTGAACTTCTTGAGTGGTACTGAATGTCTGGCCATACACATCTCGCGGGCCAGGGCGCCAAGTAAGCGTATATATGGTGTTGGCCGAAGTCGACCCAAAGATGGTTATATCCCCCCAAGGAGAAACAGAAAGTTTGCCATCGGGAAGGGGTGGAGAAATGTCCAATTGATCTGATGAGACAGAATCGATTACAAGCGGGTTATTAAATGCCAAATAAAAGGGTTCGCCGGGCTCGCAGTCGTAGGCATGACGCCCGGTAACGGCACAACTCTGATCCTCTAGCCGGAGGCCTCCGATGGTGCGGAATGAGACTAGCTGACTCGCCATGGAAGGCAAAGGGCCCTCGGCAGAGGGAGCCCCTGCGGCTACTTCCACAGTTACAGTTGTATTAGGGGCAGCTTCTTCGAGGGGCTGTAACACCACTATTCGGTCAGGATGCGCGTTGTCAAGAAATCTATTGAGTTCGGTTGGTAGATCAAAGAAGCTTGGCTTTATTACAGCGAATTCCATTTCTCGGCCGCCCGACTGTACGGAAAGAAAAGGCTTGAGATGGGTGCTGTTTACAGCCTGATTGAATTCCAATGCAACAAAGGGACGCAAGGGCTGTCGCTCTGCACCAGGGTAGCGTCGGTAAAGAGCCAGTGGAGCCGTGCTGAATTCCCAGAGAAAAGGGAACTCCAGGGATTCCTTTCCGATTGAGGGAAGCCCGGCCGGTACTTCAACCCGATAGGTAGTAGCCCCTGGTAACCTTCCTTCGGCTTTGAAACTCAATGTGCGGGTCCCTACCCAACTCCAAGTGCCAGGCACCTCCGGAGTCATGATTACGGGAAGTTCCAATTCTGCCAGCTGAGCCTGGCTGGTCAGAGGAACCATGGGCAGAGAGAAAGTCAAACTGATGCCGGCGGCCCGATCCACGTCCTGCGCGGGACTGTAACGAACTACCTGCAAGGTGCGATCCGCTATTTCCTCGGGGACGCCTAATTGCTCATCTGGCGGAAAAGCCACCGCTTCCAAATCACCGACCGGTGGGGGATTCCGGCGAGCTGTCGGTAGTGAATGGCTGGAAGGGGGTCTCTGCCCGGCGCTAAGTTCCGGCACTCTGTGGAGGAGAGCTGCTGCCTCCGCCTCCGTCAAAAGCCTGACAGATGCATGAACTAGCTCCGTTACCTCAGAAGAAGCCGGTTCTGCGCTTTCCTCCAACTCGATCCCAAGCTCCGCGGTCCAAGGCGCACCATTTTCTCCGTAACTTTCCTGGTAGGAAATGATATCCAAAGTGCCCTTTTCTGGTTCCAAGGGCTCAACATAGTTCCTGCTCCCTAAGCCGCTACAGGCAGTCAGAGCAAATAGCGCACCCAAAAGGATCGCCAGTCTTCGTTGGTTTCTAAAACGCATAGTGCTCTTGCCCTGACTTGAGGAAATATGACCTTAAGGGAACGAGGCCGTTAATTCTAGGATTAGACTGAGGCGACCTGTGTGAGAAACCCACTCAGCAATTGCCACCACATTGGCCTCGAGATTGCCATAGCAGTCACTCGGGTCGCATACTAACCGGAAGCGTCTTTGGCATAGATTGAAATCCTCTGAATCTTATCGCCAGGTGCTACAGCGGACATCGGATCTCTAGTGGAGATATTGTTCACAGCGTCCGTCCCATCAGTCACTTTGCCGAAGATGGTGTGTTTGTGGTTCAGATGTGGGGTAGGCGCGAAGGTGATGAAAAACTGGCTCCCATTGCTGTGCGGTCCTGAGTTGGCCATGGCGAGCAGATATGGGCTGTCGAATACAAGATCTCGGCTGAATTCATCCCTAAACCTGTATCCTGGGCCGCCTCGCCCTGACCCTGAAGGATCTCCGCCTTGGGCCATGAATCCTTCAATAACCCGGTGGAAAGTCGTGTCGTCATAGAATCCTGTCAGAGCCAAGTAAACGAAATTGTTGACTGTCACCGGAGCTTGGCTGTTGTACAGAAGTACTGTGATATCCCCCTGATCAGTGTGCAACACTGCAGTGTAGTCTTTTCCACTTTCGGCAACTTGAGGGGGTAATTTGCCGAACATTCCTTCACGTCTCTCGGCATCAACTGCCATATCAATCTCTATTCGGGCCACTGGCTGACCCGAAACTTCCTGTCCTTGAACGTTCACTAATTCACTCCTAATAATCGAACTGCGGTCAGTTTCACAACTGTCCTGTTGGTTGGCGTAGTTGGTATGTGTATAGGGTGCAGGACACTAGCTGGATCCTTCGCTACTCTGGGTCTCAACAGCTGGTGTAGGCTGCGGCAGGATCGGACCAGCCTCTCCGGCAAAAACGACAACACTTTCCAGGATTGCATCGGGGTTCTCAATCCATTTGGCCATCGTCTCCCAACCTGCCGTGAGACCACCAATTACCAAATATTCCGTCATAATTTCATGGGACATTTCTCCGGGGGCCAATATCAAAGCACCCCCTTGTACCACGCTTGGATCGCTGAAATCTGGCAGATAAAATAGCATTCCCTGTCGCGGTTCAACCGTAATATGCCCATTCCCAAGGGGCAACGTGTACCCCACCATGCCATCACGAGTGCCATCTAGGACGCCCAGGAAGATGGAGTGGGATTGGGACGAGTACAAAATTGGTACATTGTCAAAGAAACCAATGTCTGCCAGCACCGCGAAGTTATTAACCGCATCAAAAGCAGTGTCCGGGAACAATTCCAAAGTAATGGACCCGTAATTCGACTCAAGAGTTACGCCATAGGGTTGATTCCTCTCCAATACTTCGTCTGGAGGAGTATTGAAAAGGTTTTTCCTGTCCACGGGATCCAGTTTCGCCAGAGGCCTGGAATCTTCATCCAGAATTTGATGTGGCGCGAAAGGCGTGGGCTCGGGAGTCGGAGTTGGAATCGGAGTTGGCACTGGAGTCGGATCAGGAGCGGGTAGCGCGCTGTCTGTGCTTTCGAATATATCTATCGTGTCGATCACATCTGCGGGACCACCAGCCTGTGGGTCCCGTCTTGTTAAGCCATCAACAACTTCCTGGCCTGAAATGACCTCACCGAAAATAGTATGGCGTTGATTCAGATGGGTGGTAGGCACGAAAGTTACGAAGAACTGGCTCCCGTTTGTTGCGGGCCCGGCATTGGCCATCGCCAATAGATACGGACGATCAAACTGCAGGTTTCCAACGAATTCATCCTGGAATTTATATCCAGGACCGCCTCTCCCTGTACCGGTCGGATCCCCAGCCTGCGCCATGAAGTCTTCCAGGACCCGATGAAAAATCGTTTTGTCGTAGTAGCCCGTCAAAGACAGGTAAATGAAGTTGTTGACTGTGACTGGGGTCCTATCCGCGAAAAGCTGTACGGTGATGTTGCCGGTGTCTGTTCTGATGACTGCATAGTAGACCTTCCCGTCGTCAAGTACGAAGGGGGGTGCTTGGTCGAAGAAGCCGTCGCGCTTGACTGGGTCTGCGGGCATCGAGACCTCAATTTGCTCTAATTCAGTACCTAATTCGGACTCAGCCACCGCTTCCACTTCCTGTCCCGAATCAGGACTTATACTTTCCGCTTTTGTCGCGGCGGTCCCTGACCCTTCAACTTCCTTTTCAGTAACAGCGTTGTTGCCACAGGCAGCAATTAGCAACATGCTGGCCGAAAGTATTCCTATTAGGGGCCTTGTAAAGTGTCTCAGCCTACGGTGCATGAAAAACATCTCTCTTGCTAAATTCAGAAAGGTGACGTCTGCGGAGAAAGGATGGGCCCGTTTAGGAGGTCATCCATTAGGGGGCGAGGGCAGTCAGGATTTGGGATCGGCGGTTGTTCTCTCTGATGCCGCTATCACAATAAATCCCAAGTGACCGCCGAGCGCGGGTTATTCCCACATAAAACAGCCTCAGTCTCTCTTCCACAGTCTGACACTTTGAACGATGCGTAGCCAAACCCGGAATATAGCGGCTCACGTCTGGATTTGCCATTTCCTGCAACATGAATCGACCCTCAGCGGCCAGACTCAAGTCGTCCCGGACATAATATGGATTTCCTCTGAAACTGTCTTTTTCGGGGTCCCAGGGGAATTCATAGTCATTGACGCCGACTAGATAGACTCTGTCCCATTCCAGACCTTTGGCCGAATGGAAGGTGCTAACAGTAACTCGCCCAGGTTCCGGCGAATACAAAGAGGCATCATGTAACAGGCTCGCGTTACGTGAACGGCCCGAAGCAAGTTCCCTGAGTTCCCTCTGACAATCACGCAAATTGAACCCTTGGTCCTTTCTCCGCAAATCTCCTAAGTGCAATGCCACCCGGTGGGCTAAAGCCAAGTCCTCAGGATTACTGAATAAATCCTGGCCCAGCATCAAGATTACTTCGTCAATAGGTAAGACCACGGCTCCGGACCAACTACGCAGAATCGTATGAAAGATTGCCAATAGTTGTTTGACTTCTGGGGACAGAGCTCTCCCTTTCTTGCCGGGCCCTTCCAGCATCATCATCCAGTCCTCTATGAATTTGTACCGATTCCAAATGGCCTCAAGAAAATCCGAGAGCTGATGCAACTGTTTTTCCAGTTTCTGGCTCTCTGCCTCCTCCGCAGATTCCATCTCTTCGACCAGATCCTCTTTCCATATCCTTTCCCAGACCAATTTGGTTCTATTGAGATCCGGGTTCACCACAAATTGAAGAGCCACTTCTAATTTGCTGACCTGTACTGTGGTCCGTCTCGATACCTGAAGCAGAGAATCATCAACGGAAAGACCTGCGGCCACAAGTTGCTTGACCAGTTCACTGCCTCGATAGTTAGTCGGCGTCAACACTGCCACAGTCTGAGTCCGCCCTGCGGTTCCTCTAACAAACTTGCCAAGGCTCCTTATCACTTCCCTATCCGCCTTATCCACGGACAGAGTGTGGGAATACAGAAAAACTGCCTGTCCACCCACCGGATTGGGCTGGGGATCACTCTCGTCAGTGGGCTCAATTAACGGATACACCAGTCCTTCCCTTTGACCATTTCGCTGGTCAAGTCTATGAGACCATCGGATTAGGTCGTTGGCCCAACCCATGATCTGCAGGTGACAGCGGCCTGATTGAGGCAGGGCATATTTATAAGTTGCTGGAGATTGCAGAAACCTTTGAAGCTGACCAGGAACTGAACCATTGAATGAGGTGTTGATAGCCTGATTGGGATCGCCCATTCGTACCCAATTTCCTGATTCGGCAGTCAGCCGCTTCAGCAGGGCCTCTTGGATTAGGCTGCTATCCTGGGCCTCGTCTTCTAATATGTATGGCCATTTTTTCTGCAACCGAGCACAGAGTGCGGCGTCGGCGTCGACAATATCTACAGCCAGTCGCATCAGATCATCGTAATCGAGGGCGTTTTCGGCCGTCAGAACCTGCTGGTACCGTAGGTATACCTCAATTATGAATTGACAGAGGGGTCGCGATGTACTGCACCCCTCAAGGTATCCCTTCAGCTGCATGGAATCTAGGCGAAACTGCTTGGCGTCCCTAAGCAGCTGCGCAGCCAATTCGTCCAAGTCCCGCCGAGCACGTTTCTGGTTTTGGCGATTGCCCGCCATCAGTTCCGGCTTGTAATAATGCGCCAGCAAATCTGGCTCCTGTCTGACAACATATTCCACTGCTTCTTCCAGTAGTTTTCTTGCGGGACGCTCCTCTACTACGGCAAAATCTTCATCGAGGTTTACGGCTGAAGGGCGGGCGCGCACTATTTCATGCGCCAACGAATGAAGCGTACGCACGGCATATCCGATGTGCGGCATGGCACCGTGCCGATTCTTCATGTTCTCACGTAGGCGGGAGCGAAAGTTCTGCACCGCGGTTCGTGAAAACGTCACGATTAGAACTTCCTGTTGGTCCAACGTGCCGCGGCGTGCCAATTCCTGGATGAGTTCACCGGCCAGTAAACTCAGGGTTAAAGTCTTGCCGCTGCCTGGAACAGCACTTACGCCGGCCCTTCCACCTCTGTAGGACAAGACCTCCAACTGCCCGCTCCGAAGTTGCAGAAAGTTGCCAGTTTCAGAGGGAATAGTAATTCTCGGCTCCGCGAAAATGCCAGGCGACCGGCGTTTGCATTAGATGTCTAGACCACGGGTTACGTGACCTCCACGGGAGCTGGTGGTTCGAAGTCACCCAACACCCGTAACACACCTACTTGCTGGCCTTGGGCATCCAACGAGGCGTGTTGAATTACTACTGAGGCCTGACTGCCATCATCCAGCTCCAGCACCATGGCCTTGGTGCGTTGCAATTCTGGAAAGGTCTTGCCTATGCCCAGTGCTTTGGAAGTATAGCTGACCCGAATAGGGTCGATCTCATAGGTCTTGAAAACGGTCACTTTCACTTCGTCCAGCTGGGCGAGCGGTTTGCCGTCAAGTGACAAGATTCCCTTCATGCCAGTTATGTCGTCCTTTTTCTTTCACTCGAGTCCCGCCATTCTAGCATTCGACTCGCCCTGACCTTGGTTCGCTATGCAATTGGGTAAGATCCCCCAAGTGCTGCCCCAAGCTGCGTATATCGGCCATCAGCCCCAGACGACTGTGGCGCAAAACTGGATCTTCCGCTAGTACCATTACAGTCTCAAAGAAGCTGTTGATAAGGGGATACAGCATAGACATTGCGGCCCGAAAAGTAGCTACATCAGTTGGCTGCTCTACCCACAGCTGGCCAACTTCCTGAATTTTGCTGTAAAGGGCTTTCTCCGCTTGCGTCTCCAACATTGGGTCCGAGCCGTTCTCCTTTGTGTAATCCTTGGGCAGAATTCGAACGCAGCGAATGTAAGCCATTAATTGCTCGTGCCATTCCGGCTGGTCTGCGGCTATGGCGAGCTCTTCGGCCACCCGCACAGTGCGCAGCGGGTTTCTCACGGGGCGGGACGTGACCGCTTCAATCACGTCCAGAGGCAAACCCTGTTCCCGCATGAGGATTTGCAGGCGGCGGTCTAAGAAGGCGAGCGCTTCCTTTTCGGTTTCTGGCGGGACGTCAATGTCGTGAATACGGGCCGCAGCTGCTATTCCAGCCTCAAGATCAAAGTCCATGTCCTTCTGGATCAGGCCTTTTACCAGGCCGAGTCCAAGGCGCCGCAGTCCAAAGGGATCGGAGTTGCCGCTAGCGCGGACTCCAACTGCCATCAATCCCACCAAGGAGTCAAGACGGTCCACGATGCTCAGCACCAGGCCAGCCCGGCTCCCTGGCACTGGGCCTTCTGCCGACCGCGGCTGATAATGTTCGCTGATGGCCCGGCAAACCATTTCCTGTTCACCTTTGGTCCGAGCATAGAATTCCATCATAGTCCCCTGCAAGCTGGTCATCTCAACGACCATTTGCATGACCAAATCGCATTTACACAGGGCTGCGGCCCGTTCACAGGCTGTCTGTTCAGCCGCGTTAAGGCCGGCTAACTGGGACACAACAGGGGCCAGAGCTACCAGCCTCTGGACCTTGTCCCACATGGTACCGAGCTGCATGTGGAATGTTAGGGTCTGCAGCCTTTCTCGCATTTCGTCCAACGATGTGGCCAAATCCCGTTTTACAAAGAACGCTGCATCGGCAAATCGCGCATTTACGACGCTTTCGTTCCCCGTCCGAATAGCCTCAGGATTCTGGCTTTCCAGACCATTGACAACAGTAATAAAATGGGGGAGCAGCTGGTCCGGATGATCAGCTTTGTAGACGGGAAAATACCGTTGGTGTTTGCGCATTACGGTAATCAAAACTGCTACAGGCAGGTCTAGATATTCCGAGGGGAAAGTGCCAGACAAGACGCGCGGTGCCTCAATCAAATCTGTGACCTCTTCCAGCAGATCTTCATCCGCCTGTACTATGCCGCCCAAAGCGGCCGCAGCGGCGCTGACCTGCTTCAAGACTTCGGCCTTTCGCTCCGGTCGGTCCAAGACAATTCCTTGGGCTTCCAACCAAGCCAAGTATTCCGCCGGTCCAGATACCCGTTGATAAGTGTGAAACAGATCCGCCGCTTGTTGCCTCGCTTCCATATAGCGAGGACCTCGGGTAGTGGGCCCGGCAGTGATCCCTCCCCAAGTCCAAGATATAGTCGTAGATCCCAAAAACGCCATTAGCCAACGCACAGGTCGCGGAAAAGAGACGCCGGAAGCGTTCCAACGCATGGATTTGGACCAGCGCAAACTGTCCAGCGTATTGGTCAAGACTTCCGGCAGAACAGTAGCAGCGGACTGGCCTTTACTCAGGATCTGGGCAAACAAATAACCGTCTTTCCGAATGAGTCTACCCACTGGTTGCCCACAACTGCGGGCGAAGCCTGCCGCGGCCTTAGTGGGCGTTCCATCTCTATCAAAAGCAACTCTAAGCGAAGGTCCACGCCTTTCCGTTTCTTCATCCGCCTGATGCGCAACCAAGTCCTCCACCCGAATGACCAAGCGCCGGACTGTGCCTGACATTGTTATGGGGCCATGCTTTAACCTGTGGCTTTTCAAATACTGAGGCACCAGTACCTGGAGCTGCTGCAGCCCATGGGCGACTTCGTGGGCTGGTAATTCCTCCATGCCGACTTCCACTAGCAAAGTTGTAGTTTCTGTAGTTTCTGGCTTGGGTCTAGCACTCGTACCTTTCGCTTTCTGCAGTTTCGGGATGTTCTCCTTACTACTGCTTAAGAACGGGTATTCCTCGCGTAGTCTTTCTGCTAAGTAGAGAGTTGACACTTCACGGGCCTGCCTACGCATATCTCCAAAGAACTGTGCCCGTTCCGTGACGCCAATGGCGCCTCTGGCGTCCAGAAGATTAAAGTTATGACTCTGACGCAGTAAGTAGTCATAAGCCAAGTAAGCCAAGCCCTGTTCCAGGCAGGCGTCAGCTTCAGCCTGATACAGGGCATGAAGGGCCTGCAACCTTTCTATGGAGGCAGTGTCGAAATTATAACGACTGTGCTCAACTTCATGGGTTTTATACAGGTCGGCATAAGTGTGCTTTCCATCTACGTCGATCGACCACACTTCCGAACGGTTCTGCAAAAACATTGCGATGCGTTCCAAACCGTAGGTAATCTCCACACTGACAGGATCCAATACCTGTCCGCCGGCCTGCTGAAAATATGTGAATTGCGTAATTTCTTGCCCATCAAGCCAGACTTCCCAACCCAGGCCCCAAGCCCCAAGAGCAGGAGATTCCCAGTTGTCCTCCACAAATCGGATGTCATGCTCGCATCTATCTAGTCCCAGAGCTGACAGACTGGCCAAATATAGCTCTTGTGGGTGGCCAGGTTCCGGTTTCAGAATGACTTGGTATTGTGTATGCATCTGCATTCGATTGGGGTTTTCGGCATAACGCCCGTCGTCAGCACGGAAGGATGGTTCTACGTACCCGACATGCCAAGGCTCTGGACCTAACACGCGCAAAAAAGTAGCGGGATTCATGGTGCCGGCGCCCACTTTCTCCCCGTGTGGATTCCAGATGGTGCAACCCTGGCTGGACCAAAAGCCATGCAGGCATTGAATGATGCCTTGCAGGGAATGTGTAGACTTCACGTTCGTATTTCTTCTTAGGTAGCTGAAACGAGGACGGTAGTCAGCTGGCAAAGAAAAACTGGCGAAAAGGCACCGGTACAAATGTCAAGACGAAGAGGGCCAACGTGCCATATCCGATCCATCGCCGCGTAGTGTCCAGTTCGGTAACCATATCCAAAGTCGGCCCATGGGCCGATCCCACTATCAGAAAGAGAAACCAAACCCAAAATAGCCAAAAAGTGTAACCGATGTGCTCCAGAAACGGCAAAGCCTCCTGCAAAGGTCGAAAACCACTCACACCCAGAATAGCCAATAACACAAGAGCTGCCTGATTCCAGATGCGGGCCTTGAACCCAAACAGTGAAAACACTACATGTCCGCCATCCAAGTTGCCAATGGGTAACAGATTTAGGCCGGTAGCAAGAAGTCCGATCCAGGCAGCAAATGCAACTTGGTTGACCGCAACATCTTGGCCAGTAGAGAAGTTGGGCAGCCACTCTGAGAAGACCAGATATTTCGCGCCTAAATACAAGAGGCTGTTGCCTTCCAGACCCACGGTGCCTGACCATTTACTGAGTTCGCTGGTGGAAAGACCCACATAGAGAAGAGGCACAGCCACTACCAGTCCGGCCAGAGGACCGGCCACGCCTACATCAAACAGTTTGCGGCGGTCCCAGACTGGTTCTCGAAGCCTAATGAAGGCACCCAAAGTCCCAAACGAAATTGGCACTGGAATGAAATATGGCAGACTGACGGCGATGCGGTGGTAACGTGCCGCGAAAAAGTGGCCCAATTCATGTACGCCCAAGATCAGCAACAAAGTTCCTGCAAAGGGCCAGCCGGTGAGAACTTGGCGCAAATTCCACAGGTCGCCAGGTATTCCATCCCTTGCAGGACCATAAAGAGAACCTACCCATATTGTGCTAAGACAGGTAAGTAGGAACAGCACAATATTAAGGGCAATACGAGGCGGACGAGGGCGCCGGGGAGCTGATACCAAGGAGACTTTGACTGCACTGGGATCTGGCCTTCCCTTGTCCGATGTCAAGAATGGCAAGAGCTTTAGCTCTGCCAGCGCCAAGACCCAGGGCCCGAAGACTTCGTGGCTGGCTCTGAAAAGCCGCCCTTGCACTGCTATGCCGGTTTTTTCATCGCGAGGTAGTTGGACAGAGTCAATACTCATATCCCGACGCAGTACGCGTTTTGCCTTCTCCCAATTCAACTCATCCTGAGACTTGTCGAAGTCGTCGAATTCGGCAGCCGTTTCGTAAGAAGAAACGCGTTTTTCAGGTTCATTCATGTCAGCGAGTTCCCATCTTGCCAGCAATCCAAGTGAGTATCAGGGGTGTGGCCTTAGGGGCATTCTATGTCAGTCTGTCCAAGTCAAGGTCGCCAACCTGATAGGGGCTGGCTGTACCTGGCCATACTAGCTAGCAAACTCAGCAACAAATGCTTCCACTGTTCATCTTCACCCAATTGTAGATAAACTCCATCTCGGCGCACTCGGAAAGGTGGCAAAGAGTCTGTTTCGCCCAACAGATGTGGGCCCAAGTCTCGTTTGAGATAAGCATTCAACACATGCCGTTCCGTCTCGATGTCCGACCGAGGCGAGATCAACAAGGCGTCCTGTTGATGGGCAATGGATTCGATGTCGGCGGCTTCCGCTGCCTGTCTTACCTTGATCAGATACAGCAGGTTTTCAATTTCTTCCGGCACCGCATCCACTCTGGCACTGACCGACCCAAAGCGATCTATGAGTTCCTTGCGGAATTCGTCAGCATCGTCTTCGCTTTTAAGGCCGGCTATGCGATGGTAGAACCGATAGCGACTTTCCGCGTCCTCGATGTACCATTCCGGAATCCGGGCCTCCAAGGGGAGCAGGAAGGTAACGGCAGGAGCAAACGGATCTTGCTTTACTTGGGCTTCAAGACGTGCCTTTTCTTCCTCGCTCCGTGTAACCGTGGCTTTTCGCAACTGCATGTCCGCAACCTCGTTGGTAAGCATGCGGGAGAAAAGGTCTAAACCGATAGTACCCATACTGCCACTCTGTCGGGCCCCCAAAATTTCGCCGGCCCCGCGCAGTTGTAAATCACTCATGGCGATTCTGAATCCGGCTCCCAACTCATCGCTGGCTTCCACGATATTTTGCAAACGGGCCCTTGCTGCAAAGTTCAAGTGTCTGTTATCAGCATAAAGAAGGTAGCAATGGCCTCGCCGGTAGGACCTGCCCACCCGGCCCCGTAGTTGGTACAGCTGGGCCATACCAAATCGATCTGCGTTATTGATAACAATAGTGTTGGCGTTGGGAATATCCAACCCATTCTCAATGAGGGTTGTACATACCAGGATATCCGTCTGTGATTGGGAAAAACGCAACATGGCATCTTCCAGTTCCTCGCCCTTCATTCTCCCATGCGCAATGTCAATGGTCGCGCCAGGGGCAAGATGAGAAACATGATCTGCCAAAGCCACGATGCCGCGAATACGGTCTGTGACAACAAATGCCTGTCCGCCGCGGCCCAGCTCTCGTTCCAAGGCCCGCCGTACCAGGGTCTCATCGTACGGGGCACTTACTGTGTGGACCGGCATCCGGGCTTCAGGAGGGGTGGTTATATAGCTTATGTCTCGAATGCCACTGAGGCCCATGTTCATGGTGCGCGGGATTGGTGTTGCTGACATTGTCAGTACGTTTACAGAGGGCTTAAGGTGCTTGATACGCTCCTTCTGCTTGACTCCGAATCGCTGTTCCTCATCGATTACCAACAGTCCCAAATCCTTGAATTCCACATCCTTGGACAGTAGCGCGTGTGTGCCAATCACTATGTCGGCCTGGCCTTGGGCTGCCTGCTCTTTGGTACGCCTTCGGTCCGCCGGCGACCGGAGCCGGGTCAGTACTTCAATGCGGACCGGCATCTTCTGCATGCGCCGGCTGAAGGTTGCAAAATGTTGATGTGCTAGCACTGTGGTAGGAGCCAGAACAGCAACTTGGCGACCATCCAGTACCACCTTGAATGCAGCTCGAATCGCTACCTCGGTCTTGCCGAAGCCAACATCTCCAACCACAAGCCGATCCATGTGTCTAGGCGCCTCTAGGTCCACCTTGACGTCCTTGATGGCTACCAACTGGTCCGCAGTCTCTTCAAATTCGAAACTAAGTTCTAAGGCCTGCTGTATGGCGTCGTCCAGACCAATGGGTTTTCCCACAGCCATTTCACGCTCTGCATAAATCCTCAGCAATTCGTTGGCGATCTCCTGCACTTCTTTCTTGACTTTGGCCTTAGCCGTCGCCCACTTGGTGGAGCCAAGTTTGCTGAGCATGGGGTCTTCAGAGCCTACATAGCGCCCCACGCGATTGGCTTGATGAACCGGCACCAAGACCTTGTCTCCATCCAGAAAGTCAACCTGAATGAATTCAGTATCAAGCCCTTTGAGGCGCCTGTTGACAAGGCCGGCGTAGCAGCCGATTCCGAAGTCAACATGTACCACATGGTCACCTTTATTTACTTCGGCAAAGAATTGTTCCGGGGTAATGCCCTGATGTGCCGGTGTGCGCCGCCGTTTGTAGGTCTTTTGAATGTCAAAGAGTTCTACATCCGTAATTACCTGCAGGATGGGGTGTTCACTTCCCGCAAATTCTTCCCCATTGGGAACTACGCTGAATCCCCCATGTAAAGTGCCCTCCCACAGTTGTATCCCGCCAGGCGGAAAGCTGGCATCGGGTTCCCAGCCGACGATGCGTTCCGGGAACATACCCACAGATTCCATCATGTCCACGACTTTGGCCGCCATTTGCGATACGATGACAACTCGAGTGCCAGCTTGCGCCTTTGTTTTGATGCTGGCAGGGCGCGCAGCCTGATCATCTCTTTGCAGGTCGATGCCTTTGAAACAACGACCTAAGCCAGTAACTTGCGCGTCTTTACGACCTTCAAGATCACCATGTCCTAAGAGCACAGGTTTCTGAGCAGCAACCCTTTCAAGGATTTCGTCGTATGAAAAAAAACCTGAAGCAAAATTTACTGGTAGATCGCCACTCTGTAACAGTTCTGACTGCAATTCGATGCTCTTTCGTTCTACGGCTTTCATTGCCTGTTCGCAATCCGCACCGTCATCCAGCAGCAGTACCCCGCTAGGGCCTAGAAAGTCCAGCAGGCAACCAGGTTCCGCATACAGGTAAGGCAGATACCATTCGATCTCAGGAAAGCTTTCTTTGCGGGCCAGCTTTTCTACTTCCTCGACTATATCCTGCTGCAGAAAAAGCTGGAGTTCGGGGTCCTGCAAGGGACCACGCTCCTGGGGATTCATCTCCAGCATTTCGTGGGCGGTGCCAGCCTTTAGTCCTACACGTTGAAGTAGTTCTGGGCCTTGGCGGGACAACGCTTCACTGGCCGGACCGATGTCCACTTTCTTCAGAGTACCTCTGCTGCGTTGAGTCTGAGGATCAAAAAAGCGCAATGTCTCAATCTCATCCCCCATGAAGTCAAATCGCACCGGATAGAGCAGATTTGCAGGCCAAATGTCCAGGATGCTGCCCCGCCGGGCAAAGGTACCTGCGCTTTCTACATTGGGTTTGGAGGTGTATCCGACCTCTACCCAGAATCGCGTGATCTGAGTCATCTGATGGGATTCCCCTACGGCATAAGAATGAAGGGAATCGGCGAGGCAGGAAGGGGGCAGAGTCTTTTGCATCAAGGCTGTCACACTGCTTACCACGATGCTCGACTTCTGTTCAGATTGCAGGAGGGCCGCCAAGGCAGTGAGCCTGCTCTGGCGAGTTTGGCCGGTCCAAGGAATACGCTCAAAGGCGCGAGAATCCGGTTTAGCAAAGAAATAGATCTCTGCCGCGCCCTCTGCGATGTCGCCTGTCCACTGACGAATTTCCTGCACTAGCATGTCCGCCCGATCATCGTCGGCAGCCACTACTAAGAGACTGCGCGCGGACTGCTGCACCAAACTTGACAGCAAGAAGGAGTGGGCCGCCGCGGGTACTCCCAACGGGATCCTTGAAGTGATTGCACTTCCAGCAGGATCAGCCAGCGAATGCACTTCCTGCCAGAAGTTGTGCCAATTGATTTCGATGGACTCTCTCAAGACTTACTATTGAAGTGATTCATAGCGGATTCCATGCCATGGCGCAGCCAGTATACAACTGCCTCTCCCACGCGAACTCTAAGTGGTTCCACCAACTCGGTAATTTCTACCTGGGAAAAACGCCGCAGCACGTAAGCCGCAGGATCCATGCGCCCAGGGGGCCGACCCACCCCCACACAAAGTCTAGCGAATTCTTGAGTACCGAGATGGCTAATAATTGACCGCATACCCTTGTGACCACCTGACCCTCCTGCAGGTCGAAATTTAAGCTGCCCGAGGGGCAGATCCATATGGTCCCACACTACAAGCAAGTGGGACGGTTCCACATTGCGGGCCTCCAATAAACCACGCACACACTGCCCGCTTTCGTTCATGTACCGGGCGGGTTTGGCTAAGTTCAGGGCCAAGGTCTGTTCAAGTTCGGTCGGATCACCATTTTCGTTCGCCGGCAGGCGAATCACATTCCAGGAGCATTGATAGCTCCGCTTATTGAGTTTAACGCCCAGAGAAGCCGCGAGGAGGGAGATACTCTCAGAACCGATGTTGTGGGGAGTGTGATCGTACCTGGACCCGGGGTTGCCAAGTCCCACGACCAAATAACGTTGAAAAGCAGCCACTGCCCGGCACCGTTAGTTTGGTTATCTAGTAGAGCCAGTGCGTCGCAGGAGCCATAATATCAATGACTTCAGCAAGAAGTAGGCCAATACCATTCCCCCGATGGTGGCGCTGAGTCTGACTCCGCGTTCCAAATAAGACCAGAGGTTTTCCGGCCTGGCGCGGATGACTAGGGCGTCCAAAGCTTCCTGTAATTCGCTCTCGGGGCCTGAACGGCCACCCGGTCCGACACTACTGGCTTCCGACAATTCGCCAACATTGGTCTGGTCAGCAAGGGAGAAACGGACACTCTCCTCAACAACTTGCTGATCCCCAAAATATGCAGTCAGGCGAACTTCGTAGTCTCCAGGTACCAAACTTTGGCCGGACCAAGTGCCCAGCGCGCCTTCTTCAACGGCAATGCTGTCGCCGCCAAAATAGATGAATTCACTCTCAACACCAACTGGTCTGTAATAGAGGTCATAACGGTTAAAGCCAGGCCCGCCAACCGTACCGTGGATTTCTACTTCGCCGTCCACCGTTTGTCCAGATTCGGGATTCGTTAGAACCACAGTGACGTCAGACTGTGCCAACACCGGAGACGCGGCAAAGCTTGCGAAGAATATCGCCCAAAGAAATATTGTTGGGGCCGATACATCGCGGACACGCGGGCGCAACATTTCAAGGTGCGACCAGAGATTGGAGGAATGCCACTATGACCTTCAATTCTGCATCATTGAGCTCTGCGCCACCACTTGGGGGCATTAAATTCCCTGTACTGTTAAGCGGGTCATCCTTAGGCACTCCTTGCTGAATGAGGTCAGCCAATTGCTGGGGATTCAAATCTCTAACCCGTTCCGAGGTTTGCAGAGAAGGGGTTAGGCCAGTAATGCCTTCACCGTTTTGCCCGTGGCAAGCCCTGCAATTGCTTTCAAAGAGGATTTTGCCATCATCAATCGAGGCATTGATTTCGGACTGGCTTTTGAGTGGCGAAGCTGCTGGAGAAGAAGCAACTGGGGGCAACGAGACAACGCGTTCCCCCCTGGCTTCGAAAAATATGCCAACCCATATGAGGATTCCCAAGAGCGTGATGGCAACCAGGAGAATTACAGTTGGAATGTCCATAGCTGCCGGGTCCAGTCTTGGCGCGACTGGCCCGGCTAGATATAACAACGTACTCACCGTGACTAACATAAAGGCGATCATGGCCAACAGCGGGATTGTAACCACACCCCACCAGTCTATGTAAGTTATTCCACAAGAGACTCCGCCGCTACAGGTTTCTGCTGCAGTTAAAAGTGTAGTTTTCTGTAACAGATAATGGTAAACGGAGATTCCTTGGCCCAGCAGAGAACCGAATAGCACCAGATAAGCAAGAGCACGGATACGAGTAAACAGTATGAATGCCAGGGTTGGGACCAAAGGATACATGGCGATACGCTGTGCCCAGCACAGCACACAAGGGGTAAACTGCCTGATCTGACTGAAATACAGACTGCCCAAAAGGGCAGTCAAAGCCACTATATATGCTCCCCACAGAGGCCATTCTTCGCGCGGGAAACGCCTGCCCATATCGTCCTGAATTGAATTGTTGCGTCAGGATTGCAACGCGTTGTTCAAGGCAGTCTTAAGGGCATCGTAGTCGGTGGCGTTGCCTTCGTATTTGACGCCGTTAATAAAGAGAGCGGGAGTAGATTGCACGCCAGCATCAATTCCATCCTGGATGGATCGGTCTATAGCTTGCTGAGTCGAGGTGGAACCCATGCACTCCACAAAGTTGCCCTCGCGAATCCCTAGAGAGGAGGCCAATTCTGTCAAAGATTCAATGGAATAACGATTCGCTCCCCGTTCCCCAAAAAACATGGTGTCATGGTAAATCCAAAATTGATCTGACAATTCCGTCACGCATAGACCAGCTCGAGCTGCGGCAAATGAGTTGGGAGCGAAAATCTGTAGCGGAAAGAAATGATAGACGAATTTGACTTGTCCGTTTTGTACGAATTCCTCAACCAATCTATCCTTGCTGGCGGAATTAAACTCCCCACAGTGGGGACACAAGAAATCTTCCCAGGCGTCTAAGACAACCATAGCTTCTGGATCACCCAATTCATTGCCGTTGATCCATTCCGGGGGAATAGCGTCGTATGCCTCAACTTCGACCGTGGTGCGTGCGGCCAACACCATAAAGACAATGAGAAGTACGGTCAGCACTACCCCCGTACCCACAATCCAAAGCCCGATTCGGCTCTTGCCGGATTTAGATGACTCGGACATGGCCGTAGCTCCCTACCGTGACGTGAAAAACAATATGGACCTGGAGATTCGGAATACGAATTTCCTTGATTTCATATTAACAAAGGCAGCCCCATTATTACAGGGCAGGAAAAAGAATGGACTTGTAGGGAGGTTCCTCCATCGGTCCAGGAAGCTGTTGGGGAAGTCCAAAACATGAGGACAGGCGATGATAGTATGGGGCCGCGGTTCTACATTGGGGGAGAGTATCAATGCATGAATTAGGGGGGGCAGTCGTTGTCATAACTGGGGCCAGCCGAGGCATAGGGGCCGCTACAGCAAGGGCATTTGCCGCCAAGGGTTGCCACATCGTCCTAGCAGCCAGGAATTCGGACCAGATAACCACTCTGGCTTCAGAATTGCAACAGGATTGGGGAATTAGGGCTTTGGCCGTAACCACAGATGTAAGAGATGCCAGCCAAGTAGATGCTCTCATGTCTACAGCGCAAGACCGGATGGGCGGCATTGACATTCTGGTCAACAACGCGGGCCTGGGGTCCAGCAGTCCCTTGGCAAACACTACTGATTCGGAATTAACCCATCTCTTTGAAGTTAACGTGTACGGGCCAGTACGGGCAATGCGCGCTGCTTTGCCTCATTTGAAGCTACGAGGGGGCGGCACGATAGTCAATATCGGCAGTATTGTCAGTTATTTCGCCTTGCCTGCTGATGGTAAGTCTGCAGTTTCTTCCACATATTGTGCAACCAAGTTCGCTCTACGCGCCTACACTACAGCAGCTAGGGCTGAACTGATGGAAGCGAAGGTGCACACAGTGTTGGCTATCGTTGGTCTGACCAGCACCGACTTTCAGGAGGCTGCATTTCGAAGCGAGAATGGCCCCCAGCCTCGAGCTCGGGCTCAGAAACCGAACAGCACTTTGAGTGTGTTGCGAGGACTAGCGGTACCTCCTGAGAAGGTGGCTGAACGACTGGTCAAGGCCGTCCAACGCAGGGAAAATGAGGTTTGCGTGAGCTGGTTCGATCGTTTGCTAGTGCAATCAATCGTGTGGATGCCAGGCCTGCAGGGATTCTTGGGGAGGGTCTATCTTGCTTTGGGGAGCAGGGGGGCAGTCTGGAAATACCTGAAGGGGAGAGACTACTTGGCCGCGTTCGGCATGTTCATCTGCCTAAAATATGGTAGTAGACTCCTATTCCGCCGTCGGTAATACCGCCAGTTTTCGATTTAGTTTGAGTTCTCTCTCAATCTCTTTCTAGGATCGAGGATTGAAGAGCAGGGACAGCATATTTGCCAGCGTTTGCACTTCTTGTGCATTTTCCAAGGGCGGCGCCCCCAATGTGAATTTGGGCGGGATACTGGACGATTCTAGGAACAGATGGGATTGGAAATCCTTTAGGGCCCGGGCATTGCCCCAGAAGCTTTCGGAGGGCATTTCCAACCCGGAATTAAGTGTTTCACCCACTGTTCCGCTTTCCAATTTCTGACGGAAAATCTCCTGGTAGTCTTCTCTTCCAATCGGAGAATACTGAGATGTCCCATTTTCCAGATTCCGAAGCATATGACGAGCGTTTTCCGGAGATAATCCTCTCATACTGAGCAAGACCCAGGGATCTGATTCAATCATCCAACCGCTTTCGACTAAGACTCCTAAGCTGAAAGGACAGGGCTCCTTTCGGGAAGAGGGAGTCACTTGCACTCGTATTTCCTGCATTCCCAAAGGAAGCAGGGGCCAGCCCAGCCTGGAAAGGAAGGAATGCAGGACCAATTCTGGTCGGCCCGAGAGACTGCGACAGATCTCAGGAGAAGAATGCCTCAACTGTGCTAGTTGCTCCTCCCAATCCAGAAGAGAACGCCGCGGCAATGACACCTGTACTGTCACTGGGGCTCCCTGCGAAACCTTAATTTGTGCCTGTATCCGGCCGTCCACTTCCTCTATGGAAGTAATTTCGTGTTCCAGGGCGCTGGCGTGGGCGTAGTCTCGAAGAATTGAATCGCCTTCAAAGAGAGCGTCCTCCCAACTGCTGTGCCAATCAATAGCCACTCTTTGCCTCACTTTCCTTACTTGGTCAGCTCAGTTCCTGTTTGGGGCAAGGAAAGCAATTCGAAGAGCCTTTCATTGGACAATTCGGTGAGCCAAGCTTCCCCGCTGCCCAAGACTTCCTCGGCCAGTAAAGTCTTTTCACGGATCAGACTGTCAATGTGTTCTTCAATGGTCCCAGCTACCATGAATTTGTACACTTGAACCCGTTTCGATTGGCCGATGCGATGAGCCCTGTCCGTAGCCTGTTGTTCCACTGCTGGATTCCACCAACGGTCAAAGTGGTACACCTGGTTGGCTGCTGTCAGGTTGATTCCTACGCCTCCGGTACGCAAACTGAGAAGGAGGATTGGCACCTGCTGGCCTCCATTCTGGAAGCGATCCACCATTTCTTGCCGCCGGGGCAGGTCGACTTTCCCATGAAGGAAGTCCGCTTGGACATCCAGCTTTTCCTGTAGGATTTGCTGCAGGAACATCCCCATCCGAACGAAAGTTGTAAATATGATGGCTTTGTTCTTATTGTCTAGGGATTCTTCCAGCATTTCCATTAGCCGATCCAGTTTGCCACTGCGCTGGCTCAGCTCTGCATCGTCCTCTATAAATAGGGCAGGATGGTTGGTTATTTTCTTGAGTTTGGTAATGAGAGCCAGAATTGTGCCGCGGCGCCGAATACCTTCCAGACTCTTTAGTCCGGCCCGCGCCCCAGACACTGCTCCGGCGTAGAGCAGAGTCTGCTCTGGAGAGAGATCGCATGTAACTGTAATCTCCTGTTTCTCTGGCAACTCTGCGACTACGTCAGGATCTGACTTGAGACGGCGCAATACAAAGGGTTGCACGATTCGTTTCAAGTGCTCCATTCGCTGTCGATCATCCTGGCCTTCTATGGGTCGGATGTAACGTCGGAAAAAAGTTGTCTGAGTTCCCAGGTAGCCTCTGTTTACGAAATCCAACACGCTCCAAAGCTCTGACAGGCGATTCTCAATTGGAGTTCCGGTCAGGGCAATCTTGTGTTGACCAAAAAAAGATCGAATGGCTTGAGCCTGTTGGGTGGAAGCATTCTTGATGTTTTGCGCCTCGTCAATGACCAATGTGTGCCAAATGACGCTGCGCAGAATTTCTTGATCCACTCTGGCCGTTCCGAAACTGGTCAGAATGACATCGTACTGCTGCATTTCCGAAAAAAAATATTGTGCGTTTGCCCTGCGGGGACCGTGGTGCAAATAGGTTCGTATTCGGGGGGCGAATCGCTCAATTTCGCGCTGCCAATTGCGTAGCACACTGGTAGGGCAAATCAAGAGACGTGGCAAACGACCACGTTTAGTTCGGCTCTGCTCCTGGGCCAAGAATAGGGCAATGGCTTGAACAGTCTTGCCCAAACCCATGTCGTCAGCTAGACATGCCCCAAGCCCGACCTGATGAAGGTACCAAAGCCAAGCCAGGCCCCGCTTCTGATAGGGCCGCAGTGTCCCAACGAATCCAGGAGGTTCCTCTAGGCTGTCATTCCGGCTCACGGCTTGAAGACCATGCCAAATCCCTCTCAGTCTCCCTTTGGGAGACTCCATGCTGACTGGAAGGGCAGGCAAACTCAGCCTATCTTTACCTCCAATGTCGGACCAGGTCCATGCATTTGGTCTAGTTTGGGTATGGGAATGCTCCTGCAGCAACCGCAGTGCCTGGAAGAGGCTGACCTTATGATCTTGAGTTTCGTGTGCCAAACTAACGCGAGCGGCCTCAATCTGTTTCTCGTTGAACCGCAACCATTGGTCATTCATGTACACCAAAGGCGATTGGGCCTTGGCCAGGTTTTGTATCTGGCTGTGGGAAAGAACCTCCTGTCCCAAGGCCAACCGCCATTCCAAGGCGAAGGCCTCTTGGTCCTCCGTTTCCAAGCGCGGGCCAGAGGCCAGATCACCTCTGCGATCTCGCAGCTGCATGACGAGACGCATGTCACTTTGGGTCTGTGGATTCCACCAAACCGGCATTAGAATCTTGAAGCCAGCTGTGCCAAGAAGGTCGGCACCACTCTCCAGAAACTCATATGCCTCAGCCAATGTCAATTGCAGCGAGCTCGGCACAGCCTTGTTGGAGATACGTCGCAAGGGAGACCAGAGGCGGCTGGCCGTGCGTAGGCCGGCCAACAGGTGCAAGCCAGGATTGGCCATGGCTTCTGAATCCATTTCCAAGAGGCAATTCTCGAGGGACCCTGTCCATATCTCCTTGGCTGTTAGGTAAGACTGTCCATGGTTAACCTGCTGGACCCCGAAATCCAAAGTCCATGTAGCTTTCTCTTGTTCCGATTCCTGGGGAGTTGGAGATTTTAATTCGAAAACCACTTGGGCTTGAGTTTGGTCGAAATAGGCAGCTCGCGATATCCAAGTTTGCCACTGTCGACGAAAAACCAACTGCAAGCCTGCTGACACTTGGGAAATTTCCACTGGTTTACCGCCCAGCAATCTGTGCCACAGTTCCCCAGGCGCGGACCAAATCAAGGGAGCTTTCCCGATGCCACCCAAATCCTCATGAGTCTGTGCGGCCATCCGTCGTCCCATCTTGACCTCGATGGCGGCGTTGAGGAAGCCGTGCAGGAGCTGCGGCCCATCTATTCGACTTTCTAGATTGGGTTCGTACTCAAGATTGACTGTCGGCATGAGGGCCGACAAATGCTGAATGCTGGCTTCCACATCTGGGTCCCCCCGCCATGTTCTCCAATTCAAGACCAGGTGCTTTTCCTGAGACAACAGCGCAGGCAAAACACAACCGTTCGCAACAAGTGCTCCCGCGAATTCCCAGGCCTTGCACCAAAATAGAGTGTCCGTACTCAGTTGGAATTTCTGGCTAGCAGATACCCCCTCTGTCCTGGCCGCCTCCTTGCCTTCTCCAAGAGTTACTTCCTCAGGCAATGTTAGATTGTCCAATAATTCAAACGCCAATTGGGCCGGTAATTTGACACCAAACACTTGTAGCTTCCGAAGCGGCAACTCCGGCATGGCAGCACGCCCATCGCTTTCTGCAGGCACTTGAACCGCGATTTTTTGCAGAGACATATCTTGGAGTGCTGCCCTTGGCAAAATCTGGCGCACTTGAAAACGCAACATGGCAGGTGGTGTTACGGAGAAAGATTCCTTGTCCGGCCCGAGCACGGAATCCCTTCCCAAGGGTGGGATGGCTTCAAACCAATTTTGTGCCTGAACTTCGCCCCACAGGAAAAGAGAGCCGGTGGGTTCAGCGGGAAAGGGGGCGAGCCAGGCAGAACGTAGGAATGTAGGCATCAAGAGTGGTGCAGAGGAATTCCATTTGCCCATTTTGAAACCACAGGCATAGTGGCCTGAGCGCGGGGGCAATCGACCAGTATATCACCAGGAATTGGTGCCATACCTTTTGAACTCATTCCCTTTGTTCAGAGATGGTTGGGAAGGCCAAACTTACACTGGTCCAATTGGCACACTCTATAATGCAGCGTTCCATAGGCAGAGGTCTGGTAAAGGAAAGAATCGTATATGCTGAAATCTCATTCCTGCGGCGAACTCAGGAAATCCCACCATGGTCAGACAGTGACCCTAGCTGGCTGGGTTGCGGTGCGCCGAGACCATGGCGGCCTGATTTTTCTTGATTTGAGGGACCGTTTCGGAATAACGCAAGTTACGGTGGACGCAGCCGTAGATCCAGCTGCTCACACCGAAGCCGACAAAATCCGCACGGAATTCGTGATTCAGATTCAAGGTACCGTCCAGGAACGTCCAGATGGGCTGGACAACCCCGAATTGGATACGGGTGAGATAGAGGTTTCGGCTTCTGCCGTCCGAATACTCAACGCTTCCCTAACCCCACCCTTTTACATTCGCGAAGAGGCGGATGATACTGATGAGGCGTTGCGACTCAAGTATCGTTACCTCGACCTGCGTCGTCCCAATATGACTCGCAATCTGCTATTGCGGCACGAACTTGTGCGCTTCATACGCAATTTTCTTTCTGATCGACACTTTGTCGAGGTCGAGACTCCTTATCTGCTGAAGAGCACCCCTGAAGGAGCCAGAGACTTTGTTGTTCCCAGTCGACTGCATCGCGGACACTTCTACGCACTGCTGCAAAGTCCTCAGCAGCTCAAACAATTGCTGATGGTAGCTGGCTTGGAAAAGTACTTCCAAATTGCCCGTTGTTTTCGCGATGAGGACTTCAGAGCGGATCGCCAGCCTGAGTTTTCCCAACTTGACATGGAAATGAGTTTCATAGAACAACAGGACATTAGGAATCTCTTTGAGGACCTTTTGATAGAGATGACTCGAACTCATTCCCAGAAGCAGATCAAGGAGATCCCCTTTCCAGTGTTGACCTACCAGGAGTGCATGGAGCGGTTTGGCTCAGATCGGCCCGACCTTCGATTTGACCTAGAGCTGTTTGACGTAACTGCTTCTCTGGCCAACTCCGAATTCAAAGTGTTCCGGACGGCCATCGATCAGGGCGGACAGGTCAAAGGCATTTTGTATCCTGGAGGGTGTGATCTGTCTCGAAAAGTGATCGATGGTCTAATCAACGTAGTCCGGCCAGCCGGGGCCCAGGGATTGGCTTGGATTGGTTTGCAGGCGGACATTTCCGGCGAGACTGACTTGAAGGAAGGAGCAATTCGTTCCCAGATCGCCCGATTCCTGTCACCTTCGGAATTGGCCGGCGTGATTACCGCCAGTGGAGCCCGGAAAGGGGACCTTATTCTCTTGGTAGCGGATCAATCTGCCGTTGTAGCAGGCAGCCTCAACTTGCTCCGGTCCGAAGTCGCACTGCGAGCCGGACTGATAAATCCAGAGCTTTTTGCCTTCTGTTGGGTTGTGGAATTCCCATTGCTGGAGCGAGACAAAGAGACCGGCGGTTGGTCTGCAGTGCATCATCCATTCACCTCAGCAATGGATGAAGACTGGGATCTGTTGGCCACCGATCCGGGTGCTGCTCGGGCCAAAGCCTACGATGTTGTCCTCAACGGCTGGGAATTGGCAGGGGGTAGTATCAGAATTCATGACCGCGACAAACAGATTGTACTGTTCAACCAATTGAATCTGAATGAGGAAGAGATTCAGGCTGAGTTCGGACATCTCTTGGAGGCATTTCAATATGGCGCCCCACCTCATGGTGGAATTGCCATGGGCCTTGACCGCATGGCCGCTCTATTCGCGGGTGCCACCAACATCAGAGACGTCATGGCCTTTCCCAAGTCGTCAGCAGGCTCAGACCTGATGGTTGAAGCCCCTTCACCGCTGGACGATGAGAAGCTCATGGAACTTGGCCTGGAGTTGATATCTGACATATAGACCTGACCGCAGTTTTAGCATTCCTGTGGCAGATACCACTGCACTTTCCGGCCCACCAAAGATCGGCGCCATTGGTCCGGCGAAATCTTGGCTAATAAGCATTTTCCTTAAGGCGCGTCCAGAACCGCAGATAGGGGCATGTTACTTGCAGAAAGTGGTCCCAACTGCCAGGTTCGGGATCCTCCTCTTGCGACTTGGCTTCAGTCAGGCACTCAATGGAAAACCCATTAAGAAACAGCGCTCTTGTGAAAGTGCTGAATGTGTGGACCCAGCAACGAGGGTGGTCCACAGAGATTTGTTCACCATTATCTAGATCAACTATCCATTGGTCGTCACCGTAGACTGCCTCCAAATCCACTTCTTGATCTTGATACTGATGGAAGAGACCGTAGCCAAACTGAGCATGGAAATTGTCCTCTACCACTAGCTGCGTAAAGGGATTGTGGAGAGCAACTTTATATTGACCTCCAGGTCTCAGGACTCTGGCCACCGAAGCGAATACTTCATTCACATTCGGCACGAAATTAATGGAATGGGGATGATAAACAATGTCAAATGTGTTCGTAGAGAAACGTGAGAGGTCCCGCATGTCCCCCTGCTCCAATCGGATCTCATAGCCATGCGCTGCCGCTGCTTCTCGTTCCCGGTTAAGTTGCTCTGACGAAAGATCGAATACCGTGACTTTAGCCCCCAGCCAAGCAAAGCAGGCTCCCTGCTGACCGCCACCGCCGGCCAATACTAGGACATCTTTGTCAGCCGGGCTGTCCAGTAAGCCGTCGGAATTCAAGAAGGATTGGCATTTTGTTTCATCTAATTCAAGGAAGGGCCTCGCATACAGGACTCCAGCTTTGGACAAAGAATCCCAACGAGGCAAGTTGTCCCTTGCTACTTGGGAATCTGGATCAAAGGTGGTTGTACGGTTTTTGTTCATGGGTGACTTCTCCCTTGCTTTTGATAGTTGCTACTTAAAGGAATAGGTTACTCAATACCACTGCAAAGGTTGGTATTTGTTGATTTGGGGAATTACTCCTCCCTTTTTAGGACACGCTGATTTCTGCAAGAAGAACGGAACCCTTTTGTCACTACCTATTGAGAATCGAGAATGAATAAAGTATATTTGAAGCTAACCCTACATGGCTCGTGATCAATCAGGCATATTGTTAAACCATCGACAATGCAAAGCGGAACGTTGTGATGTGGTGTGGCGTGGTTAGCCTCATCCGTCAGGCGAGACTCCAGCACCCAGCAAGTTCCCACCTGTGACAAACGGGTTTAAACAATCTGGTTACACGGCCATGGTGGGGTTTTTATGGCAAGTCCCCGGATCCTCGGCTGCCCATTTGGACCAACGCAGCTGCCCTCTAAACCGAAAAGCAAACCATCTTTCCAAATGGCTCTAACTCGCATACGCGTCGCTGACGAAACCTGGGCTTTTACCAGTGAACTATATGCCCGCGTCAACGCGGGTCTAGTCGTGACTCGGCAAGGTGGTGTCCTGATTGACACCTTACCTTTCCCCTCCGAAACACGGCAGATGCGGAGCTATATAGAGCGACTGTGCGAGGCCGGTATAAAGTATGTGGTGGTCACACAGTCTGCGGCAGACCATGTCTATGGATCATTTCTTTTTCGAGATGCTGAATTGGTGTCCCACCAGCTCACGCGGGCTCAATTGCAGAAATCAGGTGCTCAAATGCTGCGTCAAGCGAAAGCGGACACGCCCGCCCTGCAGGAGGTGCAACTATGTCTGCCCAGTGTGGTTTTCGACGAGGAGATGGTGGTACGGATTGGTAATAAATCTGTCCATGTCATGCATGCCCCTGGTCCTGCTCCTGATACTTGTGTGGTGCATATACCCGAGGAGAAAGTACTTTTTACTGGGGACCTGATGATGCACATCCCAATGATTACGCAGGCCCAGTGTGACATCAAGGCCTATCGGAATTCGCTCTCTAAACTACATGATCTCAACCTTGAAGTCATAGTCCAAGGTCACGGTGATATTCTGCTACGTGGAGAGGTCACGACCAGCATAGACAGAACTTTAAACTACCTTTTCGAAATAGAGGATTGGGCACAAGAGATAGCAGCACGGAAGGGCACTCTTGAAGAACTGTGTCAGAAGGGACCTACTGACTTCGGGGTGTCTACGATCCCAATGGGAGAAATGGTGGCGGCAATTCATCAAGCCAATCTACAGCATTTGTGGCGCGTCCACAATCCCAGGTCCAGGCGCAGCAGGGGAAGGTCAGCCGGTGCCCGTAAGAAATCGTAAACAATACTCCAAAGCGGGGTAGTTCCTACCCAGTTGGGAGCCGAACAAGTGGCCTTTATAGAATTGAATCAGTCCCGCCTGAGTACGTATGCGAGGTGTGAGCGCCGGTTCTTCCTTCAATACATTCAGAACGAATTTGTGCCCTCACGCTCCTCGATGTTGTCACCGGAACAGGAGGAAAACGTCAGACGGGGAGACCTTTTCCACCGATATATTGAAAGCGTCTTGAGAGGCTTGCCCATAGAACCTGTAATGCGAATCGCCCCAGAACCCCTAGATGAATGGATCAGGGGCGCACTGGAGTTCCTTTCCAAAATGCCCAATGGTCCCCGATTCGTGGAATACACTCTTTCCTTACCCTTTCAAGAAGCGCAGTTGACTGCAAAATACGACCTTCTGGTGCTCCTTGAAGACAAGGGCGTGATTTTAGATTGGAAGACGACTGGAATGCCCGATCTTGCTCCGGACTGGCATCAAGATTTGCAACAGGTGATTTTTCCTTTCGTATTGGTCGAGGCGGCCACAGAGATGGGCTGGACCCAAATTACACCGGACCATGTCGAATTTATTTATTGGTTTGCGGCTGCACCGCACGAGCCCATGCATTTTCGTTACTCCCAAGAATTGCACCAAAGGAATAGAGAATTTCTGGAAAGTAACTTTACCAAGATCCAGGAGAAACGAAGAGTTGAAAACAATTTTTCCCAAGTTGCAGACACACCGCAGAACCGAGATTCACTGTGCAGCCGTTGCACCTTTATGTTTCATTGTGATAGAGGGGTCAACCCTAAGTCAGTGAAGGATTTATCCAGTGTCTTCTTGGAAGCGGATCTGGAGCGGATTGCATTGACAAATACAGATTTTGATCAATTCGAGATTGCCTATTGACAAGCAACTCCAGTAACCTGTTGCCCTTTTCAAGGCTCCTTCCAATAGGGTTGAGTTGCTGTTTAGAGCACCACTAGAGGGAAAGTTTCTTTACTTGAAGCCTGTTGTTCAAGTTCGCGATGTCTGAATATCGTGCCTTTCCGGTTTTGCTTGAATCCTGAACACAATATGACTACCAGTCCCGACATGCGTGCTCAGGTGCCCTTCGCTTCCTGTCATTCTCAGAAGCCAGCCAATACACGGCCTTAGCTCTGTTTCCTGTTGTGATTGGATGTTTCAAGATGACAATGCTTGAACCTGAACAGCAGAATTGGAACAACGTCCGCGCCACAATAACTGTTCTAATCTCTTTGGTAGAGCACCGGGCATCTGCGGCTATGAAAGGACTTCCTGAATAGCTCTGGAATCGAACCTTAGGGCGTCCAATAGATTCATGCAAACCACTTTGCAGGTTTTCAATCCGCGAAAACAGCATTAGAAAAGACGGGTTTTCCGATGAAAGTGGGTACAGTTCAGACAGCGAGCAAGTTTCCCAGGGAACGGGACCTGCGTAGCGTGAGATTCATGTCTAACGGGCCGCCACGCTCCAGAAATATCCATCCCTGCCAGTACCCTCCCGTTTGACAGGTCCGAAGAGCCAAAAAGAGAGATACGTATTAACTTCGAAGCAACTCCTTGCAAGTGAGCGGTTCGATTTCGCCTCATTCGTCTCCAAGAATTTCCTATTGCGATTTGATACTTAAGGAGCAGACTTCAACAATCGCCCAGGTTCTCTAAGACTTGATCTTGGAATTATTCCAAAGGGCTTTCAGAATCCTTCGAGAATATCTCTGACGAGCCAGGAGGGTGTTTCATTGAAGCGAAGACTCCCAATGAGAAATCTTGGCCATGTTCACTCCACAAGAATGGGTTGGAAGGGATTGTTATACTCTTTCTGAGTTTCTCCTACAAAGAATGCGGTGCTTCCTGGTTCTGACATTGCATTGGGTAGGAGTTCAATTCGACTCGCAATCAGATTGTTTGCCGGACAGTCGGCACCCACAATTGGACAATAGCAATTATTTATGGAAAGTAAGCGTTCTTGGGCTATCCGTCCCCGTGCGGAAGTTTACCCTGAAATAACAGAGGCATGTTCCGGACAAAGCTATCTCGCTGAAGCCTTGGTTCAGCGTGGTTTTAAGACTTTCCAACAGGCACGATGTTTCTTGGATCCAGCTCACTATATTCCTGCAGCTGCCAGCAATTTAGCGGGAGTACGGGAAGGAGCGGCATTGCTCAAAGCAGCCTTGGAACAGGGGAAGAAAATTCTTATTTGGGGCGACTTTGACGCGGATGGCCAGACTAGCACGGCCTTGTTGGCCTCCGCACTGAAAAGGTTAGCCAGGCGCGAGGACGATGTGCATTGGCATGTTCCACATCGCTTGCGTGACAACCACGGTGTCCAAGCAGACAGGCTTCAAGAGCTACTGAACGATCCAGGTTGGCAGCCCGATATTCTCATCACATGTGACACTGGTATTGATGCAGTAGAGGGATTGGCGTTAGCTCGGGCTTCAGGGCTTACCATCATCGTGACGGATCATCATGACTTGCCACCTAACTTCGGACAATTTGAATTGGGTTCCAATCCCGTAATAGATCCAAGACCGGACAGCCCGCAGGCAATGAACATCCGCTTCCTGGCGGACGTCATTATTAATCCCAAGTTAATGGGCCCTGGTCACGTGCAGTCTGCTCTGCCTGGAGTTGGTGTTGCCTTCCTATTGATCAAGGAACTATATTCTTTGCTGGACAGGGAGAAAGAGACTACTGCTTTCTTGGATCTTGTAGCCATCGGCATCGTGGCGGATGTAGCGGAACTGATCGGAGATACACGTTATTGGCTGCAAAAAGGAATGGCGGCTCTCAACCAGACGGAACGGCCTGGAATCATCGCTCTCCTGAAATCGTCGCGCGCCAATCTGGGATCACTGCGCACAGAGGAAATATCTTATATCATCGCTCCCAAAATGAATGCGGCGGGCCGTATGGCGGATGCTTCACTGACCGTGGAGTTAATGCTTACTTGTGATCCTGTTCAGGCCAGTGCCCTGGCCACCACTCTAAACAATCTGAATGAAGAGAGAAAGGTCTTGACTGGGCAGATACTTGGAGAGGCCATGGCACAACTGGACTACAATCCGGGCCTTAAGGGACGACACTCCATCGTGCTGGCGCACAAGAGCTGGCATCCCGGCATACTAGGTCTGGTGGCTAGCCGAGTTGCAGAAGCATTTGGGTTGCCCGCAGTCTTGTTGCAAATTCAGAATGACAACACAGCCCGCGGCAGTGCCCGCAGCATAGAAGGAGTGAACATAGGGGCTGCCTTGGAGGAATGTCACAAGTTCTTGTATTCCAGTGGCGGCCACTCTCAAGCTGCTGGCCTCTCGTTGAACCAACGTTTGCTTCCAGATTTCCGACAGGCCTTTGACAAGGCTGTGGCAGCCCATACAGAAAATGCTGACAACTCCGGCGATTTGGTTGTAGACCGGAACCTGACGTTAGAGGAGGTGAATAGGCACCTGTGGAATCAGCTGCAAAGATTGGAGCCTACAGGTAAGGGCAATCCCGAGTTTCTTTGTCTGTCAACTAATTTGATCGTAGAAAAATGGCGGAAGATAGGAAGGGGAAATAGCTCGATGCGTCGCTTTCAAGTTCGGCAAAGAGGCAATCCCTTTCCCACTTCTGCGGTGTGGTTTCGGTGCCCTCTGGAAAAGGCTCCCACTGAGGCAATCGATCTTGTTTACGCCTTGCGACTTAGCCAATATAAAGATAACAGCAATGTAGAACTGCTAGTCCAAAGCTGGCGGCTACACAACCAAAGGAAGGCTGTAGACCCGCAGCCCCAACCTGAGTTTCCCTTCCAAATAGTGGACCTACGTGATCAGATGCCTCCCGTGTCCCCGGGACCGGCTAATTCAGCCAGCATTTGGTACGCCGAAGGCCTACATTTGAATGCAAAGCAACTTTGTACGCGATATGACTTGGTTAGTCAGGCCAGTGAGGAGAGTCAAGCCGCCAATCATCTAGTTGTATGGTCTTCACCGCCTAGCCGTCAAGTTCTAGGACTGCTTTTGAATGCAAAGTCTTGGAATCGAATTACTCTTATGGCGTATGAACAGCCGCTGCCTAGTGCAATCGAACTGCCTCCAATAATATACTCGATGTGCCGATATGCGGCGCGAGCACGAGAAGGCGCGTTGGAGGTGCCTATGATGGCTGCCAAGTTAGGGCTTACCGAGACAATCGTTAAGCTGTGTCTGACGTTGCTTGTAGACCAAGGTCTCATAAAGACAGCTGGAGAAACTGTGGAAATCGCCTCGGCTGAAGTGTCAACATCCGTTTCATCGGCTCGAGCACGGGAGGCCGGACAACGGGCTATTGTTGAAGCCCTGCAGGAGATTCGAAGTTTCCGTGTCCTGTATAAGAAAGAAAGGCATCAATACTTGCTGGTATAGGCCCTCTCCTGATGGAAAACACTAGGCCGCAGGATTGGCTTGATTCAGACCGAAACACAAAACCCCGTTTTGTTGTAGAGAGCGAGAATTTCCGCACAATTCCTGGGTTTGTAGGACATATCTAACTTGCTTTTACCATCTTCAAACTATGGGCACATTGTGAGGGACACCCCTTTTGCTCAGTTCTCTGGCGCCAGACCTAGCGCTGAATGTTGTTCTAGCCCTTTCTGGCCGCCATAAACGTATTAGTCTTTTTTCTGACTTCCGAATTGTGTAGGACAGCCTCGCCAGCTCTTGCCTTCCTGAAAAGTCACATTGCACGCCTACTCAGGCTTCGATAAACATTGAGTCAGTATGAGGCCCAATATTGCCAAAACTCATTCTGACCAGAATTTTCCAGAATTGATTTTGGTAGTACTGTTCTAGGCCCAGACGGGGCGGTATCAAGTTCGGTTGGAGTCATTTTGGCTGAGATTTCCCAGCTAAACGGGTTGTGTGGGAGGCACAGAAAAGGCGGCTCCCAAGCAGGGATTGATGCGTTCTTAGATTCGAGAGCCGAATCTGATTCCTAACTTGAATTGAAGACCGAGCAAATTCACAGAGATTGCAAATCGTCTGTGTCTTACATCCCCACAGATGTGGTCGTGTGAACCAAAGAGGAATTGCCCACAAGATTCAAGACTTTAAATACAGGGATCGAAAGGCTGTTTTCTCTCTGTGGATTCCCGATAAAAGAATCCTGACAGGACGAGACTATTCTGAAAAGCATAAGTTCAGAAATTGAGGGAGTTGGACAGCCTCCTCTATGGGGGCATCATGTTGGAGGTGAGAAACTGAGATGTCGACCCCAGTTTCTGGGTGCAACAGTTTTCGAGCCTCTGCTGCCTATTAGCGAACCCAGGAATGTCCGGGATTAGTGGTAGATCCATATCAGGCAATACATCCTCTTCAAGAATCGTCGCAAGTAAAAATGAACGGCCCCTGGGCAGGGGAACATTCCGCTTCCACAGAACCAGCTCGATGCATCCTGAGCCGGATGAGCGGTTCGCTGCGAATTGCTAAGAATTTGGAACCGGTTTGGAAAGTGCTGCCGAAATTCGAAGTTGGCGAACCCGAACTCCGTACGGCTGTGGGGAGATCCTTACCAATGAAATTGCCCTATTCTGCTTACTGAGGACAGCCCCGGCCCCACAAGACCCAGAGTTAGAAGTATTCGGGAAATAAGGCGCCAAATTTATAGAGGCACTACAGAAACAACAGGGAAGTTTAGAGTACAACTGAGGCCTGTTCAGAATTGGCCAAGAAAGTTACCGGTATAGCCCTTTGCGATTGCAGCCTTCAATGTATATTCAGAACTAAGGGAGCCTACCCATTCAGTAAAAACATTGGTTTCCAGACAATTGCAGTTAGGTGGTCGAAGGGCATTCGCTGCAGCAGATCATGAATTTCATTGGACCGGAATCGCCTTTATGCGGCGTCTGGCATGTCGAGTTTCTCTTGTCGAATGTATCTCGTGCGTTGGCTGAACGGCACCTTTGCCTCTACTCTGGCCTTCTTTAGGGGCCGCTGACGCGAGGTAGTGAGTAGGGAGCGGATTTCCTTTGTGTTCGAAGATGAATGAAATCGCCCATACGCCACACCAAGTTCACCTTACCGAATCGAATAGCCATAATTTAAAGGTCTTTCCGACCCACCAAGTCTGCCCCCATTAGAGAGTTTCGAAAAGACCTATATTTTGTTTCGTATGGAGTAAATACCGATGTATTGTCTTCGGCAGGGGGACTTTCAACAATGCCTGGGAATGACTGGCAATCAGCAGGGATGAAGAAGGAAATCTCTACTTTGCTGCCAGGAACACCGATCTATGGTAGGCATTGCCGAGGACCAGGGACGGTTTGTCAACAGGGGCAGCGACCCGTTACGCATAGAACGTAAGGGGTACGAAAGTATTTGAATTGGAAGTCCGCCTCCGCTGAACCTAGAACGCTAAATTCGATATCTGGTGCTGCTTCCGTATTGAAACCTGCTTACACGAGACATTAGATATTAAGAGACATACCCATTGAGGAAAATCTGATCTTCGTATCAGATTCCTGGAGACCAGTTACAATCCGTTATCGCCAAGCCCATTGATGCAGCGTATCTAGGGGACCACATCATCGATTTCTACTCCAGAAACTGGAGAATGTCTCTACTCACTTCTGCCTTGGCACTTTCGGCAGCACTCTTGCTAGAGATGTTGTTGATGTTTAGCCTAGGACAGACCCCGGAACAAGGCTTCCAGGTTTACTTCCATGTCTTGCTGGGTCAGAACTTGGAGTGGAACACAATCAGTCGCAAGATAGTGCCTTTAATATTTACAGGTTTGTCGGTAGCAATCGCCTTGCGAGCTGGCCTATTCAATTTCGGAGTGGCTGGCCAGTTTCTGATCGGAACTCTCTGCGCCCTCTATGCAGGAGTGAAGTTCCCTGCAGGCACTTCACCCGCTCTGTTTCTGACAACTGCTCTAGCTGCGGGCTTCGCGGGCGGCATGGTATGGAGTGCAATTCCAGGGCTGCTCAAGGCAGCAACTGGCGCGCACGAAGTTATTACAACCGTAATGCTGAATTACGTGGCGGCGTTTATTGCGAGTTGGGTCATGTCATCTGACAGTCCGGAGGGCGGCGTACCCTCGAGCTTGCCATCGAATCCCACAGCCGACTCCATAGTGAAGGCCGGCGAAATATCGTCCTTACATCAATCGTCATGGATACAGGAATCTTTCAACTTCCTTCAAGACGGCGTCCTTCTAGCAATTGCGGCGGCTATTCTCACGTGGTGGCTTCTGGAAAGGACTGCTCTCGGCTTCGAAATCAAGACGATTGGCCACAAACCCAATGTTGCTCGCTATGCAGGCATGCGAGTGGCCTGGACCACGGTACAGGCCATGGGTTGGGCCGGCGGCATGGCTGGCATCGCTGGGGCGTTAGTAATATCGGGCCTCAACTACAGGTTCGCTGCCGAGACCCGAAGCGTAATTGGGTTTGATGGGCTTACTGTAGCGCTATTGGGTCACACACACCCTGTAGGCATCGTAGCAGCTTCATTGCTTCTAGGGTGTCTGAGTGCGAGAGCCTCGAGTATGCAAATTGCATTAAGAATGCCTGTGGACCCTTATCGAATTGTTCAGGCCGTGATAATAATCTTCGTATCAGCCCCATATGTGACAGGCTTGTTATTGCGGTTGGCCCCTTTAGCGCGCTGGGCCGGCTTCCCCCAATTCTCCGGGGTGAGCGAATCTCGCTGAAACCAAGACATGCTGTCATCGACTTCGAATAGGGCCTCGTCGTGGTTCACCATCTGTTTTGCCGGAATTCTGTTGGTCTGCGCTCTTCTGGTCGAATACACGCCTCTCGGGGATTACTTGTCAATGCAAATAATGTTCGGCACCCATGTTCTTCAGTTTGCGTTACAGGCTGCGATCCCCCTAACTCTGGGTGCAATGAGCAGCATTCTGTGCGAGAGGTCAGGCATCATCAATTTCGGAATCGAAGGCATGATGCTGGCGGGAGCATTTGCCTCTTTTCTAGCCATGACTGCCACGAGCAATTGGTCTCTGCCGGTGAGCTTGGGATTCAGCGTTATGGTGACACTACTGGTGGGGTGGCTGGCTGGCCTCCTCCAAGCGTTCTTTTGCATTTTTCTACGCTTAAACCATTTTCTCTCAGGTGCAGTCATAATATTTCTCGCCCAAGGAACTTCGACCTACTTTTTCGACCCCAACTTTCTGGAATTAGGCAGACTTGCCAATGTTCCGATCCCGCTGCTTTCCGAAATACCCGTGATTGGGACCCTGCTCTTTAACAAGCCTCTAATAACATATACAGCGTTGCTGTCTGTGTTGGTATTGGGGTTCGCTCTAAACAGGACCCGCTGGGGACTACGCACTCGAGCTGTCGGAGAACATCCGGGCGCCGTAGAATCTGCTGGCATAAATGTGCGGCGAATCCAATATCTCAATATTTCCTTAGGCGGGAGTCTTGCTGCTCTGGGCGGTGGCTATCTAGTGCTGGAAGCAGCGGGACAGTTTCACCATGGAATTACTGCAGGACGTGGGTTCATTTCCTTGGCTGCAGTGATCTTGGGCAATTGGACACCTTTGGGTGCTTTGGGTGCCACTTTGCTCTTCGGCTATACCCAAGCCATCCCGATCGAACTGTTGATGGTTCAGAATTCGCTTTTGCCCGGTCAACTCATCAGTATGTTGCCCTATTTAGTTACTATCATCACCGTTTCCATTTTCATGGGACGCGTGCAACCCCCTGCCGCCCTCGGCCACACCTAGTCGTTGTCCCCCGAACAGACTGTTCGACCCCATGTCATTCCGTAGACCAGAGTCCCGTATTCCAGTACTGGAAGTCCGCAACTGCACTGAGTTGATTCAGGGAGGAGTGGTCAATCAGGACATCAATTTCTCATTGGAGTCTGGCGAAATCCTGGCGGTTCTCGGTGAAAACGGTGCGGGCAAATCGACCCTGATGAAAATCATTTGCGGGTTACAGAAACCTACAAGAGGGGAGATAGTTGTGCGCGGCCAACGGTTGCAGGACCATACTCCCCGCGACTCCATTACCGAGGGCATCAGCATGGTGCATCAGTGTTCCCAACTGATTCCCAACATGACTGTGGCAGAGAACATTGTCCTTGGCAAAGAAACGGTTAGAGCCGGCCAATTGCATATCTCCCTTGCATCTCAAGAGATTCGGCGGTTGGCCGGGCAATACAACTGGGAAGTTGAGCCAAATCGGCTCACAGCGGAATTGTCATTTGCTGACCAAATCAGAGCGGAGATATTAAGAGCCCTTTACAGGAAAGTAGAGATTCTGATTCTGGATGAGCCTACCTCCTTCTTGACGCCCCAAGAGATCGACAGCCTGTTCGAAGTCATGCGCCAATTAGCAGTTCAAGGTATTGGCATTATTTTCCTTACACCAAAATTGAGAGAGGCACTGTCAATCGCCGACCGCATCCTAGTGCTACACAGGGGCCGTGCAGTTGGTCTTGTTCTGCCGGACCAAACCACTGAATCTGAACTAGCCAGCCTTATGATTGGTCGAGGAATGGCGCCCTTCACAAACAAGGAAAGGTCTACAGAAACCGGATTCCCTGTACTGGAAGTTGAGCATGTCAGTGTACTTGGTGCAGGGGGTCGATTGGTTGTCAATGACCTGACTTTAACCGTGAATTCGGGTGAAGTTATAGGGATCGCCGGTACCCCAGGAAATGGTCAAACTGAACTGTTACAGGCCATCACTGGAATACGACGGCCTCACACAGGCAAGCTCTTGTTAAGAGGCCAAGACATCACCCGAGATTCTCCTCGCCAGATAACTAATAAGGGAATCTGTGGGTACATTCCGGAAGACCGGCTTGAATTCGCCTTGGTCGAAGCTCTTACAGTGGCAGAAAATCTCATCTTGAAAATGTACAACCGACCCCCTTTATCTCGTCTTGGCATGCTCAGACCCACTCAGATCAAACGGAAGGCACTCAGGTTGAGCCAGGATATGAATTTGCAGGTCGGTGGAATCGATCAGGCCGGAGGAAGATTGTCAAGCGGAGACCAGCAGAAGTTGGTATTGGCCCGCGAATCCAGACATGTGCCAAAACTCCTTGTCGTAGCAGAGCCCACACGTGGTGTGGATGTTGATTCCGCCGAATTCATCCATGCCCACATAACGCAGATGCGCAATCAGGGAACAGCCGTGCTGCTGGTTAGCTATGATTTGGACGAAACGATCAACTTGGCAGACAGGATAGCCGTAATGTTTGAAGGACGAATAATTGATCTTCTATCCAGTAGCCAAGCAGACCGTAATAGGTTGGGTTTGCTCATGGCAGGCCTTTCAGGTTAGGCCAGGAATGCAACTAACTGGTGGCCGCTCGACAACCTTCGCGCAGCTGAGTGCTAATTGATTCTTTCTGAAGGTCTGCCATTGGAGTTTTCATTTGCTCTCCACTGAGGTAGAGAAAGGCTTCACAACTAGAACCCTTATACCGCGCCCCTTCGGCATATTGCTCTATAGCCTGACCAAAGACATCTGCTAGGCCCAGATAGCTGGAATCATACTCGTATACCAAACTCAAGGCATCCAGAGTGCTCGGCCAATCTACCCCCCACGAAGACAGACTGTTTACTAACAGATTGGCCGCATCCAGTTCTCGCTGAATTACCTCGCTTTGGCGCAAGGCTAGAGCCACCTTCAGCAGCGTTATAGCTTCTTCACCGTTATGGGCGAAGACCAAAGAACGAGCCCATCTAATATAGATGTCTTCCAGCAGTTCCACGTACGGAACAGTCACATACTTGCGATCTACATTCTTGAGTTCTCTTAAATAGTCTATGGCTGTTGACCAATCGGATTGTGCATGAGCAGCCAAGGCAGCCTGCCACAATTCGTGGTCGTGTTGAACTGGGTCTGGAGATGGCTGAGTGTTCTTGTCTGCGGCTTCCTGAGACTGTGCCGAGAGCAGCTCTCTTAGCTGCTGCATGTTTCGCCTTTCGGCGTCCTGCAATACCCCTAACGTTCCCAGATATTCACCAATTTGAATGGCGCCACTAAGGTCACCTGCTTCTAGACTGACTTCCAATTGATCGCGCAAGTCGGCCAAAGCGCCTGAAGACTGAGCTGTGGCCTGCTGGCGACCTTGCTTGTAGCCGGCAGCCCCGACAATGGTCAAAGCCAGGATGGTTCCAGCCGTTATTAGAAACAGGAATAATCTTACCCAATGAGGTGAAGCACGCAATGGGAGTCTCGCTTGCATGTCAGTATGGTAGCTAAAAGCAGTTATGCGACTGACTTAGAAGGCACTACCTGGTACGCCCAGCCAATTTCTGGGCCGGAACTCTCAATTGCCTTGAATTAGCTTCTTGATCCCTTCGGCCGCATCTTGGTAACTGGTAGGCCCATCAGCCCCGTTCTTAAACACATCGTAATGGGTCTGCCCCCAAATTTTCCAAACTTCCGCCATTTGCAACATGCTGGGTACTTCCGTCCCCTGACGGGCCACCTGGCTGAACTCCTTTAGATGCGGACTGAAGTCATGTCCTAGGAGTGGCAGATAGGCAGGGGCGGCGGGGTCCGCTGCCAGTATACCCGCCATACCGTCCTCGCTTATTAACAAGGTCGAAAGGAAGAGCCAAGCCAGAAAAGGATCTGGAGCGTAAGCATTGACCAGATAACCCTGAACATTGACAAACGGCCTACCGCCTTCGGGGAACTCTGAAACAATAAACTCAATCTGTGCAGCTTCCAACGCCGGCAGGCTCCAAGGACCCGTAATCAGGAAAGGCAGCTGCTGGTCTATGAAGGCCTGCTGGAGATCTCCCGGAGACAAGTCCAAATTAATGAGGCCATCAGCCTGCATCTCATGGAGCCAGGACAAGGCCTGGAGGCTAGATGCTGTACCCAGTTGAACATCAGTCACTTCAAAGCCCGATTCTTGTGCATAGTGAAAAAGGTCGCCGCCGAAACCCGTCAATACTGGATAAAAGTCAAAAGGACTAAGAGCATTAATACCCAGTCCCGCCGACGCGCCGGTCTCTTGTACATGTTTGGCCGCTATTTCTCTGACCTGAGTCCAAGTCTGAGGCAGGACCGAAACTAACTGCGGGTTGACCACCAAAGCCAGACTCTCAGCCTTCACGGGCACTCCGAATTGCTGTCCTGCATATGACATGGCCCGCATTACCCCTGGGGCGAAATGGGCTTGGTGGTTTTCTAAGTTAAGTGGCGAAACAACCCGGTTGGCAGCCAATAGCCCGATCCAGTCATGCCCCCCCAGAAAGATGTCAGGCATTCCAGATTGTAGAGCCAGAGACTGCCTGAAGTCATCCAGCATTGTTCCCAAGTCATGCGCCTCCACTTGCACGGGGATCCCGTATGTCAATTCAAACTCCAGACCCAAAGCAGCTAAAGGTTCTACCTGTGCGGGCGTCGTCCAAATGACAAGCGATTCGACTTCCGAAAGGGCCAATTCGGGTTTGTTATCCGCCCCGTCCGGCACCTCTGTTTGAGAAGCTGTCTTAGGCTCCTCAGGGGCCAATTCAATGGGTTCTGTTGGGGCCGTCGGATCTGAATTTAATTCATCGCTGCGAGCGTTGCAGGCACCAATCAGGCCGACAAGCAGAATTAGCAATATTGTTCTTAGAAAGAAGGTGGAAGAACTCTTTAGCATTGAGAAACTGGAAGTGGAGTACATGTCGGAAACCACCGGCGAACCTCGAAAAATTTGGAAATTGAATCAAGAAATGTTTGGGGCAGAGAGGTGGGAATTCACTCGGGCTGGAATTCTTGAAATTCGACGAAGCGGTATCCCAATCCCCTGTTAGTGAAGATGTATTGCGGACGTGCAGGATCGACTTCGATTTTCTTTCGCAAGTATGTTATGTATAGTCTAAGCAGATGGTTGTCATCTCGATATTCGTATCCCCAGACCTTAGTCAACAAGGATTCATGGGACTGGGCCCAACCGGCGTTTTCTACCAGTGCCCGGAGGAGTCTGTACTCTGTGGGCCGCAAACTAACTCGTTCCCCATCCACGATGACGTCACGGCGTTGTTGGTCAAACTGCAACCGTTCATCAATGCGAATGATCAGATCCTCGGGTTTTTCAGCAGGTTCAAACCGACGCAGCACGGCTTTAATGCGTAGATTCAACTCTTCGCGGTTGAAGGGCTTAGTCAGGTAGTCATCCGCCCCAAGTTCCAGTCCGCGGATCTTGTCTGTCACTTCAGCCCTGATCGTAAGCATGATGACGGGGATTTCGCTAACTTGCCTGATCCGCTGGAGGGTCTCAAAGCCGTCCAACTGCGGCATTTCCACATCCAGCAGAATCAGGTCCGGCTCAAACATGCGTAGATGCTGCAAGGCTTCTTGGCCAGTTCGAGCCTCCTTGGTCTGATACCCCTCTAAGACAAGATTGCGTACTATGATTTTGGCGATGTTGGCATCGTCATCTACTACCAGGATAGTTTGAGGAAGAGTGCCAACCACGGAGAATGAACCGTATAGATTTTCAATGGGCTAGGACTTCAAAAGCCGGCCGACTAAACATTATAGCAGAATGCTACTACTTAGAAAATATGTTTCTATTTACAATTATTTCGATACCTTCCTGGCATGTCAAGGCCATGGCAAGGAAGCTCTTCTTTCTGTCCACTGCGCTGTCCCCATTTCGAGCTGGTCAAAGGGATATTCTCAGATGAAAGGTATCGATCCCATCAGGAAGAGGCTCTCTAGATTTTGGAACATTCAAGAAAGGGCCTCTTACTCTCGATACAGGCTCTTTCAACCTTAAATCGGTATTCGAAGGATGTGTCTGACTCCCCACCCAATCAGTCAACCAATGCCAATGTCGCAGTACAGGACCCGCTTTCTTAGTTGACAATGTAAGAAATCAACGCGCTTGGCGACAGCTTGATCCTATTAATTCTGTATCGGACTCAGACTGGCAGGAATTAGAAGATGGTCGCTTTGTCTCAAATGGATTCAAACTTTTCAGTATCTCCTCAGATCCACGCAAACGCTACAGAACCCCTTTCGCTGTTGGGCGAAGTGAGGGCCCGCATGGAATCGGCCGCAACCCTCACGGGCTTGTCCGCCTTCGAATTGGCCCTTTTGCAGCATCCTCGAAGGCAACTAGAATTTCAAATCCCGGTGAAGCTAGATTCGGGGGATCATGCCCTTTTTACAGGAAAACGGGTCCAGTGGAATGACGCGCGGGGGCCCTTTAAAGGAGGCGTTCGCTTTCACCGCGGTGAAAGCGAAGAAGCAATTCAGGGCTTGGCTGCTCTCATGATGCTCAAGACTGCTGTCATGAATCTGCCTCTGGGAGGTGCAAAAGGAGGCGTAAACTGCCGAACCTCTGATATGTCCCTTAACGAATTGGAAAGGATTAGCCGAGGGTATGTCAGAGCATTGGCCCAAGACCTTGGATCGGATTTTGATATACCTGCTCCAGACATGTACACGAATGAACAGATCATGGGTTGGATGGCGGATGAATTCCAACAGATATCCCGCCGATATCAGCCTGGAGTGATAACCGGCAAGCCTATCTGCCTCGGAGGCAGCGTCGGCCGTCAGGAGGCCACCGCCCGCGGGGCTCTTATCGCTTTGCGGGAGGTGGCTGCTTTGCAAGGTGCCCTTCTGCAAGGACCAACTATTGCCGTTCATGGATTTGGCAACATTGGCAGCAACATTCTGCGGCTCGCAGGAGACCTGCTGGGCAGTCGGGTCGTAGCCATTTGTAATAGCAAAGGCGGCGTTTATGCAGCAGATGGCCTTCCCGTGCAGGAGGTCCTAAACCACTATGAAGATATGGGCTCGCTTCAAGGTTGCAACCATGGAGACGAGATTTCGCCGGAAGAGCTCCTACGTTTGGAAATCCCCGTTTTGGTTCTGGCTTCAATGGAAGGTGTCATTGACGAACGAAACGCAGCTGACATTTCTGCTTCGGTTGTACTGGAAGCGGCCAACGGGCCTACGACAACCCTAGGTGAGCAAATTCTGAGGAATCAAGGCAGTTTCATAATTCCAGATCTGATTTGCAATGCAGGAGGAGTAACTGTCAGCTACTTCGAACAAGTGCAGAACGCTGCCAACTACCAATGGTCTGAAGACAAAGTCAATTGTCGCTTGGACCATTCAATGTCCAAGGCTGTTCACAAGACCTGGGACACTGCGCAAACCTTGAACTCTGACCTCAGAACTGCTGCTTTCGTCTTAGCCATGGAAACGGTGACTGAGGCTATGCGGGCCCGGGGCTGGTGCTGAAGAAAGAGGATCGGCAGAGCAGCGCGGTTCTGTCTTTTGGGATCTAAATGCTAGTCGTGGATGTAGACCAAGGTTCCGGTTGAAGGGGAGTCCCCCAAAATCCAGCCCTGCTCAACTTCGAATCCATTTTCGCCGTTTGGTGTAGTCCAGCTGAAGAGCCACGCGGCATCAGATTCCGAAAGTAGTACATTTCCGTTGCTGCTAGGCTGATCGCTTTCCAAGGGCCAATAAGCCCCTTGGAGCGCAAAGTCCTGATAGAAATATTGCACCCAAGGAACTCCTTCCAGGAATTCGAAATCCTGGGTGGAACGGCTTCCTTGGCTCATGTTTTGCACAGGGGTCTTGGCCCATATGCGAAACAGCCCAGTCACCGTAGGGTGTGCGGTTGTACCTGAAGAGATGGGCATGCGACGGACCGGCGTCATGCCCATGAAGGCAGTAGCCTCTTGGTTGGCTAAGTTTACTTCGACCCACTTTTCCTTGAGGCGTACCAGCTGGCCCAATCCGGACGGGCCCCGCACCTCAACCCCTAAATCCTCACTCTGGGCGGGGGGCGGAATCAACAACTCACTGCCGGCCTGAGGGTAAGCTGCAGGGTCCAAAGCGTTAAACACGCGCAGTTCTTCTTCAGATACTCCGAACTGTTCAGCAACGGTAGCTAAAGTATCGCTCCCCTGCAATGTGTAGGAGGGGAACCGCTTCATGTAGCCCTGTTCTACCATTTTCGCCCAGTTTTGCAGGCTGGGAACTCTCAGTTCCTGTCCTGCATACAAGACCTCATTGGGAGCCATACGATTTAGATGAGCCAGTTCAACTGGGTGCAACCCATACTGCAAAGCAACAGAGTGCAATGTCTGGTTCTTGGTCACGTGGTAGATTCCATTCAGAGACCCAAGGCCAGGGCCAACTGGGGCGGAAGCCGGTAGGCGCACGGGCTGGCCAACCCAAAGAGAGTCAGTAGAATTCAATTCGTTTAGTTGCAGAACCGCGTCCAGCTCCAGGCCTTTCGACTTGGCGATTGACGCCAGATCCTCTCCGTTCTGGGCAAAATGAATTCTGCCTTGGATTGAGACATCTTGGGAACCGAGCGCCACCACTCTACTCATGAAGAGAATGGCCAATATCACTCCAAACAAGGCATAAAACACCTTAGTTCCAGTGAACCAATTTCGGAAGGAATTAGCGAACATGAAAACCTACTTCGGTCGATGCCTAAAGTGACACTTGAGGCCAGCCCAACGAGTGCGCCGCAGGTTTGATTTGATCGCAGCCTGCACTACTCTTCCCTCGTTATGGGACCTTGGCCAACACTTCCCTGCATGTGAGGGATTTGCTTCTTTCAAATAATTGTTGCCGCCAAAGAAACCAGCCCTCTCCCCTTTCGCGGTCCAGCCTACGTAGGGTCGCAGAGGGCTGTGCTCAGCCGCAGGCTAGTTTAGGACTTAGTCTTAGGCCGCGAAAGGGGCAACTATATGAGACGAACGACTCTCTGTTTTGTTGCACAACAAAACAGAAAAAAGTGTGCACAAGGACCAAAGACAAGGTCCTTTCACGCCGTATGGGGAATATCCGAAGAGGGCCGCCGCCGGGCCTGGTATTGCAAAGCGTAGAGATGTGAATAGAGGCCTTGTGCCTCAATCAATTCCTCATGGCTGCCAGCTTCGGCGATGCGTCCCTCATCCAGCACCAAAATCCTGTCGGCGTTTCGAACTGTCGAAAGGCGATGTGCAATTACGAGGCTGGTGCAGTCGGCCAGCAATGGACCTAAAGCCCTTTGAATAGCTTGTTCGCTTTGGGCATCCAGGTGGGAAGTGGCCTCATCCAAAAGCAATATAGAAGGCTTCTTGAGTATTGCTCTTGCAATAGAGACCCGTTGCTTTTCACCTCCGCTGAGACGATGTCCCCGCTCTCCCACCAAAGTGTCCAAGCCATGGGGCAGTCCAGCAACGAATTCTTCCAAATGGGCTGCCTTGCACACCTCCAAGAGCTCTTTTTCGTTAGCTGTTGGTTTGGCATAGAGCACATTGGCCCTCAGGGTGTCATAAAAGAGGTAGGCATCCTGTGTAACTACACCAATGTGGGTGGAAAGAGAATCCAAAGTCAAGTGTCTTAAGTCCCGGCCTTCCAAGCACACCTGGCCCGAAGTGGGATCATAAATACGCATGACTAGATTGATGATTGTGGTTTTGCCTGCACCGCTAAGACCAACCAACGCTACCATCTCGCCGGGGCTTACCTTGAAGGAAACATCTTCTACGGCGGGACGAGGGGAATCCCCATTTTCAGAAAATTGCGGCGGACTATAAATGGGTGACTCCACATTGTCTTGCACCGCGTTAATAGAATTCGGTGTCTGGGCATAGTCGAACGAAACCCGGTTGAATTCAATATTGCCCTCCGCTGAATTCAGTTCCTCAGCATCCGGGGTCTCTACTATTTCTGATGGGATGTCAATGTAGGCGAAGACCCGCTCATAGCTGGCAACACCTTGGATTATGTCTACTGAGACTTGGCTGATAGATGTGATGGGCCGAAAGACTCTTGGAAGGTAAGCCACAAGCGCCACAATGGTACCGACCGTGACTTCGCCTTGCATCACCAGATAGCCGCCCAAGCCGTAGAACAGCGCAACACCGACTCCGGACATGATTCCCATGCCCGAAGTCAGCCAATAAGACAGAATGGACCAGCGGATGCGAAACTGGCGTACCAGTTCCGACAGGGTGTCAAATCGCTCTCTGGCGGCGAGCTGCTGGCCGAACAGCTTCATTAGCAGAGCACCGTTTACATTCAAGGTTTCCCCTACCATGCTCGTAAGGCTGGCGTTGTATTCCAAGCCCTGATGATAGGTCCGGCGCAAGATGCGGGCCAACCAGTAAGCAAATGGCCAGAACAGAGGAAAGAGCAATACCCCGGGCACAGTCAGCCGCCATTCCAGCTGGCCCATCACGATCAAGGTTGTCAAGAGAGTGATGATAGCCGTAGTGGACCCAGGGATGGTGTTGGTGATCATTCGACGGGCCCCTTCCACGTCCTGTGTAAAGCGCGCGATGACCTCTCCTTCCCGCGTGTGTGTAAAGAAACGCATCGAGAGCTTATGTACATGGTCAAACATAGCCTTCCGCAAGTCATACACAAGGGTTTCCCCCAAACGCATGGAGAATGTGTGTTGCACCAAGCCTATGAAAACAGTGACAAAGGGCAGCGCCAAGAGTAGGCCAGCAAAAAGCCAGAGCTGAGACAGATCCTTTTCCGGCAGGATGTGATCAATGAAATACCTGTAAAAGAGCGGTGGCACCACGCCGATCAATGCTTGCAAGACAACAGCCACCAGTATCAACGCCATTTGACCCTTGTAGGGACGCGCATAGGACCAAATGCGGCCCAGCACCTGGCGGTCAATGTTACGAAGAGATCGGCTCTCCGTATTTCTAATAAAGGCACGCCAACCGCGGCGGTATTCCATTTTTTGCACCTAAACTCAAATGTGGTATCGGTTTCAGTTTCCGCGGAATCTGATTGAGCGGCAAAGAACTGAATTGCAGCCCTGTTCCACTATACTGGGTTTATCCAATACCAAGTCTCAAAACCCCCCTGCGGATGACCGGTTCCATAATATTGCAAAGACCTTCAGACTTGCGGACAGGCATAGAGATGTTGCTCCATGAACTGGGTGACTGGCTGCATTGCGTCATGCCAAGGCACATGGAGAAGGACTGGCAGGGCATCCATGATGAAGGCACCTTCCTGACCTCCTGGGCCGGCTATTACGCCTACACCTCGGACCCAAGTGTGCCAGAATTGGCCTCGGACCTCTTTGACAAATGGGACCATTGGGCCCAGGACCACTTCTACCACGGTTACCACCCAACTCAGGAGGTCCACCACGGCACTGAGCATTTTCTGATTTTCCTAGATTGGTTCTATCGGATTGTGCCGGGAAACAGAATGGCCCGGTCAGCATTGGTAGACGGAACCCACCACGTAGGCAATTGGGCTGATGGACCGCCTGCCTGGTATGACTGGCAGAACCGCAGGTTTGTTAGTTACAGTTTGGGCACCAAAGTGGTAGGAACAGAAGGATTCAACTTCGTAGACCATTTACGGCTTCTGCATATGGCAATGTCTGGTTACAACGCTACTGGAAACGAAGATTATTTGAACCTGTGCCTCAGCTACGGTCGAGTTTGGGCAGAGGCCATCAGAGATCTGCCTATGGTTCCCCTCTTTCTGGATGCAGACGAACAGGGGAAAGTCAGATTTATCGAGATGTTGAAGTCGTTCCTTAAAGCCGCACCCCAGGATCTGACGCCCTTTGCTTGTGTCGAAAACCACATAGCCAGTGGATGTCCAAAGTTGCTACGGGAAATCGGTGCTGCTACAGGTGAAGAGGTCTTTCGCCAAGCGGCACTGCGACTAGGGCGGGAATGCACGAGATTCCTTGCAAGTCCTATTGCCAATCCAGCCGGACAAGTGGTGTGCAGTCTTCTCGATGATGGTTTTGAGCCTGGAGACCTTAACCTTTCCTCTGCAACGTTTAGCGGCTGGCTAGAGAAAGAGGGTCTGGAAGGACAGGAACTAAGCATGGATTTAGAAAGAGTCCCGGAATTTCCCGACAGTATAGGATTCCGGTTTGACATGCCAAGGTATTTCATGGGCCAGAGCGGCTTTCAGCAGCCTTTGCGAGTTCCAGCTCCGGCCAATCTAATGCTAGCTTGGTCAGTGACTGGAGAGGAGGATTTCGCCTTGGATGCCTGCACTATGGCCTTGGGCAAACTGCAACTTGCACGGCAGACCTTACAGGATGGTCGGCACCACGGTTGTACATCTCGGAGCATCGCCGCAACCGTGCGCGGTCATGGTAGGTGTTGGGGTGCAGGGGACGTCTCTTCCATATTGGTTCATGCAGGTGCCCAGCAGGCCTACGCTGAGGCGTTCCCACATAAGACTGCATTTCAGGGGCTGTATACCAATTGAGAACGCAAATCCCTGTCCAAATCCTCCTGACGGGCCAGGTCCTGACATAACATCAAAGCCAAGCTTCCTCCGGAGCCCGAAAAAACTTAATTCCAAGTTTCCATAGAATTCCCTACTGCGCTCCATGTCCACAACCTTGGTTGTCCATGTAACTCACGAGGCAGCCCTGAAAATCGGCGGCATTGGTGCCGTCTTGGACGGACTATTGAGTACAGAAGCATATAACGCCTTCGCAAGACGCACCATCCTGGCCGGCCCTTGGCCCAGCTGGGATGCTAATCAGATGCAGCGCATTTTGTCACGGCGTTCCCGCCTACAGGTGCGCTGGGCCAGTCACTTCGACATTTGGGGGCAGGTGCCTTCCGAACTTGGAAAGAAGCTACGGCAGGTGGAAACACGACTGCATGTTGAAATCCTCTACGGTAACGCAAAGTATGGAGATTTCACACACGAAGTAGTTTTGGTCAACCCTCTGCAGGTCGTCAGGCAGGATGTGGAACGATTTTCTTACAGCTTGTGGGCGGATTACGGCATCGAGGTTTCTCGTTACGGACATGACATCGAATTTCAAAGGTTCATTGACTTGGCAGTGCCCTTGGCTCATGCCTTAATCGCACTAACCCCAGATCAAGATGCAGAGTCCAGCCGATACAGTCTAATTGCCCATGACTGGATGGGGCTTCCCACAGCCTTCGCCATGCGGCACTTGCAGCCTCGGAATTGGAATCTGTTCTTCTACGCTCATGAGGTAGCGCCCGTACGGCGCATTGTGGAGGAACACGAGGGGCACGATACCCGTTTCTACAACGTAATGCGCCATGGCCTCTCAGAAGGACTATATGCGGACAATCTCTTTGGTCCGCAGCACGACTTATTCAAGACGCCGCTTATTCATGCTGCCGCCCACTGTGACGGCATTCTGGCAGTCAGTGATCTAGTGGCCCAAGAGTTGAGATTCCTAGGAGCCAATTTTAAGGGCCGTGCTATCGATCTGGCTTACAACGGAATTCCCTTTCGATCTACAACAGTGGCCGAGAAGGTAGCAGCCCGCTCTCTGCTACAAGACTATTGTGTCAACCTTTTCGGCTTCGTACCCGATGTGATCCTTTCACACATTACACGCATGGTACAGTCCAAAGCCTTGTGGCGAGACGCCAAAGTGCTCGGATATCTGGCCAGGGTTCTCCACTATGCCGGCAAGAGTGCCGTGCTGTTTGTCTTAAGTACTAGTACTCCGACCGGCAGGGATCCCAACCATGTGTTTGGCTGGGAAGCGGAATACAACTGGCCTGTAGGCCACAGAACCGACAATGGAGATCTGGTCGGTCCGGAGGTGTCCTTCTTTTTTGACGTAGTGGAGGGTTTCAACCGATCCCATGCCAATGTCAAGATTGCATTTGTGAATCAATTTGGCTGGGAACAAACTTTATGCGGTTCCCGCATGCCAACAGCTATGGATTTCGAAGCCTTGCGAGTGGGTACCGACGGAGAATTCGGCCTTAGCATTTACGAACCTTTTGGTATAGCTCAGTTGGAACCTTTGACGCATGGGGCAATTTGTTGCGCCAGTTCCGCCTGTGGTTGCGGGGGGCTGGTGCAGAGGGTGCAACAGCAGGGAGTGCCCGTGCCCCTTTATGTGGAGGCCGATTATATCTCTCTGCCGGATGCTGATTGGATCCAAAATGCCCAAGATGCTTTAGGTGTGCATTACGGCGTTAGAAACCATGTGGAAGAAACTGTTAGTTTCGATGTCGCAATGCAAATCCAATCCTTGTTGGCCCAAAACGATACGACCCGTGTCCTTCAATTGGAAGCAGGGCTGGCTGCTAGCAAGGAAATGAGCTGGGAGCGTATGGCTGAGCAATACTTCCTACCTGCCTTGGAAAGAGTTTATTCTGCACGCATCTGAAATGCCTCTTCGCCGCGTCGTAGACCCACATCCCAGTTCCCAATTGGATCCCGTTGAAATTCAGGCATTAGTGGCCGGGCACCATGCAGCCCCAGCCCGGATTCTGGGCTGGCATCAATTCATGTTTGAAGGGCATTCGCACGTGGCTGTGCGCACTTTTAGGCCTCAAGATGCGGCAGTATGGGTTTACAGAAACAATTTGGGAACGGAACAACCTGCACTGTGTTTGCATTCAGAAGGTTTTTTTGAATGTGTTTGGCGGGACCATGAAGTTGAACCTCTGCCCTCTTATCGATTTCGGCTTCAAGGTCTGGACGGTAGCGAAACGGAGATTGAAGACCCATATCGTTTCCCACCATTTCTCACCGATTTTGACCGACACTTGCTGGGCGAAGGCAGGTTCTTACGAAGTTGGCAGAAACTGGGTGCACATCCCCGCCACATCGACGGCACGGATGGTGTCAATTTTGCAGTTTGGGCTCCCAACGCTTTACGAGTCAGCGTAATCGGACCGTTTAATGGCTGGGACGAGAGGGTTCATCCCATGCAATCCCAAATTGGCGGTGTGTGGGAACTCTACATTCCCAATTTAGTGGAAGGCGAAAGGTATAAGTATTGTATTCTCTCTCGCCAGCACGGCTACCAGATTGACAAGATGGATCCGTATGGGTTCTATTGTCAGACCCGTCCCGATACTCAGTCACGCGTCTGGAGTTTGGGAAAGTTTAAATGGCGAGACCAATGTTGGATGGAAAACAGGGCAGAGCGACAGACCGTGCACGCGCCCCTTAATATCTATGAAGTACATCTGGGCAGTTGGAAACGCAATCCGGAGGACGGCAAGATGCTGGATTACCGGCAGGTAGCACACAAGTTGGCCGATTACTGCCTAGAGATGGGCTACACCCATATAGAACTGATGCCCATCTCTGAGCATCCGTTGGACAAATCCTGGGGGTACCAAGTCACCGGATACTACGCCCCAACCAGCAGATTCGGAACTCCAGACGACTTTCGTTACTTCGTGGATTATTTCCATCGAAAAGGCCTCGGAGTACTGTTGGACTGGGTGCCGGCCCACTTTCCGAAGGATGGTCACGGTCTTTCCTTCTTCGATGGCAGCCACCTTTATGAGCACGAAGACTTACGGCAACGAGAGCATCGGGAGTGGGACACCCGAATCTTCAATTTCGGTCGCAATGAAGTCCGAAATTTTCTGGTTAGCAACGCACTGTTCTGGCTGGAAGAATACCACTTGGATGGATTTAGGGTGGATGCGGTTGCGGCAATGTTACTTTTGGACTTTGCTCGAGAAGAAGGGGAGTGGATTCCCAACGAATTTGGCGGGAACGAGAATCTTGATGCAGTGGCCTTTCTAAGGGAATTCAACCGCGAAACACACCTCGCTTTTCCCGACATTCTCACGATCGCTGAAGAAAGCACGACGTGGCCACTAGTGACCATGCCGGATTACGAAGGGGGCCTCGGTTTCGATTTGAAGTGGAACATGGGGTGGATGCACGACACCTTGGACTATTTCAAACTTGATCCGATCAGCCGCAAACTATACCAGAATTTGATTACCTTCGGTCTTACTTATGCCTATACAGAGAACTTCGTCCTGGCCTTCAGCCATGATGAAGTTGTACATCTTAAGAAGTCTCAATTGAACAAGATGCCAGGTGATCGTTGGCAGCAGTTCGCAAACCTTCGTTTGCTAACCATCTATCACTATGGACATCCTGGCAAGAAGCTGAACTTCATGGGCAACGAGTTCGCCCAGGACAGGGAGTGGACTGAAGCACATAGTCTAGACTGGAATCTCTTGGGGGAGCCCTGGCACGGGCATTTCAAACTGTTCATTCAAGCTTTGGGGCGGCTATATCGGCAGCTGCCAGCCCTCTGGCTAAAGGACACCAGACAAGATGGTTTCAGATGGATTGACTTTAAAGACTTGGACAACACGGTTGTCTCTTTTGCCAGATATGGGGAATATCCATCTGACACAGTAGTTGTAGTTCTAAATATGACTCCTGTGCCCCGATCTGACTACCGCATAGGCATGCCAGGCAAGGGCCCCTGGTACGAGATATTGAACAGCGATGCCCAGGAATTTGGGGGTAGTGGCCACTTGAACGAATCCATCATAAGGTCAAGCTCTGTCCCGATGCATGGATTTGGCCAAAGCCTATCTCTGCACCTGCCACCACTTGGGGGCGTTTTGCTACATTTGCGGCCGGCCGCAGACATTGGAGAATAACGAAATGGACATAGATCCTAACGTTCAGATCGCCCGGATAGAAGGAGGTTTGGTGTTCGGAGCTTCTAGGGAGATGGTTCCAGCGATCCAAGACCTGCATATTGTTGGCCCAGAGATTGGAGTCTTGGAACAGAATAAGAAGGGGCCACGGCTAGATGCTACGGATCTGAATGTACTGCCAGGCTTCATAGACTTGCACGTCCATGGCGGCGGCGGCAGCGACACTATGGAGGCCGACCCTGCCTCAATTAGGAATATGGGCTCCTTGCATTTGCAACACGGCACTACGAGCTTGATGCCTACCACAACCACAGCAGCCCTGTCACGCATCGAAAAGGCTGTCCAAGCGGTGGGTGCGGCGATGCAGGATCAGCTGACGGTGCCCCGAATTCTTGGCTCACATGTGGAAGGACCTTTCATCAGCCCTAAGTTTCCTGGAGCCCAGAATCCCAAATTCATTTGCCCGCCAGATATGGATTTCGTGGCAAGGCTGGCAGATTCGGGAGTGATGAAGTTAATGACTCTGGCACCTGAAATCCCCGGTGCCAGATCACTTATCAGTTTTCTACAGGCCGCACGCGTGGTAGCAGTTACCGGACATACAGCTAGTACTTACGCAGAGGCTGCTGAAGGCGCCGAGTGGGGGATTCGGCAAGCCACTCATACATATAATGCTATGTTAGGGCTGCATCACAGGGAGCCTGGAGCCGTCGGTTGGATCCTCCAAGACGCCCGCATATTCGCCCAACTGATTGCCGACAACATCCATGTCCATCCAGGTGCCATGCGCATTTTGGCTCTTTGCAAGACCATGGACAGATTGCTTCTGGTAACTGATGCCATATCTGCAACAGGACAACCAGAGGGACTCTACGAATTGGGAGAATTACCAGTGAGAGTCTTTGAAGGCGCCTGCCGCCTACCGGACGGCACCTTGGCTGGAAGTGTGCTCACTATGGAAAAGGCCCTAGCCAATCTCATTGCCGCCACAGAATCCGACTTGGCCACATGCTGGCCGGCCTCCAGTCTGACTGCCGCCGTCTCCTGCGGTTGGGGCCACAGACTGGGTAGCCTACAGCCTGGGTACTTGGCTGATGTCGTCTTGTTGACAAATGACCTTGAGGTCGTAGCCGTGCTAGTAGATGGTCGTCTTCGACACTTGGCTCCCGAATTCTCCGACAGATTGGCGAATTAAGATTTCGACAGAGGGATCTTGGTCCACTACTTCCGCTTGTCCATAGTTTTCGAAACCTGTAGCCAGGCTTTTCCTGCTTGGAAAGTAAAATCCTTCTCTAGTAACAGTAACAGGACCTGGCTTTCGAAGCCGGCACCATTGCAATCGGTTGCAGAAGTCTCGTAATTCGGAACAGAGTCCATTGATGCCCTATTGATGACTACCTTGAGGGCAGTCGCTGCGCCTTCTTCAAAGCGGAGCCTGAATTCCGATTCTGGCGCCTTGGTCTCTCCTTTGAAAACCGGGAGAGAAAGCTTTCAACTTGCGTCTGCATTGCATACGGCAAGGGAACAAATCCTAGCCGCGGACCTCAATGGGAGTTGCCCTCCCAAGTGACAGCCCAAGACGCAAGTGGCTCGCGCTGTTTCGTGTGGCCTCAGCCTGGAATACCTACGGATAATCTGTATAGAGCGAAAGTGGTATATCCCTCTGGGGGCGCCCCAGTACGAGTTTCGAAACTTCTGAAGCTATGGCGTACAGATCTGCCGAGAATCCCACAAAGAAAGAACGCATGGTGTCCATAGCGCTCGGCTTCAAGTTGAGTCAGGATAAAGTTATTTCGCGAATTGTGCAGCAAGCGTTCTAGATGCCTTCTGAGCTTACCCCCCTCAATGGAGGGTAAGTCACTGTCATAAATGCGTCCGGGCCCTATATAGGAAATCCGTTTGTCCCCAATAGGAACGTTGAGCTTTACCCCATTACTGTCAAGCGGTCGGTAGCCTTCTCATCACAGGCCCAAAGTTCCGGATCTGAATAGCGGCGTGGCGCTTTTGGAGGCGAAGCAGACATTGTCCAACCGGGACGGAATTTACGAATCAGGTTCGTCATATTCTTAAAAGCTATCCTGTCTTTGAGTTCCTCACTGACTGGTGCCGTTTCGATTTCTTTCTGTAGTATCCGGTAATCATAGTAAGGCAAGTCAGCACCGAAAATAATTCGTTCGGTGTCAACCCTATTGGCCAGCCATGCAAAATCCCATTTAGAATCTCGGCCGTCAGGGTATTGCACTACCTCAAACCAAACGTTTTCACATTTTCCAAAATGTTCCGCGGCGTAGGTGCTGGCATGTGTGATATACGTGGCATCAGGGCACATGTCCACAATCTGACCAAACAACGCGTCATGCAAGTGCGTATTGCACAGGCCCCCGCGCGCCGCTACCATCTCGACAAATGGAATGGCAGCCTCACTTACCGGAGGGTGGGAGACGATACCAACCAAGTGGGGTAAAGTTAGCGCCCGTTCGGCCTCATCCAAGGCCAAGTCTCCCAAGCATGGATCCACAAGCGCCAGACCAATTGGAAAAACTTCCGGGAACTGCATTGCGTTTCGCGAAATCAATTCGTTTTGCGCCCTCAGATCCTCCAAACCTCTAATCATTAGGCCCCCAGTGGCGGTCGGCATGGACAAGGCCGCGTGAATGTGGGTCTGGGCAAAACGCGCCATACACATGGCCGTGTTCTGGCCCGTAGGCGGCAAGCGATTCAGAGTCTTACCAATGTGATTATGACAATCTATATAGGGTCGCATGAAAATACCTCATTTGGATTTGCAGGGCAGAAGCCCTCTGCGGGATGTATCAAAGCGTATCAGGTCGTATTGCTTGCCGCTTGGTAGTGGCCAGGCGGGCGGCGGTGATAATGGCCAGGTTGCTGCGGGCGGCCGCACCACTAACCGGAGGCGCTTCGTTGCAGGCCAAAGCAGCAAACGTGTGAGCGAAATATCCTGCATGCCCACTCCAGCCTGCGCTGTCGAAGGAACTCTCGTGTCCCCGCTCCAGGGGCACCTCCTGCCAATCATTTTCATCGTCCTTCTTCTGAAACAGCTTACGTCCACGTTGCAAGATGCGTACTGACCCGGCGTGGCCGTGTACTTCTGCAAGACTGGAATTCTCGCCATTACCAGAGCCCGACACCCACCAAGAACCGCTAACAGTGGAGACCGCCCCATTGGCATGCTCTAACAAGAGTAACGCCAAATCATCTACTTCGAAATCGAAATGCTGCGTCAGGACATGCGCCTGCACATACCGAATAGGCGAATCCACAAACGCTTCAGTTAGGTAAATTTCGTGGTACAGTGAGTCATTGATACAACCACCACCCGCCGCGCGCGAGGCACGCCAGTCCTTGTCAGGGTCCGCCTGATCCCCCCGTTTGCGAAACAGGGCCCTCGATCGGCCAAAGCCCGAAGTGCCCAAAGCACCGCTGCGCACCCTTTTCAGAGCTTCAGCGGTGCCAGGCGTAAACAAGAAATTGTGAACTACGGCATAAGTCTGTCCCGAATCTTCAGCAGCAGCCAGAATCCGGTCGGCGCCTTCCAGTGTCAATGCCATAGGTTTCTCACTGATAACGGCCACTCCGCTCTGCAAGGCAGCAATGGATTGCTCCTCATGCATTGAATGGGGTGTGGCAACAACAACTACATCCAGATCTTCTGATGCAAGCATGTCCTTGAAGTCGGTATGACAGGCTTGTGCCTTCACATGCAACGTCTCCCGCGCCCACTGCAAATTGGCAGCAACGGGATCAGACAAGGACGTAACTTTAGCCAGGGACGTCAATGACATATAAGCAGATGCGTGAAAAGCCCGCAATATGCCACCGCAACCGATAAGGCCAACACGAAGTGGGGAACCGGGCATGGTTTCCTCCTTTTAGCAGATTTCTCCTGGGTCCAATACAAGATGTCCGATTGCGATATTCCGGTTCTGTCGGGAGATGGTGGCTGGTCGCAGGCTTCTCACGCATGCCTTTAACCCATGAACAGCGAAATTCTCCCTCATTAGAAGGCAAGAGACTAGAGAAAAAACTGAACGCTTTGCAGAAGTTGCCAAGCCTGCAACTACATTCGCACCGAATCCGGTAGCAAAAACGAAACCTGCCGAAAATAGATCGACAGCTTTGGTCGGAATACTATGAAAACTCACTCCGAATGCAATGAACGTCGCTGTTCGTCCAAAGTAGCCTTTAGATTTAGGAATATACGGGGAGTATGTCCGAGCTGTGTTACTGAGTTTCTTGGCTTTAATCAATGCCGCCCGTGGCTTCGAGGGGGCTCGCCAAACGGGGCCCTCGACCGCTTCCGGGGGCGAAGGCAGCTTGAGCCCTTTCCTTAATGTTATCGACCCAGCTCTTGGTTCGAATTTCGTATTTGGCTTTCGGTTGCCCTTACTCCCTCCTGCTCTAACAGGTACCTCCCTTTGCAAGTTTGCCGCCTCCGAAGACTTCATTCCCTCCATGCCAAGCGTGTGCCCCATCAAGTGGCTATCGCCCCCCTCGCCTTCCCGACAGGGGATGCTTCCCAGTGCCGTATACATGAGAACGTCAGGCAGGCGGTTGAATACGATTGCGCACCTAGCGCACAGGCTTGGCTGGAAATCTATGGTTCCAACTTCAGAAAACAATGGTAGTTCCTATACCTCGGGCAGTTTTCCTACGCAGACCAGGCCCTATCGCCAGAGAAAGAATAGGCCCAAACGATAATTGATGTTCACTTTGCTGCAGCCGTTTCCGCCACCGACTCAATACGATTGACTAAGGTTGCTGCCTGATCCAGATCTTGGTCCTGCAAGTTGATTCCTTCTATTTACCTAACTGCAGGATACTTAATAGCAGCGAACGGCCGAAGGTAACCAGGCCTTCGAATTCATCCAGCCCCAAGAGCCGCTGAACGCAACGCATACGCAGGCCTAACCCGCACATGCGGGTTAGAGATGTCCTGGAGGCGTTCGCACCCAAAGGTCTATTCAACTACATTGGATTGACAAGGTGATACGGCCCCAGATCTAGTGGCGGTGATACTACCGCACGGGAAACTGGAACCGATTCTGCAAGAGGGTGGCTATCTAGCATCGAAAGGCCAGTGCTAAGGAAAAGGTGTACGGGGTTGTCATGAGACACCTATTAATCTGTTTGGGAACAGATTCTTCAATCCAGCCTGACTGGTTGGCCGGTTGTAGCAGACTGGTTCATCGCTAACACCACTGACAAAGTCTTGGCTGCATCATCAAAGTTGCTCTTGATCAATTCATTTCTACCGCCTTGGATCGCAAGCAAGAAAGACTTCAGGGCTTCAAAATGAGGAGGGTCAGGTGGAGAAGACCCACTTGAAGTCATTGCCTTGATTTCCCTGCCCATGCTAGGACCTTCGTCGAATTCGACCTTGATCGATTCCCTCTCTCTTTCTCCCAGCCAACGGAAGCCAGAAAGCCGGGGAGGTGAGTAAGGACGCAAGGAAAGCTGGATTTCCCGACCCACAAAGGTCAGGTCCCGCTTGGGTATATGACTTCCCCATGAATGAAGATGAGTTCCTGATACACCATTCTCAAACTGCAACAGAGTACAAGTGGTATCGGCAATGGTGAAATCCTGTGATTTGGGTACCGCTCGGTTGTTGGCAAGCGTGTGTACTTCCACGATTTCGCTCACAAGGTAGCGCAAGAGATCAATTGTATGAATGGCTTGGTCCATGACATGACCGCCAGATCTCTCGTGAATAAAAAACCAAGGCGGCATCGTAGGACTGAAAGCGTTGTTTGAAACGTGCGAACTCTGGACTGAACTTAGGCTGTGGCCTGACACGACTTCAAAGTAGGCAGGCAGCACGCGTGAATACCGGCTGTGAAAGTCAACACTACAGAGGATTCCGCTGTTGTGAATCATTGCAGCAATCTCCTCTGCAGTTTCCTCTGTGTCCGCTGGCGGTTTCTCGCAGAATACATGAACGTCCGCTTCTACGGCTCTTGCAAAGACAGTTTTTCGCACAGAGGGAGGTGCGCAGAGCAAGACGGCATCAAGATCCGTTTCCATATCGAACATTCTGTCGGGAGTGTCATAAATTCTGGCCCCAAAGGGCTTTGCTAGAGACCTCGCACGTAATTCATCCACATCGCACACGGCAATGACCTCCGCCAGATCCATGAATTCCAGATTGGCGGCATGTCGCGTGGCAATATTCCCGGCCCCGATAAACCCAAGTTTCATGGTTTGTGCCCTTCGTGCAAGTGGGACGTTGGCAGGCTCTGGTCAGAATCTCCCTCGGAAGGATATATTCGGCTGTCCGCTTCTAGCCATTCAGTGTGTCTCGCCCTCAATTCACTGAGAAGTATGTCCCTCGTGTCAGTTCCCTGTACAAAGGAAGATTCTCCAAAGAAACCGATGAGGAGTTCGAGACGGCGCAGATACAAGCATTTTGGATCCTTACTTCTTTTTGGCGCGATTCCAACAAGAGAGCGAAGGTGATAAGGCCATGGATCCAAGGCCACTACAGCTCTACTCCATTCACTGGGTGCCCGTCCCGTACGGATAATGTGCTCAGCTGATTCCATGGCGCCCCTCATGCGTTCATGAAAGAGACCTGTGAGCTTGGTAATTAAGTATCGTGTCATTACCAGAAACGAAGTAACTGCTGCCAACCAAACGAATAGCGAAATGAGAATGGTCACGGAACTTCGGTCCATTAGTCATTCACTCCTTGAAGGTCAAGTTCGTCGGCAAAATGACAAGCGCTGAAATGGCCTTCTTGCAACTCCAGGATTGGAGGCTCCTCGTGCCTACATAAGTCTTGGGCATAGGAACATCTGGTATGGAATGAGCAACCAGGAGGCGGATTCGCAGGGGAGGGAACGTCACCTTCAAGGAGAATCTCTTGGAACCCAACTGTGGGATCCGGCTCGGGGATTGCGGAGAGCAGGGCCTCTGTATAGGGATGTCGGGGCCCTGAGTACAAAGCGTCAGTTGGGGCAAATTCAACAATTTTCCCAAGATACATGACAGCTACAGTGGTGCAGATATGGCGGATTACGCTCAAGTCATGGGCTACAAACAAATAGGTAAGATCCAATTCTCGCTGTAAATCCTGGAGCAAATTGAGGATTTGGGCCTGCACAGAAACGTCAAGAGCAGAAACGGGCTCATCGCAAACAATTAAGTTGGGATTTAGACAGAGAGCCCGGGCAATGCCTATTCTTTGCCTCTGTCCACCCGAGAAAGCGTGAGGGTATCTCTTAAGATATTTGAAATCAAGTCCAACCAGTTCTACCAATTCCCGAACACGAAGCTCAATGTCTTTCGTCTTGCCAATGTTCTGAATTCGGAGTGGTTCACTTATTATGTCAAGAACCGTCTTTCGCGGATCCAAGCTGCCGTAGGGATCTTGAAACACCATTTGCATATAGCGGCGAGCAGAACGAAGTTCCCTGCGATCCAATTCGTGGATTGCTATTTTCTTGCCTTCCACGTTTAGCCAGATTTCGCCTTCGCTGGACGGTATAGCCCGGATAGCACAACGGCCCAATGTCGTTTTGCCACACCCGGATTCCCCCACTAAACCCAGTGTCTCTCCTTGGTAAAGAGAAAGACTGACGTTGTCGACGGCCCTTACATGTCCCGTCACACGCCGAAAGATTCCCTTTTCGATGGGAAAATACTTCTTTAGATTCCGAATCTCCAGAAGCGGGGGATTAACTTGGACCATTACTCCTTCTCCTTCGCGTACAGCAGACACCGTACTTTATGGGAAGGCGACAGGTCGAAGAGATCCGGTACCTGCGTATCGCACTCGCCCGGCATGAATTCGGGACAGCGAGGGGCGAAGGAACATCGTTTTGGCGGATTGAGGGCGATGGGAACGGTTCCTTGAATGGTACTCAGACGTTCCCCCTGCGACTTTCTCACGCGAGGTATTGATTGCATGAGAGCTATAGTGTAGGGGTGTTTAGGATCTTGGAATATGGTCTCCACGGAAGCATATTCGACCACTTGTCCTAGGTACATGACAAGAACCTCGTCGGCCATATGGGCGATAACACCCAAGTCATGCGTTATAAAGAGAATTGACATTCCCAGTTCGGACTGCAAATCTCTCATAAGCCTCAGAATCTGGGCTTGGATGGTCACATCAAGAGCCGTGGTTGGCTCATCCGCTATGAGAACTCGAGGGCGCAAAGCAAGAGCCATGGCAATCATGGCCCTTTGCCTCATACCTCCGGACAACTGGTGGGGGTATGAATCAATGTTTAGATCGGGATTGGCAATTCCCACCTGTCTCAGAAGCGCAATAGCACGATCTCGACACTCTTCTTCGGTAGCCGTTTCATGAACTTGGATGGCCTCCATGATTTGGAAGCCTCCCGTATGGACCGGGGAGAATGCCGTCATGGGCTCCTGAAAAATCATGGCTATGTCCCGTCCTCTTATCTGCCGGAAGCGCTCGCTCTCAACGGACAACGACAGCAGATCAACCGTTTCATCTCCCAAGGAGAGTTCGGCAGTACCCCGAATTTCAGGCGTGCCTCCCACTATACCCATGATGGTCTGTACGGTTACACTCTTGCCACATCCTGATTCCCCAACAATGCCCAGCGTCTGATTCTGTTGCAGTTCAAACGAGACGCCATCCACCGCTTTCAAGACCCCTTCTTCCAAATGGAAATGGGTAAGAAGGTTCTTTACCTTCAGAACAGTCTGTCGTTTCTCAGCATCCATGCTATTTGTAAGGGTCGGCGGCATCCCTTAGCCCGTCACCGATAAAATTAAAGAGCAATACAGTTACAATGACGAAGGCACCAGGAATCAGCATCCACTGGTGGCTGGCGATGCTGCGAACGTTCTGTGCTCCCTGAAGGAGTGTGCCCCAGCTTACAGCAGGGGGACGGATACCTAAACCCAGAAAACTAAGGGCCGTCTCCGCCAGAATCATGCCCGGAATGGCCAAGGTGAGATGGACAATCAGATAACTCATGAACCCTGGCAGCAAATGATCCACAATGATGCGGAGATCAGTGGACCCGGCAGTGCTAGCGGCCATAACATAGTCGGCCTCGCGCAGCTCCAAGAGCTTCCCTCGCACAACTCGGGCTAGACCAGCCCAACCGATCAACGAAAGGATAATCGTAATTCCAAAATAAACCTGGATGGGGCCCCACCGAGCTGGAACTGCGGCCGCCAAAGCCATCCACAAAGGAACTTGAGGAATTGAAATCAGGAATTCAATCGCTCGTTGAATCACTACATCGACTACACCTCCAAAGAAACCTGAAATTCCCCCTAGCAGGCTCCCGAGGACAAAGCTGAGAATTACTCCCACAAGACCAATGGAAAGAGAAATACGGGCGGCTGCAATCGTGCGGGAGAACTGGTCCCGCCCCAAATTGTCAGTGCCAAAAAGAAACAGGACTCCCCCTTCATCGACTTTAATGAATCTTCGTTGAGCGTGAATAATCCCCCAGAACTTGTACGGTGTTCCCTTCTGCCAAAACCGAATCACCCGGGGTTCATCTTTACTTGGTTCATAGGTTCGACTGAAAGTTTCCAGGTCCAACCTCTGTTCCAAGACGTATACATATGGTCTTACAAATTGACCATCGCGCCACAGATAAAAGCGGGTAGGCGGTGCATCCAGATAGTCTGTATTCTGGGTCAACGGATGATAAGGAATCCAGAATTCAAACGTCATGGCAAGAAAGTAAAGTAAGGTCAAACACAGGATGGACCCTACTGCCAGTCGGTGCCGACGAAACTTCCGCCAAACCAATTGCCACTGAGAGGCGAAGAAGACGCGATCCTCTTCTGATATGGCCTCGTGCGAAACAGCCGTTAAAGTCACCGAGCGTACGTCTCAATGGTCATCAGGCTCGACCCTCAAATCTGATCCGAGGGTCAACTACAACGAGTAGAATGTCGGAAAGCAATGTCCCCACAAGAGTAAGGACCGACAGAAGCATTAGGATGCTGCCTGACATGAACATATCCTGACTCAACAGCGCCTGGTAAATCAATGGCCCAGTCGTAGGTAAGCTTAGAACAATGGCTACTATGGTTTCCCCCGACACTATGGCAGGCAGTTGCCATCCCACAGTGGAGATTAAGGGATTGACGGCCACACGTACCGGATATCTGAAAAGCAAAGTACGAGAAGGTACTCCCTTCGCACGGGCCGTTACAACATACTGTTTTCCAAGTTCATCAAGCAGCGATGCCCGCATGACCCGCATAAGACCTGCAATACCGGAAGTGCCGATGACCACCACGGGCACAGCCAAATGCCGTATCAAGTCCCATAGCTTGGCAGGACTCCAAGGAGCGGAAATATACTCTCTGGAAAAGAGACCGCCCACACTGATGCCAAAAAATTTGAAGAAGAAAAACATCAAAACCAAAGCCAGCATGAAATTTGGAATTGACAGCCCCGCGAATCCAATAACCGACCAAAGATAATCTGAAAAGCGGTATTGATGGGTTGCCACATAAATTCCAATCGGGACCGCAACAATGTATGTAAAGAAGAGAGAGATAATCGAGATCAACACGGTAAAAGGCAAGCGCTCTGCCACCAGGTCTTTGACAGGCAAATTCCACTCAAAGGAGCGTCCCATGTCTCCTTGCAGGAATCGGCCTATCCAACGAAAATACTGTTCAATTGGAGTGCCGTCAAGCCCAAACTGTCTCCTAATTGCCTCTAGTTCGGAGTCATCGGAAAAAGCCCCTTGTGCCTCCAAAGCGGCCAAATAAGTCGTCAGGAAATCACCTGGCGGTAACTGAATGATCGCGAAAATCACAACTGTAAGCGCCCCCAGTGTGAAAAACATATAGACAAGGCGCTTAATAATATAGGTGGTCATTCTAGAATCTTCGTCAAGAAGCTAAATTTGGGAGGGGCTCTTCAGCGAAAAGGCGGCCGACTTGGGTCAACCCTGTCGAGTTACTATTCACTACGATTTAAGGGAGCAATTCCACCTTGGAGTTGAATAGGGTCGGACCAGAATACGACGAGAACTGAATGGGCAGGGCAGGACCCCAAGCGAAGAGTCACTGCCCCGCTACAAGCAAAAACTTATTCCGAAATGAACCAAGTCGCAGGTTTATAAGGTGCGTAGAAATTCGTGTCCGAACCCCACCAGATGTTCTCCGAGGGAACGTTCTTTAAGCGGTTACTTACCACCTGTGGTACAGGGCCAAGACCAACAGTTCCAATCATAGGCAATGTCTCTGCAAAATACTGGTAATACTGCTGACCCAATTCTACAAATGCGTCAGAGCCCACTTCAGTCCGCTGCCAAGCCTCGAATACTGCTCGAAGTTCCTTGATTTCGTCCGGGGGTTCGATTCCCTCAGTCCCATCCGAATTGAACCAGATGACCCACTGGGCACCCCATCTCTGTTGAGAAGCACTGAAGAATCCGTACCATAGCGGATTGGCGCGGCCGAATAGGCCTGACCTGTCAAGGTGCCAAGTAGCGATTTCAAATTCATTGGAAATATTTCTCTGTGTGTAAAGACCACCTTCCGTAATCTTGCAGGTTACTTCGATGCCAATTGTCACCCACTGTTGCTGAATAACTTCACAGATCTGCAGTTTGGGCCCTTCGGCGGAACCGATCTCAATGATGACGCTGAGGCGACTGCCGTCAGGTCGTAATCGATAGCTATCACCGTCGCGCTCGCTCAAGCCTAAATCGTCTAACAGCTGATTGGCCGTGTCGGGATCATATTCGGTGTGCAACGTATGCCACTCCGGTTTTACATAGGCATTGGAGGGCAAGGGAATGGCAGGATAAGCTGTCCCCAATCCAAAGAAGACTACCTGATTAATTGCCTCGCGATCGATACCAATGGACATGGCTCGGCGGAAGTCAAAGGAATTGAATAGCTCATTGAGCACTTCGTCTTTGGTTGTGCGATTGGGCATGAGGGCAAATTCAGATGAACGCAGGCTCTTGGCGGTACGTACATCGAAGTTTCCCGCTTCCTTATTTGCCTGAAGAGTGCCCATTTCATTCAGGGAAACATACCATCCCTCGAAGTCAAATTCACCCGTGGTGGCCTTAAGAATTTGAACCTGCTTGTCACCTGTTATCAAGGTATCGATGCGGTCGATATAGGGCAATTGATTTCCCTCGGGGTCCACTTGGTGGAAGTAAGGATTCCGTACAGCAATTGCCCTATCGGAAGTGATTTCCTCTGCAACCCAAGGCCAAAGAGACGGCCGACCTACGAGCATATTGCCAGAAGGGTTGGAACGGGACCTGAATAACCCAACCCAATCCTCATGTCCTTCTTCCTCGGCTTTGCTGGCCGCCTCTGCATTATGCTCGATATGGAATTCCTTCAGGTAGTGAGCCGGCATCATGAACGCTGGATCCGAACTGAACCAGCTCCGGCCCATAAGGTCAACCACTGCAGGATAAGGCACAGCAAACTTCATTTTCACTGTCATGTCATCAACTTTGGTGAATTGCACCCTTTCGCCTGCAGGTGACCAAAAGTTGCTAAATGAGGGCGTCAATTCTTCGTTCCCCATAACATCCTGCCAGACGAACAAAATGTCATCTACTGTGAACGGATTGCCGTCTGACCACTTGTGGCCAGCTCTTAGAACGATAGTAAGTTCGCTGAGGTCGTCGTTCCAAATGAAATCTTTGGCAACGTCAACGCTAACTTCAGAATTCTCCTGGTTGTACTTGAACAGGCCGACTGAGCGCAAAGTGGAGAGGTTCCAGAGATTGGTCTCCACCACTCCGAAACGCATTGTTCCGCCGTAGGTTCCTATACCCTCTGACACTTCTTGGACCAGCGGTTCCACAGGCAGCCGTTCGCTCAAGGGAGGCAGATCCCCGGCAGCCACCATGTCTGCCAACATGGGCGCCTCTTTGCTAACTTCATCCATTGAAGTTTCCGAAGCCATTTCTTCGGCAGGGGCCATCTCCTCTTCAGGGGGAGCTTCAGCTGGAGACCCACAGGCAACCAACAATAACAATACAGCTAGTAAGACAGACCATAGCCTTGCCTTTCGGGAAATCGACATCATGTTCTCTTCCTAATTCTCTTCTGAATAAAACGAGCGAACTAGGACTTCCATTTCCAACAAGAGCAAGTCCTCAAGAAGCTGGCGACACACATCGGCTGAGTTCGCTGGCACCGATGTGCCCGCCCTCCCTAAAGAAGGCTTTTGGGTTCAGGTTGCCTTATCCGGTTCACAATTGTACGTTTTGGCACAGAGATTCCAAAAGTGGGTTTGAAGGCTCCTTCTCCGGACTGACTTTCAGGAAAAGAAGCAGAGGCATTCCTTTATCCTCCATAAGCAGGTGTCCTGGCTTGGATCCCGCAAGACCTGCAGATCTAAGCGCAGCTGACTGCACACAACATTCAAGTGCACCCCAGAACGCATATTCTGGGCTTCTGAAGATCCAATGAGGGGGTGCTACGGATCAACCCCCCTTGCCGCCGCTGGAAAGGGCCGGCCAGAGAGCACTCTTGAATGGAGTGCATTGCAAATGGATTTGAAAGACGGAGCCATCTGCCTGCCAGACTCCACAATGGCAGACCGCGTTCCTACCATGCAAAGAACTCTGGCCAACATAATGGCTGGTGCAAGGCCGACTGGTGCTGTCTCAAGTGGTTATGGCAAATGAGCGGGCCGCCTGCTGAACGGCTACTTAAACTACATTGCACTACTGGTACAGGACTTACAGTTTTCAGTCGACTTGGTAGGAACCCGCCTTCGGGACGTGGATGTCGAATACTCGGAAAGGATTTCAAATTAGGCTGTGGGATCTGAAATATCCATCTGCCACTGTACTGGTAACACCGCTTTGGCTCCTGCTGCCAACAATATCTTTTCCAAGTCGGCACATTCCTGTTCGGGAGCTAGCACCAGAACCTGTCCCCCTAGGCCAGCTCCAGTGACCTTGGCTGCAGGAGCTCCTCCTTCCAGGGCCGCCTGAATGAGCTTCTCATTGGCGACGGAACTAACCCCCAGCCGACGCAATAATTCCTGATTAGCGTTGATTAAAGGCCCTAGCTCTAAATGGCAGGCCTGTGTCAACGCCCCATACATAGTCCTACTGATTTCCCCAATATCCCGTAGCCAGCCTTCCACTTCATTTGGCCTTTGATGCCTGAGCTTGGCCACTTTGTTCACAGCAGTTGAGGTCGGCACAGAAATCCCTGTATCCGCCAGCAAGAACGACGGGCTATTCCGGGGCTGGAAGAATTGGGGTGCATGCCCTTTCTGATAATACAAAGGAAGTCCGTAGATAACAGTGAGGTTGTCGATGCCACTGGGGCTGCCATGCAACACCGCCTCACTGGCATAAACGATGCGGTTTTGGGCCTCCAGGTTCAAGTGGCAACCTACCGCTTCTGAAACTGCTCGAACCAAGGCGCAGATCACCGCGGCACCGCTCCCCAAGCCGCGGGCTATAGGTATCTGGCTTCGAATCTGCAGAATCCAATCCGGTTCTTCTTGCAGCCCTGCAGCAGCTAGAGTCGCTTCAACTGCTTGTGTCAGAAGCTGCATCTGCGGCGTGAGATCGCTCAGACGTGCGTGCTGCTGCAGGTCCAGAGCGGCAATTAGGGTTCCATAACCCGGCGAGGCCGAAACTACGGATGCCCTTGCTCTTAGATTATGTAAAGGAAAGGCTACCGCGGGATAGCCGTGGACCACAGCGTGTTCGCCCGCCAGAATAACCTTACCGGGGGCATCGCCGGAGACTGCAGCTTTTCGGCGAACGGGTTGAATGGAGTAGTCCATCGCCTCTCTGTAGACAAGCGGCCGCAGAATGGGATTCTATGACTCAGAAGGTTGGAGCAGCTCTACCATGACCCCGTGAGCGTATTTAGGGTGCACAAACAAAACGGGGCCAAAAATCCCTGTTTCCACGTGGTAATGAACGAGTTCAACTGCCTTATTCTGAAGTTTCACCAAACTTCTATGAATATCAGCTACTTCATAACAAAGATGATGGATGCCAGGTCCCCGCTTAGAAAGAAATCGACCCGTTGCGCAGTCAGGATCCAATGGCTCCAAGACCTCAAGCAATTCGTTGTCTTTGCGCAGCAGTGAAACATGTACCTGTTGCGGGAGGAAATCCAGCGCCTTTTCCAGTTTGAAACCCAATTGATTGCAGTAGAATGCGCAGGTTTCCTGAGAGTTCTTGGCGGCCACGCCAATGTGATGAAGTCCTCGAATCTCTAAGCCATTTAAAGTGGAACAGTCCATGTGCCAGATACCATGCTACGGATGTAAGATTTTCTAGTCCTGACCACTCAGGGGCTTTAAACTAGAAGATTACAGTAAAGAAGATGGGACAAAGCAAGGGATGAGCCCATTGGGAACCGATATTCTTTAGACCAAACCAAGAGCTCATTCGGTAAATAGATTGCCATGGTTCTTTGCCTCTTGTCTCCCATTGCTTCAGATTATATTTCTCTGCCGATTTTATCTAGGCTGGGGAAACTCCATTGAGAGATCCGCCAAGAGATTAACAACTATATAGGATGTCAGAGTTCCTGAAAAGGCAATGGCCCAGGATCCATGACTAAGAAATCTGATCAATGCTTTGAGAATGGTGAGCGATTTTCGCATTTCAGAAATCGGGGCGATACTTTCGAGTCTGCTCGCCACCTACAAAAGCCAGCATAAGGTATGGATGACCGGATTGCATTGAGTGGCGGCCAAGGGGGCCAGAGCAAACAAGGTTGTGCACACGTGGGGGCGGTCTGCCCATGCCCCACATCTTGTTCTCTTTTTCATTCCTAGGCCAACCTGTTGGGGGGACATACCCAAAGGAATTGGCCAAAAATAACTCAAGCGGAATCCCAGAACCTTCTACTAAGCAAACGGCACGGAATTCAGTCGAGTTAACAGATTCTCCAGGATGTGTCCGAAGGATGCGTCAATATTTTGAATCAGTTCTTGGGTAGACGTGTAGCTGCGGACGGGCATTTCCTGGTGCAGGCTGGGGCTCCCCAGGGTCGGTAATTCCAGCAGGGCTTTGCCAGGCGACGTCAGCACCGCGGAAGCGCACAAGTCTTCTTTCAACAAAGAGATCTAGAGGGTGCCGGCGCGGGCTTTCTTGAACTCCTGCAGCTCCTAATGAGTCGCTGTCATGCGGGCGAGGGCACCAATTTTGCTTCAAGCTCAATTTCGCCCGCTTGTCGCTGGCTCCCATTAACCGCAAGTACTTGCGCACTGTGCGCGGCTTCAGATGCAAGCCTTGGGTAGCCAATGCAGCTTCCAACGTACGCGAATTCCATGTCTGGAGACGCCGCAGGCAGCGCTGCACCGTCCAGCCTTGGGTCGAGAGCAGACACATCTCTGGCCGGTCCCGTTCGCAGTCATACAGCTGCGATTCGTGTGCTGCCGTTCCCGCTGTTTGCAGATTTGATGGGGATGAAAGCAGTGGGTCATCAAGGTAGGAAAAACATCGGGAAGTCTGCCCTACTTCGACAAACTTCCATGCCGACAGCTAAGCCTGACCACTCTGTGGCCCTCATTGTGTGGAATATTTCCTTCGTGCCCTTCAGATTCTCCACTCGTTAGGCACAGGCAAAGCAGTTCTTCCGCTTGCGTTACCTCAAGTTATTTAGGCCAGCAATTTGCTTATTAGGTTATCTCTTCTACGGCAACATTCGGCCTCGTCGACTTGATCCCATTTGTCCCTCGTTATGAGAAAGGAAGGCCAAGCTCATTTTCAAGCCATTTGGAACAGCACCGGGGGTATATAAGCTTGGGATGCCCTAGGGATTTTCAAGCCCCATCTCTCCTTCGAATTCACTCTGGCTCTCCAGCCCTACTACTTCTGCGATTTTGTATATCTGCTCCAATTAAACGTCTTGGGCAACAATACATGTATTTATAGCAGCATGGCTTCGGGATAAACCAGCACTCGTCGTTGACGAATATCTTTTCAATGCCAACGGGGATAGAGCGTTGAGACAACCAACCCAAGGTAACCTAAAAGCGACTTTGATTTTGACCATCCTCTAAAAGGTACGCGAAGAGTTAGTGATCTTGTTAGAGGCTCGACTAGAAAGTGACCACGGGTCAAAGGCCAGAATGAGAGGTCCGCCTTGTGAGAGTCAATATCGTGGCACCTAGCAATGACCATCTCCAGGAAATTTTCTCTTTCTGTCCCTGGACGATTGCGAAAACTAAGATCTAGAAAGAGTTGCAGTGCAGGAGGAGATCTCTTGGAGCCCTTCGATCCCATTTTCGCTAGCGGCAACCGGAAAGACTCTCTGCCGGAAAAAAGATTCGTTGTCGTGTAAGGCGGCCCTCAAAAAAGAGACAACCGTGTCCAATCCTAAATTATTCTTGAGGTTGGTGAAGACGAAAGGTCTCACGTTGCGTTTCGTCTTGGCGTCATTCGCCATTACTTCCAGGTCAGCACCCACATGAGGTGCCAGATCCGTTTTGTTGATCACCAATAGATCGGAATTCGTGATGCCGGGTCCTCCTTTGCGAGGTATCTTGTCGCCAGCAGCCACGTCGATCACATAGATACTGGTGTCCACCAATTCAGGACTGAAAGTCGCCGAGAGATTGTCACCACCTGACTCCACAAACACTATTTCAACCATCGGAAACCGAGATAGCATGGACTCGATGGCCTCGAGGTTCATAGAGGCATCTTCCCGTATTGCTGTGTGCGGGCAACCTCCGGTCTCAACCCCTACAATGCGCTCTGGTGGCAACGCGCCACTCCTAATAAGAAATTCCGCATCTTCCCGCGTATAAATGTCATTTGTGATGACGGCGATTTCATAGCTGCTTTGCATGTGCTTACATAGAGCGTCAATCAGGGCCGTCTTGCCTGATCCAACTGGCCCACCTATTCCGACCCGCAATGGCTTCTGTTCTATTCCCGTCATGATCTAAATAACCTCGTATGTTGAGTTTCGTGCTTCATAGACACCCAATCCGATGTCGGAGTGGCGGAACCCCAGTCCTCCTGAGTGGCTTGCAGGGCTTCCTTCACCACTTCCGCCACCGGTCTTTCCATGCAGGCAAGGGCGATCTGACCGGCCGTGTGACCCAAAGGGACAAGGCGAATGCCAGCGGATACTAGATTTGCCACGAAGGAGTGTAGATAGGCCCCAAGGGCACTGGTCAGCGGAATCCCGTTTAGCCTGCAAGCCAGCGCGACTGCGATAGGGTAAGGAAATGGCTTTGCCGGCGAAGACGGCCAAAGGTTCTGCGCATTGTGTGCGAAAGTAGGCCGCGATGACAGCATTGCAGTAATAAAAGCGCGGCCCTGTTGCAGACTCTCCTGACCGATTTCGCGGGTTCCTTTGAGTGCAGTTGCTAAATCGGACAATTCTTCAAGATCACGGGGGTTAACACGAAAGGCCGCTACAAAAATCATCGCGTCCGTGCGACCGGTGCCAAACCGGAGAATTCCTTCCAGCCACTCTTCAAGGCTCGTGCGGTTATGCACAAGTCCAGTTTCCACCGCGTATTCAAGACCGTGGGAGTAAGCGTAGCTGCCCACCGGAAATGATGGCGATAACCAAGTAAGTAGCCGGAATAGCCTAGGCAGGTCCATGACCTCAGAAAAGGAAATATCGCTGTGCCATGGGCAATTCTGAGGCGGGCTCGCAGGTCAACAGTTCTCCATTTGCTCGCACTTCATAGGTTTCTGAATCGACTTCAATCTTGGGGAGCGCGTCATTGTGAATCATAGCGCGCTTGTCAATGCTCCTGGTCTCTCTGACTGCAACAGTCGGCTTCTGAAGACCCAGGCGACTAGGCAAATCTGCGCAGATAGCGGCTTGGGACAGGAACGAAACCGAGCTCTGAGTTTGGGCTCCGCCGAATGCACCGAACATGGGTCGGTAGTGGGTTGGCTGAGGAGTGGGAATGGACGCGTTGGGGTCGCCCATCAACGCGGCAGCAATAACTCCAGACTTGAGCACCATGTCAGGTTTGACGCCAAAAAAGGCAGGATTCCAGAGACAGATGTCCGCCAGTTTGCCAACTTCCAAAGACCCTACCAAGTCCGATATGCCGCAGGCAATTGCGGGATTGATTGTGTATTTGGCGATATATCGCTTGGCCCTGAAGTTATCGTTGAGGCCGCTTTCGCCTGGCAGTTGCCCTCGCTGGCGCTTCATCTTGTCCGCCGTCTGCCAAGTACGAATAATGACTTCTCCTACTCTTCCCATGGCCTGACTGTCTGAAGAAATCATGCTCAAAGCACCCATGTCGTGGAGAATATCTTCTGCCGCGATTGTCTCTCGCCGGATGCGACTTTCCGCGAAAGAGATGTCCTCAGGAATGCGAGCGTCAAGATGGTGACACACCATCAGCATGTCAAGATGTTCATCAATGGTATTCACTGTAAAAGGGCGCGTGGGGTTGGTCGAAGAAGGTAGGACACCTACTTCGCCACAAAGTTGAATTATGTCCGGAGAATGTCCTCCTCCAGCGCCCTCGGTGTGGTAAGCATGAATGGTGCGGCCGGCAATAGCTTCGATGGTGCTTTCCACGAAACCGGACTCATTGAGCGTGTCAGTATGAATCAATATCTGCACATCCATTTCGTCGCCGACCCGCAGGCAAGTATCAATGACGGCAGGTGTGGTACCCCAATCCTCATGCATCTTGAGACCACAGGCTCCTGCTTCGACTTGCTCCACCAAAGCCGCTGGCTCACTAGCGTTGCCTTTGCCCCAAAAGCCCAAATTTACAGGAAAAGCATCTGCGGCGCGCAGCATCTGGCCCAAGTGCCAGGGGCCCGGTGTGCAGGTCGTAGCATTGGTGCCAGCAGCCGGCCCGGTGCCCCCACCCAGCATGCTGGTGATACCACTGTACAGGGCTTCTTCAATCTGCTGGGGGCAGATGAAATGAATGTGGGCATCAATGCCGCCGGCGGTCACGATTTTGCCTTCCCCGGCGATTATTTCAGTCGCAGGGCCAATGATGGTGTCTACTCCGGGTTGAACATCGGGATTGCCAGCTTTACCTATAGAGAGTATCCTCCCATCCTTGATGCCAATGTCGGCTTTGACTACCCCCCAATGATCCAGAATGAGGGCATTGGTAATGACAGTATCAACCGTCCCTTCCGACCTGGTGATTTGGGACTGACCCATGCCATCCCGGATAACCTTGCCTCCACCGAACTTGACTTCCTCGCCATAGATGCAGCGATCTTCTTCCACCTCAATGAAAAGCTCCGTATCAGCTAATCTGACCTTGTCTCCGGTGGTGGGCCCGAACATGTCGGCGTAGGCCCGGCGGGCCATTTCCCGTGGCATCGTCAGTTCTCCAGAGGCCCATTCAAACGACCCCTGAATCCGGTTATGACACGTTGACCGGCATAGGCCACGAGCGAGACCTCCCGTACTTGACCCGGTTCAAACCGGATTGCGGTGCCGGCCGGAATGTTCAATCTGAAGCCCCTGGATATCGCACGGTCAAATAAAAGGGCTTCATTTGTTTCATAGAAATGGTAATGAGAACCCACTTGGATTGGCCGGTCGCCAACATTGGCGATGGACATTTGCAGGTTTTCACGCCCTTTATTCAGCACGATGCTGCCAGTGTGCGAAATAACTTCACCTGGAATCATTTAATGTTCCTTTCAACTAACGAATCGGAAGGTGGATGGTAACCAGCTTGGTGCCGTCCGGGAATGTTGCTTCGACCTGAATGGCTGGAATCATTTCAGGTACCCCGTCCATGACTTCCTCTCGAGAAAGAATGCCTGCCCCAGAATTCATGAGGTCTGCCACGGAGCGTCCGTCCCGGGCCCCTTCAACGACGAAGTCAGTGATGAACGCCACTGCTTCGGGATGGTTGAGCTTCAGCCCGCGTTTCCGTCTACGCCGAGCCACGACGGCAGCCATCGCCAACATCAGCTTATCTTTCTCTCTTGGTGTCAGATTCACTGAAACCCCCCGGATCGACAATCGCTCTATACCAGTTGGAAGTATGACCGCAAGTCCGGTTGGTTAGACTTGGGCTTTATCACCAAACAATCGGACAGAAAGCTGGTTACTTTAGCTACACTCGCCAGACCTGCGGTAAGGAAAACGGTTTGGTATTTGCATTGGAGACGAAATTCAGAACAAAGTCTATGTAGCTCTGTTTCAGTTCTGCTGGATCCTTCCCTAGCCATCGGGCGATAAGGACTTCCCCGATAAGCGTGATCGCCGCCCGACATTTCGCTTCCTGCAACAATGAGCGAGCAAGATCCACATTCGCAGAATTATCTGGAGCCACATATATAAGGGAGGCCATCGCGTTGCTCCCGTCAAAGCCCACAGATGATTTCAACTGATGTTGGACATTACCCGCGAGATGCAAATTGTCCGCCCACCTTAGTTCTCCGGCGTACCTGACTCGCCATTCATCATGAACCATCCCGTGAGTGAATTTTTCCCCTTTCGCGGCCCGACCGAAGAACAGCATTTCTCCCGCCAGTATGCTGGCCTCTCTTTCTATTTCGATGTCTAAGCGTCTCCGCAAACGCACCCCATCAAAAAGAATGGTCTCTTGAGGGATCCATGTCAGGCAGGAATCGGCGCCGGCAATAAGGTTTATGGTCATTCTTGTATCGGCCCCAGCCGAACGATAGACTTTCTCAGCGGCTTGAGTTGTGAAGATCGCGGCAGCGTTGTCTTTCGTTTCCGCAGAAACGCTCAATTCATCGCCGGCAACGACCCCACCCGCGGTGTTGCCCAACACAATCTCGAGGTAATCCCCGCCGTAACTGTAGGGCAGAAACACTCGTAGAGGGCTCTGCTGGTAGTAGTCAGCTATCTGACGACCGTCTTCTGCTCGTCGTACCGAAATTTGTACAGTTCCCTTCATGTCACAAGTGCCTCGTCTTCAAGTTCCCACCGCTCACCGAAATGAAACAGCCCAAGGACAAGTGGTAGTGCGCAGAACTCCGATCCATACTAACCCATCCCTATGGGGGAAGACAGATACCTTCTCCAGAGGACCCGCTCCTCATGGCATTCCTCGGGTCGGTACATCCCGGTAAGGCGCAATGGCGAATTCTGGAGATATGGCCGGAATTAGACCCAACACTGGCGTGTTAAGAATTGGGACCAGGATGACGAGCACCCAGTCCCAGATCTGAAGGGAGATGGAAACGCAGAACCGGGCGCCTCTCTGACCTTGCGCCGGTCCCGACTGAAGCAACGCGTTCCTCCCGGATTTCGCTGCTCACGGGGGCCTCCCGGTGTCTGGCGGCGGTGCCGCAGGACGCACCGTGTGCAGGAAGGAATAATCTTCCGGGCGTAGGTCCTCTTCGGCCGCGGCCAGCGCCAAATGACATTGCGTGGCGTAGAAGGCTGGGGAGCGAGTATGTGGGTCCCGATTTCGTCGGTGGCGTTCTCAGATTTTAAGCACTCCTGATGGAAGGCCCCAGGTCCAAGAGGGAGATCATTGGACGGCAGATGCACCGACTTGGGAATGTGCCTCGGGAGCTATGCGCCTGTGGCCCGAACTTCACGACAGAGATCGGCACTTAGAAGGCGGCGGTCCACCACCGGCAGGTACTTGGGGGCCTGATGGCGTGTAGCCGGGCGGCCCTGGAATCCCGATACGGACACCCCATCCGGGCGAAGGCCACCCGCGGGCCCAGTTTCACTGGCGTGTTCAGCCACAAGCCACACCTAGGGACAGGCCACTTCCCCCGCGACCCGGCTGGCAGGCAGGGGCAAGCACCTACTCTTCCGAATCCCGGCGCCAAGGGGCTCGCTCAAGCGGGAACGAGTAGTCTCTACTGATAACTTGCCTTCTCTGATCTGACCAGTGGCAGTCATCTTGTCCGGCCATGGCTTATAAGGCGTTTAGATCCGGGAATCCAGGTCAAGGATTCCGCATCCCAAGTAGGGAAAAAGAATGCCACAGATGAGCCGGCACTGTCTGGCATCTGCCGATTGGCCGGATCTCCGTGTTACGCCTATATGGTCACCTTCTAATCGGCCTTCACCTGGAAATGTTGGAGCCATAACTCACCTGCACCTTCTATGACCTCGTTTCCAAGCTCAATGGAGGCCACATAGTGGTCGGCCGAAATGTGATTGTGATCGACCAGATAGCTGAGGAATTCCACAATATCGACCACGCCGCTGAGCTGAGGCTTCTGACTGACGAAGGCGATGTAATTCGCTCCAGATTCTGGATGAAAACCCGGGCGAACATAGAGATCATAGGCAATGTCACCCGCAACAAACTGGCCGGCTTGAAACACCTGAGGCTGAGCTTCGAAAGTCTGATCCAGCCATATCATCACTTCATGCGTAATCGTGTCGGGGGTGGGCGGATTAGCGCTGGTCAACCAGATGTCGTAAGCCAGATTGTATGCCCCTGCTGCGCTCAGCTCGACGGAATAGGCTATGGACAATTGAGTGATGGAGGCTATCCTAGCGGGCAGGACGGACGTAGAGGACTTTGAATTCCAAGGCTTGTGACCGTAAATTACTTGCGGGTACGCCTTGACCTGGCCCGTTCCCTCTGGCCACTGCCACCGCCAGCCATACTCAGTGGCTCCGTCGTGATTACGCTTCAATAGACATTGTTCGTAATCGGTTATATCTCCCTTGCCCCACACGTTGTTTTGGTAGATGAGGACTGAGTCTGTCAGTTCATCCCAATCTCCGCAGTGGGACTCTGATTGCGCTGCCTCGAAAGACTGGACAGGGGGAAAATCCGAACTGTCGGCAGTGGATGGGTTTGCCGCATAGTCACACCCGGCAATGGTCAGGACAAGAAGGCCAAGGCAAGCCAGATGGCGGACTGCCCCAAGGATAAACGTGCTCGCGCGGCGTTCGGATCTGTCAAGTCTATAGGCTGCTGTCATGGGCGACGCCTTCTCGCTGCTAACACTTCTCGAACATCTTTCTACTCCTGGATCGTCTCCGGACTTTCCCCGCAGGCACTCTCTCCATGCAGCCGCTCCGGCATCACAAGTCCATCCACTTGTAACAGCAGGCTATCCGCCATACCATCAGCCATGGAGGACAAGTCTCCTAGGGCAATTGCAGCCAATTGCACTTGGCGATGCTGCCGATTCCTGCGGTTAGTTGCGTCCATATGTAACATGTGGGCCTGTAGGCAGGAAGGCCGCTCAGCTGTATTTCAAGGCATAGCCAAGCAGGCGGCTGAAAAAGTCCGCTTCATTGCTTTTCCAAGCAGAGGTGAGCCATCCTGTATTTTAGTCGCTTTGGCTCTCAACCCCTGTCTGCGGCTTTTCCAGTACATTTCCCATCCTTCCAGCCACGAACGGGCGCCAAGGACCGGGGCCGGCCTCTCAGATTTCTTTCAAATGAAAAGGTCGATTTGCTGGTCAGGAAAACGGAAATATATGCAGAAGAATTCTAAATCCCAGGTTTTGGACTTAGCCTGGGATAGATCGGGGCCCCGAGCCTTTCCGATAGAAGAATTGGGCCAGAGGTCACTCAGGAACGCACGCGTTGTGGAAGAGTTTCCTGCCTCCCTGCACAGACCCTATTTCCCAGGTGATGGCGGCAGATTCCCAATGGCATGAAAGCGCCATACCATGTGTCCTACGCTGGAATTCGGGGAAATGTCCTCAAACCCGCTTCACGTTTGGTTGGAAAGACCTTCTGGAAATTCCGCTCCATCGCCAGGTTGTAGCCCTCATGCCCCAACTTGACCTGCCGAACGAGCAGATCCCGAAGAGACGATGGTTTCCCTTGGGTGAATTCAATTGTGCTTGCCAATGTCCGTTGGCCCTCACTCCCCTTGGACGAAGAGCGACGTTCTGCGTTGTGGAGGAGCCACCTTTCTTACAACTATCCGATCGCACAGTCGACACAATGGCCTCTGACTTCAGGGCCTCGAGTGATTCAGATGAAAGTATCAGCCTGATGCTCTCCCCACACTCGGCGCAACCTGTTGCATATTTCGCCTGTTGTGGCCAGATTTGAAACCGCATCCACTACAAGTGGCATTAGATTAGCGGTTGGGTCCTTTGCAGCTTCTTCAATGCGAGCGAGGGAATGCTGTGTGGAGTTAGAGTCTCGAGACAGCTTCAACTGTTGAACTCGTTGAGCCTGTTCTGTCTGTACCCTTTCGTCTACCTCTAGAAGAGATCTTTCCTCGAATTCGCCCTCGCTATCTGTAAAAGCGTTCACTCCAACGATAATCCGTTCTCCCGCCTCCTGTTCCTGCTGCGTTCGGAACGCCGCCTCCTGAATGGCGAATTGGGGAAAACCTGCTTCTATTGCAGTCAAGGCACCACCAATCTCTTTGATTTGGGCCAGGTAAAATAGGGCCTGTTTTTCAATACCATCCGTCAAGCTTTCAACATAGTAGGACCCTCCCAGTGGGTCAACTGTATCCGCTACGCCACTTTCGTGGGCCAACACTTGCTGTGTGCGTAGAGCTAATTCCGCACTGGCAGCCGTGGGTAACGCCAACGCTTCATCCAAGGCGTTGGTGTGCAGACTCTGGGCTCCCCCCAAGATGGCAGACAACGCCTGCACAGTTACTCGGACCACATTGTTGGATGGTTGTTGGGCTGTCAGGGTGCTCCCTCCGGTCTGGACATGGAAGCGAAGGCGCCAGCTGCGGGGATCCGTTGCTCCGTACTCCAGTCGCATAATACGGGCCCACAGCCGACGAGCGGCTCGAAACTTGGCCACTTCTTCTAAGAGATTGTTGTGGGCATTGAAGAAAAAGCTTATTTGATTTGCAAAGGCATCAATCGGCAAACCAGCTTGAATAGTGGCATCTACATAGGCCTTAGCATGGGCAAAAGTGAACGCAACTTCCTGCGCCGCAGTGCAGCCGGCCTCCCGCATGTGGTATCCGCTCACGGAAATGGGATTCCAGCGAGGCATGTTCTCTTGACAATATTGAATGATATTGGTAGCCAGGCGCATTGACGGATTCGGTGGAAAAATGTAGGTACCCCTTGCCACATATTCCTTAAGAATGTCGTTTTGGGCTGTCCCAGAAAGGACCGCTTGTGGGATGCCCCTCTGTCTGGCTACGGCCACAACCATGGCCAGCAGAATCGCGGCAGGGGCATTTATAGTCATGCTGATGCTGACTTTCTCCAAAGGCAGCCTGTCCAACAGCAACTCCATGTCCTTGATAGAGCATATTGAGACGCCCGCCTTGCCTACCTCCCCTAACGCCCAGTCATCGTCGGCGTCGTAGCCCATTTGAGTAGGCAGGTCGAAGGCAACGGAGAGACCTGTTTGACCTTTGTTCAATAGGTAGTGATAACGCTGGTTGCTGGCCCGGGCAGAACCAAAACCTGCATACTGGCGCATTGTCCAATAGCGGCCCCTGTACATCGTGGCGTGGACTCCCCGCGTGAACGGGTATTTGCCAGGTTGGCCGATTTGTTCTGCGTAGAGCTCGTCTTCCAGCTCCTCTGGTGAAGGGCCATAACAGGGATCTATAAATTCGCCATCCGAAGTTCGGAATCGGGGCGCATGCTCTTTCTGATCAGGGGCCACTGAAATCTCCGCTGTTTGTGCTGAGAATTGCACCTGCCGGCAATTGGCTACGCCGGCGGACCTGTAATTAAAGCCTGCGCCGACCTTCCATAGCGTGACGGAAAGTCATGTCGTCAGTGAATTCCAAATCGCTGCCTGAGGAAAGGCCACGGGCCAGCTGGGAAACCACCACATCCATACCTTCCAACATTCGGGCTATCCAATCCGCCGTCGCCTGTCCGCTAAGGGTTGGGCTGGTAGCCACTATTACTTCCTTGACAGCTACGCCGTCGGCCGGACGCAGCCGTGGTAGGAGTTCCTTGCATTTGATGTCGTCCGGTCCGATACCTTCCATGGGCGATACAGCCCCATGCAGCACATGGTACAGACCATAGTATCCCCCAATGCGTTCGATCAATGGCAAATGAAATGGTTCCTCTACGACACAGATCTGGGTCTTATCTCGTTCCTGAGACTGACATAGCAAACAAGGCTGTTGGTCAGCGAAATTGAAGCAAGACTCGCACAGCAGCACATCTGTTTTGAGCCGCAATAAAGATTGGCTGAGGTTTTCGATGGAGGCCTGAGGAGACCTCAGCAAATGGTATGCAAGCCGTTGGGCACTCTTGGGACCAATGCCGGGCAAACGGTTCAAAGCCACAATTGCATCGGAAATCGCCTTTGGCAGAACATTATTCAGCATGGGTCAAGACAATCCCGTAAGTCCTAACCCAGTAAACCGGGAGGAAGATTCAAGCCACCGGTTATATCCTCCATCTGGCCTTTCTGTCTGTCATCTACCTGCTGCAAAAAATCATTGACAGCAGTCAGGATCATATCCTGTACTATCTCTGCCTCCTCAGGGTCCAAAACTTCAGGCTTCAATTCAATGTCAGTTAATCTGCCATTTCCCTTGCCAGTGACAAGTACCATGCCACCGCCTGCGGAAGCCTTGAACTCTTGGTCTGAGATGTCATTCTCAGCCATCTGACTCTGCATCTGTTCAAGTTGCTTCATCAAGGCCTGTTGATTGCCGCCCAGCTGCGGCATTGCGGGGCGACGGGAGCTTTTCTTGCGGCGGGTCTTGCGAGGCATATATCAATTGTCCTTGGCTTTGTCTAACTGTGCCAATAGGTCTTGTTGTTCCGCTTCCTCCATGAGAGTGGCTCCCTTTTCATTTAGCAAAAACGCCTCTGCAGTTTGAAGTGGATTGGGAGCGAGTTCTGATGAATCCAGCGGCTGTGAAACAGCCTCAGCAGGCGGTGAAGAAGGACTATCGCTGGCTGTCAATAGATCGCATTTTACGTCTCGACCCAGGTAATCTCTCAACTTTCCGTGTAGAACTTTCCTTTCTTTATTCAAGGCTGACCGATATACGGCATCGCGCAGGATAACTATGACATTCCCGTCAATCACATTCAAATCAACCATCCCGACCTTGGTCAGGGCCTCGTGGGCCCTGTTGTCACGCGCCCGTTCTTTTACTGTGCGCTGCAGGTCTCGCCAGTTCTCCCGCAGTATCCCTTTGTCCTTTTCATCGAGTGCAGATGGTGCGCCCTGCCCTTCGGAAGCTATTTGCCTAGATTTGGTAGAAGGAGGAGCAGTCTCTTGCTGCGGCCGAGCCACCGGTAGCTCTGTTCGCTCAATGGGACCTAACTGTTGAGGCTGGGGAGAAACCTGAACTGGGACCACCTTAGGCTGGGGTGGACCGTTTATAGCCGATATCAAGGCCAATTCCACAAGAATTTGCGGATGAGGGGCCTGTTTCAGAGCCGCTGCAGCGTCCACCATTACAGACATCGCATGGAGTAATCGGATTTCACTGCACGCATTAGCCCAGGTTGCCAAGACGGCAGCCTCTTCAGCAGGTAGGTCTTCGGCGACCTGGGCTCCTCCGATTAACTTGAATCGAAATGTTGCCCGTAGCTGCATGATGGTCTGCTGCAAAAACTCCGAAATGCTGCCGCCCTGAAGAATTACGTCTTGAAAAACTTCAAGGCCCAGGGCCTTGTCTTTGGCAACTATGGACCCTACAAAAGTGTTGATAGCCTGAATATCGGTCAGTCCCAGCAGGCCCTGGACTTGCCTAATGTTTACATTACCCTGGCCCAGTCCGATTACCTGGTCAAGCAGGCTGATGGCATCTCGCATACACCCTTGAGCGTTTTCAGCGATCATGGACAGTGCTGCGGACTCCACGATGCAGCCTTCCGCATCGGCGATCATTTTCAAATGTTTCTGGATCTCTCCCACAAGAATACGCCTGAAGTCAAACCGCTGACAGCGACTGAGCACGGTGGCGGGAATGCGATGGATTTCGGTGGTGGCTAGAATGAAAAATACGTGGCTCGGCGGCTCTTCCAAGGTCTTTAGCAAAGCGTTGAATGCACTGGGGGACAACATATGTACTTCGTCTACGATATAAACCTTGCTGTCTCCTTCCGTAGGACTAAAGTTGACGGCATTTCGCAACTCGCGGATATCCTCCACCCCGTTATTGCTTGCCGCGTCAATTTCAATCAGATCCAAATATCGGGCTTCGTCTATGGCCTGACAAGCTGCACATTCGCCACACGGCTTCCGACCCTTAGGGCCTGAACAGTTGAGGGCTTTGGCCAGCAGCCGGGCCGTGCTAGTCTTGCCGGTGCCACGAGGACCATTAAAAAGATAAGCGTGGGCCACCCTGTCCGATTGCAGGGCATTTTCCAAGGTACGCACCACATGGGGCTGACCTACCAGATCCGCAAAGGTGCGGCTGCGCCACTTGCGATACAATGCCTGCGCCATTCGTTCCTAGTCCCTGCTGCATTTCCCGTTTCTGGATTGTAACAATCTCGTCCAACTGCTTTCCTGGGTGGAACAAAGCACCACCCAGGTCTCTCCAAGATAGGTGCTGATGTCCATGTCCCGTAAGCAACTGCTAGTTATTACCTGTGGCACTACAGCATTAGTGCTAGTAATCCTCCTCATGGTGCTGTTGCCAGCCGGAGGTGTAGTGGATGCAACCTCCAATCTCAGTACAGAGTCAGCTCAGACTGAAGACAGCGGCGTGACTGGCCTCTCTGGAGGCAATGACTGCTATTGCTCTCCTGACAGCAATCAGCAGCCAGACACCGAAGAACCAGTGCCCTCCACAAGATAGTAGCCGGCTGTATTACCGTCGGCGAAAGGGCTCCTGCCGCTTGTACAGAGTTCCTGGGCCTTCAGTCATTACCCTAGCCATAAGTTCGTACTTGGCTACTTGAGGGTGCGGGTTCTGCAGCTAGCACGGACTGAATGCACTTGACAGCATTTTCCACATCGTCTCCACTTACATCACAATTCAAAACGGCTCGCAATTTGCGGTCATTTATGGGGTTCATCAGAACGCCCTGTTGCTGCATGCCAGCTGCCAATTGAACAGCGGTCATCCACTCCGGATTTACACTGAAATAAACGATATTAGTGGATATATCTGTCAGCTCAATCTCAATTCCATCCAAGGCGGCCAACCCGCGGCCTAATTCCTGCGCGTGCTGGTGATCGTCCGAAAGCCTTTCAACCATTTCGGTTAGGCTGACAATGCCGCAGGCGGCGAGTATCCCCGCCTGGCGCATGCCTCCGCCGACTACCTTCCTCATCCGCCGGGCCCGTTGGATAAAATCGCTGCTACCCGCGACTAAGGACCCCACCGGAGCCGCCAGGCCCTTGCTCAGACAGCAACTGACGCTATCCACATGGGCTGTAAGTTCGGCAGGTGCCTTGTTCAGTGCTACTGCCGCATTCCACAAACGTGCACCGTCCATGTGCACTGAGAGTCCCTTACCATGGGCCAATTCCCCTATGGCTTCCAGGTAGTCAACTGGTAACGGGGAGCCGTTGCACCGATTGTGCGTGTTTTCAATGCAAAGCAGACGAGTAATGGGAAAATGCTCATCGTCGCCGCGAATATGATGTGCAACTTCATCTAGGTCTAGGGTGCCGTCTGGTTGATTCGTTACAGCTCGAGGATGAATTCCCCCCAAAGCTGCAGAACCTCCTTGCTCATACAGATAGATATGAGCCTGACTCCCTACAATCAGTTCGTCGCCACGTCCGCAATGGGCCATGACACTAATCAGGTTTCCCATAGTGCCGCTGGAAACCAATACGGCGCTTTCCTTACCCAACATTTCTGCGGCCAAGGCCTCAAGTCTGTTGACAGTGGGATCTTCCCCATACACGTCATCTCCCAGAGGAGCCTGAGCCATCGCTTCCCGCATAGCCGGCGTCGGTTGTGTAACTGTATCTGAACGAAGATCGATGGGTTGATTACTGTATGCCATACCTTTCCTTGGGTGTTAGGGAACTAGAGCACCCCTTTGGTGCTCGGTATTCCTTGCCGCTGCGGGTCCAGTCTGGTTGCCTGATCCAATGCTCGCGCCAAAGACTTGAAGATAGCTTCAACTTTGTGATGGTCGTTTAGACCTGCCAGAACAGTTATGTGCAGATTCATGGCCGCATGTGTGGCCATGACGTACAACATGTGTCCGATCAAATCTGTGGACAACTGACCCACCTTATGACCGTGGTAACTGCACTGCACCACGCAAAATGGCCTTCCCGACAGATCGACCACGGTACGGGCCAAGGCTTCGTCCATAGAAACATAACTGTGGGCGGTGCGTACGATGCCCGTCTTGTCCCCCAAACTTTGGGCTAGTGCCTGTCCCAGGCAAATCATGACGTCCTCAGCACTGTGGTGTTCATCTATTTCCATATCTCCTTGGCAGGAGACGATCAGATCGAAAAGACCATGATGCGCGAAAAGAGTCAACATGTGGTCCAGAAAGCCGATACCGGTATCTACTTCGGCCTTTCCTTGGCCGTCCACCTGCAGCGAAAGTGAAATTCGTGTCTCGTGGGTCTCCCGCTGTACGCTGGCGGTTCGTGCTGCTTTTGCTACCATTTCACTATTTCTCCATGCCTTGCAGAACTGCCATCAACCGATCCATCTGTTCTGGCCTGCCGATAGAAATGCGTAGGCAATCCTCCAACCCTGGTTTGTTGTAATAACGCAACAGGATTCCCTGTATTCGAAGCTCCTGCCACAAACAGGCCGCCGGGCGGCCCACTACGCGGCACAGGACAAAGTTCGCCTCTGAAGGATACTCCTGCAGGAAAGTGATGTCATGTAAACCCTTAAGCAGGGCAATACGAGACTTTCGCATTTGGGTTACTACGTTTTGTACTACGTTCATATTCTGCAGGCTAGCCAGTCCAGCGGCGGCAGCTAGGGCGCTGACGTTATAGGGTTGCTTACATTTCCAGAAGTGCGACATTAACCAATCTGGAAAGACTCCGAACCCTAATCTAAGCCCAGCAATGCCCATGGCCTTACTGAAAGTACGCAATACGATCAGGTTGGGATACCGAGCTACCCATGACATACGAGTGTTCCGTAGTGCAAAGTCCACATAGGCCTCATCTAGAACTACAAGCACTGGAAGCTCCAGCAGCCGACGCAAGTCTTCATCGGGAAACCATGTTCCGCTGGGATTATTTGGCGAAGTGACAAATACGATTTTGATACTGAATTCCCCGCTGGCCTGGGACTTGGCTACGGCAGCCTCCACTTGTTTCAAGTCGACACTGAAGTCAGGACGGCGCCAGACCTGCAGGACAGAGGCACCAGCTAGTTGGGCATCGAATTTGTACATGCCGAAAGTGGGTGGCAGATCCAATATGCTATCCATGGGGGAGAGACACAGCCGGCAGATATAGTCCAATAGCTCATCCGCTCCGCTCCCTATGGCAATGGACTGGTAGGGAACTTGATAGACTTCGGAAATAGCCTGACGAAGAGCCCGCTGTTCGGGGTCCGGATATATGTGATAGTAGGGATATTCCGCCAGAGCATCCAAAACAAACTGAGGAGGGCCATAGGGATTCTCGTTGGCATCCAGCTTGATCATCTGCTCTGGGGAAAAGCCCAGTTCCTGGCTGAGCACCTCGAAAGGCTGAATAGGAACGTACTCCTCCATATCTCGCAGATGAGGATTCAGTAAGGATTCAGGATCAAACATATTAAGAGGAGTTTAATCTTTCCATTACGGCATGGGCATGAGCGTCCAGACCCTCCGCGGTAGCCAAACGGGCTGCAGCGGGGCCCAAACTATCTAAAGCGCTTTGATTCAAGCCAAAGACACTGACAACCCGCACGAAGTCCAGCACGTTCAAAGCGCTGCTGAAACGAGCAGTGCCATTGGTGGGCATCACATGGCTGGGACCCGCGACATAGTCCCCCAGCACTTCGAAGCTGTCCTGACCCAAGAAGACTCCTCCGGCATTTCGCACTTTGGCCAAGTGAGACCAAGGATCTTGCACCATCAGACAGAGATGTTCGGGAGCATAAAGGTTTGCAAGTTCAAATGATTCCTTCAAAGAGGCTGTCAAAACGATTCCACTGCCACGTTCCAACGACTCCACAATCAATTCTGCTCGCGGCAAAGATTCCAACTTGTGGCCAACTGCAGTAGCCACATATTCGGCTGTCTTCTCGTCAGGGGTCAGCAATATGGCACTGGCTAGGACATCATGCTCTGCCTGCGCCAAGAGATCGGCAGCCACTGTCTCCGGGTCGGCTGTTTCATCGGCGATGATTACCGTTTCAGTGGGTCCATGAAGTGCGTCGATTCCCACTTGCCCGAAGAGTTCCTTCTTGGCCAGGGTAGTAAACAGCCCGCCCGGCCCACAGATCTTGTCTACTCTCTGGACGGTCTCTGTACCGTAAGCCAAGGCTGCAATGGCTTGTGCGCCGCCGGAAACATATACGGACTTCAGCCCCGCAACTTGCGCTGCGGCTAGGGTGACTTCAGACGGAAGGCCCGTTTCTATTTGGGCTGGAGTAATTAAGGCAATTGACGGCACCCTTGCCACCTGTGCTGGAATGACGGTCATAAGAAGAGTACTAGGCAGCGGAGCTGTACCGCCAGGGCAGTAAATGCCTACTCTATCAATTGGCCGGATAACCTGTCCCAGAGTGCCCAGTTCCGAATTGTCAATCCAGCTTGCACAAGGTTGCTTCTCATGGAACGCCCGAATACGGTCTGCAGCTAGTTTCAATGAAGCGGCCAACGCAGGTGGAATATTTTCGTATGCTCTCTGCAACTCCTCGCCACTGATTTCCAGAGCCTCCGGAGGACGGCCATCCAGCTTCCTGCCCCAGTCCAGCAGTGCTGCATCTCCGCGCGCCTCAACGTCTTGCAGAATTTCGCGAGCAGCTTCACTGGCCGTGACGGGACGCCCATAGGGTTCCTGCATGGCAGGAGAGAGCAAGACCTCCTTATACGGGCGTCGGTATAGGATTGTAGATTGTGCTTCGGAGGCGGAGAAGATACGCATACTTTCTAAGGATAGAGAATATCTCTAGGTAATTGCTTTCCGGTGGTGGAGACTTCCGTAGTGGAGGAGGTAGTCAGTTCCTTCAGATCGCGCCAGCTGCTCTTGAATCTTCCCTTCGAAACGGATGGAAAGTCACTTCGTGTTCCACAAGTGAGCCGCTCCTGTAAACGAACTTGGCGGAGAAAAACCGGCCAGCTCCGATCCAGGGCAAGAAAATTCGATCTCCTTCCCACAGATTAAGTTCCATCATCTTCCCATCGGCAATCCAGGCCAGCTCGCCTTCTGGTGAATCAATGAGCTCTCCGCAGAAGCGGTCCGTGGAGTAAACAAAAACATACCAGTCATCTACTTCATCAAATGCGGGGAAGGTAAGAATGCCGTGCAAAACAGGTGATTCGATATTAAGGCCACTCTCCTCTTTGACTTCCCTCTGCACACATTCTTCTGGCGTCTCTCCCAGTTCCAATTTTCCGCCAAGGCCGTTCCACTTACCTTCGTGGAAGTCCTGAGGCTTCTTGTTTCGAAAGAGCATGAGAGTTCGTCCGGTTTGTCGGACATAACACAGCGTGCCTAGCTTCATTACCTTGTCCTTCCCAGCATCAAGTACGACATGTCGTCAGTCTCCGCCCGCCTTTTCCGTAGCAGTCGACCAACCCACCAGAACCAAGATAAGTCAATAGGACGCCAGTTCTCTGGCTGCATTACTAATCTTGATCGCGTCGGGGCGATAAGCCTGTTCAAGGGGAGGACTGAAGGGAACTGGAGTATCCAAACCTCCCAAACGCTGTATGGGAGCGTCCAAATACTCAAAGGCTTTCTCTGCAAGAAATGCTGCAACTTCAGCGCCGGCCCCCATGAAGCGGTTGGCGGCATGCACAATCAAAGCCTTGCCGGTCTTGCGAATAGTGTCGAGCAGGCTCCGGGTGTCCAGGGGCTTAAGCGATCTTAGGTCCAGCACTTCGGCATGGATGTCTTCTTGTGCCAGTTCCTCCGCGGCCATCAGAGACTGGTGAACTTGCGATCCATATGTAATGATGGAGAGATCCTCCCCTTTCCGGGCAACATGGGCCAAACCTATAGGGACTGTATGTTCGCCGGCAGGAACCTCCCCTTTCAATGAACGATACAACGGTTTGCATTCCATGAAGATGACGGGGTTGTTGTCCCGGATCGCCGAAATCAGTAATCCCTTAGCATCCGCTGGTGTCCCTGGGCAGACTACTTTAAGGCCCGGCACATGGGCAAACCAAGCCTCCGGATTCTGGCTGTGAAATGGCCCTGAATTGGTCCCACCGTCACTGGGAGCTCTGACGGTCCAAGGGATTGCCCGACCTTGGATATAGTGGGCGCTAGCTGCAAATTGCACGATGGCGTCAAATGCGGTAGAAATAAAATCCGCAAACTGCAATTCAATCACAGGGCGTAATCCCATTATGGCCATACCGGTTGCCATGCCTGTGAATCCCAATTCGCTCATGGGGGTGTTGATCACACGCCGGGAACCATATAGTTCCCATAATCCTTTGGTAACTTTGAAGGCTCCGCCGAAAGTGCCTCCAATATCCTCTCCCAGGATCAAGACATCCTCATCCCGCTTCATCTCAAATTGGAGCGCTTCTGATATTGCCTGTACATAGGTCAACACGCGGGGTTCAGAAGTAGCATCCTCGGAATCCGGCGAAGTACCAACCATCGTTGGTAACTGGCCGTGGAGCTGTCTACTCGGCATAGACCCCTTCCATAACTGTGGATGCAGTTGGATAAGCGCTGCCTTCGGCGAAGGCTATGGCTTCATCCATTTCTCGTTCTACTTGGGCTTCGATTTCAGCAAGATCGGTTTCCGCAAATCCAATGTCCCGGAGTTTCGATCGATAGCAGGAAACGGGGTCCCGGTTTTCCCAGGTGGCCAGTAACGCCTGAGGGACATACTCAGCTCCGTCATGAAGGGCATGACCCAGCATCCGCATTGTTTTGGCTTCTATGAGACCAGGACCTTCCCCCTGACGGGCTTGGGCTAAATACTCATGCGTGGCGAAATATATGGCCTCAACGTCATTACCATCCACAATTTGCGCTTTTATCCCATGAGCTGCAGCCTTTACGGCAAGATCCGAGACCGCGGAGTGGCTGTCTACGGGCGTGGAATAAGCATACTGATTGTTTTCCAAGACGATCACTAACGGGGCTTTGTAAATAGCCGCCATATTGAGAGTTTCATGGAAAGTTCCTGCAGTCGAAGCGCCGTCCCCACACACCGTGAGGGCGGCCTGAGGCTTTCCTCGGTATTTGAAGCTCATGGCAGCACCCAGAGCTACAGACATGGACTGGGGAATATGGCTGATAAAACCAATTAGTTTGAAATCTAGATCACCGACGCCGTGCATATTCGCATCCCGGCCGCGGGTCGCTCCCGTGGACTTCCCCAAATAGTTGGCCAACAGCTTGCCAGGTGCGACACCCCTCACCATATGGGTGCCCACGTTGCGGTGCATAGGAGCCGCCACATCATCTTCTTCCAACGCATAGCCGCATCCCACACTGACTGCTTCATGGCCCCGGGCACTGAAGCTGGTACCCAATCCACGTCCCTGCTTCCACAATGAAACCATGCGTTCGTCAAAACGGCGGGTCAAATAGAGAAAGTGATAGATTTCCAGTCGCTGGAAAGTTGAGAGTTGGGAGGAAGGAGAAAGTTTCATGGTGCCAAGAAACGCCCCCTGAGCTGCTGCCGCACCTTGTTCACTGTCTGGCTCAGAGACAAATTGGTCGTGTCCAGGATAATAGCATTATCTGCTGGTCGAGTAGGGGCCAGCGCCCGAGTGCTGTCGACATGATCCCGCTTTTCCAAGTCGGCCAGCACTTCCCTTTCGCTAAGTTTTTCCCCTCTAGACTGAAGCTCAGCGTGTCGGCGACTGGCTCTAACCTCAGGGTCTGCCTTCAAGAAGTACTTGCACTCGGCATCAGGGAAGACCACCGTACCCACATCTCGCCCTACCACTATCACTCCTTGTTTATGACCTTCTCCTTCCAGATACATTAGTCCAATCTGGCGCATACGTATCGTCAGGCTAGAACGAACACCTGATTGTGCGGACACCTCCGGCAATAACTGATCAATCTCCTTCTTGCGCAATTCCCAGGTTATGTCCTGTTTTCCCACCAACACTGTTGTGGTGGTGCCGGCGGCTTGGGCTGAGGGCGCAGGAATCCTCAATTCAAACTCCAGATGATCTGCCACTTCTGCCAACTGCGCTGAGTCAAAGGAAGGTGAGCCACTCTTGACTACATGCCAGCAGACAATTCGATAAAGGATGCCAGTGTCAAAGAAGAGATAGTCCAAGTCTTGGGCCAAACGGAATCCTACTGCCGACTTGCCTGACGCTGTAGGTCCATCCAATGTGATAAGCCGAGGCAATCGGCGATGTGCGTTCAATTGGGTTGCCTTAGTTCCAACTTGAAGTACTCAACGTATAAGCAAATTCTTCGGTACACCGGGCAGAGTGGTGCGGTGAAATGCGGTCAAAGCCGCGGACTGTGCAAACTCCTGATATTTGAAGTCAGCCAAGTCCAACCATTTTGCCGTAGTAACTCTAGACAACCACTGCAAAGTCATGTCAAAGGAACCAAAGCAAAATCCCTGAATTTAAATTTCGTTCACAACTACGTTCACAGTTTCCACACCATGAGCTTACAGGAAGTCAGCCTGCAGAGGATCCATACGAAAGGATAAAGTCCATCACCCGTTCTGCCACAGATTTAAGGCTTTCAAGGTCCATAGTTTGCCGGCCCCCAATGACACCTAAGCGATTTTACGGTGAAGGCGCCAACTAGTCTTGGATGTGTAGGGCAGCGGCTACGGGTTCGACAAGTGCCGCCGCAGAGTCCTCCAACGAGTCTGGCACAGCGGGAAAATCCACAAACGGCAAAACCAGAAATACAGGAAAGACCCGATTGTGTTTGAAGATACTCAGAAATGTTCGCTACTGGCAATGGGAGATTACTCTTCGCAGGCGTTCGGTGCAACAACTGCAAACTACATTGATTTGCCGAACCCCTCGCCGCCCCAGTCAGTAGAGAGCTGTAGGACAGTTTTCCACAGTCCCAACAAATTCAAACCCTAAAACAAGGGGATTGCCGCTGTTTTATCCCGCGACCATTTCCAAATCGGTTACACAGGGGCCAGCCGCACCAATCACGATCCGAACCTCCCAGGCCTGCAGTTTCGGCAATGGATAGTCTTGGGTTAGAGCCAAACCTCGTCGCGAAAGTTTTAAAAGAATGTATGCCCACCCTAAATTGAACCTGTCATTGCCGTTAACCCTCGGAAAAACAGCTCCAAGTCAGCGGATTCTAGCAAGGTAAATTGCACGAAAACTTGATTGGATTCGATGTCGGAGGATTAAACCGCCTTTCGCAGATCAAGAATTTCTACGAAGGGCACTCAGTCTCTGGGCGGGAGTGCTTCCTTAGTCAAAGCGAAGTTTCCGGCACTGGTCACGAAAATTTGGCTAGATCCGGTTTTCCAAGGAACGAGCCCACAAACTAACCAACTTACCGCTAAACTCCGATTTTCGGGTGCAGGCAAAGGCCGATTGCTTCACAAAGCATGTACTGTTCAAGAATCAGCAAATTGACCTTTGACTGAATATTTCCTCATGGCTCGCCCTGGCCGGAAGAAACATGCGCCGATCTCCAAATCTGTCAGTCGCCCAACGGGGGACTCTCATCCCAAATACCTCACTTTGGCCAATGAAATGGGATCCTTCCCCTGGAGCATGGGATCCTATTGGGAAGGAATTTGTAGGCGCCTCATTGTGAGGAAAAGCAATAGCTCCCAAATGGAGGAATCGCGTAACTCTCACTCAAGGAAATCCAATTTCTTTTTTCGTAATTTTCGTGACTTGCTTCCACTAACAGGAGTCTCCTGAATACCGAAAATTCCGGATTTCAGCCAGCGGCTAATAGCGGGTTCCAACTCCCAATTCAATCTGTAAATTGCCACTCACTTGAAACCTGGCAAGCAACATGCCTTGCTTTGATCCATTGCCAAGTCTATTCGCCGGTATTTACATGCAAGAAATTCGATTCACAAGACAAGACTACTGTCAATGTGAGGAAAATCAGGCGTTGCAGTATCGGTAATTGTCCAGACGATCCGTCTGAGCGAGACGATCGCAGAGCTGCGCGAGCAGTTCGACTTTGGTCTCGACATATTCTTGGTCGCACCACAAATTGTGCATTTCCAGCGGATCCTCTTCTAGATCGTAAAGAACTCCGTCGCCTGAGCCACCATAAATGCAGATCTTCCAGCGTTTGGTGATAAACATGCGATAGCGACAGAATTCAGCAGATTTACTATCCTCGTCGAATTCCACCAGTTTTCCATCCTGCTGAGTTGAGGCGCCAGAATCTATGACCGCCCGAAGCGATTCACCGGGCAGCTCCATTGCTAATGTTTCTACGGTTCCTCGGGTGTCAAAACCCGAATGATTCAGTCCTGCATAGTCCAATACAGTGGGCACAAAATCCAAATGGCTGACCGGATGAGAGCAATTAAATCCCGTTTGACCCTCTGGGATTTTCCAAATCAGTGGTACCCGGATAACGGGTTCGTAGGGCCACACTCCCTTGAAGAGCAGGTGGTGTGAACCTAGGTAGTCACCATGATCCGAAAGAAAGACCACTATGGTGTTCTCAGCTTGGCCCGAATTTTGAAGTGCTTCCAGAAGTCTCCCAACACAATCATCAATATGAGTGATCATTCCATAAGTTTGGGCCAACGACTCGCGAAGGATGGCTTCGTTCCAGTCTCGTGTCTGGCCGTTGTCGAAGCGATCCAAGAACCCACAAGGCTCTTCGTCGGACTCCCAGTTATCAGGTAAGGTCAAGCCATCCGGATCGTACATTTCACTGTAGGGTCGGGTGGCACAAAAGGGGTGATGGGGATCTGGGAAAGATGAAACCAGGAAGAATTTAGATCCCTCCGATTCCTTCAGGAAGTCAATGCTCCTCTCTGTAATCCAGTCGTTGTAATGCCATTCCGGTGGAATGTCCATGCGCCAGGCCGAAGATCCTGGCAAGGAATGGTAGGCCTTTCCTCGGCTCAATTCTGACTTGGTACCAGGACGCTTAGATTCCACATCATTGACGTAATCCCCATTCACATAGTCGACATGTCCGCCTACATAGTCGGTGCTCTGGTATCCATAGAACGGCTCGGGTAAACTGGTAATGTTTCCGTTATTCCAATGATCTCTACTCTCCCAGGATACTGGAGCCCCTACCTGATTCAATTGGTCCGTGCTGAATGGCTGCAAGTGAATTTTGCCCACACAGTGGGTTTTGTAGCCGTTATTGGAAAGGACCTCGGTAACCGTAGGAATGTCCTCATCAAGACTGCATCCGTTTGTTATCAGTCCATGTTGGCGTGGAGTGAGTCCCGTATGTAACGTGGCTCTAGAGGGCTGGCAAACCGGATTGCTGGTGTAAGCCCGGCCGAAATTGACTCCTTCACTGCACAATTTGTCCAAATTGGGTGTCTTAACGTCAGGGTTGCCATTCCAGCCTAAACTGAAGCTGTTCATTTGATCTACGATCATCACGAGGAAATTTGGGGCCATGGAAGATTCCCTTAACCTTTCAAACCAGTCAGAGCGATGCCTCTGATGATGTGTTTCTGGAAAAACAGAAATATAAGAACTACCGGGAAAACGGCAATAAAGGCCCCGGCATTCTGAACCGCGAAATTTCGTTCATACTCTGCACCAAAGGTGGCCAGTCCCACAGCCAGTGTATATTTGCTGGTTTGGGTCAGGACAACCAGAGGCCACAATAAATTGTCCCAGTTGGCCAGAAACTGGATGATACCTAACGCAGCAAGTGCCGAGGGTATAAGGGGCAAAGCCACCCGCAAGAACAACCTGGGTTCGCTGGCACCATCAATTCTGCCTGCGTCCAGCAGTTCGTTAGGCACACCATGCATGAATTGACGCATCAGGAAAATCCCATACGGCGTCAGAGCTGCAGGCACGATGATAGAAGCATACGTATTAAGAAGATCTCCCTACAACACCACTTGATAATGGGGAATAAGCAGCATAGGACCAGGAATCATCATCGTGGCAATTATGACGTAAAACATGGTTTCTTTGAAACGGAATTCGTACTTGTTCCACACGAAGCCAATGTAGGCGGAAGTAAAGACACTAACTGGTGTGGCTATCCCAGTGACCAGAAGACTATTTAAGAAATAGCGACCAAAATTTATCTTTGTCCAAGCGTCAATCAAGGGTTCCAAAGTGATCCGCTTTGGCAAGAAGGAGGGTGGATACGCGCTTATTTCTGCCTCCGGCTTGAAAGTTGACATAGCCATCCACAAGACCGGAAACAGCATAAAAAGGGCGCCGATCATTAACAGCGCATATAGCAGAAGGTTTGAAATCGAAAAGGGTAGGCCCTTTCCGGTGTCTGACTTGGCAGTCAAGGTCGTGGCCTAGCCCCCAATGTCCCAGGAACTGCGCAGAAATCGAATCTGAATCATTGTCAGAATCATTGTCAGAATCATGATGAACCCGAAAAGGATGAACGAAATCGCAGCTCCATAGCCAAATCGGAACAATTCAAAAGTCTTCTCATACAGCAATAGGACTACTGTAGTAGTGGCAAACAGCGGTCCTCCCCCAGTCATTACAAACATGGGAACGAACACCTGCAAGCTGTTGATCACTCCCACGACTATAACGAAGGAGAGAGCGGGCATCAGCAGGGGAAGCGTAAAACGGAAAAAGGAGGCTCTTGCTCCTGCCCCATCAATCTGGGCAGCCTCATAGTAAGTCTGAGGAATATTCTGAAGTCCCGCCAGCAATATTATCATGCGGACACCCAGAAATTTCCAAAATCCAAACAGAATGAGGCTGGGCATCGCCCACTGGGGCCGTGTCAGCCAGCCAATTTCTGGTGGCGGCGGCAGCTTGAGAAAGTCGACTGCGCCAAAAATCGCGGTATTGAGAATTCCAAATCGCGGTTGGTAAATGAATTCCCATACTAAAGCGACGGCCACCATGCCGGTTACAGTTGGCATGAAGTAACTGGCTCGGAAGAATGCCTGGAAACGTTTGACCGAATGAATCATGACTGCCACTAGCAAACATATGACAGTTCCCAGTACTACGTTGCCGAAGGCGAACTCAAAGGAATTCGCCACAGCCTGCCAGAAGCGCTGGTCTTCAAACAATGCTTCATAGTAATTGTCAAAGCCCACAAATTCTTGGGTGGGTCGCAGCGGCTGCCAATCAAAAAAACTGTAAATGAAAGTGTAAATGAAAGGAAAAACGGTCCAGACCAGGAAGTAGGCAGCGGCAAGCAATATGGCCCCTGCAATCATCATGTTCTGACCAGCTAGTCTGAAGCGCTGGGGACGCGCTGGAGCCAATCTGAATGGTCCAAGTCGCTCTCTGATGTTCACGAGAATATTCTGGTGGAAAAAGTGAAGGAGGCTCGAAGGGGCTGTCGCTAAGAAAACGACAACCCCCTCTCTAATTAATCCCTCTACGGTTGATCTGGGATCATAAGGTTATTGTGTTTGTAATTGCGCTCGATGATGTTCCAGTCTTCCCTCTGTTCCAGTTCCTTATTTATAAATTGCTCTGCCTGATCCATGGCATCGTCTATTGTGGTACCCCCAATCAGAATCGGATTGATCAGAGCCTCGAGGATACCCGTGTTGTAAACCGCCGGTGTATCGTTGACAATACCCCACTCCACAGCTCCGCCAATTACATTCGCAACCTGGTCTGATTGAACCGAAGGCAAGTCGACCAGTTTCTTGTAGGGCGGGATAAACCCATTACGTAGGGCAATCGTCTGGGCCACTCGATCGTCATCACTGTAAAGGAAATGCCAGAAGTCCCAAGCTACGGCCTTTTCGGCTTCTTCAGCGAAGGGGTTAACCACGGCTTCCACGGCGAAACGTATGTTGCCGTAGGAGGGTTGAAAAGTCCCGTCAGCAGTGGGAATGGGTGTCGGAAACCATTCAAGGTCGGGGTTGTTTCGACGCAACACGGAAGTAACCCACGAGAAATCCACGATTATGGCGGTGGTCTCGGAGGCGAAGGAATCCAGTCGATTTGGCAATTCCGGATCTACTACTTTATCTACTTCGTGCAAGTCTTTGATGAACTGTAGCACTGCCCGGCTCTCGGGGTTGTTGACCTGAGCTCGTTTACCATCCTGGGTGAACAGATAGCGCCCTTGCTGATAGCATCCATTCTTGTGAAATGTGGGCCAATCCGCCTGAAATCCAGCTTGAACAATGCGGCCTTGAGTGTCGACTTTGGTCAAAACCTTGGCGACGGTTCGTAGATCTTCCCAACTCGCAGGTGGCTTGTCAACCGAAAAACCAGCTTCTTCCCAGAGTCGGGTATTGATGTACATGACAGGCATCATAGTTCCCATCGGCAGGAAGTGGCGACTGCCTGGAGTACCAGTAGGGCAATCCATGGCCCCTTCCGAAAACGCTACCCAGTTTTCGTCCAGGAAGGCGCTGTTAGCCACATGGTCCGGGATTGGATCCATCAATTGACCGTCACAAAATTCTGTAAGGAGCGATGTGTGCATGTGCCAAAGCGATGGCCCCTGACCAGCGGGAACATTCACGGTCAATTTGGTCCAGTACTCGGAGAAAGATTGGTTGGACACATTGATTGTGACGTTGGGATACAGCTCCATGTATTCCTCGGCCCATTCCAATTCGTATTCGTAACGATCCAGAGCCCACTCCCAATACTCCAAGGTTATGGGTTCCCGTTGTTGATGCTGTCTTTGACGACGTAGGGAATGCCTGTGGCCGCATTAGAAAGTTCAGCAACATTAGCTGGTACATCAATCGTACCTATCTCTACTACAGGTCCTGTCGTCTCAGCTGGGCCGCTTTCAGTTCCGCCTTGTGGGGCACAACTAGCGATAGCCGTTGTAACTGCCATCCCTGCGCTGAGGCGCAAAAAAGCTCGACGGCTAAAATCTGTGCGTTTCATATTTTGCTCCCGAATTTCTGTAAAGGCAGTGAAGGTGGATTGCCTTTGACTTCGTTCTTTATCAGCTTGTGCGATCACTGGCAAGACCATTTCTCAGTTCGATATTTGTGCCTGTATCCGAACAGCTGTGGCATTCTGCATTTTATCTTCGGTGATTCAAGGCTTCTGCAGAGTATCTCAGTCCCCCCTTTGGAAGCCATTGGACAAAAACTGCAGTTGAACTACAAAGCATCCGAACCATAGATCAGATTCCTTGGATCGAAGAGGGTCCGCAATGGCAAGCGCCAATTACATAACCTGACATTACTTTTCTTTGACAGAGCCTTGAAGGTCCGGCGGTTGAACTGGCTCAAGTCAAGAAATAACTGCACTGCAATTGCTTACCGCCTCAGCGCCATAAGATCCAACAATTTTCTTCCGACGAAAACCCAAGATAGAACACCCGCAGAAGACAAGAAATCGCATCAATTCTCGAAGCGGGAAACCTAAGGCTCCACATTTCTTGGCATCTGCTGCTGGACTGCCCCCGCGGTTTGCAAGGAAACGGTTTGGGTCATCTGATTATTGAAATCAACTAACGAGCCAAGCAACATCAATTCCCTTTCTGACTGGACGGGAATAGCTAGGAAGGACAGGTATTTTGGGACCAAGGCCGGATGGGTTTCAGACGGTGGAGTAGCCATGCCGAATGCCCAGTAGAGTCCATTCGAGGGGACATCATAGGCTGACGGTGGGAGGCTCCTCAGGTTGCCGTTGCGAAATATTTGGCGGCAAGTAGGCAATCTCAGAGCCACCTTAACTCGTCGATAAGTTTCTCTAGACATTGGAAGCCAGAGGCAACTGACTAGATATTCAAAGCAATATGAACCAATTATTGCTTGAGAGTCGAAGGAGTCGCCGCACTGCGAAATGCGGTCCACACCCCAATTGCAGTCTGGAGGAGTTACTGTGTTAGAAATTGGCCCAATATCCGGCGGATTCCTGGCCGACGCCATCCCAAGGTTGCTTCTTCGCATCCTGATCTATGCTGAGCACAAACCCCCCAGGTCCTGATTTCTCTCCTCCCAAATTTGAAGGTGGCACTGACTTGACATACAGGCTAATACCAGCCAACACGCGGCCATTTAAGCAGATGAATTCCGTTGTAGAGGGGATTGGACCATTGGGCAGGCACCCTCAAAAGACACGTCGGCCCTCTTGGTATAGCGAACAGACCCTCATTGTCATTGCCCGCAGAAGCTACTTCCGTGGAGCCAGCCAAGGACGATCTATATTGCCAAAAATCAAGAAGTCAAACATTACTACCGGCAGGAACGGGCATTAGATGTCCTTCCTGCCATGCAACCAGCAATGGGGTAGCGTTGCAAAGAGAACTGTAGGTCCCCGAGAAGAGGCCTACCATTAGTATTGCCATAAATTGGCGCAGTGTAGCACCACCCAACATCAGTATGGACGTCAGTACCAGCAAAGCAGTTATCTGTGTAGCTACAGACCGCTGCAGTGTCTCGACTATGCTGCGGTTGGCGATGGAGGCAAAGGATTCCGCCTGATAGCGTCTTTGATTTTCTCGCAATCGATCGAAAACCACGATGGTGTCGTTGACACTGAAACCGATTACGGTCAACACGGCTGTCAGGAATAATGCATCAACCTCCCACCGCGCAACCAAACTCATCAGGGATAGGAACGATAGAGTCACCAATACGTCATGGACAAGGGCGAATACCGCACAGGCCCCGTATCGGAGCGGGTGGCTCATATGCCTGAAGGCCGCAGTTATGTAGATCATAATGCCGGCGGACGCCACCAAAATAGCCAGAAAGGCGGCCCGGCTGACTTCTGACCCAATGGCCGGGCCAATATTGCGATAGAAGAGCTCATCAAACGTGCCCACCTGGGTCTCAATTTCGCCTTCCAAAGCTTCCTTGACGTTATTCTCGATCTCCTTCATTTTTAGTTGCACTGTGCGGTCGTCCTGCACCATGAAAGCAGTGGTATCGGTCAAGCCCCGCGCCAGAGCCACAGCTCTCACTTGTTCAGCCGTCACTGGCTCAGTGAACTGGATCTCCCATTGGACGCCACCTGTGTAATCAATGCTGAGGGGCAACACTGACTGTCCGGAAACTCCTCGCGTTAACATGAAAATGATGGAAGGTAATATTGCAATGAGGGAGATCAGAAACCAGAGGGGCCTCCGTTCTACAATCTTGAGTTCAGACATGGGGGAATATCGAGTTTCGTGGCGAGGTCGGGCTCAATGCCCGACTAGTGCCTTGTTGATAGCGGGTTCCAGACCTGTTACGAAACTAAAGAGGGTCCGCATAAAGGTACGCGTGATCAACACCGCAGTGAACATGGAGAGCACAACCCCGATTGAAAGTGTCAAAGCAAAGCCCTTTACTACACTAGCCCCAAAGCTGCTGCCAAACCAGAACAGAACGGCACAACTGATCAAGGTGGAGATATTGCCATCACGAATTGCGGGCCAAGCTCGATTGAATCCAGTGCGTACGGCGTTCCGAACGGATCGACCAGCACGCAATTCCTCGCGCAACCTTTCAAAGATCAGAATGTTGGCGTCCACCGCCATACCGATAGAAAGAAGGAAGCCGGCAATCCCAGGCAAAGTGAGAGTGACAGGAATAAGTTTGAATACCGTTACGTTCAAAGCTACGTAAATGACCAAGGCGAGACACGCCAGCAAGCCAGGCAAACGATAAATCACTAACATAAAAAGCAAAACCATTGACAGTCCGACTTGACCAGCCAACAAACTCTTGGTCACAGAGTTCTGACCCAGTGTTGCCCCGATGGTCCGCACGTCTACTACTGACAAAGGTACAGGCAATGCTCCATAACGCATCTGTATAGCCAGGCTGCGGGCTTCGTCCTCTGAAAAACTGCCAGAAATAACCCCCACATCCCGAATGCCGGAGTTAATTACAGGCGTGGCTAAAATTCGTCCATCGAGCACTATGGGCATGATCTGACCGATGTTGGAATTGGTATATTCAAAGAATTGATCCGAACCTTCACCTGTGAGTTCGAAACTGATCTGCCACTGTCCCGTGGTGTCATCCACTGATGGCACAGCGTCCCGCAGAACTGTCCCTGTCATCACAGTTTCAAATACTGTGTCTGGAAAAGGCAGAGGCACAATGTCACTCAATCCGCCGGCAATGGCCTGCTGCGTCTCCTCTACAGCATTGGGCCTATTCGTCGTGTTCACCACAGCACCGGAGAACACGCCGGCATTGCCGGTGCGAATAAATTCCAATTGACCTGTAGCCCGCAATGTTTCAATGGCCTTCTCGGGGTTGTCAATTCCTGGCAATTCCACGATTATGCGCCGACCGCCTTGGCCTTGTACCAACGGTTCTGTTACACCGAGACTGTTAACTCGATTTTCTACAATGATTCGGGCCGTGGACATGGATCCATCGTCCAATTCCACCTCTGGAGGCAAATCTGCTTCCAGGAGAATCTGAGAGCCTCCCTGCAAGTCCAAGCCACGGGCTAGATCACGAAGGTCGCGGGGACCATCCGCGTTGCCCAGCAGTTCTTCCAACGCTGCGGCGTGTTCCAGAGGCAAAGCTATGTATAGAACCAGAGCAGCCAATACTGCAATGCCGAGAAGCGAAACTACATTTGAACGCATGAAATCACTATAGTAAGAAACCCAACAACTGTAGATTCTTTCGACCAAAACGCAAGGGCACAGTATAGAGTAAATAAGCAAGGCCAACCAAAAGGTTAGGTCCTGCATTCTTCTAAGGCCCTTCACCAAACACCCAGGCCCATGCCAGCCAGCAACTACATCAGCAGCACTAAGAATCGCCACATTCAGCAGGCAATCCGTTTGCGCAAGGCGGCTCACAGAAAAGAACAAGGACATACCCTCATTGAAGGGGAACCCGAAATCCACCGGGCAATGGTCCGTCAAATACCCTTTCACTCTATTTATATTTGTGGTAATCACATACAGGGAAAAGAGACTCTCCAACTCATTGATCGGTTGGAAGCCTACTCTCAGGAAAGCAACGCTCAGATCTTTGAAGTGTCCGCCCATGTATTCGAGAGGCTGGCGGTGCGAGGTGGGGTAGGGGCTGTTGTTGTGGAGGCTAGACCTTCTCAATCCAGGCTACGGGATTTGCCACTTGACGCCATAGGACCTTATGTTGTCTTGGAGGATGCTAACAAGCCCGGGAATATTGGGGCCGTTTTGCGAACTTGCCATGCCGCGGGCGCAGCAGGCCTGATATTAGCCAGTACCAGAGGACATGGCACGGATCTTGCCAACCCTAGTGTTATAAGGACAAGTCTAGGCACTGTATTCGATGTTCCGACGGCCCAGGCGGATAGCTCACAGGCCGTAAAATGGTTGCAACAACGTGAATGCGCCTTAATCGCAGTCTCCCCTGAGGGGCGAAATATTTACGAAATGGGAGAATTGCCTCGTGGCGCCGCCTTTATCTTTGGTAGTGAGGCAACTGGCCTGACCTCCACATGGATACAAGCATCCCATGTAAAAGTGTCCATTCCCATGGTTGGACCTGCCGTAGACAGTCTCAACCTTTCTGTTAGCGTGGCTGTAGTCTTGTACGAGCACATGAGGCAGCAACAGCAGGCATAACATTGAAGATTCAGGAATCTTGAGATGAAGTGTATGTCTATTTGGATTGAAGAAAGCAGGCCAGCAGCCCTCAAATGGCCTGCGAGGCTGTTGATTCTATGCTAGCATTAGCCGGTTTTCCCCAGCCGCTTTAAGGAAGAAAACCTGTGAAAGGAACCATTGTTCTGACTCCGCGCAAAATAGCCATTGCAGCAGGGACTTTGATCTTGCTGGGTTTGCTCGTGTATACGGCCATGCGCCAGTTCGGTCCACAGAAAGTCTATGCTTCTTTGGATTCTGTGGTCGCGGCCATTCAGGCTGAGAGAGTACAAAGCATACTGATCAGAGATGATCGCATCCTTGTATCCATGCGCAACGGAGAGACAGCCGAAGCTCTGAAGGAATCAGGAGTTTCCTTCCTGGAGACTCTGGATCAATTGAATGTTACTTCTTCGCAACGCAACTCATTTGATCTCAAAGTTGCCAGCCCCACGAGCTGGCAGCGCTCCAGCCCTATCCTGTTTGCCCTGCTGCCCCTCTTGTTGATTGGCTTCTTCTTCTTCTTCATCTTGCGGCAGGCCCAGAGCATGGGAAACCAGACTTTCAATTTCGGACGTAGCCGTGCACGCAAGACTTCAGAGAATCTCAGTGATGTTTCATTTGACGATGTGGCAGGCAATGAGGAAGCCAAGTTGGAACTTGAGGAGGTTGTGGAGTTCCTCAAAGAATCTGAGCGATTCGTGGCTCTGGGAGCCCGCATTCCCAAGGGGGTGCTCTTGGTCGGGCAGCCAGGAACTGGCAAGACTCTGATGGCCAAGGCCGTTGCTGGCGAAGCAGGAGTTCCCTTCTTCACTATTTCGGGGTCAGAGTTTGTGGAGATGTTCGTAGGAGTGGGTGCGCGTCGAGTACGGGATCTCTTTGCTCAAGCTACAAAACAGGCCCCCTGCATCGTATTCGTTGACGAAATCGACGCCGTGGGCCGCCGGAGAGGCGCTGGCATGGGTGGGTCCCATGACGAGAGGGAACAGACTTTGAACCAAATCTTGGTTGAAATGGACGGTTTTGGTACGGACACTGAGGTTATCGTGATCGCTGCGACCAACCGTCCTGACATATTGGATCCGGCATTAATGCGGCCCGGTCGTTTCGATCGCCTGGTCACCATGGATCTACCTGACATGAGGGGTCGTAGAGCCATTCTGGATGTCCACATAAAGGGCAAACCTTTAGCCGAAGACGTGGATTTGGATGTAATTGCCCGGGAGAGCGCGGGTTTTGTGGGAGCTGACTTAGAGAATCTTGTTAACGAAGCCGCAATTTATGCCGCTCGCTACGATCGCAAGGAAATCTCAATGGTGGAACTGGAGGAGGCCATTGAGAGAGTGCAAGTTGGCCCTGAACGGAAGTCCCGTCTTTATACTGCCCGGGAAAGGGAAATTCTGGCATATCATCATAGCGGCCATGCCTTAGTGATGCATTACTTACCGGATCACGACCCAGTGCACAAGATCACCATCATTCCGCGTGGTATGAAGAGCGGCAGTTCCCGAAGTCTCCCCGAGACGGAAGTCCGGCTGCAAAACAACCTGAAATTTAACTCAGTGCTGTCGGCCAGCCTCGGCGGACGAGTCGCTGAGCAGATGCAGTTCGGCGAAGTCACGACTGAGTCCACCGACGATCTTGACCGGGTTACAAAATTAGCCCGTACTATGATCACTCAATGGGGCATGAGTAGGAAACTAGGTCCCATTCAGTACGGACATAGGGAAGAAATGGTCTTTCTGGGTTCAGCGATCACTGAATACCGAAACTATGGAGAGACTACAGCTGCCGACATTGACACGGAAGTGCAAAACCTGGTGGAAACTGCTGCCCAGAAGGCACGTTCTATTCTTGAAGAACATAAAGTGGAGCTTGATGCCGTTGCTTCCTATCTGTTGGTCCATGAGACCATAGAAAGTGACGAATTCATCGCCATACTCAATGGCGAACTTGAAGTTAACAAACGCGCAGAGACCGCGTCTCCAGGGCATGTTGCAGAGGAGATTCAGCCGTCAACACCTCCGGCGCAAGATACTAAAGAAGAAAGGCCTCAAGGCAAGAAAGGAATTGAACTGGGTGACAACACGGTGCCCAATCCAATCTAGACAGTAAGTCCTTCTGTTCCCGAGAGCACGAACAGGCTGCGCTTGGGCCCGTTACACAAAAAGACATACCAAAACCTTTGATGAAGGTCTTGTCCGGCATCCTATATTCCCTAAGGCGACATATGCTGGGAGCTATCAGCTTGCTGCATTGGATCTCCATCATCTGCTTGGCTTTAGCAGCCTTGACCGCCACTGAACAATTCGAGTTCCAACGCATCTGGAGTTCTCCGCTGCTGCTATTTTCGGCTGTGATTCCGACCCTGGATTTCCTTGCAGCCAGGGGAAGTTATGTTTCTTTCACGCCGGAGCACCGAGCCCTGGAAGTTGAGCGGCTTTCCCCTCAGACGCAGGTGAAAGTTCGCGCAACTGGGCTTTTTGAAGTCGAAGGCAGATTTCGCAGACATACCTGGTTGGAAGCTTCCTACTGCACTTTCCCTTCCCGTGAACATGCCGTCATCGCAGTTTGTCCACCCAGTACACTGTTATGGGTGGCACACAGCCCCAGGCTGGACAACGGTATGTGGTACATCTTCTGCCAGCCCAGAGCGATTAGAAGGATTCAAGTCGGAGAAGTGCAGTTCGGGCAACAGCTGAAGCCTGCTGTCGCATTTACGCACACCTTGGAAATACCGGTACGATTCCGGCGTAACCGCACGCGTATGCGGGATACAGTTGTCTATCTCGGTTTCGAAAAAGCCTCGGACGCCCTGGTTGTGGCAAGCGACTTACTTGCCGAAAGCGCTCTACAGAACACTATCAAGAACCAAGATATGCGATGAAAACGGAAAGACCAATTTGGGACCAATATTTTATTGAAGTAGCCAAGGTTGTAGCTTCGCGAAGCACCTGTGACCGAGCACAAGTGGGGTGTGTGATAGTCCGTGATCGACGTATCCTGACAACAGGCTACAATGGCTCTCCAGCGGGCCTCCCTCATTGCACGGAAATCGGGCACCTTATAGCGGACGGACATTGTATCAGGACACTGCACGCGGAACATAACGCCGTGATCCAAGCCGCTTTGCATGGGATTAGTACTCGGGAAGCCGAACTGTATGTAACTCATCAACCTTGCTATAACTGTGCCAAAATGATCATAAACGCCGGCATTCGGAAGGTAGTACATGGCGGTGTCTATATCGATCAGGCTAGCCTGGCACTTTTGGACGAAGCAGGTATCACTCACATGCCATTTGAAGAAGTGCACCAATCTGCCCAAACATCCAAGGTGACACAAGGTCGGAATTAGCGCATCTTTGCTATAATCGAAGTTAAGGTAGTGTGTCCGCACTTGGAAATGCTTCCCCAAATTTTTCTCCTTTCCCACAACCATTTTGGCCGCTTCAACCATTTCTTGGACTTCCCGGTTGGTTCAGCGATTCTCTCTGGAACGCCTAACGTGGGTCGACGTAATTCTCGGTCTGTTGCGCATAGGCGTCATCTTGGCAGTCTTCGTTGGGGCTTTCAACACGATTGCCTCAGGCAAGTACACCCTGACCCAGTGGGGAAGTCTGGTTTCTACAGGCATTGCCCAGGGCAGCATTTACGCTCTCATTGCCTTGGGTTACACCCTTGTGTACGGCATTCTACGCATGATCAATTTCGCACATGGCGAAGTTTTCATGAGCGGAGCCTATTCGACAGCGTTCTTCGCAATTTGGACAAGTCGTCAAGGTTGGCTAGAAAAGAATCCCTATTTGACAATTCTCGTCTGGATTCTGGTGGCAGCAGTGGTGTCCACCTGTGTAGCCATGCTGGTCGAAAGAGTTGCTTATAAACCATTGCGAGGGCAGTCCCGCCTAGTCACTCTGATTTCTGCCATAGGGGCATCCTTCTTTCTACAATACACGGCCCGCAGCCTGTTCGGTTCAGGTTTTATTTCCTATCCCAACATCCCTATTCTGAACGCTCGAATTGAGGTCGGTCCTTTCTCCATTCCCCAGATCCAGGCGGCCGTCCTAATAATCGCCCTTGTTCTCATGGGGCTTTTGTATTGGCTGGTGGAACGCACCAAGATGGGTAGGGCCGTGCGAGCGGTTTCAGAAGACATGGAAGTGGCCCGATTAATGGGAGTTGACATCGAACGGGTAATCATGCTCACTTTCGCGTTGGGTGGTGCACTGGCCGGGGCCGCTGGCGTGGTCAACGGACTTTACAAACCCCAGGGAGTGAATTTCTTTATGGGCTTTTTCCCGGGAATCAAGGCCTTTACTGCCGCTGTGCTGGGTGGCATCGGCAGCGTTCCGGGTGCCCTTTTGGGCGGTCTGTTGCTGGGGGTGTTTGAGTCTGTCGGTCCCAATCTTGTGTTGGACGGCCTTGGCATTCCAGGCGCTAACCAACTCAAGGATGCCCTAGCATACATGATGTTGGTATTCATTTTGATTTTCCGGCCTCAGGGCATCATGGGCGAAAAAATTGAGGAAGAGAAGGCCTGAGTATGGAAGGTTACAAGCAAATCCTGAAGGTCGGCAGCATCGCAGCCCTAGCCCTGGTTTACGTGATGTTTACCGGCATGGTGGAAACCTTCGGCGGGCGCGAAATTATTGCCAACGTCTTGAATTTAGGTCAGATCTTGATGTATCTGCCCCCTTTTATCGTCGGATTTCTAATAATGAGAGCGGTGACGTCACCGACCTCCATTCGTTTTCTTAGGGGTATTGCTGCAGGCCTGATAACCAACACGCCTGCAGCAATTGTGGCGCTGTTCATGGAGCGTGTTCAGATGCGGGACACTTTTACGAACGCATCACCGAGCTTAGTAGAGTTCATGACGCTGGGAATCCAGCCTCTCGGCGTAGGAATTCTGGTTTTCTGGCTGACGGGAGGCTTGTTGGCCATTTTCGGCATAGCTTTCTCCTTCTTGCCACAAGGGGCAAGAAGGGCTGTAATTACGGGGTTGGCCTCCATCGCGGGCTTGGCCCTAATGAGCAATCTGGTTGGGCAAATTCTGCGACAGTTCTTAGGAGGTCGACCAGATCGTATTCTGTTTAACGCAGATGCTTTGAGGGTCAGTACATCGCTGGTTGTGTTTGTAGTTGCGGCAGCCTTGACACAATACCAACCGCTGCTCAGGAAGCATTTAGGTAGCCGTTTGGCTTCCTTGCTGCCCTCTGAAATTGTGGGGAGTGGTCATGTGGCAAACGGCCTGGGCCTGATTGTCCTCCTTGCTCTGCCTTGGGTGCTTGGCGTCTATCTCAGTGAAGTTTTAGCCAATGTAGGGCTATTTATGCTGATGGCCCTTGGTCTTAACATCGCGGTAGGCTTGGCAGGGCTCTTTGATCTAGGATATGTAACCAATTTTGCCGTAGGGGCATATTTGGTCGGCGTACTAACTTCTACAGGCCCGCAAGGTTTCGGACAATTCAATTTCTGGATGATAGTGCCTGTCAGTATTGTGGCAGCCATGTTCACGGGATTCATGCTGGCACTGCCAGTGGTGAGGATGCGCGGCGATTACTTGGCCATCGCCACATTGGGCTTCGGAGAAATCATCAGGCTCCTGGCCTTGTCTGACTGGTTTGCCCCTTTGATTGGGGGTGCTCAAGGGGTTCTGTTTATCCCCAAGCCGAACATTCTGGGATTCAGTTTCCAAACCCCACAGCAAATCTATTACATCATACTGGCAGCCTGTGTAGTGGTTCTCTTTGTAAGTCGGCGACTTGACATCTCCAGGACCGGGCGACAATGGCGAGCCATACGGGAAGATGAGCCGGTGGCGAACGCCATGGGCATCGATGTAACATGGGTCAAAACCCTGGCCTTCACCCTCAGTGCTGCCAGCGGCGGTCTTTCCGGTGCTATTTTCGCTTCTAAACTAGGCACCATTTTTCCCCATTCTTTCCAGCTCCTAATCTCAATCAACGTGCTCAGTATCATCATTATTGGCGGCATGGCCAGCATTCCAGGCATAGCCATAGGGTCCCTGCTTCTAATAGGAGTACCGGAGTTGTTGCGGGAATTTTCTGAGTATCGCTATCTCTTCTATGGCTTGCTGCTCATCTTGATGACACTTTTTCGGCCTCATGGCATGATCCCTGTGAAGAGGCAACAGCACAGCCTTGGCTTTGGCCCAGAAGATGGGTCTACCGCAGGTAAGACGGTGCCGCTGCCAGCTCCCGCCACTACTGTGACTTGATCTCGATGGCAGATTCTCTTTTGACCCTAGCCTCGCTGTCCAAGAGCTTTGGCGGTCTGCACGCCGTCAAGGGGGTGGAACTGGAGGTGGAGAAAGGGTCCATCATCTCCATCATTGGTCCAAATGGGGCCGGCAAGACCACTGTCTTCAACTGCATTAGTGGTATCTACGATCCGACAGATGGTGCAATTCTGTGGAAGAACAGGTCCATAGGCGGAATGGCCCCGGATCGAATCGCTCATTTAGGCATCGCCCGCACATATCAGAATATTCGGCTCTTCGCTCACTTGTCGGTGTTGGAAAACGTCATGCTGGGCCAGGAACGGCTGCTGCGCACAACTTGGATTGGTGCCATCTTCGGCACTCCTCGTGCTCGCAGAGAATCCGGGGAAGTACTGGATCGGGCCCGGGAAACCTTGGAATATGTGGGCCTTCTTGAACTTGAAGACCGGCTTGCAAATGAACTCTCATATGGCGACCAGCGGCGTTTGGAAATAGCCCGAGCCATCGCCGGCAAGCCAGAATTGCTGCTCCTTGACGAGCCAACAGCAGGAATGAATGACAGCGAGAGCAGGTCCGCCATAGGTTTCTTTCAGCAGTTGCGGGATGATACAGGAATCACCTTGTTACTAATCGAACATGACATGCGAGTTGTCATGGATCTTTCGGACCGAATTACCGTCTTAAATTACGGCGAAAAGCTGGCTGAGGGACTGCCCGAAGAGATTCGGACTAATAAACAAGTGATCGAAGCCTACTTAGGCACTAGCGCGGAAGTCTAAACACCAGGTAGATATACAATGGCGCTGCTCGAGATTCACGGCATTCATACCTACTATGACAATTTGGAAGCACTCCACGGTGTCTCCCTTCAAGTGGAAGAAGGGGAAATCACTACGCTGATCGGTGCCAACGGCGCGGGCAAGACCACCACTTTGCGGACTGCCTGCAATCTGATGCGGCCTCGCCAAGGCACAATTCGCTACAACGACCAGGACATTGGAACTCGGCAGGTACATGAATTGGTAGGGCTCGGCATGGTCATGGTGCCCGAAGGTCGCGGCATCTTCGGCAAGCTTACTGTGCGCGAAAATCTTCAGATGGGGGCATTTCTGCGCGACGATAAGGCAGAAGTGGAAAGAGACTACACGGTAGTCACCGATCTGTTTCCGCGTTTACGTGAACGCTTGGCACAGCACGCAGGTACCCTTAGCGGTGGGGAACAACAGATGTTGGCTATCGCACGAGGCCTCATGGCCCATCCTCAGCTTTTGCTGCTGGATGAGCCGTCCATGGGCTTGGCCCCTGTCCTGGTAGATCAGATTTTCGCGACCTTAAAGGATATCAACGATAGCGGTACGACAATCTTGCTGGTGGAGCAAAATGCCCGGCGGGCATTGCAAGTTTCCCACCGTGCTTACGTATTAGAAAGCGGGTATGTCGTATTGGAAGGCAGATCCGCAGACTTGTTGCAAAATTCGCAGGTAACAGAAGCCTATTTGGGAGGCTAATGCATGGCACGGGTAAGTCTTCACCAAAAGGAAATCCCTCATCCTACTTGCAGAGTTCCGATTCAACGCTTTGGATCCCCGATCCGGTAGCTGTGACTAATGAGTCCGCACCATGTCAACATCCACATTTCGCATTTTTGCGGGACAGCATGGCACGGAATTGGCGCAATGTATTTGCCGACTTCTGGGTGCCTCCTTAGGGCTCTGCACAATCAAAGAGCACCCTGACACGGAAACTCACGTCGAGATCAATCAAACCGTGCGCGGAGTGGATATTTTCCTGATCCAGATTTGTTCCCGACCCGTTAATAACACATTGGTTGAGACATTACTGCTTATTGATGCTCTGCGCCGAGCCAGTGCCGGTACCATCAGTTTGGTCTTGCCTTACTTTCCTTATGCCCGCCAGGAGCGTATGGCCCATGGCAGAGAGGCATTGAGCGCGCGCGTGGTGGCCAACGCCTTGGAAACCGCTGGTGCTTCTCGGGTTATATACGTTGATATACACGCGTTGGCCATTCAGGGCTTTTTCAACATTCCCGCAGAGTCGCTGACTGCTGTTCCGCTTCTATGTGAGTATTTCCAAGGCCACGATTTGACCAATTTTGTGGTCGTCAGCCCTGACGTGGGCAGAGCCAGTCTGGCCAATCGCTATGCTGCTGAATTAGGTACAGATCTGGTGGTGATGCACAAGAAGAGATCTGGTACAGGAAATGTCGAGACCACTCACATCGTGGGCGACATCGAAGGCAGACACCCCATCGTGATTGATGACATCATGGCCGGCGGCAGCGTCATTGGCCAGTTGGATGCCCTATTTACTGCCGGGGCCCACACGCCAGCCTATTTCATGGTCACACACCCAATAATGCTGGATTCGGCGTGGGCCAAGTTGCAAACCGACCGCCGCATCGCCCAATTGGTGACCACAAACACAGTTCCTTGTGAAGTTCCGACTGAATCGGCAGGGCTGGTAACCGTAATTTCCATAGCCCCACTGTTGCCAGATGTGATCCAGCGTGTACATTCACAAACCAGCATCGCTGAACGTATAGACTACCAATAGCAGAAAGTGGCGATATTGAATGTTTAAGGCAATTGGCAGGTGGTGGCAAAAGGAAGGGGCCGCCGCACTAGAATTGGAAGCCACCCGAAATTTATGGTTGGGACCGGACACTTATTTTCAAGGAACGCTTAAGTGCCAGAGCAACGTGGTATTGTGCGGGCCAGTCGCGAATTCACGTATCGAGACATCTGCCAATATACTCATCGCGGAAAGTGCAAGTGTGATGGCAGATCTATCGGCATGTATCGTGTCTGTGCGGGGACGTTTTGAGGGAACTCTGGTCGCTGATCGTGCCGAAATCCTGGCTGGAGCCCACGTTTCAGGCCAAGTACATGTCAACAGCATCTACCTGAATGAAGAGGCCGTCTTGGATGCAGAGTTGTTCTTGTTGGAACCAGCAAATAGCGAAAACATACAACGACCCGAAGAAATCACGTCAGATGTAATCACGCGCACGGTTCAAGGCGCTCCCAACCCTCCGGTTGAGCTCGGAACCTAGCCCAACAATTGCCACGAATCTATTTCTTGTTCAGAGGATATTTAACATGAGTTACAGAGTTATTACATTTTTGAAGGACACTGACCTTCATTTGGAAGGCAAACCGATAGCAGTAGGCGATGAGGCCCGCGAAGTTTCATTGTCCGATTCTTTGGCTTCTTCTTACAACCTACTAGCTGACAGCGCCGGCCAAATTCGCTTGGTCAGCGTTGTACCGAGCATTGATACTGGAGTCTGCGATGCCCAGACACGCCGGTTCAACGAAGAGGCCGCTGCTCTGGGTGATGACGTGGTGGTTTTGACTGTCAGTGCCGACCTGCCTACGGCCCAAGAACGTTGGTGTGGAGCCGCCGGTGTGGACAGAGTTAAAATGTTGTCAGATCACAAGGACATGGCTTTTGGCGAAGCCTATGGCACTAGGGTTCAAGAGTTGCGCCTCGACCACCGAGCCGTGTTCGTGATCGACAAGAAGGATAAGGTCACTTATGTCCAGTACCTGGATGAAATGACCGATGCGCCGGATTTTGAAAACGCCATTGACGCTGTCAAAGCCTTGCAATAACCAGGACCGGCGTGGGACCGGAACAGAGGTTTAACATGTCGGCTTATGTCTGGCTTGCCGCGGGGTTGCTTGTGGGATATGTCCTCGGAGCCATACCGGTCGGTTACTGCGTATGCCGCATTTTCGGCGTCAACATTCTGGAGTTTGGTAGTGGTAAGACGGGCGGCACAAACGCCTGGCGCGCGGCTGGCTTAAAGGCTGGCATCCCTACCATTTTGGGGGATGCCATCAAAGGGGCGGTGGCCATAGCTCTCCTGCGGGTGCTGTTGAACCTGTACATGCCTACCCTCGGAACGGAACTGAGAATCCTGACTTTGGCCCTCGCCGGGGGCATGGCCGTAATCGGGCACAACTGGTCGGTCTTCATCGGTTTCAGGGGGGGAGCGGGGGGAATGACCTGCGCGATCACGGGTGCGTTCCTCTTCCCAACGGTGGGTGTGATGGCGATATTGGTTGGTGCACTCATGTACTACTGGTCGCGCATCGCCTCGGTCTCTACTTTTTCGGTAGCTGTAACATCATTGGCCGGATATGTGACATTGTCCCTGTTTAAAGATGAGACTTGGGCTTATTTGCCATTTCCAATCCTAGCCTTGATCGCAGTGTCCATCGCCCTGCGTCCCAATCGCGAGAAAATGAGGCTGGGCGAGGAACGAGTTGTCACCCTCTGGTAGAAACGGTTGAGCTGTTAGTGTCTTCTTGGAAGGAGGATTGGAATATGCAAAGTATGGGTAAGTCTCTGGTGGCCGAATTCATTGGTACTTTCGCCTTGATTTTGCTTGGAGCCGGGGCCGGCACCTTGGCTGGAGCTGGCATTGGCGGCTCTTCGGTCACAGTCGCGCTTGCGCACGGTCTTACCATCATGATTTTTGCCTATGCCTTCGGGGATGTCAGCGGCAGCCTGATCAATCCTGCCGTAACTGTTGGGCTTTGAGTTGGAGGAGCACTGGAAGCCAAACGCGTCATTCCTTATATAGTGGTCCAGATGGCGGGTGCGGTAGTAGCCGGATTTATCTTGCATTGGGTCTTCGGCGAGCAGGGCGGCAATCTGGGGGCCACTGTCGTGAATTACGAAGCAGGCATCTCTGTACCAACAGCCTTCGTTCTGGAACTAATAGGCACTTTCTTCCTTGTCAACACGATCATGAATACCGCAGTAGCTGGTAAGGCAGGTAATGCGGCCCCGTTTGCAATCGGAATGACTGTGGCAGCCTGCATAATGATGTTCGGACCACTTACAGGTGCTTCGCTCAATCCAGCCCGAACTTTAGGACCCGCAATTGCTGCTGGAGTGTACGCTGACATCTGGTTATTCTTGGTTGCCACTACCTTGGGTGCCGCCTTGGCAGAGGTGCTTAACCGCTACTTCATGAATCCGGGCGCGGAATAGCAGCCTCTCCCGCTGCTGTACCTGACGTAGAACGCCAAGGCACACGGCCAGAAAGTGGGTGGGAAGGTTTGCGTGTCAGACACGGCGGAAGATCCATTCCAGTAGTAGTACATGGCTGAACAATTCATAGGGGCTATCGATTCCGGAACTACCAGTACCCGGTTCATGGTTTTCGACCACCTAGGCCAAGTTGTGGCCCAAGCCCAGAAGGAACACTCCCAGATTTTTCCCGCACAAGGCTGGGTGGAGCATGATCCCGGGGAAATTTGGCAAAACACTTGTGAAGTCATTCAGTCAGCAATGTGCCAGGGAGGCTTGGATTCTTCCGATCTGGCAGCTATTGGTATTACCAATCAAAGGGAAACTACTGTCATCTGGGACCGACAAACTGGTGAACCGGTATACAGAGCTCTGGTCTGGCAAGATGTACGTACGGCCAAAATCTGTGCAGCTTGGCAGGCAGATGGCTTGGAGCCTGAAGTCAGACGCATCACGGGGCTTCCCATATCCCCCTACTTTTCGGCTTCCAAAATTTGCTGGATTCTAGACCACATTAGAGACGGCCGCGGCAGAGCTATGCGCGGTGAACTGTGCTGCGGCACAGTCGACACGTGGCTACTATGGCATCTCACGGCGGACCAGAGATTCGCCATAGACGCAACCAACGCCAGCCGCACGCTGTGCATGGATCTGAAGACGTTAGCTTGGGATACGGACCTGCTTGACACCTTTGGCATCCCGGAATGTCTCCTTCCTGAAATCTGTCCCAGCAGCCATGCGAATGCATATGGCCATACCGCCACGTCGGGGCCTTTGGGGGGCTCCGTACCCATCTGCGGAGTGTTGGGAGATCAGCAAGCGGCTACGGTGGGTCAGACTTGCTTTGCCAGGGGGGAAGCAAAAAACACCTACGGCACCGGTTGTTTTGTGCTACTCAATACGGGTACAGAATTCGTGCGCAGCCAGAACGGACTGATTTCCACCGTGGCTTATGCGTTTGGCCAAGAGCCTCCAACTTATGCCTTGGAAGGATCCATAGCAATGGGTGGGGCCACCGTTCAGTGGCTGCGGGACGAAATGCAGATGATTTCGTCCGCCTCGGAAACTGAAGATTGGGCCGCCCGGGTCCCAGACAATGGGGGTTGTTACCTGGTTCCCGCCTTTAGCGGATTACTGGCGCCGCACTGGCGCAGTGATGCCAGGGGCGTCTTAGTGGGTTTAACACGTTATGTAACAAAAGCACATGTCATTCGAGCTGCCTTAGAAGCCATCTGCTACCAATCCCGCGAGGTCTTGGAAGCCATGCAGGAAGACAGTAACTTGCCGCTCTCCCGTTTGCATGTGGACGGTGGGGCTACCGCCAACTCCTTTCTAATGCAGTTACAGGCAGACATTCAAGGAATAGAAGTATCGCGTCCACAACTTGCGGAGACAACCAGTCTAGGCGCAGCCTACGCCGCGGGTCTGGCTGTGGGATACTGGAATTCCTTGGACGAACTGAAAAGGAACTACCACGAAGATCGCCGATGGCTGCCTCAAACGTCCGAGCAAGACAGAGAAGCGGGATATGCGCAGTGGCGCAAAGCTGTAACGCGTACACTCGATTGGGCTAACCCAAGCCCTGACTGATTTTTCTTCCCACCTACTACTGGGCTTGATTCACACCCTCTAGGTTGATCTCTTCAGCTCGGTGGCAGCTTACAAAGTGGTTGGGCTGTAATTCCCGCAACTCCGGCACTTCTGTTGCACAGATCGGTTCGGCATACTGGCAGCGGGGATGAAAATAGCAACCTGAAGGCGGATCTGCTGGATTGGCTACTTCTCCAGATAAGGCAATATGTACAGTACGGATACGGGGATCCGGTTCTAGTACTGCGCTCATCAGGACTTCAGTGTAGGGGTGCAATGGATGAGAGAAGAGCTCATCACTTTCTGCCACCTCAACTATCTTGCCCACATACATTACGGCCACACGGTCGCAGATATGAGACACCACACTCAGATCGTGAGCCACAAACAGGTAGGTAAGGTGGAATTCGTCTTGCAGGTCCTGGAGTAAATTCAAGGTCTGGGCTTGGATGGACACGTCTAGGGCCGATACCGGCTCATCACAAACAATGAATTGTGGGTTGAGGGCCAATGATCGCGCGATCCCAATGCGCTGGCGTTGCCCACCACTGAAAGCGTGGGGATACCTATTCATATACTCGGGACGCAGTCCAACATTCCGCAACAGATCTGCAACCCTGTTTTCTAGTTCCTCTCCCTGAGCCAGTCGGTTGACTGTCAACGGTTCCCCCACGATCTGCAATATCGTCATACGTGGATTCAGAGAAGAAAAGGGATCCTGAAAGATCATTTGGCAGAAAGTACGGAAGTCTCGCAGTTCTTCTTTCGAGATAGACAGAATGTCCACTTCTTGCTCGGGATCCTTCATATGGTACCGGATGGAGCCAGAGGTGGGTTCTACGGCTCGCAGCAGGCAACGGCCAGTGGTACTCTTGCCGCAACCACTTTCCCCGACCAGACCCATGGTTTCCCCACGCCTAATCTGAAAGCTAACCCCGTCCACTGCCTTGACATACCCCTTGGCTCGACCCAGGAAGCCCTTCTGGATTGGATAGTACTTTCGCAGATCTTGTACATCCAGCAGAATTTCGGGAGCAGCGGGTTTTTCAGCCATCGTGAGTACAACTTCTATTCGTAGAGAACACAGCGGACGCCATGTCCGGCTTCCGTTTCAATCCAGGGAGGTAATTCCGCATCGCAGCGGCCTGCCTGGAATTCCTCGCACCTAGGATGGAAAGGACATCCCGCGGGTACATTAAAAGGATCTGGAACCATGCCTGTTACTGCTTCGAGCCTTTTCACCTTTTGGCCGATACGCGGCATAGAACGTAGGAGGGCCCTGGTGTAGGGATGTTGCGGATCATGGAATATCGTGTCCACATCCGCGGACTCCACAACCTGGCCCAAGTACATCACTACCACGTACTCGGTCATCTTGGCAATGACTCCAAGGTCATGAGTAATGAAAATGATTGCCATCCCCAACTCTTGTTGTAGGTTCTGCATCAATTCTAGAATTTGGCCTTGAGTGGTTACATCCAAGGCTGTTGTCGGTTCGTCGGCGATAAGTAGGGTAGGGTTGCATGAAAGCGCCATAGCGATCATGCCACGCTGCCTCATCCCACCGCTGAGTTGATGAGGGTAACTATCTATCGTCTGGACCGGCTGGGGCATGCCAACTTTCTGCAGAATTTCTAGAGTGCGCTCTCTGGCTTCCTCTCTGTTCGAATGCTGATGTAATTTGACGGCCTCCATAATCTGATGGCCGATTGTGTAGACCGGTGCCAAGGAACTCATCGGCTCTTGGAAAACCATCACTATTTCGTTGCCGCGGATGTCCCGCATCTCTCTACCGTTGGCTTCTAGCCGTGCCAGGTCCCGCGTATCCTCGACAAGTCTGCCATTCGATTCCAGTTGACGATGGTAGAGGAGATGTCCTGATACTATGTCCCCAGGTTTGGGCACAATACGCATAATGGCCTGAGCCGTAACACTCTTGCCACAGCCGCTTTCCCCCACTATGCCGACGGCCTGACCACGGCGGACAGCCAGATCCAACCCATTCACGGCGTGCACGATTCCTTCTTCCAGAACAAACTGGACTTTGAGGTCCTGGATTTCAAGAAGTAAATCCGAATTGGGCTGGGGCATGGACAAGCTGGATTCAGCCACCCTATCTGTGAGCGTATGGATCTGCGGCATCCCGCAGTCCGTCACCCATGAAGTTGAAGCTCAGGACTACGACCACAATGAACAGGCCAGGAAAAAAGAGCCAAGGATAAATCGCCACTGTTTGGAAATTTTGGGCATCGCTGAGCAACACTCCCCAACTGACTACAGGGGGTCGCAATCCCAGTCCCAAGAAACTGAGAGCCGTCTCTCCCAAAATCATACCCGGCACAGCCAGAGTCAGGGATACGATCAGATAGCTCAGAAAACTGGGCAGCAGATGCTTACGAATAATACCTAGATCTGTTTCACCCACCAACTTAGCCGCCATCACGAAGTCTTCTTCTCGCAGCTCAAGCAATTTGCCCCTCACTACTCGCGCCAAGCCGGTCCAGCCCAAGAACGAAAGGATGATGGTAATGCCGAAATAGACTTGAATGGGCGGCCATTGCGGCGGCAACGCGGCGGCAAGTCCCATCCACAGTGGAATAGTGGGAATGGAAATGAAGAATTCGATAATTCTCTGAATGATATTGTCAACGGCCCCACCATAAAATCCTGAGAGCCCGCCCAGTAAATTGCCCAGCACAAAACTGAGCGCGACTCCAATCAAGCCAATGGACAGAGAAGTGCGCCCCGCGTAAAGGACACGGGACAGCAGATCCCGGCCCAGCTTGTCCGTCCCAAAGAGGAATATGACTCCACTTTCATCTTTTACACCAAAGAGATGCCAGTTGGCTCTGAAAAGGCCCCATAGTTTGTATGAATCGCCGTTGACCCCAAAGTAAATGGGGTAAATCTCCTCTTTGTTAAGGACATAGATGTCCTGCCAAGTCTCTGGATCTTCTTCCACCGACCAACCGTATACAAAGGGCCGCAAATGATAGTTGCCCTCGGCGTCGATGAACCGGGGCCATTGCGGCGGTGTGTATGCATATTCCGCTCGGACTTCCTCAATATTGTAGGGCGACAAGAATTCGCAAAAGAGGACTGTACTGACATAGATGATCAGTAGCAGGATACTGCCAGCCACAGCCATGTGGTGCTTCCTGAATGCACGCCACATTAGCTGCCATTGCGAAGCAGCATACATGCGTTCGAGAGAACGATCTTCAATTGGGCCAAGATTGACAGCCATGGTTCAGGAATCAATCAAAGCGAATGCGCGGATCAAGGTAGGCCAGCAGAATGTCGGAAAGGAACGTGCCAACGATGGTCAAAGATGACAGAAACATGGTAAAGCTGCCAGCCAGAAACATGTCCTGCGACCGCAGGGACTGCAGGTACATTGGTCCAGTAGTGGGGAGACCCAGCACGATGGATGTAATAGTTGCCCCCGAGACAATCGCCGGAAGTGTACCCCCAATAGTACTTACGATGGGATTGATGGCAACCCGTACCGGATATTTGAGTAACAAGGTCAATTCGGAAATCCCTTTGGCACGGGCAGCAATGACATAAGGTTTAGCCAGTTCGTCCAACAGTACGCCTCGCATGACACGAACCAGCCAGGCAGTCGATCCTGTACCAACTACGACCACGACTGGGGGCAGGTGCTTCATCATGTCGATGAAACGGTCCACGCTCCATTTAGCCATCTCAAATTCCGGCGAAAAGAGACCACCAATGTCCGTCTTAAGTTGGCTGTATAGAAGCCACATGATCACCAATGCCAGCAGGAAATTGGGTATAGCCAGCCCAATGAATCCAATTACTGTGAAAAAATAGTCAGCCACTGAATACTGACGTACCGCCGAGAATATGCCAATGGGAATCGCCACGGCATAGGCAAATATAATTGTCAAGAAAGAAATGAGCATGGTGATTGGAAGACGGGCTCGCACCAGCTCCGCAACTGGTTGTTCACGTTCGAAAGAGTATCCGAAGTCGCCACGCAACATGCCCCAGATCCATTTGAGGTACCGCTGCCACATGGGCCGGTCCAGCCCGTAACGTGCTCGCAGAGCTGCTACCTCTGCTTCGTCTGCGGGTTGGCCGCTGGCCTGTAACTGCACTATGTAGGAAGTAAGGAAGTCTCCGGGTGGCAGCTGGATCACGGCAAAGGCGACCATGGACAGCAGGATCAGTAGCAGGACCATATAGAGGAGCCTGCGAGCTGAATACTTGAGCATTTGCATAGGATGGTTCGGGTTAGTCAGCCACACCTGGCCTTAGGAGAAATTCGTCCCTCGACCAAGACCAGTACCACAGCGGTGCCTGCCAGGACACACATGTCAGCACCAATACAAGACCCTAAAGAGTCCCAAACCAGCCCCTTTGAAAAAAGGGGCTGGCTCGGTAGAAAGTGCAATCTACAACACCTAACTTGGTGAAAGTTTAGGCGTCGTACACCTGACGATCATGATAGGGCTGCTTAAGATAAAGTTGTTCACTGTGATAGGGATAGAACTGGTACAGATCCCAACCAAAGAGCAGGCCCTGTTCGATTGTAGGCATGTTGCCCAGATTATCTTTGGTGATTACAGGATGAGGCGGCAAAGCCACTGTGCCAATTACATACATGCTTTCGGCATTGATGCGAACAATTTCCTTACCGATTTCAACCTGCCGGGCCACATCGATGGTGATCTTCATCTCTTGCCACAGATCCCATAGCTGAACCAGTTCTGCGGGCGGCTCCTCACCCTCTTCGCCACCTGTCACAATGAAACGGGTCCAGAGCGGGTACATGGTGGATTCCCAGCCAAGGTTGTAAGGCACCCAGAACTGCGGTGTAAGAGGGAAGAGCCAGTCAGTGCATTTGTCCGCACCCCAAGTGCCCATGGCGACCTGGTTACCTGGATACCGCTCGGAAATCAGTTCACCGGTGATGGTCTTGACCTGTGCATCACATCCGATGGCTCGGAAGTAACCTTTACAGAGTTGCCAGATAGAGGATTTCTGGGGTTCAAAGCCAGCTTCGATGGTCCAGGCCAGTTTCTCGCCGTCAGGGCGCAGCCGCCACTCGCCGGCAGCATCCCACTTCAGCCCCATTTCGTCAAGTAAGGAGTTGGCCTTGTCTACATCGTACTCTGTATTGAGTTTGGCATATTTTTCGTCATAGTAAGAACAGGCAGGAATAACCGTGGCCTGTTGAGGAGTAGCCCTGCCAAAGTAGGCAATCTCATTTATTTCATCTCGATTTATGGAGAGTGACAACGCTATCCTGAAGCGCTTGTCACGGAATATGTCCCGTAGCACTGTATCAGCATCATAGGTCTGATTGGGCTGAAAGTGCATGACTGAACCCGTCAAGTTCTGGGCTGCTATGGCCGTATACTGCCCCTGCTCCTCATTGCCCTTGTAAAGCGGCCAGTTTGAGGGGTTCGGCATCCAGCCAAATTCAATGTCCAGTTCACCGCTGATCATGGCCGCGTCCTGAATCTCCCTGTCCTGCAGCAACTTAATAAAGGCTGCGTCAATATAGGGCAGTTGATTGCCTTCTGGGTCCACCTTCCAGTAATAAGGGTTTCGTTCAAAGAGCCAATAGGTTTGGGTCTTTTCCAGCAACTTATAAGGTCCCAGGGTAGGCAGATCCGGGTTATTTTCCGGTATGCCTTCATCTAGGGCAGCCAAGTCTCTATACCTACCAGTCCAGTCATCAAAGCCGGCATCTACCGCCAAGCTGTTCAACGTATCGGCGTCAGCATAGGCAGGATGAAATTGCTGACAGTAATGTTTTGGCGTAACTACACCTGTCCCGTTGTAGTGGGACAGGTACTTGAGGATGAAGGGATAGGGACTGCCGAAGATGAACTTAACCGTATGGTCGTCAATCTTCTGGAAATCCATCAAGGCACCTCCAGGAGAAAGCCATCCTGGCGGGCGAGGACTCAGTTCCTCATTGCTCACCCTATCAACGTACCAGAATTCGAAATCGTCGGCTGAATGAGGATGGCCATCCGACCACTTCATGCCTTTGCGGAGGTTCAGGGTCAATTCTGTTCCTGCTGCATTGATCTCATAACTTTCCACAAAATTGGGAGTTACAGAAACAAGATCCGTCCCAATCCGCATGACTCCTTCCTGGCCCACGCCAGTTCGCCCGCTGTGGAAGGTACCGGCGGCCGGATTGCCGACAGTAAACATTCCTCCGTATTCACCGATTTCGCTCCAGGGCTGTACTATCTGCGGATTCAGGGGAAGTCGCTCGTCCAAAGAAGGCAATTCGCCGGCAGCGACCCGCTGCGCCAACATCGGGGATTGATGGCCGGAGTCCATCATGACTTCGGACTCGCCCTCCATAGCCTCATCACCTGAAACCTCCGCGGGTGCTGCTTCATCTTCTGTAGCAGCACCACATGCCACCAGCACGGTACCCGCAACAGCCACCCCACCGATGCGCAAAGCCTCACGCCTGGAATACTTTCCGGTCATACCGGACCTCCTATTCAATTTATTTCAATAGATCAGCCCTATTCTACAACATGCAAGCGCCTAAATCAGCCCGTCCTGAACCATCTAATCCTGTACCTTTATTCGAAATGCAACTCCAATCCGGTCCCAGAAATCCCCTTGATCAAAAACGTGGAAGCAGGAAACGGGGCCTGGCACAAAGGGCTGTTGAAATGCATGTTGCTTCGCTGTGGGACTTCTTCACCTGCCATTGTTAAAGGTCCATCCAACCCGTAGGTCCACTCCTGACCCTGGCGAGATGTTATATGTGCCCTTCCGGACGCCACTTGTATTGATTCCTGCACTCTCGTCCGGAAACTGGCGAATTCACTATCCCAAGCCTGCCTGCCCAAACAACAGACCCAGACATTCTCTTGACCGAGAGAACGCAACGAGCGAAAGGCGCCTAGACCCGAGGTGGCCTCTTGCAAACCATTAGCCGCAAATAGAGCCAAATAACCTTTCCCCTTGCGTGCAAAGGCCCAGTTGTCGTTTATCGAGAATTCGTCAAATTCCTGCTGTGGAAAATGGGCATGGGTAAAACCTAACCCGACGCGAGGTCCAGGTGCATAAAGAGAAACAACAGTCTCTTTCCACTGCGCCACGCGGGGGATAGTCGCGTTGCCCCTCCAGTAATTGCGAGGTACGGCCTCGTTTTCAGTGACGTATTCTGGTTGACAGACATGAACTCTGGCGGCGTAGCCCAGCGTTGCCAGCCATGGGGTCTCTTTATTCCCGGTCTGCCTGGGTCTGAAATCCTGAAGTGAACTGAGTACGAAATCTGGTGTCTTGTAGGTCCATCTGTTGAATTCCAAGGACGATTCAGCAGATTGATCCAATTCATCTCTTACCCAAACCTGTCTTTCCTCACTGTGAAGTTCTTCAGGAACGAATAATCCCAGTTCCTGAATCACCGCAGGCACTTCGTACTTCGCATTGGCCATTGCCAGACCAACGGCGTGGCTGCTGTCAGGTAAGCCCAACCCCCACCCCTGGTAGGAAACTGCAGCCAGAGGGTCAAGGCGAGCATCTAGCAAAGATAGGGTGTCTGTCTCGGGACCTGCAGCGGCGTATATACCTCGCCAAGAGTTCAAGACAATAATGAACATGGCCTTATCCAGGAGCAAGAGGCTCAGGTCTCGCAGGTTCGTAGCAATATTGGAAGCCGCCAGGAGTAGACACGCAGTGATCAATTGTGTCAACCCACTGTGTGAATCCCAGCCACCCAGACCCCGAGACATCCATTCCCGCATCGCTAGGTGAATCTCTTCTGCCTCATGGTCGGGAGTAGAGGAACTGCTTCGGAGAATTTTCTGCTCAGATTGCAACAGTTCCCTTTGAGCTATTTGACAAATGGAAAGTAAGAAAGCCTGCCTTGTACCAGCAACTAAGGTCGCCCCTTGCAGACGCGCCATTTCCCTACTTAAGACCAGCGCTAGGCCCTCAGGCAGAGGTTTCTCAGTTGTCTTCTCTTCGGAATTCGAAGCCGCTACAAATGCAGCCAGTAAGGTGAGCAAATCTGTCTTGGCCTTTGGGTCTTCATCCAAGAGGTCGTCCCAATTTGGGTCATGTCCAGATTGCCGGACTAGAGTCGCGCCAGCCAGAGCCCTAAGGATCGGGGAGGCAAATTCGCGGGCCTGTCGCAACATCAAGAGCCTTCGCTCTGGGGCATCCTGTTCCGGGGTTTGCTCAAAATGGGACTTAATTAGGTACACATCCAGAACCTGCGTGATGCGTTGATTCAATTCATAATATTCCTCCATCCCAGGCCGGACAGTGACCTGGTAATGCCCCGGTGCCGCGACAGGGGCAGTGGCCATTTCATAAATAGCTTCTGAATTGACCTGCGTATGCATGACCTCCATATAGGAGGGCCCTTGATATTTGCTCAGATTGAGACCCAGAAAGGTTTGGCCTTTGAGTGTCTCGTCCCAGCGAAGAATCACTGGGTCAAATGGACCGCAGACGCGCCTGGAGATGTGGCACGCGTCAATGAATTCCTCGAGCGCAAGCCGTCGGTTAGGGTTGACAGAAGTTGGCAAAGTAAGCAGCCGACCCGCATTTCCCTCCCCCTGTAGCTGGAAACGCAAATGGCATTGGGTATTACCTAAGAAGGATTGGGACAGAATGAGGAAAAAGTCCAGCCGTCCTTTAGGCACTGTTCCGACAAAGGTATAGCGAACGACACCGTTCAGTAGCTCATCGGACTCAGCGGTCCACTGCTTTTGGTTTATCCACATTTGTACTTGCCCAGTTGCATCCACTTCCACAGCCAAGTCGCCGCGTCGATCCTGGCGCACTTCCCCGTAGATGAAGTATTGGCGTATCTCAGGCTGCACAGGTGTGTCTGAGAAATGCAATATGTGGTCCGCTGCGCAGGACACATATTCCCAAGGATACGATTCTCCCCCTACTGTCAGAGGAGGGTCCCATTCTATGGGTCGTTTTAGGTCCTCAATGGGATCAGGCTTCCAAGCCCGACCCTCCGACAAAGGGGTATGGGGACCGGCACATAACCAGTGATCAACAAACCCGCCGGCCGAGACGCGATAGGGGATGGTCAAAACAGTCATGGGGAAGAAACCTTTTGGGGCGGTGAACTACAGAGGACCCCACTATCAATTGGTAAGGTACTGGACAGAAATCTGGCCCATTATGGCATGAAGCAGGGCCCCTTGGATCAAGCCTAGAGCCTGAAGTCACATGCGGCGAGGGTGGCTTTGACCACCTGTTCTTCTAACCTCTGCCCTCTTCCGGACAGGATTTCAGATCGGCAAATGACTCGCAATTGGATGTCCAGTCTTATAAGCTTTAAGTGACGATAATCACAATTTCCTTGCGACTGTGCTTTCGCAATTTCTCTAATCTCCAACATCGTTCGCAGGCATAAGTTTCACGGGGACTCACTGTTCCTTGGTGCATCCTCTTTCGATGAGTCTGACAAGCTCCGTTTCTTCTGAACGGGCCACCAGAGTAGGTCTTTTTTTGGTGGGTCTATTGCTGGCCCTGAACTGTTTCAGTAAGTCCGTTTGGGCCGCTCCGGATGAAATTCAGATCCTCCCTTGCACCGACCCCCTCGGCTGCATAGAATTTCCAGCCAACACTACCGTGCTAGTCGGTGGACTGCACGATCTCTCCACTTATGCATCTATGGTGGGCTCGGAACAGTCACAAGCCGTAAGTCTGGCGGTTCATGACTTTGGTTCCTTGCTAGGCAGACCCATCGAGTATCGTGTCTTCGACACCAGCTGCGACCCTGCCACGGCTCTGCGCCAGTTGGCCGCCCAACAGACTGAGCCTGCCTTACTGGGATTCGTTGGTCCAACCTGCAACGATGTAGCAAAGGAATTGATTCTTGAATCCAGCAAGATGGGAACCGTGTTGTTGGCCCCAAGCGCAACGCGGCCCGCTTTCACAAGCTCCGCCACCCATCCGGGCAGTCTCTGGCAACCTGGTTTCTATGCCACTTCATCCAACGACTTGAATCAAGGCATTACTACGGCCCATTTCGCCATTCACAACTTAGGGCTGCGGCAACTAATGATCATTGGTGACGGAAGCCAGGACTCTACTCACTTAAGTGAGGTAGTGTCGCGGGCCTTTAGAATCCAAGGTGGCCAAATCCTGGAGGGTAGAATCATGCCTACCAGCGACTCAGCACTGGATGACTTAGTGGAGCACCTCTCCACTTCACAACCTACAGCAATTTACCTACCTGTCTCGCATCAGTATGCATTGCGGTTCTTGGACAAGGTGCGGGGCCAAACTTCATTTCAGACATTCCCCATTCTGGTCAACGCCACTTGGCTGGAGTCTGATGTTGCCCAAGCAGTGCAGGGCTCCAACCTGACTCTTTTTGCTACTGGACCAAAGCCCAGGTCTCATGGCTTCCCACACTTTATGCGCACATGGCTCGCCACTTATGGCCATAACCCCCGAACTCTGGTCGGACCTCAAGCTTATGATGCTGCGACAATTTTGCTGCAGGCCGCCCGCCTTGTGGCTACCACAGATTATTTAGGCAACGTTTCAATAGGTCGTTTGGCATTGCGTCAAGCTATTGCCCAGCTTAGTGGCTTTCCCGGAGTTTCTGGTATTTTGGATTGCACAGAAACTGGCTACTGTGGTGCAGACGATAGCTGGGCGGTCTTCCAATTCACTACTGGGCCAGCACTTGCAGCCACTTGGCCGCCAACTTTGGTACAACACTCTCTGCCGCACAGACCTGTCAACGCGATTTACATGGGCCGCAATCTCAGGGCTCAGGCCATTCTGGAAGGACCACGTTCGGAATTCCCACAGGTCGGTACTCTTCAAGAAAACGAAGTCCTCCAGGTGAGGCAAGTATCACCAGACGGAGCCTGGTACAACCTGCAGGCTGGTGGTTGGGTTCCCACTAGTGCCTTGGAGCTTTACGATATAGGACTGCCAGTGGCAACTTTCTTGCCTTCGTTGCCACTGGTTGAGGACCAGGATCAGGTTTCAGTTCGGGAAGTGGGTCAAGTAGAATGGCCTGTGCCATACCGTACTACCTTTGAGGTGGAAGACGAACTGTATGTAACACTCACCGACTTACTGCGAGATGGGGATCGGGAATACTCCAATACAGTACCCACTTCGCACCGGGTCGCGGCCACTTGTCCTTTTTGTGGTCATATTGGACTGCGGTTGTCTCTAGAAAACAGGAAGCCTGGAACCGACCGTACAGTCTCCATCCATGAATTCCAGCTCCTGTTGGTCAGGCAGGAAGATGGCTTACCGGAGACTGTTCCGGCAGCTGAACTGAGATGCAGACTTAATCGATTCCGCAACGATCAAGTTGTGCTCAAGCCATTCGTCGGTGAGACTGAGAGGGACATCTGCTTCGAAGTCCCGGATACTACCAGAGTAGCCTGGTTCTATGCCTTGACTTATACACCGGCGGCAACGGACTCCTCGGAAGAAACGTCTAACTCTGAAACTCTGTTTTTCAGCCTACAGTAATACTATCTGAAAACCCTTTCGCCATGGATCAATAAACTTTGGAGCCATTCCTTCGCCAACGGCATGAACTGCTGTCTGAATTGAACGGGCAGTCGCAACCGTCAGTCCTAATCGTGGGAGCCGGGATAAACGGCAGCGCAGTATTCCGAGATTTAGCCTGCCAGAGGGTGGATGCTCTCCTGATAGACCAGTCAGACTTTTGTGCTGGCACAAGCGCAGCCTCTTCCAACTTAATTCACGGAGGCTTGCGCTATCTTGAGTACGGTGAGTTCCGACTCGTCAGAGAAGCAATCCAAGAACGAAACAGGCTTCTCAAGAACGCGGCGCACTACGTCAAGCCACTGCCCACTCGCATCCCTCTGTTCAGTCGCAGCTCCGGGATTCTGAATGCACCTTTGCAATGGTTGCGCATTCCCCGTAGTCCAAAGCCGCGTGGAACATGGGCAGTTCGGCTGGGACTTTCTCTATACGATCTCTATTCCCGTACCATAGTCAGCGACCTGCCAGATTCCAGTCTTGCGAAACGGAACGAGAGTCTGGCCCAATTTCCTGCCCTGAACCCCGCTATTCGGTGGACAGCCCAGTATTTCGATGCAGTTGTGTTGAACCCTGAGCGGCTAGCCTTGCAACTGATCCAGGAAGGCGAATCCCGTCACGCCGGCTGTCGGGCCCTCAATTACATGCGATTGAAAGAGATTGGACCGGACGGGGTGGTATTGCAGGATCTAGTCGGCGGGGAGGCATTTAGCATTCGACCTCGAATGATTGTAAACGCTGCTGGGCCTTGGATAGATCTGGTCAATGACAGACTGGGATTGCGCACAGATTACATAGGAGGTACCAAGGGTTCCCACCTTATATTGAACCAACCAGAGCTTTTTAAGGCTCTACAAGGACACATGTTTTTCTTTGAAAACAAGGACGGGCGCATCGTTCTGATGTACCCATGGCATCATCGGGTATTGATAGGAACGACGGACATTCCTGTTCAAGGCCCTGCACAAGCCGTTTGCACGCCTCAAGAGGAAGCCTATTTGCTGGAGATGATTCCTTACGTCTTTCCCCAGATTGTGGCAACTTCGGAAGATGTAGTATTTCGCTATAGTGGAGTCCGGCCGTTGGGAGCTGCAACTCGTCCGGCGGCTTCCATTAGCCGAGACCATGTGCTCCAATTCGACCCAGCTTCCAAAGGCCGTCCGCCTACCTATGCTCTCATAGGAGGCAAATGGACTACGTTCAGGGCATTCGCGGAGCAAACTGTGGACGCCCTGCTCCGAGAACTTCAAATTCCGCGCAGAATGAAAACGGATGATTTACCTATCGGGGCTCCCAGGAGACCCCACTGTGAGACCTCTCCGGAGATCACGGGACTGAAGCGTAACACCTATCAGACCCTGTGCCAGCGTTACGGCGAGATTCCGAGCGAATTTAGGACACAGCTCTTAGAGGCAAACGAACCGTGCAGTTTACTATCGGGTACCACCTATTTGATGGCGGAGCTGGATTTCTTGTGCCGGCATGAACGCGTCATCCATCTGGATGATCTGCTATTGCGCCGAACACAGCTGGCTAAATTGGGACTCTTGACCTCTCAGAATCTACAAATGGTTGCCAAATTGGCCGCGACAAGTCTGGGTTGGTCTCCAGCGCAATTGGAACAGGAGTTAGAACGTTGCCTTCAGCTACTGGAGAAAAGGCACGGGTTGGTGCTGAGCCGAAGTTAGGTTAGATACAGTAGCGTGGACTCAGTTTCAATGAGATACATAACAACCAAGACCAATCCGCTATAGAAGCCATAATTCAACATTAGTCTGGATCGCAAAGACTGATCCAGTCCGTTCTGACAAATGTTGACTAGCAAGAAGAAGGTCCACGTCAGGAGCGTCCCTTTGGTTAGTTCTTTAAAGGGGGAAAATGCCAACACCAGCGCTACTTCCCCCATAATGAGACCTACTACCAGCACGTGTTTCAGCAATTCGGTCCTCAGATCTGTGTGATCCCTGAGTAATTCAACGGAAAGTAGAATTGCAGTGCCTGCCATCAGTGGAACTGTAAATATCAGCCGGCTGTGTGCCCGGTAGAGGAGCAAGAACAGAAGGAAAGCTGCCAAATAGGCGATGCCGTGCAAGAGAAAAGTGAACTGGCCGGCATGCGCATGATCTGTTTGCAACGAATCGTAGAGCAGAAAGAGGGTCAGCACATACATCCCAATTGCAGTCAACATGGCAAACACAGAGATAATCTCGACAGCCGGCAAGGGTTGGGCCATGACTACCACAATGCCTAATGCCGCGGGCAGGCTAAACAATGGCCAGCTGGTCCTGATTCTTTCACGCCAGGGCAAGAATTGAAGGCTAGGATGAATCTGCACCACACTGTCCGTGACTGTTAAGGACACTAATACAGTTACTAAAACTTCAATCGCGTTGGGAGGTATATGGATCACGAGATTCCCGCCACCAAAGGAGGGGGATGTCCAAGTGATCTCAGGCAAGGCCCATATCAGAGTCATGGTCAGAACCAGACTCATAATCCACCCAGCTACGCTGACGCGGTATGTAAGTTCAGAAGCCATATGCCTTCAGTAACAAGCCAGGGGACACGGCTGATCACTCATATCGGACAGTTACCAATAGATCTGTGAAAGCAATCGAACACCCGCCTTCCGGACCTTCCCCGTGGGTAAGCCACTGGATTCTGTTGGTGCTGTGGATTGCATTGGCGATCTTACCCGATGCAGTCACCATTTTGGTATCCGAAGCCAGAATGGGAAAGGCTATTCATGCCGCTCCCGAAATCTCGCTGAAAGGTCTGGCAGTTGAATGCCATATTCAAGAGACAGCAACAGAATTTCTGAACTGTGTCACGTCCCATTCTGGCACACTGACGGGCCCTACATGGTTCTTTCTGCCCGTACAGTGGGCGGACATCGAGAGCACGCAAGGGGAATATGATTGGGCTCCTCTGGATTGGGCTCTGAACGAAATTGAGCAACAGGGTTGGGAACCCATAATGTCCTTGCAGACTGTCCCGCTATGGTTGGCTTCAACGAGACACCTGTGGGACAGAGACAGTCCTGCTGTGGTCTCTTCTTTTCCCTTAGAATTGGCTCTTTTCGGCAAGCAGATAGCAGAGAGATACGGCAATCGCGTGCGGTTTTACCAACTGGGGGTGTTCGCAAATGGCCCAGTGCCGAACTTCCCCTTCGGAGTGAATCCTGTGCGGTATGCACAGATGGTTCGGTCAGTTGCCCCAGGCATACTGACTGCAGTCCCGGACGCAGTCTTACTGACGGCCCCGCTGCTGCCAGTAGCCGCCGATTACCCAATCGCGAATACGCCAGAAAGATGGTTGCGAAGACTTGCCGATACTGGCATTAATGCGGAATTCCCCTTGATGCAGCTGTGGAAGCCTAACGTAGTCCTCGGAGGTAAATCTACCCATATCGAACTGCATGGAAGTCACCTTCCTTTGAGTTCGTCACTTGGCGTTACGAAATGGTCATTATCGAATTCAGCAGATCCCGAAATCTGGCGCATAACATCTCTCCTCCGCCAGAGAAACGCCTACGAGAGCGAGAACTGCCGTGCTCACATAAGGAATTGTTTTGCCCGTGACTGGAAATGGGAGCTAAGGCTCTCGTTCCTTTTGCTGCCGCTGCTGATAAGCCTAGGTTGGGTCAGGTCGATTCCCCCTTTGGCCAGAGCAATACATAGCGCTCGGTCTCGCCTTCCGACAAGATTGCGTAATGTGATTTGGTGGTCACTCACCCTGAGCTTGCTAACTTCCATCTACTTTATTCCTTCATGGTTTTGGGCCGTTGGGCCGCTAGTGCTGCTTTCGGGCCTGGCCCTACTGCGGCCTTTTTCCCTTTGGCTTTTCGCACTTGCAGCCCTACCCTTGCACCAAGTTCACGCCAACTTCATGTCTCCTTTCCTAGGGCAATCTTTCTCCCTTGCCCCAGCCCACATTTTGGTCATCGCTCTTACCCCTGCAGTTTTCAGCAATCCTTCTTCCTATTCAATGTCGCGAACCAGAGGTTTACAGGCCTGGGTTTTGGGAGGCTGGTTCTTGCTCTTGTTGCTTGGTGGCCTAGGAACGAAAACTACAGGAAATTTTAGCCAGTGGGTTCGAATTGGATTCTTCCCTGGTTGGTTGGCCATTCTGTCCGTGGGAATCGGCCTTAACCGCGAGTCCATGAAAGGTATCCTCACGAGCATGACTCTGGGAATTAGCTTATTTGGTCTCTTGGGCTTAACTCAAATGGCGTTTAGCCAATTTGCCGCGGATGCCGGCCTGTTGCGCCTGACAGGCCCGACCTTTTCGCCCAATCATGCTGCCATGTTGCTGGAAAGGGGCCTTTGGCTGCTGCTGCCCTTAGCCTGGTTATCTAGCGACCGATGGAAGAAATACATTTGGTTTGGATTGGCAGTGCTGACAGGAACAGCATTGCTCCTGACATTTAGCCGCGGCGCCCTGTTCCTGGGTCTGCCTGGCGGACTGGCAGTTTTTTGGCTCTTACGCCGGGATGTGCCTGGCCAACGTTCATTCGGGCAATTCCACTGGACTCAATTGGCAATCGTTGCGGCAGTAGCTACATTTGGCATCGTCCAGATAGGATTGCGCCCTGAGTTACGGGAAAGACTTCTGGATGCCCTACCAGTGGCTGCCCGCCAGCAGATCTGGCTGCACACTTGGGAATTGGCTAAGACGCACCCCTGGTTTGGGCTCGGTGTAGATGGCCTCTTCCATCAAGCCCCTGCATCCTTTCCTTATTCTTCAATTGTCAGTCCAGACATCTCCCACGCCCACAATGTGTGGCTAGAGACTTTCTCACGGTGGGGGGCCATGGGCTTGGTCTGGTTGACTGGCTTGGTTATCGGAATAGCCAGGTCGCTATCATCTTGGAATGCGGATCCGCAGGGCTCGATGCTTCAGGCCGGAATCGCTGCTTCACTGGTCGCTGGCTTCGCCCATGCACAGGCGGACGCTTTTTGGTATTGGCCCGACGTGGCCGCCCTCAATCTATTGCTGATGCTCTGCCTGGTCGCCTTTCCTAGCACATACTCAAAGTCTGAAAAGGAATTCACCGACTGCTGATGTAAACGCCAGAAGCTCTTAAAACCCCGGCGAAAAACTTGAGTTTGGCAGTGGAACGTCCACGGCACAAGTTGAGTCAGTTCAGATCTACAACCAACTCTGCTTCTGAGGCCACAACCATGGGCAGCAATTCTACTGACACGAAGTCCAAGAGAGTAGCTTGCTCCGCCAGGCTGTCTCCTAACAGGCCAGGCAAGAGGTCCATTACGGCGTTTAGAGCTGCCACATCGTAAACCAGGGTCAGTGCAACCTGTCTATTAAATTGCACATCCATTTGGTTGGGGGCCATTACCAGAGTCAGTGAGGAGACTCCATTGTCGGCCATCATATCCAATACTGCGTCTGGAAGGGCAATGCCTTCCAGTCCCAAAGCTGTCAAATCAATTCCGGAAACCGATGTAACTGTACCGCTTTCAACAGCCACATTCAGGCGCAGAGTAGGAGGATATGCACCTTCCAGATCAACCGCTACAAAGGAGTGCCCTTCAAACGGACTAGCTCCAACTTCCCCACCGCTGCCAGGCAAAGTCAGTACAACACCAAGAGGCGCTTCTGCACTCAACACCTCCACCAATTTCAGGACGCCTGGCACTGTGCCATTGCCTCCAGCCAGACTGTCAATCAAGTCCAAACCTGCAGCTTCCCAAGAAATGGAAGGTAGAACTACGCCGTTACCGGCCAGTGCCACTCCTGTACTACTAATCTGCACGTCCAGACGGCTGACACCTGCGTCTGTGAGAGGGGCCAATTGGTCAGCGGACAAGAGGCCAGCCCCCAATGGCAGTCCCAATACGCTCAAGTTGCCATCATCGGCTATATCAATGTGGAGAGGTCCCAGCTGAGTGGAACCGACAGGGGCACCAGTGAACGAGACTTCCACCGTCAGATCTAAGGAAGGCAGTTGAGGCAGGTAAGTCTCCACCATTCCCAGGGTTTCGGAATCATCCGCCAACAGGATGCGCGCGAAGGCCAAGCCCGCTGCAAGGCTTTCTTCGTCATATGCCAAGCCAGGCAAAGCATTTCCGTTCAGGGCAAAATCCAATGAATTTGGCGAGGTAGTTATACGCAGGGATTCAGCCCCAAAACTGGACAACAAGCCGAGCGTATGTGCGTCCAAGACTGGAGGCACCCCTAACATGGAAAGGTCCACCCCGTCGAGGGAGATTGCCCCACTACTGTCAAATGCCAAGCCGCCCAAGTTGATTGGCCCAACCATGTCAGCCGGGGACTCGGACGGCGAGTATGATGTTTCGCCAGCCCAGCGGAAATCCGAGCGGTCATTGGACAGCGACAACCGCACGCCAACTCCATACTGGCGTACTAGGGAAAAGAGACGACCTGCACTTACTGGTAACCCGAGATTCATCTGGTCCACAATACTGGCCAGTTCAGACGCTGAATCCTCATCCCAATAGATGTAAGGCAGCTCCGCGCCGTCCATGTAGATGTGAATTCCGTTGTACCCTAAGCGAACCTCCAGGGAATTCACTCCACCTGCCACCAAACCATCGGCGAAATCTTTTATTCCAAAAGCGGAAAGGGCACCGACAGGCAGGCCCAGAACGCGTATTGTATCGCCATCGTCGCTAACGTTCAAAGCTATGGACGGCAAGTTAAACCAGGTCTTGCCAGCCGAACCTCCGCCGCACGCTCCCAAGACCAGACTGGCAACGATTAGCAACAGTATCAACTTAGCGCGAAAGGTTCGTTTAGTGCCCACTAGCAAAGTCTCCTTGACCTCATCTTCTGAGCCGCGTGGACCCTCTAGCCGGCCGGCCAGTCTCCGGGTTGCTCCCTGAAAGACCAAAACTCAACTCCCGGCAGAAGCCATCCTAATGGTCGGCCACAGACCCAGTCTGGGCGGCCCAGACTGGGGGCAAGTATAACATAAGGTCGGCTTCAACATCCCGGGTCAGGAGCCGCCTGAAATCCCGATTTCGGCCCCGGATCGACGTGATGTGAACACCTTGGAGCCTCAGTAATCTATCTTCCAAGATTCAGTTTTCAGAGTCCGAAGGTCGCGCGGATGTGACCCTCATCAATGACTAGACTCTCCTCTAACGGGTCGGTAGTTTAAATATGTCTGCGCTCATGTCCAAAGTGCACCCCTGGAGTCTGCGAATTGCCCAGCAAAGGGCTTGTCGGTCGCTCCACGGGTATTCGGTTTCCCCGAAGCACATGCTGCGTTCATGGCCTTTTCCAAATGCCGCCACTACATCCCCTGCCCGCGCAAGGTTGATTGCCTTTTCCATGGCCCGGGTCCTGTCTGGTTCGATCTCGAAAGTAGCCTCTGTTTGCACTGCAAGGAACCCTTCTGCTATCTCTGCACATATGTCATCTAGGTTTTCAGAACGAGGATCTTCGGCCGTGATGACTACGTGGTCTGCCAGCCTTGCGCTAACTGACCCCATCTTCTGACGCTTGCCTGGGTCTCGTTGTCCGGCACTTCCAAAGACTGCAATCAACCGACCTGTACCAGTCCCCAACAACATGTGCTGACGTATGGTTTGCAGCGCGTTCTGCAATGCCTGCGGGGAGTGCGCGAAGTCTACTATGGCCGTGAAGGCCTGGCCCAATTCCAATCTCTGCATGCGTCCCTTCAGACCGCTAAAGGTGGCTAACCCTATGGCGATTTGATTGGAGGTAGCCCCTAAAGAGTGAGCCATGGCCGCTGCTAGAAGAATGTTCTGGGCGTTGAAACGGCCCCACATCGAGGTTTGTAGAGCAGCAAGACTAAAATCGGGACCTGCCAGATTTAGGGACAGGCCTTCCTGCGCCAGTTTTATTTCGGAACCTTGGTATGTCCAACTGGACTCCGCGTCCAGCCCGTAACTACGAACTTCTAACTCATGTTGCCTCTCTGAATTCAGCTCTGCTGCTTTCTCCTCGAGGGCATTCAGGCTGAAAAGGTCCTCTGCATTGACGACAGCGACCCGTCCAGGCCCCTCTGCCAGCAAGTCCAAGATGCGGCATTTGGCCCTCAAGTAGGCTTCTAGACTACCGTGATAGTCCAGATGTTCATGGGCTACATTGGTTACTCCAACTACATCCATCTCTGTTTCGGATACCCGTTCTTGGTCCAATCCGTGGCTGGTGCATTCCACAACCGCATATTTGCAGCCGGCCGCCACCATGTCCCCCAATGCCTTTTGTACTTCTCCCGCGTCAGGAGTTGTCACGTGGTAGCCTGTCTCTATCACTGGGCCCCCAAGACTAATTCCCAAAGTAGAGATAAGGCCCACTTTGGAGCCGTTGGTGAAAGCCTGACCCTTTACAGGATGGGGGTCGGCCCTCAATATGGATGCCAGTAGAGCAGATGATGTGGTTTTGCCATCGGTGCCTGTGATTCCCGCCATGAACAAACGGCGCGCAGGAAAACCGGCCAAAAGGGCCGTAGCTTGGGCGATTGCCCGGGCGCTACTGTGTACCTGAAAGTAGGGAACCGGACTTCGACCAACCCGTCTGCATCTCGCCAGGAATCGATCAGTTGGTTCTGTCCCAAGAACGGTAGCGGCCCCTGCAACCAGCGCTTCTGGAATGAAATCGTGACCATCTACTTTCAAACCTGCGTTGGCTACGAATATTCCCTCCTTGCTGACTTGCCGACTGTCTGCTGTAGCGTCGGAAATCCGTTGCTGAGGGTGTGCTAGGACAGCTGGAGCCGCCAGATTGTCCCTGGCAATTAATAAACTGTGCAGTTGTTCAAGACTCGGCATAGGCGGACCCGCTCCGAATCACAAGAAAGTCAATCTTCATCGTCGTTGGTACGACGGAATACGGAAATGGAACCTACCAGAATGATGATGACCAAAATCACTGCCACAGAAAAGACAATCGGTGAAATCGGACCGATAACCGGTATTTCGATATCTTCCTGCAGGAATTCCAAGGGCAAATTCAAACCGCTGATTAGACCTGGCTCAGTAGGGACAATGTCCCCAGTAGATTCTGGAGTGGCGGTAGGTATTGCTTGTTCAAGCTCGACAGGAGCCTCCGCTTCGGCCTCACCTACAACCGCAGCTTCTGGCGCTGGAGTTGGTTGCGGTTCCACAGCCATCGGTTCTCCCACTTGAGCCGGCCCAGATTCTTCCTCGGTCGGCTGAGGTACCTGACTGGTCAACACTATTGGCTCTAAGGGCAGCGCCGTCAAAGGAGACAATTGTTTCTGGGTTCGATATGCATAGCCTTGGTCATCGGAACGCAAGACCCACTGTTCATTGGTTCCTAGATAGATAAAGCCGTTCGTACCATCAGCTGCCCACGACCATACGTCGTTGGCTTGCTCATCGACCTGAACTCTGAGCCAATTCTCGCCGTTGCCCGACCAGATGCCTACGCCAGTGCCTGCAGACAGCAGGATTCCCTCAGGGCCCGCCTGCCCTAGGGCCAAAACTGATGAAATCTCTGGGATTCCCAATACAGTTGTCCAGGTACCCGCTTTCTCCATACGCCACAGGCCGCCCGCCTGTAGCCCAGCATAGAGTCTGCCCCTGTAGGCAGTGAGACTCCGTACAACGGTCCCTTCTGGAAAACCGCCAGCCCGTTCCCAAACGTCGGAGCCTGAGGTTTGCACAAAAACACCGTTGTGAGTGCCGATGTAAAGGCTGCCCTCGAAGGCAAACATGGTCCGAACACGACGCTCACTTTGCCGCAAGTCATCGGTTTGGGCCAGTCCAATAGCGTTGAGGACCCAAGTTTCTCCGTTGTCGTAACTGACCAAGACCCCATCCCGCCGAGTACCTGCATATAACACCGGCCTGCCGACCATGCTCCGGGAAAGAAGCGCCCCGATTCCGCTATCCAGGCTCAGCCAAGTTCCAATGGATGGAAAATTCTGGAACGTGCGACCACCGTCAGTGCTGCGGAAGAATAGGCCTGCTACAGCGTCGCCGGCATACACTATTGCCGGGTTAACCCAGTCGTGTTCCAGAGCTGAAACACTGACGTTAATAGGTAATCCAGAAGCCCGTTCCCAATTGACACCGCCGTCTTGGCTTACATATAAACCACCCTCATCGGGTGAATTTATCGTCCCCGCAACCACCCGTGCGGGATCATTGGGGGCCACAGACAAGGAAATTACGGGATTTTCCGAAGGAGCCTGTGCCTTTGACTCTTGGCCCAACCCCACAAAAGCGCATCCGGACACCAGAACGAACGCGATAACAGCCACCACGCGCCTGTTGAGGCAGGCAATGCCCTTTATCATAAGATCTCCCTACGCGGATGGTTGCTATGCATAATCACAATGTCTCTTCTGCCTAACAGCAGAAGCCGCCATCTCACAAGGAAATTATAACCAAGACCGGCTCTGTGTTTATACGTTTGTGGCAAGACCCTCAAAATACGAGGGCTAACTGTAGGCCAGAAGGGAGATCAGCTGGGGAATCCGTAGGACAACAACTGTTCCGAAGCTGTAGTAGCCCATTCAATTAACGGGGTGGGATACAAACCGACCCAGAAGACTACTAAAGTACAGAAAACCAACACAGCCCCCATGCCGATGGGTATAGCAATGGTGGACTTCTCCTCGGACCTCTCGCCGAAATACATGACGCGGATCAGGTTGACATAATAGTAAGCCGCTATTCCCGCGTTAACTAAACCTGCTCCAGCCAGCCAGAAATATTGTCGCTGCACGGCCGCACCGAACACAAAGAACTTGCCCCAAAAGCCGGCGGTGGCCGGAATACCAGCCAAACTTAGCAGGAAAATGGTAAGCATAACGGCCAGTGCCGGATTACGGCCGATCAAATTCTGGTAGGCAGTCAGATTGGTACTGCCAGCCTTTTCCTCTAGAACCATTACGACTAGGAATGCCCCCACGTTAGTGAACATGTAGGCGAAGAGATAGACAAGGATGCCGTTTATGCCATCCATATAGCTTTCTGTGCCAGCGGCCAAGGCCGCTATTCCCATCAATATGTAACCGGCGTGCGCCACCGAACTGTAGGCCAGCATCCGCTTTACGTCACGCTGGCGCAGGGCCATTAGGTTGCCCATTGTCATAGTTAGTATGCTGATTCCTGCCAGGATTGGTACCCAATCAATCAACAAGTCATTTAAGGCAACTACGAAGACTCGGGCCGTGACCGCCAGCCCGATTGCCTTGGAAGCCGTCGATAGATAAATAGTTACCGGTGTAGGCGCCCCGTCATAAGTGTCCGGAGCCCATTGGAAGAAAGGCGCGAGTGTGGCCTTAAAGCCAAGTCCCACCATCATCAGAAGAGTGGCAGGCATAAGGCCCTTCACCAAAGAGGCGGTCTCTCCAGCTTTCACTTGTTCAGAGATTTCATGCAGATTGAGAGTACCCGTTGCACCATAAACAAAGGAAAGGCCGTACAGCATAGCTGCAGATGCAACTGCTCCATAAAGGAAATATTTGAGGCCTGCTTCGGAACTACGCTTATTGTCTCTCAGGAATCCAGCCAGAAGATAGCTAGTAATAGACAGGAATTCAATCGCCACGTACAGAAGCAGGAGGTTGTTAGCGCTGAGCGCCACGCTCAAAGCCAGAGTTACGAAGACATAGAAGCTCCAGAATTCGCCCCTCCGTTCAGTGCGTGAATTCATGTATGAGCCGCCGGCCAATGCAATCAGCAACATCACTAGAAAGATGGGGCCCTTCAGGAAGGCTGCAAAAAGGTCTACCTCCAAGAGATTCAAGGCGATCGCCGGCTTCTGTCCTACCTCCAATTCGTAGAAGGAAAGTGTTTGGAAAAGCGCAGCCACAAAGGCAATCGCCAAGGTAGAGACGGCCAGAGCCGTATAGCCACGACCGCTGTCTGTGTTACCGCGAACAATCACGTCGATCAGAAAAATGACTAACCCGCCGACCAGCAGGATCACCTCCGGGGCTATGAGACTAAACTGTTCCACCACTCAATGCTCCCTAATACGACTCCTAGCTGTATCAACCGCTTTGGGGCAGGTTGACAATGAAGTCGATCAGTTCCACTGAAGAAGTGTTAAAGAAACTGATCAGCCAAGTAGGATAAATGCCAATCACGAGCATCCCCAGCAAAAGAGGCCAAAGCGTTAACTTCTCGAATGAAGCCATATCCGTCGGGCCGTCTGCAGCCTTTCCTTCACCTGTAGTCCAGTGCTCCACTTTGCTCTCGTCGTATTCACCCAGGAAAACGTTCTGAACAATGCGCCACAAGATATAAACGGCGGTCATAACGATACCGATGGTGCCAAATGCGGCCCAGATAGGCACAATTGCGAATGCGCCGCGAAAAGTAAAGAATTCTGCCCAGAAACCAGCCAAGCCAGGCAGGCCCAAACTGGCAAAGGCAGTCACCAACATGACTCCGTAGAAATATGGCAGCTTGGCACTCAGGCCTCCGAATTTGGACAGTTCCCGGGTATGGGCCCTTTCGTAAATTATTCCTACCAACAGGAACAAGGCCCCCGTGATAATGCCGTGGTTGAACATTTGCAAAGTGGCCCCGTTGAGAGCCATGGCCGCACTATCGTAAATGTCAGCGGACGCCACACCGCCCCCGAATTTCGCCGCGACAGCCTCCAGCCCTTCCGGAGTGAGCACCAGAGACGCAGCTCCAATTCCGAGCATCACATAACCCATGTGGCTCACTGAACTGTATGCAATCAGACGTTTGAGGTCCCCTTGGGCCACGCAAACAAAAGCACCGTAAACTATTCCTACGGCGCCCACGGCAATTACAACCGGGGCCCAAAACTGGCTGGCTTCAGGGTAAGTAGGCAGAATAATCCGAAGGAAGCCATACGCTCCTAACTTCAAGAGCACTCCGGCCAATATGACACTACCTGCTGTCGGTGCTTCTGTATGGGCATCTGGCAACCAGGTATGGAAAGGGAAGGAAGGAACCTTAAACGCAAACCCCAGAAAGAAGCCCCAAAAGGCGAGACTAGAAAGCAGGATTCTGGTGTCATAGTCCAATTGCATGAAGGCTTGCGCCTGTGCCGCGCCTAGCATATCGAAAGTGCCTGTGGCGAAGTAGGTCAACAGGATGGCTAACAACATGGCCACAGAACCGACCAAGGTGTAGATAAAAAACTTAATGGAGGCATAACTGCGGTTGGACCCGCCCCAAATGCCAATAAGGAGGTACATCGGTACTAGACTGATCTCCCAAAACAGATAGAAAAGCACGTAGTCTAGAGCCACAAAGACGCCCAACATGCTTAGTTCCAGTAGGTGGAACATAATGAAGTATTCGCGAACCCTGATATTGATGGTACGGGTGCTGTAGAAGATACTCAGGGTTGAGAGCAACGTGGTCAGAAAAACCAGAGGAATGCTCAACCCATCCACGCCGATTTTGAAGCTGGAATTCAGAACTGGGATCCATTCCGCTGTAATCTGGAACTGCATGCCCCCTACAGTGCGGTCATAGGCAAAGAGCAGATAGATGCTCAAGATCAGAGGAATCAGGCTCAACAAAGTCGACGCCCGCTTGACCACCTGGTCACTCTTGAAGAAGACGAAAACCAGTATTCCCGAGATCAACGGGAAAAACAGGGTGGCTAACAACGCCACCTGGTTAGATGTGGCCATTGGCCAAGACCTCCAAGCTCCTAATCCCTAGTCGGTCCATCACACCAAGGTGAGAACCACAGGCATGCCTACCAGGACAACCCAAATCGAAAGTACAACCAAAGCGACCATGAGATAGGCCTGCACCTTGCCGTCCTGTAAACGGGTAAGCACACCACCGCTCCAGCGCATGAAATTGCCTATGAAATTGACCAGGCCGTCAACCAGAAGAGTATCAGCAGCGGCAGCCAGTGCTGCCACCCAAACCGCCACACCTGCAATCCAGTTCACCAATGGATCAATGATCCACCGGGCATCCACGTCAGCACAGAATTCTGACAGATTGTTACTCCACTGCACGACGGTGGCCGCATACAGTTCATCTATAAAGTACTTGCGGTACCAGATCTGCCACACAACGCCGAGATATTTGGCCAATGGGTCGATCTGGTCTTCCCTCAAGCCCTTGCCGTAGACTACCCATCCTAGCAACAGTCCACCCAAAGCGACTACTACAGATGCTGCCAGTGGTACGAAATTGAAATGGGGATGGAGCACGGTGACGTTGATATGCTCCATAAAAGGTTCCAGGAAATGTCCCAGCCAATTCGATACCAAGCTGCCCAGAACGGGGAAATCTGAAGGTATACCTATCCATCCCAATCCGATGGCAAAGAAACTAATGAGAATCAGGGGTATAGTCATAGAAGAAACGCTTTCCGAAGCGTGGTCCGCCATCTCTGTACGGGACTTGCCACCGAAAGTCAATGCCATCTGACGCATTGTGTAAAAGGCAGTACAGAATGCAGCCACGGCCAGTACCAGAAATACGACAAGGTTGCCATTGAAGGCGAAGGCCAGTATCTCGTCTTTGGACCAGAAACCAGCAGTAATCAAGGGGAACCCGCTAAGCGCCAAGCCGCCAATAATAAATGTGTAGCCTGTCCGGGGCATACGCCTCAATAGGCCTCCCATATTGCGCATGTCCTGTGGATCATTCGGATCCAGAGTCCCGTCACGGCGATACGTCACTTCGCCGTGGCCTTCTGCCTCAGTGTGCCTGTCAACATGCTCCATGCCATGCTCCATACCATGAATTACGCTACCGGAACCCAGGAAGAGAAGGGCCTTGAAGAAGGCGTGAGTCAGAAGATGGAAGAGGGCAGCAACATATGCTCCGATCCCCAATGCCGCAACCATGTAACCGAGCTGACTGATGGTGGAATAGGCAAGCACACGCTTTATGTCCCACTGCGCGAGGGCGATTGTTGAGGCAAACAATGCGGTAAACGCCCCGACGAAAGCCACGACGGACATTGTGGCTGACGTCAAGACAATGGCCTGGCTATACAGGGGATAGGCGCGTACCAACAAGAACACTCCTGCGGACACCATTGTGGCTGCATGGATCATGGCAGAAACAGGGGTGGGGCCCTCCATAGCATCTGGTAGCCACACGTGCAGAGGGAATTGAGCACTCTTGCCGATGGTTCCGCACAAGATCAGGAAAGTAATGACAGACAACCAGGTAACCTCTCGAAATCCCAAGTCGACAAAGGACTCACCCAGATTGACCAGATTGGCCTGACCAAAAAGATCACCAAAATCGAGAGAACTAGGTACGCTCTTTATGTAAAGCAGCATCATCCCCGTGAAAAGCAGTGTGTCTCCTATGCGAGTGGTAATGAATGCCTTGAACGCGGCCTTCTTGGCACTTTCCTTCTCGAACCAGAAGCCGATAAGCAGATAGCTGCACAACCCCATAATTTCCCAGAAGACGAAGAAGGTGATCAAGTTGTTGGACGTAACCAACCCCAACATGCCGCCGGCAAAAAGGGAGATATAGGCAAAGAAGCGGCTATATCGGGGATCCTTACCTTCTGCGTGGGCCTCGGGATAATCCTGAGCCAACAGGTGGTGAGGGAACGTCATGTATCCCTTTGAATAGATGAAGATCATGACCAGCAAGAAGGTGACCATAAACAGCATCAGCGCGTTGGCAGGATCCAGTACATAGCCGATACCGATGGATGTGTTTCCGGTGGGAATGCGGAACAATGCTTCATTTATAGGATGGCCCGCCAAGTGGTGGTCACGGAAGGCAGTTAGGGATATGGACCAGCCCAGCAGCAAGCTGATACCAACACTCAATATGGCGATATTGGAACTAAGAACCTTGGACTTGTTGGTCCACAGAATAATCAGGGCGAACGCTACCATGGGGGGCAGCGGTACCAGCCAGGTAAGGTCGTACAAGGAAGTCATTGTTTCGCTGTGCTTAAGGAAGGGACTTGCCAAACGGATTGGCCAGACCGTCAAGCCGGGTCCAGGAGTAGCCTAAGTAACCACACACCAATCCAAGCGCCCCCAGCAAGATCAGGACCAAGTCATGAGAGATGCCGACCAATCGGCCAATCACCATAAAGAGGGCTCCTACTGCCAGCCCTACCACAACTAACCTGGTTTGCTCATTTTTTCGCTCTCTGGCGGTGGCCAGTAATACTGAAACCTCTCGGTAGGCCGAGTCGTGTTTTGCAACTTCCTTGAGCACATAGACGGCCCCCGTGAAGTTGCCGGATTTCATCTTTTCGATACCTAATTCATAGAGAAACTCGCACTGTTCCTCCACTGTACCTGCAAGTAGCTTCTTGACCACCAAACTACCCTTGAAGAATGTCCAGTTCGTCCAGATGCACAGTCCGGCGCGAACGATAGATGGAAATTATTAAAGCCAGGCCTACTGCAACTTCCGCCGCAGCGACTGCTATTACAAAAATGGCGAAGGTCTGACCAGCCAAGTCAACCCGGTTAGGTCCATAACGCCAGAAGGCAACGAGATTGATGTTCACAGCATTGAGCATCAGTTCAATAGCCATCAACATAGCTACCGCGTTTCTCCTCACCAACGCCCCGTAGAAACCGCAGCAAAATAGAAAGGCAGCCAATACCAAATAGGCTTCTAAAGGAACCATCACGCCACTGAACTTATTCGTCGTCTCGAGCCAGCATGACCGCGCCTACCAATGCAATCAGAAGAAGCAATCCTATCAATTCCAGCGCCAGACCGTAGGTAGTTACAAACTCCCAACCTAGATCGGAAATCAAGGTTTCGTCAGGAATCATTTCAGGGTCGCCAGTCAGCCAAGGGACTCTGTCCACCACTCCGGCCAGCATTAGAAAAAGGAGCAGCGCGATGGAGGCCACGATAAATGCACCGTTGTTGTTTGTGGCTGTGGCGCCAAACATAATCCCTTTGGTCAACATAATGGCGAACGTAATTAGAGTTGCAATGGCGCCCACATAAACAAGCACCTGGGCGATCGCCAGAAACTCAGCCTCTAACAAGATGTACACGCCAGCTACCCCGAAGAGAGCGGCTATTAAGGCCAAGGCACTATGGAAAAGATTGCGATTGACAACCACAGTGAGCCCGGCAACTGCCGTCATTAACGCGACCGCCCCAAAGACTGCCTGTTGCACAGTGGGAATTGGAATCTCAACTGGAAGGGGAGGCATGACAATAAGTCTTAGAGAATTTCGGAACTAGACTTTAACAGCCGGCTCCACTGTTCCAATCAAGCTAGGTGGTTCAAACGCACGTTTGTTTCGTACCATTTCAAGGCGAAGATAACGACTTACCGAAGCCACTCCAATCCCTAAGACCAGTAAATTCCCAACCAAAATTGAAACATTGATGGCAACAGGGGTCCAAGGCAAGACCTGTACAATCATTTGCCAAGCCAACAAACCTACCATTAAGGGAACTAACATCTTCCAGCAGAAGGACATCATTTGGTCGACCCGCAATCGGGGGAAAGTTCCTTTTACCCAAATCTGCAGCAGGTATACGAAGAAAGTCTTGCCCACAAAATAAAGGAGCCCCAGCCAGGGGCCAATACCTGCGATACCCACTCCGGGGCCTTGCCAGCCTCCAAGAAATAGCGCAGCAGTCACGCCGGCCAACACAAAGGCATTGAGAAACTGTGCTAGAAAAAACATGGCGAAGCGCATGCCCGAATACTCGATATGAAATCCAGCGATCAACTCCGATTCCGCTTCTAGCAGGTCAAAGGGAGTCTGTTCCGATTCGGCCAATGAGCACACAAAAAATACAAGTGCAGCCGCGGGCATGATAAAGATGTACCAACCGAAGCCCAAGAAATTGCCTTGAGCATGAGCCAGCGAACTGAACCGCATGGTTCCGGCCAGAAGGACTACCGCCAACATGCTTAAAACAAGCGGAATCTCGTAGCTTAGCAGCTGGGCCACTACTCTAAAGCCGGACAGCAAGGCGTACTTGTTGTTGCTCCCCCAACCGGCCATGAGCGCGGCCATAATGCCGATGGAACCTAATGCAACTATGTAAAGGACACCGACGTTCAAGTCGGCCCCCACAATGCCATCGGAAAAAGGCAATACTGCAAAGAGCATGATGATGCCAAAGACGGACAGAATTGGCGCCAAGTTGTACGCAATGAAATCAGAGTTCCGGGGGGTAATGGTTTCTTTTGTGGCCAGCTTCAAGGCATCTGCTACAGTCTGCAACAAACCAAAGGGCCCCACCCGGTTGGGTCCAATCCGATCTTGGATGCGACTAATTACTTTGCGCAACAACCAAATCAGCACCAACGCAATCACAGGCGCACCGAGGGCAATGATCAAGGCCCCCACCACCAGGCCGATGGCGATGGCGATCTCTTCGGGTAGACCCGCACGAGTAAAGACCCCTGTCAAAGTCTCAAGCCAGCCAACCACAACACCAGCCCGTCGCCATTTGAGTTTCTACTGCCACTCAAGCCCGCCCTTACGCCAGTCGTAAACCAGTCCGATTATGAGGAGAAGCATAAAGAGGAGGGTCACCAGAGCCGCACCGATGCCAAATCCCGGGCGCCCATAAGCCAAAGCAATCGGAAAAAGAAAAACAACTTCCAAATCAAAAACGAGAAAGACCAAACCAATTAGGTAGAACTGAGCCCGAAACTGGATCCAAGTATCCCCAATGGTATTGAGTCCACTTTCGTAGATATCCGTCTTGACTGGATCCGGCTTTCGCGGGCCCAGCACCCAGCCTGCAATTATGGCCGTCAGGGGCAAGATGATGCCAAACACACTCAATATGAGGATGAAGGCGTAATTAACAAGCATCAACTAACTCTGTTTGCCTTTCATCGGACTGCACCAAATGCCTATCAATTGACGGGCGAAAATTCGGGGTGCAGGCCGCCCTTGCAAGCCCTTTTTATAGAGGGCATAACAGCGGGCAAGTGTAGCACAGAGAAACGGCGGCGCTCAAAGATGAAGGAGTATCATTTCAGCGTTTCAGGGCAGAATTCGGGGCCTGAAGGGTCTGAAAAACGATGACCGCCAAGACGTGCTTGCGAAGCGCTTTGGACATCTAGGCAAATAGGTCCGAATTGAGCCTCGATGGTTTAAGATTACTGGGAACCTAACCAAACTGAAATACAGGCAGGCAACGTAAGTGCGAGGTTCGCAGCGCAGGTCGAATGTAGCACAATCCGCTTTGCCTGTAGTCCTACAGACAGGCTGATCAGGTTGGCGTTGCAACCGGTTGCCTCATACAATCTCTCCTATACCGTTTCCACATTTTCTTATGTTGTAACGACATGAACGAAGTAGCTAACACACCATCCGACTTTCTGCCTCTATTGATCTTGGTTTTGGTAGCCTTTGGTATCGCAGGCGTAGTAATCATCTTGCCGGCTGTCTTGGGACCCAAGAATTTGACCAAAACCAAAGGGGAAGCCTATGAATCCGGAATTATTCCTTTTACAGATACCAGGCGCCGTTTCTCCGTACAGTATTACTTGATTGCGGTCCTGTTCATCATTTTCGATATTGAAGTCGTATTCCTGTACCCTTGGGTAGCCACCTTGCAAAATGAAGCGGTCAAGAAAGGAGCCTTTTGGGCAATGGGCCTTTTCTTGGGCCTACTCTTAGTGGGCTTCCTGTACGAATGGCGCAAGGGCGCGTTGGATTGGGATTAACGAGGACGGCATGGGACTTGAGCAATTACTCCCTGAGGACAGTTTCGCCACCGCGAGATTGGAGGATTTGGTCAATTGGGGACGCCAGAACAGTACTTGGCCACTGCTCTTTGGATTAGCTTGCTGCGCAATGGAGATGATCGCTGCCGGCACAGCCCGGCATGATATTGCGCGATACGGATCTGAATTATTTCGTGCTACCCCACGCCAAGCCGATCTGATTATCGTATCGGGTCGGGTCAGCAACAAGATGGCACCAGTCATCCGCCGCATTTACGATCAGATGTTGGAACCCAAATGGGTAATTGCCATGGGCATCTGTGCCAGCGCTGGGGGCCCTTTCAACAATTACGCCATAATCCAGGGCGTGGACAAGGTCGTTCCAGTAGATGTCTATGTACCTGGCTGTCCACCTCGTCCTGAGGCTCTTCTCTACGCGATGGATCTACTACGAAAGAAACAAGCCGGTGAGAATTTCAGCAAGTATAGCTTCACCGAGGCTACTCCCACGGAAATTCCCGTCGAAACGGGATTGCCCATTCGCAACACTTAGCCGCCACCTTGTCCCCTGCCATTTATGCCGCTGCTTGACGTCTCACCGCGGGTCCGTGACTTTGAGACATTACCGAATCTGGATGACATAGCCGTACCGGCTGTGGCTCCCGCTTTGGGTGAAGATACTGCGGATACGGCCGCGATTCATGCGAAATTTCCAGAGGCCATTCTGGATTCTGGTTTGCAATTTGACCTGCCATGCGTTGTGGTGCGCCCACAGGCTCTGATTGAGGTCATGGCTTGGCTGCGGGATTCGCACCTCGGTTACAACACCCTAGTGGACGTGACTTCTATTGACAGGTCCCAGTTGCCTCTAGAAGAGGGACAATCACGTTACCAGGCCGTGTATCAGCTGCGTGCATATACCCGAAACGAATTGTTAACCGTCGTCTGCCCGCTGGAGAGCGGGGAAGACCCTGAGGCCCCTTCTTTGGCACATATCTTTGCTGGTGCCATTTGGCCGGAGCGGGAAGTATCCGATTTAATGGGAGTACGGTTTACGGGCCACCCTGATCCCCGACGAATTCTGATGCCTGCAGGCTGGCCTAATCATCCTCTGCGCAAAGACCAACCGCTCGGCGGCGAGGACGTACCCTTTAGTTTGACTTGGGATCATCCGGAATTCGACTCGCTGGGCGCTCAGGTCCTAGATGCGGAGAGTTCGCCGCCTGATCTGCCTCCGGGTATGAATCGCAAGAACATGATCCTCAACATGGGCCCGCATCACCCCAGTACTCACGGGGTTTTACGTCTCGTGGTGGAACTGGATGGCGAGAGAGTTGTCAATGTGGATCCGGATCTGGGATACCTACATAGCGGGTTTGAGAAGATTGGAGAGCACAAGCGGTACAAGGACTTTGTCTACTATACGGACCGCATGGACTACCTTTCAGCCATGAATAACAATCTGGGCTATGTATTGGCCGTGGAATCAATGCTGCAACTGGAGATTCCGGCTCGGGCTCAGACTATCCGCGTGATCATGGGCGAGTTGCAACGAATCGCATCGCATTTGTTTTGGCTATCAACTCATGTCCTTGATGTATCTGGAACCGGCATGAGTCTGCTCATGTATGCGACCCGGGAACGTGAACGAATTCTCGACTTGTTCGAAATGGTCTGCGGGGCGCGGTTGACAACCAGCTACATCCGCATCGGCGGAGTTTGGAAGGACTTACCGTCGGCCTTTGTCGACTCCGCCCGGGGTTTCTGCGACCTGATGGGTCGCCGCATTGTTGAATATGCAGACATGGTGAATGAAAGTCCTATCTGGCGCACAAGATTGGAAGGGATCGGTGTGATCACCCCCAAGGAAGCCTTGGCCAAGGGTTTGACCGGACCTATGCTGCGGGGCAGCGGCATCGATTGGGACTTACGGCGCGATCGTCCTTATTGCGGATACGAGAATTACGATTTCAAAGTGCCCACAAGTAACCGTTGTGACGGCTTTGGCCGGTACGAAGTTCGCATGGAAGAGATGCGCCAAAGTTTGGGCATCATAGGTCAAGCCCTTGATGGTTTGCCGGCAGGCCCGTTTCAGGCAGATGAGCGCAAGATTTCCCCGCCGCCCCGAGCGGAACTCGATATCAGTATGGAGTCCTTGATACACCATTTCAAACTATACACAGAAGGGTTCAAAGTGCCTCCTGGGATGTATTATCACGCCATCGAAGCTAGCAAAGGAGAATTGGGTTTCTTCATTTACAGCGACGGCTCTGGAAAGCCTTACCGCTTACATGTGCGTGGCCCGAGCTTCAACAATTTGTTTGCCATCAGCGACATGAGCAAAGGGTTGATGTTGTCCGATATCATCACTAATATTGGATCCATTGATATTGTGTTGGGCGAAGTCGACCGTTAAGCAAGGTCATATGTAGCAATATGGACAAATCGCTTCTTTCTGCCGAGCTGCGTGCCGAAATCCAACTGCTGATCGAGCAATACCCAGTTGGACGCGGCCGCTCTGCCATTTTGCCAGCCTTGTACGCCATTCAACGTGTTCACGGACATGTCTCCGTGGAGCGCCAAAACGAATTGGCGGATATCTTGAATTTGGAGCCTGCCGAAGTTGGTGCAGTGGTGTCCTTTTATCACATGATCCATCAGGAACCGAAGGGCGACTACTTGCTGCAAGTGTGCACGAATGTCCCTTGCATGTTGAGGGGTTCAGGTCAATGCATGCACAATTTGGAAGAAAAATTGGCAATAGGGCATGGCGAAACCACCGACGACGGCGTGTTTACGTTGGAACACATGGAGTGCTTGGGTTCCTGCGCTACGGCCCCAATGACAGCTGTGACTGAGAAGGAAACCGGCCAAATCCGGTATTTTGAGGAATTGGACTCCGAAGAAGATATCGACTTGGTTCTGTCCTTGCTTCGAGAGGGCAAGGGATTCGATTCTTTAGAACGTTGGACTCCACAACAGGACCCAGAGCGTGAGGGTTTGGGGGCTGGCCCCTACACAGTGGCGGGCATGGAAAAGCCTTATCTGACAAGGCGCGTAGGGCGTCCTGGATCTCACCAGATTGAAGATTATATGGCGGATGGTGGCTATGAAACAGCCCGCAAGATCTTAATCGAGAACAGTTTGACCAGTGCCGATCTGGTCGATAACGTGAAAGCCAGTGGGCTCAAAGGACGGGGTGGAGCTGGGTTTCCGACTGGAGTGAAATGGGGATTTTTGGCACCTAATGCGTTTCCCCGTTACTTGGTGGTGAATGCTGACGAGTCGGAGCCAGGTACCTTCAAGGACCGGTGCGTGATGGAGTATGACCCCCATCAGTTAATTGAGGCTATCATCCTCACCGCCTATGCGGTGCAGGCGGAAGAGGCATACATTTACATCAGGGGCGAATACTATTTTGCTTTTGAGCGTTTGCAGTCAGCCATCAGCGAAGCAGAGGGTCAAGGTCTTTTAGGAAACAGCATTCTGGGGACCGACATGAACCTCAGGATTGTGGTGCATCGTGGTGCAGGCGCCTACATCTGCGGAGAAGAATCCGCATTGCTAAGCAGTCTGGAGGGATATCGGGGCTTCCCACGGTCCCGGCCGCCTTTCCCTGCGGTCGCCGGGTTGTATGCCAAGCCGACCATCATAAATAATGTGGAATCGATTTGCAATGTATTGCATATTGCGCGCATGGGGCCGGACGCCTACAGGGAATACGGGACTGAAGCCAGTCCAGGATTTCGCATGTTTTGTCTCAGTGGCAACGTGAAACGTCCCGGATTGTATGAATTGCCCCACGGCACTACGTTACGCGAACTGATTTTTGAGCATGGTGGCGGGATCCAGCATGAAGGAGTGCCCATTAGAGCTGTGATTCCTGGAGGGCTATCCATGCAGCTCTTCTCGGCAGATCAGTTGGATACAGGTCTGGACCCTGAGAGCATCAGTGCGGCCGGCTCCAATTTGGGGTCTGCCGGCATCATCGTAATGGACGAGAACGCGTCTATGGTGGACGTGGGCCTGCGTACAGTTTCTTTCTTTCGAGAAGAAAGTTGCGGAAAATGTACCCCCTGCCGAGAGGGCACGGTGTGGATGGAAGACATCTTGACGCGAATACGACGCGGTGGCGGCCGGGAAGCCGACTTGCAATTGTTGGAATATATCGCGAGCAACATTGCAGGTAAGTCCTTTTGCCCCTTTGGTTTTGCTGCAGTCTGGGGACTGCAAAGCAATCTAGCCAAATTTGGGTCGGAATGGACTAAGTTCATCATTGAGACCAATCCTGGCGGACACGGACCCAACCTTCCTGTGCGACCTATTTACAGGCCGGACACAGGTGGCCAGACGGGGTTGCATGAAATAGCGCTGGAACCCATGGGCGAGTCCCCGCTCACCCGTGATTCAATCGTTTCGATGGATAAACAGTAGACCGGACAGGTCTCTTTTCCTTACCTAGGAACGGTCAGCATGTCTGAATTCGAGCAAGTAACTCTAACCATTAATGGGCAGGAAGTGGCAGCTCCCAAGGGGGCCCTGCTCATTGATGTAGCCACAGATCTGGGAATTGAAATCCCCGTTTTCTGCAGCCATCCCAAACTGGATCCGGTAGCATGCTGCCGGCAGTGTCTGGTTGAATTTGATGGGCCGCGCGGCACCATGCTAAATACCGCTTGCAATGCGCCCGTAATGGACGGGATGGTGGTCCGCACCAATACCGATTCGGTCATAGCCGCACAGGAAGCCAACTTGGCATTCATTTTGTTGCACCATCCGCTGGACTGTCCCATCTGCGATAAAGGCGGCGAATGTCCGCTGCAGGACATGACAATGCGTTTCGGGCCAGGTGTGAGTCAACTGGTGGAGCCCAAACGAACGGCCAACAAGAGCTATGCCATATCAGACACCATTGTCCTAGATCAGGAACGATGTGTAATCTGCTGGCGGTGTGTCCGTTATCTTGAGGAATGGGAAGAAAAGCCCCAATTGGGCCTATTTGAGCGAGGAGGAGATACCGTAATTGATGTTCAGCCTGGTCAGTGCGTTGACGCCAAGACCAGCGGCAATATCATTGACATCTGCCCAGTCGGCGCTTTGACCAACCATACTTCCAGGTTCCAGTACAGACCTTGGCAGGTGCAACGCACGCCCACCATAAGTCTCCATGATCCGATGGGAAACAACATCAGTGTTGATACGCGTAACGACACGGAAGTACGGCGTATTCTAGGCCGTGAAAACATGGCTGTAAATGACCAATTCATTACTGATAAGGACCGCTTCTGCTTCCACTGGACTCAGCATCCAGATCGGTTGACAAAGCCGTTGGTGCGTAAAGAAGTAGGTCAACCCTTACAGGAAGCATCTTGGGATGAAGCTCTGGCTCTGGTGGCAGAACACCTACAGGCTGCCCAGCCTAGCACCACTGGCCTGATTGGTAGTGCCAAGCTAAGCAATGAGAGCAATTACCTGCTACAACGACTTGCTCGCGAGGTGATGAGAACCAACAATCTAGATCATCGGCAGGGCGGAGATGTGCAGACCGGTATAACCGGCCTACCTGATCTGACTCATCTGATGCAGCCGCAGAACGGACCCAAACCAGCCGCGGAGGTAGTCTTCCTTTTCGGCTTGGATCCCAGTGAAGAAATCCCAATGCTGGATGTGCATTTAAAGCGGGCCGTCAGCCGTGGTGGCTTGCGCCTCTTTGTAGCTCACCCGCGGCAGATCGAGAGCGCGGCCCGGGCTGAAGCTTCTGTGCAATACCTGCCTGGAGATGAATTGGCCCTGGTGCAGACTATGGCCCAGCATGTTCTGTCTTACCGCCCAACACCAATTGAAGGTTATGCCGATTGGCAGAATGCAGAAGCCTCTTTAGACAACACAGCTGTCGAAACAGCACAACTAATCGCTCTAGCTCTGGATCAATGCGAACACGCTGTGATCCTATGTGGCCCGGAGCCTGGACATCAGAACATTGGCAATGAACTGCGGGAAGGGCTGCGGCATTTGGCCAACCTGACCGGGCATTCTGAAGGGCTTTCCTTTATCGGTCTAGATGCCAATAGCCAAGGTTGTCGGGACATGGGTGTCATGCCGACGTGCTTTCCGGGCGGACTTGAATTGGGAGACAATGTAGCGCGGGGGCGACTTTCGGCCCTGTGGGATGCTCAAATTCCTACCGAAACAGGCCAAACCTACATTTCGATGTTGGAAGGTGCGGGTAGTTCCATCCAGACCTTGTACATTATGGGTGCAGATCCGGCGACTGAAAATGACCGTTGGGCGCAAAACCTAGATGCCCTGGACTTCCTAGTAGTACAAGATCTGTTTCTGACTTCCACGGCAGGAAAGGCTCACGTGGTCTTGCCTGCTGTGAGCTGGGTCGAAACTGACGGGACTTTCACCAATCTTGACCGAAGGGTCCAACGCGGACCCAAGGCTATCGGTAATCCAGATTCCGCAGCTGCACCTGATTGGAATATTCTGGATCACGTGGCGGCTCGCATGGGACACGAGTGGAACTACCGCTCAGTTCGGGACATTACAAAGGAACTGGGTCAGGCTATACCTGCCTACGAAGGCATCACTTGGGAGAATTTGGGTGAGTCAGGTCGGCAGCGCCTACCAGACTCTGAAACCCCATTGTCCCCGGACCTACCTATGTGGAAGCCGGCAACTTCTCCGAATAAGAATTCCATGCGTCTCTACCGCGGCCGCATTTTTTATGATTCTGGGCGTATGTGTTCCTTGACTCCAGAAGTGCATAGAATGGTGCCGGAAGATTTTCTGGCAGTGCATCCTCAAGACCTGACTGCCCAGGGTCTGGCCGAAGGTGCGGATGTGAAAGTGACCAGTAACTATGGTTCCGTTACTGTGGCGGTAAGAGCCGATGCAACGCTAACTTCTGGCAGTGTGTGGCTACCCGAAAGCTTAAAGGAAACGGCCGTAGGAACACTTTTGAACGGCAATTATTGGGAATGGGTTACTCTCTCCCCCGCTTAGAACGGGGCGAGGATTGTGATGGCTGCTCAGGAGATTCTGCTTGTAATCGCAAGAGCCTTGTTACTCTGCTTTGTGGTTATTACAGGATTCGCCTATCTGACTTGGGTCGAACGCAAGTTGCTGGCCCGCTTTCAAGTGCGGATCGGCCCCAACCGGGCTGGCCCATTTGGCTTGTTGCAGCCGGCGGCCGACGCAGTCAAGGCGATTTTCAAGGAAGAATACATACCCCGCCATGTGGACAGAGTGGTTTATGTCCTAGCTCCGGCTCTGGCTTTGGCACCAGCCCTCATCATTTGGGCGGTCATCCCCATAGCTAAGGACACCCCGGCTATCGCGGATGTCAATATCGGCTTCCTGTGGATTCTGGCCATAGCCGGAATAGAAAGCTTCGGTGTCATCTTGGCCGGCTGGAGCAGTAACAATAATTACGCCCTATTAGGTGCCTTGCGTTCTGCAGCCCAGATTATCAGCTATGAAATCCCGTTAGGATTGTTCTTGGTCAGCATTGCCATGCTGGCTGGCACATTCAGTTTGGTACAGCTGGTAGAGACTCCACGTGCCATCTGGGAATGGGTCTGGGTATTATTGGCCTTCCCGTTCTTCTTCATTACGGTGTTGGCAGAAACCAATCGTTCGCCCTTTGATCTGCCGGAAACCGAAAATGAATTGATCGCCGGCTTTTTCACGGAATATGGTGGTATGAAATTCTCCATGTTCATAATGGCCGAATATATCAACATGATCACCACTAGCACTGTAGTGGCGACGCTTTTCTTTGGCGGTTGGCGCGGCCCGATGGCCAGCGAAGTCTTGTGGCTGGGGCCAGTTTATCTGGGCCTGAAGGTATTAGTGCTCTTGTTTCTCTTTATTTGGATCCGAGGCAGTATCAGCCGGCCCCGGTTTGATCAAGTCATGCGTTTCAATTGGAAAATTCTGATCCCACTAGGACTGATCTACTTGATTATTAGCGCTATCTTGACGGTATTTGTGAAGTGAGGAGCTCGAGGCCGTGGGAGTAGAGGGATACATAAAGGGGGGGATGGAACTGGCCAAGGCCATGGGCATCACCTTCAAGAACCTGCGCCGCAGGCCCATCACCGTTGAATTTCCGCGGGATGCCGTGCCAGTCTATCCACGATTCCGTGGCAAACACGAGCTCCGTCGTTATGAAAACGGTATGGAGCGTTGCATTGGCTGTATGTTGTGTGAAGCTGCTTGTCCCACCAACGCCATTTATGTGGACGCTGCCGAGAACGATCCCGTCAGTCCCATTTCGCCGGGGGAACGGTATGCCAGTGTTTACGAAGTCAACCTGCTGCGGTGTGTATTTTGCGGAGACTGTGAAGAGGCCTGTCCCACCGAAGCCATTGTCTTAGGGCATGATTTTGCCATGGCCAATTACGATCGTCGTGACTTCATTCTGGACAAAGAGCAACTGCTAAATCCAGAAGAAGCCAATGTCATTGTCCGTGCCGACGGATAGGCTGCAACCTTACCTCCAAACATGAATTCTCTATTTTTCATCGTTGTCGGGGCAGTGGCGTTGGCCGCCGCACTGGGTGTCCTGCTTAGCCGACAACCAGTGCACAGTGCTCTTTTCCTGATGGCCAACTTCGGTTCCTTAGCCGTACTTTATATCACGCTGGACGCCCAGTTTCTGGCTGCAGCCCAAGTCATCATTTATGCTGGCGGCATTGTAATACTAATTCTCTTTGTAATCATGTTGATCGGTCATGAAAGTGGCGACACACCTGACAGCCGACGAGGATGGATGAAGATCGTCAGCGCCCTGTTGGCCTTGTTGCTTCTGGCCGGTCTTGGCTCCCAGTTGATATCCAGTCAGCTGATGGGACCGGCTGACCAAGGACTGCCATCCGGCGGAACGCCAACGGAAATAGGCGAAGCCCTCTTTACCAGATTTTTACTGCCCTTTGAATTTGTGGCGATACTGTTGCTAGTGGCATTGATTGGAGCCCTGATCATGGGCCGTAAGCTCGTGTCGGCGGAAGCCGACCAGGAAGATTAGGTGAAATGATGGATTCCAATTTCTACCTGGTTCTCAGCGGGCTGATATTCACTGTAGGGGCTTTCGGCGTGTTGGTGCGACGTAACGCTCTGATCATTTTTATGTGCGTCGAAATGATGCTGAATAGTGTCAATTTGAGCTTGGTGGCCTTCAGCTATCAATGGGGCAATATAGACGGGCAGATTTTCGTCTTCATAATTATGGCGGTGGCGGCGGCGGAGGTGGCGATCGGGCTAGCAATTCTGATCGCAAACACGCGTCACAACCAAAGCGTCAACGTCGACGAAATCAATTTGCTGCGCTGGTAGCCACCCAATTTCCTAGTGGTCGGTAGGTTTTCCGCATGACTGGATACTCAGCTGCTTGGCTGCTGCTGGCCTTGCCTCTGGCGGGTCTTCTGTTAAACACCTTTGCAGGACGACTTTATGGCAAGTTCTTCGCAGGAACAGTCGCTTCTGTAGCCGTAGGAGCGTCCTTCTTGGTGGCTGCCCTGATGGCTCCTTCCGTCTTTGGGCATCTCGACCATAACGCCGGAGGTGTGTTGCACCTTTGGGACTGGATAAACATAGGTGAATTGCAGGTGCCACTGGCGTTGCTGATTGATCCTCTCAGTCTGACTATGGTGCTGGTCGTGACTGGTGTGGGTTTCCTAATACATCTATACGCCATGGGATACATGGCTGATGATGCGCGGTTTACCCGTTTCTTCATCTACCTCAATTTCTTTATTCTGGCCATGCTGCTGTTGGTACTAGGTGATAGTTTCATCTCTCTATTCATTGGCTGGGAGGGTGTTGGACTTGCTTCCTTCCTGCTGATTGGGTTCTGGTTTGATCGAGAAGATGAGTTGTATGGCTCCTATGCAGATTGTGGGAAAAAGGCATTTGTAGTTAATCGCATCGGCGATGTGGGCTTGCTCCTGGCTATGGGCCTGATCTGGACCACGGTAGGCACTTTGAGCTTTGAGGGAGCTTTCCAAGCCTTGGAAAGTACTGCCGGAGCTCCGGTAGTTCTCATTTGTATATTGCTGCTACTGGCGGTGGCTGGCAAGAGCGCTCAGTTTCCCTTATATGTTTGGCTTCCCGACGCCATGGCGGGCCCCACTCCGGTTTCCGCGCTTATTCATGCGGCAACCATGGTGACGGCCGGTATCTATCTGATGGCGCGGACTAATGTCTTGTGGGAAATGGCACCGGCGGCTGGCACAATTGCGGCGTGGGTTGGTGTGGGTACTGCCTTTATCGCCGCGACCATGGCCATGGTGCAAACTGATTTAAAGAAAGTGCTGGCTTACTCCACAATCTCCCAACTGGGGTACATGCTCCTAGGGGCAGGGGTTGGCGCCTTTGCTCTGGCCATCTTCCATTTGGTGACTCATGCCTTTTTCAAGGCACTGCTTTTCCTCAGCGCGGGCAGCGTTCAGCATGCCACTCACGAATTGGACATGCGTAAGCTGGGCGGTTTAAGGCTGAAAATGCCGCACACCTCACGTAACTTTCTGATCGGCAGTCTGGCCTTGGCCGGGATCCCGCCACTGGCCGGCTTCTTCTCAAAAGACAGTATCCTGTTGTATGCCTTTCAGCACAACATCCTCCTTTATGCCCTGGGCCTCATCACGGCTTTGACTACTGCGATCTACATATTCAGAGCCTATTACCTGACTTTCATGGGTCGACCGCGTGACGCGGAAGTGGATGCCCAAGTCCACGAAAGCGGCAGACTTATACTATGGCCGCTATGGATTCTCTCCGCTCTCACAGTTGTGGGGGGTGTTCTGAACCTGCCTTTTGTACTTACTCTGGAGCATGCACTGGCCCCGGTGGTAGGTGAGTTACACCCGCCTGGGGCCCAACTAGAGATTCTGCTGCTGGTCGTCAGCGCCATAATCGCCATTGGGGGCGCCCGCTTGGCTTGGAGCGCCTATCAGCGTCGCACCGCCTGGGTTGATACCATCCGGGCCACATTCAAACCATTAGTCAAAATTGCGCAACAAAGGTGGTTTGTCGACGAACTGTATGACAGACAGGTATTGCGCGGAACACACTGGCTCAGTCAGTGGCTAGCCGTTGGAATAGATCAGCGGGTAATAGACCGCGTGGTGAATAGGAGTGCGGAAACCGCCATGGCTTGGAGTCGGAGCCTGCGGCGACTTAATGACGGGCTAGTGCCCACTTATGCCTTCAGTGTATTCATTGGGGTTACAGTGTTGATGGCCTACTTTTGGCTGTCAACCTAAACTTAGTTCGGCCTTGCGTTACGTGGATCCCATGTTTGACCTTTTGACCCTCATCACTTTCCTGCCACTGCTGGGGGCCATAGTACTCTTTGTGGTACGGAGTGAAATGTTCCGCAAGGTAGGAGCTCTAGTCATCTCCCTAGTGGCCTTTGTGGTCAGTTTGTTCTTACTTGTGGACTGGCATCCGGCAGTGCCGGGAGGATTCGCCCGCGAAGTTCAGTTCAACTGGTTTCCAGAGATTGGACTCTCCTTCCATCTGGGAGTGGACGGCATCAGTCTCTGGTTGGTCTTGCTGACCACATTCATCATGCCGGTGGCGGTGGCTTTTAGCAACCACTACGTGACTGATCGCATCGGCCAGCACTTGATTTTGTTGCTGTTAATGGAGACAGCTCTTATCGGAGTCTTCCTGGCCTTAGATTTAGTGCTCTTTTTCGTATTTTTTGAATTCACTTTGATCCCAATGTACTTTCTCATTGGACAATGGGGAAGCGAAAACCGGGAGTACGCTGCCCTTAAGTTCGTTATGTACACCCTCTTGGGCTCTGCCTTGATGTTGGTGGCCGTAGTAAGCGTGTACGCCCAAGTAGGTACTTTCAATATTCTGGAAATCGTTCAGGTACTTCCAGCCTCCTCTAGTAAGGGTTTCCAGACCCTGGGATTCCTGGCCTTCGTGCTGGCCTTCGCGGTCAAGATACCGCTATTTCCTTTTCATACCTGGCTACCGGACGCTCATGTACAAGCCCCAACCGCAGGTAGTATCGTTCTAGCCAGTCTGATGCTCAAGATGGGTACATACGGAATTTTTCGTCTGGCGATTCCCTTTTTCCCACTGGCTGCAGCCGAACTTCTGGTTTACGTTATTCTGCTGGCTTTGGCGGGAATCATTTACGGTGGCCTAGTAGCCCTTAATCAAAGGGATGTGAAGAGCCTAGTGGCTTACAGTTCGGTGGCTCACATGGGTTTCATTGTGTTAGGGCTCTTTGTTTTCAACACCCAGGCAGTGAGTGGGGCGGTCTTGCAGATGGTCAACCACGGTTTGAGTACAGGGGCATTGTTCCTGATGGTAGGCTTTCTGTATGAGCGCCGACATACTCGCAACTTCGCCGATTATGGCGGATTGTGGAAGAGCATTCCGGTCTACTGTGCCTTTTTTCTAATCATTGCAATGAGTAGCGCCGGACTGCCAGGACTGAATGGCTTCATCGGCGAGTTCAGCATCCTGATCGGGACCTACGCCTTCAACCCCTGGTATGCATTGGTAGCATGTATTGGAATTGTCCTCGCGGCTTGGTATCTGTTGACGGCATACCGCAAGTTGGCCCAAGGGGAGATAGTGCATCAGGAAAATCAACCCGACGTCCTGCCTGACTTGAGTAGTCAGGAATTGGTCATGCTGGTGCCGCTTGTAGTGATGTGCTTTCTGATCGGCCTTTTTCCCAATCTGCTGCTGGACAAAATCGTGCCCGCGGTAGAAATGTGGTTACCCCTAAGTTAAGGCTCACCTGAGACGGTCTGGAGGACTCTCTTGAATCTCACCTACAGCGCAGTGCTGCCTGAGATTGCAGTCTTTGGCGGAGCAGTCATGGTACTGCTAGTAGACCTATTCCACAGGACTACAGGATCCCAGGCTCGCAATTCCACGGTCCTCAGTTATCTCAGCTTGACTGTTGTGGTAATTGCTGCAATCCTGGCATTCTCCAGCAAAGGGGCGGGACAACGATTCCTGTTTCAGACATCGGCAGTTGCAGACACATTGACTTTCGCCATTCGATTAGTGGTGCTGGTCACAACGGCATTGGTGCTGCTAATTGGGTCCCGCTATGTGCCTTCTTTTACGCATCAAACGGGAGAATATTACACCCTCCTTCTGCTTTGTGCCGGGGGCATGATGGCCATGGCCATGGCCGCGGACCTTATGATGCTGTTCTTAGCTTTAGAGACTTTCTCTTTGAGCCTGATTTTATTGGCTGGTATGTTCCGCGAAAATCCGCACAGCACTGAAGCCAGTATGAAGTATTTTCTGCTCAGTGCGTTTGCTTCCGCATTCTTTGTTTATGGTGGGTCACTTATCTATGGAGCGACCGGCACCATCAATTTCACCGAAATGGCCTCCTTTTTAACTGCCAGCGCAGCTGAAAATTCTCCTTTATTACGAGCAGGGGGAGCGCCGTTCATCTTGGATGGTCCGGATAAATTCCGAAACTTAGAGTTGCTGTACATAGGTGTCCCACTCCTGCTGGTGGGATTCGGCTTCAAGCTCAGTGTAGTGCCATTTCACATGTGGACCCCGGATGTATATCAAGGCGCACCCACGACGGTCACGGCCTTCATGAGCGTAGGTACCAAGACGGCGATGTTCGGAGCATTGATTCGCCTTTTTATGTTGGCATTGCCCGAGGCTTGGGCAGAAAGTACCACCATCTTAATGATTTTGGCCGTGCTGACCATGACTGTAGGAAACCTGACAGCCCTGAGCCAAACCAGTCTCAAACGCATGTTGGGATATTCCAGTATTGCCCATGCCGGTTATCTACTGGCAGGCCTTGTACCGGGCACAGCGGAGGCGGTCAACGCAGCTCTTTTCTACTTATTCGCCTACGCCTTTATGAACGTAGGGGCCTTCATAATCATTATCGCCATTGAACAGGCCGCAGAGACTGATATAGAGCGCAGTCAATTGCGCGGAGCAGGCAAGAAAATTCCCCTTCTGGCTGGTTTCATGACCCTGTTCCTCTTCAGTCTAAGCGGCATTCCGCCCCTAGCTGGATTCTTTGGAAAGTTCCTGCTATTTCGCTCCATCATTGAAGGCGGGTTCATATGGCTGGCCGTAGCGATGGTCTTGAATAGTGCGATCAGCGCCTACTACTACGTGCGCGTAATTGTAACGATGTATTTTCGATCAGACTCGAAGCCATTGCCAGCCGCTCAAGGCACCAGAGGGCTATACCTGGGTATGGCCGCAGCGGGCTTTATGGTGTTGGCCATCGGCATCTTTCCCTCTTTCTGGTTACAACTGATAGCCATCTGAGATGGCTTGAGTCTCAGCATTTCACCTTCGAGGCCCAACAAAGCCCTCAGCCACCCTAGGGCGGCTGAGGGCTGGCACTAGCGTGCCTCAATTATTTCCGATTGCCGCGTTTGTTCAGGAGTCGCAGCCACTCCTCAGACCAGATTCTAGCCTGCTGCTACCGGTGTCAAACCAGTTTTCTCGGCAAACAGGTCGCGAAGTTCGCCCTCGTTGGCATGCCGACCATTGGCCGCCTTCGAATAAATCAGGTCGCCATCAACTTCGACTTCGAAACGCCCACCACCAGAGGAAATCAAGTTCATGCTTTCAATCTGGCCTTTGAAGGCTGAAAAGAGCTCTTCGGCCACACGGGCCGTCATCGGAGCATAGTTTCACTTCATGCAGAATTCAATGGACACCTTGTACTTTTGGTCGCTCATGTTGGCCTCCCAGATAATTAACTAGTGGCCTTTATATTACCTAAAACTGCCAACAAAGGAAAATAGGCTAGGGGCTGTATGGGAATTCCCATGGGTGCCCTTCTAAGAGTTCGCCGGTGAACAGGCTGTCGCAATGAGTACATCAGTCGAGAGGTTTACACAGACGGATTGTTTAACCTTTTTTCGGTCGAAAGTTCAAAACATGGGCTGTAGACAAGACTGGGCGAAGGTTCTTGACCAAGAGCGGGCCAAGACTTCAAAAATCATATCTTCAACCGCCTGACGTATTTCATGATTTAGGTTCCCAAAGACCGCGGATTTGAAATTACCGGCGCCGGGGCAAAACAAGATTGTCCTCTCGCCTCTCCGCAAGAAAACCACATCCCGCCCATTGGGCAGGCGAGGAATTCTTGCGGAACAATATAGTTCCAAGGGTATGCCAACAGGATTCGAATAACACGCCGATCTTACATGCCATTCGGGTGAACTTACCCAGTGTTCATTGGTAGTTAAGCATTTGCCGCTGCGTCCCATTACAAGTGGTCAATGGGAGGCTTCAGAAAGAGGAGGCCAACCACGGGATTGGAATAAGTGGGCCCCCTTAAGTCGCAATTTTAGCGTGGTCAGCTGGAGAATTTTCTGAATCAGAGACAAGCTGGTTTGTTCTTTCGGAAATACTGGTGCTCTGCCCTGAAGAAGAAAGATTGGCAGTCTTCCTAGAATGAAGACTTTTCCTTTCTGTCGACCTCATGCGACAGAGCATAAATCTATAATTTGGAGTTTGGATAGAAAACTGAGGTTGCTCCAGCCAGCCCTGTTGCCTAATTTCAGGCTCCGCTGTTCTTGGCAAATCTGGAAAATGACCCACCGTTCAAGTTGTCATACCAGCACCAGCTGCTTCTGCCAGAGCTCCTTTTGGGTCCATCCCAACAAGCTGGAGGGAACTCTCTCAGGACGATCTACGTAGATTAATGCTTTGCGTTAAACCCAATGCAAACATCATTGAAATCAAGCTACTTCCGCCGGAACTAATCAGAGGCAAGGTCATGCCGGTCACAGGAACTAAACGCAGGTTCATGCCTACGTTAATAAACACCTGAAAAAGTATGAGAGCCCCCACACCACCCACAAGCAATCGACCAAATTCATCTTCAGCCTGATCCATGGTGCGAGCCAACCTAAAGAGTACGAAACCTACTAGGCCCAGGAATAGAGCACAACCTAGGAACCCGAATTCCTCGGCTATTACACTAAAGATGAAGTCGGTGTGGCGCACTCGCAAGAAGAAGAGCTGGCTTTGGGTGCCCTCCAGCCAGCCTTTTCCGGTTAGACCACCGTTACCCACTCCAATCAGAGCCTGCTCTACATTAAATGCAGAGGCCGCATTTTCAGAATTCGAAGGATTTAGAAAGACGGCTAGACGGACCAGCATATAGTCTTGCAAAGAATTGTAGAGCAGTTGGAGACCCACCAAACCAAGGCCGGTTAGGATGAAGGCTTGGCTCCAAGGCAGGCCGCTCATCAGCACCATAGCCCCAATAATGAATAACATCGTTATTGTCATCCCAAGGTCCGGTTGGCGGTATACCAAGAAGAGGGGAATGTACATGGAGGTCAAACCCAAGATCAATACATACAGTGGCTTGCGTTCGGTATAGAAGCGGCTCAGGTACCAAGCCATTATGACAATCAGAAGGAATTTGCCAGCCTCCGTGGGTTGTACGTTGATATTGGCTACATTAAGCCAGCGGCGCGCTCCATTGAGTTCCACACCGTTGAGTTCCACCAGAACCAACATGACCAAAAAAAAGGCGAAGGAGGGAATTCCCAGAATGCCCAGCAAACGATAGTCAAAAAATGAACCCACGAAGAAGGCCACTATTCCGACTAACAGGAATGCGAACTGAGCCAGCCAGCGGTTTTGAATCACAGGGTCTACAACGCCGTGTGTAGCACTGTAAATCATGGCGACTCCAAAAGTGGCCAAGCAGACGACCGCAACTGCCATCCACCAATCTAAATTAACGAGGGAAAACTGGCGTCGAGATGCGTAATACATGAATCAACCCGAGGTGGGCAGTACTGTACTTTCTTTCAAGCTGAAGTAAGCATTCAGGATCTCTGTGGCTACGGGTACGGCTGCGTCAGAGCCTTCTCCCCCGCCAAAGACGAAGACCATTACAGCGATCTCGGGTTCCCGTACGGGAGCAAATGCCAAATAGGAAGCATGCGTAGGGAGATTACCCTCCTCATCTCGAATGCAGTCCTGCAATTCGGGATCATATTCACAGTATTCAGCCGTTCCTGTCTTGCCGGCTACTGTTACTCCCGAGACTTTCCCGCCTGTAGCTGTGCCGAAATTGGCATTGACAGCATCCTGCATTCCTCTCCGAATCTCCACTAAGGAAGCCACATTAGCTTCCACCGTGCGAATTACTTCAGGAGTAAATTCTTTAATTATGCCGCCGCTATCTGGGTCCACTATGCGAAAAGCCAGCTGTGGTTGATACAAAGTGCCCCCATTGGCGACAGGGGTCACAGATTGCAGCACCTGTAACGGAGTGGCCAACATATAACCTTGGCCGATTGCCATATTGTAGCTGTCGCCGGTCACCCAGTTGCTGAACCAGTTTTCGCGTTTCCATTGGTCATCTGGTACGTCAAAGCGCACTTCCCCAGGCAAGTCAATGCCGCTATATTCTCCGTATCCCAATTCCTGGGCCCATTTAACTAAAGACGATTGCTCCAACCCAATAAAGGAGCCGGGGTAGCCCCCTCCGACCTGATAGAAGAATATGTCATTGGAAACTGCAATTGCTCTTCGCAGCACAAGCGAACCATGGTTGAAGCCCTTTGCATGATTCCAGCTCACGAACTCTTGGGCCAATTCCGGGTCGTCTGGAGCGAAGCGATTGGGCAGGAAAATGGGGCCGTTATCTACTATCACAGTACGAGGACTGATGACGTTCTCCTCCAAGCCAGCCAAAGCAGTAACAATCTTGAAAGTGGAACCGGGTGGATAGAGCCCTCCGATAGCATAGTTGATAAGTGGTCGCCGTTCATCCTGAGCGATGCGGGCGTATCCTTCCCTGAGGCTGCCCGAAAAAATGTTGTTATCGAAGGACGGGAGGCTAACCATTCCCAGAATCTGACCATTGCGGGGGTCCATGGCTATGGAAACCGCACTCTGCGCGTTTTTGAGTGCCATCATGTCCAGAAGGGCATTGAACATTACCTGTTGCAGATTCATATTCAGAGTGAGAAGAACATCCTGTCCTGGAATGGCTTCCCGACTCTCCCCGAAAGCACGACGGGCCTGTCCGAAAATGTCTACCTCAATGGTCTGGAGACCTGGCCTTCCTCGTAGATCACTCTGGTAGGATGCTTCGATACCGGAGAGCCCAACTTCCTCTTCCAACGTCTGATAGCCAGCAGCAAGGTATTCAGCGGTCAATTCGACTGGGATTGGCCCCATGAACCCGAGAATGTGGCTGACCATTTCGCCGTAGACATATTCCCGCTCAGAAGTTTCGAGTACTTGCATTCCTGGGAGGCGGAAACTTTGTTCGGCCACTGCGAATACTTCGTCCCTGTCTTCATAATTGAGAATAGGGATAGGCTGAGATGCGTTGCCCTGCTGCTGAAGCTGCACGCGGGTCTGAATTAGCGATGCTACCCCTTCAATGGAAGAGGGTTGTTCGAAATCCGGTATCTGAATGATGTCGTCTGCCGCTTGCTCCAATGAGAGATTCGCGGAAGGGACCTGCAGAAAGGACACAGGGGCATTCACCCGCTGCAAGGCTTTCAGATAATCTGAATAACCGAATTGTTGGAAAAAGGCAGTTTGTATTCGAACCGTAGCATCGCTGTCACTCTCAATCTTCATAGCAGCCAAGATTTCGACAATGGCCTCGAATTCTTCGTCTGATTCTGTGTCCACATCGTCGTCAGGTAATTCACTTGGCACAATAGCCAATTGATAACTGGGCCGGTTTCGCGCCAAGAGAGTTCCGTTGCGATCGAAGATGAGTCCTCGCGGTGCAGGGATTGAAATCTCACGTAGACGGTTCGAATCCGCTAGTGCTACGTAGGAACCATATTTCAGTACCTGCAACTGAAACAAACGACCCAGCAGTATTAGCAAAATGGTGGCAATACTAAAGCGAATGCCCCATTTGAGAATCTGAGAATGTTCTACTCTACCTGGGCTATCCAACATGAATGGCTTCAGGAGTCAGGCGCTGCTGGCTGTAGTGCCACAGCGGTAGGAAAAGAAACATTAGACCAGTCTGATAAATCAGCAACGTGTACCAGTTGGCTCTTAACTCCCACATCCAAGCCCAGTTAGCTTGAGACAGGGCCAGCAACAAATGAAAAATGAGAATGTAGACCGAGGTGCCTACGATAGCCATCCAGACCGGGATCAGGAGGTGGGTTATCGCAACTCCACGTCGGCCAATCCCGACAATGAATGAAGCGGCAATTAAGGCAACGCTGGAAATTCCCAAAGGGCCCAATGACAGGAAATCCAACCAGAACCCGCCTAGAAAGGCCACTACCATGCCCTCTCGACGGCCTCTCGTCATGGTCCAGATCAGTACCAGCAACAGCATAAAATTGGGCTTGACTTGCAAGAGAGCCAACTGGTTGCCTAAAGTGCCCTGTAGTATGGCCAGCAGGCCCAACACCGGAAACAGAAGGAACAGTAGAACTGGGTTATTGGGTGCCTGTGGTTGCATGGTACGGCTGCGCTCCTCTGTTCAGGGTCCGTTTTCGGTAGCAATCTCCAGGGGTGGCGCTTCGTTCAGGGGCTCGTAGCCAGTAATGACCATCACTTCCTCCAGCAGGGAAAAGTCGACCGCTGGCCGCAACATAGCAAAGATGATTGTGGAATTCCTCTGCTCCTCCAGGGAAAGAACGGTCCCAATTGGAATGCCCTGCGGCAGACTGGCACTCAGGTGAGATGTAACCACACTTTCACCCACTGCTACGGGATCTGAGGAAGTAATAAACTGCATTCGCAGGCCGCCGCTGGCTGAACCCACAACCTGACCGTTCACTCTACTGCTCTGCATGAGTCCGCTTACGGAACTGGAGACATCCTGAATCAAGATGACCCGAGACGTGTGCGGTGCTACGTCGGCAATCCGGCCTACTAAGCCCAAAGGGGTTATTACAGGCATTCCGATTTCCAGACCATCTGAAATGCCGGCACCAATCAGGAGATAGTCAAGAAAGCTATGGGGATCATGCCCCAGAACTTGCCCCACTACGTGAGCACTCAAGAAAGTGAAACGAGGGTTGAGATCTGCATACCCCAGCTGAGAACGTAGACTTTCATTCTCTCTCAAGATCTCCTGCAGTGCGATGTTCTCAGAGGCTAGCTGCTTGTTCTCCGCCTGTAATGCCAGTAGCTCTTCTCGGGTGAGCTGAGTTTGGGCAATTTGCCGAAAGGCTTCCGGCAGGCGCAAGGTTTCCACACTGATCCGCCACTGTAAAGGCGAGGTCAACTGGGAAAGTCCCTTGGCCAAGATTGCCAGCTGTCCAGATCTCTGCATAGCCCAAAGCAATCCGGAGGCCAATACCAGTGTGAGCAGGAGGAGGCTCAGGTCAGTTGGCGAGCGAGGGCGAGAGCGGTTTCGCATCTAGCGGAAAGGGGAGAAAAGAAATACAGGTTAGGTCTGCTGGAACGACTGGGTTAGGGCAGCTCAGCGAATGCCACGTCGCCGAACGCTGGTCAGGGTATCACGATAATAGTCAGGTCTCTCAAGGATCATGCCCGTTCCCAAGACTACCGAAGTGAGCGGTTCGTCAGCGACATAGACATTAATTCGCGTTTCATCCTGAACACGTAGGGCCAGTCCCTGTAACAAAGCACCGCCGCCGGCCAATACAATTCCGTGCTCCATTAAATCCGCCACTAGCTCGGGAGGTGTTTCATCGAGTGTATTGCGAACTGCTTCCACGATGACCTCAAGGCTGGCAGAGAGCGCGTCTCGAACTTCGATAGAACTTACTTCCACAGCCTCCGGCAGACCTGTTATGAGGTTGCGGCCGCGCAGAAACATAGTCCGTTCCTGTTCCAGCGGATATGCAGAACCCAATTCGATCTTGCACCGCTCCGCCATGCTTTCACCAATCAGTAAATTGTACTTTTGACGGGCAAAGGTGGATATGTCTTCGTTCAATTCATCTCCGGCCACTCTGATTGAACGAGAAACTACGATGCCACCTAAGGACAAAACGGCGACCTCCGTAGTGCCACCTCCAATGTCCACGATCATGGACCCAACTGCTTCCGCGACAGGTAGGCCGGCCCCAATAGCCGCAGCCAAAGGCTCTTCCACAAGTTGCACTTCTCGGGCCCCCGCACTTAGGACAGCTTCCCGCACGGCCCGAGTCTCCACCTCTGTTACGCCTGAAGGAATACCGATTACGACCCGCGGTCTGGCTCCTCCCATGATCCGGTTGCCGTGAATGCGGCCGATGAAGTGATGGATCATCTTCTCGGTTACATCAAAATCCGAGATCACCCCGTCCTGCAGAGGGCGGACAGCCATGATGTGTCCAGGAGTTCGGCCCACCATTTCCTTGGCATGGGCTCCAATGGCGCGTACTCGATTACGTCGCTGTGAAGTCCGGTCGATCGCCACGACAGAAGGTTCATCGATAACGATGCCTCGTCTAATGACATGGACCAGCGTATTCGCTGTGCCCAGATCTATGCCAATGTCAAAGGAGAATAGACCTAGGAACCAATCAATGGGGTTGAACACCCAACCGGTCTCCCCTTATTTGATGTAGGGTTGCGACGATCTTCCAAGTACGGCTAAGCGGGGCGGCCAGCATCCAGAGGCCATTGCCTTTTGAACCTGACCAGCCGATGGGCATCAAGGCCAGTATATCATGAGAGATCCTGCCTTCCCGGTTGTTAGAAAAGTGTATTGGTGCCCAGTGTTTGATGGCGGCGTGTGCAGAGGACCTGCGGCGCACCGTAGAATGAAGATACCAGAAACCCCTCTGTTTTCGAGCCTTGTATTTGAAGAACGTAAGATCGCTTACACAGCAGTTTGATGAATTGATTTGCCAGCTGGTTCAGGCCCTGGAGCATGTCGCGGCCGATGGCAACCAGGTACCGCTGGTGGCTATCGGCGTCAGTGGCGGCGCTGACAGCTGTTTTCTCTTGCGGGCTATGGCGGCGGCTCGGGAACACATGGCAATGAACCTGCACATTCTACACGTGAATCATGACCTGAGGCTCTGTAGCCAGGAAGATGCGGACTGGGTCCATGATCTGGCAATTACTTTGGACGTGCCCTTCCACGGCCACCGCTTGGCCCAAACATTGCCTAAATCAGATTCACAGGCCAATCTGCAAAGCGATTTAAGGGGGAGGCGCTATCAGTGGCTTTCGAATAGAGCACTTTCTCTAGCGGTCCCAGGTCAAATTCCGGTCCTTGCTACAGGACATCATGCTGGAGATCAGGTCGAGACTTTATTGATGAATCTGGTGCGAGGCACTCACCTCCATGGTCTCCGAGGTATCCAGACCTGGCAAACTCTGTCAGCACCTCTGTTCGACAATGAAACGGCATTGGATCCCCTACGCCGAATTCATCTATTTCGGCCCTTGCTATCGTGGGACCGCCCAGATATTGAAACCCAACTTCGTCGGATGGGTCAGCTGTGGCGCGAAGATCCTAGCAACCAAGACCTTTCCTTTACGCGAAATAGGGTCCGGCACCAGCTGGTCCCTGTCCTACAGAAGCTGAATAGCCAATTCGTGCCGAATTTGGCCCGACAGAGCAAAGAGTGGACAGCGGAAATTGAAGGCCTGTTCGCCCAATACGGCGAAGTCCTGAAAGAGCTGGATCCGAGATTGCCATCAGCTCGTCTCCCTCTACGTGCCACAATACTGTTGGACCAGCTCAAATACAAGAAACTGCCAGAGTGGCAACAGAAAGGGGTGCTGCACGCCGCTTTGCGGCAAGTACAGCTTGACGGCCAAGGTGTTACAACCCAGCGACTAGACAGTCTAAATTCAGCTCTGGGTCGGACAACCAAGACGGGCGGGCCCTGGCCGTGGTTTGGACAAGTGTCATGGTCTTGCTGGAATAGAGAACTGCAGCTGGAGTTGGGACTGCAGCCTGCAAAGCGGATTATTAGCCTCCATAGAGAAGGAGCCAATCCCTTCCCTTTGGATTTGCCTCTACTGGGAACAGGTGTCCAGACAGTCATTTCCGGACTCAATAGGCGGCCCCCCCAATATTGTCTACCAGCTGCGAACCACTCTCACAAGTGGGTCCTTTATATGACAGAGCAGTGTGAAAGCGCATTTCTTGCGCTGTCGGATCAGGCTCGAACTTGGAGTGCCAAGGTCCCTTTAGAGATGTGGCGCAACGCGGGTCGCGTGACTTTAGCTGCCCCCTTTCCGACTAGATATATGCAACCGATTGGCATGCAAGGCCACCACAAGTCTTTGCGACATATCCTGCGAGACCGCAAAATTCATAGTGCGCTTCACGGTTTGTGGCCTACTCTTTACAACGAGAGAGGCACACCCATATGGCTGTGTGGCTTGCACCTTGATCAGAGGTACGCCATGAATTCTCAAACTTGTGAAGTGATGTGGCTTTGCTGGAAGAAAGAACCGGTTACTTCTGAGGAACAGAAAAATGGCAACCCCTGAAATCTTACGCTGTTTCTCACGAGTTCTACGGCAAGATCGGCCGGGTCCAGAAGTGCGCCGGACTATGGCCCCAAGTCAGCGGCGCAATAACCCCATGGCGGATGCCAGGGAAATTCGGACTGCTGGCGTACTAATGCTGCTATATGAGCAACGAGGAATATGGCACATGCCACTAATTGTAAGGCCCGATTGTGGTGGGCCTCACAGTGGCCAGATTGCCCTGCCCGGTGGAAGCCACGAACCTGGTGACGCAAACCTCTGGAACACCGCCACACGGGAGTGCGAAGAAGAGGTAGGGGTGTGCAGGGAGGCCATTCATAAGCTGGGGTCGCTGGCTCCAATTTTTATACCCAACAGCATGTACGAGGTAGAGCCTTACATTGGCTGGGTACAAGATGCTGTGGAGTTTCAACCGGAACCGTCTGAAGTTGCAGAAATACTGCAGTTACCTTTGGATCTCTTGTTGAATTCCCAACACACAAAGAAAGAAATTTGGGAAATCCGAGGTTTGGAAGTCGAAGTGCCTTTTTACCAATACGGGCACCATCAGATATGGGGTGCCACAGCCATGATGCTCTGTGAATTTCTCTACTGTTGGCGTATCCTGCGACGTAAGCTGGCGACTGGTTGAACTTGATATTTATGTCAGATCGGGCGACTTGCATTAGATTCTGGAATGTATCCTGTGGGTGAATTCCGTAGTCCGCTCATAATCCTGAAGTCTCAAGGAGGTCACCAAAATCAACACTGATAGCTCCGCCAAATTTGAAGCTGAAGAATTCCTGGCTGGTGTAAAAGTGTTGTTCTCCGCCGAGCAGATTCAAGATCGCATCAATGAAATGGGGGCCGAGATTTCCCGGGCTTACTGGGACAAGGAACTTGTGGTTGTGCCTCTGTTGCGAGGCAGCTTCATTTTTGCCGCCGACTTACTTCGCAGCATGACCATTCATCCTCAGGTTGAATTTATAAATGCGAGCAGCTACGGAAACAACATGGTTTCTTCGGGAACTGTCAAATTCTATTGGCCGCCCGGTCTGGACCTGGAGGGCAAGGATGTGCTGGTGGTCGAGGATATCGTGGACAGCGGCACAACACTAACCCGGATTGTGCAACAGGCCGAAGTCCTAAAACCGGCCTCAATGCGATATGCTTCACTGTTGTACAAGGATCGTGGACCGGAAAGCTGGCCAGTAGATTGGTACGGATTCAAGATTCCTGATGTCTTTGTCGTGGGGTATGGATTGGATTACCACCAACTATTTCGAAATCTGCCTTACATTGGGGCCGTAAATGATTCACTCGGGACGGTTCCGGAAGTCTAGGAGAAATTCATCAAGGGATTAGCTACGACGTGAGTTTTCTGCCGGTAGTGCAGCGGCGCAATCTGCCTGAGGTTTCAATCATGCGCGCTGGAGGCTGGTTCCTGTTAGCGTTGTTGGTTTGGTGCCGGCTGAATACCACCGTCTCGGCACAGGATCCAGAGCATGAGTACCATCTAATTCTTGTACCCGGGCAAGAGCGGACTCTGGTTGAATTGGCGACATTCCACGATGCGGATCTGGCCCAAGCCCAATATCTGAATCTTCTAGCCCCTGATCGGGTACTTGGCAACGAGCAAGTGGTAATCCTACCAGTTCCGGTGGATGTCGCTTTGGCTAAAGGGCAGGTTCGTGTCGTACGGCACTCGGTAGCCCCGGGACAGAGCTTGGGAATGGTAGCCGCAGAACTGGATCTGCCAGGGTCCCTCTTGGCCGAATTGAACAATATGGCCTTGGACGAAAAACTCTTTCCCGGACAACCTATTCTGGTCCCAGTTCCAGTGCGAACCACACCTCGATTGACCTTCGGCCAGATGACAGTGGAGTACCTTTCCCCTTTCGTGGCTCAGGGCACAACTGGCTTTATCGCCATAACCTTGCCTAAGGGCGTGGAACCATCGCTATCCTGGCAAGGGGAAACCATCAGAATGTCTCCTATTATCGCAGCTGGCTTCCAACATGAGCAACGTTACCTTGCGCCACTGCCTGTCCATCCCTTAGCAATCCCATCCATACGGCCATTGCTTTTGAGTTATGTCAATATTGAAGGTAAGAAAGTTGACGGCACGCTCAGTAATGAAGTCTTCGCGCCCAACTCTTATAGATACGAAACCATCAAGATTCCAAAAGAGATCGCCGAGCGACTAAACGCAGAAGGCCTCAAAGCAGAACAACGCATCCTAACCCAAGTTTGGTCCAGTTTCAGTCCAGGTCCTTGGCCTTCTTCCGGCTGGCAGAAGCCCGTGGATTCCAAATTTCACACTTCTTCACCATTTGGATCAAGACGGGAATATATCTCTGATGTGCCTTATCCTTACAATTTCCATTCTGGACAAGACTTCGCGGCTACCTTGGGCTCGAATGTGTTGGCCGCTGCCGCGGGCATTGTCGTCTTTACTGATGAATTGTTGACGAAAGGACAAACACTAGTGATAGATCACGGTCAAGGAGTTCTGTCCGGCTACTGGCATCTAAGTCAAGTCTTGGTTCAGCCTGGAAACGTAGTCCAATCCGGACAAGTTGTGGGCCGTGTTGGCAACTCCGGAATCAGCACAGGTGCTCATCTGCACTGGGAGTTGCGAATCCAGGGAATACCCGTGGACCCCCTGCAATTTCTGACTGAACCCCTAGTGCCTCCAGACGCCCAACAATAGGACCTACAAACCCAAGGATAGAGGTAACTTACTCCTCTTCTTCCGTTCCTGTCTCACTACCGTCTTCAGGCTGAGGCATGGATTCACCATCGAGCATTTCCTCGGAATCAATTTCCTCTACTTCCTCAGCCGCAGTGCGCGCTAGACTGACGACGATTTCATCAAGGTCTTGCACGAAATCGACACCCTCCATTACGGCAATGTCGCCCACTTGGATGTTGTGTTCCAAAGTCAATAAGGAAAGATCCACTTCCAATCCGTCGGGAATGCGATCTGGAAACGTCTCAACAGTGATGTATTCCATGTTCTGAATCACGATATATTCAGAGGGAATCTCCGTGCTTAGCTGTCCCGTAGTGTGGAGTGGAATCTGCAGAGTTTGCTTCTCATCCATTTGCAGGGCATACGCATCCACGTGTAACAGACTATGCGCTACTGGATGTCGCTGCACCTCTCGGAGTAGAACCTTTACCGTTTCATCCCCGATGCGAACTTCTACAAGTTGGGATAAGCCACTGGCCTGAACTACCCGCTCCAGGGCCCTTGTGTTGGCCTGTAGTGACCGTTCCCCTATGGTCTTTCCATACAGAATAAATGGGGTTATGCCTTGGCGGCGCAATTGGCCCAAGCCGCGCCCAATGCTGGTGCGCGGTTCGGCGTTGATCACAAAAGTGTCCAATATCATTCTCCTGGTATTCCCTTCAAGGGTCCCGTGGGGTCACTTCGGGTCACATGTAAGAACGCAAAGTATACCGGTCCGTCTGGCCATTTTCAATATAAAAGGTTTGATTTTGAAACCAAATGCCAATCCAGTCCCACTGGGAACAGTTCCTCATTGAGGTACGCCAGTCACCTTCTCAATTCTCAAATTGCGAATCTGGACCAGTACAAGACCTGCTGCCCTCTGCCTCCAAGACGGGCCGGCATCCATCAGTCCTACTGCAAGACTCTCAAGGGCATTTGTATGTGGCCCTGCAAGCTCTAGTCCTGGCATTTTGTAAGGCTAGGCCTATTAGGACTATACAGGATTTTTCAAAGGAAGCCATCTAAGTGCCTGGCGGCTTAGGCAGCGGTCCCATCCCGACAATAGAGTCAGTCCATTGGGAGGGTTGTTCCCAAACGCCAGCCATAAATGCAATTGATTTCAAAGCGAATGTGCCCAGACCGGAGCGAAGTAGAAAAGCTGTACATTGCAATCCACACGTTCCACAACGACCGCATCTACAGAACCGCCCGGCTCACTTGCAGGTAGTCTACTGAGCGCGGGTCTCTGACTTATACTTCTGCCAACCCTCTCGACCCGACCCTATTGGCGCTCTCCATTCTCAATATATATGGCAGAGAAATTGGGCATAGTTCTCAGATGCCTGGATTGTGCCTGTCCTAAGTGAGTTGAACCATAGCCTCTTGAGAGGAACGATATTGGGTTTGAGATGGATTCCTCTACTCTCAAATACCAACCCATAGAGAGCAGACTCTCGAACGGTTCGATTCAGAAGCATCAGGACCGAACTCAGCAGGATTTCCCTGCGCGCAACCTTTGGCATTTCCATTGCAGATTTCATGGAGCCCTTTCCCGTGGGTGTAACAAAAGGGCTTGCCAATCCTGCCATCTCTCGCGCAGTTAAGAAATCTGGATTCGACGCCAGCAGGCAGACCCAGCTCCATTCACGTGAGCCTACGAAATGCTAATAAGTAACTCAATCGTTAAGCCCACCGACTTCAGCGAATAGGCAGAATCCAAACCTGAATGCTGATGAAACTTTGACAGAGGACACATGGGGAATCGAAATGGAAGGGAATATCTTGAATGTTCAGGAACTCTGCACCCTTTTGTTTTCTTGGACACTCTCTTTCTTCAGTCTTGTAGCTATCCAACCTGGGGCAAATCTAATCCAGCGTTGCCAATTCGAATTCTGTCCGAAAGAGATATGAACACAATTGCTCTCATACAGACTAGCCTCCTCTTTCTCCAGCGAGTAGGGGTTATCCCTTTGTCTAAGTGTAGAAACGGTTGGGTTGACTCTTTTTCGACAGATTCAACAACTAGTACCCCACCTAGCCGGTTGCTCCGGTCAGAATGCGGTCCAAGAGGACGCCAAGTAACCAAATTGGATGGAATGTTGGCATGTCCAAGGAAGTTCCTAAGTCAAAACCGGATGACTCCCCGTAACTCTGAACTCCCGCAATAGAAATACATTGCCAGCTGCGTGTTCCGGCCTAGATGGTCTAGCCAGGGGCTGGGCTGAATAGCCAATGAACTTGCTATGGCCTAGGACCGACGGCATTTGGAATTGGATTCATTCCAACCAAGACTTTGACTTAAGAATGACAACTCCCCCTGGGCTGGCTCTCCCTATTTCACCAAACATATGGAATTAGAAGGCGAAAGCGTCCAGGTACGCCCAAAAGGCAGCCAAATTGAATACTAGAAATACTCCAATCAGGGCCCACGGCATAAGTCTTGCCAGTTTGGGTTGGGTCTGTCCTAACTTACGAATACCCATCACCATGAAACCGATGGTGATGACTATAGCAGGATATGTATAGCGAATATCCGAAAGATGCAGATTGTCCATCCACATAAACTGGACAATCCACAAGTCTGCCCCCAACCAGATCAACAAGAGTGACAAACACAAGAATATGTAAGGCAGCGTCGAGTCAGGCACGCTTTCAGGTGGACGACCGTGCAATACTAGTGCCCGTACCCGCAACCCGCCCCCTGCGATGCCCAAGGCTACTAAGAAAAGAGTTACGTGCCCCCATATTGCAGTGGGTAAATGCACGCCGCCCCAGGCCAGACGATTGAAGAGGTTGAACAACATGAACTTCGGCTGATTCAACCAAAGTATTTCTCCTGACCATCGCAAGTCAAGTATGCGGTGGAGAACGGAAGTCATGCTCCATCCGGCGATTTCTTCAACCCGCCTGTCATATTCCCGATGGAGATTGGGCCAAGAGTTTTCACCAGACGCGTTCCGCGCCAAGTTGCGGCTCTCCCTTTCGCCCCAACGTACATATCGGGGGTTTCCATCCACATAAGTAGGTGGCTGTTCTAGATCTACGACCCCTTCCATCAGGACCACTCCGTCGTAGTAAACGTGATTGGGCCTTTCCTGCTGCACTAGAGTGTATGGCCACAGAAAGATATAAAGGATTTCTGCCTCCTTTGGAACCCAGAACTGCCTGACCACGAATTGGGGTTCTGTGCCGATTTCAATTTCTTCTGCGCCTTCTGGGACCCTAAGAATCTCCGTGAACATGAAATTGGCATCTTCAGCTACAAAGGCGAAACCAAGGACTGGCACTTTCACTGGCTCATCTGCCCAGACCCATGCTCCGAAATTGAGCAGGTGTTCCGGGTGCGACTTTATCCACTTACTAGGAAGGCGTTGATACAAGGATTCATAATTTACGAGGGCTGCCATCGCGTAATCCCCGTGGATGGCCCGGGAGTTTTTCACTCGGTTCTGGTCTTCCGCCGCCCAACGGGTTGTCCAGTAGGCAGCGCTCTCCAAACGTAGAGTCAGAATAGCCACGCCGGCTATCCCGGTCACAGTGATGAGCCACAACCAGTGCCAAGACCATTGTTGGTTTCGCCAAAGGCCCATCAACAGAATCAGGGGCAGTAGTGCCGCACTGAAAATCAGTGCCTGCTTGGCTATGATGGTGAGTGCCATGGCCGCAAACAACCACAACACATGCAGCCAAGTCATACGATGGGCCAGGGCGTGAACGCCGCCCCAAAGAAACAATGTAAAGCCAGTAATGGCCGCCGCGTCGTTATTGACAGCAGTGAAAATGTCAGCCAGAGGAGCAACCAAGATGACACAAGTGGGAATCAGCCAACGCAATTCGTGCCCAGGGGGCGCTAGGCTATGCATGATCCCGATGCAAGCCCAGGTGAAAGCCAGATAGAAGAGTGCTGTAACAGCCCGGCTCGCTAGCAGCTGAGTGGTGATGTCGGCGAAGCGGAGGCTATCCAAAGGCCAGAACAGCATGTCATAGTAGAGTGGAAACTCCCCACTCTGACTATGTCCCAAAGTATCAATGCCGTAAGTTCGCAGAAAATTGGGTGCAGGCAATTTGGCATAGAAATCATGCTCTACCATGGAAGCCAAGGTTTCGCGCACCATTGAGGGGTCGAGGGGCGTGAAGAATTTGTCTTCTTCATTGGCTTCCAGGTGCACTTGGGACCAGGCGAAGCGGAAGTGGGCTGGTTCATCGTAGTGTTGCCATGGGGGCACGATGATGAGGAAGATCACCACTTGAAAAAGGGCTAGCAGCGTAATCAGCCAAATCTGCAAATGCTCCCATTGCCAATGGGAAACCCAACGAGAGAACCAATCGTCTAAACGCAACATGCAGTCGAAGAAATGCAGATGGGAAGGGCTGTGATCTCAGTCATGTACAGATTTTCACAGAAGAAAAGCCGTAACACTGGCTTTGTCTTAGCAAGCAGCCAAACGCATCGGGAATCATATTGGCCTCAATGCACCAAATATGCAGAGGCCAATGTGGCTGCGCCCCTGCGGCAACTTGGCTTACATCCCTTGGGTTCCAGCAACGATAGACAAATCTAATGGTCGGCGACTTCCACATCGTGCCGGTGAAACGCTCCTTGTCTGTGCATTCGCTGATGCAGTCGGCTGTAGGCCTGTTCCAGAACCAGCCGCATGGCATTGAATCTTTTTTCTTCAGGTCGAGGGGCCAAGGTTTCCAGGTAAGCCTGGGTACCTTCGATCTGGCTCAATAGAGAAAGAGCATCCTCATTGTTGAAATGTGGAGAGCCTTTCACATCAATCAAGACAGCACTGGAATGGGCCGCAATCTGCTCCGTATAGTCTGTAAACGCGCCGCGAATTCGGATGGCGACCCAAGAGGACTGCACCGCCTGCAGAGTACAGCTACCGGCGATGGAGGTCATTCCATCCCCACCGCGCCTTTGCACTACTCGTCCCCCTTGCAGCACCTCGATTCTCTGGATGGGCATGCGCACACATTCGACTTTCCATTCGACACTGATACTCCCGCCATGCGGGGGCAGTTCCACTCGTTGTCCGGGTCGCATCCCCTCAACGGTAAGGTCCACAAGCGGACCGATAGTTACAAAGGTATGGCCGTCCTTTACTGCCTTCATCCAATTCTCATACGTAAATTCCATCTGGTCCAGGCATGCGTAGGTGCGAACCCCGCCCAACAAAGCGGAAGCACTCATTTTGTCGGAGCCACCAACAACCGGCAGGTGATACCCAAGATTAAGAAACCGGTACCAATCTGCAAGACCATAGGGCCTGATCTGGACTTGATACGGATTCATGGTCATCATCTCCATGCCATGAATTAGACCCAACACTATATCGGCTGCCCTCTCACCTTGGGGATTGGGCGCGTGCGGCATGATCACCAACCCGCCCTGTGCAATGCAACGCTGAGACCATTCAGCAATGGTGTTTTCCTGGGGATCTCCCAAAGCTGATTCGTCTGGACCACCAGTACAAAGTGGGTGGATCATTTCTCCGCTGTACCCCAACAATGAGACATGGCCGAGAACCTGCATCCTATTCTCAGTGCCGACCCTGACCAGGAATTCCCCATCTCCCCCAAAATCCTTTGATCCTAAGGTAGTCCGACCATCGAAATCCGATACATTGCTGAACATTTCCCCCCATTGGCTGGCTAGGAGGTTTACCACGTTAACGCCTTCTGCTGCACCTTCCAGCAATGCCGTGGAGGGACTAAGAAAATGCACGTGGGTATCTGCAGTTACCCATCCACGGGAACGCCAGTCTAATTTTCGTTCTAGAGGCAGAGTAATCATTTCTGTATCAAGTGCGATCTCAATCTTCTGGCGCAAAGGCATAAATTCTAGACCGCAAACAGCCTCTATGTAGACAACTCCCAAAGGAAGGTCTGCCACACATTCTCCGGGAATGTAAGCGTATTGATTAGACCCATTGACGTACTCCCCATAATTGTCTTCGAACCAATTGGGATTAACCCTTCGATGATTGCCTTTAGGCGGCAAGTATTCTCCGTGCGCGCCATGCATGTGCAGACGCACCGGAATGGTCCTGTCCGTGCCTTTCTCAAAGAACCGCAACTTGACAGGTCGCTCCGCCGCTGGGACTTCAATTGCAGCGGTGGATGTGTCTGATTCCAGAAGGGAAAGGTCAGTCACAAAGTGAGAATTGCCCTCTCTGAGGGCAAACAGGCGAGCGGACGGGTGGGCCGTGTATTCCACGATAGCCAGTTCTGGATTCGCGATAGGCTGGACATCGGTACGTTCCGCATGCCACAGGGTGTGGTCGTAACAGAAGGCAGACCGAGCCGAAATTACTCGACCCATATCCATTTCCAGCCCTTCAACATCCCCATGGCCAGTAATTCTGAGGTTAGGCGGGACGGTGATCTGCAGCTTGCGTCGGGGGTTCCAGCGGAAGGGATGATGTTTCAATTGGGTAATAGATATGGCATATATTGTGGAGATTTCATCGGCCGGACTTAGTAACAAGCCGGTTAGTTGCTTGTCAGGATGGGGGTTAGGCATGGCGTACAACCACAGATTCTCGATTTTGCGGCCGGACCCATGCCTAACCTCGCCATGTCCATAAGTGGTTTGTGGCAATCTTTGCTCTGCGATGGACTCCATGGCGGTGGAATTGACAACGGGCATTCGAAAAGGTACTGCTTCAAACGCACTGGCCCCCCACCCTATGCGCAACTGCTGAATGGCGAAGCGCCTCTTTACGGGGACTGTTGCCGAGGTACCGTCTGTGTATTGGAAAGTGTAGCTGGAGACGTGGGTGCCCACCCAGTTACCATCGATAGACCAGTCCGCCATACCAGGCCAATATGGGGTGGGAGCGTCTTCCACACAATGCAGGAAAACCACATAACTGGCCTCTAGTTCCTCTAATTGCACCTGAGTTTCTCTTTCCTTCAATAGCAGGACATCCCCGCCCGCCGAGCCAGCGGCACCGAGATCGAACGGAATGCCCCAAAAGGACCGGTGGCCATACCCAGGTTCAGTGGATTCACTGGGACGAAGAGCATCTTCCAAGTCGTCGCGGGCGAAATTGTAGACCTTAGAAAGATCTAAGGGCTTGAAATGTGGAGAGGCAGGTACAGACACGTAGTGAGGCTCCTGGTGGCTCTTGCAAGGGATGGATTCATGACCTAAAAGCAATCTAGACGCAGCAAGACGTCCAACGAATGCTCTTCGAATTCAAGGTTGCCCTCTCCCCAAAGACAACCTCTTTCACAGAACTGGCCGACTGAGACTTTAGCCTGCAACGAGTCTACATCAGTAAATCGGCACTTCGAGGCAAATTCGTCATTGGAGACCGCGGTCCTGGAATCGATTTCCTATGCTAGGATGGCCCTTATCATTGTCAATTACAGCCGGCGCCGAGGCCCTTCATGCAAGTTTGCTCACCCGTTGAAGTTGGAGTATCAGACTCTCAGTTGAAGAACGTTTCGCTACATTTGCAGAGTCTCGTAGATGCCGGCGAAATATCCGGATGCCAGTTGTTGCTTTCGCGCCGGGACCAAGTCTGTCATTTCTCTTCCCATGGCTGGCACAGCATCGAGAATCAGAAGAAAATCAATGAAGACACCATCTTCCGCATCTATTCCATGACAAAACCCATTGTCAGTGTGGCAGTGATGATGCTGTACGAGGCAGGCCTACTACAGATTCAGGATCCTGTCAGCCTGTACCTTTCCTCTTTTGCAGACCTGCAAGTTTATGTTGATGAGCACACTGTTCAAGAACCTCAGCGTCCGGTACTTATCAGGGATCTGTTGTCTCATACTTCGGGTTTGACCTATGGCTTTATGAACCAACACACAGTGGAACAGAAGTATCAGGAAATGGGTTTGCCCAGCTACGAAGCCTCAAACCAAGAGTTCATAGAGGCATTGTGCTCTTTACCATTGCTCTTCCACCCGGGTACAGATTGGCGGTACAGTGTGGCGGTAGATGTACTGGGAGTGCTAGTAGCTACCATTGCTGATACCACTCTAGGTGAATTCCTGAGCGAGCGTATCTTCCAGCCGCTGGGCATGGACGACACAGATTTTGTGGTACCTGCATCCAAACGAGACCGCCTTCTTACTTGCTATCAGAAGGATGAAACAGGTACTCTGACCCCTGCCTTACATCTCACGGAAGAGCATGATCCTTTCATTCGTGAGACCTTCGAATCTGGGGGTGGCGGCTTGGCCAGCACAAGTGCCGATTACTTGCAGTTCTGCCGGATGCTTCTGCACAAGGGAGTTCTGGACGGACATAGGTACCTTGGTCGCAAGACAGTGGAATATATGGCCACCAATCATTTAGACAGTTCCATTCTTCCTTTCACTCTAGGGGAGTCCAATTTCGCTGGATATGGCTTCGGATTAGGCTTTAGGGTACTGATGGACACGGTACCTCTCATGCGGTTAGGCGGCTTGGGTGCCTTTGGTTGGGCCGGGGCAGCTGATACCTACTTTTGGATTGATCCTTCCGAGGAGCTGATCGGCATATACATGGGTCAACTCATGCCTTCGGGACCCCACTCAGGCGCACGGACTTTCCAAAGCCTTTCTTACGCGGCCTTAATTGACTAAAGAAGGGCGTTAGGCGTTCGCAGGAAGGCATCAGCCCGGGAGCGACTGGATTTTCAACAATGGTGATCTCCGGAAGGTTTTCCCGGTGCCAGGCGTTACCCTGATCCTTGAAATCAATGTACTCGTCGCCGCCGGACACGGAACCCCAGCGTGCAACGTCAAGCGCATAGGCATCCCTGACCCACTGCGGCGGCTGCCAGGCCGGATCGCGGGGCATCCTCGGCAGCGTTCATGTACTGCCACCAGGCGTAGCCAGCACGCTGGATCGTGTCGCTGGTCCAGTTGTTGTCCCAGCCCTGGTCGTGGGCCCAGAAGACGGTGGACTGCAGCTCGTTGTTGTTGAGGCGCTGGCGCCAGAGCGTCGGATCCAGCTTCTTGACCAGCGCCCGAATGCCGATATCACCCAGGTATTCGGCACCCAGTTCGGATGCCGGCTCCAGATCAGGTGCGTGGGCACCGTGTTCAATCAGCAGCTCGAACGGCTCGCCCGAAGGATACAGACAGTAGCCGTCGTCATCCTTCTGATCGAGGCCGATGGAATTGAGCAGTGCATTGGCGCGATCTAGGTCCCGGGTGGACAGATCGGCGCCGACCGTGTCGAGCGGCTTGGTGGCGTAGCCGTAGTACAGCGTCTCGATCATCTCGTCACGGTTCACGGCCAGGCTGACGGCCTGCCGGAACTCGATGTTGGAGACAACATCCCGGAACGCCGCGGCCAGCGGATCGGCCTCAGCATTGTAGGTCTGGTTGATCCAGATGGAACTGGAGTCGACATGCATGTCCAGCAGCTGGTGACGGTAGCCGCCCGCCGGACCGTTCTCGACGTACAGTGGAATCTTGACCAGGCCGGTGCTTTCGCGCATGAAGTCGGCTTCACCGGTCAGAATGCCGGTGTTGATCATCTCCACATCCTCGACCAGCTTGGAGACCATTTTGTCAATGTAGGGCAACTGCTTGCCGTTAACATCCACCGTGTAATAGTACGGGTTGCGCTCAAAGACCAGGAGACCCGGCTCCGCCGCTTCCACGCGCTGCCAAGGGGTGATGACCGGAGAGCGTCCGACCATGCACTTCTCTTGGTTGACATGCCATTTGGCACAGTCGTTGGCCGTGAAGACCTGGTTCCACTCGTCAGTGAGATTCATCTCGTTGAGCTGGTCGCGCAGGTCCTCGATTCCGTTTTCGAGATGGTCCACATGGAACTGCTTTAGATAGGCCGAAGGCCGTACCAGTTCCGTCCAGCCATTCCAGGTCTCGATGGTCAGGGCGCGCAGGAACCCGCCGTAGGGGGCGTCGAAGTCCACCTGGCAGGTGTAGTCGTCGATCATCTGGAACGTCATCGGCGTGCCGGTGGGATCGTTCCGAGTACGGAAACGCCTGGGGAAGCTGGGGGTGAGGAAGTCGTTGCCGTAGATGTCCTCGGCCACAAACCGGGCATCCTCAGCCGAAACCAGGGAGCCGTCGGACCATTTCAAGCCCTCGCGCATGTGGAAGACGAAAGTCTGGTTGTTGTTGGAGACTTCGTAGCCCTTCAGCACATTGCCGCGGATGCCCTGCACGCCCAGGCCGGGCGCGGAAAGCAGGGGCTCGATCAAGCCGACGAAGGTGTCCGGATTCCAATCCGGGCGGAAATGCAGGGAGCGCAGGGCGCCGCCAAAGTTGCCGGGCTGCCAGTCAACGTGATCCTCCGGCAGGAGGACGCCGGGGCCCACAACGAACGGTTCATTCGGAAGCCGATCTTCCAGCGGGGGCAGTTCGCCCGATGCCACGCGGTCCCACAGCACCGGCGACTCCAAGGGGTTGCCGGCCGGTTCCGCCATAGGTTCCTCTGCGGCCGCCGGGGCCGCGTCCTCGGCCGGAGCTTCGGCCGCAGGTCAGGCAAGGGCACCACAGGCAGCCACCGCCAATAGCGCAATCAGCAAGGCTGCCAACAGCCCTACCCTGAAAGATGTTTTCATTCAGGTTCGCCTGGATGAATGTCGGGAATGCAACGCGCCGATCCGGTCCAAGGGGTTGGCCGAACAAAATCACTGCCGGCAACGACGAGTGGTGCTATGACGAAACGGGATCGGTGACCCTATTGTAGGGTTGCCCCGCCCTCCGCGCAAAAGAGACCCAACCGGCATAGTGCCGACGCGAGCCCGATCGCCATCTTCAAACCTGTGCTCGGAACGTCTCCGTGTGCAGCGTGACCGCCGCCAGCCGCGCCCTGTCCACAGCCACGCCCAGACCCGGCGCCCGCGGCTCCGACACGGTCGAGTCCGGGTTGAGCTCGAAGTTCAGAAACGCCACGTCCTCGTGGTAGTAGCGGCGGGAGGCGGAGATGTCGCCGGGCAGCGCGAAGTTGGGCAGCGAGGCCAAGGCCAGGTTGGCGGCCCGTCCCACGTTGGTCTCCAGCATGCCCCCGTACCAGACCGGCACGCCGGCCTCCCGGCACATGTGGTGGGGCGACCTGTCGGCGCCCCGCGGGGCACCGACAGACCAATCAACGATCCTCGGACGAACTCAAACTTTACTCGTTCTCTTCGGGGTTGACATAGTAGAGCTGTTCCATGGCGAAGTTCTGGGCAATGGCAAAACCCTCGGTCGCCACGTTGGCCATGTTGACGGAGACGATCAGCGGATACTTCACGTTTTCAACAACCGTAACGACCGGCAGGTTATTCCTATGCCAGGCGTTGCCATCTTCCTTGAATTGGTTGTACTCATTGCTACCAGGGACAGAACCCCAGCGAGCAACGTCAAGGTCGAAGGCTTTTTTGACCCACTGAGGTGGCTCCCAGTTGGGATCCCGGTTCTCTTCAGCGGCATTCATGTACAGGCCCCAAGCCGGTCCAGCACCGTAAATCCCAAAGATCCCACCGGTCCCTTCGTCGTCGCAGCACTGGTCGTGAGACCAGAGCACACTTGCCTGCAGTCCGTTGTTGTTTAAGCGTTGACCCCAGAGCGAGGGATCGATTTGCTTGACAAGGGCTTTGATGCCGATGACGCCCAGGTACCCAGCTATCAATTCTGAGGCCGGCCCTATGTCGGGAGCGTGCGCTCCGTGCTCAATCAGGAATTCAAAGGTCTCACCGGATGGATACTGGCGGAAACCATCATCGTCGTAGGCGTCAAGACCGATGGAGTCGAGCAGTGCGTTGGCTTGATCAACATCCCGGGTTGACAGGTCTGCCCCCACCGTTACAAGCGGTTTGGAGGCAAACCCGTAATACAGGGTCTCGATCATTTCATCGCGGTCCAAGGCTAGGCTGACCGCCTGACGGAACTCTATATTGGAGACGACATCCCTGAACTGTTCAGCCAGTGGATCGGCCTCGGCACCGTAGGTATGGTTGATAATGATTGCGGTGGAATTGACGTGCATATCCAACAACTGGTGCCGGAAGCCACCCGCCGGTCCGTGCTCTACATAGAGCGGAATCTTGACCAGGCCCGTGCTTTCACGCATGAAGTCGGCTTCACCGGTCAGGATGGCGGTATTGACCATTTCCACGTTCTCGACCAGCTTGGTGACCAGCTTGTCAATGTAAGGCAGCTGCTTGCCTTCTGTGTCGACCTTGTAGTAGTAGGGATTGCGCTCAAAGACCAGAACGCCCGAATCAGCCACTTCCACGCGCTGCCATGGGGAAACGACCGGAGAATTGCCAACTAGGCACTGCTCTCTGTGTATATCCCTGCTACGACAGTTGTTGGCGGTGAAGACCTGGTTCCACTCGTCGGTGAGGTTCATCTCGTCAAGTTCTTCACGCAAATCCTCGATCCCATTTTCGAGATAGTCCACGTGGAATTGCTTGAGGTAGTTGGATGGCCGCACCAGTTCCGACCACCCAGGCCAGGATTCGATCGTCAAGGTGCGCAGGAACCCACCGTAGGAGCCGTCGAAGTCCACCTGGAAGGTGTAGTCGTCAACCTGCTTGAACGTCATCGGCGTGCCCGTCGGATCGTTCCGGGTGCGGAACTTCCTGGGGTAACTTGGGGTGAGGGATTCGTTGCCGTATACGTCCTCGGCCACAAATCGAGCGTCTTCAGCGGTTACCGGGGACCCGTCCGACCATTTCAGGCTTTCACGCATGTGGAAAACGAAAGTCTGGTTGTTGTTGGAAACCTCAACGGACTTCAGCACGTTGCCACGGATGTCCTGGACACCCAGCCCGGGCGCGGACAGCAGCGATTCGTTCACGCCTACGAACACGTCTGGATTCCAACGCGGGCGGTAATGCAGTGTACGCAGAGTGCCACCGAAGTTGCCGGGTTGCCAGGCAACGTGACCCTCCGGCAAGAGGACGCCAGCACCCACGACGAACGGTTCGGTCGGGAGACGGTCTTCCAGAGGGGGCAACTCGCCCGATGCCACGCGGTCCCACAACACTGGCGACTCCAAGGGGTTGCCGGCCGATTCCGCCGTCGCATCCTCGGCCGAAGCGTCAGCTGCAGGTTCGGCCGAGGGTTCGGCAGGGACACCGCAAGCCGCCACTGCCAACAATGCAAGGAGCAAGGCCACCAACAGCCCCGCCTTGATGAGTGTTTTCATCACAACTTTTCTCCTAGGGAAGGTCTGAATAAGTCGCGCCTGTGGACGCAACATATTATAATTATATAGCTTGCAGTTGGGAGAGGAAAAGCTCATGGATACGCAACCCACTTTTGCCGAACTGGAATATAACCAGAAGCAAAAGACCACGCACCGCGAGCGGTTCTTGGCGCGCATGGATGCCTTGATCCCGTGGGAGGAACTGGAGGCCGAGATTGCCCCGTTCTACCCGCGCCGCGGCCAAGGTCGGCCGCCCTACCCGTTGGCGGTAATGTTGCGGGTGCATTGCCTGCAGCTCTTTTACAATCGCAGCGACCCGGGGTTGGAAGACGATCTGTATGAAATTGAATCGCTGCGACGCTTTGCGGGTCTGCGCCTGGGGGGCGCGATTCCGGATGAAACCACTATTCTCAACTTTCGCCATCTGCTGGAGCGGCACGGCCTGGGCGAGATCTTGCTCAGCCGCATCAATCAGCATCTGGCAGCCCGCGGACTGCGCCTGCGCGAGGGCACAGTTGTGGATTCCACGCTGATCGCGGCTCCCTCCTCGACCCAGAATGAGCAGAAAGCCCGGGACCCAGAGATGCACCAGACGCGCAAGGGTAAAAACTGGTATTTCGGTATGAAGCTGCATATCGGCGTGGACGTGGTGTCGGGATTGGTGCACAGTCTGGTCACCACTCCCGCTAACGAGCACGATCTGACCCCGGTGCCGGAGCTGCTGCACGGGTGCGAACGCCTGGTGTGGGGGGATGCCGGCTATCAGGGCATCCACAAACGGCCGGAACACCAGGACCGGGACGTGCACTGGCACGTCGCCCTGCGGCCGGGGGTGCGCCGCTCCTTGGACCCGGACAGCCCGGCGGCGCGGGTGGAGCAGGCCAAATCCTCGCTGCGCGCCAAAGTGGAGCATCCGTTTCGCACCGTGAAACGGCACTTCGGCTACGACAAAGTCCGCTACCGCGGCCAGCACAAAAACCGGCAACGACTGGCCCTGCTGCTGGGATTTCACAATCTGTTGCGCGCTGCGCCCTGTCTGGCCGCCTGACGCGGGCTGCACGCGCCCCAAAGCGGGCGCAGCCGGCCTCCACACACAGGGCCTGGGACCCCCTGAAACACCCCTGATTCCCGCAGTTCCCGCCGATTCTGGCCCAAATACGGGCCCTTGCAGCCGACCGGCTGCCTGAAACCCGCTCAGATCGGTCTTGCTCAGAGGTTCCCTAGACGAATGTCAATATTGCAACGCGCCGATCCGGTCCAAGGAGCTGGCCGACCGAAATCACTGCCGACAACGAGGAGTGGTACTATGACGAAACGGGATCGATGACCCTTGAGTAGCACAGCCTCCGCTGTGCAAAAGAGTTCCGAACGGCATGGTGCAGGGCAAGGCCGGCCGACGCCTTCAGTTCGATGCACGGAAGGTCTCCGCACGCAGTGTGACCGCCGCCAGCCGCGCCCGGTCCACGTTCACGCCCAGGCCCGGCGCCTGTGGAACCGATACAGTCGAGTCCGGGTTGAGTTCGAAGTCCGGCAGCGCCACATCCTCGTGATAGTAGCGACGGGAGGCGGAGATGTCGCCAGGCAGCGCGAAGTTGGGCAGGGAGGCCAGGGCCAGGTTCGCGGCCCGGCCCACATTCGTCTCCAGCATGCCCCCGCACCAGACCGGCACACCGGCCTCCCGACACATGTCGTGGATGCGCAGGGCTGCACTCGGGCCGCCAACCCGGCCCACCTTGATGTTCACGTTGCGACAGGCCCGAATTTTCAGGGCCCACCCGGCATGAAGCGGCGAGTGAATACTTTCGTCGAGGCAGATGGGGGTCTCGATGACGGCCTGCAGGGCGGCGTGGTCCACGATGTCGTCGTGGCGGAAGGGCTGCTCGATCAGCAATAGCCCAAAGTGGTCGAGTTCCTGCAAGGCAGCGGTGTCGTCCGGAACATAGGCGGAGTTGGCGTCCACCTGCAGAGCCAGGTCCGGCCAACGGTCGCGCAGCGCCGCCACCGGCTCGACATCCCAGCCCGGCTTGATCTTGAGTTTGACCCTTGCGTACCCGTCGTCGACCCAGGCCGCGACGCGGTCCAGTAGTTCGGGAATGGACGGCTCAATGCCCTGGGACACGCCAACCGCCACCCGATCGCCCAGCGCCACCTGCAGCGACTTCCCTGCCTGTTGCGCCTCAAGATCCCAGACCGCGTTTTCCAGAGCCGCCTTAGCCATTGGATGGCCGCGCGCAGGGGCAAACAGCCGTTCGCAATCACGCGCGGCCGCCGACCCGGTCTCCAGCAAACGTGGCACCAGGTAACCGGTCATCACGTGCAGTGCTGTGCCCATGGTCTCCGCCGAGTACCACGGTCCGGATCCGGCCACGCACTCCCCCCAACCGGTCAGATCCCGGCTGCGGACCGCGACCAGAATGGATTCTCGGTGGGTTTCCCGCCTAAAACCTGTTTCGAACGGGTGCACGTAGGGAAGCCGGATTTGATGCAGTTCAATGCACGAAACGTCTACCGGTTGCATTTCAGTCAGCATCGATCTCCAAGGGAATTTGGTTCACCGCCCGATCATGTAGCCAACACCACACATCCTGGCCGGTCTCGGCCTTCAGGCGTGCCGGCACCCGTTCCGGGCACACTGTTAATGGCACATCGCACCGGGGATGGAAACGATAGCCGCTGGGCAAGGTGCGCAGGTCGGGAGGGGCACCAGGGATGAACTCCGGCAGGTCCTCGTTGTGCAGGCGCGGAATGCTGCCCAGCAACCGGCGCGTATACGGGTGAGCCGGAAGTCCCAATACCTGATCCGAACTGCCAATCTCGGCAATCCGGCCAGCGTAGATGACCGCCAGCCGATCGCAGATGTCGCTGGCGGACGCAATGTCGTGGGTGATGAACAGGATGGAGAGTCCTTCCGCCTTCAGATCCTTGAGCAGGTTCATGATTTGCGCCTGCACACTGACATCAAGGGCTGACGTCGGCTCGTCCATGATCAAAAGGCGCGGCGAGAAAGTCAAGGCCCCTGCAATCATCACCCTCTGTTTCATGCCGCCCGACAGCTCGTGTGGGTAGAGATTCCAAGCGCCAGACGGTAGGCCGACGCGTTCCAGCAGGCCGCGGGCCTGCTGTTCCAGAACATCCGGATCAATGCCGGCGGACCGCGACCGGCGCACCGGCTCCATCAGCCATTTGCCGACGCGCATGACCGGATTAAGGCTGTTTTGGGCCCCCTGGGGCACCAGGGCTATGCGTTGCCATCGCACCGTGCGTCGGAACTCCTCGGCACCCATTGCCGAAACGCAAACGCCGTCCAGCCAAACCTCCCCCTCATACAGGGCGGTGTTGCCAGGTAGCATCCGCAGCATGGCGTTGGCCGCACTGGACTTGCCGCACCCTGACTCCCCGACGAATCCCAGAGCCGTGCCCGGCTCGCCCAGTTCGAACGACACTCCGTCCACGGCCTTGACCGTGCCAGCCGGATCTGCGTAGTGCAAGTACAGGTCCCGAACCTGCAGCACAGGGCCCATCGTCAGTCGGCTCGTCGGATCTGGCGCAGGCGGGGGTTGACCACTGGCTCGATGGCCAGTGACAACAGCATGAACGTCGAGGCCACCATCACAATCAGGAGGCCCGGTGGCACAATCCACCACCAATAACCGACATAAACGCCGCCGGTGCGGAAACCTGCCTCCAGGATCTGGCCCCATGTAGGAATCGAGGGATCGCCCAGGCCAAGAAAACTCAGCCCCGCCTCGGCCATTCTGGCCGAGGCGCAGTGAAAATAATCTGGGCTAGGAAGTACCACATGATTTGCGGCAGGATGTGGTGGTACATGACCCGCCAGTGCGACGATCCCAGGCTTTGTACGGCTTCGATCAACTGGCTCGAACGCATATGCAACACCTTTACCCGCACCTGGATGGCCAGTCCCGGCCAACTGAAGGCAATCAGGATGCCGATGATAACGGTCAGGTTAGGCCCGATGATGAACAGGAGGAAGATCAACAGAGGCAGGACGGGAATGTTGGCCACGATGTCGGAGAGCCGCTGAATCACCGTGTCGGTGGTTCTACCGAGGTAGCCGGATGCCATTCCCAAGACTGTGCCAATGGAGGTGGACAGGAGAGCTACCGCAACCCCTATCACTAGAGCCATGGGCAACCCGTACAACAGCCCCTGAGCCAAGTCTCGGCCGATGCTATCCGTGCCCATGCGGCCGAATGCGTCCCCGCCGGCAACCAACTCTACGGATCCGATGCCGTCGCCCTCCGCCCGCGTTGCAGTCTGAAACAGGAACACGTACTCACCCAACACCGGGGTGAACTTGCCGCCCAACGCGTCCGGTACGCCAAAGATGATGTCCATGACGCGCGGGTGGATTTCCTCGGCGTTCATTTGCAGGTCGTACTCCTCGGCCAGGAACTCCTGCAACGAACTGAGAGTGCTTTCGTCAGCGCTGATCTGGACGCGCAAAGGATCTTCGAAGTGGCGCTCGTACGGTCCCTCCTCTCCCTCACGCGGCCCGCGGACCGCATGGCGAAACACGCTGACACGGGTTTCATCAGGCCTGATCAGCGTGAGGGCTAGCAGCGGAGCCCGTTCCTCAAACCGCACCTCCCGCACGGTCAGTGCCAGAAATGCCGGTACGGCTCCCTCCTCCAGGGTGTAGGCAATGTTCCAGCTGGAAATCAGGTTGCGCCCTGTCTCCTCAACCACTTCCGGCTCCCGGCGGGAGGCCTGCCAGTGATCCGCTCGCGGTCGGCTGTCCACTCGCCGGATCCAGGACGGAGGCGCGGCCTTCGGATTGTCCACCCAGTGGACCGGATTGCTCCACACCCGACTGCCGAAGTCGTCGGGGTAGGAAACGACCACCCAGATCGAGACCACCAACTGCGCGGACAAGGACAGCAGGCCCAACAGGCCGACCGGCGTTTTGAGCAAGGCGTCCCGAATCTGGCGAAAGCGCATCAGTCTGCGTAGCTGACCCGCGGATCCAGAAAGATGTAAAGCGTTTCCAACAGGAGGCGAATGGCCACGTACATCAACGTGAACATGAAGGTAAGCGCCACGATCACGCCCTCGTCGGGCGTGCCGGCCAACGCGTCGTAGCACAACCGTCCCATGCCCTGCCAGTTGAAAACGGTTTCTATCAGAATCGATCTTGACAACAAGCCGGCTAGGCCGAAGATCAGGCCTGTGACAATGGGCGGGGCAGCTACGCGCAGGATATGGGCATTGCGCACGCGTGTCTCGGAAAGCCCCCGGGCGCGGGCCATGCTGACAAAGTCCTCCCGCGCAATATTAAGCGTGATCATCCGCACCGCGTACATGTAGGGGCCCACGCTGACCAGCACCATGGACAACACCGGCAACACTGCGTGTCGAGCAAGATCGGCAAACCTGAAACAGCCTCCTTCTGGAGGCGGTGTGCTGTACATGCCTCCAGACGGCAGCAAGCGCCAATGCACCGAAACCACAAGAATCAAGAGAATGCCAATCCACCAGGTGGGGATTGCGTAGGTGACGGCGCAAGGCCGGACACTAGACGATCGATCCAGCTGCCGGGACGGGTGGCCACATTCAAGCCCCCAGCCAGGCCGGTCAAGGCCACGATCTCCGTTGAGGTGGCCATCAGCAGGATCGTGTTTGGCAACCTCTCCAACACGATGTCGGCGATCCTGTTCGATCCTGAAAAGGAACGGAGGGATCGGGCCTCCCCCAAGTCCAGCCGCATCACTCTGAATATGGACGCGGGCAGCCGACGCTGCCACGGGATGTCGAGACCGTAGAACGACTCCAGTTCCGCCTTGCGGGTAGCCAGGACCCGCTCCAGTTCATCCGGGTCCCGAATTGTCTCGGCCAAGGTGGTTCGTTCGACCCGGATTTGCTCGCCCACAACCGACGATAGGATGCGGTCTGAAAAGCCGGTCAGGCCCAGAGTCAGGACGAGCAGCAGAAGAACACCCCGACCATAGTCAGGGCGCGCACCGCCAGGGGGATCAGGTTGCGCACGGTAGGCTGTCACACACGGCCGATACGAAATCCGGCAGCCTTCTGTCTGCCAGAAACATCGCCGCGCGCAGTCGGCTGGCTGGCGACTTCCGCCGCGACGTATGCGATGGCACTCAGATGTTGCACTACCTCAGGTTCCGCCTCTTCGGGCTCTAAGAATTTTGCCAATTCGTAGGATGGCGTCTTGGCTATCAGATTGGGAAATTTAAGGTTGGCGCAACACCTTGCTGACATTAGCTCGCTAACAATGGTGTCAGGAATTCATCGCTAACCTTCACATCGGCGTCCCACGTTGTTCCCGTGGCCAACCGACTAAATTCTGCTCGAATTTGTCGATCCACTAATTTCATCACTTGCACGCGTCGATCCGCCTTAAGGAAACCGAACAGACCGAATTTCTCGACGGATCAACCGGGGATTGCGCCTGCGTTTGCCAAGTGTCTCGTTCACCGAGCTTACCGGCATGACACGGAACGTGTACAGATTTAGTCCTCGGGCCCACGGCACTCCCACCTCAAGTTTCTCACCAGAGCAAGTTCGGGTCGCAGCGCTAATGACCGCACGTGCCCGTTGGTAGCACAAGTCCGTCCACACCCAATGTTCCTCCGGAAAAGGCGCAGCCACGAGTTCGCGCCTATCGATGGTCACTCCGGGGCGCGGCCCACAGTCGTTACTGGATCGCCGCAACCGGCCCGGTGTGCACTCCAGCCAGCGCTTGAATGGCAGCAGTTTTGCCCGGGTTGTTCGGGCCGATGAAGACGGCAGGACTGCCGAGCTCAATGTCGGCTTCCTCAAACCGCTTAAAATTGCGAATTAGCAGCCTGGTGAGCATGCAGTCCAGATCCGCCAGAACCTTCAAGGTTGACCGGGGAGCGCAAACTCACCGCCGCCCCCCTCGGTTGACAAGGGTATTTCCTGGGTGGGAATCGGTAGTGGCATCCGGATCGGTGGGCCCGCCCAGTGCGTGGCAGGGCCAGGCGCGGCTCGGGCGACTGTGACCGGCGTTTTGAGGGCAGAAAGGTGCCGTGGGGGCGGAAGTGCCGGTGGGGCGGGCCGCGCTTTGCGGAGGACCGAGGCGGCCGGGGTGTGAAGAGAGCGATGGAGGAGTGCGATGCAGGTCCCGCGCCGGCGGCGCGGGTAAGTTCAGGTGGCGGCGCGGGGGCAACGCAGCCAGGGACTGCTGCCTTCTCCTACCATACAAGGGTCCCCGGCGGGGGGTCGGCGCAGGCGGCCGGGCTCCCGGTGGCGGGCCTCCGCGTCCTCGCGGCGCGTACCGTAGGCCACGGCCAGCAAGGTGGCAATCGCCAGCACCAGCCAGGGACTGCTAACTTCTCCTACCATACAAGGGTCCCCGACGGTCTTCAGGCCCCGGAACCCTTGCTCAATCCAATTGCGGCAGGCATACAGGGTGGGCTCCGTCTGCGCCACCGGCGTGTCGGTCAGCAGCACCCAGGGCTGCGCCTGACCGTAGGCGTGCAACACACGCCCACAAGGCCCCCGGGTGCTGGCCAGAGGCGCGTCACGGAAAGCCTGCCCGGTGCCCAGCCACAGGCCACCCGGTCCCGTGATCAACGAACGCACGGGCACGCGTTGGGTCTGGCCCTGCGGCCGAAAGGTGACGTGGGGTTGGTAGCGTAGGCAGGGATGCCCACCCAGAGGGTACCCGAAGGCCCCAATCTGCGCCCACAGGTCGCGACTGCCCAGCCCCTGGTCACAAAGCACATGCACCGGCACCGTGGCCGGCACGGCCGGGGCCAGCAGGCGCAGCAACCGGCAGAAGTGGTCAATCCAGGATCCCCTTTCCTGCGCACCCACGATGTGCCAGGCTACAGGGATGGCGTGCTGGCGATAGACCACACTGATCACTAATGCCACCAGGTCATCCTGTTTGCGGGGGCCCTGTGGGCGCGGACCCACGGCCAGCACCAGCGGCTCCTGCGCCAGCTCCCGCCCGCCCGTAGGCACCCACTGCAGCAGCAGGGGGAAGCAGCGCTCTACCTCCAGCTCCTGGCTGGGACCCCAGGAGTCAATGCGATCCGCATCGTCATACAGCAGCTCCCGCTGCAGGCGGCGCAGGGTGTGCGGGTTGCGGGGACCCCTGAGGCCGTGCGCCAGCGCCATCGTCACCGTATCCTAACAGCCGTTCAGCCCCAGTAGCGTGCCCTCCACCCACAGGGCTAGCACCGCCCGCAAGCGGCCCGGCAGCTGCGGCAGCTGCGCTGTCAACAGGTGGCGGATATCATACAATGCAGCAGGTCGACGCATGGCCACACTCGGGGGCTGAGGTGTTGGTAATGTGACCCCCAGCTTACCTGCCGGCCATGCGTCTGCCTAACGCCCCACCCGGCCTCCTGGATCACCCTTTGCCAGGTTTGCGCGGCACCATCCCAGCCTATATACGAACCGGCATGCGGTTTGCTATTTCACTGCACCGTTGTGCGGAATACCCTTGTCAAGTTCGGAGGGGGGCCGACGGAAAAGTGCACCGGTAACTCGGAGTAACTCGCCGGCGGCCTACCCTACACGTTGAATTCCTGAAACACGACCGAAGTAAAGGGGAAAGACGAAGGCGGCTTTGGCCGTGTAGCAAGCCAAGGACTCCACTTCCGCCTCTTCACTTAAATTGCACAATAGTCCAAACACGAAGTCTCCTTCTTGAAAACTGTAGGTTGTCTATGATTCAGTTGGTGGCATGAATGTTAAATCCAGTGATCCGTTCACATGATGGGTAGAAAGGAAGCCTTGGAATCCCGCCCAAAGATTGAGAGTGGACAGGCACCCATAGATAGGTGGTGAACAAAGAAGAATCAGGCGCGGCATCCAACACTCCAAACAAGGCAATGAGTAGCATCCGGAATTTTCCGCCTAGTGCTTGCAAAATCCTTTTCGGCCGGGCGGCAAACCGCTGGTCCAAGGCTGGCCCCCTCTGCCATGGGCCCACTCCAAAGACAAGATGAAATAATTTCGGACAAGACATGTCTTTTGCTACTTCCTATCTCTTGAAAGGAAGCATCAGATCCGACCACAGATTGCCTAAAGGTCGGGCCCTGCCAGATTGTCCCTCGAGAGATAAGACTTACCAACGTTGGGCGGTTTGCCGCTGTTTGATACATTATCACTGGTGAACTTCGATAACGTCGCAGCTGCGTTTACAGAAGGGAAATTGCAGCTAGAAGCTTCAATCACCTTAGCCAGACTCATCCGACCGTTTAGCATGACTCCTTATTAACCAAATAGAGTGCGTCGAGGGCCATTTCCAATCTGGACTCAGACGGTGCCCACACTTGGCGGCTGCCAAGTGGAGAATTAGGAAGCAACGGCAAGGGAAGGCGTAGGTTGCCTATAGCGCCGCGACTGAAAGGCAAACACCAGAATAGTTACCACCCCTACCAAAGGTATCCAAACCAGATAAGGCAAGGCATCGGCTATACCCAAATGATCCGCTAGAAATCCGGTAACCCAAGCCCCAATTCCTGCCGGCAACCAGGCAATCCCCATCATCAAGGCAGCTGCCAAGCCTTGCTGTTTGGGTATGATCTTCCGGGCCATAATCACCGGTACGGCCAAGGTTGATCCCTGTGCTAGACCAAAGAAGGCTACCAGTGGATAAAGCGCCAAACGCGGCACTATGAAGATTCCCCAGAGGGCCAGTGACATGCTTGCCATGGCAATAGCCAGAATCTTCCAACCCGAAAACCGGTCAACCGAGAAACCGCCAACTATACTGCCTATAGCCCCTCCTACCGCCATAGTGGCTAGCAGTTCTCCCCCCAAAGTCTGGGAATCAAAGACAGTCAACGCCCACGAAGGCAGAAAACTGTTGAATGCGCCGTAGATCCAGGAGCGGGACATCGAGGACAATAGCAACAGCGCCAGCAGTACGATCGCCGGGACCTGTAGCGGAGCCCTGCCTTTGGCCCGGGCCGCGGCCTGGCGGCGACTCTGTGGACGCATAGGGGAACGCATCCACCTAAAGCCAATGAAAATTGTAGAGCCAGCCAAGAAAGCGATGGGGGCGTAAATCAGGGTGGATCTCAGTCCAATGGTAGGCAATATGTAATTAATGAGTAGGGGAGAAATCGCCACACCCAAAGTGCCTCCCAAAGAAAAGACGGAAAACATCATGCCGGGCTGAGTTCCCGCATACCGGAGCGTTAAAACGGCCGCCGCGGGATGGAACATGGCGGAACCCAAACTGGCGGCGATAACCACTGTACTAAGCAGCCAGAAAGACGGCATCACTCCTGCGAGGGACATGCCTAGCCCTACCCACAAGATGCTCAAAGGCACCATGAGTTCTGGACGCCAGCGGTCGGCGAGCCAGCCAAAGAAGGGCTGGCAACCGGTTGTCAAGATCAGTGCGGCAAATGCCAGATTTCCATAGTGCACATATTCAATGTCGAATGTAGCCAGTAACAAGGGCACTGTAACCGGCAGAAAGTGATGGCAGCCCTCCAGTCCCATGTGAGAGGCACACATCAAACCGATCATCCCCCTTTGCAGCCGGGAGCGAGCACTTACGGCCATAAGGTGTGCCCGTAGTCCAGCAGCAGGAAAAGCTCTGAATTAGGCTGGATCAGTGGAGTTCTGTTCCTTTTCCAACTGAAGCATTTCAAACAGCTCTTCAACCTGGTCGCGGCAATTTCCCAGGGCATGAATAGCATGTGCCTCATCCAGATCCTGAATATGCCAATATTCAACCAAGTCCTTTTGCTTTGGAAATCGCCGCAACACCATCGGTTCATGTTCATGACGGTACACAGCAACTACCCGACCGGCATTTTCCAAATCAGCAGGTGTGACAAGCTGGGGGTCCCGGGCTGCTTCCTCCGGCTCTACTCTTACTTTCATCCTACGTAGGATTTCCTGGGCATGGACGGACATGCCTGGTAAGTCATAAGCATCCGTCATCAGTCCCCGAGAATGGGCCCGTAGTGGCACCCTTGCCTTCTTGGCCAGGTGATTGAAATACAACTCTGCAAATCGGCTCCGGTAGTAATTCATGGAACAAAGAAACAACACGTCAGGATTGGCCATCGTCAGTCCCCGGATTCGTTGTCGTTTAGCTCATCCAAGATGTCTCCCAGTTCATCTTCCCAGACACCTTCAAATGGCAAGAAGGACCTTTCTTCGAAATCCTCTTCCATCCTGTTGAAGTGTCGTTCCAACCTGTCGCCACCTGACTGATTGGACAGCTGGGCAAATTTCGCTTCCAACGAGGAAGTCAGTGAATGACTGCGTTCCTCCAAATCTGACAGATCTATCTGGAGGTTGAACATCACGTTGACGCGACGCATTACTTCATGCCAAGCCCGAAAATCCACATCTACGCGCAAACCCCGTTGGGAGAGTTCGTACTTGGAGAGATCGTAGGCTGGTACTAAGGAATAGAAAGTACAGTATTCTATTTCCATCTCCTTTGCCTGCACAGCTAGGTAGGAACCAAGAGAAGCCCCGCCCTTGTAGTTGGAGAAATTCACAGCGTATTCAGTTAGTTCCTCTCGCATTGTTGGCAGACTGTACACACAGGAGACATTACGGTCAAAGCGGAAGGGAACATCACCGAAGACCCCACCAATACCCACGGTCCGTTTCACGCGTAGCGCTTCCAGAATTTCGAAGAAGGCCACAGCATACCGATCAACGTCGATGTGGGGTTCACACCCTGTAAAGATGACAAGCCCTTTTTCTTCGTCTCCCCAATAGTAGACATCGTTAAAATATCGCTGGACTGAAGTATGATGCCCGTCTGTGAATTCCACGTGAGGCCGCATCAGATCGTGGGTTGCGGGTAGCTGGAACAAGTAAAACCCGTCCCCTTTCATGCGGCCAATATGTTTGGCTTCCAAATGATCAACTAGGTACTGTGGCAAATCCGAAGATACTGAGCCGGCATTGGCCCATTGTTCCCAGCCGGCAATGGCATAGATCTCCTTTGCCGCCGGCGCGTCCCAAAGTTCGCTAATGTCTGACATGGGAAACCTCTGCTGAAGCAGGCAAGTAGCCTGCCTTATCTCCTACTGTTGCCGATTCCGTATTCTTGGATAAGCTCGGCCACCAGGGCAGTCCAACCTGTCTGATGATTAGCCCCCAATCCCTGACCGGATTCGGCATGAAAATATTCAAAAAAGAGTATTTGGTCGCGCCAAGCAGGATCTTCATACCAAACAGTGGCTTCATCCTGAAAAGGCTTGCGTCCCTGCTTATCCGGCTTAAAGAGGCGAATCAAACGCCTAGCCAAAGTCCGAGCGACGCCTTGCAGGTTCATCTCGCGCCCCGAGTCAGTGGGAAATTCCACCTTAAAACTGGGTCCTAGGAAGGCATGAAAATCCTCCAGGGCTTCCAGCAGAAGGAAGTTAATCGGAAACCAGATGGGGCCCCTCCAGTTGGAGTTTCCTCCGTACATGTGGGATCTGGATTCTCCAGGTTCGTATCCTACCCCAAGCACATGGCCGTTCAACATGAGATTGAATGGGTGTTCCAAGTGATGTTGAGAAAGGGAACGAATGCCGTATGGGGAGAGAAACTCCTTTTCGTCCAACATGTAACCCAAAATCCGACGTAGCCTGTCCGGAGTCACCATCGATACGAGGTGATGCTCCCCATGGTCTTCGATATTAAGGGTATTAATAGCTTCAACCAATTCCGGCCACTGGTTATTAAACCACTGGATTCGTTCTTTAAACCCTGGAAATTTATCCAATAATTCATGATTTAGAGATGTAGTTGCCAGCAAGGGCAGCAAACCCACAACCGAACGGACACGGAGTGCATGCCAGTCTCCACGCGGCAAGTGTAGGAGGTCATAGTAGAAGCCATCTTCCTCGTCCCAAAGGCGCATACTGCTTTCACTGCACCCGTTGAGGGCGGCAGCAATACGAAGGAAATGTTCATAAAACTTGGCGGCCAAGTCTATGTAGGACCTGTCTTCAGCAGCCAGGATAAGAGCTATCTTCATCATCTCCATGGCGAAGAAACTCATCCACGCAGTGCCGTCCGCCTGTTCCAAGTGTCCGCCCTGCGGAATCTCAGCACTGCGGTCCAGCAGGCTGATATTGTCCAAGCCTAAAAAGCCGCCCTGAAAGACATTGTTTCCGTCCTGATCTTTCCGATTTACCCACCAAGTAAAGTTAAGAAGCAACTTGTGGAAAACCCTTTTCAAGAAGCTCAGGTCACCCTTGCCGGTCAACTTCTTGTCCAGCAAATAGACTCGTCGGGTCGCCCAAGCGTGTACAGGCGGATTGGCGTCATCGAAACGCCACTCGTATGCAGGAATCTGGCCATTTGGATGCATGTACCATTCCCGCGTCAACAGCTCCAGTTGACGCTTGGCGAAGTCGGGGTCCAGGCGGGCCAAAGGCAGACAGTGAAAAGCAAGATCCCAAGCCGCATACCAAGGGTATTCCCACTTGTCCGGCATGGAAATCAGATCGAAGTTATGTAAGTGTCGCCAATCCCGGTTGCGTCCGTGCTGGCGGCCCGGCGGCGGATTTACTATCCCGGGATCTCCTTCCAGCCACTGGTTGACATCGAAATAGTAAAGCTGTTTGGACCAGAGTAGGCCCGCATAGGCCTGCATCTCAACTTGATGGGCCCAAGGCTCCAGATCCGGGTTCAAGAGTGCCGCGTAATATTCATCCTTCTCCTGACACCGTTTGGTGAACAGATTCCGATAGTTTATGAAAGGTCTGACTTTGGAATCCTGTGTCAATCGGAAACGCAACGTCCGAGATTGTCCCGCTTCCAATTCCACATGGAATAAAGCTGCAGTCTTAGTCCCGGTTCCGTTCGGGTTCACAGCCTCTTTGTCCCCTTGCACTACATAGGCATGGAAAGCATCCTTAACATAGGGCGATCCGTTTGGCTGATTGAAAAGCAAAGCCCTGTTGGTCTCGTTTTCCGTAAAAAGAATTTCATTCGCCAGTTCGGCGTAGAAGTAGTACCGCCCCAGCATTGGATGGAAGACATCCGCCCCCAGCAGGTCATCTGCGCGATTTTCAATCTGGACGAACCGCGGTCTTTCCGGCACATCGCGCATGGGACCTTCGGGATAACCCCATGACCAAGTATTCCGAAACCAGAGTTGTACCAACACTTCACAATTAGCCTTCATGGAGCCCCGGTTGGTCACTTCCACCTGTCCACAAATGTCGTTTTCGCCCGCTTTGAAGTAAGTAACCCCCACATCGAAGTACCTCCCCTTGGCGAATACTCCGGTATCCAGCAGTTCAAATTCGTCATCATAGATGCCGCGTTGGGCATTCTGTTGGACCAACTCCTCGTAGGGATACGCCTGTTGCGGATATTTGTACAGCATCTGCATGAAGCTGTTAGTCGGAGTACCAACTTGATAGAAGTAGTACTCTTTTACATCTTCCCCATGATTTCCTTCGGGACCGGTCAGGCCGAAGAGTCGTTCCTTCAGTATGGGGTCCTGATGATTCCATAACCCAATTCCCAGACACAGGTATTGGTTGCGATCCGAGATGCCACATAGGCCATCTTCATTCCACCGATAGGCTCGGCTGCGAGCTGCATCATGCGGAAAATAACTCCAAGCATCTCCATCCTGGCTGTAATCTTCCCGGACCGTGCCCCAGGCCCGTTCGCTCAAATATGGTCCCCATCGCTTCCAATTACCGTGCCGTTGACGGTACCGGGCCAGCCGTTTGTATTCGGCAGTAGCAGTCAGTTTCTTGGGTTGCTTAGTGGGCATAAGAATCGTAGAAATGGACCGCTTCAGGCAAATGCAGAAGGTCCCTAATCGGCAGGTTGAACCGCAAATGGCCCCATCAGGAGCCATCAAAGTGTAACACTTGAAAATACAGCATTGGGTCGAAGGTGAAGGAAGAGCTCTGTTTGGATCCCGCTAGTTTGGGCTTACTTCAGACGCAAAGAGGAAAATACCATTGTCCCGGTTGGCCAATTACAAGGTAGGATCCTGTTTCCATCCCTGAAGGCTAATGGTAAGGACCGCGTACGGTTGCTGACTTTGGCCCCATTGTCGGGTTGACTGGCCGACTTCCTTTCCCATGCAGTTTTCTCTCTTTGTGGCTTTGCGGCGGCGCTTGGATGACATCAGTCTGTTAACCGTTGTCATCTTCCTAGTCTTCATGGGAATCGGCACAACCGGTCCAACTTTATCCATTTATCTGAAGACTCTAGGAGCTGACTTCAGCCGCATCTCAATCATTCTTACTTCCAGCAGCCTCGTGGGCCTAGTAGGTCACCGTTTTTGGGGGATGCTATCTGACAAGTTGGGACGGCGCAAACCGATCGTCACCATGGCATTGGGAGTCATGAGCCTGGCCCTACTTCTCATGTCCATGGCTCGTTCCTATTCAGTAGTTTGGGGTCTTCAGGTTCTGGATGTCCTTGCCATGTCAGCTTACTCAACGGTCAGCCTCGCCTGGATAGGGGACTGGCTGGCCAAGGACAAGCAGCAGGGCCGACGGATGGGCACTTACCGGGGATTTGGCTCTCTGGCCTTTGCGGCAGGCGCTTTCGTCTCTGGAGCCATCATTAAACGCATGGGAATCCCCCAGGCCTACGTGTTTGCGTCCAGTGTCTTCGCGTTAGCCGGTATCTGTAGTCTGCCAGTACAGGAAGCTCCCCATGAAGAGCTACCAAAAGAAGCTGAAAACAACGCAGGCAAATTGCATTGGCGAGACCCCGTAGCTCTGACCTTTGTGGCAGGAGTTGTGCTTTGGAATGTTGCTCACTCTGCCCAAGCTTCCATGTTTCCAAATTTTGTGGTGAGCCTAGGATTGCCGGAAGAAGCATCCAGTTGGCTCTGGGGATTAGCCGCTCTAGTTGAGGGACTCCTCATGCCGGTCATTGGTATCATCGCTGACTCCATTGGCAACGGCCTCCTGATGATTTCCTCTGGAATCAGCCTGGCTTTGGTGATGGCCGCCTATCTGGGGCTGCGCCTTCCGCGCGTCACTTCTGTATTCATAGGTGCGCAGCTGGCTAGAGGCTGGGGCTATGCCTCATTCACCGTGACATCCATGATGAACGCAGCCCTCCTAGGCAATCGCAAGACACGAGCCGGCAACGTGGGTATCTATGGGATGGCTTTAAGCGCAGGTAATATAATAGGGTTGGCAGTCGGCGGGCAGCTCGTGCAGTGGCGCAGTTTTGCGTTCCTTTTCGTCTGCTGCAGCTTCTGCTATCTCACGGCCAGCGTCCTTTTCTGGACAATGATGCACAAACGCAATGGGGTTTTGCCGGCCGCCGCCGTTGCCGAATAATTTGCCCACCAGATCCAGTCACATTATTTCGGAGCGGAAATCCCATGGCGGAGTTACTACGAGTCGGTGTTATTGGTTTAACCCACGATCACGCTTGGGGAAACCTGGCTGATCTGCAGAATTCTTCTTTGGGTAGCTTGGTGGCGGCAGCGGACCCCAATCAGCCACTTCTGGACAAAGTGGCCACGGTTTCAGATTGCGAACGCACCTACTTCGACCCTGAAGAAATGTTGGCAAAGGAAAACTTAGACGCCGTCTACGTTTTTGGAGACAACAAGACCGGTTCGGAATTGGCCACCCAAGTCCTGAGCGAAGGGATACCCGTCTTGATCGAAAAGCCGATGGCCGCCACTTTGCAGAGTGCGGATGCTATGTTGGCAGCCAGTCGCATGGGGGACACGCCGCTGGTCATCAACTGGCCTTTCGCCTGGTGGCCTCAAATGCAACATGCTTTTACCTTGGTCGAAGAGGGCAAGCTGGGACGGGTATTCAGTACAAAGTACCGTTCTGCCCACAACGGGCCCAAAGCCTTGGGATGCACACCTTACTTCTACGGCTGGCTTTACGATAACGAATTGAACGGCGCTGGTGCATTGATGGATTACTGTTGCTACGGCGCGGCCATGGCCAGTTCCATTATGGGTTTGCCCGCCCGCGTTACCGGAGTGATGAACAGGTGCGTTCATGAATTTGTGGCGCAGGAAGATAATGCCATCATCGTGATGTCATATAGCTCAGGCATGTCCACAACTGAAGCGTCCTGGTCACAGATCGGACATCTCACTTCCTACACCGGCACTTTTTATGGAACTGAGGCCACTCTGGTAATTCACAACGACGGGCGATTGCAAATGGCGGATGCCACACATGACGACGGCACTGATCTGGATGTGCCGGCAGCCCCCGAGCATTGGAGTTCTGCCACCGCCTGTTTTCTGAACCACCTCGTGTCGGGCACCCCTATAATGCCTCTCTGCAGTGCCAGGGTAGGACGAGATGCCCAGGAAATCCTAGAAGCCGGCATCATCAGTGGCCACTCGGGCCGCGCGGTTTCCCTGCCGCTGCCCCTTCAGCAGTAATGCCGCCACTTTTATGGGGCCTAAAAATGGAGAAGAGTGACATGGTAAGAATAGGTATAGTGGGATGCGGGCGGATTCTCAATGCCCATTTGCAGGGCCTTCTCAAGCTGCAGCAGAGGGGAATGGACAACTTCCGGGTTACGGCGTTGGTTGCTAGGCGTGCAGAGGATGGCTATATGTTCCGCAAACGTGGGGAAGGCCCCACACCACGGCCCCCTGTGCTGGACCCCAGTACAGGAGACCCTTTAGCGGCACCCCACACCTATGTCAGCGATTTACACACGGATGTAGAAGCGAAAGTCTACACCGACTATGGGGAAATGATGGCTTCCGGTGAAGTAGATGCGGTAGTTGACACCAGTCCATTAGACCTGCACCATCAGGTAGCAGCTATGGCGCTGGACGCCGGCTTGCATGTGCATACCCAGAAACCATTAGCGATCTCTGTGCGAGCGGCCCAGCGGATGGTGAATTCGGCTTTGGACCAGGAATTGGTTCTGGGTACATTCGAGAATGTGCGCCAGGGAAAGTTCGCAAGGGCGGCAGCCTGGGCTGTACAGTCCGGACGCATCGGTACACCGCAGATGGCGGTGTCAGGTTCTTTGGGCGGACTGTGGTCTCCCACCCGAGTGGTGGCAGAGACCCCTTGGCGGCATCAGAAATTGCGGGCAGGTGGGGGCGGCACGATGGACATTGGAGTGCACCAGTTCCACCTACTACGGTATGTTTTTGGCGAAGTTGAGTGGGTCTCTGCTTACACGCCAACTTTGGAACCGCTCCGGTATCAGCCAAAGGATAAGGCTGAGGAGTATCCTACAGTTGTTAATGTAGACGACACACACTTGGCAACTTTCGGCTTTGATTCAGGGGCCACGGGCCAGTTGCTCTGGTCATGGGCCTTGCATGGACCTGAAATTGGTCTCGCCGGCACTCCTGCTTTCTACGGGTCAGAGGGGGCCATTTTCGGCGGCCAATTGTATTCTGACAAAGGTACAAAGGCCGAACTGGTGCCTTTGTTTGAAAAGTCCCTGACTGCAGCCGAGAGAGAGCGGTACTTCCCATTGGGGCTGAGTGATGGTTTTGCGATTCAGGGTTGGGATTTCTTGCGGGCCATTGCAGAAGGTCGTCAGATAGAAACATCTGGGCGAGAAGGGCTGCATGATCTGGCCTGTTCCTTCGCCATGATCGAGTCTTCCCATGCCAAGAGACATGTCACCATAGCCGGAATTCTAGACAACAGCGAAGATGCCTATCAACGCGAAATCGATGAACATTACGGATTGCTTTAACCACAACCAGGAAAATTGACAGCGAGGTTTTCTGTGCGTAAGAACAAAGTCTTAGAGACATTCAAGCAGGGCGGCACAATTGTGAACGGCTGGTGTGCCTTCGGCAATTCCTATGCAGCTGAAGTTATGGCCCATAGCGGCTGGGATAGTCTGACCATCGACATGCAGCATGGCCCTGTGGATTATCTGCAGGCTGTACCTATGTTCCAAGCCATTTCCACCACTGATACAGTCCCGCTGGCCCGAGTACCTTGGAATGAGCCCGGCATTATTATGAAATTACTGGATGCCGGCTGTTACGGCATCATCTGCCCCATGATCAATACACGAGAGGAAGCTGAACGACTTGTCGGATCCTGCCTCTATCCTCCGATGGGCAATCGGAGCCACGGCCCCAACCGTGCGCGGCTATACGGTGGCGCTGATTATCCCAGTCACGCCAATTCGGAGATCATGGTCGCAGCAATGATAGAAACGAAACAGGCTGTGGAAAACCTGGATGACATACTTAGCGTGGAAGGCCTCAACGCTATTTATGTGGGTCCGGCGGATTTGGCCCAGAGCTATGGACTACCTCCGGCGGCCGACCATCGGGAAGGCATCGCATTTGAGGCTGTCAAGAAGATCGCGGAACGTTGCCAGCACCACGGAGTCTTTGCTGGCATTCACGTGTCCTCCGCCAGCTACGCACTGTACGCGTATGAGATGGGATACCAGTTTGCCACCTTACTTTCTGATGCTGCCCTGCTATCCAGCTCTGCATCCCAGATCGTAAGGCAAGTCAAAGAAGGACAAGCCGAGGGCAAGGAAGGGGGCAACCTCTATTGATTTGATGGGGGCGGCTTCCCAGTCCTTGAACTGGTCTCCAGACTGGCTACATGCTGGTTCAGCTATGCAAGGGCAACCATTTCCCTTACGACCCTCCACAAACTGAATCAATCCGTTCCCAAGGAACTGTTCAATTGCACCAGAGATCAGCAGAAACAAATTCGAGACCGGGGTCCAAGGAGTGCCAAGGTCCAATGCGGGAAGTGAGTTCCAGGTGCCATAATAAGCCAGAATCGCCAACAAGCGGAGGGATCAGGTTTGCAAGTTTGTCACGTCACTGACGAATTGTTCCAAGACTATCCAGGCCGACAATGACGGTTGGAAAGATCGCATTGAATTTAACGGCATGTATGTGTCGATGGGCCAGGTTCAGGACAAGTCGATGCAAGTCCCTCCGAACCAACCCACATAGGAACAAAGCGGTCCCAGCAATCAACACATAGAAGAATCCGCTCCCATTGAAGCTGAGATTATTCGGTCCGCACCCAGCTGCGAAAAGCATTGAAGGGAAAAGACCTGTTGATTGGGGTCTTCATCACAATGGCTTATCTAAAGCCATCCTCGGAACTCTTGAACAGCGCTGCCACGTCAGACCACTTTCGCAGCATAATTCTTGAACCTAGTCCTTAAGGTCCGCCAGGATTCTGCGGCAAGGCTTTGGTCGAGACCAAATGAGAGGAGCCATGCAGCAGGGCCTCCGGTGAGAAATGTGTCCGACTGAAGAGCTTTGTGGTTTAGATTGACTGGTTGGGGAGACAAACCGTGTGGCAGGCTATCGCTTCTACTGGCACCTGTTCCCACAGACATCGCACGTCTACTGAGTGCTTGGATTTCCCAAGAAGCAACCCACGAAGCTTTGGAACGGCAGGCACCTGTCCTTACCAGAGCCCACTCCTTCAGGTGCCTGATGGACCCTTTACTTTCAGCTGATGCTGCAGTGAGGCACCTATAGTCGGCGGACCGCAGCAGGTTCTGGCATTGATGTTAATTCGGAGGGATTCATGGTGCCACTGACATAGCCGCAGTTTAAGTCCAATATTTGCAGCGTCCATTCCCTAACCATCCTCCTTATTTTTTCCCGTTCCTCTATATCCACCGCCCAAGTCTTGAAATGAACCAAGATTAGGAATCGCCGAAGCCAGGAAGAAGTGAGCCTTTCGAGGCGGCATGCCTCTCGTGGACGTTTGACACTAGGACAAATCACCACCCGAATGACTGTTCGGACTAGACTTGAGCCCCCCTTCGTAGTCGTCTGTTAGTGGCTATCAGCAGGCCACCGCCCAGCACTAGCTCCAAGCCGGCCGCCATGAATCGGAACAAGTCAAAATATTGGGCCCCCAAGAAGGCCAAGCCCCAATGCATCAAGTGGGCTACTGCTGCGATGAAAAGTGGGAAGGTCAACACTTTCAACATCCGAAGGAATTGAATTCGCATATTCTCCGCATTCCGGAAGTAATGTTCGAGAAAGACCAATAGCACCAAGCAGATGAGACCCACAATGACCGTAAGGAAAAGCACGTTGACATGAATCGTGTAACGGTGAAGTTCCGCACGGATCAGGGTGAAACGATATACGTCCCGAAACATGAAGCCGCTGAAGACTGCAGCTGCACCGGCTAGCACAACGTACAGGTACCCAAGTCCCAGATGAAGCGCTGTCTTTTCCTTTGGCATCGGAGTTCTGGCTTAAGTCATTGGAAAGGAGGGATAGCATAAAGTCCGATCCTGCACGGGTCAAGAAGTGACTGCTACCTATTCCTTCAGTTTCACACACCGTGGTACCAGATCTGTCTAGGGTGCTGCTTGGACTTGAAAATAAACCCGCTTTTATGATGCGGGCCAAGAATTTACAATGGCCGGACCATCTTTAGGCTTCCAGGGCTATGTGTTCTGCCGAAATGCCATCCAATTCCAATTTGTCAGCAAAGTGACATGCTGCAAAATGTTTGTCATTCAATTCAACTCGTGGAGGGTCCTCCTCCCGGCAGATATCCTCTACATGCCGGCATCGCGCCTGGAAAACGCAGCCCGAAGGCAGGTTGGACGGATCCGGAGGCTCTCCCGGTGTAATCATCCTTTTGCCACGGCGACCCTTGGCCGTGCGTGGAACCGCGGCTAACAACAATGCAGTGTATGGATGTCTGGGACGTTCTAGTAGTTCCTCCTTAGGACCCAGTTCCACCAGTCTGCCCGCGTACATGACTGCGATGCGGTCACAGATGTACCGGATGACACTCATATCGTGGGAGACGAAGAGATAGGTCAGGTTATACTCGCCCTGCAACATCTGCAAGAGGTTCAAAATCTGAGCCTGAATGGAAACGTCCAGAGCAGATACGGGCTCATCTGCCACGACCAAGCGTGGTCCCACTACCAGAGCTCGGGCAATCCCGATGCGCTGCCGTTGACCTCCGCTGAAACTGTGTGGATATCGGCGCAAATGTTCGACGCGTAAGCCCACTTGATCAATGATTGTGGCTACGCGTTCTTCAAGCTCCTTGCCCTTGGCCACCTTATTGACCAGCAAAGGTTCTCCCACGGTCTCCAGAATATTCATCCGGGGATTGAGAGAGGCAAAGGGATCTTGGAAAATGATCTGCGCCCGGCGGCGAAAAAGCTTCATCTGTTCTCCAGTCAACGATTCCACTGGCAATGTGCCTTCGTCAATGTGGAATCGTATGGAGCCAGCGGTACGCTCATACAACCGCAACAAGGTGCGGCCCAGTGTCGTCTTGCCACACCCACTTTCTCCTACGATACCGAGGGTTTCGCCTCGTGCGACGGAAAAGGATACGTCATTAACCGCGCGTGTGTATCCAACTACGCGGCGAAAAAAGCCTTGCTTTATGGGGAAGTATTTGCTAAGACCTTCAACGTCCAGTAATGAGTTGCTGCCTGCCATTTCCAGATTTACCTTTGTGCCGATTGCGTTGAATTCGGCGGCGCGTGGTCATCGGTGTAAAGGAAACAGCGAACCTTGTGGCCCTGTTTTACCTCGATTTCCGGAGGTCGATATACATCACAGACTCCTGGAATCTGTTCCCGACACCGAGCGAAAAAGGGGCAGCCCTGATGAATTGCGAATGGACTGGGAATGTTGCCTTCTATGGGCACTAATTCCTCCAGTGGGCCATCAATCTTGGGAATTGAATCCCACAAGGCTTTCGTGTAGGGGTGTAACGGTTCATCAAAGATGGTCTCGACTTCGGCATGTTCCATTACCATACCCAAATACATGACCATGACTTCGTCTGCTATGCCACCAACCACCGCCAAGTCATGGCTGATGTAAATAATGGACATGTCGAGTTCTGCCTGCAGCTCTTCAATTAGCTCGAGAATCTGGGCCTCCACTGTGACGTCCAAGGCCGTAGTGGGTTCATCGGCGATCAGCAATAATGGATCGCAAGAAAGCGCCATGGCGATCATGGCGCGTTGGCGCATTCCGCCGGAGAGTTCGTGCGGGAAGGCATCTACAGCCCGGTCGGGGCGGGGAATGCCCACCCGGCGTAGAAGGTGCTCGGTCCGTTCACGCGCAGATTCCGGTGTGGCATCGGGAATATGCAACAGGATGGCCTCACCGATTTGATCCCCCACCGTGTGCAGCGGGCTGAACGAAGTCATCGGCTCCTGGAAGATCATGCCAATCTCCCCGCCGCGCACCCGTCGAAATTCAGAACCTTTGCGATCCAGCTGAGCCAGATCAATGACCTCCCCTATATCATTCAGTCTGCGGGCATGCAGCAGGACCTCCCCACTCAACTGCTTTGCTGGCGGGCTGGGCACGATGCCCATGATGGACTGCGCAGTGACTGATTTACCGGAACCGCTCTCACCAATGATCCCCAGTGTCTTGCCCCTATGCACATCAAAGGAAACACCGTCCACTGCGCGCACAATGCCTTCGTAAAGAAAGAAATGGACCTGCAGGTCTTTCACTTCCAGCAGGACGTCTTCATTAGATGGAAATGTTTCTGTCACGGGCTGGTACTAATAATCTGAATAGGGGTCAGCGGCATCCCGCAGGCCGTCTCCAACGAAATTAAAAAGCAGAACGGTTGCCATAACCCAAATAGCAGGAATCAATTGGTGAGGATGCTGGGCAATGGCCACAATGTCTTGAGCGTCCTGCAGCAGAGTGCCCCAGCTGACAGCTGGGGGTTGAATGCCCAGACCTATAAAACTCAGAGAGGTCTCGGCAAGGATCATGCCAGGCACCATCAAAGTAATGGAAACGATCAGATGACTTGTGAAGCCAGGCAGCAAGTGTTTGAAGATTATGCGACCTTCACCGGCGCCGGCGGCTTTGGCCGCCATGGCATAGTCCTCTTCGCGCAAGGAGAGAAGCTTACCCCTAACTACTCGGGCCAAGCCCGTCCACCCAAGTATGGAAAGGATGATTGTAATAGCGAAGTAAGTCTTCAATGTCGGCCAGTCCCTTGGCAAAGAAGCCGAGAGGGCCATCCACAGAGGCAGGCTAGGTATGGACAGCAGAAAGTCAATGATACGTTGGATAACCTCGTCCGTAAGACCTCCAAAATACCCTGAAACACCGCCCAGTATGATGCCCAAGACCAAACTCAAGATCACCCCTAGTAGACCAATTGAGAGTGATATTTTGCCCCCATACAATGTACGACTCAGTAGGTCTCGGCCAAGTCGATCGGCACCAAGTATCATGAGTGGAGGAGCATCCCGATCACTTGACCCAAAGAAGTGCAAGTCTGACTTGAAGTCGCCTACAACCGTGTACTCAATGCCTCGGACGAAAAACCGCAGCGGATAGGGGTTTTCCTCAATAGGCCAGAATTCATATTTGAACTTCTCCTGATTGAGAATTTTCTCAAATCCATAATAAAAAGGGGCACTGAACTTGCGTTGCCCGTTTTCGTCCGTCTGGAACCAACGGATTTTCACAGGCGGCGCTTCTTGATAGTCTTCAAACCGAGTTGACGTGTTGTACGGGCTGAAAAAACCCGAAAACATAGCCATACAATAGAGCAGCAGCAGAAACAGTAAGGAAACAATCGCCATGCGATGACGGCGGAATCGCCACCAGATCAATTCCCATTGACTGGCGTAATAGAAACTGTCGTCCTGTTCCTCAATTTCTGCAGCGAAGGTGTCTTGGGCGGTTCCCGCTGTAGCATCCATATACGGTGTTTCCAGAAGACGGCGCTACCGACTGGCCGCGCCTTCGTAGCGAATACGCGGGTCCAAGGCTGCGAGCAATATGTCGGAAACCAAGGTGCCGATCACTGTCAATATACTTAAAATCATAACTATGCTGCCTGCCAAGAACATATCTTGAGCTAATACTGCCCTCAGGAGCAACGGGCCCACGGTCTGCAGACCCAGGATGAGGGAAACCAGCACTTCCCCAGAAAATATTGCGGGCAATGTCCAGCCTACTGTACTGATCACTGGATTCATTGACATGCGGACCGGATATTTGAATAACAGACGTGTTTCCGTTATGCCTTTGGCTCTGGCGGTGATCACATACTGTCGCTTCAGTTCATCCAAGAGATTCCCACGCATTACCCGCATCAGAGCTCCCGTCGAACCAAGACCCACGATCAGGCAGGGCATGATCAGATGCTTCAGCATGTCAATGAATTTGTCCACGGACCAAGGCTCACCCATATACTCGATCGCATAGAGGCCTAGAGGAGAAAACTCCGTAAACTTGAATATGTACCAGGCCAGAACCATGGCTAACAGAAAACCAGGCGTGGCTAACCCCAAGAAGCCGAAGAAAGTAAAGAGGTAATCCAGGATGGAATACTGGTGAGTTGCCGAGTAGATGCCGAGGGAGACCGCCAGCACCCACGAGACAATCAGAGAAAGAATGGCAATCAGCAGAGTCAAGGGCAGTCGTTCTGCCAGCAATTCATTGACAGTCTTGCCCCATTGGAAGGACCAACCGAAATTGAATCTCAAGACAATACCTTCCATCCAGCGCAAATAACGACGCCAGGCTGGCTGGTCAAAACCGTACATTGCAATCAGCCGATCGGCTTCTTCTTCATTTAGTTGCACGCCGGTAGAACGCAGGTTTTCAATGTGATAAGTGACCCAATCCCCAGGCGGCAACTCGATAACTGCGAAAGAAACTACCGAAATCAGCAATAGAATCGGTACCAACATGATGATCCGGCGGATGATGTAAGCAACCATTTGTCAATTCAAGTGGAGAGTAGGGCTCCATTCTACTTCTGAACGGCACTTAATATGGACAGATTGGAGTGTGCCTTGCACGCTAACCTTCCCCAAGAAACTAGTGATTTTCAGGATTTACGTAGAAAAGCTGCTCCATTGCAAAGTTCTGGGAAATCGCGTAACCTTCGGTCGCTACATTTTCCAAGTCCACAGACACTATCAGAGGATACTTGACCTTCTCGACAACTGTGATTTCGGGCAGATTTTCTCGATGCCAAGCGTTGCCTTGTTCCTTGTATTGATTGTATTCATGGCCACCAGACACTGAACCCCAGCGTTTCTTATCCAATTCAAAGGACTCTAGGACCCACTGTGGTGGCTCCATTGCCATTTCGCTGTCCGAAGACTGCATCATGTAGACCCACCAGGCGTAGCCGGCACGTTGAATGGTGTCGCTGGTCCAATTGTTATCCCAACCTTGATCATGGGCCCACATTATGGTGGACTGCAATTCGTTATTGTTACGACGTTCTGCCCACAATGTGGGTTCGAGCTTCTTGACAGTTACGTTGATACCAACGTCTTTCAAGTACTCTCTAACTAATTCGGCAGCAGGTTCTAGGTCTGGAGCGTGTGCACCATGTTCAATCAACATAGTAAAAGGTTCCCGGTTGGAATACAGACGGAAACCGTCGTCGCCCCGCTGATCCAGACCTAACGAGTCAAGCAGATCTTTGGCCCGCTGTATATTCTGGGTGGCAAGATCCTCCCCTACCGTCTGCACAGGCTTGGAAGCGTAGCCAAAATACAGCGTCTCGATAATTTCTTCTCTATCTATAGCTAGACTGATAGCTTGGCGGAAGCGGACGTCGCCGGCGATTTCCCTCCAGCTTGCGGCGGTCGTGTCATTGTCGTCGTTATAGGTCTGATTGATCCAGATGGAACTGGAGTCTACGTGCATGTCAAGTAACTGATGCCTGTAACCCCCCGCCGGGCCATTTTCCACATACAGCGGGATCTTGACCAGACCGGTGCTTTCCCGCATGAAGTCAGCTTCCCCAACCAAAATGCCGGTATTCACCATTTCGACGTCTTCCACGAGCTTGGATAGCAGCCTGTCAATGTAGGGCAATTGCTTTCCTTCAACATCCACTTTGTGGTAATAGGGATTTCGCTCAAAAATCAGCAAGCCCGGTTCTGAGGATTCCACTCGCTGCCAAGGTGTAAGCACCGGAGACACAATACATTTTTCTTGATTGACATACCAGTTGAGGCAATCGTTGTCTGTGAAAATCTGATACCACTCATTTTCCAGGTTCCTTTCATCTAACAGGGGCCGCAGATCCTCAAGTTCCACGTAGGAAGTGTGGAACTGCTGTAGGTAATGGGACGGGCGGATGAGTTCAGTCCAGCCATTCCATGTCTCAATCGTCAGGTTTCTCAGAAAACCTCCATACGGCGCATCAAAGTCCACCTGGAAGGTGAAGTCGTCAATGACCGATAGTGTCATGGGCGTGCCAGCAGGGTCATTCCGAGTACGGAAGCGCCTTGGATAGGTCGGAGTCAGTTCATTGTTTCCGTAGATGTCATGTGCCACAAAGGCCACATCCGCAGAAGTTACGGGCTCACCGTCCGACCAATTCAAGCCTTCCCGCATATGGAAAAGGAAAGTCTGATTCTCGTTGGAAACTTCAAAATTCTGCAGGATGTTGCCACGTATGCCCTGAACTCCCAGGCCTGGCGCGGAAAGCAAGGGTTCGTTCATACCTACAAAAATGTCAGGATTCCAGTCAGGCTGAAAATGAAGCGTACGCAACGTGCCTCCGTACAAGCCCGGTTTCCAATCAACATGCTCTTCTGGTAACAGCACTCCTGGCCCTACTACAAAAGGTTCTTTGGGCAAGCGATCTTCAAGTCCTGGCAGTTCGCCGGAAGCAACCCGCTCCCAAAGGACCGGGGACTCCAGAGGGTTGCCTGCCATAGCATCCGACATGGTTTCCTCCGCCCTTACCTCTTCCACTGCATCAGAAGCCGCCTCAGAGGCTTCGCCACGGCAGCCTGCCACGAACCAAGCAAGTAACAGCAGCAAGGAAATCAAGCCAAGCCTTAAAGTTCTCCCCACGTTTTCTCCTCGCTTAGTCAGCAGAAGGTACTAACAAGCCAAATTCAAGCAAACTTGGAAACAATCGTCATTGTGCCCCTCCACTACATGTCCACCGGGACGGTGCTATTATTCGGATGTAGAGGTAATCTTGCAGCTCCTCCCATAGTATATGGGAGATCTTAAAGCGGTCAAAGAGTCAGAGGATGGTATCTGGGATTAGGGCCAAATACTAGAGGCGTGGACAGCCGAGCTCGCCGTAACCTGGGATTTCAGGCGAAGTTGGCACTGGATTCCGTGACTGCCTTCACGGCTGGCATAGAGATCTCAACCCCCAGACCAGGAGATTGTGGTACTTCCATCGTAGACTCCGTGGTTACGGTGAAGTTAGGATTGGCAATGTCATGGTGGAAATATCTGGACGACGCTGAAATGTCGCCAGGCAACGAGAAATTCGGCAAACTTGCCAGAGCCACGTTGCAAGCCCGCCCAACATTGGTCTCGAGCATGCCCCCGCACCAAACCGGAATACCCGCATCCTGACAAAGATCGTGGATTTCCATCGCGGCAGTGAGTCCCCCGACACGACCAACTTTGATATTGATGTTGCGGCAGGCGTGGATGCGGAGGGCCCAAGCCGCGTGGAAGGGGGAGTGAATGCTTTCATCCAAACAGATTGGGGTCTGCAGGTGTTTCTGCAGTTCCGCATGTTCCACCATGTCTTCATAATGCAGCGGCTGTTCAATTAGAAGCAAGCCCATATCATCCATGTCTTTAAAGGTATTCAGATCGGAAAGGTCATAGGCTGAATTTGCATCCACCTGCAACTGCAAGTCCGGCCACAGATTGCGAATCCGATCCACCACGGCGATATCCCAGCCAGGCTTGATCTTGAGTTTGACCCGCTGATACCCCTCATCCACATGCTCGGCCACCCGGGCTTCTAGCTCGGCAAGCGTAGGCTCAATGCCTACGCTGACCCCAACGGGTACTTCTAAGCGTGTACCTCCCAGCAACTGAGACAGGGACACGCTCTGCATTTGTCCGTACAGATCCCAAAGGGCATTCTCCAATGCGGCCTTGGCCATGCTGTGGCCTCTGACTTGCTTGAACAGTGGCACCAGTCCGCGTGGTCCTTGTAGCGGCGTCCGCAACAGGCGAGGAATGAGATAGTCCGCCATGATGTGGCGGGCTGTGCCCAGTGTTTCTGAGGAATACCAGGGACCTGACCCAGCTACACACTCTCCCCAGCCAGACAAGCCCTGCGCATTGACGCGAACTAGGATCGAAGGCCTGTGGGTCTCCCTACGGAAACTGGTTTCAAAGGGATGCACATACTCCATGCGAATGGAGTGCAGCTCCACTGAATCTATTTTGATTTGCTTAGTTTGAAACAATAAAACTCCCCCAGTTAGTCTGAAATTCGCTGGACTAGCTTCCCGCGGAATCTGATGGAATTCGATAGGCCTCATCGTACAACCAACACCTTACCTGTTGGCCGGTCTCTAAAATGATGTGGTCTGGGTCCTGTTGGGAGCAAACGGGCAACGCCTCATCACATCGGGGCTCGAAGCGACAGCCTGGTGGCACCTTCCGCAGATCTGGCGGTGCCCCAGGAATGAATATTGGCATTTCGTCCGATTGCAAGCGGGGCATGCTTGCCAATAGTCGTCGAGCGTACGGATGAACCGGGCTGCCTAGAACTTGCTCAGCAGTGCCCTGCTCGGCCATCTCTCCTGCATAGGCCACCGCGATCTGGTCGCAAATGTCGCTCGCCAGAGCAATGTCATGGGTAATAAAAATGAGGGACAGACCGTCCTGCTTCAATTCCTTCAAAAGGTTCATGATCTGAGCCTGTACACTCACATCCAAAGCAGAGGTGGGTTCATCCATAATCAGGAGACGGGGGCTAAAGATCAAGGCAGAGGCGATCATTACCCGTTGTTTCATGCCTCCGCTCAATTCATGTGGATAGAGTGAATAGACGCTGCCGGGCAGTCCCACCCGGGCCAGCAAATCCTTGGCCTTTTCCCGCAATTGCGACTTATCCAATCCCCCTTTTATGAGATGGGGTTCGATGATTTGCGGACCAATCCGCATGACTGGATTCAGTGTGTTCATGGATCCTTGGGGAACCAGTGCCATGCGTTGCCATTTCACCTCTCTGTGAAAACGAGCATCATTTAAATCCGAGATCAGCTCCCCTTCGAGGCATACCCGCCCGCTGAAATGTGAAGTATTAGCAGGTAACTGACGCATTAGTGCGTTGGCAATACTTGACTTGCCACAGCCAGACTCGCCCACGATGCCCATAGCTGTGCCCGATTCTGCCAATTCAAAGGACACGCCATCTACCGCTCTCACTGGCCCCTGAGGATCCGCGTAGTGGAGATGCAAGTCCCTTACTTCCAGTATCTTGTCCATGGTATTAACTATCTGCGTTGGCTCGGTTGCAGGCGAGGATTAACCACAGGCTCTATGGCCAGTGAAATAAGCATGAAAGTCAAAGCCACCATAACAATTAGAAGTCCGGGCGGGATGATCCACCACCAATAGCCCACATACACCCCTCCTGTGCGGAATCCTGCTTCCAGGATTTGACCCCATGTGGGTATGGAAGGATCCCCCAACCCAAGGAAACTCAACCCAGCCTCAGCCAGAATCGCTGCTGGCGCACTAAAAATAATTTGCGCCAAGAAGTAAGGCATGATTTGAGGCAGAATGTGTCTCCACATTACCCGGACACGAGAAGACCCCAGGCTTTGGATAGATTCAATCAACTGGCTGGTGCGCATATGCAGGACCATCGAGCGCACCTGGATGGCCAAGCCCGGCCAGCTGAAGGCTACCAGTATTATCATGATTACAGTCAGGTTGGGGCCGATGATAAAGAGAAGAAAAATGAGTAGAGGCAACACTGGAATATTGCCTACAATATCGGACATTCGCTGAATGACCGTATCCACAGAGCCGCCCAAATAGCCGCTGGTTATGCCAAGTGCTGTGCCTAAGAAGGTAGACGAAAGGGATACCACGATGCCAATCAGAAGAGCAACAGGCAAGCCGAATAGAAGGCCTTGCGCCAGGTCCCGCCCGATACTGTCTGTGCCCAAGGTCCCAAAGGAATCTCCGCCGACCACTATCTGCACTGAACCCACGCTGTCTTCAGGAGCACGGGAGGCTGTCTGGAAGAGAAACTCATATTTCCCCAAGAGAGGTACGAACTCGCCTTCAATTTTCCCTGGTGTACCGAAAAGTATCTCCAACACTTGGCGCTTAATCTGTGCCTCATCCAGCTGCAAATCGTGCTCTTCCGTCAGGAATTCCTGAATGAAAGTAATCACACTTTCTTCAGCATTTATCTGAAAGCGCAAAGGTTCTGCCGCGTGACGCGTAAAAGGGCCAGTTTCATCTTCCCGAGGGGCTTTGATGGCGTGGCGTAGCAGGCTAATCCGCGATTCGTCGGGTCGGATCAGGGTCAATCCAAGCAGTGGGGCCCTTTCAGCGAATTGCACATTGGATACCGTCAGAGAAAGGAAACTGGGGACCCCGGAAACTTCCAATTCATACAAGATAGGGTAATTTGTGAGAATGGTGCTTCCCCTTTCTTCACTGGCCGCAGGCTCCTCCAAGGTGGATGACCAATGAGCTACTGAAGAACGTCCACGCAGTCCTGGTACCCATTCAGGAGGCGCTGCTTTGGGGTTGTCCACCCAATACACTGGATTGCTCCAGAAGCGGGCGCCGAATTCTTCGGGAAAGGTGACTACAACATACAGGGAGACCAGCACCTGGGTCGTAAATAGCAACAGGCCCAGCAAGCCGATGGGGCTTGTTCGCAAAGCTTTCCAGACTTGGGAAACTCGCATCAGTCGGCGTAACTGACTCGAGGATCCAAGAAGAAGTAGATGACTTCCAATAGCAGACGGATCCCTACATAAATAAGAGTAAACATAAAGGTGAGCGCCACGATCACGTTCTCATCCGGAGTGCCTGCCAACGCGTCGTAATACAGTCGCCCCATGCCCTGCCAATGGAAGACCGTTTCAATAAGGATGGATCCAGAAAGGGAACCGGCCAGGCCGAAGACAAGGCCCGTTACTATAGGCGGAGCCGCCACCCGCAAGATATGTACGTTGCGTACTCTGTGTTCTGGCAGTCCCTTCGCCCGAGCCATTGCCACAAAGTCTTCGTGTGCAATATTTAGCGTTATGGTACGCACAGCATAGATGTACGGGCCCACGCTAACTAACACCATTGACAGTACTGGCAAAATGGCATGTTTTGCCAAATCCAGAAGCCGCGGCCAAGTTTCCGACGGGGGCGGAGAACTGTACATGCCACCCGACGGCAATATGCGCCAGTTCACTGAAAGAATCAGAATCAACAGAATGCCGATCCACCAGGTGGGAATGGCATAGGTGATAGCGGCGAAAGCGGAAATGCTCCGGTCGATCCAAGTTCCAGGGCGAGTGGCGACAAAGAGTCCTATTCCCAACCCCAATACCGCCACGATTACCAAGGATGTAGTCATAAGAATCATGGTGTTAGGCAATCGTTCCATGACGATGTCGATGATTCGGCTGGAGCCGTCAGTACTACGGAGCGACCTTGCTTCACCCAGATCTAGTCGCAGCACTCGCAACAGGGTGCCGGGCAGGCGGTAGTACCAGGGGGTATTGAGCCCATAAAATTCTTCTAGTTCCCCTTTGCGGGCTGCCAAAGCCTGCTCCAATTCCGCAGGGTCCCGAATGGTTTCGGCAAGTGTTGTTCGTTCAGCCCGCATCTGTTCACCTACAACTGCAGACAGAATCAGATCAGAGAATCCCGTAAACCCCAGAGTTAAGACCAGCATTAGTAGTACAACAAAGAAGACGCCGAGTAACGTGACAGCACGCCAGGCCAAGGGAATCAGTTGTCGCATAGCTCAAGTAAGTAGCAAATCTTTTAATCAGTAGTGCCAGCTAAGGCGTCTCAGCCGGGCTTCAAAATTCACCTAAGTCTTATAGAGCCGAAGCGCCGCCTTGTGGCGACGCTTCGGAAAGTGGCAGACTGCCGGACAAGACACCGCCGCGTGATGGCGTCTTTCATGGCTTCGGCGAAGTTTAGCCGAAGCCCACATCAACCTCGATCTCCACTTGTCGTTTGGTGACACGTGCTAAGTCATCGCTATACGCGGCCAAAGTCATTTCCAGTAGGCCGAAGTCCAGTCCCGCTGTCTCCTGCTCCGACAATACAATAGTGAACACGTTGCCCTCTTCAGCGCTGGACTGAGCATTGCCTGAGAAGAGTACTTCCCCGCTGGAAGCGTCTTTGAAAATGTACAGTACTGCGATATCGCCCGGTCCCACAAGTTCCAGCACTACTTCATATTCTTCGCCGACAATTAGTTCATCAAACTGTATGTCTTGGAATGAGACTAGTTCCGGCTCCCCTATATAAAGGTCCGCAGGGGTAAAAGGATAGTTCTCATCCCGAAATGCCGAAAGCTCAGCATATTGCGCCCCTGGGTCATATCTCTCCAGATAATAGGGTCCGTTACCGATCACCATATGGCCCTTGTCTTCGAACCAATCCAGAATTCTGGTGTAGTCCTCCATTGCCTGCGTCAAGTCCACCAAAGGCTCTGTTTCTCCGGGCAATGTGAGTGCTGCCACAGGGATCTGTTCCTTGCGGGATAGCTCTTGCACCACGCGACGCACCAAGCGGGCATCCCTGTCCAGTACGAGGCTGATCCAGGGAACCTTGAATCTCGCGGCTGTAGTGGCGCTGAAGGCTCCGCGCCTTTGAGTGAAGACCAGTTCATCCATTGCATAAAGCAGTTCCCACGGTGTCCCCACACTGGACGGCGCGGCATAGGCCGCAATGTAATCCTCCTCAAAGTGCCAAAAGTCTACGTAGACTTCTATACGATTTTCATCCAGTACGCGATAGCCTTTTATGGTTTCCCAGTAGGGACGACCCGTAGTCGCCATTACCGTCTCTATTAAAGCCTTGTCAGGATTCCAGGAAAGGTCAATGCTGTGGTGCAGACCATAAAGGACATCTGCGATGGAGATGTCCCCTCCATGATGGAACGGCGCTTGAAAATACCGCGAGTAATCGTATGTTACCTTGCTGTTTGCAGTAGTCCCTTCCTCCACTTCGACCCATGCGCCGGCACTGGCATCCCAAAACATAGCGTCTTCGGGTACTTCCAGAGTTTCATTGGGACCTGCGGTCTCGGTCTCAAAATCCAGGCGAAAAGACTGCGGCTTACCTGAGAATGGATGATTCCAAATGGCGGGGTCCTGCAGTTGGCGCCAGATATCCGAAGTGTACACATCGCCGATGCCCCCTACAGGGTTCCAAGTGGACCTTTCGGTCCAGACCCAGAGGTTACCTACTGTGAGTTCATTGCTGCCCGATTTGTAGGCGGCCCGCAAAGACCACAGACCTCGGGGACCCGCAGCCAGATCATGCGTGATCCCTTTTACTTCAGGCTGCACCGGATAAGTGTTGAGAATCGTAGCAATCCAGATGCGGACGCTTTCGTCCAATCCCAGTTCTGTCATGTTCCGATAGAGTTTGTCTCTTTCGGCCTGATCCTGGAAGTCGCCCTGGAATAACTTGCGGCCCAGATCGTCCAACTCTTCTTGCTCGTATTGCCAATATCCCACTTCTCGCCAGCCCGGCATATTGCCCTGCCAAGGAGCGTAATAGGCATTGATACCACTGTAGTCATATCGTTGGGGGGCGCCGCGGCCCCATCCTTCCGTGTACAGGTGCCACTGAAAATCCTGCGGATTGGTGGTGTAAACAGTTTGGATGGCAGGTGCGAAGGGCTGATAGGAGGTGGCGATGCGGAAGCCGGCTTCGGTCAGCGCGTTCTGTACTAGATTACCGACTTCGCGTCTTTCATCCTCTACTCTCACGATGAATTTGAGAGTGACTGGTCGATCATTGAAATGCCAGACATCGTCCACCATTTCTGCCCCGGCGTTCTCCATTGCAGTTGTTATCTCGCTGCGTGCATACTCAGGATCGTAGGCGATGCTCAGCTCATTGACCTGATTGAAAATAGTCAGATAGTCGTAGTCTGTCGGACTGACATTGGTGAGCATAGGCACGGCTTGGCCCTGATAGATTTCTCGTGCCACAAATTCCCGGTCCACCAGAAACTGGAGGGCTTTTCGCACTTGGGGCAGAGACAAGGGATTGAGTCGACCTTCAGGGGCGGGAGCGGGGTTCAGGATCAAGGAAATGGTGGTAGCAGGGGACTCGTACAAACGCACTTCTTCGTCCTGTAGCTCCTTGGCTGCAGCGATCTTGAGGTTGTAATAGTAAAGGTCCATTTCCCCTGCCAACAGATCCAGGGGAGCCCGATCTACATCAAAAGCCCTAAAGACTAAGGTATCAACGGCCGGTCCAGTCAGGTCATGAGGGGCAACATAGCCGGGTTGTGAGTCCGAAGTTGACACTTCCTCAGTGTCTGCGTTTTCCTGGGCCAGTGCGGTGCCGGATAGGGCCAAGAGGAACAGCAAAGCTAGGATCCAGGCCATACCCCCCTTTCGCCGAATAGTCTTCATAGCGTTTTCTGATCTCCAATGCCAGCTATCGCCGGCCTTTTTGGCCAACTCAGGCGGACCCAGAGCCGGGAACCGGGCCCTAGGTCGCGCCCGCAAGGTTGATTTCTATTGCTCCAACAGTGCCTGCAGCTGATCCAGAATAGTCTTAATGTTGTCGAAGCCGAATTCCATATAAAAGGATGTGGAGGCAAAGTTGCCGGAACCATCAACCAAAGTAATTGCATGTGCCCCTTCACCTGAAATAGGCACAAACACGTTGGCTGTCATGCGCCCCAATTCATCTGTGCGCCCTGAGGAAACCTCCGTACCCCCTACCAGCAGGAAATAATTAATCAATGGCTGAAAACCATGGCCCTGCACCGTAATACGTTCACCGGCTGGTCCCGCGTTCGGACTCACGTAGATTTCTGGTGAGGGAATGGACCGCTGGCGAGTAAAACCGATCTTTTGGTTGAATCCGCCATATTCACCCAAGCGGGTGTCTGCCCACACCATATAGGCTTCGTCTTCAATGGCTGCGATGGAAAAGTAGTCTCCGATAAACAGCCCATTGGGGAATCCCTTGTTGGGATTGGAGGGGAAGTCCGTAACACGGGTGTCACCCACTCGCAGGTCCAATTCAGGCAATTCAAAGCCCCATGTATCTCCCTGATCATCTGAACGAGTGTAATAAATGTGGTAACGCGTCTCTACCGGATCATCCCGCATATCGCCCCACATCACATGTATTACGCCATCGGGTCCCACATCCACAGCCGGGAAGAATTGCAGGGCTGTGCCTTTGTCGTGGTTCAACTGCTTTGGTTGCGACCAACGAATTCCTCCGTCCATGGACCGAATGAAGAACACGTCCCCTTCATCCGTCTCATTGTCTGGTGGAATGGCCACATAGACAATGTAAATCTCGTCATTGGGACCAATCGCCATCTTGGGAAAGACTGATGCCCAGTATCGGAAATATGCATTCCGGGGCCGGAAGCCGGGCTCCAAGAAGCTGGCGATGCGTTTGGGATCGCCAAAGCTCTCGCCACCATCCTCAGATTTGGCCATGTAAAATTCACCCAGCCCTTTCTGACTTTCATCGTCGGTGCTATCTAGCCAAGTCACGAACAGATTGCCTTTGGAATCCACTACTGGCACTGGTCCCTGCACTACTCGTTTGGTACCGATAGTATTGGACTGCCCTTCCGTTTCACTGATCTCCCCGTATGAGCGACGGACGGTTGGTCCCGCTGCCACTGGATCAGACCAGGTCTGACCTTCATCCGTGGAAAATACTACGTACGGCGTAGTATCCACTTGCGGAGAACCCAAGGTTGCGACCTCTCCGATGTAAAAGACTTCGTAGGAGGTATTGAATTCCACATACGTGACGTAGATCACCTCTGTATCTTCAATTGTGGGATGGGGTCCAACTGTCATCCAGGGTTTGTCCAAGAAACCCAGAGAAATTCTTCCGCGCAGGCGGCCGGTAAGGTCCTCTTCGAGATCGACTTTCACATCGCTGCGCCCGGCAGAGACGGGTTCCAGCCATGCATAGCCGCCATCTTCCGACTTGGCCACTGAAATACTAGAGACCAAGGCGAAGCCTACTGCATTACCTACTGTATATTCCTTGATGCCAATGGAAATGGATCCCATGAACACATTGCCTTGACTGTCAAATTTGACTACTGGATCTCCGCCTGAGACCCTGTCCTTGCGCAAGTATTTAACTTGCCTTGGGCCATCCCAAGTCGCCCCTCCATCTATGGAAACGTAGGAGGTGTTGTTGGGGAAGTTGTAATCAATGGTGCCGAGCACAATGTGGTCGGGATCGTTGGGGTTTACCGCTATATCCGGTTCAGTCTGTAACGGTGTATTACTGAAGTCTCGTGTAATCAACAGATCACGACTGAATGCCGGAGCAGGATCCCGATAGGGCACCAATACACCCAGGCCGGCGCCCTGCATCTGTGCAGGATTGTCGGCGTTAAGACCGGTAACGGCGCTAGCTACATCCTGCCGGGTAAGGGTATTCCAGCCTGGTCTATCCATCCAAGCCCTATTGTCGATGCCCTGCGCCATAAGCCAGGCTGGGCCAGAAATAATATCTGCGATGGGCGCTGAGAGATTCTGAATATTTTGGGGGTTCTTTGACACCTTGCCCCTTTCGGGCAGTGCCGGAGCTGGTTCGGCCTCCAAGGCGGCAAGAGGCTGCACACCCAGGATGAGGACCAAGCAGGTTATCAGGAAGTACAAAAAAGTCTTGTTATGCCGCTTCATTACTTCTCCTACTGTTGTTATTAACTATCTTGCCGAGACAACCCGGCACATTTCCCACACTTCCCAAAGGCTCGAGTTGCTTAAGCCAATTGAAAGGTGTAGGCCTGTGAAGGAATTAGGCGCAATTATAGGGTAAAAGCCGCACAGGAATCCCCCGTAATTCGAACTCCCTTATAAAGGATTCGTAAACGCCGGGATGGTGAAGTGCCTTTTCCGCGGGCCGGAGCTCGGTTTTCCCCTTTCGACGAAAATGCAGGGGGAAGAGACTCGAGGCAGTTTCTAAGTGAACAAATGACAGGCCACCCAATGATTTGGCTCCCTTTCTTCCAAATGCACATCGACCTGTGCACATGTCCCTTCAAGCACAAGCGGACAGCGAGGGTGAAACGCGCAGCCCGACGGCACGTTAATAGGGTTGGGAGGTTCGCCGTGCAAGGTGCGCCGTGGTGCGAGGCGATTGGAAGGGTCAGGCTCCGGTACAGCCTCTATCAAGGCTTGGGTATAAGGGTGAAGTGGATTGTCCACTATTCGATCGGCGGGGCCCATTTCCACAATGCGTCCCAAATACATGACAGCGATTCGTTGGGCGCTGTGTCGCGCAGTAGCAATGTCATGCGTGATGTAAAGCATCGCTACCCCTCTTTCCGCTTGCAGCTGGTTCAGCAGATAGAGGATTTCCGCACGGCTGGAAGCATCCACCATCGATACTGGTTCATCGGCAAAGATAAAATCTGGCTCCAAGATTAGCGCCCGAGCAATTCCAAGTCTTTGCCTCTGACCACCGGATATCATGTGAGGATAGGAACCGGCCAATTCCCGAGCTGGGTTCAAGCGAACGTCGCTCAAAGCTTGATAGATCCGATCCTGCCGTTCCCGTGAGTTTCCGATCTTGTGGATTTCCAGAGGTTCTTCCAAGGATTCATACAATGTCATGTAGGGGTCCAAGGTTGCGAAGGGGTCTTGAAAGATGGTCTGGGCCCTGCGCATGAAGGATTTTCGTTCTTTGCCTTTGAGAAGGGACAAGTCTTGACCTTCAAAAAGCACCCGTCCGCTGGTGGGTCGCACTTGACCCATCGCGGTGCGGCCCAGCGTAGTCTTGCCGCTACCGGATTCTCCTACCGCTGCTACAGTTTCTCCCCTCTGGATTTGCAAAGTGATGCCGCGGACAGCTTGAACCTGGGAAAACCGGAGTAGACCAGTTCTTACCTCGAAGCCAACTTGTACATCCTCTATGGAAAGCAGAGGTGATCTTGGCGCATCAGGTCGCGCAACTACATTCGTGTTCGTAGGCGGCGGAAAAGTCATGGGCAACGTTAGATTGCAAGGCGGTGTTGATTCCGCCCGCTGTGGGCAAGTAACAATAGGTCCATCTTATAATGTATATGGCTGTGAGGCTGGTAGTTGTCCCTGCTTTCCCTCCTTGCCCCGAGTGCAGAATACATATTTTCGGGCCTTAAGGGTAGAAAACAGAACCTTCCGAAATTGGTAGGTTAGTAGGGAACCCCGGAGTTCCTTTCACAGAAAGTTAACGAAAGTACCCTTTCCACCGTCCTACACTTTGCTCAGGTTAACCAAATTCACACTCTATTCGGCCGCTTTTCTTGTTCAAATTTTCAACTCTGAAACGGAGCGCTAGACATATGCCAGTCCATGCCCAGCCTAGGCGCCTTTCCCCCAACTCTGGTTCGCGCCCCGGCAGTGCCGGTCGCTTCACCATCGCTGCTATCGCATTTGCTTTGCTCGCCCTGATCCTGGCAGGTTGCACAGGGTTTGTAGTGCCACCTCCAGACGGGGAAATCTCGGATTCCCCTCCAACTGAGGCAATCCCGCAAGTCGAGAATACTACGGCTTTGAATCTGGAGAAGGCCGCGGCACTTTCCCAAGAAGCCACTGAACTCTTCAAGCAATCCAATTTCCAAGAAGCCGAGCGAATATTTCTTGAGGCACTGGAGGCCGATCCAAATTCTCTCCCGGCATTAACTGGCCTTTCCGACCTCTACACCTATACCCCAGAACGTTGGCAAGAGGCACTGTCTTACGCTGAAAAGGCGTTCGCATTAGCTCCTGAAGATACCTCCGTTCTTTCCTATTTGACTTGGGCACAGCAATTAGCCCACCACTTTGAAGATGCAATCGATACTGCAAATGCAGCTATAGCCGCAGATCCAGAAAGCTCCTTAGCTCACACGGTTCATGCCGATATGGCCCTTAGCCTTTACGAACCCGAGAGGGCACTTTTGCATGTCAACAAAGCACTGGAACTCGATCCTGACAATGCCCTAGCCTACGTATTGCTGAGTCTAGTCCAAGAATCACTGCATGATTGGCCGGCATCCGAGGAATCTGCAGTGAAAGCTGTAGATCTGGAGCCGGATTTTCATCTTTGGAAAATTGTCTTGAGCCGACGTGCTTATGATCTTGACGGAGACCCCTACACCGCCCTTGAGATTGCGGCGCCGGCAATAGAAGCACTACCGGACCACCCCTTTGTGATTGGGCTCGAAGTAGACATGGCCGTGGAACTTAATGAATGGGAAAAGGCTTTGGACGGCTGTGCCAGAATGGCTGCCTTTGATTCCCCTGAGACCCCTTATCCCGATGGCTATACATGCCAAGCTAATGTTTCCATGCTTATGGAAGACTATAAGGCCGCGGAGAAGTACCAGGAAAAAGCTGAGGAAGTTGCCTGGGACGATCGCTTCGATGTTTCGATGACGCGCATGTTCCTCCTCAACAATGCGGAAGAATGCAAGGAGAGTCGTTCCGTTGCCCAAAAGTGGCTGGATGCTCGACCCTATAGCATGGCTGCCCAACGAATGATGGGTGTGGGATACATGTGTTCCGATGACTGGGAGGAGGCAATTCCCTTCCTCCAGCTGGTTTCTACCCAGCTACCTACTTCAGTAACGGACTCCCGGCTACTGGCCATTTCCTTTGCACGCAATGAAATGAAGTCGGAAGCCACCAGGACCCTATCCGATATCAAGACCCTGGCCTTCAATGACCCGCTTTATTACCAGGCCCAGTACGAATTGAACTTCATACTGGGAGACTTGGATGCTTCCATAGACAATGCCCAACGGTGGTCCATCTTCCGACCATATAGTTCAGACGCCAATGAAGCCGTGGCCTTTGCCCACCTCTACAATGGAGATCTGGATGCGGCCCAGAAGTCAGCCGAAAACGCCTTTGAGAAAGGCTCTACTTCTTCAACCGTAATGAGCATTCTGGGCTACTCCTACCTGGTGCGGGGCCAAATCGATGAAGCGGAGCAGAAGTTACTGGATTCCGTAGGTAAAGACCCGGATATGTACCTGACCCAATATTCCCTGTCACAGTTGTACCTCTATACGGATCGCTGTGAGGAAAGTGAGCCCCATGTGGAGTGGTTGGCGGATCAAGCTGACACAGCTCAAGAGAAACTGGATATAAGCAGTGGCCTGACTCAATGCTACGATCGCCGCACTATGGCGGAAGATGTGCAAGACGAGCGCATTACAGCCGACCTAGTGCGAACACAGGTGTTGGAAGAATTTGAGGAACAGGAGATTGGACTGCGTTTTTTTGAGGTCATGGAGAGGGCCGACCAGAAGGCCTTAGTGGTTTTGATGTCCAGTGCTGAGAATCCGAAAAGTGTTGAATTCAGGCGCGAAGAGATAGGTGCCAGTATGTTTGTCTCATCCTTCCTGCCGGTCATGCAAAGTCAACCTGAAGCGCTGATCATGGTTTCTGAGCACGAAGGACAACGCATTGCAATGATCGTCGTCGATACAGCCAATGCCGTTCGTTGGCTCAACGAACAATTGACCAACGAAGAGTTCATAGGATCCTGGCGGCGCGAAGATGCCGCCAATCTGCCTCAAGACATATTTGCCGACTTGGACGAAGAGTAGCCACCTTCGTCTGTCAAACTGGCGGACCTTACTACACTCTAGGCTAATTCCACCTGCTGGCCGGTCTGAGCGCTGGTCAGCAGGCCCTCCATCATTCTTTGTACTTCCATTCCATGTCGCAACGGGGCATGGCATTCCAGACCGTCCAGGATGCAAGCCACGAAGTGGTCCGCAATGTTCTGCCAAGCAGCTCGGTCATTTTCTGGCATCTCCACATTCACGTCTTGATGCACATTGTTAACGGTCTTAAAGATCTTTAGGGGATGTAGCGTGGCTCCAGCTTCAGTGCCAAAGAGTTCTATTTGCAGTTCAGGTTGCTGATGACTGGCCCAGAAACTCTCTATGATGAGGCCAGCTCCATTGGCGAAGCGAATGAGGCCCCCGCCATAGTCATCAGAGTCATATTGGTGCCAATATTCCTTTTTCAAGTCTGGGCTAGGACCGAAGTAGCCCTGTCCTCTAGGCCCGAACTTGGCTCCCGCCACTCCTGCCACGGAAACCGGGATAGGCAGGCCCATAATCCACCAGGCCGCATCCAAATAATGCACTCCCATGTCCCGAAACGCTCCTCCACCCTTTTGGATAAAACCCAGGTTCCAATTGGGAATTCCACTTCGCCGGATGCTGCGAGCCTTTACATAGTAAAGGTCCCCGAAAGAGCCAGCCTGTGACATATGACCCAGGTACTGCACCTGTGGCGCAAAGCGAGTGGAGAGTGACATCATGTTTACAACCCCAGATGCTTCCGCGGCGGCGACCAAGTCCTGTGCAGGCCTGACTGCGTCCGCCAAGGGTTTGGTAACCATGACATGCTTGTCGTTGCGAATTGCCTCAAGTGCGACAGGCACATGCCACTGATTTGGAGTACCTACAAAGACCGCGTCCACTTCAGAATGGGCGCACATTTCCCTATGATCTGTGAAGCGCAGTGGCGGGTCCTGTGGAAGCCGTACCGCTAGATCTTCCATGCGTTCCGGCAAGAGATCGCAGAGCGCTACAACCTGACAGCGGGAATTGTGGGCCAACGCCATAGCATTGGTCGCACCAACGCCCATACCCACGATACCCACTCTGACTTCATTCATATCTTCACCTTTCTACCGGTACGGGGTGCATACAATCTAAATGAATTTTGCCTTAGAATGGCACCAATCAACTAAACAACGGCTTTTCGCCTCAGTGCACTCCCAGGGGGGTCTGTCACGCGGTCAGGCGCTGCTTCTGGTTCTTGATTGCAGCTGATACACAGTCCAATATGTTTTCCAATCCTTTGCGCATTCACATGTGGTCAGGCCCTCGGAATGTTTCGACCGCCACCATGTATGCCTTCCGGCAGCGTTCCGATACACAAGTGGTGGACGAACCTCTTTATTCAAGTTATTTGTCCAGGGTTGATGTCGACCACCCGGGTCGACAGGAAATCATTGCGTCTCAGAATCCTGATGGGAGCCAGGTGATCCATGGGCTCATCCACGAACCGTGCTCTAAACCAATCCTTTTTGTAAAACACATGGCTCACCATCTGGTTGGCGTGTCTTGGGATTTTATGGCCTATGGTCGCCATTTCTTACTGGTCCGGGACCCCAGAGCGATGGTGCCTTCCTTGGGTAAGGTGCTGGAACGGCCCACGGTGGCAGACACTGGACTGGCCTTACAGCTACGAATTCTGAGGAATTTGCAAGAACTCGACCATCTCCCGCTGGTTGTGGATTCACGGGAGCTACTGAGAAAACCGCGTTCTGTACTGGAACAATTATGCCGACACCTTGAACTCCCTTTTGAAGAAGAAATGCTGAAATGGCCGGCGGGTCCGAAGCCCGAAGACGGTGTTTGGGCAAGGAATTGGTATGCCAGCTCCCATCTTTCAACGGGCTTCATCCCCTATAAGCCTCCCGCGGCAGAGATGCCGGTAGAGCTTAAGCCTCTCTTGGAGCAGTGCTTGCCCTACTATGAAGAACTTAGCCAGTACACAATCCGAGCACCAGAGGATGATTGATGGAAACAGAACCCCAGCTCCCTGACTCTCGCAATGCAAACATTCTCGTTCATGTGGGAGGAGAACTGCTGCCTCGGACAGAAGCTAAGGTTTCAGTCTTTGATAGCACAGTCCAAGGCGGAGATGCAGTCTGGGAAGGACTACGGATCTATGACGGCCGGGTTTTCCAGCTGGGCGCTCATCTAAATCGCTTGATCGATTCTGCAAAGGCCATGTGCTTTGCCGACATTCCAAGCAGGGGACACATAGAAAAGGCACTCTTCCAGACGCTGGCAGCCAATGGGATGCGGGATGGAGTCCACGTGCGCCTAACCTTGTCCCGGGGCCTGAAAGTAACTTCCGGCATGGACATCCAGCTAAACCAGTACGGTAGTTGCCTGATAGTCTTGGCTGAGTGGAAAGCCCCGGTCTACAGCCGGGACGGCATCCGCCTGATTACATCTTCTTGGCGGCGAAATTCCCCTCAAAGCATCGATTCCAAGATCCATCACAACAACCTTATCAATAACATTCTGGCCAAAATTGAGGCGAATGTGGCTGGCGTCAACGATGCCTTGATGTTGGACTTGGAAGGTTTTCTGGCGGAAACCAATGCCACAAATGTGTTCATAGTGAAAGAAGGCGCTTTGCTCACTCCCCATGCCGACTACTGCCTGCCCGGAATCACAAGGGGCGTGGTATTGGAGATGGCCAAAATGAACGGCTTTGAAACCCTGGAGAAACGGCTTTCACTAAGCGAGGTTTACGCGGCAGCGGAATGCTTCACTACTGGCACCATGGGAGAATTGACACCAGTTCTTGAAGTCGACGGTCGGTCGATTGGTTGCGGTAGACCGGGCACTGTTACACGAGAACTGCAAGCCTTATATGACAAATTGACCGCGAGTTCAGGTGACCCGCTGCCCTTCTAAATGTGACCCGCGATCGATTCCTGTTGCGCTGCCTGGCCAAGAAAAAGGAGGGTAAAGCTTGCCCAATCAATACTATCCTTACAGAGATGCATTCTGGAAAGGGCTATCCATCTATTTCAAAGGGTTGCGTTCCTTCGTTGCGGATTGCTTGGAAAAGAAAGTTGGAATCGGCGCCCAAGAGCTTGTCTTGCTGTCACTCCATGGAGATGGCAGAAGAATTTTCGAAGAGAATCTGGAAACCTTTGGAGACAACTGGAAAGCTGCACTCGATATTGTGCACCTGTCTCCCATCATGCATGCCAATTGGCGAGAATTGTTCAGCCTTGAATTCAAAGGAGGTGAGCCGATCCTAAGGCACGTTTCCAAACTTGCGGAAGCCCGCAACCTCTACGCCCATGATATGAGTGGAGATATGAATCGGGCTTATGTAAAGAATTGTTTGGATTTAATGGGCAGGGCCCTGCTGACGATACGCCGTCGTGACCTACATTCTCAGGTTCAGAGTGTCTACGAACTGCTTGGCGGTTCCCAAGTCAAGGAAGGCGGCGATCTGTTGCATTCAGCCATTGACCCCATTGAATTGAACAGGTTAATGGGCGAATGGTATTGGAATCTCCCTCAACCTAAATTTCATGTTTCCATCAATGCGCTCTGGCTGGGAATGGATAAGGGGCGAAGAAAAAGCAGAGCTGGCCTTCAGCGCCGACAGGAATTGGAGGATAGTCTGGCCCGAGGACTAGCTGACAGAGTGTTTGGCCGGGCCGATGGATATGATCAAGAAAATGGCACCTATTTGGGCTTGACTTTGGGTTTGGAAAATCCTCTGGCCATGTACCTTCCGAAGTTAGTAACCGGGAGAACGCTCATTGTCAATGCCGATTGGGCTGAGCTGCATTTGGAGGGTAGGGAGTCACCGTATGGCTGACGACTTTCGAGATTTGCAATAGAGATTGAATTGTCCTTCGAAGGGCCGAACCCAAAGCAGACAACGGCTACTTATCACGTCGGCCAGAAACGGACTGGAGCCGGGCACAGCATGTGAGAATCAAGGCTGACACAGGTCGCGCTCGAGGACTGTGCCTGTTCATTGACCTGGCAGCCAGGTTATGCCTTTCTGAAGGCGTGTTTTTCACTTAAACGTATAGAACTGACAGCTGTGGCCAACCACAACGAAAAGTGTTCCCGCTGCTAGCGTGGCAGCTGATAACTGTGAAGAGCAAAGTTGAAATCGGTGTGGCGCTGAAAGTCTAGAATTGACGATCGTCGTGTTTCTGCTACTCCAACATTCTCCGCAAGCGCCAGAATGTACAGGGTCTGCCTATTCCTGCCTTGAGAAAACAAACCGGAATTGACGCGGCTGGCGAACTCTCTCAAGAGTCCCCACGCTACAAAGATGATTGATGCCCTGACTTCAATTTTTCTAGCCCAAGTGCCGTCAAACATCTCTCGGCGAGCTCCGTCTCAGAGGAACTTAGAACATGCACAAGGACGAAATCATGCCCTCTAACACTCTCGAACTCTCGAACATATCGGAGTTGTAGACGAGAGTACGATTCAGAAAATTCCTCACCAGGATTTGTTCACGGTGTGGTTTCATGTGAAATCGACTCTCTGCCTACATCCTTTGCCGAATGACACTGCTTTCTGCAGAAAGCCAAAGTGCAGCAATGTTATTGAAGTTCAGGGCTGTGACGAACTCGGGCCAAAGAGCTGAACCTTCGAGTATCAATCCTGGCCCAGAATCGCCTTCTTGAGATTTGAGGATAGCTTCTACCTTTGGCGAGACACCAACTCTGTAATGTTGGAGAACATCTTTGATCAGTTCATCAACTGACAAGGTGAGGTAGTATTCGGCCACATGGTTCGGTATCTTTTCATCATTTTGCCTCCATGGCCGACCGGGATGGCGGGCAAGGCTGTCAGTTGAAATTGCAGTCCAACCTAATTTGGTTGCAAGTGCCTTAGCCAATGTCGATTTCCCTATGTGGGATGTCCCTCCGATGAGGATTGTGCGATAGAAGCCCATATTGTGCGTTTCTTTGGGTGGCCGGGAGGCACGGACAAGAGAATGGGAATTCGGACTGAAGATCGATATGAAAAAGGCTCCCTTAAGTCGCCACTTTCAATACGATTGCGAAAGTTCTATCGCGCAACTGAGTTCGCCGCTTTGAGTGAGCCTCTATACGCGTGGCCCAGAAATCTCGGCTGGCATAGGAATCTCATGGGCGCTCTGCAACCCCCTTTGAGATGCTGTCCTTGCTGAATCTCAATTGGCTAAGTACCAGCTCGCTTTCCCTACAACATTGTGCAAAAGGGAGTTGCGCCGGAACCGGTCTATGTTTGCAGTCAAGACACCAATGTGTCTCTCCCTTGTGTGGGAGCTTGTGGCCGCTGAATGAGGCGTGATGATCACGTTTCGCATCTGCCACAGTGGATGTGTAGCAGGCAAGGGCTCCGTTTCGAAAACGTCGAGCCCAGCTCCAGCGATTTCACCAGTTTCGAGTGCTTCTACCAGAGCTTCGAGGCTCAGCAATACACCCCGCCCAATATTGATCAAGTAAGCTCTTTTGGGCATCAGGGCCAGTTCTCGCCTGCTAATGAGCCCCACGGTTTCTGGTGTATGGGGAACACAAAGCACCAAGAAATCCGATTTTGCCAAGACCAGATCCAAGTCATCAGGTTGAAGTAACACATCGACTCCTTCGGGAGTTTCGATGTTTCGGGCCTCTATACCCCAGACTTCCATGCCAAGAGCCTTTCCTTTGCGAGCCACCTCCGCCCCAATGCCACCAAGACCAACCACTCCCAGAGTGCTGGTGGCCAAATGGCACACAGGCGCGCCTTTCTCCCAGAGACGCTCCATCTGGTTAAACCTATAAAGGTGGAAGCCTCTCGCAAACATCAATATGTACGCCAAAGCATGGTCTGAGATTACATCGCTGTATATCCCTGCCATGTTTGTAAGGACTACCTCGCTTTCTGCCAAAGCTGGAAAAATGAAATGCTCCAGCCCTGCCACGGGGGCCTGCACCCATTCAAGTTTTTTTGCATGGGAGAACATTTCGGGGGTCAGATTTCCGTAAAATGCCTCCGCATCCTCTATTTCTTGCAATGCTTGCCCTTCAGTTTGGACCTTAACAAGCTGAACTCCCTTGGCTTGAGCTTGAATGCTTTGGAATTCTTCCTGGGTTAGGTCATTGAACAGCACTATCTTCATTCATGTCCCTCATCTGCCTCTGAATTCCACATGTGACCTGCCGAGAGAAACTCCTTGACATAGATACGACGACCAGCCAATTCGTTGGAGGCGTTTGCAGCCAGAACGCTGGCCAGACTGTACATGCTGTCTGCGAAAGTTGACTTGATTGTCGAAGTGTCTTGCTCCTGAATGGCGGAGATGAACCCCTTCGCTAAACGGAATGTGCCATCTTCTGAAGATCCTCGCCAGATTGCAAAAGCACTTGGTTTAGTTCCGGTATAGCCCTTCACTTCGTCAGAAGCAATAGTCACTTGGCTTTCGGTACAGAAAACTCGATGATCAGCAATAAGGTTCTGGACTCGGTTTACTCGCGTCAAGACCAGATTACCGACTAACCCGCCATCAAAGCCAAATTGCACGCTGTACGCGTATGGATTGTCGGCCTGATCCACTATCTCTTCGGGTGGCCGCGGCACGTAGGCCGCCTGCACCCAATCCACTTCACCAAACCAGTATCTCCAGAGGTCCAGGGGATGTATTCCCGCTTCTACAACTGTGGTCCCCGACCATGCTTGACTGGCTGCCCATACCCGACTGGCCGGTCCACCCAAAGACCTAGTGTCGGTGTGCTTCACATCATGCCTCTGCAACGAAGCATGGAAAGCGTAGGTGGCAAAAACAGGACTATGTTCCTTCACATACGCATGCACCGCTTCATGTTTGGGATCGTAGCGTTGCTGAAAACCACAACAGGCCATGACCCCAGCCTTTTCGATCGCTTTCTGCATTTGCAGTGCTAGCGTTAAGTCCAGGCTCATTGGCTTTTCCACCATCAAGTGGATTCCTTGCCCTGCGGCCTGCAAGACCTCTTGTTTATGTAAATTAGGTGGAATGGCCAAGAACAGAACATGACAGAGGGAGGAATCGCAGACTTCAGCAAAGGACTGGGTGCGAAGCACGTCCTTGGCGTTCAGATCAGGGACGAAGCTGCTGAGTTTAGTCTCTTCCAGATTAGCGGGGAAGAGATCACAAAGTGCGGTAACCTTGATCTGGCCCTCCGCTTGCAGACGCACTAGGGCCTCCAGATGCTGCAAGCCTCTTTGGCCCAAACCGACAACTCCGACCTTTAGGGGTCCAGCCATGGTTAGGCCCAAGCTCCTTTAGCCATCATTCCTCCATCTACATTCACATAGCTACCCGTCATGAAAGATGCTCTGTCGGTGGCCAAAAACGTTACGACACTGGCAATTTCAGCCGGTTGCGCTATGCGACCAATGGGATGGCATTTTGCCCATTCCTTTCTCAATTCCTCCAAAGAAGAGACCCCTTCTTTGATGGAAGCCGCCGCCGCTTCGGCTACCAGAGGCGTATCCACTGTGCCCGGGTTTACAGCCACTACTCGGATATTGTCTACAGAATAGTCCAGACACAGATTACGTGTGAGTGACAGGATGCCGCCTTTGCTGGCCGCGTAGGCAGGAACCTGGTTGGCCGACATGAGGCCTTGGACACTAGCGGTGTTGATAATGACGCCTCCCCCAGAGGCCTGCATATGGGGAATAACGTATTTGCACATGAGAAAGGCGCTTTTCAAATTCACATCCAAAATGCGGTCCCACATTTCCTCGGACATCTCATGCGCGCGCATATACGAATCTATTGGCTGAATACCCACGTTGTTACAGAGCACATCTACCTGTCCCCAGCTGTCCACGACTTGCTTAACCAGCTCGGCACAGTCCTTGGCCTTGGATACATCCGCATGGAAGAACTGAACAGCTCCTGAGCTATTTTCTGCCATTTGCGTGACTTCAGCCCCTGCGGGGTCATCCACATCTGCCGTTGCTACCTTGGCCCCTTCGGCACTAAAGGCCAGGGTGATGGCCCTGCCAATGCCTTTTGCGCCTCCCGTGACAATAACTACTTTGCCTTTGTTGTCTTCTCCTGTCCCCATGAGTTCCCCCTTTGGCTTAGCGAATGCTGGGCAATGTTTACATGCAATTGGCTCAGTCGCTCAATCATAAGCAACTGTTTCTACAGACTCGCACTTGGCAAGGTTCAAGGCCATACCTAAGCCGGGACCGGTGGGCACCCTTACTACGCCGTTTTCCGGCTTGACAGGTTCGGCTAGAAAAAACTGGTGGATCTCATTCCACTTGATCAGATATTCCAACATCGGACAGGTAACCACAGGCCAGGCTGCAATGAGATGAACGGAAGCTGGCGTGGAATGACCGTGAGGGATTACAGGAAGATCGTATGCAGACGCCAGGGCACAAATCTTGGATACTTCGGAAATGCCCCCAGCCCAATAGATATCCGGCTGCAATATGTCGCAAGCTCGGGCATCCATCAGTTGCTTAAGGCCCCAACGCGTATATTCATGCTCGCCACCGGCAATAGGCACAGGGCTCGCCGCCCGGATCTGGGCGTATTGTTCAAGCTTGTCTGGCAGAACCGGCTCCTCGAGCCAACGTGGGTTGTATGGCAAGAGACGGTGAGCCATTTCTATTGTGTAGGGCACATCCCAACTCATCCAGCAATCCAACATGATATCCATGTCAGGTCCTGCAGCTTCTCTCAGCGCCTGCACCAAAGCTTCATTGCGAACCTGCCCCGCTTTGCCATCTGTGGGACCATCCCGGAAAAACCACTTCGTAGCCCCATATCCAGCCGTTTGGATTTCTTGGACACGTTGTCTTACTAGGTCCAGTTCCAGTGAATACCCAAGAGCGCTGGCATACGTAGCGATTTCACCTCGCACCGGTCCACCCAAGAGGGAACATACGGGGGCATTGAAGTAGTTTCCTTTGAGATCCCAAAGGGCACAGTCCACTGCACTGATCGCCATCATTTCGGTACCCTTTCGGCCATGCACAGAGGCACGGTACATGCGGTCCCAAATGCGTTCTATGGCCAGGGGATCTTGTTCCCACAAGAGGGATTTGAGGCTGGTGCCAATGATATAGGCAACGTTTTCCGAGAAAGGGCCGCCGATGCCCACAACTCCTGTGTCGGCCTCGATCTCTAAGAAATAAGCGGTAACGCGGAAGTCTGCTCCCCCCTGGAGGCCGAATATTTCTCGGGGTGCGGCACGGTGTTCGGGATAGATGTCAATCGGTTGGATCAGCCGTTCTTCCCAAAAAGTGCCTTCCACCTCCATGACGCCAGTCAGCTTAAGGATGCGGACATCGGCGATTTTCATGGTGTCTTCCTGTGCAGGTGGCGTCGGCCGCTCCTATCCAAGCTAGGAGCAGTAGACTTTGGCGGCTATGTCTTGGGACGCATAATTATACGCGGGCGCTGAGAGACGTACTTTAATGCTATCAAGGCTTTATTCCGCCATTGGGGTCACTTGCGTAATCCCATATTTGGGGCAGCGCCCAACACAGGGACGCCAGCTTACGGTATGATCTGTGCTTGTTCCCCCTGACTAAAGGAGTTCTTTATGGGCAAATCCCTGATGCTGTTGCTGGGGGCCATACTGCTGACCGCATGCACGGTTCCTGCCTATGCCCCGCCAACGGAAGGCGCTCAGGAACAGGACGCAGCACCAGCCCCCGACATGTCGTCCCTGCCAGACCTTGGACCGGCCCCAGAATTGCAAAATGACATTTTTCTGAACACAGAAGGAGCCTTGCGCCTGTCGGAATTGCGGGGCAAGGTGGTCCTGCTCGACATGTGGACATTCGGCTGAATAAACTGCAAACGCACGATTCCCTCGTTGAGGGAATGGAACACTAAGTACGCCGACCAAGGGTTAGTCATCATTGGCAACCATTATCCAGAATTCAGCTACGAAAAGGATCTGGAGAATCTCAAAGGAGCCCTTCGGGATTTAGAAATCGAATATGCCGTAGCGCAAGACAATGAAGGGCTCACATGGAGGGCCTACAAGAACCGATACTGGCCGACCAAGTACCTAATTGACAAAAAGGGCCACATCCGAATGGTGCAGATCGGTGAAGGCCGCTATAAAGAAATGGAAGAGGCAATTCTGCAACTTTTAGCTGAAAATTACAGCTAAGGGCGGAACCTCGGGGCCCCTCCGTCGCAACAAGAGTAAAGGAACAAGGGAACAGCAATGTCCACGCGCCAAAAAGTTGTATTTGTCGATCCGCCACCGGCCATGGCGAATTCCATGGAGATTGAGCAAAGCTACTGGGAAGACCTGGATGTGGAGCTGGTGGTGGCTGACACCCCATGCAAGACTGAGGCTGACATTCTGGCGATCGGCCACGATGCGGAGGTGGTTATTTTCACCGGCCAATACACACCTTTCAATGAAGCAGTATTCGCAGGTCTGAAGAGGTGCATTCATGTTCAGCGTTATGGAATAGGTATGGATAGTGTCGATCCAGAAGCTGCGACCCGGCACAACATCATTGTGGGCAATGCAGCTGACTTCTGTGTACTGGAAGTGGCTGACCATGCTACGGCTCTAATCTATGGCATTTCCAGACAGTTAGGGGTCTGTGACAGGGCTCTACATAGTGGGGAATGGAGCGAAGCCCAATCTCGCATGTTGCCTATGCGACGCATGAGCAAACAGATGCTGGGCCTGATCGGGTTTGGCCGGATAGGTCAGCAGGTGGCCTTACGAATGAGGCCTGGAATGGGCAAGGTCGTCGCCTATGACCCTTTCGCCAATGAGGAAGCGTCCAGGGAATTGGGTGTGGAGCTCTGGGATCTGGAGAGTTTACTTGAGGCTTCCGATTACGTTTCTGTGCATACGCCACTCATGCCTAGCACGCGCCATTTGGTCTCACTTGAGCAGATCTCCAAGATGAAACGGACAGCGTACCTAATTAATACAAGTCGTGGAGGTGTTCTGAAAGAAAACGATCTGATTCAGGCTTTGCAGTCAGGACGCATTGCAGGGGCGGCCTTGGATGTCTTTGATGAGGAGCCCTTGGGACGAGACAACCCCCTAAGGAGGATGGACAATGTGCTGCTGACCCCCCATGTGGCAGGCCGCAGTTTACACTCTTCGTTGGAATCACGACACACGGTTGGACATGCTGTCTCCAATGTATTGCGCGGTCATTGGCCGCCTTATGTGTTCAATGCAGATGTAACTCCCCGGAAGGAATTATTGCCGGCGCCTGAATGGGAACCCCCGATTTAGCAGGACTCGGCAGTCAGGGAGAATCTTCCTAGACTCGTATCTGACCTTCTCAAATCGTAGTTCAATATCCGCAGGGAGGAAACTCCGCCGAATTCTCGTTGGAGTCTCCACTCCAAAGGACCGACCACATCGCCCTGGTTTCACTAGTAATCTATTTGGGTACGTCCTTGGTCCGCCCACTTCGATTCCGCGAGCGAAGAGCGGGCTCAGAGATGAGGGTGCAAGTCCATATATCCGAAAAAAGCCTGGCGTCGCTGCCTGCGTCTGGATTCCTGAAGCATTCCTTGAGCTCGATGTATGAAAGGGCCGGAAATTTGCTAAAGGACTCCTAGAAACAGGGAAGTTTAGGTTATATTTCACGCTGGCCAGCGCGTGGTCCCCAGGTATGGGCCCGCCGCCCCACTTCAATTAGAAGACTCCATTCGTTTTCCTAGACCTAGTGAGAGCACCGAGCCGAATGCTACTCAAGTTGTAGCCAAGCCAGACTTCTCGACTTTTCTTCCTTGTCAGCGGAGCCACATAGGCTGGGTAAGACCGAGGACTGGTGAGCCTTTGGGATAGGCGCTCAGGTTTGTCAATCCTACTGGCTGGAGACCTCTGCAATCTTATTCTCGCTGTCATCCTCAGCCACCTTGATGGATTCACCCTTTTTTGTTTCGGAACCTTAAATATGAACTATCGCCGGTTTTTTTCTCTTGTTCTTATCGGAGCTCTGCTTTCGGCTTGTAATTACATTCCCGACACGCAGAATTGTGCCTTTGAAAAGGGGTCAGGATTACTGACTTGCCCTCCAGCACCACCCCCAGACTTAACCTCGGGCACGCGATATGAATGGCCAGAACCTTCGAGTGCATTTGTGGCCGCCTTTGATCCAGGCTCCGCCTTTCCATTGGATCCCGCTCTGCTGATAGGGCGTTTGGACAATGGGCTTTCCTACTACATTGTTCCCAATGATTATCCCCCCGACCGCGCTCTTCTCACGCTGGTTGTTGAGGTAGGCGCCATAGAAGAAGATGACGATCAGTTGGGAGTAGCTCATTTTCTTGAACACATGTTGTTCAACGGAACGGAGAACTTTACACAAGAGGAATTGCGTTCCTATTTTGAATCCAATGGCATGACCTTCGGACAGCATCTCAATGCTGGGACAGGCCATGAACAGACCATTTATTTCCTTGATGTTAATGCCTCGAATGACGAAGTGTTGGAAACGGCGTTTACCGTTCTGGGCGATTGGGCTGGGAGGGCCTTGCTGGAACAGGTGGAAGTAGACAAGGAAAAGGGAGTTGTGGAAGAGGAGTGGCGACTGCGCACCGAAAATGCCTATGGTCGAATTCAGGAGCAGATCCTACAAACGTTACTCGCTGGCTCTCGGTACGCAGAGCGCAATGTGATTGGGGATATGGACTTAATCCGAAGCCTCGAGCCAGAGACCATCCGCCGCTTCTATGAGGACTGGTACCGGCCCGAACTGATGACTTTGCTAATCATTGGCGATGTTGAACCCACATGGGTCGAAGAGCAGATAAATGCGCAGTTTGCCCCAATGATGCCTATTACCAACCCCCGCCCTTCCATTCAGTCCCCAATTCCTTTCAAGGAAGAGACCAGCATTGAAGTCTTCAGCGATCCTGAATTGCCTTTCGTTTCTCTAGAAGTGTTGCAATTGGCCACTACTGAAACTTTGGAGGTCTTGCAGGATGTCCGACGTGTGCTGACACTTGAACTGGCAATCGAAATGTTCAATGAGCGACTGGCCCGATTAAGCCGTTCCCCTGACTCGGCTTTTCAAGCAGCGGGTTTGTCGCAAGGGGATCTAGGCATCGGCGGAGTATCTCTGATCAGCCTCAATACGCAGCTGGACGAGGACAAGATTGTGGTTGGATTCACGGAAGTGTTGACGGAGCTCCACCGTGCCAAACGTCATGGCTTCACGGACAGCGAATTGCACAGGGCTAAATTGAACCTGTTGGAGGCATTTGAAAGACAGTTTGAAGCGCTGCCCACCCGCCGTAACCGTCAAATCCAGGGCGATATTCTCGATCACTTGCTACTGGATGCTCCGCTGAGCGGCATCGCGTTTGAATTCGATTTGGCCAAATACTATCTGCCTGGCATCAAATTGAATGAGGTGAATGTGGAAATGCAAGGTCTCCTGGATTTTGACCAGAGTCTGCTCTTGCTCACGGGACCGGAAAAGGAGGACCTGGTCTTGCCTGGAGTAGATGAAGTGCAATCTGTTCTGGAGCGAGTAGCGGCGCAGACCTTGAGTCCCTATGTTGACGATCTGGATTCCGGTACGCGCCTGCTGGATGAAATACCTCAGCCTGTTACGTACCTAAGTAAGACCTATGATGAGAGATTGGACCTTACGATTCTCAGCTACGAGAATGGGGTGACCGCCTTACTCAAACCTACGGAGTTGGAAGAAAATCGAATTACCTTCGACATCGCCAGCAAAGGGGGACGCTCTCGAGTGGACGACGAGTTGTTCTTCGCGGCTAGCCTGGTGTCTCAAGTAGCCTCCGAAAGTGGCGCGGGTCCACACGACTTCGACACTCTGGACAGTCTGCTCGCTGGACAGACCGTACACCTTTCGCCATATTTGAATGAATCCACAGAGGGCTACAGTGGCAGCTCTGCAACTGACGACCTGGAAACACTTTTTCAGCTTGCACATCTCAAGATTGAGAAACCCCGCTTCAATGAGGATCCCTTTCTCAATGTCTTGGACAACCAGAGAGTTTTGTTGCGAAATCGCGAATTGGATCCCTTTTATCAGCTCTTCCTAAGTATTCAGAAGGTGCTATATGGCGAGGCCCTGCGCGAACAACCAATGACACTCGCCAATCTGGAGGCCATTAAATTCGGCGACGCTCGGCAAGTTCACGACGAGAGACTGAAGTCCCTCGACAGCCCTTTGATGACTCTGGTTGGCGATTTTGAATTGGAAGGTGCCATACGGTGGACCAACACTTACATCGGGTCCCTCCCTCTGGACTTCAGCGAGGAAAATTGGGAAGACCGGACGGTCAGATCTGAACTCGGACCTGTACAAGAGGAGATCTATTTCGGGCAGGCATCCCAGGTCGTAGTCGTCCAAACCTACATCAACGATGATATAGAAGAGATGGGCAGAGAAGATCGAAATGCTCTTAGCGCGCTGTCCAGAATTCTGGACATTCGCTACGACCAACAGTTGCGGGAAGATTTAGGAGGGACCTATTTCACTAGTGCCAATGTCTCGGTCCAACGTATTCCGCGGCCCCGAGCTAGCCTTACGGTCTTTTTTGCTACGAACGAACAGCAGGTGGAATCACTGACTGAGGCATCCCGCAGCATTCTGCAGGATATTCTGGCCAACGGTATAACAGCTGAGGAAACGAATACTGCCAAGGCTCAGATGATTCATGACCTGGAGAACTCCCAGTCAACCAATGGGTACTGGCGCAGCGTTCTGCGGAATGAATTCTTATTTGAAAATGGACAGCTTGACCTCATAGACAAAGGAAAGGAACGCATCGAGAGCATTACCCTGGAACAAATCAATAGGCTCGCCCCCAAGGTCCTGAATGTGGATGCGTTGATCGAGATCGTGCAATTCCCAGAATCCAGTAAACCTGCAGATAACTCGAAATGAAAGTTCAGAATTGTTTTTGCTCTGTCTCTGGTTACTGCCGCTTAGAGATTCGCCTAGTACGTGGGCACATCTGGTGCCGTGAAGGAAACTTGCCAGACTGTGCCAGGTATCTAAGGGACTTTTCCTTTCCGGCTTCAGGGGAAAGGTTCTATGCGAGAGGCATGTCAACATTAGAGGCTTAGAATATTTTTCTAAGGTTTGGTTCAACTTCAGTGATTTAGAAAAGCCTTGCCGCAATCTGCAAATCGCCACTGCCGGACACGTCTTTGAACCACCCAGCTTTGAAGTTAAGCTAACCTGCAGATTCAGGCAGGGAGAGAGAAATTTTCTGGTTCGCCACGACAGGCCAAAGATGTCAGAGAGAGTTCTGAATCCCGCTCACCCCAAAGGATCCAGAAATGCCGGAGTTGATCCGGAGCCCATTGGCCTCCAAGTCGGGAGGCCGATGGTCCGGATAGGGTCTTGATTCGATACTTTGTTGAACTGGGAGCGTTGGGCTTGGATGAGATTTTAGGCGAATGCAGTATAGGGCGCAAGCGAGACCCAAAGGACTGTCCTCAGGAATTCAGGTCCCATGGAAATTAGGGGTAAGGTGAACCCCCCAAGGCTTGACACTGCGTTGACCAATTACTTGCAGAATCCGGGACTCAATCAAATCCCAGCCATATTGCAACCATGAGCTACATTGGATGCCATTCAGGAAGACTTTCGTGCTTCTCGGACAGTTATGGTTTTCTCTGTATCATTTGCTGAAGAATGGGTCAGTGGGGGGGCTAAATTGCAGCCCAGGATGAATGGGCTCTTGGAATGGCTGTAGAAATGCTTTACTGTCTTTCTTATATGAAGCGGTTGCAAAAGAAATCTTAATTCAGCGGGAACATTGCATACATGCATGAACAAAACCTTGAGAACACACAGGCCACGGAATACCTGTTTGGAGACAGCGATACTGCTGCGCATAGGTTGGACATACTAGCCGAAGTCTTTGAGCCTTCAACCCGGTCCTTCTTGTCAGAAATAAGGCCCACGAGGCTAGGACTTGCCCTGGACTTGGGTTGCGGTCCTGGTCATACCACGCAGCTTGTTTCCACGGTTTTGCGATTTCCGCATACCGTAGGTCTCGATAATTCCAAGCAGTTTCTGGACATGGCCAATCGCGATTACGGTAGCAAGATTTCCTTCATCCTGCATGATGTGACGCAAGTACCGTTCCCAATTGATGGAGCCAGTGTCATTTACGCTCGATTCCTTACCACCCATCTCGACGACCCAAAGTCAGTGGCTCTCAAATGGGGTACTCAGCTTGTTTCGGGAGGCCTGTTGCTCCTGGAAGAAACAGAATTCATCAACAATTCGCATCCAGTATTCAATCGTTACTTGAGTTGGGTGGATAGTCTTCTGAAACATCGAGGATGCAGCCTCTATATTGGGCCAGAATTGGCTACGGCCGATTTTCCAGGAATATTGGAACCTAAGCTAAACAGGATTCGTCGGTTTCGAGTCCCTGACCGAGATGCAGCCACGATGTTTCTTTTAAATGTAGATGCATGGGCAGACCACCCTTTCATCGTCTCTACCCACGGTAGCGGAGAAGTCAAGCGGATGGCAGAGGAGCTAAAAGAGGTGATTGAATTCTCTGCTCTCAATTCCAATATCGAATGGGGCATGAGACAAATTGCTTTCGAACGAATTTGATTTGGGAATCCCAAGTCTCGTAATCTCCAGCTTCTAGATGCGCTTACTCGTCGCTGCAGCGACACCTACCACAGCCTTTCGTAGGCTCCCAGAATTTTGTCGGTCTCTTGATGAACTGCCCAGATCGCCGAAATGGAATGCACTTACTCAGGAAACGGCCTTGCGAAAGAGTGGGACCAAACTGCAGGCGAGGGAGAAGCTTCTCCGTATCAAGAGAAAGTGGCAAATCCGAGGCCGGTCCCTTGCCGCTCAAACGGACGTTTCCCCACAACGCATACCGCCGTGGCTGCCTTTAGCAGATGTAGGCGATTCTGTAGTTGCGCAGCCTGTTTTGTTCCAACCAGAAACCCATGTTGGGAATCTGGTTCCCAATTCAATCAGATACCGACTAAAACAAGGAGGGTATGTTTGGCAGCGTTGAAATTAGACCGGCAACAGCAAGGGTAGGGAAAACTTACCCTTTCAATGCCCCAAAGGTTAGACCGCTTGTGATGTACTTCTCCAAAGCCATACCTGCCGCAACTACAGGTATAACGCTGACCAAGGCAATGGCGCTCATATTCCACCATTCCGTATAGCCAGTCTGACTCACTTGCATCTGCATGAAAAGGGGAATGGTTATCGCTTTCCGGAATGTCAAAGTCAAGGCCACGATGTATTCGTTCCACGCACCTATCAAAGACAAGACGAAAACTGCGACAAGACCAGGAGCGGCCAAAGGCATAGCTATGCGAAAAATCACCACAAGCCGATTGGCGCCATCAATGAGGGCACTTTCCTCTATCTCCACCGGTAGCCCTTCAAAGAAATCCCGCATTACCCAAACTATGAAGGGAATGGCCCCGGCTGCATACACAATAACTAGGGCTGTTCTGGTATCCAGCAACTTCAGTTCCCGAAACATGACCAGGAAGGCCAGAATGAAGAGAGCACCTGGGAACATTCTTTGGGCCATGAAGCCGAGCACGATGGAATTATTCCGGCCATCGAAATTGAAGCGAGCTAATGCGTAGCCTGCGAGAGATCCAATGACCAAAGCTACGCCCGAAGAGACGAAGGCCACGATCATTGAGTTCATATAAGGCTGCAGGAACCAGGTGAACCTCTCTATGAATAGATATCGCCACGCATGTAGACCCGGCTGGAAATCCCAGAAAGGAATGTAAGTGGCCTTGACTGACATGTCCACCGGATTCTTGAGGGATGTAATGAGGACCCAATACATGGGAAACAACAGTATTAGGGACCAGAGGCCCAGGATGCTGTAAGCCACTATGGAGGTGAAGCGTCTCTGTTTTGAAATTCCCATGATCGAATTGCTAATACTCGAATTTAATCATCCGTCTGCACCATGGCGCGTCGAGTCAAGACCAAAAAGGCCCCGCCGAAAATTACCATCACCAACAGCAGAAAATAGGACTGGCTGCTACCAAAGGCCAGGTCTCCTCCCTTGACACCGGCTCGATAGATGGCCAACGTGACAGACTCAGTGGCCTGTCCGGGCCCTCCGCCAGTGAGTACCATAATAATGTCCACTACTTTGAAGGCATCTATGATGCGAATAAGTAGAGCCGTAGCTGCAATGGGCATCACCAGAGGCAAGGTAATAAGGAAGAAGGTTTGCCAGAAAGAGGCTCCATCTATGGAAGCTGCCTCTCTGAGATCGTAGGGGACTCCCTGCAAACCTGCCATAAGCATCAGTATCATGAAGGAACTCCATTGCCACACATCGATCACCATGATAGTGAACATGGCCCATGCAGGATTAGTGAGCCAGGGCACCCCTTTGAACCCCAAGTAGCGGATCAATGAGTTGACGGGGCCTATATCTTCTTGGAACAGCATCCGTCCTACCACGAAGGCAACCACAACCGGACTTACCATAAGAGGCATCAGGAACCAGGTTCGGAACAGTTTGAGTCCCCGCGTGACATTGTCTAGGCATAGGGCCAAGGTCATGCCGATCAGGAATTGCATGGGCACTACGCCCAACATAAAAACAATAGTGTTTTTGACAGTTCGCCAAAAAGACGTGTTGGTCAGCAGTTTCTGGAAGTTATCCAGTCCCACAAAGGAAGTCTCGACCCCGACTCGAAAGAGATGCAAGTCGGTAAACGCTGCGTACAAGGTCCAGACGACCGGTGCAATAAATAGCACTGTGGTCATCAACAGGGAAGGCAGTAGTAATAGCCACTTCCAAACGTTGTCCCGCGGAGAGAAACTCAACATATCGCGGAAAGCATTGAGCGGTTGAGCCTGTGTAGCCATACAGTTAAATACTAAGAACTTCGACAACAACGGGCGGTTGCCCGCGCAAGGCACACGCCCGTTCTATCGTTGTTTGGGGTCGACCAAGATTATGGACAATGAGGAGCAAAACCTTCAAGTTCCGCTCCTCACGCAAGTCCAGTCTTTTTGGGGTTACAGCCCCAGAGTTAATCGATATAATTCCGCCTGGCGTTGTTTGCCGCCCATGCGGTCACTGATTTCATTGAATGCAGCCGCAACTTCGTCCAATGCAGTCTGCGCGTCGGCCTCGTTGGCTAGCGCCTTTGAGACACCCAACTCAAGCGCGTCCCGGTACTGCACCCAACCACCAAAAGCTTGGTCCGTCACAGCATTGGGATGATCCAGTGTTCCCCTTGCCGCTTCCAAGTAATCTAATGCTACTTCCTCACCCAACTGCAGCGCGCCGGTGGCGAATTCGTCAAGTGCATCGAGTTGGCTGTAGCGGTAGGGGCTGCATCCGGTCGGATTTGTAACAAACCACAGACCTGATTCAGGTTTAGACAACTCGATAGACATGTCCCAGACACTTTCGATCACAGAATCATCCGTGAGGGCAGAGACCGCGATCACCCAGCCTCCAAATGCAAGAAATGGGGCGGAACTTGGTTCCTCAAAGGATTCCCAACCGCCTTCCTTATGGTTATAAACCTCGTGCGAGCCAGGTAGGATGTTGTATCCCTGCTTGCCCTGAATTACCGAGAACTCGCTAGCGACTGCAGTGGTAACTCCGTCCCAATTATAGGTTTGCGTTACACGGCCACCATTCATAGCGTTCAGGGAGTCACCATACGTATATCCCGTGCCCCCTGGAGGTGCCCATTTTTGGTTCTCTTCCGCCCATTCCGTCAAAGCCTTGACGAAGCCAGGATTATTGACCCTAGCCTCACCCGTATCGATATCGATGAAGTAAGAAGGATCGTCCGGATGTTTAGCATAGGCAGTTGCCCGCGAATGGAATCCCCACCAGAGAGTATCACCGCGTTTGTTCATGCAGGCGATACCGTAGTCGTCCTCTTCACCATTGCCGTTCCAGTCATGGCCAGTAAAATATTCTGCAATCGCTCGCCACTCAGCCCAAGTGGCGGCCCCAGTTGCGGGATCCAGTTGGTAGCCGGTCTTTGATTCGAAGTCGGCTGCGACTGCCGAGTCACCGAAAAGGTCTTTTCGGAAGGAATAGTAATGAACATCTCCGTCGAAAGGCAGAGAATAGACCTGTCCACCCCAAGAAAGAGTGTTGACAATGCTGGGAATGATATCGTCGAAATTGACGGCATCTTGCACATAGTCTGGAACCGGATACAGAGCGTTGGCCGCGACCACATCCGAGCGTGCGTTAGAAGGGAATTGGAACATGTCAGCCAAATAGGTATTAGTCGCCACAGACTGCATGATCTTGTCTGTCAATTCCTGCTGGCCAAAGGAGCCCCTTTCCCAGCCGTAACCGTTTTCTTCAATCCAGGGCTGGATGAATCTCTCTACTGTGGCGCCCATGCCTTCCAGGCCGGCGTACCGAATGACTACCGGTTCAGTGGCCGCCATACCTTCGCCGCCAGAAGTAACAGAAGGGGGCGCGCACGCTGCCAGTGCAGCCACTCCCATGACCCCGCCGGTCAGTCTCAGAAAACCACGTCTAGTTAACTTACCTTTCATTTAATTACTCCTTTAAGCAAAAAAATGGCCGTCCAGAATTGCTGATCTGGAGGCGTACGAAAACACATCTTAACCACTAAAAGGTCGATACAGTAAGTATATGTCAGGCGGGCTCGCGCTATCCAACTGCCGTCGTGTTTCCTATAGCGCTTGCAGTGTTCAGAATAGGTTCCCCCTTGGGAATGATGATGTAATAACCAACTTTGGCATCTCGGGAAGAAGTAGTCCAACTGTGGTGGGATGCTCCTTCGTAAAAGGGGACAACATTAGGGTATCAGGAGTTCCAGGCTAACAGCCCTTCATGTGGGAAGGAACCGAGCCGCGCTGGGGCTGGCTCTTTTCTTGGGCGAGAAACTGCCCCATCCTGCTTCCTTCTATCCGACATGGCTACAAGCAAGGCTCACCCCAGACTTACCTAATCATTAGGTATCCTCCCCCGACAGGCGTCGAAAGAGAGCCATTCAATATTCGAAGCCAAGATCAACCGAACCCCGCTCCTGATGGAGTAAGAAGTACCAAGAACAGAAATACACCTACAGAATTCTTAATATTTCCGCCGCTGTTAGTTAGATCGGAGGACACAGTTGCTTGTCTTTTAAGACGCAGATTGCCCCTTGGTTGAGGTAAACAAGGATCTTGGGCGTCTGCATTTGGAAATCCGTCCACGAGTTACCCGAAAAAGGCTCTTGGCTGTATAAATGGCTTCCAATCAATAGAACAGAGTTATTGAGGCCAAAAGGGTCTTTCTACGATAGCTAGTTTGGTGGATCGATCCTGAGAAGCCTTCGAGTTTCGCACCAGCCCTGGTCCCGTTTGGAGGTAACAAATAGGGAGGAAACTTGCAAATGACCAAGTGCGTTAACTCCCAGGAAGGTGAGCGACGCGGTTTAGATGGGAGCGGCCTGGGTCTGGAGGCTGTGGGCAAGTTCCGCAGAAAGTTGCGGCGAGGTTTTGGTCAAAGTCTGCAGGAGGTTCCAGTCCTGTTTGCGGGCGGTGGTCAGGACACTGCGCAGGGCGGAGCAGGCGGCTGCGCCCAGGGCCGTGCGAAAGCCGCCCGAAATTTATTGACGCAGTTTCATCATGCGAAAATCCTGTTTCGCCCGGTTAGTAGTGAAGGGCATGGTCAAATCCGTCAGGAAACGCAAGGTAGGTGTCCGGTCGGTGTGCAGGCTCAGAGCCAGATTGTGACCCGGACGCCGTATGCGGCGGCAGGGGCGGCAAGCCGGCATGGTAGTGTAGGACAGTGTCCAGGATGTCGTCATAGCGCCGCTAGATCAGGGTCCTCCAAGCGGGGGTACGGGGCCGCCTCGGCTGTGCGCCGTCATGCTCCACCACGGCCTCCAGGTCACGCAAGTGGTGCGCCTGCCCAGCGCATATGGGTCAACCTGTTCAGTGTGAAGTACGCGGCCCAGCGGTCATGCACCACACAGCCCGTCAGGTCTTTGGCCACGTCAACCCGGCTGGCCAGCCGAAAATGGGCCCCGTCAGCTGTACTGATGACATGCAACCACGCCTGCCGCCCGGCTACCCGCAGGCCGTTTTCTTCCAGATGTTTCACGGCGGCCACCTGCTGCCGTAGGGCGGTCACAACATCCTGCAACCGCACCGCCGCTCTACGCACCATGGCGGTCACGGTCCCTCTGGGCCAGGGTCACCCCGCTCAGATCCCGCAGTAACTGCAGGCAGCGCGCGTCCGGCAGGAACTGGCCCAGTTGCAGATAGACCCCCAGCGCCGACAGGCGCGTACCATTTGGCACCGGGCCCGGCACGCCCGCAGGCCACCCGGCACGTGTCCGGGGCTGGCATTGCCTGTAGGTAAAGACAGAGCGGCGATGCTCCGTCACACATAGCGGCGGCGGGGCGGGCAGGTCAAACCCTTGCCAACTCTGCCAGGGACAGACCGCGGTCGCCGGATCCAAGGCGCGGCCGCCCGTCGCTGGAGGGCGGTTGGCTGCTGTTGCCGCTGTGCCGTCCCACCTGCCGTTCCAGTTCGGCAATGCGCGTCTGGGCTTGCCCCAACAGTTCGCTCAGCACCGTGTTCCGCTGCACCAGCTGGGAGTACTGGGCCGCCAACTGGAAGTTCTGCTGGGCCAGCTGGACATACTGCATTTCCAGCTGCGCGATTCTTTGCTCCGAAGAGACCATGCGCTGACTGCGTTCTGGGCGATGGAGGGGGCTGTGAAGGGCAGCACGATTCGAGGGCAGTATCGTATGGTTGGCTGACTCAGGCCAACCTGGATTGCGGAACCTGACCAGTTACGCTTTTTCTTTACTCTCATCGCCAGCCAGCTGTGTACACACCACAGATCGGCGAAAACCGCGACCAGGTCCAAGGAAGTCGACAAAAGGCTTCAGGAAAGAGATACCAGAGCTAAGGCCCTTCATTGAAAGCCTGTTACAAACTATTATCACTACAGTGTGGGATTTCTCTTGCCAAGAGGCAATGGATGACAGACAGCATTAGGAATTGCATCAATTCAGGCTTTCGTAGCACCTTGTTTTCCCCTGTCCCACAAAAAACCGATATAATGCGCCCTACAATTTATTCTCTTATCCAGAGAAGTGGAGGGACCGGCCCTTCGAAGCTTCGGCAACCCGGTAGGCCCGCGCAGGGGGCCCAGGGTGCTAAGTCCGGCAGACGCAAGTCTGGGAGATGAGAGGCTAGGCATTGATGTCAAGTCTTTTTGCATCCCCGGTACCGGGGATGTTTTGATCTCCGCTACTTTTTTGGGAAATGAAGGGCTTGCTCTGTTTTCATAGCGATGCATTCTTACGCCTCAGTCGATCAGGTAGACACCCAATACTTCACTTTCGCGGAGAACGAGCCCTTCCGAATGTCCAGCGGGGCCAAACTGTCTCCTGTCACGCAGGCCTACCAGACATATGGAGAATTAAATGCGGACCGCACTAATGCCATTTTGGTTTGCCATGCCTTAAGTGGCAGCCAGCAAGCGGCTGGTACTTCTGCCGTTGATGCTGGGGAATTGGGCTGGTGGTTCGACTGCATCGGACCCGGCAAGGCATTTGACACAGAAAAATTTTTCATCATTTGTTGCAATGTCATTGGTGGATGTTTTGGTTCTTCTGGTCCAGCCACAATCAACCCGGAAACAGGCCGGCCTTACGGGCTTTCATTTCCCGTAGTAACCATCGCGGACATGGTTGATGCCCAGGTTCAACTAATTAACCATTTGGGTATTGATAGGCTCCTTTGCATTGGGGGTGGTTCCATGGGGGGCATGCAAGTCCTGCAGTGGACTTCCAAATATCCGGAACGCCTGCATTCCGCTATACCCATCGCTTCTACGGCCCGACATAGCCCGTTACAGATAGCCTTTGATGCCGTAGGCCGCGAGGCTATATTGAGAGATCCCCATTGGCAAAATGGTGACTATTATGACAGCCCCAACCATCCCGATGCTGGGCTGGCTGTGGCCAGAATGATCGGCCATATCACCTACCTGTCAGACAGTTCGATGCATAGCAAATTTGGCCGCAGGCTCCAAGATCGGGAAAAGTTCGGTTACGAGTTCCTCAATACGGACTTTCAGGTAGAGAGCTATCTGCAACACAATGGCAACAAGTTTCCGGACCGATTTGATGCCAATAGCTACTTGTACATTACGAAGGCCATGGATTACTTCGACCTGAGTCACGAAACAGGGAGGTTAGCGGATGCATTTCGTCACGCTGAACATGCGCGTTTCCTGGTTGTGAGTTTCACAAGTGACTGGCTGTATCCCAGTTACCAGAGCAAGGAGTTGGTCAAGGCCCTAAGTACATTGGGCATTAACGCTACCTATGTGGATGTGAAAAGCGTTTGGGGCCACGATGCATTCCTCCTGGAAACCAACACTATGACGGAACTGATTGCTAATTTCCTGGGCAGATTATCCAGGGAATTGGATGTTAAACTGCCCCTCGCACACCGGGCATTGGCAGCCTAGAGGGGACTATGACTGTGCTTTCTGCCTCCATGCAATCAGACACAGACGCGGACCCAGCACAGGTTCGGCCGGATTTGCGCGCCTTGGCCACTCTAGTGCGGCCAGAAAGCATTGTTCTGGATTTGGGATGTGGCGAAGGAGTGTTGCTGGATTATTTGTCACGAGTCAAGAATGTCCGGGGCAGAGGTATCGAACTGCACGAAGAAGGCGTGATGGCCTGTATCCGCCGGGGGCTTAGCGTACGGCAAGGCAACTTGCATGAGGGGTTAGGCGACTACCCGGATCTGAGCGTGGACTACGTTGTTCTAAGCCAGACTCTCCACTACCTCAACAACCCCAGTCGAGTCATTTCGGAAATGATGAGGGTCGGCAAGCAGATCATCATAAGCATTCCAAATTGGGGATACTGGAAGTCCCGGTTGGAATTGCTTCTCAAAGGGCAAATACCAGAATCACCTGCTCTTCCTGACAAATGGACTTCTGAAAGGCGCTGGCAGGCGATGACCATCGCTGGATTCCGCCATTTCTGTCGAGATCACAGGATTGAGATCGTGGAGGATATTTATCTGGGGCCAGGGGGAGTCAGCCCACACAAGATTGCAGCCAATCTATTTGCAACGACTGGTATCTTTGTGCTCCAACCTTCCAAGTCCTTGGACAGGGAATCTGGCACATGATCGTTATGAAGTTCGGAGGCACTTCCGTCGGAGAAGTGGAAGCCCTGCGCCACGTCTGTGAAATCGTCCGCAGAGGACAAGAAGAAGCCGACGGACAAGGTGTGGTTGTGATCACCAGCGCCATGAAGGGCGTCACGAATTTTCTGGTGGAGGCTGCTCATGATGCCGCCAGAGGTGGCCAGGGACCTCACGATAGTGCTTACGTTCGGCTACAGTCTCAGCACGATGCGGTTCTGAATTCCTTGGTAGCCGAGCGAAGAATACGTGAGCGGTTGCAGCACGAAATTGCACATAATATCCGTCACTTACGGCGTCTGCTTGAAAGCATTGCAGTGATTGGTGAACTCACTCCCAAAGGAGAAGACTGGATTGCCGGGACCGGCGAATCTATTATAGCGCCGGTCTTACACCAAGTGCTGCGCTCTGCAGGCATACCGGCGGAACATGTGGATGCCAGGGAGGTCATCATCACAGATGAAGTCTTTGGCGGCGCGGAGCCTCAATCTCCTTTGACCGAGGAACGGTGTCGGAAACTTATCCAACCTCTGTTGGTGTCTGGCAAGGTTGTAGTTACTGCCGGCTTCATAGGTGCCACTCGAGAAGGAGTGCCTACCACATTGGGACGTGGTGGTTCAGACTACACTGCAGCTTTTATTGGGGCGGCCCTGAATGCCTCCGAAATTCGTATCTATACGGATGTAAGCGGGGTCAAGACCGCAGATCCTAGAGTTGTACCCCAAGCCCGCAGCTTGCGCCAGATCAGCTACGGCGAAATGGCTGAACTTTCCTATTACGGTGCCAAGGTACTGCATCCCAAGACAGTAAGGCCCGCTATGCACAAGAACATCGCACTGCGGGTCCTTAACACTTTTGAACCGGACCACCCGGGCACCGTGGTTGTTCCTGATCATAGTTTGTCGGAAGGCGGCAACATTAGAGCTGTCTCTGCCATTCAAGACATGACCCTGATCCGCATCGAAGGCAGAGGGATGCTAGGGGTCACGGGCATGGCTGCCCGTGCTTTTGGTACTGTTTCAGAGCTCAATGTTAATGTGCTCATGATCTCGCAAAGCAGCAGTGAGCAGAGCATCTGTTTTGTAATTCCCAAGGCGTCTTCTGAAACAGTGGTTCCGGCTTTGCGCCTGGAATTCGCTGTAGAGTTGGGCCGGGGATATATCGACCGGATTGAGAGTCAGTCCGACATCGTAATTATTGCAGCAGTTGGCCACGCCATTCACCATACGCTGGGTATCGCGGGCAAAGTCTTCACGGCTTTGGCTGAGGCCGGCATCAATATCATTTCAATTGCCCAAGGTGCCAGTGATGCCATGATAAGCATGGTAGTTGCCGCCGCCGAAGCGGATGCCGGAGTAAGAGCTTTACACGATGCATTTGAGTTGCATGTGGCTGGCCAGACTTAAACCAGACAGGCCACTTTTTTCGTTTCTTTTCCTGATGGATTGAATTTGAAACGACCAAGTTGAAACTCTGCACGCCCAACCCAATTCAGGGATCCGTATGTTAGAATTGGCGTTTTCTTGAACCTGTGAACGCGTTATGCAACGACTGCCAATAGTGCTTCTCGGTCTGGGCAGCGTCGGACGCTCTCTGATCCGCCAGATTGTCCAGAATCGCCTTCTACACGCTACTGCCTACGACCTTAGCTTGGACGTCCAGGCCGTGAGCGACTCCAGTGGATATCTCATTCCTGCGGATGAAGCCTTTTCAGACAAGGAATTGACAGAAGTCCTGTTGGCCAAGGAGACTGGTCAGTCCTTAGCAATTCAGGATCGAGGCACCTCGTGCCAGGAGGCTTTGGTCATTGTTGCATCCCGGGACAACCGTTGCACTGTGTTTGCGGACTGTAGTGCGTCAGATGCAACCACAGAGGCCCTGGCGGCGGCTGTAGAGAGAGGCTCCTGTATCGTTCTGGCTAACAAGAAGCCCTTGACCCAGAACCAAGCAACCTATGACCGTCTTACTCACACTCCTGAAGGTGTATGGCGCTGGACCAGCAGCAGGTGGGAAGCAACCGTCGGGTCCGGCCTACCCATCATTGCCACATTGCAAAGACTCTGTTGTAGTGGCGACGAGGTGCATTCTATAGCTGGAGCTCTTAGCGGCACTCTGGGCTATGTCATGACTGGCCTACAAACCGGCAAGCTTTTCAGCGAGATAGTGGCAGAGGCCTATGCCAAGGGGTACACAGAACCTGATCCTAGAGATGACCTTAGTGGTTTGGATGTGGCCCGGAAAGCCCTCATTCTGGCACGGGGAGCGGGCTATCGCTTGGAGTTAACAGATGTCTCGGTTACAGGATTATACCCTGACGAAATGGCAGATCTCACCGTACCAGAATTCATGGCAACACTGCCGCAGCTGGACGCCGAGATGGCGAGAAAATGTGCCGATGCCCTTTCCCAAGACAGCTGTCTGCGTTACGTGGCCTCCATTGCCGACGGTACCCTTGCTGTGGGCCCTCAGACCGTACCACTTACCAGCCCGTTAGGTCAGTTGTCCGGCACCGATAATCTAGTGCAATTCACCACGCGGTGGTATTCCCCATTGCCCCTTGTCATTCAGGGCCGAGGCGCGGGCGTGGAAGCCACAGCGGCCGGGGTGCTAAGTGATATAGTTGAGCTGGCCTTGGCCAACTGCGCCAAGTGCTGTTGAGGCCATACTCGGTTTTCTCTGCAGATACCGTTTCTGCCTCATTCGTAAGCTGGTGATATTTGGTGAATTCTCTTCACTATCAAGGAAACTCGTTGACGCGCCAAGAAAAGTAATATGTCCGATAAAGTCAAAGTAGGTATTCTGGGTGCGAATGGGCCAGTGGGCCAGCGATTCGCTGTGTTGCTGGAAAATCATCCTTGGTTCGAAGTCACTGTCCTATGCGCTTCGGAACGGAGCATTGGCCGTACCTATGCCGAAGCCTGCAATTGGATCCTGACGGCACCCATGCCCCAGAATCTGCAAGACAAGGTGCTGGTGCCGGCAGAACCTGGCCCCGATTGTGAAATCGTCTTTAGTGGCTTGCCAACAGAGCCAGCACGTGATGCCGAACGCAACTTCGCACGGGCCGGTTATGGTGTTTACAGCAACGCCAGTGCGTACCGGTATGCAGAGGACGTGCCCCTCATGATCCCGGAAGTCAATCCAGAACACTTGGGCCTTATTGAGATCCAACAACGCAAACGCGGGTGGCCTGGATACATTATTACAAATGCCAACTGCACTACCACCACACTGGTCTGTGCTCTCCATCCTCTGCATGAGGCCTTCCGGCTCGATCGACTTTTTGTGTGTACTATGCAAGCCGTCAGCGGAGCAGGATACCCGGGGGTCAGCAGTCTGGACATCATGGACAATGTCATTCCTCACATCGGCGGGGAAGAACAAAAGGTGGAGGAAAGAGAACCTCAAAAGCTTTTGGGCCGCTTTGATGGACAACGCATCGTAAGTCCAGATTTCCGTATCAGCGCACATTGCAACAGGGTGCCCACACGGGACGGCCATCTGGAAGCCATCAGCTTGGAATTACAAGAGTCCCCTACCCGAGAAGACATTCTGCGCGCATGGCAGGATTACGATCCTCTTCCGCAACGGCTCGGCTTGCCGTCAGCGCCCCAGCCTCCCATTGTATATCTGGAAGCCGAAGATCGGCCGCAGCCACGTTTGGACCGTCTTAAGGGTTCTGTGCCCGGTATGGCCACTGTGGTGGGTCGTTTACGCCACGATCCATTGTTTGACTTTAAGTTTCTGACATTGGGTCACAACACCATTCGGGGGGCAGCCGGAGGTAGCCTGCTGAACGCGGAACTGTTCCACGTATTGCGGGGAAATCCGGCCAATGGCCAGCTGTCTCCCCAAACCCAGGAGGCACTGGCTGCTATGTAGCCAGCGCCCCTGCCGCCTTCAATTCTAAAGAGGCCACACTTGTCTGCTGCCCAAAACCCTCAACCCGAATACATGGAATTCGGCATGGTGACCCTGTCCGAATTCCTCGACGATCGCATCGTTTACAGAGATCTGCAACCCATCGACCCTAAGTACCAGGGATACAACCAGTGTGCACGGGATTTCGGAATGGATCCTGCGGCACTGCCCCGCAAGACCGACTCTTCCTACGCCAAAGTGGCAGTGTGGATTACGGAATACATGCAGGAGCAGCGCTCCGATACGGAAATCGATGAGCTGCTTTTCATAGGAGACACTTTCGGCACAGATGGGGTGGCCTTCATAGAAATGGTGGACTTCGCTCGCTGGCGTGGATCCTGTTTCATCTGTGCGGAAGACCGGAGTGTTGACCCGGAAATTACTTGGGATGAGAAACAACAGGTGGCCACTGCGAATCACTGGAATCTGTTGGGAACATGGCTAAAGGGATTAAGTGAACGATTCGCTCTGGATGACCGTACCGCCGTCATCATCGATATTGACAAAACTGCCTTGGGTGCCCGTGGTCGCAACAGCAAGGTAATCAACGAAGCCAGATTGGAGAGCTTGCATCAGGCTCTGGAAAGTCAACTGATTAGTACTGGCAAATTTAACTTTGAGGAATTCCGTCTCGTTTATGAAGCCCTTTCCAGACCGGAATTTTTTCCACTGACTGGGGACAATCAAGACTACATAGTCTACATAAGCCTGATGGTGACCACTGGCATCATGACGGTTAAAGAGGTTAGCGATCTCTTGACACAAAGAATGTCCTTTGACCATCTAGTTCGTTGGATTTCGACTCAGGCAGAGAACAAGTTCTCAATGCAGATGCGACAGCTACATGAGCAGTATCAAATGTGTGCACGGAACGGCGATTGTACGCCTTTTAAACAGTTTCGGCGACAGGAATTCCTAAACACAGTGCAGCACATGGGGCAGTTGCCATCAGACACTACCCCAGAACAGCGGTTAGCCGCAGAACTTTGCATTACTCAGGAAGTTCGGGAACTGAGCCTGTTCATGAGGGAACGGGGCTGTCTGTTGTTGAGCCTCAGTGACAAACCTCAAGAGGCGGCCATGCCCCACCCTCGTTGGCACAAGGGAATGCAACCTATTCATCGAGTCAATACCCATGCCGTGGGTACGAGTATTCAAACAGCGTTGGATGCCATCGGGACGTAGACCGATGAGACCTCTACTACAGACAAACCAAATGTATTCCTCTAAACTGCCCCAAATTGCCCAGGCAAGTTGCCCAAAGCTTTAACGGTCCATATAGAGTAGATATGTCAGCAGACAAGAACAACCAGGAATCGGGGAATTCCCAGCCGCAAGGGAACGGGGAAGGGCCGCCCCGGCCACCTAACCAGTGGTCTGCCCTCCTGAATCAAGGCTGGATCTGGATACTGCTGGTAATAGTGGGTGTTGTGGCCATCCGTTCATTGGTCAGCAACAACACCCGGAGCGAGACCATAGGCCTCAATGAGGTCGCCACTTTGGCCAATGAAAGCCGTGTCGAACACATTGAGGTAGTGGGTGAAGTAATTTCCGTCTATCTCAACAGCGGCAACACCGTTCGCTCTCGTAAGGAATTAGAGTCCAGCATCTACGACAGCCTTGCAAATCTAGGGGTAGAGATCGACCGACTCAACACCTTGCCCATTACTTTTCGTAATCCGCCGCGGGCCGCTGCCGTCATATCTGGGGTGCTTATCATTCTCCCCATGGTGGTGGTAATTGCCTTCTTCGTGTTTATCATGCGTCAGAGTGGCATGGGAGGCCAGAATCGCGCGATGCAATTTGGTCGAAGCCGAGCCAAGAAAGTAGAGGCGATGGAGCAAACGGACATCACATTTGAAGATGTGGCGGGACTGGTCGAGGCCAAACTGGAACTACAGGAGGTTGTCGATTTCCTGAATGAACCGGGCAAGTTCCAGGCTTTGGGAGCGCGCATCCCCAAGGGGGTTCTGTTGGTAGGTACTCCGGGCACGGGCAAGACACTACTGGCCAAAGCCGTAGCCGGAGAAGCTGGGGTGCCTTTCTTTTCCAGTTCCGGGTCTGAATTTGTGGAAATGTTCGTAGGCGTGGGGGCCAGTCGTGTCAGGGATCTCTTTACCCAAGCCAAGGCCCAGTCTCCTTGCATCATTTTCGTAGATGAAATCGATGCCGTGGGCAGACATCGAGGTGCAGGAATTGGGGGAGGTAACGACGAAAGGGAACAGACTCTGAATCAAATTCTGGTGGAGATGGACGGATTTGAATCCGGCACCAGTGTCATTGTGATTGCGGCCACCAACCGCCCCGACATTCTGGACCCGGCGTTGTTGCGTCCGGGACGTTTTGACCGCAAGGTCATTGTTGATTTACCTGAACGCAGTGAACGCAAGGCTATCCTTGAAGTTCATGCCAAGGGCAAACCTTTGGCACAGGAAGTGGACATGGATGCCATCGCTGGCCAGACCCCTGGGATGGTAGGGGCGGACCTGGAAAGCCTGATGAATGAGGCCGCCATTCTGGCGGCTCGCTACAACCAGAAGTCAATAACCATGGCCAATCTCGTCGAGGCCATCGAACGCGTGATGGCTGGCCCCGCCCGCGCTAGTCGCGTAATCACAGAGAAAGAACGACGTTATGTGGCTTACCACGAAGCTGGACACGCCATTATGATGCACCTGTTGGACCAATCGGACAACGTGGGAAAAATCAGCATCGTCAGCCGTGGGCAGGCCCTTGGCTATGTGATGCCATTACCGGACGAAGACAGGCACTTAATGAGTGTGTCTGACTTAGAAACCCAGCTGTCGGCTCTCTTAGGCGGACGTGCCGCTGAAGAGATTACTTTTCGTGATGTGACAACTGGTGCCGAAAACGACCTTGAACGCGTGACCAACATTGCTATCAATATGGTCACCCGCTACGGCATGAACGAAGAACTGGGACCCATTCAACTCAATCAAGGTGAACACAGCCCTTTCATGGGCATGGAAATCGGCGAACAACGCCACTACAGCGAGGAAGTTGCCCAACAGATAGACAAGGAGGTACGGGGTCTCGTAGACCGGGCTTATCAACGCACCATGAGTCTCCTGCAAGAACACCGCGAAAAACTCAAGCTGCTGGCCGAAACGCTATTGGAAAAGGAAACGCTTGAGCAAGACGAGTTCGAAGCCCTGATTGGATTGGCCCCCACTTAGATTGATTGAGGGCACACCATTACATCTGGGACAGGGCTACTGCGCAGGCCGCGGCGGCCCGCGCATTGTTCCGTAGCAACGCCAGGTTGGTTTGCAGGCTGCGGCCCGCAGTTTCCTCCGAAACTTGCCCCAGCACATATGGGGTGACAGAGGCTGAACGCAAACCCTTGGCCTCAGCAGCCAGAAGGGCTGCCTCTATCGCTGTCTCGACCTCTGCTTTGGGAAGTTCTTCGTGCTCGGGTACGGGCACTGTTACCAGCATACCTGTTGGATCCGGCATCTCCCTGTGAACCCGCCACAAATTACTTACTTCCTCAACAGTGTCACACGTTATGTCAACTGCAAGTCCAGTATTTCGATAGAAGAAACCTGGAAATTCATCAGTGCCTAGACCCACTACTGGCACGCCCCAAGTCTCCAGAAATTCCAGGGTGGCGGGCAAGTTCAGGATGGACTTGGCTCCCGCACAGAAGGTGAGGACGGGGGTTCGAGCCAACTCCGGAAGGTCTGCACTGATGTCCATTTCGTTCCCGCGATGTACACCCCCAATACCACCAGTGGCAAAAACCTCATAGCCAAATAAACGGGACATCCAGAGACTTGAAGCCACAGTGGTAGCCCCATGCCATTGTCTCGCCTTAGCCAGACTCAGATTTCGGCGGGAAATCTTATGGATTCCTTTCGCGGTAGCTAGAAATCGGATCTGGTCCCTGTCCAGCCCGCCTATAAGTTGACCCTCCAGAATGCCCAATGTACGAGGTGTAGAGCCTGCCGCTCTTACCTCCTCTTCCATGCCCAGAGCCAATTCCAGATTCTGAGGGTAAGGCAGTCCATGGGAAATCACCACGGACTCAAGCGAAACTACGTTGGGAATCGGGATTGACTGGGAATTCATCTTGCGTTTGGTTGTGGAATGTACCCATCTGGAGAAGAGAATTCCGGTGGTGGGTAGGAAGATCTTGCAGTGCGCTGCGCCACTTCTTCAAAGAAACGCCATGTGATGCGACTTACGTTGTACATGGTGCCATTGCTAATTGCCCAGTCCAGCCATTCCGGGCGGTAAAGGAAAAGGCTGAGTACATAGGGGCCAGCTGGCCCCCAGACCAGAGCAACATCCCCATGCTGTTCATCGGAGAAACCGTGTTTGTGCAGGACGAAACGCGTCTCCGGCTCGGGCAGACCTCTCCAAATCATCTCCTGAAAATCATTGTGGGTCAGATAGAACATGATCGACTGACATTCAGTTGGATTAATCTCGCCCGGAAAGGTATCTATGAAGATTCCATGTCCCTGAGTACATTCATACATGCCTGCAAGTATACGGCCCATGTCAGCAGCAGTAGTCTGCAGATGAGGATCCGGGCGGGTATCCCATTCCAGAGAATTGGCCGACGTCACTCTAGGCGGAACCTGTGATGGATCATCATAACCCGTCAACATGAATGTGTCTTCCAATCCCAACTGATGGCCGAAAGCTGTCACCTCTGCAGCGCCGCGGTTGACGTCTCCGTCTCCTAGAGACAGCAGTAGGAAGTTTGCTGCTGAATTGTTACTGTCCCCCAGAGCCAGATCTATCCACTGACCAAGGTCCGTGTCAGAGGCGATTCCGTCAATGTCTCGCATAACAGCCATAACGATCAAAAGCTTCAAGTTGGACATGCCGGAAAAAGCCACTCTGCTATCGAATTCTGCTTCCTCTCCGGTGGTGAGATCCTGCAAATAAAAGGAAGCGAACCCTAGAAAATCAGCAGTATAAGTGTCCAAGGTTTTCACCAACAGTTCCATCTCAGGCTCTGGTCCAGGGAATTCAAGGACGGCCAGGTCCCATACCCTTTCTCCTGTACTCATGAATGCCGCAGATACCTTGTCCAAGCTGTTTTCGATATCTACCTGCAGCCCCGGTGCCCCGGGCTGCCATGTCCAATCCGGGTATGGATAGTACATGAAACCCAGTTCAGTGGGGTCCAGATCCTCTCCTACTTGCGCCATCACCCAACTTTGGTTCAAGGGCCGCAGGTAGTAGCTCTGGGGCTGGGACTGGAATTCCTCATTGAATTGTGTCAGGCGGACCTGCGCCTTTTCCCGATCAAACCAGTAGTAGAGCGGAATTGTGTGCCTTTCGATAGGAAGACCCAACAGAGATCGTAGAGACGTTCGGAGAAAGAGATTTCCTTCCATATACGTGCCGGCCTCGGCAAGGATGCGGTCTACATCCACTTGCAGACCCACTTCTTCCGCCGTAATGGTTTCTCTGGACTGGTTGAAAGTAACTAGTACGGGTTGCTCGAAGTGATTCCGCAACGTTTGGGTAATCTCTACTGGGGAACGGGCATGGCGGAAATCCCAGTCCCCAATCATTACACCGGGCAGAATTGGGGCGGCCTGCGCCTTGTACACGCTATAAAAGCGCACCAACCCGAAACAGAGAATGAGGGCCGTTGCAACTTTAAGGAAGCCTTTCATTAGGATTGTATGGTGCCGTCTTGTTTTCTACTCCCATTCGATGGTGGCGGGCGGCTTGGTACTTACATCGTATACCACACGGTTGATGCCCGGTACTTCGTTCACGATGCGGCGGCTGACTTCCGCTACCAAATCCCAAGGCAAGCGGGTCCATTCTGCAGTCATGAAATCCATTGTGCTGACGGCTCTCAGACTGACCACATGTTGATAGGTGCGACCATCTCCCATCACGCCCACTGTCTGTACTGGTAACAATACGGCAAAAGCCTGATCTGTCGCGTGGTATTGCTCCGCTTTCTCCAATTCGGTCATGAAAATGTGGTCGGCCGCCCGCAGCATCTCCAGCCGCTCCCAGGTCACCTCACCCAAGATACGTACAGCCAAACCCGGGCCGGGAAAGGGATGCCGCTGCAGGATGCGTTCCGGCAGTCCCAATTCCATTCCAATTCTACGCACTTCATCTTTGAATAGCATTCGAAGAGGTTCGATTACTTCGAAACTTAGATCTTCGGGTAAGCCTCCCACATTGTGATGAGTCTTAATAGTATGGGCATGTTGTTCCCCACTACTCGATGCCGATTCGATTACATCCGGATAGATAGTGCCCTGAACAAGAAAACGCTTGGCGTCTTCTTCGTGCTCTTCATATAAGAATGCCACTTCCTGTTCGAACACCCGAATGAAGCGGTTACCGATCCGTTTGCGTTTTACTTCGGGGTCTGTGACACCAACAAGATCACTCAGGAACTCCTCGCTGGCATCAATTGGGACTACCCTCAGGCTAGGGTCCCATGACTTTAGGGCATGCATCACGGCAGCACCTTCGTCGAGGCGGAGCAGCCCATTGTTTACAAAGAAGCACACCAGCCGGTCTCCCACTGCCTCGTGCACGAGCGCGGCGGCGACGCAGCTATCGACTCCACCGCTCAATGCGCAAAAGACCTTACTTCGCTCGGGGACTGTAGATCGAACTGAAGCGATACTTTCCTGTATTACCTGTGCTGGAGACCAATTGGCAACACAGCCACATATTCCCAATACGAAATTCTGCAGTATCTGAGTGCCAGCGACTGTATGATTCACCTCTGGATGAAACTGCAAGCCGTAAAGCCGCTCCTGTTCCATGGAAAAGGCGGCATGAGGGCAATCCCTGCTAAAGGCAATGTCGCTGCCGTCCACAGGCAGCGCTGTCACAAGATCCCCGTGGCTCATCCAGACTTGGCTGCTGGATGGTACATCTTGCAGAAGCTGAGAGGTCCCGTTATGAGTCAGTGTAGCTGAGCCATATTCTCTGGTTTCGCTACTTTCTACACGACCACCCAGAGCCTGCACCAACAGCTGCATGCCGTAACAGATACCCAGTACTGGCACATGGTGGTCCAGAATTCCATCGGGCAGTATTGGAGCGTCCCTTTCATAGACACTGGCTGGGCCTCCAGAGAGCACAACGCCAGCTACATCGTACAAAGACATGCGAGTTTGGGCGTCGTTCCACGGTACCAGCACTGCCAGTACCTTCAACTCCCGGATTCGCCTGCAAATCAGCTGGCTGTATTGGCTGCCGAAGTCAACGACAACTATGACAGAGTTGCCGGTCCTGGCAGAGTCTTCAATGGTTGGCAAGGTAATGATTAAGTTCCCAAGCAGTTACATGAGAACGATAGTCTCGCCATTCCCTGGTCTTGGCCTCAACATAGGTTTCGAATAGGTGCTGACCCAGGGCGTCGGCGATAACGTCACTGTCGCGCAGGGCTGCAATAGCTTGCCCCATACTGTCAGGTAACGTGTCGTAGTTCATGCGGCGATTAGAGAGACTGAAAAGATCTTCCTCAAGAGGGGCTGGAGGATCCAGTTCCCGCTCAATACCATCCAACCCCGCTGCCAGCATTACGGCATATGCTAGGTACGGGTTTGCACTGGGGTCTGGACAGCGCAACTCGATGCGTGTACTGGCCTTTCGATCTTTCGTCAAATGCGGCACTCGGATCAAGGCACTACGAGTAGTGCGGCCCCAACAGATATTCACAGGAGCTTCAAAGCCTGACACCAATCGCTTGTAACTGTTAACTAGTGGCGCAACCACCAAAGCCATACCTTTGGCGTGTTCCAATTGGCCGGCTATGAAATGGAGAGCAGTCTGGCTCAATTTGTAACTATGGGTAGGGTCATACATCAGGTTTTCGCCAGACTCAGGATGGAGCAGACTCTGATGCACATGCATGCCGGATCCCGCCATTCCAGTAATGGGCTTGGGCATGAAGGAACAGAATAGACCGTGCTGGTGAGCAATGGTTTTGGCAACGACCCGGAGTGTGGCTGTGCCATCTGCCATGGCCAGCGCAGGGCCATACTTAAGATCCAGTTCGTTCTGGCCCGCTCCCAATTCATGGTGAAATGAGGCAACAGTTACACCCAAGGGAGCCAAAGTATCGACCACTTCACGCCGGATGTTTTGTTTAACATCAAGACTAACATCAAAATAGCCGGCTTGGTCCAAGGTCTGCAAAGGCTGAAGGCTTCCGTCGGGATGGGGTTGGAAGAAGTAGAATTCCAGCTCCGGTGCCACGTTGTATTCAAAGCCCATCCGCCGCGCCCGTTCCAATTGGCGGCGCAGCACAGTTCGAGGATCACCGGCAAAGGGCTCTCCGTTGGGCAGGTAAATGTCACAGATCACCCGGGCGGTACGAGGACCACTGTCCATCTCCCAAGGCACCAAGGCATAGGTTTCTGGATCTGGGACCAGGTACATATCACTTTCCAAAGTCCGGGCGAACCCGTAAATGGAACTCCCATCGAACCAATGGCCATGTCCGGAAACTTCGTCCCAAAGCGCACTGGGAACTGTAACCTGTTTGACTTGACCAGCTATGTCGCTAAACTGCAGAAGCACGAAATGGACTTCCTCAGCCCGCATTTGTTCGCCCAGATTCCGCCGGGCTTCGACTTGATCCTTTTGCGCCATGCGTTACTCGCTCTGCACTTCCCGACTGGTAATTACCATAATTATATGTGTCACATAGCCTCCCAAAGCACAAGGCCCGATCCAAATGGATCGGGCCCTGCGTCTGTGTGGAGGATCAGGGCATCAAATGCCGTAGTACAGATTGAACTCCTCTGGATGAGGGCGTAGGCGAATGGCATCCACCTCATTCTCCCGCTTCCAGTCCAAATAGGATTCAATCAGGTCCAAGGTGAAAACCCCACCTTCCAGCAGGAAAGCATTGTCTTCTTCCAAAGATTCCAACACACCCTCCAAAGAGCCCTTCACCAGATCAACTTTGGCCATGTTCTCTTCTTCATAGAGGTCCATGTCGCCGGGTTCACCAGGATCGATCTCGTTTTTTATACCGTCAATACCGGCCATGACCATGGCGGCAAAGGCCAGGTAGGGATTCGCACCAGGGTCAGGACAGCGGAATTCAACCCGCTTCGCCTTGGGAGAATCGGAATATACTGGTATGCGGCAGGCCGCAGAACGATTTCGCGCAGAGTAAGCTACTACGACCGGTGCTTCATAGCCAGGGACCAAGCGCCGATATGAATTTGTCAGCGGGGCTGTGAACGCCAGCAACGAGTTGATATGTTTGAGAATGCCCCCGATGTAGTGAAGGGCGGTTTGACTTAGGCCCGCGTATTTGTCGCCGGCAAAGAGGTTCTCACCATCCTTCCACAAACTAAGGTGCACATGCATCCCGGAGCCGTTGTCCTCGAACAATGGCTTCGGCATGAAGGTGGCTGTCTTGCCATATTTCTTGGCCACATTCTTGACGATGTACTTATACAGTTGCACACTGTCCGCCATCTTGGTCAACGTGTTGAACTTCAAGTCAATCTCAGCCTGTCCCGCTGTGCCCACCTCATGGTGGTGAACTTCAACATCCAAACCTGCAGCAATCATGGTTCGAACCATTTGCGAACGTAATTCCTGTTGGCTGTCAGCCGGGGGCACCGGGAAATATCCGCCCTTATACCCGATCTTGTGACCTCCGCCCATCTCGCCACCGGTCCACGGGGCTTCGCCGCTGTCCAGGTAATAAGCCTGGAAGTTGCGGCCAGTTTCGTAAGAAACTTGGTCGAAGACGAAGAATTCGGCTTCTGGACCCACGTACACGGTATCTGCGATGCCCGCACTCTTAACGAAGGCCTCGGCCCTCTGCGCTACATTGCGGGGACCGCGGGAATACCTCTCACGTGAGATGGGATCGTAGACGTTACCAATAAAGGACAAAGTTGGGGTCTCGCAGATTGGATCCACAAACGCCGTTGAGGGGTCCCCTATCAGAATCATGTCGCTGATTTCAATGGTCTGAAATCCCCGGATGGAAGAACCGTCAAAACCAAACCCTTCTTCAAATGCCTCCTCTGCATCAAAACTCTCCGTAGGCAAAGAGAAGTGATGCCACTGTCCAAACAAGTCCGTAAACTTGACATCCACAATTTTGATGTCATTTTCCGCAATAGCCGCAGACACATCCGACCCGGATGAGCAATTCAGTGCCATTGGAAACTCCTTTTTACATCTATGACAGGCGGTTGCGTGTCGTTACATACAAGGGACGATCATAATGGGGAAAAGTTTGTCGTTGTTTAGTCACAATTCACAATATGATTGGCAACTATTTGTGCACAGGTTATAAAATTTCTTATTCAAAACGCCTTATTTTCAACCGGAATAGTCAATTCTCCGCTTCAAAAGCTTACCAATCAAAGAATTGTACCTTCTACGTAGAGGTAGGAAAGCAAGTTCCGGTAGATTCGCCCAAGAAAGGGACCTCCTAAACCAGCCGCACAACATGTGCGTGGACAGAATTCACCCTGAATTGGGCATTGTGCCCAAATTGAAGATGTCGGATTCAGCGTGGTCTTAAGGTTTCCAAGGTAGGAGCTTACTATTCGGCAGGAAATCGGCCTGTCTAGCCCAATCTTAAGAAAGCGAAATTTAGGGGGTCGGCGCAGGTTGAGCTGGTCGAACAAATTCTGAATGGACTTGCTGCGGTACCTCTTCTCCACTTCCAATTCGCGGAGCCCCATTATTGCCTGAGTTTAGTGAAGGAGCGTTTTGCGGTGCACGACAATACGCACAGTATTTCCAATCGGCGCGCCTGCTTTGACCGCAATGATTGCACCTGACCAACAGCTGGTGCTGACATTCGGGACAGAACGTCCATTCCTCCCTGGCCGGGGCATCGCATTGAGGACAGAGGCAATGCACGCTGCGATCGTTAAGCAAAGCATCTTCTTCCAAGGCTCTGTCGTAGACATCAGCCAAGGTTTCTTTGGGGCGCACCAGCAAGTACACTACTGGACCTATGAAAGGCACGAGGGCGGCCAAGGCGGCAGCCAGGATTATGGCCCCCAAATCAAAGGAGCGTGCCCTCATGTCATTGATGGTCCAGACGATAGTTCCGGCCCACAAGGCGAAGAGCATGGCTCCCAATACAGTGACTGCCAGTTCTAGCCATTTGCCGATGGCATCAATTAGTTCAGGTGACATGTCTTCAGCAATAGCCCCTCAGTAGCGTTACTTGAGTAGTGGCTCCAGTATAGAGGAAAAAGCTGTGTGTCGAAGGGCATGAGAGAGGTTGACAGAAGGAATACCGAAAGAGGGACGTGTATCTAAATGGGCAGAAACGGTGGCGTCAGGGAGTCTGGGCTGATCAAGACATATCTCTAAATGTTGATGAGAATGGAAAGCCTCTATTTGAACATCGCTTTGCCTAGAAGCTTCAGGGCCGTATTCGGCAATTATGCTCAAGAGTTGTCCGCATCCATCCTTCTTGATAGAAACATTCTACTTTTCAATGTTACCTTGAAACCACGGCTAGGAGCCCTACGCCTCTCAAGCAATCCACATGGACAGGTCCGAACCGAATTTTCAACTCGAACACCAACAATTAGACTCGTGCGGGCGCTCTTCTTCCAAACGCGACTTTGCGGCATGGAAATTATCGTTTTCCAGCGGTGATGCGCCGACAGGCAAAGCCTGCCCTCTCCAGCTTGTCCATTTAGGCGAAACTCGGTTTTCCGGAAACTTCATTGGGCAAGTGAGCGCTACTCCCTTTTGGCTGGAAGACCCAGGGGAAAGGTCCTGCTGAACCTGGATCCTGCAAAGTGCCAGCCATTCAACTTCAAAAACCAGTTGGGGATTAGGGTAGAAATCAACAATAACTAGGTCAGAAGTCGAATCATGGATACGAGCCTTAAGGGTTTGCCAGGAATCCAACATTTCGAAGAACCAGCTGCATCTTGGCCTGCGTATATATTGTTCTCGTGAAGCGGGACCCGCCGGCGAGGGGCCTTTCTCAGGTCAATACCTACGAGTCTCCAAACAAACCAAGTCTGTTAGAAGATTCAGGGAGAACCATGGAACTCTCGGAATTGTATAATCGAAAGAGAGTAAATTCGCTTTTTTAGTACATTCGCTTTTTTAGTACATTCGCTAATTGATAAGGAAAAGAACTGCAATGAAATTTAGGAATTTGAGTCTAGTTGCGATTGCGGCCATCCTGGGGATCGTAATGGCTGCCTGCACAGCCGCCGGCCCCGCGCCCGCAGAGACGGAGTCCATGGAAAGCGAAGCGATGCCGAGCGCACCTTCCACCTTGGAGCAAGTCATGGAGCGCGGCAACGTTATTTGCGTAGGTAACGCTGCAGCACCCGGGTTTGGATTTGTTGGAGAGGATGGTTCTTTCTCCGGTTTTGACACTGATTTCTGCAGGGCTTTGGCCGCCGCTATCTTTGGCGACTCAGAGGCCTACGAAATCCGGCCGGCCACCGCTTCAGAGCGTTTCTCCGTATTGACTGCTGGTGAAGGCGATGTCTTAATCCGCAACACTACTGCTACCATGACCCGGGATACGGATTTGGGCGGTGACTTTGCCCCAACGACTTTCTACGATGGTCAGGGCATTATGGTGCGTGCAGCCGACGGAATTAATTCTCTAGAGGATTTGGCCGGCGGCAGTGTCTGCGTGGCTACTGGCACAACTACAGAACTGAATCTGGCTGATGTAATGGCTGCCCGTGGTATTGAATACGACCCTGTTGTGTTTGAAGGCAACGATGAGACCATTGAGGCCTACGAATCGGGCCGCTGCGATGCCTTCACAACTGATAAGTCCGGTCTGACCGGTCGCCGCGCGGTGTTGGCTGAACCTTCAGCCCACGTAATTCTGAATGAAACACTTTCCAAGGAACCACTGGCTCCGATGGTCCGCCACGGTGACAGTCAATGGGAAGACATCGTGCGTTGGGTCGTCAACGCCACGTTCCTTGCCGAAGAGCTTGGAGTGACTTCCGAAAACGTGGACAGTATGATGGAAAGCGCAGACCCTAACATTCGCCGCCTGGTAGGCGCGGATGGAGAATTCGGTGCTAAGATTGGCCTAGATAACGATTGGTCTTACAACGTAATCAAGTTGGTTGGTAATTACGCCGAGATTTACGACCGAAATCTGGGTCCCGATACAGACTTCTACATTCCCAGGGGCCTGAATAGGTCCTGGGTTGACGGAGGCCTGTTGTACTCGCCGCCAATCCGCTAGGATTAAAGACGACGTCAAAGGGTATGGCCCAATTGAGCCATACCCTTTTTTTGTACAAAGTTCCCAATGGCCTCTGTAGTTCCGTCACAGGCTCGCCCGCCCTTCTGGCGGGATGAACGCATCCTCGGTTGGCTGTGGCAATTCTTGGTATTGTCGATCGTCGTTGGCGGGGTGTTCTTTCTCTTCAACAACATGGTCACTGAGTTGCACGCTCAACGCAGCATTGTCTTCTCGTATAGCTGGGTCGGGCAAGTAGCTGGCTTTGACATCAGCGAAAGCCTCATTTCATACGACAGTACCGGAACCTATGGCCGAGCTATTGTGGTGGGCATTCTCAATACACTGCAAGTTGCTATCGCCGCAATTGTGTTTTCCACCATCATGGGCCTGTTTTGGGGCATTGTCAGCATTTCCAGCAACTTTTTGGCCCGTCGCATCGCCACAATTTATGTGGAAGTATTCCGCAATGTGCCATTGCTGGTTCTGCTCTATTTTTGGTACTCAGGCCTGTTTCTGCAACTGCCCCGACTAGCCGATGCTATTGAATTGCCCGGCCCCATTTATCTCAGCATTCGAGGCCTGTACATACCCTGGGGTACCCCCACAGAATCATGGAACAGCTATCTCCTCATACTGCTGCTGGGCGCTGTGTGCTTTGCCGGAACAATAGTCTTTTTGCGCCAACGGGAGTTGCGCACTGGGCAGGTTTACTTCAAGACCCTGTGGGGACTGGGAGCATTACTCCCGATCGCTGTAGTCGGCTGGTTCATATTGCCGGCGCCATTAACCCTTTCACAGCCAGTCAAGGAAGGTCTGCGCATAGTCGGGGGCAATTCCTACAGTCCGGAATTCATATCTGTGGTTACGGCTCTCAGCGTTTACGCCTCCGCTTATGTGGCTGAAATCGTAAGAGGTGGCATTCTGGCCATTCACCACGGCCAGCAGGAAGCTTCCTCTGCCTTGGGGTTGACTCGGCTGCAGTCTTTGCGCCTGGTAATTCTGCCTCAAGCCATGAGGGTCATCGTGCCACCCCTTATTAGCGAGTACTTGAGTCTGACAAAGAGTACCTCCTTGGCTGTGGCGGTCGGCTATCCAGACTTCTTCCACACTACGGCCAAAACCACTCTGAATCAAACTGGTCGAGAGGTAGAAGTCTTTCTCTTGGTTATGGTGGTCTATCTCTCCCTTAGCCTTATGACTTCAGCTGTTCTGAATTGGTACAACAGCCACTTCGAGATCAAGGAACGTTGACCGCGACCCCCAGCCATGGCTCCTGTAACTCAAGGCATATCCCCACCTTTGACCCGGCGCAGCTGGGTAAAGATCATTCGTGGCCAGTTCTTCAAGAACTGGTCAGACACAGCTATTACATTGGCCTCCGTAGCATTCATCGTATTGCTGCTCCAGCCAGTGTTGCACTGGATACTGAACGAAGCCAGGTGGGAGGTGCTGGGGCCGAATTTAGCGATCCTCTTGCGCGGCCGTTTCGTGGCGGAATTGGCTTGGCGGATCTGGGTATGTCTGGGTCTGATCGCCTTGACTGCCGGCATGGCATCGGGAACTTGGGGCGGAAAATTCAGCACAGGAATTGGGGCGATTCTAGCCTTGCCCTTGCTATTGATGCTGGTCCCCATATTCGAAACTAACACCCGACTGGGCCTGCTCGCCATGTCTGCTCTGATCGCAACTGGATTCCTGATTGGAAAGTACGGTCCTGAGCCTTACATGAAGAACGTCTCGGTTACGCTTTTGGCACTGATAATTCCCTTGGGTCTGCTCCTGCTTTACGGCTTTGGTCAGGATGGGCCCATGCAGGTGACGCCGCCCAAACTGTGGGGAGGACTGTTGTTGTCTTTAATTCTGGCATTGACGGGCATAGTTTTTTCCTACCCCCTAGGCGTGATTCTGGCTCTTGGACGTCAGTCCAAACTGCCCATCGTAAAAATGCTGAGTGTTGTATATATTGAATTCGTGCGCGGCGTACCTCTAATCGCGTTGCTCTTCATGGCCGTAGTCATGTTGGAGTTGTTCGTCCCGAATCGTTTTCCTAACATAGAAGGTATTGTGCGCGTTGCCGTGGCTATTACACTCTTCTCCGCAGCTTACATGGCTGAAAATGTGCGAGCGGGCCTGGCCACAGTCCCTGCAGGCCAAGTGGAGGCCACCTGGGCTCTGGGTTTGAATAGCGTGCAGACCATGATTTTCATCGTGCTGCCACAGGCTCTCAAAGCGATAATTCCAGTTACAGTCAACCAGTTCATAGCGCTCTTCAAGGACACCACGCTCGTGGCACTGGTGGGCATGCTGGACCTGGTGGGAATGGGTCGAGCCGTATTGGGTAATCCCGCCTGGTTAGGCACGCACAAGGAGATCTATTTCTTTATCGGAGCACTGTTCTGGCTCTTGAATTATTCAATGTCTTATGGCAGCCGCAAGCTGGAACAGCGGCTCCACACAGGCATAGAGAGCCGCGCTTAAAGCCGGCCTCCTCTTTATCCTGTCTGGCCAACACAAGAAGAAAGAATATGCAACCTCCTGCCGATTCAGATTTCATAATTGAATGCACCAACGTCAGCAAGTGGTTTGACGATTTTCAAGTGCTGAAAGACATCAACCTGAAGGTCAGAATGGGAGAGGTAATAGTGATCCTGGGGCCGTCCGGCTCCGGCAAGTCCACTTTGATCCGATCCATCAACCGCCTGGAAGAGCACCAGGTAGGAAACATTGTGGTAGACGGTATTGAATTGACCCGCGACCTTAAAAACATCCATGAAGTCCGCAAGGAAATTGGCATGGTGTTTCAGCAGTTCAACCTTTTTCCTCACCTGAGCGTACTGCAAAACATAACTTTGGCACCTATTCAAGTTCGGAAGTTTAAGAGGGATGAAGCGGAAGAAAAGGCTATGCAGCTCCTAGAGCGCGTAGGCATTCCAGAACAGGCAGAAAAATATCCTTTGCAACTTTCAGGAGGTCAACAGCAGCGTGTAGCAATTGCCAGAGCGTTGGCCATGAGCCCCAAAATCATGCTCTTCGATGAACCGACATCAGCGCTGGACCCGGAGATGATCAAGGAGGTATTGGACGTGATGTTGGACTTGGCCCGTTCTGAAATGACCTTGATTGTCGTGACCCACGAAATGGGCTTTGCACGGGAAGTAGCAGACCGCCTGGTCTTTATGGATGCAGGCGAGATCGTAGAAGTTGGCACCTCAAAGGAATTCTTCGACAACCCCAAGGCGGAACGCACGAAGTTATTCTTGGAACAGATTCTATAGTGCTTTCCCGAAATACAAGGCCGCCAGCGCCTTACGTACGGTAGTCCCCGTTGATCGTTACGTATTCGTGGCTAAAGTCGCAGGTCCATACCTGTGCTCTGCCCTGCCCGATTCCCAAGTCAATTCGTACACCGATTTCCGTTTCACTAAAGATTGCCGAGGCATCCTCTTCGGCATAGTCCGTGGGAGTCCCCGCCTCCACTAATTGCAATTCAGGCAAGTCCTCAGCTTGGATGAAGAGGGAGGACTGTTCCGGTACAATTTCCGCAGAAGAGTTTCCCACCGCGCAGAGAATGCGGCCCCAATTGGCATCTGAACCGTAAAAGGCTGTCTTGACTAGCGGACTTATGGATACGGAACGGCCCGCGGCATGAGCATCCGCATCGGAGGCAGCGCCTTCAACCGTAATGGAAACTAACTTGGTGGCCCCTTCGCCGTCCCTGACGATAGCTTGGGCCAAGGCGATGCTGGCCTCGGTGACAGCAGACTGAAAGACCTCAAATCTGGGATCCTCTGTACTTTCCAGTGCAGGGGCCCCGGATTGGCCATTTGCCATGAGTACCACCGTGTCGTTAGTGCTGGTGTCTCCATCCACGCTGATGCAGTTATAGGAGACGTTCACAGCGGCCGACAGAGCGGTTTCCAAGAGCTTCGGACTGACAGCAGCGTCCGTAACCAACACACCCAGCATCGTAGCCATATTTGGATGGATCATGCCGGAACCCTTGGAGATACCAGACACCTGAATGGTATCCTCGCCAAACCTCGTGCTATTGGTGTATAGCTTCGGAAAAGTGTCCGTAGTCATGAAGCCGCGGGCGGCATCACTCCAGCCGTCGGACCTTAGAGCGCCCACAGCTTGCGTAATTCCCTTTGTAAGGGAATCCATGGGCAGTTGAACTCCAATCACACCGGTACTCATTACCAGCGCGCTGCGATCTGGGGCCCCTAATTCCTTTTCGGTCCACTCCGCCATGAGGCGGGCGTTGGCCATGCCCTGTGGACCGGTACAGGCGTTAGCGCATCCGCTATTTACCACCAGGCCGTGAAGGCCGGTTGCATTCAATGACAATACCTGCTTGTCATAAAGGACAGGCGCGGCCGGAAATTTGCAAAGCGTGAAGGTCGCCGCGGCAGTGCATGGCGTAGGACTGGCAATGAGGGCCACATCCATCATGCCGTTGTTCTTGATACCGGCAGCTACACCAGCACAATCAAAGCCTTGGACTGTGGCATCCGCCCCTGAAAAACCAAGTTCTCCTCCTACTGGCATCACTGCTCCTCCTTTATAGCTTTCTGTCCTACTTGGTCCAGTTTCTGAAAATTGGCCAGACCTATAGCAATCAATGCCGAGTTTTTTCGTTTCGAGAAAGTAAAGCCTGTACTTTCAAGGGGAGCCCGAAGAGGCGGATGAAACCCTCAGCATCATGCTGATCATACACATCATCGTCCTCAAACGTCACGTAATCGGTTCGGTACAGGCTGTGTGGACTCTGGCGGCCCACCAAAATGATGTTGCCTTTATACAGTTTCAACCGTACCGTACCGCTGACTTTCTGCTGCGTAGCATCGACAAAAGCTGTCAAAGCCTGACGCAGAGGGGTATACCACTGACCGTTGTACACGAGATCCGCAAACTTAAGTCCAACCTGCTGCTTATAATGCAAAGTCTCCCGGTCCAGGCACAGCTGTTCCAACGCGCCATGGCCTTTATAAAGAATCGCTCCGCCTGGAGTCTCGTAAACTCCGCGGCTCTTCATGCCCACTAACCGATTCTCAACCAGGTCTACACGTCCGACTCCATGCTTGCTGCCCACCGAATTCAATTTATTCAACAGTTGAACTGGGCTGTAGGCTTTCCCTCCAAGGTGAGTAGGCACCCCCTGGTTGTAGGTTAACTCGAGATATTCCGGTTGATCGGGGGCGTCAGCGGGATCCGTAGTCCATTCGAACATGTCCTTGGGCGGCTCCTGCCAAGGATCTTCCAGAACACCACCCTCGTTGCTCAAGTGCCACAGATTGGCATCCTGGCTGTAGATGCGGTCCGCAGTAGCTTTGACCGGCACATTGTGTTCCGCGGCGTAGTCCAAGGCGTCCTGACGGCCGCGAATGTTCCATTCCCGCCACGGAGCGACGATCTGCAGTTCAGGTGCCAAAGCCATCACTGTCAATTCGAAACGTACTTGGTCATTGCCTTTGCCGGTCGCGCCATGAGCAATGGCATCGCAATTCTCCAACTGAGCGATTTCCACCAAGTGTTTTGCGATCAGGGGCCTAGCCATAGAAGTACCCAACAGGTAATCCTGTTCGTAGACAGCACCGGCTTGCATGGTAGGAAAAACGAAATCAGTTAGAAATTCTTCACGCACATCCCGTATATAACATTTTGTAGCACCTGAAGCCAAGGCCTTGTCTTCAAGACCCACCAGTTCATCCTCCTGACCCAAATTAGCGCAGAAGCAAATGACTTCGCAACCATAGTTATTGCGCAGCCATGGAACGATGACACTAGTGTCCAGCCCGCCGGAATAGGCTAAGGCGGCCCGGCTGATCTGGGGTTTGGCACCACTCATGGGATTTTCCTCCTCTTGCCCGCAAGGGCCCTAGGTTAAGGGATGTCTCAGTCAAGCCCCTGAACTGAGCATAGGGCCCAAGGCTCGTCCGCCGAAAAGATGAAAATGCAGATGGAATACTTCCTGATGAGCATCTGCCCCCGTGTTGGCCAGAATACGATACCCAGATTCAGATATACCTTCTGATTTCGCAACTTCGTTGAGAACATGCACGATACGTGCGAGAGTCTCACCATGGCTCAGATTCAGTTCGCTCAGATCGGCAACATGCTGATTGGGAATGACCAGAACGTGGGTCGGAGCCTGGGGATTGATATCCCGAAAGGCAGTGACCTGCTCATCCTGATACAGGATTGTAGCTGGAATTTCCCCTTGGACTATCTTGCAGAAAAGGCAGTCAGTGCTCATGTTTTTTGAACCCTTTCCAATGGCTAAACTACCAAATTCACAAGCTTGTCTGGTACCACAATCACTTTGCGAATTTTTTTGTCAGCTAGATGGGCCTGTACGTTCGGATGAGCCAACGCTCCCTCTTGCAACTGGGGCTCCTCCAGACCAGCCTCTACTTCCAGCGTGGCGCGCACTTTGCCGTTAACCTGTACCACTATGTTGATCCGATCCTTAAGTATTTTGTCAGCGTCAAAGTTCGGCCAACTCTGAAGATGCACACTGACTTCGTGATTACGCCGAGACCAGACCTCCTCACTTAGATGTGGGAAGAAAGGAGCCATCAACAGGCACATGGTGTCAACAGCCTCATTCCACAGGTCCGTCCCATGCAGTCGGGTGGGAAGAGCCCTCATCAGATCGTTATTCAATTCCATTAGGGCGGCTATAGCCGTGTTGAAGTGGAAGTGATCCAGGTCATCCGTAACCTTCTGGATCGTGGCATGAAGTTTTTGCTCCAGTTCTCGGGCATCACCGGCCGTCTCCCCAGCGCCGTCCTTGGCATTCGCGACTGTCCAAAACCGCTGTAGAAATCTCCTGATCCCTTCTATACGTTTGGTATCCCAGGGCCCGCCCTGATCCCAGGGACCGATAAACATGAGATATCCTCGGACCACATCCGTGCCATAGGCGGCTACAACTTCGTCAGGGTCAACGACATTGCCGCGGCTCTTGGACATCTTCTCGCCATCAGCTCCCAAGATCATGCCCTGGTTAAAGAGACGAAGCATCGGTTCATCGAAATCCACGATGCCCAGATCCCTAAGTACTTTCGTGAAGAACCGCGTATAGAGTAGGTGCATGGTGGCATGTTCAATCCCCCCAGTGTACTGATCCACGGGCAACCAGTATTGTCCTATTTCCGGATCCCAGGGCCGGTCGTCACGGGTCAGCGGCTCCCCCTTCTTGAAGTAAGGATCTACGTATCCATACTGGTACCAGCTGGAGCACATAAAAGTATCCATGGTGTCGGTTTCCCGCCTCGCCGCCCCTTGGCAACTGGGGCAAATAGTCTCCAGAAAAGATGGCGTATGGAGAAGCGCATTTTCACCGGAGGCTTTCATATTGGTCTCTTCCGGCAACGTAACGGGCAACTCCTCGTACGGTACCGGGACAGTGCCACAGTCAGGACAGTAAACAATGGGAATGGGGGTGCCCCACATGCGTTGGCGGGAAATCAGCCAGTCGTGCAGCCGATAATTGACATGAGACTTGCCCTTGCTTGTTTCTTCCAACCACGCCACTACTTTGGGCACGGCACCCGCGACCGGGGTCCCGTCGAAATGACCGCTATTGCACATTGCCCCTTCTGTCTGGGAGGGCCAGGCCTCTTCTATAGGATCGACGGCACCATCCGGTCCAGTGATGACACGTTTTACGTCAAGACCGAACTTGTGGGCAAATTCCAAATCTCTTTCATCGTGACCGGGCACCGCCATGATGGCTCCCGTGCCGTAGCCCATCATCACGTAGTCCGCGATCCAGATGGGAATGCGAACTCTATTTACGGGATTCACAGCATAACTGCCAGTAAACACGCCCGTTTTGGACTTCTCCGCATTGCCCCGCTCTTCCTCGGCCAACTGGGCTGCTTGGGCTACATATGACTCCACAGCAGTGCGGTTGTAATCTCCGATTATCTTGCCAACAAGCGGATGCTCGGGAGCCAAAACCATGAAGGTAGCGCCCCAGAGGGTATCCGGGCGGGTCGTAAAGACCTCGATCGGGTCCCCCGCCTCCGTGTGGAAAGTCACTTGGGCCCCTTCGCTTCGTCCGATCCAATTCGTCTGCATGGTGCGCACCGAATTAGCCCACTCCAGCTCCTTCAGCCCGGCCAGTAGTTCGTCGGCATACTTGGTGATACGGAACTTCCATTGCTCCAAGTCCCTCTTAATGACTGGGGTTTCACAGCGTTCACAATGCCTGTCTTCCCCCCAAACCTGTTCACGAGCCAAAGTCGTGTTGCAGCTGGGGCACCAATCCACGGTTGCATATTCTCGGTATGCCAGATCTGCTTCCAGCATTCGTAGGAAAAACCATTGGGACCACTTATAGTAGCCAGGATCGCAGGTCACCACCTCTCTATCCCAGGCCCACATGGCACCCATTTGGCGCAGTTGACGGCGAAAATTTTCTATGTTGCCGTAGGTCCACTTGCGGGGATCAACGCCATGCTTGATGGCTGCGTTTTCAGCAGGTAATCCAAAAGCATCGAAACCAATGGGAAAAAATACGTTATACCCCTGCATTCGTTTGTAGCGGGCGGCAGAATCACTGGGCGTCATGGCGTACCAGTGACCCACATGCAATTCGCCTGAAGGATATGGCAACATGGTCAAGGCATACCATTTGGGCCGATCAGGGTCTTCGTAGGTGTTGTACAAGCCCTGTTCAGCCCAGGCTGTTTGCCATTTGGCTTCAAATTCCTGGGGGCGGTATTGACTGCGCACTTCATTCATAATTTGTCACGAAGTTGAAAATGGCACTGCTTGCAATCTTACAAGCAAAAGGTATGGAAAGAGAGAAACACGGCCGGACGACTGCCAGCTGAGATGGCGACAAGTAAGGGACTAGCCTTTGACGCCGGTGATTACAACGCCCTGAATGAAGAGCCGCTGGGTGAAAAAGAAGACGACCAACATGGGCAGCAGGGCCATCGTAGCTGCAGACATCATCAGCGCGAAATTGGCATACTGTTCGCTCTGAAATGAAGAAATGCCCATGGCCACCGGGAATTTGAGCTGCGAGCGCAGGTAAATCAGTGGACCTAACAGATCATTCCAGTGAAAGAAAAAGGAAAAAATAGCCACTGTCGCCAAAGCCGGGACGGAGAGCGGCACGAAGATGCGCCAGAAGAGTCCGAGCGAGGAACAGCCATCAATGCGCGCTGCTTCTTCCATTTCGAAAGGGATTGCCATGAAGAACTGCCGCAACAGGAACGTGAAGAAAGGTACCGCAAAGAAACTAGGGACCAGAATGGGTAAGTAGGTGTCAAGCCAACCCAGACGTGAAAAAATGATAAAGGTCGGCACCATCGTGACCCACACAGGCACCATCATGGTGCTAAGCATAATGATAAAGAAAACGGTACGTCCTGGAAAGCGTAAACGGGCGAAGCTAAAGGCCGCCAAAGAACTGCCCAACATGTTGCCTACGATGCCTAGGACCGAAAGCACGGTGGAATTCCAGAGATATCGGCCAAAAGGCACATTCCTAAATACATCCAGGTAATTTTCCAATACTACGCGGGAAGGTATCCAGATGATGGGATAGGCGTAGACTTCATCCAGTGGCTTCAAGCTGGTGGTCAACATCCAGGCAAAGGGAATGAGTAGCACAACAGTGCCCCCCAGCATCGCTAAGTACGTGACGAAAGTTTCGGGCGAAGTCATGGGGCGACCACCCTCACCATCCCCTTGATTTGCATTCTGTGGCTGCATGTCCGAGGTCATGTGGCCTCTTCCTTTTCGCCAGAATAGAAAACCCACCATTTGGCAGATCGAAACAGTATCAGAGTCAATGCAAAGATTAAGCAGAACAACATCCAAGCGATGGCGGAAGCATAACCAAAGCGCAGGGATTGGAAGGTAGTGAAATAGATATTGAGACTAAAGAAATATGTCGCGTAATTGGGGCCACCACGCGTCATGACGAAAGCTGTGGTAAAAATCTGGAATGTACGGATCAGAGCGGTTACAAGCACAAAGAAGAGAGTGGGCGACATCATGGGCATAGTGATATTCCAAAAGCGCCTCAGACGCGGCGCCCCGTCAATAGAGGCCGCGTCATAAAGTTCAGTTGGAATGCCTTGTAAACCTGCCAGATAGATGATCATGCCGTCCCCTACGCCCCACAGGCCCATCAGGATAAACGCCACTAACACCCACTGTGAATCGAAGAGCCAGGAAATTGGCTCGATGTTGAGGAAAGCCAGTAGGCTGTTCAATACTCCGAACTCTCGGTGGAAGACAAAGCCCCAAAGCACGGCTACAGCCACACCAGTCATAACTGACGGAAGATAGAAAATAGTGCGAAAGACACTAACTCCCTTGACGTTCTGATTCATCAAAAGGGCGATGGCAAATCCCAGGACCATGCCGGGCGGCAAGAATCCCAACGCATAAAGCGCCGTTACTTTCATGGACTGCCAGAATATTTCATCCTCCGTAAAGAGGCGGACGAAATTAGCCAACCCCACCCATTCGGGGGCTCCGGCTCCACGATAGGTTGTAAATCCGAGATACAAGGACGCCAGCAGAGGCCCCGCCGTAAACAATAGGAATCCTATGAGCCACGGCAAGAGGAATATATATCCCTCCAAGGCCTCCCGGCGCGCCCTGCGCGTTGCAGGTAATATAGCCACAGAGTGCTATGCGATTGGTTTATTCACGGCCCCATGGCCGCGATGACAGCTCTACGAAATAGCAATGATCTCGTTAACCTCATCCTGGAATTTCTGCAAAGACTCGCCTATATCCAGATCCTCACCTCCTTGCATCAGAGGGGCCACACGGTTGAACCAGATGTTTTGCAGGTCTTTCCAATAAACAGGGAATGGTTCAGCGTAAGCATCTTCCATCTGTTGGGCGAAAACCTCCACGTTTCGTGGTGGCAAGTCCTCTCGCGACGCCGCTTCATTCCAAGCCGGCACTGATGACTTGCGGCCAGGCAGACTGCGTACGGGTTCGGAAATCAATATGTTAGTGGACTCCGTGCTAGTCAAATGCACGTTGAACTCCCATGTCACTTCCTTATATTCCGAATTGGCGGCAATGCCCCAAGCTCCTCCAGCGGCGGACACTGCACGGCGGCCATCGGATCCGTAAGGAGTCGGCACCACGTCAAAGGTAAAGCTGTCCCCTACTCGTTCCCGCTGAGACTGGGTTGCCCAGGAACCCATAGAGTCCATGCCCAGCAATCCGGTGGAAAACGGATCTACCCCTTGCGGCATTGATCCAGATTCGGGAGCTACCCCATCTGTCATCAGATCTCTGAAGAACTGGAAGGTCTCAATGTTAACGTCAGAATGCAGGACACACTCTGTCTGATCTTCACTCAGGATACGGCCGCCGTTGGCGTGAACGATACCCAAAACCACCCAAGGCCAAGCATGAGCCCTGAAACCCCAGCGGGTTTGCCGTCCGTCAGTCTCCTCCTTGAGGGCTTCGCCGACTTCCTTCAGACCATTCCAGTCCCAGTCACCGCTGGGTACATCCAATCCAACTTCCTCGAAAATGCCGGCGTTGTAAACTACGGCCAAATTGGAGAAGTCATAAGGCAGAGCATACAAATCGCCCTGGTAGATCATCTGGGTGACTTCGGCTTCCCAGAAATCGTCCGTATCGATGCCATCGCGATCGATGAGAGGCTGCAGGTTAATTGTCCATTCTAAGTTCGCATAAGGCACTACATCAAAGGTGCGGGTATAGAAAATGTCTGGCAGGTCTCCGCCCACTCCCTGGGTATTGATTTTGGTGTAATACTCGGTTGCAACGTTCAGCAGATCTATTTCCACGCCCGGATTGGCTTCCGTGAAATTGTCTACAACCCGTTGAAAGAAAGGAATCTCAACAGCGCCGTGGTTGGTCACGAACTGCAAAGAAGCGCTTTCCATAGCGGGCTCATCCATAGCTCCATCACCGGACGGGGCCGCGGCGGGAGGGGCGCAGGCTGCCAAACCAACGACAGCAGCCGTCGTGCCCGCCAGAGCCAAGAATTGCCTGCGATTCACATTTCGCTTTGCTAACATCATCAAAACCTCTTTGTTAATTCAGGAATAGAGAATTAAACACAGGCCGCGAGCAATGGAATTGCTTACCAGAAAGGTAGTTCCCGAGAATTTCGCTACCCACATCTTCGTTGATTGTAAACTTGAAGGCCCAGCTGAACAAAAACAATGAATTTGGCCTTCCCTGCTTCAGTCCAAGAGAATCGTACGTTGTAGAAATTTCCGAATGGGACCGGCACTGCCGTTACTAATGGCAGGACCGCCATGACCTGCACCTTTAATAAGCTGAAATTCAACTGGAACACCCTGGGCCAGCAGAGCATCTCTAAGAAGCTCGCTTTGTTGCCAAGGGATAAGGGGATCTTGCTCTCCATGCACTATGAGGAAAGGGCAAGTTTGTACCGATATATGAGTGATGGGACTGGCCGCCGCGACTTTGTCTGGGACCTCCAAGACGGTACCTCCCAAAAGCAGGCTCTCAGGAGAGTCTGGTGCGGAGTGGTCCATGCTGCTTTCGTAATACAGCATGTGAATAAAGTCGGTAGGGCCAAAAAGATCTACAACAGCCTGTACAGTACTGCTTTCTTCTAAATAGGACCCGATCGTTCCTTCCAAATTCGAATTGCCGTTGCTCGCACCCAAACAGGACGCTAAATGTCCTCCGGCGGATGCTCCGAGTACTCCAATCCTGTCTGCGATGTATCCAAAATCCCGAGCATGGGCACGGAGCCAGCGCACCGCAGCTTTGCATGTATGCAACTGGTGAGGGAAAGTTGCCTCGTGACTGAAATGATATTCAATGCTGGCTAAGGCATAGGTCTCGTGCAGATAAGGGAGAACAGGGGGTTCTGCTTTGCCTCCGTGCATCCAAGCCCCCCCGTGAATCCAAATCAGGAGTGGCGAAGGCTGCCCATGGTCAGGCAAATACAAGTCCAAATGCAGCGTACGCGCGTCGGGAAAGACAGCGAATGACTCATTCAGGAAAGTAGGCGGTGAAGTACCTGCATTTCCAGCCATCGAAAAAGCCTCAACCGAGTGAAACCGGAGTAAGCCAACCAAATTTGTCCTCGGCCCCGTTCTCAACGATGCCGAAGAATTCTGCTTGGATTTCCTTGGTTACTGGTCCTCGATTGCCGTCACCCACTGGAATGCGATCAATGTTGGTAACTGGTGTAATCTCCGCCGCAGTACCGGAAAAGAATATCTCATCGGCCAGGTACAGCATTTCCCGGGTAATCTGTTCTTCAACGATTTCGTACCCTTGAGACCGGGCAATCGTAAGGGCACAGTCACGGGTAATGCCGTTCAGTATAGAACTCGCCAAGGGCGGTGTATGGATGCGCCCTTTGTAAACCAGGAAGATGTTCTCTCCGCTACCCTCCGATACGAAGCCTTGTTGATCCAATGCAATACCTTCCGCATAACCGTGGTCCTTAGCTTCCATCACGACGTTCTGACTATTGATGTATTGGCCGCCGATCTTGGCCAGCGGACTAAAGGAACTGGAGGACATGCGCCGCCAACTGGAGACCTGTACCGCCACTCCCTTTTCCAAGGATTCGGGGCCTAGGTACCGGCCCCAAGGGACTGAAGCCAGGATGGCATCGATGGGACAGCCGCGGCCATCGACACCCAATGACTCATAGCCTCTGAAGATCAGAGGTCGGATGTACGCAGAGGTATGTTGATTGGCACGAAGGACTACCTTCGAAACCTCGATCCACCCATCCACATCTAAAGGAGACGCTATGCGGGCAATCTTGGCACTGAAGAGCAATCTCTCGAAATGCTCCCGCACCCGAAACAGATGGGGTTGACCTTGCCTTTCGTAGGCACGAATCCCTTCAAAGACACTTGACCCGTAATGAAGTGCATGAGTGAAAACATGAACTTGCGCCTCATCCCAGGGAATGACATTCCCGTTCATCCAGATGTAATCGGCTCTCATTGCCATGGGGCACACCTCTAGCCTTGCAACCGCCAATGAAATGGGACCATAGTCCCGCGGCTATTTACTTCGGCAAATATGGGCCATTATAGAGGTGAAACAGCAGGGATCGAGATAAAGTGGCAGTCTAATGCTAGCGCTGCGTCGACGGTGTCGTATCAGGACGTCAGCCATTCATCCACGGCGGCTGCCAACTCCGCCATGGTTTGTACCTGAAAGACCTGGCGGCAATACGGCAGGTACGCCAACATATCGCTATCCCCAGAACCCCACAACATGGGAGGCTCCGGATTGAGCCAGATAGTACGGCGGCTGCGTTGCGCCATGGTCTTGAAAACGTCCAAACCTGGTTCCCTGTAGTTGTTGCGAGCGTCCCCTACCATCAGTAAGGTCGTGCGGTGATCTATCTGATCGAAATACTGCCTTTGAAATTCGTGCAGACTGCCACCCAAATCTGTACTGTAGTGACCAGGTGGCATCCGAATGAGCACTGTTTCCACGGCCTCCTGCGACGTGTTGCCTTCGAAGTCAGGAGTAATGAATTCGAGGTGGTCATTGAAAGCGAAGGCATTCGTCTTGGAAATCTGATCCTGCATGGCAAAGACCAGACTCAACATTAGTTCAGAGCAGTAACGCATTGAAGTGGATATATCGCAAATCACTACCAGTTTTGGTTGCTTCTGCTTACGCCGGTAAGAGAGCTTGAAGGGCACTGCTCCGTAACGTAGATTTTGACGGAGTGTTGATTTGAGGTCCAGCTGGCCACTCTTCTCCCTTTTCTGGCGCAGGGAAATGCGAGTCCGGAGCTTAGCGGAAAGACGGCGCACCTCTTGGCGCAGCACATCCATTTCCTCCTCACCCAGATATCCGAAAGGCTGGTTCATGACTTCGTCCACTTCCGGGGCGGGTGGCTTAGCTTCCATGTTTTCAGTGATGCGTTGGCCTGCGAACTGTTCCAGGAAGTCCGACTCCGCTTCCATGTTTTCCTGCAACATATCCCGCAAATCTTGAAGCCGCGCCTTCGAGAAGCCCAATTGGGCCAACAGCTGGTTAATCTCGCGCATGGCATCTCGCACTGCATCGTGCTGCAATGCCTTCAGCATGCGTTGCACCATCCAATGCTTGTAGCGAAAATCGCGCGCACGGTTCAGACCGGCCATGGTAGCAAGTCGCTGCAATTGTTCTGGCGTCAATTTGTCGCCTCTGAGCAACCGCTTTAAGGCTTCAGCCAAGTCTGCTTTCAATTGGCGCAGGGCCTGGGCCAAGGCTTGCGTTTCTTCGTCAGACATGCCTTCCATAATGTTCTGCATATCTGGTGGCGCCCCATCTTCACCTTCGAAGAATATGGGAAAGAGCTCATCAAAAAGCTCTAGGTCATGGGAATTCTTGATCAGTGTGGCCCGCAGACTCCGCCTGAACTGCTGTTTTTCCTGGATTCCCAGACTGCGCATTGCTTGCATGGCGTCCAGAGTTTCGGCCTGGCTAACAGGTACCCCGCCAGCCCTCAATGCCTTGGCAAATTGCAGGATTCTTGTCTCCATATCAGTACTTTGGGATATCCCGTTCAAGAAGGAGCCGTTTCCAACTCAGAGCTTCCACTCTTCAGGTATGTCGTAGTCGCCTTCATCTTCTTCGACAGAGGCCTGCGGCACAATTTGCTTCTTGATTTTGGCCAAGTCCCTTTCGTGCTTGAGCAATACACTTAAAGTACTTTCCAGAGTCTGTGTATCCAGTCTCTTGGCGTTGAGCGCCAGCAGGGAATGTGCCCAGTCCAGGGTTTCGCTAATGCTGGGCCGCTTCTGCAAGTCCAAGTGGCGCAGGCCCTGCACAAGCTCCACCAATTCGCGGGACAAATCTTTGTCCAGTTCCGGTACCTTCAGCGATACCACTGCCAATTCCTGTTCCAGGGTGGGGTAGTCCAGGAAGAGATAAAGGCAACGGCGCTTGAGTGCTTCGCTCAGCTCTCGGGTGTTATTACTGGTAAGGAATACCAATGGTCTTTCCCTGGCTTCCAGAGTGCCTAATTCCGGTACACTGACTTGGAAATCACTCAATACTTCCAGCAGAAAGGCTTCGAATTCAGCATCGGCCCGGTCAATTTCATCAATCAGGAGAACTACAGGTTCGGGATGCAAGATGGCCTGCAGCAAGGGCCGTTGCATCAGAAAACGCATAGAAAAGAAGACATCTTCCTCAGCTGCTATCTGGTCCGCCGCCTGCTTTAGCGTCGTGGCCTCACCCAAGACCTCCTGGAGTTTGTCCCGCAACAACTGTGTATAAAGCAGCTGTTTGGCATAAGCCCATTCATACAGGGCCTTCGTCTCATCCAATCCTTCATAGCATTGCAGGCGGATTAAAGTGCGGCCTGTAGCAGAAGCCACAGCTTTGGCCAGTTCCGTTTTGCCCACGCCCGCGGGGCCCTCGATCAAGAGAGGCTTTTCCAGCTGGCTGGCTAAAAAGCCAACAGTAGCGATCTCCTCGGAACAGATGTAAGTTTCAGCTGCCAAAAGGGCCTTGACTTGTGAGGGACTGGTAAAGGAAATTGTTTCGCTCACGAATAGTCCTTGCTGTTCTTTGTGCGTCTGAGCTTGTTGGGCACGTTGTTTCTACCGATTTCTGCAATTGCTGAATTTCTGCCTCTGGACGCCGAGCTCCTCGGCCCGTCCCCAATGCGCACCTAGTTGAACACAGGTTCCGAAGCCAATTTTCTAGTTATCCAAAGATAAGGGGTTGTGGAGATTATAATGGCCTTGGGTTTCTGCTGATGGGCTATTCAGCCCGGATGCAGGCAAAGACGAGCCGTATCTAGAGGTATTTGTTTATTGGCTCATGCCTATCGAGTTTCCTTCTGTACAGGACTATTGGTTTTGGCTGGTAATAACATTGGCCCTGGCCATAGTGCTCTTGCAAACAGCTTTCGTAGACCTACTCCCTTTCCTGGTGGGTTCCTTGGCGGCAACTTTCGTCGCCTATGCCACGGCGCAAGGAGCGGCAATCCAATTGACAGTCTTCATTGCTGTTTCTCTGGTGGCTTTTTTGGCCTTTCGGCCCTTATCACAACGAATCGCCCAGGGGATCCCCGGGCAATTTGGGGTTGACCGGTTGGTCGGTAAGATAGGACTAGTGACCGAGTCTGTGGATTGGAAAGAAAACTCAGGTCACGTACGTGTCAGCCAAGAAGTATGGCCTGCCCGTTCTTCTGATCAGGTGGTCCTGCCACAGGGAACCACGGTGAAAGTGGAAAGAGTTGAAGGCAACCACTTGTATGTGACTGCAGATTCTGAATCAGAAAATTAATATTTGCTCTGGCTTAGCCAGAGAGGAGTGTCCTTATCATGATGGAATTCTTGTTGCCCGGCTTAGTAGTGTTAGTTGCGCTCTTTATCGTTTTCAACTCCATCAGGATCATTCCACCATATCAGCGGGGGGTTATTGAACGGCTGGGACGATTCAATCGGACCGCTGATCCAGGCCTTAACCTTCTGATTCCTGTCATGGACCGCATGCAAAGGGTAGACATGCGAGAGCAAGTGGTGGACGTTCCTCCTCAGGCCGTGATTACCAAGGACAACGTCGCCGTGGAAGTTGATGCCGTGATATATCACGAAGCTACTGACCCCGCGAAGCTGATCTACAACGTTGAAAATTTCATCGTGGCCGTCGTCAAGCTGGCCCAAACCAACTTACGCAATGTAGTTGGAGAGATGGAGCTAGATCAGGCTCTCACATCCCGGGACATCATCAACTCCACCCTGCGTGAAGTTCTGGACATAGCCACCGATAAATGGGGAGTCCGCGTAGTACGAGTGGAGATACAACGCATCGAGCCACCCACAGATGTCACCAATGCCATGCACCAGCAGATGAAGGCCGAGCGCGAACGCCGCGCCCAGATTACAGAGGCTGAAGGTTCCCGTGCCGCTGCTATTCTCAAAGCCGAAGGAGAAGCTCAGGCCGTGCGCCTAGGTGCAGAAGCAAAGCGGTTTCGGCTCGAAACGGAAGCTGAGGGTGAATCCAATGCCATTACGGTGGTTTTCACCGCAATCCGCAATGCCAATCCGGACGATCGCCTGATTGCAATCCGCTATCTGGATGCTCTGGAAAGCATCGCGGCTGGAGAGGCCAACAAGGTCTTCATCCCATACGAGGCATCGGGTGTCCTGGCCGCCTTAGGTGGCATAAAGGAAATATTCGCAAAAGATGAAGAAGCTAGGTCCCAAAGGAGTGCTTAAAGGTAGCGATTTCCTCTACGAGACTGGAGCAGGCCGGACGTCGTATCGGCCTGCTCCGCATTCAGGCCTTCAAAATTGCCAGTTTTGGGGTGCGCCAAGGGGAAAAGACGAAAGTAACTCCCGCCGGCCTGCCGATTTTTTCAAAGAGATATAATTATAACTTCACAATTCCGATTTCAAAAAGCTTCTCCCAGGAAATTGTTCCTCTATTCAAAAAAGTGAGTGTTTTTAATATTACTATCAATTATATGAATATATTAGGTTGTTATTTTCAACAATATGGTATTATCATTCACTTATTTGAAAATGTCGGAATTGCAACTAGCCGTCTGCATCTGCTTGCTATTGGGGTACTCAAGATATTCCGTAGCAGAGCCCTCAGGATTTCCATTCACACTTTCTGAAGTGAATTACCAAGAGGACTGACTCATGCGCCCTTTGCCAACTCGTTGCCCAATTACGGGCGGCCCATTAGTTGTTACCCGTGTATATAGCCCTGAAGGAGACTTCGCAATTGAAGGACGCTTTCAAGTGGACTCCCCATTCCTGGAATTGAGCCCTGTCCAAATTAAGTTTGTACTCGCCCTAATTCAGTGTGAAGGCAAGTTCAACCGCATGCAGGAGGAACTCAATCTTTCCTATCCCACTTTGCGAGCCCGGCTGCAAGAGATTATTCAGGTCTTGGGCCTGAAGGTAACAGCTGAACCAAACAACCTACCCAATGACAGGGAAAGGCTAAGAATACTGGCGCAGTTGGATGAAGGCACTATGGATGTTGCCGTTGCCTTAGAGTCACTTCAAGGCAATTGAACGCTTGGAATTAAATAGGACGTAGTCTTGCTAGCCCAGATTCACCAAGTTCAGGATGGAGACACCGCCACGCTTTAGGCCCGCCAACACGGCCATCCTACATCGAACAGCCGGCAGAAGCGACGGTGATAAACAGGAACACAGAGACGAACTCAATGACCTTCGACTGGGGTCCAAACGCGGGAAAGTGGTCGCTGTGGCGCCGAACATGCTTCTCCCAAAGATAAGGACATCGAGCCACATACCACCGAAAGGCCTGTTCTCTGGCGGACGCTTGCAGGCTCTTGAAGAGGTTTCTGGCTACATCCTTTTCCAACAAGACCCCCAGACAGAAAAGAAGAAAAATTCAAACTAATGCACAAGGCCCAATTTAAGTAGCCCACACCTGTAAACGCAGCAGGAATTGTTCTCTCTGCTATCAGGACATTCTCCCGTAGGAGTTCCCGTAGGAGTACCCATGTCGGAACAGCGCATTCCCATAGAACCAAACGTTGAGGTTATCGTCCACGCTCACAAGCATGCAGAACTTACTTCCCACGACGCTCCAGAAGTCTTAATCACTGGAAGGGGGGCCGCTGGAGCCACAATCGATTACAGGCAAGAAGAGAATGCCCTGCATCTGGAGATGTTCAAGGAAGTGCACATCTGTTTACCAAGAGAAACTCGGATCTCCATTCAGAAGATTGCTGGTCATGGCCAAGTCAGTGGCTTTTCCCATGGGCTAACCGGTACCCATATAAGTGGTCATCTCAAAGTACGAGATTCCGGGCCCATCCAGATAGACCATGTGGGGGGACACGTCGAGCTCCAGTGCATAGATGGCAGTCTGCATCTGGAGCATATTGTTGGACATATGAAAGTCGATCATTGTGCTGGAAGTGTTTCAGCCCGGCACATAGGTGGTCATGTCGAACTAGAGGCGATCAGCGGTGACTGTAATCTACCGGAAGTAGGTGGCCACGCCAAGTTATTCGGGGTCAGTGGGGGCCAGAAAATCAGTGCAGGTGGCAATGTTATCACCCAAATCGACCCTCTCCCCGACTTGCCTTATGAAGTCAAAGCGGGAGGGCTTCTGACGTGTGACTTGCCCTCAACCGCCAACGCCACTATCCACTTGCACGGGCCAACCAAGGACCCACTCTCCAGATCCACGCGCACTATGGGGAACGGTTCTGCTCAAGTCCATCTTCAAGCTGGAGGTCTCATTACTCTAAAGGAGAACGGGGTCGGCAATTACGGAGAGGATGTAAAACGCAATATTTGGGAGACAGTGCGGGCTGCCAAAGTCATGGCCAAGGCGAAGGTAAAGGAGGTCCTGGATGAAAACAACATCACGCCAGAGACGACCGCAGAATTACATGAACAGTTTTCCGAAATAGCAGAGGAAGCTGTAGAGGTTGTCAAAGAAATTTCAGAGGAGGTTCAGGAAAAGGCCAGGCAGGTTTGGAAACAAAGAGATTCCCAGCGGGATACACCCAGAGACACCGATGTTCAGATGACAGAGGGCTATGTGGCTGTATTGGCAGCCCAAGAGGAAGAACGGAAGATGATTCTACGCATGCTCTCTGAGAACAAAATCACGGTCGATGAGGCGAACGACCTGTTGACAACCTTGAAGAATTGAGAATTACACTTTGTCCACTATCGCCATTTCTCGAGTTTCCAAGTCTTTCAAGACTAAGTCAGGCCGGGTTCACGCCGTAGCGGATCTGGATATGCAAGTAGCCGAGGGAGAAGTTCTAGGCTTCTTGGGTCCCAACGGCGCCGGCAAGACAACGACGATCAAAATGATTTGTGGCCTGATGCTCCCAAACCATGGGGAAATACGCATCCGAAACATCGATGTTCGCACACACCGCCGGAAGGCCATGACTTACATTGGGGCTGTGTTGGAAGGAACTCGCAACATCTATTGGCGGCTGTCGCCGCTGCAGAATCTGGCCTATTCCGCCCGCCTCAAAGGTGTGCAAGTCAGTAGCTGTAAACGGTGGGGCGAAACACTGCTCAAAGAACTGGACCTGTGGGAACGGCGTCGCGACCCTGTCAGGGAGTTTTCCCGGGGCATGCAGCAGAAAACCGCCATCGCCTGTGCGCTCATCCATGACCCGCCCATTGTCTTGCTTGACGAACCTACCTTGGGCCTGGACGTAAATGCCGCCGCCACAGTCAAGAATTGGATTCATGTTCTTTCTAGCCAGTACGGTAAGACGCTTATTCTGACTACTCATCAACTCGACCTTGCCGAAGAGCTATGTCAACGAATCGCCATCATGCAGCATGGGCGCAAAGTCGCCGACCACACAGTAGTAGAGCTACGGAAACTGCACAGGAAGGAATCAGTTAAGGCCAGGGTTTCCGCAGACCCCGAAGAGATGCAGGTTCGAGTCAGGCAGAAATGGCCAGATGCTTCCCTGGAAAGTGATGCTGATGCGGTCTCTCTAACAATCCCCTCCAACGGAAGCAGAAGAGTTGAGGATGTTGCCGCAGAGTTAAGCCAGTGGCCATGCGACATCCTTTCTCTTGAACAGACCGTCCCTACACTGGAAGATATCTTCGTGAAAATCACTGATAGTCCCAAACAGCATGTTTGACGTATCTGTTACTTGCACTTCGGCTCAGAATCTGGGATTGGCTCGCATTCCGGCGGTCTTGCGTCCTTTCAGCTCTGCCGCAGGTGAAACTTGGAAAGGAATGCAGATCATGTGGTCCTACAAGTTCGCCCTGATCGGCGATGTGCTGAGCCTCTTCATCGTTTTTCTGGGCATCAACTTCTTTGTCGGACAGGGAGAATTCGACATAGATACAGTCGCCTTTACGCTCTTGGGCTTTTGCCTCTGGACCTTTGCTTCTTTTGCCATTGGAAATATGACTTTCGCCCTGCGCGAGGAACAGCAGCAAGGAACACTGGAGCAAATGTGCATGGGCAACTCCTCCTTCGCCGGATTGCTTTTGGGGCGTACTCTTTCCACTTTCTTTTGGAACACCCTCATCATTCTGGTTGGTGGTGGGACCATTACTTTGTTGTTTAGGCTGGACTTGTCACTTAATTGGCAAGTAGTGCCGGTTCTCATTCTGACGCTCCTGGGTTTGTACGGATTAGGCTTTCTGGCCGGCGGGGCCACTCTGCTATTTAAAAATGTGCTTTCCTTTACCAACCTCTTGCAGAACGCCTTGCTGTTTGTAAATGGGGCCATCGTACCAGTAACCCTTTTTCCAGACTGGTTAGCCCGCCTCTCAAGGGCGCTTCCGACTACTCTAGGTATTGAAGCTTTGCGCCTCGTCACCATAGAGGAAGCCACGTTGCAGGAAGCATGGCAGTTCGGCCTTCTACCTTTGCTAGTTTTGCACTCCGCCATTTGGCTGGTAGCTGGGCTCTTGCTGTTCTTCGTTTGCGAACGGGAAGCCCGGAGACGCGGACTGCTGGGGCAGTATTAATGATTGCTTTAAAGACAGAGGGTTCGCTTGAATCGACCTCAGTCCACGATACGAAATGATGGCCCCGAGCCAGAGTTCTCAGGAACGACTGCAAGTCCTCCGTATGATCGATGAAGGCAAGATCACGGCGGAAGAGGGCTTTCAGTTGTTGAAAGTCCTGGACTCCACGGATGGGGCATCAGACAGCCCCCGCCCCACATCCGGCGTTGATGAAGCCCTCAAGGGTAAATTAGTGCGTTTGCAGGTTATTGATCTGGAAAGTGGCAGATCCAAAGCCACAGCCTCCGTACCATTGCGGTTGCTGGAAGTGGGCCTGCGAATTGCAACGCACTATGCACCTGGACTGAAACACATGAATCCTGACAGTCTGCTTGACGCCCTCGGTACTGTCAATGAAGGCCGCATCATTGAAATTGTCGATGAGGAGCAGAAAACAAGAATAGAATTGCGAGTCGAATGAGTAAGAGGGCATAGGAATCGAACGCGCATCTATTTTTTTCAAGCGGACATTGCAACGGTGAACGCACCGTGGTCGGTTGGCTATAATACGGAGGACTTAATCTCCGCCGGCCGTGACTCTGTCGCTTTATGAAGTGTTCACTGAGGCGAACCTCAGCAGTAGTCCACATTTGTTCTCAGAGAGAATTGTGGGCACTGCACGGAGATAATCAACAGTGAAAGAGTGGATTGATAAGTTTCTGCAGTCGGTTCCCAACAGAAACACAGCAGCAGCCTATGGGAACGATCTCGAGCAGTTCGTCAGTTTTCTCTCCGAGTTCCAGACAGCAGTCGCGCCGCCGATCACTCGGCTTGGGGATGCTACTGCTAGTCATTTTCAGGAATACCGTTTCTTCTTGCAGGAACGCGGCTATGCCGCGACTACCTTAGCCCGAAAACTAGCTGCGGTGCGCGCCCTATACAGGTTTCTTGAAAGTCAGTCCGAGGCAAAAGCGGAAATCACCGTGGCTTTGGGTAAACAAACAGTTGAAAGGCAGGCCCCGGAAATCTTGTCCAGAGCTGACATTACAGATTTGCTGGGGGCTCCTTCTAGAGCTTCAGGCCGTTACCCAGCACGTGACACGGCCTTGCTCTATCTTTTGTATTACACGGAATTGCGGGCCAGCGCGCTACTCAGTCTAAACCTAAGCGACGTGACCCAGGACGGAAGATCGTTGCAGCTAGGAAATGCTGGTGGGGAAGTAATGGCCCTAGCCCATCCCGCTTGGCCAGTCTTGTCATCTTTGATGGAGGAATTAAAAGCCAAGTCCACAACTGCCAATCAGCCTTTGTTCCAAAATCACAGGGGAGAAAGACTGACCCGACAAGGGTTGTGGACAATTGTTAGGAAGCATTTGCCTCATACAAACATTCAAGTTCACTTAACTCTAGAAACATTGCGGCATAGTCACGCTGCACACAAGCATCAGTCAATTTAGAAACTTAAGAAATGGTTCCTTGAAGTCGGAGGACTTTCCACTTAAAAGGGTGCAAGGCCCATTGGTTCAGTTACCTCTGTTTTCCTTGACGAGGATCCAACTGCAAGTTCAGGACGAGAAAGACAATACAGATCTGCGGTGGTGCGCGCTGCTAGCGTAGATTGGTACCCTCAATTAGGGGCTGAGGCGGGACAAAGATGCAAGGCTTCCCGTAGACACCTACAAAATAAAGCCGTGATGTATTTTCAATAAAATCCACGGCTTCCTTGTAGGCCACTGCCTAGGGTGCAGGGATACTGAATATCAAGAGTAGTGATTGATTTCCCCCCGACGAATTCTGGCAAGGCGGAACTGTGCGCCTTTGTTGGGTGAACTTGCCTCCGCCCAAGACTAAGAGACTGGAATCTCGTTCCGGGAATTACCAGGGTCCCACTAGGTGGTAGCGGGCTGAATCTCTGGCCGACTTCTGGAGACTGCCAAATCCGGCGCCCTCAGAAAACTCCTTGCGACAAGCCTAGGCTAGGGGAATGTCCCGGGCTAGCAAGTCGGTAACCAATTTCTCTTCGATGTGCAAGAAGGGAACCAGTGATGCCTGCACACCTTCTGCATCCAGCATGTGCCTTTCACCCGTGCGGCGAACCTTTAATTCGACCTGACCTTGGGCCAATCCACGGCTCCCGACGGTTATCTGTAGGGGGACTCCAATCAGGTCGGCATCGTTGAATTTTACTCCAGCGCGGTCGTCACGGTCGTCATAGAGAACATCCAGTCCTGAATTAACCAATTCTTCATAGAGGCCCTCCGCTTTGGCCCGTACTTCCACCTGCTTAGCGGTTGCCAGACTAATTAGATGCAAGGCGTAGGGCGCAACGCTGAGAGGCCAAGTGATGCCGTGTTCGTCGTGATATTGCTCCACTATGCAGGCAATCAGGCGTCCCACACCAATGCCATATGACGCCATTACAATCGGGTGCGAGGTGCCTTCGCTGTCAGAGTAATAGGCATTCAAGGTTTCACTGTATTTCGTGCCGAGTTTGAAAGTGTTGCCAACTTCCACGCCGCGCAGACTGTACAACGTCCCACCGCAGATTACGCAGCAATGACCATCTTCGGCGCTAACAATGTCGGCCACAGTTCCGCCTTCATAGTCACGACCATAATTTAGATTCATGTAGTGGTAGTCCGAGCGGTTGGCTCCAGCCACCAAATTCGTGGACTTCGCTACCAAGTCGTCTACAACCAGCAGCGAATGGGCAAAATCCACCCCCACTGGGGAACCAAAGCCGGGCTCTGCACCCATTGCTCGGATCTCAGCCTCAGTCGCCGGCCGTAGGCTTGAGGCATTGAGGGCGTTCGCCAATTTAGTCTCGTTCAGGCTCATGTCTCCTCGGACCACGCAAAAGACAAAGATATCCTCCGCAGAATCCGTTCGCACAAGCGTAGCGACCATAAAGATGGCTTTTGCCGTTTGATCCTGAGAGATGTCAAGAAAACGCGCCAATTCCTCTATCGTGGTGCAGTCAGGGGTATGAACAGTCTCCTTGGGCAACATCTCATTCTGGTGAGCCACCACATTCTTGCGGAAGTTGGCGACCTGGCGATTGGCCCTGTAATCACAGTCTCTGCAGAGTATGAGAGTATCCTCACCAACATTTGAAACAGCCATGAACTCGTGGGCCATGGTGCCACCCATCATGCCACTGTCAGATTCAATAGCTACTACGTCCAGCCCAGCCCGCCGGAACACTCGAAAATAAGCTTCGTACATGCGAGGATAGTATTGGTCCAGGTCATCGAAATCCGTATGGAAGGAATAGGCATCCTTCATGGTGAATTCCCGTACCCGCAGCAGACCACCTCGAGCCCGTGGTTCATCCCGAAACTTGGTTTGGATCTGATACATCACCACTGGCAACTGCTTATAGCTGTTTATTGAACGAGAGACCAAATCTGTGATGACCTCTTCGTGGGTCATTGCCAGACACATATCTCGGCCTGAACGGTCCTGCATTCGCATCAGATCATCTCCAATCTGATACCAGCGACCTGACCGCTGCCATATTTCAGCAGGTTGAACGACCGGCATGATCATTTCCTGCCCTTCAATAGCGTTCATTTCCTCCCGCAGAATCAATTCAACCTTTTGACGTACCCGCATGCCCAATGGCAGGAACTCAAAGATTCCCGAGGTGACCTGACGGATCAGGCCAGCCCGTAGCAGCAGTTGGTGGCTAGCTACTTCAGCTTCAGCTGGGGTTTCACGCAGGGACTGAAAAAAGAGTTTGGACAATCTCATAGCTTTGGGCCCCCTGACTAGCGGCGGAAACAAGGCCATTGAATGGGCCGCCGGAATAGATCATAAATAATGTATTCTAATGCCGCTTGGACATCTGACAATTGCCGGAGGCAAAACGACCTGAAGGCCGAGCCGACCTAATCACAAAATTACTATAATATCTATACACTGATAAATAACTACATAGACTTCTTGAGACACTAACATTGAAATAAGAGGAGCTGGCCATGTCTATGCACCCTGTTTGGCATGAATCTTATGTTGAAGGTATTCCTACCCAGGTCGAGGTCCCCAACCTATTATTGGGACAGGAACTGGAAGGTACAGCCAACCGATTTCCCGGCAACACGGCCTTACATTTGGTTCTGAAGTACCTGCCGCTGGGGATAACCATCCAATCGCAAATGACCTACAGGGAATTAGATCTGGCCACCAACCGCTTCGCCCGCGCACTGCGAAACTTGGGTGTCAAACCTGGAGACAGGGTGGGTATCATGTTGCCCAACACCCCCGCCTATGTAATTGCATTCTTTGGAATCAGCAAGGCCGGGTGTGTAGTGGTAAATGCCAACCCCATTTTCACCGCCAGCGAACTTAGTCATCAGTTCGCGGACAGCAACACCAAAGCCGTAGTTTGCATGAGCGGCGGCTTGGAAAAAGTGCAAGGCTTCCAGTCTGAGACAGAGATTGAACACATCATTATCTCAGATATAAATGACACCATTGGCGGCCTATTCGGCAAATTAGCTGCCAAGCCCATGAGGCAACTTGGGCACATCGCGGACGTTACCTACGGCAACGGGGTTTACAGTTTCGACATGTTGGTCCGCCAGGAAACGGCGGCTCCGATTGAGAATGATGCCAAGCCGGATGACATGGCAGTTCTGCAATACACCAGCGGCACCACAGGTCTACCCAAGGCTGCGGTGCTTTCCCACAATAACATCTTGACCAATGTTTCCATGTGCAAAGAGTGGATGGCGGAAGTTACGCCAGGAAAGGAAGTGATCCTGGGAGCACTCCCCTATTTTCACGTTTTCGGACTGGTGGTCGGAGTGTTGCTCAATGTTCGTCTGGGAGGGAGACTGGTAATAACACCCAATCCGCGGGACACTGAGCAAAACCTTAAACTCATGGACAAGGAGAAACCCACCATTTTCCCCGGGGTGCCGGCTATGTACAACGCCATCGTCAACCACGAGGATGTGGAGAAGTATGATGTTCAGTCTATACGCTACTGCATTTCCGGTGGAGCCCCCCTTCCTTTGGAGGTTCAAGAGCGATTCGCACATCTTACCGGCGGCCTCTTGGTGGAAGGTTACGGGATGACAGAATGCACTGCCGCAGCGGTAGCTAACCCATTGGGTGGTGTGGTAAAGAATGGAACCATTGGCACTCCAATGCCCTCAACTGAAATACGCATCGTCTCGCTTGGTGAAGACGGTACTGAAGCAGGGGAAGATGTAGAAACTGGCGTCCGTGGCGAATTGCTTTTGAGGGGCCCGCATCTGATGCGGGAATATTGGCGGAATCCCGAAGAGACTGCTGCAACTCTGGACAGCGATGGCTGGCTACATACTGGGGATATAGTTGTCGCTGATGAAGATGGATATCTCACATTAGTCGACCGCAAGAAGGACCTCATTATAGTCAGCGGTTTTAATGTGGTGCCGCGAGAAGTGGAGGAAGTCCTATACAAACATGAATCGGTTCTGGAAGCAGCAGTAGCTGGTTTGCCGGATGCCCACAGCGGGGAGATCGTCAAGGCATATGTAGTCGCGAAACCAGGAAAGACTCTTACAGAGGAACAGGTATTAGAGCATTGTCGACAGGAGCTAACGGCCTACAAGGTACCCAAGGAAGTCGCATTCTTGGAGGAATTGCCCAAGACTCTGGTAGGCAAGATCCTGCGCCGAGCGTTGGTTGAGGCAGATATGCAATCGTGATGGCATAGCCTAAGACTGCCCCTATTCCGATTTTTAGAGGCGGAGGACGATAAGAAGGAATCGGTTTGGAACCCATTATTAAACGCACTTTACGCAGAGCGCACACATTAAAATCGTCAACGCTACTTTAGTTGCAGGGAAGCCGTCCGATCTCCTAGGCGCTAGAAGTTGACACCCATGGGCGTGTCCTTCTGGGGTTGGGCTGAAGTTGTGCTGAGAGGCCGTGAGTTCTTGACTTGCACAGTGATAATATCCAAGCCGTGGTACTTCTGATGTTGCACTGAAGAAGTGTAATGCCGCAATAGGCACAGCGAAATTTCACTTTCTACCAAGCCTTTGGTCTCTTCGCTCAAATACGCCTACCGATCTTCCAAATTTTTCATTTGAGACGGCCATAAATTCCATTTCCACTAGTCCCGCGTTTGGACGCATTTCGATTATCAGAGGCGGCACTTTATTGGGTAGCTGGTCTTCAACTGCCTGAATCAGGTTGATTAGCATCTCACCCGCGGCAGACCGCAGCCGGCTCATTGAAGGCTCGGTCCAACCCAGCCTGGCCCCAGTGTCGCGGGCGTACTGGTCGATTTCAGGCAGAACTTAGACATCCAGTTTTACTTGGAGCCGGCTTCCCTGCCAGTGTTGAGTCAGGTGCAAGAACAAGGTCAGCAGAATAGTGGACAATGCGCCCATTAGGATGCCGTTGTCAAGCAATCCGCCCCAGAATCCTTCCAGCAAATCTGCGAAGACTGTTTGAGGCTCAAGGCCTGCGCCCAGCGAGAATGAGATTCCTACTACCATGATTTTCTGATAGTCGAGGCCGGACAGAACTACGGTTCGTCAGCCTTACATGAAGAGTAGACCGTTGGGTACTAGCAAAAAGGAGCCCATGACCGGGCGAGGAATGGTCAACAGGACTGCTGTTAGTTTGGGAAATAGCGCCAGTAAGATTAGGGAGGTGCCAATCACTTAACCGACACTGCGCGAGGCAACTCCCATTGAGTTGGTGAGCGACACGCTAGTAGAGGAATAGACTGTCGTAGGCGGGGTACCTGCAAATGCCGGACATTAGAATGCCGAGCGAAATCTGCACCGTCCGAAAATCGGTTACACGGGGCTCACGGCAAGAGGCCTGTTGGATGGCGACGTTGTCCCCGAGTTTCTTGATTCCGCCCGCAAGCATCACAACAACGAACATCGGAAGTAACGCCCAAAAGTTCGCGCCAGGAACAAGTTGGAATCCTGCGAATCCACCCAGTGGAAACCCCAACCAAGGGGCCTCAGCTACTCGCTGCGCATCGTAACCTGTGAACAGAGCAGTAACAACGCAGCCTGCTCCAATTCCGATGAGCGGCGAACAGGGCTGCCAGGCCCTAGAAGCAGGCAACGCAAATCTGGCGACGACGGCCAACGTTACCGCGGCCAAGGTTGGGCCGGCAGCCACGGGTACACCCACCGGCATTTCTTGCACAAGGTCAAAAACGATGAGAAGGACCGTGAATGCAATCTGCAAAACGGGTTTGACAATATGAATGCTTTTACATACGCTAAAACGCAGCAATGGAACGCTTGTACAAGTCAGTTTCATAGACTCCCTTCTTCAAGTGCGCAACCTAAGAATTCGGAGTTGGCGGGGAAACCACTTCTGCCAACTGGAAGAGTACACTTTGTCTTGGAAAGGAATCTGCAGTGCTAATAGGCGGCGTAGCGTAACCGGGAAACAGGACGGGATTAGGGACGACTCGGTGATTTTGTAAGGAATTCTTGTGTAGCTAGAACGTTTCTTAAATAGTTGGTATTTTGAGTCTTTGGAAGAGTCATTCGTTATTGAAATTAGGGGGTAGCAGCTGTGTTTGACGTTAGAGTATCTCGACGACGATTCATGCAATTGGGAGGAGTGGGTCTAGGTACAGCGGCCTTGGCCGCCTGTGTCCCCTCAGCCCCTGGGGCAAGTCCGGCTGGCGATGCCGCTGCCGACATGGAACCTATAGAGATTCGTTTCCATGGCCGTACAGGGGTACAAGGAGATCATTTTACTGAACGCGCACGAGCCTTTGAAGAAGAAAACCCAGAAATAATAATCAAAGAAGAGCTGTTTCCAGGGCCGGAGTACCATCAGAAATTGGAAGTCTTGTTGGCGGGCCAGACTGTAGGAGATACATTCTGGACGGTCCTTCTATCTGGCCTTTATCACCGCTACGCCAATCAGGGAATATTGCTGGCCCTGGATGATATGGCAGCGGCGGATGAATATGATCTGGGGGTCTTCTTCCCTGAATCCCTTATTGCGGCCAGCCATGAAGGATCTCTCTATAGTTTGCCTTGGATCTGCCATCCAGGCCGCGTAGGTTGCTACTATAACAAGCAATTGCTGGCTGACAATGGCTTGGAGGAGCCGCCCGCAGACGGAGACTGGACTTTCGAGGATTTGCTGGAATACGCCACCGTATTGACCCAAGACACTGATGGTGACGGTCAAATCGATCAGTTCGGCATGCAACCTGGGCGTGATCCATGGAGCGTTCTAGTATGGGCTCGAGCTTCCGGGGGCGAATTCTATACCGAAGATAGTATGAATTCCCTACTAGATTCCGAGGAGACTCTCTCGGCCATCCAATTTATTTATGACCTAATGCATACGCACAAGGTAGCCCCTTCACCCGAACAACAAACTTCTGACATGTTTGTCTCTGGGCGGATTGGCATGGCACAAAGTGGCTATTGGGGCCAAAGCTGGAAGAACCTGATAGGTGACAGATTTGAATTGGGAGCGGTGCCCATGCCCAAGGGGCCGGCAGGCGTCAATGGCTCTATGTACGAATTTGATCCTGCCTGCATCTACTCAGGTTCAGAACATCCGGAAGAGGCCTTTGAATGGGTGAAATGGCTGGCGAATAAGGAAACGGGTATCCGTATTGCGGAGGCGGGTTCGGTCCCGGGATCTCGGGCCGACGTTTGGGAAGACGAACGTCTGACCCAGTTCCCAATTCACAATGTCTTTAAGAATATTATGTACAACGTTATGCCGTTCCGGGGACCGGGGAATTTCAGAGGACTGGAAATCCGGGATACGTACACAAACGGTATGGATCCAGCATGGTTGGGCAATGATGAGCCAGCCAATGTTGTGCCGGCTGTATCTGCCAAGCTCCAGGAAGTCTTGGATAAACCAGCTGCTTAAGGTGTTTTGGTTCCGGTGGGGTTTGGTCAGTATTCAAGCCCCACCCAGGAAGAATCACCAGCTCGAGATGCCACAATGTCATCTCTAGCAGGGGTACGCCCCGCAGCGGGGTCTGGGCGCCTTAGACCAAAGGGGTCGCTTAAGCGCCAGGAAGCCATCGCAGGTTACTTATATATCTTGCCTTGGCTGGTGGGGTTCTTGGCCTTCACGGCTTTCCCCTTTCTAGCTTCCTTCTATCTCAGTTTTACGGATTACACCGTCGTTTCGCAGCCAAGCTTTGCCGGTTTTGCCAACTACACCGAGGCTTTATCCGGTGATGATCTCTTTTGGGGCTCGCTACGCCGAACCTTTACTTACGCCATAGTCGGAGTGCCTATTGGCATAGTTGGTTCTTTGGCTTGCGCACTGCTCCTAAACCAGCAGTTGAAAGGAACTACCCTTTTTCGGGCTCTGTTCTTCCTGCCTTCACTGACCCCCTTGGTGGCATTGGCATTGCTATGGCAATGGATTTTTCAGCCAGATTTTGGGATCTTGAATTTTCTCTTGGCCAAGGTGGGAATTGATGGACCAGGCTGGCTCAGTAGTATCGAATGGGCTTTACCTTCCCTGATTATCATGGCCCTGTGGACCACAGTGGGGGGCGGCCAAATGGTGATTTTTCTAGCCGGACTCCAAGGCGTGCCCCAGGAACTCTATGAAGCGGTGGAGATTGATGGGGGCGGCGTCTGGTACAGGTTCCGCCATGTGACCCTGCCCATGATTTCACCGACCATGTTCTTCAATTTAATCTTGGGGGTCATAGGTGCTTTGCGGGTGTTTACGGTTGCCTATGTATCCACAGCAGGAGGGCCCGCCTATGCCACTTGGTTCTACATCCTTCATATGTATACCCAGGCGTTCAAGTATTTCAATATGGGTTACGCTTCCGCCCTTGCTTGGATATTCTTCATCATTCTCATTGCCTTCACCTATTTTCAGGTCCGAGCTTCACGCCACTGGGTCTTCTACGCCGGTGAAACTGGATGAATCTTTTCTTCTGGATACAGTCTCAATAGCCTGAATCCCCTTTACATCCGATAGCATGCTCTGCGCAATTGGCTGATGGCCCTTCAAAGACGTTCCCCCCTGCTCTATATATTGGTAGTCCTATTGGCAGCCCTGTTCATGGGACCTTTTCTTTGGACCGTGGGCAGCTCCTTCAAACATCCCACGGAAATCTATGTCTTTCCTCCCCTGCTTTGGCCGGAGCAAATGCAGTGGCAGAACTGGCTCGAAGTCTGGCGCCAAGTGCCGATGGCTCGTTTCGCCAGGAACAGTGTCTTTGTAACGGGAATGGCTGTCTGTGGCCAAGTGCTGTCCACGACATTAGTGGCGTACGGCTTTGCCCGGTTCCGATTCCCAGGGAGGGACTTCCTGTTTATGGTGGTGCTTAGCACCATGATCTTGCCTTTTGAAGTATTGCTAATCCCTCAATTCCTAATTTTTCGTGAGCTAGGCTGGCTGGATTCCTACAAGCCACTTATCGTGCCCTTCTTCCTGGGAGCTGGCCCGTTCTTTATTTTCTTGATGCGACAGTTCTTTCTGACCATTCCGCAGGATCTGGATCAGTCTGCACGTCTGGATGGTGCTCTATCCTGGCAAATTCTCTGGAGCATCATATTGCCCCTTTCTCGGCCCGCCCTGGCCACGGTTGCCATATTTTCTTTCCTGTCCCATTGGGATTCCTTCCTTGGCCCCCTGATTTATCTCAATACGATGGAAAAGTACACGCTGCCTCTCGGCCTGCGTTTCTTTCAGCTAGTAGCCGAAGCCGGAGGTGCACCCCGTGAGCATCTCTTGATGGCAGCCTCACTTACAGTTTCCATACCGGGAATCATCCTGTTTGTGGTGGCCCAGAAGTACTTCGTGCAAGGCATTGTGCTTAGCGGAATTAAAGGTTGACATTTATGACTCTCTCTACGCAGGCTGTGTATTTTGACGGACCCCAGCAGTGTTCTGTTCAGGATTGCACGATCGATTGGCCCCTGCCTGGCCATGTATTGGTCCAGAGCCAGCTTACTCTTATCAGTACAGGTACCGAGCTCACTCTATATGGCGGGGAGTTTCCCTCTCAGTCTGCATGGGCCCGCATGGCGCGGTACCCATTCACCCCCGGCTACGCCAATATCGGAGTGGTACAGGAAGTAGGCGCCGGGGTAGACCCGGGTTGGGTGGGGGCCCAAGTTGCCACTCGGGGCCGACACCAGCAGCTGAATGTGTTGGCGGCGGATACGCTGTGGCGAATCCCAGACTCGGTCCCTCAAGAAGAAGCTGTCTTTTACACGTTGGCCCAGACTGTCATGAATGGCGTGCGAAGAGCTCAAGTGGGTTGGGGCGATAGCGTGGCCGTGTTTGGACTGGGTATCCTGGGCCAATTGGCCGTGCGATTCTGCCGACTCTGTGGGGCCTTTCCCGTTCTGGGCATAGATCTTGCCCCCAAACGGCTGGAGTTGCTCCCTCTAGATGCAGGCATCCACACGCTGGACGCTTCCGATGGAACGGACGTTGTGCACCAAGCCATTGCCGATTTGACCCGGGGCCGCATGGTGGATTGTGCCTTCGAGGTTACAGGTCTGCCGCAGACCATTCCCAATTCCATACGGACGGTCCGTCGACAGGGACGCTTCATTTTGTTGAGCAGCCCGCGTGGACAAACTACATTCGACTTTCATGACCTTTGCAATTCCCCCAGCTACACCATAATCGGCACTCATGGAGGTTCGCATCCCCCTGTTGAGACGCCGGGAAACCCTTGGACGAGGGAGCGGCATACCGAATTCTTCTTCGACCTGTTGCTGGCCGGCGAACTGGATCTTTCTGGACTCCTGACTCGCAAGGTACCTTACGGCGAGGCTCCGGCAATTTATGAGTCTTTGTGGCAAGCAAGGACAGAAGAGCTAGGCGTTGGTTTTACCTGGGATTGACTGACCTTTACTAATTTAATCTTGCTTCGAAAGAATCCTGCCTTGGGGTCTGGGCTGGGGGGTGTTGGCACAAACGGGTACTCACACTGAATTCTACGCCGTTCTTTCTTGGACATCCTGTGGCTACTCCACTTGCGCTGTGGTCAACAAACCTTAGGAACCCCTCGTCCTGGCGGAAGGAGTTTTTGACCTAGTGATTTCAACTCCAGTTGCTGCTATTGACGTTACCCCAAATTCATCGTTGGCTCTTTCAATTTTAATTCGGGAGCAAGTGAACAAAAACTCAAGACGTCGGATCTCTCCCCAAGGTTAGGCAGCACGGAGACTAGAGTCGATCTACAAAAAAGGACGAGTGGCCGGCACTACCCAATGGTTTACGCGCCTCGATGAGGTACTTCGCAGCGTGGAACACAAGTTCCCCTCCTGCTTCAAGCATCTCTTGAAGGGCAAGAAAATTCCGAAGGTGAGTCTCCACTGTGAACCCGGGTACCATCCAAGGAATGGCCTTCAAGTAGTAAACAATTGCTCCCACGTCAGTGAAGACCAAGTGGCCCTCCCATTCTTCGACAGTCTGTATTGTCAAACCTGCCACTTCTAGTCTTGGCACATTTTTTCCAAGCCTGGCATCCGGAAATTGGGGCGCTGCGTCAAAGGAGGCCACCAAATCCCAGGCCCACATTCTGTGCACTTGCTGTGTCAGGAATGTGCCGCCCACCGAGAGAACGCGGGCAACCTCGCTGGAATTGAACGGCGCATGCCGATTGAGGATCAAGTTGAACTCGCCATCGGCGAAAGGCATTGGCTCGATATCGGAAACCGAAACATTGACGACCTGCACGCCCAGGCTTGAAAGCCTTTCGGTTGCCAGGTTGACGTTTGGGAGGTAGTCCTCGGTGGCGACGACCCTCTCAGACCAATGTTCCTGTAAACTCAGCAGTTTCTCTCCTCCTCCCGTGTCCATATCGAGCATCGACACCGAGCACTGCATAGGCGCAGAGGCGCGATCGAAGTACGACCAATGTTCTCGGCCCTCGATCAGCCGGCCATCAAGATAAGAGAAGTCCCATCCTGTAAAGGGCTGCCGCTCTTCCCGCAGCCACTTTCTGACGAGCTCCTCTCTATCCATCGTACCGATAAAGCTTTGTTTTGAATTGCTGGACCCGGTAACTCTTGCCTCAAAGGGAACCTGAGTTTAGAAGCTCTTGAATTTGTACAGTTTGGTGGGACCAAAGAGACTGAATTGTTAACTTTCCTCTCGGAGATTCTTCGATGAAGAGGAGGTCAGCCTAAGCCACTTAGGCTGCAAGGAACCTATGGGACCGTCACTAGGCGAAGATCGCAATGTGCTATGCCGGTTTGCGGGCGAGGATAAAGTACATCGGCGTAAAGATGCCAAGTTGGCCGGCCTTGGCCATTGCTACCGCGCAGAGGTTTAAATTCCTTGAAACTTGAAGCGTTCCCTGCGGCGCAATCCGGAGTGCCTCGAGTACTCGCAGTGAGTTGTGTGTAACCCAACGTCCGATATTTGAACTGCGCATGCTGGCCAGAGAAAAACCTGAACCAATCAGCGGTTGATACCAAGGAATCGACGGACCTTTTTGAACTGAAAGATCCCGGGTTTCCAACACCTCAAGCCCCACTGTTCGAAGCGCGTTGAGAATTGTTTGCTGGTCGTCGATTTCAAGTAAGCCCCCTCCCAGCTCAATGTCGGCCTTGATCTTGAGGTGGAGGGGATTCTTGGCGTCGAAGCGGTCAGTTAAGCAGTATTCGTAAGCACCGAAGCACGCGCCCGGCTTTAGCAGACGGAAAATCTCCCCGTAGATACTCAGTTTGTCCGGCGCGTGGCAAGTTGCCTCGATGGCATAAACAGCATCGAAGGAGTCGTCTGGAGCATCTACGTGTAGGAAGTCACATTGCATGAACTCGGCCAGATGCGTCAGCTCCGCTTCTTCCGTTAATATGCGAGCCCGTTCGAGTTGATAGGCATTGCTGTTTACACCGACAATCATGGCGCCAGACAAACGAACAATCTCCAATAACGGCCCTCCAACGCCGCAACCTAGGTCGGCTACGACCATCCCGGGCTCGAGCCCGAGTGCGAGTGCCAAGTAGTGCTCGTGGCGTGTAAGCGATGACTGGAAACTCTCGCCAGGAACGCGCGGGGCAAAGTGAAAGGACTTGCCCCATCCGAACTCATAGAAATCGGAAGCCAAGTCATAGTAGAGATCATTGAACTCTTTATAATCGCTTCGTCTACGCTCTGATCCGCCACGCTTGACCATTTTGTAACGATTTTCGTATTCGCGAATGGTCGAAGCGACTTCAGAATTACCCGGTTTATCTTTTAGGATTTTGGAGAGCTTGAATGACATCGAAGTGTTATCAGACTGGTTTCTGAGAAATGTAACACTCTTCACGGTAAAGAAGGAACGGCGTAATGTCAACTATCGAAGTGGCGCCAACAGAGTCTCAAAGGGAATAAAGAGGGCTCTGGCGCTGTCGACAACTGCACTTCCAAGGAGATGCTACCGAAGAGGGGCCCTCTACCGGAGAACATGCTCTTCTGACTGGTCAACGCCTCCCCTAGTTTGCCCGAAGCGAATTCACTGTATGTGCGGACGTTCTCTTGTTTCCTGGCGCGATCCAGCAGCACTTGGAAGGTCAGCACTCGATCGACACGGACAGATATTACTGAAGTGCAGACACAATTTCGCGGCTGGACTGCCTCACGAATCCACAATCATCTGCATTGCTTCGGGAACCTCCTGATAGGGCTACAGCCCGTATGTAGTTTTCTTACTTCGTCAATCGAGGCAGCCCCCCATCAATCGCTTCCACAGACAAATTACTTAATTTATTCGTAGGCCATGGCCCAACGGAACGCTGTTCGCAATCGCTGTCTAGCGCGCCGTTCAGTCTCTGCCTTAGCGTTCCTGATCGGGTTTATGACATCCAATACATCACTCTTCCTTGATTCGATTTTTTTACATGTCTACTGGCCGGAGAAGGGCGTGACATTCCAACACTTGTCACCGACTGGTCATCCACTTGCTGAATATGCAGCCGGGAAGTGTGACCGATAGACTTTCCAAGCTGCCCCCCGAACAGCAGGAATCCGCTTTCACCGTTACTCCAACAGGGGATTCCGTCTGTCTACCACCCGCCTCACGGAGGTCGAGCGCACGAGGTCGGGTCAAGGAAGGCCCGGAATCAGGATATACGCCCAATCCCAGGTCCCGTGTCTTGCCGTCAATTACCTTTCGTTTCACCCAAAATTCCCCGCCGCGTTTCGCAACAGCTAGACACAGGTCGACGACAGACCCACCTCGTACCGCCCAGGTGCTAAGCGTGTCTTTACTATCGCTGCCTACAGGGTCTCAACAGAGTAACTCTTATTCTTACACCGACCACATGGTTCACCACACAGAGGATGGAATTACACGGCAAACAGCGGGAGCAATCGCACCTTAAAAAGCAAAAATCTCAACTTTGTCGAGCTTTGGGGTCATTTACGGGAATTTTCTTTACAAACCTGCAATGGAGCTGGGGGGACTCGAACCCCCGGCCTCCACAGTGCGATTGTGGCGCTCTCCCAAACTGAGCTACAGCCCCTTGCGCTCAGACAGCCAAGGTCACCCCAAGTCGACTTATCCAAGACTTACTCTCATATGGAGCTTATGGGACTTGAACCCATGACCTCCACAATGCCATTGTGGCGCTCTCCCAATCTGAGCTAAAGCCCCCCACGGGAGCAGAATATTACAAGGTCAGCGCGACCTGTGTCAATATGAACCTGAAGATCCTGCCAGCCAAAGATCTCAAATGAACTCCTTAGGCTATAATTTGGAGTCTTCCGCCCACGTTTCACAGCGCTTTCCTTTATGTCCACAGCCCCGGCCGTCATAGGCACAGTGCCTGCTATTCAGACGTTTACACCAGCCCAGCGGGTTCAGGGATTCGGCGAAACTGTTTTTGCCGAATTTACCGCTCTCGCCATTGAAACCGGAGCCATCAATCTGGGACAGGGCTTCCCCAACTTCCCAGCCCCAGACTTCATAAAGAAGGCTGCCCAAGATGCCATCGCTGCCGACCTGAACCAGTACACCCGTTCAGGTGGTCATCCACGGCTGGTAGAAGCCCTAAGCAAAACGTACAGCCCTGTTTACAAGCGCGATTTGGACCCAATGACGGAAATCGTAACTACTGTAGGTGCCACCGAGGGTATCTTCGCCACGATTCAAGGTTTGGTTAATCCAGGGGACGAAGTCGTCATGCTGGAGCCCTTCTACGATTGCTATCCCACCGCTACCGTTATGGCAGGTGGCGTTCCCGTGTATGTGCCCATGGAACAGCCTGAGAGCCAAACAGAAGATGCGCCCCTAGCTTCCAGCTGGAAGCTAGACATGGACCGGCTACGGGACGCTTTCACGCCAAAGACCCGTCTCTTCATAATCAATTCACCTTACAACCCAGTTGGCAAGGTTTTCAATAAGTCCGAGTTGCAGGACATCGCCACCATCGTACAGGAACACAGCCGGCGGCATCAGCCGGTGTATGTATTGAGCGATGAGGCGTACGAATGGATGACATATGACGGGGTACAGCAGGAACGGCTCGCCACTCTACCGGGAATGTGGGAACATACAATCAGTTTAGGTAGTGCAGGCAAGACCTTTTCGGTAACGGGCTGGAAGATCGGTTGGGCCATCGCACCCCCGGAAATTATAGACGCCATTCTCAAGGCGCATCAGTGGATTCCCTTCACCATTTCTACACCTTGTCAGGAGGCGGTTGCAGTAGCCTTTGAAGAGGCACAAAAGGGAGAATACCTGCCGTGGCTGGGCAGTATGTATCAAGCCAAAAGGGATAATCTGCTAAATTCCCTTAAGTCTGCCGGCTTGAACCCACATGAACCACAAGGCTCATACTTCATTCTGGCTGAAACGGGACACCTGCCTATTCAGACCAATGCAGGGGAACCTCGAGACGTAACTGCCTGTCGTTGGTTGACTTCCGAATTTGGGGTCGTGGCGATTCCGCCAAGTGCCTTTTACAGCACAGAACACCAATATCTGGTAGCCAATCTGGCCCGCTTCACCTTTTGCAAGACGGACGAGACTCTGACCGAGGCCGGCCGCCGCCTGCAAGCGTTGCGAACATAGTTAGAATTCTCCGCCATTTCACCTCAAGGGTCATCGCATGGAACTGCAGGTTCAACAGGGCAACATTTCTGCCTTCGTATGTGATTCTATTGTCGTCAATTTATTTGAAGGCGTTACCCAGCCGAGCGGCGGTACAGGAGCGGTGGATCGCGCCCTGGACGGAGCAATCTCCAGTGCCATTGCCGGAGGCGACTTCAGCGGCAAACAAGGTTCCACATTGCTGCTCTATACCAACGGCCAGATCCCCGCAGCCCGCGTGCTGGTTGTAGGACTGGGTCAAACCTCAGATTTCGACTTTCTCGCAGCCCGCAAGGTGGCCGGGGTCACAGTGGCCACACTGAGGAGCTTGAAAGGTGTCAGCACCGCAGGTGCCATCCTGAATGGCGCCGGAATCGGTGGCCAGGATCCTACCGAAATGGCCAGGGCCTTCACATTGGGAAGTCAGTTGGCAGCCTATCAGGCGCAGGAATATCCGGCCAAGGAAGAAAAGCACATCTTGGAATCCCTGACCCTGGTAGAGCACAATAACAATCAAGTGGGGGCCATCGAGTCAGGAATTGCGGCTGGCGAGAAGCTAGCGGCCGGAGTCTGCTTTGCGCGGGATCTCGTCAACGAACCTCCCAATATTCTTGTGCCTGTAGAATTCGCCCGCAGAGCGCAAGAAATGGCTGCCCGCACCAGTCTCTCCTGCGAAGTCTTGGGCGAAGCCGAAATGCAGGATTTGGGTATGGGGCTGATTCTGGGTGTTTCCCAAGGCAGCCACCAGGAAGCCCAGTTGATAATTCTTAAGCACGAACCTCCAGGGTCAGAAAGTCAGGCCCCGTTGGTATATATCGGCAAGGGCATTACATTTGATACCGGTGGAATCAGCATCAAACCGTCTACTGGTATGGATGAAATGAAAACTGACATGGCGGGAGCCGCCGCCGTTGCAGGCAGCATGTTGGCAATTTCGACTCTGGAAATTCCACAACGGGTCTACGGCTTGGCCATTTGCGTTGAAAACATGCCGGGTGGTAATGCCTACAGACCTGGAGATGTCTTGACCAATATCAAAGGTAAGACTGCAGAAATACTGAATACAGACGCGGAAGGGCGTTTAGTCCTCTCGGACTGCCTAGGTTTTGTCGAAAGATATAGGCCCGAGGCGGTTATTGATTTGGCTACCCTGACTGGAGCCATCGGCATAGCCTTGGGTGACCAGGCAGCGGGCCTATTCAGCAATGACACAGCCTGGGAACAGCAAGTAGTGCATGCCGCAGACATTTCTGGTGACCGGGCTTGGCCGATGCCAATGTACGACGAGTATGCGGAAACTATAAAGAGCGACATGGCCCAAGTTAAGAACTCGGCCAGTCGCATGGCTGGTGTTTCCTCCAGTGCCAAATTTCTAGAGCATTTTACAGAGGGGTATCCTTGGGCCCACTTGGATATCGCTTATATGGCCTTGAGAGGCAAAGGCAAAGGACCCGGCGAACCTAAAGGCGCCTCAGGATATGGCGTACAACTGCTCACGGCTCTGGCCGCAGGCAACAATTCATAGAACCCACACAATGAACCCAAACCACTATGTCTGCACAGGTAGCCCCTCCGCGGAAACAGCTTTGGGCTAGTTTCCCATTGACTTCGCTGCTGTGGGGGACGGCTATAGCCGTGGGACTCTCCTATTTTTGGGCAACCCGCGCCAATGCGATTGCCTCCCCACAAGAATTCCAGTTTCCAACCGAGCAAGCTGCATGGCCTCTAATCTTGCCTATGTTGGCAGCTTCCACAAGCATTGAACGTGTATTGGAAATGTCCTGGAATTTTATTGAATGGGGTTTGACAGGCGTGGGCGGATGGACTGCCGCGGACTTGAAAAGACCCGCCTACCAGCAATTCAAAAGCGGAGCCAGCCTGTTAATAGCCAATGCCCTTGGTATTGCCATCGCCAGTTACACTGATGTGCGGATGTTGACATATCTGCAACCAGAGGCATTTGGTCTTTTTGACCAAGTGCCTGTGTCATGGGACATAATTCTGACCGGTTTATTGATTGGTTCCGCCACCAAACCCACCCACGACGTTTTGGGTTTGGTGACCAGGCTAAAGTCACTTGTAGGCAACCTTTCCAATCGGCAGCGAGAGCAGTCCGGTTTATTTGCCGCGGATGCTTCGGCCCGTTTGCTGGAACAGCAACACTTGAGCCAGGCCCGCACTTTGGCAGCTCATAAGCCCACGATTCGGTCTGCTCAGACCAGTGACCCACAGACCGACATTGAGACTGACCAGACCATTAGTCGTGAGTCCCTTATGATAGATATTGATTCCCGTTACTCAGGTTGACTTGGCCAGTTGGGACGACGGGCAACAGTGAGCTTGCAAGGAATGCCCAATGTAGCGAATGTCTCGTCTGTTTGGCTATAATGCTCGGTCGCGCGGGTCCCTCTCTTGAAAGACACCACACTGCCCTGGGCCTAGCTATAACCTGACTTCAAGAAAGGTACAGTTCCTCCTATGCAAATCAGCTGTCTTCAGGAAAACTTGAGCAAAGGCCTGTCCATCGCGGGCCGCGTCACTTCCACTCGCTCTTCGTTGCCAGTATTGGAAAATATCCTCATCGAGGCATCGGATGAAGGCGTACGGCTGGTGTGTACCAATCTCGACATCAGCATCAATGTTTGGATCCGGGCTGAAGTCACGGACACCGGAGCTATCACAGTTCCAGTCCGCCTCTTTACAGATTTTGTCTCCTTTCTGCCTTCACAGCGCAAGGTTGACATTACCCACAATGTGAAGAGCCGGCAGGTGGTAGTTCAGAGCGGCACTTATCATGCTTCCTTCAATACTATTGAAGCCAATGATTTCCCGGAGATTCCGTCTGCAATTTCCGAAAACGTGGAGAGCCATAGTCTTAGCACTACAGGCTTGCGCCGCATGATTGATCAGACCGTTTTTGCTGCTGCTTCCGGAGAAGAACGGCCCAATCTGGCTGGTGTGGAAACTTACTTCGGTGACGGCAAGCTGACAATGGCTGCAACCGACGGGTTTCGGCTTAGCGTCTGCAAAACGGACTTGGGCCTCGAGTCTGACACAAGTGTCAAAGTATTGGTGCCTGCCAAAGCCTTGACAGAACTGGCCCGCATTCTCGCGGAGTCTGACCGCAGCAAACCCATCCAAATGGCAGTGACGGCCAATAGCAACCAGATCCTCTTCGAGATTTTCGGTCTGCCCAATGAGCCGGGCTCCTTCAACAGAGTTCTGCTCATCTGCCAGCTGATTGACGGAACATTCCCGGATTACACCCGCATCATCCCAAATGAGGAAGATAGCAAAACACGGACTGTTTCCTCTGTGGACGCGTTGCTTAGAGTATCCCGTGCTTCATTTCTCTTCACTAGAGAAAACAACAGCATAGTCTCATTTAACGTAAATGAAAGTGAGAATCAGATCACTGCTTCATCCCAAAGTCAGGAACGGGGTGAAAGCGAAAACAGCATTGAAGCAGCCATTGAGGGACCAAGTTTGGAAATATCTTTCAATGGGCAATATGTCATTGACTTTCTCAACCATGCTTATACCGGGGAAGTCAAAATGGCCTTGTCGGAACCTTCACGGCCGTGTACATTTTCACCCGTAGGGCAAAGTGAAATCGAGTTTCTACATGTGATCATGCCTATGTCCAAACCGCGCCGCCGATCGACCTAAGTTGTTTGAGAGCTACGCCGGCCACAGGCCCTTTGTGGACAAGACTATAGCAGATCTGCTGCAGGCCCATATCTTGCCTTAAACAGGGACTCGTTCGATAGTGAAATAGGAACCACACTGAGGGCAATCCAATGCGCTGCCTTCCGAACCAGGGTTCCTTTAATCTTTGGGACTTTCGCTGACTCGAAACTGTCCCGCTTGGCAACTGTGTTTGTAACCAGTAGCTGTCTGCTTTCGCCGATGGAGTTTTCTGGCAAGGGGGCAAATTCGACCTTTCCCATTTAACGCCCTTCTATTCCCTCTCTAAGGGTCTGCAGTAGCTGTGTGGTGTCCGCCAGATCATTCCAGTCGTCGTCTTTGCGAATTCTGGAGGAAGGATGTCTTGGTCCGAAAAACACACCGACATTCTGCATCAATCTATAGACCCCCTCACTGGCTTCAAAGTGCCGAATTTTAGGTATTGGATTTCTTCGCCTGCCTCGTCTTTGAGTTGCCCTGTCTCACTCTTCAATCGGCGGAAGATAGTTCCCCTGATCGCAGAGTTATTCCGGAGACCTCGCGTTCTGGCGATCTCCAGATCTGCGCCGTTGCTCCCACCCAACTAGGCATCTCTCGCTCTTGTTAAGCAAAAACATCGGTTCTACCCATAAAGCTATTGCGACAAATTATTTGTTTGGACCCCTCGCTGTCTTCGTAAACTTTATGCTGAAATGCAATTTCCAGCAATCATGGTCCTTTGCTAAACTTAGCAACTGCCTCGGAATTCTCCTTGGTCAGTGTCTGGCTCTTGCCAGGCCCATTTATGTTTGCAAGGAAAAATCATGAAAGGAAAAAAGTTAAGTAGACGTCATTTCTTGAATGCCAGCGGCATCGCACTTGGAAGCTTGTTATTGGCTGCTTGCGTGGACCCTTCGGCCACTGGCACTACAACTGAGCCGGCCAAAGAATCTATATTGCTGCGCTTTCACCACCGTTTGGGCACTGAGTGCGACAACCATTCCAAATGGGTCCAGCAATACAATGAAGATTTCTACCCGGATATCTTCGTTAAGACGGAATGTTTCCCCGGGGCAGACTATTTCAAGAAACTCAATACTTTGATTGCTGGCGGCACCATTGGCGATGCGTTCTGGATCTCATCGATTGAAGGTTACTATCGGCTGGCTGCTTCTGGCGCTTCCAGACCCCTGGACGATCTCGTAGCCGAATCCGGATTCAACCTTGACGATTTCTACCCTCTAAACATAGACGCCGCACGTTTGGGTGGCGAACTCTTCGGGCTGCCTCAACTGGCGCATCCCGGTCGAGTGGGTCTGTTCTACAACCCAAGCATGTTTGATGAGGCTGGTTTGGATTATCCCGATGATACATGGACTTACGCGGACTTGCTGGAAGCCGCTTCAGCTCTTACCAATCCGGAAGAAAAAGTATACGGTTTTCTGCCCTGCACAGGTTATTTCTGTCTGCTGGTCTATCAACGATCTTGGGGCGGAGACATGTTGAGTAGCGATGGTACTCAAGCCACATTGGATACGGAAGAGTCAGTTGCTGCTTTGAAATATATAGGGGATCTGTTCCACCAGCACCAGGTATCGCCATTGCCGGGAACCATGGAACAGGGCACGTACCAAAGCTTCGCTGCCAATAAGCTAGCCATGTATCAATCTGGCTTTTGGGGAGAATATGTCAAGAATTTCGTAGCCCCAGGCGGGTGGGCGGTAGCTCCAATGCCGATTGGAACGGATACGGGCATCCGCGGAAGCATGTTTGAATCGGATCCAGTCTGCGTATCCACAAACTCCGAATATCCAGCCGAAACATTCGACTTCGTAGCGTACCTGACGACCTATGATGCACAGATTCGGAATTACCAGCTGATGAGCGCTCCTTCGGTACGGCCGGATGTAATGGCTTCAGACACACTGCAGTCTTCGGAATTGATGAAGGTCTTTGGAAGCATAATGGCGGAGGCTCAACCCCTGGTCCTGCCAGCCAACTTCCGAGAAACGGAGTACTTCAAGACCATCAATGAAATGTTGCAATTGGTCTGGCTAGGTGAAAACAGTGTTGATGAAGTCATTGGGGATGTCCAAGCAGCGGCGGAAGAGATTCTTGCAAAGGCTTCTTTGGAAGCCTAAAGCGCTGCATTGATAGTGGAGAGACTATAGCGTGGATTGCCTGGGGGCCCGCCCTTTGCATGTCGGTTCCCCAGGCCGGCCATTTGCAGAATCTTTCCCAAGATAGAATTGGCGTCGGCTGGCATCCTGTAACCGCTTTGTCTGGGCGCCCCCATGTCTTCCCATTTCTAAGCCAACTACAAAACAGAAAACCAAGCGGGATTTGCAGTTATGGATCAACTTAGATCTCAGACCGTGCTTGCCGCGGTCTGCTATGAGTTCGGCGCGCCTCTGGTTATAGAGGAAGTTAATCTTGAACCGCCAGGCGCAGATGAGGTGAGGCTTGCTCTGAAAGCTTGTGCCATTTGCCACAGCGACATCTCTGCCTTTCAGGGGAATTGGCAGTATGAGGTGCCTATGATTGGCGGGCACGAAGCAGCAGGCATCGTAGAGGAAGTGGGGTCCAACGTTTCAGGGCTCGCCATTGGCGACCGCGTCATCGTTTCACTGCTCTGGTCATGCCAACAATGTCGCCACTGTCTTGAAGGAGAGCCGTTTCTGTGTATTGGGGATTATCCTCTGGAAGCTCATTCGAAACTCACCAACCGGAATGGGACGCCTCTAAATCGCGCGTTTAAAGTGGCTGGGTTTGCTCAACAAGCTGTGGTGCACAAATCCCAGATTGTCAAAGCACCAGACGATATTCCCACGGAATCAGCCGCCCTCTTGGCCTGTGGCGTTATCACAGGGCTCGGTGCAGTAGTTAACACTGCTCAATTCAAGTTTGGACGTTCCGTCGTGGTAATTGGGTGCGGAGGCGTTGGACTCAACTCGGTGCAAGGGGCCAGACTGGCGGGCGCCACTAAAGTGATAGCGGTGGACATTGAACCATTCAAACTGGATGCAGCAGTAAAATTCGGTGCGACCCATGTAGTCAATTCAAGTCGTACTAACCCTGTAGAAGCGGTCTTAGAAATGACGGATGGCGGTGCTGACTATGTCTTTGTTGTGGTGGGGATACCTCAGTTGACTCAAGAGGCTACGCAGATGGTGTGCAAAGGCGGGCAGGTCATCCAGGTCGGTGTCGCTCCTATTACTTCGCAACTGGCATTTTCGGGTCATCAGTTTTCAGGACAGAGATCCCTTAAAGGAAGTTCCATGGGGGGTGTAAATCTGAGCAGGGATCTGCCGCGGCTAATGGAACTTTATAAACAAGACCGGCTGAAACTAGACGAATTGGTTACAAAGACTTTCCCCCTTGAAAAAATCAATGAAGCTATTGCGGATGTGGGTGAGGGGCAGACTTTGAGAAACGTCATCACTTTCTAGCTCTGCCAATTCGACCTTGGACAGAAAAAATTAAGGAGTCTCAGCAAAGGATTTGCCGCACTTGGTTCCAGCTTCCGGCACTGGCAGAAGAGACATTAAGACTTTCAGGGCTGAATTTCTCTAGCTGACATCCTCCTTTCAGTGAGGCGTTTCTTCGGGACCCGGCCTTGCAGAGAATTATGCAAGTTTCCTTGAGAACCGTTTGTGCGCTTCAACTCGACTCCCAGTGTTCTCCGCAATTCAGCGAGCCTTTCCAATTGAGGACGCGATAGTACTCAGGGCAAAGGGTACACTGTCGGCCCAATGCAGCTTCGTCCAGTCTTTTTTCCAGCATCTTCTTGGAGCCACCGCCGGGCGGGACTCGAATAGGGAACGGATGCTGGCAGCAAATCCCGTCAATTGAGATTCCGCTCTCAAATTACTTGCTCTGGAGGCGCACGTCTTCACTCACGAGCCATTCATTCGTGGGCAGCTTCAGGGCTTCCGGCTCGCTGTCCAATCAGACGGAAATCAGCAAATTCGATTTCCAGTTTCTTGCCAACTGCTATCACTCCTTTGCAGGGCCATTTGGTTCAGGTCGGTACCGAAATAGCGTCCAGTTCCGCAATTCCTTTACATCTGATGGAGTTGGGCTACCGCAGGCCGACAGGCATTCGGGACGACAGAATTCCCACTGGTCAACTTGCACGAGCACGGCCCCGTAGGCCAAGATAGCTAGTTTCAGGACGCATGGAATCGGCGCTGGCCCTCTGGGTGAAAGGCCCATCGGGCGAAGGGAGAGTCAAACCCGTTCTCGCGCCCCTCTTTTTCATCTGTGAAAAGGCACTTGACTCCGGCAGCCCGTCCCGGGGAGTCCGAAATTGCATTAGATAGTCGATCCCGAATCTGGGCAGTCTGTAGAGGCCCCCTAACCAGGGGGAGGCTATCGTAGTCACTTCTGATCCTGAATCACAATCTTATGGTGTTTCTGTTATTCCCCGCATTGGCTCCTTGCATTACCTGGGGCCTCTACCGACTACAAGACAGAACAGTAAAGCGCGCTAAGGTGAATGGTCGCTCAAGTCGCGCATTCAATTCATTAGCGTTGGACAGCCCATACAGTGAAACTAGGCCCCATTGTTGCAGCGTCTTGAGTTAGACAGGGCCAAGCCGCGCCTATTCCAGGAGAAACTTCGTGGTTATTGGGGAAGTTCCTTGCGAGCAAGTGTTCAAGGAAGTTCTAATGTAAACCCAGAATGGCACTCGGAGAAGGAGCCTGCGGTTCTTTAACGTGCATGTGGAGCCATTGCCGTTGACCCCACTGCTGTTAGCCCTTAATGCCAGACATAACAATGCCTTGAATCCAGTACTTTTGTAATAAGAGGAAGACAAGAAGACAGGGAATGGTCATGACCATCGAAGCGGCCATCATCAAGTGTTCAGTAGGTTTGCCACCGATGGAAACTACTCGCTGGAAGTAAGTAAGTCCCAGAGCAAGAGTAAAGCGTTCGGTTGTATTGAGAAAAATCAAAGGACCAAAGAAGTCATTCCAGCTGCCCAAAAATGAAAAGATCCCCATGGTTACAAATACGGGCACAGATAGGGGTATCAGGATCCTAGAGAAAATCCAAATGGAATTGGCACCATCGATCTTTGCAGCTTCGTCAAATTCTCTTGGTATGGTCAAGAAAAACTGCCGAAAGAGGAAAATCGCAAAAGCACCTCCTCCAAACCAAGGAGGAATGTAGAGAGAACGCAATTGATCGAGCCACCCAAGAAACTTAAACAGGAGGAATGTAGGAATTATCGTCACTTGAGGCGGCAGCATTAGGGTGCTCAGCATTACCAGAAACAGAATGTCCCGCCCAGGAAAACGAAAGCGGGCAAATCCGTAGGCCACGAGCGAAGCGGACAATACTTGACCTGCGCCCGCGAGTACAGTTACCAAGACACTGTTGCCAAAAAATAGCGCTAGCGGCGCCTGCATGAAAATTTCCACATAATTGTGCCATTGCGGAGTGTCGGGAAACCAGGTAGGCGGAAAAATGAATATTTCTATGGGCAGTTTCAACGAAGTCAGGAGGGCCCATAGAAAGGGCAAGCCAAAAGCAGCGCCCAGTACTAGCGCCGAGATGTGAAGCCCAGCCTGTGCCCAAAGCCTTCTGGCCGTCAGAAGGAACATGGATGATGTGGTAGAGGTTGAAGATGACTTTACCAACGGTCCCCCCGATCAAACTCGTAATATACCCAAGAGCGGGACAACCGCAATTGCCAATAGGTGAGTAGCAAAAGGATTAGGAAAAAGAACCATGCCAGAGCAGAAGCGTATCCCATCTCCCAATAATCAAATGCGTGGTTATACAGATTCAGCACATAGAAGAGGGTTGAGTATGCCGGCCCTCCCGCTGGGCGAGTCTGTCCGGCTCCGCTGGTGGCCACGTAGGCCAAAGTGAACATTTGCATTGCTCCAATGAGACCCAGAACCATATTGAAAAACATGGAGGGCGACAGCAGAGGTAAAGTAATGCGCCAGAATTTGGTATTCGCGCCGGCACCATCTATTTCCGCTGATTCATAGAGTTCAATGGGAATGCCCTGCAAGCCAGCCAAAAAGATCAGCATGGCTCCTCCCCCAATAGAGCCCCAGAGGCTAATCACTATCAGAGCCGGTTTTGACCACTGAATGTCATCTAGCCAACGGGGACCTTCAATGCCGACTTCGCTGAGCAGATAATTTGCCAGCCCGACATTCGGTTGAAAGATCCAGAGCCACAGAAAGGCAGTGGCAACTATGGGTGTAATGGAGGGCAAGAAATAGACCGCCCGAAAGATTGTTCTGCCCAATATTCTTTGATTGAGCAAAAGGGCACAGGTCAAGGAGCCGCCAATGGAAACAGGCACAAAAATTAGGGCGTAATAGACCGTATTCCACAGGGATCGCCAAAATAAGTTATCTGTGAACATCCGCGCATAGTTTTCAATGCCTACCAAATCCGGCGGCGTAATGATCTTGTACACGGTTAGGCTCAAGAAAAGAGATACCAACATTGGACCGGCTGCGAACACCAGGAATCCAACCAGCCAAGGAGCGATATAGAGATATCCCTCAATGGCCTCTCTCTTTGCTGAAGAGATAACCATGGCCAACCTCCACTTTCATTGAAGATATGTAAAATGTACTATGCAACAGTCTTTCAAAAGTGACAAGCGGGCATTTCTCTCAGGTTGTTGCCCATTCTAGAAACGTATGCCGGACTCTGCACCTTAAATCAAAGGCAAAGGTTACATGGAAAAGCGTCGACTCCAGATGGGAATTATCGGGTGCGGCATGGTTGCCCAAGTAATGCATATTCCCCACTTGCTATCTTTGCCGCATCTCTATGAAGTGGTTGGTCTCTGCGACCTATCCGCTGGCACTGTAGGTGCTTTGTCCCAACGTTACAGCATTCCCCATGTTTTTACGTCAGCGGAATGTATGTTGACAAACCTGAAATTGGACGCTGTATTGATCCTTACCCCTTACCACTTCCCCATTGCTATGGCCGCGCTGGACTCCAAAGTTCACATTTTTGTGGAAAAGCCGATGTGCGTGAACGAAAAGGAGGCTTCAGCTCTGGTGGCCAAAGCGAAGAGCCAAAGTCTGATAGGCCAAGTTGGATATCACAAACCTTATGATCCAGGCTTTCGATTGGGTGCTGAGCTGATTAAGGGCATGGACCCAATTAGGTTAGCCACCATGCATATCGCCCACGGACCCAATGAACCGTTCTTGGCTCATCACCAAATCATTCGTTTTGATGATATGGAACAGGAAATCCTGAAGGAAACCAGGCAGGCCATGCAAGCGGCTATGGAAGAGGCAATTGGTGAACAACCGCCTCATCTGAAAAGGGCTTACGGGAGCTTGTTAGGTGGAGGCTGCCATCAGTTGTCTATTATGCAAGGCTGCTTGGGCCATGTTGAGAAAGTTCTCCATACCGAAGTGTGGAACGAAGGAAAGTCCATCACTTCCAGTCTCGTTTTCGAAGGAGGGGTCAGGTGTCTCTTTTCCTCCGTCTCTATGCCGGACATTCGAATGTTCAATGAGGCCTTCACAGCCTACTCCGATTCCGAATCCATCGCTATTCGGTTTCCGTCTCCTTTTCTAAAGAATGCTCCTACTTTGGTTCGAAAGTGTGGCATGGAGGGACAAAGTTTCAGTGAAACGGAAGTGGTAGCGGACTATTCGGAAGCCTTTCGCAATGAATTCATCCACTTCTATAACGCAATAGTGGAGGGGGAAACTCTTCTTACCCCCTTGGAGCAAGGGGCAGAAGACGCGCGCACCATGATTGAAATCATAAGAAAGTCTCCTGATTTTCGACCCTAAGGAGATCCCGCATCCGCTTTTGTAGCCTGATAAAGGAGATGTACTCTCGGCAGTCTCCGTTTTTCGGATCCACTTGTTGCAGATCTTTCCCTTTTTGACGGAACCATTGCTACTGACCCTGCGGTAAGTTGCTGAGCACCTCCAAGATTACTTGAAGTAATCTCGCATTTCTTCATACAACTGGGTAGTCTGGGGCGCAATAGTCAAGTTTGCCACAAGGCCTTTACCGTCCGAAAATTCCATGTACGGACTCCCAAAACCTTCAACTTATTTTCTTTTGGAATCTGCCAGGCGCGTGATGCGGGCTTCCCTTCAGGTAGGCAATTACAGCTACCGCCTGAGCCGTGTTTCCAAAAATGCTGACGCGCCCATTCCCATGGCAATGTACCGTATAGCCTGTGGGTACCGGATCCCCTTGGGCGGTGAGGGCCTTTATTTCAAAAAACCTATGCCCAGTACCTGCCAAATTTAAGACGCGGCATGTGGAGTTATTTCTGAACCTGAAACTAGAGCCCGCAGTCCCTTAGGCAGAACGGTGGCGGGCCGAATAACTATTGCGTGGTATTTGCGGCACTTTGTGCTGGTATAGCAAGGGTTTCGCCTGCCTTCAGAGCGCCCAGCTCCAGATCTGGATTTAGCGCTACGATTTCCACCCAAAGAGATCCATCACCCAAGTATTCTTCTGCAATCCCCCATAGGGATTCACCTTTCCGTATGACGTGGCTGCGCAGCGGCAACACCACATGTAAACGGTAGGCATCAACTGCGCCAACGCCATCGAATTCAGAAACTGCTCGCAGAACTGATTGCTTGGCCTCTGGGGAACTCACTGACCCCATTAGCACCAGGCGGTTCCCCTGAACAACGCCCACAATCTCAGAATCCGCAAGTTGAGTCAGCCCTCGATCCACTAGGATCTGCGTGAAATCGATGGTCTCTCGGGCTATCAGTCCCATCACGTTCTGGGTTACATCCTCTCGCCATTGCTCGGATGTGAGTTCGGGGGCGGGATCAGCAACCGAAGGCACGTGCTGGTTTTTTCCAGTCCTATCTTCGTCGTCGCTAACCGGAACGGGCAAGTCTGAAGAAGTGACCGGGACAGGTTCTTCAAGTGGGGAATCAGAAGGAGTCTGTTCTGTAACCACCCCTTGAATCGGGGTATTGAGATTGCCTATCGGACTAGTAATGTCTCTAAACAGTTCTCCCCAACGTTGGGGTATCCAAGAGCCAAATTGGAATGAATTAGGATCTTGGAACTGAGTAACAGTCACAACGACGCCCAGTACGATTACCATAGTCACCATAGAAGCTATCAGGCGTGGTCCAAAGCTTAACGTGCCTGCTCCGCTGGCTTTGGACGGTGGCGGCGCAGCACCCGCGGAATTCAAAATACCGCGATCTTTGGCCAAACGCTTTAGCAGCGACTCTGCTTCGGGCCGCAGCACATCGTCCGTGGGGATCGCTCCAATGTGCATCCGCAGCTGTTCTTCCCGTCCCAAGTCGGCATACATAATGGCAGCCAACAGGTGCAAATCTGAGCGATTCTGCGCCTGTAGCCCGCGTTGAACCTGCTCCAAGGCTACAAAGGTTGCACCTTGCGCCGCCGACTCTTGGGCTTTTCGGAAGTAATAGGTGGCTTTGAATTCTGCTGTTACGAGAGCACCCAAGTCACCATGACAATGGCGACATTGGTGGAACTCTGGCGTAACGGCGGCTTCCATGCCGCAATGGACACAGGTAACCTGCATGTGCTATTCATCCTAGGATGCGACGGTGTGGGCCTCTATGGTGCGCAACATGCGACTCTGCAGATTTTATCACATAGGTTTCTAGCCCCGACAGGGTGGTTCGATACACATCTAACCAAGGCTGCATTTCCTGTTTAATTTCGATGTTCCTTTCCTTTCCGACCCTTACAAGGCAAGTTTCTCATGCCTGTCAACAAGAACCTAGGCCAACGGGCTACAGATATTCCTGCGCCCGTCCGAAGTTGCCTCGGCCTTGGCTGCTGCCAGTTCATGGGGGATCGGAAACCAGGTAATAAAGGATCTGCATTTACGGACAGCCCGACCATGAATCTCCCCGACACCCATCGACTACATGAAAGGGTCCGCTGCTACGAACCGAACCTGGATATTCAGTTCCGCACGTCAGCCGAACATTGCCTCTTCTTCCAAAGGACCGGACTGACCAAGTCCACGAGGCCTCACACAATATCTTGCCAACTACAACAAAAACACCAGGAATTCATTCGGAATCCAGAGCAAGAGTCTACGCTACCGTTGCTGATTGATGGCTACCGCCAGAGTCTCAAGAGCCTCCTCATTGTCCAGGTTAGAGATATCGCCGAGGGGACGGTCGAGATAAATGTCCTGGATGAGTCTACGCATCAATTTACTGCTGCGGGTCTTTGGCAGCTGGGGCACGAACAGCAGGTCCGCGGGTCGGAGAGGCTTGCCCATTTGTTGGGCCACTATATCCAACAATGTCGCTCGCAGAGTTGGCGTCCCCTCCTCGCCCGCTTGCAGCACACAGAAGCAAACGGCCATTTGTCCTTTGACAGGGTCTGGGACCCCAATGACGGCTGCTTCCAGTACAGTCGGTTGACCAACCAAGACCTCCTCGTATTCACCGGGACCGATTCGCTTAGCAGCAATAATCATGGTGTCATCCGAGCGGCCAATTACAAACCAGTAACCTTCCGTATCTCGGGCAGCCAGATCCCCCTGTTTCCACAAATGTGGCCATTCTGCCCAATAGGTTGCTGTAAACCGGTCCTCCTCGTCACGCCAAAAGCCTCTAGCCATCCCGATCCAGGGCTGGCGCACTACGAATTCACCTAATTCATCAACCAGACTATTTCCAGCTTCATCCACTACATCCCCATACATGCCGGGCATGGTCATGTTAAAAGAACAGGGTTTCAGACCGCGCATGTAGGTACAGCCCACGATGCCACCACTGACCTCAGTGCCACCCGTGTAATTAAAGATAGGTTTGCGTGCTTCCAAGACGTTTTGGAAAACCCACATCCAAGCGTTAGTGTCCCATGCACTGCCGGCAGACCCGATGGCCCGCAGCGCCGAAAGATCATGGCCTTCCAACCATGAGGAACCGGCACCTTGGGCAATTCTGGCCACAGTTGGGGTGATGCCCAACAAAGTCACGGCGTGCCTGGCACTTAGTTCCCAAAGTTTATCAACCCGTGGAAAAGCAGGGGCGCCGTCATACAGCACCATGCGGCCACCCAGCAGCAGAGTACCCAGCACCACCCAGGGCCCCATCATCCAACCCAAGTCGGTATACCAGAAAACTGTGTCTTCAAAGCCCACGTCGAAGCCATGGGCCATATCCTGGGCTGCTTTCAAAGGAAAACCACAGTGGGCATGCAAGATGCCTTTCGGCGGACCCGTGGTTCCGCTAGTGTAGATGATCATACAAGGGTCATCCGCGCCGGTATCAGCATTGTCCGCAGTCTGAGGTTGGGCAGTTCGTAAGCCCCGCCACTGGTGCAGCGCTACATTTGAGTCCAAAGCCAAGTATTCTTCTTCTGCTGCTTCCAGCAACACATGACTTAAGGAAGTTACTTGGGATGAAATCTCGTCAATGACGGGGCGCAGGTCCACTAGCTTGCCGTTACGTTGAAATTCGGAGGATACAATCAGCCCTTTGGCTTGCCCTGCATCTAGTCGGGCCGACATTGCGGCGGCCCCAAAACCGCTAAAAAGAGGCAGAACTATCCCGCCCACTTTGAGGATGGCTAGGAGTGCCACTACCGCCTCGGCGGTCATGGGCATGCAGATGCCAATTACATCCCCCGCTCCCAGACCCACTTGCCGCAGGGCGTTGGCCCCTTGACAGACTTGAATCTGCAATTGTGAATATGTCAGGTACTCAGTGCGCCCATCTTCTCTTTCAGAAATTATTGCAATTTTCGTCGTAGGATCAAAGTGGTCGCCACGCTGCCACTTGTCCAGACAGTTTTGCACGATGTTCATGCGTCCATCCACACACCAACGGGGTCGCTGAATGCCTGACGAAGTGTCCAAGACTTGAGTATAGGGAGTGGAGAATTCTATCTCCAGATCTGACAGAGCCGCTTCCCAAAACCAGGCAGGGTCGCGGTTAGCTCGCTCTTCCAAGTCTTCAAGCGTTAAATAGCCGAACTTGGCGCAGAACTGAGCCAAACGGCAGTTGGCCTTCTGTTCAGGTGTGGGTTCCCAAACGACCTGCTGGTCGAAAGGAAAACCTCTGGACCCAGATTTCATTCCGTTGGGCTTGAAACTGCTCCTACAACTTCTGGGACCGGACCGAAACTGGGAATCACTGCTGGTTCCTCAGTTGCGAAGCGGTCCATAAAGGACCGATAACGCTCAGCTGCAACCGGATTGCGTAACAGAATGAGGGAAACGTAGCTCGGCTGCGACGGCTGCCATCTCAATTTCATGTTGGCCTGTTCTGGACTGTGATGCCCTTTGCGTTGATTGCACCGCTGGCAAGCAGTAATGAGATTGGACCAGGAATGGTCCCCGCCCTGGCAACGCGGAATTACGTGGTCAATGGTCATCCGAGTGCGCCCAGAAGCCTGCCCGCAGTAGCCGCACCTGTGTCCGTCGCGCAGCATCACTGCATTACGGGTCGGTGGGGAACTGCGGGACGGTACAAAGACAAAGTAACTTAGCCGAATTATAAGGGGCAGTGGCCACCTTTGACCCACGCTGCGAATTGCCAAACGCTTAGCGCATTCCACCATTTCGGCTTTGCTCTGCATGAGCAGAACCACGGCCCTCCGTACCGGAATCAGGCTTAATGGCTCATAGCTGGCGTTCAGTACCAACACCCGCCGTGAGGGAAAATCTGTAGATTGCTTTCCTTCCAGATGAGGAAGGCCGGTTGCAGTTAATTCTCTGCTTTTAACTCGCTCCTGAACTCTATACGAGCTGGGTTTATCCAGTAAGTAGCATACCCGATTCTTGCTTATTTCCAGAAAGGAGCCAAATTCGGGAGACTCTCTTTCAAATCGTGAGACATTGATTGTTGCCCAATCCAAGTTTGCAAGAAGCCCAAGGCTGCTCAGCATGGAACCATGTAGGCACCATCGGAGAGTTTAGCCTCCCCTATTTCGTGAATCCACTCTCATCTTCCCCAAACAAAGGCGGGAAAGACTGTTGAAACTGGGTTTGAGCGGCCCTTCTGGCGAATCTTTGGGAAAAGAAAGGAATCTCCGCTTGCCAACCTGCTGACAAGAATATTAGCGGCTACTTTAGGCGGTGGGCCATCACGTTGTGGTTGAATATGACCGACAATCCATGTAGTTGATGGCACTGGCTTCCTTTTTCTGGCGGGCTCTTCTTGCCAATGTCCTATCAGGCAGTAGCCGCAATAGCCCTTCGTAGAATATTCGGCAATACAAGAAATTCGGGATTCTCCAAGCAACCTTAAGGTCGTTACCCCCTATGCAAAGACAAGGAGATCAAATCTATACAGGTCCCTCCGCACTCCGGATCGCCCTCCGGTTGCTACGCGATTTGCTCCGGGGAAGACGCTTCGTTTACATCCTGTTGTGCATTGTGGCCGGTGGCTTGTTCACAGTCGCGACTGTAGTCGCCCCTTTGCTCATTCGCCACGTGATCAGCCTGATAGAAGCGGGCACTGCGACCCCAAGCCATATCACCCCAGTGGTCCTTTGGTTCACTGTCATATATTTCCTGCGCAGTGGCGGTCGTTATGCCTACGGGTACCTCTCCCATGTCGTGGCCTATCAGGTGTTACACGACCTGATGACTCGCACTTATCAGCACCTACAGGCTCTTAGCCATAAGTTTTTTGATGAACAGCAAACAGGGTCCCTGATATCCCGTAATGTCAGCGATGTGGAGGCAATCGAGGATTTCGTAGCCCACGGCATACCTGAAATAACTTTGGCCATCGCGGGCCCTCTGACCATGGCCGCCATATTGGTTACTGTGGATTCCACGCTGACTCTGCTGGCATTACTGCCATTGCCCATTGCCTCCTTTTTGATATACAAGCAAGGGAGAAGAATCAGGCGCTTCTGGCGAGAGGTACGGAGCGGACTAGCAGAAGTTATCGCCCAAGTTCAAGACAACCTGAGTGGCATTACCGAGATTAAGTTGTTCAATCAGGAAGCCGCCCAGTCCGAGCAAATCTCGGCTCGGAGTCGCAACTTCAGAGATGCCTCTGTGGCTGCCATGGGGGTCTCCATGATTCCCGGTAGTGTTATTGAGTTAGCGGGCGGACTTGGGCTCATTCTGATCGCGTGGGTAGGTGGCACACGGGCCATTACGGGAGACTTGTCATTGGCTAACCTGTTTCTATTCGTTTCCTATATCTCTTTCATCTATGTGCCCTTCCTCCATATAGCTGAAACAGGGGACAAACTCTCCAAAGCAGTCATTAGTCTTGAGCGTATCGGCGAATTACTGCAAATCGAACCTGATATATGCAGCCCGTCACCTCTTGCAGACCATCCTGCGGTCGCTTCGGACCACCCCTGGACCGTGGAATTCGTAAACGTTGACTTCGCCTATCAGGCCGGAATTCCGGCCCTCTGCCATGTCTCGTTCTGCATTGAGCCTGGCCAAGTTATGGCACTGGTCGGTCCTACGGGGGCGGGCAAGTCAACGGTTTGCCGATTGATACCCCGGCTTTACGAAGTAAACGATGGATCGATCCTAGTGGCAGGAGCGGATGTTAAGGAGTGGGACCTTGGGCACCTGCGGGACAACGTTTCCATTGTGAGTCAAGAAGTCTTTCTCTTTCACGGCACAATTCGCCAGAACTTGCTGGTCAGTCGGCCCACAGCGAATGATGAAGAGTTGCTGGAAGCTTTGACACGAGCCCATGCCACCGAGTTCATCCAAGATATGCCGGATGGAATCGAAACTCTTATAGGTGAGCGCGGGGTCCTGCTGTCTGGAGGCCAGCGTCAGCGCCTTTCTATTGCCAGGGCCTTGCTTAAAGATGCCCCTATACTCATCCTTGATGAAGCCACTTCCAACGTAGACGCCATTACTGAGCATCAGATCCAATTGGCATTCCAATCACTGATGCTGGCCAGGACAACTTTGGTCATTGCGCACCGGCTTTCCACAATTCGGCATGCAGATCTGGTGCTCTATATGGACGCGGGCGAGATTCGTGAAACCGGGACTTTCGAGCAACTAATGTCAAAGGGAGGGGAATTCGCCCGTATGGTGGAAGCGCAGTCCCTGCTTCTCAATGTTTGAAAGTCGAGACTTTCATTGAGACTTGAATAATTGGCAATACCAAGATCTCACACTTGCTCAGCAGGGATTCAGAATCGACTGCTTTTCAAACATCTAGGAAAGGGTGCAAGACATGCACGGCAAGTCACGGATCTAGCGAGAAGACGAAGGATTCGTTGCAGGGAATATTGCTTCTAGCGGGATTTCCCAGGTTAGTCCTATCAGGCCATACATCCATGCAGATCTGCTCCTATGCATTCTTCAGATACACTTCTCCCTGCGACGATTCTTAAGGCTCTACCGCCCTAATTTCCCACCATTGGCAATCTATTGCTTAACTCTTTCGAATTTCAAGGACTCCCCCAAACGTCAACGATTGGCACGCCTGAAGCAATATTTGCAAGTAAATGCACTGGTCCTCTGCCTGACCAAACGCAGAATCCCTTTGGACGTCCATTGTGTATTGGAATAAGTCAATTTTGTTTTTCAGTGCGACAAACGTATCCAGATGTGCGCGTTGCCTACGGCGTTTCGAAAGAGCGCTGAAGCAAGAAATAGTGGCCCTTTAGTTGGACCGGAGATCTTCATAGAAGAGGTTAGTCTTGATCTTTGGAATCCGTGTTCTTCCGCGTTGGACGTCCTGATTCAAAGGCCAGATACTGAGGTGGCCCTAGTTCACTTCGGGGTTGTTCGGGGAAGACCTGCAAGACCCCCAACGTTCCGGTAACTGGGGCGTATATTCACATCCACCGCATTTCAGCCTTCATGCGGAACCATGGCTTTATTTCCCCAAGGGAATTCTGCCTTGCCAATTACCCGACTCTTAAAACCAACCGATCACTTTGAATAGAAGCCTCCTGGGCAAACTTGGCCACTTTGGGGACAAGCAATTCCAAAGGAAAGATGCCCGAATGTTTCATGCCGTTGAATTGCCCTAGCTTGCATTGACCGCCCCAAAAACCTGTGCTATCCTGAAGTCCATTCTCAGGCTTTTGGCCTAAATGAATAATAATCAGCCCGCGGGCTGAACATAAACAATGGGTTGCCTTTAGACCTTAAGTAGACCTGCGTTTGTTAAAGGTAATTTTTTACCAGTTTGTCCATTTCTTAAGGAGAGAGGGGATATGGCAAGATTCGAGCTGTCGCGACGTCGTTTTCTAGAATTAGCTGGTACTTCAGCTGCGGCCATGGCGGTTGCTGCCTGCGCCCCAAGTGTCCCGGGGGCGGTTGATGGTGAACCCATGGCGGAAGTCCGAGTGGTTTCCCATTACGCACAGGGGTTGACCCCTCGTGAGAGGCTTGAAACCGACAGGTGGGATCCTCCCCAAGCCTTGTGGGATCTTGAAGAAGCCTACAAGGAGACTCATCCCAATGTAGACTTGGAGTTTGTGGAAAATCTCTCTACCGGATATGACGAATGGATGGTGACCCAGCTAACCGCAGGTACCGCGCCGGAGATCCTGTGGTACCAGCGAGGGTGGATTGCCAGGGATTACGAGAAAAACTGGTTTAACAATCTTGATCCATATTTGTCACAACCAAATCCCTATGTTGAAGGATACGACACGTGGCAGGACACCTTTCAGGGCCCGGTGATCGCCAGCGGCACTGCTCCTGATGGTCACATCTATCTGATAACCGGCGACATCGTGGGAACCGGTTTCTTCTACAACAAGACAAAATTTGATGAAATTGGAGTCTCAGTTCCTGAGATTTGGTCTGACTATTCAGCAGTCCAACAGGCTCTGGCCGATTCAGGCACTACTCCATTTTCCGTCAGTTACCACCTGCAAGGCGGGACCCCTTTGTACGGCAGCTGGACTACTCGAGTCTTTCAGGATGTCTTGTACGACGGCAAGATGACCCAGCTTTCAGGCGGAACTCCAGTGTCTCGAACCTGGAAGCCCGGAGAAGGATTACAGCCCCCTGCAATGGTGAGGGCAATCAGGGACGGCAATTATGCGGCAACAGACCCGGAATGGCTGGAAATGCTGCGTCTGATGAAAGAGTGGTCTGTCTATTACCCAGAAGGATTCTGGGCATTGCCTACTGAAGATGTCTTCCGTCTGTGGGCCGAGGGTGAAGCCGCCGTAGCGTGGCTCGGAAGCTGGATGAACAAACCGGTACGCAATGACCCCCTAATCGACTTTGAGTGGGGAATTTTTCCCAAGATGCCCACAGTAACCACAGAGAGTTCTCCGTATGGGGGACTTGGTTTTCCTGCCATGGCCGGCGTAGGTGGGGTCTTCCAGTACATCACTACTACGGTAGCTCAGGAAAGGGGTACTTTGGACGACACCATAGACTGGTTGCAATTTCTGACGGCGCCGCCCAACCTCATAGAGGTGCTCAATGACCACGGTGGATTTGCCCCCGGCGTAAAGGACACCACTGGTGCCGACCCGACCCTCTCCGTGTATACAGAAATGTTGGTCAACTTCGGGGCTGAAAGGATTGAGCCTTTTGACAGTATGCTGACCCGAGAATTCGTTGACGCCATGTGGAGAAACCTGCAGCAGTTCATGGCGGGCGAACTCAGTGCCGAAGAAATGTCCACCATTATGCAAGGCGAAATGGAACTTGCCGCACAGCAACTTCTGAACGAACACCCCGATTGGGCCGAGGCCTAATTCGAACGTTATCTGGAGCACCTTTTGATAAAGGTGCTCCAGATCTGTTTTCGTTTCTGATCCTCAACTTTCTTCACGTGACAGAAACCCTTACCGCACCGCTTCATGCAAGGTCGGTCTCAAGACCTTCCCTTGTGTCACGCATAGGGCAATACCGTATTGTCTACCTGTGGCTAGTGCCCACCTTCTTGTTGTTATTTATTTTTAACTATTATCCGGCCTTTTCCGCCCTGTACCACGGCCTCTTCCAGTGGAACGGGGCCAACATCAAGCTGTTTGTCGGCATCAGCAATTTCGTTGAATTGTGGAGCGACGGCCTCTGGTGGAGTTCCTTCAGTAATCTGATGATCCTCACTGTGGCGCTGGTAGCCATAAACCTGACATTCCCGCTTGGCGCCGCTGCCTTGATATTCCACTTGTGGAATCTTCGCATGGCTTATTTTTACCGGGTTCTGCTAGTGGTCCCCATGGTGGTACCAGGCCTGGTTACACTCATGATATGGAAATTCATTTACAGTCCCAACATTGGATTGTTAAATCAGACTTTGGAGCTCCTGGGCCTAGAGTTCCTTCAGCGGTTCTGGCTGGGAGACTTCCAGTTGGCCCTGTATGCCATTATTTTCGTTGGTTTTCCCTGGGTAGCCGGTATTGGCACACTTATCTACTTGGCTGGCTTCCAGGCCATTCCCACCGAACTATTGGATTCTGCGGTAATTGATGGCGCATCCACTCGCCAGCGTTTTCTATTTGTCGAACTACCCCTGATCTTGTCTCAGATCAAACTGGTAGTCATTTTGACCGTGATTTCATCTTTTCAGAATTTCACGATTGTTCTAGTTATGACCGCGGGAGGGCCTGGCACCAAGACTCTGGTACCTGGGCTGCATCTATACAAGACTGCTATGGCCTACAATCGCATGGGCTATGCATGCGCAATTGGTACTGTCCTGTTTGCTTTGACCCTCATCTTGACCTACTTGAATCATCGTTACTTAAGATCAAGTGTAGAGTTCAGTGGCTCCTGATCACGCGCTCTTATCAGGTCGCAGGCGTACTGCACGTCACGACTTGCCCATACACATCGTGCTCGCGTTTCTGGCTGTTGTTACCTTTTTTCCTTTTGTCTTTCTTCTGATTTCTTCCTTTCGCCCCACCGTAGACTTTATGCATACCTTTTGGGGGCTGCCCCAGATACCAGAGTGGGCGAATTATCGAGATGCTTGGAAGGTTATTAGCCCTTACATGCTAAACAGCCTGATTGTTTCAGGAGTCTCCATGGTGGGAGTTCTTGGAATCGCCAGTATTTCCTCGTTCGTTTTTGCGCGATTTCGCTTTCCCGGTCGCGAGATTCTGTTCATGGCCATCTTGGCCTTGCTCATGATCCCCTCAATTCTGACATTGATCCCCGCTTTTCTATTGATTAAAGAATTGAATTTGATCAATACCTATTGGGCCTTGATATTGCCCTACATCGCCGGCGGCCAGGTTTTTGCCATATTCATCCTGCGCAGTTTCATCGCTTCGTTGCCGGAGGAGCTATTCGAGGCATCACGGCTGGACGGTGCCTCCACATTCCAGATGTTCTGGCACATCGCTTTGCCTCTGTCTAAACCTATGTTGATAACAGTGGCCATCATGAATGTGCTTACAACATGGAATGACTACATTTGGCCCCTCGTAACGATTCCCAGCCAGAAGCTGTGGACAATTTCACTGGGTATCGTCAATTTTGGCAGCCAATATGGTGGGCTTGAGAGATGGGGCCCCATGTTTGCAGGATACGTTATCGCCTCGATTCCCCTTATTATCCTGTTTACCTTGACGATGCGATACTTCATCGCCGGTCTCACTTCTGGCGCCATCAAAGCCTAGCTCCGAAGCCCTTCTTCCCTACACCTTCCATATCTGAAACTACGGCGGACAGTGCATCGGCTATCAGGCTTGGCACATCTGGCTTTCCGCCGGCTCCTACATGACAGACTGCTCTATGCGGTCTTGCTACTGGGTTGGATCATGGTCACCGCCTTGGTGACAGCGATTCCTGCCTACGTGGACGCGGTGCATCAACAATTACTCCGCATTGAACTACAGATAGATGCCAATTCAAGAAGGCCTTCGTTCGGATTCTTATTCCTTTCGTTGGACTCAGTGTCAAGTCCTACCCAGTTGGGAGGGGATGAAGCTCGACGGTCTGGCCACCAAGTTCTTGCTCCTTATTTGAAGACAGGCCTCCCATCTGACTTGGACCTGCCGGTAGTTGCTCAGATGCACTATGCCAAGAGCGATCTTTTTCAGTTGTTTCCACTAGGCACGGGCACATATGGGCGTAGCGATGAGCCACTACACAACGTCAATATCGGCTTCATTTCTGACATCGAAACCGAAGCCTCTCTGGTTGAAGGCCGCATTCCTACTTCTCCGAGTTCTTCTCTGGGCCCTGTCGAAGTGTTGGTTTACAGTTCCCTGGCCAACCGCTTGGGAATCCAAGCTGGGGAGGAATTCGTGCTCTACCGGGCGGCGAGCCCCAATCCGCAGACAGGCGAACGAGCCATTGCCATTGCCATACGCGTAGCCGGTATTTGGGAAGCCAATCAACCCTCTTCCCCCTTTTGGTATATCGCGCCTTCCGCTTTCGAAAATACGTTACTTACAACAGAACTGAATTACCTCCAATCCGCTAGTGAAAGCATTCCCCGTCCCTTCTTTGAATTGGGTTGGTATTCCTCACTCGACGGAGGCTCGGTCCGGGCCCACAAAGTAACAGAATTCCTGCACAGCATTTCGAAAGTCAAGACCCAAGTACAGCAGAGATTGCCAAACACAAACCTGGTGCTTTCACCTGAGAATGCCCTGTTGCGTTACCAGCGACATGTAGCAAGGCAATCACCATTGCTGCTCGTCTTGGGCCTTCCCGTGTTGGGGCTGCTTTTTCTCTTTGTCGTCATTTCTGCTAGAAGCCTTATGGCTCGACAGCAAATGGAAATCGCCACAATTCGCAGTCGCGGTGGCTCGGGCCCTCTGGTTTTGAGCACCTATGCCCTGCAAGGACTTCTATTCTCGCTGGTTAGTCTGCTTACGGGAATTCCAGGAGGTATTCTTGCCGCCAAATTCATGGGCCCGGCACCTCAATGGCTGCTAGAAAGTTCCTATGAATTGCCTGGAATCCATCTTTCTCCAACCCTTACTCAAGACAGTCTGCTCTTTGCCGTGGCGGCGGTGGTACTAGTAAACCTTGCAACTTTGATTCCCTCGTTGCGTTATGTAAAATCAACTGTTATCACGGCGGAGAGGCACCTGACGCGGGATTCTTCTTCGGGCCTCCGAGGTACTTTGCCTTTGGACATTTTGGTGGGATGTGCCGGAATTTATGGCTGGTATCTCTTGCAGACACAGGGGTACTTCGCGCAGCCAACACAGTTTCGAAGCACTGAACTCTATGAAAATCCTCTTCTATTTCTAACGCCATGCCTGTGGCTCTGGACGGGAGGTCGGCTGGCAGCCTTCCTATTCCCCTGGGTGTGCCGATGGCTTGACCGTCCCATTCAGGCGTTGCCTGGCACTTCAATTCTGATAGCTGTTCGAAATTTGGCTCGCCAGTCAATTCAACACCAGTCTCTCCTGACTTTGTTGCTCTTAACCACGGGACTAGGTGCATTTGTCACCTCTGTCATCCACACTTTGGATGACAACTTGAGGGATAGGGCCTTGTATGAGACAGGTTCGACCATTGCAGTTGTAGAAAGAGCAAAGCGATTTCAACCCTCAGTTACTGATTCCGTAAACCCATCCGGATGGGCCATTCCTCCCTTTGACGCACATTCAAGGGTCACTGGAGTACTAGCCGCCGCCCGAGTTGGACAGTTTCCTGTGAATGTCAGCATTGGAAACAGAAATCATAAAGCCAATCTGTATGGAATTGACCGGGCTGACTGGCCACACACAGGTTACTTTAGAACTGACTTCGCTTCGCGCCCCCTGGGTGCTCTGATGAACGAGCTGGCATTGTCTGCGAACGGCTTGCTCGTGCCGGCTCACTTGCTTGAAACTACAGGCCTAACAGTCGGTGACTATCTTGAATTGAAGGGCTTGATTGTCGGCGGAGGGGAATCAATTCGTTTTCAGATAGTGGGAACTTTGAAGTATTTTCCTACCGCTTTTCCTCCAGAGGACTTATTTGTTGTTGGGAATCTCGACTATATATTTAATGAATTAGGGGGTGATTTGCCGTACCACGTCTGGCTCAAAATGGCGGATCAAGTACCAAGCGATTCTGTAAGGAAGGAGCTGGAAGCCCAATCTATAGAGGTACTAAGATTGGAAGATGCACGAGTACTATTAGAGGAGCGGAGAGCCAGCCCGGCACGACAAGGCATGTTCGGATTTCTAATATTGGGCCTTGCCGTAACATTCCTTTTAAGCGTTCTAGCGTTGGCGGTACATGCCGTTCTAACCCTGCAAAGAAGACGCATTCAATTGGCGATTTTGCGGGCATTGGGTTGGACTCGCCGTCAAGTTGGGGCCAGCCTAATCATTGAACAATTGCTCATAGCCATACTTGGAATCGGCGGTGGCACTTTGCTGGGTTTTGGCGTCAGCCACCTATTTGTACCTTTCTTAAGAGAGGGATCGACAGCTGCGGAAAGAATTCCCCCTTTTTTGGTTCGTATCTCTTGGGATGAACCCTTGATCGCGTCAGTTATCTTACTTACAGGAGTGGGTATGATCACGGTAGTGCTGAACGCAGTGTTGGCCCGCACTCGTTTGTATGAAATCCTCAAACTCGGGGAATTTCACGGATAGCCCGGCTTATAAAGAGAATTCAGCTACAGGGCCAGTCCGGTATTGCCCTTGTGAACAATCTTTCAGCCAAGTACGACAGCATATCCTCCTTAACAGACCTTCAAATGGATGCGGCCATGCGCCTCCCAGCGGCAGAACGCCTTGCCAAGCCCCCAATTCCTTCCTGCCATGGATTCCATATCAAGAAAGGCAAAGTAGATCTGGCTTTTTCACTCTAGAGATAAAAGGATCTCAATATGCACCTCAATTCGGCATATAGTTTCCAGTTGTAGGAGGCTAAAGCGTGCGGCATTTCACCGGCAACCTTTTGTGTCTCAGGAGAACAGTTTCGCCTAAAGCCCGGACATCCAGTTCTCTCCTGAGAACCACTTTGATGGAGTGGGTGACAGCAGGGCACCATGCGGTTCCAGGGGTTTTAGCGACATCTGAGTTCTGGAAACCCTCATCTAGATGACCCCCGCTGACGTACCATACATTGGGCCGCACGGGCCCTTGCATCATTGAACATTTCGTACCGGACCTAGATCAGAATTTTCAGATGTGCGGTCTTGCCGATCAGCAAAAGGAAGTGGCAAGCAGGACCTGCATTATCGTTTCAATACGACACTTGCACAGCCCGCAACAAAGCCAGGAAAATAAAGGCGCAGGTTACTCCAAAGCCTATATTCAAGGCCCGAGGGTTGGGTAATTTGCTCAGATAGCCGTACATGGCCGGCAGAGAAATAACCGCCACTGCCCCGTACAAGAAATGGAGGAAAGGCCGCGACAAGGACCATCCTTCATTTCCCAGCAGTAGCAGACCTGCTGCAACCTGGACTAACAGCAATATTTCACAGACCACCAATCCTCCGAGCAGGCTACCGGAGGGCCCTTGGCCGCGCACACCCTCGTAAAGGGACCAGAGTCCCACCAAACCCACAAAGATCAGGCTAGCCCTACTCAACCCCAAATGGGCTACCAACATGACGAGGTTTTACTTGGCTGCGAGGCGCTTTACTTCTTTGGGTTGCCCTGAATTTCTGCACCTGTTTCCGTTACAGATTCGGGACCCCGTTGCAGCATTTTGCGCATTCGATGGGTGAAGTTGCGCCTATTCATCAGCGTCCTACGTTGACATTTTTGACAAGTCATACCGATATCAGCTCCAACCCTATAAACTTCCCAGATGTCATTGCCACAAGGATGCGGCTTACGCATCTGCACAATGTCCCCTACATAGATTTTCTCAAAAATCTTCATAGGGGACATTGGAAAACTCAGAGAGCAGCAGGCTTGGCTGCAGCTTGCATGATTGCTTGAATACGATCGGTCATAGCTGCCGGATCGGGATGCATGTCTTCCTGTAAACGCGCATTGTCCAGCATCTGCTCAATGAGAAGATCCAGGAGAGGCTCCATGGGCCGTTCTGCCAATTCCGTAACCATCCCTTTGACCAATTCGTGATCCGGATTGATTTCCAACACCCGCTTGCTTTCTGGTACCTCCTGGTGCATTAAGGCACTCATGCGTTCAAAAGTGCGGGCCATTTCTTCCCCTTTGAACACCAGCCGGCAGGCATTCTGAACCAGCAACTTAGATACCTGAATATCTTCTACCTGGTCCCCTATTACTTTCTTCATGCGTTCAATCAGCAGCTGCAGATTGGGGTCTACACTCTTATTCTCTTCAGTGTCTGTTTCATCCTCTGATGCCCGCTCCGGCACATCGACGTCGGCACCATCCACATTGACCAACTTGTGCTCCCTGTGCTCCATCAGTCCCATGAGGACATATGTGTCAGCGATCGGGTCTGAGAAGTACAGCACTTCAATCCCCTTGGCATTGAAGTAGTCTAAGTGGGGACTGCGTTTGGCTGCATTCAAGTCCTGGCCCAATACGTAGTAGATTGATTTCTGATTGGCTGGCATTCTCTCAATATAGGAATCCAGAGAAGTGAGCTTGTCTTCGCTCTTAGTAGATTCGAAGCGCAGCAGATCCACTAAAGTGTCCCGCCGCTCGAAGTCCATAGATAGACCACCTTTAATGAACATGCCGTATTGAGACCAGAAAGTGGCATATTTGTCTTCATTCTTGCTGGCCAATCGCCCCAATTCCCGAAGCACGCGTCCGGCCAGAGTCTTGCTGATCTGGCTGGTCATCGGATGCTCCTGAATAGTTTCCCGGGAAACATTCAGGGGCAAATCCTCCGAATCCACCACTCCTTCCACAAACCGCATGTATTCCGGTAGCAGGTCTTTATTTCGCTTCTGAATCAGGATTTTGCGGGAGTAGAGGCGCACCCCTTCATCTCTCTGGGAATCAAATAGGTCTGAGCGCCGTTGGGCAGGTACAAATAACAGGGACCTTATGTCAACTGGAGTGTCGGTGACTAGGTGCACATGGACCAGCGCTTCTCCGCCCATCACCATCATTTGAGTGAAGAACTGCTCATATTCCTCCGCTTTTACTTCGTTGGGGTTCTGCCTCCAAATCGCGACCTGCCGATTAATCTGACGTTCCGTGAATTCAGATGTTGCTTCAGGGGCTTCTAAGTCGCCTGCTTGCTCTGCGGATTCAGGCTCGGCCTCAACATCAATGGCCGCTGACTCGTCTATTTGAGCTTCCAAAGGGGACGCATCATCGAAGTCATCGTCTTCGGCGGCAATCGCTGGCTCAACCAGGTAGATGGGAAAGGAGACATAGTCCGAATGGGTCTTGACCACATCCTCTAGCCTCCATGCTGAAGAGAAATCCTCCCCGTCTTTCAGTCGAATTTGGATTTCCGTGCCCCGCGTTTCTTTTTCCGAAGGCAAGATTTCATATTCGCTGTCCCCCCTTGAAATCCAGGTCCAGGCAGATTCCTCAGGTCGCATGGAGCGGCTGGTTACCTGTACCTCCTCGGCCACCATAAAAACGGAGTAGAAACCTACACCAAAACGGCCGATGATTTCCTCCAGATCTGCCTTCTCTCCTTTCGCCTGATCCAGAAAAGCCTTGGCTCCCGAATGGGCTATGGTGCCTAAATTCACCACCATTTCTTCGCGGTTCATACCTATGCCGGTATCTCTAATCGTCAAGGTGTTCGAATCTTCATCGGGGACTAGATAAATGGCCAATTCGCTGTCCGCGCTGGTGACATTGTCATTTGTCAACATCTCGAACTGAACCCGATTCAAGGCATCAGAGGCGTTGGAGATTAATTCCCGCAGAAAAACAGCCCGTTCCGCATAGAGGGAGTGGGCCAAGATGTCCAGCAGCTGCCTAACCTCAGTTTGGTACTGCAGCTTTTCGGCCTTTGGGGCCATGGTTTCAGCCATTGAAATTGCTCCACTTCAACACGGTGAATCCTGATAGAACGCAGAGGATGTTAGCACAGAATGCCGGGAGAATTTCCGCCGTAGTGTTTGTATTTTGTTTGTACTTGGCAGGGCCTTGACCGCTACAGAAGGGCTCGGTCCAGAAGTCGGCCGTTCAGCCAAGGCGACGCAGGATGTAAAGCACTACGTTGACTCCCAGTGTCAGTAGCACACTGAGCAAGATCATGGTTCCCACAGGAATGTGGAGCCGAAGTCCGGGCTTTTCGATCCGAATGTTGCCGGGAATCTGATCAAGAGGCAGTCGACCCAGGAGCAGCATCGTCAAGCCAAGTCCTAGAAAAACCATGCCCACTACAATCAGAATTCGTCCTAGGGTAGTGAAGGTAGTGTCCAAATTGAAAGTGCTTGCTGGTGCCGCATGGCAATTCTAAAGAGGGATAGGTCCGCCGATTAGGTAACCTCGATGTTCTGCAGCAGATTGTAAACAAACCATCCATCGCCGACACGGAAGAACTCGGGTCTGGCCGTAGCCGAGTCTCTGGTGAGACCTACCCCATCGGAAAAAGGAGTCAACGACACAATCTTGTTATGGCGGATCCTGAAGCTGCGGGAGGGACCGGTGAAATAGATGTGTTTGGTGGTAATGCCAAGTAGTCCCGTGTCCACCTGTACTGATTCGTTCACTTCCACAGGGCGCCCCCTGAAGGAGCTTTGGCGAAGATATACGCCCCGGGCCACGCGCACATTTACACCGACGCTGCCACCCCTGAACTCTCGCCGAGTTCTAGTGAGGCTGTAGTCAACGCCTTCAAATAACCAAATCAGGGCCTCCGACTTCATCATCCGGAATGGAACTCGAACATCGACGAAAGGCGTCGGCAGTGTGCCTTCGGCCAAGTCTCGCAAGGCAGCAAATTTGACCATTTTGGCCCAGATGCTGTTTCCGTCATGAGTTCCCCCACGAATGTCGAACATTGCCATGACTGCACCCACGGCCCTTTCCTCTGAGTGTGAAAGGTGACCGTCTTCGAGCAACTGTTCCAAGGCTCCTTCCATGCTTTGGACAACAAGCCCATGGAGAGCAGATTCCTGAATGTTGGCCGCCTGCGCGGCAAGGCGGATCTTGGCTTCCACCTGCGCCAGTCTACTTTCTGATGCAGCGTCGTCGGTAGATGCTGCAGTTGCTAGTTGCAACCCTCTATACACTAGCCCCTCAATGGTTTCGCTGGCTGCCGTTTGGCGGCACTGGAGAACGCGCGACCATATCCGGTGCCTCTCCGCTTTAAGATTGTTCAGCCCGAAAGCTCCCAACAGGTTATCCAGGCGTACCTCTTCCGTGGTAGAAAGGGCCCTTCCCTGCAAGCTTATCTTGATGCAATCTGCCCAAGCCTCCTCCAGGGCTGCCGTCAAATGCTCGCCCACCACTCCGTGGCTTTGAGCCAGTTCCTGAACTCGAGTGACAGCATCCTCCTGAGACAAGGCCGAATCGGCCACAACCGTCTCGATTCCTTTGATCCCCTGTTCGAACAGTTCCACGCAGGCACGGTGGCTGCGTCGCATGAATCCGGCTTGTGCACCGCAGTATTCACAAAGACCCATGTTTTCGATTCCTAGGCTTTACAACCTGGTGTGGGAAGTTCCGACCTGAAAGCCCAGACAGACACAAAGGCCCATTGGGCCGAGGTCCGATATTGGGATTGACGTCAGGAGTTCAGGCTTAAGTCGGGGCGAGAGGATTTGAACCTCCGACCTCTTCAACCCCATTGAAGTGCGCTTCCTGGCTGCGCTACGCCCCGACAACGAGAGATCACGGCATTGCTCAAGCAAGACAGGGTGAGCCTCCGTACCTGTTGCAATGCTAGTCGCATCCTGCCGTTCAGTCAAGTACAAGCCGCTATCCTCACTTTTCTGTGTTCATTTCAGCTTTAGTTGGTCGTGTGGCTCCGACCACATTGTTGAGTGGTTCATAGCCTCTATGCTAGTATTTTGAGTCGCCCCGCCTGTAGCGGGCCTTGTTGATGCATAGGAAATTACGCACCTTCCACAGAACCCTTGCACACGGCTTTGACCAGCCCGCGCCAGGCTAGGAGACTTCAATGGCAAACACCAAGCATTTGGATCGCGCAAAGTTGCGGAATACCGTCATGGAACTGCTGCAAGCAGGAGCCCATTTCGGTCACTCAACCCATCACTGGAACCCTAAGATGGCCCGCTACATTTTTACAGAGCGCGGTGGCCAGCATGTAATTGACCTGGAGCAGACGGCTGAAGCCCTCTGGGAAGCGAAGGAAGCAGCCAAAGAGGTAGCAGCTCGAGGTGGGAAAGTCATCTTTGTCGGTACCAAGCGACAGGCCCAGCAACCCGTCCGAGAGGCCGCGGCCTCATGTGGAATGCCCTATGTCAATGTGCGATGGCTGGGTGGCACCCTTACTAATTGGAAGACCATTTCCCAACGCATCAAGTATCTTAATGAACGGGAAGCCCAATACGCTGCGGGTGAATTCAATTCACTAAGCAAAAAGGAACGATTGGGGATAGAGAAGGAAATTGCCAAACTGAACCGACGATTGGGAGGAATTAAGGAAATGACCTCACCTCCAGACATGGTTTTTGCAGTGGACACCAACGGTGAAGAACTGGCCGTTAAGGAGTCCAAGCGGACGGATAGCCCTCTCATGGCCATAGTGGATACAAACTGTGACCCAGACCCGGTTGACTTCATCATTCCCAGTAACGATGATTCTCACCGGCCCATTCGCTACATCACAGGCGTGATCGCCAAGGCCATCCAAGATGGTTCCGAAATGCACCTCAAGAATCTGGTTTCTTCGGGCCGGCAAGACGAAGCCGAAAGCAAGTACGAGGAACCGGTTTACGACATCGAAGATCCAGCCGAGGTCACTGAAGAAGAGTTACTTGGGCCCAGTCTACTAAAGCGCTTGGCCGAAGAAGAGGACGAGGAAGAGGGCAGCTCTTCGGTAGGGGATACTTCCGCCGAACCGGCTGGTTCCTGATCTTGTTTTTGACATCATTATCATCAACTGTCGGGAAAGGAAATGGCAACGATTACAGCTGCAATGATCAAGGAACTGCGCGACGCAACAGGTGCAGGGATGTTGGATTGCAAGAACGCCTTGGCCGAGAATGATGGCGATTTCGAAATGGCTACAGATGCCCTGCGCACCAAGGGTTTAGCTGGAGCTGCGAAGAAGGAAGGCCGGACTGTACAGGAAGGGATGATTGGTGCCTATATTCATGCCGGAGCCAAGAAGGCCTGTATGGTGGAGGTGAACTGCGAAACCGACTTCGTTGCGCGGACCGTTCAGTTCCAGGAATTGGCCCGGGACTTGGCCATGCACATTGTGGCGGAGAACCCTCAATACGTGCGGCGGGAGGATGTACCTGAAGCAGCTGTGGAGCGGGAAAAGAACATATATCGCGATCAGATGCGTAATGAAGGCAAGCCAGAGCAAATCATTGACAGAATTGTTACCGGCAAGCTGGACAAGTACTATGGTGAAACCTGTCTGCTGGAACAGACCTTCATTAAGGATCCGGATGTCACCATTGCAGATCTCATAAAGCAGAACATCGCGACATTGGGTGAGAACATCGTCGTCAATCGTTTTAGCCGCTTCTCTATCGGAGACTAAGCACTTCTTTAGCCCTTGTTGCCGTGCGCCTGTCTCAGACTGCTTCTGATACGCAGTTGCCTCCCGAATTTGAGTCCACAAGAGGAATCCCGCAGATGCATGATCGCGTCGTGATCAAGGTAGGTGGTGAGGCCTTCAGTGGCGAGGGAAACCTGGGAATAGATCTGGGTGAGGTTCGCTCTTTGGCGACTAGAGTCAGCGAGGTGCATGATTCGGGGGTACAGATTGGCTTGGTTGTAGGCGCCGGAAATCTCTTTCGGGGTGAATCCGGAGTCCAGCTGGGGATGGCCAGAGAAGTCACTGCACACCACATGGGTATGTTGGCAACCGTGATCAACGCCTTAGCTCTTCAGGACGCCTTGGAAAATCTGGAAGTGCCCGTCAGAGTAATGACAGGCGTTGAAATGCGAGCCGTGGCCGAACCCTATATTCATAAGCGCACTTTGCGTCATCTGGAAAAAGGGCGAGTTGTAATATTCGGCGGCGGCATGGGGAATCCATTTTTTACGACAGACACAGCGGCAGCCCTGCGCAGTCGCGAGATTGGCGCCAGTGTAATGATCAAGGCCACTAAGGTGGACGGAGTCTACAACATGGATCCAAAGCGAACCGGCAGAGCCGTGCCATTTACCCACCTCTCTTTTACGGATGCTATCAGCAGGCAAATAGGTGTAATTGACAGCACGGCATTGACGATGTGCCGCGAGTGTAATATGCCTATAGTAGTAGTGAACCTATGGCAGGAGGACAGTCTCGTTAAGGCCGTACGAGGCCTGCCGGTGGGCACCATGATTTCCTGATGCGGCTCCAAGACCGCCTTCTGCCCAAGAGATAGGTACAAGGCAGTCCGTGAGGGACACCTAAGCATTTACAATATTGTGTAGGGCGGTCGTATTTGGCCTAAAACGCACTTCATGCGAAAAGACTGCCATCCACAACAGGGGGAACTGCCATGATTGATGACCTGATGGTTGATATGAGGAGCCGCATGGACCAATCCATCGCTGCTTTGCAAACCAATCTCGACACCATTCGTACGGGCCGCGCCTCCACCACTATAGTGGAACGCATACCTGTAGACTTCTATGGAGTAAAGACGCCTATGGTGCAGGTAGCCTCCTTAAGTATTCCTGATGCACAGTCCATCCTCATCAGGCCTTACAATCCCGATGATCTGGCAGCAATTGAGAGGGCAATTGCACTCTCTGATCTAGGCATCAATCCCCAGAACGATGGCAAGGCCCTTCGCTTGCAGATTCCGCCTCTGACTGAAGAACGGCGGCGCGAATTGACCAAAGTGGTTGGAGCCCGCGCTGAGGAAGGCCGTGTAGCCATTCGCAATATCCGCCGTGACTCCGTTTCCGATCTACGGGAGTGGCAAGTTGAGGGGGAAATCACAGAAGACGATCTGCGTGACGGACAGAAACAGGTGGACGAGATCACCAAAGAATACGTAGGAAAAGTCGATGCGATGGCTGTGGTCAAGGATGAGGAAATCATGACCATTTAGGTCACCAATCACCATAGACCTTTGCTCCGCCATGGAACCAAGTCCCGATCTAGCCGTTGTGCCGTCTCATGTTGGCATTATCATGGATGGTAATGGGCGCTGGGCCCAGAGCCGCGGGCTACCTCGCGATGCCGGCCACCGGGCCGGTGTGGATAACATCAAACCTATCGTGGAATACTGTGCCACGGTGGGCGTCGGAAGTCTGAGCCTATTTGCCTTCTCCACTGAGAATTGGGACCGACCAGCTGCCGAAGTGAGAGGGCTGCTGGCCCTCTTGGAAATCGAAATCAGGCGGCGCCTGGATGAATTAGACCGTATGGGCGCCCAGATTCGACACAGCGGCCGGCTTGATATTGCGCCCCGCCTGCAAAAGGAAATTCGTAGGGCCGTCGAACAGACTGCGGGCAATGACCGTATCGTTCTCAACGTGGCCTTCAATTACGGTGGCCGTGATGAGATTATTCAGGCTGCTCGGCATCTGATGCAGTCGGAAATGTCCCCTTTCGAGGTCACTGAAGACACTTTTCGACAGCACTTATACCAGCCAGACATGCCGGATCTAGATATGGTTATCCGCACCGGTGGAGAGTCGAGGCTGAGTAACTTCATGCTTTGGCAGGCGGCTTATGCTGAATATTTTTGGACAGACACCTTGTGGCCGGCCTTTGACCCTCCGCAGTTGGAAGCAGCTTTGCTGGAATACAATCGCCGCGAACGTCGTTTCGGCCAAGTCCGGAAAAGCTGATGAACGCGCAGACCGGGGCGCGCATCAAGATCCCCTCACTCGGCATCCGCACCATTACGGTCGCCCTTGTGGTTCCCGCTTACGCCCTATTCATATGGATGGGGGAATCCATTTGGGTTGGCGCAGTCATCTGGTCCGCGATCATTGCAGGTCACGAATACTTCAATCTGATGGAATCTGGAGGTTATCCCACCAATAGCAAATTTGGAATGTTGTGGATCGCGATACTAATCGCCAGTTACAGCGGGGCCCTGGCTCAAATTCCCATGGTCGTAATCATCACTTGGGGCATGATGACACTACTGGCCTCAGCCTTGTTCTCCCGTCGCACGCCTTTTTTGACCTGGCTCTCCACAGCTGGTGGCACTTTGTACATCGGTTCTTCATTGGCCCTGCTAGTGCCGATTCGACAGACAGAGGCAGGCTTCTGGTGGCTGGTCTTTCTCTTGATTGGCACCTTCATGTCCGACGTTGGCGCCTATATCATCGGCTCGATCTTCGGCAAACACAAACTGTGGCCTGAAATCAGTCCCAAGAAGAGCTGGGAAGGATTAGCCGGTGCTCTAGTGATTGGACCTCTCAGTGCCTTGTGGCTGGTTTGGGCTTCGCACCAGCCCGGGTTAGCACAGTTTCTCTTGAATTTCTCTGAATTGCCCGCAATGCAACGGGATTGGATCACAGATCTCATAGCTATCGAGCCTGTGTATTTCGTGCCCCTGCCAATCACCTTGAGCGTGGGATTGATTATGGGCATACTTATCGCTATTTTTGGGCAAATGGGTGATCTTACTATCAGCATGTGGAAGAGGCATGTAGGCGCCAAAGACACAGGAACGATTTTCCGCGGGCACGGCGGAATGTTGGACCGCTTAGATTCCCTGCTCTTTACCGCCCCTCTAGTCTTCGCCTTTATATTGATCTTTTGAGGCTAGAAGGGGCTGGTTAGGCTTTCCTAGGCTGGGATGTTCTGCGCACCAAAGTAAAGGTGTTTTTATCAAAGCTATTCTGTAGCGGGAGTTCCCAGCACCTGCAGACATTGCGATTGCAATGTTTCACCTTGATCAACCACAACGGGTTCAAAGATCTCCATTTCACTGAAGTGGTAGAAAGGTTCTAGGTCTCCAGTAAATTCCTCGTAGTGGACGCGTCGCAATCCATCCAGGGAAGCCGCTATGAGAGCAACCGCCATGTTGGGGTTGGGCAGATCTGAAGCCCACTGAACTTGAACCTGACAAGTCACTTGGGATCTGTCACCACTGTCCACGCTACACTGTGCTATGACAGCGTCCGGAGCGGGATCATTCAGCGGATCTTCAGAATGAGGATACTGGAACTCTACAGGCGTGCCAAGGCCATTCAATTCGTCCCGCAAATTTAAAGTCATTTCTGACCAAACCATTTCGTTCTGTTGAAGGAATGTACCCAAGGCCGTCAGACAATCCTGCGAAGCCACAGTCCAATCGTAAAGCAGACTGTCATCAACAAAGTGGATGGGTATGCCTAGTGGAGCGGGCAATTCCAGACTGACGACACAGACACCGTCCAGACAGGGGATATTGGTAGCAACTGGCACTGGAGTTGCCTGTGCCTGTTCCCCTACTTCTGCTGCCGGTTCTAATTCGGGAGTCGGCTGCGCGTCCTTTTCAATTCCTTGCGGTGTGGACAACGAAACGGGGGGATCCGCGGGCGCAGGGGAAGTAGCTGACGGTCGCAGCCAAAGGTAAAGAGCCAAGCCAATTAGCAACAGCAAGACAGCTACGGCGACACCCAGCCGCATGCCTTTACGATGGGAGAACATGAGGGATTACTACACAGCCTTGCGGAGGGCACTCACGTTAGTGGCCACCGGGGCTTTGTCATTGTATACACTGCTCCCTGCCACAATCATTTCAGCCCCGGCCTCCACAACCTCCCGGAGGTTGGCAGGGCCGATACCTCCATCTACCTCCAGCTGAATGGAACGAGACTGGGCTTTTAGAATTTCCCGCATACGGCGCAACTTACCTGGAGTTTCAGGAATGTAGGGCGCCCCGCCGAATCCTGGAGGGACACTCATTATAAGAACAACGTCCACCAATGACAGCAAGTCTTCCACAGAGTAACAAGCCGTTCCCGGGTTCAGAGCTATGCCTGGTCTACAACCCAAACGACGTATGGCATCCAATGTACGAAAAGGGTCCCGGCAGGCCTCTATATGCACGGTTACCCCGTCGGCACCGGCTTCTGTGAAATCGGCAAGATAACGCAAAGGTTCTTCAATCATAAGATGCACGTCTAGGTACAGGCTAGTGCAGGCCCGAACGCTGGTTACGATATTGGCCCCGAAGGAAATGTTAGGTACGAAGCAGCCATCCATTACGTCCAAGTGGATCCCGTCCACGCCAGCAGCTGTTGCTGCGTCAATGTCACGCTGCAGGTTGCCGAAATCGGCCGTCAATATGGAAGGCAGTAACTTGACTTGGGGAACCATGAAACTCAAAGAAGGATTTTCAGGCGCGGGTGGGTGGACTTCCACTAATGGGAATTCCCGGTTGCTTCATGTCGTCGTTCGTAGAGCCAAGAAAAGGAATAGATACCTGTATTATGACCGTCGCGCCAAGTAAAACGGAATGCATAACCCCCAACAGACTCGAGGGCCGTTACCTCCGCACTCGGTGGCGGCTTTGAACTGAGTTCCAACAGATCGGAGGTTTCTCTCTTTTCCTCTCTCAGCGTACGGCAGGTGGCACACGGGCAATTAGCGCGCAGCCACGACAAGGGGATGGAACTGGACTCGCCATCCTGCCATACCACAATCAGTACAGCCTCTTCCCTCAGGACGCGTAGCTGTTTTGGCGCGTGCACTATTTCCATGATGACTACTCAAAGGCTTTGCATCGCCAGTGCTCGGCCCCGCGAGGGGCGGCCGAAGGCGCGCTGGATAACTTCAGGCAAAGGTTGTTCCACATCCCATTCACATATCTGCACTCCACCGCGGGCCAAACTGTTCAAAAGGTGCCGTCGTTCCAGTGTTGCTAGTCTGCGAGCCAATTCCAGATCCGGGCTTTCTCCTAGAACCCTCATTTCAAAGGATATGGGATCTGGGATGATTACTATTAATTGATACCCCTTAGCGCGCAGCGCTAGCAAGCTTGTCAAGTCCTCAGGACTTAAGGGGCTGATCATTATCAGCAGGCAACGACTGGGAAAGAGCCGCACGGGCAAATGATCCAACCTTCGGAATAGCTGGCTTGCCTCCACTGACGCGCTAGCTAGAGAACGCAGAATCTTCTCGTATTGCTTCTTTCCGGATCCAGGGAATGTCCAATTGATTGGACCACCAAAAATGTACAGACCTACCCGGTTGCCGTAAGAGAGCAAGGCCTCCGCAAGGGTTGCCGTAGCCTGAATGCTGTATTCCAGCAGGCTTTGGTCCCTGCCTAGCAAATTTGTGCTGGTTCGTACATCCAGAAGTAATCCGGAATCTATGGCCCTTTCCAATTCGAATTCGTTGACAAACAGGTCCGATTCCTGCCGGGCATTGACCCTGTGATTCAACCATCTCCAGTCGTCTCCGTACTGGTATTCCCGCAAGCCATAGAACTCAACTCCTGCCCCGCCCTTGCGGGCCGGAATGAGCCCGGGATACACCCGCGTGCGGCGCACCCGGATATCCAAGGGGGTCGTTGCCACGCCATTTGGTAAGACAAAGAGTCTTTCTGGAGCATTTCGTATGGTCCGTTGACTGATCAGGCCGAAAGGATCCTTAGATTCAAGTTCCAGAGGCGGCATTACATAGTACCCTCGCGGACCTTGGACAGCCAGTGGCACGTTAATCTGGGGACCTGATTCAAATGGGGCCAGAAACTCTTGTCTGCCCTTGGTTAATGTCAGGCCTTCCGGCATTGGCATAATGACTAGGATTTCCTCCAGCGTTCCGCTCGAATCTTTGAGAGAAAGAGTAAGACTCACTTCTTCGTGGGGTCTTGCCCGATCCAATGCCAAGACCCGTTCTACTTCTGTATCCAGATCCTCTGGCCGCCAGAGAAAAGAGGCGGCCAGTAAAACCACCAATGGAACCGCCAAAGCCAGCACCTGCCCATTAACCGCGGCCAGGCCGGTTATAAGAGTGACACTAAGAACCAGCGTAAGAACCAGTATGCGGGGCACAACTCACCTAGGTGTTGGCCAAGAGCGGAACAGGCACAGAATTCAAAATGCCGTTCAGAATTTGGGAGGTGGCCCCTTGGCGCAGCCAAAGGTCGGGATTGAGTATCAGCCGGTGGCCTAAACCTGAATGGACGAATTCCTTGATGTCGTCAGGCAACACGTAATCCCGCTCATCCAAGACCGCCTGCGCGCGGGCCAACTTGAACAGTGCCAGAGAGCCACGAGGACTGGACCCCACAGCTACTCGATTGTCAGTTCGAGTGGCGTTGATCAAGTCCACAATGTAGCGAGTCAGGTCTTCATTGACATGTATCTCTTCCAGTACTCGCCGCATTGCCAGCAATTCAGGAGCGCTTGTAAGACTGCGCAGATCGACTTTGTCCTGTTTGCGTTCCTGCCGCTCGAAGAGAATCTGGGCTTCGTCTTCTGCTTCGGGGTAGCCCACGGATAACTTGACCACAAACCGGTCCAGTTGGGCTTCCGGGAGGGGAAAAGTACCTTCGTATTCAATAGGGTTTTGTGTTGCAATCACTATAAAGGGCTCCGGTAGCTTCATGCTTTCCCCTTCCAGTGAGACTTGTCGTTCCTGCATGGCTTCCAACAGAGCCGACTGAGTCTTGGGCGAAGCCCGATTGATTTCATCCGCCAACACAATCTGGCTGAATATAGGCCCTTTGTGCAGTTCAAAGTCCCCGCTGTTGCGATTAAAGATGTAGCCGCCCAGAATGTCACCGGGGAGCAAGTCAGGAGTAAATTGAATGCGCCGGAAAGTCAACCCCAGCACTTGGGCGAAACTGTGAGCCGTCAATGTCTTGGCCAAACCTGGATAATCTTCCAGCAATATGTGGCCATCCGCCAAGAGAGCCACCATCACGTTATGTAGTAGCTGCTCCTTGCCGACCACGGCTAGGGATACTTCATTCATGATTTCTTTGCACTTGGCTGTGACGTCCGAGACCGTAAATTCGTCTGTCATTCCTTTTTATCTCTTGTGTGGGTCTCTTCTTCTAGATAGGTGACTATTTCTTGAGGGTCAACTTGAAGGTCCGTAGACTGGGCTGGGGGTACCATGAATTCCGGAAGCCAATCGCGATACCGAGCCAGGAAGTGATGGTTTCCCTCCACTTCAGCAGTGAAGTAAGTCTCAAATCGGGAAGGCAGCTTTACTCTTAACTGACCTTCCGCCTGACCTGAACTTTCTTCCTCAAGAGTAGATTCCCGATCTAACAATTCGTGCGTGAGACGGCGCAATGCCCGTGCCAGAGTCCATTGGCCATAGCCCGGTAACTGCCCTCTTTGCAGCAATTGATACCAACGCGCGACTGGACCTCGACTATTCAGTGGAGGAACAGCCCGGCTGGTTCGGTAGGCCCGGGTCATAGAGAGGCTACGAACAGCTAGATAGGCGGCTGCCAGCGTCAACATACCCCAAAAGACGCCGCGGGGTAGGCTGCGAATGAAAAGCTCTCCTACCCAGATGGTGTAGAAGGCAGGCCGCAGCAGCACTTCCTGAACAAAACCTCTAACCATGATGCCGGCCCCTAGGGATACCAGCACCAGCACCACCATAGGGGCCAACCGCCAGATCATCGGGGGGCCCCGAAAGTGCCACTCAGATTGATAACAATGTTTTGCAAACAATCGCGGGCCTTCTCACGATCCCCAGCCGAGGCGGGTTTCTCGCCGAAGCGGGTTTTCATGAAGAGCTGGGACAGATCGTTCACATATTGGCTATGCAGTCCCACTGCCTGCAATTGTGCCTCGAATTCACGCGGGGTCATACCGCGTGGACGCCGCACCCGCTGATTCCTCTCGAAAGTGTGCAACATAGTGGCATAACAACGCTGAATGGTACCTGCCACGTTTTCCCCGGCATCCAAAGCTGAAAGGGCTTCTTCCGCATGGCTAACAATCTGAGCCGCGGCTTCTTTTTCGCGGCGGCCGTACCGGGTCCAAAGAACGTAAAGTCCCCAGCCTGCTAATGGGGCCGCACACGCGCCGGCAACAACACCCACCCAATTGCCATACCCAGAGGGCATTTCCGGAGGCTCGGGGGGAAGTTCCTCCCCTGTGCCAAATTCCATTAGGCCCCCACGCTGTGGCATGCCTTCAGATTCCAATTCGCGCTCGTTTTGCCGATCCTGCAGTCGCAAGAGAGCATAAGTAACCAGAATCACGATCAGGACCGCGCTGATAAGGGACTTTCGGTATTGTGGAGAGACCACGGCGTACAGCACAGTCAGCAGTAGACCGCCCCAGAACAAAGGCACGATGAAGTTGGGCAACCTAGCGCCAGTAAGCTCTGCATCCTGTCCCCAAGGGGTCGCCCCTTCGCGCCCGAAAGTGCTGGTAAGTAACGCCAAGAATCCAGTTTCTTCGCCAGGGCCCAGTTTCATTCCCGATACGAACGAAATGAGCAAAAGCAATAGGGTTGCAGCACCTACACCTGCCAAGGCCTGGATAACGGGATCCGTTTGGCTACTTCGCAGTCTTTCTTTCAATTTGTACATCGCATGACAGACCTTAGCAGGGCAGACAGTCCCCGACCATAACATCCAACTTTCCACAGGGCGACGGACGGCTTCGCTTTTCGTGGTCGGCAAGCTCTAGTGTGGAGGCTCCCAACAGTTTACCCCCCGCCGCCGCAACTTCGCCGGACTCTATACACTCAAGTAACAGGTCGTGCTTTACACGCCAGAGGTGCGACGGAGGTTGGATGGACAAGCGGAGCCTTGGACAGAACTTGGAAAACCGGTGCTACTTCTGCAGTGTAATGGACGAAGCCAGTGACCATTACCGATTTGTCCCTTCATGGAAGCTACTAGACTGGGGTCGAAGGAAACAAAGGCCTTTTCAGCCTTCACTGCGACGAAGGCAGAGCACTAAGTGGTATCGGTGTCAGGCCAGCCACAGAAACAGTAGCCCTATGCATTCGAAGCTCTTTGGGCTTCCATCTCAGGGGGGAAATGCCAGGCCTCATTCCTCCATAGACTACAGAGCAGATTAGGGCGGGTCTGCGGTGTATTATTGTGCTCCCCTGTGACAAGCAGTCGTCTAGCGGATGCTGCCTCGCCTCTGCTTTAGACATAGCTTAGGGGTGAGGATACTTACGTGCTACACTTTAATTAAGAACATGTTTGCTATTCATTTCAATGCTCGCCATGAACCACAGATTTGAAGTTGTCAGCGACTTCCAGCCCCGCGGAGACCAACCCGCCGCCATAGACAAACTGACAGCCGGTCTTCAGGCCAATTTGAAGTACCAGGTACTGCTGGGCGTGACTGGATCTGGCAAGACTTTCACAGTTGCAAACGTCATTGAAAAAGTTCAAAAGACGACGTTGGTCCTGGCTCACAACAAGACCTTGGCTGCTCAGTTGTACAGTGAGTTGAAGGAGTTCCTGCCTCACAACGCTGTGGAGTATTTCGTTAGCTATTACGACTATTACCAGCCGGAAGCCTACATCCCGCAATCTGACACATTCATAGAAAAGGATGCCCAAGTTAACGACGATATTGAACGACTGCGCTTGGCGGCTACCAGTGCCCTTTTTGCACGCCCGGACGTCGTAATCGTATCCTCGGTTTCCTGCATTTACGGACTTGGCAATCCTGAGGATTACGGCTTCGCAGTCATCACGCTGCAAGTAGGAGAGCAGAGGCGTAGACAAACGGTTCTTCGTCACCTCGTCAGCATTTACTATCTGCGAAACGACAGTTCTTTGGATCGCGGTCGGTTTAGGGTGCGCGGAGATGTATTGGAGATTCATCCTGCCTATGAAGAAACCGGCTACCGCATCAGCTTCTTCGGGGATGAGATCGAGCGCATCTGCCGATTCGATCTACTTACCGGTGAAATTCTGGGAGAACTTGAAGAATTGACCATCTATCCCGCCAAGCACTTCATCACCTCAGACGAGAAGCTGCAGGCGTCCCTGGACACCATCGCTTGCGAACTGACGGAATTCGAGCAGGACCTGCAAGAGAACAACAAACTGTTGGAAGCCCAACGCATCCGCCAGCGCACAGAATATGATCTAGAAATGCTGCGTGAAATTGGGTACTGCAATGGCATTGAGAACTACAGCCGGCACCTTGACCAGCGCGAAGCGGGTTCGCCTCCCTGGACATTAGTGGATTACTTCCCGGCTTCATGGCTCCTGATTGTGGATGAGAGCCACATGACTTTGCCCCAATTGCGCGCCATGTACAAGGGAGATCTATCTCGCAAGCAGACCTTAGTGGACTTCGGCTTTCGCTTGCCTTCGGCACGTGATAACCGTCCCTTGAATTTCGAAGAGATGACTGAGCGTATCAATCAAGCAATCTTTGTAAGCGCCACTCCAGGCCCATACGAACTGGAGCATTCCGAACAAGTGGTTGAGCAAATTATCAGACCCACCGGTCTGCTGGACCCCATGGTGGATGTCCGTCCCTCTGAAGGGCAAATAGAGGATCTGATACGCGAAATTCGTATGCGCATCGATCGGGGACAGCGCACTTTGGTTACCACTTTGACCAAGCGCATGTCCGAAGACCTGTCAGAATATCTGAAGGAGTTGGAGTTCCGGGTGCATTACCTGCACAGCGAGGTAGACACTCTGGAACGTGTAGAGATACTTCGGGATCTGCGGCTGGGGGTATATGACGTAGTTGTAGGCATCAACTTGCTGAGGGAAGGCCTGGACTTGCCGGAGGTAACGTTAGTGGCCATTCTGGATGCCGACAAAGAAGGATTCTTACGCAGCGAGAGTGCCCTCATCCAGAACATCGGCAGGGCGGCCCGTCACGTAGAAGGAAAGGCTATTCTCTATGCAGACAAGATCACGGCCGCCATGCGTCGAGCCCTTGAAGAAACGCAACGCCGGCGTAATCTGCAGGAAGAATTCAATTCAATTCATGGCATCGAACCCACATCCATTTCCAAAGAGATCCGGGATCTGTCAGATAGGGTCAAGTCGATGGCTCAGAGTGTTGCTACGGAGGATAGAGAAGATGCATTCCCTACTTTGGAATCGCTGTCCGCAGATCATGTCGCAACCATGATCAGGGAGTTACAGGCTGAAATGAGGGATGCAGCCGGGCGGCTCGAATTTGAAAAAGCTGCGATACTGCGAGATCAGATTGTAGCCCTCCGACGCGTGGAGCAGATCGAACCAGTATTATGAGCGAACATCGGAACCAGGTAGGCAACCTGGAAGAGGCCCAACTGACCAGAGAAATGGAGGTGGCCTACAGGGACTACGCCATGAGCGTACTGGTCAGTCGCGCCTTGCCGGATATACGGGATGGCCTAAAGCCAGTGCATCGGCGCATCCTCTATGCGATGCACCATGACCTTCGGCTACACAGCACGGTACCCCACAAGAAAAGTGCCCGCGTGGTCGGAGAGGTCCTTGGCAAATACCACCCACACAGTGACCAGTCTGTTTACGACGCCATGGTGCGGCTGGCCCAACCTTTCAGCCTTAGATACCCGCTGGTCGATGGCCAAGGCAACTTGGGGAGTATGGACGGGGACAATCCTGCGGCCATGCGCTATACAGAGGTTCGTCTTTCGGCTGTCGCAGAGCTGATGGTGCCCGATCTGGCCAAAGATACGGTTGAATGGCGAGCAAACTTTGATGACACTCTCCAGGAGCCGGTCGTACTGCCATCGGTATTGCCCAACCTGCTGGTAAATGGGGCCAACGGCATTGCAGTTGGCATGGCGACTCAGATTCCCCCTCACAACGTAGGGGAAGTCTGCGATGCCCTCATCTTCATGCTGGGTGAATACAGCCGAATTAGTGAAATCAAGGCAGACGAATTGCTCAAATTTATCAAGGGTCCAGATTTTCCTACGGGGGGGCTGTTATACCGTTGCCAGAAGCCGGACAAAAGCGAGAGTGTCATTGACAAAATGCTGCCTGCTTATGCCAGCGGCAGAGGGAGCGTCACGGTCCAGTCCAAGGTTCATTCGGAAGAGGCAGGGATGGGCCGACAACGCATTGTGGTATCTGAGATCCCTTATCAGACCAACAAGTCTCATCTGATAGAGCGCATCGTTTACGTGGTCAATCGAAACCAGATAAACGGCATCGTGGATGTGCGGGATGAGAGTGACCGGGCGGGAATGCGGATCTGCATAGAGCTGAGCCGAGCAGCCAACACTCAAGAAGTGCTCCAGAAGCTCTTCCGTTTGACTCCCCTCCAGCAAAACTTCAACTTGTCCCTGGTGGCTCTGGTAGACGGAGTCCCCTTACGCGTTTCCTTGCGTGAAATCCTGGCTGAGTTTCTCAAACATCGGCAAATTGTAGTCCGGCGGCGCTGTGAATTCGATCTCAAAGCTGCTGAAGCGCGTATCCATATCGTGGAAGGCTTGCTTAAGGCTTTGGATGCTATGGATCAAGTCATTCAGACTATCCGGCAGAGCCGCAGTCAAGACGGTGCCCGAACCCGACTGCAAGAGCAATTTGGTTTCACTTTGGAACAGGCCATAGCCATCTTGGCCATGCCCCTGCGGCAGTTGGTGGGCATGGAGATTCGGCAGCTCCGAGATGAGTTCCAGACTCTAACAGACGAAATTCGCCGTCTCACTGAATTGCTGGCCTCAGATGAGAAACTGAGGGAAGTAATCAAGGAGGAACTGATCGAGGTCAGGGAAGATCTGGCGGATGAAAGGCGTACACGTATCCTCGACCAGCCCGTACAGAATCCGACCACTGAGGATCTGGCACCAGACCAGACGGTCTGGGTTTCGGTGGGCCAAAAGGGCACTGTCAAGAGATATGCTTACCGAGGCATGCAAGCGGGACGATTCAGGGAGATCAGTAGAAACGGCAACCTGACTGCGGTGACGGCCAATACCCGAGACGTTCTGTATCTTTTCAGCCAGGACGGCGTTTGCCAGCGAGTGCAAGTCTTTCGCTTCCCGGATGCGGGTTCGCCCAAGCATGTGGGGGAATATACCGGCTTCTCACGCCGCGACGCTTTGGTGGCAGCAATTCCCTTGCCTCAAGACTCGCGCCATGATGAAAGAGGCCACATCTGCTTGATCACGCAGCAAGGCATGATCAAAAGGATCAATGTCAATATGCTGATTGAAGCTCCAGGGGAAGAGATTAAAGTCATAAACCTAAACAAAGGAGACAAACTGGGCTGGGTACTCCTATCCTATTTTGAGCAAGAGGTTATGCTCTTCACTGCTCAAGGTCGAGCCCTACGGTTCCGAGAGGCGGATGTACGGGTGGTGGGCCTCAGCGCCACTGGAGTCCGCAGCATGAAGTTGGCCGCTGCAGATGCCATGGTTTCGGCGTCCCTGTCTCGCCCCGAAAGTACTATCCTGTCCGTCACCCGCAGAGGCTTTGCCAAACGCACGGCCGTGGCTGCTTTTCCTCTGAAGAGCAGAACTGGCAAAGGGGTAATTGGGCACAAAGTTACTACAGGTACGGGGGAATTGGTAGGTGCCTTGGCCATAAGCCAAAATCAAGCCGACGCCAAGGCTTCATTGAACACGGACCGTCGTTCCTGGGTCCTTGATTTGCAAGACATCCCAGAATCCGGGCGCTCCACCCAGGGGCGCCGCGTGACCGAAACCGAAGAAGAACTGCCCGTCGGATCTGTTACATTGCTATGGTCCGATGCTGAAGAAGGCAAATCCCCCAATTGAGTCCACAGTCTCCACAGAACCAACAATCAGAAAAGAGATTGAATCCAAGTCAGGAATGCGCACAAACGCTCCTGCCTGATTCAATTGAAGGGATTACCAACATCCATGAGTACTAACATGCCCTGGCGCGGTATTTTCGTAATTCTGGTCTCAGCCTTCTTGGAAGATGCCAGCCTGGATAAGGAGAGCTTACGCCGCCAAGTGGACTATTGTGTAGGGGCCGGAGTTCAGGGATTGGTGGGTCCGGCCAATGCCAGTGAATTCGCCACCATGTCGGATGTGGAAAGAGGAGACTGGATTCGGATTGTGGCAGATGCCTGCGCCGGCCGCGTGCCATTTGTAGCCGCCACGTCCGGCCTGCACGCCAAGGTTGCAGGAGACTTCTCAGATTGGGCCATCCAACAAGGCGCGGACGGCATCATGGCAATGCCACCCTACATCCTCCATCCTGACCCGGAAGGTTGCTACAGATACTATGCCAGCTTAAGTGACCGTGTATCCAAGCCCATTGTTATCCAGAATTATATGGGGCCAGTTGGTACCCCTATGTCCGCGAAACTGTTGGGTCGCATGTGTCGAGAGCTGAAGTGGATCCATTATGTAAAAGAGGAGACATTTCCGGAACCGAGGCAGCTTTCCGCCACACTAGCTGCCACCGATAGCGACTGCCAAGGAGTCTTCGGGGGTCAAGGCGGGGTCTATATTCTGGATGAATTCCGTCGCGGCGCCTGCGGCAACATGCCTGCCAGCCAGCTCTCAGTCCAGCATGTGCAGCTCTGGAAATCCCTCGAAGCGGGAGATTGGGTTGGTGCCCGCTCCTTGTACAACCAGATTCTGCCATTAATCGCTTTTGAACGGTTACATGGAGTCGCCGCCTACAAGGAGGTACTGTATCGGCGGGGCGTGTTCAGCACAACTCGCAGTCGTATGCCGGGTGCAGAGTTGGATGAATTGGATCTAGCGGAACTCGATGAAATTCTGGCTCTTGTAGATCCGGCCTTAGTGCCGTAGCCCCTCCCGAATCCCCTTGTCTATGAGTACTGTTTACTGGGAAGACGACATCGTCAAGATGATCGACCAGCGGCTGCTTCCCGGGCAGCTTCAGATCGCCGAACTGCGCACATTGGGAGATGTAGTGCAGTCCATCCGTCAGATGTACGTGCGCGGTGCACCTGCTATTGGGGCCACGGCTGCCTTGGGCATGGCCTTAGCGGCGCGCCTGAGCAAAGCAAGAACTCGAGAAGACTTGATAGCTGAATTGCGGCAGGCCAAGCAGATCCTTGATGCAGCCCGTCCTACAGCGGTTAACCTCTCTTGGGCTACGGCGCGCATTCTGGTGGAACTGGAAAGTTCTCCTATTTCCCTTGAGACATCCCAATTGCGGGCCCTTGCCTTGGAAGAAGCTCAGGCCATCCTGCAGGAAGACGTAGAAATCAACCGGCGCATGGGACACTTTGGCGCAACCGTCATTCCTGACGGAGCCAACCTTATGCACCATTGCAACACCGGTTCTCTGGCTACTGTCGACTTTGGCACGGCGCTCGGCGTAATATACGCGTGCCAGGAGCAAGGAAAGACAGTGCATGTCTGGGTCAATGAGACAAGACCTCGGCTGCAGGGCGCTCGGCTGACGGCCTGGGAATTAATGCGGGCCGAAGTGCCTATGCACCTGGTAGCTGACAATGTGGCCGGCTCTCTCATGCGGAGCGGCAAAGTGGATGTTGTGGTTTTTGGTGCGGACCGGGTCGCAGCCAACGGCGATGTAGCCAATAAAATTGGCACTTACAACATAGCAGTACTGGCGCAGGCCCACGGCATTCCAGTCTACTGCGTGGCCCCAACAAGCACCGTGGATCTGGCTATGGCGACAGGCGAAGGCATCCCCATAGAGGAGAGAGAAGCTGAGGAAGTTACCCATATCGGAGGCACAGTCATCGCTCCCGCCGAAGTACCCGTATACAATCCCGCCTTTGACATTACACCCCACCGCTACCTTACTGGGATTGTTACTGAGACTGGAATCTGCTATCCCCCATTCAAACAGTCGCTAAGACTAGCCAAGTCTCAATCCAGAGACGCTGATGCCAAATGCTCTGTATGAATTGTTTATTAGTTAGCTCGAGATTTGTCGACTTGTAATCTAATAGGCTGAAGGTCGGCGGGCCACTTAGACACTTCTGCGGAGGTGCCAACTCCGATTCCTTTTTCAACAATGGAAAATTCTCGTCCGACAACCGAGCTTCAAAGGTTAGTTAGAGGTGGTGACTTTGCGGTGTCAGCAGTTCGACATGCTAATTACACCAGGCCAAATACCTTTACGCGAGAGGGTGGGAATCCCTCAAGGCAGCACGCCTCTTAGGCTAGATGTCCACCAGTTTCGGCCCTTCAGTCACCCCAGCAACTTCGACTGCAGCGGCCTTCGCTATACGTACACAGCGCATAGTGTCATAGACTATTTGTCTAAATGCTCGTTTTCAGAGGGCAGTCAGTCAGACCACGGGAAGACCAACCATCGAATACGATATTGCTAACATCGATCTTGCGGAAAGAGGGCTCAGACGTATGTCTTGGGCCCGAAAAGAGATGCCGGTGCTGGATGCCCTGGAAGGACGTTTTGCCAAAGAGCAACCTTTCAAGGGCGTGCGTTTGGCGGCTTGTATGCACGTTACCACTGAAACTGCCCACCTGATTCGCGTTTTACTGGCTGGTGGGGCCGAAATTACACTGTGCGCAAGCAATCCATTGAGCACTCAGGATGACGTGGCCGCGGCCTTACTGACTCACTACGAGGTCCCCGTGTTCGCAATACGCGGGGAATCCACGGAAACCTATCATCAGCACCTACAGGCTGCTCTCGACATCAAGCCACACCTCACCATGGATGATGGTATGGACCTCCTAGCCTTGCTGCATACGGATTCAAGTCACCTTCTACACGACGTGTACGGAGGAACTGAGGAAACCACTACAGGGGTCATTCGCCTCAAAGCCATGGCCAAGGCGGGAGCATTGAAATATCCCGTAATGGCGGTCAATGATGCCCAGACCAAGCATCTCTTTGATAATCGGTACGGCACTGGGCAAAGCACCTTGGATGGCATTATCAGAGCTACCAATCTGCTCTTGGCAGGTCGCAGTTTCGTCGTGGCTGGATATGGTTGGTGCAGCCGCGGTGTGGCTTTGAGGGCTAGGGGCCACGGATCTAATGTAATCGTGACGGAGGTAGAGCCAGTGAAAGCCTTGGAAGCCGTCATGGATGGCTATCGAGTCATGCCCATGGCAGAGGCAGCCAAGATAGGCGAAGTATTCTGCAGTGCTACTGGTTGTTGCCACATATTGGATGAACGCCACTTTGAGGTAATGAGGGACGGCGCGGTAATGGCCAACAGCGGTCATTTCGATATCGAGATTAACTTGGAAGCTCTGACTGCCATGAGCAACAAAGTGGAACGCATCCGGGACAATCTAGACGAATATCATCTAACAGATGGGCGCCGGCTATATGTTGTAGGCGAAGGGCGGCTGGTTAACTTGGCCGCGGCGGAAGGTCATCCCTCCACGGTCATGGACATGAGTTTCGCCAATCAGGCGCTGGCCGTCCTACATATGGTCCGACATGGGCGGGATTTGGAGCCGGATGTCTACCAGGTCACCGGAGAGATTGACGATCAGATTGCCCGGTTAAAATTGGAGGCAATGGACGTCCAGATTGACAGTCTGACCGACGCCCAGTCCGACTACCTGCACAGCTGGTCTCTCGGGACCTGAATTTCGCAGCTAAGCACATCACAGTACACAGGCCATGAGTAATTCATTTACCCAATCAGACAACGTATTGTTCACAAGTGAATCGGTCACGGAAGGACATCCCGACAAGGTCTGCGACCAGATCAGTGACGCAATCCTGGACGCCCACCTGGTGGCTGGCCCTGAAACCAGAGTCGCTTGCGAAACAGCTGTCAAGTCCAACGACATCTTCTTGCTGGGGGAAATAACGTCTGAGGCAGACGTTGGCAACGCCAGTGTGATAGACAGTGTGTTGGAAAAAATCCAGTACCCTCAGAATGCGAGCTTTCGGCCCGGCAGTTATACGTTACATGAACACATCTCGAAACAGAGCATTGAAATCGGGGAAAGCGTAAGTCGCAAGAAGAATCTTGGGGCAGGCGACCAGGGCATGATGTTTGGATTCGCTTGCCAGGAAACCGAGTCGCTCATGCCTTTGCCGATTCACCTGGCACATTTGCTGACCAGAACGCTGAGCCAAAAGCGCAAGTCAGGTGAGATTCCATGGTTGTTGCCTGATGGTAAGGCACAAGTCACCGTGAAATATAACCAAGGTCAGGCAGAGCGCATTCATACCGTGGTTGTCAGTGCTCAACATATGGAAGGGATTTCTCAACAGGAGATCGAGGAAACCATATTGGCACGAGTCGTGGATCCCGTGTTGCAGACCATTGATGTCCCTTCCCAAGGCTTCAGGCACCACATAAATCCTTCAGGAGCCTTTAGTGTGGGGGGACCCGAAGCCGACGCTGGACTGACTGGCCGCAAAATCATTGTGGATACCTATGGGGGCATGGGTCGCCATGGGGGCGGGGCCTTCAGTGGCAAGGACCCAACCAAGGTGGACCGCAGCGCATGCTATATGGCCAGGCTGGTGGCAAAATGCATTGTCGCCGCCTGCCTTTCTACTCGTTGCGAAGTGCAATTGGCCTACGCCATTGGACACGACAAGCCTGTTAGCCTGTTCATTGAAGACTTCGGGACGGGCCGCCCAGGCCTGGACCTGGCATGTGTACGGCAAAGTGTAAAGAAATGTTTTGACCTTTCTCCTAAAGGCATAATTGACACCCTGGACCTATTCCGGCCCATTTATCAACCGACAGCTACTTATGGTCACTTCGGTCGTACAGATCTGATTCCTCAGTTACCTTGGGAGAATCTGGCAATGGACCGCGCTGTTAAATTCATAGAGTACTGGCGTTAGACATCTAGGCCTTGCCTATGGCCAAAAAGAGTAGCAATGTAACAAGCCGGCAAGAGAAACCGCAGGAGCGCATGGTTTCCGGCCAGCAACATTCCCGCGAAAGAACTCAGAATCACGCCTTGCGTCCCCAGGGGCTGGCTGAGATGATTGGCCAGGATTCGTTGCGTGACAAGATGTCAATCCTGGTTGAAGCCGCCCGAATGCGCCAGGAACCCTTAGACCACGTGCTGCTATATGGTCCTCCCGGTCTGGGCAAGACAACCCTCAGTCATATTATGGCCTACGAAATGGGAGCAGAACTCAAGATCACCTCTGGACCCGCCATTGAACGACAGGGAGATTTGGCAGCCATATTAACCAATCTGAAACGCACTGACGTGCTCTTCATAGATGAAATCCATCGCTTGCGCCCCGTCATAGAGGAAATCCTCTATCCTGCCATGGAGGATTTTCAATTAGACCTTGTAATTGGTGCTGGGCCAGCTGCTCGGACCGTCAGACTGCCTCTGCCTCAATTCACAGTGATCGGTGCCACCACACGTTTGGCTTTGCTCACCGAACCGTTACGGGCCCGTTTTGGAATAGTGGACCGCTTTAATTTCTACGACCAACTCTCCCTGCAGAAAATTGTACAGAGAGCCAGCCAGGAACTCGAGATTGATATTGACCAGGAGGCAGCCCAGGAAATTGCTCGCCGTGCCCGCGGTACTCCTCGGGTAGCCCTGCGTATGCTCAGACGCCTGCGCGATTTCGCACAGGTCAGAGCCGCGGGCAGAATCGACATGGATGCAGCTGCCCAAGGTCTAATCCTGTTGGAAATCGATTATCTGGGACTGGACGACATGGACCGCCGCCTCATTGACTGTATTGTCAACAAGTTCGCGGGTGGCCCGGTTGGTCTGGAAACCTTGTCTGCAAGCATCAGTGAAGACACTGACACTGTCATGGATGTAGTGGAACCGTACCTGCTCCAGTTGGGTTTCTTAAAGCGTACTCCCAGCGGGAGAGTAGCAACCGAGTTGGCCTATCGTCACATTGGAGTCCTGCCGCCAAACAAGCCCGACACAGACCAGTCAACTCTTTTCGAATCAGACACTAACTGACCTGTCCGGCTATTCTATAGTCAACTGGTATTCTGCTGGCACTAAGGCAATCCAGGAGCGGCCAGGCGACAAAGGGATTACTCTGCCGTCCGCTGTTCGGAATCTCACGAGCTGACCCAATGAACCAGTATGCCAAGTGCCTTCATACATCATGCCATTTCGAAAAACATAGGCTGGCCCAGACCCAAAAATGTCGTGATCCAAGCTACGACTGCCCAACGCGTCTTCCACCAGGAAAGTTGAGGTGTGGGTTACGTACTGCACGACCACATTTTGGGGTGCAATCTGGTAGTTACTGTTTCTATCAATATGCGGTTCTCCGCCTACATACCGTAAATACTGCCCCGCATCCGGATAATACCTGAATTCCACAACGGCCCCAGTAACCTCTGGATAGGGAATGTGCAGATAGGAAACCGGAATCCCATCTTCCAGCGGGGCCCCGAACTCAAACCCCTGCAGGTCCATGGGTTGTTCACGAGAGGTATCTTCAAGCCAACCATGAATGCCATCCGTACTCGTGTGGAATCGGGTCAAACCCTCGCCCACCAGAAAAGAATAGGGCAGCAGCCCGTGGGTGTTGTCCAAGTCAATATCGAAGTATGGAAAGTCTGCCATGTCCCGAAGTAGCCGGCGAATATGATCGCTGGCACCGGAGCACATGGTACCGGCATTGTACATATAACCAAGATAGAAATTGATGAGTCGGGCCGATCGAATGGGACCAATCAGAGGCACATCTTCACCAAAGAAAATACCCGTCATACGGGTCACCAAGTCTCCGTCCACCAAGTATTCATACACCACGTCGGCTTGGGAAAGACCTGACTGAGGTCGTGCCTGCAGATCGGAAGGAATACAAACAGCCACGGCCCGCCGATTCAACCGTTCAGAATCAACGGGCAGACCCGTCAGCGGGTTTAAATTGGACTGTGGTGGATAAGTGAACCGGCTATCGGGCAGATGGTCGAAGGCCATATTGACCGTCAAGTCCCATAGAGCTGCAGTGTCTGGGATGTTGGCGTCGCTCAGATCCTCAGAGATTGGAGCAAAAGGGATGTTGGTCTGAGAAGTTTCCGGTGCTTGTGTATCGGAAGCAAAGGCCAGGTAGGCACCGGAAGCCCACCCGTCAGTGGTCCCGTCAGCCAGACAACAGACACGGTACCATTCGCCGTCTTGGCTGCGTTCCAGAGCCTGGACTACATCGGAAGCATTCAGCTGGCCCAAGATCAAATAGGAAGTGCCAGGTCCGCTGCGGACATTCAATGCGTTGGCGGTTACCGAGGCTGGTACCCCGCTAAACACAGTGGTTTCCTGATTTGCAGCGTCGCTTTCCGGATCTATCTCGGCCTCTTCTTCGGTCTGTGTTTCCACCTCATCTGCCCGTGCGGTGGGGGATGGAGCCGGCGTTGGTATTGGGGGAGTCGGTACAGCAACCGCAGCCGTTTCCACCAGCGGAGCGATTGTAGTAACTGTGCATCCTCCTAACATTACCGTCAACATGAAGGCGCAAATGGCCATTACTGTCAAGGCCAAGAAGGATTGTCTGGGTATCATAAGGATGTATCGCAGGTGATGAGTAATGCAGAACATCGCCTCGGGATGCTATTCTGCACCCAATGGCATTATGGCAAAAAAGTCGTGGCCCTGCAGGACTGGCTTCACGCAAAGCCCCTTCCTAGGCAAAAATGCTTGCCCAAACCCAATGGGATATCTCGCCTTTGCAGTTTGTCCAGCCCAGATTTTCCGCATCTGTCTTCAACTGCTATTGGCTCATCTCCATGAGGCCAAAGATCCTATTCTGAGGATCTTTTAGGGTGATCAAACGACCATAAGGGAAGTCCATGGCTTCATGTAGAGACTCACCCCCCAGTTCCAGAGTCAGTGCGACTGAAACATCCACGTTTTCGACTTGAAAATACAACAGCCAATTCGGATGTAATTCTCCCCATTCTGCCTGTATTTTCATCATGCCGCCGACGTTTCCATCTTTTGCTACTGCCCCATGCCTGTCAAACAAATTGTACAGAGGATTGTTGGGATCTTTTTCCGTGGTCCACCCAAAAGCAGCTCCGTAGAAATTAGCAGAAGCAATCACGTCATTGGTATCAAGTTCAAACCAGCAGGGCGCGCCCGGTTGATATCGGACCTGCATACCAATATGCCCCGCGGGCTGCCACAGGGAGAACAGAGCTCCATCGGGTTCCTTAACCATAGCCATGCTGCCTGCATTTGGAATGTCTACCGCATCAATCATCATCTGGGCTCCCAATTCCAAGCATTTGGCCAAGCTTGCCCGTACATCTTCTACACAAATATAGGAATTCCAGAAAGCTGGCATCCCAGCCTCAATCTGCTCAGACATCAGTTCGCTCATGCCGGCCACGTTGCAGCCATTCAAACTAGCCATGGTATACATGTTTTGGCCATCCGGCATCAACATGTCTTCGAATTCCCAGCCAAACAGACCCCCATAGAACTTCTTGGCAGCCGTACGTTCCGAAGTGGATATATCAATCCAGCTAAAGGTATGAAAATCGTGGAAATCGTAAACTGCCATCAACTATGCTCCTTAATTCAAGAGTTTGAAAATAGAGAAGCCCGGTAAGTGATCAAGGCCTGCAAAATCTGAAAATCCGAGGCCGCCACTGTAAAGGTCATGTCCGTACAACCGGACGTGCTGACCAGTGCAATTCTTGCAGTCGGCATGACGGAGGGGAACTTGATTTATTGCGATATGGTGAATTCGCTAGGTCAGTTCGTAACCACGGTTTTAGCCTGAAGCAGGCCGATCCAGGGGGAAATTTAGTAGCGACTTACAGTTCCATGCTGTAGTCGTCCACATCAATTTCAGCAGCCGTCTTGCGGGTTAATTGGGCACGAGGTACTCCATTAGTTTCTACTACCATGTGGGTACTGGGAAGCACGCTTTGTGCGCCGCGGCGGATCTGGCGGCGAAAAGCCAGAGATGCGAATTCAGCGCCCTCAATCGTGATGTTGGCCGTGTGCAGGTAGAATTTCTCCCCTTGGCCATTGGTTACGAAAAAGACATCTTGCTGCCAAGTCTCGCTGTATTCCGTGCCGTATTGGCTCTCAGGGATGATAGAAAACTCTGATTCGCTCACTGTTATATTCCCGCTGTATGTAAGCCACTGCGATTTTAGCTAGAGATGAGAAAGGTTAAAGGCGCTGGCCCCAGCATAGGCCGCGGCTTCCCCTAAATCCTCTTCTATCCGCAATAGCTGATTATATTTTGCAACGCGATCACTTCGGGCTGGCGCGCCGGTCTTAATTTGTCCTGCGTTCAAAGCCACGGACAGGTCAGCAATAGTAGCATCTTCGGTCTCACCGGAGCGATGGCTGACCACACTGGTCCAACCCGCACGATGGCTCATCCCCACAGCCTCAATAGCCTCTGTGAGTGTACCAATCTGATTTACTTTGCAAAGCAATGAGTTGCACATTTTCTTTGCGATTGCCGTCTCAATGCGTTCCACGTTGGTGACTAGTAGGTCATCTCCTACAATCTGCACTCTATCTCCCAACTGTGCTTGTAACAACTGCCAACCTTCGAAATCATCTTCTGCCAGCCCGTCTTCAATACTGATGATGGGGAATCTCTCCACCCAATCAGTCCACAAAGAGACCATCTCAGCTCTTTCCAGGGTTTTCCCTTCTATGTTCAAGTGGTATAGGCCAGTCTCGCGGTCATATAGTTCGGTGGCAGCCGGATCCAGAGCAATCCACATGTCTTTCCCCGGTTCCAATCCTGTGGCTTCAATAGCCTGCAAGACAAGGCTGAGGGCTTTTTCGTTGCTACCTAGGGCAGGCGCGAAGCCACCTTCGTCACCGATGTGCGTACTGTAGTCCAAGCCAACTAGCACTTCCTTAAGGGCATGATACACATCCGTTCCCCATTGCAATCCCTGACGGAATGTGTCGGCGCCCACGGGCATAACCATGAACTCCTGGAAGTCGGTACTGCCCACAGCGTGAGCGCCCCCATTCAAGATGTTCATCATGGGCACCGGCAACAAGTGGGCGTTTACACCACCCAAATATTGATAAAGTGGCAAATGGGAGGCGTTGGCTGCCGCCTTTGCCATCGCCAGGCTGATGCCCAGAATGGCATTCGCTCCGTAGTTCTTCTTGTTGGATGTACCATCTATATTGCGTAGAAGAGTGTCCATTTCCACTTGGCGCAATACATTCCGCCCAACCAGAGCTGGCCCTAAGACTGAGTTCACATTGGTGACCGCCTTGGTAACACCTTTGCCTCTATAACGACCGGTGTCGCCATCCCGTAATTCCCAGGCTTCGTGCATGCCGGTGCTGGCCCCGCTAGGAACTGCCGCCCGACCAGTAGCTCCGCCATCCAAGGAAACATCAACTTCCAAGGTGGGATTGCCCCGGCTATCCAGAATTTCACGGCCGTGGACCCTAATAATGTTGAACATTACACCCCCTGTAGCACCAATCGAATCAGGCTATACATCACTCCGACGCCCCTCCACCCAGATTGAGCCACTCCTGGCGGGTTGAGCGCCGATTATAACGCAAGAAGCAGCTCGAAATGTCCCCCTGAGTGACAGTTATTTGAACTATCAAAGAATTCCCAGCGCATATTTGCCGTACCCAAGAACTGAGTTGGCTACACCAACCTCATATTCTTCTAGGTGATACAATTTCCGATTGGATTCCCTTTTTTGGGCAGACTTCTTTTCATGCTGCAGCCACCTATTTACTTGGACCACTCCGCAACAACCCCCGTCTGGCCGGAAGTGATTGCTGACATGGAGCCTTTCTTCAGCCAAGCCTATGGCAATCCCTCCAGTATGCATGCAGCGGGCCGCAAGGCTTATGCAGGCCTTCAAGAAGCCCGCCAAACAGTAGCCCGGCATTTGGGAGCGAAACCACAGGAAGTCGTTTTCACCAGTGGTGGTACCGAGAGTGACAATTCAGCTTTGCGAGGCATCGCCTTGGCGCGCCGCCAGATTATGGGCGCTCGACGCATCATTAGTACGCCGATTGAGCACCACGCTATCCTGGAAACTCTGGAAGATCTGACCCAAATACATGGTTTTGCCATTGATCTCTTACCTGTCAATGGCGCTGGATTAGTGAGTCCGCAGGACCTGAGTCAGGCATTGGAGGAACCGGCGGCCTTGGTTTCCATCATGTTAGCCAACAATGAAGTTGGCACGGTTCAGCCTCTTTCTGAACTGGGCACCATCTGTCGAGCACATGACACACCGCTGCACACTGATGCTGTGCAGGCTATGTGCAAGGTTCCCATCCGCGTGGACGACCTTGGGGTTGCCTCTTTGAGTGCCAGCGCCCACAAATTCCACGGACCCAAAGGAATTGGCTTCTTGTACCTGCGGCAAGGAACTCCCTTTCTACCTCGCCAGACGGGAGGCAGCCACGAAGGTGGACGGAGAGCTGGGACCGAAAATGTGCCTCTCATCAAAGGCATGGCGAAGGCACTGAACATGAATCAGCAAAAGGCAAGCCAGGAGATACCAAGACAAATGGAACTCAGAGACCAACTGATTTCCGCCGTGTTGGCAGGCGTAAAAGGCGCCTACCTGACAGGAGATACTCAAAATCGGCTGCCCCATCACGCCAGTTTCGTGATTTCCGGACTGGAAGCCGAATCCATGCTCATAGGATTGGATATGGCAGGTATTATGGCCAGCAGCGGCAGTGCGTGTACCAGCGGAGCCCACCAGCCCAGCCATGTCCTTTCGGCCTTGGGTATCAAAGCCCCAGATAGTTACGGAGCCTTACGATTCAGTCTGGGTCATTCCACCACTGCCTCTGACATTGCCTATGTGTCGGAGCAATTGATCAGCATCACTGGCCAGCTCAGGCAAGCTATGAACGTGTCCTAGCCGTACTCTTAGCGGTCGTGTACTCAGCGTCAGTCCAAACAGATTCAATCCCATTTCCCATGAGTCAAGGTGCCCCATCCATCGCGATCGCCATGAGCGGCGGTCTTGACAGTTCTGTTGCTGCAGTCCTCCTGACAGAGGCTGGTTACAGCTGTATAGGAATCATGATGCGTCTTTGGTCAGAGCACAGCGCGGGTACCGAATCCTCCAACAAGTGTTGCTCAGCCGAAAGCGTAGATGTTGCCAGAGACGTAGCAGATCGATTAGATATGCCCTTTTACCTGATTAATGTGGAGGAGCCATTCAAGCAGGCGGTGGTGGATCCTTTTGTTTCAGATTATTTGGCAGGTATGACCCCAAATCCATGCCTCAACTGTAACCGGAAGATTCGGTTTACCTATCTTCTCCAATACGCGGCCCAGCTGGGAGTACCCCGTTTAGCTACTGGGCACCATGCCCGCACCGAAACGGGACCGGACGGACAGACGCAACTACTGCGCGCACGAGACTCGCAGAAAGACCAGAGTTATGTGCTAAGTGTTCTGAACCAAGATCGGTTGCGCCGCGTGCTCTTCCCGGTGGGGGAGTACTTGAAATCAGACCTGAGGGCCATGGCTCGGGGAAGGAATTTGCCAGTCGCCGACAAAGACGAATCTATGGATTTGTGTTTTGTAGCCGACAACAACTATCGGAGATTTCTGCAGGACTGGGGAGAAAAGCGCGAACTTGAAGGGCCCATAATGGACATGACCGGATTGGAAGTGGGGAGGCATCAGGGCCTGTATCGCTTCACTATCGGGCAGCGCCGTGGTCTGAATCTGCCAAACTTGACCGGCGAAGCATTATATGTTGTGGACAAGGATCGGGAACAGAACGCAGTGATAGTAGGTTCCCAAGCCGAACTTCGAGCCAGTCGTACTCAATTCGCCGTGTCCCAGGTAAACTGGAATCAGGGACATCCACCCAACTCGGACGTCTCCCTGAGTTGCCAGATCCGCTACCGGGGCGCAGCCCATCAATGTGAACTCCTATGGGGAGAGTCCGATTCGCTTTCGGTCCGGTTGTTGGACGCTCCCCTTGGGATCGCCCCTGGACAGGCCGCTGTTTTCTATGATGGAGAAGTATGCCTGGGCGGGGGTATCATTGGGGAATGAACTGGACTGAATGGTGGCTAAATCCACCTTTGGTCCTGAGTGCAACCTTGGCCCTCGGGTACGGCAGTCTCTTTCACTTGTGGCAGGGTCGCACCTTTCGGGACCTTATTGTTTACGTATTAGCTGCAGGGATTGGATTCGGGTTAGGCCAAGGCCTTGGTGTATTGCTGAATTCCCAATGGCTACAAATTGGTCAAGTACACATCGTGGAAGCTACATTGATGGCTTGGTTTGGGTTGCTTATTGCCCGGTCCAAACCTGAGCAATCCCACTGACCTTAATCCATTGTCATGGAACGTTTTTTGGACTTCGCCCGCGACATAACATTCGTGTTGATCGCGCTCGAAACCTTTGTTGTCTTGGGCTTGCTCATTATCTTGAGCCGCCAGGTTCTAAAACTGATCCGTATTATTCGCACTGGTATCCAACCCATCATGGAAGACGCTCAGGACGCTGCCCGTACCACCAAAGCTACTGCGGAATTCGTTGGGGAACACGTTGTAAAGCCTACGGCTAAAATCCACGGGAAAGTTTACGGTGTTCGCCGCACGTGGCAAATACTTTTTGGTGAACGGCCTCCCGACAACGGCTCCAACTCCTCTTGAAACGGAACTCTGGGCTAAAACGGCTCATGACTTGAAATGGCCCTTTCTGCTTCCATCTGGGATCCAGCTTCCCCGAACGGGCCCGCACGGGATTCAGCGGTACGAGCTCAAGTAGGTAGAGAGCATTTGGCATTCTTGCTACCGCCGCAATTTGTCTTGGCTACGTTTTCCAGTATTGGGGGTCGCATGCTGGAGTGGACGAGGGACGGAGCTCTGCTAGCCGTGGGCTACAGTCTGCCTACCACTGGCGATGGCGGCTCCCCCTGCCAATATATCAGCTATCTGCCAGCCTGCAGCGACAGCCTCCTAAATCTGGGCCCTGATGCTTTGAAGGCTGCCTATAACAGGGCCAGGCCTGGAGAGGAGGCCCACCTCTGGGATGTTACAGCCACCGGCCGTTGGCAAGATCCCCTGCCGCTGGAAGTCATATCTGGCATTACCTATGCTCAACCCCGAAAACGGGATGCTGGGGCCCTTAGACAGTTGCAGGCACAGGTTTGGCAGGCTCGACCCGAAAACCTGTATCCGGTTTTCCTGCATCATCCGGACTTCCAGGGGGCCTGGTCCTTGGTCGCTCGGACGCGAGACCAAGTAGTTGGTTTTCTGTTGGGATTCAGACATGAGGGGAAGTCGCTGGTCTTGCCTGGCGGCTGGCCTAAGCCAGCAGCTACAGGTGGCGTCTTTGAATCGCAGGTCCTTGGCATACACCCTGAATATCGTCGATTGAACATTGCCTACCAATTGAAGCGCATTCAAGCCCAGGAATTGTCCTGCCAAAACATTACCCATATCCAGTGGACGGCAGATCCATTGCAGTACCGTAATACCAGTCTCAACTGCAACCGGCTGGGCGCCGTGGGTACCCAATTGTTGCCCGACTATCTGCCCTTCAGAAACGAATTGAATCGTGTGCCGGCTTCACGATTGCGCCTAATCTGGCCTTTGGCGGCCGCACCTGTACAGCGGGCATTGTCTCAAGGCAGAGCCTCTTCGGCGCTAGATCTGGATACCACAACAGAGTATCTGCAAGTCCATGAAAACCTACAACGGGTCCGTTACCATCTCGATGCCCCTCGCTTAGCCATCGAGATTCCGAAAGACTGGACCCACTTGCAGAAGGCTGACTTGCCCTTAGCACAGGCTTGGCGGGAAGTGACAGACCAGATATTGACCCATTACCTAGGCCCTGAATTGGGGCAGTATGTGGTGACTCAGACCGGGCGCAGCGGCGACTGTCGGTATCTGATAGCTTCGCAGATCGGCTCCGCGATGCTTAGAAGTTACGGTTCGTAAACAGCCTGTTAATCCGGTAAAGAGATATGTTCCCTAACATCATCTTGGGGTTCATATCCCAGCAGGCGCCTGGTCTCCTCCAGATTCCATTTCATGTCCTGGTTGCGGGACATACCGTTCACACAGATCATGGGGCCCGGCCAAGAATCAGAAGACGATAACAGTGCTTTCTCAAACAGCTGCGCGAAGTCCCGATTCGAAAGCCACATTTCCTTAAACCAATGATTTGCTCTGGCTAACACCTCACGCTCAGGCGTTTTCACGCCGACTTCGGGAACGAGTGGTGAACCAGTGGCTGTGAGAGAAGAGGGATGATTGTCACCGAAATTGCACCATCCTATCCGCACGTTTACGAACTCGGTATCCCCCTTGCCTCGATCTGTCTGGGCCAGCGCGCGGTACAGTCTTTCTCCTGCAAACTTAGCCGCAGCATAGGGCGTGGAATCCATGAATATATTCCCTATGTTTACGACTGTGCCCACTCCATAGGGAGAATCCGGATTAAGTTCTCCGGGGCCTACTGTTGATGCGAATGGTTCATCCTTATACCCACCCATCACATGGTTTGTAGTGGCAAAAACTACGCGCCGGCAACGGGGAGCAGCAACCGACGCTAACCCTATGTGCAGATTCATGTCTAGTGACGCCGCGGCATCGTCCCAGTTGGCTTGGGGTTCCGGCACCTGAGCAGCAAAATGTACGAGGGCATCACAGTCCTCAACTGCCGTGCTCCAGATATTGTCTTGCCAGACACGTAGGTCTCCAGCCAGGAACTCTAATTTCGCCACTTGTGCATTGGGATTCTCGTGTTCCAATTCCTGGCGGAAATCCTCTACAAATCTGGCTGACCCTGACACCAAGTCAATGCCCGTTATCTGGGAGACTTCGGACCTTGGTGCCAGATGGCGTATCAATTTCAGACCCAGATTGCCCAAGGCTCCGGTTATGAGTATATGTTTGCCCATTAGCAGTCCCAGTTGGTTCGGTGCCTTGTCTTTACAGCCCCATAAAGAAATCGTAGATTTTCTCTGTACTTCCCGGCAGCATTTCATGGCCGAAATCGGGGTAAATTTCCAAGTATTTAGATGAAGAGATTTTGTTGTAAATGGCAAACTGGGTCGAAGGCGGGCAGACCTGATCCATTAGGCCCGTGCTCATCACCACTTCAGCCTGGATGCGTTTGGCCAGATGCTGCGTATCAATGTAACCGAGGCGTGTGAATACTTCCTGTTCCCGTTCGTGTTGGGGGTCAAATTTACGGAACCACTCACGAAGTTCAGCGTAGGCATTTTCTGCCAGATCCATTTCCCAGACGCGCTGGTAATCCGCCAGGAAAGGGAAAGTTGGAGCTGCACGCCTGATTCTTGGTTCCAGGGCTGCGCATACGACAGTCAGGGCACCCCCTTGGCTGCCTCCCGTAGCACCGACCCGATCTGAATCCACATGATCCAAGTTCATTACGATACTGGCCAGTTGGGCCGTATCCAGGAAGACAGAACGGTAATGCAACTTCTGAGGTGCCTTGTCAGCCAGACCTCTCACAATATGCCCGCGCAATGTCCAGCCTTGCACACCCCCTTTATCCTCGGACAGACCACCTTGGCCGCGGCAGTCCAATACCGCTACGGTTAATCCAGCCGCCACATACCCCAGTTTCTCAACCCATCCTCCCGAGTTGCCGGAGTATCCGTGAAAGAAGAGCACAGCGGGACTACCAGGGGCGGGTTGCTTCGGTTGCAGTAGCTTGGCATGCACCCTTGCCCCGCCTACTCCGGTGAAAAACAAATGTAAGCAGTCTGCAAACGTAGTTTGGAAGTCGGCGGGAACCAATTCTACTTGGGCATCTTGGCCGCGCATCTCGGCCAGACCAGCATCCCAATACGAATCGAAATCAGCAGGGCACGGGTTGCGCCCTTCATAGTCGTAGAGTTCTTCCAGTGAGAGGTCGAAGGTCAAAGGCATGGGACACCGCCGCTTGAATGCAAATACAGGCTGAATTGAATTTCGACATTCTAGCCTAGTATGTTAGGCCAAGTCCCCTTCGTCGTCCTTCTCGTCTTCGGCTTCTTCTGCCAAAACTACCGACAGGTCGGCTAGCACATCATCTTGCCGAACTTTAGAATATGAACCCCACAGATCCCTGGCCAGACCTTCTGGGTTTGCCCGCACCCCTTGCTTCTGCCAATACTGACAAATGCGGACAACGTCTCGCGTCAATAATTGGAAAGCCTGCTTGTTGCCGGCGACAGGCACCACTTGAGGAAAATCGATCAGAATTAACTGACCTCCCCAATAGAGAATGTTGTGAGCAGACAGATCACCGTGAATAAAACCTGCCTCCAGCATGATTTGCAGGTTTCGGAGCACTTGTTCAAAGAGGACTTTGGCTTCGGTTTTCTGTAATTGCACACTGTGCAGAACTGGAGCCACTTCGTATTCATCTCCAATGAATTCCATCAGAATGGCATTGGGAGCGGACTCGATAGGTTCCGGCACATCGGCCCCAGCGGCATGCAATTCGACCAAAGCCAGGTACTCGTGCATAAGCCAAGAGGTCTGTTCTGCCTGTTTCCCATATTCCGTGCGTTTGAGCATTGCTCGAAGCACTCGCCGGTCATAGGCCCTGGAAGTTTGACCTTGAGGGGCTAAAACGTTTCGACCTTCACGATAGATTAGATCGTTGCGCATGGTGCGATGGCTTCGAGGTCGATACAACTTTGCAGCCACGATCTGCCTTTGCCCATCTTCGGTCAGGCTGCAACGATACACATCTGCTTCCTTCCCGCCCTTTACCTTGCTAAGTACATCGTCAATTTGGTCTGTTTCAAAGAAGGGCCGTAAAGTAGCCAGCAACCAGCGTCGCTCCGTGTGACCTGGACGATAGGTAGTTTCGAAATCCCCTGTGATCCCGCGTCTGCGTTCTTCTGCGATCTTGGCCCAATTTTGCTGGTGATGGGGCACCTTTGGTACGAATTTGGGTTTGGGGGGCCGTCGAGTCAATTTGACATCGGCTCGAAAGTGAGGATCAAATTCCTCTGCATATTCTGCATAGTTGTCAACATCAAATTCGTTCTCAGAGAACTGATTTTGCATAGGTAGTGAAATTTCTCTTTGTTGAGTTACTTTCTTCTAAGCTTGAAGGCGTCACAAAACCTGCCACTAAATACGCCAAACAGGCAGGAGCACGCGGGAACGGGGGTTCCCTTTTCTACGGATTGCGAGGAAAAAGGTTCGCCGCGGCTGGAAAATCTGCCGCCGGAACCAGTCCGTTAGGTGGAGGCTGGCCCTTCGCAGGAAGCGAAGGCGAAACTGTTCTGCGCTTTTCGCAGATTCCGTGCACAAATATCAAACTGGCTCTGCATGCAATCCCCTCCTTCCTGTGTTATGAATATCTCTAGAGCAGTGTACTACGAGGATACCACATACATGTCCCAGCCTATTCCTAAGACCCGATTCCACAAATTCGCGAATAGAGGGCAAATTGCTGCCTGGGAAAACAATTTGAACCGAAAATGGCCCTTTCGCCAAGTGTTAGTGAAGCACATGGTAGAAGAGCTGCAAGGCATTACCCCCGCGGGAGAGGCCTTGCAAGTGGTGGAATTCGCCTCCGGGCCAGGCATGGTGGCTTGGAACATACTGCATCATGTACCGGAGGTTTCTTATACCGGTTTGGATTTTTCAGATCCCTTCGTGGAATACGCGCAGCGGCGGCTGGACCGATTTGGGTCGAGAGTTCGATTCATTCATACCGATCTGCAACAAGACAAGTGGGTGTCCGAATTGACCGCGCCGGTGGACGCTTTCGTCTCGCTCCAGTCTCTGCACGATCTGGGTTCCGAAGAACATGTAAGCCGGCTCTATGCAGAAGGTTACCGGTTGCTCTCTGAAGGGGGGAAGTTTGTCAACGCAGATTTTGTTGTGCCTCCTTACCAGCCAAATGAGAAGGATCCCGGTCGGCTGCCTGTGACCAGACACTTCGAGCTCTTACAGGGCATCGGCTTCAAGTGGGTTGACCTACGGGCTCGACAGGACAACTTCGCTTGTTTTGTCGCCTGCAAGAATTGAGACGGCCGGACCTGACCGGCTCACGTGCGGACTCTGACCCAAACCCCAGCAGACAGGGGTTGCCTGGATTCTTGTTTCCCAAGAACACCGGCTCAATTGTTTGGCAACAAGACTGCACATCCTTCGTTTCCTCTACGTGCTTAGGGCCTTGGGCTCTGTCTTGTACTGCGGGAAGACTCCCGCAGCGTCATGTGAAACCCTCACAGTAATGAACGAAATCAGGCCCCTTCTTGGACCTCGGCCGCAATTTTCGTCAAGGGAATTGGCTGCAAGTCCTAAAGGAACCTGAACAGATCTTAGTTTCTTTACTAACCGGCCAGAAGGCGTCCAAAAAGCATTGATGAACGATGCAGGCGAAGCCCAGGTTCATTCCCAAGTCAGACCTGCTTGAATCGGACCCACTCCCAGTTACCACCGGAGTTTCAAGTCTGACTTCGACTTTATACGGGAAGTCAGGACAGGTGTGCAGCCGGAGGAGCCACATCGCGATGGCTCATCGATTCGCGGCCCAGGTCCCATGGATTTCAATGGTGCTGTCGGGAAAGCCTTCTTGTTTCAGCCGGGGTTGCAGACGAGCAGGCGATACGGTGCTATGGTAGCAATTAGTAACATGTAAGTTTCACTTGGGGATTTTGATTGCATTTGACTGATATGAATAGCTGCTGGCCAACTTTGGCTGTAAGAAAGTAAGGAATGGACCAATGCGATGGAACTTGAGAGGGTAGAACCAAAAAGGAACGCCCAGGCTGCGGCGCGCTCTCAGCCTTCTTACATGGGCTGAACCAATGAATAGCAAGAGGCCGCGCAGGTACCATTTGCCTCTCTTGCCCGGCACGGCAACTCGAATGTCATGCCTTTTCCGTGCTAAAAACGCACCACTAGCTGATTCTGAAATAGACTCATCCCTCGCTGCTTTCTCAGTAGATCCAGCAGTTGGCGCCGACTTCATATAGACCCCGGATGAATACTTGATATTATATTAATCTATTATACTGAGAAACCCGGCTGGAAGGCTCGGATTTGCCTTCGCTTTCGTAACACCCTAAAAGGAGAGTCTTCCCGATCGGTCATTGGGTTGGACCGGGAATGGAGTTACTGGGACACTTGGCTGGAACTCGATGCTGCACATCGGGGAGTGGTCTGCGGGCATGAAGAGACACATGCAAAGAGAATTCCCTGTAGTCTCATCAATAGGCGAATGTTCACTCCTCGGTACTTCGCGCCCCTCCTTTCTCCTCTGCGGGAGACCTACGTAGCCTTCCCACTGCCTTTTACATAGTAGGCCGCGGTCACATGCACTATTCCTATGTGGTGGAGACCAGACGCCTCTCCCTGCTTCCGCCTCAATTAAATCTATCCATTCAGGTCCTGCATTCCCCAGTAAATGCTAAACTGGCAATGCATTCAGCTGGATCGGATCAGCACATCGAAATGGACGAGACTCCAGCCACAGAGCTGGTTGGAAAGAATGGCCCCGACATCTCTGCCAGCACCAATGGCAATCCCAATTTCCATATTATGATTGCTTGAAGGTTAAAAATTAGGCCGCCATGTTGCATTCTGGACCTTCACCAAAAGAGGATGATTATTATGCTGCGTTTTGTTGAAGACATCATTCTTCTCCTTCTCCGAGACGACGGGAGATTGACCCATGTGCCGAGTTGGTCGATGGACTACGCCTTGGCGGGCGGAATCTTGATGGACCTGGCACTTGAAAATCGAATCGACACTGATCTGGAGCACCTGATCTTGGTTGACTCAACTCCGATCGGAGACAGCTTGCTGGACCCAACACTGGCCGAAATAGCCGCCGGAGAAAAACGGGACACCCGTTTTTGGGTGGAACACACCGCACAGCGGTCCTCTGCGATCCGGGAAGTCGCGCTTTCTCGGTTAGTTGACCACGGCATTTTGGAACGCCAGGATGACCGAATTCTATGGGTGTTTCGATCCAGGCGTTACCCATTGATTGACGGCAAGGCAGAGCGCGAAGTAAAGCAGCGCATCATGGGTGTACTCTTCAGCGATGAAATTCCGGAACCCCGTGATGCGATGCTGATTGGACTGGCGGATGCATGTGACATTTTTAAAGAGTTGTTGTCCCAAAGGGAGCTGCATCACGTAACGGATCGAATCGAGCTTGTCAGTAAACTGGACCTGATTGGTCAGGCGATGACCCAAGCAATTAACGACATAAAGATGTTGGTGGCCACGTCTGTGCAGGCGCATATGTATTAATCTTTGTTTGGCCAACGGTCCCTTGCCTATAAAGCTGGCCTCACTGCGCCCCAATTGAAGTTGGGAAGCTTTTCGCCATCGGACCGGGGCTCGTAATTTGCCCTCGGGCGCGACCCACAGATGGTGAAAAAATGCCGCTCCGTAGCAAAGTAGCCTTGAGCAGTTGATTCAATCTATTTGCCTTATGAATCTAAAGGCATTGCTGGGGAATTCCCACAAGATATTGTCCAGAGAAAGGAATCCAGTTTCCTCGAACTGCTTTAGTCCCGGTAGTGCTGATATTGGCCGCTAGGCGGAAACCGTCAGGTTGGTCGGTACGTCCCCTTGTGTTCTCGCTGGACTAATAAGTGCGGTCCCCCGATCGGCCAAGAACTGCCGTTGGCCTAAAAGGAGCTGTCGAACTTGCACACGCGCCAAGAGTCATGTGCCGGATCCACCGCATTCTTGGTAATTTGGCCAGTCAAGCTTTCAACCTTCCCGCTCGCAATTGAATTGAATAACACAGGCTATTTTTGCCTGGACTGGATTAGATGCCGGATAGGGCGTTCCCGGAATCAATGACTTTGCTGCCTCTAGCCGGAACCTGGAAGTGGTCCTATCCAGTTCAAGACTGTTTGTGGTTTCTTACTCTCCCATGGACTCTGGTCGGGACAATCAGACTTGATCCTGAGATTTCCCAATAATGCTAAACTTGCGACCGATTGGTGACATCAGATAGGGCCACCGGGGCGGGACAAGCTCTGCCAGAAGGCGAAGGCTTTGAACTTGCACCAATGCCAATCTGAGTTCCATTTAACTCTTTAGATTCTGTGCCAGGCAGATGTTGTTTGGTTTCGAAAAAAAAACGAAATGCAAAGTGGAACAGCGGTAGCAGAATGTTGCGATGTGTTGAGGAAATCGTCTTGCTTCTGATCCGCGATGACGGAAGTCACGTAGAAGTTCCCTCTTGGTCAATTGACTACGCTATTGCCGGCAGTGTGCTCATGGATTTGGCCATATTAAACCGAATTGACACCGACCTGGAAAGGCTGGTTCTGGTCGATGACAGCCCAGTGGGCGACGATTTGCTGGATCCGACACTAGCTGAGATCACCGCCGGAAGGCCGCTTAACACCCGTTACTGGGTTATACACACTGCTCAACGTGCCAAGAAAATCAGAGAAAGGACGTTATCCCGGCTAGTCGCCCACGGAATTTTGGACTATCAGGAATACCGGATTCTTGGGTTTCTCCGTTCAACACGCTACCCACTCATTGAAGATCGGGTTGCCCAAGAAGTAAAACAGCGCATTCTTGGCGTGCTGTATAGTGACGAAATCCCAGATCCGCGGGATGTAATGGTGATAGCCCTAGCGGATGCCTGCGGGATATTCAGTGAGATTCTCACATTGAAGGAATTGAAAGCAGTGGCTGCACGGATTGAACTGATAAGTAGGTTGGATCTAATTGGTCAAGCCATGAAAACAGCGATCAACGACATCAAGATTTTGGTATCTTCCTCAATATCAGAACAACGAAATTGACTGGCTATTGTAATCCCTCAGCTGCGAAATTATCCGTGCCTGAAGGCGCGTCATTGAGAGGCGGGCGTACTCCATTTCTCAAACATCCCTTCCAGCCCTCGAATGTCAGGATGTATAAGTCTACCGGTTCTAATGTAGTACAAGTGATTTTTCGAATTCTGCAAGGCCTTCGGTCTTAGCGAGGAAATAATAGGATCCTTGGCAAGAAACGGCTGCAGGCTCCTTTGAGTGCCGACGTGAGAAAGGCCAAGAAGAGCTTGGGAAAAGTTACAAGCCCACGTTCTGACATAGGTCTGCGCCCGCCTTTCTGATCCTCGTTCGAGGCTGTCAGTCCATTGGACTTTCTCAATTCAGATTCACCATCGCAGGGCCAGAGGCCAGATTTGAAGGTCGGCGTCGCTTCTCCATGGCCTAAAGTACAGATTTTGAAGTGTTCCCTCTAGGCTACCTAGTTTCGAGACAGAAGTGGCTGAGACCCGGCTACGTTGCCGTGTTAGTTGTGCTGTTGGGTCTCCTAACCCGTGTCTGGCATCTCGACTACGACCAAGGAATGGGCAGTCATCCAGACGAGAGATCAAATGGATACTACGCTTCCGATATAGTCTGGCCCAATCAGTTCGAGGGTACATTCACCTCTCCCCAGAGCTCCCTTAATCCCTTCTGGAATAATCAGGATCAGGTGAGGAAGGGCTTTACATATGGTCATTTCCCTCTCTACACAGGGGTTGTCTTCACTTCCATAAGCAGCAAGATAAAGCCCTTGGCTGCGGCTTTGGGTTTGCCGAACGAATGGCTGGATTTCTTAGCAACCAACAGGTCCGACTCGAGGCGCGGCCTGTTAGCTGCGCGGCTGGCTATCACTTTACTGGACACTTTGACTGTAGGTTTGGTGTACTTGACGGCCAAGTCTATCTACGGCTGGCGCACTGGACTGTTAGCTGCCTTTCTGTACGCCGTGGCCATGCAGCCTGTGAAAGATAGTCATTACTTTACTTTCGACCCCGCCAGTACGACATTCGTAGCTCTAGCTCTCTATGGCAGCCTCCAGCTGATTAGACCTAAACGGGACTGGCGCACCCTTGTGTTAACTGGGATTGGAATTGGGCTGGCAGTCGCATCAAAGTTTAGTTCGCTGCCCATTGCAGCGTTGCCTTTAGCGGCCTTTTACTTTCATTTCAGAAGAAACCACGCCCTATCACACACTTTCTCTTTATGGCGCGCTGGATGGTCCATGGTAGGTCAGTTGAGTGTAATTTATGCCATCGCGTTTGTTGCCTTCGCCCTATCCAGCCCTTTTGCGCTTTTGGATTTCCAATGGTATTGGGATACTACGGTGGTGGCGCAGGGCAACATGGTCAGAGGCGTTTACGACTGGGTCTTCACAAGGCAATACAGGCGTACCTGGCCCTACATCTACTTCATTCGACAGCAATTGCAGTGGGGACTCTGGTACCCACTGGGACTTACTGTTGTCATTGGGACCATCTGGACTATCTTTCGGTTGCCTCTGCAACTTAAGACCGGTAGACGGGGCCCCTGGCCTCAAGTCTTACCCGGGGAAATGCTGCTGCTAATTTGGATATTCCTCTACTTCGGGATCACAGGAGCATTCCTAGCCAAATTCAATCGGTACATGTTGCCGGTATTACCGATGTTGAATATCTTGGGTGCGGCGTGGATTGGATGGGTCTGCGACTGGTGGGGCAGGGCCCACAATTCCTTCCAGCCTCAACGCTTCCGGGCTCTAGAAGACAGAATTCGAAAAGCCCTCGGACCCACATTGCTTATCGGAGTAGTAGGTGGTTCCTGCTTTTGGCTTTCGAGTTACATCAACGGCATCTGGGCACGCGATCACACCTGGCTAACAGCCAGTTATTGGATTTACGAGCAAGTCCCCGATGGTTCCAGCATTCTTTGGGAAGCATGGGACGATTCTTTGCCTGTCAGCCCTGGGCGCATGCCCAGCGGACACTTTCCCGGCCAAACTAAATCATTTGAGAGAACACAGTGGGCTCCATTTGATGAGGATACCAGAGCCAAACTTGAAGATCTTAAGGGGAAACTGGTTGAGGCTGATTATGTCATCTACAGCTCCAATCGCGTTTACGATGCTGTGGTACGGCTCCCTGAAAGATACCCTATGACTATTGCCTATTACGCGGCCATGTTCGATGGCAGTCTAGGCTTTGAAGTCGCCTATGAGAGTGCTTCGCAGCAGGAGTTGCTCGGTTTCCGCTTTGATGAAACTGGAGCAGATGAAAGCTGGTCCCTGTACGACCATCCCCCGGTCATCGTCATGCAGAAAACAAGAAACATCACTGTCCAAGAAATAGAGGAATTGCTGGCACCAAGGCTGGACGAAGCCGTAATCGGCTACATAACCCCTGGATCTTTTCTCAACCCTGTAATTGACGGGACCAGAAATATAGCTTCACATGTCCGCGACTGGCTAAGGGGCCACTTTAACGATGAGGACCCCGCTCGGCTAGGGGTTACGCCCCCACATATACGGATTGCCCGGATAAGTCTCTACCCTCTCATTTCAGTAGCTTTGCCCCTGTTGGACAATTTCAGGTTCAACGATCTGGCCAGCGGCATTCCTTTTCTCGCAGCATTCACATGGTGGGCCGCCCTGTTTCTGTTAGGTCTCGCGGCCTGGCCACTGTGCTTCTCATTATTTTCAGAGTTGCCTGACAAAGGATATGCTCTCGCTCGATTAATGGGTTGGCTGGCAATTGCAGTGCCCTTATGGTGGCTGGGCCACGCCGGTATACCTGCCTTTACAGTAATTGGCGTTCGGCTAACTGCTTCCCTGTTTGTTGTGACAGGCGCAATTTTGGCCATTAAGCAATGGAGCAAAATCAAGACTTTCACTCAGGAAAGGCTGGCACTGCTAATCTCCTGGGAATTGGGGTTGGGTTTAACCTACGCTGCTTTCGTTCTACTTCGGCTGGCAAATCCAGACTTATGGCAGCCTTGGTTCGGAGGTGAGAAGTTTATGGAAATGGCCATTTGGAATGGAATCCTGCGTAGCCCGATGTTTCCCCCGATTGACCCCCATTTTTCCGGCGAAACTCTCAATTATTACTATTTCGGTCATTACTTACTAGCAGTCTTAACGAAGCTGACAGGAATATGGCCGGAAGTTGGGTTCAATTTGGCTATTCCCTCATTGTTCGGATTGTCTTTCCTCCTTTCTTGGGCCAGTGCCTTCTATTTTCACGCTCGCCCTCGAGGCACCTTCGTAGAAGGACGATCCGTGAACTGTGGAGTGCAACGGCCTTGGGCCAAGGATTTGCGTAATTCTCTTTGGGCCCCCTTTTTGCTCTTGGTAATAGGCAATCCCCAAAGCGGCCTACAGGTCGTGGAAAGCCTGGTATCCCATTTGGGTGATGGGAATGCCAATAACCATCCGACCGGGCAGCTTTTCAGGGCCCTGGGTCAGGTTCCTGATCTGATTCGGACATCATTTGTAGACTCGGTGATCCGGTATGACTGGTGGCAGCCCAGTCGCGTCATTCCCCACACGATCAATGAATTCCCAGTCTGGTCATTCGCGTTTGGAGATCTGCATGCTCACCTCTTGGCCATGCCCTTAACCCTGTTGCTCTTCTGCTTCACCATCTTGGCTGCCCTATTCCTAAAATCGCGTCTCCAGGGCTTGTACTTGCTAATTCTGACCGGCATGGTGTGCGGTCTTTTGCCTATTACTAATATATGGGAACTGCCTATAGCGTTGTTCCTTACAGCCATCGCGATTTTGGTGGGGAGCCGCCGCTTGTTTCCGGACCGGTTGCTGTTTGTACCGATTGGACTAGTGGCGTTGGCCCTGAGTATTGGAGTCGCTGCTTTAGTGTCTTTTCCGTTCTGGCGAAATTTCAACCTTGAGGCAGGCGGCGGCTTGGGATGGGTATCGCAAGGCGATGATCCATGGGTCTGGTTGACAGTCTGGGCTCTCTTCTATTCCGTGGTCGTTTGCTGGCTATTGCTGGTTATGAACAGATGGTCCCATTCAATCCCTAATTCGCATTCTCGACCACTGTCAAACACCTTGATTTTGATACTGGTCGGCGGGCCTTTTCTGGGACTTGCCGCAGCGTTCCAGCACGTCACTTTCGGCCTGGTAGTCATACCCTTGGCGCTTGCTTGCATCGGTTTCCTGCGGAATTGGAGGCATGATAGTGAACGTGCCGTCATGCTTTGGTGCATCCTACTCTTGGGAATATGGGCTGGCAGTCAGGTGATTTTCATCAGGGACTTCATGTCCGAGGGAGACCACTACCGGATGAACACTGTCTTTAAATTCTTCTTCCAGGGCTGGATCCTGGCGGGCATGACTTGTGGCATCTTGATCCCGAATATATGGCGCGAGTTGCGTGCAAGTTGTAGCAAGACCACTCGCCAGGTTGGGGCAATTTTCTTCGTATTGCTGCTAGGTCTTTCCTTGGGATTCCCCCTTGTTGGAATACCCGCTCGGCTAGGGGAACGGTTTCCAGGGCCGCGTCCCCAGTGGGGAACCCTCAATGGTCTCGATTTCATGAACAACGGTAGTTATGTTTCAGTTTCTGGGGAAACGATTGTCCTCAGCTATGACAGGGAGGCTATTGACTGGCTCAACATGCATGTATTCGCACCGGTGACGATATTGGAATCCGCCCAATTGGACTATTACAGGGCCGGAGGCACAAGAATCGCCTCTCTAACTGGACTGCCAGGTTTAATGGGCATGCATCAGAGAGAGCAAAGGCCAGAGGATGTAATCGCCGCCCGTTGGGAAATATTACAGCGGTTATGGAACACTTTTGCGCCCAACGAACTTTTGCATGAATTGGAAGAAAACTCAATTGGCCTTATATATTTAGGCCAATTGGAACAGATAGAACACAGTGAGAGCGTGAGACTGTACCGGGAAATGGCCGCGGCAGGACAGTTTGAAGTGGTTTTTGAAAATGCAAGGGTCATGATCTTGGCGTTGCCCGGAACAAGCCAGAAATTCCTTGAAATGCCCGGCCAAGGAACATAGAGATTTGCTCAGCATTGAATGGGCCGAAGCCCTGAAATGGTACTTGACCGTTCAGCTTTGGAGCCTGCCTGCCGTTTTTCTAGGGTCGGTGCTGTTTCAGGCATTGCCTGACCGCGGTTATGCCCTCGCCAAATTCTTCGGAGTCTTGCTGATAAGTCTATCTGCTTGGATAGGATTCGCCTGGCTGGGTGTGCCCTTCACCCCTTGGGTGCTCTGGCTGGTTTGGTTGCTCCTGGTGGTTGGCAGTGTAACAGTCTACATACGGGACCGCCAGTTCCGTTTTCTGCATGGTTCCACTCTTAATCCACAGCCCAGGATTGTTGACTGTGTGCTGGTTGAATTGCTGTTTGTCGGAATCTTCGCTACATGGATCTGGGTAGTGGCTCATGACCCAGGGATAGAGCACACCGAACAACCCATGGATTTCATGTTTCTGGTCTCCTTGTGGCACTCAGTCCAATATCCGCCGCCAGACCCCTGGTACTCAGGTTTCGGCATCAGCTATTACTATTTCGGATACTGGATGGTGGCTGCTATAGCCAAAGCTTCCCAAGTGATACCTCCAGTGGCATACAATCTGGCCACATCCGCTTGGTATGGCTTCCTATGGCTGGGTGCCTACTCCCTGGCTTTCAACGTGGTGTCCCTTCTAGGACGGGCTAAGGAGTTCAAGATATTTCGCCGGTGGTACGCTTGGGCAGCTGGATTGCTTTCCGCCGCATGCGTAGCATTCATGGGAACCTTATCTGGGGCCCTGGAGTTTCTTTATGCCTTCAACATTCTGTCGGAAGACTTCGCCGGAAAGTTTGGAATCCTTAATTTTCCGGCAATGGCGGAAAGAACCCATGACTTCTTCATTACTAATCAACAGTGGTGGTGGTGGCGAAGCACCCGCGTAATTCACGACAAGACCCATGACGGTAACACTCTCGAAGTCATTTCTGAATTTCCAGTCTTCAGTTATTTGCTTGGGGACAATCACCCCCATGTCTTGGCTGCCCCTATCCTGCTTCTTGGGGCAGCTTACTTCTTGCAGATCTTGACACACGGCCAGATTTGGCCCTCATTCGACCAGTCGGTCCATTGGATAGGGGATATCTGGGTCAGAATTCGTTGGTTGCTGACAAAAAGCAGCGTATTTTGGTTGGGTTTTCTGCTGCTGTCATCCAGCATCTTGTCCAACACTTGGGACGCCGCTTCCCTCACCTTGCTTGTAGCCTGCGGACTGGCTATTTCCGTGTTCTGGACGTTCCGATCTGTGAAATCCTTGCTGTTAGCAACGACTTGCTTCGGAATCCTGCTTCTCATATTAAGCACGTTATTCTTACTCCCCCATCACTTGCTCTTTCAGTCTCCCGTTCGAGGATTGCAGGTCAACGCACTCAATCCAACTGAGTGGCAGCAATTGATGATTTTTTGGGGCCCTTTGCTGCTGGTCAGCCCCCTGTTGATTGCCTTGGTGGCGTCCAAGGGACTATTTTCTTGGAACTACCTCCTTAAGACTTCCCTACTCGTAATAGGCTTTTCGGTGATGTTAGTTTCCTGGGGAGCCGCCAATCTACCTAGTTTTGGTATTCCAGTCTCGCCGGATTCTTTCCCTGGAGAATGGAGATCTGTGATTTGGGAGCGGTGGATTCGAGGAATACCGATTCATCTGGCCCTTGCTCTGATTCTCAGCCTTTGTTTGACGTCATTTTGGTGTTGGTGGCAACGGAAGCAGGAAACATACCAGCGACTTTCACCTTACGCTTTTCTGGTCTTCTGCGCAGGTCTAGGCCTAGGTCACATCTACCTTGTTGAATACCTGTTTGTATATGACGGATTCGGCCCTCTCATGCGCATGAACTCCGTTTTCAAATTCTATTACCAGGCTTGGCCATTGTTAGGAACGGTTCTAGGTACCACTTTAGTTTTGATATTGGCACAAAAGGGGAAGCGGCCCCTTTTCGTCGGGCCTGCGGTTGGCATACTGCTCTTGATGACAGGCTGTTTCTACTACCCACTTGCAACAGTAGGAGGACAGATACATTTCAATAAAGGCCCACTAACTTTAGACATCAGAGAACGCCTCGCCTATACCGACTCCTCCTTGGCGGAAACTCTTGACTGGATAGATGCTAATGTTGGGCCAGCCGACGTGATCCTGGAAGCCCCTGGCCAAAGCTACAATCCAAATCACAACCGCATTAGCAGTCTGTCCGGGCGCCCTACTCTGCTCGGATGGGATCGACATGAGAAAGACTGGCGCGGTGAATCCTTCCTAGAAGGATCTGCCGTCCGTAACAACGTAGCCGTCACGGTATACGCCAGCGGAAACCCACAACAAGTGGCGGAAGCACTCTCGAATTGGAATATTCGTTATGTTTATGTAGGACCCCACGAACGTACTCAGTACGGTTTCGGGAGGCAGCGACAAGCCTTCCTGGCCAACGTCCTAACACCGGTATTCGAAATTGGAAATATCCAAATCCTCAAACCAGTAAATTAGGCCATACCGTCTGGTAACGCCAGCGGTTTCTCTATCTTGAAACTCATGCCTTCATTGCAGGAAATGACCATTACTCTCCGACCGTTCAGGTGGTTTGCTGGCACCCACCTGAACCGAGAGAAGATCCTTTGGCTTGGATTGGTACTGGTTGCCCTCATTTCCCGCTTGGTCCAGCTTGGGGAAAGGGGCATGAGCCACGACGAAAGCTTGCATGCCTATTATTCCTACCTGCTGGCGGATCAAAAGATATACGCCCACGACCCCATGATGCATGGACCGTTGCTGTTCCACCTCAACGCTTTGATCTACTGGCTGACAGGGCACGCATCCGATTTCAACACCAGGTTCCTACCAGCACTTACAGGGACCTGTGCGGTGGGAAGTATGTGGTGGTACAGGCGTTATCTCGGCCGGATCGGGGCTCTTGCTGCAGCAGTATTCTTACTCGTTAGTCCCTCTCTACTCTTTTACAGCCGCTATATCAGGAACGACATTTATGTCATCTTGTTTGCAATTGGGTGGATCTATTGCTTGTTCCGATACATTGAAAGCGGCCGCAGCCGATGGATGCTAGGCATGGGCACAGCGATGGTTCTTGGCTTTACCAGTAAGGAAAACCATTTCATCACTGGAGTTATGCTGGGTTCGTTTGCTGTTGGAATGGGGGCCTACCTTACCTACCAATTCAAGGGCGCCAAGAGCACCACTGCCGGTCGTTATTGGGATGCTGCAGTTGCCATGATTTGCCTGGTATTGCCTTTCCTGGCCCCTGCCTTCTTACTCCCTTTCGATAGGTCTCCTGTTCCCATTACTCCAGAAGAACATTGGTTGGCTGGAGCCGTCGCCGCTGCACTGGCGTTAGCCGCCCTAGCTGCTTCTTTTTTGTGGTTTGAGCGCTTCCGACCGCAGCGGTGGCGAGGGGAATTTGGATTCAGACAGTTTTTCCCCCTATGGCTGCTCTTCTGGATTGTCGCCCTCTTGCTGTTTTCAACTTTCATGACCAACACCCGAGGTTTATCCACAGGGGTAATCGGCAGTTTGGGTTATTGGCTTTCGCAACAGGAAGTCCAACGCGGTAGCCAGCCCTGGTACTACTATGTCATGCTCACTGCATTCTACGAATATCTGCCACTGCTTCTTGCTCTATGGGGGGGATTTGTATCCCTACTGTCTGCCAGAAAATGGCTGCATTCTGTATCAGCGACAGCTGCAGCTAGGTCTGCCCAGTTCCCAATATTGATTCAAGTGCCACTTCTCCTATGTTGGTGGACCCTCTTCAATTGGTTTTCTTATAGCTTCGCCGGCGAGCGCATGCCTTGGCTCCTTAGTCACATAGCTGCACCGATGTGCATTCTGGCTGGGTTCGGAACGGCTAATCTGATTTCACAACTCAAAGCCAAAAAGACCAATTGGTGGAGCCCAACGTTGTTACTGGGATTAGGTTTCACCTGCGGCTTAGCCTTAGCTAGCTACGTTCCTTTCCAGGGCCGAGAATCGCACGCAGTCTTGGGCACACTGCGCTGGCTAACTTTGCTTGTGGGAGGCATTTTGTTTCTGGGTTTGGCTATACGGGCCATACGAAGGCCTGGCTCAAGGATCTTACAATCGGCCTTGCTGGCCTCGGTCATTCCGATGGGTATTTTGACTGCCCGCACTTCTTATCAATTGACTTTCGTCAATTTCGACTATGTCACCGAGTATCTGATGTATGCCCACGCCTCGCCTGATGTGAAGTTGTTCTTGAAAGAAATGGAGGTTCTGGGTGGGAAACTGGGCGTAGGCAAGAATATGCATTTTGCCTATGACAACGAAAATTCCTGGCCTTTAGCTTGGTATTTCCGCGATTACGAGAATTCCCAACTCTATGAAGAACCGGACTCAGCCTGGATGAATATGGAATTTCCGGTTATCGTCTCTTCACTGGACAAGCGAGAATTGCTTCGACCCTTCGTGGGACAAGACTATGTCAGTCGGACTTACAGACTTATTTGGTGGCCCGAGGAGAGCTACAAGAGTTGGTCCCTTGGCAGTATCCGAAATTTTCTGGACCCGACTGAGCGCCGTCGATTCGGCAGAGTGTTTTTCATGCGAGAGCACGATCAGTACAATCTGCATGAATGGCCATTCCGTAAGGAATTCGATGTCTATGTACGCAATGACCTAGCCCCTTCGATCTGGGGAAACACCGAATTTCTGAATCTGCTCTCCTCCACTCCACCGGCGGAACCTGAAGAAATCATTGAATTGCCGCTGAAGGGGGAGCTGCAAGGTCCTTATGCAGGTCTCCCGATCAGTAATCCCCGGTCAATCACGGTATCCTCTACCGGCCATCGAGTCCTAACCGATAGCGGGAATCACCGGGTACTCATTTTAGACAGTGAAAACCAGTTGCTCCTAGCAGTAGGTAGCTTCTGCAATATCGAAGATGTCGAGTCGAGTTCCTGTATTGATCCGGACGGCAACGGTCCCTTGAGTCGGGGCGATGGCCAGTTCTTCGAACCTTGGGGGGCCGCAGAGGGCCTGAATGGTGACTTATTTGTGGCAGACACCTGGAATCACAGAATTCAAATCTTTGACTCCAACGGAAATTTCAAGTCCAAGTGGGGATTCTTTGGTTCCCATCCTCCTTCAGGTTTGGAAGGGGCCTACAGCCTCTGGGGACCTCGCGGTCTAACTACGGACAGTGAAGGCAGACTTGTGGTCGCAGACACAGGCAATAGCAGGATCCTTTCTTTCACACCTTCCGGAGACTTCGACGCTAGCTGGAACGGAGAAGATGCGGCTTTGGGTTATATCAGGGAGCCAGTGGATATCACAAGAGACCTGGAGACCGGTGACCTATATTTGACGGACTCCTGGAATGGCAGAATTCAAAAGGTGTCCCAGGATTACAATGCCTTGGCGGAATTCCAAGTGCCTCCATCTATGTGGAGATCTAGAGGAGCTCTTTATAAACCTTACATCGCAGTAATCCCCACCAGAGGTGCCGTAGCTTCAGACCCCGCTGCAGGCAGGTTAGTCTTCTTTGACCAATCAGGCACCCCGTTTGGATCCATGCTGCTGCCAATACCTGGCAATCTGAATAACGCCCGCAAGCCAGTTCCCTTGGGCGTCGCCGTGGATCAGCATGCACAGGAGCTCCTTGTGGCGGATCAGGGCCTGCAGAGAATTCTGATATACGACTTATCCGGCTTTATCCAAGCCCTGGAACAGCAATCCGATTCTCCATGATTCCATTTGTACTCCTTCATTCAAATGCCTTGGATCGTAGAGGACCGTTAAGCGTTCGGTATTAGCAAAGAAAGGACTTGTCAAGACTGGTTCTCATTGGAAGAGCATTCGTATTTACTGTTGGCACTTATTCCGACGGTAATCTTCGAGGAAAGTTCAAGAGGAACGTTTCTCTTCCAAGTTGGCAAAATGCCAATGGCTTCCAAGGTCACGGGAACTCAATGACTTGCATTGGGGAAATCAGTGCTGGGCCCAATTCGGTTCCACTACAGTACTAGCCCCATCCCGTAGGGTTCAGCGCTCCACCAACTGGGAATAGAAGGCGAAACCCGAATTGCAAGCGCGCCAACCCAGCGGCAACCTGGTCGGAGGCTCCGCCAGAATCTGAAGGCCTAGTTGGGATGTATTTGGCGAAAGCTCCGGCCAATGCCTATCCACTTGCTTCGAGCTGCAGATGAGTTTACTTTGGCCCCTTTATTGCATCCTTCGCGGTAGAGAAACGGGCGGTCCTCAAGAGCGTGCTGCTGCCCCGAACCACCTCCCTCGGGAACGCTGAAGCCCGCCTCAATATCATCGCGCAGGGCAAAACACCGACAGAAAGCCAGGCTCTAGCCTACTTCAAAAAATATTGGCTCGTGGGCTCTAGGATGCGGAAGGCCAGTTCCAATTCGGTAGAGCTTTTTCTTTTCTTCTCACCGAGTTCTCATCACAGGCCGGCACAGAAGAGTTCGATAGGTTCGCAGCTAGGGTGGGGGAAACCCTTAACAGTAGATTTGCCTGAATTCACTACCTGCTCGCTTAGACGACAGGAACGATCACATTCAACTCATCAGCGCACCGGGACAGATTGCTCCATGTGACATCGTCGACTGGAACGCCTTGACTGCGCCTGGTTGCAGCCGTTCGCTGCTCAGGTTCACCAGGTACCATCACTGACTCTAAACCTTCAACTGGAGGATTGGCATGGATGGCGTCCACATAGGCCTGAGAGTCTTCCCAGAAAAGGGAAAGAGCCCGGAAAGCCTCGACTTTCAGGACCAGGAATAGCACCCCATTACTCATTTGACCATCTGTCAGCTTTGGAGCACCACTTCCGGTCAAGACTCCTGCCAGCAGGTCACACAACATGCTCAACCCATACCCCTTATGTCCGGCAGCAGGCAACATTACTCCACCGTCATAGAGATCTGCCGGCGAAACAGAAGGCTTTCCTTCTTTGTCCAATATGCTCCCAGGGGGCAGGTCTGTTCCTTTGTTGAAGGCAATCTTGATTTTGCCTTCCGCAACTACGCTGGTTGCAAAATCCACGATGATGGGAGGTGACCCATCCATAGGAATGCCGGCGGCCAGAGGATTAGTGCCTAACAGGCGTTTGGTACCACCGAAAGGAGCCACGATTCCGGTCCTTCCGCCGAGATTACAAAAGGCTAGTCCAACACAGTTTTCAACTGTGGCCATGGTTACCCATTCGCCCAGGCGCCCCACATGCCCACTGCTAACGATGCCTCCAGCAGCCAAGCCTTGCAACTTCGCTTTTTCGATTGTCTTCTGCATGGTCACATAGGCAGACCACTGACCAAATCCCCGATTGGCATTCATAATAGTTACACTCGGAGTGTCCTCAACCGGGTCTGGGTCGGCGTTTGGGTGCAGATTCCCTTCCTCAATCTGCTGCAGATACAGGGGAACACGCACAATTCCATGCGAATCATGGCCCTGCATATTGCTCTCCACCAGCGATTCCGCCACTCTTTGGGCAATAGACTGGCGCACCTCGGCTGCAACGAAAATTTCGGTAACAAAGTCTATGAGGATTTGCTGAGCAAACTGCCGCATGGGTCTATCTCCTTGGACTGGTATGAATTGCCCTAAGGCAGTCAGAAGGTGCAAACGCAGACCGGCAATTAAAGAGATGAATCGCCACTGGAACACCCAAGACCACCTAGCATCTTTCTCCCTAAGTCTAAGGGAGAAAGAGCCCAATAAGATAACCTGCGTCCGGGGCAGCAAAAAAACCTATCACCAAAATCAAGATCTCTCCTCCTGCTATGAAGCCTGCCAGCCGCCACGCTCGCATGGTGCCATAGTGCTTGAGAAAGATCTCTCCACTGACAACGGCCATCACTATAACCCCTAGTCCCAGCACCAGAGCGCCTATGGTCTGTACGTTGAAGCCAGTCCAGTATTCTCTTCCATAGGCCTCAGTGATAACGCCGAAAAGTCTCAGCAAACCGCTGTAGGCAGCCATGATGATGTCCACGCCAATGACCACTTCGGCGATTCCCAAGGCTGTAATTAAAAGCCATATAAGGAATGTAAAGACTGCTACTAAGGGGCGTGTTAGCGCCATCTGCCAAGACGATCCAAATCTCTGGTTGGTAATACTCTCACGAATCGAAGAGCGTAGAGGAAAACCGTAGACGCCTGAGAAAGAGGTTCAATTCCAAGCTTCCACCCATCCTCCTTCTTAAAGCCCTATTGACCTAGTTAACTGTCACGTTGAACGGTTACCGGCTTGCCTGGTTCAATATAAGAGTTATTGAACGCCTTGCAATGTCAGCTTGTCGGCAAAATGGCAGGCCGCCACGTGGCCTTCATCCACATCCACCAGTGGTGGCGTTTCATTCTTGCAGACGTCCTCTGCATATCGGCACCGGGGATGGAAATAACAACCGGATGGCGGATTGGCCGGGTCAGGCACCTGGCCTTCCAGCGGAATGCGCACAGTGGGGTTGCGGGGGTCCGGCTTCGGTGAGGCCGAAAGCAGAGCCTCCGTATAGGGGTGCTTGGGATTCTGATACAGATCTTCTGCAGATGCCACTTCAACCAGTCTTCCTACATACATGACTGCGACCCGATCCGATATGTGCTCTACTACCGACAAATCATGCGCAACAAAAAGGTAGGTGAGATCGAATTCTTCCTGCAGGTCCTGCAACAGATTCAGCGTTTGCGCTTGGATTGAAACGTCCAAAGCTGAAACTGGTTCGTCCAACAGAATCAGAGAAGGACGCAACGCCAAAGCCCGGGCAATCCCAATACGCTGCCTCTGCCCTCCCGAAAACTCATGAGGGTACCTTTCCACATGTTCGGCTCGCAGACCTACAGATTCAAGCAGGCTTATTACATGGTCGTTGGTGCCCTTGCCTTCATCCAATCCGTGCACTTGCAAGGGCTCCCTGATGATGTCAGAGACGCTCATTCGGGGGTTGAGACTATTTATGGGATCTTGGAACACCATGGCAATCTGTTGCCGCAAAGGCGCTAATTCCCGCTTGCTTAAGCCTGCCAGATTGTGGACCTGTATACCCTCACTCCCGTCAAGGCCGCGGCCGCGAAACAATACTTCGCCATCTGTGGGGTCATAGAGCCGGATGGCAGTTCGAGATGCCGTAGTCTTGCCACAGCCACTTTCGCCCACCAACCCCAGAGTTTCGCCCTTCTTGATAGAAAAGCTGACATCATCCACTGCTCTGACATGGCCAGCCACGCGCCGCAACATTCCCTTCCGAATTGGGAAATATTTCTTGAGATTATTAACCTGAAGTAGTGTCTGAGAGTTATCCATGTCCAAGGACACGATTCACCTCACTAAGTTTCTCTGCGTCATGCAACAAGCAGGCAGCTCTATGTTCCGGACCCGTATCCAACAATACCGGCTCGTATATATTACAGAGCCCTGGCACTACTTCCGGGCAACGGTCATGGAATGGACAGCCTGTGGGAATCTGAAACGGGTCCGGCACCATGCCTTCAATAACTTCCAGGCGGCGGCCAGCAGGCCCACCAATGCGGGGGATCGACTTCAACAAGGCCTTGGTATAAGGATGCTGCGGGTCGTAGAAAATGGATTCTGTTTTGCCCTGCTCTACAATCCGCCCCAGATACATCACAGCTATGTCTTCGGCCATCTCCGCAATCACACCCAAATCGTGAGTGATATACATAATTGCCATGCCGAACTCATCCTTGAGTTCCAACATCAGATCATTGATCTGGGCTTGTGTAGTCACATCCAGGGCCGTCGTAGGCTCGTCGGCAATTAGTAGCTTGGGGCCGCAGGAGAGAGCAATGGCGATCATCACGCGTTGCCGTTGACCGCCAGACAATTCATGTGGGTAGCTGTCCACCCTTTCGTTGGCACGGGGAATGCCCACCCGATCCAACATTTCCACAGCAATATGCCGAGCCTCTGACTTGGGAATTTTGTTCTGGCGGCTGATGGCTTTGGCCATCTGTTCCCCGACCGGCTGACGGGGCTTCAAATGCAATTGGATAGATTCTCCAATATGCAACCCGGCAGTGTATACAGGAGTTAATGAACTCATCGGCTCCTGGAAAATCATGGCGATGTCCCCTCCGCGCAGGCTACGCATAAGGGAACCATCAGCTTTCTGTTGCGTGATGTCTATTACTTCGGAACTGGCCAGGTTTTCTTCAGAAGCTTCCCTGTAGTAGAGGATCTCGCCGTTGACAATTCGGCCGTTCTTAGCCAGCAGGTGCATGATGGCGCGGGCCGTCACCGATTTGCCGGAGCCGCTCTCGCCGATTATGCCCATCGTGCTACCGCGTCTGATGGTGAAGTTTACCCCTTCCAGGGCCCGCACGGTACCACGCCTGACATCGAAATGAACCTGCAGATCTTTTACATCCAACAGGATTTCGCTGCTCGCTATCGCGGCCACGTTATTGCCCACCATAAGGATCTAAAGCGTCTCGCAATCCATCACCCAGCATATTGAACCCCCAAATCACCAGAATCACGAATGGGGCTGGAATTAGTAACCACGGTGAAAATCGAATTGCCCGCAGGAAGGACACTTCATACAGCAATACCCCCCAACTGGTTAAAGGAGGGCGAAGGCCCAAGCCCAGCCAGCTTAGGGCGGTCTCGGCCAAGATCATACCGGGTATGGACAGAGTGGAAATCACAATAATGTGGCTGGTAGCCCCAGGGATCAAATGCCGTAACATGATCCGGCGATCGCCCGCCCCAAAGCTCTGGGCAGCGAGCACGTATTCCCTTTCCCGCAAAGAAAGAACAAGACCACGTACTTGGCGGGCTAGTCCGCCCCAACGCACGAATGCCAGAATGACAGTGAGAAGAAAATATACGGTAACCGGAGACCATTCAGGGGGAATGGCCGCAGCCAGCGCCATGAACAAGGGGATATCCGGAAATGCAGACAGGAATTCAGTCACGCGTTGGACGGCTAAGTCCACAATGCGCCCATAGTATCCAGAAATCACCCCAAGAGTGGCCCCAAAACCGATAGTTAGGAACTGTCCGATAAGTCCAATCAATAGAGACAATCGTCCGCCGAAAATGATGCGCGAGAAGATATCCCGACCCACCCGATCCGTGCCGAATATATAGATGTAACTGTCTTCGACATCTGGGTCCGTGCCGACTAAATGAACATTCCCAGGAATGAGGCCAGCCAGTTTGTAAGGTTCGCCTCTTACGAAGAAGTGCAGACCGAATTTCACTGTTTCATCGCGTACGTAGAAACGCTTACGTAGCGTCATGTCCACTTCTTCTGTCATTCCATAGACAAATGGACGAGCGTGAAAATTCCCCTCAGCATCGAAAAAGCGAGGCCATTGCGGCGGTGCATCTATGTAATCCGAGGTCAAGTCAACCGGATACGGGGACCAGAACTCCGCGGTCAACACACAGACAAAGTAGTACAGCAGCACAAGTAGGCCGCCGGCCATTGCCAGTTTATTGCGTCTGAAACGCCACCAGACCAGCGACCAATAGCTTTGATCGACAGCTTTCTGGTTACCGCTTTCCTGCAGACTCTGTGAAAGTGCTTCAGTCATAACTTTCGGGAACCGTCAACGGGTTCATGCCCACTATTCAAGGCGAATGCGCGGGTCCATCCAGGCCAAAGTCAGGTCAGCCAACAAATTGCCCACCAACAGAATGACCGTGAAGAAGACCAGCGTCGTGCCTGCCAAGTACATGTCCTGCTTTTGCAGAGCTGTTACAAACAAGGGGCCAATAGTACGCAAGTTAAGCACTATGGCCACTAGCGCATTGCCCACAATAATATTGGGCAGAGCCTCTGACCCGAGGATCACGATAAGCGGGGTCATAGCCATCCGCGCTCCGTGTTTCCAGGTCACTGTCCGATCCTTAAGCCCGCGCGCGCGCGCTGATTCCACGAAAGGCTGTCCCAAAGTGTCAAGTAGATTACCGCGCATAATGCGTATGAGACCAGCGGTACCAGTTACGCTGCCTATCACAGCCGGAATCCAAAGGTGCTTGAGCAAGTCAACCACTTTCGCCGGGCTCCAAGGAGCGTCACGATATTCCTGTGAAAAAAGTCCCCCAATTTCAGTCTCGGTGGTCTGCCAGACCACATAGAGAATCAGCAATGCCAGTAAGAAACCAGGTATTCCCAGCCCAATAAAACTGAAAGTGGTAAAGAATTGGTCTCCAAATGAATACTGGTTGGATGCGGAATACACGCCAACCGGAATGGCGATTGCCCAGACAATCAAAATTGTGGCAATGGCAAGGATAACGGTCAGCCAAAACCGCTGTTCCACTAATTGGCGGACAGGCCTTTCAAATTGGAAGGATTCCCCGAAGTCCCCTCTGACGAAGTTAGTCGCCCATTTGATGTAGCGGGGAATAAGGGGCACATCAAGCCCATACCGAATGCGGTACTCTTCGATTCTCTGTTCGGCACTGCGATCGCCTCGAGCCTCCAGTTCTGAAAGCCTTTGGGTCAGAAAATCGCCGGGTGGCAATTCAATGATGATGAATCCAACAAAGGAAACCAGGATCAACATCACAATGCTGTATCCCACCCGCCGCACTATATATGTCAACACTGTCCGGTTCCCGGCACTTCAAAAGGGCAATGCGTCGGTCCACCAACCCGGCGGAAAATGAGAATTGTCATTCGCATATATATGGCGAACTGTTGGAAGCCCGCCCGAAGGGGAGCAGCAAGCTGCTCCCCATCGTTTCAACAACTCTTATTCTTCAGTTATATAAAACTGTTCCGGATGCACGTTGCCGGGACTACCAGGAGCCCACGGACCGAGAATACCGAAACTGGGAACATTGTGGAAATTGTTCTTGACAACTACAGTCATGGGTTGGTCGCCTGCACCGCCTAGGGTAAAGGGACCTTCTTCGATATGGATGCGTACTGCATCCCACACCAAACGATGTCGGGCTTCGTCATCACCCTCAGCGAGACCAGCATCGTAGATAGCCATCAGGCGATCCACAACCCCTCCAGCCGGGGGTTCTTCGCCTTCTGCTCCACCAGTCTGGTTCCACTTGCCCTGCATCGGCCACGCACGGTTGTCCCGAGTTGGGAAAATCCAGTCCGGGTAGGTCCAGATGTCCAACTCCGAAGCGTGACAATTGCGGAACATGTACTTGGCTTCGCGTTGTCGCAAGCCCCATTCGGGCTGACCAAACAAGTCGTTAATAGTGGCATCAATGCCAATGGCACGTAATTGTTCAGCTAACTCAATATTGGAATTCTCGGAAATCTGCTTGCCGCCCCAATCCCCGGAATCGAGGATCAGGTTAAAGGGCTTGCCGCTAGGCAGGTCGCGCCAACCGTCGCCATCGGCATCAACGAATCCAACATTCTCGAAACGCGAGGCAGCCAAATCGGGATCGTACTCTGCGTCAGCCGCGGCCCATTCATCCAATACAGCTTGGCCTTCATCACTGGCGAAGTGCCAGGCTTGGGGGCTAATGGTGGACTGTTGGGCAATGCCAATGCCGTCCCAAACCACGTCAATCAGGCGTTCCCGATCGATAGACACTGAAACACCCTTGCGCCAGTCTACATCTCGAAGTAGGGCACGGATTTCCGCATCCATTTCGGTATCGTCCCCGTCACCAATGTAGTCCTGGTTTATGAGCCAGCAAGGCCAGCCGCCAGCGCCGTTTACCCAATCTGTATAGATTGTGTAACCAACTTCCTCGGCCCTTTCAGCCAGAATGGGATAGTGCAAGGGGGTGTTGGATCCTTCACGGAATGAGGCGTCGTACTTGCCCTGTGTCAGATTGAGAAGACGAATCTCCTCATCCTCGACCAATTCGATATCCATGCGATCGATGTAGGGCAGTTGGTTACCTGCAGGATCAACCTTCCAGTAGAAGGGATTGCGAACCAGTACAGTGCGTTCGCCCGGTACGTACCTCTCAGCCTTCCATGCAAATACATTTGGGTGGTCCGGATTTTCGATCCACTTTCTCTTGAGTTCGAAGTCCTCCCAAGTGGTGGCTTCCGACCCAATCCCGGGTTGGAACTGCTCCAGATAGTGGCGAGGCTTCATCAGGGGCTCGAATTCCCAGAAGCCCTGCGCCAATACTGTAGGTACGATCCATTTCGCTTCGTTCCATTCCCATGTCATAGTGTAGTCATCTACGAACTCGACTGTAATGAGGGTTTCATCCTCGCTGAAACCATACCAAGGCACCTTGATGATGCCGTAGTCTTCATTGTTGGCCAGATCTTCCCACCAATACCGCAGGTCGTCTGTGGTAAACGCTTCGCCGTCGGACCACTTCAAGCCTTCCCGCAGGTAATAGGTAACCTTGGTGCCATCTTCGTTCCATACCCAGTCCTTGAAAAGCCCTGGGTCGTAACCGGAGTAATCTGCCCTCCAGCGAATGGGCGGGTCATAGACAATCATTTTGATATTACCCAGACCTGCATCCCAGGAAGCAGTTTGCCAAGTGCCACCGTACTGACCAATTTCACTGACCACCGGGACAGTTACATAGTCTTTAGGCAGACGCTCTTCCACGGGCGGAAGATCACCAGAGGCGACCAATTCTGCCAACATCGGCGCTTCGCCAAACTGCGAATCCGACACCATTTCCTCGCCGCTGGTCTCCTCGGCCATGGGGGCTTCTTCTTCCTCCATTTCCGCGGCCGGTTCCGGACCATCCCCGCAGGCCCCAAGGGCCAGCAAGGAAATCAGCAATAGGCTGACAAACAAAAACTTTCCATTCATTCCGATGTCTCCTGTTTTTTCATTTGAAAGACCGGCTGGACCCTCATCTAAGATCTCAACCTTGCTTCAACACCCATACCCGCACACCGATAGCGCACAGAGCGCCGCTGATTGCATTGAAGGCGCTAACACTATTTGGGATGGATCGCAGGACGATAGTAACACAGGGCAAGATCTGTTATTAAGAGTTGTGCCTTGGGGTCCGTATGAGGTACCCAGTCCAATGTTTTAAACGGTCGAAAGGTAAAACTGTTCAGGATGCAGATTGCCCGGACTACTGGGTGCCCATGGACCCAAGATGCTAAAACGGGGCACATTGTGAAAATTATGTTTAACGACATCTGGCATGGGCTGGTCTCCAGCTCCGCCCAAAGTGAAAGGTCCCTCGTCAATATGAATCTGAATTGCTTCCCAGACCAGCCTCTGGCGATGGCTTTCATCTCCCTCGGAAAGGCCAGCTTCGCACAATGCCATTAGCCGATCCTCCACACCACCGGCAGGGGGTTCTTCCCCTTCTGCGCCACCCGTTTGGTTCCCTTTGCCCTGCAATGGCAAGGTACGGTTGTCTCGGGTTGAAAAAATAAAATCTGGGAAAGGCCATATGTCCAATTCCGCGGCATGGCAATTCCTGAACATGAACTTGCCTTCAGTTTGGCGCAAATTTCATTCAGGCTGACCAAACAAATGGGACTTATATACTTGAGTATACGGACTCAGGCATATCGTGTTCACGGGTTATTAAGGTCCCTAACGGGAACGCCTCTCGCCGTGCAGTTGCCCCTGTCCCGCGGGCCACAGTGCGGGTGTGCCGCACCAGAATGTTGATGGCGGCATTGCGATCCGCGTGCAGGCGCAGGTCACAATGCTGGCAATGAAACACCGCCTGGCTCTGCCGGTTGGCGGCCGAGATATGCCCGCACTGGTGGCAGGTCTGGCTGGTGTGCCGCGGGTCCACGGTCACCCAGCGCCCACACTTGTACTGCAAGCGTTGGGCCAGCTGGCCCCAGTTGCTAGCCAGGATGCTCCGGTTCAGGCCGGACTTGGCCTTGACGTGGGTACCGGGCTGCGCCAGAGTGCCCCGGGCCGACTTTGTCATCGCCTGGGTGGGCAGGGCCTCAGCCACAAGGGTGTGGGCCTTGTCCGCCAACGTGCGGCTGATATGATGCGTGTCATTGTCCCGGGTCCGCTGCTACTGGCGGCGCAACTTGGTCAGCTGGCCCCCGATCCGCCGCGCCCGTACCGAGCCCTTGCGCTTGCGCGCACGTTGTCGTTGCTTGCGCGCCACCTTGGCCTCCAGGCGACTCAGGTGGGTCATGCAATATACATCCCCATCGCTGTCGGTGACCTGTCCCACATTCCGATCCAGCCCCAGTGTGCCCACAGCCGCGCCCACCCGTACCGAGTCCGCAGGCACCTCATAAGTGAGGTAGACGTACCATTTGGGCCACACCCGCGTGCCTTCTTTTCGGATGCGCGCCTGCCGGGGCTGGCCGTGGGCATACAGGTTGCTGCCCTTCATCCGCAGCCAGCCTATGCGGGGCACGCGCAACTCCTGGGCTCGCACTTGTACGCCTCCCGGGATGGTGAAGCCGTCCTGCCGGGCGTGCTTGCTATTGAATGTGGGGTGAGACCGCTGACCCCGGAAGAACGCCGCGTAGGCATCCGCCAGGTGCTTCAGGACATAGCGCACTTCGGCGAAGCTGTACTCCTGCAACCAGGCGAACTCCGGGTCCCGCCGCAGCGCCGTGAATTCTTTACCTTGGCTGAAGAAGATCAGCCTAGGCGGGCCGCCAAAGCGGAACTCCCGCCAACAATGGTACGCATAGGTCTTGCGCTCCAGAAAGTATTTCCAGACCCACCGGCAGGCACCCTCCCGGCCAACTGGAACGCCACCTGCCGACTCTCCGGCAACAGCCGCAACCGCACACTGGGTGGACCATTACAGGTTGTGTTACATTGCGCAGCAGGCATGGAATATGAGATTTTCTCTCTGTGCGGGAGCTTAGGCAGGTTAGAGCGCCTATCGCTTCCGTGAATACACAGGCAGGCCTGCCTGTGTATTCACGGCGAGACGCCTTCTCTGCGCGGTCCCCACTGTCCCGAGAACATAGTGGACTGGCATCTGTATACGCAAGTATATAAGCCCTCATCAATTCCCCCTCGATGAAATCTGAAACTGATATCGAAGCTGAAGAGATACTTCATCAGGTCGCGTCTTTTGCCAACCTTGGATCAATGTCGAAGGTTTCCAAATTCAAGACTGGTGTTGCCAATCACGTGTATCTGATTGATCAACGATTTGTCATCCGGATTGGAACTGCCGACGATGGGCCCAGCTTTCCAAAGTCGATCGCAGTCCTCAAGGCAATCGAAGGCCACGTAAGGGCGCCGAAGCTCATATACCATGACGTATCGCGCCTGCATATTCCCTTCAATGTGTTGGTCTACAACTTCATTCCCGGAGTCGACCTGGGAAAATTGTGGACGGGATTGTCGAATTCTGAGAAATTCAACTATGTGCAGGGGATTGGCCGTGAACTTCAGTCCCTACACAGATTCCCGATTGAGAAAATAAGTCACTTTCGAGGGAAAGAAGATTGGGCAAGTCGATTTGCGGCTGAATTACAACTCCTAATGGAATTGGCTCATACCAAAAAGGCATTTTCCCCGTCTCGCCTTTCGGTCCTAAGAGGTGCTGTCGAAGCCTCTATCGATAGCGTATTTCAGGCTGCACCTCCCGCAATAGTGCACAACGACTTGAACTGGAGCAATGTAATCGCCAATAACGGTAAACTCGCAGCTCTGATCGATTTTGATGACGCAGAGATTGCGCCCCCAGAAGAAGATTATTGGGCTCTTTTCAGAATGCTCGTGGAGAAAGGTGAATCATCGCATGTCGCTATGAAATGGATTGCTGAATTGTCGGCAGGGCTTACCCAGCAAGAAGGATTCCGTGAAAGGTGTTTGCTGAGACAGATATACGAAATGCTTTGGAGCGGTACGACCCATTACAGTTGGCAAACCGCATCGGGCGCTCGGGCGGATGCAGAAAATCTATACCGTGACACATTCGAGCGGAAGGTTTTTGATAAGTGGTTTTCCGAATTAACGCCGGATTTCCCTCCTACATCACAGCGCTTCAATCGGTAAGCCGTATGTTTACCTGCCTCCGCGATGGAAAGTACAGAACCGTTCCCGTCTTTAGTTCCAAGGGGAAGAATATTCGGTTGGCGTTGCATTGGAACCAATACCAGCTCGACAGTCCGAGGTATCGAGCAGCTTGCGAATTCAAACAGTCGACCGCTACTAACGCAGGAAACCGGCTATTGGACTGGGAGTGGACACGACCGGTAACCCGCGCGCCGAAGAACTATCCCCGAGAAGTAATGACGAGCAAAGAGACGCAACTCTGGAACAGGATCCAGTCACTCCACTCTTCCCAGTGCGGCCCGTTCTTGAACGCCGTCATTTGAGCATTCCTAACTCTTTGTGGGCAGATTGCCTCACACTGTTCCCAGTTCTTGCGGGACTGGCAGCTGCCACACGGGCTGAACGTAATACTTTAGTGTCCGGGCGTTTCTGCATTGCGGATCAAGGACATCTACTGCCATCGACCGAAATTTGAGCATTTGCCCTCATAATCCCCAGAAATTGCCTACTGAGGTCCGTGAGACTCGTAACCGCCCCGGAGCCTACCGCCTTCGTTCGGCTTAAAAAGTGATTTGATTTGATGTCGACAGTTGGAACCGGTTGGGCCGCCGATTCTTGTAGTCCGCTAACTTCCTCTCTTGTGATGCCGCGGTAGGGAAGTCGAAGGGCTGCAATCCTGGAAATACTGGAGACTGGGTGGCCCGCTTTCGTCCCGGCCGAGTATTCATCTGAATTGTTCCTAGAAATCTGACTTAATTACAAGTCACCTTACCTGCGTGTTAGCATTTGGGAGCTTTAAATCAGATTCAATTCCTGCCATTTGCCGTTGTATGCGGCCGGAACTGGATCCAGGCCTAGAAACTGATTACAAGGGGCTACCGTGTTGTTAAAACGCCATTTTGACAGAACCCAATTTTCTTGGTCAGTAGATGGGCAGACTTTGCCTGCTGGTGCAGATCTGAAATTCTTGTTGACGTTGGGGCGGGAAGGCATGCACTCTTTTCTGCAGGCAGAAAGAGGCGGAAGGGCTGCCGGTGAATCTCTACAACCGCCCGTGGAGCCAGATCAGGAGGTTTGGGGTAGCGGCGTAACTTATTTGCGCAGTCGCCAAGCTCGGGAAGCTGAATCCGAAGCCGCTGATGTGTATGCCGCTGTTTATGACGCGGAGCGGCCGGAAATCTTTTTCAAGGTGTCGGGCTGGCGGGCTAAAGGCCATGACCAACCCATCCGCATCCGTGAAGACTCAGCATGGAATGTGCCGGAGCCAGAATTGACCTTGGTCATTAATTCTCGGGGCGAGATCGTGGGATATACAGTGGGAAACGACATGTCCTCCAGGGATATAGAAGGGCTCAATCCTCTGTACCTTCCACAGGCGAAGACCTACAACGGTTCTTGTGCTGTAGGTCCAGCCATTGCACTTTGCGATGCAGCTGACTTAGAGGGGCTGGATATCCAAATGAGCATCCTAAGGGGTGGTACTGAAGTGTTTGGGGGGGGTACGTCAACATCCAATATGAAACGAACTTTCCCCGACTTGGCCTCTTACCTGTACCGCGAACTAGATTTTCCCTATGGTGCCTTGTTGATGACCGGCACTGGCATAGTGCCGCCAGATGAATTCACATTGGAATTTGGTGACGTCATCACTATCCAAATCGGTGATCTGCTGTTGAGTAACCCTGTGGCTCCCTAACATGGGTTGGGCCCCTGGCTCATTCCAGCTGAGAGTTGAGTTTGATACCCAAATCCTCTAACGCGAAGAGCAGGGCTTCTCTTTGTTCAAAATCAGGGAAGAGCAACTTATTCCAGTAGTTCAATTCCAACTCATCGTCTTCGGATCTTAATTCCGCTTCGATGTCCTCTAATAGCCTTACGTATTCCTCAGGAGTATAGGAAAAAATATTGGGCCTGCCTATCTCAACCCTCAGTATGGAAGGAGCACTGACTGCTTCATATGAGACTTCTCCAGTGTCTTGGTCTTTCATGCGTTTCTGAGCTACCAATTGGAAATCATAGGTGCCATCAGGCAGACCAACCGAGATGCGGTAAGAGGTTCGGAAGCGTTCAGGATTGAATTGAACATCTGTTTGCCCTCTTACAGGTGCAAGCGGCCCAAGACATCTGGAAGACGGGTTTCCATTCGCTCCGTTACGGGGCGCTAACGCCCGGCAGTAATATTGCTCACTGACTAGCCAATTCCCTTCGGTATCCAAGCTGATCCGATCTCGATATGCAATCTTCCCGGCCGCCTGGTTTACGCCGGCCACAGTCCCGATCGTGAGTTCCACATGGGTTACCTGCTTCGATCTGTCTGAACGCACATAGTCTCCAGGGCCGAAAGTTGCGGGATCTAGAAAGTACACAGTGCGAGCGTTGGAAGAACCACGGGGCTCACTCGTCATAGCCAAGACATGACTATTAAACGAAGTCCCTTCCAGAGCTAATTCTGTTTGAATTTCTCGATGAGAAGTCTTCGTTGTTATTTCACACTCTTGCAAGATAGGACCAGGTTGATCACAGCCGAACAAGATATTTACTTGGTAGGCTCCGAAAAACAGGGGGCTTAGCAATGTAGTGGCGTATTCCACATCAGGTGGAGCGCTTAGTCGGACACCCTTTCCCCAGGAAAGGGCATACACTTCCACCCCATATTCGTATCCTGGCTCAAGATTAAGATGCTGAGTGACAAGACCGGAACCATCGCGTTTGCGGTCCGCCACTACTTGAACCGTAGGTATGGTTTCATCCTGAGCTAATTGCGAATATGGTGTGGCGATGACCAGATAATATGGAAATTCGTAACGGGGATCCAGATCGTGGAATATAACGGACATCCTCCCGGTCTCTGTCTTGGGCAGCTCAAACAAAGTGGCTTCTGCCAGAGTCAGAGGTTCCGGGGACCAGTCAACTATCAGTTCCTTGATAGTGACTGGCGGGAAGTTCATTTGCTCAGGGCAGCTTTCACTGCCTATTACAAATGAAGTCGCTCCTGACCAGGTATTTAGCGCCGTCCAGACTAGGAGGACCGAAGACAGGAGCCATGAAAGACGAAGTATCCTAAACACTTGGACTACCTAGAATTCAGAGTGCATGCCAATTCGATTTCCTTCTGTGTCCAGAAACCATGCTGTGAAACCATGTTCTCCTACAGACTGCTTAGGTACTATCACCTTTCCCCCAGAGGCTTCTACGCGGCTCAGAAATTCGGTTAGATTCTTACCTGCGTACAGGTATATGACTGCCCCATCGGCACCAGGTTTATAAGTCTCACCCCTGGAGAGAGATCCCCCCGTTCGGAATTCCGGATGGTCAATAAAGGCGAACTGGTGCGAGCCGGCATCTGTTATTTCCAACTTCCAGCCGAATACAGTGTTGTAAAAGCTCACGGCTCTATTCATATCTGCTACAGGTATCTCAAACCATGTCAGCAAGTGTTCCATATTTAACTCCTTAGAAACAGATCAGAAAAATAGACTCCAGACATTCTTGAGTCCGCTCGCGACGCAATGCCCGGGCCAACAGCTAAATTCCCCTGATTGAACCTAAGTTTCCGGCACTCTGACAGTTTCCACCCAATTCCCGGCAACGGTCATGTTTCTATCGCTATCGAATGTTTAGGCGATGTAGAGCGGACCCAAAGCCGCCGAACTGACCACCCTGGCCGCTCTCAAGCCAGACAACAACCAAGAAGCAAGATCGTACCCTTAATTGGTCAAGAACCAGAGTCTCAGTCCTTAACTGTGGGAGATTCTTACCCCTCTGTTCCACTGGAAAGGGAAATGACTTCCCACTATTCTCTCTCGCTGCCAATGTGAATTACTTGCCGAAATCGTGTTTCGAGCAGAACACAGGAATTGTGCAGCTTTTTAAAAAGCATTAGGAAGTTTCAGATTCTGCAGTCACTCTGAGATCCCTTTCGCTCTCAGTATAGCTGGTCGAAGTAGCTAAAAATAGTCAAAGGTCCATAGGTATTCGCAGTCACCAGTTACAAATTGAGGTGTCTTATCTAGAATACTGGATGACAATTTAGATTTCTTCGCGGGTAAGAGCCCAAGACTCTGCCCAGCTCTTGGGAATAGGAAACTTACAAGCATAAATGAAATTTATCAGTTGACCATGGTGATGCGCTTCGTGTTCAGCCAGTCGGAAGTAACCCGCTAGAGGTGTATTCCCGTCCTGAAACTCGAAAAGCCAGTCAACAGCTTTAAAAGCACCAAAAAGCACTTCGTCGGCAGCCTCCATTGCCTTCCTTATCTTGGCAACAGCGAGCCCTTCTCCAGGAAAGACGGTAGTTAGACTGCACCCCCATTCCTTCATTCTCCCATCCAGTAAGACAGGAGGCCAGCTTTCCTGAGTCCCGAGCATGCAGTAGAACTGGTTAAGTACATCTTGAGACTCGGTAAAAGGCAAGCGAGCGTTCAGATCGTCATCCTCCAATACATCCATGAGGTCGTAGGTACGCCCCCGGAGGTTCAGCCAATGGCTCTTCACACTTTCCAATAACTTTCCATTCATTTGAGGCATTCCTTCTATGGGGTCATCCTTCAGGCTGGAAGACAATGCTTCTCCTTTTTACTTCCACCACATAAGACTGACTCTGAATGGCAAGACTTTCAAGTAACCAAGTTTCTTTCAGGATACTTGGACAGCATGCTTCAAATTGTTCAGAAGGCGCCATTCGGGCGCGTGAAAACTCGGGAAATCCAGTAACAACACAGAGAATCTTCTTTGACACTTGGGGATTTCAAGGTTGGGAACATGAGAAGTGACAATAGTATTCGGCATGGGGAAAGGCTGGTACACCGCGACGGGCACCACTGAATGTAGCGATTCCGTACACATTCCACACCAGAATGAAACTCGGGTTGCCAACCTTTCATCCAACCCTTGGCTGTGGATTTGGAATCGACTAAATGTCAATTTGCAGAGGTCTTGGCAGCCGGGCAGATTCAGATAGAGGTCGAGGTGGCCAAGAGACAGAGTGGATTGGTGCCGCGGCCGCCAAGGGTTAGTACCATAATCTAGCTCCGCTACAGTCACCAGGCCCCTAGACTGTCCAGAAGAATTGGTCAACGCCCGAAATGCCAGGCTATGGTCTCCAGACTTTCCCTCCCGGTCGTACCCTTTTGGATACTACGCATGCTCAAAGGGTGGGCTATGGCTGCCCTTGAACAATGTGGCCCACATTCACAGGTTCAGCCTTGAATACGGGGAAACGAATATCAGCCTTCTTGCCCGTCTCTTGGCAGTACTCCCGCTTCTTACCTACCGATTTCTGTCTTGGTATGGAAAATGAACCTGCATTGCAGGATTAGCCCTCCACCCACCGGTCTCCATTGTGTTCGCTGGAAGCTTCTCATCCTTCTATGCCACGGATCCCCAAAATTACTGCAAGTTACGTGTACTACGCAACTGTCACTCATACAACAGAATTTCATTGCTCGAATTAGGGGGTAGGTAAGGCGACCAAGCCGACAGCTGTCTGAGTGTTTCTACTGCCTGATTTGTTGCGAGATGGCCCAAATGAGAGTGGCACGGAAGAGTCCCACATACCTCTTGCTGCCACCAAGCCCACAGGCATTGTTGCCTTGAGGGTAAGCGACATCACGTTGCAGCTCGCCATCGACCCATTTGGCAATACTTCAGTCAAGTAGGTGTGTACGCGTAGTACCTGAAAAGCCTCGGAGTCGCGCAAAGTTTAGAAAAACGCCGAAATCGGCATGCCCAAAATTTGAAGTGAGGCAGAAACGGCTACCTCAAAGCATAGGGATAAACAACGGACTCCATTTCAGGCATCGCTTTCTTCCTGGGATTGGGGGAAGCACTACTCCACTACACTGTGGCGTAAGCACCCACTAGATTGCCTTCGGTATCAAAAAACATCGCTAGTAAAGTCTTTTCCAATTGAGAATCGAATTCCAACGGTGGGATCTCTATTACACCTCCGGCATCCTCAACGCGGGCCAAGAAGGCCTCCATTGTAGGCTCTGCGCGAAAGTACAATCGACATCCTTGATAACCTGAAGGTGTGAAAGGTTTCCCTTCCATGAGCGCCACTACCGGACTAGAGGTAGTTCTCTTTGCCAGCGGCAAGAAAGCAGAGCGGATGCCAGGCATCTCATCCCTCACCTCCAATGTAGTCTCGAACAGTTTGCCGTAGAACTCTGCGGCCCTTTCTAATTCCGTGACCGGAATCTCAATCCAATCAATTCCTGCTTTCAAGGTCATTCACTGTACTTACTTTGGTTTTTCATAAGCATAATCCCTTGATCAGAGACAAATTGTGCCCCCTTCACGGGCCCAAAGCTAAGGTCCAGTCAGCAGCAGATCCTCTATCAAAGAACGATAGGAAGTAAGATCCTCCACTTTTTCCGCAGCCTGTGCGAACCCAGTTCCCCAGGCCAATCCCAAAGCCGGATGAAGCGTATGGCGACCATGGCTGCAGTCTTCCACATTTCCATGATCGCTGCCTACCAGTATCAGAGTCCGAGCCAAGTCGACGTTTCTTGTTAGCCCCCTTAGGAAGCGATCCAGATTTTCAAATTGGCTCACTGCTTCGGCAAACTGGCGGCGGTGGCCCAGTACATCGGTGACCCAATGCTCGTAAAAGAGGAAGTCCACCTCCTGCGACCTGCGGCCGACAATGACTCCCGCCTTTTCCGGTGTGTACACTGGTACATTCAACATCCCCAGATGCTTCTGCCAGTCACTGCCCGTAATGGTTCCGGAGATTGCCTGGCCCCGCTTGTAGGTTTCAACGGTACCTAGGGACAGGCCGGCCTTCCGCAAGGCATAAGGGATGGCACTGAGCAAACGACGCCCGCTATTGATGCCTTCAAAGTAGGGAGGGGGATACGCATTGGCCGACGCCACACACAAGCCTGCTTTGACCAGTTCCGCGAACACATTTTCCCGGTCCAGCAAGGCTCGGATGGAGGCATTTGGCTTGGGACCAAAGTGTTGGCCCAACACCTCAGGAGCATTTTGACCGCTGATGAGCGCCGCCTGTCCCGTGGCGCTTTGGGGTCTGCCATCGATACCCAGACAGGCATCCACGCCAAAGGCGGCAGCTTGTTTTGTCATGGCTGAAGGGCTCACTGCCAGCGGTCTCTGGCCATCGAGCAACCCATCCAAGAATGGCATCTCCGCTGCCAGAAAAGGGTTGTGGGCCCTTGTGCCCAAACCCACACCATCCCAGAAGATGAATACGATATGCTGGGGCCGGGCGGACGTGGAAGGGGCTAAATCGGCCATTCGGCACTGTACTTCGTGCCATACAATCAGGGGCTGCAGGCAGTGAGCACTCAGTATACAGGCAGTTGTTTCTGGGTCCCGGTGCCAGCAGACGTCCTTTACTTGACTGATTGCATACATGACCACCTCTTGGCTTCCTCCCAACACCAAAGTCGCTCTCGTGCATGACTGGCTCAATCAGCGTGGGGGAGCCGAAAATGTTTTGGAAGACCTGCACGACCTTTTCGAGGAACCGCCGGTCTACACCAGCCTTTATCAGCCTGATCTGATGCCCGAACGACTGCGAAAGTGGGACATTCACACTAGTGGATTAAATCGACTGCCTGGTGCCCACCTGTTACGTCGCCATCTCCTGCCTTTGTATCCCTATGCGTTTGCGCGCATGGACCTGAGCAACATGGATTTGGTTCTCAGTATCAAGAGTGCCTTTTGCTTGGGGGTTCGTACGAACAGCCCTGGTAAGAGAGCCATTCACATCTGCTATTGCCTTACACCTACCCGATTCCTTTGGAATTTTGAGGGCTACATACAACGGGAACAAATGTCAGTCGCGGCTCGTTTCATGTCTCGCCAATTGGTGACTCGCTTGCGCTCCTGGGAAATCTCGGCAGCCCAAGAAGTGGACAGTTTTGCAGCCATCAGCCGGACAGTACAAACCCGCATCAAGGATTGCTATGGTCAGGATTCAACTGTAATTCCACCACCGGTAAATACAAGAGAATTTCTCCCGCTGCCCAGTGCTGCTGCCAGCGGCAACTACTTTCTGATAGTGTCGCGGCTAGTGCCTTACAAACGCATAGACTTGGCAGTTGCTGCGTTCAACCAGATGCCGAACAAAGTCCTGATCATCGCCGGAGACGGACGAGCTGCTAAAGATCTGCGACGTCAGGCCAGTTCCAACATCCGCTTCACAGGCTACCTGGACCGGCGGCGGATAGTGTCCTTGATTCGGGAATGCAAAGCCTTTGTATTCCCTGGTGAAGAAGACTTCGGCATAACTCCTGTCGAAGCCATGAGCGCCGGCAAACCAGTGATCGCCTATCAAGCTGGGGGTGCATTGGATTATGTAAAGAAAGGACAGACCGGAGTTTTTCTTGAGGCCCAAGAAACTGAATCTCTAATTGATGCAGTGCAAGAATGCGAGGAGCGTTCCTGGGACAGGGAATTGCTGCACCGCCAAGCCCAATACTTCAGCGTTGAAAACTTTCGTCGCCGCATTCAGAACTTCGTTAGAGACCATCTAGCCTAAGAGGGCGGCTCCGTTCGGTGGTTCTAAGCATGTTAGAGCCATTTCTGCCACAGGGCGCCTATGCTAAGATCCGCGTTGCGATGCTAACCGGGAGGGTCTCCGTAGGGCATGTCTGTGCCTGATTACAAGCCATTGCTGTTGCGCTGGGGGTGGGTAGTAGTTGCCTGTGCTTTGCTGGGGGCAACCGGTGCTTGGATCGCATCCACCAATTCGACAGATCTCTTTCGGGCCAGATATTACATCAGCTTGGTGCCGGCGGATATGGACTGGCGGATCAGGGACCTGACTAAAGAACTGGCTATCAACTCTACATCCCGCTTTCCACAAGCGGACCTGGTGGAGCAAGTACGAGCCACTGTGGATCTTCCTGCAGTTGAAATTGCTTCCTCCCTGGGAGCGACCTTCGACAAAGGCACGCTCATCATCACGATAGAGGCACATCACCATAAGGCGGGCGTGGCTGGAGCCTTGGCCGCTGTGGCTGCAGATACTTTTTTTGCCCAACAGTCCGCTTATTTCGCGGAACAGGATTTCACGGGATCTGTAGATTTTGAAAGGGTAAGTGCCAGCCCAGAAATTCAGCAATTGGCTCCCAACGACAAAACCAATTCCCTGGCTGGATTTGTGCTAGGAATGGCGGCGGGCACTGCCTTGCTGCTGCTTCTCATGTGGCAGGAAGAAGAACGTCTAGCTCGTCCTGAAATCATCAGTCGTAATTTGGAACTGCCAGTCTTGGGCCAGCTCACGCTGGACTGACGTGGAGTTCAAGAGTGTCTGTACCAGCCGGAAACGGCGTTTCCCCAGCCTCTGCTCCTTCTGCCTTCCAAGCAGTGCGGGCCAACCTGGAATTAGCCATGGTGAACGGCGAACTGCACCACCTTGTGGTGGCAGGGCTCTCCCCTGCACTTCGGACTGAACGGATAGTGCTCGGTTTGGGTCATGCTTTTGCCCAAGTGGGAATGGAGGTCTTACTAATCGATGCAGACTGCCAGCATCCAGTCATACATGCCGGCGCAGGGGTCGAACTGGAACCCGGGTTCTACCAATGGGTGCAAAGCCCGGAGAAGGAGATTCCCAGGCAAGCCACAGGAACTAAGGACGTATCCGTACTGGCGGCAGGCGGCTCCGGACTTGATCCACTCCACGCCTTGAGTATTCCTCGTATCGAAAGGGCAATGAAAACCTTACAGGAAGAGGCACTGTTGGTTATTTGGCATGTGCCCCCTTTGCAATCCTCTGTGGCCGGTGATTTGATCGCGGCTCAAGCCGACGCCACACTGCTGGCGGTTCGACAGGGCCGGGACAGACGGAGTAAGGGTCGACAAGCGAAACGAAGGCTGGTTCAGGCCAAGGTCAACGTGGTAGGTGTTGTCGCTTGTTGTCAGAACGGACCTACCCGAAAGTAAGGAACGAACCCAATGGGTGCGAAGTGTCCGCAGCAGTTGATCCGTTCCATTCCGGCTCTGGCCGCCCACCTTCGGAGTGTGCACACTTGTCGAGTCCAGGCTAGCGCGGCCAAGATTTGTCCCTGTGCCTCGCTGGTACCTTCCTACCATCCTGCAGGCTTGGGCAAACTAAAGACCGGTGAGAAGTCCCCTTCACAGCTGAGAAAGGAAGCTGAGGCAATGGTACCAGTGTATCGCCGGCTCATCGACCACTGCCACCGGCTGCCTACCGCGTTCCGCGAATGGCAGGAATTCGACCCTAGCCCCTTCTTTGACCTTTATCCTGAACAGGCTGAGTTGCTGGTACGCCAGGAGAAAGGTAAGCACTACACACGAATCTCCTTTTGTGGCGATATGCTCATACCGGCCTTCCAATCAGCTGAGACTTATTTCGTAGAAATCTTTGCCCCGACTTACCAGGCAATGCATTGCAGCGGACGGTCTGATTCCCATATCGGGGAACGGTACGCAGGAGAGGTAGAACCGGAAATGGTGCGCCGATGGCAACACTTGATGGCAGTGGCTCAACGCCTCAACTGGAGGTTACAGGATGACCTCGATTTCCTGGTTATAGTGGATGGTGCCGAAGAACTCTTTGGCTGGCGGGACGTGTGGCAGGAACCGGCAGCTGTCGGCCTGCATTCCTCGCTCCTGCCCGCTTGGGAGACCTTGACTACCTTTACTTTGGCTGTACAGTGCAAGCCAGCTTCTTTGTCTGATTCCTTTCACATCTGAACCGAGACAGTGTCCCAGACCCACTACTTGATTACCGGAGGAGCAGGATTCATCGGTTGCAACTACGTCCGTTTCCTGTTGGCCGCCCGACCAAAGGCCCATATTGTGGTGTTCGACAAACTGACGTACGCCGGTCGACAAGAAAATTTGCGAGATGTAGCCAACCGATATTCAGAGCGGTTTGGCTTTATCCAGGGAGATATCTGCGACGCAGAGGCTGTGAACAAGGCCTTTGACCAAGTGCGCCCGGATGTACTGGTTAATTTCGCCGCGGAGACCCACGTGGACCGTAGTATTACTAGTCCCCAAGAGTTCGTCAAGACCGACGTACTGGGAACTTTCAACCTTCTGCAAGCAGCAGTGGATTACGGTAATGTGCGTTTTCACCAGATCAGCACAGATGAAGTGTATGGACCGGTAGAGGATCACAGCCGTGAACAGGATGCGCTACGCCCCAGCAGTCCTTATTCGGCCAGTAAAGCAGGGGGAGATCTTCTGGTATTGGCCTTTCAGCGGACCTATGACTTACCAGTAACTTTGACCCGCGGGGCCAACTGCGTGGGGCCCTTTCAATACCCAGAGAAAGTCGTGCCGCTTTTTGCAACCAACGCGCTTTTGGACCTGCCGTTACCCATGTATGGGGATGGTCAGCAAAAACGGGATTACCAATATGTGCTGGATCACTGCGCTGGAATTCAAATGGTTTTGGACCGGGGCAAACTCGGGGAAATCTACAACATTGGAACAGGCACTGAGATTTCCAATCTGCAGATGGCTCAAGTCCTGCTAGATGAATTGGGCAAGCCGCATCATTTGATCCAGTCGGTCGCCGACCGGCCCGGACATGATCGGCGCTACGGCCTGGACATCAGCAAGATCCTGCAACTTGGCTGGTCTCCCGCCTTCAGTGGGGAAGAAAGCATCCGCACGACGGCCCGTTGGTATGCGGAACACGAAGACTGGTGGCGACCCATTCGGGAAGGGACTTTCAAGTCCTATTACAAGCGACAATATGTCCAGAACGCTGTTCCAGAATAGCGAAGAGAGAACAGCAGATACCTGTTCACTGTCCTTAGGGCCACCGGGTGGCCAGTCTTTGGCCCTGCTGCAGGATCTCTTTCGACATGCCTATTATGCTGACCGACAGTTCGAGTGGGAAGACTGGCTTGATCCAAACACGGATCTGATCTCACTGTTCGCATCGGACCAGCAGGAGCAAGTAGTAGGGGCCTTGGTGCTGCAGTTAGAAGAGCGTCCCCGCACTTTGCCACTGGAATTGCCTGATCGGATTAACTGCCGTGGCTTGGCAATAGCTGATGTACCCCAGGCAGGATCCACGGTACGCACCTTGTTAAAACAAGGCTGCCAATTTCTCAGCCAACAGGGGAAGGAGGGCCAAATGTGGCTGACTTCCAATCTAAGCTGGCTACGGAAGGGAGCTGAACTGGCAGGTTTTGAAGAGGTGGACAACATACGCTATATGCATCGGGCTGTGCGCCGCTCATCTCGTATGGCCGAAGCAATGCAAGTACGGGCCGTCTTGGACTCCGAAGTGCGGCTCGTGGCGGAACGTGATGTGGAAGCCTTTGATGCTCCTTGGCATATGGGGGAAAAGGAGCTGCGTATGTGGGCACGTCAAGGGACATTGCAAGTACTTATAGATGGCCTGCAATTGAAGGGCTATACCCTCATCACTTTGCCATCGGAACTGCCGCCAACAGTAGTGCCCTTTGGTTTTATTGTGCGCCTAGCGGTCTGGCCGGAATTCCAAAGGCAGGGCTTGGGTACTCTCCTACTGGAATCCGCCTTGGACTGGCTGGACGGTCACGGTAGGCAGCGAGTGCGGCTGAATGTATTAGCTTCGGACGAAAGAGCCCTTAGCTTTTACAATCGCCACGGATTTCGCATCATGCGTCGGCCCCATACAGTCTTTCGCAAGGACATAGCAACGGTGCGGCTGTAGAGTTGCAATGGGACAACAGACGATCCGCCAATATTTACGCATGGGCGCTTTGCCTCTCTTAATAATTATGGGAGGCAGCGTGGGCTACATGATCCTTGAGGACTGGCCGTGGTCCGATGCAATCTATATGACCATTATCACCCTATCCACGGTGGGCTTCGGAGAAGTGGGAGAATTGAGCCGGCACGGCCGAATCTTTACGTCGGCGTTGATTCTGACAGGAGTAGGATCCTTTGCCTTTGTTTTCACATCCATTACTCAAGCAGTAGTGGCCGGGCAAGTCTCAGGGGCTTGGCGGAAGAGGAAACTGGAGAAAAAATTGCGCCAGATGCGAGATCACTACATAGTTTGCGGTTACGGACGCGTGGGAGCAACACTAGTTGAGCGACTACGGGCCCAAGATCGTGATGTGATTGTGATAGATACCAATCCAGACAATGAGGACCTTATCTCAGGAGACAACGTCTATTACCTGCATGGGGATGCGGTGCGGGAACTGACGCTGCGGGAGGCAGGTATCGAAAGAGCTGCCGGCATCAGTTTTTGTTTGCCCAGCGATGCCGATAATCTCTTTGGCGTGCTGTCTGCCCGCAACCTGAATAAGGACATTCACATTGCAATTCGGGCCCAAAATGTGCATGCGGAAGACAAGATGCGTTTTGCTGGAGCCAATGCTGTGGTCAATCCCAGCAGCATTGCCGGATACTCCATGGCCATGCATCTAATACAGCCTAATGCCGTCAAGGTTTTCGAATTCTTAACTATCGCCAGCTCTCAGGGCTATGTCCTCGAATCTATCGACATCGGAAATTGCCCCAAGTTTGCCAATAAGCAGCTGGGGGAACTGAAGATTCAGAGGGAATTCGGTCTGACAATCCTTCAAATCTTGCGCCAAGACAAGACGGTGGTACCCGTAGTTGATGACAACACGGCCTTGGCTCCAGGCGACACCTTGCTGGTTATGGGCACACAGGATAGTGTGTCTCAATTTTGTTCGGAGCTATAGCCTTGATTCGCAGTTCTGCGCAGGTAGCAAACCCTGTGCAGCAAGAGCGTTTGACTATAATCGGATAAGTATTGCTGGGCAGTCTCCGGGAAGCCTTCAATGCACGCTAACCATCCAGCAAGAGGGACTATGGCGGATTCCTATCCTGATTACTCGCCAGCTATCGTAGATGAATTCCGGTTGAATCAGCACGAAAAGATAGTTGACAATCTGGATCAGATGTTGGCCATCCTGCCGGTCCGCATCCGGGAAAACCTCCTGCAGAATCCCTCCACTCCGGAACTGGTGGAAATTGTCATGGATCTGGGCCGCCATCCAGAAGTGCGGTTTCGGCAGGATGATGTTCAGCTAGTACAGATGGAGATCACCGCCGAAGATCTATCCCACACTGTAACCAAACTGGGCCATTTTGGTACAGATAACCGGGCGGGAATCGAGCGCACCTTGCATCGTATTTCCGCCATTCGCAACCGAACAGGTGATGTCGTTGGACTCACTTGCCGCGTGGGCAGGGCAGTGTCGGGCACCGTGGAAATCGTTCGCGACCTGATGACAGAAGGTCGAAATGTGCTTTTGTTAGGGCGCCCAGGGGTGGGTAAGACCACTCTTCTACGAGAGGCTGCGCGCATGCTGTCAGAGGATCGACGCGTCGTGATTGTGGACACTAGCAATGAGATCGCGGGCGACGGTGACATACCTCATCCAGCCATTGGCAGGGCCCGACGGATGCAAGTTCCCACCACGGACCTGCAGCACGAAGTCATGATTGAGGCTGTGGAAAACCACATGCCTGAGACTATTGTCATCGATGAGATCGGGCGAGAAGCGGAAGCACAAGCGGCCCGCACCATAGCTGAAAGGGGTGTACAACTGGTGGGCACGGCTCATGGTAATACACTAGACAACCTGGTGATGAACCCTACACTTTCAGACCTGGTGGGTGGTCTGGAATCTGTCACGCTATCTGATGAAGAAGCGCGCCGGCGTGGGACCCGCAAGTCTGTGTTGGAAAGGCGGGCCCCACCGACCTTCGATGTGCTGATCGAAATCCGGGCCCGGCAGCGGATGGTCATCCACCTGGATATCGCCAACGCTGTGGACAGACTCCTGCGGGGTTGGGAATTGGCTACCGAACTGCGATATCGGGATGAGGGAGGCAACATCCAGATCGAACAGAGGGCGGAGCCGCAGGCTTCAGGACAGGTACTGCGGGTTGCAGGGCTAAGAGAATCCAAAGACCTGGAAATAGATGAAGAAGCCTTTCACCAACGCCGAGCTCGCTCTTCCCGCAAGAAGAAGAGGAATCAGACGGATGACGGCACAAAAGCCATGAAAGTCTATGCTTTCGGCATCGGCCAATCTAAATTACGCGCTTCTGCCAAGACTCTCAGTGTGCCGATCGACTTCGTAAACGACATTAACAACGCCGACGTGGTGGTTACGCTCAAGAATTATTACCGGCGGCAAGCACAGACGTTGAGTCAGGCTGAACGGCAGAACATTCCTGTCTACGTATTGCGTAATAATACTTCGGGGCAGATGGAACAGATGCTAGTGGATCTGTTCAAAATAAGCGAAATTGATCCCTTCGAGTCCGCTATGCAGGAAACCCAGGTTGCCATTCAGAAAATGGAATCGGGTTTGGACTCTGTGGAGTTGGCTCCCCAGCCGGCACAAGTACGGAGTCAGCAGCACCAAATGATAAAGGCCGCAAAATTGGTCAGCCACAGCCAAGGCCGGGAACCCTACCGCCGGATCAGAATTACGAGCACCTTTTGACCGTGCACCCATTCTTTACCTTTGAAGGACCTGAAGGCAGCGGTAAGACTACCCAGATACAGCTGCTCTATGAGGATTTGTCTCCCTATTACGAAGTGCTGGTTGTACGAGAACCCGGAGGCACCAAAATTGGGGAGAGTGTCAGAACATTACTGCTCAATACGGGGGGTATGAATATTGGAACAAAGGCCGAGACACTGCTGTTCGCTGCGGCTAGGGCTCAATTGGTCGAGGAAGTGATAGGCCCCGCTCTGGAGGCGGGTAAAGTTGTGCTTTGTGATCGTTACACAGACAGCACATTGGCCTACCAAGGTTACGGACGCGGTCAGGGTCTGGCCACGCTCAAGTCATTGAATGCCTATGCCACCGGCGACTTGGAGCCTTGCCTGCGTTTTTACCTGAATTTGCCTCCTGAAGAAGGCTTGAAGAGGATTCAGGAGATGCGCATGCGGCGCAGCTTATCCAAACGAGATTGGAACCGTATGGACGCCCAAGACTTGGCCTTTCACCGGACTGTCCATTCTGGATATTTGCAGCTCATCAGAGAGAATCCCGTTCAATGGGAGTGTCTGGATGCGACCCTTGAACCGGCTGACCTGCAACAGAGAATCAGTCGCAAGACCATTTCCCTTTTGCCCCCTGCCCGAGATCTGATGGCATTCATGCGGCAAAATAGCTCGACAGACTCGCAGGAAGAACAGGCCCCTTTAACATGAAAATGGTAATGGCAGTGGTTCGCTACCAAGATAGCAGTGCCTTGCTGGACCTGCTGTCCCAAAAGGGTTTTGCCGCCACTCTAACCAACTCCCGCGGCGGCTATACCCATGAAGGCAACGCCACTATCTTCTGCGGCATTGAGGATGAGCACTTAGAAGAGGTGCTGGCACTGATTCGGGCTGCCTGCCGCACTCGCACCCAATACATTACGCCCTTGCCGCCCGTTATGGAGCTCGGAGAATTACATTTGCCGGATCCGGTAGAAAAAAATCTGGGCGGAGCCACTATTTTCGTGATGCCCATTGAACGCTTCGAGCAGACCTAGCCGTTAATCGACTGAGGGACGCGGGCGTTTCCAGACAAGTCATTTATTGATCTTCGCTTTCCCCCGTAACTACAATGGCAATGCCCTGGCGGCAATGCTTACCCCTACAAGGAACCGTGAAAATGCAGGATGTGGATCCAAGCCATATTTACGAGAAGGTAGAGAAACGGAAGCCACTGCTTGTGGTCCTATCTGGCCCCAGCGGGGTAGGCAAGGACACCACGCTCTGTGCCATGCAAGAACAAATCCCCAACATCTATTTTGTGGTAACTGCTACTACCAGGCCGATGCGGGCCGGCGAAGTGGACGGTGTAGACTACCACTTCGTAGGCAAGGGTGCCTTCGCCGATATGATTGAACGAGACGAATTGTTGGAATACGCCATTGTCTATGGGGATTACAAAGGAATTCCGAAAAAGCAAGTCCAGGATGCCCTAGACAGTGGCAACGATGTAGTCCTTCGCATTGATGTGCAAGGCGCGGCCACAATCCGCAAAATGTTTCCCGAAGCCATTACCATTTTCCTGACGGCCCCCACCGAAGAGGAGTTAGTGAAAAGGTTGCGTGAGCGTAAGGCAGATCCCCCTGGGCAATTGAGATTGCGTATTGCCATGGCACGCCAAGAAATGAAGCGAATTGATGAATTTCAATATGTGGTTATCAACCGTGACAATATGTTGAACCAGACTGTCGAGCAGGTGCGCAGCATCATCGTGGCTGAGAAATGCAGATACAACTGGAGACCTGTGCAGCTCTAATCTAAATGGCATCTACTGCCTGCCCATCACCGGTCTTGCGGCATTTGTCCTCCGGAAAGCCAAGAAGACGACGACATACAGGATTTGGGAAGGGGTGTTTGCTCAGGATTCAATGGATATGTTGAAGCTCATGCCGGGAGAGGTAGTCAAGCCTTTGATGTGGACGACGCTAGCCAGGGCAATGAAAAGGTGTTTAAGTTATTGGGCTCCACTACCTCGGCTCTGGTCTTGGGAAGGCAACCTGGACTTGGGGGCGGATACCAGGAGGTCTGTTAACATACGTGATTTCCTCGGGTGTTACCAAGTCTTTCGGCGTCCAAGGCCTTGTCTGGATTCGGAATCCCTTGGGTATGAAATGCATTCCTTGTCAGGCACCTTTTCAACTCTACAAGCTAGCAACGGTACTTGTACGGTCACCATACAACCTGTTATCTTCTTGGCTGCTGGTTTCGGGTTCGACAGTCCTCCAATCCAATCACAATATTTCTGTTTTCCCCCAGTGAACGAGTCTTGGAAATCAGCCCTGCGGTGCCGCCCAACAAACTATGGAACACGGGATTTTCATTGCATACTCCGGAAAGGGGCCAGTGGCTTGGTTTGGCCTAGTCCCCCGCTATCAGTTGGATGCAGCATTCAGATCCAACGCAAAGCCAACCGAATTTCTAGTCAATGTGCGGTCCCAGCCGGTTACTAGTGTGTAGACCAGTATCTAACCAATCAGTCAGCGTGGCCTGAAGAGGTCAAAATGCAATTTGAAAATCCGAGTGGTCCCAGCCTAGCTATCATCGACGCATTCACAGAAGCGGACAAAGAAAGGAAAGCCCGTCAGGATCTGGAGCACAACCTGAAGGAATGGCGGCGGAGTGGGGTATCCAGACTCTGGATCAACTCTCTACGCAGCCGAGGCGACGTTCGCCTTGTTTGCCTTGTGCAGGACTTTCACAAATTCAACACCCTGATGTTGGACGAAATCCGCAGTGTGGGTGGGGTACAGGAAACCCGTACAACCTTCGGCTTTGACGGAGTAGCCAACCTGGATCTGCTGTTAGACCTTGAAATGGAAGTGCTTCCCACGACCGACCTGTGTTCCTGCTATCTCTATTTGCGGGTCTCACCAGGGGAGGATCGCAATGTGCTGGAAGCCATCCGACACTTGCCGCAGGATGGAGACGTTCGATTGGTCTGGGCACTCAACACATACAATAGCCAAGCTGGAGACCTCTTATTACTGCTGCTCAGTTCTGATGAACTATACGCTGAGAAATATATCCGGACCCATATCTGCACTATTTCTGGAGTGCAGGACACTGAGAAGGATGAGATAGTAGAGTGGTCCTGGATGGCAGATCCCGACTCCATCATTCTGCTTTGTGAGATGTTCTTCCAGTTGGAAGGAACGGCAGACCCACTGGACAGTATGGACTTCGACTTCTCTGACGAAGAGTCGGAAGGCGGCTATTAGGCCAAGATCGAAACTGCCTTAGATCTGGGAATCTTGCAAGGTTACAGTTCATGTAATGGGCAAGACATATTACGTGTGGGAGCTTGAACGAGGTCTTTCAACTCCCCAATTAGTTTTTTCGCCAATACCCAGTCAAGATCCAACAATCTGAACTTGAGTGCTCGACCGGCAACAGAGCCTGAGGATAGACAGAAAATTGGTTAGCGGGCAAACGGGTGGGGACCTGGGAAAGTCATGGCCTGCTGGATTCAGAGCATAGAACCATCTTGTGTGTTCTTTGTTTTCAGAAACTCTAGTCAATTCACTTTCGTTAAAGGCTGTAGATTTATCCAACACTCAATCAATTTGCCGCCTATTTGTGGCAGACCGCAGAATCTTATTGAGGATGACTGCGTAAGAACCACTATGGATGGAGCGATCTGCTTAGACTGAGTTCAGTTGGACTCAATGTTCTTTGCCCTCGGAATCATTCCTCGAATTACTGCCGGAATCTCGGTACAGGTACAACAAACGAATTGGTTAGTTTGTTCCAGCAATTTCAACAGACTGGCACCTAATTCCTTCCAACCTGCCGGGGGAGCTAATCTTTAACTAGGGAGAAGCCGCTAGACTGCCCAGTGGCCAAGGAAATTTCTTCGTCAGCGAAGAAATGAGAAATTTGCCAGCTTCGAAAACTGGATCTCGTAGGCAATATAAGTTTGGGCAACTATTTGCCTGAGTAACAAGGTCTGTCACATTGGCACAGGGGTAAAATAAGCGAAAGCGATAGGTGCTCTGACCTGACTGCCGCTTCCTCACAGACAGGAAATGAAAGTTTCCCTGCCTACCACAGCCCAGCCCGACCTACATCAGACCTGGTTCACCGGGATTGTTGCAGATGGTGCGGGAATTGGGGTGATAGCGCAGAGAGGGGCCATGGCGATAAGACTGTGGAAGTTTCAACGACCCACTACATACCACTCATCTCATCGCTCCAAGCCGTACATTTATAAAGCTTGTCGACCAGCCGGTTACCGCCAATCTGCCTTCGCCCGGTCCCGGTCCCCGGTGCCAGTTACAGGACCAAGGTTTTACCTTGCAGTCTGACAAGGCGAACCGGTCCCAATTCTCGTTAACCGTATCAGACGCCGGGGCGTTCCCATTTACTGCAAGAAGCTTCAATGCCATTGCAATCTCTATCATGTACGTAAGGCCGACTAGAAGCCAGAGCCCCTACACGGTAATCCGTGATACGTCCTTGTGGTAAATCACTGGGTTCTGGTTATCGTCGTTCAGTTCGTCGCCAATCTCATACGAGGCGACCTGCTCGTCAGTCAAAATATTCTGAATCCCGTTGAAGGTGCTGCCATATGGCATGAAACCACAGGTCATGGCACGGCGCCAGCCTGCTGTCATGTTGGCTCCGGCCCCATGTGCCAGCAATCCGTTGTGGAAGGAACAGGAACCCGCCTTCATGGGTGCAGCTATGGATTCCATGTTCACAAAGTCGGGATACTCCCGAAAGAGGTCTGACATGTTTTCGGCGATCCGCACGTTGACATAGGTGGTCTTCCTGTGGGAACCCGCCAGAAAATAGAGACACCCATTGTGGGAGGTGGCGTCGTCCAGCGCGATCCAGATGCTTATCGCATCCGGAGAATAGAAAGACCATTTCGGGTTATCGTGATGCCAAGCCGTAGCATTGGCCCAGGGTTGCTTGATCAGGGCCTGATCATGCCAAGCCCGCATGCCTTCCGTCTGGGCCAGCTCGGTGGCCATCTTGCCAATGCGGGGATCCAGTATGAGTTCCTTCACCTCCGGATTGTCTTTCCATAAATTGAGGCGCTGCACAAAGACATAGTCATAGAAGGAATCACTGTCTTTCCAGCGATCGTCGTCCACGGTGCCTTCGACAACCAGCTTCCGGTCTTTGCGTTCGCGTACGGCCTTGTCCACGGCGTCGCGCCAAGTCTCCAGTTCCCCCGCGGTCAGAAAATCATCCATCACCACAAAACCTTGGGTTTGATAGGTGTCAATCTGGGCCTGGGTAATTTCTGTATTCATGGCATCTCCTTGTCCCTCAGGTGAATCCTACACATTCAGTCACTGCCAAACGTTGAAGGGAGCAGATCCGTGACAGGATCAGCTCCCTTCTTACCAAAATCTCTTGGACGCGATGTTAATCGCTGGCGTAGAACATTTGCTCGCCACTGTTGTTGCCGGCAATGGCCTGGCCTGCTATCGGCACATTACGCATCGCCGTATCCGTCACCAGCACGTACCCCACCTTTTCGGCAAGATTAAAAATCCATACATTGTCGTAATGGAGTTGATACTGCTCTTCAGTCAAGGCCAAGTCTTCCGCGGAAGCGGGTACGGCCGCGACCCTGCCTAGATGTACCTCAATGAGGCGTTGGATGGCTGCCGGTGGTTCTTCGCCACTCTCCCCATTCGATTCCATCCATTTCTTCCATTCAGGGGCCCAATAGGTTTGGGGCAGGTAATCTGTCCAGGTGCCGTTCCGCCACATGGGTTGGACCGACCAGATCAGGGTAGCCTGCATTTCGCCTGCATTCACACGTTGGCCCCATAGCGCTGGTTCGATCTTCTTCAGGGTGGTCTTGATTCCCGCTGCCCGGAAGTATTCTGCCAGTAGCTCCGCCACCGGCGCAAAATCCGGTGCGTGGTCAGCATGCTCAATGGGAATGACAAAGGTATCGCCATCGGGGCCCAGCCGCCAACCCTCGCTGTCCCGTTGGTCCATTCCGATCGAATCCAGGATTTCTTCTGCCTTGGCCAAGTCATATTCGCCGGGTACCAGTTCGGGAAGCGATCCAAAACCATAATAAATAGTTTCAATAATCTCCGCCCGGTTGATGGACATGTTGAGCGCGCGGCGGAACTCTACATTGTTTACCACCTCACGCCATACCGGATCATGGTAGTTATAGTTCAGCCAAAAGGCTGTGGGGTCGACGTGATTATCCAATATAACAAAATTGATGTACCCCTTGTCCTTGGCTTCCTGATACAGCGGCAGCTTCAACAACGCGGTGTCTTCGCGCAACATATCCACTTCATCGGCGAACACCTTCAGGTTGACCCCATCGGTATCCGCCACCAATACGTTTACCACCTCATCGATGTAGGGCAACTGATTGCCGGCCGCGTCAACCTTGAAGTAATATGGGTTGCGGACATACTTCATGAAGGTATTATCGTCGGTTACATTTATCCAGGGGTACAACCCCGGAAATCCGCTGCAACGCTGCTGTACCTGGACCCTCCTCCCGCAGTCGACGGCTGCAAACAGCGCTTGCGCGGTGCCCAGCCCTTTTTCATCCGCCATGGCCTGGATTTCGTCAGCATCACCGTAATCGAGATGGATGGGCCTCAAGTGATGGGCCGGCTTGAACAAATCCGTGTAGCTCTGCCATCCCTTGATGCTCAACTCCCGCAGGAAGCCGCCATACTGCTCGGCGAAAGTAATCCGGAACGTATAGTCATCCAGGATTTCCAGGTTCATCGGTTCGCCCGTGGGGCTACCGGCCGCACGGAACTTACTGGGGAGCACCGGCATATAACTTTCATTCAGAAGTACATCTTCATGGGCAAATCGGACATCAGCGGTGGTTACCGGTTCCCCGTCCGACCACTTCAGGCCTTCCCGCAAGTTAAAACTGAAGACCGTATTGTCGTCATTGACTTCATAACTTTCCACTACATTGCCGTAGATCCCGGTAATGCCAATGCCGGGAGCCGCCAGCACATTCTCATTTATCATGATGAAGATATCGGGGTTATCGTCCGGACGAGAACTGGAAAAACGCATCACGCCCCCGTACTCCCCGATCTCCAGTTCTGGCAGATCGTTGACCTCCGAAATCACCCCGGCCACCACGACCAGCGGATTAGTCGGCAGGCGTTCCTCTACGGGTGGCAGCTCACCGGAAGCTACCTGCTCATCCAGGTAGGGGGACTGGGAATATTTGCCTTCCGGGGCCGCCATTTCCGCCGCCGGTTCCTCCGCTTCTGCCGGTGGTGCAGCGGCTTCCGGCGCCTCGCAGGCGGCCAACAGAACCATGCTGAGTGTCAATATAGAAACAAGCAACTTGAACGATTTCATTTGAATCTCTTCCTCGCTACCATTGGTTCCTGCAAGAAAACGTCGTCGTGACAATCCGCCTTAGCTGCTCATGGAAATGTCCTTCTCACCTTTGTTTTGTGAGATAGTAGATAGAAACGCAATTAATTTTACTGTAGTGAGATTCAGCTCCGAGCGAAATTAGCGCAGTGTGCGCCTGTGTCTGTTGCCGATCCAGGTCCGGCCCACCCCTATCGACAATCTACTTCCACTAGGCAAGAAGAAGAGCCGCTGGAAAACGGAGGAAATGAAGTGAAGGACCAACCATTCAAACTGTCGTATGCCATTGCTTCATCTATGTATGGCTGCTTGCCCTTATCCGAAGTGGTGGCAGGTGCAAAGGAAGTTGGAGATGGCCGTATTGACCTTTGGCCTCTCCGGCATGCAAATCAGAGAGAACAGGCTGCCGAAATGGGCATGGCGGCCTTCAAGGACTTGCTACTGACCCATGAGGTGGAACTGGCCCTGACCACTCGCTATGATCTGGGACCTTTTGGTCTTAGAGACGAATTTGAATATGTGAGGTCAATGGGTGGCCGCTTGGTTGTTTCCGGTAGTCAGAAAGGAAGGACACGACCTGCAAGGAGTTGAATTGAAGCAGGCAGTACAGAATTTCGTTGAGCGAATGAAACCTGAGGTAGATCTGGCCGCCGCTATGGGTATTACGATAGGAATAGAGAATCATGCCTCGGCGTTGATAAGTTCAGTTGATTCCATTCTGTGGCTCGCAGAATTCAGCCCATCTTCACACTTGGGAGTGGCTTTGGCCCCCTATCACCTGCCTGACGACAACCAGGTAATTTCGTCTCTCATTCGCTCTGTTGGAAATAAGCTGGCGCTCTTCTACGCTTGGCAACATGGCATGGGATGCATGGAAAAGCTGCCCAAGGACCAAGAACTGATGCAATTGCCCGGAAGAGGGCAGATGGAATTCCGGCCTATATTGGAAGCATTAAAAGAAATTCAATACACAGACCTTGTCGAGATTTTCATGCATCCAGTACCCCGCGGGATCCCAATTCTGAATGACGCTTCAGGCACTACCAGAACTATCCAAGAGGCCAGAGGTTATCTAGACGCCATTGCCGCCACTCTCTAATTCAGGCTAAACGGCCAAGACCGAATGGCGTCACACTTGGGGAATGAGATCTTCTTCCCAACGGCTTGAAAGTCGTTCAGGGAAGAAGGCAGGCAAAAGAAAATCAGCCAAGCAGGCATAGAATTCCCCTTTCAATCCAATGGTGATGGAACAGGACGACCTTTCGATGTCTAAAACGTTGTGGTCGGTTCCATTATTGCACCCGGTCGTACTGCCTAGCTTCAGGCCCCCCCAGAGAGTCCTCAAAGGCCTCATTCAGTCTACAGAGCCTCTTGCTAAGCTGCATATTGCGGCAACGTTTACCTTTTAGTTAGCCCTGTAACTGGGGCAACAGCGAGGAGCCTTGGGTTTCGTCCGAAGTACATGCACCCTACAGGGGAGTGGGGCAGCCAAGACTGACCCAGCGTTCACTAACAAAATCATGGACAGGGGCCCGAAATCGGCCCCAATCAGCCCAACGGGGGGCTGTGCTTTGGAGGTGTTGGAGATGATGGGCGATTTCGTGTAACTCGGATGGAGGCTGCCAGAGCCAGGCTTCAATCTCCTCCGTTTCATCCAATGGGTCCGGCATGAAGTCCGGTGGAGCTTCCACCGTAAAAATGTAGGAAGTAAAAGGCAGGGGGCTTGCAACCTGCAACACTGCAAAAGAATAATCCAACTGGCCCAAGAACTGAATCTGGCCACCTAAGCTCAGGTCTAGGCTGGTCTCTTCCAGGACCTCACGTCTCATACTGCAAACCACATTCTCCCCTGACATCACGCCGCCAGTGGGCAATCTAAAGCACCCGGCGGGATAGGCCGCTTTCGTATGGAGCAGTAGTCCATTTCGCGGCTCCGCTCGATACAGGACATAACAGACTTCCGCCCTTCGCCCATCAGCAAAGAGAGTGCCATGATCGCCTTCGAGAAAGGAATTGCCTACTTTGAGTTGCAAATGCTGGCGTGCGGCCTGAGGCCATTCGTGCTGCAGTTCCCGCCAAGTCCTTTGGATCTCTGCCTCCAACGCATCCACAACTAAATAATTCCGGTCGCTATGAACGTGTCTGCAGCTGGGGGTCCACTGCATCCCTCAATCCGTCCCCCAAGAGAAATAAGGACAACACGGTTAAGAATATGAGGATGCCTGGTGGGAAAATTAGGTGCCAAGCAAGGTATCTACCCGATTCCGAATCGATAAGGAAAAGATGATCCTGAGACTTGGCCAGCATACTGCCCCAGGTAGCGTGAGGTGGTTGCACCCCCAGTCCCAGGAAGCTCAGGACTGATTCAATCAATATTAAGGAGCCGATATCCACGGTAGCCAGAACCAGAATCAGTGGAATGGAATTGGGGAGAATGTGGTACCACATGACTCGAGGCGCTGAAGCTCCGATGGAACGGGCGGCCAAGGTGTAATCGAGTTCTTTGATTTGCAGGACTTGACCGCGCATGAATCGGGCGATTCCAACCCAACCAAAGAATCCTAGAAACAGCGTTAGGGTTACTGCGTTGGGGCGCCAAATAGTAGTGACCAGAATCAGGACAAACAATGTCGGTATAGAGCTGAAAGTGTTGATCAGCCAAGAGAACACATCATCAATCAGGCCCCCAAAAAAGCCGGCCACCATGCCCAAGACGCCGCCCAACAGCAATGAGATAATGGTACCGAATAAAGCAATCAACATGCTGATCCGAGCCCCATGAAGTAGACGTACGAACTGATCCCGACCCAAACTGTCGGTCCCCAACCAATGGGTTATGCCCTGGGACTGTTCCAGAAGTTGCGGGGCCCGGAAGGAGTCCAAGCCCAGCTTCCATTGCGCATAGGGCCAGAAGTAACCGGGCTGAAGTGTGCTGTCCAGGTTCGTATCGTTCGGGCCAACTCCCACCAGTAGGTTTGACAAGACTTCGGCGCCTATCGCCAAGACGGCCACCACGACTAAGAAGGAAATGGAAGCGATTGTCAACCGATCTCGCCGTAAGCGGGCCAAAGTCAGGTTGACAAAGGAACGGGTCTTGCGAGGCGTTTCCTCTCGTAACGGATCCGAAATCCGCGAGGCCGGCATGGCGGTGGCGGTCATCAATGGGCTGCAATCTGTTTACAAGCGAATGCGCGGGTCCACGATGGCATACAGAATGTCGGACAGCAGATAGCCGAGAATCGTGAGCAGAGAAAAGAACATGACGGCCCCCATAATCATGGGGTAATCCCGTTGGATGGCAGAAAAATAAGTAAGGCGTCCCATGCCCGGCCAGGCAAAGATACTCTCCAGCACTAAGGCGCCGCCAATGATTCCGAAAATGGAGGGTCCCAGTACCGTAGCAATAGGCATGAGGGCATTGCGCAGCACGTGCTGAATCCAGATGGTGTGGATACGAATGCCCTTGGCTTTAGCAGTGCGTAGAAAATCCTGGGAAAGGACTTCAAGCACCTGTGTCCGCATTAACTTAGTAATAAAAGCCAAACCCCCCAGGGAGAGAATAGAGCCTGGGAGAATCAAGTGACGTACTCGGTCTACAAAGTCGAAACTGGAATCCAAGGATAAGGTCATGCGCCCGCCGACTGGCAGGATCCCCCACACTACGCTAAATAGGAAAATGCAGATGATTGCCAGCCAAAAGATAGGTATGGCCTGGCCTGCCACCGTCAGGAGGCGAATGATTTGATCTGGGACCGAACCCCTAAAGAAAGCGGCCAAGAATCCCAGTGGGATACCTAGGGTAAAACTCGCCACTAATGAAATCGCCCCCAATTCGAGAGTGGGGATCATGCGTTCCCGCAGACGCGTCCAGACTGGCTCCTGGGTTGTCAAGCTGCGTCCCAGCTCCCAGCGCACCAGCCCGCCTCCCTGATCGCAAGCAGTAAATCTCAGGAAGTCCAGGTAGCGACAGTAATTCGACACTGGTGCTTGTTGTTCCCTGACATCTCCGCCCCTGAGTGCGAATCCCGTCAACCATTGAATGTATTGGATGGCCGCCGGTTGATCTTGGCCGAGCAACGCTCGGAATTTCTCACGAGCATCTGCAGTTACAGTGGGGTGGAAAGTAGCCAGGGAAACGAAGTCACCCGGGGCAGCTTGAATCAACCCGAAACTCAAGATACTGATCCCAAATAAAGTAGGTATGGCTTGAAGGAGCCGCCTTGCGATGTATCGGTACATTTCGCGAAGAAAGGTTCAGGTCCTGAGCCAACGCCCCGGCTATCGACCTTGTTGAGAATTTACTATGACATAGTACTAATGGCCCTGTTTCCCGCATTTAAGGGTTGGGCCTCTGAGGTAAAGACTACGAGCTGCTGGTCGTACTGACCAGCAGCTCGTAGTCCACGTTTGCAATAAAATCCTATTCGGTGAGGCTCCAGCGCTCCACGTTATGGCTGAAGCTCCATGTGCCAGGATTTATGCCTTCCCAGCGCTGTGAGTACCCAACCGCCCCGACAGTACCTGTAACAAAAACGTAGGGAATGTCGTCATGGATGATTTGCTGAATCTCCTGGTAAATCGGTGCTCGATCCTCGGCAGCACAACCGGGCACAGAGATACCGGCATCTAACAATTCGTCCATTTTGGGGTTGACGTAGCTAACGAAGTTGAAGCCACTCCCCGGAGTGTCGTAGCGTGTATGCCAGAACACATCTCATTGGGATCAGTACCCATCCCGGTCCAGCCAATGATGACCATTTCGAAGGTTTGGTTCAGCAATTCCTCCACCATCAGGCCAAAATCAATTGCTTCAAAGGAAATGTCAAAACCCAGACCCTTGAGCTGATCTTGTACCAGAACACCCAACTCCTCACGGGTTGCGTTGCCTGCATTGGTCATCAGACCCAGTGACAGAGTAGCCCCCGCTTCTGCCGTGGCGCACCCATTGCATTCTCGGATACCATCACCATCAGAATCTGTCCAGCCAGCCCCATCCAGGATGGAGGCTGCCAATTCCTGATCATAGGCATAGGGCTCTATGCTTTCGTCATGGGCCCAACCAACAGCAGGTAGCACATTGCTGGCAATCTGATAGCCCTGCCCCAGATATACATTCTCAATGATGGATTCGTAATCAAGGCTGTGGGCGATGGCCAGGCGCACACTCCGGTCGCTCAGAATCGGATGAGGATCCTGATCTACGGCATTTCCTTCTTCATCAAAGGCAGGTTGAGGATTTAGTGGATTGGATAAATTCAATCCTATGTACGAATAGCCATCATCCTTCGCTTCGAATACTTCTATGTCAGCGTTAGCTTTGGCCCGTTCCACTTGGGAAGGCTCCAAACCTATAGAATCGACTTCCCCCGCTTCAAGAGCTGCCAAACGCGTGCCCGGCGAAGGTATGACTCGAGTTATCTGTCCATCCATGTACGGTGCGCCCTTCCAGTAGGTGTCGTTCCGTACCACAGATATGTGCTCGTCTCGAGTCCAGGCATTGAAATTGAAGGGGCCCGCGGAGCTCGGCGGGGCCGTGTTGTGCGGTGAGGTCATTATATCGGAAAAATCTGCCGCATAAAGGTGACTGGGCAGCCAACCCAATCCCAGATCCAAGAACCCGTCACACTTTAATTCCGAAAAGGTAACCTGAACCGTCAAGTCATCAATCACTTCAATGGAAGAGATCCGTTCCACAGCCCCTTTGCGTGGCGTCTCGACCAGATCACTGGCGATAGCATCGTACGTGAATTTGAAGTCATGGGCATCCACCGCTTCGCCGTCGCTCCAGACCAATCCAGGGCGAATTTGGAACGTGTATGTCAGGGAGTCTTCAGAGACCTCCCAGCTTTCTGCGGCTTCCCGCGCTTCAATGGCACCGGAGAAGGGATTTACGCCGAAGAGGCCCGGGTAGAAACCACCAACGCCGGAGCTGGCGCTGTCAGACCAAAGAATCGGGTTCAGGATGCTGGCGTCCGTACTGGACACATCAATAAAAACTCCGCCCGGTTCTGGAATACCGATTTCCTGATCTCCGACCATGACGGATGTTGTGGCGCAGCCAGTCAAGACGATCAGGGCCAAGGCCACAGACACTAAGACCGACCAGCCGCCACATAACAGCTTTTTACGCATGGGATTTCCACTCCTCTATTGAATCAATTACCATAAATTATCTCCGGCCTGAGCTAAGACCGGTCTAAATAATCACCATAGCGCCCCATTAGACGCTATTCATTCAGGAAGCAAGCCGCGAAATGGCCGTCTCCCAAGTCCTTGAATTCCGGCTCTTGCTCAAAACAAATATCCATAGCGTCAGGGCAACGGGTACAGAAGTTGCAGCCCTTAGGTGGCGAAGCAGGATTGGGCACGTCCCCTTCCAAAATGATGTGCTGGCGTTTGGCTTCGACCGCAGGATCGGGGATGGGTACTGCCGACAACAGAGCTCTAGTATAAGGATGTTTGGGGCTCTCGTATAGTTCGGACCGTTCCGCCAGTTCCACTATTTTTCCAAGGTACATAACTGCAATGCGCGTGGAAATATGGCGGACGACACTCAAATCGTGGGCGATGAAAAGATAGGTAAGTCCCAATTCTGCCTGCAGATCCACTAGCAGGTTGATAACCTGTGCCTGAATCGAGACATCCAAGGCCGAAATGGGCTCATCACAGACGATAAATGAAGGGTTTACAGCCAAGGCCCTAGCCACGCCAATGCGTTGCCGTTGACCTCCGGAGAACTCATGTGGATAGCGGTTCACGAAATAGGGATTCAGACCCACAATTTGTAGCAGTTCCTGGACCCGCTCTTGCCTTTCTGCTCTGGAATTGCCAAGATTGTGCACATCCAGCGGCTCCCCGACGATGCTACCCACGGTCATGCGTGGATTCAATGAGGCGTAGGGATCCTGAAAGATCATTTGCATTCGCCGCCGCATCCGTCGCAAGTCTTGCCCAGAGGCTTCGGTTAGCTCGACACCCTCAAACTGTACGCTGCCTTTGGTGGGGCGGTGCAATTGCAGAATCGCCCGGCCGGTGGTCGACTTGCCGCAACCGGATTCCCCTACCAGTCCCAAAGTCTCGCCCTGAAACAGGTCCAAATTCAAGCCATCAACGGCCCGGATCGCCCCTATTTGACGCTGGAAAAGTACGCCTTGGGTTATGGGAAAGTGCATCTCCAGGTCTCTGACCCTGAGCAGCACTTCGCTGGTGCCATTTGCTTGCATCATGGCGCGGCCTCTGCTTCTATAGCCAATACTTCTAGACTGATTTCCTGCAGATCCCGCCAGCAGGCGGCCATGTGCCCATCTGCCTTCTTCTCAAGAGGCGGGTTTTCTTCCCAGCATTGATCAATGACAAATTCGCAACGCGGTGCGAAGGGGCAATGAACCGGAGCGTCCAGCAGATCTGGAGGTAGGCCATCGATGGGTATCAGCCTTTGTCTTTCCGCCTTATCCAGACGGGGGATAGAACGTAGCAGTCCTACTGTGTACGGATGCCGCGGGTCCGCATACAGTTCCTCTACGTTGGCTACTTCCACTATGAATCCGGCGTACATAACTATGACCCGTTTCGCCATACCAGCAACTACACCCAAGTCATGGGTTATCCAAATAATCGCGGTTCCTGTTTCTTCCTTGAGACGTTCGACAAGATCTATGATCTGGGCTTGGATAGTCACATCCAAGGCTGTGGTGGGTTCGTCGGCTATTAACAGCTGCGGATTGCAGCTCAGGCCCATCGCTATCATGACGCGTTGCCGCATACCGCCCGAAAACTGATGCGGATAGTCGTCCAGGCGGTCCCCTGCAGCCGGTATGCCGACCAGTTCCAGCAGTTCCGTTGCACGCGTCCTGCTCTGAGTTCGATTCATGTTTAGATGCAGCTCTAAGGCCTCGGTAATCTGACGCCCCACGGTCAGAACCGGATTCAGCGACGTCATGGGATCCTGAAAAATCATGGCGATCCGGTTACCGCGGATATGTCGCAGGTCATTTTCGGAGAGCTGCCGCAGATCCTGTCCGTCAAAGAGCACTTCGCCGCTTACGATCTTTCCAGGTGGTTGCGGAATGAGACCGATTAGAGACATTACCCCCACGCTCTTGCCGGAACCCGATTCTCCGACTATCGCTACTGTTTCGCCCTCATAAACTTCGTAGGAAATGCCGTTGACGGCATGCACCACGCCGTCCTGAGTAAAGAATTTTGTTTGCAGATCTTTGACTTGCAGAAGGGGTTCAGCCATATGACTTGTGCTTGTGTGATTGGCCGTCTGTTCTCATTCGGTAAGTTGCTTCTGTGAAATCAGGAAGCAAACGGTCACCGACAGAGAGAGATGGTTCCGTTGGAAGGTGTTGCTTAATTGTCAAGTATACAAGCAGATGCTGGACTTGCAGGGATCGCAAACCCGCAGGCTCTACCCGAGTGTCTTGAGATTGACTTCCATGAATCTACGGGGGGCAAAAGGCTGCTGGATTCCCCATTCGCGACTTCAGTATGTTTACCTGTTCTAGTACTGCTCGACGACTCGTGCCGCCGATCACATCCCGGGACTCTACGCTAGCCGTGAAGTCCAGTACGTCCTGAACTCCTTCGGAAAAGGTTGGATGCAACCTGCGCCAAGTATCCCTAGAAAGCCCGGAAAGGGGCAAGCCTGCTTCCTCGGCTTCCTTTACTGCAGCTCCAATGATTTCGTGGGCATCTCGGAAGGGCACCCCTTGCCGCACCAGAAATTCAGCCAAGTCCGTAGCTAACATGAATTCGTTCATAGCATTCGCCATGCGCTCTTTGTTCAAGACTAGTGAAAGCAAGGCGCCGGCCGTGATTTGCAATGACTGTGACCACGTATCCACCGTGGCAAAGAGAGGTTCCTTATCTTCTTGCAGATCGCGGTTGTAGGTTCGCGGTAATCCCTTTAAGGTCATAAGCAGACCCATTAGTGCTCCGGTCGTACGTCCCGCTTTGCCACGAATCAATTCAAAAGCATCAGGGTTCTTCTTCTGGGGCATCAAGCTACTGCCTGTACTGTAGGCATCACCTAATCTGAAGAACCCATAAGGCTCGGAGGAATAAATGATGACATCTTCCGCCAGCTGGCTAAGATGAACCATCGATAAAGAGGCGCAAAACAGGAATTCGGAGACGAAATCCCGATCGGAAACCGCATCCATACTGTTATAGGTGATCTCATCGAAGCGTAGCAAGTTGGCCAAGCGATGCCGATCTACGGAAAATGGATTTCCTGCCATGGCCCCGCTGCCCAGCGGGAGCGTATTGACGCGGCTGCGGACCTGTTGCAGACGCGTCAGGTCCCGTAGCAGTGCCCAGGCATGACTGAGCAACCAGTGGCTAAATCGCGTGGGCTGAGCCATCTGCAGATGAGTGAAGCCCGGCATGATCACGTTTACCTCAGTTTCGGCCATGGCCGCCATGAGGCGCATCACTCGAGTCAGATGCTCTTGCAGGCCATCCACCTGCTCCCGCAGCCAGATGCGCAAATCAGTTGAGACTTGGTCATTGCGACTACGCCCGGTGTGCAATTTACCGGCCGCTTGACCCACCAATTCCCGCAACCGCCGTTCATGCGCTGTATGAATATCCTCATCCAGCGGCTCCAATTTGAATTGGCCTTCTTGCCATTCCCCCGCCATGACATCCAAGCCCTTCTGAATGGCAGTTCGCTCCTCGCTCGTGAGTATGCCTGCCTCCGCCAACACCTGAGCGTAGGCGTGGCTGCCCTTGAGGTCGGCTTCCCACATCCGTTGGTCAAAACCGATGGAGGCTCCGAATTCGTCCATAAGTGGGTCGCCTTGATTTGCAAAGCGGCTGCCCCACATCTTACGTTTTGGCGGCATAACAGTGGCCATCTCCCTCTCGTGGCTGGTCACAATACCATGTATTCGAGCCAGTAAATCGGCTACGGGGCACCCTTGATTGGCGCCTGTTTGACTATTCAGTATATGTAATCGAATACAGTCAGAGCACTCCGAGGGCTGTGTTGCTATCTTGCGCGCTGTGCCTTACAGCAAGAGTTACGATGGGTGTCTATAGGCAGGTAAACGGGGAAAACAGAGGCGGGAGCCCTTTCCGGACAGACAAAGGACAAGTTCCTCCTAGCCAGCCGAACCACGATCGTCGGCTAGCCTTTCAGAGAAAGGGTGCGGGAAAAGACGGCAGCAGCAGGGCAAATTCGCGGCTCCCAGCATACTAAGCTCGCATCGATGTCTGAACACTGAAGGTTCATGTCCCATCCGCTACTCGAAGCCGGAAGTCCAGGATCTTGGGATTTCCAATCGGATATTCATAGTCTTCATACTATGGACCCTAAGGATTCCAAATTCAAGCCACATATCAACAGATGATCTGTGGCTTGAATACCTTGGAACAGACACGGGTCATTGGAATGGGCCCAATATTCAGAAAGAGAAAGGAAGGAATTCCATGGGTCTGGCTTGGATGGAATGGCGAGTTGAAGAAAGTACCCACTCTCCCATCTCGTTAAGGCACCCCACCTACATCGCCGCCCCGCCTCGGAACCGACTGTTGCCCTATACTGCCTCGGGAAAGCAAATAGTGTCCTGAGAGTTGCGAGGCTAGACAGATGGCAAACTTCCTAAGCGATCCCAAAGATAACAAACCCATGGACCCAAGGAAGGAGGATCAACCCACTCTTCGCCGGGCGGGAGCCACTCACAACTGGGAAGGTCTCATTGACAGGATGTTGGGCGGGGCTGTGCAGAAAAAGGAATGGCAGGACTTGAAGGGTCAGGGCCAACGCATGAATCTGGATGCGCCCCCTGGGGTACCTGCGGACCAGATCTTGGGCAACAAGATTATGCGGGACAATGAAGTAGCCCCCGCCTGGATTGAGAATCGCAAAGCACTGTTGAAACGCATCGAGATATGGAGACGAGAACTTCGTGCCAGAGCACAGATTCTAGGGGCAACCGAAATACGAAATGAACGGCAACTAGCATTGCTGAGCCAGGAAATCACCGACCTGAATAGGGAGATTCGTGATGCCAATATCGCCATCCCCATAGCCAGACTTGAGTTGGTCAATCTGAACCTAGTCGAGGAAATGCAAGAGGTTCAAGATTTAGTTGAAGGAAAAAAGCAGCCTTACAGCGTTAACCGTGTCTAGCCATGAAGGTTCGCAGGCGCCGCGTCGCTTCCTCGATGTCTTCCATTTTGGCTGCATAACAGCAACGTACGTGCCCGTCTCCGCCAGCCCCGAAAGCACTGCCTGGAATAACAGCTACATGCTCTTCTTGCAAAAGCCTTTCAGCAAATTCATAGTCATTCATGCCTGAAAGGCTAATGTCAGGGAAGCAATAAAAAGCCCCCATAGGGTCAAAGCAACTCAGTCCCATATCATTCAAGGCACCCACAATATAGCGGCGGCGCCTATCGTAGGACGCACGCATCTCAACCACATGCCCTTCTACAGCCGGGTTTGTCATGGCGCACAAAGCTGCGGCTTGGGCCGTAGTAGGAGGGGACAGAATTTGATACTGGTGCACTCTGCGCATGGCCATCACGATGTCCTGCGGTCCGAGGGCATAGCCAATGCGCCAGCCCGTCATCGCATAGTCTTTGCTGAAGCCGCCCAGATGAATAGTGCGGTCCCGCATTCCAGGCAAAGCTGCGAACATCACATGGTTGTGGTCACCGTAAACCAACTGGTCATAGATCTCATCGGATATCACAATCAGATCGTGAGCCTCGGCCAGCTGGGCGATCTCCTCAAGACGCGCCTGCTCCAGAACTGCGCCGGTGGGATTATTCGGATAGCTTAAGAAGAGAGCCTTTGTACGAGGCGTGATGGCGTCCTCAATATCGGAGGCCAAAATCTGAAAACTGTCCTGCACTCTCGTAGCCAGAGGCACGGCGGTGCCACCGGCTAGCTGCACTGCAGCTGTGAAGCTGACGAAACAGGGTTGGGGAATGAGTACTTCATCTCCTGGATTCAGAATGGCGTCGAAAGCCAACTGGGTACCTTCACTAACTCCAATCGTGATCAGGGCTTCACGTACAGGGTCATATTCGGGACCCCCGTACAAATGCATAAGTTTGGAAATAATCGCTTCCCTCAATTCAATGGTGCCCGAGGTATCTGTGTAGGCTGTCTGGCCGTCCCGCAGAGACTGAATGCCAGCTTCCAGAATGGGAGCAGGTGTAACGAAATCCGGCTCACCGATGCTCAAACTGATCACATCGTCCATCGTGGCCGCGATTTCAAAAAAATGGCGGATAGGGGATGCTGGGAGATCGGCCACGCGGGTGCTAACACGAACTCTTTCAGCCTTGGAGGATAAAGTGGTCTTCTGTGATGTTGAGTGATTGCTGTTCATGCGTTTCCCGTCATGGGCTGAATCAAAAGGTGAAAGAACGAAATCCTACGCAGGGCCGGTGGAACTTGCGAGGACAGGTCTTCGCAAATGCCATTCGGTATGGCTTTCGTAAGCGTAGGCAGCCTGCAACAGCCGCTCCTCTCCCAGGTGCGGCCCCATGAGTTGCAGGCCAATGGGCAGTCCCTGTCTGTCGTATCCGCAAGGCACTGACACCCCGCAGTTGCCGGACAGATTGGCACTGATAGTGAATATATCCGCCAGATACATGGAAAGCGGATCGTCCACTTTTTCGCCGATAGTAAAAGCCGTAGTAGGTGTGGTTGGGCAGGCGATCAGGTCCACTTTTTCAAAGGCCTGCGCGAAGTCTTCCTTGATGAGGGTCCTGACTTGCTGTGCTTTCAAGTAATAGGCATCGTAGTAACCCACGCTCAAGGCATAGGTGCCCAACATAATCCGCCTCTTGACTTCGGGTCCGAAACCTTCGGCACGCGTGGCACTGATATTGCCCCACATGGAGCCAGCCTGTGTGCTGTGCCCAAACCGGATACCATCGAAACGGCTGAGGTTGGCCGAACATTCAGCCGTGACTACCATGTAATACACCGGCAGACCCATCTCAGTGTGGGGCATGGAAATAGGGATTAATTCAGCTCCCAGTTGCTCCATCTGTTCTATGGCCGCCTGCACGGCTTCTTTGACCTCTGCCTGCATCCCTTCGCCAAAGTACTCTTCAGGAATGCCAAGTCGCAGTCCGTGCAGATCCTGTTCCAGACGCTGGCTATAGGCAGGCACCTCTGCATCCAAGGAAGTGCTGTCAAGAGAGTCCGAACCGGCAATGGTTTCCAGCAACAATGCGGCATCCCTAACGGTCCGGGCAAAGACTCCAATCTGATCCAGACTGCTGCCAAAGGCCACGAGCCCGTATCGGCTGACACGGCCATAGGAAGGCTTGAGACCTACTACTCCGCAGAATGCTCCCGGCTGTCGGATACTACCGCCTGTGTCAGACCCCAAGGCAGCGAATGCCATGCTAGAAGCTACAGCCGCAGCAGAACCACCACTACTGCCACCAGGTACTCTTTCCAGACTCCAAGGATTGTGCGTTGTGAAGAAGGCACTATTTTCCGTGCTTGAACCCATGGCGAATTCGTCAGTGTTGGTCTTGCCCAACATGACAGCACCGGCTTCGTCCAATCTGTTAACAACAGTGGCAGTGTAAGGAGGCAGGTATCCCTTGAGCATGCGGCTGCCACACGTCGTTTCAATGTTTGCCGTCGAAATGACATCTTTAATTGCAATAGGGATTCCCAGCAGCGGGTGGTCAGTTTCCCTGGAACGGACAGCGTCCGCAGCGTGGGCCTGCTCCATGGCCCGCTCTCCAGTGACAGAGATATAAGACTTGATTAGCGGGTCCACGACCTCAATGCGGGCCAGGGACGCTTCAGTCAATTCCACCGAAGTGAAATCACGATTGGTCAATCCCTGGCTGGCCTCGTACAGGGAAAGGGCCGTAAGATCGGAAAATCTGGACATACTATTGGCCTTCAAGAATCAAAGAAAGACCGTACTCGAAAGAAACTGCCCTGTCGGTCCGGAGCATTGGCCAAGGCTTCATCGGTACTCAAACCAGGTGCCGCGTCATCAGGTCGAATCACATTGGAAAGGGGCAATACAAAGGGAGTAGGCGGCACATTATCAGTGTTTACTTGCTGCAGCTTTTCGGCGTACTCCAGCACATCACCCAACTGGTGGGCGAAAGTTTCTACTTCATCCTCTGTCAAATCGATGCGGGCGAGGGCTGCAACTTCTCGAACGGTATCCAAATCCATCTTCACGGTATTTCTTCCATTTCAAGGGGACCCATAAAAAAAGCACTGCGAAAGGCATTCCACAGTGCCAAGATTTGACTTTTCAACACTGTGGCAGAGGGCTGTCCACAATGTCGGTTCCTGGTTTCAGTTACCCACATCTGGACAGCTGGCTAGCTGCCGCAGACATGGAGGCCGCGCGCCTCCGTAGCGTGAAGTTTGTACCGAAATACAAGTATTGCATGAGGGAATTATAGGATAGAAGCGGAGCCGATGCCAAAGTGCGCCAGTTCCGGTGAACCCTCTTCGGACTGGAGTAGCCTGGGTTAGAATCGGTCCGCAACCGACTCCAACCCTTTGTTGGTCCTTGGACGGTTTCACTAACTGCGTGCCTGCAAACCTGGAAAGATTCATGAACTCCTTGCAATTGTCCAACCGGCTGCGCCAAGAAACCTCCCCTTATCTGCTGCAACATGCGCATAACCCAGTGGCCTGGCAACCTTGGGACGAACAGGCCCTGGAGCTGGCCCGCATCCAAGATCGGCCCATTTTCCTTAGCATTGGTTACAGTGCCTGTCATTGGTGCCATGTCATGGAACGGGAGAGTTTCGAAGATCCAGAGACCGCCGCCTACTTGAACGAACATTTCATCAGCATCAAAGTAGACCGCGAAGAAAGACCGGATTTAGACGCCATTTATATGGAGGCCGTGCAACTCATGACCCGGCACGGGGGTTGGCCCATGAGTGTCTTTCTGATGCCCGACGGAGTTCCCTTCCACGGTGGGACCTATTTTCCACCTTCACCCCGGCAGGGCATGCCCAGTTTCCGGCAGGTGCTAGAAGCGGTTTCAGAAGCCTTCGCCGCCCGCCGCTCCGACCTGCAAACTCACGGTACCAACATGGTGGCCCAAATGGTAGAGATTGGGTCTCGCCGACCTGAATCCGTGTCGGCCAGTGCCGAGGCAAACCTAGCCAGAGCTGTGGATCAATTGCAGCAACAATTTGATGCCAATTATGGCGGTTTTGGCAACGCGCCCAAGTTTCCCCAGCCCATGACAGTGGACTTTCTCCTCACTCAGGCTCATGACAAATCGCAGCGGCAGGCCCGCCACATGGCTGAATTCACCCTCAACCAGATGCTCAAGGGTGGGATCTACGACCAATTGGGGGGAGGCTTTCACCGATACAGTGTGGATACCTACTGGCTGGTACCTCATTTCGAGAAGATGCTTTACGACAATGCCCAGTTGCTGTCGACGTATTTACGATCATGGCAAATGACCGGAAAATCTGATTATCTTCGGGTGGTGCGGGAAACCATTACCTATCTGTTAAGAGAAATGACACAGCCAGGCGGAGGTTTCTATAGTGCGCAGGACGCGGACAGTGAAGGGGAAGAGGGAATTTTCTTTCTGTGGGACCAGACTGAGATTGAAGAAATCCTGGATGCAGAGGCTGCCAAAGCCGTCTGTCTTGTTTTGGGTGTATCCTCCAGCGGCAACTTCGAAGGGCGCAACATTCTGAATCGTCCCCATGTCCTTGAAGAATGCTGCCGTAGACTGCGCATGCAGCCCCGCCCACTGCAGGCACTGTTAGAGGAAAGTTTGTCCCAGCTCTGGAATGCCCGCGAACAAAGGCAAAAGCCGGCCCGGGACGAGAAGATTCTGACCGAATGGAATGGTCTTCTGATTTCAGCCTTGGCCCAATGTGGTGTTGTTCTGGCTCATCCAGGAGCCTTGCACGCGGCTCGGCAGGCTGGGGAATTTATCTGGAAGGAAATGCGGGACTCAGGAGGCTACCTGCTGCGCAGCTTCAGGGCAGGCATCGCCAAGAATCCGGGGGTGCTGGAAGACTATGCCGCTTATGGGCTTGGCCTCCTGGATCTATTCGTAGCCGAGGCCGATCCGAAGTGGCTCGGCAGAGGCGAGACTGTAGCCAACCAAATCATTAGTCAGTTTGCAGACACAGAATCCGGGGCCTTCTTCCAAACCAGCCACAATCATGAAACCTTGGTCATGCGCCGCAAGGAATTCATCGACAACGCGGTACCCAGTGGGAACAGTTTGGCTGCCAATCTGTTCTTGCGCCTTGCCCAGATCACGGGGGAAGACCATTATCGACAGCAGGCGGCCTCTGTCTTTTCCTTTGTAGAGCCACTCATGGCGGCCCAGCCCACGGCATTCGGCCGAATGCTCTGTGCCTACACAGAATTGCACAGCCCCTCCCAAGAGGTAGTGATTGTAGGCGATCCCGAGGATCCGGCCACGCTGGCCTTGACCAAGGCGGCCCGGCAGCCATATCATCCCCGGCGGCTGGTCATGCAGATCCCACCTGAGAGACACATGGAGTTGGCTCTTTGGCAAGGTAAAGTCGCCTTGAATGGACAACCTACGGCTTACGTCTGTCGCAACCATGTTTGTAACCTGCCAGTGACCGAAGTGGGAGACATGCTGCAGCAGATGCACCAGATTGATTTGGAGACATGAGGCATCCCAATGCGAAAGATCTTCGCCCTCCTTGGCTTCCTCTTTTCCTTGCCAGTTCGCTTGGCCATTTTGCTGGCCAACACATGGAGCAGGTTGCGTAGTGGTCAGATTCCTGCCTATATCCGGATAGACCTGGGCGAAAAAGTACTGGAAAGGACGACACCGCCGTCCTTTATTTGGCGCAAGTTGGCCGGGGGACCTGAACCTCAAACTCTAGAAGACTTGAGGAGGGTCCTGCTGACTATTGCCAGTGATCCCCGTCCTAAGGGGGTGATCCTACGAGTGGATCGCACAGACCTCTCCCTAGTTAGGGCTCAGAATCTCGCCAGTCTCTTAACCGAATGCCGTCAAGCCAGCCGAAGTGCCAAAGGCCGATTAGCACCGCTCCAGATTGTCTGCTATCTCTTCCAATGCAATGCGCCGACCTACCTCGTCGGCGCTGTCGCTGATCGACTGTACATAGCCCCTCTAACTACCTGGGACCTGAAGGGCCTGTATTGGAGCAATCAATTCCTGCGGAGATTCCTGGACCGCCTAGGTGTGGAGTTTGATGTTGTAAGAGCTGGACGCTGGAAGTCTGCCACGAGCCCACTTACTTCTGAATTTATGGATACCCTTGAACGGAGCCACATGGCGGCAGTCATGGATTCTTATCGGCAGCAGATTGTCGAAGCCATCGCACTAGGACGACAGCTGCCGCGGCACGAAGTTGAGGCGGCGTTGACCAGGGGTCCTTTGTTGCCGGAAGAAGCGCGGCGGCTGCATTTGGTCGACGATGTTTGTTCCTGGGCAGAACTGCCGCAGCGTTTGGCAGGTGAACTGAGGAATCCGCCGGAGGGTGTCAAGCCTGTAGAGGAAATCCGGGGCCTGCTGAGACGTGCCTACCGGAGAAAATTCAGAAAAGCCATTGGGCTGATAGAAGTCAAGGGCATGATTTCATTTGGTTCTGCTGGCGGACCTACTGTGCCCGGGACACCCGGCCGGGCCTGTAATCATGCCGATTTGCTAGTAGCCATTCAAAAGGCCCAGGACCGGCACCGGCAGTTGGCTGGGGTAATTCTGTTCGTGGATTCACCAGGGGGCTCAGCCTTAGCCAGCCATGTAGTGCTCGATGCCTTGCATGCGTTGGCTGACAAGTTGCCCGTGGTGGTGTACATGGGGGGTGTGGCAGCCAGTGGCGGCTATTATTTGGCTATGGGCGGATCCCATATCATCGCCCAAGGAGCCACCTTGACTGGCAGCATCGGAGTCTTCTCGGCCAAGCCTGTAGTCTCGCGACTGTTGCAACGGCTGGGAATTCTTACGGCGGAACTTGCCCAAAGCGAACACGCAGGCCTCTATTCCTCCAACACCAAATGGAGCCCGGCACAGCGCAAGGTCATGCAGACCCAAGTGGATCACATTTACACCGAATTCAAGAGGGTTGTAGCCGAAGGGCGCAACATGGATGCCGGCAGAGTCGCGGAATTAGCCGAAGGCAAAGTGTGGACAGGCCAACAAGCTGTGGCCAATCGGCTGGTTGACGAAACAGGTACGCTGGCCAAGGCTGTCCAACACATTCGAGACAAGGCCCAAGTGCCCCTCAACCTGGAAGTGAAGGTCCTGGACTTGGGAACCCGCAAGAAAGTAACCAGCCAGTATCCAGCTTTGGTGCCTGCGGTTCTGGTTCGCTGGCTGAAGTGGACCGCAGCCTTACCAGGTGATAGCCATTTCGAGGCAGAGGACACCTCTGAGGTATGGATGCTGGCCGATGAACTCATGTGAATATGGGAGGGGTTTGACCATCGATATGAGCTTGGTGGCATTTTGCAAGAGAGGAAAGCCGTGACTTTAGAAGTGCGCGAAATACGTAGCCAATTTCCCGCCTTGCAGGAACATTACAGCGGACTTCCGGCTGTCTTTTGCGACGGTCCAGGCGGTTCTCAGATGCCAGCTTCGGCCCTTATGGCTATGCAGGAATACCTTAGTCGCTTCTCTGCCAATTCTGGGGGCCAATTTGAAACCAGTATGGCTACAGACCAGGTAACAGCCGAAGCCCGCAATGTAGCCGCGGACTTGCTGGGGGCATCTTCGGACGAGATTATTTTCGGGGCCAATATGACGACCCTGACGTATATGCTCAGCCGGAGCATCGGACAGACTCTGGTCCCCGGGGATGAGATTATCCTGTCCAAACTGGACCATGAGGCCAATATTTCCCCTTGGCTGCAGATGGCCAATGAGCGAAATTTGGTGGTGCGTTGGATAGAGCCGGTGCTCGCTGACTGTACTCTTGACTTGGCCCAACTGCAGTCACTGATTTCGCGACGCACTAAGTTTATGGCCGTGGGCATGGCCAGCAATTTCAGCGGTTCCATTAACGCCGTTCAGCAAATCACGGCTTGGGGCCACGAAGTCGGATCCATGGTCTATGTAGATGCTGTTCACTTCGCGCCACACGGCCGCATAAATGTGAAAGGACTTGATTGCGATTTCCTTGTTACCAGTGCTTACAAGCATTTTGGTCCTCATTTGGGAATTCTTTTCGGAAAAGAGAGGCACCTCAAGCGATTGCCAGCCTATCAGATCCGGGCGGCCCCATCTGAGATACCTAGCAAATTCGAAACAGGCACCCTCAACTTCGAAGCTTTGGCGGGACTGATAGCCAGCGTGGAATACCTGGCTGCACTGGGTGGACGCGCCGCGGGCGCCACACTGTCAGCAACACGTTTGGAGAAACTGACCTCTGCCTTTCAACTCATCCGTCAGCACGAAGTGACGTTGATGTCGGAATTTCTGGCCGGATTGGATACCATGCCATTCTTAAGGTTGTATGGCCCCACAGAGCTGGCGGCACGAGTACCTACCTTCGCACTGAGAAAGGAGGGGACAACACCACGCGAATTAGCAGAGCATTTGGCTCGCCAAAACATTTTCGCCTGGGACGGCAATTTCTATGCATTGGCCATCTCTCAGGCCTTGGGGGTCGAAGCCAGCGGAGGGGTGTTGCGGATAGGGTTCCTACACTACAACACTTCCGAGGAAGTGCAGGTCGTGCTGCAAGCACTGGACACGGCCTAAGAAATTTAAGATTAATGCCTGCCATTTTGGAAATATCTTTACAGACGGCCCGCCGCCTAGCTGTTCGCAAACAACTGTTGGACCGCAGTTTTCAAGTATCGACATATGAGGCCACCAAGTCGGACATCCTGCGGGTCTTCCATGCCTTACGTTGCATCCAGTTAGATCCCATCCGGGCTGTGGAGCGGACAGAGCTTCTCGTGCTCTGGAGCCGTTTGGGTAACTTCCAAGCCCAGGATCTGTACGACCTGGCTTTTACTGACAAACACCTCTTTGAAGACTGGGCACACTGTGCTTCCCTCGTGCTGGTGTCAGACTGGCCACTTTTTAGCTTGTCCAAATCCAGTTATGTAAGTTATATGAAGGGTGCCAGTTCCAACGCGACCCGTATGCGTACCTGGGTCATGCAGAACCAAGCGTTGTTGCAGCAAGTAAAGAGGGATCTAAAGGAGAAAGGTCCCCTGGCCACGGGAGACTTCAATCCTAATGTAGCCTATGTGCCTTGGGTTTCTAGCGGCTGGTCCAGTGGGCGTAGTATTCCGCGCATTCTGGAACATCTCTTTGATCAAGGGGAGGTCATGGTTGCAGGCCGTGAGGGCAATCGCAAATTCTGGGCTTTGACGGAAGACTTCCTGCCTCCTCATGCGGACACAACCGCATTGAGCGGTCACAGGACGAGCTGGGAAGGACTTCAGATGTCCTTGCGTGCCTTGGGTGTGGGCACCCCCCGGCACATCTACAACCATTTCATGCGCAAAGCCTATCCCTGTTGGCAACCGGTATTGAGGGAATTGACAGACGCGGGACTGCACATTCCGGTCAATGTGCGCAATACAGATGGGACCTTATTGAAAGGCGATTGGTTCATACACAGGGATGATATGGAGCTTGCCGCCTCTGTTGATTCGGCCACTTTCGAAGGACGCACCGTTTTACTGTCTCCTTTTGACAACCTGATTTGTGACCGGCAGCGCACGGTTTTGCTTTTCAACTTCGACTACACAATCGAAATCTACGTGCCTGTGGTCAAACGTAGATACGGATATTATGTCCTGCCCATTCTCATGAATGACGTGTTCTTGGGTCGTGTCGACTTGCACATGAACCGCCAAGAGAGTCAGCTGCATATCCAAGCTCTTTACTTGGAAGAGCCCTGGCTCTCACTTACGGAGAGAGCCACAGATCTCGCCGCCACTATTCAAGATTTGGCGGCGTTTCTAGGAGCTCGGACAATCAAGTTGGGACGGCGCATGCCCAAAATGTGGAGAAGGGCCCTACGCTGTCACATCTAACAACCTCCACTTGAACACAGGACTGCAGTGCCTGGACGGTGGTCCTTATGAACCTAAGGAAAGACTCCATAAGTTGCTGGCATAACCGAAGTTATATCAAAACCTTTCGTAGGCTTAATTCCATTCACCTATGCCGCTACTTCAATCCGCGCCGTTCATTGCCTGCAATATTGCTAGATTGGCGAAAGAAACGAATCTTAGCCTCGAAATGGGAATACTATATCTTGCTAACGAAATTTCGTAAGCTGCGGGTGGGTGCCTGCCGCCAGAAACCTACGCGCGAAGGACGCCACTGGCCGCTGTTGGCTATTGCCACCTTTCTGGCCGTGTCTTATGGCACCCGCGCTGCATACACGGGAATCCCAATGCTGTCCCTTCGCTCTCTGGCCGCACTGGCCCTCCGGGCTACGCGCTGCACGGTCGACCAGATAGCCACTTAGGTCACTAGCGGACCTTCTCTTCCTCAAACTTCACGTGCCCGCTGTCTCTTTCGAGCTTGACACCACACCACTCGCAGCTGGTCCGAGTAGTCGGCCCCAGCCCCGATTTATGCCTTCTGAATGCTATTGTCAAGGGGCCCTGACTGGTAGAGAGCTGGACCAGTTTATACCCAGAACTCTTCAGGTGCCTGCCGGCCCACACTCCATGGGTGGCCGAGCTCCCAATTCCTCTGTTGCTTGGGACGGTTGTAACCGACCACGGGAAACGGCTTGGTGACGAGTAGGAACTGTGTAGATAGGTTGGCGCCTTGGAGCGCGGCCCAGCGTCGCCGCAACTCTTAGTACTACAGTTGTAAACTGAGATCTTGGGTGCGCCGCAGGTAGGGGCAGCGCTGGGCCACCCACTGGTGGCGCCGTTTCCAGTCCAGCCAGGCCAGGCAGGGCTGCGGGGCGGGGACGATGCGCAGCCACAGCTGCCACAGCGCCTGTCGCACCGCCGCCAGGCTCAGGCCGACCCCAGCCCGCGGGACTGTTTGAAGGCCGCCAGACTGGCGGTGGGCTTTTTTTTGGGTGGAGACGGGGCCGGCAGCGTGGTGGCCCGGATCACGGCCAGCAGGGCCATGGCCCACAGGGCGAGAGTGACGTGCCGGTACCAGCCCGTGGCGCTGCGCACCTCGTACGCGTCCAGCCCCACTTCCCCCTTGGCCGCCTCAAAGCCGCTTTCGATGCACCCGCGCGTGCCCGCCACCTGCACCAGGGTCTGCAGCGCACAGCCCTGGGGGGCATGCACGAGGTAGGCCTGCGGCCGGGCGGGGTCCTCGCGGCTGCGCCGGCACAGCAGATAGCGGCCCCACGGTTGCCCCGCCGGCGCGGCCAACGCTCGGCACTGCCAGTCATACACCCGGGGCCCCTGGGCGCCCAGGCCGCAGGCCCGCGGCTGCCACTCCTCTGCCAGCAGGCCCGCCTGGATCTCCTGCACCTGCACCTGGCGGTGCCCGACCCATACATACTCATTCCCGGGCACGGCCAGCACGTAGGCCTGCGCCTGGCTCTCCAGCCACTGCCGCAACTGGGACGAGTGGCCGTAGACGCTGTCGCCCACCACCCAGGCCGCTGTCACTCCGGCCGCGCGGGCCCGGCCCAGCAGCTGCTGCGCCAGCTGCGGCTGGGTGGCAAAGGGCGTGTCCGCCGCCAGGCCCACCGCCTGCAGGCGTGCCGGCGCATCCGTCCAGCTGCGGGGCAGATAGAGGGCCCGGTCCAGCAGCGTGGCCCCCCGCGGCCCGGCATAGGCCAGAAACACCCCGATTTGGCAGTTCATTCGAAGTGCCGAAACGCCCGCTCGAGCCCACTTCCCAACTGGGCTGTCGACGCTGGGCGGGCGCCACTCCGCGCGGGCCCGAGTGCTGCGGCTGGGTGGCAAAGGGCTTCTTCAGCCCAAAGCGTGCCGGCGCATCCCCAGCTGCGTCTCGTCCACGATTTGGCAGTTCTCGATGCGGCCCGCCGGGCCGCTGTATGGGCGCGCCACTCCCGCCGAGTGGCGGCCCTTCTTCAGAAACCCCGTCTCGTCCACGATCAGCACCCCCTGCGGGTCCCCCAAATGATCCATCACGTAGGCGGAGAGGGCCGCCTGCGCGGCCGCTGGCGACCAGGTGGCCCGCCCCAGCAGATGCTGGAAGCCATAGGGATTGGCGTCGCCCTGTACTGCGGCCAGTTGCCAACTGTTCTTGCGGGCCGCGCCACTGCACAGCCCCTCCACATAGGCCACGGCCCGGCTGTGCGTCTTGCGGTAGGGAAACACCACCTGCCACCGCTGCGCCACCTCGTCCAGGTACTGGGGCCAGGCATCTGCAGTCTCCCGCGTCAGGGGTGCGGGCTTCACAAGGGTATTTCCTGGGTGGCGGTCGGCATCGTCATAGAGCAGCTCCCGCTGCAGGCGGCGTAGCGTGTGCGGGTTGCGGGGACCCCTGAGGCCCTGCGCCAGCGCCAGGGTCACCGCATCCTGACAGCCGTTCAAGCCCAGCAGCGTGCCCTCCACCCACAGGGCCAGCACCGCCCGCAGGCGGGCGGGCAGATGCGGCAGATGCTTTTCCCACAGATTGAATATGGCATACAATGCAGGGGGTCGACGCATGGCCACACTCGAGTGTTGGAGTGTTTGTGAAGACCCTCAGCATACTCGCGGGTCATGCGTCTGCCTAATGCCCCACCCGGCCTCCCGCATCACCCTGTGCCGGGTCCGCGCGGCACCACCCCTGCCTATATACGAACCGACATGCGGGTTACTCTTTCATTGCACTGTTGTGCGGATACCCTTGTGAACCGGGCCGCCCCGGGTAGTAGTCCTGGACCATGCCTCCATCCACCGCCATGGAGCCATGCACACGCCACGTACAGAACTGGCGGCGCAGCAGATCACCCTCAAATTTCTCCCCGCCTATACCCCCGAGCTCAATCTGATTGAGCATACCTTCCGCCGCCGCAAGCATACCGGGCTGGCCGCCCGCACCTACACCGATGCCGCCGCTTTGACCCAGGCTGTGGACCAGACCTTGCAAGACATCAAGGCCCACCTCATTTCCAAGCTATAACCGTGGCCACGTGCTTAGTCATGGGACAAACCTCTGAATGTGGTATTACAGCGGCCATTCTGCGAGGTTTTGGTCAACTTTAGATTCCACAGCCGCCGTGGTAAGGTGTATTACGCTGATGCATTGATACAGCAAGTAACCTGAATAATTTGTCTTTCCGATAGGAGGTATCAGAAATGACAGCCAGACTTACTAGAAGAGGTTTCTTGAACCTGACGGCCGCGACTGCAGGCCTAACCGCTCTCGCCGCCTGCGTAGTTGTTCCGCCGGAGCAGGCAGCTACCGCGGAAGAGGGTGTGACGGTCCAATTCTGGATTTTCTGGGGACAACCGGGCCGCATTGCCGATCAGATCCTGGCTGATCCAGGTTTGCCCGAGTACATGGGCAACAACAACCTGGACTTCCGCACCGGGGTGGCCAGTGAAGCTTATCTAGCTGCAATTGCTGGCGGGACTCCACCAGATATCGGCGCTCTCGGCTATTACCTGGATTTCATGGCCCGCGATGTGGTTGTCGAAGTGACGGATTACGTCGCTGCCAGTTCTGTGATCAATGAAGAAGACTACATTGCAACCAATTGGCAAATGACCCATTACGAAGGAGTCCAAAAGGGTGTTCCGGCTATCGAAGGTTTCGTACGACGTGGATTCTACTACAATGCACGCATGGTAGAAGAAGCGGGGTTGGACCCTGACGTGCCTCCAGTGACTTGGGATGAGGCCATGGTCTGGCACAAGGCTCTGACACAATTCGATGAGAACGAAAACCTGTTGCAGATTGGACTCGATCCCTTTGACGCAGAAGGTGGTGTCGGTCCGGGCAACGATGGTTGGGGTATCTCGGACTCATTTGGATTTCACTATTTTGACGAAGACACGAAGGAATTCAACCTGGACAACGAAGAGTTCGCGGAAGGTCTGGAAGTGTGGGGAGAATTCATTCGGCTCATTGGCCCAGACAACCTCGTGGGCATGCGTGCGGTAGAAGGTCAAGGCATGTGGGGTGGCTCCTTCAATGCAGAGGTGCAGGCCTGCATCATCGAAGGCTATTGGATATTTGGCGAAACCTGGAGTGAAGTACCGGAAGTAGCAGAACAGATACGAGTGTCCTGGACTCCAGTCCCGGAAAGACGCCGCGGGGTAAAGCTCCAGCAAGGCGGAGGACACATGGTCCAAATGTTTAGGGAAGGAACGTATAAGGACGAGGCCTGGCCTGTGGCGGAGTGGCTACAGAGTGATTATTGGTGTGACCAGATTTTCCACAACATCGGCTGGCTGCCCTCCTACAAACCCTATCTCGATAAGGCGCCCAAAGATCTGTACCCAGGTCTGGAATTCATCTTTGACTCTGTTCAGGAAGCCAATTATTGGGGCCCGCAGATCCGCTGCGAGATTGAGGATTTCGTGCGCGTAAAATACTGGGAAGCTCGCGAAGCTGTATACAGAGACCAAATCAGCGGCGCAGAGGCGGTAGCCCAGATGCAGGAAGCCTGCACCAAAGAGTACAAGGAAGCAGGTTTCGCCTGAGTCTAACCACACAACCAGAGACAAAGTGCAGTCTCGCAGGGCGGTCCTTAGCACACGAGGCTGGGGCCCGCCCTGCTTGAACCTTCTTTTAGGTCAAGACTTGTGATTGCACTCCGACGATCGCTTCCAGCCACACCCCGGGAGTGGCGCAACTTCCTGTTGGGTGTTGCTTTTGCCTCTCCCTGGATTATTGGGTTCTTGGCATTTACCATTTTTCCAATCGGTTCGTCACTTTACTATTCCTTTACCCGCTACGACCTGGTCCGCGATCCCGTGTGGATAGGGGTACGAAACTATGTCGCATTTGCAGACGATGCCGATTTCAGGTTAGTCGCAGGAAATACATTGTGGTGGGTCCTGTTTAGTTCCCCCCTGGGGGTCTTGTCCGCGTTCCTGATGGCGTTACTGCTGAACTCGCGGATCATATTCCGGTCCTTCTTTCGCGCCATCTTCTTTTTTCCTGCCATCGTACCCGTGGTAGTTACCGCGTTTGTCTGGATCTTCCTACTAAATATCCAATATGGTGCCATAAACTCCACTTTACAGGCATGGGGATTCAAGGCTATACCTTTTATTTCCAGCCCCAAACTGATGAAATGGTCGCTTGTGGTCATCCACATGTGGAGCCAGGGCGCGGCCATGGTGATTTTTTTGGCGACCCTTCAGGATGTGCCGCGGTCCCTCTATGAAGCGGCCACAGTGGATGGAGCCAACGCTTTTCACCGCATGTGGAACATTACAGTACCGATGGTCAGTCCGGTAATACTCTTCAACTTGGTCATGAGTTTTATCGGCGGGTTCCAGTATTTTACGCTGCCGTGGATCATGACTCAGGGCGGCCCCAGCAGATCCGCTGAGTTCTATGCCATATATCTCTACCGGAATGCATTCCAGTGGTTCCGGATGGGCAAGGCGTCCGCCTTGGCTTGGGTGCTTTTCCTCTTGATACTCTTATTTACCTATTTGCTCTTCCGCTCTTCTGGCCGCTTCGTATATTACGCGGGAGCGGCACGCTAGCCGGTTCTTCGCCATGGCAACACAGGTGACAGTAGCCCACTATCCGCAGCCTTGGTACAGGCATGCTTTGGAACTGTTGGGGCATTTCCTCAAATATTCTGTCTTGATTGTCCTTGCAGTTTCATTTCTGCTCCCTTTCTACTGGATGATGTCGTCAGCGGTCAAGAACGATGCGCAAATCTACGTAGTACCTCCCATATGGTTTCCAAGGCCACAATTCTGGGAAAACTTCTGGAACGCGTGGAACAGCGAAACTTTCAATCTCTGGACATTCAACACCGTTGTCCGCTATGCGCTCCCAGCCACAATTGGGACCGTTCTGTCGTCTTCGTTGGTTGCCTATTCGTTCGCTCGTATTGATTGGAAAGGCAGGGATGCACTCTTTGTCATTGTGCTGGCCACGATGATGGTGCCGGACTGGGTGCGCCTGGTGCCTCTGTTCGTGATATTCAAGAAGCTGGGTTGGATCAACACCTTCAATGCGCTGGTCGTGCCGAGCTTCTTTGGGAGTGCATTCTTCATTTTTCTGTTACGCCAGTTTTTCTTAGCTCTCCCATTGGAACTTTCGGATGCAGCCAGGATTGATGGTGCAAGTGAATTGCACATTTTTGTACGCATCATCCTGCCCTTATCCAAGGCTGCCTTGGCGGTTGTGGCCCTCTTCACCTTCATGAATGCCTGGAACGATTACCTGGGACCCCTGATTTACTTAAATAGGGAGGAGAAATGGGTCCTGACGTTGGGGGTAGGGCGATTGAGGTCAGCGGTGGACGAGATTGGGAACACAAAACTGGCTTACCCCTGGTTGATGGCCGTTTCTTCATTGATCACGTTGCCCGTTTTCCTGGCCTTCTTCTTTGCTCAGCGCAGTTTCATTGAGGGCATTTCTCTGACCGGCCTTAAGGGATAACGCCACCTGATGTGCTGCCTTTGGCTGCAGTACAACCGCAAGCCAGAAAAACTGGTTGCAAAAGGCCCTCCTTTTGAATTCTGGGTTTGGCGTCGCCTTTTTCGCCTATCCGGACCTGCTTGCCTTCTTGCTGTGTTAAACAACCTGGCGGTCGGCGGCTTCAGGCAATTTAATTCACAACCTTCTCTCTTACTTTCATTTCGACATGCATGTAGCCGGCTTGCCAGTAGGGCAAGGAACCTTGGGCCTGAACTCTTGCCCTTGAATCCTCCAAGTACCGGTTGATTCCTTTTCAACGAAAGAAGGTACGGTCACCGACCTAGGAGTCTGCGCCGTAGAAACTTCTGGAGGGTCTATGGTATAAGGTAAAAGCCAGGACTCCACAGGGAGATATCGCGGGCAGCAGGAGAGTTACGGCATGCCCCACCACTTTCGACCCTACCAACCGGAGCAGCCGCTGTTGTTGCCCCCCGATCTGCGGGATTGGTTGCCCGAGGATCATCTGGTGTACACAGTGAGCGAGCTGGTGGACGCGCTGGATCTGGCGGCCTTTTACGCGCCCTACGTGCAGCAGGGCTCCGGCAATCTGCCGTATGAGCCCGCCATGATGGTGAAAATCCTGGTCTATGGGTATGCCACGGGGGTCTTGTCGTCTCGGCGGCTGGCGCAGAAACTGGAGGAGGACGTGGCCTTCCGGGTGCTGGCGGCGGGGAATCGGCCGCAGCATCGCACGATCTGTGAATTTCGGCGGCGGCACCGGGCGGATTTCGGGGCGGTGCTGGTGGCGGTGGTGCAACTGGCGCGGGACCTGGGTCTGGCCTCGCTGACCACCCTGGTGCCGGACGGCACCAAAGTGCGGGCCCATGCCAGCAAGCGCAAGGCCATGAGTTATGGACGCATGCAGCAGGAGGAGGCGCGACTGAGCGCCGAAATCGAGAAGCTACAGGCCGCGGCCGAGGCCCTGGATGCGGCGGAAGATGCCCAACACGGCCTGGATCTGCGGGGCGATGAGGTACCCGTGGCCCTGCAACGCCGGGAAAGTCGGCGGGCCGCGATCCGGGCGGCCCAGGCCGCGCTGGAGGCGCGGGCCCAGAGCGAGGCTTCCGCGGCCGCCGCGCCACGCCCAGACGCGGCCGCCCCGGCAGAGCCTCCGGCCGCCCCCGCGGTGAAGCCCAAGCCGCAGAGCCAATACAACTTCACAGACCCCGAGAGCCGCATCATGAAGACCAGCCAGGACGGTTTCCAGCAATGCTACAACGCCCAGATCGTGGTGGACGCGGACAGCCAGCTGATTGTGACCGCGGCGGTCAGTGACCACGCCAGCGACCAGGGTCAATTGCCGCGGCTGTTGGATGCCGTGCAGGCACACTACGGCCATAGGCCCACCCGCCTGCTGGCCGATGCCGGCTACCGCAATGAAGAGGACCTGCAGGAGTTGGAAAACCGCGGCATCGACGGCTATGTGGCGCTGGGCCGGGAGAGGAAAACCGCCTCCGGGCAAAACCCCCAGGGCGCGGCCACCCGGCGCATGCAGACCAAACTGGACACCCCACAGGGGCAGGAAACGTATGCCCAACGCAAATGGCTGGTGGAAGCGCCCATCGGCTGGATCAAGCGCATCCTGGGCTTTCGCCAATTCGGCATGCGCGGCCTGCGCCCGGTCCAGGGCGAGTGGGATCTGGTGTGTCTGGCCCTGAACGTCAAGCGCCTGCACCGCCTGCTGCGGCCTTAAGCCGGGTGGAACCCAATTCCCCCCGGGTTCCAAGCCGCACCGCCACCGTGCACCCCCCCGTGAGGCACGCGCTCTGATTCCGTGCAGTCCGCATGCCGCCTGACCTCCGCCGTCCGCCGGTCTCCGCCCTCAAAGCCTTCCTGCATACTTTCTGGGGCGCAGACTCCTAGAGGCTTTCAGGAACTGGGAACTCGGCATTGGTGTCTTTGATTGGAGACTACGTATTTGATTTGTTAACGTCGTGGGACTGGGACAACACTGAAGCCTGGGGCATACTGGAACCAACCGCTCAATATCGACCTTGAGGCTCCTGATGGCTTGTTTGCCTGTGCTGGGTCTGTGCGGGGGCTAGTTTGCATGCTCCGTGAAATGCAGGTCGGGAGTACGCCTTGCATTGCCGAGTGGGCTGAGGAGACCGGTTCCAACCCGGCGCATCTGCTGGTTGAACCGGGGGGGGGCCAACAATGGGTTCGCACCATGCCAAAAGGGATGCCGGAAGACTAAGAACTCATCGATTCCATCTGATCTCGAGCCTCCTGCGGAGCAGCTGGAGACTTGGCTGGACCCGTCGTTGACTGATTGTCTTGGGGGTGTTAGTTGATAGTTTCGGCTATGCCATTGTCTAATTTGCTGGTCCGCCATCCAAAGCCGTCACGGTCCCGAAAGATTGCAGACGGTCCATTACAAGCAATGACATCTCGAGGTACCTGTTGAAACGCAGATGATTCACTTCACCCTAGATCGTCTCCCCCGGGCGGATCTGGGTAACCCAGATAGTGTTGTGCAAGAGATGCGAAAGGCATACCAGGATTGATTGTAGACTCGGTTCTCAGCCTCGGATTCGACATGGCATGGGGAACTTTAGCAGTACAAAAACCACAACTTTACAAAGAGCCGGATCCGAATTATCTGTCCAGTCTGGCAGTCGAAGGACACGGCTCACCAACCTCACGGGTCAAACGAAAGCCAGTGTCATGTGAGTAGAAAGTGAACCGCTTTCCGGGGTCTGGTACGACAATTGGATCTGGCTACGGTGTTTTCGCCTGCGGCTCAGATTGCAGCGATAACACATGGTCATGGTGTCTGCGTCTGGCCTGTTCCTCCCAAGGCCGGAACCGTTCATTGTTTACTGTCAGGTCCCAACCTTCACGCTGCCGCAGAGACCGTAATTCAGGCATGGTCTCCCCAGTGGAGATGCAACAACTGGAGTAAAAGCCACGCGGGATGCCCTGGAACTGGAAGGGATCTGCCATACTCCGATCCTGATGCCGTTTACAGAGTGGGGCGCGGAGATTAGGAACAAGAGGCATTGGCCATTGGCTTGAATTCAGCTCTGCAGGGAATATCGTTTGTCAAAGTGCTAACTCAGGGAGCCGATGTCGATGGCTAAAGTGATACTTCGACCGCTCTGGCAGGGCAACTGCAAAGTGGGCTGAGCACGGCATGTCTAGCTTGCCAAACCCCTGCAATTTGCGATTGGATGGTCTACAACATGGCTGTCATCTAGTCTCGGTTTACTTCGAACACAGCCCCGAGTGACAAAAGCATCTTGTGGGTCCTTGTGGTGTCTCTGGATTGAAGGGAAGAGAGGAAGCACCCAGAATTGGTTCCGGGAGCGCAGAGAAATAGCATCTAGCCAGAGCACGCGCGAACTGAGCTACTGTCTGTGTCCCTCTCGCAGTTTGATTGCCAACTGTTTGACGCCAGCGGCAGTTTCAGCGTCGACCCAACAAGCGATGCAATTCCACCATAGCCGGATGATTTGTCGAGGCAGCCGTTGGCAAATCCTCATAACGCAAAATCAACTCCGACTCCGAAAACTGCTGTGGCCAGTCCAAATTGAACTTGAATTGAGATTTGGCATCATTTTATTCTGGATAACTGGCCCTAATTCCTGCAAGTCCAACATATCCCTGGCCACTGCCCTGTCTGAGTTATTCAGCCCTTTGTAGAGGGGCCATATGCTCTCCAGGTGAATGAAGGCTTCATCCAGCATCATCTCCAAGATTCGCAGTTGCCTTTCCCCCAGAGCACGACGGCGGGAACTGCGAAATTGCCCATACATAGAACCAGCAAATTCGTGAAACAGAATGCGGCGATGTCGATTCGAGAATTCTCCGCTCACAGCATTGCAGCGGGCAATTATTGCCTTCAATGCAAAGAACAGATGAGATGTAATGTCATGCCCTTTCTGTCTTGATTGGTTCAGGGACCATAGACATTCATCCTTGTGTTCATAGTAGCAGTTGGAGAGACTGACCATGATCACATCATTGACCCCGGCGCACTGAAGCATAAACGCTTCAAGCGCCCGCGCAGTGCGACCATTGCCATCCCCGAAAGGGTGTATGGAACCGATATGAAAGTGTTCGGCAACGCCTTGGATTATGGGGTCATGGTGCCGAAATTCACCGGCTATCGCTGCGCAGAGACCATCAAAGGCGCTTTGACATTCACTTCCGCCTTCAGCGTCCCGGTAGGTTGGCCTACCGAAGCTGACATTCCATCCGTCGGGAGGCAATATCCAGGTTCGCAGTGATTGTCGTCGCAACCTTTTACAATTCGCCTTTAAATTCCTTGATGAACGCAGAAGTTTCAAGACGGTCCGCCGGCTGCTCGCGCGGCCAGCGATAGGTCGCGTCTGCGCAACGCAGTTGCCGCTGTGAGTGAGTCAGCCTTGTATCCGTGAGGGGGTCAGCGGCCAACGCCTCTTCCTGTTCGGGCGGGGTAAACTCCGCGCCTTCAATGCGCGATGTGCCTTCCGCCTCCAGTCGCAACTGCTCTTCGTGTCCCTGCTCAATCCACTGATGCAGGTAAGGCATTTACCACAGCAAGGCGGCTGCGGACTTCACCTCTACCAGCAGATTGAAAAGGGCGGCTGCATCGTAGCGTATCCAATGTTGTGGGATTTCATAGCGACTGATGCTTTCCGACTCCATTTCCAACTCATTTCGAAATCATTTCCATTTTTTAAGATAGGGAATATACATTTTTACCAATTTCATTTGCGCTTTATTTCGCGGTCATTGTGATTACGGATACACAAGTAGTAGCACCCGTCCTTGGCGCCAATCGCTTAGTTCGTGTCCTGTATGAATGCTTGGAACGACTATCTGAGTCCGCTGATTAATATGAACATTGAGAGCAAGGGGGTCCCGACCCTGAGCGTGGGTCAGCTGCACTCTGCCGTAGTTGAGTTCGGTAACGCCGAATTGGGCTATCCTTTCCTAATGGCGGCCAGTCTTGTAATGGCGCTACCTGTCTTCCTAGCCTTCTTCTTCGCCCAACGAAGCTTCATATAGGGAATTCCCCTCACCGGCCTCTGAGGGTAATCCAATGAGAAAATTCTCCCCACGGCGGGGTAGCCTCCTATTCCAATATGGCAATCCTGACGCGGCCTGCCGCCGCAAGCAATTCCAGAGAGAGCGTCCATGTTTACTGAAGAAACATTGTTCATAAGTGGCGAAGGCGGCTACCACACATACCGAATTCCGGCCTTAGCCGTGAGCGCTGGGGACAGAATAATGGCCTTTGCAGAGGGACGTGTACATGGCTCCGGTGACGCGGGTGAAATAGAGTTGTTGTTCTCGACCAGTATGGATAACGGCCAAAGCTGGACCAGTCCAAGGTCCATCGTAGCTGAGGCGGAAATGACATGTGGCAACCCCTGTCCTGTGGTGGATTTGATAACAGGCACGATCTGGCTCTGGTTTAGCAAGAACACTGCGAAGGGGGGCGAGAGTCTTGTCACCCGGGGCAAAGCGCCACGCACGGTGTGGCTAACTTCAAGTCAAAATGAAGGAGTTACTTGGAGCCAACCGGTGAACATGACCGGCACAGTCAAGAAAACAGATTGGACCTGGTACGCCTCCGGCCCTGGCCACGGCATTCAATTGCGTTCCGGTCGCTTGGTGGTTCCTTGTGATCACATGGTCGGCAGGTTCTTGGACCGCAGCAAAGACCCGTACCATTCCCACGTCATATTCAGCGCAGACCATGGCGCGACTTGGGAAATCGGAGGACTCGTACGAGAAGGCACCAACGAATGCGAAGTAGTGGAGTTGCAGCAAGGGGACGTAATGATCAACTGCCGCAACTATGTGGGGGGCAGGCGGCGGGCTATTTCCATTAGCCGTGACGGTGGCGCTACATTTGGCGAATTTCGCTGGGACGAGAGTCTCATTGAACCCATCTGTCAGGCCAGCATCATTGCGTGGCCACAAGAACAAAACGCCTTACTGTTCGCTAATCCGGCCAGCGCGGAGGGCCGCGTGAAAATGACGATTCGCTTTAGTCCGGATGAAGGTATTTCCTGGCCCGTTCAGAAAGTAATCCATGCTGGAGCATCAGCATATTCGGACTTGGCCATCGCGCCGGACGGCACAGTCCTGTGCTTCTGTGAGAAAGGGCAAGTAAGCCCCTATGAATCCTTGGCTTTGGCCCGCTTCAACCTGGACTGGCTTCAGACCAACTGACCCAATGCCGACAAAGGGACACCCTTAGGCTGCGACTTCTCCCAGCCGCGTGCTCGGTTAGGCCGTCAAATAAAGGGCACACAGCTGCATATCTTCAGGACGAACCCCACCGAAACTCAATTGCAACCTGATACGACCAGTGCGGAAGGTAATGGCTTCCCCGCCGCGCCACCGCACCCGCTGGCGCAGGCCAGCCGATTCCGGCGCCACACAGTCTGAGGCAGCATATCCTGGCACGGGTTTGTGGAATTCATCCAACACGGCGCAGGCCACTGAGGAGTATTTACCTAATCCGTCAACATTCAGATCCAAATAGGCATCAAAACCCTCCAGATCGATAGGGGCCGAAATGACGAGGGCCCCATTACGGCCCCGCATGTGACCACCCAAGTACGGGGAGAGGGATCCCAAACGGTCACGCGGCCAGGCGGCGACCTGCACACCATCGCTGGCCTGTTCTGGCTAAGGGGCAAACCAGAAAAGAGACTCTTCGCCAATGTTTTCAAAGCCCTGGCCTTGAATGAGGGAGGGAAAATTGTCACTGGTGTGCGTGTTAGGCAGCACTTCCCAACCGTCTTCAGCCGCGGATACTATCGGGCAGTCTGGCACCGGCTCGCGATCATTCAGGCCGTCATTGGTGATAGCCAGACCCAGGTGCATTACGACAAGGCGCCTGTCATTGGAGTAATGGCCATCCCACATACCCTAGAAGCCCAAAGTAACTGCCTGCCGATTCCACAGGGCCGCGCCAAGGTGGATTTGCTTGCCGGCCGTGTTCTGCCAAGCAGCGTATCTCCGTTCCTCCCGGGCACGCTGCATTCCTAGCACAGAAGATGTACTCCAACGCTCGAAATCATAAGAGATATATGTCACCAGATTGCGCAGGCCTCGCGCATGGTTTCCACCTTGTCCAGTCAAGAAAAAGCAATCGTTGCAACGCATTCCGCCTGCCATTTCCAGCCAATACCCGACAGGATTTCTGGTCGAGGGCGTCCAAGTCAAACCGTCCGGGCTAAAGGCTACAGCGAAGCGGGAATCGTATTCTCTAGTTTGGTAGGCCATTTTGAATCGCCGACCTAGGTCCGCGTCTTCAGAGTCGTGGAAGACAACACAGGACTGCACATGGTGCGAGCCCTGGTTGAGGTCTACTAAATTGTTGTGGCTGTTTCCATTGTAGGTTACTAGCCCAAGGTCCGGTTTCTCCCAGTTGTACCCATCTTTGCTCGTAGCCAGACAGACCCGCGAGAACCATTCCTTACCGTGGTCCTAGCCCAGATACCACATATACAATTCGTCCCCTACCAGATGAGTAGAACCGTAATAGATGGCGCGTAGGGAATCAGGAGAGCCGGACGGACCCGGTTTCAAAATTCGGTAAGTATCTCCGCAAGGCGCTGTGTGCCCATACAATGTCACTTCTACCCCATTCTGGTAGGGCAGAGAAGAATAATCATCAAAAGGAAAGAGCACCAGTTCCGGAAAGCTTATTGCAGGTCCGCCGTTCTCGATCAGCATTCCGAGAAAGTCCTGGAGGTGTTAAACCGCCGCCATCAGGCTGGAACTCTAAAGGTGCATGACAACCATCTTAGTTTCTGTCATCTCCTCGACCGCATACTTTGGCCCTTCCTTGCCGAAGCCGCTGTCCTTGAGTCCGCCATAAGGCATAAGGTCTACTCGCCACTGAGTTCCCCAATTAATATGGATGTTACCGGACTCCACTTGCTGAATATATTGCATGGCTGCATCCAAATCCTGAGTAAATACAGATGCGCTGAGCCCGTAATGTGTATTGTTGGCAATGGCGATAGCCTCGTCCACATTTTCAACTTTAGTAAGTCCCAGTGTCGGCCCAAAGACTTCCTCGCAAGAGATCTTCATATCCGCGCTCACGTCAGCTAATAGTGTGGCTTGGTAGGTCTGACCGTCCAATTCTCCCCCGGCCAGCAGTTTCGCTCCACCCGCCTGTGCTTCCTCGACCCAGGCCTGCACTCGCTGAGCGTCACTTTGCCGAATCATGGGTCCCATGTGAGTTCCTACGTCCAGAGGATTGCCTGTGTTGATTCTGGTTACAGTAGGCGTTAGAGCATCAATTACATCTCCATAGATGGCTTGGTCCACCAGCACGCGTTGGGCCGAAATACAAACTTGACCGGCGTTACTGAAGGCCGTAGTTGGCAACCTCTCCGCCACTTTGTCAAGGTCTGCGTCGGGCAGTATGACGACCGGTGCATTGGAGCCCAGTTCCATGGTGACCTTCTTAAGGCCAGCCTGTTGACAAATACGTTCGCCAATGTCGCGGCTGCCCGTAAACGAAATTTTACGAATGCGGGGATCGGATACCAGGACATCCCCCACTATGGAGCCACGCCCGGTTATACATTGCACTGCTTCTGCCGGCACTCCGGCTTCAAGTAGGAGTTCGACCAGCTTTAAGGCTACCAGGGGGGTGTCTGAGGCTGGCTTTAGCACCGCTGCATTGCCAGCAGCCAAAGCGGGTCCCACCTTGTGGCAAACCAGATGCAAAGGGAAATTGAAAGGGGAAATGCAGCCTACAACACCGCAAGGTACTCTCACGGTAAATCCAAATTTACCAACTACGCCGGGGCCACCGTCCACCGGAATAACTTCCCCGTAGAGGCGCTTCGCCTCTTCAGCGGACAGATAAATAATCTCGGCGGCGCGTTCCGCCTCGATAGTGGCCTCTCCAATAATCTTGCCCTCCTCCAAAGTGATAGTTTCAGCCAGCTCTTGTCTGTGCTCCATTACCAAGTCCGCAGCTCTGTGCAGGATCTGATATCTTTCGAAACCGGAAAGAACTCGCATAGCTGCTGCCCCACGTACTGCGCTGGCCAGAGCCTTATCGATGTCTGCTGCAGTGGCCATGGGGACCGTATCCACAACGGAGCCATCATAGGGGTTTAGGACTTCCATGGTTTCGCTTCCAGGAACCCACTGGCCGCCGATATACATATTCATGAGAATCTCCTTTAGTGCGCTGGGCGCAGTTTCAGTTCAGAATCCAATACAGTCCGATAACCAGTCAGATTCCTTCCCTTCTGCAGACCAGAACAATCCACCGGGGTTGCAATCTGACAATACTCAATGTGGAGCCATGACCATCTTGGACTAATGGCCTGAAGGATGCTAATTCATCTGCGCCAAGAAACGCGCGTCATTGGTATAGAAGAGACGAATGTCCCGAATGCCATACTTCAGCATAGCCACTCTTTCCGGTCCCATTCCAAATGCAAATCCAGACCATTCCTTAGGGTCGTATCCCCCGTTTTCCAAGACTTTGGGATGAACCATGCCGGCCCCCATAATCTCCAACCAGCCTGTGTACTTGCAGATGCGGCAGCCTTCCCTCTGGCACAAAATACAGTCCACATCCACTTCTACGCTTGGCTCTGTGAAAGGGAAGTAACTCTTGCGAAAGCGAATGCTGCGGCCCGTCCCATAAATTCGGTCCGCGAACAATTGGACTGACCCTTTTAGATCGCTCATGCTGATACGGCGACCCACTACTAGACCTTCCACTTGATAGAACTGAGCTTCAGCCCGAGCCGTCACATCCTCATGGCGGTACACTTTGCCGGGCAGGATGATGCGAATGGGATTCGGCGCATTCTCCCTCATGGCATGAATCTGGCCAGGGCTAGTGTGTGTGCGCAGGATGATTCCAGGTGTAGTGGTGTAAAAGGTATCCCACATATCTCGAGCCGGATGGCCAGGTGGCATGTTGAGTAACTCGAAGTTGAATTCATCGCTCTCAACTTCCCGACCTTCGTATATTGAGAACCCCATATCTCCAAAAATTCGGTAGATGTCCCTTAGAACCACAGTGGTGGGATGCAATTTGCCCAAGGCCTGAGGGCGTCCCGGTAAAGTGACATCAATTCCCTCTGCTGAGAGTTCTTGAGCTAAAGCTCGTTGGGCAACTAGATCTCGGTATTGGTCGTACAACTGCTCCAATGCCGATTTGATTTTATTTCCGGCACGTCCAGCTTCCGGACGTTCTTCTCGAGATAGAGTTCCGACCCTACGTAAGCTGAGCGTCAAACTCCCTTTCTTGCCCAGACATTGACTATGCCAGCTTTGAAGTCCGTCTTCGTCCTGTACTGCCTGGATGGCAGTGGCGGCATTTCGCTGAATTTCCTGCAATTCTGAAATGAATTCGGTGACTGACATGAAATACCAAGAGAATTGAAGGGCCGCAAGTCAGCCGCAAAACAAGGCCAGTATAGCAAAGGAAAGCGCCAGATCATCCACTGCAAAGAACCTCAGCCATTTGACAATATAGTCGGAACCTGCAGCGGAAGCTCAATAATACGAATGCAAGTCTATGCGTCGGCGCGGATGTCAGGCTGGCAGCCTGCCCACCATGGCGCATTGGGGAATCCCCTTTCTAAGTAGGGCTTTGCACCGATGCTGATTCACCTGTGGAGACGACTTTCCTGAATTGCATTACGGAAATGAGAATGGCCTCGAACCTTCTGATGCATTTGCATGCTTCCGGAGTTTTCCAAGGAATTGTCTCCAGATGCACAGAAACTTCTCTAAACACGGTAGAAGTAAATTGCTTTGATAGGAGTCTGGGGGACTACTGAACGTTGTAACTGATGAGAAATTGTCTGCCGTTTCATCCTTGGTTCTGGCCGGGCTGTCCTAGACGGAAACTCTTAGCTCACCAAATACCGACCCGTAAGGCTATATGATTTTGGAAGCGGAAAAAGGGGACCTCCAGGAACGCCAACGGAATCCGCCAAGGGAGTGTCGCTAGGGGGTCAAACTAACATGAATTCATGTTAGTTTAAAGCAATTTTCCGAGGTCCGGCCCAATCGCGAGTCCAATGAATCTGCGCCCGAGGCTGAATTCGATGCTCGGCTGTCCATTCATGAACAGTTCGTTCCCCGATTGTCAGACACAAGGCAAGCAGTGCCCATGCATGAAGCGGGCTTTCAAATTGAGTTTGGATGGACCCCAAGTAAGAGAGAAATCTGCAAAAAAGCTTTGGAGTTAACGAAAACAACAAAGAGCCAGAATCGGCATAGCCATTCCAACGTTGTTGACAAGAATTAAGGCAATCTACATTGATTATTGAAGAGAAAAAAAGAGGGGCCTGGCTGAGGCTCATTTCCTGAACACTGGAATGACCTAGCCATCTGCTTGCTGGAGAGTAGGCGTCACCCGTACAAAGTCCCTACATCTCTTCTGGCCAAGAGATTCCATCTAGACATATAGACATATGTTGTAAGAAATTGTGTGAATGAGCTGTTGAAGATGCCGGCTTCAACAAGCCGATAGAGAGAGCGGCAAGGGCCCAATTAATCTGAACGCAGGGCTTCGATCGGACTGAGGCGGCTGGCCCTCACAGCTGGCCAGAATCCAAAGGCAATGCCAGTCCCCATGCAAAAAAGACATACCCAAATGACAGTCTCGGGTTGCATACCAAGGTCGAAGTCCCCCAACTGTCTATTGGCGGCTGTTGTGACAGCCCCGCCCAGACCGACCCCTACTAGCCCCCCCACCAGGGAAAGAAATATCGCCTCGATAAGGAACTGCTGCAGAATGTCCCTGCGGCGCGCCCCAATGGCCTTCCGCAACCCAATTTCCTGAGTACGTTCCGCCACGCTGACTAACATGATGTTCATAATGCCGATGCCCCCAACCAGCAGACTGACGAAGGAGATAGACCCCAGGAAAATGGTAACCACCCGCGTAATTCCCCCAAAGACTCCGATGAAATCAGTCTGGCTGATCACTGCGAAATCGTCTTCTTCAAAGTATCCAATCCGGTGACGTTTGCGCAAGACTTCCTCGATTGCTATCTGCGCTTGGGACATCAGATCTTCATGGACCACTGAAGCCAGAATCTGGGAAACTCTATAGTCCCCATTGACCGTTTTCCAACCCAGAATGCGTTCCTGAGCGGTGGTGAAGGGCATAAAAACACTGTTATCTCTGTCTCCATACTGGGTGGCCCCTATCTCTTCCATAATGCCAATCACAGTGAAAACAACGCCGTCTATGCGAACCGTGGTGCCAATGGGATTTTCGCTGGGAGCATACAGCTTTTGAAAGGGTTCTTGCCCCAGCATAACCACGCGCAGCGCTGCGTCCATGTCTCCCTGGCTTATGAAACTGCCTTGTTCAGCAGCCCAACCACGCAATGGCGCGTGTTCTGGAGCGATTCCCAGTAAGTCTACGTCCAAGGATTCACTTCCACGCACGATTTTGGTACGGGCTGTCGCCTCTGGGGAAATTAACACTACCTCGGGTACGCTGAGAGGATTTGCCAGAGCTTTGGCGTCACTGAGGGTCAGTTCTCCGAACTGGGGCTCTGCATAAGGATCCTGTCTTTGGTCCAGTTGGCCCGGCACCACGAATAACACATTTACACCCACTCCTGTGAAGAGGTCGTAGATGTACCGTTCAACACCTTGGCCGGCGGAGATCAATACAACGGCGGTTGAGATTCCTATGATGATGCCCAGCATAGTCAAGAAACTGCGCATCTTATTGACAGTTAGGGCCCTCAAGGCAATTCGAAAGGCTTCCATTCCGCGCATTGGTCATTCCTCATAGAGCTGCCATCGCGCATCGCGACGACGCGCCCGCATAGTACACCAATCCGATTTTCCCGGCCGGGGGTTGCTTTATAAGAGGCCAGCCCCAGGAATGGTTCAGTAGGCCCCTTTGCCGAAGACTACGACTGAAATTGTCCGCCACATGATCTGCAGGTCTAGCCACAGCGAATAATTCTGAATGTAATAAATGTCATCGTCCGTATGCAAATGCATGGGTTTGTCGCTACGCCCGGTTACCTGCCACCAACCAGTCATGCCCTGAGGCACAGCGAAACGCTTCAACTGCCATGGTTCATACTTCTCGACCAGCCATGGCAGTTCTGGACGAGGTCCCACCAAGCTCATTTCCCCTTTCAACACATTCCATAGATTGGGAAGTTCGTCCACACTATGCCTCCTAATCCACCGGCCCAAACGCGTAACTCGGAAGTCGTCTGCCACCTTGTGAATCAAATTCCCGTCCGCATCATATTGATTCACCTCATCTTGAAGAGAACTTGCACCAATAACCATGGACCGGAACTTCAGCATCCGAAAAATCTTTTGGTTCTCCCCTACTCGATCCGTAAGATAAAAGACGGGCCCTCTATCCTGAATCCAGATGCCTATGGCAACCATTAACAGCAAGGGCAGACTCGCGATTATCATGCAGGTTCCCAGTCCCAGATCCACTATCCGCTTTACTAGCCGCTGAAATCCGTCGATAGCTGGGTCTCTGAGACCGATGACCGGAATTCCTTCCAAGTTGTCCACGGAAAAAGAGAAAAACGCCAAGTCGAAATAGTCAGGTACAACATGCAGACGCACTGGCAGTCCCGACAGCTCGGCTACAAGCTGGGCAACTCTGCGGTATTCGCCCCGCGGCAGCGCTATAACTACCTCGCCCACTTTCCGCTCTGCCGCGATGTCCCGAGCCTGGGTAAGGGGCCCAAGCACAGGGCATTCATCTACTGGACTCTCGCCGATAGGCACTTCATCATCCAAGAAACCCAGAATGACTGTTTCTGGCCCACTGGCGTTGCGGAATTCACGGGCGAAATTCGCTCCCAATTCACCCCCGCCAATAACTAACACCTGATTAGGTTTAGAATGGGGGGCACCGCGAGTACGTTGAAACCGGTGCCAGGCCCGCAGCACGGTGCGGTAGGAAAATACCAGGACCGTAGCAAAAAAGACATGCCAAAGAAAGACTTCCCGTGGCATTGCAGAATTCAGCAGGAATAGGGCCCCTGCAAGCATCAGATTTCCTGCCAGCAAGCCTAGAAACACCCGTTGGTATTCCTGAGTCCAACGCACGACCCGGCCGGGGCTATATACATCCAGGACCAGGAAGGATGTGCACCAGAAAAGGGCAATCCAGATTCTCAGCTCCAGATAGAGATTGAAATGCTGACTTCCCAAAGCCAGCCACAGGGCCAATTGGAACATTGCTCCATCCAAGAGGAAAAGAGCAGCCATATAGTTAACTGAAAAACGTCTGATCACGGGAAAAGGATATTACAGCCGGTTTCGACTTGGGGCTTGTCCCGCCCCCTTTCAAAGGCTATCGATGCGGAAGCAGCCCCAGCTTCTGTCGTATTACGCGCCACAAGAAAAGAGGATTTCCCAGCAAATACCTACGCCATAACCTACGGGGCTCGATGGCCATTCGCGCCAGCCACTCCAAGCCGTGCTGGGTCATCCAATCTGGGCCTCGGACCAAGTTTCCTGAAATGTAATCAAAAACGGCGCCACCGCAGAGAGCTACGCGGGTCTGAAGTTTTGGGCGGTTCGCTGTTACCCATAATTCCTGTAACGGCATGCCGAAGGCAGTCACTAAAATATCGGGATTCGCGGAATTGACCTTAGCCAAGATTGCTCGGTTTTCGGCCGAAGAGAAGGTCTTGTCAAAGTAGCCATCATGACACCCTACTACTTGCAATTCGGGCCATCGGGCTTGCAATGCCTGAGCGGCCTTGGCTGCCACGCCTGGCAGGCCCCCTAGAAAATACAGGGTGAAGCCGTGGTCCACGGCCAACTGGGCCAAGGACCAAGCCCAGTCTGCATAGGTCAATCGATCTGGCAGGCGCGTCCCTAGCCAGCCGGCTGCATATTGGACGCCTTTGCCGTCACAGACAACCAGATTAGCTTCCCGAAAACAGGCTCGCAATTCAGGCTGTTGCCAAGCCAGATTAAGGCCGTGCACATTGATATGAAGATAAGTTACTTTCTCGTTTTGTACAATTGCACGGCAGATGTGTTCGTGCAGGTCAGTCTCCAGAATTGCATCCACCGGCACTCCCCAGAACCAGGCTCGCGGCACAACAAGAGATCTCCCTGTAAATTGAAAAGAAAAAGCCCCTGGCTTCGGTCGACTTCTGGCCGACGAAAGTCACAGGGGCCCTTCAGATTACTCCCTGTCGCTGAAGCGGCGGGACGAACGTTCCCGGTCTCGGTCCCGGTCGCGGCCACCACGGTCGCCGCCGCCACTCCGGTCTCGGTCTGATCGGCCACTGCGGTAACCACCACGGTCCCCGCGTTCGTTCCTGGCACCGCCCTCGCGGTCCCCACGGTAGCCGCCGCCACCGCTTCCACCTTCCCGGCTGCCACGATATCCGCCACCGTCTCTGTCTCGATCGCGGCCGCCGCGGTATCCACCACGGTCGCCGCCACCATCTCGGCCGCCGCCACCATCTCGGCCGCCGCGGTATCCGCCACGGTCGCCACCTCGGTCCCGGCCGCCGCCGCTTCCACCTTCCCGGCTGCCACGATATCCGCCACCGTCTCTGTCCCGATCGCGGCCGCCGCGATATCCACCACGGTCGCCACCTCGGTCCCGACCACCTCGGAATCCGCCGCTACGGCTACTCCGGTCATCGCCGTCATCGGCCTGAGCCTCTGCAAGCGACATATCCATCAGCACGGCCTTGCGGCTCATCCGGATCTTCCCCCGAATGGGGTCTATCTGCGTAACCATGGCGGACAGTTCGTCGCCCACATTGGCGATGTCCTCAACCTGGCCCACGCGGCCTTCATCCAATTGACTGATGTGAATCAGGCCTGTGTTCTGCCCAATAATATCCAGGAAGGCTCCGAAGTTTTCAACTCGGGACACTGTACCCGCATAGATCTTGCCCAGTTCCACTTCGGCAGTCAGCTCACCCACTTTGTCAAAGGCAACATCAGCCTTTTCGCCGGTTCCAGAAATGAGGACTTCGCCCTCCTCCCCAACTTCGATGCGAACATCGAATTCATCCTGCAGGGCCCGGATGGTCTTGCCGCCGGGTCCGATCAAGGAACCGATCTTTTCCTTGTTGATCTGCAGCTTGCGAATACGGGGGGCGTGTTCGCTCAGCTGTACCCGCGGTGACGGTAAGACTTCCAGCATTGCATTCAGAATATGCAAACGAGCTTTCTTAGCCTGACCCAGAGCTTCCTTCATTATGTTGAAGTCCAGACCTTCAATTTTCATATCCATTTGCAGAGCCGTGATGCCATCCGCTGTGCCGGCCACTTTGAAGTCCATATCGCCCAAATGATCCTCCAGACCTTGAATGTCGGTCAGGATCTGGTATTTCATCGTCTCTGGATCTTGGATAAGGCCCATAGCAATGCCGGCCACGGGTTGCTCAATTGGCACCCCAGCATCCATCAGAGCCAACGTGCTGGCACAGACTGAAGCCATGCTGGTTGAGCCGTTGCTGCTCATGATTTCGCTGACAAGCCGCAATGTATAGGGAAAGTCGTCAGGAATCATGGACACCAAAGCCCGCTCAGCCAAGGCCCCATGCCCTATTTCCCGTCGCCGCGGCCCGCGCATCATGTAGGCTTCCCCTGTAGAATACGGTGGGAAGTTGTAGTGATGCATGTATTTTTTCTCGCCTTCCCCTTCATAGAAGGAGTCAGTGCGCTGCGAGTCCGATGGCGTGCCCAATGTGGCAATTGTCAGAGCCTGAGTTTCACCTCGCTGAAAGAGCCCACTGCCATGCACACGGGGCAAACAACCTACCTGCACGTTCAGAGGCCTTACAGTGGTAGTGTCCCGACCATCACTGCGGATGCCAGCATCCAATATGCGTTGGCGCACCACTGATTTGACTACGTCAGAAAAGGCGGAGGATAGGTCCCCTTTGGCAACTTCGCCACTTTCCAACTTGGCTGCGTAGGTATTGTTGAGTTTTTCTTTGATGCTTTTTAGACCACTGTCATAGCCTTCCTGATCAGGGTTGCCTTCGACCAGACTCTGCACATCCTCTTTGGTGCTCTCGGACACCTCGGCCTTAAGGTCTGCACCCACTACGAAGACGGAGTAGTCTTTGTACTTGGGTTTGCCTATTTCCGCCTGCATTTCTGCAATCAAAGACACAACCGGCTGCATCGACTCGTGGGCCAACGCCAAGGCATCCACCATCACGTCTTCGGACACCTGTTCGGCCCCCGCCTCTACCATCAAAATGTTGTCTGCGGATCCAGCCACTTGCAGGTGCAGTCGACTCTCCTGCAACTGAGAATGTGTGGGATTGACGACCAATTCGTCATGCACTAATCCGATGGTCACAGCAGCAATTGGACCTTGGAAGTCAATTTCGCTGATGGAAACTGCAGCAGAAGCAGCCGTTATGGCCAGCGGCGCCATCATGGTTTCGGCATCACTGGAAAGTGACGAGAGTATGACCTGTACAGGGTTGCGAAATCCTTTGGGAAACAGCGGACGCAAGGGCCGGTCCGTCAAGCGGCACAGCAGAATAGCGGCTTCGCTCGGACGGCCTTCGCGCCGGAAGAAGCTGCCTGGTATGCGGCCCGCGGCATACATGCGTTCTTCAAAATCCACTGTCAAAGGGAAGAAATCAGTATCGGGCCTCACGTCATAGCTCATCGTGGCCGCAGCAAAAATCACAGTGTCATCGATACGGGCAGTTACCGCCCCGCCAGCTTGTTGGGCCAGGAATCCAGTTTCCAAGGCCAGGGTCTTTTCCCCAAATTCTGTTGTAAAAACTCTCGAACCGTCAAAAAGTTGCATTATGAATCTCTATCTCCAATGGAATACGCAGGCCAAATGACCAACTGTGTAAAAGTGAACACATGAATTATGGGCGAGCAACAACCGCTGGGTGCCCAAACGACACACAGGGGGGTGCTGGCAGGAGGCTATACAGGACGCAGCCAACCCAAAGGCTACTTGCGCAGGCCTAGTCTTTCAATGAGCGTAGTGTAACGCGTTACATCTTTCTTGCGAAGATACGCCAAATGTCGGCGTCTCTGGCCTACCAGCTTCAGTAGCCCGCGCCTAGAACCTTCGTCGTGCTGGTGTGCCCGCAGGTGATCCAGCAAATCATTGATGCGCCGACTTAGCAATGCGATCTGCACTTCCGGCGAACCCGTATCAGAGTCATTGATACGGAAATCTTTAGTAATCTTCAGTTTTTCGGCTTTGGAAATTGACATCCGCAGTGGTCTCTCAGCCCGGAACTTTCGGGCGCAATCTACTCCCTTCTTTCTTTAATACGTTGCCATATTAGTCTAAGTACCAAAGCAATGCAAGAATTCTTCCTTTTCCGCTTTCACTTGGATGGGCTGCAGGTCCATTGCCACGAAATTTAGGCTGTGCTTGCCCCCAAGCGCAAAGCTCTTTATCAACAGTCAGCATAGGGCAATTTTCTTGGGTACTGAGAGTCCTAGCTGCCTACTTTCCTATGTTACACTGCGCTATCGCTCGAACAATTCAGGTATCAGCCAATTCGCCTTCAATTGGAGAGGTAGAAAGGCTTAGTGCAACGCATTTTTGGGTACTTGAACACATTCTGGCACCACATTTTCCCTAACTTAATTAAGGAGTATTCCATGCAAATGCTTAGAAGAAGTGCGGGTCGACAGTCCCTTTGGCTGCTGGCGCTGGGCTCCTTGTTGATACTGGCCTTGGCTGCCTGTGGTGCGCCAGAAACTCCAGCGGAAAGTGAAATGCCCGCGGATGATGACGCCGCCCCGATGGCGGATGCCAGCCCGAATCAGGCTCCAGCCTTCCAAGAGATGGTCGCGAACGGATCGTTGCCTCCACTCGCGGATCGTCTACCTGCCGAACCACTTGTGATTGAACCAGTGGAAGCCATCGGCAATTATGGTGGCGTCTGGCGAGCCGGCTTGCGCGGTGGTAGTGACAATGCCTGGATTTACCGCACCGTGGCCTACGACCAGATGACGAGCTGGGAACGAGACTGGTCTGGTGTGCGACCCAATGTGGCCAAAAGCTGGGACGTTTCTGAAGACGGAACCACCTACACCTTCCATCTGCGGGAAGGCATGAAATGGTCCGACGGCGAACCCTTCACTGCCGGCGACGTGGTTTGGTGGTACGACAACGTAATCCTCAACGAGGAAATTTCCACTTCCGTTCCCAACTGGTTGAGATCTGGCGATATGCCCGCCACCGTCACGATGTCTGATGACTATACCGTTTCGGTAACCTACCCTGAACCCAATGGTCTCTTGACGTTGCGGTTGGCGGCCCCGGCTGGCCCTGGCATGACCAGCTACCCGGCCCACTACATGGAACAGTTCCACGTAGACTTCAACCCAGATGCTGCTGCAGATGCTGAGGAGGCTGGCTTTGAGACCTGGGTAGACAATTTCCTAGATCACAATGGTGGCGGCTGTTGTGGTTACTACAGGGATGCAGACCTGCCTGTATTGTGGGCATGGACTCTGACCACACCATACGGCGAAAACACAACCACCATCCGAGCGGACCGAAATCCCTACTACTGGAAGGTTGACACTGAAGGCAATCAGTTGCCATACATTGACTCCGTCATATACAACGTAGGCAGTGATCCAGAAACCTTGGTATTGCAGGCATTGGCAGGCGAGATTGATTATCAGGACCGGCACATTGCTACCCTGGGTAACAAGTCGGCCTTTTTTGATGCACAGGAATCTGCCGGTATAAAACTGACAAACCGGCTCGATTCAAACAGCAATGTCATGGAGATTTCTCTGAATCTGAACCATCCAGACCCCGTCAAGAATGAAATTTTCAACAATATACATTTCCGTATCGGCCTCTCTCACGCCATCAATCGCCAGGAATTGATTGACGTGGTGTTGGTGGGTCAGGGCCAACCTTGGCAGGCTGCTCCCATGGAATCTTCGCCCTATTACAACGAACGGCTAGCCACCCAATACACGGAATACAGCACTGAAATGGCCAACCAGCACTTGGATGCCTCCGGATATACAGAGAGGGATTCCAATGGCATTAGACTCGGGCCAGATGGAGAACCCATTTCCTTTACGGTGGATGTGATTACGGTGGCGACCGAACAGATTGACATGATGAATCTGATCTCCCAATATTGGGAAGCCGTGGGCGTCAAGATGACTCCCAACGTGCTGGATCGCTCTCTGGGACAACAACGTTTGGAAATATTGGAGCACGATGCCAACACTTGGGGTGCTCCGGGCGGCGTAGGCTACAGTACATTGCTGGACCCCCGCAATTTCTTGCCCACTCACGGACATTCACGATACGGGTATGGCTGGTACCTCTGGTATGTAAACCCTGACAATGAATTAGCCATAGTACCGCCCGCAATTGTGCAGGAGCAATTAGCTTTGTACGATGAGGTTGGTGCGACACCAGACCCTGTGAAGCAAACGGAATTAATGCATCAGATTCTGGAAATCTCCGCTGACCAGTTCTATGTCATCGGTATTTCAACGCCGGCTCCAGCCTACGGTGTTGCCAACAAGAGCATGCGTAACATCATGGATTGGATGCCTGCTTCGTGGCAGTATCCCACTCCGGGTCCTTCGGACACTTTCCAATATTTCTACGAATAAAATTCTATCTTTACGGTGGAGGGGGAACTAATACCCCTTCCACCTTTTGGCCAGCTCAAATCCGAGGTTGGAGCTTTGTAGGCTTCTTCCCATAGAACCCCTTTTAGTCAATCATGCTGCAATACATCAGCCGCCGGGTTCTTATTATGATCCCGACCCTGTTTGTTATTTCCCTGCTTTCTTTCGGCATCATCCAGCTGCCGCCCGGTGATTACCTGACCTTCTATGTGGCTGAATTGGCTGCCCAAGGGGAGACCATTAACCAGGAAAGGCTAGCGCAGCTGGAGCGGCAGTACGGGCTTGGGCGGCCTTGGTATGTGCAATATTTCCTGTGGATTTCCAATATTGTGACCAAGGGAGATTTTGGTCGCTCATTCACATGGGCCAAGCCGGTTAACGAATTGATATGGGATCGGGTGGGCTTCACAATGCTCATCACTTTCCTGTCGGTTATATTCGTCTGGGTCGTGTCCCTATTCATTGGCAAATTCGCTGCCACCCACCAGTACTCACTAGGGGATTACGTCACGACCTTCATTGGCTTCATCGGGTTGGCGGTACCGAATTTTCTGCTGGCCTTGGTCATGCTGTATTACGCTTTAACCCTATTTGGCTTGAGTCCAGCCGGCCTTTTTTCACCTGAATACCAAGATGCCCCTTGGACCTGGGGCAAATGGGTGGACTTCTTATCCCATTTGTGGATTCCCATCGTAATTGTGGGTACTGCCAGCACGGCCGGCAGTATTCGCATCATGCGAGCCAATTTGTTGGACGAATTGCACAAGCCATATGTAACTACAGCGCGCGCCAAAGGGGTAAAAGAGAGCACCCTAGTCTGGCGTTATCCTGTGCGCGTGGCATTGAATCCGTTTATTAGCACCATCGGCTGGACCCTTCCAGAGCTAGTTTCCGGATCCATAATTGTCGCGGTCGTGCTTAACCTGCCCACTACTGGTCCCTTGCTGCTAGGTTCCCTTCTTCAACAGGATATGTTTCTGGCAGGTGCATTCATTATGCTTATCAGCGTTCTTACCGTTGTTGGAACACTGATCTCCGACATTTTGTTGGCGTTGCTCGATCCCCGCATTCGCATCTCTTAAAGTGCATCGTATGACTGTTCGCACCCAGCCGGTCACCTCTCCACTTCCTTCCTTACCTGAAGACGACTTCAGCCAAGAAGAGAATCGCGTCCTGGTGGCTAACCAATGGCAATTGATGTGGTGGCGTTTCCGCAAACACAAGGTGGCCATGGCGGCCGCGGTGGTGACTATCCTGCTGTATCTTGTGGTGCTTTTTGCCGAGTTTCTCGCACCAGTTCCTAGTAACTACTACGCAGCCGACTTTACTTTCGCACCGCCGCAACGACTGCATCTTTTCCATAGGGATGCTTCAGGGAATCTGTCGTTCCTTCCGCATGTTCTTGGTTATAACGTGGAGATTGAACCGGCTGCTTTGCGCCGAGTCTTTAAACCCGACCCAGAGGATGTCATTCCCATTGGATTCTTTGTTAAAGGCATGGAGCAATACAAGGCGCTTTGGCTTTTTCCAGCCCAACGGCATTTGTTCGGGCCAAAGGACTCCACTAAGCCCTTTTACCTCCTGGGTGCAGATCGTCTGGGACAGGACTTATTGAGCCGTTTAATTTACGGCACCCGTATTTCCATGACAATTGGGCTACTTGGAGTGGCCGTGAGCTTTGTATTGGGGATTTTTCTGGGAGGACTGTCGGGTTACTTTGGGGGAGTGTCCGACAATATCATTCAACGCTCAATTGAATTTATTCGGTCCATTCCCAGCATCCCGCTGTGGATGGGATTGAGCGCATCCCTACCGGACGATTGGGATGCGCTTAAGCGCTACTTCGCCATAACAGTAATCCTCAGTATTGTGGGTTGGACTGGGCTGGCCCGTGTCGTACGCGGCAAGTTCCTGTCACTACGAGAAGAGGATTTCATTACATCCGCTCGACTGGATGGAGTCCCAGAAATGGGACTGGTTTTTCGCTACATGCTTCCCTCCTTTACAAGCCATATCATTGCCAGCATGACACTGAGCATTCCCGGAATGATTATCGCTGAGACCTCACTGAGCTTTTTGGGCCTCGGTTTGCGTCCGCCGGTGGTGAGCTGGGGCGTGTTATTGCGGGATGCGCAGAAAGTGCAAGTACTTGCAAATGCCCCCTGGCTATTGCTGGCAGCGTTGCCCGTAATTGTGGCAGTTCTCACTCTGAATTACGTTGGGGACGGCCTTCGCGATGCTATGGATCCTTATGCCCGCTGACACTACCAAGCCAATCGACCGAATGGGGGACCTTGAACCTCTACTTGAGGTGAAGGGTTTGAAGACCTATTTTCTCCTGGACGAAGGGACCGTTCGAGCAGTGGACGGTGTAGACATCACGGTTCCACGCGGTACCACTTTGGGAGTTGTGGGTGAGAGCGGTTGTGGCAAAAGCGTGACAGCGTTTTCAATTTTGCAGTTGGTCCAAAAACCTGGCCAGATCTTGGAAGGGGAGGTCTTGTTGTACGGCACGCATCACACGCCCGATGTAGTGGATGTGGCAGCTCTTCCATATGAAGGGGAACAGTTAAGACAGATCAGGGGGCAGGACATTGCCATGATCTTCCAGGAACCCATGACCTCCATGAGTATGTTGCACACGGTGGGCTTTCAAATCTCAGAGTCCATCTTGCTGCACACGGACATGAACAAGGAAGAAGCTCGGGCCAAGGCTGTGGAGATGCTGGGTCTAGTTGGCATACCGCACCCCGAAGAGAGATATGATTCTTACCCATACGAATTGTCCGGCGGCATGCGCCAGCGGGTAATGATTGCCATGGCTTTGAGCTGTGATCCGCAACTGTTGATCGCTGATGAGCCGACAACGGCTTTGGACGTGACCACTCAGGCCCAAATCTTGGAGTTGATGCAGAGATTACAGGATGAGCTAGGCATGGCTATCATGCTCATTACCCATGATTTGGGTGTTGTAGCAGAAATGTGTACCGAGGTGGTAGTGATGTACCTTGGGGAAGTGGTGGAACATGCCGATGTGGATTCCATCTTTCATGACCCACAGCATCCATATACCCAATCCCTACTGCAATCCATTCCCCGCTTGGGCCATAGTTCCCAAGGCAGACTCAACCCAATCAAGGGTTCGGTCCCAGATCCTTATCACAGGCCATCGGGCTGCCCATTCCACCCAAGATGCGAGAAAGTGATTGCAGGTCGCTGCAACACGGAACATCCCAATCTCACAGTGCTGCCGGATGGGCGACAGGTCCGGTGTCTCCTGTACGAAGACTAGCCATGAAAACAATAAACGGCACTTCAGAAATCCTGTACTCTGTACGGAACCTGAAAATGCATTTCCCCATTCAGAAGGGGTTTCTGCAGCGGACGGTTGGACATGTGCGGGCGGTGGATGACGTTTCCTTTGACATTCAGCAAGGGGAAACATTGGCTATCGTAGGAGAGTCTGGTTGTGGCAAGACCACAGCAGGCAGGTGCATGGTGCGGGCTTATGACCCCTCGGCCGGAGACCTGATATACCGCAATAAGGCTGGCGAAAGCGTCAATTTGAGCCATTTTCCCAACTCAGATCTAAAGCCTTACAGGCGCGAATTGCGCATGATTTTCCAAGACCCTTTTTCCAGCCTTAACCCTCGCATGACGGTGCTGGATTTGGTAGGTGACCCTCTACGAGTCCACCAGATCGCATATGGTTCGGAACTGGAGGACCGGGTCGCAGACATGTTGAAGAGCGTGGGCCTGCGTCCCGAATACATGCGTCGCTACCCGCATGCTTTCAGCGGCGGCCAACGACAACGAATTGGCATAGCCAAAGCCTTGATCCTGGAACCGCAACTGGTCATTGCCGATGAAGCCGTTTCTGCTCTTGATGTGTCAGTGCAAGCCCAAATCCTGAATTTGTTACAGGACTTGCAGTCCGAGTTCGACCTAACCTACGTTTTCATCGCCCATGACTTGAGCGTAGTGGAATACCTTGCCAACCGCGTCTCAGTGATGTATGTAGGTAAGATGGTCGAACAGGGCCCTACCTCAGATCTGTATCACAACCCCAAGCATCCTTACACCGAGGCGCTATTGTCCGCAGTGCCGCGGCCTGACCCCAGGCAGCGTTCCCAGCGAATTGTACTGGAAGGAGATGTGCCTGATCCAGCCAATCCGCCGGGCGGTTGCTACTTCCATCCGCGCTGTCAATATGCAGTCGATATCTGCCAGACAGAGACACCGGAACTGACGACATTGGCAGGAGGCCATCGTGTGGCTTGTCACTTGGCTGAAGACCTGGACCTGCGCGGAATTGAGGAGCTAGTGCCCCGGTCGACCCCCTAACGAATGCTGATAGGCCCTTTTGTGGCCGAGCTACTTTACGCCTAGTTGAGCCGATGGCTTTGAGGATCTATGTGTGCCGCTACTTTACAACCTCCAATCATTGACGGTCACAACGACACTCTGCTGCGGTTGCACCGCAGTCGAGGGCAAGAAGGAGGTCAATTCCATTTGAAGTCTACTTACGGCCATCTGGACTTACCCCGCATGCAACAAGGGGGCTTGGCCGGAGGATTCTTCGCCATGTATGTGCCCAGCCCCCCTGACGCTGCCGGAGAAAAAATAGATACATCCAGCTGGGGCTTGGGGGAGGAAATTGAACACGATTACGCCCTTGATTACGTTCTGCACCTCTTTTCCTTACTGCGAAATTTGGATCATGAACTTGGCGAGGATTTCTGCATAGTCCGCGATTCCTCTGAGTTGCAGACTGCTCTTCAGAACGGCTCAAGATTCGCCATTCCCCATATTGAGGATGCGGTTCCCATCGATGCGGACTTAGATCTCTTGCCTCTCTTCTATGATCTGGGACTACGTTCTCTGGGCTTAGTCCACAGCCGACCCAATGTGTTTGGCTGCGGGGTGCCTTTCGCATTTCCCAGCAGCCCCGATACAGGTCCAGGCCTAAGTTCACAAGGCAAAGCCTTGGTGCAAGCCTGTAATGAATTGGGTATTCTGGTGGATTTGTCCCACTTGAACGAAAAGGGTTTTTGGGATGTAGCGGACTTGACCAATGTACCCCTGGTGGCTACGCACAGTTGTGCCCATACCTTGAGCAAGGCTTCTCGGAACTTAACAGACAAGCAACTGGATGCAATCCAGGAGAGCAATGGAGTTGTAGGTATCAATTTTCATGTCGGTTTTCTGCGTGAAGATGGCCGTTTCGATGTTTCTACATCTTGTGCCGAGATAGTGCGTCACGCTTCCTACATGATGGAACGCATGGGCATTCAACATGTGGCCCTTGGGTCTGATTTCGACGGGGCGGTGATGCCTACGGACCTAGCCAGTGTGGACCAGCTCCCAAACCTAAGGGATGAGTTCAGGAAGGCGGGTTTTTCTGAAGATGAATTGGGCCAAATTGCGTTTCAGAATTGGGTACGGGTTCTAGGTGATACCTGGAACTGATCCATTTCCCGTGCTGGTCTATAGTTATCGGCGTACAACCAGTTAGCCAACGTTCACGACAATACCTGTGAAATAGGGTTTCATGGGACCCGTCTTCTTGTCACTCAAGAGCCAGCATATGGGCACGGGGCACTCCTCCTTCGGAACTTGCACATCGGATGAACTAGCAAGCATCTGAATGGGGAAAACCAATCGAGCTGTCGGTACGACATCATAGTGTTACGCCCCGAGCCGAGGGTGTAAGGCGCCATTTTTGTTGCCAGATCCACAGATATGCAGTCGACGGTGCTTCTAAACTGGAGTCTCACGTCGGGCGAAAGACTGCGGCTTTTCTTTGAGAGATCTGACAGGGACTACTCTGCCGTGCCAGACAGGGCAGGAGCCATCAGATCTACAATTTGGCGCCAGGTTGCCGTCAGTAGAAGTCAAGCGGCACGAATCAAGGCCAGATTTCCGCCCTTCCAGGAGCATAGTGGATATGTTCGTTTACAAGGAGACACCTTAGTGCCCACCGCGAGTTAGAGGTTTCACATTCATGAGAATGTTGTTTCAGCGATTGGAATCAGCCGTCAAGGAGCATCCACGTGCTGTGTTCCAATCGGTGAATCGCCGGGCTCTTCATAAATGCCCAAGCCTTACAAACTCAGCTGCATCAGAGGGCTTGCAAGAGGTATTAATCGCCTGCGTCATTTTTTCTGTAAGGGGATTGCCCTACCTCGAACGGCCTCTGATTTTCTTCATACACGTTTCCAAACGTACGGCTCAGAGCTATCAAACTGCCATTCTCGCGAAATCCGATATCATTTTGTCCGATGCCAATTGGGTGAATGAGAATCGATAATCTGGACGTTGCCACTGATTCTTCCTCCTCTTCTATCCTATTAACCAGTCTGGTCGGGATCGGCAATATCTGAGTGTTTCGAGACTTCCTTGAATCCATAGGTTTAGCTGAAAAGACTTGTCAGAAATATAGATCGCTTTGGGATAATGATTACGGTCACCAGCCTTCTTACACAGGGCATCGAACTTTCCATTTGCAGAATCCGGGAGAACTATGCGAACCACCGAACAATTATTGCAAGACCTGGACAACGTAATAGCCATTCCGGTAGTTCCGTTTCGTGAACGTGCGGTCGACCGGGAAGGCCACCAGCGGAACGTCCAATACCTCATGGAAAAGAACCATCTTGAAGGAAATCGTCCTCGAGTCATCTCTGTCGCGGGAACCAGCCTCCTACACCATTTGAGTTGCAAGGAGCAGGTCCAGATTTTTGATGACACTGGCCAGGTAATGGGAGCAGAAGGGATCCTGATGACCGCAGTCATACCCAACCCGTTGGCGGATGTGCGGACCACTTTGGAGCAGCATATGACCTTGAGCCGGATGCCGGATGTGATTCTTATCATGCCTCTTTCAGGTACGTTTTCCCCGGAAGGTCTTTATGAAGGCCTTTTGGCGCTGGGAGAGGATTTCGGGTCACAGGGAACGCGCTTCCTCTATTACCTACGTTCCAGTCGAGACATGGGGGCAGTATTGAGGCTGCTCACGGATTCCCCTCATTTCGTTGGTGTGAAAGTTGGAACTGGTCTGGAAGATGTGCCGCCCTTGGTGAACCAGGTTACCGCTGGGAACATTGTTATCTGGGGCATAGGGGATCGCAGCACCGACGCGGCTAGGTTAGGAACTAAAGGCCATACCTCGGGTACGGCTGTGGTCACAACGAAGCCCTGCGACAGCATCAATAATGCCCAGCGGCGGCAGGATTGGAAAACAGCCTATGCTTGGGAAGCCAAATTGGCTGCCTTGGAAGAGATCCGCTTTCGCGACGGTCGGGCTTACAACTACAGTGCGGTGGTTGAGGCCCTGAATCAATTAGGAAATGATGTCTGCGGCGGCGAGGGAGGTCCATTCAATCCAAGTGCAGACGGGAATTTACAAGAGGAGGTGAGGTCGGCCCTTTCCGAAATCAGAGAGCTACATTGAGGTAAAAATGTTTTTCCCATCTTGGAATTGATAGAACTGACAATGAAAACCAAGCCGAAATGCATGGGCGAGGAAGATTAGGAGCATGAACAGTCAAGGAAGATTAACAGGGAAGTCGGCTTGGGTGACAGGTGCAGCATCAGGAATGGGAGCGGCAATCGCTAGACTGTTCGCCCGTGAGGGCGCAAAAGTGGCTCTTGTAGACATCCAGACTGAGATGGGCGAGGCAGTTGCCGCGGACATTCACGCCGATGGGGGTATAGCGACTTTTCACAACTGCGACGTCACTTGTGAGGAAGCTGTGAATTCTTCCCTAGACCAGGCCGCATTCGAACAGGACGGCCTGACAAACATTGTCAATTGCGCAGGCATCGTGCACGTGATTCCCCTGGATCAGTATTCAGTGGAAGATTGGGACCGGTTGATGGCTGTTAACCTCAAGTCCATATTCTTGTCAATTAAACACGGCATACCCCATCTGCGGCAACACTCTCGCAGCTATATGGTCAACATCGCCTCCGTGGGCAGCTTCATCGCTCAAGGAAACACGCCTGCCTACATCGCATCTAAATATGCGGTATTGGGGCTAAGCAATAACATCGCGATCGACTACGCCAAGGACGGGCTACGTTGCAACAGCGTGTGCCCCGGCATAGTGGATACACCGATGCTGCAATTCCATATGAGCACAACGCCAAATCCAGAAGAGACCCTAAGAAACCGGCTTAAGCGGGTCCCAATGGGCGTAATCATTACCCCCGAAGATATCGCCAAGTCTGTTCTTTACCTCAGCTGTGAAGACTCGTCTGGCATCACCGGAACCTCGCTCGTAGTGGATGGCGGCTTTGTCGCACCAGCTGAATGGGAAACTGATACAACTAGGTTTATGGAGGAAGAGTAACTCTATGCAATCCCGACTGGCCTGTGCCGACTTTACCTTCCCTCTTCTGTCCCACCACGCCTCCCTCCAATTGATTCAGTCGATGGATTTCCAAGGAGTCGACATTGGGCTCTTTGAAAACCGTTCTCATTTGCAGCCATCCCAGGAGTTCAAGTGTCCTGAGAAATCAGGGAACGTCTTAAGGGAACGTCTCGGAAACCTCGGTTTGACTGTGGCAGACGTTTTCCTACAAATGGACCCGGACTTTGTGCCCTTCGCCTTGAATCACTTCGATGCGGGCCGCAGAGCAAAAGCCCGAGACTGGTTTCTGCGTTGCCTAGACTATACGGAGGCCAGCGGCAGTCGGCATATTACGGTCTTGCCCGGAGTATTTTTCCCTGAGGAACCAGCCGAAAAGTCCTTGGCCCGCACCGAAGCAGAATTGGCATGGCGTCTAGATCAGGCCGAACCCCGGGGACTCGCTTTTAGCATTGAAGCCCATGTAGGGTCCATCGTGCCCTCCCCGCAGGCGGCCATGAACTTGGTGCAGACAGTTACCGGTTTGACTCTAACTCTTGACTATACCCACTTTACCCGCCAGGGAGTAGCTGATACCGAAATAGAGGTGCTGGTACCCCATGCCAGTCACTTTCACTTCCGCGGTGCACGGCACGGCCGCCTACAGGCCTCGTGGTCCGAAAACATCATCGACTACGGAAGAGTCCTAGATCTAATGGTTAAGCATGGTTACCAGGGCTGGCACGCTGTGGAATACGTTTGGAGCGACTGGGAACATTGCAACGAATGCGACAATGTTTCAGAGACTGTCCTGTTTAGGGATTTCATTCGCAGCCACAACCAGAATTGAAATGAGCAACCCAATTGCAGCTTGCGAATAACTGCACCTTGCTGGATCAGTTCCCTTGCATACGGCGGATGCGGGCTGGCACGTCGTCATGCAGCAGATCTCGAGACAGCATGGTTAAAGAACGATCCGCCAGCGGCAGGTCCGTCCGCCGCCCACCGCGAAGATGGGACTCTTGCAACGCTAGTGCCACTTCCAAGGCCTCTCTGCCATTCGTGCCTGCGCAACGAGGGCTGTCACCTGTTTCAATGCAATGCACCAAATCAGACACGATGATTTCACCCATGCTTAACAAATAAGCTGGCCAAGGGTACGGCACCCGAGCGGGCAGTTTGCCACCTTTGATGCCTCCAGGGATTAGCTTGTAGTATTCGAAGTCCTGGCCGTGGGTAGATGAACGAATTCGTCCTTCGGTGCCGATTACTTCAAAGTCCCAGGAAGCTGCTCCACAAGGCATCCCTCTCAGAAAACCGCGCACTCCATTGTTAAAAGCCAGGTAGCCGTTTCCTTCCGGGTCCTCATATTCCGAACCGTTCCTCTCCACAATAACCTCGCCGAAGACCCATGCGACAGAACCACCGGCCAAGAAGCTGATGGTATCTATAAGGTGACTTCCGTTGTGAGATAGCCCACATTGGCCGTAGCCAGTAACATGCAATATCTCCCCCAAAGATCCCTTGGATATAAGCTGATGAGCTTGGTCGAAGAGGGGATGCCACCGGCGAGAGCAATTAACAGCCAGCACAGTTCCGGTTTCAGCGCACACCGATATCATTTCATCAGCCTCAGCCAGACTGGGAGCCATAGGCTTCTCAGCCCAAATTGCCTTCACGCCAGCTCGGGCACAGTCTACGACGATTTGGGGACGTACCCGGGCTGAGGTGCAGACACTGACTATGTCCAGCTGAGCCTGGTCCAACATTTCCCGATAGTCTGCATACACCTGGCTGGCATCCAGATTCCAGCGGTCCGCGTAGACTTCCCTTTGCCCTGGATGGATGTCCGCCCCCGCCACGAGCCGGGTCAAGTCAGACTTGACATAGCTGGGAGAGTGACAATAAGGCAGAAAAAAAACTCCGCCCCTGTCAATTTCCTCGTCAAATGTGCTGCCGATACGGCCAAGACCGATCACACCTGCTCTCAGCTGTGTCATGCCAGTTCCTTCCTTGGTGGTTAAATGAGGGTGGTGCCAATGCAGGTCAGCGCCCTTCCGGAATCCTACCAGCCAAGAGATATGGAGGGGGTTGGGCCATCTTGGTCAATCATATTCACATATTCATTGAAAGCATGTCGAAACGGTATAGTCTGGCACAGCAAGGATTTCTGGTTGTGGTTTCATTGTTCAGGCCGGGAAAGACTATGCAGTCTGGGCAAAACCTGCGCGCTGGCCACTTGCAAAATGGGCCCTGCGGCCCCTCCATAGAATGGACCATGGTTTAAGTAGTGGCAACGGGCCGGGTTTGTCCAGGGCTCGGGACAGTTGAGACATTTCAATTACGGATCCTGCAACTTCCTCCGTTCCTTGGGTCCTCTCATACGGAAACACAGGGTCTCGAGGGGAAGGGCATTCTCTCCCGTAGTACTCCATGACTCTTGCGCACCATGCTGCTACTACCTTCGAAGTTAGGGGAAAACTACATGGCCCACGCCCCTGCTTTGAAGATCTTTCAAGTAATTCTTGTTCAATTAGCTTTAGCGGTGCGTCGTTGACCGGAACAAGCAACTACAATCCGGTGCCCGCGGAAACTTAAACCAGGTAACTAATTCAGCATGCCAAGTTACGACACAACGGAGACTGCCAAGTCTCAAAGGTGGATGGCTTGGAGTCTGTCTGTCACCTGGTTGCTGTTACCTCTTACATTGGGGCTGATGCGGGCGGGCCGATGGCCTTTATCTGGAGATGAATCTCTTTACGCCTACTGGTCCCGCCATTGGCTGGAGTACCGAGATCCCCTTTTCCTGGCCCATTGGATCGATAAGCCGCCCATCTTTCTCTGGTTACAGTCCCTCTCGCTTTACACCTTCGGGGCAGAAGCCGCCTCCGCCCGATATGTAAATATTCTGGCTACATCTCTGCTTTGCCTGGGTCTTGCCTTCTTTGCTAGGCGGCAGTGGGGGAGGAAGGCGGCTTGGCTTGGCTTTTTCCTGGCAGTGACCAACCCACTGATCCTCGCCTATGGGCCTACGGGTCTGACTGATCCTGTCTTTGTATTGGCCGGTACAGCCGCCTGCCTATTGGCTTGGCAGAAACAATATAGGGCCTCGGGTGTGGCTCTTGCTGTAGCCATCTTCAGCAAGCAGGCCGGTATTTTGTATCTGCCTCTGGTGTTGAGTACGGCGTGGTTGTTACGTGCTGATCTTAGGAAGACAGACTGCCGTAGATGGGTGTGGGGACTGTGCAGCGTGTCACTGCCCATTCTGATTTGGGATGGGGTACGTATGATCTGGGCTCCCTCCTTTTGGCACGCTGGATTCGATCATTATGCCCCATTGCGGTTCATTCCAATGATGGACTTGCTTCCTCGTTTGTCGGCTTGGCTACCCATGTACAGTGTCCTGTTAGGCGGCGCGCTGGGTTGGGCTGCATGGGGGACTTTGGTGCTTGCAGCTGGATGGGTCAAAATCCGCACCCCTTTGCATAGAGAAGATTGCTGGATCGGAATGGCCCTTCTCTGGTCATTGGGATATGCAGTCTTGCACTGGCTGCTGACGTTCAATCCTTGGGTGAGATATCTATTGCCCCTCGTGCCTTTCTTGGTCCTGAGCACAGTTTGGGCGGTGCAGACGGTATTGCCAAGAGCCAAATCCAAGAGCCAAAAGGTGTTGCTTGCGCTGCTCCTTACTTGCCTAGTCCTTTCGCTGGCAACAGGTTGGGAAAAAGGTTGGCATGGCAATTTGCCCGAGATGCAGGACAACGCTGGACTGGCAGGTCTACCCGAGGCCTTGGATCTATTGCTGGCGGCGGCCCCCGAGAAATCTGTCATATTGCACAGGGAATTGAGCTGGCACTTTCTTTTCTATCTCTTCGATTTTCCCTCCGTGTCCCGGGTCTGGTTTGCAGAATCAGATGATGTGGCGAAGTTAGTGGCCGGTCAACCAGCCGGAAAGGCAATCTTTCAACTGAGGCTGGCGCGAGACGCGGCCCAAACTAGGGAAATCGCAGCCAATTTGGTGGATGCTGGCTACAACTACCTACTCTGTGCACAAGAAGGGGAAGTCAGCGTGTATGAAATCCTGCCGGAACCCGCGGCCTCTTGCAGATATGTGCAGTCGTCCTAAAAACACTGCAATCGGCCCATGGGGGTTAAAGAACCTCCATTTCAAGTAATATAGCTTGGAGCCTCCGAACTGTTAACCTTTTTCCATGGACAAGGAACGTACTTCCTCCCTACCTGCCCTGTTGGAGAGTCTGCTTTTCATATCCCCGGTGCCTGCAACGCCCCGGGAACTTAGCAAAGCTTTGAATTGTGCCCCGGCAGAAGTAACAGATGCGTTGAGGGTTCTGGGACAAAACCTGCGGGACAACAATCGCGGCCTGCGTTTACAGCAACTTGGATCCAAATTTGCCTTGGTAACTATGCCTGGTGCCGCCCAAGCCATCGAAAGATTCACCGCTTTGGCAACCCACACTCGACTTAGCCGTCCAGCATTGGAAACGTTGGCCATCGTGGCGTATCAACAACCTGTTACCCGCGGTCAAATTGAAGCTATTCGTGGAGTTGATTGCGCTCATATTCTGCGTTCATTGCTGAGCCGAGAATTCCTGGAGACTAAGGGCCACCGACCAACGATTGGAAACCCTATCCTTTACGGGGTGACTGAGATTTTCCTTCAATACTTTGGCTTGGCCTCCTTGGATGAACTTCCGAAACTAGAGGTTGAAGAATGGTCAAAATTGTCAGATGCCATGCACAACGAAAGCATTCTTGACACTGGTTAAGGGCCTTTGTAGCCATATCAGGATTGGTCTTGAGTTGCTTCCGCCAGCTCCCGAAAAAGAAACCAGCGGCCCTCCGGGTATCCACCTGCCGGAGACCGGTCATAGTACAGATCGAAATGACGGCCGTCCTGGACTCGCACTCTGAAGTATATTCGGCCTACCCCCCAAGAACCTACCTGTCGGCTGCGTTGCAGATGGGCTTCGCGCTGATTGCGGGCCATGCGCCCTTTCCGCGAAGGGTCTCGCCACTCTTCGAGCAATTCGACAACCTCCAATTCCGTGTCCCGCCATGTAAAACGTTGAGGACAATATGGATTCTTGATGGTGGCCGGAGCCTGGTCAAATTCGACTGTGATAACCTCACCTAGAAACTGTTTGGGGATTAATTCCATGCACCAGCCCGGACCCGCCGCCTCACATCGCGAAGAGAAATATCCATTCTAGGGTATTCCGACCTATCCTACTTGCTCCTATGTCTGCCATCCTCTTGGTCGCCACGTACGAATCGGGTTTTCAGCCGCTGCATCTCGCGCAGCCACAGGCCTGCTTGGAGCAAGCTGGATTGGAAGTGGCCACACTGGATCTGGCGGTACAGACATTAGGGGACTTGCCAGCACAGGAATTCCAAGGGGTAGCCTTTTCTGTGCCCATGCACACAGCCTTGACATTGAGCGTGACCGCCGCCAAGTTTCTGCGCTCTCTTTTACCCAAAGCCAGCTTTTGTTTCTACGGGCTTTATGCCGGTCTCAATTCAGAATTTCTTGTGGATACAGGGTTGGCGGACCGTGTGCTGGCTGGAGAAGTGGAGGCTGAACTGACAGAGTGGGCCCGGCAACTTTCTCTTTCATGCAAAGACACAAAAGCCCAAATACCTACCCTTTCCCGGCTGAACTTGCCCGTACCGGTACGGACAAGCTTACCGTCCTTGGAGCAGTACGTCCATTTCGTACCTCAACAAGGGGATGTCGTACCGGCTGCTCAAGTAGTAACCAGCCGAGGTTGCCTGCATGTCTGCAGCCATTGCCCAGTGGTACCCATATACGGTGGCCGTTTTTTCATAATTGACTTCGAGACTGTCACTGCAGACATTTCACAGCTCGTCGGGGCAGGAGCCGGACATATCTCTTTCGGAGACCCTGACTTTCTAAACGGACCAGGACACTCCCTCAAAGTAACAGAGTGGCTCAGACAGAATTATCCCCATGTTTCCTTTGACTTTACTGCCAAAGTGGAGCACTTGCGACAGTTCCCACAGCATCTGGCCACCTTGAAGGAGCACGGAGCGGCTTTTGTGGTTTCCGCGTTCGAGTCGGTGCAGGACTCCATTCTTTCCCATCTGGACAAAGGACACACGGTAGACGACATGTCCCAAGTGGTACAGGATTTGCAACAGCTGGATTTGCCTCTGCAGCCTACCTGGATCCCATTTACACCTTGGACGACGGCTGAAGATTATGTTCAATTCCTGAATTGGGTTGAAGTGCATGGATTAGTACGAGCTATCCCGCCACTGCAACTTAGCTTGCGGCTTCTGATTCCCCCCAAGAGTTGGTTGTTGCATCGTTTTGCAGATGACGCGTGGCTGGGACCGTTGCAACCGGACCGATTCACCTACGCCTGGTACCCTCCCGACAAAAACGTGAGGATCCTGCAGCAAGAATTGGCCGAACTCACTGGCGATCTGCCTGCGGATTGGGACGCCATTGAGCTTTTCCAAGAGGTACGCGCCCGGGCCTATTCCGCCGCAGGGCAAGTAGTGAAGAGGGATAGGTTGCAACCGCAGCTGCCCGCGCCGCCACGTCTCACAGAAGATTGGTTCTGCTGAGCAGAGCCCAATGCCGATCAGTTGGGTCGGACTGTGTTACAAATCTGAATTGGCGAACCGGCTTATGTCTCGCCGGCCTAGTCTTCGCAACCTTGCCTGGAATTGAGCACAGCCAGCATTTCTGCGGAAGAGGTAAATTTCACCCTTGGGCGGCCCTGTGCCTTGCCGCGCCGAATTTCTTCCGCGTCCAGACAAAGCCAGTCTTCATAGGTAACCAAGTCGGGTTGCCGGGAACGCAATACCTCGGCTATCTGTTCAGGTTGGGTTCGGACAGGGCGCAAATGCTTATTTTCCATCACGTCTGCCAATAGCAGTTCCACTGTTTCCCTTGAATCTGGTCTATTTGTACCAATTACCCCAGAAGGACCACGTTTTATCCAACCTACAACGTAGTGGCCCTCAATTTGGCGACCCGTGTCCGCGTCCACAACTCGCCCGGATTCATTGGGTATGATGCCCCAGTCTGCTCTAAAAGGCACATAGGGTAAAGGCACGCCGTAGTAGCCAATAGAGCGAAAAACCAATCCAATGTCCAGTTCCTCATATTCTTCGGTGCTGCGGGAACGCAAATTGCCTCCATCATCGGTGTACAGTTCGTTTCGGCTTAGTTTCATTTTCGCGACGCGCCCTTCCGCATCAGCTATCAGTTCAGTCGGCGAAACTAAGAAACGAATCGTCAGTTGCTTGGGTTTGCCTTGTTTTGGCTGGTTGGCAAAGGAATTAACTATCTCCAGTTTCGTGGCCAATGTCCTGTCATCCGACTGTTCCACTGAAGTTTGGCTCAAGGGGTCAAGCTGTATTTCCAAGGGTTGCACCACCGTCTGACACTCCTCCAGTTTTCCCAGTTCCCGGGCTTCAGGCACAGTGAAGGCTGCCTGTGCAGGTCCGCGCCGTCCCAAGATATAGATGTTGCGGATCCGGCTTTCCTTGAGTGCTTCCAATGCGTAGTCTGCCATGTCCGTTTCAGCCAGGTGTTCATAGGAATGAGCGAGAATGCGTGCTACATCCACGGCTACGTTGCCCATGCCAATTACGGCCACGTTCTCCTGCGAGAGATCAAATTTCAAGTCCCTAAAGTCCGGGTGCCCGTTGTACCAGGCAACAAATTCCGTAGCCGTATGGCTGTTGGCTAGATCAATTCCCGGAATTGGCAAGTTGCGGTCTGTCTGGGCCCCTGTGGCATAAATGAGGGCATGGTAGAAATCCGCCAGTTCCGGAGCGTTGATGTGTTGCCCTAAGAACACATTGCCGAAGAATCGGAATTCTGGCTTGCGCGCGACACGATCAAAGATCTTGGTGACAGACTTAATCTTCTGGTGGTCTGGAGCTACCCCGGAGCGCACCAGGCCGAAAGGGGTAATAAGGCGGTCAAGCATGTCCACCTGTACGACCAGGTCCCGTCCCTTAAGCAAAGAATCGGCAGCATAAAACCCAGCTGGCCCAGAGCCGATAATGCCAATTCGTAGCGGATTGTGGGCTGTACCTAAGTCGTTCAATTTTCCCTCTGTGTTAATGCCTGAGACGTACCCAGCCCTAAACAAGCTCCTTTGCCAATTCTACTAGGAACTTCACGCGGGACGGGAAAAGTAAGTTATGTCAATTAAGTTGCTTGCAACCTTGATGCCAGGTCCAGCGGAATACGGGTGGCGCGGCCTTGCAGATCCACACAAACATGTTCAGTGCGGCCCGTCGCGACCAGCAAGTCCTTCTGACCTGCCCGCAATTCGTAAGAAAAACATAGTTTGCGAGAACTTAGGCTGTCCAGAGCGGTCAACAAATGTACTGTATCCCCAAATGCCAATGGTCGACGGATCTGTAGAGACAAATCTGTGACTGAAAAATTGTGAGTACGGGAGATTTCGGTATAAGGAGCCCCACGGGCTTTCATGAAGGCAATGCGACCCATTTCCAACCAAGGCAAATAGGCTGCGTGGTGCACAACCTGCATCATATCTGTTTCGGCGAAGCGAACCTCCACATCTATTCCCACAGTGGACACTATAGTCATCTCTCAAGTTACCGGCCCAGCGATTCCAGAAGCTTGGAACGGCGTAACCAAGCACTATGCTGATCTGAATGGCCAATGTTCTCCGCTTCAGCAGCCAACGCGCGGGTGTCACTGCTATCAAAGCCGCCTGCCCAAAGAGCTTGTCTCCAGCGCAGCCAGGGAGTACGAGCCACCATGCTACTGATCTCCGTCGTTCCGAGAGTCATCTGGCTCCAGCCAATGAAATAATCCTGCGAACGGGATTGCCAGCGAACAGTCACGGCCTGCCCCGCCCAGGGAGCCAGCGAAACCACTCCCGGGAGCCAGACCCCTTGACTATCTGAATCAGAAAGGTCGTGGCTGCTCAGGGTCGTAAACGCGGTGTCCCCCTCACGTCGGATCTGCAGCTGCGCGGACACCTGGCCGGTGATTTCCTCTTCCGCCTGGGGCCAGACCGCCAGTAGGTAGGACAGGGCCGACACGTCCGGTGGCAGAATTAAATCTACTTCCATGGTTTGGCTGCCGCGAAGGCCCAGAAAAGGAGCTTCCCAAAGCATACCGTCAACAGGCAATGAGATGCGAGTATACAGGAATTGGCAGGAGGATGGCTCTGGGGGATCTACGCAAACTTCCTTAAATGTGGGACTGACCAATTGTGTGGGTCGAGCTCTGATTTGAGGCCACAACTGGCGACCCGCATCCTCAGCCAGAGCACCCATCATTTGCTCATAGACAATGACCTGATCAAAGTGGACCAAAGGATTATTGGGGGCTCTGGCAATGGCAGCTGCAATGGCTGATTCGGCTAGGAGCCATTTACCCAAGGCCATGTAGATATGACCTTCCAACCGATAGGCGTGATAGTGCTGCGAACGGACTGCCTGAGCTTGGTCCAGATGAACCAGGGCCGTTTCTATGGATGTGATATTTAGGGCTTGGGGCAGTGAATCACTATATCGTTCTTCAGGCCAGGAAAGGCCGCGTTGCATGTAGATTCCGGCCTGATGCACGTGGTAGGCCCACAATGTGAACGGATATCCCCACAGAATGGCGGCCAACAGTCCCGCTGCGGTCAAGGTCAAAGCGGAAATTGCAGCCAATTTCTTGGCAGGCGTAATGCCCGGCAGAACCGGTTCGGCTTGTCCGGTAACAGTCATTGCAAGGAGTAAGAATCCCTCATAGGCCTCACAGGTGCAGAGGCTGGCCCTCTACTGCCGCCGCCGCATCCATTACGGCTTCACTGAGGGTGGGGTGCGCATGAACAGTGCGCGCTATCTCGGCCGGGGTTAATTCTGTCAGCTGCGCCAGGGAAACAGCGGGCAGCAATTCTGTAACTCCTGACCCAATCATGTGGGCTCCCAAAATTTCGCCATAGTCCACTCCTGCCAGAATCTTGATGAAACCGTGTTGGATGCCCATGGCTTTGGCTTTGCCGTTAGGAAACAAAGGCACAGTGCCCTTGTTGTAAGGAGTGCCCGCCTCCTGCAGCTGTGTTTCCGTGTACCCCATGCTGGCCACCTGCGGGAATCCATAGGTACAACGAGGCATGAACAAATATTGCTCAGCACTGATAGGCAAGGGCGTGGCCTCGCAAATCGCTTCCGCTGCCGTCACGGCCTGCGCGATGGCCACATGCGCCAATGGTGCCCGTCCCGTAATATCTCCTACAGCGTAAATGTGTGGAACGCTGGTAGCCAGAGTCTCATCCACAATGATGTAACCCCGATTATCGGTAGTCACACCTGCAGCAGGCAGGTTCAGAAAGTCAGAATTAGGCTCAATTCCGACGGCAACCAACACGACATCTGCAGACGTAGTTTCGGATTCCCCGGCGTTGCCGCTGATGTGGACTTCCTTCTGCGTGGGCAAGAATTTTTTCACGGTGCTTTCAGTGTGGATCTTGATGCCGCGGCCTCGCAGTTGCTTTTCCAGTTCCTCGGAAATCTCGACGTCTTCCAGTGGCAACAAACGCTGGGCGAATTCAACCAAGGTAACCTGCACACCGAAGGCATGCCAAATACAAGCAAATTCCACGCCAACGGCACCACCCCCGACGATAACAGCCCGTTCTGGAAGATTCGTTAGCCCTAGGGCATCTCGGGCTGACAATATGGATGTACCGTCAAATGGCAGATTTGGCAGGAGACGGGCACGCCCACCAGCTGCGATTACTATGTCGGACGCTGTCACCTCCAGTGCCGAACCGTCCAGCTTCTGAACTCCTAAGGTCTTTGAATTGACAAAATTCGCCGTGCCAGAAATGATTTCTACGCCATGCTTGCGCATTAGGAATTGCAAGCCTTTCGTCTGCTTCGCCACAATGCCACGACTATGGGCGACAACCTTGTTGAAATCCCAGGCAAGATTCTCGTACGTGATGCCCAATCCTTTGGCATTCCGCACCGTATCCAGCACCTCCGCTGCGTGGAGCAGCGCTTTGGACGGAATGCATCCCCAATTCAGGCAGACTCCGCCCAGGTGCTCTCTCTCTATGACCACGGCTTGGTAGCCCAGCTGCGCAGCTCGTATGGCCGCACCATATCCCCCCGGACCACCTCCAATAACGGCTATGTCAATTTGCATAATTTGGCTTTGGAATTTTCGATTCTGAGTTTATTTCCATCGTTCAAGCGTATCACGCATGTGGGTCAAAAAGCTGTCAGCAACAGCCCCGTCAAGGATCCTGTGGTCGAAAGAGAAACTAAGTACACACATGGGCCTAATTAGTATGGCGTCGTTGGATTGGGGCAAGAGAGAACCGCTTCCGCGCACAACTGGCCGCTTGACCACAGCGCCTACCCCTAGGATGGCGGCGTTGGGTTGGTGAATAATGGGGGTGCCGGCAAAGCTACCATTGGTGCCATGGTTGGTAATGCAGAAAGTACTGCCTTCCAGGTCGGCCTTCTGCAACTGGCGTGAGAGGGCTTTGGTAGTCAGATTGGCTAACGCCTGTGCCAGTCCCAGCAGGTCCAGTCGATCTGCGCCGTGAATTACAGGCACCACAACTCCGTTGGGAACCGCCACAGCTACACCCAAATGCACAACACCGTGCACTGCTAACCCTTCGGCAAGAAGAGTAGAATTGACCTGAGGTACCTGTTGCAGGCCTTGCACCGCCGCCTTCATGAAATAAGGCATCAAGCTAAGTCGTACGCCGTCCTTGGCTATGGTGTTCCTCTGTAGCTCTCTATGCTGAACGACTGCCCCCATGTCCACTTCAAAAAATGTGGTTACATGTGGGCTGGTCTGCACGCTTAAGGCCATATGTTCCGCGATGGCCTTTCGCATGGGGGTGAGGGGCTGCAACTCGGAAACAGGATCCGCAGACACAGTCACTTCTGCCTGATTGGCTATAAATGCATGCAGGTCTTTACGAGTGATGCGTCCGTTCCGGCCGGAGCCGGAAATCTGGGTGGGGTCCAGACCATGCTCGTGCAACATGCGAGCTACCACTGGAGAGAGAAAACCAGTTGGCCCGTCGTTGGATCGATGCCCCCTGGCCACTGAAGGAGTAACACCCTCTTTTGGCGGCACTGTCACTTCCTCTGACTTGGTCGCGGAGGGCTCTTGAGGGCTTACAGGTAGGGTTTCCCCCGGCATACCTATGTAAACCAATGGAGTGCCGACGTCAACTGTAGTGCCTGGGGGCACGCATATGCGGAGCACTGTGCCGGCTTCCGGCGCCGGCAGGTCGGTATCAATTTTTTCCGTAGAAACGGTCACCAAGGGTTCATCCCGGGCCACCGTATCCCCTTCCGCCTTCAGCCAGGCCGAGACCGTGCCGTCCACCACACTCTGCCCAAACTGAGGCATTGACAAGGCTACTACCATAATTCACCTTCTTCCCTTAGCAGCCACCTTGTAGCAGTTCCGACAACGTCAGTCGGGACCGTTCTTCGGGCTCCCGCATATTCCCTGTCATGTAAACATAGTTGTGGTCGGGGCGTTCGCTGAAGCCTTGGTGCCTTCCATCACGGGTTAAGGTGACGAATCCCACGAACTGTCTAGCTTCTCGAGGCAGAGAAGCCAAGTCCTGCAAGGCCCACCGGGAGGCACTGTTCAGACTTTCTCCACGCCGGAGCCCTTCAACCACTGTGTGGGCTGTGACTGCTCGCATGCAGAACTCCCCCTTGCCTGTGCAGGCAACGGCCCCATAGCGGTCATCACAGTAATTGCCTGCACCAATGATGGGCGAATCTCCGGCCCGACCCGGGTACTTCCACCCCAGCCCCGACGTGCTGACTACGGAGGCCAGATGACCATAGCAATCGCGAACCAGAAAATTGACGGTACCTGTTTCGGGATTTGGGAGAGAGGGGCCCCGATGCGCGCTTGTATGACGTTCCGTGAGGCTCAACTGTGTAGTCATTCGGTTGACAAGAGGTACTAACTCCGTGGCTTCGGGATCGGGAGGCTCCAAACCAGTCTGTGCAAATCGTTGCCGCCAGAAATCTTGGCTAGGTGCGTATTCCAGCTTGGTGGGTTGGCAACCTATCTCCTGAGCCAGACGACGAGCCCCTTCACCTATTACAAGTACATGGGATGTATGTTCCATGACATACCTGGCCACCAGGGCCGCGTCTGCAAATCCACGCAATCCTGCAATCGCCCCTGCGCGGCGGGTCTGACCATCCATGATACTGGCATCGAGTTCGACTTGGCCCACGATGTTGGGAATGCCGCCGATACCGACAGAATTGTCTGCCAGATCATGTTCTACAAAGGAGGCCGCGGACACCGCGCTATCCAAGGCACTAGCTCCGGACCGCAGCAACTCCATTGCGGCTGCGGCCCCGCGTACCCCGTTCTCGCTGCAGACGATAATCGGTTCCAGCTCAGACATGCCGAAGAGAGCTTAGGCGTACGGGCGGTCATCCCAATCCGCCAGCAACTGAAAGCCGGACAGATCCAGTTCCGGGCCATAACCAAAGGGGGCGTGCACGGCACTTCCAATTTGGAGCCGACCACCCTCAATATGTACAGCGGGATAGCGGTCTTTTCCTGCCTCTCGCCACCGGTACAGATCTCCATGCTGGGTCACAACAGCCTCTTGCACAGCCTGTTCGTGCATGCTCAGGCCCGTAAAGTAGTGATGACCGTTGCGTTCAGCGTGAGGAATGCCCAGACTACCCAGCACTGCTAGATCCTGGAGTAGGGCTACTGGGCCCACATTAGTTAGGTCCTCGCCAGACATAACGTAGGTCTGACCAGCATCTTCAGCCTGCAACTGATGCAAGTGGCAGATATTGGCGATGCTTTTGAAAATTCCTTTGCAATTCTTGTGACTGGTACCTTGGTAACCACACTCCAATGCACGGGTTAACCCTGTCAATTTGCCGTCGGATTCATCTACGATGACTGGAGGATGCTGTGACCAGGCCCTGAGCGCTCGAGTTGCTTCTGGAAGCATTGCGACATCTCGGTGCAGCGGCTGCTCGATGAAGAGCAACCCCTTTAGGAATCCCGCTAACGACGAGTCCGTTTCCAGGGCCGTCCAAAATTCCAGAAAGTCTTCGAAGGATTGGTACTGTTCGTTGCCGTCCAAGGTAAAACGGAACGTCCCAGAATTCTCTACCAGCAGATCGGCTATGTCCCGCATCCGGGCGATGTCGGCTGCGACCTCCCCGCCGATCTTGATTTTCAGATAATCGACTCCATAGCTGCGGATTACTTCTTCCAGGGATTGGGGCAGCCCGTCTGGGACTCTGTCGGCAGGGGCAATGTCGCTTTCCCGCAGAGGGTCGCCTAAACCTATGGTGTGCCTGGCTATGATTTCAGTCAGGGGCTGAGCCGGCAGTATTTCGCGGGGAAGCGTCTTGGCCAGCGAAGGGTGGAAATATGCCGCCTGATATCCAAATGCATCTTGGCGTAAAATCTGGGCCAAAGACTGACCTCGAGCCCGACAGCCGGCATCTATGAGAGCTCTTTCCACAAGGCTGGTACCTAGATTAAGAAGCAGCGACGGCCAGCGAGAGTCAGTTTCCCTGGTATTCTGGGACTCGTACATAGCTGTCCACAGCTGGAAAACAGATGGCTGCGGGCCCGCGGCAATGGCGTGACCTGTAGCATCTCGAATGACTTGCATCATGTCCTGCAAGTCTTGACGGTAGGGAGTTTCGACAACCTTTGTAAACCATTTGGGAACCAAGCTCTCTGCTGAGTGTCCAGTGACCCTTTGACCTTCGATCTCCAAGTGTAGAGAGAGAACTACATGCGGTACCTGGGTCATTGAAGCGATCCCATAGCGGAAAGGCATTCGAGTACTGATGTCACGGACCCACAATTCTGAAGTTAGAACCTGCATATTCACCATACCAAGCTAGTATTTCTTGAGATTCATATTCCCAATTCCCTCTCGTATGCTCGCAGCTGAGAGATTTCGAATGGCAAATGCTCCTGCCACGAGGAAAAACCGATCCATTCCCCGCTCAGGAAGCCGCTATAGCCAATGCTGTGTAAGGCTTTAAGAACAGTGCGATGATCTATGGCTCCCGTGCCCATGGGTGCATAGGTGATTCGGCCTTGGCTAAGTTCGGCGTCGTGCATGTGAACATGGGCGATCCAGGGCTTTAGCATCTCGAAAGAGGCCATCAAGTCCACCCCTTCGGACCGCACCGGGTGCAACACATCCCAGTTGACTCGCACACTATCTTGGTTCACAGTTTCCATGACTTTCACCACATGGGCAGGATTGCACCAAGCATCGTGAGTTTCCAGGCAAATGGTTACACCACTAGCGGCCGCTTGGGCGGCAACGGCAGTTAATGCCTCTGACACAATGTCTATAGCGTGGTCCCTGGAAATGCTGGCAGGAAACTGTCCTCCGAAGACTCTAACCGCTGGCACACCCAAGTCAGCCGCCAGTTCGAGTTCCTTTCTCAGATTTTCCAGGTAACCCGAAGAAGTGCTCGGATCTGCGAAACAAGAAGAAACGGCCAGACACCCCAAGGAAACTGGGCTGTCCGCCACTTGCGCCTTCACCGCCTGTCTCTGGGCCCAGGAAAGGGTAGTTTCAATACCATGCACGTGGTTGGAACTGAGACGAGGCTCCAGGCCAGCGTATCCCAATTCCTCGGCCGTAGCCAGCATCTCTGCTAAGGATAATGCTGAGCAGGAAAAGCTCATGAAGGCATACTGCACAGGAGGTCCTCAAATTATGGTCGTAAGGGAAGGTCAGATTGGGGGTCAGCCCGAGACTGTCCAGGCCGAATGCAAGCGTTCTATCTCTGCGTGGCTCAGGAGACCGTCACATATCACGACCCTTTGTTTTCGATGCAACGATTCCTGGGGCTCTACAGTCAAATATGTATCGTAACTGAATGCATAACTGGCAACCGGAAATGGCGTAGTCCGCACAAACCACTTCAAGGGAAAGCGTGCGTTCTGGGGATGATCCAGCAGCGCTACGGTCATCTCCAAGCCTGAAGCGCGGGAGACTCCTCCATAGGCTAGCCATGGAGCTGTGACGCCCATCAGATCTGTGCCGGACTGGCCATTACCAGTCAAGATAGTGCCATGCAGAATGTCCAGTGGACCACGCCAGAAGACCCCACCGTATCCTGCAGCGGGGCGGCCTTCCGTGGTCGGGGAACCAAACACTACATTCTGAGTATTAGGATTGGTCAACGTGAAGTCGAAGTCGATGTGCCAAACACCGGCCGTCTCATTCACGCCCCCGACAGTCAGGTTGCGTTCGTCCCGCAGAAATTCAGTGCTGCCCTGACCCGGGACTAACCAAGAAAGTTCCTGCCGCCAGCTCCGCGTATCAGGCGAAGCTGCCCGCGGAATCAGCCGCCGATGTACTTGGTGACCCAGGTTGTCCAGGTGCTGGTAGCCCTGGTCTCGGACATACGTAGGACCACCCCAGAAATTGTATCCAGAGACCCAGGGACAGGCTAAACTGAGCCCGTTATGCCATTCGTGGTCAAAGTGCTTCTCTTGCGTAACGATCGCGCCTTGAAGTGTGCTGACCGGGTGAAAGTATGGGCGCGGCCCTTGCAAGTCTGACATGTCAGGACGCAGGTTGTAGCGACAGAGTCGCCGAGCTCCGTGCCAGACTTCAATGTACTGATTCCCGCCAGCGCGGGTAGTCAATTTCGTCATCTGCACCGTTTCCTTCAGCCTTTGGCCTTGAATTGGCCGTTGAGAAGGCGGTAGTAATCGTCATCCGACTGGATGCTGCCGCGGGCTATGGGCAGCCCCAGCTGGGCAGACTTGTAAAAGGCTGTCAGAAATTCAATGGTGCCCCGTACATCCGCACCGCTTACCTCTGGGCGCACCTGTCGTTCCAGACTGTCCAAGAAAGATCCCAATTGAGTCACATGTGAAGCAGGCACTTCTGTAGGAATCTGACCCCAAGCAGGTACCTGGTCTAGGTATGGTGAATCTGGGTAGGTGCTATAGCTCCAATCCTGGTTGCGATAAGAGTAGAGACTCCGCAGTTCGACGGTAGCATGGTTAAAATCCAAACGCAGGTAACTTTCCTGGCGGGGAGACAGGATACTGTTAGAAAAATTGGCTGTAGCTCCATCCGCGAAACGAACGCTGGCCATGGAGATATTCTCAACTTCGATATCGTATTCCAGCGACCCCATCATGGCCCGGATCTCCTGCCACTCACCCATCAGCCAAAGGACGAAGTCCATTATATGGATTCCGTGGATGACGGTGCACCCACCGATGGCGGCTTCCCAAGTACCACGCCATTTAACAGCAAAGTAAGGATCTCCTCTATACCAAGTGGTCAGGACATTGGCCAGCAGAAGTTTGCCCATCACTTGATCTCGAATTTGTTCCTTGAGATAACGGCCCGCGGAACCAAATCGCCACTGAAAAACGCTACTGGTGAACCGTCCAGTAGCCGCCTCAGCAGCCTCCAGTCGATCCATCTCGGCCAATGAAGCACACAGTGGCTTTTCACACAGGACCCAGGCTCCGGCTTCCATCGCTAGAATGGATAGGTCCGCATGGGTTCCCGGCGGGGTGCAAACATGTACGATATCCGGTCGCTCTTGCTCCAGCAAAGCTTCGGCACTGCCGTAGGCGTGAGGAATCTCGTGTTGAGTACAGAATGCTTGGGCCCGCGGCTTGTCTATGTCCGAAGCGGCAACGAGTGAAACCCGATCGGCGTGGGCCCTCAATGCCCGCACATGAGCCTTTGCGATGCCCCCCGTACCTATAATGGCGGCCTTCAAATCCGCAGACATTGTTCTTTTTCCTGTAAGTGAGGAGCTACCAGAGATCCACGCCCACCAACTTGCGACCCAATTCGGTCAAGTACGCTGGTTGGGGTTGAAGTTCATCGATGCGGCGAATGTCAGATGGGAAGGCTCTGGGCGTCATATGGCCCATGGGCAGGCGTCTCCGCCAGGCATGCACACGGCTCTGCCGCAGACGGACAGCCGCGGGCTGGGCTGGGTTCATAGTAATGTACTGGGCAAGACGTGGACGATCCGTGAGATTTGGGCCATTTCCATGTAACAGGGCCATATGCCAGATGACCAAATCCCCAGGATTTCCAGGCACAGCGACGATTTCTAAATCCCCGATATTCGGATTCCGCAGGTTCTGATCCGGTTCCTGCCAGGCGAGAATCTCTTTCACCCGCTTATGCGAGCCTGGCACACATTGAAATCCTCCTTGTCTGTCTGTAGTTTCCTCCAAACAGAGCACTCCTTGAACCCTCAAGGAAATGGGCCAGGAAGTAGGATCGAAGTCCCAGTGGATGAAACCCGGGTAGGCGTCCTTCTCCTGCACCGGAGGATTCATGTTGACCCGGTCCAAAGACACCCAGAGCTGGTCTGTCCCGTGAATTTCGCTGAAAATCTGGTGAACCCTAGGGTATTGACGGTTGTCCCACAGGGCTTGATGGTGGTACAGCTCCACCATACCTGGCTTGGAATGCCATGGCGGTAGACTGTACCAAGTCTTGGGATCTCTTGGGTGCATATCCAGAAAGGTCCAGAGGGCGGCAACAACTGCGTCCAATTGACCGTGCGGAACTACATTCGGAACCAACAGGTACCCGTGCTCTTCCCAGAAATTGAGGTCCGCCTGAGACAGGACTGCCATAGTTGCTCCGTATACAAGGCCGTGGATTTAATCCATTGTAACAATGGACGCGCGGGAATTCCCTATGGGGAAGACGTCTGGCGGTCAGCAAACACAGACACCGACGTTCATTGGGATTGTGAAAAAGGCGGAAGCCGGTGAGAAAAGAAAAAGATCTGGCAAGCAGAGGAGTACACCTCCCTTACCCACCAACGAAGCCGCGCAAACATGGCGGTGCCGGATTGCAGGGCTCAACAACGCATATGGCGCCAAGCTCTCGCCGATTACGAAAGACATAGTTCGGTTGGCTTGGTAGACATTCACGTGGGTTTCAACGGCTGTAGAAAGGACTGCCCGTTGTTGTTCCGTACTTGAGGTTCCCTCCGACAAGAAGGTTGGCCGAGAACAGGTTACCCAATTCTTCGCCAAGATTTGTGGAAGCTACAGGGTTCCTGCATTATGGGAACGTCCCTTTTTCCTTCCATTGTCATGAGGTGTCAGACTCAGAAGAAGCGACATAGGTGTCGGCTTGCTTTCAGCGCGTAGGACTTCCCCGAGGAATCAGGTTCCCCAGCAACACTAGGCTCCTCTGACATAACTGCTGGCCCAAAAGCTGCGCGGCCGCGATAGGTCTTTTCCTATAGAAGTGATAGTAGTGAGATTGAAGCCCTCGCTGAAGTCGGCCAAATCAGGAACCAAACCTAACTTTCCGATTTCCCATAATGCTCTGCCCGTATTTTTCTCCGACCGAATGTATAAGGGTCGCTGGTTACACCTGTCCCAACCTAAGGTGCCACTCACTGTCTCGAAGTTGGAAGGCTTGACCGGCTCTACTCGACCTCTTAGCGAATATTTGTGGCAAGAGCCTTGAATCTGGCAAGTCGTGCCTGAAACTGGGTGCTTTCCAACACCTCCCGATTGACCACTGCAGTTGGAATTTCTCCCGTCAACACTGAAATTACATTTTGGACCGCGCCTGCCCCATTTAGCTTGTACAGTTCGTCAGTCCACGCCAGCGTGTGTGGAGCTAGAATGACATTGTCCAAGCTGGTAAGGGGACTATTTACCGGAAGAGGCTCTGGCACCTGCACATCCAGACCGGCGCCTGCAATAACATTGTTCTGCAGGGCATCGATCAAAGCATCCTGATCCACCACCGGCCCACGGGCTGTGTTGATGAGGTAAGCAGTTGGTTTCATCTGAGCCAGGCGCTGGGCGTTGATCAGATGGTGCGTCTCCTCGTTCAGCGGGCAACTCAAGGAGACAAAGTCCGACTCTGCCAGGACCTCATCCAGCGACACCAATTCGACTCCCAGTCCAGTGGCGACAGCCGGATCTCCATAGGGGTCATGTGCCAACATTCGTCCTAGCCGAAAGGGGGCAAGGAGGCGGAAGAGGTCGGAACCTATATTGCCCAGCCCTATTGAACCCACAGTCTTGCCGGTGAGACCAACTGACCAAGGGGTGTTGCGTTCTTCCCATCTGCCAGTACGCACAACCTTGTCTTTGGCGAAGAGCTGTTTACCTAAGGCAAGAACTAGAGTAATGATGGCCTCTGCCACGGGACGCCTGACCCCATCCGGAGTTATGGCTAAGAGGCATGCGTGTTCGGTTAGAGTTGGTACATGCACAGTGTCGTATCCCACACCCCAACGACCTATTGCAGCAACCTGAGAGTAACGGTCCAAGGATTCAGTAGAAAAACGAAAGCCCAACAGCACGATGCCATCAAGCCCCTGAATATCTGGGGGCCGGACATACCGTTTGCCGTCTGCATCTTGACCTGATGCCTCGAAGAATCGGTACTGAATATGTTTGGGCGCCCGTCTCAACTCACTTTCGACAGGGCCTGTTACTTCCGTTCCCAAGGCATGGAAATCGGCAGAAACACCTACAGTGAGTTCCATGGTCTTTACCTCCAGTCTGGCACGTGAACTATCAACTGCGAATAAACAACATTGTAATCTGCATCATTTCAGGGACCACTGACGACCGTAGTCGGCTTTGGGTCAGTTCGCGGTTAGACTAGGGATGGGCTAATATCCAGACAATCCCCTGTAACCGAGGGGATTGTGTCTCATTTACAGGAGCAAATGTCCCATGGGTGTTAATAAGGCTGTAGATCTACTGAAAGCGGGCCAACCTGTCTTCTGTAAAGGAATGAGAGATAGCCTGAATTACGAAGGTGGCCGGGACATGGCCAGTACCTGGGCTGACATGATCCGTATCAACATGGAGCACGGCATCTTCGATCTGGCAGGTTTGGATGCATTCATGCAAGGCCTGTTGGATGGCGGCCCCACTCCCTCTGGGCATCTCACACCGACGGTCATGGTGGAGCTGCCTGTACTGGGCCAAAGCGTAGCTGGCATTCAGGCCAACAGCTGGCAATTCCAGCAGCTTCTTGCCCGGGGCGTGCATTCCCTTTTGCTCTGCCATGCCGAAGATCCGAAGGCAGTTGCCTCCTATATCGAGTGCTGTCGCTACGGATATCACAAACAGGGCGTTGGGTCAGGACTACGTGTCGGAACCCGGGGCGCGGGCGCTCAAGCCGCGGCCGGAGCCCGTTGGGGGGTGTCTGGTCCAGACTACATTAAGAAGGCTGATGCCTGGCCCCTCAATCCGGAAGGTGAGCTGCTGCTAGGGGTCAAAATCGAGAATCAAGAAGCTTTGGCCAACGCTGAAGCCACGGCCGCCGTCCCAGGGTTAGGATTCGCCGAATGGGGTCCGGGAGACATGGGACTATCCTTTGGTTATATCGATAACCACGACCCGCCGTACCCCGCGGAGATGTGGGATGCGCGAAACCGCATCAAGCACGCGCTACAGGCCTGTAAGGTGCCTTTCTTTGAGGGGCAGTTCGATGCTGAGAATGCCTGCGACAGATTCGACGAAGGTGTACAGATTTTCGCCTGCGGGGATGCCCATGAGCCCATTGCGCCGACGGTGCGGTCTCACGCAGGTCGTACTATGCCAGTATAAATACCCACCGTTCCGGTGGGTGTTTCCACGATAGCAGCAGCGTTTTTTTAACCTGCAACCTCAGGCACGATCAGTTGCTGCCCTTCTTCCAGGAGGTCGCCGTCTTCCAGGTTATTGACCGACTGAAGTGCTTGCAGAGGCAGTTGGTAGAGTTCTGCTATTGAAGACAGAGTTTCGCCTGCCTGTACAACGTGGATGCGTTGGCTTTCGGAAGTAGCGGATACCACGCCTGGCACGAAGATTTCCTGCCCTAGTGCCAATTGGTCTGCGTTCCCCAAGTTGTTGGCTTCCACGAGAGTGCTGAGGCCCACTTCATACTGCTCTGCGATGCCAGACAACGTCTCCCCCCCTTTCACGATGTGAAAGAGGCCTTCTCCGGCTGCTGGTTCCTCGGTTGGTAGTTCCGGCAGAGTGGCGTCCTCAGGCAGTTTTAGCTTCTGACCGATTGCCAGCTGGTCAGGTGAAGCCAGTTCGTTTAACCTAATAATTTGTAGGGATTCCACGTTATACAGGACGGCAATTGCCCCCAGAGTCTCCCCTTTCTGGACCACGTGAAACAGCCCCTCAAAAGCTTCCTCTCTCACTTCAGAAGGGATGGTCGCTTGAGGCATCGCTATCCTCTGACCTACCGCAATGTGATCCAGGATAACAGCTGGATTGGCCGCTTCGATATCCCGAACTGTGATGCCAAACCGCTCCGCTAGTGCAGACACGGTATCTCCGTCGCGAACTACATAAAAGAACAGATCCCCATCTAGTTCCTGCTCCACTTCTGCCGTCTCGGTCGGAGGATCCACGTCGGGGATCAACAGCTCGTCTCCAGGGACCAATTGGTCGCTTTTCAGCTGTGGGTTTAAACCTCGAATAGTGTCAACCGAAACGTAGTGACTCGCAGCAATACTGGCCAAGTTGTCGCCTACTTGCACGACATAAGTAAAGTTGGGCTTTGGGCTTGCCTGCTGTTGGGCGTCTTGAGCCCTCTGCGTTGCAATTGCGGAAACATCGGCCGGATCGAGGTCAATAGCCAAATCAGACCCAGCCGACCGATCTCGAGTACAGCCTGCAGCCAAAAGGACCAAGGTCACACTGACCCATATCCAAAGCCTATACACCAACGCAGACATTGCCTTTCTTCGATGAAATGTAACCGCAATCCTGGCCGGCCGAATTGTTTGTCGGCGAAGCTAACTCAATATAGCACAAACCGCCACTTCAGTAATGGCCCGCTCTGGATTCCCGTTCCCTATCCCCTGTTCGGCTTTTTTTTGAATGGTTGAATTCAGCGGACTGGTAGCCGCCTCATCATTCCAGAGAAATTTCGGTGTTGGGAATCGCTTGAGCGGCCAAGCTAAGCAGACCAGCCGACACGCGGGCTATCTGACGCATGGAGCTAGCCACAGTACTGTCTGGATGGGAAATCACAAAGGGTTCGCCGGCATCACTACCTTTGCGAATAATGGGGTCCAACTCCACCCGTCCAATGAAGTCTACACCCAGGTCCTTGGCTGCCACCTGGCCGCCGCCTTGGCCAAAGACATCCCCTGACATGTTTTCGATCATGCCCAGGATTGGCACGTCCAGTTTCCGAAACGCCCCCACCCCTCGTTTGGCGTCACTGATGGAGACTGCCTGTGGCATGGTCACTATTAGGCCCCCTGTGATGGGCACACTTTGTGCCAGAGTCAACTGGGCATCGCCAGTACCCGGGGGCAAGTCCACGACGAGGTAGTCCAGTTCACCCCAATGTACGTCTGTCAGCATTTGACGGATGGTCCCATGCAGCATGGGGCCACGCCAAATGACGGCTTCACCCTCTGGCATCAGAAACCCCATGGACATTACTTTCACCCCATAGGATTCATGGGGCACCATTTTCCCATCCCGCACTGACAGTGGGCCCGAGAGGCCCATCATTATGGGAACGTTTGGGCCGTAGACATCTGTGTCCATGATGCCTACTTTGGCCCCTTCCAATGCCAGACTCGCAGCCAGATTGACGCTGAAAGTGGTTTTGCCCACGCCACCTTTGCCACTGCTTATCGCCAGAATAGTCTTGATGTCCAGATTCAATTTATCGGAGATACGTTTATCACGAACTACTCTGCTGGTGAAGTTAACATTCACGTCGGTGACCCCTTTCACTTCCCGCTGAACTGTCTCAATACAGTCACATTCAATCTGAGCTTCCATGGGGCAGGCTGGAGTCGTCAACTCCACAGTGAAAGAGACAGTTGTACCATCCACAACTATGTCCTGAACCATGTCCAAGGACACGAGATCTTGGTGGAGTTCGGGTTCAATGACTTTCTGCAGCGCGCGCGTAACGTCTGCGGTGGTAATGACGGACGGAGTTGCAACGGACATGAAAAAGAACTACCTGTTCATAGGGGTGGAGATCGCAGGCCATCATTAAGGCACATTCACCCACCGGGGTCAAGAAGTAGACCACGCCAAATTCTAGCCTGTATTTCCACGCCGGTTTGGCTTTTAGTACTACAGCTGCATTTGGGCACCCATAATCTGGGCGGCACGTTGGCCTATTTCCACGGCGTAATTGGTGCCTCGATCCCAAGGCCAGACCTGACTCATGGTAGCCAAATACAATCCATCCAAAGGCGACTTCACCGGTAGACGGCTGGCCCCGAAACCAAGAACGGGAACGGGTTGGGCATAGGAAGTGCGGTGCAACCAACGGCCCAAGACCTGGTGGGATCGGAATTCTGGCGCCAGCTTTCGCAGACCGTCCTCGAATTCCTGGGCCAGTTCCGACTCGTCCATAGTCAAGTATCGGTGGCCCTGTGCTATGTAGGACCCAAGATAGTACAGATGCTGACCCCCATAATGCTCGCGACTGACCATGGCTGTATGTTCCACTAGCACCAGAAATGGCAAACCTGCATCAGAAGGGATACTAAGCCAGTATGTACCGTTAGTCAGAGAACGGTTTGTGGCCAAAGTCAAGACTACTGCACCCATGAATTGCTCCTTGGCCACCTGTTCACTGAAGGAATCCGGCAGATCGTGACACATGTGGCTAAGCATCCGCGGTGATCCTGTATATAGGACTGCGTCTGCGTCCCAAGTCTGGCCTTCTGCCCGGATTTCCCAGCCCCCATTGGTTCTTGTTAGCTTAGAAATACGGGTATCCATGTGGACCGAAGCGCCCAGAGCGCGATTCGCCGCCAGCAGTCCATCAGCCCAAGCCTGAAAACCCCCTTTGAAATAAATCAACTGCGGAGTGCGTTTGAAAATGCGGGCTGCAAACCAAGATAGCGCCACATCTTGGTACATGTCGCCAAATTTCGCCTCCAGGAGGGGCTGCCACAGGGCTTCATAAGCCCTTACCCCCATACGGGATTGCAGCCAGGCCTCAGCGGTCACGGCATCGTAGCGGCTCCAAGGCGGTCTCGGGTGCCAACGTAGATAGGCCAGCGTTAGCCCCATTCGGAGTTTGTCTGCCAGGGACAGGTAAGGAAATGCAATGAGGTGCCTAGCACTGTCAAGCTGGTAGTTTCGGCCGGCGAAGCGATAGGAGGTTACAGGGGAATGAACCTCCAGCAGATCTTCCAAACCTAGTTCCTTGGTAAGCTTGATAATAAAGTCGTCATTGGTGAATAGGTGGTGATAAAAACGTTCTAGGGGCCAGTCCCACGCCGGCGATCCTCTGAAGCCCGAGGCCAGACCTCCAGCCTCAGTTGCTCCATCAATTATCAGAATTTCCGGCCTCTTGAGAAAACGAGTTTGCAGATAGTAGGCCGCGGCTAGTCCGCCAGGTCCGGCCCCTATGATGGCTATACCCATGCAGCTGGAATCGGGCGAACCACAGCACCAAATTGAATAGTAAATACGCCGAAACCGAAGTTATAAAGGTGCAGTTCCGTCCCCGGTCAGTATGCAAACAGTGCAGGCAGTAGGAAACAACACCTTACTCGACAGAAACTTCCATTCCAGCAGAGTAGAAGTGGGCCGATTCGAAGAAGTAGGTATATGCCGGTAGTTTTTCCTTTACGTGCTTGAGTGACGCCTCAAATAAACATACTAATTCTTCATCAGAGCCCTTGAAACAACGTACAGTGCGGGCACTACAAACCTGACAACCTTCCAGGAATTTGTAGCTCTTGCTATTGCAGGGCAAGCATCCGCCCAATTCAATCATCATCAAAATGAAGGCCAAACTGTCGGGATGAGATTCCTCCACTGCTGTTGCACGATCCACGAGGCGAGCCCACACTGGGCCCCGCAGGTCCCGCAGTGTAGGAATCAGAGAATGAGGGAATAGAATTTCAGCCTTTGGGTTGTGCATTTCTTAATCCTCCACTGAATTGGTCTGGCAGGCCGCGGGGCAGGGACCGACTTACCTTAATTCGATTCCTTGTCCAACGGCATGCTCCAACCTGGCCCGCCCCGTCTCTGCGGCTGTCCCTTGGTGTCAGGTCAGTCGCGCAGACACTTCCTCCAAAGAGAAAATACCTGGATTATGGAGACAAACAGACCCTTGCAGGGCTGTTTGCAGACGCTACAGCGAGAGGACCTCGCCAGGTTGCATTATTTCGCAGGCAATGCCTTCCGGTTCCAGCAGATCTGCGAACTTCTGCGGATCCTGTTTGATAACAGCCATGGTGTTGTAATGTATGGGTACCACTTTCTCGGCGTTAACAAACTGGGCAGCCACGGCGGCATCCCGTGGACCCATGGTGAAATTATCACCAATGGGTAACAAAGCCAAGTCGATGCTACTTTCTTCTCCAATCATTCGCATGTCATAGGTCAGAGCCGTGTCACCAGCGTGGTACAACCTTTTGCCATCTCGAAAATTGAAGAGCAGGCCGGCGGCAATTCCACCACCGCTGCCATCCGGTAGCTGGCTGCCATGGATGGCCGTTGTCAGCTTCAGATGCCCAAAAGAGAAACGAAATTCTCCCCCCACATGCATGGCGTGAGTGTCGAATTCATCTCCGAGCCAATTACAGATTTCGAAATTGGCTATCACTTTGGCCCCTGTAGCTTGAGCCAACTCTTTAAGATGCCCAATGTGATCACCATGGCCATGCGTAACCGCTATGAAGTCTGCCTGCACATCCCCAACCCTATGAGCACAGACTGGGTTGTCAGGTGCCAAGAAGGGATCAATGACGATCTGATCTCCACCTGCATCTATGTGAAAGGTGGCATGTCCCAGGAAAGTGACCTTGATGTCCATAGCTGCTCCAATGTTAGATTTCCTTGACCCCTCTGTACTCGGCTCGCATGGCTTGTAAGTGAAGCCGTCCACCGGGGAGTGGCACCAATTTAGTAATCCTTGTCTCGCAGGCAAACCTCGGTTGTCCGACAGACCTGTAAAGTAACGTTGTTGAGGTCAGCATCCAGCTCTATATACCCGAGTCCTTACTTACCTATCGCGGCTGCCGCAGCGATTCGGATTCTTCCTCCTCTCCTTCAGGAGCCCTGTAAGCCAATAAGTAAGCGACCACAAACAAAGCTACTGTAAAGATGATACCAATCAGGAAATTGGCCATGGCGCAATTTGCTCACAAAGAAAGATCAGACAGGCCACTCCTAGCAATGCCAGCCTATCAGAGGCTCTCAGTCAACACTTTATCCCGACGACCTAGACCGAAAAGACATCATTTTACACGGCAGCAGTGACCCCGCTCTGGTGGAATTGCAAAAATGGCCGCAGTGCTCTGCCCACTCCAAGACTTTCCTATTAGTTGCTCCACTCTCTTGGAAGACTGCCGTAGGCGGCAGGCTTCCAAACGGTAAAGTAAAACGCTACGCGCCTTTGGCGGCTGCCTTCTCGCGAGCCCTTTGCATTGCTTTAGCTTTCAATTCCTCGGCACGCGAACTGGCGGCAGGCGTTGTTGACGCGGGCTTAGCCTCTGATTGTCTCGCGGCTTTCTTTTCTGCCTTGGCCTTTTCTTCTGCCCGCTTTTCAGCCAGAGCCTCTTGTTCTTTAGCGTATTGTTCGGGCCACAGAGCGGCGTAGTACTCCAGAGGCACAGTGAGTTCGGATATGTCGTAGATTAGGTGGGGGTGTCGCTCGTAGGTTGCAAGTTCGAAATCATGGTCCATCTTTATGGCATCAAACGGACAGAATTCCACGCAGTAGTTACAGCTCATACAAACTGTTGCGTCAATGAAGAAATCCTGTGGGCGTGTGACAGGTTTGCCCTGCTCATCCGTGGCTCGGGTAATCCAGATGCATTGCGGAGGGCACACTTTGGCGCAGATGCCGCAGGCGGTGCACCGTTCCTCCTCAATTTCGGAATCCCAAATCAGCATCGGGATGTAACGGAAGCGTTCCGGCAGCTGTCGTCTCTCCTCCGGATACTGGATGGTCAACAGCCCTTCTTGGTCAACAGGCTGTTCAATGATCCGCAGCGAGCTGCTCTTTGCGGCACTGCCTTGGTAGCGGCTGGGCGTCTGCTTCATATCATCGGTATAGGTTTCAGCCAAATGCTTGAAAGTCACACCTAGGCCCTTAAGTAGACCGGCACCAAACATCTCTTAACTCCTTGACAGACGGCCCCACGGCCTTTAGCGGTCCACTTCGCCCAGCACGATATCTATCGCACCCAAAATCACAATGGCATCTGCTACTTTGTAGCCCACAGTCATGGGGGATAGAGCATTCAGATTAATGTAGCTGGGAGCGCGGATGTGGTATCGGTAGGGATTCGGCTTTCCATCGCTGACCAAATAGAAGCCTAACTCTCCCTTCGGACCCTCTATACGGCTGTACACTTCACCTTCCGGTGGCCGAAATACGTATCCGCCTTTACCTCCCAGAGTTTCACCATCAGGGATTTCGTGCAGAGCCTGCTTCAGTATCTTGACACTTTCCCTGGCTTCCAGAATTCGAATGTAATAGCGATCGAAGACATCGCTATGCGGCAAAGTGGGAATCTCGAAATCGAATCGATCGTAAATGCCGTAGGGTTCAGCCCGCCGAATGTCATAGGGCACTCCGGCGGCCCGGATCATGGGGCCACTTACGCTAAGCGACAGCAGATCCTCGGCACTGAGATATCCTACACCGCGACCGCGGGCCAACAGAATCTCGTTATCGGTCAGCATACGGTCCAGCTGATTCAGTACATTCGGCAGACGGTGGTCTACCACGTACTGGGCTTGCTCCATCCATCCTGCGGGCACGTCCCGTTGCACTCCGCCGAAACGCATGTAATTGCACATCATGCGGGCTCCGCTCACGGCTTCAAAGAGATCCAGGATCATTTCTCGTTCTTCTATGGCGTACAGAGCCGGCGTCTGCAATGCCCCCAGGTCATTGAGAATGAAACCTACTGACCAGAGATGGTTCACGATTCGGGTCAATTCCGCCATGATCACACGCAGATACTCGGCCCGCTCCGGCACCTCCAGTTCAAGCAGTTTCTCGACCGCCAACGCGTAGGACCAGTTGTTGCTCATGGAATTGAGGTAATCCAGTCGATCTGTGAACGGCATGTTCATCAGCCAAGTGTTGCGCTCACCGATCTTTTCGTGATTGCGGTGCAGATAGCCCATATCAGGTTCAAGGGCTGTGATGGTCTCGCCTTCGATTCGTACTACCATGCGAAAAACGCCGTGGGTGCTAGGATGGTGGGGGCCCAAGTTGACGACCACGCTCTCAGTTGCCATGTGGTCCGAACTGGAACCGTTTATGGCCAAAGGCACTTGGCTCACAGGCACGTAGGAAACCGGTTCGTGCCAATCTTCCGGATCCCAGTTCTCGGGATAACGGGTGTTCTTGCCCCAAGGAACTTTGTCCTCGCCGCGCTGGAAATCCGCACGGGGATGCCTGCTCTTAAAAGGCTTTTGATCCTCTTCGTAGTAAGCTTCTTGCCAATCCTTGCGCATCGGGTGGCCAGCGAATCCCTCCCACAATAGGATGCGGCGAAGATTCGGGTGTCCAGGGAACTGAATCCCGAACAGGTCCCAGACTTCTCGTTCCTGCAAGTTAGCCCCTGGATAAATGCCCGTAGCCGTTGGCACCTCTCCACTTTCGGGCACGGGAACGTGCAAGGTCAATGCACCGCCCCCTCGCGTTGTCGAAAAGAGGTGGTACACCACCTCAAAACGAGCGCTGTCCTTGGCCCGATTCCTACCTTGGTACGACAGATAATCTGTGCAAGTGACGCTGGAAAGTAGGTCAAACTCATCCTGATCCCGCAAGTGGGACAGGGTCTCAATCAGACTTGCGGCCGAAATTTGCAGTGTGCCTGGGTCGACGCCTTCCGGCACCGGCAAGGAATGGGTTGCAGTTGGCTTAATTTCGGGTACGGCCATAGAAAATCAGGCTTCCAATTGGATCAGCAAACCGGTCAGGCGGCAAGCCTGGCCGAGGCGCGTCTCTTGGCTTCCTCAATATTGGCAATAGCACCCGGCTGCAGATTGCGCAATCCGGCAGGAATGCCATCTGGCTCCACTGCCCCAACTTCCCCGGCCACTTCACTGCTACTTGCCATAGTAACGCTGCGCACCAATTCCGCTTGACGGGTGTCAAAAATGTCCGGTCCCAGCTGGGGCACCGGCACATAAAGGGACACATCTCGCTGATACCAATCAGCCGTGAGAACACTTTGAGAATCCACTTTTTCGTGCAGCTTCATGAGGCCGAAAATCAAGGCTTCTGGAGTGGGCGGGCAACCCGGAACGTACACATCCACTGGGATATATTTGTCGATGCCGCTAACGACGTTGTAACCCTCCTTGAAAGGGCCGCCGCCGGTCGCGCAGGCCCCCATGCTAAGAACATACCGGGGTTCCGCCATTTGGTTGTAAATCCGCACAATGGCGGGCACCATCTTCTTGGTTACGGTACCGGATACAATCATCAGGTCGCTCTGTCGAGGACTTGGGCGCATCACCTCCATACCAAATCGGGAAAGATCGTAACGGCTGGCCGCCGTCGCAATCATCTCAATTGCGCAACAGGCGAGACCAAAGAGAAGTGGCCACATACTGGATTTGCGACTCCAGTTGTAGATCTTGTCCAGAGTCGTAATCAAGACATTGTTCTGTAAATCTCCCGGCACTCCAATCGAGTCGTGCAAGTATCCTTGCAACTGTTCCGACTTGAGTTGAGTGAGATTGGAAGGCGGCGCAGCCATCAGTCTAGGGGCCTGCTGGGTGGCAGAAGTATTTTGCACGTCGACTATCTATGTTACCCCAGCGAGGGACAACGTAACAAGATTCTTAGACATCCTTGATCCCCAGCCCTCCCATACCGTAGGGTCTGGTCTAAAGACCAAACAGAAGCTGGATGGGGGGCGCGCCGGGGAGGGAATCTCGCCTGGCTGTTGGCTTCAGTCCCGGAACTACTGTTAGTATGATTTTGACATGACACGTGAAGCCGGAGCCACCTGGCCCAAGAGCCCACCGGCCAAGGCCGATTCAACTCTATTAGGGGCCAATTCAGCCGTCCCCAGCCCTAGAATACGCCTTCTAAAATTCGGCCGGGGCCATCCCAGGTTGGTGCTGTCGTTACTTGCACTATTTTGTCTCATCGCCAGCTGGATCATGCTTCAGGGGAATCCCCATCCAGTGTCTGGGCCACAGGGCCCCCACGTACCTCTTCTCCTCATTTTGGCCGCAGCCAATGTGATAGGAGGCTTCTATCCGGTAGGCGAGATGATTCGAGGTTTGCGCAGACGGGAGTTCGATATTGAGTTCCTGATGCTGCTGGCGGCTTTAGGGGCCATTCTGCTGCAGGACTATTGGGAAAGCGCCCTGCTGCTTTTTTTATTTGCACTTTCTGGGGCGCTGCAGGATTTCGCCGGGAAACACATGCGTCGGGCTGTGTCCCAACTAAAGGAGTACGAGCCTCAGGAGGCTGCTCTTTTAAAGGACGGAAAGGAAATCTTGACACCTGTTGAGGAAATCCGGCCGGGGAACACCATAGTGTTGTGGCCTGGGCAACGTCTGGCCCTTGATGGTGAGGTTCTGCAGGGCACCTCCTACATGGATGAAAGCATGATTACAGGTGAGGGGCTGCCCGCCAAGAAAGGACCCGGCGCAAAGGTCTTTGCCGGCACTTTGAATGGGCTGGAAGCGTTGCAAATACGAGTTACCCTGGAAGCCAGTGCCAGTCAATTACAAAAAATCATTCAACTGATTGAGCGGGCGCAGGATAGCAATGTGCCTCTACAGCGACGAATAGACAACATCACTCGCTATTACGTCCCAGGGGTCCTGATAGTCACTGTTTTGACCTTGGGCATCGGGCTGTGGCTGAACGGAGCAGCCAGTCTTGAAGCCTGGAAGGAAGCCTTCCAGCGCGCACTGGTCGTGTTGGTGGCGGCCAGTCCCTGCGCCTTAGCCATATCTACTCCTACCAGCGTTCTGAGTGCAATTGGGGCCGCGGCGCGGCAGAAGGTACTGATTAAAGGGGGAGAATTTGTAGAACTATTGTCAAGGGTCAATACCTTGGTATTTGATAAGACCGGCACCCTAACGCGGGGCAAGCCCCATGTTTCACGTGTCTCGCCCTTTCCCGGTTTCACCGAGCGGGAGGTCTTGGAAACGGCAGGAATGGCAGAGCAGCGGAGCCAACATCCCTTTGCGCAGGCCTTGATGTCTGTGATTCAAGAGAAGGGCATTTCACTGGCCCTCCCCGCCTCAGCCCAAATTTTGGATGGAATGGGAGCAGAAGCCATCTATCTTTGGAAAGGTCTGCCCGCGAGGGCTGTGGCCGGCAGTCTGCGCCTGCTGGAGTCATTTGATATACAGCCTCCGCCTTTTCTTTTGACTGAAGCCGGAGAGATGGAAGCCGCTGGACTCTCAGTCGCCTTAGTGTTGCGAAGACTCGTAGCCTCAGGCAGAGTGGGCACCCATCCTCCTTGGGAACTCCTGGGATTGATTGGGATCACGGATCCACTGAGGCCGGAAAGCACCGCCGCGGTAGCCGCATTGAGACGCAATGGCATAGACAGTATCCATATGCTCACTGGAGACAATCAGAAGGTAGCAGGTCAGATTGCGGCCCAGGCGGGCATACGGGATGTGCATGCCGGCCTACTACCGGAACAGAAAGTGGCAATCCTACAGGAGCTGGCAGCCCAGAACCGTCAAGTGGCCATGGTGGGAGACGGCTTCAACGATGCTCCTTCGCTGGCCACCGCCCCTGTGGGCATAGCCATGGGAATGGCGGGCGTAGGGGTAGCCTTAGAAACGGCTGACGTGGTGCTGCTAACGGACGACCTTAATCGGTTACCTTTCCTTATCCGCCTGGCCCGCCGAGCCGATCGTGTACTGGCACAGAATCTATTTATCTCCGTAGCCACTATGTTGATCTTGGTAGCTTGGGTGTATGTGGGTTGGTTGACCAAGGCGCCTGTCACGTTACCCCTACCGTTGGCCGTGGTAGGCCATGAAGGAAGCACTTTGCTGGTGGTGTTCAATGGCTTGCGCCTGCTAGCAATATCCGCCAAGTCCTAAGTAGATACCAAGCTCAGGACATGGCATATTCACTAAATGACCCTTACCGGGGCCTGCGTCTTGTCTTGCGCATCGATGCGAGCCTGGTGGGTCTAGTCCTGGGCGGTTCACTCTTGTTCGCACCGCAATTCCTGCACACCCTTTGGACAAATTCTGAAATGAACAGTTTCTGGATGTGGCGCTTGGGCGGCGCTGGTCTAGTAGCAATGGGATTGTCATTTCTGGAACTCTCCACGCGTCCAGCTATATCTCCCTCTTCGGCCTTCTCTGTGATGCTGGCCAACGGCGTGTTAGGAGTGGTGCTGTTCCAAGCCTATGTGTCTGGCGCAGTCAACCCACCCCAGATTTGGGGACGGCTGACGCTATTGGCGCTCTTCCTTTGTAACCTGACCTGCGTGATCCTGCCTTGGGCTTACCTCGGAGAAGACCTGAAGCCTTGAATTACTTCGCTTCGACAAATCTGGCCGTGGGGTTTTCCGTTCGACCATAGGAGTGCCAGATTCTTTGGCCCAACATTGTTCTTAGATGATCATCGGCTTGCGCCAACACTTCTGGATCTGTGCCAATGAAATAATTCTCCTGAGGCCGAAACTGAGGTCCGCAGAAGGTTGTAATAACAGTCAGGCGGTCCTTGGGTGTGATGTTGGCCCCGGTGCCATGCCAGATTCGCCCATCGATCACCAAGACAGTACCGGCTACGCCCTCGACAGAGACTATTTCGCCAGGCACGTCATCTGACGCATGAGGCTGCCTGCCTGACAGATGGCTACCAGGTGCTACTCGGGTGCTGCCTGTGTCCTCATTGAAGTCCCGTAAATACCAGAGCACATTCACGCAGGCACAAGGGGACACTAGCGGAGGGTCGGCAGGCAGCAGCGGCGGCGTGTTCTGGCGCGTGATGCTGCCTATAGGCAAAAGGTTGGGTGCCTGGGCGATAGGAGCGGGCATCCACCACTGATCCGTATGCAAAGGCATTTTGACTCCGCCCTGCTTGGCGATATTGGCTCCATGGCTGGACAGCAGGAAATTCTCACCCAACAGCAGTTTCACTACTGCCAGCACCCGTTTGTTGTAGAGGAGATCCACAAACGGACGCCCCTTGTTGATAATCATCCAGATTCTTTGATTTACACCACCGGACACAGCACGAAATTTGTCTCGTGGATCCATACCTTTTCCTGCCTTGAAGTCACCCCATTGTTGTTGGGGCCCGCCGTCTTCAAAAGCAAGGCCAGCTTCCTTCTCACTCCGTGCCAAGTCTTGTAGAGCTTGTGCCAAGACCTTCACCTCCGAAGGGGCAATAGCGTCTTTCAACAGAGTGAACCCCCACTGATGAATGTCCCTGGTGGACTGGTCCAAGTCTTTAGTGGGCCGAGGCAAATCTGATAACTGGTTCATGGCAGGTTGACTCCTGTTATTTTGTATTGTTGGCATCATTTTTTCTGGTATGGCCTATCTTGTCCGGAGACTGAGTCAACCTGTCCAAAAATGTCATCCAGCTGTTCTTTGGCAGCTGCAGCCAATGGAGGCTGCAGGATGCATTTGACGTTCTGGCGCAGATGCTCCAGATTGCCTGTACCTGACAGAACTACATTGATACCAGGCTCCTGTCGGCAATACCGATAGGCCGCCTCTGTACCGGAAGCGGCATGTCCTTCTGATACAAGAAATCCCAAAGGATCTGCCACTTCCACTTTGCGGCCATCCACTTGTCCAGATGCCACCAGTTCTCCCACAATTCGCGACAGTACAGCTGGCTGGCTGAAAGCCTGACGGACAGCAAACATGCAAGCCACACCCACATTGTGCTGGATGCAGAGCGGCAACAATTCGCGGCGGGCACTGGGGTTGAGAATGTTAAAACCAATCATTAGGACATCCACCAACTCCGGACCCTCATTCATCACTTGAAGCAGTGCCTCATGCCGAGTATCTGAATTAAAGTGTTCTGATATTCCGGCGCTGTGTATCACGCCCTCCCGTTTCAGTTCCTGCAAACCGGGCAGGATGACATTCAGGGCATGACCCACATGCTCCGCATAAAGGGCGTGGATGTAATAAACATCCAAGTACTCCAGACCCATTTTTTCGAGGGATCCATAGACGGAAGCCTTGAAGTCGGCCAGGGACAGCGGCTCCATGTTTTTCTGACTGGGCGCTTTGGAGCAAAGCACTAGGTCGGAACGCTGAACATCACCGTCCAAGCTGGCCAAGGCCTTCCCTACTACAGCTTCGCTACCATAGCCTTGGGCCGTATCGATTACGGTGATACCCAATCGGAGAGCCTGCTGTACTACGCGTACCGACTTCTCCTCCGTATGGCCGTAGCTCAAACCTATACGGCTGGGACCGCCGGTACCTAACCCGATTACACTGGCCCTCGGATGGGCTCGGCCCAAAGTTGCAAATTCCATCGGTTTGGCCTCATTGGAATAGGAGTTTCTGTATCTCCCCAACAGGAACGAAGTTCGGCAAGAGGAGTTGTTCCATTGTAGTGGTTGCGAACCCGCCTGTCAGTCTTGGCAAGGTACCGACTCTGTCTCAGACACTGTAAGATTCGCACATTCGTGGGGTCCCCAATTCCCTTAGAATAGGCTTATTGAGGTGACTTTCCTGTTGTACTTGAAGGAGCGGGGTGGTTGAAGTTCCCTACGATCCTCGTATCTTCCTGGTGCCGCCGGGCCAGAGCCTACTTCCCGCTGGGGTAAGAGGCTCCGGGCCCGGCCTTTCTTTAACTTCGGAATTGCTAGGCTGGAATCTGGTGGCAGGCACCAGTTAATTAGACCCTTAACCTTCAGTAGTCGAAGAGTCGTTTCGGTACAGAATGAAACAACCACTGCGCGCGGCCGTATTTGGTCACACTGGTCATGGAGACTATGGCCACGGCCATGACCTTTCCTTGCACCTACATCCACATGTGCAGATGGTGGGTGTAGCAGATCCAGTACTTGCCGGGGCTGAGGCCGTCGCCCGGAAGGTGGGCGGCAGGCCCTATGCGGACTATAACCAGCTTCTGGCTACAGAGAGACCAGATTTGGTTTGCATCGCCCAGCGTGAAGTGGGCCATCACATGGCACAAATTGAGGCCTGTACCCGCAACGGCGTTAGGGGCATTTTGTGTGAGAAACCCTTCGTGGCTTCATTGTCCGATGCTGACAGGGCCCTGAAGCTTTGTGATGGCTCCGGCACTTACCTAGTTGTGGCCCACCGCAAGGCCAGTGGCTACGAATTCCATGCCCGAGAGCTCGTTCGGGATGGAGTAATTGGTGAAATCCGGGAATTGCGGGGACGCGGCAAGGGAGATCACCGCGCTGGCGGTCAGGACTTGGCGGTGCTTGGACCGCACATATTGGATAGCATGCGTTGGTTTGTCGGCACAGACCCCCTATGGGCCGTGGGCCAGGTTTCTTGGCATGGAAAGCCCGTGACGGAATCGGATGCATTCGCCGGTCAGGAAGGTGTAGGTCAGATCGCGGGGGATAGACTGACTGGATTGTTCATGTTTCCCGGTGGCATTCCCGCCACTTTTACGTCATATGCGGTTGATGCGAAAGGACATAACCATTCGGATTGGTTCGGCTTTGAAGTATTTGGAACCAAGGGTGCATTGAGCATCAGAAATTCTCCCGGTGGAGTACTGTATTACTGCCGCCACGGCATGGCCATTCCTGGGACCCACTGCGAATGGGAACGCATCAATCTGTCTGCTTGGGAAATGGATTCGATAGGCCGGCAACGGTCGGCAACTGCCAAAATGCTGCTGAGCAACCGCATCATGGTGGACGAACTGGTAGCGGCGGTCGTAGAAGGCAAACCCATTACAAAGGCCTGCACGGGCCAGGATGCTCTTTGGTCGCTGGAAATGAGCATGGCCATTCACGAATCACACTTGAGCGGAAACCGCGTGGAATTACCCTTGCAGCAGCGGTGGAATCCTTATGAAACACGTGGGGCTGTCAACTGAAGTCAATGAGCCAGCCGTCTATTCACTATGTGTAACCTGGGCTATTTACCGTGCTACACTGCTCGCCTAGGTCGCGGAGGGGGTCTACGCCAGCCCCAGCCTTTTTGATGAGTAGACAAACATGATTCTGTTAGAACGCTTGCAAAAAGTGGAAGCGCGGTACCACGAACTGTCAGAGCAGATGGCAGATCCTGGCATTGCTGCTGACTACGAGCAGATGTCGAAGCTGGCACAGGAACAGAGCGGATTGGAGCCCCTGGTCAGCAACTACCGCACCTACACCAATGTAATGACCCAGATGACCGAAAATCTGGAGATTATTGCAGGCAACGAGGACCCTGAACTGACGGAGCTGGCTCAGGAAGAAAACTTAGAGCTACAGGCCGCCGCCGACCAGTTGGAAGAGGAACTGAGAATGCTCCTGCTTCCCAAGGATCCCCAAGACGAAAAAGACGTGATAGTCGAAATCCGGGCAGGTGCAGGTGGAGATGAGGCAGCTCTCTTTTGTGCAGACCTTTTTCGCATGTACTCCCGGTGGGCGGAAGACAAACGATTCAAACAGGAAGTGCTGAGCCTTGGATCCAACGGAATGGGTGGCATCAAGGAAGTGATTTTTGCGGTCAAGGGCAAGCAGACTTACTCCCAGCTAAAATATGAGTCCGGTGTACATCGTGTACAACGGGTGCCGGAGACAGAAAGCCAAGGACGCATTCATACAAGCACGGCTACGGTTGCCATCTTGCCCGAAGCCGACGAAGTAGAGATCGCAGTTGCACCACAGGATATCCGGATCGACATCATGCGAAGTAGTGGCCCGGGAGGACAAAGCGTCAACACCACGGATTCGGCCGTACGGATTACGCACTTGCCTACAGGCCTTGTGGTCAGTTGTCAGGATGAAAAGAGCCAGCTGCAAAACCGCCTAAAAGCAATGCGTATTCTACGCACACGCCTCTTTGACTTGGAAACCCAACGGCGGCAGGAGGAACTGGGCGCCTCACGGCGCAACCAGGTGGGGTCTGGGGATCGAAGCGAGAAAATCCGTACATACAACTTTCCGCAAGGACGGGTTACAGACCATCGCATCAATCTCACGTTATACCAACTGGCGGATATCATCGACGGCAAGATCGATGAATTCATTGAAGGTCTCACGACAGCAGAACAGGCAGCCCAACTGGCCGACCTGAGTGCGTGAGCCCCTTGGTTCCAACGGCGCCGCCAACCGTGCGGCAGTGTCTACAACGAGGTAGCTTAAGGCTCCGCCAAAAAGAGGTGAGCTCGCCAGAACTTGATAGCGCTCTGCTCTTGGCCCATGCCATAGGACAAAAACGCAGCTGGCTATACGCACACCCCGACTCAGCGCTCACAGACGGCGAAAAGGCTTTGTGGTTGTCCTGCTTGGCCCAACGCCAAGCGAGGCGGCCCTTACCCTACATTGTGGGCTACAAGGAATTTATGGGCTTACGAATCTTAGTAGATGAGCGAGTCCTCATTCCGCGACCTGAGACAGAACTGGTGGTTGAACTGGCTCTACAGTTTCTCCGGGGGGACCCCGGCGCGACCATTGCAGATATAGGTACCGGCTCCGGCTGTATTGCCTTGGCTGTGGCTCGGCTTTGTCCGGAAACTCAGGTGTTCGCTGCAGATGCCAGTGCTACCGCGCTGCAAGTAGCCCAAGACAATGCCTACCAACTCGGGTTGACGGATAGGGTCAGTTTTAGCCTAGGAGACCTGCTAACGCCATCGCCGGGCCATGTTTCCTTGCTACTAGCTAACTTGCCCTACGTAGCCGCCAAGGAATATGCTTCGCTGGCTCCAGAAATCACGGATTATGAGCCCCAAATTGCACTGGTCAGCGGCCAGGAGGGCCTGGATCATCTGCAGCGATTGGTGGCTCAGCTGGGCGTCTGCCTGCTTCCTGGAGGCAGAATAATCCTGGAATGTGGCTCTACTCAGGCTCTCATCGTACTGAATATGCTTCGCCACACTGGCTTATTCGCCGGAACGCAAGTTCACTCGGACCTGGCCGGCCTGGATCGCTGCGTATCAGCGTGGGGGTTCAGGGGTATATGAGTGCAATTCAACGGCGGCGGCTGTTCCAAGTTACATAGGCTAAGACACACACGAAAATGCCCGCCTGGAGCAGGATGATGGATGCACCAGAAGCGATGTCCACAAAGAAGCTCAGATAAATGCCGGCTCCCCCGGAAAGCGCTCCAATCAGAACCGACAGGACCATCATACGTCCGAAATTGGATGTCAGCAGGCGGGCGATGGTAGCCGGGATAATTAGCACGGCTGAAATCAGGGTTACGCCGAGCACCTGCATAGAAGTGATGATGACTCCTGCTAACAGAAACGCAAATAGTACATTCAGGCTGCGGTTGGGCACTCCGTATACCCTGGCTACTTCGTAGTCGAAAGTGTAGAAGAGCATCGCCTTGTAAAAAAAGAGGATGGTCAGGGCGACAGCAGCAAAGACTCCACCCACTATCCACAGATCCACGGCTTCCACACCCAGAATATTTCCGAATAGCATAGCTTCAATGGAAGGTGTGTAATTCCGCATCCGGCTGATTAGGGCCACCCCAAATGCAAAACTGGCGGTCGTTATTATGCCAATGGCCGCGTCTGCCTTGATCTCCGGACGCCGTGCCAAGCCATTGATCAGAAGCGCAGAAAGCACTCCCCAAAAGCCTGCACCCAAATAGAAGTTCCATTGCGCTATGAAAGCCACGACCGCTCCGCCGAAGACGGCATGTGCCAATCCGTGCCCGATATAGCTCATGCCTTGCAAGACAATGTAAACACCAATCGCGCCACACATTGCGCCAACCATCAGAGCCATGATCAGGCCCCAGCGGAAGAACAGAAATTCGAAGGGTTCCAGCAACATAGCCGGGGATCACGCTATCTAATGAGCATCCGGCGCGTGGCCGGCTACGGGTTGCGGTATGACTTCCGCTAACGTATGCGTGTGGAGGGTCTCGTACACAAAAATATGGCCATCGTGACGGTTTACGACCAGATCTGAGCGGTATGTCCGATCCAGTATTTCCTTTTGGTACACGTCAGCCGGTGGACCTTGGGCGACTATGGTTTCGTTGACACAGACCACCCACGGCAGATGAGAGGAGGCCGCGTTCACATCGTGCGTACTCATTATGATGGTCTGACCCGCCTGATTGAGATCTGCCAGCAAATGCAAGGTCTGTTCGGTGGTGTACACATCCATGTCACTGGTAGGCTCATCCAAGACCAACAGATCCGGATCTGCCACCAAAGCCCTGGCGATGAAGACGCGCTGATGCTGTCCACCTGAAAGCGCGCCAATGGGCTGCTGCAACAATTCAAGTATCTCCAACTGCTCCAGTACTGCCGCGATGCGTTGCCGGTCTTCACGTGAAGGCCATGGCAGGATGCGGGTGTGCTGCCTGAGTCCCATCCAAACCACCTGTTCCACAGTTACCGGAAAATTCCAGTCCACGTGGTCTACTTGAGGCACATAACCGCAATGCAAGGGCAGCACACCTCCTTCAATATTCACTAGGCCCTGCGTGGGGGCCAAGACTCCCATTAGTATTTTCAACAGGGTGGTCTTGCCGGAGCCAGAGGGGCCTAAGAGAGCCATAAACTGGCCAGGATGAATGTGTATGTTGATATCGCGGAGCACGGTTTTCTCGCCGTATTTGAAACAGACATTTCGCAGTTCGATTTTGGGTTCCATGGCAATTCTTGGCCCACTGAGCACTTAAGGCTGAAATGGCAGGTTCTGCAAGGCTGTGCTGTCGCCCCCCAAAGCCTCGACAATAACGCTCACATTGTGTTTCATCATACCCACATAGGAATGCGCGGGGGTCCCTGGCTCTCCCGGCAGCACATCATCGGCCAAGCTGTCGTTCAGCTCAGCTCCGGTCTCCCTGGCTATGGATTGAAGAGCAGAGGAAGGGAATTCCTGCGCTCCAAAGACGACCCCAACTTCGGTTTCCTCGATCTGCCGAATGAAATCCGCCAACTCCCGCGCCGAAGGCTCCGACATGTCTGCAGGCTGTATGGCCCCGATCACCCTGAAACCGTATCGGCGGGCAAAGTAGGCCCAGGAGTCATGATAGGTCAGTAGCAATCGCTGCTCAGGCGGGATTGTGCTTACTGAGTCGATTATGGCTTCATCCAGTCTCAGCAATAAATCCCTATAGGCCCCGGCACGGCTGGTATATTCTCTGGCGTTTTCCGCATCCGCGGCAGACAGTGTTCCGGCGATGATTTCAACATAGGCCACAACCAGTGTGGGGTCCATCCACAAGTGAGGGTTGGGGGCGCCTCCACTTTCCGGAAAGGAGAAGTCGAAGATCCAATCCGTTTGCTCCAATACCATGTCTCCCAGCAACACCAACTCAATCTCTTGTCCTTGGCCGCTTTCAATGAGATCTAGTATCAGTGCTTCTAGCTGCAGTCCGTTGAGAAACACGACTTGGGCTCTAGCAAGAGTGGCAGCGTCCGACGGGGTCGGTTCAAAGGTATGAGAATTCACTCCGGGCGGCACCAGTCCCTGCAGGCCGATGAACTCTCCTCCCACCTGGGCCACGATGTCCGTCAGAGGTGCTACCGAAGTAATTACTTGCAATCGATTCTCTTTTGCCAATTCAGAGTTTACCGCGCTGCGGCTTCTGCAAGCAGTCAATCCTAAGACAATCCATGCGGCGAGAACGAGGAGCAGTAAGCTTCGCCATACAGATAGACGCGGGAGTCGGGGGAAGAGAAAGGATCTCACAGATAATTTCTTTGTAAGACTCGCTAAATCCAGAGCCCTTTCTTTAGCCTCTGGATTTCGAACATCGAGGAAACTCCAAAGTGGATAGGGGGGCGAGAGTACCTATAGGCTCATTGTTTCGCGCCACATCTTCTGGTGGGCTGGGCTGGCTAACCCTATCAGGGGAAGCATTTTGGAAGTGTGGCCGAAACAAGAGACAGGCTGGGGTTAATGGGTTGGTTTTCGAATCAGCTTGCTTCACTTTAACAAGAGTTAGGTACAGTTCGGCAGATTTGATGCCGGATTTCTGAGTTCCGACCACTGGGTTTGAGGATGCGGCAGCTCCAAGGTCGCCAACCTCAGACCAAAGATGTTGTTTCACTTGATCTTGCCAAAGTGGTCTCATCCCTGATCCCTCAATTTCACTGAGGCAGCAGCCTTGCGGTCTGTTCATTCATTGATTGAAACAGTGCGCCCTTCAGCTTGTCTCTCACTTCAAGGAAATTGCCCGAAATCGAGGGTGTCGCCTTTCACGGCTGGGAATATCTAACCGGTGTCGGCTCCAGAGCCGAAGGGCGTGTACCTCCTGCCTTTCGCAGCATTGACGCCCATGTCTCGCCTCCGCCCGCAAGCTCTTTCAAGAAGCTCCATCCTGAACTATGAGGCTTGCCCAAGCACTGAGATCGGCGGGCCGCTTAACTTCAGTTCAATGAGAGTTTGACAGGAAATATTGAAAAGTCCCTCTCAAGACGGAATCTATTCTGCAGGTGCTTTATTAAGGCCGCAACCAGCATATTGACTTCTTGGCTTAAGGCAATAATTGCCCTCTTCGGCCAGGTTTCGAAGTCAACTTCGCAGGGGGAGTCGGAAAGGAACGCATTGGAGACTGTTTCGCCCGGTAATTTCCTTCAGTCTTGCCTGGCTCATCCTTGCCTTGGAAAACTAAAGATTAGGACCCTATTTGGCCTTCGTTTCCGTCAAGGGAACTGGGAAAGACCCTTAATGCTTGCGATAGACGGCAGTGGTTCAACAAGTATTTTGCTTGTACTGCAGCTTCTTCGAGCCGGCAATCCAGAAAGTCATAAGTAGGGTTAGAATCCAGCCCGATGCCTTTTTAGACCTCTAGGAGCCAACCATGCCGGATTACCAGGTAGGACCCGAACTCGATAACGCCATTCTCGACCGCTTCAAGTCTCTGCTCTACACACCTTCTCCTTCCAGCCGCGAGCGGGACTTGGCAGACGCCATTTGCGGCCAGATCAATAATATGGGTTACTCCTGCAGCCGTGATCCAGGCGGCAATGTGCTTGTAGAAGTAGCGGGCCAGGAACCGGAATTGCCTCTTTGGTGCTATGCGGCTCATATGGATGAAATTGCAATGGTAGTCACCGATGTGCCTGAAGACGGAAAACTGAAGGTAACTCGTTCCGGCGGTTTATACCCCTGGAAACTGGGCGAAACCCCCGTCGAAGTCATGGGGGACCATGGTCCCGTGCTAGGGATGTTTAGCATGGGGTCCACCCACACACCCAAGGCTGCAGAAAAGGCAGTCTCTTGGGAGGACGTTTGGATTGAGACAGGCCTAACGGCAAAAGAACTCCAGGAAGCAGGAATTCGGCCAGGTTCACTGGCCGTACCTCATGCCTCTCACCGCGGTCCGGTTATTTTCGGCAGGCCCGGCCGGGAACTGGCCGCCTCTTGGACATTTGACGACCGCCTAGGTTGCGCTTTGCAATTGGAAGTATTGGCACAGTTGAAAGCGGCTCAGGAACAACCGCGGCATCCCACAGTGTTCGCGTTCACTCATCACGAGGAGGGAGGGGGCCACGGGGCCAAGAACGTTGCCAGAGCCATACACCCCGAAGCGTTCATTGCCATCGACGGAGCCCCCATACCACCGGACTCACCTCTGGTCATGGATGATCGCCCCGCGACCTGGTCCAAAGACACCTTGGCACATTATGACCACGAACTGCTCAAGGAAATCATAGCCGCCGGCCGGGAAGTTGGCGTAGAGGTTCAGAGTGTTGTGTATGCCAGTGCGGCCAGCGACGCCAGCATGGTGCATAGCACCGGTCATGCGGATCGGGCATTAGCTTTCGGCTGTGTGCGTGGCAATAGTCACGGCTATGAAATGCTGCGCGTCGGAGTCCTGGAAAACACTTTCAAGACTTTGTATCGCTTTGTAACTACGCGATAGTTCACCCCCTGGGGTTTGGAAAGCTTCTTAAAGAGTGGGTTCGGTCTCAATAGAGTTTCATTAGAGAATCTGGTAAAGCTGTCCCTTTCAGCTCTGCTCTTTCTATAATCCTGATGTGTCTATCCCCCATTAAGAGAAGGGACATGCACGCAGGAGGACGGCATGACAATGATTTCAAAGAATTTCAGCCCAAACGCCCAAGCCGCAGCTCGGGGGGCCATCGAACTGTTGGCCCGGTACCGACATACGCAGGTGGATGTAGAACATCTCCTATTGGCCCTTGTATCACAGAAAGATACTTCTGCTTTGCGTTTGCTATCCATCATGGAAGCAGATTTGGATCAGATACGCACGGAAGTTGAAATAGACCTGGAAAAAGGCAGGCACAGCCCCACCGTTCCATTTGGCCAAGGACCCCAAATTCAGGTCAACCTCACTCCACAGCTGCAGGCAGTAATCAACAGTTCACAGGAGTTGGCGGGTCAAGGCCAAGTTACCACAGCACATTTCCTGGAAGCACTCGTCCGGACAGGAAATTCGCAGGCGGCCACCGTTCTACAGAAAGCCGGAGTGTCTTTAATTGATTTGGACCAGGCTTTGACACAGGCTGCTCAGTCGGACAAAGAAGATGGCGATGCAACCCAGAATCAATTCAGAACGCTGAGACAGTATGCCCGAGATCTCACTTTGGCGGCCGCCGAAGGCAAAATTGATCCCGTTATAGGTCGGGAGACTGAAATTCTGAGAGTACTGCAAATTCTGAGCCGCCGTACCAAGAACAATCCAGTTTTGATTGGAGAGGCCGGAGTAGGCAAGACGGCTGTTGTGGAGGGGCTGGCGCAGCGCATTGTAGACAGCAACGTTCCAGAACCTCTACTGGGCAAGAAAGTCTTTTCCCTAGACTTGGGGGCCATGATTGCCGGCACTCGTTTTCGCGGGGAGTTTGAGGAGAGATTGAAAGGGTCTTTGGATGAAGTCATAGACAGCCAAGGAGAGATAATCCTTTTCATTGATGAGCTTCATACGGTTGTAGGGGCCGGCAATATGCCGGGCGCACTAGATGCCAGCAACATGCTGAAACCGCCCCTGTCTCGAGGCGAACTGCAATTCATCGGGGCCACCACGCTCAACGAATACCGGGAAAGCATAGAGAAAGACAGTGCGTTGGAACGCCGCTTCGCCTCTGTCTTTGTAGACGAACCGAACCATGAGGAAGCCATCGCCATCCTGGAAGGAGTAAGGGAACGGTACGCGGAGCATCACGGGGTAACTTATACCGATGCGTCTCTTGAAGCTGCTGTGACATTGAGCCAGCGCTATATCCAAGATCGGCTGTTACCTGACAAGGCCATAGACCTAATAGATGAGGCTGCCGCCAAGTTGCGAGTGGCTTTGCATCTTCTACCTGCAGAATTGAAAACCAAGAAACAAGAGATAGATCGGCTGTTGCGGGCCGAGGAAACTGCTTGGAGCCAACGGAATTACGAAGAAGCTGCCCAGTACAAAATGGACCGAGTGCGGCTGGAGAGCGAATACGAAAGCGAACACGAAGCCTGGCGGCAGGAGGCGGAACTGGACGAGATCGTCGATAAGGATGATATTGCCCAAGTGGTACAGGCGTGGACCGGGATTCCCGTCCAAGCTCTGCTCGAGTCCGAATCCGAGAAACTACTGCATTTGGAGCAGGAAATCCAAAAACGAATTGTGGGACAAAATGAAGCTGTGACCGCGGTCAGTGATGCCCTACGACGCGCTCACAGCGGTCTCAAAGACCCGCGGCGGCCGATTGGGGTCTTCCTCTTTCTTGGACCTACCGGAGTGGGCAAATCCGAACTTGCCCGAGAGGTAGCAATGCAGCTCTTTGACGATGAAGAAGCCCTCATTCGTATTGATATGAGTGAATATCGGGAAGCCCACGCCATAAGCCGGCTGTTCGGCGCCCCGCCAGGATATGTGGGTTACGACCGAGGGGGTCACCTTACCGAGCAGGTGCGGAGACGGCCTTACCGGGCCATCTTATTTGATGAAATTGAGAAGGCCCACCCGGATATCTGGAACAGTCTGTTGCAAATCATGGATGATGGCCATTTGACGGATGGTCAGGGACGCAACGTTGACTTTCGCAACACTATTGTGATCATGACCAGCAATGTGGGTGCAGACGTGGTCAGCCGCGGCAAAGTGGGCTTTGCCACGCCGGTCTTGAATGAGGACCGGGTAGAAGGTGAATACAGTGTCCAGCTCAAGCGGCTGTTTCAGCCGGAGTTCTTGAATCGCATAGATGAAACCATCATCTTCCGTAGTCTTTCTAAGGAAAACATCCAACAGATCGTGGGCATCCTGGTGGGCGACTTATACATGCGCCTGAGGGAGATTGGCCTAACCGCTGAACTGACAGAGGCAGCGACGGCACACTTGGCCAGCATTGGTTACGACCCTGCTTATGGGGCTCGGCCCCTGCGCAGGGTGCTCCAAAGAGCTATCGGAAACGAATTAAGCAAGGGGCTGCTGTTGGGCACTTTCAAAACTGGCGACAACATCCGGATCGACCATGACCCCGATGACGAGAGTAACTACAAACTCTCCTTCACGGTGACAGAGAACCACCGGGCACCGGAACCGACAATGAGTAGTCAGGTCGCGGCGCAATAAGTGCCGAGATCCTTTGTTACAATGGCGGCCTATGACCAACTTAGGGGAGGTTCTTTTGCAAGCATTTCTGGCTACGGTCAGCATGATCGCTCTGATTGTCATCGCTATAAACTTGCTATTGACTTGCGGGTTGTTGGTGGTTTGCATCTACTATACCCAGAGACTCATAGGTCGCTTTAATGGACTATTGGAAGTCGGCTTGGAAAGGGGCAGTGAATATTCGGCTAGTGCAGTCCAGGCCGTGGCCAAAGCCAGCGAGAAAGTGGTGCAACCTGTGGTCTGGGCTGAACAGAAGGCCGTACAAATAAAAAGCACTGGCCGTTCGCTTGTATCCTGACCTTTTGTCTGAATTGTGAACTATGGTAGCTCAATCACAATCTCCGGGTTCCAAATCAAATGGGCTGAAGCAGTTGGCCTTTGGAATCGTTCTGGGGGCAATTCTGGGTGCAGTCCTGGCATGGTATGCCAGTCAGATGAAGCAGGAGGAAGAACAGCAAGGAACAGAAGCCACTCCGATGGGTACGGGCGACATGGTCTCCCTGGGTATAGAAGTATTAGGTCTTGTGAGGACCCTATTTCGAATGCTCAAACGCATCTGACCCGCATCAGCACACCTTGAGCCGTAGGTGGTTGCTGGTTTTACACAACATAGTTACGGCAGATATCGAATCTGCCCACCTGCTTGTCCCATTTCTCCAATGAGGTTTTTGACCATGGCTTTGCAACCAGTCTTTATTGCCGGCGAATGGCGTACGAGTCAAGGGCCGGCGGGTGTACTGCGCACCGAAGACCCCTCTCAAAAGCAGCCGCTGGCCGCCATATACCCAGTTTCAAGCCGGGACGATGTACTGGATGCCATAGCTGCAGGCAAACAGACTTCTGTAGCCATGCGGGACATCTCAGCAGGACAGAGAGCCGACTTTCTGGAGACCTACGCAGATCGCATTGAAGCCACCGCTGAGGCCTTGGTAGACATGGCCCATCAGGAAACTGGGTTGCCCACGGAGCCGCGCCTAAACTCCATCGAATTGCCCCGAACTGCGGATCAGATACGGCAGGCAGCCGCGGCGGCCAGAGACGGTTCTTGGCGGCGAGCCACCATAGATTCCAAGAGTAATATCCGATCTATCCTCAGTCCCTTGGAAGGCGCTGTAGTGGTTTTTGGACCTAACAATTTCCCCTTTGCCTTCAATTCAGCGGCGGGGGGTGATTTTGCAGCTGCAATCGCGGCAGGCCATCCGGTCATTGCCAAAGCAAACACCGGTCATCCTGGCACCACGCTACTACTTGCCCAGCTGGCAATAGAAACCCTTACTGAACTTAATCTGCCGTTGAATATGGTGCAGCTGCTGTATCGGACGCCCCGCGATGTAGGAGCCATGCTGGTTTCTCATCCAGACATTGCCGCGACTGGGTTTACTGGCAGCAAGAGCGCAGGTTTGTCCCTTAAGGCTGCCGCTGACGCGGCTGGCAAGCCAATCTATCTAGAGATGTCCAGTGTCAACCCTGTTTTCCTATTACCAGGGGTCTTGCGAGAAAGGGGCGCGCAACTGGCCTCAGAGTTCTTCGCTTCTTGTGCCATGGGGGCAGGCCAGTTCTGTACAAACCCCGGCCTGATCGCGTTAGTTGACGACGCAGCGGGCAGGGACTTCATATCCGAAGTGCGTAGTCTCTTTGAAGCTGGTGCTCCTCAGACACTATTGAGTCCCAGCGGGCCGGGGGACCTGACAGAAGCAATTGAGACTCTTCAGGTACATGGGGCCGAGGTTCTTGTAGGCGGAATGGTTGCTGAAGGACCAGGCTATGCCTACGCGAATACGTTGCTGGCGGTATCGGGAGACCAGTTCCTCACCGAATCGGCAGCCCTCCAAACTGAGGCTTTTGGCACCGTTAGCCTCCTAGTAAAGGCCAAAAACACCGCTCAAATGGTAGATATTGCTCGCTCCCTAGATGGAAACCTTACTGGGTGTTTGTACAGCCATTCTGGGGATGTCGATGACGAAGTCTATAACCTAGTTGCACCGGAGTTGCGAACTATGGTGGGCCGCCTCCTGAATGACAAGATGCCAACCGGTGTGGCTGTGGTCCCGACGATGAATCACGGCGGACCTTTTCCGGCGACGGGTCACCCCGGCTTCACTGCAGTGGGTATTCCGGCCTCCCTAACCCGATTCGCGGCTTTACAATGCTATGACGAAGTACGCCCACACCGGCTGCCCGTGGAACTGCGCGACGCTAATCCCACGGGCAGTATGTGGCGGCAGATCGATGGGAATTGGACCCAAACTGATGTGATTGTTTAACCTCCAGTTTAACGGTCTTTCGGGGAATGACACGGGTTAAAGAGCTCGGCCGACCCGGGCTTCTTTTTAATTCTCTTGCATTTGGCGTTAGAGAGGCACCGACCCTCTATGTATCTTGGGGCAAGCCCAAGTAATGCACAGCGGTAACCCGCCGTCAACAGAATACAGTATCAAATTACTTTGTTCAGCCAGTCACAATAACGGAAATCTGGAGAGGAATGGACATGTAGCTGATCTGAACCAATAGACAGCCTCCCATTGCTCGACATGAATCCCTTGTCTTCCTGTGTACTATTGTCTGTCCAGGGAGCAATTCTGCAGGCCTCTTCAGGTAGCCACTCTGGAGTCTGGCTGATAGTGTCCCCCCAAGGAATTCGTCCCAGAAAAGCATGTAGCAACAAAAGCTTTGGAAATTTCGAATCAGTTTGCTCGCCGGGCTTCTACACTCTCTAGCTATTTCAATCAGGCTTCCTCTTTGTTTCAACCGAAAACAGCCTTGGTATTCAAAAAGAGGATGTCAATTCAAGTGGTTACTGCACCATCTTTGGCGTTCCCCTATTGTCCTGAAGACAAAAAGTTTCCTGCGGAAGAAATTGATATAAGTAGAACCACTTTCGCTTGATACATTGAGAGCTGTGCCCATTTTCTCGCCGCGGAAGACGGATTCGACCGCCCTTGGGTAGTTTGAGGCGTCCCGGGCAACCAGTACTTTCCGGCCACCATAGAGGCTAGACCCTAGGGAAGACAGGAATTCCGCCTTTCGCTGCCCACCTCACGACGGTAGGGGCCCGATACTGCAATTCATTCGGGATACCAGCTAAGCGAATATCTTTTTTGCTTGGTTGGTTGGAACCAAAAAAGGTGGTTTTCGCATTTCAAGCTCTGTGATAGTCTGAATATGCTTCTCGTGTGAAAGTTTGTTGCAGAACTTCACGAGACTCTCTTTATCCATAGACCAATAAGTACGGAAGGCTGAGATGAGATCATTGAATTCGAGATTCAGAACGGATGCATTATTGGGCGGGAATTTGTCACGGCGCAGTTTCCTGCGGGGGGCCACCGCTTTGGTAGGAGGCAGCGCCCTCGCGGCTCTGGCTGGCTGTGTCGCGCCCCCGGCAGCTGCTCCAGCAGAAGAACCGCTTGAATTGCGCTTCATCAAATTAGCGATGTCGGATCCAGTAGCGGACTACTTTACAGGGACTGCCATTCCCAGTTTCGAAACTGCTCACGGGAATGCAACGGTCACAGTTGACATGAGCACGTGGGGCCAACTGGGTGAGAAACTCCTGACCAGCTTTGCTGGAAATATTCCCGTAGACATAGTGGAAACAGGGAGTGACTGGGTTGGACCTTACGCTAAAAGGGGCCAGTTCTTGTCCGTGGAGGACTATGTTGCCAATCAATATCAAGAGGAAATTGTCGATTTCTATGGAGAGATGGTGGAACTCTCCCGCTACAACGGACAATTGATGGCGTTGCCTTATATTCTTGACATTCGCACTCTGTGTTATCGGAAGGATCAATTCGAAGAAGCTGGCCTCGACCCAGAGGTGCCGCCTGACACCTGGGACGATCTGGTGGAATTCGGCACCCAGTTGGTCCAAACCGATGATCAGGGCAATTTCACCCGCGCCGGTTATCTGCTCAATGCTGCCAATCCGGGCGGTGCCTTTTTCGAGTATTGGTATTTGCTGGTCCAGAACGGTTCAGGCGTAGTTATTCCATGGGGTAGTTGGAACCCGGAAGATGTGTCGTTCAACGGCCCAGAAGGCCTTGAAGCCTTACAGTTCATGTTCGACCTAATTCACACGCACAAAATAACCCCCATTACTGGCATGTCCAGCCAGAATCCCAGCCTCTCTCCCTTGGGAGCAGGTGTGGCTTCCATGCACAATACAGGAGCTTGGGAAATCGGCAATTGGAAACAGAATCAACCAGACAACCTGCATTTGCTAGGTGTTGGTAGGCCATTGATGAAAGTCAAACGTCTGCAGTATGCTGTACCCAACGTTTATGCAATTGGTATCAATACGCAAGATGCGGACGGGGCTTGGGATCTGATGACGCACATGATTTCAGTCGAAGTGATGACAGGCATGCTGGGTCCGGCCAACCAGTCTCCGCCGCGCCAATCCATTGCCCAGAATGCCGAATACATGCAGGATCCTCTGTTACAGGAATTCCAGGCGATTCCGGAAAAGGGCTGGGGCACTACCACGCCACAAGCCGTGGACTTCCCCACCTTGGAATTAATAGGCCAATACGTACAAGCGGCCCTCCGAGATGAAATGGGTATGCAGGCTGCATTGGATGCCGCCGCCGCAGAAGTGCAGCAGAAGATCATCGAAGCCCTAGACGCATAGGGAGTTATTTTGTACGCAGCCAACTCCCAACATTTTCTTGGCTCCTAAGCCTTCGTCTACCAATGGATCTCATGCCTAACGCATAGCAACTTGGGATACACATGAAATCCTTCTTTGGAGCGCGGTTGCCGTCTCGCCAAGGCTTGCGGGAAACTCTCAAGGGTTACGCTTTCGCTTCTCCTTGGTTAGCAAGTTTGTTGTTGTTGACTACCTATCCGGTTGGGTCCGCGGTGTATTACAGCTTCACCAAATACACCGTGATCCAGCCGGCGCGATTTGTAGGCTTTGAAAACTATGTTGATATGGCTGCAGACAGCCTGTTTCTCAAGGCTCTTTTCAATACGGCCTTCTACGCCGCTTTTTCCGTTCCTCTTTCCCTTATCCTAGCCCTCTGGCTGGCTCTATTACTGAACCAGCCCGTGGTCCTATCCTGGTTCTTTCGTTCGGTCTTTTTCCTGCCTTCCATCGTGCCTGTCGTCGCGGCTTCAGTTGTATGGGCCTGGCTGCTGAATCCTGAATATGGGTTAATCAACGATTTGTTGGGCCGCCTAGGGCTTTACAGACCTCCTTGGCTGACCAGCCCCAACTGGTCTAAGCCGGCATTCATTCTCATGAGCCTATGGAGCATTGGTCCCACGACCATCATTTTCCTGGCGGGGTTGCAGTCCATTCCAGCCCACCTATATGAAGCAGCCGAAATAGACGGTGCTGGCATTGGCCGGCAATTCAGTTCAATTACTATCCCCATGCTCTCACCAACGATTTTCTTCAATCTGATTGTGGGCGTTATTGGTGCATTCCAGATATTCACTCAGGTCTACATCATCTCCGAAGGGGGACCTGTGTGGTCAACGCTGTTCTATGTGTATTACTTGTGGAACCAGGCTTTCAAATATTTCAATATGGGGTATGCCTCTGCTCTCGCCTTGGTATTGTTTTTCATAATTCTGGCCCTGACTGCTTTGGTGATGGTGACTTCCCGACACTGGGTATATTACGAGTACGAACGTGCGGCAACCTGAAACCTTTGCAAACTCGATGAGTTTGCGTACTCACAACTTGGTCCTGGGTATAGTCGTACTCGCGCTCCTGCTGGTGGCCGCAGGCACATTCTTGTTGCCCCTCTTATGGATGATCAGCACCTCTCTAAAGCCCAAGGAACAGATCTTCGTCTATCCATTGATTTGGCTGCCTAAGCCCATCATGTGGGGGAATTATCTGCGGGCGTGGAATAACCCGTCGTTTCACTACCTCCAGTTTACCCGCAACAGTTTGTATTACGCCCTGATGTCCACCACGGGCATCTTGCTGTCCTGTTCGCTGGTGGCATACTCATTTGCTCGGCTACGGTGGTGGGGGCGGGACTTCTGGTTCATCGTAACGCTGGCAGTCATGATGATTCCCTATCCCGTAACGCTGATACCGCGATACCTTATCTTCAGCGCCATCGGGTGGATCAACAGTTTCAAGCCCTTGATAGTGCCGGATTTTCTGGGTCAGGCCTTCTTCATTTTCCTTCTGCGGCAATTTTTCATGACTATTCCGGCCGACCTGTCGAATGCAGCCAAAATTGATGGGGCATCTGAACTGCAGATCTATGCTCGCATTATTCTGCCTCTATCCAAGTCTGCTTTGGTCACGGTCGCGTTGTTTACCTTTCTGTTCGTCTGGAACGACTTCCTAGGACCACTGATTTACCTTACGGATGGGGAGAAATACACATTGTCTGTAGGATTGGCCGCATTTCGCGGGCAGTACCGTACGCAGTGGGATCTCATGATGGCAGCCTCGACTCTCGTTACTCTGCCCATGGTTGTAATTTTCTTTTTTGCTCAGAAACAATTCATCGAAGGCATTACCTTAACCGGCATGAAGGGGTGAGTACCGCCAGCTCGAAGCTTTATTCTGCTTCCTTTGCATTGCTTGGGCCAGGAGAGTCTTTCCTTATTGTGCAAATCGCGTCGACCTCTAGAGATACAAAGAAAAGTCGTTCATAAGTCACTGAGAGCGACTGCATTCGATTCCGCGACCGTACGGAAATTTACAAAAACCCCAAAGAAAATATTTCTGCATTTTCATTGGCAGAACAGTTTTTTCGAATCCATTTGTTGCCCGCTGAAAGTTATCGATTTCTTCATAAACCTACGTATTACACAAATTACCGGTTTGACACTTCCCCAATAAATGGCTATAACATTATTAATGCTTCGTGACAATTGAGTAAGTTTCCGCTGAAAAGACCGTCGCTGTCGCGGGAAGATTCCTTTAGGGGTCACAATTCGTTCGTAGGTGACGGTAGGACAGCATTGGAGCACAAACATGTTTGAGCGAATTTCTAGGCGAGTATTTTTGCGGACCATGGGTTTGGCCACGGGAGGTTTAGTTCTTGCTGCTTGTGCCACGCCAGCTGTTCCCACGGGTGATGAAGATGGGAGTGGGATGGCAGACCCTCAACAGATTGCCTACTGGACTTTCTGGGCGGATCGCTGGGGCGAATTCCAAGGACAGATAGTCGACAGTTTCAATGAGAGCCAAGAGGCTATCCAAGTCGAGATGCTGATTGTCCCTTGGGGCGAATTGAATACAAAGCTCTTGACTGCCATACCGGCGGGGGAAGCCCCTGATTTCACTATCATTGGTCGGGGTACTACCATCGAATTCGCGGTGCGCGGTGGAGTTCTGGCATTGGATGACCAGATCGCAGCTTCGGAACGGGTGAATCTGGACGACTGGTTCGACGTGGCCCTGACAGAGGTAGTCTGGGACGGCACAACCTATGCCCTGCCTTTTGAGTCTGGTACTTATGCAGCCTGGCTGAACACGGGGGCCGCTGAAGAAGCGGGTCTGGATCCTGCAAATCCGCCTGTGACCTGGTCGGAGCTGGACGTTTGGGCCGAAGCCATTACAGTAGGCGATGCCGCCAATGGCTATGAACGAATCGGGTTCTTTCCTTGGGTATCGCGCGTTGACATATTGGGGTGGTTGGCCGGCGGACGCTGGTACGACGAGGAAAATCGAAAAATCACTGCTACGGACGAAGAAAATGTGGCAGCCTTCGAGTGGATTCAGCAATATGCGCAGAAATATGATGGGGAAGTCATAGAACGCTTCCGCCAAGGTTTGGGAGGAGGGGATACCGCCGATGATCCTTTCTTACAGAATCGTTTTGGAGTGACCTTCAAAGGCAGTTGGTCCATGTCTGCCAAACAGGAATATGCCCCTGATTTGGACTACACAGTCTGGCCTTTGCCGTACCGGGAGGGGGCCAGCAATTCCACGATTAATCAGGGATCTGCCTGTGTGTTGCCTTTGGGCAGTCCTAATCCTGACGCGGCCTTTGAGTTCTGTACATTCATGGCGATTGATGGCATAGCCCAGTGGGTACCATATGCCGCGGATATGGTCTCCCGCAAAGATCAGACGGATATTTTCCCCGATGCGTTGCCAGACGACGAGGTTAATAGGGCTAGGTGGAAGATTTACAACGATGCATTGGGTTACGGTCGTTATGAACCCAAAATGCCCGCCCGTAGTTTCTGGAATCAGAGTTTGAACAATGCGCGAGACAGCGTGGTCAGGGGATTGCAGACGCCGCTGGAAGCCTTGACGGAGGCCCAGGAACTTACCCAAAAGGAACTGGATGACGCGCTGGGCGTCTAGCGTTTCCAACAGCTTTGGTTGCACCCAAGACAGACTGGCCAAAGTGCCATTTCTTTCGGCGACCAGCCTCCTTGGTAGCGGTCGTCTAACTGCTCGAACAGATGTGGGTGCGATATGCAATGTTGACATTTTTGCCGGAGAGGTATCCGAACGGAGGTTCCCGCTCTGTTCCAGAGGTATCTCTCCGGGTGACTTCCTGATATTAGGCTTTGCAGCGGAAAACCAATCGCACGCCAGTCTGGTGCCGAAGGGCTGTGAAGTCAGTTTCAGCGTTTCCAGCAGCGATCCTCGCAGCCTAAACTCCCGGCGTTAACGGCCGCAATAAATTGGCGAAACCAGCGGAGCCCGGAAGGCTCAGACTGACACAACAGGAAAAAGCGGCCTTTTTGTTTATAACGCCGCTAATGATCTTGTTGACTATCTTCTGGATCATTCCCTCACTATCTTCACTTTTCTTTAGTCTTACGAACTACAGCGTCGTCAGCACTACGCGCTGGGTGGGTGGAGACAACTACCTGCGTCTCATGGACGATTGGCTTTTCTGGCGCTCTCTATTCAATTCCGCCTATTTTACGATTGGCAACATTCCTTTATTGTTGATCGGCGGCCTAACTTTGGCTATCACCTTAAACAGCGCCCGCCTGCGCTTGCGTCATTTCTACCGCGTAGTATTTTATCTGCCCCTTGTGACCTCATCAATCGCCCTTTCAATGGTCTGGCTTTGGCTTTTCGATCCACATTTGGGCTTACTCAACATGTTGCTAAACTTGGTAGGTCTGCCTTCGCAGCCTTGGTTGCAAAGCACCAAACAGGCGATGCCTTCCATCATTGCCATGAGTGTTTGGGGTGGAGTAGGGGGTACCATGCTGATTTATCTTGCCGGATTGCAAGGTATCTCGGAGCAACTCTATGAGGCAGCCGAGGTGGATGGAGCAACGGCATGGCAATCTTTCTGGCGGATCACTTTGCCTTTGCTCAAACCTGTAACGCTGTATGTGTTGGTAACTAGCATCATTGGTTCTTTTCAGATCTTCGGCCCCATTTACACCATGACATCCGGTGGCCCGGCTTTTGCAACTACCACGATAGTGCACCAGATCTACACAAATGGATTCCGTTACTTCAACATGGGCTATGCCGCGGCACAGTCCTGGATTCTGTTTCTGTTGTTGCTCGGTCTGTCTATCGCTAACTTGCGACTTATGACCAGAGGCTTCGATGTCTAGTCCAGCGGACACAGTCGCGTTCCTGGTACGAGCATGAAGGCATCCGCTGTTTTTTCGCCTTTAACAGGAAGATGGCTGCAGGTCTCTACGTTGTTGCAACTGATGCAATACCTTGTCCTGTCTTTGGTAGCGATGTCAATGCTAATCCCATTCCTGTGGATGTTTCTCACCTCTCTCAAACCCCAGGCAGACATGTTTCAGATTCCGCCGGCGATATTCACGTTGCGATACACAGGTGAGAATTTTGTTCGGGCTTGGACGCGAGGTCAGTTCGATCGATTCCTGATAAACAGTATGGTTGTCTCAGGTTCGATCACTGTGCTAAACCTCTTTGTCACTTCTCTGGCTGGGTATGCCTTCGCACGTTTGCAGTGGCGATTGAGGGACGTGTTCTTTATGCTGGTTCTGTCCGTCATGATGCTGCCAGGCCTGATTGCCTTAATTCCCACATTCCTAATCGTACGGGGAATTCCACTTGCGGGTGGCAATAATTGGCTGGGTCAACATGGAACCGGATGGCTGGATAGTTTCGAAGGACTCATTTTCCCTCTGGTAGGAAGTGGCTTCTATGTTTTCCTTCTACGCCAGTTTTTCCTTACTTTGCCCAAAGAACTGGAAGATGCGGCTCGAATTGACGGCAGCCGCGAATTCGGAGTCTTTTGGCGCATCATGCTGCCCCTGTGCAAACCTGTATTGGCCGTAGTGGCCTTGTTCAGCTTTCAGACCGCCTGGAATGATTTCCTGTGGCCTTTGGTCATAATCCAGAGTGACCGTATGCGGACTGTTCAACTAGGGTTGGCTCTGTTTCGAACGCAGACGAACATCAATTGGGGAGCACTCATGGCGGGTACGACCATAGCCACCCTGCCCTCGGTTATTCTTTTTCTCTCCTTTCAGCAGTATTTCGTGCGAGGTCTAGCCCTGACTGGTATTAAGGGATAGCAGGGGGCCCCTAGCTGCTAAAGTCTGCCGGCAAACGGAGAAGCCCCCCCCTGGTTAGCTCCCGGCAGAGCGTCGAAAGCCATTCCGGGCAACAGGCTAAAAGATGAACTCAACTTTCTTGCAATGCAGCATCTATGCTCTGCAGTTCAACTTCAGAAAAACTGAGATTGTCCAGAGCTTTGACATTCTCTGCCAGTTGAGCAGGTCGGCTGGCTCCGATCAAAGCTGAGCATATGACTGGCTGACGGAGGACCCACGCCAGGGCCATCTGGGCCAACGACTGGCCGCGTCCCCGGGCAATCTCATTCAATTTCTGAATCTTGCTCAACAGTTCGGGCGTGATGCGACCGCTGGTCAGAGTGCCATGAGGGTCCGCCGCACGCGACTGCTCTGGGATGCCTTGTAGATACTTGTCTGTAAGGATGCCCTGGAAGAGTGGAGAAAAAGCAATGCATCCGATTCCGGTATCTTCAAGTACTGTCAGGACTCCATCTTCCACGTCTCGTCGCAACATGTTGTAGGCCGGTTGATGGATGAGGCAGGGCGTACCCAGGCCAGACAGGATCTGCACTGCAAGCCGTGTGTGCTCAGCATCGTAATTGGAGATGCCGGCGTATAGAGCCCGGCCGCTGCGCACTGCTGTATTGAGTGCACCCATAGTCTCTTCCAGGGGAGTTTCTAGATCCATGCGGTGGCTGTAAAAGATATCCACATAATCCAGGCCCAGCCGCTGCAGGCTCTGATCCAGGCTGGCTAGCAGATATTTGCGCGAGCCGTTGTCTCCGTAAGGCCCGTCCCACATTGCATATCCGGCCTTGGTGGAGATGATCAACTCATCCCTGTAGGGCCTTAGATCAGCTGCCATAATTCGGCCCATGGTCTCTTCAGCAGAACCCGGAGGTGGGCCATAGTTGTTGGCTAGATCGAAGTGGGTAATACCCAAGTCAAAAGCGGCGCGGGCAAGCGCTCGCGCATTGTCGAAACTGTGGTTGTGGCTGAAATTATTCCAAAGTCCAAGTGAAATGGCGGGCAACTGTAGGCCGCCAGAGCCGCATCGCTGATATGTCATTAGGGAATAGCGGCTTGTGGCTGGTTGATAATTGTGCATTGAAGTATTCCGAAAGTGAGTTGGGTTGCAGTAGGGCCTAGAATTTCTCTTGCTGGACTAGCTCCAAATGCTCTGGTAGGTAGGGCACGTCCTTGCGATCCCAAGAAGCTCGGCCTTCTACAGCGTGAATTCCCGTGAATTGTCTCTTGTGCGGAGTGTCGGCCCACTCAATTACATTCGCGGGAGGAGGCTCGTGGCCCCATTTCTTGACCCAAAAAGGCTGGTACCCATAAATGACTATACGGCGGTCGCGTTGACTGGTATTGGCCAGTCCTGAATGCCAGCAGAGCACGTTAGCCCCAAATTATCACGCTGCCTGCAGGCGCTACTATCTTCTTCAGGTTGGGCATGTCCTCCAGAAATTCATCGCGATATTTCTCACGCGGGGGACCATCAGGTAGTCTGTGGGTGCCCGGCACCAACGCAAAACAACCCATGTCCTCTGTCTGGTCATCAAGAAAATAGAAGGCTTTGGCCTTAAGAGTATGTTCCGGATGTGTCCAAGCCGGCCAGTCTCGGTGCCAAGAAGTATGGGCTGCAGTGCCGGCATGATGGCAATGACAGACCATTTCCATCACTTGCACATCAATGCCAACAATGCGCTTCAAGAGGGGCACTATGAGGGGATTCATGGCTAGTTCCAGCCACAGGTCATCGTATTCGTGAATGTTGTTCATGGTGTGGGCATTGGGTCCGTGCCCGTATCCCCCCTTGATGTCTCCGCTGGCCACCATTTCCTTCCAGGCAAGTTCCGTCAAGTTCTGCACCTTTTCATATGAGGCGGTGGCATTCGAAAGGCCAACATGCTCCATGGCATTTTCGATTACGACATAGCCGTACTCAAGATAGTGCTGCAATTCATTTTCGTTATAACCGTCATGCATTTGTTACTCCTGGAGCTGGGAGGTTTTCAACCCCAAACTTACAAGCCTTCTCAAAGCCCACGGGGTTGGGCATAGGCGTAACCCCGATTCTGCCTCTAAGTTTCCTGCCAGTTTCATACATGCAGGCGGTGTTGCCAAATCGGGTTATGAGCTAAACCGACAAGAACGCTTACGCGCTTGGCCAAAATGCAGGGCAATCCGTAGACTCTAGTGCCGTGCCCGACTTGGCTCTAGCTGCCTACAGTCTGTATATTGGAGGCAGCTGCCAAATTGTCTCCCCAATACACAGAAGTAGAAGGTGTTCAATGGTTATCCGTGACCTCACTGTATTTTCATTTCAAGTTCAGGAGCCACACTTCCAGAACGCCCAGCTGCAAGCTGATGCCGTGGTTACCCAGACCATCACGCGGATTACGGCGGACAACGGCGTAGCGGGATACTTTCTGGGTGGGCAAGGACATGGTGACAGGCACGGACTGCGGCAGGACGATGTGGAAATGCTGCATGGTCGTATTCGGGACATTTTGCTAGATGTGGACCCCTTTGATCGAGAAGCCATTTGGCACTGGCTGTGGGTAGCCAACATCCCGGAACACATCCTGAGCGTCGTGGACTGCACCCTTTGGGATTTACAGGCACGCTATTTCGAAGTGCCTGTTCACAAGCTGCTGGGTGGTGCTCGCAGCAAAGTAAAAGCCTACGGCAGTACGTATCCCAATCTGGGCACGCCGGATGTATATGCTGCTCATGCGAAAGAATGTCAGGCTCAGGGTTACACCCACTACAAGATTCACCCTTACTATTTCTGGGACCCAGCCACCGGCCGACCAGATCCGGGCCGACCTTCTCACACCGACTGGGACATCGAAGCTTGCCGGCAAGTCAGAGATGCAGTAGGTCCCGATATGGTCCTCAGTTTTGATCCCTGGGGGACATATCGCACGTACGAGGAATCTTTGAAGGTAGGGCGCGTATTGGAGGAACTAGACTATTACTGGTTTGAGCACCCAATGAATGAATATCTGGTTGGCGCCTATGAAAAGCTGACTAGGGAACTCTCCATCCCTGTCTTGTCTCCTGAAATCGCCGCAGGTTCCATTTATACCCGAGCAGACTGGATCAGGCGTGGAGCTTCTGATATGAGCCGAATTGATGTGCTTCGCGGCGGGGTAACTGGAGTGAAAAAGATGATTTCCGTTTGCGAGGCCTTTGGGGTCCGTTGCGAAGTACATATGAGCGGGCACGCCAACCTGACTATGTTAGGGGCGAGCAGTGAAGATACCTGCGAATATTACGAACGGGGGTTGCTGGCCCCGGGGCTGGACTACGAAACACCGCCGCCCTACCTGAATTCGATATGTGATCCCCTAGATTCCGAAGGTTTTGTAGTTGTGCCTTCCTTACCCGGACTGGGGTATGACCTGAATTGGGAATATTTGCGAGACCACTGCGGAATCCGGTAGTCCTCTCCAGAAAATATTGACTACAGGCTGCCATTCAAAGTCTGCCCCTGGCCATGGCTTCCGCCTCAACTCAAATGCCCCCTAGGTCCGCAGAAAAGGCAAGGACGAATCCCACTTCGCACAACATTCAACACCGCTTTGTACCCATATCTTTCTACCCCTGAATTTCTTCTTGGACAAGAGCCCGGACACTTAATTCGCTTGAAGTCTTGGCTGGAGATTACAGGCCGGCAATTATGGCAAGGTAAGAATCTTATGGGTTAAGGGCAAGTCGGCCTCTCCGTGTAAGCGAGGATTGTCTATTGAAACGTTCCCCATGAAAGGGGCGATCCAGATGCCTTGCCAAGCAATAACCACTTAACAGAGCCCCCTTTGCGTTGAGGGCTGACCGAGTGGCATATATTCCTCTTTACGCGGAGCAGGCGCGCAAGGAACAATCCGAACGGCTGCCTTCACATCCAGCAGATGGCCGGCACAGTTGGCAGTTCAATTTCGATTGTGGCGATGGGTGGACTTGAACCACCGACCTAGGGATTATGAAGCCCTCGCTCTGGCCTCCTGAGCTACATCGCCGTAATAACAATGCTGCCGACTGGAAGGCCGGCAGCGTTATGAGGTAGCGGGGGTAGGAATCGAACCTACGACCTTCGGGTTATGAGCCCGACGAGCTACCGCTGCTCCACCCCGCGCCGTTGATGGTGAAGGCAATTATACATCAAGGGCGGGGATACTTGGGGAGTTTAAAGTTCCCTTTTATGCCCCAAAATGGGGTCTGATTAACTGTCCACTCAAGGTCGGGTCGAATTCAGTTCGAGATCAGGCTCAAGGTTGAACAGAGTGAGCCACTGTTGCCAGATGGGCAAGGACCGGATATCAACAGGGACTACAACTGGGCGCAGGAATCCCGGTTCATTCAATAGAGATCCATCAGAAATAATTGCCACTACATTATCACCTTCACGGGCCATTCCCAGTTGCTCGCGAGCAACTGTTTCCTTATAAGCATCAGTGCGAACGTACTGCAGCTGTCTTTCTAGACGCAAGCCCAATTCCTTCACAACCTGCAAATCAGAGGTGGTCTGCGCGATCTCTTCTCTCAGTGCCGTGTGTTGCAGCACCAGTTGGACGTAGGAATAAACGAAATACAGAAGCAGAGCTACCAGAATAGTGACAAAAATCTGGTTCATAACCTGATTGCGGCGAGACCGGGGTTGAGAAGTGTAAACCGAATTCGTCATGCTTTAGCCACAGTCTGTGAAACCGGTCGTCTTGCAAAGTTTGGTAGAGCTGACAATTTGACCACTGGCACATTCCACTGACCCAAAGTTAGCAAAGCCGTCTATGCCTGATTTGACCTACAGAATTCTCAGTGCTTAGACCCCTTCAGTACACAAACTACCGCATTCTAAGCGGAAGTTTTTCAATTTGAGGAGCACCCGATGCCGCAGGAGGGACTTGAACCCCCATGAGCGTTAGCTCACTACATCCTGAATGTAGCGCGTCTTCCGATTTCGCCACTGCGGCACACAACGGGAACCGAATCCTAATGGTCTGCTTTAGCTCTGTCAAGGTATGGGCCATCACTATGGCGATTACCCCTTGATTCGGATCATGCTCCGAATTCCGCCTCTTCTCATAGATCTGGCAATTTACAGAAAAGGGGGGCTGTAGGCCTCCTATAATGTCTTAGCAAGCTAGCCGCGTCCTTTGGAAATCGATTTCACTACCAGATAGGAACACCTTGCCTTATGAACCGTAAATTCCTAATCGTCATACTTATCCCAGTTTTGGTAGTAATAGCCACAGTAACCAAGCCGTGGGTCTTTTTTCAGACTACAACTGTAGATGAGGCTTTCCCATTCGACGACATGACGGAAGACCAGCAAGAAACCTACATGGATATGCCTGAAGAAGTGAAAGCCACCTTAATGGATATGGCAGAAAATGATGAGATGGATTCAGAGATGGTCAAGGAAACCGCACTGGCAGCCATGGAACCCGATGCTGAAGTCATGGAAGAACCCATGACCGGAATGGAAACTGAGACTTCTGTGCTTGGCAAAGGGGAATTCGGTCAGATCGATCCCGTCCACGGGGCCAGCGGTACCGCTACGATCTATGAACTTCCAGATGGGAAACGTGTCGTGCGGCTCGAAGACTTCAGTTCCACCAACGGTCCTGAGCTGCATGTGATCCTGACCACCGGTACGGCAATGGAAACCTTCGCCGACGTTGGTGATTACGTCGACCTAGGCCGACTAAAGGGGAACATGGGGAATCAAAATTACGAGATCCCCACTGAACTAGATCTCACACCCATAAAATCCGTCGTAATCTACTGTCGCCCCTTTCACGTGGTATTCAGTGTGGCCGATCTGGAGTAGCCAGCCGAACGACCAAGAATTGCACTCCGCGTACAACAGCCGGGACCGGCCGGTCCCGGCTTATTTTGTATTTGATTTTGTGCAAACGCAGGCGCCAACTGAGACTTGCCGCTAGTACAGTAGCCAATGCTACGGAGATAGCGGTCCTACCGACACCTCTATTGGCAGAAAAGGAGAGTTAAATCGGCATAGACCCAGGCGGTCTTATCTTCTTCAAGCTCAAAGGCCACCCAGGTAAAGTCTTCTGACACGTCGGAAATTTCGAAGATTTCACCCAAGTGAACTAGGCCGTACGCCGGATAGTCCGTGCTGGGTCCGGTGCGTATCCTCGCACTTTCCACATCAACTTGGAAGGAAGGAGTTCCCTCCTGACAGTTGAGGCCCATGGCAACCATGGTCATGACCTCGTCGTCCGCTGGCGGAATCAAGAATTTATCACTGTCACAACCTGCCACGGCTACCGTTAAAAGCAGTAGCGTCCCGGCAAGCCATGCACTCTTCCAGCTGGACCAGCGCGAAAGACTTTCAAATTTCATAGCAAACACACCTTGCATTTTCCTGATTGGCTGACAGTTGTATGTTCCAGTAATTCTAAACAACTTCCCGGCTGGCTGCCGACTCGTTGTGAGCCAGATTCAGCACTTGGGCTCAATTGGGAAAGGTATCTACCCCTGCTGGCGCTGCGATTCGGGCGGAAAGTATGGCCCAATCGGCAAAGGATGAGAACCTTTCTGAAGAGTCATTCAATAGCCCCATCTGCACATTCTTGACTCGTTCATGAACGCCGTAAGCATACACCGGGTAACTGACAGTCATGGCCGGAATGTCTGCAGAAAAAATGTCCTGAAACTGGTAGTAGAGTTGGCGTCGGGTTTCCTGGTCCAATGTAATCCGGGCCTGAGTCATCAGTTGGTCAGCAAAGGGGTTGGACCAACCTCCATAGTTCAGTTCTTGGGAACTATGCCAGAAACGGAAAGGGTCCGGATCTCCTTCTAAGTCCGAGATCCGAATCAACGCGGCATGGAAGTCCCCGGGACGCAAGTGTTCTTCCACCAACAAACCAAAAGGCAGCATTACCAGTTCCGTTTCAATCCCCAAGTCCCGCCAATAAGAAGCAATGGAAGCTCCGTATGAGGAAAGAAGCTCATCCTCGCTGGTATGCAACACAAGCCGAAAGGGCTGACCTTCTCGGTCCCGGATGCCATTGCCATCTCGGTCCCGCCAACCGGAGTTCTCCAACAGCTGTACCGCCCGCAGGGCATCAAACCGAATCTGTGTCACGTCGGGCTTATGAGCCCAGTTGTTCACAGGCACCGGCGAATGGGCCACCACCCCCCAGCCTTGGGGGCTCCCCGCTAGCACTTGTGCCCTATTTACTCCTTGCACCAAAGCTTCCCGCACCTGAACCTCGCCCAGTGTGGACAACGATTCGGACTGGTGATTGAAGAGCACTAGCACTAGATCAGATTCTTCGCTAAAGAAGATGCGCAACTCCTCCCGATTGGGGAGAACTTCCAGGTTCTGGGCGATATCGGTACTAATTCCCTCAATCTCACCTCTTACAAAGGCGGAATATAGGTCTGCAGAATGAGGAAAGAAGTGCAATTCCAGCGCCGATATGTAGGGGGTGCGATACTCTCGATTGGCAAATGGAACTAGCCGAATGGAGTCGCTGTCGCGGTGGGCCACCTCGAAAGGCCCGTTACCCACAATATTTTGGGTGGTGGACTGTGTAAATAGCTCGGCGACCGGTATCCGACTATAGATGTGCCGGGGCAGCAGACCGATGGTCGTCAGGTCCAGAAAAGGAGCAAAGGGTTGCTCCAGTCGGAAAACAAGGGTGTACTCCTCAACTGCCTCCACGCTGGCCAGCCTGGCCGCGGCAGACAAAGCCGCTTCTCCTGGAAAGTCTGAATCCTGGAGGACCTCAAAAGTGAATTGGGCATCTCTGGCCGTAAGGCTCCTCCCATCATGCCATTGCAAGTCGGGTCGCAGGGCGAATGTGTAGGTCAATCCGTCCGGAGAGATTTCAAGGGACTCTGCTAGATCCAATTCCGGTTCACCGTGCTGATTGAAACGCATCAAGCCACGGTAAAGAAGCCGACAGAGAGTACGGTCTATTTCGTTGTAGTTGCAAATGACAGGATTAATATAAAGGGGAGTTCCTTCCACTCCTTCCCGAAAAACGCCCCCAAAGGCAGGCAGGCGTTGGATGGAATTTTCCGCCTCCTTTCGGTCATAGACCCCAAACAAGACTAACAGGCCGGCCAGCATGAGGATCACGATCCATCGATTGCTCTCCGCGACTGGAAACGGACGATGCTTAGGCTCCAGATGAGACAAATCGGCAGCCATGGGGGCTACAACTTACCGGTACTTGAAGGCCGGCGACTAGGTTGAAAACAGTGTGTGCTAGGGCACACCAGGGAGCGAGCGGAGTTAAATCCGGTTCTGCAAAAAAACAGTTAGAAGACTGAGAAGCATAAAAGCCGCTGCCAGAGCGATAGTGACATTAAAAACTACTTTTTCCAGACCGCGACGAGTTCGATACATGCTGTTGTCGCCGCCAAACATACTGCCTAAACCTGCGTCCTGAGCCTGAATCAAGACAATTGCAATCAGGGAAATGGCCAAAATAATAATGGCCACCAGCATGAAGTCAATCAGTGTCACGTTGTATGCTCTTCAATGGGAACGGTTTGAGACTCTTTGGGGATCAAGCTAGTTTTTCTTCCGCGGGTTCCTCGACATCTCCCTCTTCTTCCAGAGTGACTTCCTCCTCCTTGTCCCGACCGCCCATGTTATTGCGAAATTCCTTAATGGTCTTGCCTACGGCACCACCAATTTCCGGGAGCCGCCCCACACCGAAGATCATTACTGCGATGACGAGGATGATTATTAACTCAACAGGTCCTAAATTGGGCATCCATGCCTCCTTGAAGCGGCAGCGGCAAAGGGGCTACTGCTTGTTCATTTGACCGGTCAAGGATTATAGACTGTCTACTATCGCCTGTAAAGAAGTCGTACCGCAACGTAGATCAATACGCCTAAAAGGAAGATGATTACAAGCTCAATAAATTCATGATTGGGCTTAACAGCTTCCTTGAATTGTTCTCAAGTCAAGGGTCTCCGTTAAATCATTCGACCGGTACGAGATTGTAGACTCTCTACTATGGTCCTTTTTGTAGTTGCACCTCAAGAGATTCACTGCTGTCCACCTTGGGTCAAGCGGGCGCAGAACCCACAAATAAGCCGCGTCCCTCGCTTTTTAGATCGACCACCCAAAATTAGCCTTAACCTTGAGGACCCACCTTGCGCGTTATAGCTGGGCTGGCAAAGGGGAGAAGGTTGAGACCAGTGCCTGGGGATAGCACACGCCCTATCACAGACAGGGCCAAAGAGGCTTTATTTGGCAAACTTCATGAGTGGTTGCCGGAGCGCAAGGTCCTGGATCTGTTTGCGGGGACAGGGGCCGTGGGCCTGGAGGCCTTGAGTAGAGGCGCAGCCAGAGCCACATTTGTAGATTCCAGTAATCGGGCCATATCCACCATAAAACAGAATGGAAGGCATTGCTGCTTGTATCAGCAGATGGAACTGGTGAAAGCAGACAGTTTCCGCTATCTTTCTCTCCCGGGTATCGGGCCGTTTGATTTCATCTTCATCGCGCCTCCTCAGTTCAAGAAGATGTGGAGCCAAGCTCTCTTGGCCGTGGACGACAAGCCAGAACTGATTGCCCCCGGCGGAATCGTTGTGGTCCAAATTGATCCGAAGGAGCAAAAGGACTTACCCCTGCAACGTATAATTCCGTTTGACACGCGAAAGTACGGAAATGTATTGCTTTGCTTTTACGAACTTCGCCGAAATACTGACTCGACTTTCACGGTTCCAGCGGCATGAATTCCCCAGTCCCAGAATTGAATCTGAGCTTAAGTCAGTTGGCCCAGACGGTAGTGCAGGAATTGAGCGCCAAGGGACTGACTTGCGCAACAGCTGAAAGCTGCACAGGGGGCTTAGTTGGACACTTGCTGACCGAAGTCTCGGGAAGCTCCGCCTGTTTTTGGGGCAGTGCCGTGACTTATAGCTACGAAGCGAAACAGCAGGTGTTAGGCGTGGATTGGGACTTGATGGAAGCCAAAGGCGCCGTGAGTGTAGAGGTTGCCCAGAAAATGGCCAAGAGGGCCTGGAAGCTATTTGCAGTCGATATTGCTGTTTCCGTTACAGGAGTCGCAGGACCAGGCGGGGGTTCTATCGAGAAACCGGTCGGAACTGTTTTCTTGTATGTTCAGGGACCAAGTGGAATCGGCTGGGGGACACACCATATTTGGGAAGCTGACAGAGCCGGCAACAAACTGCTCAGCGCTGAAGCCGCTCTGCAGATGATTTTGGATTGCGCGCAGGAGCTGCCTTCCAAGACCCACGCGGCATGAGTCGGCCCATCCGTGTCCTCATTGCTAAGCCTGGGCTGGACGGCCATGATCGGGGAGCCAAAGTCATCGCGCGGGGCCTGCGCGATGAAGGCTTCGAGGTGATTTATACGGGTATTCGCCAGACTCCGCAGATGATCGCCCACGCCGCGCTGCAGGAGGATGTCGATGCCTTAGCCATTTCCATTTTAAGCGGTGCCCATATGACCTTGGTACCCAAAATTCTGGAGTTGCTGGCCAGTCAAGGGCAGAGGGATCTGTTGGTGGTAGTGGGGGGCATCATTCCCACTAAGGACCGACTGCCGCTTAAGGAAATGGGAGTAGCTGAAATATTCGGTCCCGGCACTACTATTCAGACAACAGCCAATTTCCTCCGGTCCCGCTCCAAGGTCTGAGGCGTAGATGGCGGTGTCTGCTATTGAACTCCTTGCAGGAGGTGCGCTGCACCTGGCAAGGGCCATTTCACAGGTTGAAAGACAGGATGCCGCAGCCGAAGCATTGCTGGCCGAATTGTTCCCGCGGTCAGGCAAGGGCCAGATTGTAGGAATTACCGGACCGCCGGGTTGTGGAAAGTCCTCGCTCCTTTCGGCTTTGGCCGACCACTTAAGCAACCACGGGCACAAGGTCGGGATACTGGCCATCGATCCAACCAGCAATTTAACAGGTGGCGCCTTCTTGGGAGACCGCGTCCGCATGACTGGGCTGGGGAAAGCTTCCAATGTATATATCCGTAGTCTGGCTACACGGGGAGCCACAGGAACCTTGAGTGAAGTGGCTTGGGATGCCGTCACTGTGCTGGATGCTCTGGGGTACGACCCTATCTTCGTCGAAACTGTGGGGGCGGGCCAGAATGAGTTTGAAATCCGAACGTTAGTGCACACTACCGTTCTTGTAGATGCTCCCGGCCTGGGGGACTCTATTCAAACGTTGAAGGCCGGTCTCTTGGAGATCTGCGACATTGTGGTCATAAACAAGGGGGACCGTCCCGGCAGCCATCTGGCCGCCCAACAGATGCAGCAAATGCTTCAGATGGGGCCCCCATCGCAAGAGGAAGTCTGGACAGTGCAGGTGTTGACTACCGAAGCCCTGAATGGCGTCGGGGTGCCAAATCTATGGGACCAGATTAGGGGCCACTTTCTATATTTGAACCAAACTGGCAGGCGGCAGGAAATCGACGATTCCCGAGTAGCTCATCGCGTGGATCATCTAGTACAACGAAGATGGGCGGAACTTCTGCCCAAATACATCACTCCTGAACAGAGGAGCCTAGTGTTGGAGAAGGTGAAACAGCAGCAGCTAGATCCCCATGGAGCGGCCCGTGCCCTATTTGAGCTACTGACCCCGCCTGCTTCGATCCAAGACTAAGGGCCGACTGGGACAGCTCAATACCAATAGCGCGGCAACAATTGTTGCAGTTTCCAACCCTCTCCGGTGGAAACTAAAGGAATCAGCTCCGTATTTACTTCCACGCGCTGGATTCCCAGAGGGCCGTCCCGTCGAGTATAGTACGAAGCCACCCGGGCCTGCGGTCCATCAGGACCGTCTATGGCTTCCAAAATATGCAGCCCCAATATACTGGAACCGGTGAATAGGCCAGATACACTCCAGTTCTTTTCCTCGTCATGAATCTCGGCCCAAGCATCCGCGGTATACATGGACTGCAGGCGTACCAGATCTCCTCGCAAGTGGGCCAAATAAGCGTTATAGACAAAATCTTCTGCGGTATCGCCTTCGGAATAGGCGGGGATCGAGTCGCTACTGCCTCGGTTGCCCTTGACTAAAGTTGTGCCCAACGCAGCAGCTACCAGGAGTCCCACCAGAGCCAGCCATACAACGGTAAATCGATCCAGGTGCAGAAAACCGGCTTTAGGGGAGTTGTTCATGGCTCTTTTCTTTCCTTGACTTCGGTTGCCGCCAATTCCGCCAACTCACTTTCCAGCTTCTCGATGCGGTCCATGACCTGTTGCCGTTGCTTGTAGGCCGAAGCCAACTCTTCGCGCAAAGACCCGGCATCGAAATTCACCTGAGTGGCTTCAGCCGGAATTCGGCTCTGAGGCTGGCGCAGCAAGTACACATGAACTGTCAGAATCACAACCATAACCACCAGCAACGCGGCATCATTACCGAAATCTCTAGTGGAGAAGACATCGAGAGAGTCCAAACCCGTCCAATGCCTTAGGAGTGCTTGCAATACGCGGCCACAAATCAGTAGTAGCGAGAGGGTAGAGACAATGGTTACGCCATACAGATATAGGCGCCGAGGTAACAGACGGAGTGAGCGAGCTGAAGATGGCTTGTGTACGCGGTTCAGTCGACCGATCTGTTGCAGCAGCAGATACAGAGCGGGAAATCCTACCAGTAGAGGAGCTAAATCTGACCATTCAAAGCTTTGGCGGCTTTCCTCTACCACCCCCAATGCGAGATGGGTGAGCGGAGCGGCTTCATCGCCGCCATGGCCAAAGAAATACAGAATCAACTCATGGCTCCCAGCTCCGACCAAGTACATGGACACAGCGATACCACTGTAGAGGTACAGTTGGCGGGGAACATCACGCCATCGCCCCAAGTGGGACTTTTCCGGGGCTTTGGACAAGCTTTGTCGAAACCACAGCCAATACCCCACTCCGAGGGGCAATGTTCCCATGAGAGAAGGGCTCAGCTGCGGCCACAGGTCAAATCCCTGGAAGCTGGAACCATCCAACAGGCCGAGAAGGTTTTGCAGGATCTGGAGCAAGCCGGCAAGGAATATGATGAGTCCCATCAGTAGCCCTACCTGAAGTACTATGATGTGCAGAACATCGCCCCAGACATGTGCCCATCCCTGGCGGAACGATGAACGCCAACCTGCCACCTGGTGCCAAAGAAGCACTAGAGTCATGGCCGCCGCGATTGAGGTAGGGACGCTCAATGGCACCAGAGAAACATGTAAGAGAGGTGCCCTATTCAGTAGGAAAGGCAACAAGATCTGGACAAGGCCAGTTTGAATGACAGACGGCAGCCACAAAATGGCATACAGATGCACAACGGCAAAGAAAACGGCCTCCTGAACTTGAACATAGGTATTTCCCTGCCCGTAGCCGCGTTCCGTGTAAAGTAGTCTGCTACATTGGATGAAAATGGCGCCGGAAAGACAGAGAGGCAGAATCAGGGCCGCGAAGTGCGGCCAATAAAGGCCGGAAGCCTCCATGGGAGTTCCCCAAATCACGTCCAGCGCTGGATGGAGGAGGCTGCCAATCAGGGGCACACAGTAGCCGAGGGCTACAGCTGTTGAGAGAAACAGGAATAATTTGCGTAATGGACTCTCCAATTCCTGCGGATCGCGACGTACCCAGCCCAGAATCAGACTGTAATGAATCACCAAGCAGAATGAAGTAGCCAGCAGATAGCTGCCTTTCTCCAGCATACGGCGATTAATCGCTTCGAAAGTGGGGACCACGTAATTGCCATCCAAAAGGCCCCAATAAGCGACCACGTCCGTTGCCAGGGCGCGGAAGTATTCCTGCAAAGCGACTATGCAGATCAGTGCCACCAGATACAGGTACAGGCGGCGCAAGAGGCCAAAATGCTGGGACGGTCCTGGTTCCAGCGACGTACTCATGCTACCAGCAGGTCTTGACTAGTGGCAGGGGCCTAATTTGGTTTTTCAGATTGTCGGACAGATTCCAATTCCTGGGTCTCGTCCAGATTGCCTTTGGACTGATATCCCTTGCGGTGGCTGCCTGAACCTACGTTTTCTTGTGACCAAGGAAACTCCTGGGAGCTGACTACGTGCAGGTCATCAAGAGTGGGAGCTTCACTGAGCACCCCATTTTCAACATCGGTAAATTCGGCTGCCACCGGTTCAAATTCTTCTTCGGGCCCTTCATAATGTGTTGGGGGTTCGGTATCAAGAGGGGCAGTCCGAGCCTCCACAATTGTGACTTCTTCATCTGCCATGTCCTCGGCCAGCGATTCTGAAGGCAGCATGCGGTCCATTTCGTCTACTTGGGTCTGTGAATTGTTATAAACCCGCCAGACTCGTGCGAATTCCTGCCGAAAGGCCGGCACTGTCTGCTGCCACGTTTGCTGTAGAGCCCGATAATCCAGACTGGATACAACCAGCCCTTCCTGATTGGACTTCTCCATGCGAACTAGAATGCCATCGCCTGCAGGGGATAGTTCCAGAGGGGCCAACAACATGGAGTGGCCGGCATACGCCAAGTCGGGATCTGCGCTGAGTTTGTCCGGCCCTACGCTGCTACTCACACAAGCGAAGAGTTGATTTTCTACGCAGCGCAATACGGCGGCGCGCTGTGCCCTGCTCCAAGCCATTTCGTTAGAAGCAGCCAACTGGTGTACCAACAGTGAGGACCCTTGAGTGGCATACAACCGGCTCACTTCAGGCAAGAGACCGTCAAAGCCCAAGGCGATGCCGAACACGCCAGCACTGGTTTCTACTGGCTTCCACAGAGAGCCTGGACTGGCCAAATTGCTTTCGGCCTTGGTCAAGAGTACCTTGGTCTGATACCCGACCCGCTCTCCGGAAGTATCGTACACGCCAGCCAAATTTCGAATTTCGTCGTCCAAGGGATCCGCAAGGTATGCACTGGGCGCTACCAGTACTACTTTGTATTGGGCCGCGAATTGCCCAAAAACATCATCATAGAAATCCCTAATTTCTTCACGATGCTGCTTGAGGGCTCTTTGCAGGAGACGTGGTGTTTCTGCGTCAGACCACTTGGGATTCAGGCGTTCGGCGGAACCCCGAATACGGGTCAGTAAACCAGCCCGTGAGCTTTGGCCTTTTCGAATGTTGAGCAGGGATTCCCGATGCTTGCGGTCAATAAAAGGCAAACCCACCATTGCCGCTCCAAGCTCACTGCCCACCACCAAGCTGCCTTGCTTGGCGACCACAACTTTCAGAAATCTCTCAAAGTCGGAGCGAAATTCCTTGCGCGTGAGGGGCATGTGCATGCCCATTTGCAACGCTGCAACAGTTAGGGTGTTCACAGGTTGTTAAACCTGCTTGCGATAGCCATCATAAAAAGATCCTAGCATAGGAAATACGACCCTTGGGGGAAAGAAATAGCTAACTCTCCTGCCCATTTGATAGCGCGTTCCGCCATGTGCAGCAATTCTCTTATTCTGGCGGATCAGTCCGTGGGTCGGATTCCAGTTCCGTGTTTAGTGGGGGAGAAGAAGCGAATGTTGGAGAGCCCTGCACCTAGGTAATAGTCTTGTCCTGAATGCTCCCTGGCTTTCAGAATCCACAGGAAACGGAACACTAGCGCAAAACTGCAGACCGAATGGTCGGCAGCCCAAGGCCAATGTAAGCGGAATTGCCGTTTCGGTACTAGCCAAATTCGATTGGAGGCACTTCATACTGGCAAATCCCCGAAGTGGTTAATTGGGCCACGAACTGTAGTGATATTCGCCGGGATGCTGGATGCTAAGAAATATGGTGCCCATCCGAGAACTGAAAGTAGGACCAGTAGTTTCCGAGTCGCTGGGACCAGCCACAACTCGAAAAGCCTGGCCATAAGTTGGGTTTATGATGCCTTCGGCACTTGCCCGGTGGGCTGGATCGAGATCGAGGAAATAGAGGCCGTCAGCAGTGTTGTTCGTACTGAAATTGCCGTCTGTACCGAACCAAACCCCGCCGTCGGCATCTAACATGAGATTGTCAGGGTTGGCAGCATCGAAAAGCCCTGTACCTTCGCTTCCCACCCAGACGGCGAAGAACTCGAATGTTGAGGATTTGGCAGGACGCGCCGCATCGCCTTCTTCGATCACGAAAATGGAACCCGTCCGATCTTGGCGTTGTGGTGATAGTTCTCCATGTATGTCAGGATCGAAGAGAACTCCATGCTCATCCAAGGCAACGTTGACTGTATGGTTGGTAAAAGCTACATACAATCGTGGCTTTCCGCTCAAGTCTCGCGGATTCCACTCCACATCCTCTGGGCTATTCAGCTCCGCCACTCCAATCTTGTTGGCAGCGGTGAAGAGAGCCAACAAAATGTCATTGTTGGATGTAAATGCCCCCACGCCATTCCACATTGGGTCCTGGAGAGCAGTACTTACTGTGGTGCCCGGGCCCAACGCTTTTGCATTGGGTGCAATGTCTGTGCTTTCAAGACTCATTTCAATCCAACGACCTTGGCCAGGTGTTGATTCTGTCGGAATTACGCCCTCAACTGTATTTCCGGTTTCAGAGTCCAATCCTTCCAGATGCGAAATATATAGGGTCCCTGTATCCAGGAGTGCCCGGACTTCCCCTTTGTCCATTCCCACCTTGTAAGTGCCATATGTCACGAACTTGTATATGCGCCCGCTGTGACGATCGTTGGCGGCGTACAAGACAAGGGGTTGGTCTTCCACCAGTTCCCAGTCTGGACCGACATGGAAGCTAGCGTTTTCCCAGCGGGCTCGGCCCATGGCCCCGATCTTGCGGTGCCCTGTCCCGTCACCCCCGATAGCCACACTTTCATAGAAATCATCTGAAGGGGCACCTGGGTCCATTTCGGTAAGAAACCCATAGGCGTCGCGGCGATGATGCTGATTCGTATCTGCGCTCAGTCCAAATTCTGACAGCGCGGACGTCCTCAGAATTGGGTTGATGGGTTTGCCGGGATCGAATCCAGTGCCCGAGACAAATTGATTGAGAATGGTCCAGGCAGCTTCCACATCGCCGTAGTAATACTGAACGTTTTCTTCTGCCGTTATGACAGTGCCCCATGGCGTTAGGCCGCCAGAACAATTGCCCAATATGCCGGAAACTACTGAATTTGGCAGTATCTCTCCGGTCATATCACTTTGGTCGGCAGCACTGAGGTAGAAGCCCGAAACACGGGCCAAAGTGCCACTTGTGCCGTCATACCTTTGGTTTTCAGCACCGAGATCAACGTGCCAAGCTCCAGATGCTGGGTCCTGTAGGATGCGAAACCAAGACCCCCCCAATTGGCGTTTATGGTGCAACACATATGTGTCGATGTCTTCCTGAGCCCAAGTGTCAGACGTGACGTTGTTATCCAGTACGCCCGAGTCGTAGAGATATCTGGCGAAAGTAAGATGTTGACCTTCGGGGGCTGAATTCAGAGTCGGCAACGAATTGGATATGTATTCGTGGTTGACCCAGACCCAGCCTGAGTCATCCTTTCCTTTGAAGACAGAGGCAAGGCCGTCTATCTCCTCCCATCCGTCGCCGAAATACGCAATAAAGTCGGTATTGGCTCCAAACCGGGGGCCTTCCACAGACGCGTCCCAAGTTAATGGATCCAGCCAGCTGATTACGACATTGCTGCGAAAACCTTTCAGAGCCCTAACACTGTCTGTCGATGCATTATTCAGAGGAAATTGCCAGTCAGGTGCCAGCTCCCCGGCCGCATATTGAGCCACTAAAGCCTTGACATATTTAGCAGCATTTTCTGCGCCGGTGCCGTTGTCATCCTGCAGGCTTACAGCCACCATCGAAGAGAGCGGATCCCTATATTGGGTGCGAGCTGCAGCGGTGGCCGACTTCGCGCTGACCATTATCAAGACGGCCAGGACAATGGACAGCAATTTCTGGTAAGTATTACGCACCGGATACTCTCTTTTTCAATGATCCACGCTTTCGGAAGCACCTTGACAAACATCGGAACTGGACCGATAGGCGGCCCCAAGTGCCAAACCCATTCTAGGACGCAGGTGTCACCGGAACCATGCGAGAAGGAACAATAGAACCAACTCTCAGTGAGCACCGTTCAGCGCCTTGAGCGCAGCATTGCCCAAAGTTTGTGTTCTGAGCAATTCTCTGTTGAAGCCATGAAGTCCCATTGTTTCCTGAATTTAACCTTTGGCATTTCCTTGGATAAAGAACAGCAGGGCAAAAGAACTGCAGCCCTTAAGAAATGAAACTAAGAGCAACGGACGACAGCGGGAGAATTGTAGGTCCATCTTACCTACTGAAGGCAGTCTGGCGATGACCTTGTTCCATTCACTTTGTTCATGGCAATGGGTCGCTTCGCCATTTCTTTGTGTTGCATTCCTCTGCGAATGAACTTTCTTGAACTCGTGTCTTTTAGGTTAGCCGCCAAGATTCGGTGCCCCAGGCACTTAAGAATGCAGTCCAAACTGTCGCAAAGAGGCGCCAATGCCCTATCTCACCAGATTGGAAGACTTCGGGCATTCTTTCACTGATTGCGGTGCTATCCGTTTCGAACACTGCCGCATCAATCCCTTAGGAAAGTGAGAACCGAGAATTGTTTTGGCAATACAATTGGAGCCCGGAAGGCAACGAAGAATGCCCAAGGTTGGTGTGGGCCTTACAGTTCAAACCGACTATAGGGGGCATCGAATTTGAAATTCCTTCTCGTTTCATAGGGACTCCATGATCAGACGGACACTAACGAAGCCAATAGGTACTCTTTCCAATGTTGGCTGTTGCGAAGACGCCAGCCGTTGTCTTTTGACTTACGGGGCCCAAGGCGCACATCCTGCAGATTCATGTTGCTCCATTTGGGACTGCAACTTCAACGCCAACCCCGATCCTGCCTTTTTGGCGCCAACAACGACCGCCCTGCGTTAGAATTCCCAGCGAAACACGTCTATCTAAATTTCCTAGAGGGCCCCGATTCATGCAATGCAGTGTAATGACCTACAGTTTTCGCCGCACCTGTGAAAAGGGCGACATGGATATTTTTGGGTGTATCGACTTCTGCCAAACTCACGGTTTGGAGGTATTGGAGCCGTGGAATCGGCACATGCCCATGGCGGACACCAACGCAGCCTGGACTCAGAAAGTTCAACAAGCAGCCGGGGATGCCGGCGTGGCAGTAGGGTGCCTGGCCATTGATGGAGCCCACATCTTCGATGACTCCCCTGCCGAAAGAAAGAAACTGCGCGACAACGCGTATCACTGGTTGGATGCGGCGGCAAATTGCGGAGCACCGCAGGTCCGCATTGATGCAGGAGGACCTGAAGATATGCCGGAGGCGGCCTTTGAAGTCATAGTGGAAGGATTTGTCGACTTGGTCTCCAGAGCCAAGTCAATGGACATTGAGATTTTGACCGAGAACCATTGGGGACCGACCAAGGATCCAGATAACGCCCTAAAATTGTTGGAAGCTGTGCCAGGACTTGGGCTGCTATTTGACTCCCACAATTGGGTAGAAGAAAGGCGTGCAGAGGCATGGCAAAGAACTGCGCATCTCGCCAAGGCATTGCATATCAAGACTTTCACATTTGATGAAGATGGCAACGAACCCAATGAAAACCTAGAGGAATGTTTTGGACACCTGACCCGAACTGGCTACAACGGAGTCTGGGGCATTGAAAGCGTCCCGGATGATGGTGATGAAGCGGCAGCTGTACTCAAGACACGGGCGCTGATTACCCGTCTGGGAGGCACCTAGAATTGTGTCCCGCGGTCTCCTGCCGAGTGCCTTTTCTCTGTGGTGGGTGGTGGGTCTGCAAGGCCTAGCAGCGTTGATTCTGGGAATCCTTCTGCTAGTGGTACCTGAGGCCACTACGGCTTTTTTCTGGGTTGCCGTCGGCTTGTATCTGTTTCTCTACGGGATGGGCACTCTTTTCAATGCCCTGTTTCATCGGCAACTGCACAGAACCCGCTGGCAATGGTTAGGTGGCCTGTTGAGCGCCATTGGAGGATTGGTGGCAATTTCCAATCCAATGTTGGGCTTTAATTTGGCCGCAACTGTATTGAGTTACATCGTTGGCATTGCCGCCGTTATCAGCGGATCCACCCATTTTGCCCGATTGCGCCAAGTGGACGAATGGGGAGTCCACCACATGACCTGGAGCAATTTGATTACAGGAGTCTTCAAGATTGGGTTTGGAGTCCTCATCATGGCCCGTCCCTTGGGCGCAGGTCTCTTCCTGCTCCAGTTCTTGGGGGCATGGGCCCTGCTGGGTGGACTGATACTGTTGTTCCTAGCCTACCGTCTACAACGGCCTGCAATAATCTAGCAGACTTTTCCATAATCTAGACATGTAGAAATCCTGCCGTGTGCCCGATGATGGAATCTAAACTGGGTCAGTGAGAGTCCTTGGGAGTGGCGGAACCCGATCCCCCACGGAGAAAGTCAAAGTCTGCACCTAGGTTAGCCTGCTGCACATGTGAAGTGTATAGGCTGACATAGCCGCGATCCATGTGCTTGGGTGGTGGCCGCCACGCAGCCCGCCGCCGATCAAGTTCAGCTTCCTCCACGTTAAGTTCCAGGGACCGACCCGGCACATCCAGCGTGATCTGATCTCCGCTTTCCGCCAAAGCCAGATTTCCACCTACGGCGGATTCCGGGGTGACATGCAGGACAACAGCCCCAAAAGCAGTGCCACTCATCCTCCCGTCAGAAATCCGCACCATATCCCGCACTCCTTGGGCCAACAGTTTAGCTGGCAACCCCAAGTTACCTACCTCCGGCATCCCAGGGTAGCCCTTGGGCCCTGCATTCTTGAGTACTAGCACACTGTTTTCATCCACGTCCAGATCCGGGTCGTCTATGCGGGCATGGTAGTCATCAGTGTCTTCAAACACTAACGCCCGACCTGTATGCTGCAGCAAGTGCGGCGATGCCGCAGACGGTTTGATGATTGCGCCATCTGGACAGAGATTGCCTTTTAGGACGGCAATCCCTGATTCTTCCTGGACAGGCTGTTCCAAAGTCGCAATTACATCAGGATGGAATCGCTCTGCGCCGGCTGTGTCGTCCCCCACTGTCTTACCGGTGACGGTCAAGGCATCCATGTGGAGGAAGTCTTTCAGTTCCTGGATTACCGCTGGCAGGCCACCCGCATAGTAGAAATCTTCCATCAGATAGGAACCGGAAGGCATGAGATTGACAAGCAGCGGCATATGGCTACCCAGATCATCGAAGTCCCGTAAGTCCAGGGGGATACCCAGCCTGCCGGCAATTGCCAGCAGGTGGACCACGAAATTAGTGGAGCCACCGATAGCTGCATTCACGCGAATTGCGTTTTCAAAGTTCTCGCGTTTCAGGACATGAGACAGGCGCAAGTCCTCATGCACCATTTCCACGATCCGATTGCCGGCCTGGTGGGCCAATCTTTTCCGGCGAGCATCCACGGCAGGAATAGCGGCATTCGTGGGTAGTGTCAGACCCAGAGCTTCGACCATGCAGGCCATAGTCGAAGCAGTGCCCATAGTCATGCAGTGGCCCTCACTTCGTGCCTGGCAGGATTCCGCTTCCAAGTATTGCTCCATGGTCATGGTGCCGGCGCGCAGTTCGTCAGTAAATTTATATGCATCGGTGCCGGAACCGACATCCCGCCCTTCAAACTTGCCGTTGAGCATGGGACCACCAGATAACACCAATGTAGGCAAGTCCACACTACAGGCCCCCATTACAGAGGCGGGAGTGGTCTTGTCACAACCTGTCAAGAGAATCACCCCGTCGACTGGATTTGCACGTAGTGACTCCTCCACATCCATACTGGCCAGATTGCGGAACAGCATAGTAGTGGGCCGCATCAATGCCTCTCCGAGTGACATGACCGGAAACTCGACCGGGAAGCCTCCAGCTTCGTAGACTCCGCGCTTGACCTGTTCGGCCAGAATTCGGAAGTGGCCATTGCAAGGCGTGAGTTCAGACCAGGTGTTGCAGATGCCGATGACAGGTCTGCCATCAAAGAGATGCTCTGCATGGCCCTGATTCTTCATCCAACCTCGGCTGACAAAACCCGTAAGGTCGGTTCGGCCAAACCAATTTTGGCTGCGCAGTTGCCTTCTTGCCATAGGAATCCTCAAAACTGAAAACGGTATTAAAGCCGAGATCGGGAGGCGAAACCTCACTTTCCACTTCAAATGCTACACGGAAATCTCGGGACGGGAAAACCCAATATTTGGAATTAACGCTGATTTTGTAAGCCGGGGGAGAATCGAAAAAGTACCGTTTGAACTGGCAGCGGTGAGGGCTATCCCCTCTGTGAGAAATTTGCTGTTCGGCTCAAAGAGTTCAGGCCCTGCTCCAGCATATGGCCCTATCTCTACGCGACCAAAGACTGGCATTTCGACATCTAACATCCCGAGGGGGAGGATTCCCTACCTCTTGATTCCGGTGGCAATTGCGGTTCTGGAAGTCTGGCCTAAGTTAAGTACAATTCGTATATCTGTCGGATTTTCCTGAGCTTCAGGGGATCCCTCTTGATATTAATTGGCGGCAGGCATTGCTAAAGCAACTTGTGCGTTTGTGCGCTCCCCCATGAATTTCCGGGCTCCCGTTTCAGTCCATCTGCTCCTGATCAGAGAAAACAACATACTGCTGCTCCGACGTTTTAACACTGGATACGCAGATGGAAAATACAGTTTGGTCGCGGGCCACCTTGATGGAGGAGAAACCCTCAAGTCCGCGATGATCCGCGAAGCAAAAGAGGAGGCAGGAATTGAGATTTCGCCTTCGGACTTGGAGGTGATTGGAGTCATACATTCGAAATCGGACAAAGAATATATCCACTTCTTCTTAAAGGCGTCAGAATGGGCTGGCGAAGTCAGCAACATGGAACCCGGAAAGTGTGATGACCTAAGTTGGTTTGATATCCAAGATCTGCCAGAAAACACGATTCAATATATTCGGCTTGGCGTCGAGAATTATCTCAGCAACATCTGGTTTGGAAGCATTGGTTGGCAATATATTGCGAGTACCGAGGAATGAAAGGCTGGTCGCTTGGCCAAGTCTCCATGAAGCATGAGCCGATTCCAGTGCTGGAAAAATAAGAATCCAATCGGACCTTACAAGGCAAGAGAAACGGCGTATTTCACTCGACCCATTTCGTTGCCATTCTAAGACCTAAGGGACTTCAGAATTCCGGCCAATTCCATGAGTCCCATTACTTCCACATCCTCAGCGATTGGATATCGTTCCTCACCTGCGTACACAACGAAAGAGCGCGTTGGTCTAAGGTCTGCTCGGGCGTGATGGAATCCTTTGCTTAGACTGGGTGCAAGACTGTGCTTTATCTCTACTGCCCAGACTCCGATCTGTCCTGGTAACTCAAGCACCAGATCAATCTCTGCGCCGGCCGCGGTACGATAAAAGCTTGCCTTAGTGTGCCGTGGGGCGACAGCCATTAGGTTTTCAATTACAAATCCCTCCCAGCTGAAACCTATCACCGGATGTCCTGCCAACGCTTCGAAATTCTCCAGTCCCAGCAGGGCATGAACCAATCCGCTGTCACGGATGTAGGCTTTGGGCGACTTGACCAACCGTTTCTTTGTATTGACATGAAATGGTTGCAGTCTCCGAACCAACAGCAGATCAACGAACAGATCAATGTAATTAAATACTGTGGAAGCACTGACATCCAGGCTTGAAGCGAGTCTCGACGCGTTTAATAGTGCCCCCTGGTTGTGAGCTAGCATGGTCCAGAGCCGACTAAGCCTTTCGGCAGGAATGCGGTAACCCAACTGCGGTATGTCTCGTTCAAGATAAGTGTAAAGGAAGTCCTGGCGGAAAATCAGGCTGTCAGAATCAGTTGCAGATAGGAAACTTCCGGGAAATCCTCCCCGGATCCATATCTTCCTCACCCCTTGCCCTACTGAATAACGCAAGGGCAAACTGAGTGGCAATTTGAGTCCAGGAGTCACAGCCTCCAGCACATTGAAAGGAAAGATCTGAATACTCTCGACGCGCCCGGCCAGACTTTCGCTGGATTGCCTGAGCAGGCCCATAGATGCGGAGCCCAAAATCAGAAACCGGCCCGTGGGATTGCCGTGACGACGCCCTTGATCGATGAGGCCCCGAAGATCACGAAAAATCTCGGGGACGCGGTGGATCTCGTCAAGGATAACGAGCTGATTTTCATATCCGGAGAGAAACAGAACCGGGTCGGTCAGCTTGCTGCGATCCACGCGGGATTCTAGATCCAGATAGATCCCGTCTTCGTTTTCCATGATTTCGAGGGCGAGAGTGGTCTTGCCCACTTGGCGCGGTCCAATCAAAGCAACCGCTGCCTGTCGCCCCAAGGCCTTCTGAATCAGTGGCTTAGCAGAACGGGCCAATAACATTGTAAATCGCCGACCCAATTGGAAACATACAAGGATAATTGGTATATTATTACCCTTTTATATTCATATTTCAATATTAAATATTTTTGCTGATTTATAAGTATTGTAGAAGCTATCAGGAACAGGTGCGGTCCGGCCATGGTCTAAAACCACTGCCCTGAAGTCTACGCAGTAAGAAATTGATTATCTGCCCTTCGGCCTGTCATGCCCCCCACCGAAAAGATCTTAGCGGTGGGTTCACAGTGATTCCCGCCTCGTTAAGAACAGGATACTCCAAGAGGTCTCATAGTTGGCAGCCAGTAATTCCCGCGGCGCAAGCCGACTTCAGGGCCCTGCTAATGTTCTTGAGGCGAAAGATCTGGTTGCATCAATCCGAGGCTCCGCCCATTCGGTCTAGGGTGCCCACTAAGTTCGATTTATCGAACAGACCTCCCTCATGGGCATCTCCTCACTGCCCTGCATCAGGGCAATGGCTAGAGGCGATCTGCATTCGAGACGCAGACTCCGACCAGCTCAATCTCAATGTCTATCTGAGGTGCCCGTACTTGGCGTCGCCGCGTCCTGCCCCTACTCCTCCGATATGCACTGCCTTTCCGTTGATGTAACACCCATCACTCTCCGCAATTGATTCTCTGTATTAAATGAGGATAGTTGTCTTCAAACACCGCCTCATGTCTTCGTTCCCTTTCTGGGACAGCGGTCCATCCGGGCGCGGTTTACTATCCCATGAAATCTCGTGGTCCACTCCAATGTGTCCGCTGCTATTGAACCGATTGAGGATGGTCCAGGGGAGATTCTCATTAATGTTTCACCACCGAACAGTTTCTTGCTTTGGCCGTAAACCTTTTAACATCAGCCAGCACAGTCAAACAGAATCCCAAACAGAAGGTGGTAGGTGTGTCTGATATGCGTCTCAGTCTAGTTCTTAGGGCCGACTTGACAATGCTATAGCCTGTCAGTAGATCGCCAATCTTTCTGTTCAATGAGATGGCACTCACCAACCGTGACCCATCAACAATTTGCTGCACAAGAGCAGGCTGGCGACATCTCCCGGTCAGAGATCCAGTTGGCGCTGAAACCTATACTTACCCTCTGGGGAAGCCAATAAGAGGATGGGACCAAGGATGTTGGCCCAGTATGCAGTCATGCTTAAGCGGCCACTTGGGCATGTTTTTCTTTCAGAATCGGCGAACCCTCCGGCTTCAGTATTTGTAACTGATGCCTCCCACACCATTGGCTCAGGTTTGGCCGACCGTCCGTTACGGCGGTGGGCTATTTTGAGGATGTAGCGGCAGGTGTAGACATTCCCATAATCGTCCATCAGTACCCAGACTGGACCAAGGCAACCTATACCCTTGAAGAAATGCTAGCCTTGACCGAAATCGAACAAGTGGTTGCTATCAAAATGGGGACGCGCAACATGTCGCGTCTGGACCATGAGCACCGTGTGTTAAAAGAAGCTGCACCAGACATCCCATTACTGTCCTGCCACGATGAATTCTTGCTCTCCTCTCTGCTGGCTGGAGCAGATGGAGCTTTGGTGGGATTTGCAGGTTTTGTCCCCGAACTGATCGTCGATCTTGTGCAGGCAGTGCTCTCCGGAGATTATGTGCGTGCCTATGCCACGCAGGAGGTCGTGTATCGCTTAAACAAGTGCGTTTACAGATTCGGTGAACCGTCCTCAGAAGCCCACCAACGTATGAAGATGGCCATGTTCCTGCAGGGACGTTTCCCCTCTATGGATATGCGCCCGCCCTTGCGCCCTTTGAGCCAGTCAGAGGTCCAGAGGATTCAAGCGGACCTGACAAACTCCGGTTTCGAGGAAGGGTATGCAGATAGAGGCCTGCATTCCACTGTTGGCCAAACAGCATACGCCGCCTGACTGAATTCCTGTGAGAGGTTGAAATGGCTAAAGGCGATCGATTTCCCTCCGAGTCCCTCTGGTTACAGGACGAAGTGACCGGAGTATGTATTCGGCAGATTACTTCGCATGAGTCAATCCACCATCAGCCGTTTTTCCTGGTGCCGGCGTATGACGATGCTATGCATTGGACCTTGTTCACATCCGCCCGCTTCGGGTTGCCGCAGATTTTCGTGGAGGACAGGTCCTCGTCCGAACTGGTGCAATTGACGGCACGGGAAGATATAGCCGAATTCTCCATCTACCCAGCCCATGCCGGTGGCTGGATATACTTCACAACGGGCAGCGGTGGCTGGCGCGTCCACACGAGGACCTTTGAGGAGGAGCTCCTAATTGACTTCTCAGGCTTGGTCATGCGTGAAGCAGGAATGGTGGCCGCGGCAATGGGGACAACTGCCCTTAGCGCCTGTGACAAGTATTGGGCCATTCGTTTCAGAGAAGGGAAAGAGTCTTGTATTGCCGTGGTGGATGTGGAAAGAGGTACTTGGGAGGTCATTCTTAGATGTGACGACGTTTCGCACATGCAGTTTTGCCCAGATGATTCCAGTCTGCTTTTTTATGCGGGGCCACTTACGGATCGGGTCTGGATGGTTAACCGGGACGGGAGCAGCAACAGGCGCTTGTATGCACGTGCGCCAGGCGAATGGATTACTCATGAAGCCTGGATCCCCGGTACCCGCGAGGTCGGATTCGTGGATTGGCCCAACGGCATGCGAGCTGTCAGTGTTGATACTGGCGAAGTACGCCCAGTAACCAGTTTCAACGCCTGGCACGCTATCTCATCGCCGGACGGTAAGCTAATGGTTGCTGATACTAATTTCCCGGATATTGGCATTCAGATTTTCGACCCGCAGGACGGTGTCGGGTCGCCCACCACTTTGTGTCAGCCAAGGGCGAGTAGTTTGGGAGCCCACTGGAATGGCCCTTTTCCCTATAAGAACGGTCCGATTCCTGTTTATGCGCCCCAACACACACATCCCCATCCATCCTTTTCTCCAGACGGGGAACATGTGATTTTCACTAGTGATGTAACGGGGACTGCCCAAGTGTACGAAGCAGATTTAAAAACGATGTCGACATAGGGAAATCTTACTGTGCAGCGCCGCAGCCACTCTGGTTGCGACTTCCAATGCATGCACGCCAAAGGGGGCGTATTACTGATGGAACGCGAGAATCGACCCATTGACATTGCCATGATTGGGGCAGGCAACCGCTCCTCGACCATATACCAACCGATGCTTCAAAGTCTGCGGCCGTGGCTCAATGTGGTGGCCGTATGCGACCCGGTTCAAGAACATGCAGAACGCTACGCTGATGCAATTGATGCCCAAGCCTTTTATTCTTTGGAGGAACTGGCCAGTGCAGACTTGGTCGAAGCCGCGCTAGTGGTTGCACCCGTGGATGTGCATCATGCGATATCAGTCGCCCTTTCCCGCGCAGGCATCCATCATTTGGTCGAAACCAGTATAGCCAGCACATTGTGGCAGGCCCGTGACATGACCCAAGTGGCACAAGACCATGGTGTGACATTGCGTGTAGGGGAGAACTTCATTCGCTTTCCTTTTGATATGTTGGCCAAGGCGATTGACCGGACCGGGTTTCTAGGACCGATAGGTCGCATTACCTGCCTACATGATCATCCTGGATATCACAACAATTCGCGTTGGATTTCCTTTTACGGTGCACATCCGGAATCAGTCCAGGCCGTGACCCATCGAATGCCGGTAGAACCCCACTGGGAAGCACCCCATCGGTACCATGAGGATGAAGGTTTTCGCTGTCATTTCTTTCGTTTTCCGGGCAACCGATTGGTTACTGATCTGGCAGGAAATATCAAAGGGATGCTGGGCCGTTATCCACGCCCTGGATATACGGAACTGGCTGGGACCCGAGGAGCCATCGTGCGGGAGCCAATACGCAACTGGCATGGTGCAGGCGAAGTTCGGTACTGCTCAGATCAGGCGCTACGCAACGGTGCCAAACACGACATGACTTTTCCAATTGAACATGTGGTGGAAGACGGACAGTGGATTTGTGACCGAGTCGAATTGCCAGACGGACTGGTGGAATTTCGCAATCCGCGTCAACTGTCGGCACGACATGACCGTGCCTACTATATATCGTCCGTAGCTTCTCATGTTACAGACTTCATTGCAGAGCTTCAGGGATCAGATCACTGTGAATTCACACCCGACGATGCCGTGATGTCAATGGAAATGGAAGTTGGCAGCCGTGAGTCAGCGCTGCAGAATGGACGGCAGCTGGAATTACCTTTAGCGAATCTGGAGATTGAAGCGGAAAACCAAGTGCGGGCCGCGCTGCGCCTTAAACATGGTGTCGATCCCTTCGATGCAGAAGCCATGATGAGCGTCATGGTTCCCCGCCCCTGAAAGTGAGTTCTTCGCAAGGCTCTGGACCCGAGACAACAAAGGTGCGGGCCGGATCATAGTTTCTGCTCTGCATTTAGGAATCAGTTCCGGGTTCCTCCCGGGCAACGGTTGTTTCGGGAAGAACCTCAGGGAGTTACCTCGAGGCAACCATGTGGAACTTGGGTTTGATGGCCATTTCCAGCCTTTGTGCAGCGCTGTTGACGCCGGTTGCCTGGCTGCTGGTCCGCCTGTCAGGATTGCTGATACCCTTGGTCCGGTTTTCCAATCTGCAAATCTGGCCACTGCATCTCATGGCGGGCCTTTTCGGCTGCTTGGTGGCGTGGCTGCTGCTGTCCATACTGAGCAAGTTTAGCGGGAAGGCAGGACGTATCATGATTCTGTTGGGGGGATTTGCAGGAGCCACAATTTCCTCCATTCTTTTTCTTCCTATAGCCGCCTTTTTTTGAACACTCGATGTGAAGTTAGGCGGCACTGGCCGATAGTACACTCGCTCCAATTGTTCACGGAATACCTTTGTGCCGGGAAGTGACAACATGAAAATTGATGTGCAGAGCCATGTCTTTCCTGAAGCCTACGCTGAGTTGTACGTAGACGGTCCCGGCTTTGTGCGGGCAGAGCGCCATGGATCAGGCCAATACTTGCTGCATTACGGCAACATACAACAGTTCCATCTGAATCTGGAAGACTATGCTCCGGAACGCAAAGTTGATGCTATGGATCGAGCCGGGATCGATGTCTCGGTATTGAGCGTTAACATTCCCTCTCCGTCTCGGCTGCCTCCCGCGCTTCGTTCAATGGGGGCACGTCTCTGCAATGACTATTTAGCAGACCTCATACAGGAAAGTCATGGGCGCTTTGTTGGTATCGCTTCTCTGCCCCTGCCTGATGTAAATGATTCAATACAGGAACTTGAGCGAGCAGTTAATTCTTTAAATCTACGAGGCGTATTCTGCTGTTCTCATTTCGATGGCACGATGCTGGATGATCCAATGCTGGAGCCTTTCTACGCAAGAGTTGCCGAGCTTGGGGTTCCATTGGTGCTGCACCCGACTGTACCTACTTGGGCCGAGCATGTTCAGGACCATTCGATGATTCCCATGGCGGCTTTCATGGTGGATACCTCATTCGCTATGCTGCGCCTCATTCTAGGAGGAGTGATGGAAAGGCACCCGGGACTCAAAGTAGTGCATCCACATGTGGGTGGCGTACTCCCTTATCTGATGGGGCGGGTGGAGGAACAAACTGAACACAAACGGCGAGGACGGGACAAAATAACTCAGCCCCCCGGGGCTTACTACGAGGGAGTTTACCTTGACCTTGTAACCCCTTCCGCAGAGGCGATGCAATTTGCGTTGAACTATGCCGGGCCGGGTCGGTTGATGTTTGGCAGCGATCATCCATGGGTATCTATCGAGACCATTCAGACATATATGCATATGGGCTTGGACCTACCCGAAGATCAGATGGCTCAGATTCAAGGGGGCAATGCCGCTCGTTTGTTCCAGATCACTTGATGAAGTAACGGAGGAGGAAAAAGTCAGGGACTGGATGCCCCACGCGTATTCATGTTCCGATTTGCCCCGACTGGCGGGATTGAAGGGCAACTGGAATCGATGCGACCCCCTCCCCCGCATTTGCTGTCCGGCAAGCATTTCGAATTTCATGTGACTGCCCATCTTGCAACTCTTATAGAGATCGGCAGGCTGTTTGCATCTCTTGGCCCACGACTCTGCTAGAAATCTCTAAGGCGGTGAGCGAAGCGAGCAATGGCGGTATGGGCCCTCCGATAAAGGGTGGCATGGTTCAAGGAACTTACTTTCTCGAATATGGGTTACTCATTTGGGGAAGCTTTTGCCTATTTCGCGATGTCGAATTCCCGGCGTAGTGAGGCGGTTTTAAGAAAGGCCCTAGCACTGCAGCGAAGTATCAAGGTGAATGACTTGACGCGTCCCGGAAGGCCTCAGTTCTACCAGAGGTTTTGTCCCCAGGGACTTCCAAAGGGGGCTGAAATACTGGTTTTGGAGACTTCACCATTGCCTAGACCTTTTTTAAGCCAATTGCCTGTCTAGTCCATGTGCCTCTGATTGCTCGCATTTGAGGGCGCGGGAATTCACATCCAAACTAATTCGTTCAGCTATTCCGATGCGGCCCAGAAGCTTAGGTTCTGCTTGGCTTCTTCTCAATATAAACGCCTTGCTTGAGTACATGCATCGTTTTCCGCTGCTCTCAGCAAAGTCGATTGGAATCATCAACGCAACATCATAAATGTCGACAAAGGCATATTGATGATGCGGGGGTCATCCAATTCTGCCGAATCGTCCTGGGTAATGAGAAGCCCGAACGGAGCATTGTTGACTGCTTTCTCCAGAAACGAACGAACCCCTAAGGTGTCTCGGAGAGGATCGATGCGTTTCTGATATTTGACTTCAATGGGAATGCGTTTTTCGCCGATTGTGAGTACGAAGTCCACTTCCTGATCCATTCCTCTCTTGGGATAGTGGGCCACGTCCAATCCGCGAATTGTCGAAACAACGGACCCAAAGATACTTTCCGCCAGATGGCCAGCCAGTGATGTGAGATGCGGATTTCTTGCCAATTCAGCAGGAACGAGAGGAATGTATTCCTGAAGCCAGCTGGCCCTGAGACCATGATCCACCAGACACAGTTTCGGGCTGCCTCGCCGTCGTTTAAGGCGAATTTCCAGCGGTGGTATTAGACGCAACAGAAGTGAATCGCCAAGGAATTTCAAGTAACTGTTCACACGTTGGGCGGCCACGTTGGCGCCGAGAGCCATTCGAGTCTCTTCCGCCAAAGTGGCTGTGGTGGGTGTCTGGCCTGCATACCGGCAGACAAGGCGAAACAACTCTTGCAGGAGGGTCGCGTCGCGTTTCCGTCCCCGCTCACCGATACGCAGGTCATGTTGAATTACCCGCTTTATCACTGTTTCATTAAGGTGGTCGGCCAGCTCCGAGAATTCGGTTCCCTTTTCACGATGGACTACAGGATAGCCACCTCGTTCTGAGAAGTGCCTAAATGCATCTTCACGAAAGTCTCCATGCACCCTCCCATATTCCTGTAGGTCAGTCCAGAATTCCTTCGACAGTAAGGCTGCCAGACCGTTTTCTGGCAGAAAGGGCACGGGCGTATCCAGACCTCGCAACGCTCCAATTTCGGTAAGTGAAAGCACGCCAGCCTCAATAGTGTTAATTCGGCCAGCAAGACTGTCTCGCCCCAATTCGATGCGCAGGGCAGAACTACCTGTAACTACAGCCTTAACTGTGGAATTGTCGACTAGCGACTTCAATTGCCCGTCCCATCCTTCAAGATTCTGAATCTCATCAAGAAATAAATAGGCCACTTCTCCCATTTGTGCCAAAGCATTGAATCTTCGTGGCGCGATACGGTTCTCAAACCAGTCCGTTATACGCAAGATAGGTTCTTTCAATTTGGCCAGAGACTCAAGTTCGTCAAACTGGACGCGCAGAATTCGCCGGGGATTTACGCCTTCGTCCAGCAAATCCTGAATCAATTGAAACTGGGCTGTGGTCTTTCCAACTTGCCGTGGTCCTCGGACTACAACGGCTGGAGCGATATTGGAGTTCAGGCGTCGTCTTAACTGAGTCACCAAATGACGCCTTGTCGAAGGCTGGACAGGCATGGCCTCGTTCTCCCACCAAGGATTGAAACGTCGAAGATCGTCGATAAGGGGACCCGGCAAACCTGAGTCTACGAAAAAGGGAATCTGCTCATGCATGTTGTTCACGGGGGTGACATCCAATCCAAAAGGAGTGTAGCATCATGCAGTCGTGAATAGATTCCTAGGTCTTCAATAGCTTGACGTTATCGATTCTCCCTTTTCTTAGGCGCTCATAGCTAACCTTTTTGATTAACTGTCACCAGGCTTTCCCCGTCCCCGGAATCTCGAGACTTCTGTTGATGGCGAAATCCCTAGTCCTACAGAGATTCACCATCGTTCTTGAATCTGCGCGAGGGCCATGTCCGGCAAGCAAATTCTGAGGAAGATGCTGAAACCACTCGTCAAAGGGGGCATTAGAACCTAAGGAGATGGTGGAACAGCCTCTCAGCGTGTCAGTGTCCTGAAAGGGCAGAACTTTCTTATCAAGCTAAATCTCTTTGTTGGACTGCCACTATTCCGAAGACCTGCTCCTAATCCGTCCCTTTTGGCGCCGAGAAAGGGAATTAAAGGGAGAATGACATTTAACACTCTATTTCCAAAGGTCTGTGCGCAAAAAGGAATTCCTTGCCGGCCAAGTGACTTACGCCGAAAGACCTAGCGAATTCTGGGCTTTGGGTTAGGAATGGGTGGGGACGGAGCCACACCAGTTAATACTGCCTTCCTACTCGGACCATCACTTTCAATTTCATGAGTTCGCATTCCTTTCTTGAGCCAAGAATGATTGGCGTCGACCAAGCCAATAGCATTTGCTAGTCTGTTGAAGCTGGCAGGAATTCAACCGACCTAACAGCAGTGCCTTACTTCAGGTCCAGATTGGACACGTCTGTCCTTGCAGGATTTGCCCCCTGTACAGAAGTTGGACAACGGTTTCCCCCCAATTGCTGCAAAGGACCCCATCGATTCAGGCCCTAGAGAGATTCGCCTCTAAACCGCTGCGAACCTTTTTAGCATCTTTTCCAGAAGTAATGAATAGGTTAGAAAGGGCGAAATCGAAAGTCCCTACTAAGTCTGGGCACGGGAAACTCCTGCGCCAGGCATTTTCCATGGCCTCTGCTTCTTCCCCTATTTACTAAAAGCCGACGAATTGCTGTAAGAATGGGCCAGTTTTCAACCGAAAAAGGCCGTTGGTTCTCCACTGAACCTGGATTCAGACTCGTACACTAAGCGCGGCCATACGAAGCAAGGAGGCCCGTTCTACAATAATTCGTCAGGCTATGGTATCTAATATCGGAGCCCTAACCCGACCTGTAAACGAAGCTTGCGCTTTGGGTCGTAACTAAGAAAATGAATGACTGTCCCTGATTACACTGAGGAACTACCAAGAAATGTCCAGCCGCCAAACCTATCTGCAAGAAAACCAAGCAATGTTCGTCGAGGCCCTGCAGGAATTTGTTTCAATGCCCAGCGTCTCTTCTTTGCCCGAACATACCGGGGATATTGAGTCAACGGCCCAATGGCTTTCTCAAAGATTGCAAAGTGTGGGCTTTGAAAATGTGGAACTGGTACCCACAGCTTCTCATCCAGTGGTCTATGCAGATTGGTTACATGCCGCTGGCAAACCCACTGTCCTGGTATACGGTCACTACGATGTCCAACCCGCTGATCCTTTCGATCTTTGGGATAGCCCCCCTTTTGCTCCAGAGATTCGAGATGGCTGTCTCTACGGACGCGGGGCCTCTGACAACAAAGGCAATCTGCTGGCAGCCCTGATTGGCCTGGAGGCCATGTTGCAAGCCGAAGGCGGCTTGCCTGTCAATGTCAAATTATTCCTGGAAGGAGAAGAGGAAATTGGGAGCCCCAACTCTCTGCCGCTGCTATCCCAGGAGAGGGAACGATTTGCCAGTGACATTTGCGTAAATGCCGACGGCATTCAATACGCCCCTGGTCAACCCACCATTCTCTATTCGTTCCGAGGCATGGCCTCTTTTCAGGTAAATGTAGTGGGAGCCAATTCGGACCTGCACTCCGGCATCTACGGTGGGACGATAGCTAATCCCTTGCATGCGCTGGCGTCCATTGTGGCCTCATTTCACTCACCGGAAGGAAGGATAGCAGTAAAAGGGTTTTACGACTCGGTTGCGGATATAGACCCAGATGAGCGGTCTCGCTTGGCCCGTGCGCCCTATGATGAGTCCCAATATCTGGCAACTCTAGGCTTGGACAGTGTATTTGGCGAACCTGGATACACTACAAACGAAAGGGCTTGGCGCCGACCCACTTTGGAAGTCAACGGGATGTGGGGGGGCTTCCAAGGAGAAGGTACAAAAACGGTTCTGCCCAATTCCGCGCACGCCAAGGTCACTTGTCGGCTTGTTGCGCATCAAGATCCTCAGCAAATTCTAGAAGCTATTACTACCCATGTACAACATATAGCCCCTCCCGGCGTCAGAACTACCGTTGTACCTGGAGCAGGATTGGCGGACCCTTACCTGTTGCCGCTGTCCCATCCTGGAGTGAAGATTCTGGCAGATTCATATCAGGAATTATATGGAGCAGATCCCATCTACATCGGCAGCGGTGGCACAATTCCGGTAACTGCCGCGATGTTGGATGAGTTAGGCATTTACTCCCTGGTTTTTGGCTTCTGCGCTCGGGACGAACAAATCCACGCCCCCAACGAATTCTTCCGCCTCTCCAGCTTCGCCTTGGCCCAGGAAGCTTACGGAATACTGTTTCACAAGTTAGCCGCAGCGGATAGTCTGGCCTGAGCTTCTGCGGCAAGCTGGGGGTGCCGTGTGGAAAAACCAGCAATGCGGTTGGGCCCAAGACCAAATCTGTCGAGACCTACCACAGGTTCTAATTTGGTCCTTGAAAGGGGATCTAACCGCGGGGATAGAAAGAAAGTTAACTCTCCTGAGCTGACTGTACAACGTGGGTAAGGCCTTGCTCAAGTTCCATGCGAGCCGACCAGCCCCAATCTTGCAAGGCCTTGGAAGAATCCAGATTAAACATGTTCACTTCTCCCGGGGGCCGATCCACATGAACAGGCGCCCGGTGGTAGTTGGTAAGGGCAGCCAGCCGTTCAAAAATGTGGCTGACGGTAATGGCTTTGCCTGTTCCTATGTTGTATACACCTGAACTACCATATTTAAGGGCAGAGAGACAGGCCTCAACCACATCCGAAATGTAACAAAAGTCTCTCGCCTGCTTGCCATCGCCATTTATTTGGACTTCCTGTCTTTGCAGCATGGCATCCGTAAAAATGGAGATTACCCCAGCTTCTCCTGCCGGATTCTGGCGGGGTCCGTAGACGTTAGCCAAACGCAGCACGACACTGGGAAAGTCATAAGCCTGCTGATACACATGCAGGTGGTTCTCTATAGCCAGTTTGTTTACCGCATAGTTATCCAAGGGACACGGGGGATCATTTTCGGAAAACACCTGGACTGAGCCATCCGTCTGCTGCCCTTCGCCGTAGATGGCACCGCCAGTACTGGTAAAAACAAAACGCTCCACTTTGGCCGCTCGGGCTAATTCCATGAGAGCCAGGGAGGAAACCACGTTCACACGAGCATAATCGACGGGCTCTCGCATGCTTTCCCGCACGTTGACCCTTCCGCCCAAATGGAAAACCGCTCGAATTTCATTGTTGGTAAAAATCTTGGTCAGGTCACCCAAGTCATTCAGGTCCATATGGTAAAAAAGAGCCCGATCATTAACATTGACTTTCCGGCCAGTGTGCAAGTTGTCAATCAGGATGATATCTTCCCCTTGCTTGATTAGGGCATCCACCAAATGGCTGCCAACAAAGCCGGCTCCGCCGGTAACTAAAATGCTCATGGCCGTCTATCTTCCTAATTCGTTAGCTCTGGTTCACCTGGTCGCGGGCGGTGTGAGCTTCTTGCACAGCCTGAAGGTATTTTCGTTCCACCGACAATATATGTTCCAGAACAGTGCGAATGGACCACTGCTCTGGATTGGGCTCCATATCTAAGTCCGCGTCATTCAATCCAACCGTGGCCGCCAGGAGTTTGCCATAGGAAAGCTCTGCCTCTGCTAACATGCGCTGCGGCATGGTGCGATGCCGGCCCAGATCGGTTCGAGCCCCTTCGAGCTGGTTGACATGCTCCCGCATGTGTTCTCCCAGCCGTAACAACACCCGCCTCACTTCATCCCACCTTGGCAGGTCCGTGGGCAGTGCAAAGTCTGACTCTGGAACCGGCGTTAAGTAATATAAGGATTCCAGGCGGGCTGCCCGGATTTCAGCCAACAATGCATCCATCTGTTCCCGACTCATGGTATGGAACTCCTTTTAGTTTGATTGCTGTTGCATTGTAGGAACTCAGGTCTGAACATTCAAATCCTTCGCACCTCTCTAACCCCTCTCTGCCGCTTGGATTCGAACAGCTTATACCCTCCGTCCGTCGGTAGCAAGGCGCACCAGCATCTCTTTGGCACTCCAATTTTCTCCGGTAGGAAAGTCATGACCTATCCGATTCCGAATCCCCACTCCAATCGATTTGGCCGAGCATAATAGGAAACCGTGGACCCAAGGCCCGTTGGCTCCAAACTCTAATGGCGCCTACTAACCAATAGGCGCCTTCCGGATTTGAGAGATTCAATAGAAAAGATCTGCCATATGCGCCCCCACTTTCAAGCACAGCGAAACCACTAGGGAGGAGAAACTGGTTTGAAACCGAAGGCAATCTTACCCTTGTAGAGACAGTCCCGCCTATTTCCGCCCAATGGGAAAGGAGGCACGAAACTTGGATAGAGCAGGCTATTTCTCTGACCGAGAGGCCACTTTCCCCGCTAGCATTCTGCAGGAAATTCCAGTACCAATATTGAATCCCAAGAAATGTTTGCAATGATAGATGGATTCTTGCCTGGGGACCGTCTACTCCAATTTCCAGACCTTGTACCTCTTTCCTTGCACGGTTAACACGGCAGAACTTGCTCTTCACTTGGCCTTGAAATAGCAGATGATGTTGACTGGAAGATATTGTTGTAACAACCAATCCTGGCCGCCGGTCAGCCTTGTCGAACTGACTCTAAAGTGCTGGAATCAAAGGCTTAGAAGTCAAGAGACACCAATCCCATTTGGAACATCCTGAGGAATCGGGAATTTACTCCAGCCTCGGAAACAGAATTTGGCGGTCTGCGCCGTCCAAAGGTGACTTTGCCTGCACCAACGGGCAGAAAATATCCTCCTACTCTCTCCCTCTGCCATTTCAGGCCAGATCGGCTCTACAGATCTGTCCGTATTATCAAATGAATTTCCATCCATTCCACTCGGGGCAGGTCTAGGAGCAGAGCTGTCCCTTACAGCTACGCAGTCAAGTCTTAAGTGGCTACAAAGGTGAGATCCAAGGAAGCTATTTTGTGAAATGAGGAAAAGCGAGACAAGAGTAAATTGACATTCGCTATCCCTAGGTGCCTCGAAAGCTTCAAATATTGAATCTTTCTCTGATCCCTCCCATTTGCAGCAGATCTTGGAGTTGACCGGCCTTTTCCCTCTCTCCCGGGAATTCCTTCTTGTGCAAGGATGACGTCGTAGGACTTCCACGGGGCATTGAGCGACTTCCACATCGGGGAGCACGAAGTCCCCACCCCTGATAACAGGGGTCCCTTTGTAGATTTCGCCAATGATTGGACCAAGCAGTCTCCGAAGTTCAATTGTGCTGGATCGTTGCCTTTGCCGAATCGCCGTCAGGCCCGGGGCGCTTCTTTTTTATGCTCGGGGGTTGCAGGCACCAGTTCGACCAAATCTTTCTCCAAGAATGAGCCAAAGTCATGGCCTCCCGCAGGTCCTACGCGGCTCTCCAAGGACTGTTGCAGTCTCCAGAAAGCTGGCGACCGACATGCGACTACCGGAGGCAACCGCAATTGCCCTTTCGAAGAGTTCAGCATCAGGCTTGCCAAATAGGACTGCCAAGATTGCAGATGTGTCGACTATCACTGGGGCAACCCATGTTCATCATATAAATAAGCCCCGTGCTCAGTGGCTGAGGGCCCGTCCCGCACGTCCCGCAACAGGCGGGCACATCGTTGACCAAAGGTGTGTAACTCCAGAATCCGGGCCTCGAGGCTAAGTACCCGCCTCTCGCGCTCCAGCCGTTCCTTGAGCGCACCTGTAATCGCACCGGTCATGGTCTCTCCCGTAAGGAGCGCCAACTCGCTTGCCAGTTGACATGTCTCTTTGTTCTTGATGTTTCAGCTCACCAGTACTCCTTTGAGGTAGAGCACAAACTGACCTGTCTACCACTCTAACTTTTTTTCTTAGTTAGAATTCGTCTCGAAGGGATTTCCTGCAACAAGTCTCTCAGGGACGCTATTTTCTGGAACATCCTCTCTCCGGTATTCCTGATCAGGGCGAATCCAAGGCTGAGAAAGGGGAAAAAGCCAGCTCCAGGCGTGAATTGGGCAAGCAAAGCAAAAGGAACCCGGGAACAATTGGGCTGAAGGGGTACAGCTCTAGCGGGGCCGCTCGCAGACCGCGGCGGTTGAGAATAACTGCCCAGCCGCGCAGCGGTTCGCATTGGGAATGGGGTACCAGGGATTATGCACAGTGGACCACGGACCGCCGGGTGCGTCCGCATTCAGTCTCGTCTTGTACCACTAACGCCGGCTAGCAGGCAGCCACAGCCCCTGTTCATTTCGTGATGTCCCTGGGCCGCGGTCAGATACATTTCATTAATCTGAGTCCGCTGTAACCGGAGGACTGGGCCTCCGGGGGCCCCAGAATCGAGAGAGTTCGGCCAAGCGGGAGCCCAGCTCCTGTCATTGCCATGACTCCCTTTCTGAGCCCCGCCGTCAACACCTTGCGTCTGGCATAGAACCAGGGCCAGTGCGAGTTTAGGTTTTAGGCTGTGGGGCCTTGCGCCAGCAAGGTATCTCAAAAACTTCCGAAGAGACAGGTCTCTGTGAATGCGACCTACATCGACCTGATTTCGTAGACTCGGATGCTCGCAATGAAAGGGTTGCTATTCGCAATCTTCTCCGCCTCGTCGAGAGACTCAGCCTCAATGATATTGTAGCCGGTAATGGACTCCATTCCCCACGGCAGTTCCTTAGTTCCACCCTTCGATATTTCCCTGGCCCCGCCGAAACCGCCCTGTTCGAGGTTTCGGTCAGCGATCAACTCGAACCAAGTGCCCCAAGCCTTCATGATTTCAGGCGTTGGCTGCTCGAATCCAAAATGCAGCATCATAAACTTCTTCACTTCTCGCTCCTTGTAATTGGGAATATGTCCTACTTGAAAACAGATAGCCGCGAATCGCTTCTCTGGGTTTCTCGGGCCAGCGGATAACGCTAGCCATTTTAACCTTTCGGCCTTAAGGGGCTCAAAACGGGAATCAGTTCTGAAAGACGTCAGAAGGTGCTCCCTTGCATCTTCGCGCCAGATCGCCAGGGCCCTTTCTATGTTCTGAGTCTCAGTCCGGCTTCGTCCAGCCGGCTGGGAAGTACGCGTATTGGATAGAGCGGGAGCATGTTGGCATTGGCCATCCCCGCAGTACTAAGTAGGTTCCCACTTGCTGCTAGGCCGTGATTCGTGGTTGGAGTCATTTCTCGCACCCATAGAATCTTGAGGCCTTACCTCAGTCTCCGCTCCGAAAAACCCAGCCCAGTTTGGATTGGAACTCCCATAGCGTTGAGGTTCAGCCGGACGGATCCAGAAGTTCAAGGAAGACCTGACGCTATTCGGCAAGTCTATTGTCGCCGTGGCGGGAAAACAGTGCCAGACCAATTAGAGAGCATACCGTTACGCGACTTCTGGCAGTCGCTGTGACCACACAGGTGGAAATTTCCTTGGCCTTGGACGGCGCGGTACGGCGGGTATCCGGATTGTGGCGTCGTCAAAGGTAAGGAGCTCTCCAGGCACCCATACTTGCCAGAGGATTTGCAATCCCGTGGACAGGCATTCAGAGCAGATCCTATTACTTCCGGCGCTCTCTGGCTGGAAGCCCCGTTTGACGCCGTCTCGAAATGGGGACAAGTCCGCAGGGGGCGTCACCAAGCTTTGGGGTGTCCTACTTCACTATTTGTAGTCGCTCCGACTGGAAAATGAAGGAAGCCGCCAAGAAAGAGATTCCAATGGGGAACTAATTCTTTCCGAACCGTTCCCCTGAGGCAGCATCTGAGACTCGAGGCGAAAGTCGCAGATGAATTAAACGACATGTAGCCCCTTCGCCCAGCATGTAGCTTGGACCCAATTCAAAGAACTTACAGTCTGAAAGGACTGGCACTTCTGCTGAAACTGTCGCCTCGCGCCAAATGTGGCCCAGTTCAGCTGCAGGTTTGCTCCGTCCAGGAGGTAAGAATTCAAGTGGAAGATGCGCGAAATCAGATCCTGACCATGACCGAGTACGCGAAGGAGCCATAGGGTATCGATTCCCTCCTATGTTGGTGTCTGCTGCTGGCCTACTAAGGGTTCGAATGGCAACGAACCGGACCCGAAACCGCGAGTTAGCGTCAAAGCGAGCGAATAGTCGTGGATATCGTCCCTTTTCTCCCGCTCAGTATCCAGGAATCAGAATCTGACTATCCTGGAAGACTGGATCGAGCCCACAACGGGCACAATCCTTTCTCAGCCTCCTTTTTCAGTGGCGCAGACCTTTCGAACTCTTTGCGATTCCAGGGTTTCATAAGCACCTGACTTTGCCTCCCTCTGCTGGTGGCAACAGGCGCAAGTGGCCAGTCCGATGAATTGGCCCTTTCGTGATTCTTGGACTGGGACTCTTGGTCCTTTGGCTACAATGGGGTTTTCAAGACCCAATAGTCATAAATGGGAGAACACATGTCACGCAACGAATTGCAAACCAAACTTGATGAAATCAGGGAAGTGCGAACCGAGGTCCTAGATCGCCTGCTTGATGCTCCAGATTCGGACTCGGATTTGGAGATTACCGAAATTCGTTCTTGGCGTTCCTTGGGAATCGTCCTATTGCGTTTTGGAGACCATATGCGGGAGCACAAGAATCAGATTTCCGGCATCCGCCAGGAATTGGCTGAAGGCCCCTCCGATGTTCAACGCAAACTGGCGTCTGCCGAAGAGGCCTGGGGCGAATTACTGGGAATAGTAGCCGGGCTCACCGACTCTGATCTAGATGCTGAACCCAAATCGGGGGGCTGGACCATTCGGCAGACGCTGGACCACATTCTCCAAGCGGAAGTGCATTACCTGAACGGGGTTAAAGCTGCGTACAAGCAACGAGATCAGCAATGATCTTGCATTCTGGTACCTTCAGTTCGCCACTGTAGCTGTACCCAGCTGCTCCCGTAGCCAGCTTCGCAAGGGCACATCCTCTTCCTGCGGCGAAGTGTAGCCGTGCCCACCACTTAACGACACGCCTAGCAGCTGCCTTTGAATGGGGTCACACTGGTCCAAGTAATGCCCTACAGACATGTCGTCCCGGGGCCGTAACCAGCGATAGCTATAACCGTAGAAAATGACCTTGCGAGTAAACGTTGAAGTATTGGGGCTGGAAGCATGAAAGATGCGCCGATCAAAGTACACGGCAGTGCCTGGTTTAGCTAGCACTGGCACTCCGTCCTCAACATTCTGCAGCTTATTGACAAGATGGCTGCCTGGAATTACGTAGAGATTAGCCCGGCCCGGTTCTGACGTATCAGTCAGAAAATAGGCAATCTTCAGCGAAATTCGGGGTTGCGGTTCCGTTTCCAATTCCTGATTCAATCTTCCACTGTCCTTGTGCCAGTTGTATCCGGGGTCGGGTTCTCCAGGTGCCAGGGGCGGTGTGGAAATCAGATGGGAATGGTACAACTGAATATTCCAGCCGAGAATGTCCCAGACTTTGGGAAAAGTGGTGGGCCAGTCCAACAATTCCATGAAGACATCGTCCTTGCCAATGAAGTCCAGGTAGTTGATGCGCGCATTGTCTGCCAGGCCCTCAGCAGCCATCTTCTGTTGCACGATTTTATCGGTGGCCTTGGCAGCCCGTTCCACCACCTTAGGCGGAATGGCATCCTCCACAAGGAAAAACCCATCCCGATCGAACTTTTCCTTTTCTTCTTCTGTCAATCTGTGTTGTAGCCACTCACTATGCATCTTTGACTCCCTATTTGGACGCGACCCAACATTTACCTCAGAGGGCTAACATTGGGATCGAAAGTGAAAGCAGGCATCCGATACCTTTCTTCGAGGCACCGAACAGGTAAGCAAATAGATCCTACACGCCTCAACCGATTTGGGCAATCAAGGAATTGGGGCTTAAGGGGAATGGGGGTTATCGGGGGCACCTTCCAGCACAACGGCAGAGACCTCGGGTCTCTTTTCGGCCCTCACCGGCAGCTTGACTTGCAGATGGCTGTAATCCCGCACTATGGGATTGGGCACCAGATCCACAATCATGGCATGTTCGTCGCAACATTGGTTCTTAGGGCAATGCACACAGTCCACCCAAACCTTCGGGCTGATGTTCTCCATGCTTACCCGCCGGAAATCCAATTGGGTGAAAAAGCCGGGCACCAGAGTCAAGGCACATAACTGCTGATACCCAAACTCCCGGCCCTTCTTGGCGATTTCTTCGACCAAAGCCTGTCCTAGGCCCTGGCCTTGGGAATCAGCGGCTATGACTAGGGACCTCACTTCCGCCAGCTCTGTTGTGAGGTGCATGAGCGAAGCCCCTCCAACAACGCGACGGCCAGATTTTCTGCATTGATCGGTGTAGGAAACTGCGACCACCCAGCGGTCAAGACTGTCTCGAATAGACTGCTCGTCTCTGTAAAGCATCACGTTGCGGGACGCGTGATAGTTCACCAAATCGGCCAGAATAGGTGCATCCTGTTCCTGTGCCTGTTCAATGCAGCTCATGCCCTCACCCCTAATCCAATTACCCCTCCTAGAATTCCTTGAGGATATCGCCAATCTTCTTCACCGCTGTTTCCAGTTCCGCCTCTGTGATGATGAACGGTGGTACAAAGCGCAGCACATTGGTGCCTGCGGAAACAGTCAGCAGACCAGCTTCATACCCTTTGGCGGCAACATCATTGGCATCAATATCCAGCTGCACCCCGACAATAAGGCCCGCGCCTCGGATTTCCTTGATATGGGGGGAATTCAACTCAGACAACATTTCCTGAAGTAACTTGCCCTTGGCCTGGATACTTTCCAAAAAGGCTGGTTCGGCGATACGACTCAGCACGTTGCAGGCCACGTTGGTAGTGAGGGGATTGCCGGCAAATGTGGAAGCATGGTCTCCCGCGTGAATGGAATCCGCCACTTTCTGCCCCATACAGATGGCCCCTATCGGCAAGCCCCCAGCCAGAGACTTGGCCAACGTCATAATGTCTGGCGGAGCATCATCACCAACGATGGATTGATAACCCCATAGGTGCCCTGTGCGTCCCATGCCACACTGCACTTCATCATAAATGAGGAGAGCGTCAACTTCATCTGCCATTTCCCGCAAGCCCTTCAAAAATTCGGGAGTAGCAATATTGATGCCGCCTTCTCCCTGGATGGGTTCCACGATGATGGCGCAAATGCGATTATCCAAGTAGGAACGGGCACTGTCCAAGTCATTGTAGTTGGCGAAGCGAACACCCGGCATCAGAGGCTGGAAAGGGTCCTGGTACTTGGACCGGGGGGTCGCAGCCAGACTGCCAAATAGCCGGCCATGAAACGCATCTGAAAAAGCGAGGATGCAATATTTGTCGTCCACATCCATTTCATACGCGTAACGGCGGGCAAATTTAAATGCACCTTCGTTTGCCTCGGCTCCAGTCAGACAGAAATGTACCTTGTCAGCGAAGCTGTTTTCGCAGAGCATTTGGGCCAAGCGCGCATGGGGAGCTGTGTGATACAGGTTACTGACGTGATAAACGCCGCTGTCCACGACTTCCTGTAAGGCAGCTTTCATTCCGGCATCCCCATAACCCAAAGCATTTACGGCAATACCGGAAACACAGTCCAAGTAGGCCTTACCCTCTGTATCAAAGAGGGTGGCCCCTTCTCCATGGGAAAAGACTATAGGCGGACGGCCATAGACCCCCAAAACGTATTCCTTTTCCAGATTGATAATCTCTTGCGTCGTGCTCATTTACATTTCCTTCCTTTACTACATATATGCATCACATTTAGAGCGCGCAGGTCAACTGTCCCGCCGCATCAGGCTGAAACTCTGGGCCGTAGGACCAACATGAGGCTGCATTGCCAGAAATAGGGCCAAGGGTACTACATCCTCAGGTTGCTTGAACCATTCTGAGGTCCAATTGGGCGGCACCGCCTCTTGTTGACGCGCCCAGCGGGTCATGTCCGTGTCCACAGGACCCGGCACCAATTCATTGACGGAAATCCCGTCTTCCCACACTTCTTGGGCCAGTACTCGGGTTAGCATCCATAGCGCAGCCTTGGAGCAGCAGTAAGCCGAAGATCGAGCGGCACCCCGGTGCCCCATGCCGGATCCCACTACAATAATCTTGCCGCAGCCGCGTTGTTGTAGATGGGGTATGGCAGCACGAGCACAGTTATAGGCTCCTATCAAGTTGGTTTGAATGACTTGAGCCCACAGGGCCGGTTCGCTTTCGGCAATGGTGTTCTTTTCTAGTTCAATACCGGCGTTGATCACCAGGATGTCCAGACTGCCCAAACCAGATACGGTCTGTGCAAACATCGCTTTCACTTGCGATGCGTCGGTAACGTCGCAGGTCAGGGCCAAGGCTAGGCCCCCCAATTCCTTGATCCGGCTGGCAGTTGACTGCACTTGCTCGGTTGTACGGGCGGCGCAAGACACACTTGCTCCTGCCTTGGCAAACCCCAAAGCTATTGCTTGGCCGATTCCCCGTCCGGCACCTGTAACTAAGGCCGTGCGGCCCTGCAATTCCTGATTTGCCATAACCTTTAGTTCACTCTTGCGATTGGGCCACCACACTGGTGCCGCTTCCTGAATTCAGTCCCGCCAGGTTGGTGATTACTGCTTTGGAAACACCGCGTTCCACGGCCAACAGTGCGCTGCGGACCTTTGGGATCATGCCACCTTCGATGAAACCCTCCGTGATCCACTCCTCGGCCTGAGTCGGAGTAAGAACCCGTACGATGCGTCCTGCGATCAAGACTCCTGGCACATCGGTCAGAAAAACCAGACGAGGCGTTGACAAGGCTGCCGCAATGCCCATGGCCGCATGATCTGCGTTCACGTTGTAGTTGCGGCCATCCGTCAGCCCAATAGAAATTGGGCTGACTACCGGTACATATCCTTGGGCAAGCAACAGCCACAACAGCTGAGGATTAACTTCTACAACTTCGCCTACCTGACCTAAGTCTCCCTGAGGATGCGTCATCTTGGTAACCAGCACTGTGCCGGCATCCACACCGGAAATACCGCAGGCGGGCAGCTGGGCAGCGGTCAGGTGTCGAACCAGCCGCTTGTTCAACAAGCCGCTCAGCACCATCTCAGCTACGGCCAAACTCTCTGTGGTGGTAACGCGCAAGCCGTCCAGGAATTCTGGCTCCAGGCCAAGCGCCTGCTGATACTGGGCGATTGTCTTGCCTCCGCCATGAACCACAACGATGCTTTCGCCGCCATCGCGCAATCCCTGAATAGCAGAAACCAACTCCTGCAAGAAGGCCTCACTGTCCAGTTCACCCCCGCCGATCTTGATGACGGTGGCCTGAGAGGAGGTCGCTTCGGTCATGTCTGCGTTTCGTAGCGTTGGTGATGGAATTACAACAGGCCAGTAGTTTCAGGCAGACCCAAGACGACATTCATATTCTGTACAGCCTGCCCACCGGCTCCCTTTATCAAGTTGTCAATGCTCGACACAATGACATAATTTGCCCCATCCGATTGATCTGGCCGGGTCGGCGTGATGCTGATGGCACAGCCATTCGAATGGCTAACATGCCGAATGGAAGCCAGAGCATCTGGCGGCAACACCTGAATAAATGGCTCGCCCGCATAGGTTTCCGCGTAAAGCGACCGAATTTCTGCCTCGGTCACTCCACTCTGCACCGTGATATACATGGTGCTTAGGATCCCTTGGGTCAATGGGGCCAAATGTGGTACGAATGTTATGTCAAAGTCTTGAGTTTGCCCATTCGCTTGACCTAGTATCAATTCCATTTCGGCGATGTGCCGATGCCGGTAACCCACGTTATAGGGGCTCATGTTTTCATTGGCTTCGGCGTATAGATAGGGCAGCTTGGCCTTCCGGCCAGCACCGCTTACGCCGCTCTTGCTGTCGACAATTATTCGGGATTGCATCCAGCCAGCTCTGGCAAGCGGATAGAGAGCCAGGTTTACGGAAGTCGGATAACAACCAGGATTGGCAATCAGGGTTGCTTCCGCAATCTCTTGCCGGTTGACTTCGCACAACCCATAGGTGGCAGTCTGCAGTAAATCCGGTGCCGTGTGCGGCACGCCGTACCAGTAGGCATACTGGTCCACATCCGCTAACCGGTAATCTGCGCTGAGGTCTATCACCTTGGTTCCCGTGTCATGAAAGGCTCTGACCGGTTCGATCGATTCGGCGTGGGGCAGAGCCAGAAAGACCACGTCCACTTCGGCAGCGCGGGCTAAAGCGGACTGCAATGGAATTAGCTCCTGATCCCAGGGACTGGGCATCACTTCGCTGTATTTGCGCCCGGCACTCCGTTCGCTGGTCAACCAGACCACTTCGGTCTGGGCATGGCGCGCCAAAATACGCAACAGCTCAAACCCGGTATAACCGGTGGCTCCTGCAATGCCCACTTGAATCATTTCTGCAAGCCTCCTAGCCTGTTATGTGTCAATAAAAAAAGCCCTCCGACTGGAGAGCTTCACATGCACGGCCTACCGCGACCCACGCCCCCTGCCGGGAAGAATCAGCTATTTCGAAAAGGGCCTCCTGCGCGCAAAAACCAGCATTGCAATGTAGATAACCATGCGCAAAGTGTAGCACTAGCGGGGGAAAGGTGTCAACGGCAGGCACCGCCTGCCGCTCTGTTCTGAACAGCGACGAGTAGGGTGGGCACGATTCTCGTCTTAATTTGCCGAGTTGCTTGTCCAAGCCACTAAGCCGCCGCAAATGGAACCCTCCGGTCCTCCTTGGCTGGGATTTGGTGGCAGCCTGAATTTGGGCGGGTTCTCAAGTGTCAGTACCCCAAGCTAACTCCGCCAAATCCGCTAGAAAGGGCTTCCTCGCCATAAACTTGCATTGTCTAAGAGAACTCATTCATCTCAGACCAATAAGAGCCCGTGGTTCTTCAGAGGTAATGACCGAACTGCAGATCAACATTGACTCCTTCGGCTGCTACCGACAAAGCGGCAAACACACGCCTGGGATTACAGTGAAACGACTGGCAATCCTGCCAAACTACTGCCGTGTGACAGGTCGGAACCATGGGCTATTCTAGACAAGCACGGTACTACTCGGCATCTTCATCAGGAGCGGAGACCACTTTCTGGATTCGCAGAGGCTTTGGACCAGAGCCACTTCGCAATCTACTCTGGTGCGCTGTTTGTTATGGTTGTGTATCGCCCTGCCTTAGACATCCCCCACCCGGCGGACATGCCTGCCGCTCCAATCGGCTGGGCCAAGAGCCGGGCTTTGCGATTGTTGTGCATTTTCCAATTACATGGTGATGGCACTCTGGCCAGTGAAAGTGTACTCACCGGAAACAAGGCATCACCGGCACAGCGACAAGACTGTATTTTTTCAGATTGGCTGGTTGAAAACAGACATTCCATAGATCAGGAAGACACCATACAACTTAAACAATTGCCTTTCAGAGATCTTGACTTGAAAAGGTTTAATCTTTGGTTACTAAATTCTTCATATCTGTGCATTTACAGGAGGATTCATGTCGGGAACTCTTACTCACAAAGTCTGTGTCATTAGCGGTGGCAGTCGAGGAATCGGAAAGGCCATTGCCCGCCGGCTGGCACAAGATGGCTGCGACTGTTTGCTCGCCGCCCGTAGTGCAGATCACCTCCAAGAGACAGCGCAACTCATCATGAAAGAGTCAGGACGTCACATTGAAATTTGCCCGACTGATCTCAGAACTCTTGAGGGGTGTCAGGCTGTACATACCTTGGTAAAGAATACGTTCGAAGGGGTGGACATTTTGGTAAACAATGCCGGTGCCACTCAGGGAGGGCTTTTCCTCGAACAGGTTGACAGCACTTGGGAAGATGGTTTTGCCCTGAAGTTCTTCGGTGCTGTACGTCTTTCACGCTTGCTGTGGCCCATGTTGAAAGACCGTCAAGGGAGCGTGATCAACATAGTTGGTGGATTTGCCAGAAATCCGGATCCGGATTTCATGATTGGCGGGGCCGTCAACGCGGCTCTGGCGAACTTCAGCAAAGCCTTATCCAATCTTGGCCTCCGCGATGATGTAAATGTAAACGCCATTCATCCGGGAATGACTGTGACAGAACGACTGGAGGAGATCTTTGCTGGCCGGGCCCGTCTGGCTGGAACTACGGTTGCAGAAGCCAAGCAATCGAGCATCGAAAAAGAAGGCATCCGGCGACTAGGCCAAACTGAAGATATCGCGGAACTCGTAAGCTTTCTGTGCTCTCCCAAAGCACGACACATTCAAGGTGTGGCCATTTCTGTCGACGGCGGCGCCACTGCAGGCGTTTATTGAGGAAAGTGCAGAAGGAAAAAATATGATGTCTGGTTCACGCGACCGTCGCGTTGCGCAATATCCAGATCAGGACACTATTGAGTAGAACAAACTCACCGGGTTGCTCCAATAAGCCGAATTGCTGAATACTGAAGACCTGGCAAAGAAGAGAGCCGAAGACCCCGACTGGATGTTGGACTCGGTCATCTGTTTCGCCGTTATCAAATTCCTCCATCCCTACGATGCGATTATGGAGGCCGGCGATGGTTTGGAATCGACAGAGCAGTGCCTTGATGGGTCCACCCACATGGTACTGAATTCTTCGACCGACATCGGGGCTCACCAGTTTAAGAAAATACCTAATTAATTTGGCAAGAGGAATTGGGTAAATGCCGCAACTTTACCTAACGCGAATTCGATATCGCGGTCTGCAATTTTGCCAGTGTTCTGATGACCCCAGAAAGCGGGCCGGACGTTCTCTTTAACACTAATTGACCACAAGAAAAGCACTTGTCATGCTCACTGTTCTTGGAGTGCTCCACCCGGGCGCGGTGGTTGTCCAATGCATTCCCGCCAGAACTCATCCTGCGAAAGGTTAACTTGGATGTGCGGCGCCAAGTGCAATCCATCGCTCGCGAGCCGGCCTCCTGGCCGATTTGAGCCCGTTTAGGCCCGCTCATTGATCTCTACGCCATGCTGGGGCGAGGACGCCAATTGCTTTTATGCACCTAACTAGGGTAGCGACCAGTTGATGGATGAGCCCAGTCAAATGGTCAATAACGATATGTAACTTCATGGCGTGCCACGGCCGGAGCCCCTGGCCTGCCTGATGCTGCTACCAAATAAGTTAGGAAATCCAGGTACCCAACTCATGTGATTTTAGCTGGCGCCGGAATCTGCAAAGCGTGGCCTTATCCGGCATCCGTGCTTCCAAGGCCTGCCCGGCAGAATGTCCCCTATTCTGGGAGTCTTTCACCTTTTCCTTGGTGGCTGGTCCAGAGAGGGCATACCACTGCTGTAGACAATGCAGACGCAGCTTTAGCGCCAGATCCACCCTCGGACGACCCCGGCCACTCTCCACCACTTAATAATAATGAGCCACCAGGGGGCAGCCAACGGCAGCAACTGTTAAATCAGAGTCAGATCCCCTGCCGCCAGGTCGTGAAGTCGCCTGGTCTCCAGACAACAGGGCCAGGGGAGTGGTCATAAGCTGGGAAGAAGAGAGCGGTGCTAGGCTTCCATTTCAGGTGCCAGCTTTCCCAAACACCCCCTTCCGGCAAGTATCTGAAACCTATGCCAAGCTTTTCATCTGTTCTTATCAGGGTATTCCCCAATAGGCTCATTTTGCCAATTCTCTTGTCTAGTTGCGGGCGGGAGTTGGCATTCAACACCTGTCCCTGCGCCCAATCGCGCTTACCGTGGAGAATCCCACACAATCGAGGGGTGATGGCGCCTCTTATATGAATGTCACAACGGCAAGGCTGTTGCCGGCAGAATGCTAATATCAGGACGGGACAGTGTTGGTAGAAGGGAGACACGCCCATGGTAGGCAAGCAAATTACCGGATTGACCGTTGAAGGTTACAAGTCATTCGGCAAAAAGCAACACCTGCAGCGGCCTGTTACCCTTTTGGCGGGAGCCAACAGTTCCGGGAAAAGCAGTGTAATACAGCCACTTCTGCTCTTGAAGCAGACCCTGGAATCCCCCTTTGACCCTGGGCCCCTTAAAGTCGATGGGCCCAATGTAGGTTTTACCCGATACAGTCAGTTGTTCACCCATGGCCATGATGGAGAGTGTGCATCCGCTTTGACGATAGGGTTGGATTATGAATACGACGTTTTCTTCCGGGAGGGAACTACCCACCGTACCGTGGAATTGGAATTCCAGCGCACAAGGGAGGGTCTTGTTTCCCTCAGGCAGGAATCGGTAAGAGAAACCCTTGTACATGAGGGAAGAAAGACATGCCGAGCAATTGATTTCTCGGAGGGGAAACTGCCGTTGGATACAGTCTTAGACAATTATTGGCTGGACGACAGACTGGAGGGCTTTCTATACGGCAGAAACGTAGAAGCCCGCGTGGTGCGGTCTCGGTGTTTTCTGGATTTGGAGGTGAAACCTTCCGAGAGTGATTTGGCATTTTTTTCTATCTCGGTTGCCTTTAGCCAGCAACTGGGTCCGCTGATCACGGATATCATTTACGTTCCCGGTCTTCGCGATCCCGCATTTTCCCGGTCCTACCCGTTCATACCCATTGACAAGCGGTTTCCGGGCCCCATGCATTCCTTTTTGGCCAGCGTCATACACCATTGGGGGCCGGACGGCGACCTCTTGGTCGAGTTCGAACGGGACTTGCGCAAGCTCGGCTTAACTGGAAGAGTGAGGGTACAACCAGTTGATGACACGGCCCTTGAAGTATTGGTAGGTCGCTATATTCCGGGTTCCTCGCAAGCTATTCCGGACCTGGTCAACGTGGCGGACGTGGGGCTGGGTCTTTCACAGATTATGCCTGTCCTGGCGGCCTTGCGAGTTGCCCAACCCAATCAACTGGTCGTAATGGAACAGCCGGAATTGCATCTGCATCCAAGGGGTATTCACAAGCTGGCCGAAATCATTGTAGACGCTGTGAATAGGGGAGTCCGAATGATCATTGAAACTCATAGTGAATTGCTGCTGCTGGGGATCCAGACACTGGTGGCCCAAGGGCTTCTCGATCCAACGAAGGTGAGCCTCAACTGGTTTGCAAGGGACGAGCAGGGCAATTCCCGTATCCAACAGACTGAGATCGAGAGTAATGGCTCGTTTGGCGATTGGCCTGTGGATTTCCTCGATGTCGAATTGCTTGCCCAACAACAGTATCTGGATGCCACATAGCAGCGATGAGCAAGAAGGTTGGCTCATTATTGCTAGTGGTCGATGCCGATATTCTGCGTGCTGCGGGGGACTCTGGAGGGCATGCAAGCAAAACCCGGGATGTGCTACAGGCAATTCTGCAGATTTGTCATCGTGTCATTTTGTCCGGCGAAGCTGGTCGTGAATCGGACAAGCATGCCTCCCGTTTTCTCTTACCTGGCGGACAGCCATGCAAAGCAGGGGAAAGATCCAGCCCGTTGCGTTGCAACTAGGCCCCCATGTAAAAGCCTTGCGCTGTAGCGGTCTGGCGCCGGCAAGACTGCCAGGACTCCTGAAGGACTTGCACTTGGTAGTTGCCGCCTTAGAACACGGAGACAGGATTGTGATTTCCAACGAAAAGCGTGCCCCAAGGGGTTTCGCTGGCTTGTCAAGCGCGATTCCTGCATACGGCAGAGTAGAGTGGCGGGGTCCTGACTGTCCTATACCCTCCCGTCCCGCGAGCTCAGAGACTCGTGCCGGCCGCCGCTGAGAGCCTAGGCACCTTGACTTGCGTGCTCAGCAATGTCCAAGGCAAGTTAGCAGTGTTGCGCTGGCAGGCACGGTATTAGAAGGCAGGTATTTGTGGCCTGCGGCGAGATGGGACGCAACTGTAGAGGTAGGTGGGCCACCCTGGCCTGCATTTCCATTTCAACTACACCTCCTGTGTCTAGATGAACGTCCCAGAAGGTCCCTCCCACTTTGCTGTCGAAGCGCTGTCTGTTACGAGGCAACTCACTTCCCTGTAGAATCTGGTCAATACCAAGCACCACTATCTGACGGCTCGCGACCGTCAAGTTGAACCTGCCCATTTGTCTGGAGCAAGAACCCCAGAGCGCTAATGCTGGCCCGCCAATATTGGCATCGCGATTTAGAATCGATTCTTCAGATTCAGAGGGATAAGCCCAAAACCGGATGGGCCTCTTCCGAATTACACCAGAAGTTGGCGCCTGAATTGAATCACAGCGGAATTCATACCCATAATTCCCCGCCTAGGCAGGTTTTTCGGCGAGACCTTTAGCGCCAACTTCCGGTTGTACAAGGATACTTGACGCAAGACAGATATTGACCAGCTAAATTCCTACAGGGAAGGCTTCTTGCTGGTCGGAAAGCTAGGGCCAGGAAAAAAGGAAATGATAGCTCCCGACTTCCACTTCTCTCGTGAGGAGAGCTTGCCCACAACGCAGGCTTGCAGCTGGGTGCTGACAGAATGCGCCATAGACTCGCTGTTAGGTCAGCTGAAATTTCCCAGACTTACTCGAAATTCGCGAAAGTCTCCTTAACCGGACAACTACACTTTCTCCTTCAATACGATGAAATCCGTAGAAGCTGCCTGTGCGCTAAACTTGAGGGTCTTTCGAATTGGTGTGCTCTCACCGACCACGTCGAAGGAGGCTCAATTTCAATGATTATCGATGCGCATGCTCACGTTTTTCCACGTCTAGGATCCGACTCAGGAGATCAGACTGCTGAGACTCAGTTACAAATTATCCAACATCACGTACAGTTCCATACCCAAGGCTGGCGCCGTCGCCGGGACGATTCCCGTGCGGATGAATCGTTGCTGATACCAACTGGCGACGGCATTGCGGATATGCCTGATGTAAATTTCCGCGTTGCCAAGCATGGTCAGTTGGAGTGTACCGTGGACGGCGAAAATTACTACCTACAATGGTATCCCTGCTGGTTACGAGACATGGCGGCTCCCCCTGAATTGATGATCGCCTACATGGATTACCTGGGTGTGGATATGGCCATCCTGCAACACGATCATATCTACGGGAGCCTCAATGAAATATTGAGCGACTGTATGAAACGGTACCCAGATCGGTTCCTCCCCTTGGCGCAGATCCGTGAGTGGGAGGCAGATCAGGAGGTCCAACAGGCTAGACTGGAGCACGCCGTTGAGAACCTGGGGCTAAAAGGACTTTATTTTGAGGTTGAGGCGTTGGCCTTTACCGGTTGGGTCGATCACCTGGACGACAACAAATTTGAACCCTTATGGGAAACGGTGCGGCGCTTAGGCATTCCTGTTTTCTGGTACCTCTACACGAGTCACAGGGATCGGTACAGCAACTACTTGGAGCAGGTCGTCCGGCTGGACCGGTGGGCCAGGTCACATCCGGACATTCGCTGCGTCTATACCCACGGTATAGAGAGCATCGTCATGAGTTTGCCAGTCAAACGCTTCGACATCCCGGCTGAAGTACTGACATGTCTTAAGAACCCAAACATGTGTCTGGAAGTCATGTTGCACTTGATGGCGCCGGACACCGAGTACCCATTCTCGTGGGCACAGGACATGCTGAAGGAACTGTACGACGAACTAGGACCAGAAAAGCTGATCTGGGGTTCGGATATGCCGGCAGCCGAACGGAGCGTCACCTACCGACAGGCGATGGACTATGTTCGCTTACACGCCGAGTTTATGTCCAAAGAAGATAAATCGCTCTTCTTTGGTGGCAATGTCGCCCGTCTATTGGGGTTGTAGGTTGAACCCTGATCCGTGGAATGCAGGTTGGAGCCTGCACCTGGCCACACGACTTACCGATTATTCCCGTCTCAAGATGAAATACTCTAGCCCCCTTGCACCAAACTCCAGAAACGGAACCGCGTTATCGATTAATTTAGACGACCGGAAAGCATTTGAGGCTCGTTTGGAGCCCAATCTTAAGATGCTGACCGATGCAACTAGCTTTTGGCAGAAAACGGCATCCCTTCTAGTGCCTTAAGGTGGTAGGCAGGTATGTGCGCTTGTTGCGGCCTAAGCCAACCTAGCTTCGGGCTGACCATACGGCCAATTCAGCAACAACGGTTTGCCTGCCAAAACATGCCAGGATTCTTCTTAAACTCGTGTAAAAACAGATGGAAGAGGGTGGAGACACTCATGGTGTCCATTGGCTTTGTACATGAGGCAGAACTGGGTTAGTAGCCGGGGAGGGACGATGCCAGATCCGATTTTCCATAGGTAGCTAACGACGGTTAAGCATATGTCTTCATGTAGGCTCCCATTCCACAGTCAAATGTGTCAGATAGGTGAGCCTCCTCCCGAAGTAGGCTGTTGATACTGACTTGAGTAGCATATGAATTGCCTGTCCTCTAACCAGTGATTAGGTCAAACTGAAGATGTCGCGGAACTCGTAAGCTTTCAGCGCTCTCCAAGAACACGACCCACTCAGGGTGTGGCCATTTCTGTCGAAGGCAGCGCCGCTGGCGTTTATTGAGGAAAGTGCAGAAGGAATAAATGTGATATCTGGTTCAAGGGACTTTCGTGTTGCGTGAAATCCAGACCAGAACATAATAGAGAAATGAAAACTCGCTGAGGTTCTCCGATTCGCCAAATTTCCTATGCTGAGAACCTGGCATGGAATAGCGACGATGATCCCGGCTGGCTGTGGGTCACGGCAATTCGCTTCGCTGATATCAGATTATTTCACCGTTACATTGAGGGTAAGGATGCCAATGATGGTATTGAGTGGACAGAGTGGTGCGTTAGAGGAGCTGCTCTCTTGATTTGGAATAACGCGACGTAAACTCGGACTGTCTTGTCCGCCTAAATCAGTGGCAGGCATAGCATTGCAACCGAAGGAGTGTACGAAAGGTGTCTGAAGAGTGGAGCCCAACTGTCGCTGTCTTGGGAGCCGGAGCAATGGGAAGCGTCTTTGGCGGCATTCTGTGCGAAGGTGCACTGGATGTAATCCTGGTCGATATCTGGCAAGCACATGTCGAGGCAATCAACCAAAACGGCTTGAGAATTATTGGCCATGATAGGGATCGAATTGTTCCGATAAGAGCGTTCACCGAGGTTGGACCCCGCAAACCAGTCGATGTCGTCCTTGTCCAATGCAAAGCGACAGCCACGAGGGCAGCCGTTAGTGCGGCACAGGGTCTATTTGGAGCCAGCACAGTTGCCATCAGTTTTCAAAATGGTTTAGGCAATGAAGAAACTATCGCCGAGATCATAGGGGCGGAGCGTGTCTTGGGTGGGACTACAGCGCAAGGCGCAAGTGTCGTTGGAGCAGGTGTGGTCAGAAATTACAGCAACCTGACCTCGCTAATCGGGGAGATGAATGGCGGTCCTTCAGTCCGCGCTACTCGCATTGCTGAGGCCTTTACGGAAGCAGGTCTGAGAACAGAGGTATCAGAGCACATCCAATACGCAATCTGGAAGAAGCTGTTTGCAAATGTTGCGGTAGGGCCGACCTGTGCCGTCGCGGACTTGACGATCAATGAAATGAAAGCAATTCCAGAACTCTGGGATGTCGCACTGGCCGCGCTCGATGAGGCTCTGGCCGTATCCAACGCGGAAGGATTCGATTTTACCCCCGAGGAAGCACGCGAAATCCTTTTTCAAATCGTAGCTGAAGGTGGAACCGGAGAAAACAAGCCAAGTGTTTGTGTCGACGTTAACAAGAAGAAACCAACTGAAATCGAAGTCATCAACGGCCCCATTGTGCGCTTGGGTCGTAGGCACGGTATTCCAACCCCTGTCAATGAGACGTTGGTAGCTGCCGTGAAGGGGTTGGAGAGCCATTATGTATCAGGCTGAGGTTGTTGCAGCTTGCCCTTCTAGGTTGTTGCAGAACTCGCCAGCACCTACAAGAGATGTTTTAGCAACGTACGTGAAGTGAGAATATGTCGTGCTTGTCGAAGGTCCTGCGACAGGGCTGGACTTTGCGTCGTTTGGAGGGCCGTTGGCAATGGAAGAGAACAGCCACACAAGACTGGCACTTGCAACAAAGTAGCTGCGGACCACAACAAGGCGGCAGTCTCCGACTATCCTGGGCATAGTTCATTTGCGGGGCTGACTGACCAGAAGCCCGCACTTAGGTCTGTTTTCCGGACACTCGTGTCTTGGAACGCTCTATCCAGTTCTACGGATTCAGCATGAAGGAGAGCCAAAAAGGCTACTTTGACCTTAATAACCGAAACAGAAACGGAATCCAGTAGAACCAGCTTGTGAGCCCATGCGTAGGGGTTAACATCGGCTTATATGTCTCCAGCGTTTCGATGGCTAACCAGTCTGCCTGTGTCTGGGCAAAGCGCGCCAGAGTAGTTCCTGTCAACTTCCTGATCAGGATGCTTTATGGACAGGAACCCTCCGACCGGAGAGATTCACATGCACTGCCTACCGCAGCCAAAATACCTGCCGGGGACAGTTAGCTTAGGCGAGATGGATCTCCTATGCTCAAGAACCGGCAGATCGGAATAGATAACCACGCCCAAGATGAGGGTACTCGCGTGAAGAGTGTCAACGACTTTCACCGGCTGCCGCGCTGTTCAGCAAATCGACGGATGGAAATGGCCACTTTGGGTGGTACTCCATGACTCCCGTTTCTGAGAACTGCCAGAATCCTATCTCCCGTCAGGTCCCGATCGAATGCTTGATTCAGACTGCGCTGGTTGATGCGGTATTCATAATAGGTGGCACTGCGGTGCCAATGGGCCACCTGCTCAATATTCATGCGCTGGCGCAATGGCAATTCTAGTGGCACCTCGATAGTGAAGTTCTCCTTGATGGTGAAGCGTGGCTGTACTTCCTCCCTTTCAGGGGCCAGGTCGGCCCCTTGCCAGATGGCCCCGTCCCGGGTCAGAGAAACCAAGGTCTTGTTTCGTTGTTCTGCCACTCTTAGGGCCCCAAACCAGACTATAGGACTGAGCAAATAGAAGCGGGCCAATTCGCCTTCCACCAGATCCCAGTCCTTAAATCCCTTGGCGAAACGGCCAGCTACCTGGTTACGTACGTACCAGTCATCGTAGTTGCCATCGGGCCGTTGGAAATCGGGAGCATGCTCCTGCAGCAAGGTCACTATGTCGGCCAGTGCATACCAACGGGTAGGCTGCAGGTTACGACAGTAGCGCAGAAAGGCATCACGGGTTGCTCGCGAATTGTGTTGCCATCGTTCCCGGTTGTGCAACTCCAAAGTGGGCAGCCTCTCCAGATCATTCCACACTGGAGAATCCCTCCACGAATCCCAGATCTGCCGACGCTGGGCGTGGCGAGTCAAAGAAAGAAAATCATTGGCCCGATTTCGGTTCAAAGCCAGAAACAGGTGGCCGTCGTTTTGCTTTTCGGCCTTGAACAATTTCAACCTGTTCATGACGTGCAGCAGCAATTCGTAACGGACAGTCAGAAGAGGGGTGTCAGGTGGAGCCAACAACCTTTCCTTTAGCCGCTCCGCGTCCTCCTTAGCCAAGTCCTGTCCCTCCAGGAGCATGGGAGCCCCGGCCAGACAACCGATCACCGAGCCCACATCATTGAGAAATTCATCCGAACTGTCCACCACTTCCGCGCGCGAAGGTGCTTGAGCAAAGGGAATATGCAAATCCCGTTCGATTTCGTCTTCCACCGACAGTGGAATCTGGTCCAGGATGTCGGAGGGGATGTAAATGATGCGATGAGCATCTGGTCCTGTACCTTCAAAGCCCCGGCCAATCAATCCGTAGAAGAAAAGCAGTTCGGTTAAGCTCTGAGGGTTATGCCAGCGTTCCGTGGCCTTGAGCTGGTCATCACCCATCACTTCCAGGACACCGTAGGTGCGAGTGAACTGGGCTTCTGGCTGTCTGCCCTGAATTTTGGCCAGCATCCGAAGAGCAGTCTGGGCTTCGGGATACTCGTCTCGCAGTTCCTCCAACACATTTTGCACGGAATCTGGGCTGCTAAGTTCCTCAGCCAGCAAGCCCACCAATTCAGGCCCAGCGGCTTCGATACTGGCACTGCGCATCTCTCCAATGATTTCCCACATCAGTGGAGAGTGATCTTTCAACATCTTCAAAGTGGTAGGCATGTCACCAACCTCCTTGACAGCGAAAGGGCGCGAGATATACTGAAGGCCATAGGATTAGATTACGTATGAAAAATATACCTTTGAGTTTCCTGCCCGGCATCCTCCAAAATATGGGCGTAGCGTGGCGGCTGATGCAAATGCCCTCGGTGTCGCCGTGGGTCAAGTTTCTTTTGCCTTTCCTAACTCTGGTTTACTACTTCTCACCCTTGGATCTAATGCCAGGGCTGCCCTTCGACGATTTGTTCTTGGTCCTGATTATATTCCCACAGTTGATGATTCGTATGTCCCCACCTGAAGCCGTTGCAGCGGCGAAGATGGGCGGGACGAATCCTACGGGGTCTACAGAGCCAGATGATGAATCGATTGAGGTCCCTTGGCAGGTCTTGAAGTAGCCGGTGCTGTTCCCAATCTGTTTGAAAGAAAGGACGGTTCGGTTCACCCCAACCTGGCGGTGGCCCGCAGATCTCTTCGAATTGCTTGGTCAGCTCTCTTCCGCCTTGTTGTACGGAAAACAGCGGTTCTGCCACCTGCGCTTTGCAAGACTTACGGCCTTGTACGAATCGTAGATTTTCTTGAAGAAGGCAAGCTGCACCGGGAGCTCAATGTGGGATTTATGGCGATCCTGAAGTAAGAGTATCTTTGGAGGCTTAGGGCCTCCCCCATGTATTTCCTTTTTTCCTCAATTGGGAAAGTCACAGACTAGGCGCCGATAGCCAACTATTTCGGATGAATCCGGGAATAATTTCGGTGCCAGTAATGAAACAAAGCTGGATCTCTTTGAAAGGCCAATAGAGGAGTTCCCTTTGTCGTGACGTGTCGAGGTACCGGTCTGGAAATCCCCAATCCAGTAGTCTTGAATAGGGTAGGCTCCAGACACCCTTTCTGCTTGAGACGAGACGGCGATTGACAGACTGTGAATCTGCCCCGGTGATTGTGGGGACTCATCGGGACGCTTTCGGGAAGTGAAGTCTGTTGTCCTACAGAATGCCCGGCTAAGATTGAATTCCAGACTGGTGCTGAGCCCGTCTTCCAACTCCAACACTGCGAAATTGTTTTCAACCCAGGCAGTCGCCGTGCCTTGTGCAGGTGCCCATGCCGAAACCTTGGCGTTGGGTTACGGTCTAGGGCCAGAATTGAAGATCAAAGGGGAGAGTACTTCTCCAATGAGGTCGTAGGGCATGGCACCGGTAATGTGTACTGACAACATATCGCCTGGACTGGCGTTTGGAGCATCAGGGATCAGAACCAGTCCGTCCACTTCTGGGGCATCCCTATAGCTGCGGCCCAGCAGGATGGGCTTCTGTTCCTCATCCTCACCCAAACCTTCCACCAGTACATCCAACTGCTTTCCTATCTGGGCCTGATTGCGTGCCAGACTGATGGGTTGTTGGCTGGCCATAAGTCGATGCCAGCGTTCTTCCTTAACCTCTTCCGGAATTTGACCCGGCATGTCATGGCTGGGGGTGCCTGGTTCTTGACTGAATTGAAATGCTCCTACCCGGTCGAATTGAACGGCATTCACAAAATCCAACAGATTCTGGAATTCTTGCTCGGTTTCTCCCGGAAACCCCACAATGAAAGTGGTGCGCAACGTTACCTCCGGCATCGCAGAACGCAGGCGGGTCACGTGGTCCCACACCTGGTCCAACCTATGGGGTCGACGCATGCGGCGTAGGACGTTGGTATCACCGTGCTGCAGCGGAATATCCAGGTAGGGCACTATGCGGGGTTCTGTGGCCATCGTCTCAACCAGAGAGGGGGTCACATGGCCAGGATAAGCATACATGAGCCGCACCCAGGCTAAGTCCTCACCGCTGCGGTTACAAATTTGCTGCAACAAGCGCGGCAATGTATCTGGTTCTTGACGATCCCGGCCATAGTCCGTGGTGTCTTGGGCCACAATCACCAATTCCCGAGCTCCGCCCTGCACCAAGGCCCGCGCTTCCGCTAACAGATCTCGGACTGGCCGACTGCGCAGTTTGCCTTTGAAAGAAGGAATGGTGCAGAAGGCACAGGGCGCATTGCAGCCATCTGAGATTTTCAGGTAGGCACTGCCTGTCCCTGTTGGTGGTTCATCCAGAAGCAGTTGATCCTGTGTCTCAGGATCCCCCAGCAGAGAAAAAGCCTCCTGGCGACGCCCTCGACCCCCTTGCCGCAGCTTCTTCGTTAGAGGCACGACGTCCATCCAACGCCGCGTGCCCAGCAGACCTTGTACGCGTGGCACGGTATCGAGAATTAGTTTGCCTTCACGCTGGGCCAGACAGCCTGCGGCAATCAGAGTCTGGTCGGGCCGGATTTGCGCAGCCTGGCTCTGCAACACGGCCAATGACTCTTGTATGGCCGCCTGCAAGAAGCCACAGGTGTTTACGATTACTACATCTGCTGCCGTGGCATCAGTTGCTTCCTGGTACTGCGCCGCTCTTAGCAGCGTGTCCATGCCACGACTGTCCGCTTCATTCTTAGGACAGCCTAAGGTGATTAAGTGATAGGAGAGTTCTTTTGAATTTGTTGCCACAGTAGAATGTCCATGTCTGCCCCGGACGGGACACTATGTTGTTCATGGTACTCGATTCCGTCTACAAGAGTTACAACCTGAGGCCCAGCCTCCTATTCGAATATCCAGCTCTGAGTATCCCAATGCCCGACTATACAATGAGGCATGTGGATTTGGTCTGACTGTCAGAATGGTACCAATTTATATTGAAGTTCCTTTCCCGACCCGAAAAGAACCTGTCACTGCCCAGTCAATCAAGGGAAACTATGTCTCGTTTTTCCTATTCCGGTGACTTCACTTCCCAAATCAGTTTCCCCTTAGGTGGCATTGGCACGGGTTCGGTGGGGCTGGCTGGCAATGGTCGCCTGTTGGATTGGGAGATTTTCAACAAACCAGCCAAAGGCAGTGTGAACGGTTTCAGCCATTTTGCAATACGCACTGAAACTGCTTCGGGCCAAATTGATGCCCGGGTCTTGCAGGGAGACCTTCCTCCTCCTTATATGGGAGATGGGGGCGTTTCCGGTATGGCGAGTTTTGGAAAGGGGCCCCAGAGGGCGTATCTCAGTGGATTGCCCCATTTCCGGCATTCAACTTTCGCAGGCACCTTCCCCACAGCTACTTTGTCGCTGTCAGATCCTCAGGCGTCAGCTCGGGTGCGACTGACAGCCTTTAACCCCTTCATTCCACTCAATGAGAGAGAGTCCAGTCTGCCTGCCGCATTCTTCGAGGCCGAAATCCTAAACCAAACAGAAGAGGAATTGACATGCACTCTGGCAGGAGTTCTGAGTAATCCCCTGAGCGGACCCCATGACCACAGCGAAATACACGCGGCTGGGGCCACTGGCCTCCATCTACGAGGAACGGACCCCGACAACAATCTGGCCATATCCACGGACGCACAGGACACTAGTCTCCAGCACTATTGGTATAGAGGCTCCTGGTTTGATGCTCTGGAAGTATGGTGGCAGGACTTGACCCGATCTGGTCGCTTGCAAGACAGACTTTATGTGGGGAACGGCGAAAACACCGAGGACACGGCGGCCATAGCCGCGCATTTCCAATTGCCCCCAAAGGGCACACACACAGTGCGATTCATTCTGTCCTGGTACATCCCTGTGATGCAAAACGAATGGAACGAAGATGCAGCCAATTGGGCCCGGGACTCTGGGGCTTCCCTATCCTGGAGAAATTATTACGCGACGCAATGGTCGGATGCCACAGCAGTGGCCCTTTACGGCTTTCGCCATTTTGACCGTTTGCTGGCGGATACCAAGAGATTCCGGGACTTGCTATTCGAATCCACTCTACCCGACGTCGTCATAGATGCAATTTCAGCCAACTTGTCTATATTGAAGTCTCCCACAGTGTTGCGTTTGGAAGACGGCACTTTTTATGGGTGGGAAGGCTTGAACGCTGATGCCGGATGCTGCGAAGGCTCCTGTACGCACGTTTGGGGATACCAACAAGCCTTGCCATTTCTTTTTCCGGCCCTGGAACGGTCCATGCGCGAGGCGGATTACCGTTACAACATGCAATCCAACGGCAGCATGTCTTTTCGCATGATGCTGCCCTTGGGAACACCCCATCAAGGCACGCGAGTCCAAAGGGCCTGCGCCGACGGTCAATTGGGCGGGGTGATAAAAGCATACAGAGATTGGAAGATTTCAGGGGACGATGACTGGCTCCGAGACCTATGGCCTGACATCCGGAAATCCATCGAATTTGCCTGGCATCCGAACAATCCGGACCGTTGGGATCCGGAACAGAGCGGAGTGCTCACGGGTCGGCAGCACCACACCTTGGACATGGAGCTATTCGGTCCTAACGCCTGGTTGACTGGATTCTACTTGGGGGCTTTGGCAGCGGGGGCTTGCATGGCCCATCATTTGGGAGAAGAAAAAACGGTGGCCCTGTATACGGAAATTCTTGAGAAGGGGAAGGCCTGGGCAGACACCCATCTCTTCAACGGGGAGTATTACCACCAGCAAGTGGACGTAACGGATCGCTCGTTGCTGGAGCCATATGGCAATCCCATGGAGAATTCGCAACAGATTTCCGCTACCTATTGGGCAGAAGATCTGGGAGAACTCAAGTATCAGTTGGGTGAGGGCTGCAACATCGACCAAGTGCTAGGCCAGTGGCACGCTGACCTTTATGGTCTGGGAGATCTGCTAGACCGGGAACAGGTGAACACGGCCCTGGCCTCCCTCTTCCGTTATAACTTTCAAGGCGTCATGCGTGATCTGCCTAACCCTTGCCGTATATACAGCCTGAACGATGAGCAGGGCCTGCTCATCTGCAATTGGCCAGAAGGAAGGCAAAAGCCCCGGATTCCCGTTCCATATGCTCAGGAAACCATGAATGGCTTCGAATATGCGGCGGCCTCACACATGATCATGCGCGGGTACATAGAGGAAGGGCTGCAAGTGGTTGCGGCGGTGCGAGATCGCTACGACGGGCGTAAACGTAATCCCTGGAACGAAATTGAATGTGGCAGCAACTACGCCCGATCAATGTCTTCCTATGCCCTGTTGCTAGTCTTCTCCGGATTCAGATTTGATATGGGCCGACAACACATGGGTTTCGCCCCGGTGGTTACTTCCTCTAAGCCGCAGCGTTTCTTCTGGTGTCTACAATCAGCATGGGGGCATCTTGAGCTGATTCCGAATGAATCCTGTTCACTGCACGTAGCTTATGGAGATATTACGCTGGCGTCCCTGGGCTTGCCTGGGACCGCCGGAGGGACATGGGCAGTGGCTTCCATGGGTTCCGAGCCCGTAGCATTCGAGCTGTGTGATAACGTGCCACATTTCCTGGAGCCAGTGCAGCTGCAACGTGGGGATGTCTTAAGTTTTACCCAGCAGCCATCATGAACCGGCGGCCCTTACCGGAGCATGTCCGCCAGGTGCTGGTGCTGGGCGCCGGCACCATAGGAGCCAGCTGGACAGCATATTTCACATGGCGCGGGCTCGACGTGCAGGTGGTGGACCCCAACGTTTCCCCCAAGCAGCTGGCCACAGAAGTAACCAGCTGCTTGATTGCCCTACGGCAACTGGGGCAGCCAGCCCAGGAAGGCAACTTTAGCCACGGGGCCGATCTGTGTGCCACGGTAAGGGAAGCAGAATTTGTGCAGGAATCTGTGGTTGAGGATTTGGATGTCAAGCAATACCTGCTAGCGAAGTTGGAACCCCTACTGGGAAATTCCACGGTCATCTGTTCCAGCACTTCGGCCCTCATGCCAACAGATATCCAGGCAGGCTGCCAACACCCGGAAAGAGTATTGGTTGGACACCCATTCAATCCACCGCATCTGTTACCGCTGGTGGAGGTAGTGGCTGGGAAACAGACGGCTCCCGAGACCATAGCCTGGACAATGCAGTTCTATCAACACATTGGCAAACATGCCATCGAGGTCAAGCAGGAAGTTAAGGGACACATAGCCAATCGCCTGACCTCAGCCCTCTTCCGCGAAGCCGTACATCTACTGACAGAAGGCATCGCTACAGCCGCGGACGTGGATGCTGCTATTACTTACGGTCCTGGTCTACGCTGGGCACTGATGGGTCCCTTTCTCACATACCACATGGGGGGCGGCACTGCTGGGATTGAAGGATACCTAGAGCATTTGGGAGATTCTCACCCCGCCCGCTGGGCCCAGTTGGGACAGCCGCGACTGGATGAGGCTGCCCGCTGTGCGATCATTCAAAGCGTTCTCCAAACTTACGGCAATCTGTCTTGGGAAGCCCTTAGCAGCCACCGGGATCACGGCCTGGTGGAGCTCTTGCGGCTCCGGCAGGAATACGATCAAACCTTGTCCCAATCTCCCGACCCATTTCCTGACTGCAAGACTTAAAATAGGGGGATTATAACTAGAAGTCCAATCGGAAACCCCCTGCTTGAGACGGGGCCAGCTATAATCGGACGGTGAGCCAAGCCCCGACAGAGGGCACAGCATGTTGGGCAAGAGATCAGATCAGCGCGGCCTGTTTGAAGCGGACCATTTGTACCTGGATCTGGTGGGCCGGGACAGTTTCTACGGCCGGCTGGCTGGGTTGCGGGGGCAGTTGTTTCGGGATGAGGATTTCGCGGTCCTCTACTGCCGGGACAATGGCCGGAGCAGCGTGCCGCCCAGCCTGCTGGCCACCGCCCTGCTCCTGCAGGCGCATGACAAGGTGAGTGATGCCGAGGCGCACCGCCGGGCCACGGTGGACCTGAGCTGGAAGGTGGCACTCGGAGTCGAGGTGGAGGTGCGGCCATTTGCGCAGAGTACGCTGCAGCATTTTCGGGCGCAACTGGTGCTGCATGCACAGATGCGCGAACTTTTTCTGCGCAGCCTGGAACTGGCCCGCGGGGCAGGGCTATGCCCGCTACCTGGCGGCCAGTGTCAAGGGCACGGCGGAGATCGACTCTGGGATCAGCCCACGGCCCGGGAGGCGTTCCTGGGCCGAGATTGTGGCCGATGCGGACCGCCTGCTGGCGGCGGCCCGGGACGCCCAGGCTGACTGTGCGGCTGACAGCCCGGAGCGGGGCCAGATCGTGGCCGCGGCCCAACTCCTGGGCCAACTGTTGCACTAGGATGTGGCTCGGCCCGCGGCCGGCGTCCACCTCAAGAAAGGGGTGAGCCAGGACCGCATTGTGTCCGTGCATGACCCCGAGATGCGCCATGGGCGCAAGAGTAGCAGCCAGCGTTTTGACGGCCACAAGGCCGCCGTCGCCGTGGACCCGCCGCCCTGAGGGCCCCCGCAACTCATTACGGCCGTGGCGGTGCTGCCCGGCAATGCCCAGGGGGCGTTGGAGCTGGTGGCCCAGAGTGAACGGCACACCGGGCTGCCGGTGACCGCGGCCATTGCGGATGCCGCGTATGGGGATGGCCACACCCGTCAGCAATTAGCCGATGCCGGGCGCACCCTGATCGCCAAAGTGCGCAAGCGACCCGCCCGCCCTCGCTTCCCCAAGGAGGATTTCCAGATTGACCTGGCGGCGGGTACCTGCACCTGTCCGGCGGGTCAGGTGACACGTACCGTGCGCCGCCACGGCTTCTATGCCACGGCTACCGGGGCACAGGCGCCCCGGCGCTCTTTCCACTTTGACGCGGCGCTCTGTACGGCCTGTCCGCTGCGTCCCCGCTGTGTGGCTGCGGCACCCGGCCGCGGGCGCCAAGTCAGTCTGCACCCGCAGGAAGCCTTGCTGCAGGCCGCCCGCACGTTCCAGCACAGTGCGGCTTTCGCCCCTTATCGCCACCTCCGCCAGGCCGTGGAGCATCGCCTGGCCCGCCTGATGCAATTGGGGCTGCGCCAGGCCCGGTACCTCGGGCGTCACAAGACCGCCGCCCAGCTCTATCTCACCGTTACCGTCGCCAACCTGACCCGCATCCTGGCCGCCACCTGACCCCGCACCGCGGGATTCCGCGGGTTCTCGACTTTCCTGGAGGTCTGACCCCCGCCGACAAGTCCCTAAACCACTAGAAGCACGCGGGGAGCGCCTGGGTACCACGCTTCGGCCCCACTTGACACCGCTGTCCTTAAGCCGCTCCGTGGAGACGACTCCTCCCCTCCCGGGTGGGAGGCAGCCCCAAAAAGGGACTTCTCGATTGGACTTCTAGGGGTTGACAAACAGGGCGGGGTCTGGTACGCGCTCCTCTGTTCCACAATGGTAGTATCCTTCATTCCACAGCCAGAGGAGACGACTATGAATCGCCTGTACTTCGGTGAATGCCTGGAAATTATGCAGGAGTACATCTCCGACGCGTCCGTGGACCTGATCTACCTCGATCCGCCCTTCAACTCCAAGCGCCTGTACAAAGCCTTCATCGGGGGCGCCCAGTGGGTGGCCTTTGACGATACCTGGCATTGGTATGAGGTTGTTGACGACTTTCACGCGGTTGCGGGGGGGTTGACAAGGGTATTCAGCACAAAAGTCCAATGAAATAACAAAGCGCCCGTCGGTTCTGGATTAAGAACTGTTCAATACGGCCATCTCAGCCCTGATGGAACTCAACAATCAGATGATGAAGGCCAAGACGACCGCGGTCGCCGGAACTTCGCTTTGGACGCAGGCCGTGGAATCGATGTGCCTGATGATGGCGCCGTTCTTCCCCCACATCGCCGTGGAGCTCTGGCATCTCACGGGCCAAGAGGACAGTGTCCACCTGCAGAACTGGCCCGTCCACGACGAGGAACTGGCCTGGGCCAACGAGATCACCATCGTGGTGCAGGTTAACGGCAAGGTCCGCGCAACCGTGGAGGTTGAACAGGGCATGGCCTGGGAAGGTCTGAAGGCACTGGCACTGGAACAGCCAAACGTGCAGCCCTACCTGGACGGCAGGGAACTGCGCAAGGCTATCTTGGTCCCGGACAAGCTCGTCAACCTGGTGGTTTGAGTCGCCCTGCATCCTGCTTAGCCGCTGCCGCAACGGAGACTCTGCATGGACGACTGCCTGTTCTGCCGCATCATCAAGGGCGAGCTCCCGGCGAAGATCGCCTACCAGAACGACTTGGTGACCGCCTTCCACGATATCGATCCCCAGGCCCCTGTCCACATCCTGGTGGTGCCCAACCGGCATTCCGAGAGCTTGGCGGAGATGGGCGATGCGGACGCCGAAAGCCTCGGACGCGTGGTGGAAGTGCTGAACAAGGTGGCGGAACAGGAAGGTGTGGCCGCAAGCGGCTACCGGACGCTGGCCAACACCGGGCCGGACGCCAACCAGATCATGATGCACACCCACTTCCATCTGGTGGCCGGCAAGCCGCTCGGTCCCATGCTGAGCGCGTTTATCGACTGATTTTCAACCGGAAGCGGTGGTGGCCGGAGTCTGGACCGAAGGGAACCACACGGTAATGACTGGCAGCAACAAGAAGGTTCGGAAGACCGCCCTCGCCTATTCGGGCGGGTTGGACACAAGCGTGGCCGTGCCATGGCTGCGCAACAACTACGGCTGCGAGGTGGTGAGCTTCTGTGCCAATCTCGGCCAGGAGGACGAACTGCGCGGCCTGGAGGAAAAGGCCAGGGCGTCCGGGTCCAGCAAGTGCATCGTGCGCGATGTCAGGGAGGAATTCCTAACCGACTTCGCCTTTCCCACCCTGCGGGCCGGCGCCATCTACGAACGGGACTTCCTGCTCGGAACCTCGATGGCCCGTCCCCTGATTGCCAAGCACCTGTTGGACGTGGCGCGCACGGCGCTACCGGCAAGGGCAACGACCAGGTTCGCTTCGAGCTGACGGTCATGGCCCTGGAGCCGTCCCTGCGCATCATTGAGCCGTGGCGCGAGTGGGACATCAAGAGCCGCGTGGACGCCCTGGAATACGCGGAGGAGTGGAACTTGCCGGTCAAGGCCACGGCCGACCGCATCTACAGCCAGGACACGAACCTGTGGCACCTCAGCAACTAGGGCGGTCCGCTGGAGGATCCCTGGAACGAGCCGCCCAAGGACATGCTCGAGTGAACGGCGGCCCCCGAGGATGCCCCGGAGGAGCCGGCCGAACTGACGCTGGGCTATGTCAAGGGCGTGCCCCGGTTCCTGAACGTACAGGACATGGATCCCGTCCCTGCTCAAGGAACTCAACGCCCTGGGCGCGATTCACGGGGTAGGACGGGTCGACCTGGTCGAGAACCGCCTGGTCGGCATGAAGAGCCAGGGCGTGTACGAAACCCCGGGCGGCACCATTCTCTATCGCGGGCACCAGGCCCTAAAGCAATTGTGCCTGGACCGCGAGGCCCTTCACCAAAAGGACCAGATGGGCCTGAAGTTCGCGGAGCTGGTCTACAACGGCCAGTGGTACACCCCCCCTTCGGGAGGCCATCTCCGCCTATGTGGAGAGAACGCAGGCCACGGTCACGGGCGAGGTGTGCCTGAAGCTGTACAAGGGGAATGTCATCCTGGCCGGCCGGCGCAGCCCGCACAGCCTGTATCGCGAGGACTACGTGACCTTCGAGGAGGACGACGTTTACGATCAGGAGGACGCGGAGGGTTTCATTCGCCTGTTCGGCCTGCCGCTCAAGGTGCAGGCCCTGGTGCGGTCCGACGGGGCCGCTTCCGACTGAACCACTGGATTCAGGGGGGCCGCATCCCGGCTCCCCTGCCGAGACAAGGAGCGACCCATGGCCGAAGGCGGATAAATCGGGTACACAGGGGCCCAGGCCGACGTTCCCGGATTCGATGCGGCCGGCGTGGCGGCCGGCATCAAGTTGACCGGGGATCTGGACATGTCGGTGATTGCCAGCCCGACTCCCTGCACGGCCGCGGCTACTTGCACGCAATGCAAGTTCCCGGCCGCCCTGATTCTGTATAACCGGCAGGTGGTGGACTTCAATCCCTCGGGCATTCACGGGGTGGTGGTCAACAGCGGCTGTGCACACGCCTGCACTGGCCCGGAGGGCATGGCCAACGCCCGCATAATGGCCGAATCCCTGGAGAAGGCCATCGGCAGCGGCGACTCGACCACGCTGGTCATGAGCACCGGGGTGATTGGTGTGCAGCTGCCCTGGATCGCATTCGGGCCGGGGTGCCCGCTGGCGTGGACAAGCTGAAGCCCGAAGGCTGGCACGATGCCGCCCGCGGCATCATAACCACAGACACCTTTCCCAAGCTCTACACGGGTGGCGTAGCGCTGGACGGCGAGGAGGTTCGGATCTCCGGCATCTCCAAGGGCGCCGGCATGATTCATCCCGACATGGCGACCATGCTGAGTGTGATGACAACCAACGCCGCAGTTACCGCGCCGGTACTCCAGGCTGCCCTGTCGGCCGCGGTGCGCAAGAGCTTCAACTCCATCAGCGTGGACGGGGACACGAGCACCAACGACATTGTCCTTCTGCTGGCCAACGACCAGGGTTCGGCACCGGTCATCGACCGGACCGAAGGTCCCTTGTGGGAAGCTTTTCTGGCTGGGCTTACCGAGGCTGCCATCGAGCTTTCACGAGCCATTGTACGCGACAGGGAAGGGGCCACCAAGGTGGTTTCGATCGGAGTGGTGGGTGCCAAATCCGGCGACGATGCCCACAATGCGGCCCGTCGGGTTTCGATCAGCCCGTTGGTCAAGACCGCTTTCTACAGCAGTGACGCCAACTGGGGTCGCATTCTGTGCGCGGCCGGAAACTCGGAGGCCGAATTCGCCTCGGAGGAGACCGATCTGTTCATTTCCGCCGATGGCGGTCCCGAGTTGCAACTGGTGGCCCAGGGCACCCCGCTGAACTGCGCCGAAGAGGATGCCGCCGCCATCTTTGCAGAGACCGAGGTGGGGGTTCGGATCGACCTGGGATTGGGACAGGTAGAGGCCACCATCTGGACCTGGGACCTCAGCCACGAGTACGTCACCATCAACGGCGACTACAGAACCTGAACCCACCGGGAATGCCAGGCTTCCGTCTTCTGGTGATGGGCCGCATCTGCGCATCACCAGGAACATACAACGGTTACGCGTCTTTTGGGCAATCCGTTGTGGCAGTGGCGTGAGCGGTTTTTGAAGTCCTTGCAGGTATGCCGCGTGCCACGCCAGTGGCCGGAGGTGCGGAATACCGTCGGAACTTTCCGGTAATCTCAGATCCCGGCTGCTTAACGGCTCCACGGCAGCCGCTCGTCGCGGCGGCTGCCGGAGACCATGATTTGGCCCTAGCGCTACTGTGCAACATGGTGGGACCGGCCATGGGTGAGGCCCTACCAACGGGGGATGAAGGGGCCCCCGCGCAGAAAGGGCCGGTTCGTCTTTCACGGTACCGGCCCCGGTCCGATGCCAAGACCGAGGGGGATTACCGCAATCCTGCCTCGGTGCCTGGATGGTTGCTACATGCCATCGGATTTCATCATGTCGCCCATCAAGTCGTCGGACTTCATCATCATGTCATCCGACATCATCGGCTGTGCCTCAATGAGAGGCAAACCTTGTGGTAGCGCCACCAGCAGTTCTCGCGAACCTGTTGTGCGGTGTAATGCGAGTTGCATACCATGCCATCGACCATTGAACCCATCATGTCGTCAGACATGCCCGACATGTCCTCCGGAATCGACTGATCACTGGCGTAGCGCCACCAGCAGTTGGCGCGGTTGATCGCCCAGGAGTAGCTGTCCTCGCAAGGATGCGCCAAAGCGGTGTTCGTCGTGACCAGCAACAGGCCCACCGCAAAGGCCAAGCCTAGCCAAAACACGGCATACAGCCTTCTCGTCAACGCGGCGCAATGCATGAGTATCTCCTTCGTGGTTTGGACGTTAGTTGCCACGGACCCGAATGCCAGTGAACCCGCCCGGGGCGAAATGCGGCACGCCTCCCCGAGGGTTGGGGATCCAAACCCCTGCTTCTTGTCTGTGGCGCGGCCAAGGTTATCTTGCCTCATTGACCTGTCAATCCGTGTTGGGACGCAGACGGTTCCTGGGCAGGCGATTCCGGGGCCTGTTCATCCATCCCGGACAACGTGAATTCAATCCAGGTCCAGGAATGCAGCTCATGATCGTCCATCACCGAACGGGCTGACGCAGGCCCCCGCGTCTGCTCGTCACCATGACGATGGGAACGCTGTCGCTGTGTCGTTCCACCGGGTGGATTCAGCGCCGCCGACCGGTACAACCGGACTGGGGGAAAGACGCGAGACGTTCACTTGGGTTGCGTCGGTACCACCACACATGCGTGTGGCCGGGTTTGGACCGTTTTCCGGCCTTCCCTGGGTTTGTGGTTCCAGTCGGTGGCCGAACCGGGGAAACCAGGTGCGGCTGTTCCGGATCGGATAGTCCCGATGCGCTACCGCGTTGACAAAGAACTGCGGGACATTGGCGGTCATGAGGGTTGCGATGCGTCTTGGCGGTTGAGACCATAAACATGAAGACCCAGGACAGCCATCCTTGTGGTGCAGACGATCTACGAGCCCGAACCGCCGGTTTGGATCATGGGCAGTGCATTGCTGGATTCTTCTCGTATGGATGTTCTGCCATGACGCGATGCTCAGGCCGTGGCCAATCGACCGCTCCGGAGGTGGCACCCCGCCCTGACGCGACTTTGTCAACGCCCTGGGGGTGTGGTAATCATGCGCAACTTGGTGCTGGGGCGTGCCCGGAATTGACTACAGTAGGCCGAGAAACCGTCTCCCCCACCTACGCCAGTATTTGGGAGAGGAACAGCTTGGTCCTGTCTTCCTTTGGATTGTCGAAAAACTCTTCCGTGGCATTCTCTTCGATGATTCGTCCGTGATCGAACATGAGAACCCGGTCGGCTACCTCTCTGGTGAATCCGATTTCATGGGAGACGACGATCATCGTCATTCCCGAACCGGCCAACTCACGCATCACATCCAGGACTTCCTTGATCATCTCCGGGTCCAGGGCCGAGGTCGGCTCGTCGAACAGCATGATTTTGGGTTGCATGGCCAGGGCACGGGCAATGGCGACCCGTTGCTGCTGGCCGCCGGATAGCTGACCCGGATACTTGCTTGCCTGCTCGGCGATGCCCACCCGCTCCAGGAGTTCTTCGGCAATTTCCCCTGCCTCACGAGCCGGCAGCCTGCGCACTTTCATGGGCGCGAGGGTGATGTTGTTCATAACCGTCAGGTGGGGGAAGAGATTGAACGACTGGAAGACCATGCCTACGTCGCGGCGGATGGCGTCGATGTTGCGCACGTCGTTGGAAAGCTCATTGCCGTCGACGATTATGTCCCCGCGCTGGTGCTCCTCCAGCCGGTTGATGGTACGGATGAAGGTAGACTTGCCCGACCCGGATGGTCCCAGGACTACCACGACCTCGCGCTTGCGTACCGAGGTGGTCACGCCTCGCAAGGCGTGGAATTTGCCGTACCATTTGTGTACGTCCCTGCACACGATAATGTCTGAAGTATCCATTGTTGATTCACTCGCGGCCATGTTGCAAAGGCTCCGACTGGCTCCAGCTTCTTTGAAGACATCTACAAATCGGTGTGGTGTTCACTCGCTTTTCCTGCTTCCATCCGCACCATTCCTATTTCTATCCGCCTTTCCCGCAAAAGCGGGAACCCAAATGCAGGCTGAGTGACAACATCGAAACCGAATACGTTGGTCCGATGCCCTATCTATGCCCGACTTGGAGATGTTCCTCGACTCTTCTGCTGACGTAGGACATGGTGTAGGTAAAAATCCAGAAGACCAAGGCTAGGAACAGGAACAGTTCCCTTGCGCTGCCTAGGTACTCCGCGTTGCCCTGTATAAACGCCCGGCTATACTCAACCACGTCCAACAATCCAATAATGTACACCAGGAGGGTATCCTTGAAAAGGGAGATGAACTGCCCCACGATGGCGGGTATGACGTTGCGGATGGCCTGGGGCAAGGAGATTAGCAGGGTGGTCTGCCAGCCGGGCAGCCCCAATGCCCGTGCCGCCTCCACCTGGCCGGGATGAAGCGCCTGCAAACCTCCCCTGATATTTTCCGCCATGTACGCCGAGCTGAACAGGGTAAGTATCACCCCGGCCCGGAACAGGGAATTGGTGGAGAAGCCTTGCGGGAAGGCCAAAGGCACCAACACTTGGGACATGAATAGGAGCGTAATCAGCGGCATGCCCCGGAATACCTCGATGAACACCACGCACAGCAGCTTGACCAACGGCAGACGGCTGCGCCGCCCTAGGGCCAAGGCGATGCCGATGGGCAGGCAGAGGGTGATGCCAGTCACCGCCAGCAGCAGATTCAGCATCAGGCCACCCCAGTACGTGGTCGACACGGGTTGCAGGCCCGGAACCCCCGGCAGACCCCGCACCAAGACCAGGATGACCAAGAAAACGAGAACTCCCAGTATGGTTATCCGGCGGGCTGTGCCCAGCGGCGTGTACCGGGCCAGTACCCATCCCACTGCCACTGCGGGAAGGTTCGCCGCCAGCAGCAGCCGCACGTCCAGGCCCATCTGGTCCATACTGTAGGGTAGAAAAGCGAAGGCGGCCGTAACGGCCGCTACGCCAATGGCGATGCGTTTGGCAGTTTTGTCCCTAGACACAGCCCACACCATACCCAGCAGTGCCGTCACCAACAGCAGGGAGACCTGCGGCCTCCAGAAGCAGTTCTGACCGGGGCAGGCGAATTCTGTGTTGTACTGACCAATGATGAGCCGGCCGCCCAAGGTTGCGATGACTTTCCAGTCGGCTTCCAGGACTATCCAGCGCAGCCCAAACCAAAAGGTCAGGACCAGAAAAGCGGCGAATATGAAGGTCAGGACAGTGTTGTACCAGGTGCTGAACAGGTTGGCATAGGCCCAGCCCACGCCGCCGCGTTCCGTGATGGGAGGAGGGAGTGCCACGCCCGGCGGCATGTCCGTCGCAGACACCATTCGCCTAATTTTCCACCAACCGAATGAGCCGGTTGTACAGGTTGCCGATCAAGGAATAGGTCAGGCTAATGGCCAAGTAGGCCGCCGCAAGCAGGATGTAGATGGACACTGCCGGAGCCGTCTGCGTCATGGTCTTGGCGACGTTGGTCAGATCCGAGTAGCCTATGGCGCCGGCCAAGCTGCTGTTCTTGGTCAGGTTAAGGCATTGGCTGATCAGCGGGGGGATGATGACCCTCTGTGCCTGGGGGAAGGTAACATAGCGTAGTGCCGCCATGGGCGCAAGTCCCAGAGACCGGGCTGCTTCCGTCTGACCCCGGCCTACCGATTGGATGCCGGCCCGGACAATCTCCGCGATGAACGAAGATGTGTAAGTCACCAACCCGGTCAAGAGTGCCATCAGACCGCCGGAGATTGTGAATCCCCCGGCGATGCGTCCGAAAGTCCCCTGTGGGGCCGGGTCGGAGATGGCAAAGGGAGAGTCTCCAAACGCTGCGCTGACGAACAGCCACCCAACAGCCGCAGTTGCAGCGGCTGTGACACTGCCTGTAATCAAGGGGTAGGACGGCCTCCCGGTGAGGAACTCGCGTCGGGTCAATGCGCGGTGTAACACCATTGCGGCAATGATCGAGCCTAGGACTACAGCCAGCCATACCCAGGCAGCGTCCCAACTGGACGGTGATGGCCACGGCACCGAAATGCCCGCATTGTTGATGTATATCCTACCCGCGATAACGTACCCTTGGCGGACCGGAGGCAACGCTAGCACCACGTAAAACCAGAAGAACAGTTGCACCAAAAGGGGAACGTTGCGGAAGACCTCGATGTAGATCAGAGAGGCCTTGGACACCAGCCAGTTTCCTGAGATGTGGGCCACGCCCACCACTGTCCCCAAGGCCGTGGCCAAGATGACCCCCAGAACGGAGACGACAATGGTGTTGGTAGCGGCAACTCCAAAAGCGTAGCGGAAAGTGTCTGAGGACTCGTAGGGGAGAAAGTGCTGCCCGATGGGGGTCTGGTACTCGCGGGACAGGAAGCTGAACCCGTAGGGAATCTCCCGGTCTTGGATGGCGTTGGTGATGTTGGTGAAGAAGGTGGTGACCAAGACTACCACTATGACACCCGATATTATCTGCAACGCCCACTGTATGACAAGGGCGTGCCGCCAGAGCGGCACGCCCTTGTAGTAAGTAAGTCCTCGGAGCGTCTCAAGCATGAACCTGGCGCAGAGGGTTACCGCAGGGGAGCGGAGTAAATCTGGCCGCCCTTGGGACAGTCCGAACAAACAGCGTCGGCCCACAGGGCATTGCGGCCACCCTCACGGGGGAGATTAATACCACCAAGACCGAGGTTGCGTTCGTAGATTTCACCGTAGTTGCCCACGCCCCTGATCACGTCCTGGGCCACGGTCTGGCTGAGTCCAAGGGTTTCCTGGCCGAAGGAGCCTTCCAGTCCGAAGAGACGGTCAACCTTGGTGTTTCCGGTAGTCTCGGTCGGTACAGTGTCGGAAGTAACGCTGTATGCCTCGGCGTAGATCAGGATGGCCATGACGGTCTTCACGATGTCGAACCACTGTTCGTCACCGTGAGGGACCACCGGACCGAGCGGCTCCTCCGAGATGGTCTCGGGAAGGATTACGTGGGCATCCCGGTCTTCGAAGGCACTGCTAATGGCGGCCAATTGGGAGCGGTCGTTGGTGAAGGCGTCGCACTGCTGGCTCTGATATGCCGCCACCACCGCGTCGGTGTCCTCGAAGGTGAGAGCAGAGATGTTCAGGTTGTTCTGGTTGGAGAAGTCTTGCAGGTTCAACTCGGTGGTCGTTCCCTGAGTCACGCAGACGGTGGCGTCCCTAAGCTCCAGGGAACTGGAGATGCCCAGGTCCTTCTGCACCATGAACCCCTGGCCGTCGTAGAACATGGTCTGGGCGTAGTTGCCCCACTGGGCGTCCCGGGACGTGGTCCAAGTGACGGTGCGAACCAACAGGTCCGCCTCGCCGGACTGGACGGTGGGCCCGCGCTCGGCAGCGGTGATCAACCGAATCTCGAAGGCATTTGCATCGCCCAAGACTGCGGCGGCAACAGCGCGGCAAAGGTCGATATCGAATCCGACATTATTGCCGGCCTCGTCCAGGTGGCCGTAGCCCGGCACGTCGTTGCGGCTGGCACAGATGAGCTTGCCTCGGTCCTTGACGGCCTGGAGACGGGAACCGGACGTCACCTCAAGGCTCATCATCATTGCTTCCAGATCGGCGATTTTCGCGTCACGTTCGCTTATCTGGTCTTGCAGGGCTGTTGTGTCCACGGTCTCAGTTGTATCGGCGGTCTCACAGCCGATAACAGCCCAAGAGATAGCGACCAAGAGCCCTGATAGAAACAACCACTTTTTGAACATGGGAACCCTACCTAGCTAAATTAGAAAACGGCTTTTGGAGTATACAACATGGGTGGGACTGTTGCTTGAGCGTGGAATTGGCTGCGGGAAGCGGCATCGGGGACCGGGGCCGTCAGGCGTATACGTGGCTGACGGCCCTGGAGGAAGTTGTGTTGGCCGGCCACCGTCGGGAAGCCCCCGGGACCTGCGCACGCGGGGCTTCAGTCGCCCAAGGCGCCCTTCCAGGCAATTGGTACTGGCCGGTAAGTCCGGGGCGCGACAGTGGATCCGCATCTGGCTCCACCGTTCCAGGAAGTGCTGCACCGGGAGATCGGGGTCTAGCAGAAGACCGCCTGGTACATGCTCCAGCGCATCCGCAAGGCGGTCGATGACAGCGACGAGGACAATGGGCCCGTTTGATGGCCCGGTGGAAGTTGATGAGACCTAGGTGGGCGGCAAGGCCAAGAACATGCATGCCAGCAAGCGAGCCGAGTTGACCGGACGCGGTGGAGTGGATAAGATGGCCGTGGGCGGCATGAAGGACCGGGACACCAATCCAGTCCGCGCCAAGGTCATTGGAGCCACAGACAAGCCAGCCCTGCAAAGCTTCGTGGAGAGCAATGTACGGACACGGGCCACGGTCTACACGGACGAAGCGGCAGCCTATCAGGGTCTCCCCGCCCTGTTGGCAACCCCTAATTATAATCCCCAAGAATAGGGTTTGTCTTATACTATAGAGTCGCCCCATCCGCGCGCCGTGTACTACTCCAAGGTTTGCTTTGAGTTCCATCAACTTAATTCAGGACAGTGACCAACCTCCACGCGTTCGCAAGATAGTGTTGTACCCCTACCCAGACCTGACCCGCCTGTGGTTCCGCCTGCAATTGGAATCCATGTCAGCAGAACCTCCCACCATTGATATTCAGATTTGGAATCCCGATCAGACTGAAAACCTCAGCGCCAGCTACGTGGCCTATGATGACACTTTTCTGGACGCGACATTGCACTTGAAAAGCCCACGGCCTACTGAACCATACACCTGCACTATTCGAGTTTCTTCAGGCAGGGGTGCTGATCTGAAAGTGTTTGACGCGGTATGCTTCGAATTTCCGCTAGAATTTCGGGATGCACAAGCAGGAATTGAAGGTTTCGGATATGACATGGAAGATCGGGAATAGAAAGATGGGCCCGTATGAGTTGCAGGGGCAAGCCTAGTGTTGAAAAAACCTTCCCTGCGGTTGCGCGTAAGCGAGGAATATCCCATCATCGACCAAGACTCAGGGCAGCTGTTGGGCTACATCAATCAGTTCACAGATCGAGATCCTTTGGTCTTCTACAGTGAAGAGACCGAAGAGGAGCGATATAAAGACCTATTGGGAGCCGTTCTGTACTTGGAAAGTGATTACCATCAGGATGTGCCAAGTTTGGCCCTCGCCCTACAGATTCAACGTAGCCAGGTCTTTTCCCATCTGCACCGAAATGGCTGCCGAGCCGCTGTCGCCGGCACACATCCAGATAGCGAACCACAGAAACACACTCGGGTCTTCAATTGGTACAGGAATCTTGTGGGTGAAGCCAATATCATTGCACGGCGACTGCAAATTTACGCCACCACAATCAGCGTGGGGATTGAAGACCGAGACCTGGCCATCAGTACTATGAACAGTGTCCGCTATTTACTGCCCCATGTGCTCTGCCTAAGTACCAGTTCCCCTTTTTGGAATGGTGAGCCAACAGGACTCAAGAGCTACCGACAGGTGTTACGGGACACGTTGTTGCGCACAGATATGCCACCCTACTTCAACGGCATCGGAGAATATGAGGATTTCTTCAACACCCTCAAAGAAACCAATTGCATCAAGTACTCAGACGATGTGCGTTGGGACGTACGCTGGGACGAAAAAGAAGGGGCCATGGTATTCAGCATTTGCGATGCTATTACCCGTTTGGACGACTTGGTAACCATCGCAGCCTTGCTGCAGTGCCTTGTCGGATGGTGTGCCGACTTGCGCTTGCGCAACATGCAGTTTCGCACTTATGACCGCCTGCTGATTATGGAAAACAAGTGGCGGGCCATTCGCTATGGTGTAGAAGGCCGCTTAATCGACTTCGGCAAGGAGCAGGAGGTACCATTGGCCCGGTTGATTTGGGAACTGGGGTCCCTGATCGATGCTCAGGCGGACGCATTGGGTACATTGCGCTATATCGAACGGTGTTTTGACATCGCGGAAGCCGGCTCCAGCGCCGATCACCAGCTACGGGTCTGGAAGGAGAGTGACTCTTCCATCAGAGCCGTGATCGACTACATCGCGGATGCCTCAGAGGAGGGCTGCGAATGCTGAGACGTCCAGAACTGACCATTGGAGTCGAAGAAGAATATCAGGTAGTGGATCCCGAAAGCCGGGAATTGCAATCCGGCATCACCCACTTTACGGCTCAGAACCAATTGGAAGTCTACGACCGGGAAATCACTTCGGAATTGCACCAATCCAGCGTGGAAGTGGGGACTGGTATTTGCCGCTCGGCAGACGAAGTTCTGGCAGATTTGCGCAGCCAACGAAGATACATTCGAGATCTGGCGGGAGAAAAAAACTGGAAGATGGTGGCAGCCAGCACCCATCCCATCAGTAAGTGGGAAGTGCAGGACATTTCCCCTTATGAAAGGTATCAGCAACTTACCAGCGAGTATCAGATCATCGCCCGGAGAATGCTGATCTGGGGTATGCATGTGCATATTGGTATCAGCGATAGGGATTTCCTAATTGATGTAATGAATATCACCAGGTATTTCCTGCCCCATATCTTGGCCTTGACGAGCAGCAGCCCCTTCTGGTCCGGTCTGGATACTGGCCTGAAAAGCTACCGTATGCACATTGGGGAAGATTTTCCGCGCAGTGGCACTCCAGGCATTCTCAACTCTTGGGCAGCCTATGAGGCTCTGACTCAAACTTTAATCCAGACAAACTGCATCCCGGATACCAGCAAGATCTGGTGGAATTTGCGCCCACACCATACTTTCCCTACTCTGGAATACCGCATTTCAGATATATGTCCCCGCATTAAAGAAGGTGTAGCCATTGCAGCTCTCTTCCAAGCCTTGGTGCTGTGGGTCTGGAAACTACGGTCGCAGAATATATCCTTCCGCCTCTACAAGAGCGATCTAATTAACGAAAACAAGTGGAGAGCATCACTGGGCGGCCTGGACTGTAAATTCGTAGATTTAGGCAACAAGGAAGAGGTACAAGCTCGCACAGCTATCAGGGATTTATTGGTAATGCTGGACGAGGAAATCGGGGTGCTGGAAAGCAAACACCACATGGAGGAAATCTATGGCATCCTGGAAACAGGCACCAGTGCCGACCGGCAATTGGCCGTATACAGGGACACTGGAGACCTGAAGCAGGTGGTGGATCACCTGATTGAAGAAACCACGTCAGACCTTGACTGACTAGAAGTCAGACAAAGAGCTTCGTAATTTCGTCTGTCGGGAAGCGGGGCCAGGGCACTGGCTCTCCTGCAGCTTTTGCCATTAATTCATCACTGGAAGAAGTCAAGAACCCAATTTCCTGAACTGGCCATCCCAATCCCCTAAGGATTTCTTTCAAAGTTGTTACATCAGCAGGGACAACTGTACACAGTAGACTGCCGGAAGCTATCGCCCCTAATGGATTCAGGCCAAAGGCTTGGCACAGACGCTGGACTAGCGGGGAGACCTCCAGAGCATCCAGGTTGACCTGGACTCCTACGTTGCTGGCGTGTGCCAGTTCTGAAATCGCCGTTGCTACCCCTCCCTCAGTGGGGTCGTGCATGGCTGTCACCAGTCCAGAATTCGCAGCGGCGAGCGCCGGGGCCAGGATGCTGATTCCGGGTTCGAACAGGTAATCTGCCGCTTTCTGCACCTCATGGGCGGGCCAACCCATCTCCAGCAGTTCTTTTCTCTTTTCGCGGGCAATGAGGCTAATCGCTTCAACCGGCCACTGTCCAACTAGGAGCAGTCGATCACCGGCATGGCCTCCGCTGCTGGTGACCACGCGGTCTCGTGGCACCGTACCTAGCAGTGTGCCAGCAACGACGGTCCGAGTTACGGCGTCAGTTACCTCGGTATGACCGCTGGCAATAAGTACATTGAGAGAGGAGCAGGCCTGCACGAGCGACCCAAATACGGTTCTGGCATTGTCGGCTGTGGCTTTGCCCGCTGGCAACAGAATGACAGGCAGAAAATAACGAGGAGTGGCCCCTGTCACTGCCAGGTCATTGACACTTACCTGCAAGGCATAGTGCCCTATTTCTTCTGTGGCGAAGGTTATGGGATCGCATGTTACGACGATCCAGTGATCAGGGCCCCGACCTAGGTCAAGTACAGCGGCATCTTCACCAATGCCGGGGCCTACGATCAATCCTGCTTCCGGGGCGGGCAACTGCGCGAGCAGTTGTGCGAGCAACTCAGGAGCTATTTTGCCAGTTGCCAACACCTCGGGTGTCGCCATCGCAGGTTTCCGTGTTGTCGTCCATCTACGTTCCAGAGAACACCAGATATACGAAGATACCCGTCAGGAGTAACAGATTGAGGATCTGGGCTTCAGTCAGGGTTGCCACGGGAAGTTTCCCTATTTGTGACATCGAATGCGACACCAGAAGTGTAGGCCGCCGCGTGGCAGAAACTTAGTCAGTATTCAGTTTGTTTTCAGACCGAAAACCGACGCTTTCACATGATATCGGCCGGGCCGGACGGATAACAGTAGGCCGGATACAGAATCACCGTGAATGGTGATCTAGACCCTGCGAGGAATGCCTTGGTGGGACAGTAGAGTCTGGGTGTGCCTCAGGGGCACGCCTTTCCATGGCTGAAAAGACGCATTATGTCTCTGTACACTGGGACTGCTTTGAGTCAACCTGTATTCATTGGCCCGAGAATCCTAGTATTATTGTTATGCGAAACATAATTATAGCACTAAACTACACAAGCTCCCGGTGGAGAGTTCAGTTCTTGCCCTTCGCCGACCGCTCTTGATATACCTCCATGTGAGCACTAAAGACTGCGGGCGCAATTGCGTACAGCATCCGCAGCACTTGAAGCCCCATTCGGCGTATTTCCCATTGGGCGGCTTTATCCACAGCTCGCAACCACAGAAAATGCTGCCATGCTCGGAAATTCATGGCGGTGACAATTCGGGACTCCGCGGCATTGGGCAGAAGAAATCGGGCATCCTCCTTACGGATACCTAGATCCCGCAAGGCCTGGTAGTTCTCTTGCATCTGCTGCCAGCTTTGGTCCAGCAGGGCCTGGGCCGCAGGTTTGGCTTGGACGCGGGGTGGCGTCACTGCTTTCCAGCCGCCCTTACGCAGTTCCACATACCTTTGGGATTCCTGGCTGAAACTGGCTAGACGGTGACGTACCAGCTGGTGAGTGCAGGCTCGACTGATACCCTCGAAGAGGAAACATGCGGAACCGTGATCTGCCGCTATTTCGGTATCCCACAATTGCGGCTGTGTATATCCCAACAGGGTCACGCGCAGGGGCTCTGACTCAAATGCCTTCAATTCCGTCAAGAGGTTGTCCTCTGGAACAACCGGCTCCGGAAGAGACAAGGCTGGCCCCTCCGTCTCCGGCAAGCCCGCATACACCCCTGGCGCAACCTGCCGAACCAATGGTAGAGCCTCTAAGGCAATTCCCTCCTTAAAGAAATTCAACCACACGCGGGCGTTGCCGCTGACCACCCAATCTCGATCTCCAATCTGAGATATCTCACAGTGCCGGCTCTGCATTCGCCATTGCGCCGGTTTATCAGTGTCCGACCAGCGGAGCGTAACCACCACATGTTCAATGATGTCTTCATGTCCTTCTCTGACCCTAGCAGAAATGAAGGAGGGAGAAGTCCCCATACGCGCCGTACTCGCGTAGCAGAGACGGGCCGCATATTCCATGAGGTTGGCAGCAAAAGTGCTCTTCCCTTGCCAGATTTGGGGTACATCACTGCCGTGTGGGGCCCTGCCGTCCAGCAACGCTGGATTTGGCCGGGTATAAGCCAAAATTTCAACCATGGATCGTCCTCGCCAATGAGTCTAAACGAGTTTCAGTTGACCCAACAAGCTTCGGCTGGAACGTCTGAAGAGACTTTAAAGCAGCAAGGCAAACGTTCAAAGCGAAGTCTCAACTGAAGTCCAGGCATAAGAATGGGTGGTTGGAAAGGAGGTCACTTCCGTCGGAGCTTGCCCGGAATTCTTGGGGGCTATATGTAGCAGATCTGTGGTCAGATCCCTAAACTGAGGTTCTTTACAGTCAGAGAACGGCCTACCTCTGCGTGCAGTTTTCTTAAGTTCTGGATTTCTATGCGTCCCGTAAAGTTGGGTAAGGCACGGCTGGAATAGCATCTTCAATTTGGCACGTTTCCGCTAAATGGGAGAATCCGGATCCCCGTCCTCCCCTTTTGTCCCAACTGCACCCTTGAGAGCAGGAGTGGGCGATTAATGACTACAATGGTGTGTCTCCGATCAACTCATAGGAATCTCTCTATTTTAGCCGTCAAGTTGCTCTGGCGAGTGAGCTCTTTTTGCCAATTACCTTGAACCTTTGAGTATTAATAGGCCCCAAACTGAATCCGTTTCATCTTCCAAAGGGAATCATTGATCATGCTCCATCCATACGAAGGGTCTTTCCAAGGCTGGGAAGTTCAGACCGAATCCAATACCATGGTGTCCATGCGGGACTCCGTTCGCCTTGCCACGGACATATACAAACCCGCAATTAATGGCGCCGCGGCGCCCGGCCCTTTTCCAGTTCTCCTAGAACGCACACCTTACGACAAGGCTGCGCCGGGCAATGCCGATATGGGGCGCTACTACGCGAGACGCGGCTATGTCTGCGTACTCCAGGATGTGCGAGGTCGCTTCGCCAGTGAAGGAGAATGGTATCCCTTTGCCAAAGAGGCACCTGATGGCTACGACACAGTGGAATGGCTAGCCGCCCAACCGTGGTGCGACGGCCAAGTGGGCACGATGGGAGGCTCCTATTGCGGTAGTGATCAGTCAGCTCTGGCAACCCTGGATCCGCCACATCTCAAGACCATGATTGTGGCTGTGGGAGCCTCGAGTTATTACCATGCCTCGATGCGCCAGAACGGAGCTCTCGAACAGCGCTTCATTATCTACGCCTTTCGTATGGCGACTACCAGCCGGGAAGCCCTGGCAGATCCGGGACTGGGTGCCCTACTGCTAGACGCTTATGCCAATGTTGGAGAATGGTTTGGCCGGGTGCCCTTCAAGAAAGGAGTATCGGCTCTAAGACTATTGCCCTCCTACGAACAATGGGTACTCGATATTCTTACTCAGAGCGACTACGGCAGCTACTGGCACCAGCGGGGTTACGACATCGCACGCCACTACGAAGAGCATGCTGATGTTCCAACGCTGTACCTGGGAGGCTGGTATGACTCCTACGCCCGGGCCACTTGCGAGAACTTCGCCGCGTTGTCGCAACTCAAGAAATCCCGGCAAATGCTCTTGATGGGTCCTTGGACCCATGGAGGTTGGCAAGAAACCTTTGCTGGCTCAGTGGATTTCGGACCTGAATCCCACATTCACTACCACGATTTGCGTCTGGCTTGGTTTGATTATTTCCTGAAAGGTATGAAAACCGAGTTTGCGGAGTGCCAGCCAGTGCGCATATTTGTCATGGGTTCGGGGGATGACACAAGGAATTACGCCGGTCTTTTGCACCGCGGTGGTAGTTGGCGATCTGAAGCCAACTTCCCTTTGCCTGACACTCAATTTACGCCCTGGTACCTTCAAGCAGACGGAATTCTGACGCCGGATGTACCCTCAGCCCAGGACAGCGCCAGTTGCTTTACTTTCGATCCCAGAGATCCGGTGCCCACAATCGGGGGCGGAATTTCCGCGGCAGATCCGATTATGGAACCAGGAGCCTTCGATCAGCGCGGGGATGCCCGCTTCTTTGGCTGTAAAGACAGTCTGCCTCTCAACGCCCGGAGCGATGTCTTAAGCTTCGTCTCAAGACCACTGGAACAGAATTTGGAGATTACCGGGCCTGTGACCGTGAAGTTGCACGTTTCTTCTTCCGCACCGGATACCGACTTCACCGCCAAACTGCTTGAGGACATTCCGCCCTGTATGGACTATCCGGAGGGCTTGGCCATTAATCTGACAGACTCAATACTGCGGGCTCGCTATCGCAACAGCTGGACGGAGCCTGAGTTGATGCAGGAAGGCCAAATCTACCAGCTGGAGTTTTCTCTCTATCCAACCTCCAATCTGTTCAAGGCTGGCCACCGTATTCGGGTAGATATCAGCAGCAGCAATTTCCCGCGTTTTGACGTGAATCCCAACACAGGAGGCAACCTGGGAACAGAGCGCCGATTCCGTCTCGCCGATCAACTCGTTTTCCACGACATTGAGCATCCTTCTCATGTAGTGCTGCCCATGATTGAGAGATAACAGAATCAGAATTCAAGGGCCTGCAGGATTCAATAAACCAACCCATCGCGCCAAGGACGTTTGCCTGCTATGGGTGAAGATTGTTCCCCTGTGCCCCAGAAAACACTTCCTGCCAATTTCCCATGACTTCGATACGTCCGTTGGAAGCCGGGTTGGCCCCAAAAACTCTAATATTCTTTACATTCCGTACTGGGGGAACTTGAGGAAAGGGAAATCCTTCAATTCCATTCAAGCCTGGCCATTTACCTCCATGCAGTGAGTTTCCGCGAACTATGGTGGAAGGATGCTAGATGACAGTCCGACTCGGCCTGACTTGAATTCCACTTTGGCAAGTTCGTTTGTAAGTGTTACGTTTCTTCTTGGAGCCATGTTGAGCCTTGTTTGGCCAGTCTTTCGCGGAGGTCAGCCTCAATGCGGCCTACCGCAGCCGTCGGGTTTTGGGCCGAGAGGCCCCGGTCAGCCACCAGGTTATGCCCGGTTATTGCCTCTGAAGCATCGGTCGCGAGAAAAAGCATAGCTTCCGCAACTTGCTCCGGTAGCGCGGGACTTCCCAGTGGGTACACAATATCTTGGCGTCTGACTTCAGCCGGATTGTTTTTCAACATTTTGTGTTTTTTCTCGGTTAGCATTCGGGCCGGGGTTAGGGCATTTGCTCGAATGCCGTAAGGAGCATAGGTAATGGCGATACTGCGGGTGAAGCTGATCATGCCCGCCTTCGCAGGACCATATGAAGAAATGCTCGTATTCCCAAAGAGAGCGTCGCTAGATGAGACGTTGATAATGCTTCCGCCACCCTGTTGGATCATGACGGGAACCACCTCCTTGCAAAACAGGAGTGGAGCCGTCATATGACAGAATAGCCCTTCTTCCCAGTCCTTTAGGGTGACATCCTCCAGCAAGCCGGCCGGATTGCTGATGATGGCGTTGTTGACCATGACATCGACTTTCCCATATCGACCCAGCGTGAACTGCACCAGATCTGTGATGTCTTCGGGTTTCATGACATCACAAATCCGATGAACTATCTCCCCTTCCAAGTCTTTCGCCGCCGTGAGAACCTCTTGGGCATGTTCAGGATTTCTACCTCTGTCACATATCACTACAGTGGCACCTTCCTCGGCAAACAACAGAGCAGCGACCTTGCCAAGTCCAAGGGTAGCCCCGGTAATGATGGCAACTTTGCCGGATAATCTCCCATTCATTTGAATCAACCCCTTGCGGCAAACACTTGTATGTTCAATAGGTTACTCCGTGCCCCCATCCCATGGAGGCCCTTCCTGGACATTACCTCTGGCTACATTCCAGGCTGCTCTGTCGAGGTCATGTCTGAAATCCAGCCGACCAAGTTAGCGCAGGTGCTCAATAAAGGATGCATCCCTTTATCCATATATTGAGGCAACTGCTGGTTTTCACAATTGCTCAGGAATTGTTCAAGGCCAGAAACATGAGTGCCCCGGAGTGTCCAAATATCATTCAGGTAGGCGCCGTCGGCCGCGCCCCCGTTTTCTCTTACACACGATCAGTGCTCTCAGTCCTCTATTCGCCTAACCTCTAGTTAGTATTGTGCTTTGGTTCAGTGTGAAACGATCCCTTTTCATTGGTGAGCCTGTTCTTTGAAGTCCAAGACTCCAAAGGCCCGCCGCATTGCAATAAGTATGTAGGTCCAATCAACCCAGTCAATTCAACCGACACGGCGCTTTTACTGCTTCTCAACTACATCTGAGGGCTACGCTTACCGAGCTCCGGGAGATGTCTAACTATTTGCTCTACGGCCCCGCGCTCATTTGCTTGCAACGATACTAGGGCTTAGAAACTAGAGAATGAAAGGACGACGCCAGCGACCGCCGGTGTATGACTAGCAGGTTATGGTCCCTGCACACAAAGGTTCAATCTGGGCAACTTACCTTTGACACAGGCAGGCGTCTGTCAAGCCTCTTCGAGCCCTGGACGCCGCTGCAGCGAAACCCAAGTAGACTGAAAACTCGAATCCCATGCCGAGAAGTGCAAACGCTTCTTCTCAGAGGACCAGCGGAGCTGTTGGTCCGCGAAAGTCCTGCGAATACAGAGGCCGGCATTGGGTCCAGATGCAATTTCCAAAATCATTGCCAAAGAATGACTTATTTGCGGCTTTGATAGGCGGGTTTGGAAATGCCCCGGAATCTCAAGACAAAAAAATCTGCTTCGCAGACCAGTTCAATTTGGGCGGTGGAGACGTGCAAAACAATCGTACTGATTCTGGAACATCACATTTTCCGCGACCGACATCGCCTCATTTTCGGTAATGTGACCATCCTGGATCTCCAGCTGCAACGTGTGAGTCAGCCACCGGCGCGTCTGCGTAGCATAGGCATAGGTAGAAATGGGCCACATAGTGTCCGCCCCAAAGACGAACATTTTGTTGATTGGGACCGCATGAATCGCGCTGCGCATGAACCGTGTGGCCTCGAAGGGATTGATGCTCCATGCCCAACACATGTCGATAAATACGTTTGGGTAGTGCTTGGCAAGAGCCACCAGCTCCTCGGAATAGGGGTAGGAATTGTGCATTAAAACGAAGTCCGTACCCAGGTGTGTTGCTAGCAACCCGCAGAGATGTCCGCAGGAAATGAATTCCAACGGCATGCGACTGTGTCCGGCATAGTACCCCGTATGGATTTTGATGGGCAGGTTATGTTGGTGGGCCAATGAAGCACACAGGTCAAGGCACCAGTCCCCCAGCAACAGCTTGTCTGCAGTGGATATCCCAGTGGGTGCCCCCATGTATCTGTCAAGAACTGCGGTGGCATCGGTCCGGTCCCTTCGGTGCCAGGCAAGAGTGCGATCGTATGCATGCTGGGTCTTGCATGCCACAGCCTGTTCAGCATGGATTGCAAATAGAGCTTCGATGGCATCCTGAAACGAAGTCAGATCACGGATTTCCACAGCAGTAAGGCGATGGAGTTCTTCCAAGTCTGGAGTTCCTGACACCAGATTACGGAGAGAAATGTCATACAGAAAGAAATCAGAATCTTCTTCATCAATTGTGATGCCCATGGTGGAATCATCAATTTGGACATGGTCAAGGAGAGCGTCCTGTTGCAGTATCTGTTTTCTGGTCCGCGTCGCCAAGAGCTTTTCATGCCTTCCCTGGGCTTCCGATAGGGAGTCTGGGGTTAACTCTGTCAAGTCATAGAAATGCTCTGCAGCCAGTAGTACCGCTTCGCCATATCCCGTCTGGCGGCAGCGTCCCCATGAAGTCTCGACTGCTCGGAACCTTTCGGAAATGGGACCTCCGTTTGGATCTGTCAAATTGGCCACTGCCTCTGGTTCCGCGCCGCCCACTACTAGGTCGGCAGAGACATAGTTTCCGAAAAGCGCACCCAGAATATCCAGCCTATCTGACCTGAATGTATGGTGTCGGAACAAGTGTTCATGCGTATCGCACATTGGGGTTTCTTGAATCTTGCACTTCAGATCTGTGTCTTTGGGCATGCCGTGGCTCCTGTCTGGAAGGTAGAAGGTTTGTCAACCTAGTCTCTTGGGTGACCGATTGTATGCGCGGAATTAGGTGTTCCACAACAGTCATTTTGGAACGGTATTCCTACTCTGCCACGAGAATTGACATATTGGGGGTTGCCGAAGTTGGTATTTGAAGGGAATTGCTCAGCCACAGTTGAACCGTTCACGACAGATATGCAGCGCAAGAACGGAGAATTACCCCAAAGTGAAAAAACGAGAAGAGGCATGAACCTCCGACTGAACTGGCATGATCTCTGACGCGCTTGTTTGATGGCTGACCGACTTGACGCCGCTGTGGTTGAGGGCACCTGACACTGACATTTTTCGTTACCACTCTTGTGCCCAGAATCCACCGTGGGCCCAACACCTTTGCCTACTTAAGACGCGTGGGGACAGGGGTGTCCCCAACCTGCCCCAAATGTCCAAGGGTCAGGGCCAAGTCGCCCGGTTAGCCAGCTAAAATACCGAATCTCGGCCCTGATACGGACGAAACGGGCATCAGAAAGAATGGCTTCGGACCCCAGCCAGGTCTGATCTGCCGCATTGCAATTCTAGGTGCCAACGCACAACCTTTGCCCGCAGGGCCAGTTCTTTGGGATACTTGCCTTCGTAATTCTTTTCTGTCAGCCAGGAGCCACTTTCATGCAATACAAGATCTTGGGCCAAACCGGTGTACACGTCTCTGAACTCTGCTTCGGCACAATGTCCTTCGGAGATATAGCCGACGAAGAAATGTCAGCCCGCATGTTTCACCGTTGCCGTGAGGCCGGCATTAATTTCTTCGACTGTGCCAATACCTACGCGGGAGGCAGATCGGAGGAAATTCTGGGCCAGCTGATCAAACCGGTAAGAGATGAGATTGTCCTAACCACTAAAGTATGTTCCCCCGTAGGAGATCACGGAAATGACAGGGGGTTATCCCGCCGCCACCTGCGCATGCAGGTTGAGAATTCCTTGCGGCGCCTGGACACTGACCGTATCGACCTGTACTTCGTCCACCACTTTGATCCTTACACTCCCATCCTAGAAGTCATGCGCGGGCTGGATAGCCTAGTCCGGGACGGCAAGATTCTTTACCTTGGTGTGAGCAATTGGGCAGCTTGGCAGATTGCACTTTCCTTGGGGGCGAGCGCCCAAGAAGGTCTGGCTCGCTTTGAATGCATCCAGCCGATGTACAGCCTGATCAAGCGGCAAGCAGAGGTGGAAATCCTGCCACTTGCCCAACACCAGGGCATGGGCGTGATCCCCTATAGCCCCATGGGCGGCGGCTTGCTTTCAGGTAAATACACATTTGAGGAGAGGCCCCCCGAATCCCGACTGGCCGTCAACACGATGTATCAGGCCCGGTACGCTGACGCAGCCTATTTCGAAATTGCCAGTCAGTTCGCCCAGTTCGCCCAAAAGCTGGGCGTTGCCCCAGCTACCTTGGCAGTGGCCTGGGTACTGCAGCATCCTGGTGTAACGGCTCCGATTATTGGTGCCCGGAACACGGATCAGTTGGAGCCTTCACTGCAAGCCATAGAATTTGCTATGGATGGACAGCTTTGGCAAGAAGTCTCTGATCTTTCCTACCAACCCCCAATGGCAACAGACCGTGAGGATGACCGCAATAAATAAATGCCAACTTCCTCGTAGGCGCTAAAGCAAAGCCCACTGCGGCCCCTCCAGGATTCCGTTTAGGTTCGTTCCACACATGTCTTTTTCCGATTTACTGTGCGGACCCGTTCTGTTTTGACGGGGTTCCAGCAACAGTCTGAAAACGAGCTGGGAATAGGGCCTCATTCTTTTTGATTGACTATATAAACGAAGATAGATTCGGACAAGCCTTGCGGAATACTCGATTCTTCTCAGATCTTTTTAGGGCAGGAAGGGGACCAAATCGGACATCCCGACTGGTCGGCACACCACCCCTGCCCATGGGCCAAGCAACCAAGACGGTCGGCTGTAGGCAGACAGATTCCTTGCTTGGAAGTAAGAGGTAAGAACAGACTTCAAGCCAGTATTCCTTCCGGGACGCACCCATTTAACTGTTTGCTTGACAGAAGGGCGTAGAACTCGTCTTGGGACAATGTGAGGTCGACTCCGCAGGTCATTTGGTCCATTAAGTCCCTTTCAGCGTAAATTTCCCCTCAGGTACAGCCCTTTGGACAGGTCCATTGCGTATCTCTACGACAGGGGGCAACCTGAGGAACTATGCGGTCTGGAAGGCTGGAGGACAAGTATCGCAACTGGGCTGTACACGGAGGAGCGAGTATTCCCAATTGCTGAATATCCAACTTATGCGACCAAGCAGGTTGTAGTAGGGGTCCTTAGTCAGGAATTAATAAAAATATTTCTGACTGCCAGTTCCAGTTAGGTAACGAGGCGCTGGCTAGTAACCGACCCGTTAGCTATGGGCAATGTCAGATAGGTCCAGTTTGAAGGCAGACATACATCTTAACTGTGAAATTCCGAGCTCCGCCGGAAGTGCATTGTTGACTATGTAAACAACTAAATTTTGCCCTCTTATTGCGGTACAGAGTGCATCCTTGTAGTACTGAGCGACGCACCCTGAGACTTGCATCTTCAACGAAAAACATCCTCATTGGGCTATATTGACCAGCTCGGAAACCTAGCTTCCCTTTAAACTTAGGCACTCCTCTTGCGTCTAGATTTCTGGGAAATACCAGCCAAAGTGGTCTATTCGGGCATTTATACAGAGGATTAGCAAGCCATGAGATCTGATCGGTCGAGGATGCAGCTAGCATCACAGAAGTGGCTCGAAGTATTTTCCGTTTCATGAGAATGAACAATGCAAATTAATCGGCGGCGCCTTTTGATTGTCCTTGGCCTTGGAGCGATGATCTTAAATGGAGGGCTATTGTCCGGTTGCATTCCCTCTGTACCAACCCTTCCTGTTTCCGCACTGGAAACCAATTGGCCAGTAGAAGGTGGCAACGAGGGGCGCACCCGAGAATCGGTGTCGCAGTTAGCGCCGCCATTGATACTTGAGCACGAAGTCCCTATTGGGGAGAGTGGCGAATTCGTCAGCCCAGTTACTTATGCTGAAGGATTTGTATACGCGGACGGCGAAGCCAGTTTGCATGTGTTTCCGGCGTCTTCCGATGAAGCGGCCTGGGAAATCCGCTTGCCTGGCTACTTTCTTTCCCCTTTGGTGCAGAACAAAAGGGTATTCGTCCGCGCAGAATCGGCTGGGGTAGGTTTTCTGTTTGCCCTTGACGCTCAAACCGGTGCCAAAGATTGGCAGTTTCAATTTCCTCAGGTCGGAAGTGAGCACCAGAACATTGGCGGGCATGTAACCTCCCCTGTGTTGGCGGGAGGTAAGTTACTGGTAGCCAGTGCAAGGGTCTTTTACGCGTTGAATCCATCGACGGGCCAAGTCGAATGGGAATTGCCCCTAGAGGAGGCAGTGGCCTCTTCCCCAGCAGCTGAGAACGGGTTGGCCTACATCTCTGATTTCACGCGTACATATGCCGTTGACATTGCCTCAGGCGAGGAACAATGGCGTTTCACGGGCCAGGAACCATCTCTTTACTTTGCTCCCGTGATTCGGGATGGCCGAGTCTTCGTGGGATTGGGAACTCAACTCCTGGCACTTGATGCCCAAACCGGAGACGAATTATGGCGTACGGAAATAGGTACGTCACCCGTCGTACCAGCCGGGGCTACAGCCGACTTGGTGTTTGGCAAGTCGGTCCAGACATTGACCGCCTATGACCCTCAAGAGGGTACTCCTATGTGGAATTACACAACTTTGAATTTCATATCTTTGCCAGCCATTTCAGAGAATCATCTCTTCACAATTATTCGCTTGGGTCATGGGAGCCAATTGATAGCGTTGTCCTTGCACACCGGAGAGGAAGTCTGGCATTCGGGTCCTTTGGATCTCGCACGAAGCGCACCGATCATCGCGAGCGGCAAGGTTTATGTACGTTCGGAAAGTGGTACCATAGTCGCACTCTCAGCCGACCCAGACTTCAGTTCGGGTTGATTCAGAACAAATACCATGTTGAATATTCTGCCGAAACAGAAGCTCGCGCGCACGGAGGCGTTGTGGTTCTGGTTCTTCATCGCTCCTTGGATGATAGGACTGATATTGTTTCGCGGGGGCCCCATTCTTGGTTCCCTCTTCCTTAGTTTTACAGAATATAACGTTGCCGATCCCCCCGAGTGGATCAATTTGGCTAATTACACGCGCCTTCTATCAGATGACATTTTCTATAAGTCCTTGCGTGTATCCGGCCTGTATACCTTGATGGCAGTACCCCTAGGCATTTTGGTTTCACTGATCATGGCACTGATGCTCAATCAAAAGGGTGTACCTTTCCTCGGAGTTTTTCGAACCCTTTATTACATTCCAGCTTTGATCGCCGGCAGTGTAGCCGTTGCTTTTCTGTTTCAATGGCTGCTCAATCCCAGTTTTGGCATTTTCAACTATCTCATTTCCCTCTTTGCTGGCGAGGAAGGGCTCATCCCTCTAGGGATTAAGGGGCCACGTTGGTTTTTTGACCCCAATTGGGTGGTTCCATCCTTTGTATTGATGAGTTTGTGGGGCTTTGGGGCATCCATGCTTATCTATTTAGCCGGTCTGCAGGGGGTTCCCACGGCTCTCTATGAAGCCGCCCGCATTGATGGCGCTGGGGCATTCAAACGCCTGCGCCATGTAACTTTGCCCATGATTTCGCCGGTAATACTGTTTACCTTTATTACGGGGATGATTGGATCTTTCCAGGTCTTTACCCCTGCCTACATAGTGAGCGGCGGCGTGGGTGGACCTGCCTATGCCTCCATGTTTTATGTGTTGTATTTGTATCTGAACGCTTTCCGACGGTATCGCTTTGGGTATGCCTCTACTCAAGCCTGGCTCCTTTTCATCATCATCCTGATATTGACAATCGCTTTCTTGCGCTTATCTCGCCGGGCTGTCTATTACGAAGCGCCCGGAGACGAGAACATGATTTGAGCAAGTCCATTGCCAACTCCCGTCTCCAATGACTGAACAAGCCTTCTCACCCCCAATTGCCGCTGAAACAAGCCATGCAACTTCTCATAGTCTGACTATCCGCGGTCAGGAGAGGATGATGGCGATAATTTCTACAGTGCTTCTGCTGTTGGGTCTTGCAGTTGTCCTGTTTCCCCTCTTCTGGATGCTTTCAACCAGTTTGAAAGAAGAGATCGAAGCCTTGAAAATACCCCCAAACTGGCTTCCTGTGAAAGCCCAATGGCATAACTACAGGGATGCACTAACCTTCAATCCCTTTGCTACTTTTTTTGGCAACACCTTCTATTTCGCCGGTATGGTGGTCCTAGGGGAGATGATTTCCAACTCATTCATTGCCTACGGTTTTGCCCGATTGCGTGCGCCTGGCCGGAACATTCTTTTCCTCATGGTCTTGGCAACCCTAATGGTGCCCGCTGAAGTAACGATCATTCCTCAATACATACTCTTTTCCAAGTTGCCGGGCCAGTGGCTAAACACCTACAACCCCCTGATTGTGCCGGCTTGGTTTGGCAGTGCCTATTTGATTTTCCTGTTGCGCCAGTTTTATCTGGGAATTCCCCGCGAATACGACGAATCAGCTTACATTGAAGGGGCCAGCCGGCTGGGCATATGGTGGCGGATCATTCTGCCTCTTTCCAAGCCGGCGTTAGGTGCCGTCGGCATTATGTCGTTCATTTGGCACTGGAATACATTTCAGGGGCCACTCATTTACATCAACGACAATGCGAAATTTCCTGTGTCTCTGGGCCTCTCCATGTTTCGAACCCCATTTGGCGGGACTCCCCAGCACTGGTACATGGCGGCATCTCTATCTGTGATTGCTCCCTGTATTATTGTATTTTTCATAGCGCAGCGCTATTTCATTCAGGGTATTGTGATTAGCGGGGTTAAGGGTTAATTTCCCCTCATTGAAGCGTATTTTTCCATTTCTTGGACATTCAGTGTGTCGTATTTACATTCCATTGGGAGAACGTACAAAATGAAAAGAGTTACTTTATTGTCCTCAGTAATGCTTGTGACGGTGTTGGCCTTGGCGCTGGCGGCTTGTGCTGCACCTGCTGCTACTGAAGGAGACATGCCTGCGGCCGAAGCCCAGCGCGAAATCGTGTGGATGGCGCGTACCAACGTAGTGGAAAATCCTTGGGAACAAGATGTAGCCATTCCGGCTTTTGAGGCAGCCAATCCAAATATCACGATAAACTTGCTGATCGTGGATCAGGCTGATATTGCCGTGAAGCGGGAAGCCATGATTGCCGCCGGCGAACCGCTTCATGTCTGGTCCCCCAACTGGGGCGGTAATGGATTCGCCAGTGACCGCGCACGTGGCCTACTTACGGACTTGACCCCATTGATTGAAAGGGACGACGTAAATATCGGCGCTTTCATCCCTGAAGTGTTGGCCATCTATGAGAATGAAGGCAGCCAGTACGGGTTCCCCTTCCTGACAACCGGGAGCTACATGTTCTACAACATGGACCTCTTTGATGCCGCCGGGCTGGACTATCCGCCAGTATCCTGGGACGATCAAACCTGGACATGGGACCGAGCGCTTGAAATTGCTCAACAGCTGACCACGAATGCGGACGATCCCATCAATGCAACTTATGGATGGGTCGAAGGCATGTGGCCGGTCGAAGCCGTTACTTGGCTGTTTGACGCATTTCCGTGGCCCGAAGATGCCTTTGACACTGGCTTTGCCCAATCAGTTGACTTTACGTCCGAAAACGCCGTCAAGGCCTTTCAGAGTCGGCACGACTTGACGTACCTGCATAAAGTGGCTCCAGATGCCGCATCCGTTGAAGGACTAAACGCATTGGGCGGTGACTTCCAAAGCGGGAAAGTAGCTATGAAGACAACCGGTGGCTGGGGCTGGTGGGTCTACAGTCCAGTCACTCCAGATGTGGAAGGTGGTTTCTGTTGGGGTGTTGCACCTCTGCCCTTTGGCGACACCAATGCGCCTACTCGTGCTGTCATCTTTACCGATCCATGGGTTATTACCCGCGGACTTGAGGGACAGGAGCTGGAAGATGCTTGGACCTTTGTCAAGTATCTGATTTCTGAAGATGCGGCGCGCGAATACATGCAGGCCACCAACACGCCACCAACCCAGCATACGCTGTTGGAAGAGTGGTACCAACAGTTCGGCTGCATGAGCCCCGAAAATGTGAAGACTGTGTATCAAGGCGCATTCTCGAATGGTGTGGAGTCAAGCAACCACTTGATGGTTGGTTTTGACGAAATCAACTCAACGTGGGACAACTTACTGGGAGAGCTTTGGAATAATCCCGATGCGAGGGCGGAAGACATTTTGCCCGGCGTGGAAGAAGCCCTCAATGAAGTATTAGTTCGAATTGCGGAAGAACAAGGCTACAGCTTTGAATAGGCCCCAAGGCTTATAGCAATTGATGGCGGTCCCCTTTCAGGGGGCCGCTTTTTATTGGACGAATAGCCACCTAACCAAATCCTGGGATTTGCGGAAGACTTTAATACATGGCCACCTTGAATCCTGCACCTGCATTGTCCCTTTATTAGAATTCGCCAGAATGACTCGGTACCAGAAGGCCATGTGCATATTTGTACCTGCGTGGTACCGGCAAGTGGGCTGATAGAGCGCTTGGAGCATAGGGTGTTTACAGTAGGCTGGCATGCTTAGAACCAGCCAACCCTTTGCAATTTCCTGCAGGGCGACCTACAGATACATCCATTAGGCTGAGGCACTGTACCCAAGCTCGTCCCCTTGCAAATCCTTCATGGAAGGCCCCTTTAGCTCCAGACTGCAGTTAGTTAGTGAAGCAATTTTTCCCTGTCTCTAAATCAGGAAGAGACATCCAGAGGTTGTCGCAACTGTAGGCGACATCAAGTTTCTGGAAGGTCAACACAGGGCAAGCCTAAAATTGGCTACGGGGCCTGGGACATTGCCAGCATTAACCGCTATTCACCCTTTAAGTAGTGTGCACTTTTGTTGGAAATCCTTGACAATGCAGATACCGCACTTTGGATTCTCGTAAACATTGCTCTGGTGTAATCAAAGGATACGCAGCTCTCATGTCCCAAGCCAATGCGAATTCAGAATTCAATCTTCAATGGTTTAGGCGCCATCTGTTAGAGGAGATCCTGCCGGCATGGCAGGGGGCAATCACAGGTTCAGGCTATTTTGCTTGCCATTTTGACCCCGCTTGGGGCCAAGAAGACAAAGGCTTTGGCACACTCGTTTCGCAGTCACGATTGATCTACAACTTCGCCCAAGGGCATATCCTAACCAGAGACCAGACCATGTTGGACGCGGTTGATGCTGGAGCGCGATTCCTGGTAGAGAATTTCTGGGATGCCGAATTTGGAGGCTGGATCAAGGCCTGCAGTCCAGAAGGGGAAATTGTAGATGATTGCAAAGATAGCTACGGACATGCCTTCGTTTTATTCGGCATGGCCCATGCCTATTTAGCCACGGGAGAACCCAGATATCTGAAGGCCCTGGAGGATACGTGGGCCGTGTTTACTGACCATTTCAAGGACGAACATAGTGGCTATAAATATTTAATGAGCCGCGACTTCCAACACGCTGATGAACTGCGTTCTCAGAATCCACTAATGCATCTCTTTGAGGCCCTTCTGGCAGCAGGGGACATTCCCGGTATGGGCGAGATGCATCGAGAAGCAGTCCGTCTGGCAGATTTCATTCTGAACCTGGTGCACGCCAATGCAAGAGTATTGCCTGAAGTATATTCGGCCGATTGGCAGCCTTTGCCGGCCGCTAGAGAGGGACGACTCGACGTCGGTCATGCCTTCGAATGGGCTTTTCTGATGTCGTCGGCCGCGGAACGCGGTCTGTCGGATGTCTATGAGGGGGAAGGAGTAAATTTCCTGAACTATGGCATGCGGCTGGGTTATGACAAAGAAAACGGAGGTATCTTTTCGCCGGTGGCCCCTGATGGTTCCCGAATTAGCCAACGCAAAGGCTGGTGGGAGCAATGTGAAACGATCCGGACCCTTTTGCGATATGTCGATATCCATGCCCACGAGGACCTGTGGGGTCCCTTAAAGCAAACTCTGACATTCGTTCAAGAACAGTTTCTGGACAAAGAACATGGAGGCTGGTACATGAGCCGGGAACCGGGTAGTTCACCGAACGCACAGCCCAAAGGCAACGAAGTCAAACTGGACTACCACGTTGTTGGCATGTGTATGGAAGCCATCCGGATGGAGGACGCCACGTAATGGGGTCTGTGTATCTGACCCGAATCCTTATAATAAGTAAACCCTTTAGCCAACCACACTGATCCAAGGAACAGAGCTATGAAGTTAGACACTTTTTCGCGACGCACGTTTTTGAAGACACTGACCATGGGGGCAGCAGGGCTAGCCTTGGCAAGCTGTGTAGCTCCAACAGCTCCCGGACCCGGCGCGGAACCTGAGGCCGAACCCGTCGTCCTGAATGCGCTGTACCCCAGTGGCGGACCCTTGTGGGCGGATTACCTGGACAAGATAGCAGAGGACTTCGAAGCCTTACACGGTATCGAACTCCGCTATAGCACATTGCCCTTTGTACAGCTGATGGACAAGCAATTGACATTGGTGGCGGCAGGCAGTGCAGATGTAGATATATTCGGCACCCATTATGCTCAGATCGGGCGTTTCATCGAGGCATTGTTCCCTTTGAATGAATATGTCGCTCGGGACAACATCATGGGGTCAGATTATGTGGAGGGCTCGTTCGACGCCTTTACTGGGAACGGCAATCTGCTGGCTATCCCCTACACTTTCGATCTACGGGCACTCTACTATCGCACGGACCTCTTTGAAGCTGCGGGTATTGAGGCACCGCCCACTACTTGGGACGAGCTGGTCTCCACTGCACAGGCCTTGAATGATCCTCCTGATCTCTACGGTTATCTGATCGTGGGCAAGGGCGATCCTGCCTTGCGCGAGTACAGTGATTTGCTGTGGGAGAACGGCGGCGACTTTTTGGAGAATGGGCTTGAACCCTCTCCGCCCGCGTGGAACCAGCCTGCTGGGGTGGAAGCGCTAGAGTGGTGGCATGACCTGATTTACAAGCACGAGATTGTACCCGCTGGTACTCCCAGTTATGGGTGGGAAGAAAACGGCCAGCTGTGGACAGCGGGACAGGCTGCTATGAGCAAGCAGTGGGGACCAGGTGGTTCCATGGATCCGGACCAGTCGGTTATTGTGGACGATTTCAGTATTGCTCCCCTAGTCGGCAATAAGACGAACATCACCACAGCGGTCTGTCACGGACGCGCCATCAATCTCCATTCAGGTCACCCCGATGAAGCTTGGGAATTCGTCAAATATCTGACTTCGCAGTCAGTAATGTTGGACCTACATGCCAGCCTTGGAGCTCGCCCAGCCCATATAGGCGCCCTGAATGAAGCCATTGAAACGGCGGAAGGCATCAGTGCTTTGAATCTGGAAGCCTCCTTGGCCGGTGCTGCCAATGGCTATACATGGCCTCTCTTCCCCGAATTCTCCGAAATTCAACCCATTCTGTGGGGCGAGATCGAAAAGGTCCTGTCCAATCAGAAGTCTGCGCAGGAAGGACTGGACTTTGCCGCCCAGGAATCGGAAAAGATCCTGGCGAATGCAGGTCTGATTTAGGTTTCCCCAGTCCTGACCAACGATGACCGGCCTCGCAGAACATCAAGGCAGGGAAATCGGAAACAAGCGGGAGCGTATTACGTTACGTTCCCGCTTGGATTCTTTGCAGAATCGCTATGCGCCTTATTGGCTGCTCCTGCCCGGAGTCGCGATCATTGTCGCGGTCCTGTTTTATCCCTTGATACACGCCCTCTACATCAGTTTTTTTGACTACAAATTAGCGCGCAGTGCCCGGCCCTTTGTGGGCTTGGGCAACTACATCGAAGCTGTCACCAGTGTGTCCTTTGGAACTGTACTGGCACAGAACATCATTTTTGCGGTGGTATGCATTCTAGTGGAATTTACCGTCGCAATGAGCGCCGCCTTGTTGTTGAACCGTAAATTCCGGGGCCGGGCCCTATACCGCGTGTTCCTGCTGTTGCCTATGCTGACAGCACCGGTGTTGGCGGGTTTCAACTGGCGCTGGATATTTAATGACCGCTTCGGGTTAATGAACCAGATTTTCATCGCCGCGGGCCTTCCTCCTCAGGGATGGCTGGTGGACCCCAACCTGGCGCGATTGGCCATTGTCATTGCTACCGTCTGGCAAGGAATTCCTTTTGTCATGATCTTGCTGTTGGCGGGCCTACAAGCACTGCCTCAGGCACCATTCGAAGCTGCGACTGTGGATGGCGCTTCGGCGTGGCAACGCTTTTCGTTGCTCACTATGCCGCTGATGCGACCCGTAATCACGGTGGCCCTGGCGTTGCGCATCATCGATCTGTTCAGAGTCTTTGATGTCATTTACATCATGACACTCGGCGGCCCGGGCCACGCCACCGAATTACTACCCTTTTACATTTACCGGGCTGCCTTCAGCCAGTCCCAGTTTGGATTGGCTTCCGCACTCTCCTGGATTACAGTCTTTATCACAATTGCGTTGTTAATACCTCTGTTCATGAATGAACGTTCAGGCGCAGAAAGCGAGAAATTGAATCGATGACTGCACAGGCCTCTCGGGTAACGCGGATCTCCTGGCGCAAGATTGCCGAGGACGGAGGTACCTATCTCCTCCTCAGCCTGGTGCTCCTGATCATGATGACGCCCATTCTCTGGCTCATCCTGACTTCCATACGGCCCTTTGTGGAGATTGCTTCCACGCGCCTGATTCTGATACCGCGCCGCTTGGTATTGGGCAATTATGTGGCGGTATTCCAAGATTATGAGATGTCCGCTTATCTCAAGAACACCCTCATAGTGTGTGGCGGCGTAATTGTGACCAATCTGGTGATCGGACCCCCAGCCGCCTATGCTATGTCTCGGTACCAATTCCGCGGAGAGAAGGTGGTTTTCTTCGGCCTGGTATTCATGCGCATGATCCCATTGGTGGCAGTCATCCTACCCTTATTCATCATCTTCAGCACGTTACGCATGCTGAATTCCTACAATGCCCTTATCGTGGCGCACACAGCATTTAAGTTGCCGGTGACCATCTGGCTGTTACGGGCTTTCATTGCAGATCTGCCCCGCGAGCTGGATGACTCTGCACGTGTCGATGGGGCTTCACCCCTCGGAGTCATTGTCCGAATCATTATTCCGTTAATCAAGCCGGGTCTGGCTGCAACTGCGGTGCTGGCGTTTCTGGCCACTTGGAATGATCTGATGGTGACCCTGGTGCTTTCCAATACCATTGATACCGAAATGGTGGCTTTGGGTCTGACTAAATTCGTTTTGGAATATGGCGTAGCCTGGGGTCCGTTGACGGCAGCTGGTGTGTTGATGTTCATCCCCACCGTGGTGTTCATTTTCTTTGCCGAAAAATATTTGGTACGGGGTCTGACCATGGGGGCAGTTAAGGAATAACCACATTCCAAGATTGGTTAATTGTCTCTGGCTGGGAGCAAACACAACCAATCTGGTGTCACCTGCAATCTCATTTCCCCCGCAGCAGGACACGTCCGGCACGTCGTGAGAACTTCTGAAAACCCACATGGCGCATCCCGAGGAAATTGGATTTCTGGCACGGCTTGGGATTACGTGCAGGTCCGGGTCAGGCCTCTGGAAAAAAGGTGCGGCCCCTCGGCTGGGGATGGCAAGTCGAAACGATGGGGTAAATTGCTACGCCTTGAGGGGTTGAAACCTGAAGCAAACGGTACGGGAACAGTAAGTAGACTGTCTTCCGGGTAAGCTGCCGTACTTGCGAATAACTCCGAACGGGGATCAATCTAGGTGCCGACAGCCTAGCTCCGCGCCGTGTTATAGTGGGAAAATATGAAATTAGATTCTGGTATCTCGCGATCAATCCCTATTGACCGAACCCATGTTATGGAGGCGATTCCATAATGCCCCAAGATGAAAACGAGATTCGCTGGCCGCCGCGTCAACCCAACAACCGCTTTGGGGATATGGCGGGTGGGATAGTGCCTGCAGGCGGAGACGCAGGCCGCTTAGGAAAATTCCATGATGCGTTGGCTGCCTGGCTCGCTGATCCTCGACGCGGGCGCTTTAAATTCGATCCGGATAGCAAAGATAGCGAGCAAGACGATCAGGATCAGGAAGGATCATGCCCGTCTTAAACCCCTCTTACTACATCGTGTCAGTCGATGCCTTTCTCGGGATTGTGGATAGATAGCCGGATATGACCCCGTAGTTCTTCCGAGCCTTCGCCAACCACCCTTGAGGGTGGTCCCGCATCTGTTGATCGCGAAGTGACGTTGTCTGAGTTACTGTTCCTTGGATTCGAGTAGTCCACCCGCTAGTACGCCGAAGGCCGGGGGCCCGTTGACTTGCATTGCGGTATTGTGCAAGTAGGCGAACGATCCATAGTCCCAGACGGCCATCAGTGAATGGGGCGAATTTACCGAGGGGAACTTGAAGAGAGCCGCGAAAGGAAAACGCAGCCGTGGAAGCAAATAGAATGAAGGATTCCCTAGAAAGTCTATGGCCCGCCGCGCATGGATCTTGAGAAGAGAACCTCGGAAAATTAGTAACTGACGCTACTTCGGACTGAACTCCTATCCGGTACCCGTGGTGCCGACTTTTGCCGGGTCCATACAAATCCCCCTTTACTTAGTGGATGCTGGGCAGGCAGCCTCTTGTAGGGCTCTCTTCATTCAAAGGATCATTCGCGTTGGCAGGTCCGGATTCGCCAGCAAAGGGCAAATGCCCTGGTCCTGGTCTACTTGGGACCGGACCCGATACTTGGCTGGATGCCCTGCAGCATCATGGGCAAGACCGGTGGTCAATCCGATACGTCTCCATTGGCTAACCGGAGATTCTGCCCAGTCCGTTAGCCTGCTCGAAGGAAAGTTGCAGGGACCGGCAGGTTCCAAGATTCGGCATAGCCACTCACGCGGATTCTCCCATCACGGGAGGCTAAGGGGCTTGCCGCGTTTGCCTTGCAACCACGGTCCCCTGAAGGGCCAATCAAGGCTTGATATGATAAATTTGGGCTGAACAGTAGAATCCAGAACCGTGGTTGCTGTCCCTTTCAACCCTCCACCAACTTTCCTACAGTCTCATCTTGGCGATGAATATCTGAAAGCTAAAGTTTACGAGGTTCGATTGGGTCTGCTACGTACTTTTTTCATGCCCTAAACCCTATGTTCAATTAATAGCCGTAGGCCAGGTAGCAAACGATGACTGATGAAGAGAAATATCTGTTTGATTTACAAGGATTCCTAGTTGTAGAAAACGCCCTCAACCAAGGCCAACTGCGGGAACTGAACGCCAAACTGGATCAGAAGATCAAAGAGGAAGTGCCTGCTGGCTCGCATACCCACCGCTTTGCCCACACCTTGTTAGATTGGGGTAAGGCCTATCGTGACCTGGTGGACAATCCTTCTATGGTCCCGTACCTGGGCGAATTGCTAGGTGAAGACTTTCGTTTGGACCATGAATATTTGGACATCATTCGAGCCGGCAAAGGACCCATAGGCACCACATTACATGGGGGGGCTTGGCCGTTCCATTCGACTTTTTATTTTCATTGTATGAATGGAACAATGCGGAATGGTCTGTTTGTAGTGGCTTACAACTTGCTTGATGTCAATCCTGGAGACGGTGGCTTCGCAGCTGTCCCAGGTAGTCACAAGAGTAATTTCAGTTTTCCTGACCGATGGAAGGAATTGACGAACAGCCAGAACTTTCCATTTGTGGCCCAAGTCACAGGCAAGGCAGGCACAGCCATTCTTTTCACAGAAGCCATGACCCACGGCACGCTACCTTGGTGCGGCCATGAGCGGCGCACAATTTTCTACAAATATTCTCCACCTGCGCTTTCATGGGCAAGCACTTATTACGATGCTGCAGATTATCCGGATATGACAGATCGTCAGAAGGCCATTTTGACCCCGCCCCGCGCCCACAGGTATTGAGAGAGCCGCTTCTCGGGCTGGCGATGTTGGGAGTGCAAGACAGTTTGGTTCCTTGACTGGACTCTGGTATTGGCAAGGGAATTCTAGCTGGGACTCAGTGTCCAAAGCCAAGTACGTTACTGGCCCCATAGATAAATGAAACTCCGCAAGGGACCTGTAAGGAGCTGGGAAACAGAAAGTGACCAAGCATGGGACTTATCCGGCAAGTCCCCTAGCCGGTGAAGAACTCCTGGAATTCTTAAGAAATCCGTTGGTTATCTTCGGTTTGCACCGTTTATGTACCTGTACCAACCGCTATGAGTTTTTCAATCGAGGGTCTGCTTACAACACCTTTTTGTGCCCTCTGCTTCTTACAAAAGGGCCGACGATGATTCTAGGAATTGCCTTACTTGACCGGATAGTTTTCTAGCCCTTCCGTGAAATTCCCATTTGAGGAAAGGCGGTCAGTTTTAATAGGAACAAGACTTAGCTGCGAAAATTCAAGTTGGCCTATAAGGCTACTCATGAGGTTAACAAGAGGGGATTCGACCCAGGAAAACCGAATGTCACAACTCGAGGAGCAGGACTTCAAACCCCTTAGGTGGTGGACAGACTACAACCTGTTATTGGGCGTGCCAAAAGCTGGAGTAGCGGCTGCAACGAAAACTGTGAGACCCCAAAGATTGTCAGTCCTGACTTACACCCCTTTGGCCAAGTAACTCAATTCCAGACTTGATCTCCAGGTTAGCTGTGAAGCCTAGTTGCGGTGCAATGTCAAGAGAGCAGGGACTGGATTATAGAAAACCAAGGCTCCCCAACCAAAAGTCAAGACAGTTCCAACCCACGCAATAATCAGATACGCGGCAACGAGCCACCAACCAACCAATAGGAAGTAGGCCACGCGGACAAACCAGTTTCGTTGTGGTGCTCCTTGTTGGAAGCTGACCACTGTAGTGCCCCCCGCGGTAGTCACTTGAATTTCTTGGGAACGGGGGCGCAGAGACGTAATTAGCGGCAAACGATTGAGGACTACTACACCCAGAGGAATACCTATCACAGTTACCATGAGCCCGTAAGAAATTACGATACACAAACCACTTAGCCACCAACCTATGAATGCAAAATACGCCAAACGCGCAAGCCACCCAGGGGTCATGTTGTGTGGGGCGTTGACAATCACATTTTGGTTGACGTTTTGATGGATGTTTTTTGGGTGCTGTGAAGACATGGGAAACTCTGCAGGGGAAGAAGCCTCAGGCTTGAGCGGCGCGGCAGGCGTTGTTTTCCCTGAGTTGGAAGGTGAAGTCGAAATAGAAATGAAATTTCTCTCCGTTTGAGTCTCGCCGGCTCAGTGCGGATACTTGCTTGACGTTGATTATCCCATGAAGAACAACGCCAGTCTCCTACTCTGGTGCTGACAAACTGCTCGCGGGGATCGACTCAATCTGTTGCCCCGATGGGTTTGGCCAGATTTTCAAGGCTATTCCTAGTTTTATCTCTATTGCCATCTTCTCCTCCCTGTTTGAACCTCCGAATAGTGTTTGATGCCCATTGGTAGCTGCATTCCATGGGTTAACTAGCCGTCCTCCCTGAATAGCTTCCATTTCTTCCGAACGCTGCTGAGCGCATTGAAATCTCGCTTCCCAACCGTTCCTGTTTCGATACCGCGTTTTAGCGCGGGCTGACTGTGCCCTTTCTGCATATCTCGTGAGGTAAGTATCTCCTTGTTCTGACTGGTGTGGGTTTCGTTCCCAGTCATGAAAGCACGGACTTACTGCCCAGCCTTCCACCAAAGGGAAAACAGGCAGGAACAAGAAGCGCTGGCCACTCTCATTTGAACAGTCCTGGCTAGGTTGTTCCCCGCGCTCCCCTGTGGAGGCCTGTATCGTCCCAAAGGTGTGCGCCAATGAGATTGAAGGGTGTCTGTCAGACAGCTCGCTGGCCAGTGATCCGGTAATTGCATTGTCTTCCGAAGAAACAAGGATTGCCTGTCGCTTCGTCTGAGACTCTAATGGCGGTGCCTGAACAATCTATGCTGACATACCCATGCTGACGTACATCACTTCTTCCAAGGCCCAAAGGAAGCGAAGCCCTTATTTGGCGGGTTGGTGCCCCTTCTTAGATTGGGGAGACGATCGGAAATCTATGCCCTCAGTGCTTTCAAACGCGCTTCTTGGGGGTACTGAACTTCATTCTCCCAGCTGTCATTCTTTGGGCCAGGCGGATGCATATGCTTCCAAGACCCGATCCAAGAATTGATCCAGTTGCTGGTCAACTACCCCTCGGGCCGGGCTCTCAAGGTACCAACTAGCTATTTCCTCCACGCCCCGATGAAAAGGAACGACAGCCTTGTAACCTGGCACAAGCCTCTTAACCTTTGTATTATCAAACATCTTGCAGCTGGCAATATCCCCCAGCAAACTAGATCCTAAATCCGCATCGTAGGCATTTACGAGGTCGGAAGGAACGTGCACAAAACGGGCCTCAAGACCGAAGGCTAGCGCAATCATTTCGTAAATCTGATTCCAGGTCAACACCTCGTCGGATGTGATGTGCACAGCTTCTCCAAGAGCTAGAGGATGACCCAGGAGCCCGACAAACCCCTTTGCAAAGTCCCTGTGATTGGTGAGGGTCCAGAGTGTGGTGCCGTCTCCGGGGATCAAGACCTCTTTACCGCGTTTCATGCGATCAATTGCCGTGTAGCCACCTGTAACTGGGAAAATTGGGATCACGGTCTTGTCATATGTATGTGCGGGCCGGACGATTGTCGCAGGAAAGTTGTCTTCTCGGAAGGCATGCAAGAGAACTTCCTCGCAAGCGATTTTCTGCTGGGAATATCGCCAATGGGCATTGAACAGCGGCGCAGATTCCGTCAAGGGCATTGGTCCCACAGGAACTTTGTAAACCGAGGTGGAACTAATGAAGACATACTGTCCTGTGCGATTTCGGAAAAGGTCGATATCTCGTGTGATGTGAGCAGGTTCAAAGGCGATCCAGTTCACAACAGCGTCGAACTCATGTTGGTTCAGGACTGCCCGGACTTCATCTGCATCGTTGATGTCTGCCCGCAGATGAGTGGCGCCGTCGGGCAGAGGGCGTATGCTATGGCCTCGATTCAGCAGATACAGGTCGATGCCTTGAGCGATGGCCCATGGGGCAGCAGCCGAACTGATGATTCCAGTGCCACCAATAAACAGAACTTTCATCAGGAGGTTCTCCTTGTGAATTTTCAGAGCCGCCAAGTCTTCGAGGTGTTGGACTGGGTCAGGCACCTGAGACACGTGGGCACACTATACTAGGGGACCCCCTGCGGGTAAACCCAATACGCCTTTGGATAAGACTAATTGAAGCTCCTTGAGGAATGGTCCCATGTGCAATGGATTTTCAGAAACTACCAATACCGCTCAGACAGAATTGCCCGAAAGCATCGGTCTTCGCAAGAGAAATCTGCTCCTGCATGCTGTTGACCAATTCGAAAGAGGAGCGATGACACGCCGTCGATTCGTAAACGGCGTTACTTCACTAGTCGGAGCAAGTGCAGCATCCGCGCTCTTGGCAGCGTGTGTGGTTCCAGCTCCCAAACCACCAGCCGCCCCCGAGGGCGTGGGTGCCGAGGGTTCAGAAGACGCCTCAGCTGCCGGGCTGCAAACATCCATGGCCACCTACGGCGATCCCGGACAACCGGAACTGGAAGGGCATTTGGCCATACCTGCTGCCACTCCGGCTCCAGCCGTCCTAGTGATTCAGGAATGGTGGGGACTCAATCCGCATATCAAGGATGTGGCCAACCGCTTTGCGCAAGCTGGTTTCGTGGCCTTGGCCCCCGATCTCTATCACGGAGAAGTGGCTGCGGAACCAACTGAAGCCCGCAAACTGGCCATGGCCCTAGACCGCGCTACAGCTCTGTCTGAATTGAATGTGGCAGCCCAGTATCTGCTGAACCTGGATTCCACCTCTGGCGAAACAGTGGGCATTGTGGGCTTTTGCCTGGGCGGTGGCATTGCCCAAGCATTTGCGGTCCGGAATCCTTTGAACGGAGCAGCCATTTCCTTCTATGGTTCGCCCCTTTCCGATGAAGATGCAGCCCAGGTTAATGGGGCTCTGCTTACTATTTGGGGGGCCGAAGATGGTGCCTACGCCCTCCCGCGCACGGAGCAGTTGGAACAAGCCCTGACAGCAGCCGGTATTACCAACCGACGGTTGGTGTACGAAGGTGCAGGTCACTCATTCTTCAACGATACCCGGGCCTCCTACCACGCGGAAGCAGGTCAGGATGCCTGGCAACAGTCGCTGGAGTGGTTCGCCACATATCTGGAAGGCTAGATGGGGGCACTCGCCGCCATGCACGGAAGTTGCCGCAACTCACGGAAGCTAGTAGGTCACATCCACTCCGAGGATTTCAACAGGGTCTAAGTAAGCAAGCAGTGCATTTAAAGAGTGCCGCGGAATTGGTAGTCGCCTCCTCCCCAAGCCCGTCTGCCGGAATGGCGACGCTAGGCAATCGAATCTTGGGCTTCTTCCGGAAAAGGTAAAGCAGCCCATTCACATCACTGAGGATTTTGACAGCATAGAAATACTTCTACTTGAGACCAAGGGAATCCTGATTTCCGTCACTGCCTCTGATTCGCGCTTGGGGAGGGCCGAATCTTGGCACGCATCTTCGTCCATGTAACTGAAGGTGGCGGCCGCCAACCTGCAGCGTCGATTTTTTCTCGGGATTGACTTCTTGTTAAGAACTTCGAGTCTCCTGGCAGCCTTTGTCTTCGGTCTGACCGGATTCTCTGCACTGGTTTTTGAAATCGTCTGGATTCGACAGGCGTCCCTGATTCTAGGTGTCAGTGTTTACGCTTACGCCGCCGTTGTCACAGCCTTCTTGGGCGGGGGAGCACTGGGGAACTGGGCCTTCGGCAAGGTGGTGGACCGAATTCAATGCCCAATGCGCTTCATATTTTTCTTGCAGAGTGGAGTTGCCATACTTGCTTTGCTGACCTGGCAAGTGTTCCCATACTTACGTTCCCTGTATGCTTTGGTAGCCAGTGAGCCGCAACTGGGGACAGCCCAGGTATTTCTGTGGCGATGTCTGCTTGCCGCCGTAGTTCTGACACCCACCGCGATTCTGATGGGCGGTATCCTACCTACTTTGGGTCGTTGGCTAGCCAATTCCCCTTCGCCAGATCGGACCTCCAAGCTGGGTCGTTTCTATGCGGTTGAAACCCTAGGAGCAGCTGCCGGTTGCCTGTGTACTGCCTTAGTTTTCCTGCGATTCTGGCCTTCTCAATTCTCCATGTTTGCGGCGGTCGGCGTAAGCCTGCTGGCCGCAATTATCGCTTTGCTTGTTGAAAAGCTGGATCCTGCCCGCGAGCATGACGACATTTTGTCTGTACCCCCGGCAGAGCTACCTACAAGAGATGAGGAACATAGTGCTCTACCCTCGCGCAGGAACCGTACTGGCATCTTGCTGCTCTACGCCGGGTCTGGTTTCGTGGCCTTGGGCTACCAGATGGTCTGGGCCCGCATACTCGCCATCTTCACACTGGATGCCGTATTTTCCTTTGCCATTGTCCTCACCTCTTTCCTGACAGGTCTAGCCCTAGGCAGCGCTTTGGCGGCTCGGAACTTCCGCCGGGAGACCCCTACTCTTGCCACCTTCTCCCGGCTGCAGCTCCTATTGGCATTGAGCGGCCTTCTGACTATTTACCTTTTCTACTTAATGCCCCTGATTTCCTTCGAAACTCTCTTTGGTCATTTCACTCTGAACCGAGCCATCATGTTTGAATTCCTGCTGGGATTCCTGGTGCTCCTTTTACCTACAAGCGTGATGGGATATCTGTTTCCGGTTGTAGTGCATCTGGTTACTGCCCAGGGCAAGAATCTGGGCAGTTCGGCCGGGAGAGTCAGCGCGGCAAATACGGCAGGCGCCATCCTGGGTATACTCGCCACTACCTTCGGCCTCGTACCTTTAATGGGTTTGCAGGGAGCTCTCTGGCTCCTAGCGGGAGGCAGCCTCTGCTTGGGAACGGTGGCTAGGTTGGCTACTAGACCAAACCTGAAACCTCTAAGAAATTCCCCTTGGCTGCAACCCGCCGCGGTAACTGTATGTCTTTTATTCGGGCTCTCGTTTCGGCCTCCGCCGGTCTATCTGGGTTTTCGCCAAGATCCTGGAGAGTATCTGGTCTATTACGAGGAAGGGGTCGAAACCACGGTTGCTGTTTTTGACGTCAAGGAGCAGGGCTACAAGGTGTCTTTTGTGGATGGGCGGATCGAAGTACCTACCGATGAGGTTAGTATGCGCGCTTTTCGCGCCCTGGGTCACTTGCCTCCGTTAGTTCGCCCAGAAGCCCAACGCGCGCTAATGCTGAGCTTCGGCAATGGCATTGCCACCGGCTCGCTGGACACCCATGGCGTTCCCCAAATCGACGCAGTGGATCTTTCCCAGGAAATGATGCAGGCTGCCGATTTGTACTGGAAAGAAAACTACAATGTCTTGCACAGTCCTCGATTGCAACTGCACGTTGAAGATGGACGCAATTTCTTGCAAAGCGCTACCCAGAATTACGACATTATCACCGCGGATGCCACCCATCCTTCCAACACCAGCAGCTGGGCCTTGTTCACACACGAATTCTATGAAAGCGTTAGCGCCCGCTTGACCCCTGAAGGTGTCTTTTTCCAATGGCTACCCTTTCACAGCATGACGGAAGCCGACTTCAAGCTGATTCTGCGTACTTTCCAAGCAACGTTTCCCCATGCCTCGCTCTGGTATACGGGCAGTAGCCATTCTCTCATGATGGGGACGTCGGCGCCCTTCACAAGCAAAGATCTGGAATCCGTTCTCAGTCGAATGGAGCAACATGCCACCGCCTCCTCCGACTTGGGGAGTCGGCAGCGGGTCATGGACTATTTCACTTTGGACGAGGGGCAGTGGCGCGCCTATGTAGGCTCTGGTCCCATTGCCACCGATCGACAAGTATATTTTCTTCCTGCCCCAGATCAGGTGGAGTCCATCGCTCAAGCTCTACTGGTTGCCCGCGGAGCTTAGCGGCTTTTAGTGCGGCAAGGCACATCGCGTTCCGAACACCCGTATATTTGGCATATAGCCCGGCTTGCTCTGTACTCTAGCGAAGAAAGCCATTATTGCGCCTGGATGTTGAAACTAAATGTGGGACCACTTTCACTTCCCGGTTAGCACATATCTCGACACCACCAGCCAAGCCTTACAGTTTCCCCCGTTTCGGTTGACCCTGAATTCCGAATAGGTGGAGACAATGAGCAGTTTAGATAACTGGAACTGGATTCTTGCCTTCGAGATTCTTGGTCAAAGCCTTCGAATAGAGTCCGTGCCCAATTCCTGCATCCTATGGATGGCTTCATGCAGAGGACTCAGCGATTCGCAGAGATTCCGATAGACCTCCAAGTACAGAGGTTCATACACCTGCACTTCTTCCTCCCGCGGATCCAAGGTTCTCGACTGCAGTTCAATGGCTGTGGCCGCGGCATGGACCGTTGGGAAATGTCCAATACCCACTCCCGCCAGTAAGGCAGCTCCCAAAGCAGCGGCTTCCTCCATACGTGCCACATGGAGATTCCGGTTCATTACGGCTGCCTTTATCTCCAACCAAAGTCTGTTGCGAGTACCTCCTCCAGTGAGCACAATGCCCTTAGGCCAAGGAATTCCACTTAAAAGTAGAACTTGATCCAAGGAGTAGCGCGCCTCCATGGCCAATCCTTCAAGAGTTGCTCTGAACATCACCTCCACAGTGGTATCCATGGTCATGCCTATGTAGCTGCCTCGAGAATGCTTCTCTTTGTAACCAGGGCTGGCAAGGCGCAGGTGCGGTAGAAACACTACTCCCTGGCTGCCGGCGGATACTTGGCGGGCCGTTGCCACAATCTCAGCGTAGTCTTTACCTGGGGCGAAGCGACTGCAGAACCAGTCCACCACTACTCCCGATGTATACAAACCGGCCATCAAGTAATAGCCGCCCGCCACATGCCGTCCCTGCGAAATGCCATGGGCTCCCAAGGCCTGGTTGGTGGCTGGCTGGGGAAGCGGCAGAAACAGACCCTCCGCACTGCCCATGGAATCCAGGACGGTATGGGAACCGGTCACCCCCAAAGCCAAGGCTGCCACCACATGGTCATGCCCTCCGGTTGCCACCAGCAGATTGCCCGGCAGGTTGAGAGCCTTGGCGACTTCTGGGTGCAAATGACCCAGTGGTTCTCCTGCAGCTAAGAGAGGGGGAAATATGTCAACTGACAGGCCCAATTCTGATAGAAACTCATCTGCCCAGCGATCTCGCGCCACATCCAAAGACATCGTGCGGGCAGCCAAAGAGTATTCCATGGCCATGACCCCGCATAGCCGCCAGCCAATGTACCCAGCTAGGCTCAGCCAATGCTGAATAAGGGAAAAGATTGTCGGTTCTTCTTCCTGCAGCCACAGCAATTTACACAGGCCGAAAATGGGGTGAAGGGCTTGTCCTGTGGCCCCGAATACCGCCTCCATTCCAAATCGAGCCTCCAATTTTTCTTTCTGTCGCTGGGCCCGCGTGTCATACCAAGCAATGGAGGCAAAAACAGGATCCCCTTGCCCGTCGAGAGGGACACCAGCTTCACCTACGCTAGTTATGGCCATAGCTACGGGAGTGCCCTGACCGGCAGTCAATTTCACCAGGTCTCGGAGCAAGGCAACGCAGTTCTGCCAGAGTTCCTCAGGATCCATCTCACCCCAGCCTGGCCGAGGGTGGGTCATGGGAGTGGGGCGGTGGCAGGCCGCGACTTCCTGTCCGGCCAAGGTGAAGGCATGGGCCTTCAAATGGGACGTGCCGAGATCTAGGCCAAGCAGGAGCGGGTTGGGCATAGTATTGGATACAGCCTTGGAGCTGATGAACCGGAAGCAATTACGAAGTTGGCAGTAGGGTACAGGAATATTCCAACTGGATTCTATTCCTCCATCCAATATTCAGCTAGGCATAGACAGGATCCCACAACCGAATAGCAGATGTCGGTTATGCGTAAGTCGAACACTCCCTCCGCATAACCGACATCTGCTATTCGTCAAGATGCTCTTTCAGAGCGCCGCGGCGACAGTTTTCCTCCGTACCTGTCGGGCTTGCCAGCTTAAGGGGTTCGAGAATCAATCTCTCAAATCAGCATAGATCCGGGAAATACGTCGAATAGAATCCCCGGTCTCTCGTGAGAAATGCGTTTGCAGTTCGCAAAGCGTGGGCTCCAATTAGGAAGTCAGTCAAGATACGTGTTCGGGGCCCTCCAGCCTCACGGTATAAAGCCCAACGCAAACCAGCTTCAAAAGCAATCTGTGTATCCAAGGGGGAAGCCTTTATATTGATCTGTTCCAATGCCTGTTCGAGAGAAACGCGGTCGTTGAAAGCCGGAACCAATTCGGCGACAACCACATCGCAGACAAGGATTGCCCCGCGGTCATATGCCTCTTTGAGTAACTCTGTTGAATGTGAACCGTGAACCTTATCTGGGAGAAAGACATCCAATAGGATGTTTGTGTCCACAGCGGTAATCATCTTCCCCGAATCTCTTCAATATATTCATCGGTCGAACTCGGATTCTTTAGAATTCCGTATACTCTTTCGACAGGGTGACGAGAAGCAGATTTCTTCTGGATGAGCAAGCCTTCTCCTGTAAGTGTGATGTCGATCTCAACATTGTGATGCAAGCCCATCTGCTCCCTAAGCCTTTTGGGAATCGTAATCTGCCCTCTTTCTGATATTTTCATATTATTCTTCCATGTATTTCATATATTTCCAAGCATATATCAAGAATAGGGGAAATTCAAGTATGGGGTAGGCACCGTGTATGGGAGAACGCTTCCCGCTTCTGCCTTTTCGAATAGGCTCTCCACAAGAGTCCACAGAACGGAGAACTCCTGATAATGTTTAGGGTTCCTTGGACTATTGAAGACACCTGATTCCCCTGCGGGCCGCAACCAGCACCCTTTGTCGAAGGTCCTTGATCTGCTCCTTCGAACCGAGACAGGAAGCCCTATACGTGTCCGCGACCCTTGATTTTGATATGACGGGTCTTCTACAGTTCGCCTACAAAAGCAGCTTCCTTGCATCGGACAGATTGGAATGTACTCCTGTTAAGCGGTAGGCTAGTATTTCAGCGCAGAGACTGTTAGGTCATGTGCGCCAATTTTCTACTTTCCAATTCTTGATACGCTGCTTGTTCCCTGACTCAGACACTTCAGCCAGAACCCACATGACAGTTAACCAAGAAGCAACTACTCCCAGTGGACCAAAAGGGGAATTCATCCGTCTCGACCAGTTTCTCAAGGCCCATAACCTCCGCCCGTCAGGGGGAGCAGCCAAATGGTCTATTCAGAACGGGGAAGTAAGAGTCAACGGTGAAACGGAGTTGCGGCGCGGCCGCAAACTATACCAAGGAGACAAAGTGGAATGTGACGGATTCCGGCTACCGGTTGAATTCGATGCGGCATAGCCACTACCAAGCTATCCAGGTACTGCTGTCGTTAGGAAGAAGACATGGTCGTGGGTATCACGCGGTCCCACACTAGAGCTTTGGCCTCCTCGCTAACCGGGACCCCATCGGATTCCAGAACCGGAATCAGCGCCGCTACCGCTGTCTTAACCATCTCGTCATCCGGGGGCCTAGTGGTTACCTTTTGCAGCCACAGCCCGGGCACAATGAAGAAGCGTAAAGCAGGGCTACTGGCGTGATTTGCACTGAAACGTATCAATTCGTACGCGATGCCCGCCACCACTGGCAGCAGAGCCAGCCGAGTTACGAACCGTAGTGCCAATGCCAACCACTCCGGATCAATATTGTTGAAGGTAAGTGGAGCAAAGAGAATGACGCTGATAATTACCACAAACAGGATGAAACTGGTGCCGCAACGTACGTGTTGTACGCTGAACTTCTGCACATCCTCAATGTCGAGTTTGGAACCGCCTTCAAAGGCGTTGATGGCTTTATGTTCTGCTCCATGAAAGCCGAACATTCTCCTGATGTCCTTCATAAAACTGATGCCAACGAAATATAGGCCGAACAACAAGACGCGAATTCCGCCTTCCACGGAGGCATCCAGAAAAGCATTGCCAGCAAAGAATTCCGCAACCCAGCGGCTGATGAGAGTAGGAGCCAGAAAAAAGAGGCTGATACCCAGCACGAAACTGAGACCGATTGTGGACCAAGCAATTGGGCCCTGAAAACGCACTTCCTCTTCTTCGCCTTCCTCCTTAGCCACATCCTGAGCTGCTATGTCCGCACTCCAAATGATGGCTCGAATTCCCAAGCCTAAAGCTTCCCAAAGCAAGCCCAGACCACGAATGAAAGGCATTTTGCCCAGCCGGCTAGTGTAAATCCATGCCGTGAGAGGCTCGTGGTGCAGCTTGATATCCCCAGACGCTGTTCGCACGGCCACTGCGAAGGTCTTGGCCCCACGCATCATTACCCCTTCCAGGATGGCTTGGCCACCGTAAAAACGCGCACTCACTAGGAGGCCGTCTCTTGCAGTGCATTATTGGAAGATTGGGGGCGACGGGAGTCGGCGATGGGGATCAAATGTACTGGAATCCAGTGCTATACTCGCGTGTCATGGCCGCAGCAAAAGGCACTGTCCACGTCGTCACGTATTATAGCCCAGAAACCAGCTATACGGTGGCGACCCTGGACGTAGATCAAAGCCAGGGACTGCCGGTACAGTGCCGGCAAGAACTGACCATTGTAGGCAAGATGCCCGCCCTGAACGTCGGGGAGTATGTGTCCGTAACGGGCAACCTGGACCGACACAAGGAGTATGGCCATCAGTTGCAAGTGGTCGATTGCAAGGTTGAATTGCCTGTCACTGAAGAAGGCATCGTGCGTTTCCTGGGGAGTGGATTGATCAGAGGCGTCGGTCCTGCTACAGCGAAGAAGCTGGTTCAGGCCTGGGGGGTGGAAACCTTAACGGTTCTGGACCAGGACCTTGACAGACTGGCGGAGATTCCGCGACTGGGGCGAAGCAACGCAGACAGAATCCGGGATGGCTGGGAGAACCATAAGTCACAACGTATGCTGACTCTGCTCCTGCAGGAATTCGGAGTCACACCCACCATGGCCCAGCGAATCCATGAAGAAATGGGAGTCGGAGCAGTGGCCCGGCTACGCGAGAACCCCTATCTGCTGTGCCAACTCTCGCAAGTCGGCTTCAAGACCGCCGACACTATCGCGGCCAGACTGGGCATCAAGGACGACCAATTTGTGCGCGTGGAAGCCGCCCTGTTGTACGTAATGGACAGTTCTCTCAACAATGGTCATACCTACCTCCCCGGCCCAGAGCTTGTGCAAGAAACCAGTTCATTAACCAATGGCCGCATCGAAAAAGTGGCAAGCTGCCTGCTCCAGGTGCTGGGCAAAGGCAAATTGGTGGCCAAGGTCGGTCCAGGCGGAGAAACATTCCTGCCAGAGTGGCAAATCACGGAAACCTTCGCCCCTGATAGCCATTCCGTTGCTTCTTTGCAGCCTCAGACGAAGGCCGACAGATCAATATCCGCCCAGACCCGACAAATTGATCCCATGCAGACGCTGGCCCCATTGGCCGTGTATCTGGACTGGATGGCCCACTGCGAAACCGGGCTAATAGAAAACCTGGCGGATTTGATGCAGCGGGAGACACAAGTTTCGCACCTTATGGGAGGCTTCGACTGGCACGAGTTCTGGCGGAGCCGCTCAATGGATTTTCTGCTCACATCTGGCCAGAAACAGGCTGTGCAGGCAGCACTGCTTTCACCATTCTCGGTCCTGACGGGAGGCCCTGGGACAGGTAAGACCACCACCATTCGCTCCATTATCGAACTATGCGAGCAACAACGGCTTACTGTGGAACTAGCCGCACCCACCGGGCGGGCTGCCAAACGCATGCAAGAGACCACGGGCTTGCCGGCCCGCACTTTGCATCGCCTGTTGGAAGTTAACATGATGCAAGGAGCCATGACTTTCGACCGCAACGAGGCCAATCCGCTGGAGGGAGATGTGCTCATCGTAGACGAGGCTTCAATGCTGGATCTGCGTATGGCCTATCACTTAAGCAAAGCCATTCCGCCTTCTATGCACATTATGCTGGTGGGAGACGTGGACCAATTGCCCAGCGTGAGTCCCGGCAATGTGCTAGGGGACGTCATCCGGCGAATTGACGACGGCGATCTTTCCCGCCCAACCCAAGGGGCCGGTCCTTGCATCGTCCGCCTGGAGGAGATTCACCGGCAGAGCCAGGGCAGTGCCATCGTCACCAATGCCCACCGCATCCGCCAAGGGGAAATGCCGCTCATCGACAACGCCCAAGGGAAAGACTTCTTCTTCATGCAGGCTGAGGACCAAGCCCAAGCTCAACAGATCTGTATAGATTTGGTCAAGACCCGCCTGCCCGATTATTACGGATTGTCCCCTCGGGAGATCATGTTGCTCAGTCCCATACGCAGAGGTCTGGCAGGGGTTGTTTCTTTGAACCAGGCCCTGCAGCAGAGTCTCAACCCACCCCAACCTAGTGAGGAAACAATCAGCAGAGGAGACTTGGTCCTGCGGGCTAGAGATCCCGTCATGCAGCTGCGCAACGACTATGACAAGATGGTCTTCAACGGTGACTTGGGCACTTTGAATCAGATAAGGCCTGGAGCCAAGGAGGCATTCATAACCTTTGATGACCGCGTGCTTCCATATACAACTGCCGAATTGGCTCAAATCACACTTGCTTATGCCGTTACCATCCACAAGAGCCAAGGCAGTGAATATCCCGCTGTAGTCGTACCTCTGATGTCAGCGCACTGGGTCATGCTGCAACGAAACCTATTGTATACTGCGCTGACTCGGGCCAAACAGCTGGTAGTGGTTGTGGGCCAACGGCAAGCTCTGGAGCGGGCCGTGAATAATGCACACGTGGGACACCGGTATTCCGGCCTTTACGCCGGCCTGAAAGCCCAAGCCGCCTGAGACTTTGCACCCTCCCTCGATTCTAGCCTTTGGTTTGCGCCGCGGCCCAAGTCTTCAAACAATTAAGAGAGAAACCAACTATGTCGAGTCAACCTCTGCCAATTGCTCTTCAGCTGTATACCCTGCGTGAGATGGAAGCCACACCAGAAGAGGTTCTTGCCACCGTCGCTGAAGCAGGCTACAGCTATGTTGAGACCATTCACCAAACGGAACTCTCGGGCCAAGCCTGGAAAGAGAGGCTGGCAAATCATGGACTGTCGGCTGTTTGCAGTCATGTACCCACAGAGGCGTTCGTGGAAGATCTGGATGGCACTATCCAGCAATACAAGGACTTGGGCACGGAGTTTGCAGCCATTCCTATCCCCAATCGCAAGCTGTGGGCAGGGGAACCCACCGGGGCAGATTGGCAGACTTTCGGACGCCAATTAGAGGAAATCGGAGCCGCCTGTCACTCGGCCGGGCTGTCTCTCTTGTATCACAGCCATTGGCAGGAAATGGAGGAATATGACGGCAAGTTAGCCATTGACTTGCTGCTAGCGGAAACAGACCCAGACCACGTGGGTTATGAGCCGGACTTCGCCTGGATCACCAAGGGCGGTCAGAATCCTGTCGACATTCTGCAGAGGTATTCAGGCCGGTGTCCATGTGTCCACATGAAGGACTTGGCAGCCTCAGGCCAGAATGAGGATCATATGGGCCTGGAAGACGTAGGCTACGGCATTCTGAATTGGGAAGAGATCATTCCTCAAGCGAAGGCCTCTGGCGCCCAGTGGTACATCGTAGAACACGATATGCCCAACGGTCACGTCAATAGCATCACACGCAGTTACAACTTCATTGCCGCGCAGATGCAAGCGTAGGCACGCTGCCGCTGTCATGGAAACTGGCCGCACCCAACCTGCCGCATTTGAACACCTCGTCTATGACCCAGCGGGGGATTCAGTGCCTGTCAAAAAAATTGGCGGCAACGACTTCTATGTAGTGGCAGAGGATGGCTTTGACTACCACATAGAAGCTAGCAAAGTTGATGCTGCAGTGTGGAACACATTGAAGTCCCACTTTCTGAAGGTCAAAGATGACCAGTTACCTGCAGCCTTGGAAGCAATGGGAGTCGAGGATCCCTTTACGCTCGCAGCGTATGAGGCTGCCATTGACAATATCGGAGGCGCCGATGCGTTATCCATCGCCCCGGAACACAAGGACATGCTGGCCTTGTTAGGATTCCGCATTGTGATCGACTATCACGGGGATGTGCAAGATGTTGTTATGCCGGAGCAGGAAATAGATTCAGATGATGATGGCCGGGAAGAACGGTGAGAGTGTTACTACAAGACGCCTGGCTCAAATCCCGCTGCTGGCTGCTTGGCGCCACCTTTAGACGCCGAACCACATATGTGAATTCGAATTGAAATGATCTAACCCGTAAACTTGCCACGCCTGACATCGCTAGAAGCCTAAGTATCCCGTTCTGCGGTTTCCCAGTTGTTCTTGAGTGTGCGGGCCTTTGTGATCAGATCTGCTTGATCGACGCGTCCGGAACCAACCAGGGAACTGCCGATGCCGACGGCCACAGCTCCTGCCCTACGAAAATCACCGATGTTTGCGGCATCGATGCCGCCGGTTGGGATGAACTCCACATCACTTAAAGGGGCACGCACCGCCTTCAAATAAGACGTACCTAGACATGGGAAGAGTTTTACCATTCGGCAGCCTGCCTGGAAAGCCTGTTGGACTTCCGAAGGGGTAAAAACTCCAGGCAACATCAGGGTATCTTGGGCTTGGGCCTCCTTCACTGTTGGTATGTCCAAATTTGGAGACACCAGGAATTGGGCCCCTGCAGAAACAGCCTCCCTTGCCTGACTGGCCTCCCGCACCGTCCCAGCTCCAATCACCATATGATCACCGAACCGGACTCTCAATGCCTCTATGGCGTTTAGGGCCCCGGTCGTATTCAGCGTGACCTCCAATAGCAGCAGCGGTGCAGCCAACATGGCATCTCCAACTGTAAGGACCTCCTCAAGACTGAAGCCGCCGCGTATGATGGCGATAAGCCCCTCCTGACGAATACGGTCCATCATTTGCAGAACTGACAGCGGAGTATTGTTTGTCATGAATGATTGGCCTCTTTGAGTAACTTTCTTGTGTCAGAGTTGGCTTGGAGTGTGTTAGCACCCCCAATTGTATGCAGCATCATTGGCCAAGCGGCAAGTCCATAAGGCCCTTCTTAGATTAAGAAAACTGGGATTCCCGAAAATACAGGTCTTGGGAAAGAACCTTCAAACGTCTGACCAAGACATGAGGAAATCTGTGGGGAAGGGCTAAGGCCTTAGAGGTTGAACAAGAAATGAATTGCAGGCCCCACAGGTGCCAGACTAACTGTGGTTGAGCATTCTGCCACTCTTACATCCTCTAATCTGGCCTCCCGCCAGGGGGTCAATGACAAGCGCTTTTTCTCTTAAAGGTAAGAAACTGCATACCTCTTTCGTTACCTTTACTGATTTCTACAGGCACCGGGAGCTTTCGACAAGCCGGCTTTTTCCGTAAGAACCGGCACAGCACCCTGGCAGAAGCACGATTCCAGAGCTGTAAAGGGCTTTACGCAGGCTAGAGTGAATCTCCATCAACTTCGCATCGTATTGCAGAAATCGACCTGAGTGCTGAAACTTCCCAGCTTTCCTCTCACTTAGTCAGTAGAGGTGGCTCATACTTCACAGAAATCAAGACTTGAGTTCAAGCTGGCACTTCGTTTTTGCTTGAATTCTAATCACCACCAGTCCCTAATTGACCGAAACTCCTCTAGCAGTAGTAGCCCGGCCCACGTACCAAACATTCACATCTTCATCTTGACAGGCTTGACTGAATTCTCTTGCCTTTCGGGGTGGCACTGCCAAGAGCAAGCCACCGCTGGTTTCAGCCTCCCACAACGCTGCAAGCGTATTTGGGTCAACTCCTTCGCCTACATTCACAGAGCCTCCGAAATGGCTCCGGTTGCTCTTACCGGCACGCGTGGCTACACCGGATGCCACATAGTCCTTGACATGTGGCAACAACGGTACCTGAGATGCTTCTACGCGCATACCGACTGGAGTAGCTCCGCCCCGTTTCTGCAACATTTCCTGGCTATGGCCCAGCAGCCCAAAGCCACTAATGTCTGTGGCGGTCGACACTTCGAAACGACGGGCTAATCTGGAAATAGGAGCATTCAGCTGCAGCATGGAGTTGATGGCGGCCTGCAAGTCCGCCTCCTCTACTAAGTTAAAAGAGTCCACGATATCTGCCGAAGTAATGAGTCCAGTCCCCAGGGGCTTGCTGAGAAAAAGATGATCCCCATCCTTCAGGCCCCCCTTCCTGAACAGATGATCTGGATGTGCTTGCCCCGTCACCGACAGTCCATAGAACAGCTCGGGACTTGTGATTGTATGGCCGCCCACTACAACGGCTCCGGCCTCCTGCACCTTGTCAGCACCACCAGCCAACACTTCTGCCAGAGTTGCAGTAGGTAAGATATCAGGCTTCCCCGCGATGTTTAGGGCAAACAGAACTTCGCCACCCATGGCATACACGTCGCTCAACGCATTGGCGGCGGCAATAGATCCATAAGCGTATGGGTCATCTACAACGGGAGTAAAAAAGTCTGTCGTCTGAATCAAAGCCTGCTCAGACGAAAGTTGAAAAACCGCAGCATCATCAGGCGCCTGCAGCCCTATTATCAACCGCTCATCCGCAGTACCTTCAAATTTCTGAGCCAGTTGTCGCACGACCTGCGACAGTTCCCCAGGGGGGAGTTTTGAGGCTCAACCGGCACAAGTCGCAAGCTGTGTCAGCCGAGTCTTGGTCTCTTCCATAATATTTAGGCGCTATTTGGCTTCTGCACGGCCTAGCTACGGTCCTTCGCCGTTTTTGTATAGATGATGTTTTCGAATATAAGTGATCACTTCCGGAGTTAGAAGGTAGCGCACGGGTTGACCATCCATGAACCTGGCTCGCACATTAAGCCCAGAAACATCAAGGCCCGGCATCTCCAACACCTTTACCCTTTCGCGGATATTCGGCAGAGCTTTCTGCAGCTCTGGCCAGTCAATTCTTACATCTGGCCGGTACATAGCTACCAGATTACAATTTTCCAATAGCCAGCCAGGATTGTGCCAGGTAGGCAGATCCTGCAGGCTATCTAGCCCCATCAGAAAGTAAATGTCTGTCTGCAACGGCAGGCGGGCCTGCAACCTCTGCATTAATTCTACAGTGAAACTGGGCGTATCTTCGGCTGCGTCGAGTTCGCTTACCCCAAAAAGTGGGTTTGATTCCGTAGCCAACCGGGCCATGGTGATGCGATGCTGCGTCGGCGTAATTGGCTGTCCCGGTTTATGTGGGGGTTGACCGGCTGGCACAAAATACACTCTGTCCAGCTGCATGATTTTGGCTGCTTCCTGTGCTAGTAACAGATGTCCAATATGTATGGGGTCGAAAGTTCCGCCCAAGACTCCCAGGCGCGGCTGCGTTGGAAGCAGCTGCGGCGGGCTGGAAGCCCCTTTTACGTTTAAGACCTGATCCAATTCCTTCCAGGTGCTAACAGCCACAACAGTTGACTCAGGAAGTGACATTGTCGTAGCCCCAGACCAGTTCCATTTCACCCATGTATACAGTGTCCCCTTCGGCCACACCCTGATTCTGCAGTTCGTCCCGGATCCCCCAAATTGTGAGTATGTGCTGGAAGCGCATCGCGCTCTCGAAGTAATCCCAATTTGTCATTTGAGCCGCCCGCTCCAAACTGGCGCTTCGCACTCGCCAAGTACTGCCAGAGAGCTGTTCGATCACAAAGGACCGGTCCGCCACGTGCGGCACAATTTCCGGCATATCAAGGGTTCCTGTTACCGGTCCGACCGGCAGACTTGAAAGTAAGGCGTCGACGGCATATACCAACGGTGACACTTGCTGCCCAGTCACCGCGCTGATGGCATGGAAAGGCAGGTCCCGCCCGGCACAGTGGGCAGACAATTCAGATTCCCAATCCTGCGCTTGAGGGAGATCCATCTTGTTAAGGACTACGATGCGTGGGCGCATCAGCAACGCGGGGCTGTACATCTGTAACTCTCGCTCCACCATTTGCATCTCACTCAATGGGTCCTCCGCCGCACCATCCAGCAGATGCAACAGCACCCGCGTGCGTTCCACGTGGCGCAGAAATTCGATGCCCAAACCAGTTCCCGCATGTGCACCCTCCACCAGACCCGGCACATCCACAAAGACGCGTTGCCTATGATCTATCTCCGCCACCCCGAGATTGGGCACAGTCGTGGTGAAGGGATATTCTGCGATTTCCGGTTTAGCGGCGCTGATTCGGCTGATTAAGGTAGACTTGCCAGCATTGGGCACGCCAATGATCCCTACTTCGGCTACGAGCTTCAATTCCAACTCCAGCCAGCGGGTCTCTCCTAGTTCCCCGTTCTCCGCCAACCTTGGGGCTTGGTGACGGGAACTACGAAAGGCCGCATTGCCTTTGCCTCCTCGGCCGCCTCGGGCCACGCAACATTGTTGCCCGGCGACCGCCAGATCTTCCAACAGCGAACCTTCCTCAGCGTCCCTGATCAGAGTACCTTGCGGCAATTCCACTATTACATCTTTGCCCTGGGCTCCTTGCTTGACGGTGTTACCCCCGCGCCCTCCTTTGCTGGCCCGAAAATGCACATGCCGCCGTAGGTGCAAGAGCGTGTTCAGCTCCGGATGAGCGACAGCCAACACATGGCCGCCTCGGCCTCCATTTCCGCCAGCGGGTCCCCCTTTAGGATTATGTTTCTCACGCCGAAACGCCACTATCCCATCCCCGCCGTTGCCTCCGGCTACGTATATCCTGGCGCGGTCAAAGAACATGGCTGAATTCAGGCTAAAGAAGAAAAATCAAATGAAACAGAGGATAGCAGTGTTTTGCCGGAACATCAGACCCATTAAAGGAGACAAAGGGCACCCTGCATAGTTTAAAGGAAAATGCAGTCCTTTCGTATTTTGCTTCTCGGCTAATGATGGCGAGTCTTAATTCTGAAGTGACAGTCTTGGGGCACACACAACCAAAAAGGACCGAATTAGATCACCTGAGCGATGTTAGGGAAGGAACTGACAGGCACCAAGATTACATTGGGCTTCTCCTAAGTAGGTGCAATTCTCTGGGAACTTCATGATCCAGATAGCTACTTTCTAAACGTCCAAGGACGACTGTCTTTCTCTTTCATGAATCAACAACTTGAGGAGAATTCCCTAATGCCGGGGAAGGGGTCTGCTCGCGAGCCCGCTCAAAACCGATGCAGAGAAGAAAAGAGAAACAGAAATGACTGGCAGCGGACACAGAGCAAGTTAGACTGGCAGCCGAAGACCGCTTTTGACATTGTTGACACAAGACACAGACTATTAGGGATTACTAGCCAGAAACGGAAATTGTTCAGCAAATAACAGAGCGGTGGGGCCGGCCCTTATACTTCATATTGTCCCCAGCCTCGGCTATTACAGTTGGTAATTCTCGTCACTATGAATTTGGAACTCGAAGTCCAATCCCCATTTCCGCTGCCAGTAAGAGAATCTCAAATGAGAGCAGCCATGGAGGCGGTTCTGGCTACCCCTGAGAACGCTTTACATCAGGTGGTTGGCCCCAAAATTCTGACCCTGCATGTAACTGACAATGCCGAAATTCGACAGTTGAATTTCAGATTCAGAGGCGAAGACAAAGCTACAGATGTACTTAGTTTCAGCCACTTAGAAGACGGCTTTCCGGCAGCAAACGACAATCCAGAATTGCAAATGGAACTGGGGGACCTGGTACTATCCCTCCCCTATATTGAGGGCACTGCCCTTAAAGTCAATACAGAAGTGGCGGCGGAGTTTCTGCTCTGCTTTGTACATGGCCTACTCCATTTGCTGGGTTGGGATCATGACACTCCGGAACGGACACAAGCCATGTTTGAATGTCAGGATCGTCTAATGCACCAGTTGGGGTTTAGACCCCAGCAGACTTGGCCGCCCCCGGATGGAGCATTGCCAGATGCGTAACTTTCTTAGTAGCCTGGCTCACGCTTGGAGGGGTATCTCCAGAGTTGCCAACGCCGAATCCAATTTCCGAATTGAACTTGCTCTCGCCTCCCTGGCAATGATTAGCGGCTATTTTCTGAATTTTGCTCGTTGGGAATGGGCACTGGTCATTTTCTGCGTCGGCCTCGTATTGGCCTGCGAGCTGTTCAACAGCGCATTGGAACGGCTAGCGGATGTAGTTGCAGAGAGTGAAGACGAACGAGTTGGATTGCTTAAGGACATGGCAGCAGGGGCCGTTTTGGTGGCCGCAAGCACTGCCGCCGTGATCGGTGTATTGATTTTGTTGCCGCGCTTGGGTGTACTACCCACCTGAAACAAATGGCTCACAGCACCCTGGCTACTTGAATGGCTTTGGGTGGTGGTTTAGAATGCCTTTGTTATTAAGGTGTAAAAGGTGGGGATTGCCGCCATGGTTACAGTCACACAGTCACAGAACGGTTCAGTTCCTGAAACAGGTACATTTGCCGTAAAAGCCGGCCTTGCAAAGATGCTGAAAGGCGGCGTCATCATGGATGTGGTTAACGCCGACCAGGCGCGCATCGCAGAAGAAGCCGGAGCCTGTGCGGTAATGGCTTTGGAACGGGTGCCCGCAGACATCCGGCAAGAAGGGGGGGTCTCCCGCATGAGTGACCCCAAGATCATTCGGGACATAAAAAAGTCTGTCACTATTCCCGTGATGGCCAAGGCACGCATTGGCCATTTTGTGGAGGCACAGATTCTCGAAGCGTTGGGCATCGATTACATCGATGAAAGCGAAGTCTTGACGCCTGCCGACGAAAACAACCACATTGACAAGACTAGGTTCAAAGTACCTTTTGTCTGCGGCTGCCGCAACCTAGGTGAAGCCCTGCGTCGCATCGGCGAGGGTGCGGCCATGATTCGCACCAAGGGTGAGGCCGGCACCGGTAACGTGGTAGAGGCCGTGCGTCACGCCCGCAGCGTATTGGGCGCCATCCGTCATATTCAGTGTTTGAGTGAAGATGAACTCTTCGCCTATGCCCGGGATATCCAGGCTCCCTTGCACCTTGTCCAGGAAACGGCGCGGTTGGGAACTTTGCCGGTCATTAATTTCGCCGCGGGAGGCTTAGCTACACCTGCAGATGCAGCTTTGATGATGCAGCTGGGTTTGGACGGTGTCTTTGTCGGCTCCGGCATTTTCAAGAGTGACAATCCCGAAAAGAGAGCCCATGCCATCGTACAGGCCGTAACCCACTTTGAGGATTCGGACATTTTAGCTGAGGTCAGTGAAGATTTAGGCGCGCCGATGGTCGGCATCAACATTGACACTTTGACCGAACAGGAGAAGATGGCGCACAGAGGTGTCTGAGCGCACTTCTGCCCTCTCTATTGGGGTGTTGGCCCTCCAAGGGGGCTTTCGTGAACATCTGGATAGACTGCGGACCTTAGGCGTAGAAGCTGAGCCGATTCGAACTGCGTCGCAGCTAGAATCTATGGATGGTCTTATCCTCCCAGGCGGGGAAAGTACAGCCATAGGCCTGATCGCGGAGCGTTGGCAGCTTGTGGAGCCACTGCGGACTTGGGTACAGGCTGGAAAGCCGATTTGGGGCACCTGCGCTGGCATGATTCTGCTCGCGGACCGGGCCGTGGGACAGAAGGAAGACGGACAGCCTCTGATTGGCGGTCTGGACGTGTTGGTCAACCGCAATTTCTTCGGTAGTCAGAAGGATAGTTTCGAGACCTGGCTGCAGGTGCAGGGCTGGTCCGAAGCGGCCCACGCCATATTCATCCGTGCCCCTGCCATTTTGGAGTTGGGGCCCGGCGTATCTTCACTGGCAGTCCTGCCTGCGGAGCAAGAGCCAGAAGTCACAGTTGCGGTGCAACAGGGCCGGATCCTAGGAACTGCCTTCCATCCTGAACTGACGGCCGACCTACGCTGGCACGAATTGTTTCTGAACATCGTGCGGCAGACTGGACCCCGGCCCTAGCCCGAGTCATTTATTAGCCTGTCCAGGCAGGGACAGTTATTGCTCGCGCGCATGTGACTAGCAGATTCGGCTGCTAGTCTGACAATGCTTTTCTCTTTCTCTGGACCATTCCTGGGTCGTTGGCTTAAGGAATAGCAAGGGACTTATGGCCTTTACACAGGAAGTACTGCCTTTACAGGCGATCCCATCATCCAGCATGATTCATCAAGAAACTACGCCTTTACAGAGGTCAGTACAAGCGGTTTTGTACTGGTCTTTCTTACATTTGCGGATCCGATTGCTCGGAATCCGTCAATTGGTTTTATGAAAGAACCTACCGGCGGAATCCAGTATTCCAGCTGACTTTTGCAGACATTGAATTCCTGATATGCTTTCAACAACTGAAAGCCAAGGAAACGGACATACATTAGGAGAAAATTACTATGAGTTCAGAGCAAGTAATGCATCACCGTGGACGTGCCTTGGACATGTCTCCACAGGCATTTGGCGTACTTCGTTCTTCCCTGGACATCGTAGGCAATTTCGATGCGTTGCGCAGCCGGTTCGAAGAAGATGGGTACCTTTTCCTACCTGGGTTACTGGATCGAGACCTAGTGCTTGAAGCCCGACTTGGGGAACTCGAAAAATTCGCGAAACTAGGCTATCTGGACCCGACATACCCCATCATGGAAGGGATAATAGACGAGAAGTACCTGACAGAAGCCGTAAGTCCCTACTCTGAACCGGAAATGGACAATTCAGCACGGCGTAATCCCACCTTGATGCAGGTTCTCTATGACGGCGCCATGATCGAATTCTACGAGGCCTTTTTTGAAGAAGACGTACGTCATTTTGACTATACCTGGCATAGGGCCAAGACGGCCAGCGACGACTCCGCGAGTAACCCGCATTGCGATATTGTCTTCATGGGTAGAGGATCTCACCGGCTGTGCACGAGTTGGACCCCGTTGGGAGACATTCCGGTGGCTATGGGCGGGCTCATAGTCCTTGAGGGTTCCCACCGCTTGGACCACCTCAAGTCCACCTATGGGCAACGGGACGTAGACACGTACTGCACAAACTACGAGGATGCGGCGGACATTGAAGCAGGGACGAAACAATGGCAGAACCAGGTAAATTCCGGTGCTTACAATACCAACGCTGTAGAAACTCGCGACTCTTTGGGGGGCCGCTGGCTTACCACAGACTACCGGGCAGGAGATCTTCTCGTTTTCAGCATGTTCACCTTGCATGCCAGCATGGACAACAAGACAAACCGTTTCCGCCTGTCAACGGATACCCGGTACCAACCCGCATCGGAACCCATTGATGAACGTTGGGTGGGCGAGACACCCATAAAACACGGTCCCGAAGGGAAAGTTGGCATGATTTGCTAAAGGGCAACTGATTCCATTAAAGGAATGGAATTCCCAACCCCCGCTGAAACCCCTCCGTCCCCTTAGACTCTGGTACGAATCCTTTGTAACTGGGCGATGTCCCTATAGTCCTGGCTTAGAAATGGTCGGAACAGTCAACATAGGAACTTGGAGGGAGAGGTTAACTATAAGAGTTCGGTCTGTACAGTTCACAGGCGGTGCGCTGTGCAGATTACCCACTGGTTGACTCATCCTAGTGACAAAGCCAATTCTTTCCGCACTTCTACGTCCACTTCTTTTTCACCGCATTGCTGCAAAAGGCGGCGGGCGGACTCAGACTTTGTACGGACCCATATATTGCCCAGAGCCCACACCGCGTGTTGTCGGACTGATGCAGTGGAATCCATTAACGCTTGACTGAGAGCACTTATCGCTTCGGCGCTGCCCCAGTTGCCCAAGGCAGTACAGACATTCCGTAACATGCCTGCCCGCTTGGCCCGTTTCACCGGTGATTTTCGGAAATGCTCCCGAAACGCTTCGTCAGAAATCCAATAAGGAAATTCCGCCCTGAATCCTTCCAAGAGAGGTGGTGCCATCCATTGAGACTGCGCTGTCAGCTCAGGCATCCTGGACGCTGGTGGGGGATCCAGGTCCCGATTCCAGGGACAGACTTCCTGACAGATGTCACATCCGAAAATACGATTACCGAACTGGCTGCGCAGGGCCCGTGGCGCCGCACCGCGCGCCTCTATAGTCCAGTAGCTTATGCACTTGCGGGCATCCAGCATCAACGGCCCGCCAAAAGCGTCTGTAGGACAAGCATCCAGGCACCGGGTGCACCGCCCACAAGTGCCGAGGGCGGCGGACTCTTCATCCAATTGCAGAGTCCAGCTGCCTAGATTCAGATCTCCAGGAAGTCCAGCCATAACGGCGGCTGGCGCTTCTAGCAATACCATGTCCCGCTCTGGTAGTGCCTCTTCCAGGCCATCTTCCGGGATGCAAAGAACAGCGAGTAACAGCCAACTGCCATGCCGGGGATGAATGGAACAACAATTCTTGCCTGTGAAGGTCAAGCCGGCGGCTAGTGCCCAATCCCGTTCCACAATGGGTCCGGTATCTACCCAAGCTTTGGCCCGGCCCCTGCGGCCACTGCGCCGGCAAATGAACTGGTCTAAAGCATGAAGGCGGGGCTTCAGAATTTCGTGGTAGTCCCGCTGCCAGGCGTAGCGCGCTATCAGTCCGCGCGAGGGGTCGGCTTTGACTTGGGGTGGTAGCTCGGCCTGATGATAGTCAACACCCAACACCGCTATTGAGCGGATGGGCTGGCCTTCAGAGTCCGTCAATTGCTCGGGATGAAACCGCAGATTCTGGTGGCGCGCCAGATAGTCCATATCTCCATGGCAGCCAGCCGCCAACCACTGCCGCATATATTCCGCATGAACATGCTCTGGCCGCACCGCCACCAATCGGCAAAAGTCAAAGCCTAGCTGGTAAGCCGCTTCTCTGATGGATGCGGCAGTCAACGCTCCTTGTTCCATGCAGTGGCGTGTCTCACCCGGGTTGGTCGAACATAAGAAAAGGCTCCCAGCGACACCTTATCAATGTTGGGCTAACGCGAACTTTACTACGTAGGCGTGACTGCTTGATGGCTTTTGTGGCGGTAGAGAGACTGTCAGGCCTTCTTCGTCCTGGGCCCAATCAAGATGACCAGATCCTCCCAACAGAGTGACCTCTGATACTCGGGACACATTAAAAGCATCAGGAGTAAGGGATTTCATCCTGACTTCCCCGTCTGGCCATCCTAATAGAGTGGCATAGAAGGCTTGGTCAGTCTGAGTGTACCGGATGTCCTGTGCCGTCATTTCCGCGTTGGAAAGTTCAGATAAGTGGCCCGCAGTCACACCTGTAGGCCCCTCACCAAAGCAAGTCCAGTGACGCGTGTTGTAGATGGCCTCCCCGTTAACTCGCAGCCATGCCCCCAAACCGCGGAGCAAGTCCGCGGCTTCATCAGGAATTACACCGTCCGCCCGCGGTCCCACGTTCAGGAGCAGATTGCCATTCTTACTGACTATATCCACCAGGTCATGAACCAATGTCTTTGTTGATTTGAACTCGTCGTTTTCGATGTAACTCCAGGCCTTGTAGGACACCGCTGTATCGGTCTGCCAATAATCTGGTCGGATGTCGTCAAGTTTGCCGCGTTCTACATCGTATACAGCCACTCCATTCGGGATCTTGTCTTTGAACTGCAGGACCACTTCCTTGCCCCAACGCAGAGCCTGATTGTAGAAATAGGCACAGACCTGCGGCCGATATGTCGCAAATTCCTCTTCGTGCCAGCCAAAATCAAACCAGAACACATCCGGCTCGAAGCGATCCACCATCTCCTTGGTGCGTCGGAACCAGTCTTCCACCCAATCCGGGGGAGCCGGGGCGTCCTCCAGATGGCGGCGAGAATAGAGTTCGGCATTGGCCGGATCCGCGGTATCAAAATCATCTTTGTAGGTGAAATACCGCCAATTGAACGCCCGATGGGAAGAGACTCCGAATTTCAATCCGCGTTGGCGAACGGCTTCACCAAGTTCTGCCACCACATCCCGACAAGGGCCCATCTCGGCAGCGTTCCATTTGGTGTATTCCGACTTGTACATGGGAAAGCCATCGTGGTGTTCACCCACGGGCACGATGTACTTGGCGCCAGCTTGGATAAACAGATCCACCCAGGCTTCCGGGTCCCATTTTTCCCCCTTGAACATGGGGATAAAATCCTTATAACCGAATTCGCCTGGATGCCCCCAAGTCTCACAATGATGCTGGAAATAATTTGGACCCTTGCGGGAGACTTCGTCCCGATACATGAACCGAGGGTACCACTCGTTGTCCCAGGCTGGCACTGAGTAGACCCCCCAATGGATAAAGATGCCCAGTTTGGCATTTTTGAACCAATCCGGAACCTGATAGGCCTGTAAAGACTGCCAATTTGCCTGATACATTGAATTGTCTCCTTAGGTTATGCCGCAACGGACTGGCCGGTTTGGCGATAAGCCATCATCTGGGCCCCCAGATCCGCCACGATCTGGCTCTCGGTGTCCCAGAGATTGTTTTCCTCTCCCGGATCTTCACGCAAGTTGTACAACTGCCCAGGGGTGAAAGGCACGGGAGCCTCGCCCGCCGGTGGGGCCCAGCCCCCCGAGGTGCGAGTCTCAAAAATGGCTTTCCAATCTCCGGAACGCAGCGAGAACACACCTGTTTGGGAATGGTGAATCAGATCTTTCCGACCGGCCAATTCATTCTCAGGAGCCTGCAAGGCAGGCAACAAGCTCACGCTATCCTCGCCCATATGGGGCTCCAGCGGCTGCCCCGTAATATCTGCACATGTAGCCATGAAGTCCACCAGAGAGACCAGCTCACCGCTGGTAGTGCCCGGCTCCACTACGCCAGGCCAGCGGGCAATCAGCGGCTCACGATGGCCACCTTCCCAAATGTGGGCCTTGTAACCCCTCCAATCTGCGGAAGACTTGTGACCATAGGTAGCGTACGGCATGGGGCCGGTCTGGCCCTGTAATCTGTCGCCCGGCAAGGCACCGTTGTCGCTTGTGACCAACACCAGTGTTTTGTCTGCCTGTCCAGTTTCATCCAATGCCTCCATCACCTGTCCAACCATCCAGTCGAAGAGCCAGACGAGATCGCCCCGGGGACCAGCTCCAGATTGATCGCGGGCGAACTCTGGTACGTCTGGCCGGGTGCAGGGCTCATGCGGTGCATCTGCATTCAGGTACAGAAAGAATGGGGCATTTTCTGTGGCTCTGTCCTTAATGTACTGCACAGCCTTGGCCGCGAATTGGGGGTCCGATTCCTTGTGTTCCCAGCCCGGCGCCATCATGCCGCGGCGACTAGTGAAGGAAGGCTGGTCGTGATACATGGATGGAATTTCTACAAAGTGACGGTCTTCGATAAATCCATAAGGAGGCTGGCAGGTGGGGCAGCCGGAAGCCCCGTAGAAATAGTCAAATCCCAAGTCATTGGGGCCGCCCAGCAGAGGCTGCGTGAAGTCGATTATTTCCTCAAACTCGCGTTCCGCATTCCCCCAAGGCAGGGCCCGATTGAAGTCATAGAAAAAACCGGGCTTCACGCTGAATCCCAAGCCCAAATGCCACTTGCCTATAGCTGCCGTGTGATAGCCCGCGTCCTGCAACAGGTTGGCTACGGTGCGTCGGGATGGCTCGATTAAGGGTGGTTCGTAGCCGTAAAGCACATTGGCCCGTAAATGCGATCGCCAGCAAAAACGCCCCGTCAATACTCCATACCGCGTAGGCGTACAGACCGCCGATGGGGAATGGGCGTCGGTAAACCGGCGGCCTTGTTGAGCCAGTCGGTCCATGTTGGGGGTGGGAATGCGGGACTCTGGATTGAAACAGCTCACATCACCCCAACCCATGTCATCCGCCATGATGTAGACAATGTTGGGTCGACTCGGCGCGTTATCCATTTAAGGCCTCCTGAGGCAGGTCGCGAGAAACTGATAGCAAGTGCCGATTAGGAAACCCGGTACGGCTCCAACTCAGCGTAGTTGGGATCCAGGCCGATGCCAGGTACGTTTGGGGGACTGACTGTTCCATCCGAATTCAGAGTCAAAGTGTGCTTGTAGATTTTGCCCCACATTGGATCCACGGTATTTCCGTAGAATTCCAGAATCAACCCGTTGGAAATCGCGGCCACCAGATGCACATGCAAGTCCTGGGGTCCGTGAGGGGCCAACATCAGATCGTAGGCCTGGGTGAGGGCAGCCACTTTCATAAACTCGGTAACACCTCCCATAATCAGGGCGTCGGCATTGAAAATAGCCGCGGCCTCATGTTCGATCAGATCCCGAAATCCATAGCGAGTGTATTCGTTTTCGCCTGTGGCGATGGGAATAATAGTGGCACGGGCCAGCTGGCGATGTCCTTGCAGATTGTCTGGCGCCAAGGGTTCTTCGAACCAAAAAATATCGTAATCCTCAATCATGCGAGCCAGTTGGATGGCTTCATAGGCCTTGTATGCGCAATTGGCATCTACCATAACCTGCACGTCCGGTCCGACTGCCTCGCGCACTACGCGGACGCGCTCCGCATCTTGGCGTAGAGGTAACGCCCCTACTTTCATCTTGACTGCCCGTGCACCCATTTCCACATTGGAAAGCATTTCTTGGGCCAGCTCCTCCAACCCTTTGCCTTCTTCGTAGTAGCCGCCAGCGATGTAAGTCGGCACTCGGTCCCTGTAACCCCCCAGCAACTTATAAAGGGGCATCCCAGCAACTTTGGCTCTGAGGTCCCAAAGAGCAATATCTATAGCACTGATGGCTCGCGTGGTCAGTCCGCGCCGGCCCACTAGCTTGGGGACCCACATTTCATGCCACAGCCGTTCCACGTCCAGAGGGTCCTGTCCTTGGATTTCTGCCCCGAAACGCGCGATAGAGGCTTCCACCACAGAACTAAGACTGCCCAAGCCAATGCCGGTTACTCCTTCATCGGTCTCCACGCGCACCAGCCCTAAACTGGAATGTGTATAGGTGTGCAACCCGTTGGTAATGGGCGTGTGGCGGGGCCAGCGAAAGTGCTCTGTGACTACGCGTTCAATTTTCATGTCAATTTATTCTCCTGCGGTAGTGCGCCACAAGACTACACTCGATAAACTTGCCGAGCGTTGGTGTAAAAGAGTTTGTGCTTTTCAGGTGCGGACAGCCAGTAGGTGAGGTCGTCCAGAGTGTCCACCCATTGTCCCCAACTCTTCACTCCGCGGAGACTCACGGGCCAATCTCCCCCATAGAGAACCCGGTCAATGCCAAAGCACTCTATGACGTGATCCACATAAGGCTGTAGATCAGTGGGAGTCCATTGGGCAACATCAGCTTCCGTGACCATACCAGATATCTTGCACACCACATTGGGCATAGCGGCCAGAGACTGCATTTGAGACTTCCAAGGGTCAAAAACATGGCCTTTAATGTCCGGCTTGGCAATATGGTCCAAGATGAATTCCACGTCAGGGCAGGCCCGAACCAAACGTATAGCTTCGCCCAACTGCGGATGATGAATGCAGATATCGAAGGTGTATCCAAAATTTGCAAGTTGCCTGACTCCTGCAATGAATTCCGGGTTGTCCCCATAGCCCTGCGGCTGACCTTGGATCAGTCGGCGCACACCTTTTACACGGGGTAAGGCCTTCAGCGCCTCCAAGGCTGGTACCACAGCGGCGCCTTTGTCCATCGGAGCATCGGCAATTATGCCGACTATGCGGGAATCCACAGTCCGGGCCATTTCATCCACCCACTCTGCCTCCCGCTGAGCATGTGCATCAATGCTCCCGGCTTGCATAAAGACAATCTTGTCCAGTTCAAAGCGGTCAGTCTCCGCCTCTTGTGCCTGCAATTCCAGTGGTCCATGCTTGGCAGCAATTTCAGGAACCGTTTCCAGCCACGGATAGGACAGCAAATCTGGGTCCCAGTAGTGAATGTGTGTATCAACAACCTTTTGTCTCATTTTGCTTCTTGCCCTCTGAAAACGGTTCGAACGGAACCGGCTTGGATAGGTACTTACCTGAATCTCCAAGAGTCGGCTTCAGAACGCATGATGGCTCACTTCCAATCAGCATCCTGTCGACCCTAGGCTATCATTGAATCCTAACAAACCTACCTCTAGATTAGGAAGGAACCAGACATGGCCAAGTCGATCTCGGCTAGCGAATTAGCCCAGTACGAAAAGGGCGGCTTCCTGCTGGTGGAAGACATAGTGGACCCGAAGGACGTGGCAGCCTTGGGAGAACGCCTCCGGGATTACACTCATGGAGGCCGGCCGCAAGACGCCTTGAGAGTTCAGGTGGAGCCCCGCATCCAAAGGGGTGAACTGTCTGTGGAGGATCCGGGGGATGGCATTCGCAAGATCGATGGGTTGGTGGAAGGGGACGACCTTTTTCAAGCACTGGGTCTTCATCACAACGTTCGCGGCATTCTTACTCCGATTCTGGGGCCGGACATAAAGATGTTCCGCAACGCCCTACTGCTCAAACCACCATCTGTAGGATCTGCCAAAGGCATGCATCAGGACTCTCCCTATTGGCCCATAAGACCGATGGACCTCTGTTCCTGCTGGTTTCCGCTGGATGACGCCACCCTTGAGAACGGGTGTATGGCGGTGTTGGTGGGTGGTCACAAGCGTGGCCCCTTGCCCCACGTGCATGTACAGGATGACTACGTGGTAGATGAGACCAGCTATGACGCCGATGACATGGTGATGCTGCCCATGAAAGCAGGAGACGGACTGTTTTTCCACTCACTTCTGCCCCACTACACGGCCCCGAACCGATCGAGCAACTGGCGGCGGGCCATTGCCCTGTCCTATATGTCCGCCAGGGCCAAATATACGGGGGAGGGCGACGGACCCACTTATTTTCACGTACAGGGCCAGACTTTCGATGGCTGTGTGCAATGAGTAAATGACGGCTGGCATCCAAATTTAATGAATCCATAAGTACAGCTTCCGCAGTACCTGAGAGCTCGTTGTGGTCCGGTCTTTTGCACCATTGGAGGAAACTTGTCCCAAGGAAGATTGATGGCCTTCTTGGCCTAGGTTCAAGCCCTAGACTCAGCACATCACAGTATGTTGTGACCCCGCCGTCTCCTTTATAGCTTGTAGCTCCCAACTTTAGTACCGGGGCCGACAGACTGACAGGCATGTCCCATTGTGACCCGTCCCCCTGTCAGGTGGGGCGGGGCCTCTTCTTCTCAAAGCAAGGGAAGCCCTGAAGATAAAAAGTCCCGTTTCAACCCAATGGGATAGACAGCAGAAAAGTGAGCTGCAGCGCTAGCTATCCTTTGATTCCGGACATGATCACGCCCCGAATGAAGTAGCGCTGCAAGATAAAGAACAGGATCAGGGACGGCATCATGGAAATCACTGAACCTGCCATCAAGAGGTGTTCGGTAGGTTCGCCACGCTGGGCCACATTGGCCAAAATCTGAGTGCGCAGGAACATCAATCCCACTGAGACCGTGTAGTTGGTCATACTAGTCAAATAAATCAAGGGACGCATCAGCTCATTCCAAGACTGTTGGAAGAACAGTATGGAAAGGGTGATCATTACGGGGACAGACAAAGGCACTAGAATGCTGCGATAAAACCGCAGGACGTGGCATCCGTCGATTTTGGCCGCATCGCTTAAGTCCCGCGGAATGCTCAAGAAGAACTGTCGAAATAGGAATATGGCAAAAGGTCCACCACCAAACCAAGCGGGCAAGAAAAGAGGCCAGAACGTATCCACCAACCGAATCTCGTTAAAAATCAGATAGGTGGGAATGAGAGTGACCTCCATGGGCAGCATCATGGTGGAAAGCATGAGGATGAATATGGCGTGTCGTCCTCGAAACCTGAAATGGGAAAACCCATAGGCAACAATTGAAGCGGTGATTGCCCCACCTACAGTCGTGGCCAAAGTAACTACCGCCGTATTGCCCATGAAACGAAAGAAAGGCAATACCTCGTTAACCTCAATGAAGTTTCTCCACCTTGGCGTAGGCGGAAACCAGAGGGGCGGAATTACATTGAGTTCGATGGGTAATTTCAAAGCGCTGGAAACGGCCCAGAACAAGGGGAATCCAAACAGAAGGGCCAAAGATATTGTCAAGAAGCCGGCAAAGAGGCCCCAAGCAGTAACCTTTTGATACGGCCGCCAAGGCGAAACCGCCTCCCCTGACGTCATGAATCGTCCTTTTCCCTTTCACCTTCGTAGTACACCCAGCTGCCGCCTATCCGAAACTGGATCAGTGTGAAGATCAGGATAAAGACGAATAAGATCCAAGCCAAAGCAGAGGCATAACCCAGCTGCCAGTGGGTAAACGCTTGGGTGAAGAGGTGCAGGACATAGAAGTAACTGCCGTAGAAGGGCCCGCCCTGAGTAGACACATACACTGGTCCAAAAATCTTGAAGGCCGCAATCAGGCCAGTGATAAGTACGAAGAAGAGAGTTGGACTCAGCAGGGGCAAAGTTACATTAGAGAATCTGCGCCATCGTCCTGCTCCGTCCACTTTGGCGGCGTCATACATTTCATCTGGGACATTCTGGAGTCCAGCCAGGAGGATAATCATGGTGGGGCCGCCGGCGCCCCACAGGGCCATTATGATGAAAGTGGGCTTAACCCAGACGCGGGAATTGAACCAGCCAGGCCCCTCTACCGCAAACAGTTTCCACAGCCAGCCATTGATGAGGCCGTAGTCCGGCTGAAAAATATACAGAAACAGAAACGTAGCGGACACAACCGGGACGATCGAGGGCAAGTAGTAGATAGTCCGCCATACCGCCCTCCCTGGCATGTTGCGGTCCAAGAGGAGCGCCAACATGAGAGACAGCGCAATGCCCAACGGAACTGCCAGTCCCACGTAATAAAAAGTGTTCCAAAGGGAACGACCGAACAATTCATCATCACCGAACGCCCTAATGTAATTGGCCAAGCCCAGCCATTGCGGGCGCAAGGGAAAAGCATATTCGGTGAAGCTGAAATACAGGGAAACCAGCATGGGTCCCGCTGTAAACAGCAAAAAGCCCAGTACCCAAGGCGAAATCAGCAGATAGCCCCAGAATTCTTCAACGCGGGTAACACGACTGCGACCAGGAGTACCGGTGGCTGCGCCGCTGTTCATCTCTGGAGATTCCGCCAAGGGACTGGGTTGTATTAAAAAAGCTACTTCAAAATTTGACTCTTCAGAAAACTGAATTTATCAGGCTGCTTCGACCGGAGGCATGTCCAAGATTTCCTGGATAGTCTCCTGCAGTTGGCCGCAGCCTTCTTCCGCGCTCAACTCATTTAGATACATGCCCTCCAGCAGTGGAGATGTGGCTTGGATAACCTCTGAATCCCGGCCATTGTGAGGAGTTGGAAATGGCTTGACATCTTGCAAAACCTGGAAGTGAGGAATGATCAAGGGGTCGTTGGCTACCCTTGGATCCTCGAAGACGTCATAACGCAATCCAGGTTCCCCAATACGGCCAATTCCCTCAACTCCAACTTCCTGGCTCGAGAGGTACTTGATCCATTGGAACGTCTCATACGGATGTTCACTGGAACTCCAAATTGGGAAGTTGTTGCAACCCGCGAAGCCACCGCGTACACCTGTCGGTCCCTTGGGACCTGGAACAAGGCTGAAGGTCAATCCCTCGGGCGTGATGTCGCCCAGATATGCGCCTTCCCAAACACCGGACAAGGCGGAGGCCAATTTACCCGAGGACCAGAGCTGCTGTTTGGCCGCAGAATCTGCCATCACGGGAAGAGCCTCTACATCATGGTACATATCCTGGATCCATTGCATGCCAGCGATGGCACCTGGTTCCCCCCAAGTCGCCTGCGACCCGTCATCGTTCAGGGGCCAGCCGCCATGGGCGGAGATAAGGGTTAGATTGGCTTGATACCAGGCTCCAAACCATATTCCCCAGATATCGCTCTTGCCGTCTCCGTCTGTATCCTGCGTCAGATTTGCAGCTGCGTCACGTAAATCATCGTAAGTCCAATCTTCAGTGGGCAAATCCACGCCTGCTTCACCGAATATCTCAGGAGCGAAATACAGCCCCGCATGACCAGCGTGGCCGTTCACGGGCAACGCATACAGTTTCCCATTGATCCGGTTTGAGCTAAGGGGACTTTCGATGAATACAGATAGATCGTAGGAGTCGAGATCTACGAAGTCATCTAGTTCCTGCAATAACCCACGGGTAGTGAATTTGCTCATACCGAAATGCGACGCATGGCGGAAGGCGTCACCTGCCGTGCCGCCGGCAATGCGTGCCATGATGGTTTGGTCATACCCTTGGGGAATCGCGTCCACAGTAACTTGTATGTCGCTGTTTTCCGTATTGAAGCGTTCGGCCAATTCCTTGCGGTATTCCAGATCCTGTACCACGTTCCGGTCAAACATCAGGACCTCGGCCACGGCTTTATCAGCCATCTCCGCCCCCGCGGCAGGCGCGGCGGGAGGCGCAGGCACACAGGCCACCAGGGCCGCGGCGGCTCCAGTGCCCGCTGCCACTCTCAGGAAATCGCGTCGAGATAACATGCTGGTTTTCATAGCACACCAATCCGTGTATTCAATGAAAGGAAAACTTGAATCACCCAAAAGCATCCGTGTTCACAAACAAGAGGGTGGCGGATGCGCCAAGATGAGCCAATCCATTATGGCAAATCCCAGTTGAACTGCCAAATTGCCTCCCGATTTTGTAATAGCGTCGTCCTACTGAGAGCCCCTAAGCATGGGGTCAAACCGAACTGAAAGTCGCATTGGGAGCATTCAGGACCAACACTGTTCACTCGAAATGTAACTCTGGAGATTCTGCTCCTTAGGACCCAATTGCCTACCAATGAAAAAGTTTGGCGAGGTTTCAACCTCTATTTCTTTGGGATACCAGTACCTCAGCACATGGACCTTCGTAGCTTCCACAAACAGGATTGGCTTTCGATTGCTACATCACGACAACACAGCAGCGAACCCTTAGCAACTCTGCGCGTCAAAGCCCGACCCGCGGCCAGATAATAGGGAACGGGGTCCTTTGGCTCACATGGCACGGGTACTCCCAATTCGGCTGATACACCGGCAATGTGGTGGTCATGATCCATTTCCAGAATATGACCAGCAGGAAGTGCCCGCTCTGTTCGACAATTCACATCTACTCGGGGAAGATTCCTTACTGTATCTGGCGCAGGCATGTCTCGAGCCGCCTTTAGAACACTTAGTCCAGTCTCAATCCCCAAGAGATGAAAAGGACGATAAAGAAAAAGGTAACGGGCATCTTGGCTCATCAAATGGCGTTTGCGGGCTAGAAAGCGCCAGTCATCTGTGTCTGGAGACCGGACGACGACAAAAACGCCACCAGCCATGCTGGGAGCATGCGGATGGGACAGGAGGTTCGCTACTTCCACGACCGGAGTCTTGCCGAGTATGCCGCCTTCGGCCTGGGGGCGCAGCACGGAAGGCATTTCCCTAAAGTGCATGGCCGGTGCGTGTAATCCCGGTCTATCCCAGCCAAGATTCTTCTCGTTGATAACAATCGCAAGCTCAGCCAGATCAGCTACACCTGCCCTGTGTTGCAGAGGGATAAGGCTGCCGCGCTGTCCAATGATTTCCGCTAATTTGACTTCATCTGTGGTCAGATTCCATATGCCATCGTCTTCGGCATTTACAGGATAATCTGCTTCTCCAGCCTTACCCGCACATACGACTTCTAAGCCTAGCATTTCGGCCCAGTCCACCATGTCTAGAATTTGGCGCGGCTGGTCCCCGTCAGCCATGTCGAAATTCACTCCTCTTTCTACTGCTACCTTTGTCAAGGCAGGGCCCACAGTACAAGCTGTTTCCTTGTTGACCATGACCAAGTGCTGGCCTGCCTCCAGGACCGCCAGTCCGTGGGCAGCTCCGGCTTCAGGTGAGCCACTAGCCTCCACTACTACGTCTAGTTCCAATTCCGCCAATAGCCTTCCATCCGGGACCAAAGGTACCTTGCCGTTCTTCATTACGGCTTGTGCTTTCTGCTTTGAATCGCAGATCTGAATTTCTACAGGTGCGGCGCCAATTCCTTGCAGTCTTTGCAACGTCCCTTCCACATCCTGATCGCAGAGCGCAGACAGGCGAAGGCCTGCCATATGTTGGGACTGTAGCCAGAACGTGCGTCCGAAGTCCCCTAAGCCAATCAGGCCGGTCCTGACTGGCCTGTCACCAAACAGACCGTTCTCCTGGCTCATACCAATCCCTCAATTTCTAGAACGCATACTTTCTTAATAGGTCCAAGTGCGCGCCAGCGGCGCCTCGTTCTGAATTACTCTTTGCAATAGCCGACCCCTCATTTCCGAAAGGGCAGAGGCGTAGGCTGGGTCTGACGATACATCCCTATACTGGCCGAACTCCGCCTCTAGGTCCCACAGATGCTCAGAGCCATCCTCCTCGCTCACATATCGGAATCTTGCATTGCGCAGGCTCTTCCACCCTCTCATCTCCATCATTGCGTCGGCCTTGGTATAGCCCTCTGAACCGGTCACCAAAGGCAATAGGGACTGGCCCTGCACTTCAGGCGGAATCTGATACCCAGCACATTCCAAGAGAGTGGGCACTACATCCACGGCTTCCACGATATTACTTACCCGTCGACCCGCGGAAGCACCTGGCACCCGAATCATCAGAGGCACGCGGCTGACTGGGTCCGGGCCCGGATAGCCTTTGCCCCACCTACCATGTTCGCCCAACCACTCGCCATGGTCCGAAGCGAAAATGACAATCGTCTCTTCCGCCAATTGTAAGTCTTCCAGGGACTGCAGAATACGGCCCACATGATAGTCAACTTCGGAAATCATGGCGTAGTAGCCATGGCGGGCCGTTCGCAAATGCTCTTCTCGAAACTCTGGACTTACTTCAAATTCGGGTGGAAACTTCGGCACAGACAGCGATTCGCGGTCATACATATCTAGGAATCGCTGTGGGGCCACCCACGGGGAATGAGGGCTGTAGAAGCCGGCGATGCAGAGGAAGGGCCGGGCCGATTCCGTCTTGGACCGCTCCAGGTAGGAAATCGTTTGCTCAGCCACAAAGGCGGAGAAACTTACCTCGTCTGTGCCTGCAAAAGTCACGGCGTCCAACGATGAATTGCGATCCCATTGGCTAGGATGCAGCACTTCATCCTCCCAGCCCATGGCCTTGTTCCAAATAATTCGCGTGGGAGGCAGACCTACACTGATGTAAGGCAGCTGCGACGGGTCCTTGCGCCTTACCCATGCCCGGTACGCATCCTCATAGCTGCCCGGTTCATCGGAAACTTCCAGGTGGTCGAACCCGTAACGGGGATGAACCTGCCGGTGATCCCGATTGGCGTGGGGTAGAAAATGCAATTTGCCGATGTTTGCACTGGTGTACCCACTGGTACCCAGAATCTGGGGCAAGGTCTGTGTCTGAGGCGGCACGGGCACGCCCATATGGGTAATACCCAATGTACTTGGATATTGGCCGGTCAGAAAACTGATGCGGCTAGGCATACAAACCGGATTCTGCACAAAACAGTGATCGAAATTGCAGCTCTGGGTAGCGAGGGCATCCAAATTGGGAGTGACAATGTCCGCGTTACCATTGATGTGCACGCCGTCCCAACGTTGTTGGTCTGTGTAGAGAATAAGGATGTTCGGTCGGTGCATTACAATCTCCCCCAAAACAGTTTCATCTGAAGATTCTACGGCCGGGCCGTATTCTGCGGAATTCAAGAGGCCGCGGAAGGTCAAAACGTTTCCATTTCTTACAATCAGCCTTGTGGCGAATTGAATTCCTTGTCTTAAGGAATAGGTCGGGACCTATATAATTAACGGCAGCAATGAATCGCAGAGCACATAGGCCGGCAGTTGATTATGGCATGCTGGCTTTCCCGAATGTCTACATTCCTTTCGTACACCGGCAAACGCAACGCCTTCAATGGCGTGGAGGTTGAACCTGACGCGTTACCTTCAGATCCTGAGGAATTCTGTGTTGCTTTGCAGCGGGCCCTAGTTGAATGGGAAGCGGAGGGTCTCTGGCTGGTATGGATAAGGATAGCCAAATCCCAAGCCGCTCATATCCCAGTAGCGGTCAAACAAGGCTTCGAATTCCATCATTCCCAGCCTGATTATGTGTTGTTGACGCGCCCACTAGTGGAAGATCCCCTCATCCCACCTTATGCCACCCATTACATAGGGGTGGGGGGCGTAGTTGTTGACGATAACGATAAACTGCTGGTGGTCAATGAGACCTATCGACAGAACTTGGCCAGGCCCTTCTGGAAACTGCCAGGTGGCTTGCTGGATCCAGGGGAGCACCTTGTTCACGGGATTCAACGAGAAGTTAAGGAAGAGACTGATATAGCCACCGAGTTTCAACACTTGGTAGGCATGTGGCATGGCCATCAATACTTTTTTGGAAAATCGGGCATTTACATCGTTTTTCGATTGCGCCCGCTCACGTTCAAGATCACCAAGGACGACTTCGAAATCGAGGAATGCCGATGGATGCCTTTGGCGGAATACCTGGACCATCCGGATGTGAGTGAATTCAATCGAGCCATAGTTAAAGCTGGCGTACATTCTCCGGCATTGAAAGTCACCCCCATCAATGGATACCCACGCCCGGAAAAGCACGAATTCTTTTTCCCACCTACGCATGCTCACACGGAAATAACGGGCCGCCCATGAACATGAAAGGAGTTCGTAACAGATTTGGCGGTTTGGAACTAGAGGCAGATCAACTGCCGGACGCAGTTTCCTTTGCTGCAGCTCTACCTCAAGAAATAGAGGAATGGCGGAATGAAGGGCTACGCCTGGTCTGGCTGAAAGTGCCCTTGGTTCACGCTGATCTCATTCCCATAGCCGTTGAGCGAGACTTTGAATTTCACCACAGTGCTCCAGATTACTTGATGCTCACTTTGTCAGTAGAACCTGGCGCCTTTATTCCCCATTTCGCCACCCATTACATTGGAGCTGGCGGAGCCGTCATCGACGAAGATGACAATCTGCTAGTAGTCAGTGAGCGACACCGTCGGGACAAGAGTCGCCCCTACTGGAAATTACCGGGCGGCGCCTTGATCCAGGGCGAACACCTCGTTTCAGCTGTAGTGCGAGAAGTGCGGGAGGAGACTGGCGTAGACGCGGTATTTGATCATCTGGCGGCATTTCGCCATTGGCATGGGTACCGATTTGGCAAATCCGACATTTACATGGTCTGCCGTCTGCGGCCCAAGACGAAAGAAATCGTCAAGTGCGACCTAGAAATTGAATACTGCCAGTGGATGCCTCTGGACGAGTTTCTCAATAGTCCCGACGTGGGTGACTTTAACCGGGCCATTGTCAAAGCGGCAGCGGCAGAACAGCATTTGGTTTTGCGGGAATTGCCTGGATGGTCTCAACCTGATATCAACGAATCCTTTTTCCATCCGGGTGCCGAATTCGCTGCCTCCCTCTGAAGGATATTTGAATTTCACACAACACCTACAGATACAACCGCCGAACAGCTGCATGAGCTCTTGGTTGTAACAACCACCTACGCGGGGATGTCAGTTTCTTTCATGAAGTAACCTGTTGGCTAGTCATGAATTCCGGCTGAACCACTAACACGCCTAACGAGGGTCCTAGACAATGCCCTTCTCCAGCTATTGCAAGTAGAGATCGGGCACTTCCCCAGAGGGCACTGAGATAGGAAGTCCCCTTTCTGCAGATTCCGTACAGGCTTCCGCTATTACCAAAGCCCGGTAACCGTCCCAGGCAGTGGGGCCTGTTGGAATGCCCTGAATCACTGAAGCTGTCCAAGCTTGGACTTCAGCCAGATATGCAGCTCCGAATCTTGAGCCCCAGTCTTCGGTCACTTCTCTCCGCTCTTGTCCGCGATGTGTAACCGTGGGAACAGCCATGGAATTAGAGGCAACTATGCCGGTTTCGCAAGTAACTTCCACTTCAACCTGATATCCGTATTCCGCACTATCGTTGTAGGCCAGGATTCCAAGGGCGCCACTTTGGAAACACAGCTGTACAGCAGCGAAGCGCGCTGAGCCAGGATGCGCTGGCCACGGTAGTGCTTGGGCGAACACCTGTGTAACTTCCTCCCCCATCATCCAGCGCGCAGTGTGACATTCATGGATTAGAGAGTTGAACATCACCTCACCAACGGACCGGGGTGTATGCCCTGGCGTATTGGAAGCGTGAAGGTTGCGAAGGGCCATGGCGCGTCCCAAGTCTCCTCGGCCAACCCTATCCTTTACAGTGATGTGGGCTGGATCATATTGACGCATGAAACCCACTTGTACGAGCCTCTTCCCTCTAGCCAGCTCCATGCTTACCACCGCTAGGGCAGCATTAGAATCCGTGGCCAGGGGCTTTTCCACCAAAACTGGCTTACCGGCCAGAATGCAGGATTCGGCCAAGGTAGCGTGCCATCTATCAGGGGCAGCAATCAGAACAGCGTCTATCTGAGGATGGTCGATAAGATCTTGGGGATTGGAGAATCGATAGGAAACTTCATATTTATCAGCAGCCTCATGCAAGCGAATTTCGTCAGCATCGGCCAGAGCCAGCAACTGCGCGTTGTGGACTTGGAGAGCCAGATTGCCTACATGGTGTCCGCCCATGAGACCAACCCCAATGACTCCGATAGCTGTAGTTCCTTGTTTCGATGACATCATCTCCCCTAACCCCTCTTATTCGCCAAGATGCCTAATATTTAGTGCTCATTTCAAGCGCTTAGATGGGAGCCAAAAACGGCTCCACTACAACGTTCCTATGCCCTTTTGCGTTTTCGTTTTTTGTCTGAATTGACTGCGACAGGGAGGAACAACCCCGGCAGCTCTCTGGCAAGCCGCTCTGGCAGGCAGGTTTCAATTGTTCTAACTACCCTTCAATGTGCGGAACGGCGACATATTTTAGAAACTGGAACAGAAACCACTACTGCCAAGAGATGGATACAATCACGGCGTATCCCTTTTTGTAGAATTCGTATCAAGCAGATCCAGGCACAATAATATTGAGGGCCCAACTGCAGTCTAATTGAACAGGGCAAGCGGATAGCGGGACTTTGCAGCACTATCCGCAATAAATGCTGCAGTCTTCTGAAAAGATTGAAAAGCAAGTCTCCCTGTTTCAGGGAAAGCATCTGAGGTTACTTCGAAGTGGCTCCACAACCTCCTCTACCGGAAGGCCCGGATTCTATAACACCTGAATGGATGACCCAGGCCCTGGAGGCCGGCGGGGTAACCGAACCGATGGCCGTGACAGCCTTAGCATCTGAAGGAATGAGATCAGGAGTGGGCCTGATGGGGGAAATCCTGCGCTGTCGCCTGACCTATGCTCACCCGCCGAATGGCAACCCGGAATCCGTCATTGTCAAAATGGCAAGTGGTCGGGACAAGAACCTGAACATGGCCAAAAAGCTTGGCCTGTACAAGAGGGAGTATGATTTCTACCGCCTCTTGTCTACCGAGGCTCCAATCCGGTCGCCGAAGCTATTCTATGCGGGCTTTGATAACGAAACCCATCGTTTTGTCCTCATACTAGAAGACTTTCGCTCCATGGCAACGGTCGATCAATTCGTTGGCGCCGACGAAAACCAAGCCCTGGTCGCTGTCAGAGCGGCAGCGAGACTGCACAGTTATTACTGGAACAAAGAGCGCGACCTAACTCAATCAGGCTTTGACCAAGTCTTCAACCGAAGAAAGCGTCTCACGTTCCAAGCATTGTATTCGGCCTATTTGGAAGCAACTCTTAGAAACTTCGGAGACTGTTTCTCCCCGAGGACGCGTAACCTCGCTGAATCCTTGGGGGCAGGAATGCTAGATCTTTTTAAACTCAGAACGACTTTAAACCGTACCTTGACGCACGGGGACTTTCGCCTTGACAACATGTTCTTTGGAGCCGCTGGCACAGACGAGTTTGCAGCTATCGATTGGCAAATCAGTGGACTCTATTCCGGCCTTAAAGATGTTTCGTATTTCTTGGCTGGAAGTGTAACGCCTGATACGAGGCGGAAAATAGAGAAGGATGCACTGCAAGAGTATTTCGGTTTGTTGAGAAATTCGGGCGTAGAGGACTTCACTTATGAGGAGTGTTGGCGTCAATATCGAGCACACACATTGGACGGATTAATAGTGTTGGTTTTTGCTTGCGGTGGACTGGAACTGGGTGAAGAAGGTGACCGCAATCTCGTCGGCATGGGTCTGGAACGCATATTGGCGGCCACGGAGGACCTTGATGCTGAGGAATTCTTGCCCGCCCGCAGGCGATTCTGGAGTTTAGGTTCAATTCTGTCTAAGTTCACTTATAAGGCCATCAACCTGTTGCGATGAGCGGATCTCTTGAAGCCAATGCAGTTGAATTTCTTGCTAGCCATGCCACTCCGATCACTTATTCAGGTTTGTTGTCCTTTTCTTTTCTTGTCGAAAATTATTCCAAGTCTGGGAACTTTCCCATTGAAATCTGACACTCCCTTGGATTCCCATAGAGAGGGACCATGACGCGGTAGCCAGCCTCTCTGAAAAACGGAACGGGAGGGTATTGTGGCGCGTCCTCCATAGAGAGGATTTCTTTTGAACTCGGTTTGGCCGAGGACAGTCGCCATAAGCTAATGGTCCGCTCGCCACTTGGCGAATGGATCTGTTCCATCCACACTTGAACCTCTTTCATCCAGCGCTTTGTTCTTCAGCAGCCTGCGCCAACGGCAGCGCGGCGAAGACCATTGCCGCCGCTACGAACAGCGCTCCGATGTAGTAGATAGCCGCTGCAAAGCCCAACGTCTCGTAAAGAGCTCCAGCAATGATCGGCGAAAGCACCGCCATCAGGAAACCGAAACAGGCCACGATACCCAGACCTGTCGAAGCCACTTCGCCTCCGACCACATCGAAGACGGCAGCGGTTAGGATAAGCTGGTCAGGGTAGAGGAACAGTCCCAACAGCGCAATCAGGATGGTCAGCGGCATCCCAGTATCGAAAATGGTCAGGGCGAGGGCAACTAGGCATGACCACAACAATCCGGGGACCAACACATTCTTGCGGCCCAGCCGGTCCGACAGGAGACCGGCCACCGGTTTGGCGAACAACCCAACAGCAATCAACAAACCCACATGAAAACCGCGTCCCGCCGTACCCATCTGGAGATCGTTGCCAAGGTACAGAGGCAGTATCGTGACCAGCGCTACCAGAGCCATCGCCCAGAAACCCCGCACCACGGTCAATCCCCAAAGAGCAGGATTTCTCAGGAGACGCCTGGTAGCGTTCACACGCTGTGAGATTGCCACGGCTGGCTGTTCCTCGACCGACCCGATATTGCGAAAGGTCTAGACAGCCACCGCTCCCAGGAAAAATGGAATCACCGCGTACACGCTAATCAGTTCTCGCCAGCTGAGGAACACAAGCAGCGCTCCGGAGACCACGGGTCCGGCAACGTCGCCTACGCTGCCTCCAACTCCGTGTGCGGCCAGCACCGCACCGCGCCGATGCGGGAAATAGTGGGACAGCGAAGCCGATGCAGGCAGGTGCCAGATGGAGTGGGAAACCGCCACCACCGCCATGCCGACCAGCAACAACGGATACGCTGGAGAAACGCCTATGACCAGGCAACCCACCGCAGACACGCCCTAGCATGAAGCCAGAAGTTGTCCCCAGTACCGCCTGAGGATGTCAACTACCACGCCTCCGGGCAGTGCGACCAGTCCAGAAGCTAGTTCGCGGGCCGAAAGGATTCCGCCAACACCCACGGAATTAAGATGAAAAGCAGCCTGGATCTCTGGCAAAGCCACCACGAAGCTTTGCACAATCCAGTGAAACACGGTATGCCCGACAGCCAGTCCGGGGATGATGAATCGACCTCGGGGAGCAGATGCCCGTTTCTCAGGGGGATGTTCCATTGCGCGATTTTCCATGCCTTGAGTCAATTCGCAAGTATCCTTCTTTCCAATGAGAATCCGGGAATCCTCCCATTCGACCCGACCTGGTGGATAGATAGAAATATAAGGGACTCTAAGTGACTTCGTGCAGTTTCAGGCAGCACTGCTTGTGCGCGGTGTTGATCTCGTCTGGGTCCGCGCGCCCCTGGTCAGTCATCTATGCCGCGCCGTCTCCACGCTCCCATGCACCCAATGCCGCAGGTGAAACGGCGTCAGTCACCACTATCTGCGCTAGGAGTCCGCGCCGCAGAAAGTGCGCAGGCCAAGCTTTGAGGGCCGAGAGAAGCGGACGACCGGGGGTTGGCGGGCGTCACGTGGGGGTGCACGGAGGCGGGGAGCACTCCTAGGAAATTGATCCGTCCTGTTCTAATCTAGGGATCCGGAGACGGAACATAATTTGGAATGGGAAAGAAAACGGCAGATAACATTCATAAAGGGTCCCTCCCCGAACGTGCCAAGCAGCCAGTTAGGATTTGCCAAGGGTTGAGACCACAAAATTCGGAAATTCGGAGCAAAGAAGCCCCGCAAGAACACTGTTATTGGCCACTGGTGCAGTTTCAAGTCCTGCTGGGTCAGGTCTCAGGCCTGTCTGATAGTGTTGGGGCAATAGTGCTTTCATAGTTCCAGAGGAGGGGCACACAGGAAATGCGTAAAAGGATTGCGGTGCATGTCCAAAGGCTGCAAAGGGTAGCTGTGCCAGGCTTGAAAACCGCTCGCTCTTTTGGTTATGGCGCAGGTTCAGATGGGCTAGTCTGCGATGGTGCCACTGGATCAGTAGGTCCTGTTTCGCGTAGCGTGTGGTCGTCCGCTGCCTTGTCAGATCCAGACTCGCCAGGTGGTTCTTCTGTTGTAGGACCGGCGGGAGTTCGGCCAACGTGTTGCCCCTCAGTAGTTCCCGGTACCACACTTTGAGTAAGGTGGAAAGGTAAAGCCGAATTTTCCAGGTCCTGGCGACGCTGACCAGCATCGATAAGCAGCCCAATACCGACAAGCATGGGGATTAAACCAAAGAGGATTCCGGGTATGAATACCATGGGTTCCCTTTCGAATATTGAAATAAAGAGAAAGAGCACCATGAGGCCTAGTCCTACCATTATTAGTAGAATGCCTCTCTTGCGAGTTTTTGCCATCTTCTCGTATGGACTCTTTTTGTGAATCGCGTGGCCCAAAGGTTCAAGGTTCTCAAGGGAAATCCCTTTTTCGATGGCTTTTAGCTTGTCTTGGGCCTTGTAACGGGACTCTACAAAGCGGGCAAATATCACACCGAAAATTACAAGCGCAGTTATCCCGGTAATTGCGAAAATCATAACAATCTCGGCAACTGGAAACTGAGACATCGGCATGTTTGCATCCTCCTGACTTGGAAAACTAGGTTCGCTAAACGAGATTGGTTAAAGACAATTCAGACGCGCTGCCGTAAGACTCCGGCTGGGACTAGCATTGACGAAGTCGCTTTGTTGTCACCATCCATATTCTGTTGGACTGGATACGCCTAGGATTTGTTTCACAATCTTCTAAATTGAAACCTCGAGCCCTAAGTCTCGTCTAATTCCGTAAGAGGGCTGCCACCTTTCAGGCACCTGCTCCAGCGATAAGGAAGCCTTTGTGGAGGCATTTGACGATTTCTATGCCGAACACGTAGACATCGTCTTTCGCATGATTGGCAGCATGGTACGTGACCCACACAGAGTCGAAGACCTAGCTCAGGAGGTATTCCTGCGAGCCTACCGCGGCCTTCCCCACTTCCAACGCCGATCGCAGATTAAGACCTGGCTCTACCGAATCATCTACAACGTAGTGGTGGACGACTACAGGAAATGGAAGTCGCGGCCACCCGAGGTGCCATTGGATGAGGAGCAATTGGTCAGAACAGTGGCCGACACTGGCCCCTCTGTGTGGCAGATGATCGAACGGAAGGAGTTGAGAGAGCAAATCCGAACGGGACTGAAAGAACTAGACCCCAGATACCGTATGATTCTCACACTCTTTTACCTTGAGGAAAAGCGATACAAAGAAATCGCCCAGATCATGGACATGCCGTTAGGCACAGTTAAGACCTACATGCACCGCGGGCGTAGCAGGCTGCGTACAATACTGTTGCGGCCATGAGGACCCAGCCCATCCCAATACGGCCATAGGGGAGAAGTCTGTGAATTGCGTACAAGCTCGAGATCAGATGCCAGAATACCTGTGCTACCCCGAAACGGGACGGCGGGCGAAAGCGCTGAGCCGCCATTTGGAACAGTGTGAAGGCTGCCGTGAGGAATGGGAATTCGAAAAGCTCCTGGCAGACACCTTAAGGGATCCACCGCAGCTGAACCCGCCTGCTCACTTTGTAACTGGCCTCCGGGATCAGCTTAAGGCTGAGGAGCCGGCGAAGAGGGAGGGCACCTCGCGACGTCTCCTAGTAACCCTTCCACATGTAGTGGCGGCAGCCCTCTTCCTATTGGGGCTTTGGGTAGAAATCCTGGGCCTTGGACTCTTCGTTCCCACTGCCGCGACCTCGCTGCAACAACTGTTTAACCCTTTTCCCTCCCTTGTGCGTCAGATGACGGTGCTTCAAGTGACATATTGGGGAGATTGGGCCGAGGTAATGGTCCAAGTGTTAAAGCAGATGGCGCACCCGAATCCTTCCTTCGCTCTTGTGCTTCTTCTCCTTGGGCTTGCTTCGATCCCAGCTACTTACTTCCTCCTCCACAAAGATACTTCGTAAAGGATAAGACTTTAGACCGTGCTGGTCTTGTTACTAACGTGGAGTTGAGGACAAGGGAAGACGTGGACGATTGACTCCTTCAGAGAGCACCGGAAACTGCATCAGCCACGCCTGTTACATCAATCGCTGGACAATCCATTGGTTAGTCCTTGCACGTTTCTTTGGGTGAAATTCTTGCAATCACGCGGGGCTCTGCTAGGACACACTCCCATTCGTCAAACTTTCGTCACTCCTGGCTATTTTTCTTCGATTGTCTTCTTGGTGCTGCTCGCCCCCCTCTTGCTGCTCAACCTTGATCCTTATCCAGAACAGGCCTACCCCGTTTATAGCTTTTGCAATTCATTAACGACAAATGATGAAGACGGCAATTTATGTAAAGGTATTCCTGCGCCACCACAACTAGAAATCCCAGATCTTTGCGCCGGCCAGAAGCATGCTTAAACGAGTGTTATCGTCCAACTTGGCGAGAAGTATACGGCTCAGCCACCGTGAATTGTGGAGCATGGGAGCACCTGGATGACAAAGCATTGCGGGTCTCTGCCAATGAATTTCACTGTGTAGGAACTGACATGAGGTCAGGTCTTTTTTTCCAGGCACATGATTGTTGTTCGAGCAGTGTCAGACTTCTAGAACAGGGAAAGCATTGACGTTCCGCTCAAACACCAGGGGGAAACCTTGGAATAAAGATTGCTATGCCGTGCAGGCGTATAAGGTATCACCCCTCTGTTAGGGCGCAGGGACGTTTGGCCACGAAAAACTGCCCAACTGGCAGCAGAATTGAGCCAGAGGATGCTAACCGTATGGTGGCCAGGGCACTGAAGCAACCAATAAGGCAATCAAGGTTCTGAGGTGAATAGAATCTTGATTGCAAGGAACTCCTTTGTCCTTCGAACAGTGCTAATCCCCTAGAATTGGGCAAGCGTAGACCGACTCTGTTCACAACAAAGGAAATCCATGGAATACCGTTTACTAGGCCGTACGGGCGTGAAGGTATCGCCCCTCTGCTTGGGGGCCCTGACATTCGGCCACGAGAAATTGCCGATTGGCGGCGGAACCGTGCCCGAGGACGCCTACCGGATGGTGGCAACGGCCCTTGACAAGGGGATCAATTTCGTAGACACCGCCAATGTGTATTCCCGCGGCATCAGTGAGGAAATCACGGGGGAAGCTCTGAAACGCAGCGGACAGCGGGACCGGGTCATCCTGGCGACCAAGGTGCACGGGTCCATGGCGGACGACGACCCCAACATGCAAGGTACTTCGCGCCGACACGTGATTGAGCAATGCCATGCGAGCCTCAAACGCCTGCAGATCGATTACATCGACCTGTACCAGCTACATCGTCCCGTGACTGCTCTGCCCATCGATGAGACTCTCCGCGCCTTGGATGATCTGATCCGTGACGGCAAAGTGCGGTACATCGGCGCCAGTACTTACGCGGCCTGGCAAGTGTTGGAATCGCTTTGGGTTTCCAAGGAATACGGCTTGAACCGCTTCATCTCGGAACAGCCACCTTACCATATTCTGGATCGGCGGGTCGAACGCGAGCTGATCCCCATGGCGCAGACGTATGGTCTGGGGATTCTGCCCTGGAGTCCCCTGGCTGGGGGCCTACTCACAGGCAAATACCGGCGGAACGAAGGTGTGGACCCGGACAGCCGCTACGCGCGCCACCCCGCTGCCACCAGCCGGATGGTGGACGATGTGTTTCGGGTTGTGGAAGGCCTGGAACCCCTTGTGCAGCAAAAGGGTTGCACCATGGCCCAATTCGCTCTGGCTTGGGTCATCAATCAACCTGGGATAACCAGTGCCATTATTGGCCCTCGGACCCACGAGCAGCTGGAAGACAACCTGGGTGGCCTAGACGTGGAGATCACCGCGGAAGACCAGCAGCTGGTGGACGAACTGGTCCCACCCGGTACCGTGGTTTCCCCGTTTTACCAAGCCAATTTCGGCCCCGCCAAATATCGTTGGTAATCCCTCCCCAAAGGGCCCCAAACCCTTTGGCCTGGGAAAGAGAGGACTGTACCAGCTGGCGCAGGGCATTGCGCTGGATGTAACTGCCTGTGATGATAAACAGGCGCGAAGTGTACTGTACCGGCTCTAACTTCGCCATGAACGAGTCAATGGCTTTCCTTGGCACTGGACGGTGGAGTTCAGAGAACTTGCACTGAATGGCACACAGGCCCCCCTTTCCCGCTCCTCGACAACCCGTCGGGTCCGTCGTGGTCAGGCTGTACTTGGCACATCCTCAAGCCCTCAAACCGCCCATGCCAAACTGGACGCTAGCACGGTTGCGAAGAAAGGTCAGAGTTTCGTCGAAGTGGGACATGGGGGTCTGGTCTCGGATTCCGCGACACCCAGTAGTAACCTGCCGCCGTAGGCATTGGCAAAAGCCACTACTCCCTCCAGAATCTTTTCCTTGGCATCAGCATTGATTTGTACTCTGAGTCCCATGTACCTGAGCCGTCCTGACTTTTGTTTCTCCTTCCCTTACAGTGCAAGTTCCTGGGGAATGTCAGACACCCCTAGCCGAACCCTCAAACTATTGACAGTGGGGAGAGCAGCCAATACGAATTGGATTGAGGGGCACTGGGAAGAGCATCGCGCCTGCTGGAATGTCCTGAGTCCATATGCCCGTCAGACGCTGGAAAATTATTGGAGCGATCGTTTGATGCGTCTGAGAAGTGGTAGATCCGCTAATACACATTCGTCTATCCCTGTTTGACGCCAAGATTACGACCTTTGATCACCTTGAAGATGCCGGATTCCGTGGTTGTGCGGAACGCCCCTTTGAGTTGGATTTCCTTATCGAAGTAGGCAAGTAGCTCAACGGCTTCCTCATCAGATAGGCTCATATAGGACATCACGTATTCAACAAGGGGCGCTGCCTCGGTCACGACCAGGGCACCTCTCCTATGTTCGACCTCGACTTCGGCGAACCATTTTGCCAACATTCCAGCACCATTGTCAAGGTTGAACATAGCGACTGTTTGTTCACTTTTATCTGACGTTCCGATCCCCAGCTTTCGCGGAGCTTCTCTGAGTTCCGCCATGTGATTCAGCCCAACTGTAGTCGCGTACAGGCGTCCTCCTGGCTGTAGCACCCGACGAATCTCTGAGAGTGCCCTCGCCAAGTCTGGAACGTGATACAGCATGTAGTTTGCGATGACCACATCAAAACTGTGCCTCTCATAGGGTATCGACTGGGCATCCACCACCTCGAAGGTGAACTGCAAATCGTTGTGGCGCAGAGTCTGCGCCACTTCCTGCACCATCCCCGGAGAAGCGTCGGACAGGGTCAGGCGCCAGCCTTGAGGTATCCGACCCAGGTTCTCGCGCCTCAGCAATCCCGTGCCGCACCCGAGTTCCAGTACGCGCCCGTTCTCCGGGATGGCGAAATGGTCGAATAGCCATTGAAACCAGGGATACTCGTCAGTGTTGAAGCGAGCGTGCAGACCGGCCCTAGCGCCTAGGTTGGACGAGTCTTGGTACTGCCTTCGGAGGTATTCCTGGTTGGATTGGGCGCCCATAAAATGCTGGTTTGACTCCGTGTGCAGTTTTCTTTCAGCGGACAGAATAATTTGAATATCCAAGCCTTGGAGTCTCTCATGGGCATTGACGAAACTCATAGGAGGACGCCATGGATCTGAACAGCTTCCTCATATTTATTTTCTGCCCAGTTGACGACACCATGGTCGACATTCTTGGCAACAGACGGCTCAGACAGCAAGGGCCTGCGCCGATGATACTACCCCGGCATTGACGCCGCCTAGCGCAGCTTTCTGGACGGGGTCAAATAGCCACAGAGTGAATTGCGACTGACGCCCACCATCTGACAGTTGTGGGTAGTAACAGCGACGGGTCATGCGCCGGGGGTTGGGCGGCTTCGCGCTTCTCAGGCGCCATCACCCTCTATCGTCCTCCTTGGCGGCCCCGGGATCTTGCCGCAGCCGCTCCGGCCAGCGCTCGTTCTTAGATCAGACCCGGTTCATATTCGGGCAGTATCCCCATAATCTGGAACACCAGTCCCCCATCGTGGTCCTGGCGTCCATATCTTCCGGGAGCGAGACAAACTAGATACCCCGCCCCTCCAGAGCATTGACAAAGCCCAACAGATCCTTGAGGTTGCGATCCATGCCGTTGAACCGCCAGACCAACAGAACGTCGTCTGAGCGTAGGTGCCCACAGAGGTTCTGCAGCTCAAGCCAGTCGGCACAGGTCAAGGAACCACGCGGCAGGTATCCTGGAAGATGCGCACGTAGTCGGCCTGGAGCAGGGCGTCCCGCTGCAGGTCGTGTGCCTGTTCGTAGGTGCTGACACGGGCTTAGCCAGAATTCATGGCGGCATTCTATTAAATCCCTCATTTACAAGCGAAAATCGGGATACAGTCATGAGGATGGCTTTTGCTATGTGTTGGGACACATCGCCAGCTGGGCAGTTGAACAATACTTTGATCCCCAGCTGTGACTTCGCCGAGTCAAGTATTTCAGCGGAATCGCAGATATATTCGGCTTGTCCAACATGGTGAACTGCGGTGTGGGGCTTCACATCAGCCTCGCCGCGAATTCCGACGATACCGGTTATCGCAGCTCCCCCCAAGCGTCCGGCTCACATTTTCCTAGACATAGGTCTCATTCGAGCTCCATTTAGGTAGGGCGGGGGAATTTCCGACCGAACAAAGTGCGGTAATCCTGGCCCCTATGGTGACTAGCGAGTTGCTCACCTCCCACGGGCGTTCAAACCCCTTTTTTCTAAGTATGTAGTCTGTTCCTCAGCATGCTACTTTCCAGGGAGCTGGATACCTCATGCCACAGTTGCGAATGCTCTGACGGGGGCGGTATTTTGCAAGGTGGTCAATCACTGCTGGGAGCACTTCTGTCCGATACGGGGACAGTCTCAGGAAGTCGGACAGACTAAGTTTCGCCCGAAGAGAGAGTTGGCAACCTTCGGACTTGGATAGTCTGTGGCGCATCTCGGGTAGGAGATATCCACCGGTTTTGGATTCCAAGAGGCGCGATGATAACAGCGTGGGTCGTGATATTCTAGTCATATATTCCAACTGTTGGCTCACTGCAGAATTGGTTGTTGGAAACCTAAATGCCTAACCCGAAGTCCGGCGAAACGCCGTCGCAGGAACCACCATGGCCACCGCTACGGATCCATATTTCTTCGCCAAGAGGGGCCAAAGCTAATTGCATCCCCAGCAACCACGGCAGTGATGGCCATCAAGGCATTGGTTGCTATTGGGAATAAAGGATGACAAGTGCCGACATAACAGTTGAGGGGGGCATAGTTCGACTCCGCCCAATGACTTGCCGTTGCCATCAAGCCAAGGCGCATTCAGATATGCCAAGTCTTGGAGGTCAGCTTTCGGTATTCCTGGCCTCTGAGCACGTCGGTTCTGAACTGGAACTTGACATCATGGATCCAGTCAGCGGTCTGAAAAAACTTTAGTCTCGTAAGTGGGCCTTCCACACCATGTCCTTGTGGGGTGGGGGGGTGCCCGAAAGTGCATCTTGACGCACAGACACCTGTCTGTAGAACTCTGTGCCTATCCCTTCAATGCCTTCCAAGCACAGAGTCGTCAAGTATACTCACGCATCACTTTGCCACTGCAGTTCTAGGAGGAAATCGTAATCGAGGGCCAACTGGCCGTTTATGGTGCTCTTCTCCGCCGCAATGCCAATGTACGCTACCTGTGGCTGGCCCAAGTCGTCAGCCTATTTGGGGACTGGTTCAATTTCATTGCTGTAGCTGCGCTCATCACTGAGCTATCGGGTACAGGGTCGGCCATTAGTCTCCTCGTCGGGATACGGACCCTATCCCCTGTGCTGGGGGCCCCCTTGGCGCCCTATATAGTGGCCCGCGTTCGGCATCGCACCGTTCTCATTCTGTCGGACTTGCTGAGGATTGGCTTTGTACTGTCTCTGTTGCTGGTTGATGAGCCCAGGGAACTGTGGCTCCTGTACACGCTCTTATCGGCACAGGGTTTGCTTTCCGGAATCTTTCATCCTGTCCGTTTGGCTATCCTGCCGGACGTAGTGGCCAATGAAACAGAATTGGGGGCAGCAAATACCCTGGATTCTCTCAGTTGGACGGCCATGATTGCCCTGGGTACCGCCCTGGGAGGTGTGGTTACTACCTATCTGGGTATCCAGGCCTCCATAGTCATAGATGCCTTTACCTTCCTCCTCTCTGCTCTACTGCTCTTGCAGCTGAAACACCTGCCTTCCCGGGCCAGAGCAAGAGTGGGCCGGAACCTCCACCAATCCGAAGGATACCAGCCAGCAACCTTCGTAGATCTGCTTAGGTTCTTGCGGCAAGACAAGGATTTCCTGTGGCTCATCCTGAAGAAGACCCTAATGGCTACCTTCAGCTATAATCCCGTCCAAGTACTCCACATTCTGCTGAGCAAGCTCTATTCCCATATTGGCCCGGGATCGCTGCTTCTGGGCGTGATATTTTCCGTGGGCGGAGTTGTCAGTTTCTTCAGTCCCATTGTCGTCCGGCTGTTCACAGGCAACAACCACAGCCGTATGCGTAAGGCCATGCTCTTGGCCTATATCGCCAGCGCCCTTGGAATGTTAATGCAGGGGTTTATTCCCCCATTTGCCTTATTGCTGTTGGGCTTGGCCTTGAGTGCAGTGGGGGAAGTGATAGTCTGGACCTTCAGCAGCCAGTTGTTGCTTAGCCTGGCCCCTGTCCACCTGCGGGATCACATCCTGTCACTGGATTTCCTTATGTTCAACCTAATGGGTGTACTGGGGGTGGCAATTCCCGAAGTGATGGTAGAACGGTCGGACCTGGGCATCATGGGGGCCTATATGGTCCTAACAGGCAGTTTTGTCGTTCTCGCGTTGATGTGGGGACTGTGGCTCAAACAAAGGAAATTCCGCTTTGCTCCGGCCCCCGCCGCAACCGACTAGGCCGGGATGTTCTAGGGGTTCCCTGCGAATGTCTAGCCCACAGGCAGCACCCACAGATTGCCGGCCTTGGAGACGTCGCCCTGTGGCCTAGAAGTCCAATCGGAAACCCCTACTTGCGACGGGGCCATCTATAATCGGACGGTGAGCCCAGCCACGGCAGAGGGGACAGCATGTTAGGCAAGAGATCAGATCAGCGCGGCCTGTTTGAAGCGGACCATCTGTACCTGGATCTGGTGGGGCGGGACAGTTTCTACGGGCGGCTGGCCGGGTTGCGGGGGCAGTTGTTTCGGGATGAGGACTTCGCGGCCCTCTACTGCCGGGACAATGGCCGGAGCAGCGTGCCGCCCAGCCTGCTGGCCACCGCCCTGCTCCTGCAGGCGCATGACAAGGTCAGTGATGCGGAGGCGCACCGCCGGGCCACGGTGGACCTGAGCTGGAAGGTAGCGTTGGGGGTGGAGGTGGAGGTGCGGCCCCACCCATAGGGTCCCCGCCAGAGTACGCTGCAGCATTTCCGGGCGCAACTGGTGCTGCATGCGCAGATGCGCGCGCTGTTTCGGCGCAGCCTGGAACTGGCCCGGACGCGGGGCCTGCTGCGCGGCCGCAGCCTGCAAGTGGCCCTGGATACGACGCCCATCTAGGGGCGTGGGGCGGTGAAGGACACCTACAATCTGCTGGCGGACGGCATCCGCCAACTGCTCCGGACGCTGGCCCGGGTGCAGGATCGGAAGCTGGCCGCCTGGGCCGCGGGGCAGGGCTATGCCCGCTACTTGGCGGCCAGTGTCAAGGGCACGGCGGAGATCGACTGGGATCAGCCCACGGCCCGGGAGGCGTTCCTGGCCGAGATCGTGGCCGATGCGGACCGCCTGCTGGCGGCGGCCGGGGACGCCCAGGCTGGCTGTGCGGCCGACAGCCCGGACAGGGGCCAGATCGTGGCCGCGGCCCAACTCCTGGGCCAACTGCTGCACCAGGATGTGGCCCGGCCGGCGGCCGGCGTACACCTCAAACAAGGGGTGAGCCGGGACCGCATTGTGTCCGTACATGACCCCGAGATGCGCCACGGGCGCAAGAGTAGCAGCCAGCGTTTTGACGGCCACAAGGCGGCCGTTACCGTAGACCCGCGCCCGAGAGGCCCCCGCCAACTCATCACCGCCGTGGCGGTGCTGCCCGGCAATGCCCCGGATGCCCAGGGCGCGCTGCAGCTGGTGGCCCAGAGCGAAGGCCATACCGGGCTGCCGGTGACCACAACCATCGCCGATGCGGCCTATGGGGATGGCCACACCCGGCAGCAGTTTGCCGATGCCGGGCGCACCCTGATCGCCAAAGTGCGCAAACGACCCGCCCGCCCTCACTTCCCCAAGGAGGATTTCCAGATTGACCTGGCGGCGGGTACCTGCACCTGTCCGGCGGGTCAGGTGACACGTACCGTGCGCCGCCACGGCTTCTATGCCACGGCTACCGGGGCACAGGCGCCCCGGCGCTCTTTCCACTTTGACGCGGCGCTCTGTACGGCCTGTCCGCTGCGTCCCCGCTGTGTGGCTGCGGCACCGGGGCGCGGGCGGCAAGTTAGCCTGCACCCGCAGGAAGCCTTGCTGCGGGCCGCCCGCACGTTCCAGCACAGTGCGGCTTTCGCACCCTATCGCCACCTCCGCCAGGCCGTGGAGCATCGTCTGGCCCGGCTGGTGCAATTGGGTCTGCGCCAGGCTCGGTACCTCGGGCGTCACAAGACCGCCGCCCAGCTCTATCTCGCCGCCACCGTCGCCAACCTGACCCGCATCCTGGCCGCCCCCTGACCCCGCACCGCGGGATTCCGCGGGGTCTCGACTTTGCCGCAGGTCTGACCCCCGCCGCCACCTCCCCAGACCACTGGCTGCAGGCGTTGAGGGCCCTGGCAGCACGTTCCGGCCCCACGTGACACCGCTATCCCCAAGCCGCTGCGTGGAGACGACTCCTCCCCTCCCTGGTGGGAGGCAGCCCCAAAAAGGGACTTCCCGATTGGACTTCTAGGCTAGTCCCAAGCTGGGTCCAGTTCCCGACCCAGTTGCATCAGGCAAGTTGCCTATCCTCGACACCGGCCTGCATGAGCCATGCGTTAAGTACAAAGACTTAGGTGGCGTGGGAGTTAGAAGTATCATGCTCGTCAGTCTGGGAGAACGCACGCGGGAGATTGGAATTCGGTACGCGATAGGGCCGTGGTCAGGGACATCACTATCATGTTCCTGCTAGAGAGCAACATCCTCTGTGGGGCTGGAGGAGTGTTGGGGTCTTCCTTTGCGCTTACGGTGTCGTTCTCTTTCTGGTACTGGCAGACATCCCAGCCAAGGTCAGCCTGAACATTGTGTTGCTGGCTTTGTTCGTAAATCTGACCGTAGGACTGCTGGCAGGGATTTATCCCGCGTTGCGGGCCCGACATGTGACACCTGGTGAGGCCCTGCGAAGTTTGTAGAAGGTGGACAGCTGGCCGACTAGGTGCAGTGCAGGCTACCTAAACGAATGTACACCTTTTCATTTTATTGCCTTGATTCTGAACGTTGCAGCACTGCCTTGCCGCCTCCTTCCTCTTTCTACTCCTCCAACCCGAGATTCTCCATCATCCTCTCAGACTGACGGTCAAAGTGCCTTGAATCGACGTCGGCCTGACTGATCAGTCACATGGCACCTAAGAGGCCGAGTAACTGAAATCCTACTCCGAATCTTTGAATGGCATACTTGCCGAACTTACCTTAGAAGGCCGATCCAAGGTCCGATGTGGTCAAGGAGTTCAGCTGGCGTCATCACCATTACTCCGGTCCATTTTCTTAGACTGTTTCGATGACGCCAGACACTGCTGTAATCCATGGTTAGGAAGGTATCACTGCCGCATTCCAACGCATCAATAATCAACTGTCGGTCGTTCTCATGTGGTAAGAACTTCAATAGGTCTGAAAGTTTCTGTCTTTGGTTGACAGTGAAGTAACCGAATTCGAAGTACCCTGGTTCCTCATTCGCATCTTGCGATTCATGTATATTGGAAACGAAATAGTAAGCTAAATCCTTACACCAAGTAGTAAGCTGGAATCGTCTGACCAGCTGCGGCGTAGCCTCAAATTCTCCGAGCGTCCCATGTGAAACGGCGATTGCCCAACCGGCGCGTAGGCCCAAAGCCATGAATTCCGCTAGAGCACAAATGTCTTCAGCAAATCTCTTTCCCTTGGCTGATAGCTTTGGCTCCATCTCAACTTCAAGTGAATTGTCAAGAATGAACTCACCGAAACTCCAGAGATTTTGGACAATATTTGTGTCCAAGAAAATAAGCCTTGGAAGTTTGGGCAGTCCGACGTCTGTCTTGCAACCCTTTTCGAGAACAGTTGTCATTGAATGCATTTCGCAGGCGGAAGTAAAGGTTAATAAATATTCTAATATTTAGCTCCGCCTCATCCGTGTCCAGTCTATTGCACCTAAAAAGAAAACTCCTTTCTTGCATCCGCATTTGTGTGCACATTAGCAACTAAGTTGATGAAACAAGCCGAAGTTGGCTCCAAAGTTGACGATGGATGCCAGCCCTGCAGGGATGACGGAATCGCAATAAGGTGGATAGGACTGAAGGCTACGATACCGTCGGTATTGCCGAAAGACTCGCTGATCCCAAGACACCATGGTAGGGCCAACCAAGTTCATATCCACTGCGCGTGGAAGTTGCTATAGAATTCCTCCTCCTTGGCCACGATGACCGTAGTGCCTGGCGTCCCTTGGCCGAAAGCCTCCAGGACCAGCGTCGAGGTTATGACCACTTCTCCGTCGTCTACAGCTCTCCCATCTGCAACGGCGTTACTAGCTCCTCGCCCGTCTCCCACATCTGGGGAGAGTTGTAGGACACCAAACGTAGATGTTCCACCTTGCTGTTGTCCACGTAGTGCATCTCAACATCAGTCTCTATCCGCAGGTCAAAGGTAGCCGCCAGCGCCGTGCGGTCCTCGTTCACGCGCGACCCCGCCAAAGTGTGCGTTAACGTGGAAGTGGGTCGTAACCCTCCGGCACCCCGAACTGCGGCTAAGGATTCTGGCGTGCGTAGTACTGCACCCAGCGAACACGGCGAGGAGAAATTCGCCGTCACTGTGGTGCTCGCCTTCCACACTGCCCAGCGCCCGTCCCGTAAAGATTGGATGAAAGTTTCAGGCCGCCTTCAGAAGCTCATCGTACCGGGTGTTAATTTCTTGGAAATAAGATTGGATGTAACTATGCAACCATTCGATAACGTAATGATCGTGTAACTGCTTGAAATGGCAGACGGGATTCGAACCCAAGTTTCCGGTGGTGCAAACATCGGAGACTATCCTAAAGCCTAACGTCCCTTCAAGGTCATTTCCTGCGAGATTACCCTGTCTGGTCTACGAAGTTCACTGGGTCTACATATGACAAACATTCGGAGGTAGAGTTGACACCATTGGACAACAAGGGCCCTGCCCTACGTGGCTACACAGACATGGATGGCATAAGGAGAACGAAAAGATGCTTCTTAGGGAAAGTGAGACAAGTGGACGGCCTACTTTCATGTAGATCAGGACAGTCCTGTGTCGATGCCATTCGGGCCTGATGGGGACTTAGACACTGGAAACGTGGAGTGAATGTTATTTCACATCGTGCGCTATCGGAAGACGCTGAGTATTGATCTTCTGCCCCTCACTGGACTGCTGACTTGGTGACTAATGTGGGACGTCATACCCTATCGTTTATGTGGCTGGCGTTGGTACCTACGGTTGCCTGCCGCGCTGGCGCCGGCCTAGCCAAGTTCCACCTAGAAGCAGCAGCAGCAGGAGCGAGAGGGTAGCCCGGTTCCATGAGGACGGCGGGGTTCCCGGCCCCAAGTCGGCCAAATCCTGGGTGGCCTCGGAAAACGGGCGGGTCCGACTGCAGAGGCTTACATTCCAACCCAAACCCAATTGGGTGTACACAATGTACTCAGTGCCTGCCACAAACGGATAGCCACAACTGGCACCGCTGCGCGCCGTGGTTACGTACCGGGTGGGGTAAACAGCACCTTTCCAGACGGTCTGGACTTTGAATGTAATGGTTGTGGGGACCGTGCTACCCGTGATACCAAAAATGGCGGGGAATTCGCGGACCGAGACCGCTTCCCCATGGAAGACCACGGCCGCCTTCGCCTGTTCCTCCAAGGGCGGACCTGGCTCAACGCACGAGCAGGCAAGACTCTGAGTCGGTGGCAGGGACAACCAAAGGCCGAACAGTAACACCAGCAGTGCTGAAAAACGGCCCAGGCCACACAGTGCGGGGGCACGGTCGTGCAGGATACGCAGGGCTTTGTAGCAGGAGGACATGAGAGCCAATTGGTCAGGTGCCGGGCGCATCCGGATCCGGCTTCTTGGATGTTTCGTCCGGCTTGAGATGCCGATACAGCTTCGTCCGGTCCAAGCGTACCATCTTCGCAATCTCGCTTACTGGAATTCGGCCCTCGCCATGAGCGCTGCGCTGCCGGATTGGCACCCCTCAGCGCGTCCTGCCAAGCCAAAAGCACTTCCTTGTCACAGAGCAGACTGGGCCAAGGTCCCGCCGCGGGCCACGTCGGTTCCTCGGCAGTCGGCGGAGCAAGGGTAGCGGTAAGCAAAGGGAGGAACGGGAGCCATCAGGGCTCCCCAATAGGGAGCGAGGGTCTTGACAGTTTTCGTGTCAATCAGACTGGTTTGTTCGGCCCCATTGTCCCACACCGGCTTTGACGCCTCCCAGCGCCGCTCTCCATTCAGGGTCAGGAGCGGTAGAGCGTATTGCGGCTCTCGCCTTCGGCCTTGCAGATGTGGGCTTTGGAGAGCGACTGGTTTTGCATGAGAGCTTGTGCCGCTTTCCAGCTTCAAAGGTGTCATCGTCCCGGGCTGACCTCCCTGGCGCCCGGTTTTGTCGCGCTATCGGGTAGTGAAAAGGGCTTTGCCACAAGCCAACTGAAAGTCGGCGCCGGGTAGATGGCAATATGAAATTCTGAGACTGCATTGAATTACAGCTGACCAGAGACTCTAGACAGGTTCTCAACAACCGCCCTGAAACATCGAGACTCTTAGCCGCGACCTCAAGAATCACTTAAGTCTGGGAAGGACATTGGGATGCATAGCGCTTGGTCCAATCTCTCCACGGTGGGTTTGCCATTTGCCAATGAGCATACCTACGGCACTTTACGATCATCAGCCAGCGCGACACCGGGTGTCCTTCAACTGAGTCACTTTGCGTTAATTTCTTGCAAATCCGTGTAGTACAGTTTCCTCAACTAAGCAACTCTTAAAGGATCTGAGGGGTCTCTAGTGGAAAGCAAATGCATATTCTGCGAAATCGCACATGGTACGCGGTCGGCAAGTGTTGTGTATGCCGACGAATTGACAGTGGCGTTCATCGATATTCGGCAGTTTCATGCCGGGCACACATTGGTGATACCGCGACAGCACTTTAGTGATATCCGCAATCTGGACGAGATAACCGGCGCTGCGGTTATGGCAACCCTCAGCCGCCTGACTAGCGCCGTTGATGCTGCTTTTCCAAACGAAGGAATGAGCCTCTGGCATTCGATTGGTCCAGCTGCCTACCAAGAGGTCCCTCATCTTCATTTTCATATCCATCCCCGCATGACAGATGACGGAGTGCTACGAGTTTACCCGAATCATCCCCCAGTCTCAGATGGCTCAACAAGAGACAAGCATGCAGCGAGGATTCGACATTTCCTGGGATCGAAATTGGCAGATGTCTGTTCGCAGTTCCCTTGAGAAACATCGGTAGGCTGGGCTCCACGCTAAAGCAACTCAGTGAGAAATCACCTCTGGTGCATATGTAATCAGTTATGGTGGGGCTTCTCATCTTTCGCACCAGTTTAAACACAAAAATCATAGGCCCCCAGCTGGAAGTCCCTTTATATTTAGTGTCCTTTGTAAATATAGACGTCTTGTAGGACAGGGGAATCCCATTTAGGGAATTCGCGACCTAGTCTAATCCGGAAGCCCAGCGAATGTATACCAGCTACTATCCTTCACCGATATGCAGACAGAATTACCCAGGCGCCGTTCGGACCGGATGTAACCGATTCCAAATCGGCTACATCCGGTCCTCCTGAAGGACTCACCAGATATTTTCTAACGGCTTCAGATTGGAGATGTCCTGCTGGAAGACTAAGTTGTCATGTAGGCGGGTGCAATTGCTGACCCGAATACAAATTGTGGTCAAGACAGAGAATTTGGCCCGCCAAACCTGGCCATGTACATGCTGAGGAGAATGCGATTGGTTGAGACAGGGGCCATTCCATGCCACTGCTGTTTATTCGCTTTCAGGCTAAGAAATCTTGACAACTGAAAGCAGGGCCTCCTACTTGCAAACGTTCTTCATCGATTAGGTTTCGGACCTATCTAAAACCTTCGCCACAAAACCTTCGTCCACATGGCCTCCAAGATGCTCTCAGCACCCTCGCCGCTGCCAGCGCCCCCATTTGTTATGCGCCGCGCTTCCAGACCCATTTCTTTTGGTCTGGTGGGGAAAGTAAAGAGTGTCCTCCAGTCCGTTTCCAATTCCTTAGGAGGATTACAAAGAAAAGCCCCTAGTCTTGCTAGGGGCCTGGAAATAGGGAACAAAGGAATGACTATGGCGCATCCCTCTCCTACCCTACTTTCAACGGGTATTCCCTATTCAGTAATTACTCCGGTGGTCTGCGTGACGGGTACCGCAATGGAAAGCAATTCCATGCCTTCCTGACGTAGTCGGTAACCCTGTACCATCAATTTTGGACGTCCAACGCTCTGTTCTACCAGCTGCTTGTTGTCCGGACCCCTATAGCCAATCCGTACCAAACGGAAGGGCTTCTTCGTTTTGTTGATGCAGGGCCCGTGCACCGTGTTGATGCAGAATTGAACTACATCACCGACCTTGTCTGGCACTGGGACAGAGTCTTCCAAGTGATATTCGTCGGTCGGCAGACGCGGTGTGCTAGCAGCGCCGTCTTCCAGTTGCGTATTGTGCTCCGGAAAGCCATTCTTGTGAGAACCAGCCAGAAAACAGATTTCGCCATTCTCATGGCAGATATCTTCCAAGTGCACCAGCGTGTCTATAAAGCGCCGATTTTCGTGAATGTAGAACGGATTATCTTGGTGAATGGGAAAGGGATGGCCAGTCTGCGCCAGCTTGATGGGCAACGTGGAGCGATGCAGTTCCACGTTGGGGCCAATCAGGTCGGCAATTGCCCCTCTCAGTCTGGCGTTGGTGATGGCTCACATCCCAAGGCCTATATCCAATCACGCGGGCCGTCACCGCACCCGTGTCACGCGCACAGCGCAACGGCGGTAGCCCGCAGGCATAAGGGCGCGCGCTGTGTCGATGATGAGGCCGAGGGACCACCCCGCAGCGCTCGCCGTCCACTCAGGCAGCGTGACCGCCACGCCGAGATCAGCAGGCACTAGGGCGGGGGAGAAATGCTCCGGCGCGGCCGGCAGATGGATCAAGTGCGGCGCCGGCACGTCGACCACCGGTCCGAACGTGAAGGATCCCGTGTTTCGCTGCCGGAGGCGAGCGACCAGCGCCGCGATATGGCCCCCTATCAACCCGTGGTCAAAGGCGATGTGCGCCTCGGCGCGCGCCGGCGGAGCCAAGTTGAACCAATTGAGCGCAGAGATGAGATCGCCCGCACTGGCACGACTGGAGGGCTCTAGGTTCCTGATCGTCACCTGCAGCCCCGACAAAGTGAAATCCCCAAAGCGGCGCAGCGCGTCCTCGAAGCACTGGCTCAATGCCGGCAGGGCCGCCGCGGGATCGACAGTATAGCGCCGGTGTGTCGGCAACGAGGTAAACCCAGTTACTGTCCCCGGCCAAGCCTCGCTGCCGGCCACAATGAATTCACCCTCCAGCCCGACCTGCACCCATCCGATCCGGGAGGATGCGCTCCTGTCGGTCAACTCGGCTTCTTCCATCCCCCAGAGTAGCGGGCGGGGGTGGGCCGACGTAGTGCACCAACTCATCAATTCCGCCCGCGCGCGGAAAACGCTATAGAGGTCCTCTTCCTCGGCCACAATGACCGCCGTGCCCGGCGTCAGTTGGCCGAAAGCCTCCAAGATCAGCGTCGGGGCCATGACCCATCACCGCCGCCTACAGCGCCCCCGTCTGCACCGGCGTTACCATCTCCTCGTCCGTCTCCCGCAACAGGTGGGTCACGCTGTAGGTCACAAAGCGCAGATGGTCCACCTTGCTGTTGTCCACGTAGTGCATCTCGCCATCAGTCTCTATCCGCAGGTCAAATATAGCCGCCGGCGCATTTGTCCGCGGCATGCGGCCCTCGTTCACGCGCGTCCCCGTATACGTGTGCGTAACCGTGGAAGTGGGCCGGAACCCTCCGGCACCACGAATTGCGGCTACGGGTTCTGGCGTGCGTAGTACTGCACCAGCGAGCGCGGCGAGGAGAAATTGGCCGACACCGTGGTGCCCGCCTTCCACACCGACTAGCGCCTGTCCGATAGTGAATTATATGAAAGTTTCAGGCAGCCATCAGAAACTCATTGTGCGGGGTGTGGGTTTCTCTGCAATCTGCGATTGACAATAGGACCATAGGATGTAATGTCTTGGATATACGATTGGATGTAACGAAGCAACACAATCCCCAACGCAATGATCTTGTAACAGCTTGAAGGAGCAGATGGGGTTCGAACCCACGTCTCCGGTAGGGCGAATGCAGGAGACAGTCCTCATGGCTGCCGGCCCTTCAAGGTCAAGTTAAACGAGATAGCCCTGTCTGACCAACGGAGCTCTCTTTGTCTATGCATGATAAACAGATGCAGGTTGTTTTAGCACCATAGGACAACAAGGGCCCTGCGCTACGCCGCTTCACTGACATGTTCGGCACATGGCGCAGGGAGGACGAGGAACTACCTTTCAGGGCACGTGAGGACATAGATAAGTGGCAGGCCTACTTTCAGGCGGATCAGGACAATCCCGTGCCGATGCCAATCGGGCCTGATGAGGACATAGAAACAGGAAACGAGGAGTGAATGTTAATTCACATTGTTCCCAGGTGGGAGGCGCTGAGCCGTCATCTACTGCCCCTCACGGGATTATTGCTTTGCTGGCTGTTGTTTGACGTCATACCCTACAGCTTATGGGGCTCGTTGGTATATACGTTTGCCTGCCGTGCTGGGGCTGTTCAGCCTTTGGCTGATGCTCCTCCTGTGGATAACGGTTAACTTTCAGCCTATGCATGAACTCCCCGGTCTGGCTAAGAGTTGCCCCTACGTTGACGATCTTTGTTATATCTGTCCGTTTCAAACTCCATCTGACTGTATCGCTTCGGTGGATTATGTGCAGGGGATATTTCAAAGTAGGGAATAAAGACAGGAACCTGTAACTCAAACTGAAACACTGCTTTTGTCATCCGGTACGTATCCAGGGCATGGCCCCATCCGCGGCCATCATTGGAACCCGCCTCTGAACTTCGCATAACCCGGAGTGGTGGGGTTTATCGCCCGTATCCCGCAGGTCATGAACCGTGCTATCCGCGTCCCGGTTGGGGGAGCAGGTCGAGGCTAAAGTCTTCGTCCAGCGGGTTCAGGTTCGTTACATCCAGCATTTTTGCTCCTCCAGGGCAGAGCTCCTGGTTCGTTTTGCTCCGCCCCCATGTCAGCCAGCTCTCTCGCAACGGATACCGCGAAGGCTGGATGCAAGCCATGTCCGTAGCTAATTCACTGAATATCAACGCAAGGCTTGCGTAGGCCTATCCAGACGCTAATGGGTCAGATACTGAGACATCTTCCTCCCCCATCAAGGCCGCTTTCTAACTGCCCCCCTGAAAACCTGCGGGGTCATTGCTCTGCTCGCGCTGCGGCCCCCCTTTGGCATGCAAGTGGGCTGTGATACCTAGCCGGGAACAGAATTCCAAATGCTTTCTGGACACTGCCAGAAACGGTCTGCAAGCCCGGTCTCATAAGTCTGTGCCTGCGAGGACGCAAAGAATTTCCAAATGACCCGTCTGCATTCCAAAGAAGCCGGACCTGAACTGTCATTGAGCCTCAGCCCCCAGCCTGCCGCTCCCCACATCTTGGCCGTTACCCCCTGAGAGTGGTCAATAGGGGGTCTGGTGGTACCGCAACGGGCGGTGCCGCCTGTGGGGGGACAGGTCGGACTTGGGCGGAACATGGGGTTCCCTTTGAAAGGCTTTTGGGAGCTTTACTCATGACTTGCATCACCAACCACCGCCGCGGGTCTGGACGGGGAGCAGTGGGCGGAAAAGGAATTGGATGATGCCCCGCTGCGCGAAGTGCGTCTGAACCGGCGTCTGGGACGTAGCTACCAGCCGCAGAGATTCGCATCGGGTCATGGCGTCGGTCCCCAGGGTGCCTTCGTCAACCAGGACCCGAGCCGGTCCGCGTATGCGAAAATGGCCGGCAGGCCGCCAGTATGGAGGAAGAGCACTCGGCTGCCAGTGGCGATGCGCCCGGCGCGCACATGGGCGATGAGGCCCGCCATCGCCTTGCCGGTGTAGACCGGATCAAGGAGTAGCGCCTCGTACTGCGCCGCCATCCCCAGCGCTTCCTGCACGGCGTCGTTGAGTTGGCCGTAGCCGGGTGCCAGTACCGCGTCGCACACGTTGACCTCGCCGGCGTCGAACGCCTCCGGGCGCTCGATCATCGCTGCCAGCTCGGCCGCCACTTGCGCTACGCGGGTGCCCTGCGGGCGCGCCTCGCGCCGTACACAGATGCCGTACACCGGCACCGTCTCGCCCACGGCCCGCAGCCCGACCATGACTCCCGCGTGGGTGAGTGCGCTGCCCGAGGCGCAGACCACAGCGTCGAACGTGATGCCGAGCGCCTGGGCCTGCGTCACGACCTCCACGGCGGCCAGGATGTAGCCGAGTCCGCCGAGTGGCGGGTGCTCCGTTGCCGAGTGAATCACATAGGGTCGGCGGCCCTCGTCGGCGAGTTCCTGGGCGAGGCTCTCCAGCGCCGCATCGGCCGCCGCTTCGTCCTCACCGACTGGAAACGAATGCAGGGTGGCACCAAGCATCCGGTCCACCAGCAGGTTGCCCGACGCACGATAGGAGACACTGGCCTCGTCTACGCGCTCTTCGAGCTGGATGTGCGCGTCCATGCCGAGCTGGCAGGCGCCGGCCGCGGCCAGACGGACGAGGTTCGACTGCACTGCGCCAGTGACCACCACCGTGTCGGCACCTTGGGCCTGCGCCGCGCCTAGATAGAATTCGAGTTGGCGCACCTTGTTGCCCCCCAGCGCCAGCCCTGTGCAGTCGTCGCGTTTGACCCACAGCTCGAGGCCCAGTGCCGTACCGAGACGCGGGGCAGCGTCCAGCGGCGTCGGCGCGTGACCGAGCCGGACTCTTGGGAAGCGCTCCACGGTGGCCAGGAGGCTGGACATAACGACGGCTCCTTCACTGCATCGCATGATTTCTGGGCAAGATCAACTGAAACACATCATGCGCTCGCGAATCAGGGTCTTTAGCGCGCTCTGAAATTTTCACAATTTGTTGTGCTATTCACTGATTATGTCTAATGAGGCTTATATCTTTTCTACCCCGAGTGTCTGGCCTTGACAGGCCGATTCTACCGCCAGTGCCAAAATTCGGGCTCGAGCGCGCAAGAAGGATTCATAGTCCAGCTTCGCACGAATCCTTCTCTCATGACCGTCCAGAACGTCATAGCTCACAGTCGGTTCCTTGTAAGGTATCAAGTGGGTGATTAAGCCGTTTCGCAGTTCTTCGGTTCAGACATACTGTTGTCAGACAATGTATTTATGTATGTAATGGGGTCTTTTATGGAAATGGATCGATTGGTGCGCCAAATACATTATGCCGATCTGAGGCAGACTGTTGAGGAGAAGCTGAAGGTGTAAGGAATGTGTGGCGTACCACTGTTTATGGCGGGATTACAACAACGTGGAGTGCCTGCAGGTATTCATTTCGATTCTTCCAGGGAAAACCGTGATGAATGTCGGTTCTCGTCAGCGATGGTTCCAGTGGCCGGTCCAGGGCCTCCTTTTTCTATGTCTCCTGCTTCTGCCGGCAGGTACCGCTTGGGCCCTACCGCAGTCCAACGAACTTGAAAATCCTTTTGAGGCGCTTATTCAGTCTGGGATGCAATATTACTGCATCCAGTTAGGGCCCGTCATAGCCGAGGTAAGCGGAGAAGACGTATATTCTGACTTGGCCAGGGCGACTCTTTCGTTCGCTCTGCTTGGCATTGATGAAAGCTTTTTCGATGGAGCCGCGCTTCGAAAACTCAATCCCGATCTTCCTATAGCCGAGGACGAAGAGCTCTGCGCTGTTACCTTACCTGCGGAAGCCCTTGCCTTATCTGGCACCCTCACTCTGGAGATTTACTTTATTTTATCGTCTCCTTGACCACAGGGGAATTTGGTATACGCATTTCCCCACCGTTTGAGATCATGCCCGATCTTCCTCCTGCTCCTTCATATGATTATCAACACTAGGTGTTCCAATACCTGAGTCCCTTCGTTGGGCCCAGCCTGGAGACGGCAATTAAGAACATGGGAGACGACTTGGCAGACCTGGAATTCCACAGCCGCATCGCCTGGGTAGGCTTTGACATAGATGGCTTGGATGTTTTCCAACAGCCTGTGGAATTCCCAATAGGAACCTAACTGTGCGTCATAACACCTTTAGATGTCCCTGTGGAACCCCTCTCGGTATCCTGGCCTCAAGGGGCTATCGTGGAGGATGCCAATCCTCCTCTGCTTGATCAACCTCTTCCGGAATTGCCTTCCCGTGTTCCGGGAGATGGGAACTGGATTGTGGGACATGAAATGGCGCCAGGCCTTTATCGTTCGACCCGGGAATTCCCGCCACGGCAGGCAACGCAGGAAGGCCCTCAATACTATGGCGAGCCATGTGATTTCCGTCTTCTCCGTGAATTCGGAGGTCGCGACCAGGATTTATTCGGAGGTCAGAAGCATGCATATGCGAGTGTCATCGTCCAGCTTGGCGGCGAAGTACGCGGCTTGGCCACAGAGAATTGTGGTGCGTGGGAGCGCTTGGATCACAAGGCACTGCTGGTCTCTGCCAAGGGCACTCGCCGTGTGGGGACAGACATGGAGCCCGGTCTTTGGCGTTCCCTGCACAACAATGTGAGTCGGAATGCAATTCCGTCCCGTGAAGATGGCCAGTGTAAATGGCTAATCTTGAATGACTTCCTTTGGGCTGGTGCCTACACGGTGGTGGGAGTCTCATCTTCTGTCTGGGGGCAGGATCCGGGTACTTCCGTAGTGGTAGAAAGCTCTTCCACAGCTGCAGGATTCCGTTCAGAATTCTGTGAAGACTGGGTACGGGTAGAATAGGGAGAGGCTAGGACTTGTGGACACTTGGGGCCCACCAGGCAGTCAGGACCGCAACGGCCTTCTCCCTATCTCCCGTCCCTGGAACTAGAAGCCCTCAAACGGTCACACCATTAGCCTGGCCCACCTGTACTCTGGGTCACAGAACCTTGAAATTCCGCCTTCCTGAGCCTCTAAGCGCATCTTTTGGCTGTAATCGGCGCGAGTCCATGCCATAACGGCCAATAACCGGACTTTCGGGGGTTTCAACTTCCGAACCGGACCAGTTCAGTGTGCTGGTCAAGAAGGACGTGTCAGAGCGTAGAGGTGGACGGAGAATGAGGTCTGAGGATGCGCACGTAGCGCTGGATTCCAACCTGTAACATCCAGAATTATTGCCTATATAGATCTCTTAACATTTCTTGGAGCAATGATCATGATGAGTCACGCATTGCATGGATACAACGACATAGCGTGGTTTCCGGTCTGATGCTCCTAGCGGTGTTGCTGACACCATTGGCAGGGCGGAAGCCTGTGCAGACAAGCTGGGACTATGTGTACCATACTGCCGTCATTGAAGGTTATGCCGTGGTTGATGAAACCTGCCGGTTGGCTGATTTTGCCACCACGCGGAAGGATGGCCACCCACGGCGCATGCCGAATCTGGAAGAGCAACCTTGGAACTTTCTGGAGGAGGGATATGCGCCAGAGGAGGGTCTTATACTGCCCATGCATCCCAATCCCGGACTGTCAAATGACTTGGCCCAAGTGGACTTACAACAGCCAACCGAAGGGCAGACCGTGCCTTGCCACCTTGCCACTGGCAAATATGTAATAAGGGCTACGTGGGGGAGGTCACTGCTGTCTTATCTGGGGCAACCGATCTGGTCTATCCGCAGTGAGTCTGTGTGACGTTCAAGATTGTGGCTGAAAGCCGTGGAGCACCGGTGCCCAGCCAGTAATCATGAGCAGTACATGCGTCCGCAGCGCACGAACTGGTAGCCGCGACGTTGCTTACTGTCGATGATACCTAGAGCATGGTCCCGAGCCTGAGACGTCGGCAGGCCGCGGGGCTCGGCCAGTGTCTTGTTGTAGCCAGTCCGATCGAAGCTTGCCACGCGTCCCCACCGATGCACAAGTGCCTCGTCCGGATGCCAGAGCGTCGGTTCCCAGGATACCGCATAGTGCCGGCGCCGTTCGGTCTTGATGTCGTGGCGTTCAAGTCGAATTAACAAGCCCGCTCAAGAATTGTATAACGCGCTCCAAATAACTTTAGAACCTCAATCGAAGTCCGGCAGTTCAACGCCCGTCTGGCGCAGAACATTGACCGTGCCATCGCTGTCACTGTGGGGGAGCAAGCCGAGCCCAAAGTCCTCGTCGAGGTCGAATTCCTCGCTAAGCCCGTACATGTACGTAACATCCAGCATTCTTGCGCCCAAGGGCAGGCTCTTGGAACCGGTTGCGCCGCCTCCAGGTCGGCCAGCTCTCGTGCAACAGAGACCTTGAAGGCAGGATGCAAGTCTTGGCCCTAGCCAATTTACTGCATATCAGCGCGTCGCTTGCGCAGGCCAATCCAGGCGCCGCTCAGGATCAGCATCAGGATAGCGAGGGCCGTCGCATTCGGCCATAACCCATCGCCCTCATCCCCATGGTATGCGGACACCAACGGCACAGGCGCCATGGTCCCCACAACCGGTGGCTGCCTTAGACCCAAGGCGGCCAGATCCCGGGGGGCCTCCGACAACCGACGAGTCCGGCTGCAGAAACTAACACTCCAACCGTCACGGAATAGACTACATACTCCATCCCCTCCATGAATGTATAACCACTACTGGCGCTGCTTCGGGGTGTGGCGATGTACCGGGCCTGGTAGCGGTTTCCTTTCCAGACGGTCTGGACCATAAACTCAACAGTCATGGGATCCATCGTGTGCCAGGTGCCGTCCCCTTTTTCAAACTCCCGTATCGCGACTACCTCGCCGCTGAAGACCACGGCCGACGTCGCCCTGGACCAAGAAGGTGACCCGGGCTCGGGACAGGTACACGCGTAACTCCGCGCTGGCAGCACGGCGTACCAGAATCCAACTAGAAGCACCATCAGGACCAGCCGTTTGGCTAGTCCACGGTAATGGAAGGCCATGGGGAGAGTGCCGGGTTTCCTGCCGGGTCGTGAATCGGCCATGGCGGCGGCGTTAGTCTTAGGAGTTACGCAGTTGAGGGAATGGTACAGAACGGATTTGCGAGATATGGGCGGACGGCGGTGCGGACGATGGCAGCCTGGGCTGCGTACCAGCTCAGGCCGGTACGTAGCCGGTGATACTCCAGGCGCAGAAACGCGCGGAGGGCGAAGCCCATGTGGGCGATTTCGGCTCGGGCGGAGCGGACCTGAGCCCGTTCCACGCCGCACCACTGCTTCAGGCCGCGGTGGTAGTCCTCGATTGCCCAAGCGTGATGGGCCAGCTCCTGCCGGCGGGCCGGGGTCAGATCCAGATCGCTGCTGGCCTAATGTTCCGCGGTGCCGTTGTCAGCCCCGGTCCGGAACACGCGTACAAAGCCATAACCCCACAGATACACTTGTCGCCCCTGCGGCGGGATCGCAAGGGCGCGGATCGCCACGTGGCCGCTGCGGTCCGGATCGACCTGGCGGTGGGACTTGAGCCGGGTCAGCCAGGACCGCCCCAACTTGCGCAGGTGCTTCAGATGGTCCAGGCCGCTGTACCAACTGTCACAGAGCACGTAGGCGGGGCGCACGCCACGGCTGTGCGCCGCCGTAACCATATCCCGAAAGTGTTCGTTCTTGGTTTTGCCGCCCACCGGCTTGTTGTATATCCGAAAGTCACAGGGAATGCGGGCCGTACCGTCGCTCCAGACCAGGGAGACCAAGTTTATGCCCCGCACCACGCGCGCCCTGGGGGCGCCCGGTTTGCCACTCCAGTGCCACGTCGCCAGCTCGATCTCTCTCGCATAGGGCTTGTCCAGGGTGGTGTCATCCACCACCAGAACCCCGCCCTGCGACGGCACCCACGGCTGGGCCTCCTGCCACAACTCTGCGGTGTCCCCGGGTTGGCGCTGCCACAGGCGCGTAAAGGCATCATGGGCGGGAGCCCGCGCGGCTTCCGGTTGTCAGCGGGCGGCCCCCGTGCACGTGTATCGGTCAGGCGAGGCAATCTGATAGGCGATGTAGTCTTCGGGGCTGCAGCGAGGGGCATTCATCTTACATTCCTGGTGGGGCTACGATGTGGGGTCAAAGGAAGATGTAGGCCCCTATCTTACCCGAATTGCGAAACTCCGTAATGGGATTGGTGCTACCCTGGTCTTCCCCGGAATCCCGTTCAACTGCGTAACTTCTGTATATTGTCAACATTGCAGCCCCCAATTCGGAACCAGCAGGGGAAAAACTCTTAGATGCTAAACCCTTTTTCTTGTACAGAATGGCCCCGCCTCGGCAGGAGAATCATGGCAACATTCATTCGTCATCCTCAGATACTGTTACAGTTCAATGTTGGGGAACATGAAGAAGAAAAGCCTTAGTTGCTCTCCCTTGCCATCTTCGTATGACGTATATGGTGTTGAACACCTGTATTAAGAATTTTCTCTTTATCCAGAAATGACCGGATATACCGAATGGAATAGAGAAAACACTATGACTTGGGTTCTCCGACGAGTCGCATGGTTGCCCGTAACTGGCGCCCTATTGGCTGCGGGCCTGATTTTGGGCTTTTGGTATACGCGCGGCTATTTGCCCTTCGTGCCACAATACACTTCCATATCGGAACGCCCTTATGAAAGCCTGGCGGATCTGGCCGAAGCTTCCGACGTTGTGGTCCGGGGTACCGTCAACGGTGTTGCAGGGCGGCAAGTGGACTATGGCACACAGGATGCCGCCAAGATTGCCGAGGGAGGGGGTTCTCCCGCCGTGTTCTATGATGTGACCGTAACGGAACACTTGATGGGCAGCACTGCCAAGTCCATTGTTGTGATAGGAACGGATTTTGGACTGATTAATGTTGCGAGTGACCACGAGAGCCCCCTGCGTAGAGGGGATGAACTCATTCTGTTCCTGAAGGAATTCACGACCAGCGACAAACCGGGCATTACCCTGTATGACCTGTTTTATGTGCCCGTGGGAATGGATAACGGAGTGTTTGATTTGAAGAATGGCGACCGGGTAGTGCCCCGCCTGCCCGGGGTGTTTGCGGAAGACGAATTTACCCTGAGCGAAGCCAGGGAGCAGGTGCGTAACTGACGGCGGGCCTCAGGTTTGAATGTTTACAGGATGACCTGCTGTTATCCTTCGGGTTTGAAGACGTGGTGGCAGGTCTCAAATCCTATTTAGTTTTTCATAGCAGTTAATGTCAAGAATCAACATGAATCAACCCTTCCCGGCCAATGGGGAAATCCTGTCTACACCTTCTTGATGTTAGAGGTGATTTTCTTGAGGACTCTCTGTGCCCATTCCCCAAAAAGGACTCCACTGGACTTGGCACAGTAGTGGAAAAGCAAGGAAATGGTAGGTTTTCTGCATGACCATTTGGCGGTACCGGATGCCAGTTTCGTGCCTCGCTTAGATCCCACTTGACTTGGTACAAAGTCCTCTAGGCCATGCTGTTTGGACACCAAAGATACCTCAGAGAACTGCAGAGGCATCGCCTAGGCCATATACGGGCCAAAGCGGGAACGGGCAAGACGGCACTGGCCCAGCAACTGAGGAACAGAGGTTATCGAATAATAGCCAATATACCGGCACGATTCGTTGATGACCATTTCCCTTAAAGTGGCGTGGGCCGCCCCTAGCCAATGGCGGCCCACGCGGACAGGGCCCCGTCGGCGGGTTTCGTGCCACATCCGGCCTACGGTCTGCATGCCCCGGAAGCCGTATTCAATCCAGTTGCGGCAGGCATACAGAGTGGGCTCCGTCAGCGCTACTTGCGTGTCGGTCAGAAGCACCCAGCGCAACGTCTGACCGTAGGCGTGCAACACGATCAAGGCGCTGTTCAGAGGCTCGTCGCGGAAGGCCCGCCCGGTGCCCACCACAGGTCGCCCGGTCCCGTGGTCAGCGTACCCACCGGCACGCGTTGGGTCTGGCCCTCTAGCTGAATGGTGACGCGGGGCAGGAAGCGCAGACAGGGATTCCAACCTAAGGCCACAATCTGTGCCCACAGGTCACGACTGCACAGCCCTAGTCACAGAGCACATGTATCGGCACCGTAGCCGGTACGGCAGGAGCCAATCGCCGTAGCCGGCGGCAGAATTAGTCAATCCAGGACTCCCCTTCCTGCGCTCCCATGATATGCCAGGCTACAGGAATAGCATGCTGTCGACAGACCACCCTAACCACCAATGCCACCAGGTCATCCTGTTTAGAGGTGGTCCCCCGCAACCCCGCACCAGCGGTTTCTGCGCCATCTCCCGCCCGCCCGTGGGCACCCACCACCTGCGCTCCCGGCGCAGCAGCGGGGCGAATCAGCCCTCCACCTCCAGCTTCTGACCCGGACCCCAAGAATCAATGCCGTCGGCATCGGCATACAACAGCTCCCACTGCAGGCGGCGCCGCATGTGCGGGTTGCGGGGACCCCTGAGGCAGTGCGCTAGTGCCAGGGTCGCCGTATCCTGTCAGTTTCCCCTGTGTGCGGGGATTGTTGTCTTGGCCTTGTTTTACGTTGTGGCTGAGCCGAAATGCCCATCAGACCATTCAAGAAACCAGGGACGGGGATTGACTTCTCTTACTCTGTTCTCTGCATTCTGTTCTGCGTTTGAACCTCAAGTCGTGCGGCTAAATCGCTGTTTTTCCCCCATACTCCAAGTCGCGGAAGGGCGGAAATCGAAGTTCCTGAACTTCTGAGCACGTCGTTTCTGACCTTTAGTCCCAGATCCGCACGACAGCAGCCAATAAATATCCTTGCGGATATTCAGGACTTAGACCGCAGAAAGACCCAAAGAATGCAAACCGTTCTCCTATTGTCTGAAATAGCCTTCTGTCAACCAAATGGCCTGATGGACGATACCCGACGAGTCTCAGGCTCCCAATGTGGTCACATTCGGCTTCAAGTTCCTCAACAACAAGCTTAGGGAATTAGGCAGGTCAAAATTCAGTACATTGTGATGAGACATTTGGTGCAACTTTCTGATCTTGGACGTTCTACTGGCGGTGTGGCGCGTTCAGACCGTCCAGATATGCATGACCGATCGCGCCTTTACGGGACGAAAAGCGGGTTCGGCGGCATCCCTATGATTACATAGGTGGTTTTCGGCCCGATACGGATATCCTCGGCTTGAGCTAGGGCCTGGGCGCAAATGCCCGTCGATCTGGGCAGCGTATTCCGGAGTAGTCAGGTCTACAGTAACGAATTCAATTCAACTGTAGCTTTGCGACCTTCGCCATACAAGAAAGATCGGCAAGGAGGCTGTGTTTCTGACGGTTGCCATGCAAGGAGATCACATCGAATTTGGGGGTCCAAGACCTCCAGTACAATTTCACGCAGAATGCAGGGAATCTGTAGTAGGGTCAATGCTTATGCCTCCTTGATTCCGACTCGGATGGGTGTGGAACATTACTTCAGAAGCGAGTTCCAACATGACTTTGACTTCCTCCGACTATCCCCCCTATCCTAGAGTGGACCGCAACCATTTGCCGCCCGGGCCGCCGGAGTGGCCCGTCTTGGGCCAGTCCTGGCGTTATTTGCGCGATACGATCGGTCTAATGCAGGAAGCTGCTACGTACGGGGACCTTGCGACCATTTCCGTCAAGCCCGCCTTGGTCTATCTGGTCAATCACCCCGATCTCATCCAGGAAGTCCTTGTGGCCCAGCACAGACATGTGGGACGGGGCCGTTCGGTTGAAGTTCTCAGATACCTTTTGGGGGAGGGCCTGATTACGTCCGATGGTGCCCTTCACTTGCGGCAGCGCCGTCTGATGCAGCCACACTTCCACCATCGCCGCATTGCCACCTATGGCGAAACCATGATCCAATACACCCGCCGCCACCAGCAGCGATGGTCCGACGGGATGGAAGTGGACATGGCCGAAGAGATGAGGGATCTCACGTTGCATATCGTGGTCAAAACCCTGTTTAATCTCGATTTGCCTTCGGACATAAAAAGAATAGGCAGGGCCTTTGATTTCTGCAATCACTATATGACCGTCCGCCAGAACCAGATCTTCCCAATTCGTCGTCTGCTCCATCAACTTCCCATGCCACGGACACGCCGATTCCGGCATGAGTTGGCGTTTCTGGACCAGACTGTGGCAGGCCTGATCACACAGCGGCGCCAGTCAGACAAGGAAGGCGAAGACTTGCTATCCCTGCTGGTACAGACCACAGATGACGAGGTGGACAATTCTGACGAACTTTCTATGACCGACAGGCAGGTACGGGACGAGACCATTACCCTGTTCGCGGCCGGCCACGAAACCACCGCCGTGGCCCTGACCTGGACCTGGTACCTGCTAGCCACACATCCTGAATGGCAGACGCGCTGGCATGCTGAACTCGACGAAGTGCTGGGAGATCGGTCCGTCACGCTGTCAGATCTGCCGCACCTGACCCTGACTGATCAGATTCTTACGGAATCCATGCGCTTGTACCCACCTCTCTGGACAACGGGGCGCATGGCCTTCGATTCCTTTGAGCTGGCCGGCTTCGCTATCCCGGCCGGTGCCCTGCTGGTGACCCCCCAGATCATCATTCAGCGCGACCCTCGGTGGTTCGACGAACCCCTAGCCTTCCGTCCTGACCGCTGGACACCGGAATTTCGTAAGAACTTGCCGCCTTACGCTTATTTTCCTTTTGGGGGTGGTCCGCGCCGCTGTATCGGTGACAGTTTTGCCTGGATGGAAGCTCAGATCGCGCTGGCCACGCTGGGACAGACCTGGTGTATGCAACATATACCGCGGCACCCGGTCGTGGAGGAAAGTCTGATCACCTTGCGCCCAAAAAGAGGAATGCCCTTGGTCCTGAAGCGCCGATTTCCTTCCTGAACGGGGCTTGACCAATCCCAATCCGGTTGGTCGAATTATAGGGCTGTGCCAGGAACGCCAAATTGAAATACTTGGACACAGATCTGCTAACTTTGCTCCTGGATACATAGATTTCCAATCGGTATTGGGGATTCGCAGTTCCCGATCATTGAACAGACAGACAGAGATACCCAACTGCATCGTACGGGAAGACAGGGGAGAGATGGATTTGTCTCGGTGAATTGGCAATTGCCTGCCACGATTTTGGTAAGATACGCTCCCTTGAAAACCAAGATCGAGAAGAGCTCCGATATCTATCCCGGAAGACTTGCCCGAGCGTGGGACCCTCAACGGGCAGGAAGAGCGCGACAGGGACATCGATTCCGTCTTCCGACCTCGCACTGACCAACGGGCGAAAGTCCAGTACGATGTGCAGCAAGACTATGTGATTGGCATCCCAAAGGTGGGGACATTCATGTCCTTACACAACCTGCACTGTCATGGATAGTGCATCGACCTAAGCTGGGCAATCCCTACGGCAATGGTCCAGGACTTGCACAATCAGTTTCTCCTGTGTGGGGGAGTTGCTTTCCTAACCCTGATTTATGTGTGGCTGGTTTGGGAAGCTCATCAATCCATGTCAAGAACTGGGGACAGGAACTAATATCCTTTACTCTGTTCTCTATTGACTGTACAGCCCTAAACCGCCAGGCAGCGCGGCTGGGTTGCTGAATTCCCATTGACATTCCAAGTTACGGAAGATTGGAAATCGCCTTTCGGGGGTCTTTAGGAGGGTCGTTTGTTGCCATCGGGCCCAGATCTGTGCGCTAGCTGCCAATACTGGATCTCCAAGAATTCTCAACTCTATGCTCGGACCCCAGGAATCTGCACGTTCGGCATCGCTAAGAAGGGCGTCCAGCAGGAGACGATGCAGCGAATTCAAATTGGCCTTGTGCCCCAAGTCCTTGCCGCCCCACCTTCTTGCAGGACGGGATCCGAGCGAAAAGCCGCTATAAACTCAGCTGGGAAAGGAATGCCTCACAGTCTCATGCCACGTTGCCACGGAAACCTGTCCCGGACGCCAAGCGAGACTGCGGGGACCAAAGCCTCGTAGCCTTCCCAATGATCGACGGCTTAGAGATGGTGGCTTTTCCATCCCCGCACACGCCGCAGATCATAGAAAGCCGAAGAATAAAGGCGCGAATCCCTCCGAGTAGGGCCCGCGTCATACAGGGTTGTGGGCTTTGATCAAAGCCAGGATTACCGTGCGCTCCTTTGGTTCTGCCTTATTGGTATTCCGGGACGTGGCTAATCTCTGCTTGTCAGTTGTTTGCATTAGTCCTGGAAATACAGGTAACGCTAGAGGTCGGACCCCATGCAACCTAGTGTGACAGCCTGCTTATGTTGGAGAGTTATAATGGGGGTACATTGTACTCCTACATCGACCTTCCCATATCATGTCTGCCAAACGCCATATTGTAACTTTGACCGAGAATGAACGGACCCAATTGCAAGCCCTGGTGCACCAGGGCCGAGAGCATGCCTTCCGCCGCCGCCGGGCGCAGATTTTTCTGCATGTGGATGAGGGGCTCTGGGGTCCGGGCCGCACCGATACGGATACCGCGCAGATTCTGACCCTGGGCAGGACCACGGTAGAGCGGGCCCGCCGTGCTTTCACGCGCCAGGGCCTAGCCGCGGCCTTGCAGCCGCCCGCGCTGGATCATCCCCGCCGGGCGCGCAGACTGGATGGAGTCGGCGAGGCGGAGCTGATCAAGATGGCCTGCTCCCCGGCGCCGGCAGGGACCTCGGGATGGACGCTGCAACTGCTGGCGGACCGCCTGGTGGAACTGCAGGTGGTGGAGACGATTGGCCGGGAGACAGTGCGCGTGGCCCTAAAAAAAATCGACTGCAGCCTTGGAAAGTCCGGAGCTGGTGCCTGAAGACGGAGCCCGATAGCGATTTTGTCTGCCACATGGAAGAGGTACTGGATACCTACCAGCGCCCTCTGGACCCCCAACATCCGGTGGTGTGTGTGGACGAAGTCTCCCAGGTCTTGCATCAGGAAGTGCGCGCGCCCTTGCCGGCACAGCCAGGTCGGTCCGCCCGGCAGGACTATGAGTATCGACGCGTGGGCACGGCCAATCTGTTCATGATCACGGCGCCCTTTGAGGGCTGGCGGCGCGTGGAGGTGACTGCGCGCCGCACCAAACTGGATTTCGCCCAGATCCTGAAGGACCTGGTGGACGTACACTTTCCGCAGGCGCAGCGGATTACCTTGGTCTGTGACAACCTCAACACGCACAAACCCGGTGTCCTGTACGAGCGCTATGAGGCCGCCACGGCCCGGCGCATCGCGTGCCGTCTGGAGTGGGTCCACACCCCCAAGCATGCCAGCTGGCTCAATATTGCCGCGCCCACAGGGCTCCCGGAAATCAATGCCCTCACACGCCAAGCCTTGGCCAAACGGGTCCCGGACGCGGAGACGCTGCGCACGCAAACCTCCGCCTGGGAGAAACGGCGCAACCAACTGGGAGTCCCCGTGAATTGGCGCTTCACGACCCACGACGCCCGCGTCAAACTGCAGTCCCTGTACCCATCAGTATAAGAAGGTTGATACACTAGCGCCTCTGTGCACGTGATTTCAAGGAGTAGCTTCCAACTGCCAGCAAAAGGATTGCCAGATGGCTCGCACAACTAACGGTAGTTCATGCCGTCTTAAGCAGATGTTCCAGCTCATCTGGGCTGGACCAGCGAGCAACTCTAGAAAAATCTTCAACCAAGGTGAAGTCCTCTCCCTGCCAGACATCTTCTGTATCATCAAACAACGAAACAAATTCCAAGTTAGGATCGGATTTCTTCAAATGACTCAGATCTACGCAGCCTGCCAATACATGCTCTGAAATGCGGCGGGCGGCCCCGCGGGAGCCTGTGGTTAGCAGAAATACCAGCGTTCTATGCTTCTCAATCTGAGTCTGAAAGTCGACAGTCCAATCCCGCCCCGATCTCCCTGGGTGAATTACTCTGCGGTCATGTTGAATCAGCCTTTCATAAAGATACTCGCTCACTTCGTCTGCCGTAGTCTGCAAAGCCTTGCCACGCAAAGTGAACCACAGATCAGAAAGACGAACCACCGCTTGAGCTACCTTTATGATGGCCTCGCTCAATTCCATGTAATTGACTGCACAGAGCATCAATTGGCTTCGTTGGAGTTTTACGCCCAAGGTCTGACATACATCCTCGATCAGTAACTGCTGTCTTGGGGATTTCCTAGTATTGACAGACTGTGTCGCCAGCCACCCCAAGGCATCTCCACAATCTGTAACTGTGAAGCCTTCTTCCCGCTCAAGTACGAAAACATCCACAAAACCACCACCGGGGTAAAGAAAAGGCGTCCTTACTTGGAAGCCTTCGCTCACACCTGGGGAAAACTCAAAAAGGGACGGCAAAGATTCACCAACTGACGCCCAGACTCTATTCGCGTTCACAGCGGTAACTCCAATTGCACTACTGGCGGGGGAACCTTCCCGAATGACTTAGTTTGACCTCAGGTCAAAACTGAATCCACACTTCTACAGGATGATCCCAGGAATCCTTTATGTCTTCAGGTACGTATGCTTCCTTGTCTCTAGAGTCCTCCTTCCAACGATGTTTATGCTTATCACCTACACGTGCACCATCAGGATTAACATGATCGGCATTCAAGTCAAAGCCATATATTCGGCCAGTGCCCTGATGAATTATCGAGTAGGACAGTTTGCCGGTCGAGGGATTAAGTCGACCGTGAGCAGTAGTAGCGTAGCCGGGGACTGAATCTATCTTTGTGCGAAATTTCTTCGCAACCGGAAGATCGGCGTCAGCCTTCCAGACAATGTCTTGCCTAATCTCTCTGGATTCTTCCAAAAAAACGCCTCGAATTCTCCATCTGTCATCGCTTTGGCGAAACTCTCGGCGTCTTGCTTGTTCACAGCGGTCCCGTGCGCTATTAACCTAGGCGCTTCCAGCGACAGTTTAACACTCTGAAATGGACTGAAAGACCGCTTTTAGTCCAGCTTTCCAGGGGAATTACAAAGAAAAGCCCCTAGCTGAGCTAGGGGCTTGAGTGCGAAGTGATGACTAGACCTAATTCCTCTCCGCTCTTACTTTCATCTTGCGTTGCCTATTCAGCAATCACGCCGGTGTTCTGTGTGGCGGGTCCCGCGATAGAAAGCAATTCCATGCCTTCCTGACGTAGTCGGTATCCATGTACCATCAGATTCGGGCGTCCAACGCTCTGGCCTGCCAGCTGCTCGTTTTCTGGATCCCTATAACCAATCCGTACCAAGCGGCGGGGGTTCTTTGTCTGGTTGATATAGGACCCATGCACAGTATTGATGCAGAAGAGTACTACATCGCCGGCCTTGGCTGGCACCGGGACGGTATCTTCCAAGTGATAGTCGTCGGTAGGAAGATGCGGAGTACAGGCTGTTCCGTCTTCCAACTCAGTAATGTGTTCCAGGTAGCCGTTCTTGTGCGAACCAGTCAAAAAACGAATTTCACCATTTTCGTGGTGGGTGTCATCCAGATGTACAAGCGTGTCTATAAAGCGCCCATTCACGTGTCGGTAAAAGGGGTTGTCTTGGTGCATGGGGAAGGGATGGCCAGTCTGCGGTGGTTTGATGTGCAACGTGGAGTGGTGCAGTTCCACATTAGGTCCAATCAGGTCGGCAATTGCCCCTGTTAGTCTGGCGTTGGTGACAGCGCGCATCCATGCATCGGAGTAGTAATGCAAGTCGTGCATGGCCGTCAGCTTTGATTTCTTTTCGGTATCCGGATCCATATAGGCATTGCGCCACGGACCTGACCATCCGGGGCTTGTAAACGCCCAGTCTTCAACTAGCCTATCCATTTCAGCGGATAGGTCGGCGGTCTCAGCAGCCGTGAAAACTTCGGGAAGGCGCAGATAGCCGTTTTCCTGATAAAAGTCTTTCTGCTCTTGCGAAAGCATTGAATTTCTCCTCACCTAGGGTGGTTGTCTTAGGGTAGGCGGATCGTATCACAGACAATTGAATCATAGGATGCCCAATCTCCAGATGGCCAGCTCAGGCATTACCAAAGTAGCTCCTAGCTAACTCAACCAGGCAGATCTAGCCATGGAGCGTTGGAGTCCGTACTGGGCAGGTCATCCCCGCCGTAAAGCTTCACGTCGCTACTGGCTACCCAACCATACACTCTGTCTTGGTACCTCAAAGCGTTGGTATACACGGCCAGCCACAACCCATCTATGGAGCGGGCCATTGCTGTCACATATTCCCCTTCCGGCACGCTGGCTAGAGTGGTCCCGTTAGGCGAGTCTCTTAGTTCAATCTCCTGCAGCGGCACAGCCACGGCTTCAATGAAGAATTGAGTTACTAAAGGGGACAATCTGGTGTCTATTGTGGGCCTTGCTTCCTGCAATGGCGGTCCAGCTTCAGACACACTCACTTCTGGAAGTTGTTCTACAGGCCGATCTAGACTTACATAAGCAGCGAAAACCCAACCCCTTTCCCTAGAGGGATCCCTGGCTACGTTCAGCCAATTGCTCTCTGCGTTGCGTCCGAACACATACAAAGTGGTATTCAAACTCAGCTCGGCCAAAATGGCGCCAGTGCTGGTGTCTGGGGCATTCCGAAACCTCAAACCTTCCGAATTTACTGTGCCCTTTGTGATCGGGGCCAATACCTGAGCTTGGTTGTCGACCTGTAACGTCCCCTCAACTGGTTGCTCTGGAGTGGGAGTCAAAGTGGGTCCAGGCTCTATGGGCACTAGAGTAGGAAACACCACTGTAGGTTGGACCGGTACATCCACAGGAGGCAGTGCTGTGGCTTCTGCCCTGTTGGGACCTCCTCCACAGGCTGCCATGCCCAGAGCCAACAGTGTTAAGGCGCCAACCTGTCCCGCGGTTGATGTACAGGCTGCCCAGAATTTTCTGGGGCGAAACATCGGAACTCCCGGGTTATTGGTAACGCAGGGCATCAATGGGCTTGAGGCGGCTGGCTCGCAGGGCCGGATAAAAACCAAAAAGCAGGCCCACTACAGCGCAGAAACCTACTCCCAAAACCACCGCGTTGAACCCTACCTGCACTGAAAGGCCTGCTCCCGCGCTGTTTATGCCTACAACTGCCATCGAGGCCAAACCTACGCCAACCAAACCTCCCAGCAAGGAAATGGCCAGAGCCTCCACAATGAACTGAGACAGAATCGTGCTGGGCCGAGCCCCGATCGCTTTGCGTAGTCCAATTTCTTTCGTCCGCTCAGTCACACTCACGAGCATGATATTCATGATGCCCACGCCGCCTACTATGAGGCTGATAGCCGATACTAATCCCAGAAATATAGTCAGGGCATTGGTTACATTCCTGAAGATGCTCAGAAAATCCGCCATGCTGATTACCGAAAAGTCATCCTCTTCAAAGTACTTGATGCGATGTTTCTCCCGCAGCAGCTCCTCAATCTGGGTCTGAACGCCCCCCATGTTTTCTTCGGAGTTGACTTTCACTACGACCACATCTACCTTGTATTCGCCAGATACTGTTTTGTTCCTAATCATGCGGTCTTGCATAGTCGTAAAAGGAATGAAAACGCTGTCATTGAAATCCCCTAAGAAACCAGCACTCATTTCCTGCATGACGCCTATTACTTCAAAGGATTTGTTATCCAGCTTGATAGTGGATCCAATAGGATATTCCCCGGCCTCCCATAGTCGCTCGAAAGTGCCTTTACCAATCAAGGCTACGCGCGCCCGATTGTCTATATCTGCTTGGGAAATCCAGTTGCCTGTGTCATGCTTCCAACCTCGTACATTGGGGTGATTGGGCCACGCGCCCATCATTTGCACGTTCAAGCTCTTGGGGCCGCGCGTGGCGTACACTCCAGAAATAATTTCGGACACAACATCTTCTACATTGTCAATCAAGAAAGGATCATTGATCAGGCGGGCATCAGCCTCTGTCAATTCGCCCCCGGTGCCGCCTTCCGCCAATTGGCCCGGAATTACGGCCACGACGTTAGTGCCGGCAGCTGTAAACAACTCCACAACGTATCGTTCCACGCCGCGGCCGGCTGATACCAGCAGCACCACGGCAAAGACCCCAATGGTGATGCCCAGCATCGTCAGCATAGTTCGCACTTTGTTGATGGCCAAAGCCCGCAGTGCGATACGGATGGCGGCACCAATCAACATGGTTTCTAGGTGGTCAGGGGTTCGGCGGGTACGGGAGATTCCATCGCAGGGGGAACATCGACCGGCGTAGGTTGAAGTCCATCCCAAGACCGTGGCTGGGTATCTTCAATTCGCTCGATCAGCCCGTCGCGCAAATGCACTGTCCGGCGGGTGTGCTCGGTGGTCTCCGGATCGTGAGTTACGAAAATCACCGTCAGCTTCTGTTCCTGGTTCAAGCGAGTGAAGAGTTTCATAATCTCGATGCTGGTCATAGTATCGAGGTTGCCAGTGGGTTCGTCCGCCAGAATGATGGAAGGGTCATTGACCAAAGATCGGGCTATCGCCACTCGCTGTTGCTGGCCGCCTGAGAGCTCATTGGGTTTGTGGTGCATCCGATCCGCCAGATCTACAAGCTCCAGAGCGTGACGGGCTTTCTCTCGCCGCTGGCGGAGACCCACGCCTGCATACACTAGGGGCAATTCCACGTTGGCCAAAGCGTCCGTGCGCGGGAGCAGATTAAAGGACTGAAAGACGAATCCGATGCGGCGACAGCGCACGTTGGCCAATCGTCTTTCCCCCATAGAGCTGACATCCTCGCCATCCAGGAAATAGGAACCCGAGGTAGGCACATCCAAGCACCCCAGAATGTTCATGAGCGTGGACTTTCCGCTACCGCTAGGGCCCATGATAGACATGAAGCTACCTTCCTGGATTTGCAGGTCCACGCCCCGCAAGGCTTTGACAGTAACTTCGCCCAGTTTGAATTCCTTGGTTATGCCCCGAATGTCTACCAGGATTTTCCCGTTCTTGCCCGCCGAGCCACTTTCTGGTCGCTGAGGCGCAGATTTATGGTTGCTCATGTTCGTATGCCTAGCCTCCAAAGATGGCAGACATCAACTCGCGTTCACGATCCACATTCAGCAGAGCCACTTGGTCCGTGTCGGTCAGTCCAGCCATAATTTGACTTTCCCGCTCATTGCGCAGCCCGATCTTTATTTCGGCCAGCACCGGCTCGTCGTTGAGCACTTTGAAGACGAAGTACTTATTCTTGTCCCGGTCGAAACGTACGTAGCGGTTGGGGATAAGCAACACATTGTCCACCTGGGCCGTAGTAATGATGGCCGTAGCACTCATACCTTCCCGCAATGGGGCATCCGTGGGATCCGGCACAATTTCTACTTCATAGGTAATCGTAGAACCAACCTCATTCGCCGTAGGCGAAATGGAGGTAACTCGGCCGGTCAACTGGCTGTCCGGCAGTGCATCCATAATCAGGCTCACACCTTGGCCCATTTGCACTTGGCGTACGTCAATTTCATCCACTTGCACCGTCATGTGATAACTCTGTAGATCTGCCAACACCATGGCTGTGGTGTTTCCAGTAAAGAGTTCACCAACCCGTACATTCACAGAACTGAGCACTCCATCCCGAGGAGCCAGCAGTCGCGCGTTATCAATATTCAGCAGGGCCAATTCGTAGGAAATGCGGGCCCTCTCCAACTCCGAGCGGGCGATATCTATGTCTTCTACGTCAACTCCTGCCTGCAGATCAGCTAACTGATTCTGGTACTCAATCAATGTGGCGTTGGCCTGTTGCAAGGCTTCTTGTCCTTGGGCAATCAGATGCTGAGCCCCCGCAATTTCTGCGGCTGTCGGTGGATCCAAAGCGGAATTAAGACGCGCTTGGGCCGCATTAAACACGCTGATTGCCTGAGACAGGCGGGCTTGGGCTGCATCTACTTCAGCGTCGGTAACCCTGTACTGATCCTCAACTGTCTCCAGGTTGGAACGTGACTCATCCACACTGGCCTGGGCTTGTGCAACTTCCGCCCGTAACGAGGCCCGATCTGAAGCCGAAAGCCCCCCTACCAATGCATCATATTCAACTTGACGCGCATTCAAATTGGATTGGGCAGTGGCGATGGAAGCCTGGGCTACGCCAACTCTGGCCTGGGCCAGATTGATCTCGCTGGGATCCGCTGGCTCCAGCAACTTATTGAGTTGTGCCTGCGCGATCTTCTGCGTTACTAAAGCCTCATCCCGGGCCAGCAGATAGGCGTCCACGTCCAGCTCCGCTAGCAATTGGCCGTGCCGCACCGACTGACCCTCTGCGACTAGTACATGAGTCACCCGGCCTGCCGTGTCAAATGACAAAGAAATCTCGGCTTCCGGCTCAATATTGCCTGTCGCACTTACGGTACTGGCAATGGTACCGCGCGCCAAGTCAATGGATTCAAAAGCTGGTTCTTCTCTATCCTTGTTCATATCTGGCAGCACCTCGTCCAGCACCGGCAGTGACACAATGCCCTGCATCTGCAATGCCACCACGGCCCCCCCAGCCACAATCAGGAGGACCACAATAATCGCGACTACTCTTCCCATTGCACGTTTCTTACCTTCGGATACGATTCGGCCACATCGAGCAAGTCGCCCAATTCCAACCGACATACCACAGTTGCAGGCCTAGGAACTGGGGCATTCATACGGACCATTTACAGGTGGGACAGAACCGATTTGGAACCTCACCTCTGGACAATCCCGCCAGCATACACAGGTCACCGAGGACTCTAATGGGTAACTGACCAGACTAAATTTGAAACCAGGGCCAGCGGTCATAGCTCAGAGGCTTGTCTTGCCTCCACTCCAACTAGGCTTTGACCTCAAACCCCGCCAGATTCTCCAGCGCTTTCACCAGATTGTGGTTGCCCTCCTCAGAAAGTCCTTGGGCTTCCAAAGTCCTGTACATATTGAAGACCTGAGCTGTTATGGGCAAAGGCACACCAACCTTGTCAGCGGCTGCCAACACCAAACGCAGGTCCTTTTGCTGCAACCCAGTCGTAAAGCCCGGAGTCCAGTCACGAGCCATGATCTGCGGGGCCCGATTTGTAAACATCCAACTGCCCGCCGCACCTTGGCTAATGGCATCGAAAGTCTTCTGTAGGTCGACCCCCCCAGCCTGAGCAAAGAGCAAGGCTTCGCACATGGCCACGCAGTTACCGACCACCAGAATTTGATTGACAAGCTTTACAATCTGGCCTGCGCCCTGCCCCCCGACATGAGTGATAGTTGTACCCATAGCTTCAAAGTACAGCCGGGCTCTTTCGAACTGGGTCGCGTCCCCGCCAACCATGATGCTGAGGGTACCTTTGGCGGCTCCTTCACTACCACCGCTAATAGGCGCATCCAACATGTATGCGCCTTTCTTTTCCAGCTGGGCTGCAATGTCCACGGTCACTTGCGGGCTGATGGTGCTGCAGTCCACTACTAGAGAATTTTTGCCTACGCCATCGCTGATACCTTCAGGACCCAGTACTACGGCCTCCACATCGGGAGTGTCGCTAACACACACGAAGACCACGGGACATGCTTCCGCCACGCCTTTAGGGCTATTGCCTGCCGTCGCCCCCTGTGCAACCAAATCATCCATGCGGGATGCCGTACGGTTCCAGACCTGCACCTCGAATCCCTTCTTCAACAGGTTCGCGGCCATGCCGCGCCCCATGATACCCAGTCCAACAAAGCCAACTTTTTCAGACATGCAACTACGCTTTCCTTTTTGCAGGGGAATTCCAAACGCCAGGGCGCGCAAACATACTTACGCTTCAAAATAGCATAGGTTGCAGAGAGCAGCCTACATCAAGGGCCGACCTGCAAGTTAGAAAGGCAAAGACTGTTCCTCAGTCTCCAATGCCTGCACATCCTCTGTTTCGTCGTCGTCCGACTCGGCATGTTCGAGAATGAACTGACTTTCCAAGGCATCGTCTTCGGACACAATGGGGCGGAAATCCACTTGGATAGCGTCGCCATCAATGAATTGATCCCGCAGCAGAGCATCACTCAAATTGTCCTGCAACTGCTCTTGGATCACGCGTCGCAGCGGTCTCACGCCGTATTCTCGGCTGTAGCCCTGTTCGGCCAGCTCATCGCTGGCGGCTTCGGTCAGAACCAAAGTCATGTCGCGCTCCGCCAACTGTGACCGCAGGGTCTTAAGCTCCAGTTCCACAATCTCCTTGATCTCGGAACGAGTAACGTTGCGGAAGACCTGACAGCCGTCCAGACGGTTAATGAACTCAGGCCTGAATACCTTCTTGACCTGTTCCATCACCTGAGCCTTCATGGTCCGGTATTCCTGTTCTGCTCGCTCGTCCCCTTCCGAATTCCGGTCAAAACCAAGCCGTCTGCCACCGGTGATCAAGTCGGCCGCGACGTTGCCGGTCATGACAATCACGGCATTACGGAACGTAACGTTTCGGCCCTTAGAGTCGGTCAGAGTACCATCTTCCATTATCTGCAACAGCAGATTGAAGACATCGTAGTGGGCCTTTTCAATTTCATCCAGCAGTACTACGCTAAAGGGACGCCGCCGAATGGCCTCCGTCAGTTGGCCACCTTCGCCATATCCCACATATCCCGGGGGTGAACCGATAAGGCGACTGGCCGTAAAGCGGTCCATGTATTCGCTCATGTCCAATCGAATGAGACTGTCTTCACTGCCAAAGAGATATTCCGCCAGCTTCTGGGCCAGATAGGTCTTACCCACACCCGTGGGACCAAGCAGCAGGAAACTGCCAATGGGGCGCTTTGGATCCTTGAGCCCCGTGCGAGCTCGGCGGATGGCCTTGCACAGGAAAGTGATCGGTTCGTCTTGACCCACAATCTGGGACCGGAGGTATTCCTCCATGCCCAGCAACCTTTCTTTCTCTTCTCCCGCAATGCGATTCACGGGAATGCCGGTGGTCATGGCCACTATTTCTTCAATATCCGCCGATGTCACCTGGGGCAGATTGGATACCTCATTGCGATTGGCCCGTACTTCTGCCAGCTGGTTTTCCAGTTCCGTCTGTCGTAGCTGCAGGTCGTGGGCGTCTTCGTGCCGCTTTTCCGCCTGGGCCTCTTCGTGTTGTCTTCTCACTTCCTTGAGGCTCTTATACGTCTCCTGCAAGGATCTGGAGGAAGACTTGTACATTCGCACCCGGCTACCAGCCTCGTCGATTAAATCAATAGCCTTGTCAGGCAGGAAACGATCGTGAACGTAGCGCACGGCCAGTTGTGCCGCAGAGTTCACAGCTTCATCGGTAATAACCAGCCTGTGATGATCCTCATAGCGATTCTTCAGGCCCTGCAGGATGGCGATCGTTTCTTCCACCGTGGGCTCCTCCACCCGCACCGGCTGAAATCTTCGATCCAGGGCAGCATCCTCTTCGATGTATTGCTTGTATTCATCGTAAGTAGTAGCCCCTACAACCTGAAGTTGGCCTCGCGCCAAAGCAGGTTTAAGGATATTGGCTGCATCCATGCTGCCACCTGCAGCCCCGGCACCCACCAGCATGTGCACCTCGTCAATGAAGAGAATGGACTTGGTGCGCGACAGCTCGGCAATAACTTTCTTGAGCCGATCCTCGAATTGACCCCGGTACATCGTGCCCGCCACAAGGCTCCCGACATCCAGCATGATAAGCCGTTGGTCGAGCAAGTTCTCCGGAACATCGCCTTCCGTTATGCGCTGGGCCAGTCCTTCGACGATGGCTGTCTTACCTACTCCCGGTTCCCCAATCAGCGCCGGATTGTTCTTGGTGCGCCGATTCAGGATCTGGATGACCCGCTCAATTTCGTTCTGGCGACCGACTACTGGGTCCAACTTGCCCTGACTGGCGGCTTGAGTTAAATCGATGCCGAGCTGATCTGTGACAGGCGTCTGGCTGTCGCTTTCCTTGGTCTTGCCAGAAGTACGTGTAGGTTGGGCCAGAACAATCTTGGTCTCCCGGCGCAGGTCCTCCACTTTCACTCCCAGATCCACCAATACCCGTACTGCTACGCTGTCGATTTCATTCAGCAGACCCAGCATCAAATGCGCAACGCGTATCTTGTTGTGTTTCAGCTTCTTGGCCTGGTCGAAAGCCAGTTCAATGACTTGCCGCAAACGTGGCGCCAGTTTGGGCTTGCTGGCAGGAGGGCGTTCACCGCGGCCTACCTTATGTTCCACAGCGGCAATGACATGCTTCGGCTCAATGCCCATCTTGCGCAGCACCTGCACCGCTGAACCCTTTTCGACCCTAACCAGGCCCAGCAAAAAGTGTTCCGTGCCGACATAGGCATGGTTCAGGCGCATCGCCTCTTCATGGGCCAACGACATGACCCGGCGTGCATTCTGGGTGAAAGCTTTGAATGGATCTCGATCAGGCATCTCTTGCATCCTACTCACTTGAGGCTATCCCCGCTAAAATTCAGCCGGCAACTACCTTCTTTACTCTGGCCTGCAGAGCTTCTCCGACAAGCTTCCAGGTGAGTGACAGGGGCCCGTTCAATACACTGCCACGGGCATTCTGTAGAGGCCAACCTGCGCCACAACGGCCGGAGACCTGACAGGGGACTGAGGAACCTCCCTGGGCGTAAAACCAAGAAGACCCGGCCCATTCACACCCCCACTAGAGATACCTGAATTGTACGAACAGCGGGAATCTTTGTCAACCGCCTTTGACACTTCTAGAGAATCTTAGTCCCTCAAAGTCACGTCATTTTTGGCCATTAGCCATGGTTTTAGCGGCTCCGGACAGTAACCATGCGCCGAGCACCCGTACGCCAGAGTTGCAGCCAGCAGTTCTGGGACCTCAGGGACAAGCGGAAAGAGATAGAAGAGTAGCAGGCTAGTCAAGAACCCGGTTTAACACGCCACTGGGGCTGCGAGGGTACATTCCCTGTGGTTCCCGACCTTGACCTCCTTAAGGTAGGAACTCTCGCGCGGTCCCATTATTCCGCAATAGAACCGTGAAACAGAGCTTGTCCCCAAATTCACCTGTCCCTAAGACCGCCACCAGAGGAGAGAGCGAAGTCTGGGCCAAGAAGACCAAGGCAGGCAAAGGTCATGCCTCTGAAATGCTCCTGTTCAGGAAGTGGCAAATGCCCAGCGATACTTGGGGACAATAGAAATGGAAACTGTGATGGGTGCTATCAAAACGGAATGGGACGCCAGGCTAGAACCGTTCCCAGCACTGAAGTGTTTCTTGCGTGTGCAGTGGAGGATTTTGGGGACGCTCACCTGCTTGCCCCTATTCGCTAAGGCCACACTTAGGAGCGGGACCCAGATCCTCCAATCAACCATACTTCGGGAACGAAAAGATGCTGTCCATGCAGGACAATCCGACGTCTCTTTGCTAATTCCCCTGCCGAATCTATTGCCAAAGTCTTAGCTTTCGGAGGAGGTACCCCTACAGAGCTGCCTCTGTCCAAAGCAATTCTGTGAATTTCAATGCGCATACGGATCTGCTGCATCACGTAGTCCATCTCCCATAAAGTAGAAGCAAAGGACGACTACAATGATGCAGATACCTGTGGAAAACAGCCACGGAGCGCTATCTACAGTCCGAATGTTCTGTATATCCGCCAGTAGGACCCCCCAGCTTACAACCGGTGCCTGCAAACCCAGGCCAATGAAACTCGGGGCTGTTTCTGCCACGATCATTTCTGGAATGCGCAATGTCAGAACCGCGATCAGGTGGCTGGTCATGGAAGGCAACGGAATGTCGTCGAAACATCGATTTAGATTTGTGTAAGAAAAAGTTGCCTTCAGTTCATTTAGGCAACATATGTAAACATGTTAGTCACATGGCTCTTCTTGCTTTTATGTCTAACTTACCCTTGAAACTGGAACTCCTTTACGAGCCAGCCAAAACTAGACGAATTTCGTCAATCCCAGAGATGGGAGAGGAACGTCAAAGTGGCTGTTGGTGCTCGCAAACTAGAGCTGAGGATTCCTTCCCCTTGGTTCCTTCACTTCGCTATGGGCATTGCACATTATTATAATTATAGGAAGCTTCCACAGAACCAGCCGGCCTGTGATGCACCTTCTCTCCCACCCATCGCACTTGGCCGTCCAAATTTCAAAGGTGGGAAGACGGCAGCGGCAAGCATCTACCTCGTGTCGATCTCGGAAATGTTACTGCACGGCCTCCAGTGTTTAGTGAAGGAGGCCACGTCTCCCTCAAGCAAATGCAAGCGATAATTCTTATTGAACAAAGTCACGTGCTCCTCGGGTAATAGGGACGTACCATATTCCCAGTGAGACACCTGAACGCCTCATGATTGACCCTTCATACACCTGGTATTGAACGGTTAGGTGTACGGGCAATTCCTAAATTTGACTGCCCCATTGCCCATAAGTTCGGGCTGTAATTGCCGCTCGCCTTTACTTTGTCGCTACGGTTCTCTCAGTAAAAAGCAGCCGGTAAAGGGATTGGGCAGGCGCCCAGGAATTGCATTCAGATATTGAGTAGTAGAAGGGGCCAAGCTTTAGGCTAGGCCAGACGATTTTAACTCCTCGAATCTGCGACAGGGACGGGACCAAACTTATATTGCTCTTGCGTTAAGTGTCGCGAAAATTAGTTTTTTGGCCTCTTATGTCATGTGTTAGCATGAATTTTGAGGTATGTAAAGTGTTGTACCGCTTGCGAAATCAAGAGCTACTGCGGTTCATTGCCTTAAAGCAACTCTATAGACTTTAAGCGAACCCGTTAGAAGCAACCGAACTTCCACAGTTTCTTCCGTTGTTAGAGGAGGTCGATACAGTGGCAATTAACGTTGAATGGGAGTGGAAGAACGATATCTTGATTGGATTAACCAAAGGCCGCATCAACAGTGGCAATGCCAGCGAGTTTCAGCAGCTCTTGGCCTCGGGCATCACTGAAGGAGAGCCCGCTCTGATTTTGGATCTTGAAAATCTTTCCCATATCAGTAGTGCGGGCCTCAGAGTCATTTTGGCCACTGCGAAGAAATTTCAACATACGGAACGGAAGTTTGCCATTTGTACACTCTCGGGTCCGGTACGTGAGGTTATGTCAGTTAGCGGTCTTGATCAGGTTATCCCGGTATGCGATTCCCGGAACATGGCGCTGAACCTGCTGGGGAACAGCTGACTCCCGCCCTTAAGGATTCTGGAGGGTCATCGTATATTCGGCTGATGCTCGAGCCAGAACTCCAGATCCTTTCCTTGTCACGATCGCCAGTCTTGCCTAAGGCAACCGACTAACCAGAAAACATTTCCGGACCGTAATTCCTTTCTTTACAACTGCGGCCCTTTCTCTAATATAGGTTGGAAGTCGAAGGCCTCTCCGTTGACCGCGCCCTCTATAAATGTGCGCCCTGCAATTCTCAGCCACTGATCCAAGGGACCTTAGAGACTCGCAGACTAACGAGATTATTGCCCAGGCAGGGCTGAAGATGGGTGCTAGCGTTTGGACATTACCGGGTTGAAAGTCGGGGGTCCGATTCCCGCCAGCGCTAGCTGTTTGCAGAAGTTGGAAGGCCGGAGATCGCTCTTGTCATATCCAGGCCATCCTCAGTTTGTATAAGGTTTCTTACCTAATAAGGTCGGGAATCAAAAGAGGCAGGAAATTCCTGCCTCTTTTCATTTCGTAGAGGCTGCGAGCTTTGGGATTGCCTCAAGCCTTTGTAGCATCTGGATCCTGCTGGGGTTCCTGGGCCTCAGAAGCTGCTTCAGATTGAGAGACTGCTCCAACTTCTGCATTTGCAGGCGCGGCTGCCTCAACCTCTGCGACCGCGGGAGCAGCTGCTTCAACTTGGGCTTCCGCAGGGACAACTGTCTCTGCATCAGCATCTTTAGGTTCCACTGCTGCGATAGGTGCGGTTGTTTCCACTGCTTCTTCCACCGCTTCACTTGCTACAGATTCAATCTCCGGCACTACTTCTGCCAATGGGGCTTCAATTTCCAAGTCTTCTTCCTCTGGAGCCAGTGCCCAGTCCAAGTCTGCCTGTTTGATTGATAGACCCATGCGCCTGCGCTGGGTGTCCAGACGAATTATCTTCACCTCATACTCTTCGCCAACCGTGACAACTTGGTCAGACCGCTCTACGTGCTCGTGGCTCATTTCGCTTATATGTATCAGACCTTCCACAGGTTCGCCCACTAGACGGGCAAATGCGCCGAAGTCTTTGATTCGAGTGATAACCGCGCGGACCAAATCCCCTTCGTTGTAACGTTCGGCCAAGGTATCCCAAGGCCGGGGCTGCAGCTGACGCAGGCTCAGGCCGATGCGTTTGCGCTCTTTCTCAACCGAAATAACCTTAATCTGTACTTTCTCGCCTACATTCAGCACCTCAGAGGGGTGGTTAACCATGGACCAACTGAGTTCGCTGACATGGATCAGGCCGTCGGCTCCGCCAATATTTACGAAGGCGCCAAAGTCGGCCAGACTGGAAACCACGCCGTCCCGAACTTCGCCCACTTCCAGTTCTTCCAGGATGGCATCCTTGCGCTGATTGCGAATCTCGCGCATGGCTTCCTTTTCAGACAATATGAGACGATTGCGTTTGCGCTCAATGTCTATCACTTTGACCTGCAGCGTACGCCCAATCAGTGGTTGGAATCTCTCAGCCGGATCGTCGCTCTTGACCTGTTCCATCTGGCTTTCTAGGCTCAAATGGCTGGCGGGAATGAAACCGCGGATTAGGCCCATGGCTACTAGCACACCGCCACGATTGAAGTCGATGACTTTGCTGGAGACAATCTCCTTGCTCTCAAGCAACTCCTCGGCACGCAGCCAGTCTTTCTCCTGGCGGGCCCGGATAATACTGACGCGAGGCTGACCATTGTCGTCCGTACGCAGGACAAATAGCTCAATGGTCTGGCCTTCTTCAATTTGTTCAAAAGAGTCACCTAGGCGTTCCACTTCCCGCCCTTCAATGGAACCTTCGAATTTGGCGCCGATATCCAGAGTGAGACTGCGGTTGCGCTTGCTGAGTACAACCCCTGGCACTACTGTATTGGATTTGAGGGCCACAATGTCGTAATCCTCAGTCCAGTTCAATTCCTCCATCAAATTCAGGGAAGAAGTGTCGGCTTCCTCAGTATCCGGAGCCACGGCAGCGATCTGCTCCACATTGGAAACCTCATCGATAGCGGCAGCGTCTGCCCCACCATCGGCCTGCCAGTAGCAGAAGCGGTCAAGATTCAAGAAAAGGGAATGGCGGGTCATGATGTGTGAATTTGAACTCCTCGCAAGCCAAATAAGTCGCTCTCTGAGAGGACAACTTCGGCATTGCCGATTGCTCTAATAGTTTGGGTGAAGAGCCGCCGCTCCTGCATGTCAAGTGGCGCTGCAAAGCACTCCTGGCATGGGTTCAGAGGGGGGTGGACAAAACTAACTAGCGTCTGCGATGACCTCCATTTCTACGGCGGCCCCACCGGGCAAAGCAGCAACAGCTACGGTGGAGCGGGCGGGAGGAGAGTCCCCCATGACTTCGCCATAGACACCGTTGACGGTAGCAAAGTCGTTTATGTCAGTCAGAAAAATTGTGGTCTTGACCACGTTGGCGAGGGAAAGTCCAGCCGTTTGCAGAACCGTTGCCAAGTTGGCCAACACCTGTTTGGCCTGGGCTTCAACACCCTCCAGCGGCTGGCCTGTAGCTGGATCCTTCGTGCCGGTCTGGCCTGAGACAAATACCAAGTCCCCAGTTCTGATTGCGTGAGAGTAAGGGCCCGCGGGAGGGGGCGCCTCTGGGCTGAAGATAACCGTGCGGGTCAAAATCTTTCCGTCCGTTTTTTGCTAAATATCAAACAGGGCCGCAAACGCTGGCAGTGACCAACCACGACCGCAGACCCAATCCACAAAATATCACAGCACCGCGCTCAACGCAAAACAAGATTGGGATTGGCGAAGACGGCAAGGTGCCCGCCACTACGGATGCGCTGGCCTGACATCTGCCAACCTCTTTATCTTGCGAAGTTCAGGAGCCACGTAGGCCACCAGACCCACGACTGACATGGAAGCAATGCCGCCGCTGACTACGGATACTAGAGGGCCGAAGTATTGGGCCACCAACCCGGACTCAAAGCCCCCTAATTCATTGGAGGCACTGACAAATACGGAACTCACCGCAGACACTCGGCCCCGCATTTCGTCGGGGGTCAGCAGTTGCTGCAAGGTGCCTCTCACTACCATGGAAACATTATCGAAGGCACCGGTTAGAGCGAGCATGACAAAGGAAAGCCAATAGCTCTCGGAGATTCCAAAAACGATGGTCACCAAACCGAAAGCCGCCACATTCATCAGGAGGGCGGCCCCGGCCCGCTCCATGGGCCGTGCCACCAGTAGCAGTATGGACATAACCACGGCCCCCACTGCCGGCGCAGCCCGAAGCCAGCCGAAGCCCTGCGCACCCACTTGCAGGATGTCCTGGGCGAAAATTGGCAACAGATACACTGCGCCTCCGAAAAGCACAGCAAACAGGTCCAGAGTTATCATCCCCAAGATAATACGCGTGCGAAACACGAAGCGGATCCCCAGCAGCAAGTTGTGCAAAGTTAGATCCTGGGACATTGTTGGCTTGGAAACCTTGACTTTCAAGAAGTAAAGGAGCGTCGCAAAGAGGGATGAAGAGCCTGCCGCCAGCCAATAAGCCGCCTGGAGGTTAATGTTGATTACGAGACCCCCCAAAGCAGGACCTACCACCGAGGTAAGGTGCATCATGCCGGTGGTCCAGGTAATCGCATTGGGCAAAACCTTATCCGGCACCAACATGGGCATCAGAGCCACTCGAGCGGGTCGACCAAGCATAATGGCCGTCCCATCCAGGAAAAGCAGCACGTAGACAACGCCAATGGGCATCTCCAAGGCACTAGCCAAGGCCAAGCCAATGGATGTAAGGGTCATGCCGCCCAGCGAAAACATGACAAGCCGTACCCGGTTGAAACGGTCTCCCAGGAAACCGGCAGGCAAGGCGAAGACCATGGCGGGCAAGGCAGTGACTAACCCGGCAATCCCCAGGGAAATTGCCTCCTGGGTCTGGGCATAGATTGCCCAGGCCAACGCCGTACTCTGAATACGGGTGCCCAGAAGGGAAAGCAACCACCCCGTCGAGTAGAAACGGTAACCCGGTTCGCGCCAAGCTTGCCAAGGGTCGTGTCTTTCAGATTGCACAAGCGCGACGGCAGTCCCAGGCCGCAGCCTTGGCTTCGTCAGGCCTTCAAGTTAGGTTGTGGGCAACCACACGGCCATGGCACCGATGTCCCGGTGTGCCCACAAATGGTACGGGATAGCTGTGATGGAACCTTCTGCGCTCTGGCCCTTTATGGAAACCATGCCATCTTGCAGATTCACCTCGTTGGCAGTCTGCAGCTGAAGGTCAGGTGTCAGTTTTATATCGGCTACGGGTTGGTCATTGTCTGCAGCTTCAACGCAATAGACCAGCGGGCCGCGCATCAAGGCCTGCCGCCCACGATTGTTTTCTACCACGGGGCTGCATTGCACACGACGGATCGGCATAGGCCACGTTACGGACAACCTATCACCGTCCCGCCATGTTTCTTCCACTACAACATAGCCCTTTTCCATGTGGCTCTTTACTTTCTCGCCGTTATAGCGAACTTCCCATGCTGTATCTGCCATTTCGGCATAACTGTACAAACCTCCAGGAGCAGGCTCCTGTAACCAGCCGGGAACGCGTAGGGCCATGGAAAAGTGGGCGCTAGTAGGCAGACCTAGTTCAATTTCCACCTCTCCCTCCCAGGGGTAGTTGGTGGTTTGGAACAGCGAAACTTCGACTTCCGTCCCTGGTGCCTGTAGGGTAGTCTGGCTACCAACGTATAGGTTTACATAGATGCGGTCTGCCCCGGTGGCGTAGATCCAACCCGGCAAAGCTGGCAGGAATCGCACCAAATTGGAAGGGCAACAGGAACAGTCGAACCACGGTTGGCGGCCAATGGTGCCTCTGTTGAACTCCCATTCACCATCAAAGGACAGAGGATTCGGATAGAAGAATTCGGTGCCGCTCAGTGAAATGCCTGACAGCACCCCATTGTAGAGTGACAGTTCCAGCACATCTATAGCTTCCGAATTGCCCTGCAAAAGGAACATTCGGTGATTCCAATAGACATTGGAGATCGCTGCACAAGTTTCGGCATAGGCGGTGTCATTGGGCAATTCATAGGGTTCGCCAAAAGCCTCCCCTTCGTGCCGGGCCCCAATTCCGCCGTGCAGATACAGCTTGCCTTGGACAACGTCCTGCCACAGGACCTCCAAGGCGGCAATCCAGTTTTCTTCCTGACGTAGAGCAGCGACATCGGTCATGCCTGCATACATGTAACCTGCCCGTACCGCATGGCCCACCGCGCTGACCTGGTCTGTGATCGGCAAGTGATCCTGCAGATAACCCGGGTTGTCGAATCGCACGACCGGCTGACGGACATCATGCCGACCGCGTTGATCCAGGAAGAAATGTGCCAGATCGAGGTATTTCGACTCCCCGGTCACCTGAAACAACTTGACCATACCCAACTCAATCTCTTGATGCCCGGGTACATCGTGAATGCCGTCAGGTCCGAAAACTTGGCAAATCAGCTCCGCATTGTGCAGGGCGATATCCAGAAGATTGCGTTTGCCCGTAGCCTGGAAGTGTGCGACCGCCGCCTCGTACATGTGACCTACGTTGTAGAGCTCGTGATTAACAGCCAAGTTGGACCAGCGTGTCAACCCCTCTTCATCTGCCGAAACGGCATCAGGATTTATAGTGCGGGCGGTATAGAGATATCCATCTTCTTCTTGGGCATCTCCAATGCGGGCGATCAGATCATCTACATAGGCATCCAGCTTCGCGTCAGGTTCCAAAGCCAAGACAAAGGCAGCCCCCTCCAGCACTTTATACACGTCCGAGTCGTTAAAAAAGATACCTTCATGCGCCCCTGGCATGGTGCCGGCAGCCTTGTCAAAATTTGCGATACGGTTCGTTTCTTCACACTTTTGAAAGCAGTACGGCAAGGTGACTTTGCGATTGGTATCAAGGCGCGGCTGCCAGAAGGCATCTGTGACAGTCACATCGGTGAAAAGTACAGGACTATTTGGATAGCCGGACGTAGAAGTCATAATTTCTTTCCTGCAAGGGGGTTAGAGAGGCAAGTGGACCGACTGGCCAGATTGCATGCTGCGTGTCACAGCTTCCGTGAATTCCATATATTGAACACCGGTCGCGAAATCGGTGTGGGTAATCTCTTCCAGCCCGCGCACTGCATTCACAAATTCTTCTTCGACCCGCCAACCCCCTTTCTCGTGCTCCGGCACGGTCACGGGCTGGAGGCAGTCAGAATCGCGGGTACCCATTTGCAGTGCCCCATTTTCATACATCAGTGTGCCTTGCGAACCATAGATGGCGGCTCGGGGTGGCCCGGCCAAACCTGTGACCGCAGATACCTGCATATTCAATTGTGCGCCGCAAGCCAGCTGGCCAAGAATATCTACATGTTCGGGGATCCGGATTGCATGTTCACGCCCGGTCTCCCCATCCATACGGCGAGGTACAGCCACTTGCCCCATCGCTGCCACCGATGTGGCTACGCCTACCCAACGCATCAGTGCCTCGTACCAAATACCCATGGACATAATATTGAAACCGCTGCGGTCCATGTCATGTCGCCAGTGCAGTGGGCCGTTTTCGTCGAGCCAAGTGCCCCCCACCTGCACATTGACTGCGAGCAAATCACCTATCGAGCCTTCCTTAAGTAGCCGCTGCATGGTTTTGTCCACTCCCAAAGTCATAGGGGAGGGCACAATCTGAGCGACCAGTTCCGGGTGCAGACGAGAAACTTTCAGCATGTGCCGGGCTTCGGTAGCATTCATGGCCATTCGGGCTTCGCACATGACGTGTTTGCCAGCGTTTAGGGCGCTGATGGTGGTTACGCAATGCATGTAGGGCCAGGTGCCGATAACTATCGCATCCACATCCGGGTGCGACACCACTTCACGCCAGTGTGAAGCTACCTGGGGGATACCGAACTGGTCAGCCACACGCTGACCGGATTCGGTGGATCGGTTAGCCACAATCACAACTTCCACATTCTCCTGCGCCAGCAGCCCAGGAATATGCCGGTCGCGAGTGTTCGCCCCGGCTCCTATAACTCCAACTCTCAAAGTATCTGTTGCCATCTCCGTTGAATGCTCCTTGGTACCTAAGCTTTCTGCCTTACAAGCAGCAGAAGACATGAATTGGCCATTGTGGGCTTTCTATACCAGGCGGCCGGTGACCACTGACACAGAATGAGGTGGTAACTCCAGCGTCTGCAAGGGCTGAAGCGCGGACGCGTGCACAGTCACAAGGTCCGGCTCTGCCAATGTATTAAAAGACTTGATGTCCGGCCCGCTGACTGTCTGCACCTGCACTTCCGGCAAGTCTGCTCCTTGCAGGCACAGGTCCACTTCCGAGCTCTGCAGGCCGCGATTCACGATAAAGAGAGCCAGCTCAGAGTCCTGCAAACTGCCGGCCACATCCAGTACCCGCACGCCCTGATAATCCCCTCCGTCAAAGGTTTCACCTTCCCAATTCAATTCCAAAGCCCGGCCCCGACAAAGTTGACTGTAAAGACGGAAAGGATGAAAAGTAGATTGGCGCACCAGTCCTTCAGGGGAAGTCAGAATGGGGGCAATTACATTCACTATTTGGGCAATGTTGGCCATTTTGACTGTGTCTGCGTGGCGCAGGAAAGCATTGAGTTGCATGGCTACAACCAAGGCATCTTCCAGGTTGTAGGTCTCGCGCAGCTGTTCATCCCCATAGGCTCGATACCAGACGTTCCACTCATCTACCGCCAGCGGAATGCGCTTGAGCTTGTGAGCCAGGCACAGCGCCTGCATCAGACCCGCATAGGAGCTCAGGCGGTCCTCAAGCAGTTCCGAAGTGGCCATGTATTTGGCAAAGTCATCATCCCGGTTGCCCACGTACCAATGGATGGACATGTAGTCCAGCAAAGTAGGAGCCTCTTCCACTAACAGCTGGGCCCGTTCCACAAAGTCCGAACCCCAGTGGCAGGTCGCAGAGGCCAGAAGTTTGATGGAGGGATCAGCCCACTTCATGACTTTCCCGAATTCTTTAAAGGCTCGTGCGTACTCTTGTGGGGTCTTGGCTCCAATTTGCCATTCTCCGTCCACTTCGTTGCCAATACCCCAATACTTCACGTCATGGGGGCGTTCCCAGCCATGCGCGATGCGCTCGTTGGCCAAGGCAGTACCGGCTTGTCCGTTGCAGTACTCCACCCAATCATGGGCTTCGCGCATGTCTCCGTCGCCACAATTCACTACCAGGTAGGGTTCCGTACCGATTTCGCGGCAGAAATCCACAAATTCATTGGTGCCGAATTGGTTGGATTCCAAACTGTGCCAAGCCAAGTCATACCGGACAGGCCGCTCAGCGCGGGGTCCTATTCCATCTCGCCAACGGTATCCGGAAACAAAGTTGCCGCCGGGGTAACGCATGATGGGCATACGCAGTTCCATTAACGCCGCTCTCAGATCGGAGCGCAGGCCCTTGGCATCTGCCATGGGTGAATCGGGATCGTAAATGCCACCGTAGATACACTGTCCCAAATGCTCAGCAAAGCCGCCGAACAGATGCGGGTGGATCTCCCCAATTTGTCGGCGGGGATCCACGTAGATGGTGTTCATAACCGGGTTCCTCCACAAGGTCCGCTGTCACTTCTTAGGCTGTTCATTGGGATGCAAATGGGCATGTGCGTTGATGTATGACCCCTCTGGGGCCGGCACATCGCCTTGGAGCAATGGATCGTTTGTCCGCACCATCCAAGCATCCAAACGGCCACTCATATCGGCCAGAACTTCACTATGCTCCGGATCCGGAGCCAGATTGTGCACCTCGTGCGGATCCCAAATCAAGTCGTAAAGCTGCACCTTGTCAACCCGTCTTTCACGGAGACCAAAGTTCAACATCAAATCCTTGCTCTCACTGGCATCAATATTGGCCATGGGCGGCGTATCTTCCTTGTCATACCGGCGGATGTATTTGTATCGCTGGGTGCGTACCGCTCGTTTAGGTTCATGGGCCGCGTGGTAGGTCACTTCGGAGAAGACTTCCTCGTTCACCTCAGGTTTAGAACCATCCACCAGTGGCAGCAAGCTCTGACCCTCCAGCCAGTCCGGACGAGGTATTTCCAAATAGTCACAAAGAGTTGGATACAAGTCTATCTGGGAAACCAAGCCGTTCACCTCGCGTCCGCCCTTGAATCCAGGCCCACGCAGCATGAGCAGCACCCCCATGCCATGGTCAGTAAGATTGCATTTCATAAGCGGAAAGGCCAATCCATGGTCCGTTGTCATTATGACCAGAGTGCTTTCTGCAAGGTCATTTTCGGCCAGTCCCTGCAAAATGCGACCATAGTGGTCATCCAGGTTTCGTACCATTGTGGCGTAGGCCGCCATATCCCGGCGCGTCCCGGGAGTATCCGGCAAAGGAGCAGGGGGAGCTAGACCGGCTTTCAGGATCTCAGGATCGGGATCAGGGAATTCCCGGTGCGTCTCAAAGAAGCCAATGCTGGCGAAGAAGGGAACTGTGTGGTCCTGCTCCAGGAAGGCAATTACCTTATCCACACTGGCGTCAGTGGTGCGCCGATTCTCCACTCCGAACAGTTCACGTTGGTCATAGCCCAGCAGGTCCACGTTCTTGTGAAGATGGGAAACACCGAATAGCGCCGTGTAATAGCCCGCCTGTTTCAAAGTGTGGCACAGATGCTTGTGCGGATCCTGAATATTGAAACCGCGGTTGGTCAATCCCAATTGTCTACAACTGTGCGGGCTGCTGCCGGTTAGGAGTGCGGCGCGACTGGGAGAGCAGGTCGGGGCCGCGTTGAAGGCCTGCCGAAACACGACGCCCTCTTCCGCGAATTGCTGCATGTGCGGCGTGGGCATTTTGAAGCCATAGGGGCTGATATAACGACCAGTATCGTGAGAATGTAGGTAGATGATATTGGGCAGGGACATGGGGTTTTTTCCGTAAGAAGAGGTAATGCAAGTACTATATGGTCACCAAATCGTCAAAGCAGGTTTCCTTCAGGCGGGCCTGCAGCGACTGCACCTGTTCTGGGTTCAAGTCGGTATGGGGCAAGCGCGGACTGCCGCTGTCCATGTCCAGCATCCGCATGACTGCGTACAAGGAACCTGTGAATCCGTGGTCGATGAGGACAGCAGTCACCCGATTGGCGGCGTTTTGCAGCTCTTGGGCCTTTTGGTAGAGCCCTTGCTCAGCCAACAACCGAATGCGGGCATAGGGCCCTGGCATGTAGTTGAGAGTTGAGCCGATATTTCCACAAGCACCAGCCATGACCGCAGCCAGGCACATTTCGTCCATACCTGAAGAAAGGTACCATTCAGCCCGGTGCTGACCCGCCGCTAACACTCGGGCAAAATCAAACATATCCGGCCCGGTGTATTTGCCTCCCAGCAAGTTGGGTATGTCCTGCACCTGCTGAACTAGCTCCAAAGCAGGGACTATCGGCCCAAAAATATACATGAAAAAAGGCAAGTCAGGGGTGCAGGCGGCCAACTGACGGTAATAGGCAGTGATTGCTTCCATAGTCTGATACATGGGCGGTACTATGCTGGCTGTACCTGCAGCCCCTGCCTCTTGGGCGTGTCGAGCCAGGCGGAAGGCATCCGGGGCGGCCACAGCCCCCACGTGTGCTACGACTGGCACCGCGCCTGCGATCTCATCCAATGAGACTTCCAGAACCAACTCCCGCTCCTCTGCCGACATGTAGATGCCTTCGCCAGTCGAACCGTTGACGTAGAAACCGCCGATAACCTTCTGCAATAAATAACGAACCAGTGCCCTCAGGGCTTTTTGGTTGTGCCGACCGTCGGCCTGACAGGGGGTCATAAGGGCCGGCCAGGACCCTGCCAGATGACTCATATTGCGGTTTCCTTTGTAATACCTCAACCTGGTACCAAATGGGACAGACCAACCCTTTCAAATTGCTCTTGCGGAGCCTCGGCCGCCAACATGGCTTGCACCATCAGTTCCTGCATTTGTCTTTCCAAAGCGGGATCCTGCAATGGCCGCATCTGATCCGGATCTTCCTCCAAGTCGAACAGCAAGGTTTCCTGGGGCCGGTCGCGTCTTAGGGACAACGCCCCCGTGGGAATGCGCATCAGGGCACAACCTTTGGTGAAGGCAAAAGGCGCCGCCAATTCGATCTCCTGCAACTCGGACGGTGCGAAGAGATCCCGCATGTGCGTGGGCATGAGGGTGTACTCAAAAAGCGGACCGTTGTCCTCACCCTGAGGCGCGCGCATGTAAACATATCGTCCATCTGTAACGTTAATGTGCCCGCCGTGATGTCCAAAAAGGGCTGCCTGACGGGTAGGAGCATTCTGGTCCAGGGCGCCAGCCAACGGCACTCCCTGGGCATCCTCCGGCACTGCCACCCCAAAATATTCCAGCAAGGTTGGCGCCAGATCAATCATTTGCGTCAGCTGCGACCGACTTTCGTTTTGCCGGCGACAACGAGGATCCCAGATGAAAAGTGGTGTGTGTGCAATCTCGTTGTACCACGGCGGCACAAGCTTGCCCCACCAATCGTGTTCCCCCAGGAAGAATCCATGGTCTGTGCAGACAATAAGCAAAGTGTCGTCCCACATCTCCAGCCGATCCATCTGATCCAGCACCTCACCCAGATAGCGGTCGCACATACTCAACAAGGCAGCGTACTGATAGCGCATGTGAGCTACCTCTTCATCCGTCTCTTGCACTCGCCGGTAAGGCGGCCAGTCGAAGTGGTCCCCATCGTAGTCATGCGGATAAAGGTCCTTGTAGTGCTTACTGGAAAAAAAGGGCTCATGCGGATCGAATGTTTCCAGCTGCAGAAACCAATTGTCCTGATCGTGATTGCGCTCCATGAACTCCAGGCCGGCCGCCATGGTCTTGGCCTGCGGCTGGTCCCTCTCCGCCCGCATGTAGGAGCGGTTTACCCAATCCTGTTGCCAGAGCTCGTTATCGCGGCCCGCCACTGTAGCTGGCATTTCCGGCGTTTTAACTTGGCCAACCCACGGGTCCCCTTCCTGTCCTCGGTGAAAATCCCAGGTTTGATACTGGGTGTGATAAGTCGCGCCGCCGTTTTCCCAATAGTGGTAGTGATCGCTGGATAAATGGGTGTGGATCCCGGCCTCTCTCAATTGGCGCGGCATCGAATCGTCAAAGGGTTCCAGTGGTCCCCAACTGCGGTGCAGAAAGTTGTAGCGACCCGTGTGCAATTCGCGACGCGCCGGCATACAGGGCATGCTGCCCACATAGCAATTGTCGAAACGAACCGTACGCTGGGCCAGGCGGCTGAAATTGGGCGCATGAGTCCAATCGCTACCATAGGGAGGCAACATGCGCCGATTCAGGGAATCAAACATGACCATAATCGCCTTCATTGACCGGCTCCTTTCTCTGCGGACAAAGCCGCCGTGTGGATTTGAATTAGAGGCTCTCGCTACGTTGATCCAGTATAGTAGCAGTCAGGTCCAAAGCTCATAGATGGGGCGTCTGGCCGGCGCTGGTAAAAACGGTACGTTATGGGCCCCGCCAGCAAGACGCAGGCGGCCCGTTGCTGCAACCTTACTTCTCCCCCATCTGTATATATCTAGGTTATATGAGCCCGATAGTTGTTTCTAACTGCAGGGCTATGGATTTTCCCAGGAGGCGGCAGATTTGGGCGAACCTGTCATAGAAGTCAGAAATTTCAGTAAATCCTATGGTTCGGTCCGAGCCGTATCGGATGTCAGTTTCGAAGTCTCCCGCGGATCTGTTTTTGGTCTGGTCGGGCCTAACGGTGCCGGCAAGTCAACTCTCATAGAATCCATTGAGGGACTGCGCACTCCTTCATCCGGCGAAATAGAGGTGTTGGGCCAGGCGGTGGATGGCCGCGACCGCTCCATCTTCAAGCGGGTCGGAGTGGTCCTGCAGCAGAACGAAGTATTGCCCCGATTACTACGCACCGGCGAAATAGTCGACCTGTTCCGATCCTTCTGTGAAAGCCCCCTTCCCGCCGAGGAAATCCTCGAAATATGTGGCCTGACGAAAAGCCGCAATGTGTTGTCTCGAAAGCTGTCCGGAGGCCAACGGCGACGCTTGGCCGTCGCACTGGCTCTGGCCGGCCAACCCGAACTTATCATTCTGGATGAACCTACCAGCGGCTTGGATCCGCAAGCCCGTTTCACATTGTGGCAGGCCTTGCGCAAGTTCACGCGGGGAGGCGGCACGATCCTCCTCTCCACTCACTATATGGATGAGGCGGAAGAAGAATGCGATGACCTGTGTCTGTTGGATCACGGGCAGATACAGGTAAGAGGCAAACCCAGCCAGCTGATGGCCAGTCGACGTATGCGGGTGTTAGTCAAGGTACCCGTCCAGCCCCAGGTTTCCCAAGAAAGTCTACAGGCCTTGCCCACCGTCCATCAGATCGAGCTGGTGGAAGATTACTGGCACACCTATGGGGACTCTGACCAGATTTACGCTGAGGTCAAGGCCCTGTGCGGTCTCGAATTTCTGGAAATGCGTCCGGCGCGGCTCGAGGACCTGTATTTGATGACCACCGGCCGCTCTTACCGATCCTCTTCCTAGCAAAATCCGAATTTCATGTTCCGTAATTCTGTGGTCTGGCAGCTTCTTACCAAAGATCTGTTGCAGTACGTGCGCGAGCCTGCAGCAGCCTTCTTTACTTTCGCATTCCCGATCATTTTACTTTCCGTGTTGGGTAGCATTTACGGCGGTGATGCCATGTCGGGGGAAGTAGGAGGCATAAACATTCCTCCGGGAATCGATGTCACTTACATGGATTTTTTCTTCCCTGGCTACATCGGTTTCATTCTGGCAAACGTTTGCCTGAACTCAATCCCGATATTCCTGGCCTACCAGCGAGAAACGGAGTATTTTCGGGCCCTTCAGGTAAGTGCAGTGCCTTTAGCCTTGGTTTTGGCGGTGCGGATTGTAGTTTATGCCCTGGTTTTCTCTATTTCATTGCTGGTGGTCTATCTCGAAGCTCGGTTCCTGTTTAACCTTTCCTTCCATGGAAACTTCCTGCTTACTGCCTTCGGGGTGGTCCTATGTTTCGCTTCTTTTGCCGCGGCCGGATTCCTGATAGGCGGTATATTCCCTCCCCAAGCCACTCAGGCTATTGCCTCCGTCTTCTTTTTTGTGTTGTATTTCACTTCTGGCTCCGCGATTCCCCGCTTCCTTTTCCCGGATTGGCTATTCAATCTCACTTCAGCCAATCCTTTGGTGTATGTAGTGGAAGGACTTACGCGGCTGTGGCTGGGGGCCCCTTTCACCGAATGGTGGCCGAATCTGCTGGCCATTGGCATAATTGGTATTGTGTGCGCTGCCTTGACATTGCGCACTTTCAAGTGGGGCCCGGGCCACAATTGAGCCGGGAGCCGCGCTGAGAGGGCAACTCCTTCCCTACCACAGCCGCCACCTAGGAGGCATATATGGCGAAGCCCAATATCGTTCTCATTCTTATCGATGACCTGGGATGGCGGGACTTGACCTGCTTTGGCAGTTCTTTCTACGAGACTCCCAACCTGGACCGCATGGCCCGAGAGGGCCGGCGTTTCACGCAAGCCTATGCCTCCTGCCCTGTATGCTCTCCAACCCGCGCCAGCCTCCTGACAGGCCGTTATCCGGCCCGCATAGGCCTAACCGACTGGATCGACTTTTGGGGGACTTTTCATCCTTGCCGAGGCCAGCTGGTGGATGTACCCTATCTGCCTTATTTGCCCCATTCGGAGGAAACTGCTGCCACGCTGCTGCGCCAGCACAGCTACAGCACCTGGCATGTGGGCAAGTGGCATTTAGGCTTTGCGGATACTTATCCGGAGCGTCACGGATTTGATGTCAATGTCGGCGGGTGCTATATGGGGTACCCAGGTCCCCACGGTTACTTCAGTCCGTATAACATCCCCAATCTGCCCTCGGGACCGCCCGGAGAGTATCTGACCGACCGACTCACAGATGAAGCGATTGCCTTGATTCGGGACCGCGGTGAAAAGCCATTTTTTCTGAACCTCTGGTATTACACCGTGCATACGCCCATTGAAGCCAAGCAGGAGAAAATAGATAAATACCGCGCCAAGGCCAAAGCCATGGGTCTGGATCAGCTACAAGCACTCGTAGAGGGAGAGCCTTTTCCTGCGGAACACAAGAAGCATTTGCCAGTAACACGACGGGTGTTGCAGTCCGATCCCGTCTATGCGGCCATGGTGGAGAGTATGGACGAGAACGTGGGCCGACTCCTGCAAGCGTTGCAAACAGAAGGAATTGCTGAAGATACTTTGGTCATTTTTACCTCGGATAACGGGGGCCTGGCCACGGCAGAGGGTTCGCCTACCTGCAATGCGCCTCTAGCTGAAGGCAAGGGTTGGATGTATGAAGGCGGCACACGCGTGCCTTTCATTGCCTGGCAACCCGGCACCATAGCGCCTGGTCCCGACTGTCATGTGCCGATCTGTAGTGTGGACGTGTTACCCACTCTCTTGAGTTACACGGACACAGCCAAAGGCAGCCAGACCTTGGACGGCACAGACCTGACAGGTCTCCTCCAAGGCGGTGACTCCTTGGACCGAGACGCGCTCTTCTGGCACTACCCCCACTATGCCAATCAAGGAGGCACACCTGGTTCTTCCATCCGCTGTGGTGACTATAAATTGATAGAGTTCTTCGAGGACGGTCGTTTGGAACTCTACAACCTGATCGCAGATCCCTCAGAAGACCAGAACCTTGCCCCTTCTGAACCGCAGCTTGCCAATGAACTCCACCACCGCCTGCAGGCGTGGCGGTCCGACGTGGCGGCGCTGTACCCGGAACCCAACCCAGATTGGGTACCAGGTGTTCTCGGCTGAATTTCAGAAAGTTTGCTACGTTCGCACTTGGCTTAGGGTCTGCTTTCTACGCCCGCAACACACTTTGTACTTGCGTCCGCTACCACAGGGACAGGGCGCATTGCGGGGCACAGAGGTCGCCTGGGATTGCATATCTCTCTGGGCGTAGAGCCCCATGAGCTCCGCCGGCGCACGTCGTTGGGCCAGCAGTTGGGACATGGCTTCCATGGGTTCCCGCACATGATTGAAGAATGATCTGTACCCGGCACACAGGTAGTTCAGGCCTTCTTCCCCGTCCGGGGTCTCAATAAATCGATTCTTGGGGCACCCTCCATTGCAAACAAACTTGACTTCACAGTCCAAACAGTATTGGGGGAGGGTGTCCTTCTTGTCACTGCCAAATTGGTTCTGAATGGTGGAACCGACCATTTCCACCAATGAAGTCTCCTGAATGTTGCCCAACAGGTAGCCGGGCTCTACGTAGTGGTCACAAGAGAAAAGGTCTCCGTTGTGCTCCATAGCCAATGCGGAGCCGCACTTTTCTTCAAAGATGCAGAGTCCTGGCCGGTTTCCGGTCCAGGCAGCCAAGGCAACATCGAAAATCTGGACGAAGACTCTTCCAATGTCGTGCCGCACCCAGTCTTCAAAAACGGCAATCAGGAATTCCCCGTACTGCCGGGCCGACACACTCCGTCCCGTCAGGTCGGAACCTTCTTGATAGCCCGTCCCATTGTCCCTCTCCACAATTGGGATGAACTGCATGAATTGCGTCTCAACTTCGTCTCGAAAATGCCTGTACACCTGTAAGGGGTGCGCGGCATTGCCAGCGTGCACAGTACATAGAATGTTGAACTCCACCTTGTGCCGGCGCATGAGGTGAGCAGCCTGCAACACTTTGGCGTGGGTCGGAGCACCCCCCTTGTCCACCCTGTATTTGTCATGCAGCTCAGCCGGGCCATCCATGCTCAATCCGATCAGGAAATCATGGGCATGAAAGAATTCACACCACTCATCATCCAGCAAAGTACCGTTGGTCTGCAGGGCATTCTGAATTCGCATCCCGGGTCGGCGATATTGTTCTTGGTACTCCACCGCCAACTTGAAGTAATCCAGCCCCATCAGGGTGGGTTCACCGCCCTGCCATGCGAATGTCACCTCCGGAACTTGCTGGGCTTCAATGTATTGCCGGGTGTAGTCTTTTAGCAGCTCCGGCGACATGCGGAAATCGCTCTCCGGGTACAGTTTCTCCTTGGACAGAAAGTAACAATAGGTACAGTCCAAGTTGCAGATAGCCCCGCGCGGCTTGAGCATAATGTGGAACGAGGCAGGAGTCTGGCCCGGCGCCAGCACTGGCGGAGCACCTAGGGGGATTTCCAAATTCATCTGCAATGCTCGATATGTGTGGAAGAAACTGCCTGTAGCAGCTCAGATACGAATATATACACGCCGACCGGTTTCCGCGCTTTCAACCGCACCTAGCATCATAGCAAGACTCTTAACGTTATCGGAGCAGATGGTCTGGGGCTCAGTACCGTTTCGTACGGAAATCAAGAAGTCGTCTATCACCCCGGCGTGCAGCTCATGCTCCAATCCTGGCGCGGGGGGCACCGGCAAGGGAGCCGTGGCCCGAAAGAATCCTTCAGAGCTGACTACGGTCTCACCGGCCATCACTTCCTCTCCATCCCAGAGGGCTGTGCCTTGCTGGCCCACACAGCGCCAGTCGCAATTCCAAGAATTGTTCATGCCTTCAGCACACCAGCTGCCGTTGTAGCTGAATATCACCCCGCCAGTCATCTCGAAAATACAGAACGCTGCCGCGCCGTGGGCGTACCAGGAACCAACTGGGTTCCACTCACGGCAATAGACGGAAACCGGATCACATCCCGTAATGAAACGAGCTTGGTCGAAGGTGTGAATGGCCATGTCGATAAGGAGTACGTGTTCCATTTCATCCCGAAATCCCCCGAAATGGGGACCCAAAAAGAAATTCGCCGTCACCGTAGTCAGGGGTCCCACGGCTGCAGACTGCACCATCTCCCGATACTGCATTATGCAGTCTCGGTACCTCCGGTTTTGGATCACAGCGTAGACCCTGTCATTGGACTCCGCCGCTTCAATCATGCGCCGGGCTTCATCCAGGGAGGGAGCCAGCGGCTTTTCACCCAGTACGTGACAACCCAGGTCCAGCGCGGTAATTGTGACAATGGGATGTGCCTGTGGAATCGTACAGTCAAAGACGATTTCTGCCCCCACATCCTGGATCATTGCGCTTAGATCTGAGCCCGCAGGCACTGTTTCCAGACCAAATTCCTTTTGCCTTTCGTCGATAATTTCAGGCACGAGATCGACCAGACCCACAACTTTCACATCTTCTCGGCGCGTGATGCTGCGCAGCCACGTGCGGCTGATGCCGCCACAACCAGCCAAGACGGCGCGGAAAGGGTTTGTCTTTGGGTTCATAGCAATTCTGTGGATGGTAAATGGATCGCTGGCCAAGCGCTGCGCCTTAGCTGCTGCAATGGTAACAAGAGCAAGCGGCATTCCCTACACATCTAACTGGAATGTCCAATCGTTTTCGCGGTGGAACTCATCCTCTTTTTGCTCAGGTATTTTGTATACTGGACTAAACTGTGGGGATTAGTTGCCCCACAGCGCGGAGTCATCTCACGCGGTTATGAGGAAATAGGCAATGACACATACGATTTTTGACACCTGCATCCGCGACGGGGCCTGCGTTGAGGTCTGTCCAGTAGAGTGCATTATTCCCGGTGAGCCTGAAGAAGAATGGCCTTGGTTTTACATTGACCCAGATACCTGCATTGATTGTGGTGCCTGCGTTCCAGAGTGCCCTGTGGATGCGATATTGCCAGAGGAAGACTTGCCGGAAGAGCAGGAGTACTGCACTGAACTGAACGCTCTGTACTTTACTGAAGGGCCAGGATATTCGGCTCTGGACATGTGATGGCCCGCTTCCCGAGAATGCTCTAAGGAATCACCATGACCCACGTAATTTTTGATGAATGCATCCGCGACGGGGCTTGCGTTGAAGTCTGTCCGGTTGAATGCATCATTCCCGGTGAGCCGGAAGCGGACTGGCCTTGGTTTTTCATCGATCCAGTTACATGTATCGATTGTGGGGCCTGTGTCCCAGAGTGTCCGGTAGACGCCATTTTGCCTGCTGAAGACCTGTCTGACGAACAGCAGTATTGTACTGACCTGAACGCCATGTACTTCGCAGAAGGTCCTGGTTATTCTGCTCTGGGCTAGTTAGTCGGTGCAGTGCCTTACACTGTCGAAAACAGTGTTCCGCCCGCAGATCCGGTAGGCCCGGTCTGCGGGTCTTGATTCAAACAGGTACAGAAAAACCATGGCAAAAAAAGAGCAAGAATGGCAAGAGCCGGATTGGGAGGGCGTCCGCAACGTGCTGGTGATCATGGCGCACCCCGATGACCCGGACATCTCCTGTGGCGGCACCGCCATCCTAATGGGTCAACAGGGCATTGATGTCCACTACATGATCCTGACCAACGGGGACAAAGGCAATCACAATCCAGAGATCACACATAACCAGCTGATATTGATGCGCCAGAAGGAACAAAGGGAGGCCGCTGACACTAGCGGCGTCAAGCAAGTACTGTTCATGGGTGAGGAAGATGGTTTCCTGACGCCCAGCCGCGCATTAAGAGAGCGGGTCACCCGGATCATCCGCACGATCAGGCCGGAAATCATCATCTGTCCGGATCCCACGCGATTCTATGGGGGTAGCGGTTACATCAATCATCCGGATCATCGGAACGCCGGTACTGTTGCCTTCGAGGCGATTTTCCCGGCTTCAGACAACCGCATGTTCTTTCCTGAAATGCTTGATGAAGGATTTCTCCCACACAAGATTCAGCAGTTGTACATTTCCAATTTTGATCAAGGCAACACTCGGGTTGATGTCTCCTCAGCAATTGAAACCAAGATCGAATCCATTCTTTGCCATACCAGTCAATTCGGCGAGCGAGAAAAACAGGCAACCCGCCGTTGGATGGAACGCTGGGGAGAAGAGAACGAAGACGGTACCCGCACTCATTGGGAACGGTTCCAGGTCATGAAGTTCGCCCCTCGGCGCTCAGATGAGGAAGCAGAAGCTGATAAAGAGGAGCAGGCTACCAAAGAGGAGTAAGCAGTCATCCAGAGGGTCTGTAATTGGAACAAGGCCCCGCGTCAACAATTGCAAAACAGGAGCGCACCTCTGTTGAGGTGCGCTCCTGTCTTCTACCGTTCTTTGCGGTCACCTGACCGTGTGTGTTAGAGATGGACCAAGACTTCCATGCCCAGAGAGGCGAAACTGTAGAGAACTTCGGCATCTTGTTCTCGCATGTTCACACAACCGTGTGACATGGGATTACCAAAATTATTGTGCCAATATGCTCCATGCATAGCGTACCCGCTGAAGAAGTACATGTTGAACTTCACGTTATCGAGGGAATAACCAGGGCCGCTCATGGTCTGGGAGGGATTCATATGCCAGACGCGGAATAGACCCACTGGGGTCGGGGTATTGGCCAGGCCACTGCTAATGCGGGTCTGCAGGAACAATTCGCCACCATCCCAAGCCGTCAAGGTCTGCTGGGACAGATCAATTTCCACCCAACGCTTGCCCAAGAAATCCGATTCAGTCGCCAATGCTACTGGAATTTGCAGGTGCTGCCCGGTTTTGACCACGTTCAAGGACGACAGCGAATTGAAATTTGCGAGTCTGCTTGCTTTGGTACCATACTTTTCGGCGATAAAGGAGAGACTCTCACCAGACTTAACGACATGCAAGAAACTAGTGGGAGGCAGAGGCTGCAAGCCCTGCAATTGAACCGTCGGTGGCAGCGTCACAGGCTCTATTACGGATTCTGCAGCCAAGGATACAGGTATGGACGGAATCGAAGCGGGGGCTACAACAGGAGCTACGTAGGGCATTGCTGGCTCCATTGCATCGGTCGGCAAGGGAAGCCGCAGATTCTGGCCAGCCCAAACGGGAGTATTCAGATCCAGACCGTTGACCTCCAGCAAGTCTGCCAAGGGCACATCGAATTTCAAGGCCACTGTATGCATTGATTCTCCCAAACGCATGACATAGGTTTGAGGAGAGGGAATCGGCGGTGGGGCAACCACCAATTCGGGTGCTGGTTGGGTAGTTAGTGGAGGAGCTGTCAGAGTCCCGGCAGTATTAACCCTTGGAATAGTCAGTTCCTGCCCGTACTCAATTGAACTGGCATCTTTTAGACCATTGTAAATGGCTAGATACTGCCAGGAAAGCCCATAAGCGCGGGCTATTGAACTAAGAGTTTCCCCGAATTGGACCCTATGGCTGACGGGTTGCGGTACCAGTGGAGCTGGTGGTACAAACAGTTCCTGACCAACCCAAATATCGCTGTTTTCACTTAGTCCATTGATCACCAGCAATTGCTGCAATGTGGTGTCGTATGCCGCAGCAATACCGGCTAAGGATTCAAAGAGGGTAACAGTATGAGTGTCGTTGGGCGCCTCCACAGTGACTTTCGCTGTTGGCACAAGCACTTGCTGTCCCACATAAACAAAGTCGATGTCATCAATGCCGTTGTAGGCTGCCAGCTGCGTAATGCTGACGTCAAACCGGCGAGCAATGCCGGCCAATGTATCGCCTGGCTGGACTACATGCACTTCTTCCAAGGCCAACACAGGGGTGCTCAACAGTGCGAGCAAAAGCAGTGCCAGAGCCAAGCCCCTCTGCCACCGCAAACCAAGAGAGAAAAAGTTCATTACACACCTCGCTATTTTCGTACGGCACATTCCCCTTTAACGAAGTGTGTTCCAGTGTTTGCCTCTCGGTCCCGGCCAAAAGGTAGAGGGGAAACTCTCGTGACCAGCCGCAATTCGCAACGGCCACATTGCCATTGTAGCAGCTTCAGGCACACATTTTTTGGCCTCTCAGAGGCCTCTGAGAGCCCCGTCTCAAGTCAGTAAAAAAAACGAGAAAGCTACTTTGTCCCACAGATTTCGCCACCGGACGGCTGTCACACACCAGCAAGAAGCATTCTAGATTCTTCTGGGTCCTTCCGCTATGCCTGAATCCCCTTCGCGTATCAGGGACCCCGCTCGCAGGAAAACTCTAAACTCCGTAAGTAGGAAGGGTGGGATTCGAACCCACACGGGTGTTAACCCGGCGGATTTTAAGTCCGCTGCGTCTACCATTTCGCCACCTTCCCTGGCGGTCACCGCAGGCGAATCTTAGGGGTCTGATACAGTCCTGTCAACCAACTGCCAATGAGGTCCGCCGTTTCTGTCACTCCTGGGCGCTCGCAACATTCTCCAGATGCTCGGCGTATGTCTCTGCAAAAAAATGTGTGCCACTGCTGTCTGGTTTAGCTACGAAGAAAAGGAAATCATGTTCCTCCGGTCGGATCACTGCCAAGAAAGCCGACCGGCCAGGAGTCGAAATGGGTCCGGCTGGAAGTCCAGTTACCACGTAGGTGTTAAAGGGACTATCTATTAGCCGCACTTCCGAATCACTCATGTCATGTAGCCACCAGCTCTGCTTCTTAGGGTTATAGCCTGCGGCATACAACGTCGTTGAATCTATTTGCAGCGGCATCCCCACTTCCAGCCGGTTTAACAATACTCCAGCCAAACGTGGCATTTCGGCCTCTTGGGCCGCTTCCCGCTGCACAATGCTGGCTAAAATGACGGCTTCATGCAAATCAATATTGATTGTGCTGGGCGCCTGACGAAACAGAGGTACTAGCTGTTCTTCGAATTCCTCGAGCTGGTGCGACACCAACTGTCTGGCGCGATCATTTTCCAGCGGCATGTAATAACTCGCGGGATACAGATATCCTTCCAGGGAAAGTAGCAAAGGCCCGCGCGGCAGGAACGGGAAACGCTGCTGCCACTGAGCCAGAGAAGCCTCCCCTCGGGTCAATTCCAAATAACGGATACTACTGTCCAGACCGGAAAGCTCCAATTGGGCGGCCGTCTCTTCTAGTCGCAGACCCTCTTTGACTGTGAGCCGAGGACCAAAGCCCAGGCCATGTTGCAAAGCTTGGGCCAATTCACGAATTGTCATGCCTGCACTGAGTTGGTACGTACCTGCTTCCAATTGGGTGTCCCAACCTTCAACTTCCACGTAGCTGGCAAACAGCCGACGGTCACCGATGATGCTGGCCTTTTCCAGAGCTCTTGCGATGTCCCAAGCGTTCTGGCCCGTCTGAACTTCAAATTCCTGCATGGGGGCATCAGTTTGCAGAGGTGCATCCAGCTCTGCCGCGTGCCGCTCGACATATCCTGCTGGACTGATGGGCATGCAGCCTGCCACCAGCCAGCTTATCCATAACAGAGGGTGGATCCAGATCCTGCACGACCAGGCAGCAAACCAAGTTCCAAGAATTGGCTTCATGTAGTTTGGAAGTTCCGGTCCAGGCTGCAGGTGCGCTCCAACCCAACGGTGAGATCCACCTGGGGACGGAAATTCAGTTCAGCTTGAGCTTTCGATGTGTCTGCCACGAGATGCGGTACACCACCTTCTACCTGCAGATTGTGCAGCAGGTTGGGAGTTTGGCCTACAGCTTCCCCAATGGCAGCGGCAAGGTTATTAATTGAGGTTCCCACGCCACTCCCAATGTTGATAATTTCGCCATTAAGATTGGGCTTGATTGCCGCAGCCACAAGTCCGTCGACCACGTCATCGACGTAAATGAAGTCCCGGGTCTGAGTACCGTCTCCGAAAATGAGAACTGACCTTTGGTGCAATACGTCCAGCAGGAAACGAGGTACTACCGGAGCGTTGACGGGTGGGATTAGTTGATGAGGCCCGTAGGCATTGAAGATTCGTAACGCCACAGCTTCGAATTGATTGATGCGTGCTAAGGAAAATAAATAGTGCTCTGCTGCGACCTTGGAAACGGCATAGGGAGCAGCTGGACGCAAAGTTGAATCTTCAGCTACAGGCTGTATGGGCAAGGCTCCATAAACAGTCGCACTACTGGCCAGTATTACCCGCCTAACCCCTACGTCTCGACAGGCTTCAAGCAAAGAAACAGTTCCTCCTACATTGACAGTGTTATATTCCCGAGGATAGTGGGCAGAAGCCGGAACGCTAACTCGTGCCGCCAAATGGAACGCGACGTCAACGCCTTGCAACAGTGTCCAAAGTTGGGGAATGTCATTCACATCCCCCCGTTGCAGGAAGATCTGCTCATGAAGTCCATCAGGGCTACCGCTACTTAGATCGTCAAGTACCCGTACCAACCAACCCATGGCCTGAAGGCGATTGGCCAGGTGGGTGCCGATGAAGCCAGCCCCGCCTGTGATCAAAGCTTTCATTATTTGTCGATGGAGGCCCCCTCTACCCGCAGTTCCTAGCGGATTTACAGCCGCCAATTAAATGTTAACTTAAAATCGGTGGGCGGGATCGCTCCTGCCTTGCTTACTTTCAAACTGGAGAGTGCATCTGGCGAAACGCATTTTAGTTACAGGAGTGACCGGTTTCCTGGGCCGCCACCTGGCGCGGGCCCTGTCATCGGTCTCCGAAGTTGATATTCTCGGGATAGCCCGCGGTGAGGGGCCTTCAAACCGACCCGAATTGCCTTGCCAAATGCTGGCAGGAGATTTGACGGACCCAGTTTGGACCCAGGAGGTAGTGCAGACCATCCTTCCCACCCATTGTTATCACCTAGCAGGCCAGAGTCGGGAAAGTGCCAGTTGGTCGCAGCCTTGGAGTACATATAAATCCAATTTGCACGGTCAACTGAATTTGTTGGAAGCCCTAGCGACAATTGCCCCCGAATGCCGTACTCTGATTGCTTCCAGCAGTGCGGTGTATGGATTCATGTCCGGTGCAGCCCTACGTGAAACAGATCCAATGCTGCCTATTTCACCCTATGGGGTCAGCAAGGCGGGTCAGGATTTGATGGCACGCCAATACGCCATCAGTCATGGCCTGCAGACGATGGTGACCCGTAACTTCAACATTATTGGTCCGGGTCAGTCCTCCTCCTTCGCTTTCAGCTCATTCGCCAGCCAAATCGCCCGAGCCGAGCGCGGCGAACAACCGGCCCTCTTGGAAACCGGCAATCTTGATGTATACCGAGATTTCCTCGATGTACAGGATTTGCTGAGGGCATGGGATCTGGTCATGGCGCAGGGAAGGCCAGGCGAAGTCTACAATGTGGGCAGTGGCTCACAATACGAGTTGCGGACCGTCGTCGGGCAGCTGTTGGCACTGGCGGAAATCCCGATGGAAATCAAGACAGCTGCCCATCGCCAACGAGCCAGTAGAACTGATCCTCCAGCCTTGCAGGCGGATACCCGCAAGTTGCGTGCTTTGGGACCTTGGCAGCCGCAAATACCCTTGAATCAGACATTGGCGGATATCCTCACCTATTGGCGGTCACATTGAGATTGGTTTCTGGTTGCAGGACGTTCCTCTTACACTGAAAGGCCAAGGAAAAGAGAAAAGGAAGTATGACTTCGAAAGTAGCAATGATCACCGGCATTACCGGTCAAGATGGCAGTTATCTGGCGGAACTGCTGCTCAGCAAAGGCTACACCGTAGTTGGCATGGTCCGTCGGACCAGTATTCAGAATCACGACCGCATTGAACACATCCAGGATCAGCTCCACTTAGTGCAAGGGGATCTCCTTGACCAGACCAGTCTGAACAACATCATCCGCAGGTATCAGCCCTCTGAAATCTACAATCTGGCGGCCCAAAGCTTCATTCCTGCCAGCTTCGAGGCACCGGTTCTGACTGGCGAGACTACAGCCCTGGGGGTGACCAGAATGCTGGAGGCGATCCGGGAAGTGAACCCGGAAATCCGTTTTTATCAAGCCAGTAGCAGCGAAATGTTCGGCAAGGTCCGCGAAACTCCCCAAACCGAACTGACTCCTTTCTATCCCCGCAGCCCATACGGAGCAGCCAAAGTCTATGGCCATTGGCTAACTGTCAATTACCGGGAGGCCTATGATCTATTTGCCTGTTCCGGTATTCTCTTCAATCACGAAAGTCCACGTCGGGGCATGGAGTTCTCGACTCGCAAGATTTCCTATCATGTGGCCTTAATCAAGCATGGCCTAGCTAACCAGCTGCCCTTGGGTAATCTGGACTCATCCAGAGACTGGGGATACGCACCAGATTATGTAAAAGCCATGTGGCTGATGCTGCAGCAGGATCAGCCAGACGACTTTGTAGTTGCAACAGGGGAAACGCATCGGATTCGCGACTTCGTTCAGGCGGCCTTTGAGGTTGTGGATCTATCCTGGCAGGACTATGTGGTACAGGATGAGCGATTCATGCGGCAGGCTGATGTTGATCTGCTGGTGGGCGACGCATCGAAGGCCGGTTCAAAGTTAAACTGGGAGCACACCTTGGATTTCAAGGGTCTAGTCACCATGATGGTGGAAGCCGATATGGATTTAGTGGCTCGAACCAAGACTTGAGAAGCAAACTCGCAAAGCCGGAGCGTGCGGAAAGAACCGTGGACACCTCAATAGGTTCCCATTGGTACATACTACCCAAACTAGGGGGGCAAGATTAGCTGTACGCCTTTGGCAAAGTCGTTAAGGCTCTATACGGCCTGGTGCACGAATCCATGTTCAATGCCACAGTCCCTAGGTTCCAGAAAAGAGCTGACTGTTGTTGAGTTCACTTGGAGTTTCCCTGTTTGCCCTCCAATGGCTTCCTTTTGATTTCCGGCCAAAGTAATGAACTCTCCTCAACAGAGCGAAGCTGCTTTGCTAGAATCGAGCTCAGTTTGGGTTTGGGCGGCGACTTGATCGGATGTCCGAAAAGACGCTGTTCCCCGACTCCGATGGCTCTTACATTGCTGGCTCCCGCACTTCATGAGGGTCTATATTCCTTGACCAATCAAAGACGAATGACGAATGGCTGAAACCTTGCGCCTCTTCATCAGTGCAACCTCGGATCTGGAAGCCGAACGCAATCTTCTTGGCACCACATTGGCCCAATTACCCGCCCAAAACCGAGTTGAGATCCGGCGCACTCCGGCTGCGGGGGATACGTACAGCAATATTTTCGAGCGGATTGCAAATTGTGACCGGGTCTTCTTCCTTCTAGGGCAGGACATCACGGCACCAGCGGGACAGGAATGGTATCTGGCTTTGGAATTGGAGCGGCACATCATCCCCCTACGCAAAGACGTTACCATGACACCTGCCGGCCTTTCCTTTTTGCGGGGTTCTCTGGTCAAATGGCAGATATTCCGTAATGCAGCGGATCTGGAACAGATGGTGACGCGCATTTTGATTAGAACTTTGCTCAATCCCAATAATCGTTACGGTCTAACCATGACTGAACGCCATATGCTGCAAAACCACCGGTATCACAGCCTAACTAAAGAGGAAACTTCACGACCCCAAGGAGCGGAAGGTGGAGGTGTCTTGTTAGATCGGCGCGACCCCGATACCGTCATAGGCGTTAAACTGGATGAGGACGAACTGTAGGCCACATCGAAGCCACTACTTAAAGGAGAATGTTCCCTATGTTGATTTTCAAGCACTTGGCTATTCGTTGCCGGGACTTGGGGAAATCCCGCACCTTTTACGAACAGGGCTTGGGTTTCTCATTCGTCGGAATGCGGGGTGCGGGTCCCAGCATGGACTTGAGCGAAGGGCATATGAACCTTACTCTGTTGCCTTTTGAGACGGCTGCCAGTCCAGCCCATCCAGAGGGAGACGAACACATGCATTTCGGCATCATCGTAGAGAGCCTGGACCCCATTTTCGAAAGACTACGCCAGGTTGAAGCTCATATCGTGAAGGAAGATGTCAAGCAGCGTCTGGAATACGAAAAAGAAACCGTGCCTATCCGATCCTTCAAGGTTCTCGATCCTGATGGAAACGTAGTTGACATCTCTGAACATCCCCAGGAGTGGCGCGTCAGCTCCTGATCTGTAGCCAAAACTGTCCTTCGGTTTCGAAAATACTATCCGAAACCCCTTGAAAATCAGCTCGCTTATTTGGTTGGCATCGGGGATTATCCTAGACTTTCTTCTTACACCAACAGGGGAATCAGGCTGTCGTCATGTCCGCGAACCAAGCCATTGATAACGAAGCCGCTGTCTGTGAAGAGGAAGTAATAGCACTGCAGGCTGTCTATGGCACCCCCGTGCGTCGCCACTACGATATTGAGCTGGATGACTACATGTTGTCCACCCGGGAGAACCGCAGCCATGACCGGCGGGCGGAGGTGCTTTTTGCCATCACTCGCCCAAGTGGAAGAGTGCTGCTGCACACTAAGCCGCAGTATCCCCAAGGAATATACCGCCTGTTCACGGGCGGCATTGGCTTAAAGGAGCCTGTACTGACTGCCTTGGAACGGGAGGTCTTGGAGGAAACCGGAATGCACTGTGAAATCCAGCGCTTCCTGGGGCTTTGCACCTACACCTTTACAAAGAATGACTTTCATATGGAATTCGCCACCTACCTATTCCACTTGAGTGCCTTGGCGGATGAACGCCCGCAGCCACAAGACCGTGATGAGATCGCCCAGATTGGAGAAATAGCACTGGACGGCCTGCCCTTAGTCGCGGCTCACCTACGGGGGTTGAATGAAAAACGCAAAGTGTGGGGGGATTGGCGGGCTATTGGGCATGAAGTTGCCTTCCAGGCCCTGAGCCGGAGAACTGCTGTATGTTAGTTCCATTGTCCTGGTTGCGAGAGTACGTGTCTTGGGAACGGTCTCCAACTGAACTGGCAGAGACCCTGACTCTGGCCGGCCTTGAGGTTGTGGCCATTGAACAGATTGGCGACTGGTGGGATCCAGAGACCATCTTGGTCGGCCAGGTGGAAGGTGTCTATCCACATCCGCAGGCAGACCGACTGGTATTGGCGGATGTGGCGTATGGTGGCAATGCTCCAGAACGGGTAGTGACCGGAGCTCCCAACCTCTTCGAATTCCGCAACCAGGAAGATTTACCCAGGCTGAAGGTGGCGTTCGCCCGCGCCGGCGCGCATCTGGTGGATGCCTACTCCGACGAGCGGCCGCGCCCGCGCAAGAAACTTAAGGCCACCAAGATTCGCGGCGTACGCTCCACTGGCATGGTCTGCTCCGAATTGGAATTGGGACTAAGCGAGGAACACGAAGGCATCCTGTTATTGCCAGAGGATGTTCCAGTGGGAATGCCTCTGTGCGAATTCCTGCGGGATGACATTCTGGAGTTGGATCTCACGCCAGATGTGTCCCGCGGTTTGAGCATGTTGGGAGTGGCGCGAGAAGTCGCGGCTTTGTCTGGACGCGGCCCTCTGCGGCCGCCTTTACCGAAACTTGCTTCCCAGGCTGTGGACCAAACTCCTCATGATTTAGTGGATCTGGCCATAGATGACCCGGACCTCTGTCCCCGGTACGTGGCTGCCATTGTCGAGGAAGTGGAGGTAGGGAAGTCTCCGCCATGGATGCAGCAACGACTCTCCAGAGCCGGTATGCGCCCCATCAACAACATTGTGGACATCACCAACTATGTGATGGCGGAAACTGGTCAGCCTTTGCATGCATTCGACTATGACTTGTTGGTGGCTAGGGCCAAGTCCGCGGGTAGGAATAAGCCCCTTATTCGGGTACGCCGTGCCCGGAGTGGCGAAACCATGACTACTCTAGACGGTGCGGAGCGGACATTAACCAGTGACATGCTGCTGATTACGGACGCCAGCGGACCTGTGGCAATCGCAGGGGTGATGGGTGGCGCTGATACAGAAGTTTCGGCCAGCACCCGTACAATCCTATTGGAATCTGCAACTTTCGACGGCATCAATAATCGCCGCACGGCCCAGGCCCTCCGTTTGCACAGTGAAGCAAGTCACCGCTTCACACGCAGTATTCCGTCAACCCTCAACCCCTTGGCAGTAGGCCGAGCTGTAGAACTGATGGTGGAACTGGCAGGCGGCAAATACATAGCTCCTTTGGCAGATATCTATCCCACGGAACAGCAGACACCTACCGTTTGTTTGACGGCTTCAGAGGTCCAAAGGCAATTGGGAATGACTCTCTCTCTGGACGAGATCGCTGCAGCTTTGCATCAGCTGGAAATTGCCACTGAGACCATTTCTAACCCAACGTCCGAGCTGAATGGCTACGTACAGTACGGCCTCTCGCGAGTGGACAAAGAACCTGTGCTGGCCTGTCGACCTCCCTGGCACCGCCTAGATTTGAATATACCAGCCGACCTGACCGAGGAAGTAGCGCGCATAGTAGGCTACGACCAAGTGGGTTACACCTACATGGCGGAGGAGATTCCATTGCACGTCCCCAGCCACGAACTGGAGACCGAAGAGAAAATCCGTGACATCTTGACTGGTATAGGGTTACAGGAGTCCATAGGCCACTCCTACTCTTCTCCTGCAAACCATCATCGGCTGATACAGCATGTAACAGCCCGAGAGCCCAACCTTGAATTCGTAGAATTGGCCAACCCTTATAGTCCAGAAAAGAATGTTTTACGGCGGGACCTGCTGGTCTCCACCTTGGAAAACCTCACATTGAATCTGCGGCATTCGCTCCGGCTAACCGCTTTTGAAATCGGCTTGGAATTTCAGCCCGATGCCGACTTGGCCCCATTTCCGCAGGAACATCGTGCTTTGCAGCTAGTTATGACTGGGCCCCGGCATTTGCCCTATTTCGCCCATCCCGTCTCGGATGCCGCTTTCGACTTTTTTGACCTTAAGGGAGTTCTGGAGACTTTGTTCAGCCGTCTCAGTCTGAACAAAGTCAGTTACGAGGCTTCGTCTGACGACAGATATGGTCCCTATTGCGCTCGCATTCTGTTGGGCGACCAGCCCATAGGTCTAGTCGGTGAATTGCATCCCAGTGTACGCGCGGCATATCAGCTGCCGGGCCAGTGTATTGCCATTGCCAACCTGGCCATTGCCCCCTTAGTAAAACCATCTTCGGACGTGCTTCAGATTGACCCCATTAGTCCTTATCCTGCTGTCGTGGAAGACTTAGCCTTCATGGTGGATTTGGAGACACCCGCCCAGCAGGTGCTGACGGCCATTAGGCAGGGCGGCGGTACAGCCTTGACCCAAGTGGAACTGTTTGATCTGTATCAGGGTCGCCCCCTGCCTGAAGATCAAAAGTCTCTGGCCTTCAAGGTGACCTACCAATCCCACACGCACAATCTAAACCCCAAGGAAACCGAACGCATCCGGCGTAAGATCGTGCAGGCTGTGGCCAAACAGACCGGTGGCGAGTTACGCTCTGCGTAAGGTGGGATCCGCTTCCCGTTCCCGGCGGCGCGTTCCACGCTGCGACCATCGTTCCCATTCCAAGGGGGCGTCATCTCTGATACGGACCCGGTCCAAGTCTCCCACCACGATTGTTTTGGGATAGTGTTGGTGGGCCTCTGCTAGGATTTCTTTTACTCTGTAGCGGCGGCCAATGTGATGCAGAACCAGATGCTTCACTTTCGCTCTTTGGGCCAACTTGGCCGCGGCTGCCACCGTAATGTGCCCAAAATCTCTTGCAAGCTGTTTGTCCCGATCCAGGTAAGTCCCCTCTATCACCAGCAGGTCCGATCCGTGCGCGATTTCGTGAAGGGGGCCCGTGTGGCCCACATCACTGACAAAACAGAGTTTGGCACCGGCGATAGGTTCCCCCAACACCTCCGTTGGCTGAATCACTCTACCTGAATCCAAGGTGATTGGTTTGCCTCGCACCAGTTCTGCCCTTTCCGGTCCGAATGGCACTCCCAAGGCATCGGCTTGCTCCTGCAGGAATCGGCGCCGAGCCCTTTCCTCAAACAAGAAGCCGAAACAGGGCGTACGCCGATGTTCTACGAGAAATGCCTCGATGGTGACTTTCTTGTTCTCAAAGATCAGGCCAGGTTCCATGGGCACCAAAGTAATGTGGCCGTCTGATTCCCAGTGGGGATGGAAGACCACCCTCATCAAATCTCGAACTCGGCTCAAAGTGTCAGGACTGCCCCAGATTTCCAGCGAGTCCATGGCCTCCCACCGACCAAACGTACTGGTAAGCCCACCCAACCCCAGAATGTGGTCCAGATGCCGATGGGTCAGCAGGATCTTGTCCAAGCGCCGAAATCCAATGCCGCTACGCAGAATCTGCCGCTGTGTACCTTCTCCGCAGTCAATCAGGAAACGTTCTGCATCGAACATGACCACGGCACTGCTGAGGCTGCGGTGGGCGGTAGGCGCAGAGGCAGATGTGCCCAGAAACTGGATTTCAAACATAATTGGATCGGTTGGGGATGGTTCAGGGCTGCAGGAGTTGCAGGTGCCAGGAATGGTCGGAAGTGTCGAATAGTCCCCAGCTGGGAAGCCCCAACCGACCCATGACTTCTCCGGGGTTCACCAATTGACAGGCTCCGATCTGTTCCCAGTTCTGTAAGTGGTTGTGGCCGTAACAGACCAGATCGTACCTCCCGGATTCGGCCAGAGGGCGGGCGATTTCCGGATAGTGGTTCATGGCGATACGGATAGAGTCCACTTCTATTTCCGCCAGTTGACCATGCAATCTGATATGTGGGAACCTGGCAGCCTGCTGATACAACAGCCCCTGATCACCGTCATTGTTGCCAAATACGGCGTGGATGGGACCGTTAAACGCCTCCCCTAGTTGAGGAATGATAAATGGGGCTACGAAGTCCCCACAATGCAACAATACCTCGGCCTGAGCAGAGCACACTTGCAGCAATGCTTGCTCCAGATTCCAGATATTGTCGTGGGTGTCCGAGAGAACGGCAATCCTGGTCATGGGCGTCCCACTGTACCTTTCCTGATGCAGACCCAGACCCAAGCGGATCCAGCCGAAACTATAATAGTCGCACTATGGGCTGTGGGTTCCAAAGATTAAACGCGGGTCGCACTTTGCGGGTGGGGTTTAGCTTAGGTCTTTGTAGTCTGACTCTGCTACTCGGAGCCTGCCGCGTGGAGACGGAATCCGAGGAACAGCCCATACCTGCCATCACTGCCATTCCTACGCCGGCGCCAACGAAAGCTGTGGTGCCTACCTTCACGCCCACGGCTGTGATTCGAGTGGTGGAAAGGGCGCCACTTGGCACCCCGTCACCCACACCCACTTTGCAATCCTACATTGTGGCAGCAGGAGATACACTGATCGAAATCGGCATGTCGCTGGGCGTTGATCCAGTTGAATTACAGGCCGCCAACAATATTGAAGATCCTCGCACTCTGCAGGTAGGTCAGAGCCTGGTAGTGCCGCCAGTCAGCGGCCCGCAGGTCGCAGCGACTCCGCAGCCTCTGCTCCACCGAGCCCAGGGCCTGCAGGCTTATGTTGATGGCTTGGGAGTGCCGTGGATGCTCGGGGAAATCGTCAATCTTTCCTCAGAGGTGGTTGAACAGGTGCGGGTGCACGTACTACTACTGGATTCCGAGCAGAATGAAATAGCGCGTAAAGAAGGCCACAGCTATAGGTATTTGACGCCACCACAGGAGGCAAGTCCTTTTATGGTGGCTTTGGACGTGGAAGAAGGTAGCTGGAATACATGGCTGCTGGCCGTTACCAGTTCCCGAAAAGCACACATCGGTCGGCTATACACTGATTTGGAGGTTTTCGACCTCACCTTCGACCAGGTATCGGATCATGTGGTTCAAATTGAAGGTCAACTGCGTAACACCGGCACGGCCACTACCAAGGAAGCAGAGGTTGTCCTTGTTCTCTATAGCCACGCTGGCGGAGTGGTTGGGGTCCGCATCGTGTCGACTGATTTCCAGGTCTTGGATCCAGGAAGTATCACCAATTTCGGGAACGCCGTCTTCACTATCGGCATTCCCGTTGCCCGCGTAGAGGCCGTGGGACAGGGCTTACGAGCTGGGTAATCACTGGCGCAGATATTCCCGCATGGCCTGCCTCAAGACCAAGCCAACAAAGATTGGTAAACGGCTCATACGCGCCAGCCGGCGAGGTTGTAATAGCAACCGGAAGAGCCACTCCAGTCCAATTTGCCGCATCCATTCCGGAGCACGGCGGATTTCTCCAGCCAGATAGTCCAGTGCGCCGCCCACGCCCATGGCAACTATGCCTGGCAGTTCGGCCCGATGTTCCTCGATCCAGATATCCTGTTGAGGGTGACCAAAGGCTACCAGCAAAATGTGGGGCTGAAATGCCTTCAATTCAGCCTTTGTCCGATGCCAATCCTGGACAGAAGGGGTACCCCCGTGCAAACCATGCACTGCCAGGCCGGGGTACTGCTGGCGAAGTTGGGCCGCTGCCCGCTCGGCCACGCCTGGACCAGATCCCAACAGCAATAGCCTCCAGCCCCGGACCGAAGCTGTCTGAGCAATGCGAGGTACCAGGTCAGCGCCTGTAACTCTGGCCACCGACATACCAGCCGGCGGCAAACGCAGAGCCCAGGTCACGCCTACGCCATCTGGCACATTGAGGTCGCTGGCGCAGAGAACCGCCCTAAAGGCTGGTTGCCTCCGGGCCGCCATGATGAACTCTGGATTTACCGTGCAGATGTGGCGCAGTGGTGACGATTCATCCCGGCTGGTTTCGGGATTGAGCCAGCTTTCGATATATGCGATGACCTGGTCCTGTGTCGCCGGATGCACGGGGACCCCAAGGACCATGCGGGCAGCCAGAGTCCGGGTCCCCACAAGCGTCAATCCTTGCGTTCCATGGCCTTCTTTAAAACTTCCAAAGTTTCTCGAGCTGCCTTCGGCCAAGAGAATCGCTTCACATTTTCATAACCCTTGCGAATGAGCTCTTGGCGCAGATCTTCATCTTCGCTGAGGCGCAGCATAGCGGCGGCGATTTCTTCTTCGTCTTCAGGATCCACTAATAGGGCCGCATCACCGGCCACTTCAGGTAGAGAGGAATGGCGAGACGTCATAACAGGTACTCCAACGGACTGAGCTTCCAGCACAGGCAGACCGAATCCTTCGTGCAGGGAAGGATAGCAAAAGAATCTGGCCCCTGCGTACAGGGCTGCCGCTTCGTCTTCATCTACATAGCCCAGCAGGTGAATGCGGTGGGCTGCCGGCGAATGACGGGCCGCATGTGCAATAGGTTCACTCAGCCACCCCAATTGACCGGCCAGCACCAAGTCTAGCTCGAATTCCCGAGTCTGCACCAAATGCGCCAAACTGCGTATAAGCCGGATTACATTCTTTCGCGGTTGCAGAGTGCTGAGGAAAAGCATGTAAGGACCGGTTACTCCCAAGGAGGCGCGGCAGGCAATGCCTTGATCTGGCAGAGGGCGGCGGCGACGCACTTCTCCTTCATAGATCACATCCAGTTTGGATTCGCTTGCCCCATACAACCGCATCAAGTCGCTCCGCGTGGCTTGGCTGACACAGATCAGGCGTTTGGCCCTGCGCACGGCATACCTCGTAGACCATTTTAGATAAAGCCGTTGCAACGGTGTATGTGCTTCCGGAAAATATTCATAGCCAAGGTCGTGAACTGTCATTACACTGGGCGGACTTGATCGCGGGCGCCAAGAAAATGGCAGCACATGAGCGGGCACAAACAACAAATCTGGAGACTCGCGCCGTATTTCTCCTGCCAACGCCCGGTGGGTCCACATATTAATCCGTGGCAGTACCCGCAGAGTGGCATGGGGGACATGTAGCCACGCATACTGTTCACCCGTGGGCTCCTGATCCATGTAGAGCACCCATTCGTATTCCGTTGCCTCTTCGAGGGCCAACAAAGCCCTCAAGATGTGACGTGCGTAATTTTCCGTACCAGTAGGCAAGGGCCGCAGGCAGCGGGAAGCATCCACTCCAATTCGCATTCGGGACATGGCAAAAAGGCCGATTCAGCTGGCTAGAAACTCCTCAACTTCCGCTGCAAGCGATCCAGGCCGGACTACCGTAACTTGCTGCTCTACCACTTTGACGATGGTACTAGGGCATTTCTCAGGAGATTGACCAGCATCCACTATGAGGGGAATGCGGCCTTGCAATTGCTTGTACACTTCGGTGGCAAGGGAACAGTCAGGCTGCCCAGAGAGATTAGCACTGGTTGTAGCCAGAGGACCCATCTGACCGGAAATTGCTTGAAAAATGGGATGATCCACTACGCGCACAGCGACATTTTCACCCCCGGCCAGCAGCTCTGCGGGCACCGTCGGATGTGCAGCCACAATGAGTGTCAAAGGACCGGGCCAGAAACGGTCTGCAAGAGCCGCGGAAATATTGGAATGAAAAGGCAAAGCAACTTGTGCCAGTTGCTCCATTTTTCCCAACAGAATGGGAATGGCTTTGCCAAGGGGTCTGCCTTTAACTCTGTACAAAGCCTCCACGCCGGCGATACTGTCAAAGGGACAGGAAAGTCCGTAAACCGTGTCTGTAGGTAAAGCAATGGGCTGATGGGCAGCAAAGGCGCGGCGCACATGGTCCATATATGTGAGAACGCTGATGGGCAGCATTTGCGTCTGCATCTTTGGGATCCCTGAGGGCAAAGGTTGATGCAATATTAGCAAGTTAGGGACAGTTACGGACTATTTGCCTTTGCCGTTGAGGGCTAAAGTCCCAACCTAAAAACGGAATCCGTTGTCCTATAATGGGGCTTGGAAACACCAATTCCCTCTCTGTTGTTTAATAGCCACTTCTTCACCTGAACTTAGGTACATGTTACAGAAGCACTCCCGTTTGGCCGTTCTGGTTTTGTCGGGTTCTCTAATGGGGGGCGGTATTCTGCTGATTCTGATGAACCTGAATTGGCTGGAATTCGCTTCTCCTCAAATCGAATATGCACTTTCGGCAGTGTTGTTAGTTGGGGGAATCGCCTTTGCCTGGTTCTTTGTGGCGAACCGTTCCCGTTGGTGGCAGCTTATCCCATCTTTCACTTGCCTGTCCTTGGCCGCGATGTTATACATGACTACCTTGGCCAGTTTCAACCCGAGGCTCAGTGCGGCCATCCTGCTCTGGGGCATGGCTCTCAGTTTTCTACTTGTATACATTACAGACCCCCGTGACCGCTGGTGGGGTGCGGTAATGGCTGGGCTGATGTTCGTACTGGGTTTGACCACTTTTCTCAGCAGCTCCTACATTTCCATTGAATTGCTAGGCAGTATCCTCTTTGGCGGGTTGGGGCTAGTCTTTCTATACCTCTTTCTGCAAGGGGACAAGAGCCATTTCTGGTGGGCACCTATCCCTGGCTTCATCATGTTGCTCTATGGTCTGTTTGCCTACATGAACACTCGATCCGAACCCTGGTTGGCTGACTGGGAGATCTGGTGGCCAGGCATTCTGGTATTGCTGGGCATCTTCGTAATCGTTAGCGCCTACCTTTTTCCCCGAATGTACCGCTTTTCACCACTCGGAACTGGAGCTGACATGCAAGAAGACGATGGCACGGCCGCCATGCGCAGCACCACCGATGTGCTCCTGGAGGCTGAAGGTCCGATTCCCGGTTCCACAGCCATCGTGTTGCATGAAATACAACGTTAGGCCCCTATCTGCACATGTCTGACTACACTGTCTCGCTGGCCCAAATGGATCTCCGTATTGGCGAACCGGAATACAACTTCAAACTCGCAGGTGAGTTCTTGCAGGTTGCGGTGGAACGAAATTCGGATTTGGTGGTCTTCCCTGAGCTGTGGCATTCAGCCTATGCCTTGAAGGAAGCCAAGCGTTTTGCCTGTGCTGTAGCTGCTGGTCCCGACAAGGAAAGTTCCTTTGGCCGCTTTGCAGAATTAGCACGAACCCATGGAACAGCTGTTGCCGGATCCCTGTTGGAAGCAGACGGGGACCACATTTACAACACTATGGTCCTCTATAACGCCCGAGGGAATCTGCAAGCCAGCTACCGTAAGGTGCATCTGGTACCCATGCTTGACGAACCTCTATATCTGCAACCAGGAAACCACCTACAGAAAGTGCAGGTGGGGGAGTATCAGGCTGGTCTGGCTGTCTGTTATGACTTGCGCTTTCCCGAAATGTTCCGTCACTATGCATTAGAGGGCTGCCATTCCATTCTGCTCTCGGCCGAGTGGCCCCACCCGCGCGGGGAGCACTGGCGCACGCTGCTGCGAACTCGGGCAATAGAAAATCAATGTTTTGTTTTCGCCTGCAACCGCGTAGGAACCAGTGATGAGATCTCTTTTTGTGGTAACAGCGCCATAATTGACCCATGGGGTACCACCTTGGTGGATGGCCAGGAAACCGAAGGTCTTTTCACTGCCACGTGCGACATGGCAATGGTGGCCGAGACGCGGACAACCATTCCGGTCCTACAAGGTCGTCGGCCGGACGTCTACGGCTAAGCCACAAGTGTTTAAGTCGAGGTCTAGTCGTCGCGCGATTTGCACACCAAGTCCCAGCTGCCTCGCTGGCAGACCTTGCCCTCCTGGTTGAGGACTTCAACTTTAAACGTCACGACACCGCCCGACAGGCGTTTCATGAGTTTCATTTCTTGCACGGTGAGCCGGGTACGAATAGTGTCACCGATAAAGACTGGCCGCCGAAACTGCCACTCCAAGCCCAAGAATGCCACAACGGTGTCATCCAGGAACCCCAAGCGCACCATCTGTCCGGAGCTGATGCTCAATACCAAAAGGCCGTGAACCACCCTTTGACCATACATCTGTGTCGCGGCGTATTCTGCGTCTGTATGAATCAGGTTCCAATCTCCAGACAGGGCAGCGAAACTAACTACATCGGTTTCTGTAACGGTGCGGCCCCAACTCTCTACAGTAGCGCCCACTTCGAAATCCTCGAAGAAAAGAGATTTTTGACGATTGAGAGGGGTTGAATTCATAAGGAAATTCTTATGGACGACACGACTTTGCAGGCGACGTGCCTGACCAGCCTATTGTATACTCAGGCCCGCGGGGACGGGTTTCGCCCAGCGAAATCGGGTCCTCCCAATGTCAGGAGACAGGAGAGCTCTGGTACATGTCTGGAGCGGTGCTAGAGGGTCACAGAAGCCCCGGCCTCTTGAATTCAAGTCGGTGGGTCGCGTTGCGCGAGCAGCTCACCGGTTATCTCTATATCCTTCCTGCCAGCATCCTCATATTTTGTTTTGGGTTGTTTCCGGCAGGATACGCCTTTTATATGAGCCTGCGCCGCTGGCGAGTAGTTGATCGCGGCTTTGTAGGCTTTGAGAATTACTCCGACGCCTTGGGCGCGCCAGTTGGTGCGATTCAGTTCGTATCGGGTTTCCTGTTACTACTTGGCATCTACTACCTATGGACCCGCGTTGGCGGCGCCAATAGTCCTCTATTCTTGCCTGCCCGCATAGGTAGCCTCCTACTTCTGGGCCTCGCCGTCTTCTTCATCACTCAAGGTTGGCAAGTCATGCAAGCCACAGGTGATGAACGTTTCTTGGGCTCGCTACCAGTCACCTTCTATTTTGCCTTCGGATCCATCCCTCTGCAGTTGGTTATCTCCTTGGGACTGGCCTATGTGCTATACCAGAAAATCCAAGGTCAGGAAGCCTTCCGCATCATCTTTTTCCTGCCTTACATCACGCCCGTGATAGCCACTGCCTTAGTTTTTCGCAATATATTCAGCCCGCGAGAAGTCTCTCTCATCAACCGGGTGGTCACCTTGTTCGACTTGGAACCACAGCGCTGGCTCTTCGAGCCGGACCGTTTGATCAACATCTTGCTGGGCACAAGTTTAGGGGGAGTACTGGCTGGCCCCAGTCTGGCCCTGATCTCCATCATTCTGTTCGGCATCTGGACCTATGTGGGATATAACACGGTCATATTCTTAGCCGGCTTGGGAGGCATTGACCGCGTCTTCTACGAAGCAGCCGAAATTGACGGAGCCGGCAAGTGGCAACAGCTGCGCTTCATTACGATCCCGTTGCTCTCGCCCATAACTTTTTACCTTTCGATCATCGGATTTATTGGCACTTTCAAGGCATTCAATCACATTTATGTCATGTTGGAGCCTTCTGCGCAGACGACTGTGATTACCACCAGCGTCAATGTTTTCAATACCTTCTACAAGGGAAACCAATTCGGCTATGCCTCCGCTCAAGCTGTACTGCTGCTGGGCGTCATCCTCTACCTAACCTTTGTACAGGCCCGCATCCTGGGCGAGAGGGTGTTTTATGGCTGAAGGCACTCAGGTTTTGTCCCTGCCTAAGACCCGCACTGAAGCCACGGCTGACAAACGGGAACGAAACCAGTCTTACTTGCTGGGCCGCCTTTTTCTTTATCTCATTTTGCTGTTTGGCGCCTTTATTTCACTGGTGCCTTTCGCCTGGATGCTTTCAGCCTCCTTGATGTCCTACGGTGAAACCGCAACTCGGCGGCTGATACCTAGTGTGCCGCAATTCTTCAACTACATTCAGGCTTGGCAAGAGGCCAATTTCGCTCGTTACTTTATCAACAGCATTGTGATTACAGGCACTACTTTACTAGGCCAGCTGGCAACCTCCGTGCTGGCTGCTTATGCCTTTGCCCGCATTCGCTTCCGCGGCCGGGATCTTGTTTTTGGAATCATGTTAAGCACCATGATGATTCACGGCATGGTGACCATGATTCCCAACTTCCTTGTGATTTCCAACCGGGTGGCTTTCATCCCGCTGCCCGGCGGTTCCTGGATCAATTCGCTGCAGGGCATCACTGCGCCCTATATTGCCAGCGTCTTCAGCATTTTTTTGCTGCGCCAGTTCTTTGCCCAAATTCCCTTTGAATTGTGGGATGCCGCCCGCATAGATGGTTCAGGTCACAATATGTTCTTGGCCCGCATCGTGCTGCCCATGAGCAGGCCAGCTCTGTTCACGGTTGCCATATTTGCTTTTATTAATGCTTGGAATGACTTCCTGTGGCCCCTGCTGGTAACTACTACGGAACAATGGCGGCCGATTATGGTGGGCTTGTGGTCTTTTTCGCGCGAAGCGGGGCCGGAGACCCAGCTCTTAATGGCGGGGTCTGTAATTACTATTTGGCCTATCCTCGTCATCTATTTCCTGACTCAGAAGCAATATACTGAAGGTATTGCTCTGACGGGCCTAAAAGGCTAAGAGATTGGCGTTTGTCTTGTATGGTTGAATTGTTATTGTGATCTCTTTCCATGTCCATTCGTTTCCGAGGAGTTTGAATTCGATGACACATAGAGTTTTGAAGTTTATAGCGTTGGCATTGTGCTTGGTCCTCTTGCTGGCTGCTTGTACAGTAGCGCCTCCTGCAGCGGCCCCGGCCATGGAAGAGCCTGATGATGACATGATGGCCGGCGGCGCTTGGGATGCCGTGGACCCATCTGGACAGGAGATTTCCTTCTGGTATCAGCACTCTGGTGCGCGGGCGGAAGTTCTCGAGGAAATCATCAGCGAATTCAACGAGAACAACGAATGGGGTATCACGGTAGCAGGTTCCCCGCAGGGCGGCTACGGCGATATCTTCAACAAGATGCTGGCCGTCATTGGTACATCGGATGTGCCCAATCTGTTGGTGGCCTACCAGAACCAGGCGGCTAGCTATCAGCTAGGCGAAGGCCTGGTGGACATGCGGGAAATGGTTGACAGTGAAGTATGGGGCCTGTCCGAAGAAGACAAATCAGACTTTTTCCCCGGCTTCTATAACGCAGACATCTTCCCCTCCTTTGATAACGCCCGATTGGGTTTCCCCCCCAATCGCTCCATGGAGATCATGTACTTCAACTCCGACTGGTTAGCAGAGCTGGGCTACGATGGCCCGCCCACAACGCCGGCAGAATTCAAGGAAATGGCTTGCGCTGCCCCGGCTCAGCCATTCAGCGGAGCCGCAACTGACACGAAGGCTCTGGGGTTTCAGCTTGCTTTGGACGCTTCAACCATTGCCAGTCTGACTTTCGCCTTTGGCGGGGACATTTTCGACTATGACAATGTAGCTTATCGGTATGACGGCCAGGCGACAATTGATGCGATGACAATGATGCAGGAGTTGTTTACGGAAGGATGCGCCGCCCTCCCTGCGGAACGGTATGGTGACCAGACAGATTTTGGTAACGGCACAACTTTATTTAATGTCAGTTCCAGTTCCGGCCTGCCATATTACGCTAGCGCCGTAGAAGCCGGGGCTGCTTTCAACTGGGGTGTCGGCCCTCTGCCGCACACTACGGATGAACCAGTCGTCAATATTTATGGCGCCAGTGTCAGCATCGGCCAATCCTCCCCCGAGAAGGAACTGGCCACTTGGTTGTTCATTAAGTACTACACCTCTCCTGAGGTGCAGGCGCGGTGGGCCCAAGCCAGCAACTACTTCCCGGTGCGCCAAAGCGTAGCGGAGGGACTGGCAGATTATTTCTCTTCCAATCCCAATTATGAAATGGCCTTCAGCCTGTTGCGCTATGGCACATCTGAGCCTCCCGTCCCCGGTTACGACTTTGTGCGTGGCCGCGTGTCAGAGGTTATGGCGGCTATCGTGGACGGAGAGGACGTGGCGACCTCTCTGGCAGAATTGACAGTGGAAGCCAACGAGATCTTGGCCGACCAGTAAGCGTAGATGACCTGTGCGGGTAGCAAGTCTGCCCTGATCAGGCAAGTGCTAACTACTTGGAGGGGAGCTTGGGCTCCCCTCCATTGATTCTCGGGAGAATCAACAGAACTCAAACAGTTCTTCCCACTATGGGCTGGACGCATACACTAGAATTACAGCACGGCTGGACTAGTGACAGTCGGTCCCTGACATTGGCTTCGATGAAGACCGGACGGACTCATGGCAGTTTCCAAGCTTCCCAGCAGCACACTGGTGTCCTCAGAAACCACACGCTTACAAGTGCCCGTGCAGGGCATGCATTGCACCGGCTGCGCTCATGCCATAGAAGTCACTCTCGATTTGACTGAGGGCGTGTCTGAGGTGTCCGTCAGCTATCCTCTGGCCCGGGCTGACTTTTCCTACGACCCCCATCAGATTTCCCTGGGCCAGATCCACGAATTGGTACGAGATTTAGGGTACTCCGTCCCAGCCGAAACCGCCCGATTCGGTGTTCAGGGCATGACTTGCACTGGGTGCTCAGATGGCATTCAGAAGAACCTCTCCCGAATTCCTGGAGTAGTCTCAGCCAGCGTTAGCCTGCCACAGGAAGAAGCGGTTGTTGAGTTCCTGTCCAGCGCTGTTACGCCTGAGGAGTTACACATCAAGGTCAAGGAGCTGGGGTACCAACCCGTAGTGACCGCAGCGCCTTCCGAGGCGGTGACAACAGAGCAGCCTGCTCCGCCGCCGGACCGGCGCAAAGCCAAATTGATTACGGCCATTGCCTGCAGTGTCTCCATCTTTTTCCTGAACATGATCTTGCCTTTGGTTTGGTCAGTGCCTGCACTTTTTCAAGAGTGGGCTGGGCTGGGCCTGGCGACCATCCTCCAAGTATGGGTTGGGGCCGAATTTCACCAACGGGCATGGAAGTCACTGCGCTCCGGTCTGTGGGGCATGGACATGTTGGTCTCGCTAGGGTCCAACGTGGCCTTCCTGACTGGGCTATGTGTACTGCTGCTCAATCTGGATCGAAATCTGTTTCCTCTCTTCTTTGAATCGGCAGCGTTCATCATCACTTTCATCTACCTCGGCCGGTATCTGGAGGCCCGCACTCGCCGCCAAACCGGGGATGCCATTCGGGGCCTCATGTCTCTACAGCCAGCCACGGCCCAACGCGTGCGGGGCTCGGACGTGACTGAAGTGTCTATGGCGGAAGTAAATGTGGGTGACACTTTGCTGGTGCGAGCCGGAGATACGGTGCCGGTGGACGGGACTGTGTCTACGGGCGAGAGTACCGTTGATGAGTCTGTGCTGACCGGAGAAAGCCTGCCAGTCTACAAGCAAAGCGGAAACGAAGTTTGGGGCGGCACTTCCAATTTGGAAGGTGCCTTTCAGATGTCGGCCCGGGCCGTGGGCCAGGAGACCGCAGTAGCACGCATTGCCGGCACGGTTGAGAATGCCCTTCTGTCCCGGGCTCCTGTGCAGTCGCTGGCCGACAGCGTAGCATCTGTCTTTGTGCCCATCATATTGGCTCTAGCTGTAGGTACCGCTCTGGTTTGGGGCTTGTGGGGTGCGGCCCGCTTCTATCCCGATGCTTCAGTGTTGAGCATAAGCCTGCTGTTCGCGACGTCAGTCTTGCTCATTAGTTGTCCGTGCGCATTGGGCCTAGCTACGCCCACTGCCATGATCGCCGGCACGGCCATGGCAGCCCGACGCGGCATCCTGGTGAAGAACGCGGCGGCCCTGCAAGAGTTGGCAGCTGTGGATGTTTTGGTTTTTGACAAGACTGGGACAGTCACGGAGGGGCAGCCGCAAGTACAGAAGGTAGTAGTCAGCCCCGCCGGAGGGCTGACTTCCCAGGAGATGCTGGGAGTAGCCGCCAGCGCCTTACAAGGCAGTGCCCATCCCATCGGTCAGGCCATTGTGGAGGCAGCTACGGAACAGGGCCTTGCAATCGAAAAGGCTGAGGAGTTTCAAAGCCAGACAGGCAAAGGAGTTCGAGCTCTCGTAGCCGGCCGAGAAGTGTTGGTAGGCAGCCCCGCTTTCCTGCATGAAAGGGGGCTGGACTTGCGGGACTGGCAGTCACAACTGGAGGCCAGCCAGACCGGAGGTCAAAACTTGACCTTGGTAGCTAGCGACAAATCTGTCTGGGGATACTTCACCATTGCCGATGCCCTGAAGACTGACGCGGCCGAATTCGTGCGGTCTGCCCGCGGTACCGGCATCTCTCTGCGAATGCTGTCAGGCGATAATCAGGCAGCCGCCACGGCAGTAGCACTTGAGCTGGGACTGGACCCGGGCTCGGAAGTAACCAGCCAGATGCTACCCGAAGAAAAGGCACAGACTATTGCCGACCTGCAGGCAAAGGGCCAGAAAGTATGTATGGTGGGTGATGGTGTCAACGACGCGCCGGCTTTGGCTCAGGCCGACGTCGGCATGGCCATGACCAGTGGTCATAATTTAGCCTTGGAGACCGCTGATGTTGGGGTTTTGAGCCAGGATCTGCAACGAATTCCTCAATCCCTGGCCTTGGGCCAACGGGTGATGCGAATTGTGAAGCAGAACCTCTTCTGGGCCTTCTTCTACAACGTAGCGGCCATACCTCTGGCCGCGGGGCTCTTCGTGCCTTTCTGGGGACCGGCCGTAAAGCTGAATCCGGCTGTGGCCGCGGGAGCGATGGCCCTGAGTAGCCTATTCGTCGTGCACAACAGTCTGCGGATTTACCGAACTCGAAAAGTCTGATACATCTCCGTACTTACTACGCAGGCAGATTCTGCCTTCATGGCTAGGATTGTTCTCTCACTTCGGTTGTGGTGGCTGACCGGTTCAATTTTGCTGGCCGCCACGTGGCTCTTCGCCGGTGTACCGGTAGTGGCACAGGGGGAAGAGCAAGTCCCGCCAAGTACACCTGACCGCGCCTTTGGGCAGGTGGGTGCCCAGATTTACATCACCAACTGCGCTCCCTGTCATGGAGACGACGGGGCGGGAAACGGGCCGGTTCTACAGGACAGGGAAACCAACATGGTCGATTTCCGGGACCCCACTGTGCTGGCCAGTGGGCGTTCCCCGGTCCAATGGCAGCAAGTTACATCGGAAGGCCGTATCGAGTTCCTCATGCCCCCCTGGCAGAACCAGCTATCTGAAGAGCAGATGTGGGACGTTGTGGCCTATCTGTGGCAACTTTCCACTTCGGCGGATGAACTGGCCCGAGGCACTGAGGTGTGGCAATTATTGGATTTCGAATCGGACCAATTGGATCCCGGGCAGCATGCCCTAGCCCTATCTCTGGAGGAATGGCAGGCCGGTTTTGCCCAGAAGCTGACTGAAGAGTCAAAGTCACAATTGTCAGAAGAGGCTTTTGCGGCTGTCTATAGGAACCTGCAATCCCGGGTACTTACTCCAGGTTGGAAACCCTTGTTGCGAGAGGGCCGAGGCACACTCTCAGTCCTCTTGCAGCCTCTTTCCCCCGGAATGACGTTGCCTCCAGACCTCCCGATGCTGCTAAGGGCCCAAGTGGGGCACTTGCAGGCAGGTGAATGGGAGAGCCCAACGGCAGGGGCCAATCCGTTCGCTTTTCGAGATCTTGACACCTCTTCCCGGCTTTCCTATGTGGCTGAAGTGGAATGGGAAGACCTGGCTTTCCAGTCAGAGCCGTTCTCATTCGCCTCTGGAGAAGAAATCGCTGAAGTTGAATTGGATGTCTTTGCGGTTTCCTCTACTCAAGCCGCTATTGCCATCAACAAGCTGCAAATACTCCTAGCTTTAGCTGAAGACAGCATATTGGTCGGCCAGCAGGCGTTGGCTGCCAATTCACTTCCCTATGTTTTCACAGGCCGGCTCCAAGAGGACCTGAAAGAACCCGTGACCGTGGAAATCCCGCTGTTTCCAGGGGCCATTGAAGTCACCTTGGCCGAGGAAGACGGCACCCGTTTCGAAGTAGGCGAAAACAGAGTTTATGACAAATCACCTCTGTTTCCCTTGCCCACGGGAACTTGGTCCACACTGGGTTACGGATTGCCTTTGCCCGAGGCAGGTGATTCCTGGGTTCAGTCCTGGCCCTACCCTACCTCTAATATTTCAGTGCTGGTACCGCAGGGCGGGGGCCTACAAGTAGAAATACCTGGATTCGAGCGAAGCGGCACCCGAGAGATTGGAGGTGTGACCCATGACATCTGGCATGCGGCCGCTCTGCCGAACGGGAAAGTGGAAATTCAGTTTTCGGAGGTGCCTGCAGGAGTTTCAGTTTCGGAAGCATTGCCCGCAGTACAACAGATGCCGACCTGGCTACCGTGGTCCATTGCAGCATTCCTCACCCTGTTGCTGATATTTTTCACAGTATTTGCAAGTGGTGGAACAAGACACCGGAGGAGGAACGTCCCGCACTCTCAAGTCTCCTAGCAGGACAAGGCCCAAGGTAAAAGACCAATTCGACAATACTCTGAACGACCACGACCAGCATCCCAACGGCACATGATTCATTGGGTCATGAATGCGTAGGCTTACTCCGCTTAGAACCCTTCAAGTAGCCTGATGTAGTAGGTGACTCGGATTGGGAGCCTACGCCGGCCGCAGCTTCAACTGAGAGACTTCAAAGGGCACACCGGGCCAATACCCTGTTCGCGGAAGGTGCGGGAAACGTCGTTTGTACAAGGCAGATGTCATCCAGAAAAAGTTACTTCAGTAGTGTCTTCACTGCGGGAAATACCTTGATATGAATACCTCAACCGCTCCGAATCCTATCTCCGATGAAGACGTAGCCTGCGCCCCATATCCATTTGCTCAATCAGGGAATGGTGAGTTTCTTTCCTTAGCTTCTTGGTAGGCCGACCAGCACTCTGAAACCCCTTTGGATGTCTCCATGTTAATCGGTACAATCCGACTAGGGCCCTCCCCCCGATCCGTGTAGACGTAGCAGGTTTCTTCTTCCCAATTCAAATGATCCTTGAGCGCTTTTCTTTAACTGGTCTAAATGCCGTGGTTTCTGGCGCCGCCAATGGCTTAGGCAAGGCCATGGCCATGGCCTTCGCCGAAGCAGGGGCCAACTTGCTGCTGGCAGATCGGGAAGTTGAAGGGTTAGAAGAGACAGCTCATTCAGTATCACATCTTGAGGCAAGGGTGATTCCTTACCCTTGTGATGTATCGGAACCGGATCGGATCGAAGGGCTGTTCCGTACTTTGGATCGTGAATTCGGAACCATAGAAATCTTGGGCAATGTGGCAGGAGATAGCATTCAGGGTGCGCCGGAGGAGATTCCCATATCCACAGTGAAGCAAGTGTTGCAGAACCTGGTAGTAGGTCGATTCTGTATGTGCCAACAGGCCGGGCAAAGGATGTTGCCCAGGCATAGCGGCAGCATCATAAACATAGGTTCTCTGGCAAGCATCACCGCTTTGGGCAGGGGGCACATCGCTTACAGCATGGCTATGGGCGCTGTGGTCCAGATGACCAGAGAACTCAGTACAGAATGGAGCGGCCGCGGCGTACGCGTAAATGCCATTTTGCCTGCGCAGGTACTGAACCGCGGATTAGCCCAACGCATGTCCGTGGATCCCGACCTGGAGGCCCAGTTTCTTTCCGGGATTCCCAGAGGTCGGTTGGGAGACCCTCAAGACATTCAGGGGTTGGCTGTACTATTGGCCTCACCAGCTTCCACATGGATCACAGGGGCCTTAATCCCAATGGACGGCGGCAATCTGGCAATGAACGCTGGGGGTACCCCAGGTTCCGTCAGTCCTTAGTATGCTGCGTCTAACCAACCCATTTGAAGAGGTAGTACATGAGTCTTCCTGACGCCTTGGCACTTTATCGCGGCATGCTGCAAATAAGAAATACGGAAGAACAGCTCGTCCGTGCCTACAGGAACGGAGAAATAATGGGTGCATGCCACACGTATGTGGGGCAAGAGGCGGTGGCAGTGGGGGTTTGCGCTCACTTGTCCCCTAAAGACACAGTTTTCTCGACACACAGGGGCCATGGCCACGCACTAGCCAAGGGTGTCTCCGCAGAAGCAATGGCTGCGGAAATGCTTGGTCGAGCCACAGGCACCTCCAGCGGCCGCGGGGGCAGCATGCACATATTTGCGCCTGAAGTTGGCTTGATGGGTACCACTGGCATCGTGGGTCCGAACATTCTGCAAGCCACAGGTGCCGCCTATGCGTATCAGCTCTTGGAAGAGGATGAAGTGGCCGTAGCTTTTTTCGGAGATGGCGCTGTCAACAATGGTGCTTTTCACGAAGGCCTGAATTTAGCCACTATTTGGGACCTTCCCGTCCTTTTTGTTTGTGAGAACAATCTCTACGCCACGGAGATTGCTTTTTCCTATTCTTCAGGCAACCCAGAGGTGGCCAATAGGGCGGCGGCCTATGGTTTACCTGGCGAAGCGATAGACGGCAACGATGTCATGAAAGTGTATGAGACCGCAGGACAGATGGTAGATCGGGCTCGGGAAGGTGGAGGCCCTAGTCTGCTGGAATGCAGGACCTACCGCACTGGACCCCACGCCGAAGGCATGCCTGAGGTGGGTTACCGTTCTAAGGAGGAGGTTGAATCTTGGAAACAAAAGGATCCTATCGCCCGCCACCGGGCGTATCTGTTAACCCACGGGATGGCGACTTCCGAATGCCTGGATGAATTGGAGGCGGCATCCCTGCAGGCTGCAATCGAGGCCCTGGAGTTCGCAAGGACCAGTCCCTGGCCTGATCCTGCCACGGCCACAAATAATGTATTCACAGAAACATAGATCCTAAGGGGAATTCATTTATGAGCGAATCTGCCCCTATCCTGACTCTTACTGAAGCTGCGCGCGCCGGCTTGGCAGAGGAAATGGAGAGGGACCCATCCATCTTCGTCGTCGGCGAAGGAATTGGACCGCGGGGAGGAAACTTCAATACAACCTTGGGTCTCTACGAACGATTTGGACCGCGGCGGATACGCGACACTCCCATAACGGAAAGGGGTTTTGTAGGCATGTGCACGGGGGCAGCGATGGTGGGTGCACGGCCAGTTGTTGACTTCATGTTCCTGGATTTCATTTTGGATGCCTTCGGCGAACTCATCAATCAGGTAGCAAAAATCCAGTACATGAGCAGCGGCAGGATCGCGATGCCTATGGTACTGCGGGGCTGCATCGGCATCGGTGGTTCGGCTGCTACCCACCATTCGGGCAATTACTACCCCTTTTTCGCTCACCAGCCAGGATTCCGGGTAGTGGTGCCCTCGACCCCTCATGATGCCAAGGGCCTCCTCAAGACGGCTATTCGCAGCAATGATCCAGTGCTGTTTCTTGAGCACAAGTTGCTAATGGCCACAAGGGGTCCCGTACCTACGGAGGAATACCTGGAACCCATTGGCAAAGCCAAAGTTAAAACAGCGGGTAACGACGCCACCGTGGTAGCAGTCGGTGCCATGGTCCAGAGGACCTTGGATGCAGTATCAATTTTGGGTGAGGACGGACTGAGCATTGAAGTTGTAGATTTGGTGAGCATTTCCCCTTTGGATGTCCCCACCATTCTTGCATCTGTATCCAAAACTGGCCGGTTGCTGATCGTTGATGAAGACTATGAGCCCTGCGGTATTGGTGCGGAGATCTGTGCCCGTATTGTGAAAGAGGGTTTTGATTTCCTAGACGCGCCGATAGCGCGTTTAAATGGCGCCCAAGCTCCGATTCCCTACAGCCCAGTCCTTGAGAATGCCATTGCGCCTTCCAAGGAAAAAATTGCCGCGTCGGTCTTGGATCTCCTAGCCCAATGAAGTCTCGCATGCCGCCCTGTCCCTTTTGACCCTATGAAACTATGGCAATAAAGGTTGTTATGCCTCGACTCGGCTGGACCGCCGAAGAAGGGATACTGAAGGAATGGCTACTTGCGGATGGCAGCAAAGTAGAAATTGGGGATGTGCTTTTTGCGGTTGAAGGTGACAAGGCCGTAGAGGAAATTGAGGCGCTCGATCCAGGTATTTTGCGCATTCCGAAGGACGCGCCTGAGCCAGGTCAGAGCGTCCCTGTAGGTGCGCTTTTGGCCTATATCCTGGAAGAAGGCGAGGCGATGCCTGCCGATCCCGCTCAAACTGGAACTGCTTCAGAAGTTCCAAATGCAGCTGTAACGGACGAAAAGGTCCCGAGCGCCCCTCTTGCCGAGCCTCAATCCGGCCGAAATGAGCGAGTTGCCATAAGCCCCAGGGCCCGTAAACTGGCGTTGGACCAGGGGATTGATTGGCAAGGAATACAAGGTAGTGGCCGGACGGGGCGCATTGTCGAGCGGGACATAGTCGCTCTGTCGCGCAGGCAAAAATTTTCCGTTCTTTCTCCTGTGGCCAGCCGACTTGCCGCCGAAGCGGGTCTTGAAGTTGAGGTGTTGCAAGAGGCCTTTCCTGGACAACGCATTTCCACGGAACTGGTACGTGCCTTCATCTCAGAAAGGAAACAGGAAGGCAGCCCACGTCAGGTAGTTCCTTTCACTCAGACTAGGAAGGCAATTGCCAATCACCTGACTACCGGTTTGGCTCGATCCGCCCCGGTTACCCTAAACACGGAAATAGACGCCACTGAATTAGTGCGTCTCAGGGAGCAATTGAAGGCAGACGAACGCCAGTCCGTACCCAGCTACAATGTCTTGTTCCTCAGGGTATTGGCGCATGCTCTCAGGGACCATGCATACATGAATGCCCTGGTAGAAGAAGAAGCACTCCTATTGCTCAATGCCATCAACATCGGAATTGCAGTCCAAACAGATCGCGGCCTGTTAGTTCCGGTCATACATGATGTGGACAGGAAGAAGCTAAGCGAACTTCAGGAGGAAGTGACTGCGCTGGTAAAGGAAACGGTCGAAGGCACCGTTAGAGAAAGCCAACTGCGAGATGGCACTTTTACAGTAACCAATCTGGGTAACTGGGAAGTAGACGCGTTTACTCCCGTAATCAACTACCCACAGGTCGGCATTTTAGGCATCGGGCGCATACGGCCCAAGCCAATGGTGATGGATGTTGGGAAGGAAGAGATTGTGGTGCGCCAAGCGCTTACGCTCAGCCTAACCTTTGATCATCGGGCGGTTGACGGAGCCCCTGCAGCTAGCTTCTTACAACGGGTGAAGAAATTGGCAGAGCAGCCTTACATTTGGCTGACTTCCTGAAACTGAATCTCCCATTACGCTGAAGCAGGACAATGGGTCCGGTCGTAGTTAGCATATGGTGTCGTTTCATTTGAAGCTCAGTCGCAGAATTCCCTGCTATTCTTGTGTCCGAACGACTGCCAGTCTTGCCGCTGGAATCCTTCAAATCACCTTTAAAGACCAAACTCAAAGATTCGTCCTAAGTCTATCTAGCTGAACAGAAAGTAGGAATCGCCTTCCGCTCGGCAATATTTTGTGGCCAAAGCAGCCTACTGTGCGTCCTGCATCCAACTGTTGGGTTTGCAGACAACGGCCTCAGCCAATTACCTGTAGGCACCCTTGTCCTGCAACAAGAAAACTCTGCCTGACCGGCTTTGATAAACTCGGGCACTAAGAACAACGAACAAGCCATCTGCAAAAAACGCAGCAAAAAGCCGCCTCTATCCGAATGGGAAATCCGGATAGAGGCGGCTACTAGCAATTGCTAGCTAGCTTTATTCGAAGTTCGCGATCATGTCATCTATCTTACTGGTGATACTATCCACCACTTCCTGTACCGGCCGTTCTCCCAGTACTGCCTGGGAAATTTCATTGCTGTGAATGACATTTAGCTCTTCCTGGAAGGCAATCGGCGTCCAGGGAGTGGCGGAATTTGTCATATCCAGAATGTATTTCCAGCCATTACGTGGCAGGATGCCATTCAGACTATCGTACCAAGCATCTACATTCGACTTGCGGAATGGCGCACCGAAGAAATTCTGGGTCCACCACAGATCCTCAGCAGGACTGTTGAGGAATTTCAGCAATTCCCAGCCAGCATCGACATTGGCATCACCAGTTCCATTAATGGAGTGGAAGTCGTTCCCTACAAAGTTGGAATGGCCAGCTGGGCCCGCTGGTGGTGCCACGAAGTCCCAGTCAATATCCTCCCAGGTGGTGATGTAGTTGGGAATGCTCCAAGTAGAAGAAGTAATTATGGCTTGCTTGCCGCTGGCACCCCAATTGAAGTCAGCTGTTTCGTCGGGTTTACCAAGGGATCGTTCCTCATTGATCATCACCGGCAACATTTCCAACCAATTCACGACCGCCGGATCGTCCAGATTGAAGTGAGTGACTTCAGAATTGAACATCGAGACGCCGTAGGATGGGATTACTGTATGCAGGTTCCAGAAATCTGCGCCTTGGCTAGCGCCCATGATGATCCGTCGGTCATTTTCATCAAACTGAGTCAATTGGCCAGCCTTCTCCCGCCAGACGTCCCAGGTCCAGGTACCGGCATCCATATCGATATCCGGGGTGTCTACACCTGCTTCGGCAAACAACGTCTTGTTGTAAAAGTAGAGGCGGAGTCCAAATGATTCTCGCGGCAGGGCAATGATGGTGCCTTCAGGGTAATAACATCCCCCGGTTACGGCGGGCCACATGCCATCCCAGTCAATATCGGGATCGCCTTCCACAAGACCATTCATATCCAGCAGAACGCCCTTGTGGGCCATAGACCAAACCGTGCCCCAAGGAACTCCATGTGCATCTGGAGCGGTACCCCCGGCATATCCGGTCAGAATTCTGGCGTGAAACTCTCCATATGGAACTGAGTCACGAATAACTTGGTACTGAGGAAAGGCCGCTTCAAAGCGGTCTATCGAAGTTTCAAACAAAGCGTTTGCCCCTTCTCCGCCAGTCCACCACGCGAATCCAAACTCAATGGGACCCGTTTCGCCTGCATCCTCCATGGCGGGCCCAGTTGTAGCTGGCACGCAGGCGGCCAGCGCTGTAGCGGCTGCTGTACCGGCTGCCAGTCCGAGGAAATTTCGACGGCTCAGCTTGCCTTGCTCAAACATCCTAGTCATGGTTTTACTCCTCATTTATCAAAACGAACATGATGGGCTGGTTAGACACCAACCTATACATTACATCACTTTATCAAACTTCAAAAACATTCCGCACAACCCCCCTTGAACCGGAACCCTACGCTTCAGAGGCATCCAGAATACCTAGCCCTCCTAACACTACTTTGCTGTATCGATTGAACTTTCCATAGAACTTGCGGATTACAGGATCAGAGTGATCACGCCATAATCGTGGAGGCATCAAAGTCACATCACTGAGTGGCTCCCGGTCTGGATGGCCATAATAGATCTGAATGGTGCGACGCACCTTGTCTGTCTCTCGGAGTGTGACCCCGTGCACCGTGGCTGCATTGAAGAGAATGCCAGTGCCCGCCGTACCGTGAAAATCAAATATACCGCCCCTTTCCAGATGGGCTGCGGGTTCCAGGATTTCGCCGTCGGCTGGTTCAGGACTGATGGAGAAACAATGGGTAGTTGCATCCACATCGGTAAGGTAATAAATAATCTGCGGATAATCCAAATGCAGTGGATGATCCTCCCAATAGGCGCGGTCCCGATGCCAATCAGTTGAAACTGCGGCAGTTTCGCCCACGCGGTGGCGCACAGCCAGCTCCTCAAAAGTGATCGGACCCCCCATCAATTTTTCTACCAACCTGATTAGATGGGGAGGACGAATGGCCTCCTCAAAAACAGGCTCGTTAAGCAGCAAGTTGCAGTTGTAATTGCGAGCTCCTTCCGTGTACCACATAAAAGGGTTTTGCTTCATGTCTCGATCCATGGCATCGTTCATAGCCTGAACTTGGGCCTTGGAGAGCAGATCAGGAATGACCACAAAGCTGTGTTCTCTGAAGAACTCTACCTGAGCGTCCAGGTCATGCGGATTCGGCGCCTCGAAAGTTACTCGTTCAGCCATGAAGAATTCCGTTCCTTCGTATTCAACAGAAAAGGGAAATGCTGGCCCAGACCCTTGCGGGAACTGATCGACCTTGTCGCAAGAGCTTGAAAAATATTACTTTGTGGGGTCATATTGATGAACGTCACGATCTGGCATCTTAAGTCCTAGCAATTGCAGGCGCGAGGCACTGGCGTTCTCCTTGGCTTGCCAAGGCAATTCCGTCTCGTGTTCATACCTCTTCATCCACCACCAGCCAAAGTAGAGAAAGATGCCACGGCGCAATCCCTGCGTCCGATTGGCACCACCAGAATGCCATATCGAGCCGTTAATGAAAACCGTATCACCGGGATCAGCCAGAACTTCAACCTCGCCCGGCAAAGGTTCAGTATGTCTTTCTTTTGGAGGATATACCTCCCCTTGGTGGGTGCCGGGTACCACGCAAGTGGGGCCCCGCTCCGGCGTCATGTGGTCCAGATACACAATGGTGTTTACCGACAGAGGACGGTCTCCAGGGAAAGTAAAGTCGCGGTGCCAGCTGCGTATAGGCCATTGACTTTCCCCGTCTTGTCTTAATAAGTCATATTGTAAAAGTTGGGTTTGATTGCCGAAGATAGCCTGCTGACGCTCGAGAATAGCCGGGTGTTCAATCAGTTCAATAAAGGACTGATATTTCAGCAATTTGTGTTGATTAACCCTGGGAGCTTCCAGTTCCCATACACGGTCGAACTCCTCTCGATAGAATTCCACCTGCTTGTCATCCAATACCCCGGGTACATGGAGATATCCTTCTTCCAGGAAAAAAGCCTTTTCCGCGGATGTCTTCATCTGGTAGTTCCTCTTAAGTACCTGAAATCACAAGACTCGAAATCGATTCAGCGCGTCGCGATTCAATTCAAAGCCTAACCCGGGTCGCTGTGGGAGGGGAATCACACCGTCCACAAGTTCAATCTCATCTATGGTGAGTTCCTGCCGTAGCGCCGATTCCGAGAGGCTGGCCGGTAGATATTCGATATAGGGACACGTAGGCGTGACTGCCGCGAAGTGAGTGCTGGCCGCGATGCCGATCCCGGTCTTCCAACAGTGCGGCACCACAGTTCGGTTTAAGGTTGAGGCAAGTCTGGCCACATGCATGGCAGCTGTAAAGCCACCGACGCGGCCAATATCTGGCTGCAGCACATCTATCTGCCCGCGATATGCCAAGTCCTCAAATTCGAAATGGGTATTGGACCATTCTCCAGCGGCAATGGGAATGGGTGAATGTTCATGCAGCCAGGCATGCCCTTCCAAATCGTCGATGTCGATGGGAGTTTCCAAGAAGAAAATGTCGAAAGGCTCCAATTTCTGAATAACGGAAAGGGCGGTTTCAGCGTCCGGCCAGGCGTACGCAACATCCACCATCAGAGTAAAATCGTCACCGGCCGCGCTGCGGCACCTTTCAACGATGGCCACTCCTTCATCATCGCTTTCCTGTAGACCATTGTGGCTGTATGGCCCGTTGATACAAACCTCCAATTTTGCCGCCCGATACCCAATCTCCTGGGCGCGGGTCAACTTAGAAACCAGTGAATCTCCGTATTCTTCCAGCGTATTGCCGTCCGGCAACAGGGAAGCATAGGGAGTGATGGTCTCCTTAACTGCACCTCCCAGCAGCTGATGTACAGGGACTCCTTCAGCTTTGCCTTTCAAGTCCCACAGGGCCATATCGATAGCTCCCATGGCACAGATCAGCGCCCCTCTGCGCCCGGTCATCTTGGAGCCGCTGTACAAATCACGCCAGATGGATTCAGGATCCAGCGGGTCGCGGCCGATCAACATTTCCGACAGACCTTGGCCCATCACATGGGTGCCGGGAGCCAAGATACAGGTTCTGGCGACCCAAGGATTCGTATCTGTCTCTCCCACCCCGCTTATCCCAGCGTCCGTATGAATCTCTACTACAAGGTTGTCTTGGGCAGAAGAATTCGCGGCCACTTCATAATCGGGAATCATCAAGACATGACAGTCGATGCCGGTGATCTTCATCGATTTGGGGCTTTCCAAGCCATGAAGCCGGAGACGTGCAAAGCCATGTTGGCTCTGACCTATCCCTTAATGCCCGTAAAAGTAACGCCTTGAATGAAATATTTCTGGGCAAAGAAAAATATACAAATTACCGGTAGCATCGCGACAACTGCACTGGCCATAAGGAAATGCCAGTCTGTCTGGTGTGGCCCCCGGAAAGCCATCAACCCTAGCGCCAATGTCCGCTTCCTGGCTGAGGTCAAATAAATGAGTGGCGAGAGAAAGTCATTCCACGTGGCATTGAAAGTGAAAATGCCGCAGGCCGCCAGCGCTGGCTTAGTCAGGGGCGCCAAAATGCGCCACCAAACCCCAAATTCGCTGCAACCGTCGATACGGGCTGCGGAATCCAGTTCGTGCGGAAGGGTCGCATAGAACTGCCGCATCAAAAAAATGAAGAACGGATAACCGAAGAACGCCGGCACCCACAAAGGTCTGAAGGTATCCAGCCACCCCAAGTCATTAAAGATCAGGTAACGTGGAATCATAGTGGCGGCACCAGGCAACATCATCGTGGCCAGCGTAATCAAGAAGTAAATGTCTCGGCCGCGCCATCGAAGACGGGCAAAAGCGTACCCCACCATGCTGGCTGTACCTACTGTGCCTATCAAATCCATCAGCACGATGTACGAAGTGTTGAATATGTACAGCCCGAACGGTGCCTTGGAAAACATTTCGGGATAATTGCGCCATTGGTACACAGTGGGAAAGAGAGTTGGGGGGAAGGCAAACACTTCTTTGGGGTGTTTGACGGAAGTAGTCAACATCCACCATAGAGGCACCATAACCAGAACAGCACCAGAAAGCAGCAGAAAGTAGATCACCGCCTTCTCAAAATAGCGAAAGAGAACCGGTCTCCAGTTTCTATTACGAACTATTTGAGCAGTATGAATTGTTTGGGACACTCTCAGACCCGTCCCCTGATTTCTCCCGAGTAAAACACCCACGCTCGCGATGAACGCAAGACCACCAGTGTCAAAGCCAATATGTAGATAAACAGGGCCCAAGCCAGCGCGCTGGCGTAGCCCATGTTCAGAAAGCGGAAGGCGTTGCGATAAAGGTGGAGGATGAAAAACAAGGTGGCATTGTTGGGACCCCCCTGCGTCATCACGTACCCTTGCGTGAATACCTGCAACGCGCCAATGATACCCATGATTAGCTGGAACAGGATTACTGGAGACACCATGGGGAGCGTAATGTGAAAGAAGGAACGGAAGCGCCCGGCCCCGTCTATTTCGGCCGCTTCATACAATTCTGTTGGAACACCTTGCAGACCTGCCAGATAAATTACGAGACCGGCTCCCACTCCCCAGAGACTCATGATGATCAAGGAAGTCAAAGCCCAGTCCTCGCTGGTCAACCAGTTGGGACCCTCGATTCCGATCTTGTACAGAAGGAAGTTCAATATTCCCCAATCTGCCGAGAAAACCCAGATCCAGAGGAAGGACACGGCCACACCGGAGAGGACAGCAGGCAGATAGTACACAGTACGAAGCCAGGCCAGGCCCCGAATACTAGTATTAAGGAGAATTGCGAGGAAAAGACCAAGTACGATTTGAAGTGGAATGGATACGACAGCATAGATCGTGGTTACGCTTAGAGATTTCCAAAAGAGTGGATCCCCGCGGAACATCAAGTCAAAATTTTCCAGGCCGACCCAAGTCGACGGGGTCAGAATGTCGTAGTCAGTGAACGAAAGGTAGGCAGCAGTTGCAAAAGGTCCAAAGTACAGCCACAGCATGCCTAAAAGCCAGGGGCCAGCCATCAGGAACCCTATAAATTCCTCCCTCCTGGCCAATTTGCTAAGACCGCGTCTTTTGGATTTTGGATCAGGTGTAACGACCGGTTGCGCTGTTGTGGCAGTCACTGTACTCTTTCAATCAGATAAATGTTTCTAGTATTGGCCTGAGGATTCAGGTCCATTCTTGACAGCCTTCAAATTGCATGTGTTCTTCAGAAACGTATCGAGGCATTTCCTGGTAGCTGTTGGTGCATTCTTCGTCTTGCCCGCGCAATAGAAAAACTGGCCAATCTTCCTTTGTTACTTTAGTTGTGGTTGGAATGTACTGATAGGTACCACCGCGCCGCCACATTGAACTGGTATTGGCATTGGATCCATGGATAATCAGGGGGTGGTGCAGTGACACATCCCCGGGTTCAAGTATGAATTCCACCGCGTCCTGATCAGAAATTAGATTCTGATCCATGCCTCTCAGCATTTCACCTTCAATATCCTGTTCGTCAGGACTGCGCGGCTGCAACTCCATGTGCTGAGTGCCGGGTATAACACGCACACAACCATTTTGGGGGTATGACTGGGTGTATGCAACCCATAGAGTTACCACTTGCATCGGTTCCAAAGGCCAATAACTGGCATCCTGGTGCCAAGCGACTTTCTGGCCAGTTCCGGGCGGCTTGGCAATATAATCCGCGGCAAACAGAGCCAGATCAGGCCCAACAATCGCTGCAGCGATGTCTACGAGACGGGAGTCACTGACCAAACGCATCCAAAATGGGTCGGTTGGAGTGAGCCAATATCCCAAGCGTTCTGGAGGCAATTCTGGGTGTCTTTCAATCAACCAGTCAACATGCCGGTTGGCCTCAGCTACAAGCTTGGGATCAAGAACGCCTCTCACGATGGCATAACCATCCTGTGTAAAGCTTTCCCTAAGCCCATTCAGATTCGGGTAAGTGTACTCAGCCATTCCCGTCCTTCCAGCGAACAGCCTCGCTCGCCGCCTTTAAATTTTCTTGAGAGTATGGGTATTGTAAGACATTGCACAAGAATCCTGAGCACTACGGTTGAGTAGGCCCTGCTCTCCCGTGACATTGATTCTCGATACCCACTCACTCTCAATACTAGGCAGGCAATGTCCTTTTCGATCCATATGGTTCAGGCCTTGACAAAGGTGGTTGAAAGACATGGTCGGCCATCCTACATTACGGCGAAAACCGTAATGCCGTCCTAAACCGAAATGCGCCGGAATTCAACTTTTTGTGCCTTTATTCGTGAATGGGACCTTCCTATCTAATTGATTTGCATCCTGTCCGCGCAGTTACCCGTTTACGGGAGGGCTCGCAGTGACTTGGTCCCGGTGAATAGCCCGAAATCGATGTACCGGTAAGAATCATCTTTGGCGATCAGGCTTGCCTAAATGAAGTAGGGGCAGAAGGTCCTTCCATATGATAAATCCTGAGACGTAAACGCGGTTCCAAGTTGGGCAGGCGGTACCCCTTCATCTCCACTATTCTGGGGTGAGCCTATATGCGACCGACCCATTGGGTGCTGAAGAAGCCATGAGTTTAGATCATTTACAAATGGGTGCCCCTAATGGGGTTTGGGACTTCGATCCCCACTTGTAAAGCCGAGTGTGGAACGCTGCCTACCAGCACTATGCACATTGAGTTGCTCAGATCTTGTGAAGGATTTCTGCAGATACGGAATTTCCTCAGCCAAATCGAGACGGGGCAAAATTCATCTCCCAGCCTGGCCTGTAACTGCTCCAGGGCAGCAACTGGTTTCCGGTCCTCGCAGGCAAAACATTCCATGCGTCCCGACTAGACATCTTCGTAGATCCCGGCCTTTAAGCCCACAACAACTTGGATCCGAATTCCCCAGCCAGATATGACAGAGCCCTATATAACCCCAGTTCAAAGGCAGGCAACCACATCGTCCCTACGGGTAGCGGGAGTTACCCTGAATTCAAGCACACCTTGCTTCACTGTACCTTCAAGGGTTGTGCGGTAAGGGGCATTGAGTCTGAAAGATACGTCCCAGGCCGGCGGCCACGCCGGGCACAGGAAGATTTTCTTCCCGTCGCACTGCAGCAACATGGCCTGGAGAGTCGTATTCAACACTCCGCCATGGCACTGATCCGGGTACCAGTCGAAGTTAGGACCCCAGAAAGCTGGAAATCGGGAGAAATTCTTCATGGCCTTGGCTGGATTGTCATGGCCCAGGCTGTCGTGATTCTGGTTGCCTGCCCGGCTGACCACAGCGGACCGGGTACTTTCGGCTAAGCCCAAGTAGGCGAGAAACAGATCATTTTGGCGCCAACCATAATGACCTAAGAACTGACGGTGCCGCAGGGCTGACAGAGCCATGTTCTGATCATCTTCTCAAATGACAGCAGCCTGAAGGGAAATACAGCGTAGAGTTCGGCATTCTCAATATTCCGGCGCCACGCGTATTCATCTGCGGGGGCCAGCATGTGCACACCATTTTCCTCTCGCGTAGGCAGGTCCGGAATTTTCCGGAGCAAGTCTACCCAGTACCCGCGCATTGCCACGGTGGTAGTCTCTGTGGGCAGCGCTGACAGCCGCTGTATGACTGCATGCAGGCCTGCAATTTCCGGCATTGGGTTGGTGCAGTCCCACCAGGTTTCAAGTGCCTGGGATGGGTGCATGACCAATTTGCCATGGTCATCAGTCGGATAGTAGTGATCAAAGAACTCCAAGGTCAGATTGGCAAACGGTAGGACAGTTTCCTGCAGAAAATTACGGTCCTGCAGATGGTCAAAATAGTCCAGCATCAGGAAGACCAGCTCCAGGCCGCCCACCCATTCCCACTTGTGGTAGCGACTTTCCTGCAGCGGATCATCTCTGTCCTCATAGGGAGTCCAACCGTAGGTCTCGGTAAATACATCGCCCCAGAAGTAAACGCATTCCGAAAAGAAGATGCCATCGTGCCCAAAATATCGTTGGGTGCGATGACGCCACAGCTCTAACATCTCCTGCGCATACATCCGGAACAGGGGAGTCAGCATTTCATAGTCCCCTGCGGAACACATGTTGTAATAGGGCAACCGCGTATTTTGCCACCAGTAGCCGGGACCCCAGCGTCGATAATCTGCATCTTCCTGTTTGCCAGGATAGGGCACCGTGAAAATGGACCCGTTGAACTTGATGGGGTACTGGCCTCTGCCCGCACAAGCCTGAACGTAGCGCTGCAACGCATAGGACCGGCTGACCAGGTCTGCTTCCCGAGACGCGTTTTCCTCTAGCGCCGAAACCTCAATCCAGCTCCGTTCCCAGAAATCCTGCCACCATTGGACATGCGCCGGGCGCCGGGACGCAGGATCCGCTTGGCGCACAGTTGCAATCAAGTCCTCCATTGTGGTTTGCCAGGCGGCTGGGGAAGTAGGATGCAGAGAAAGTACGGGAATTAGGAAACCCACTTTGTACCCCAGCTCTGTATGTAATTCTCGATCACTGGCTTTAGCACCATTCGTGGTTAGGATCGCTGCTCCGAAAATCCGGTCCAGCAACGGATCGATCCTTGGGAAATCTGCCAAGCCTTGTAATTCCGCAGTTAAGGCAGGTCCTACTGATTTGATGTTGTGATGAAACCAACCGATCCAATCCGGAAGGTCTTGCAGCACCGAATCAGGCTCAACGATGGTAGATTCCCGTTTCTGATCGTTCTGGGCACGATCCAACATAATGTCGCTAATCTGGAGTTCCTGAAGTTCCGTGGGTTCGGTGCGCCACAATTCAATGTGAGCTGCGGCCTCAACAGGGTCGGTGGATTCAATGCAGACATGTATAACCGGATGGTGGGCGTCCACCCACAGTCGGATGTCCGTTTGGGCATCCCGGTGATGATCTTGGGAAGGACCAATCTGCACGTGCCAGGTTCCGGTCAGTATGTCAAGCGTTTGGCGCACTATTGACACATTGGGCAATGGATCCAAGGCTATACGGACTCGGCCTAACTTGAGCAGCCGCCCGTTGTCGCCCCAGGAATCGGTACGGCTGATATAAAAGTTCAGCTCCCCTTGGAGTGACAACCAAGCATTGAGCCCAATTTCACCGTTGCCCAAGGGCACCGAGCCCTGTGCATCATGGCTGGGGGCATCCCAGACGACATTATAAGACTGCGGATTCGACATGAAACCGATCGCTCCTGTTGGGAAGAAAGATCCTAGTGACTGCCCAGGTACCCGAAGTTAAGCCCGATGGCAAGACAGTGGGTTGACTTGAACCCTCAGGCTTCAATTCAGCGAAGGCGAAGAAGGTTGGGCGTGAGCTACCGATGAACTGGAGGTCTGCGTGACTAGCAAGTCCGGATCCGTGATAAGGGTGTCTAGATCGCTTGTCAGCCACTGCCTTCTAATTCGGTCCAGTTCTGTCATGAGATACTCACGCGATTCAACATCGGAAATACAGGGAGTGCGTTGCATGTAGGTACGCAATTTGCGGATTCTGCGCACTGCACGACGCTTCTGGCGTACCTTCCAGCGACCGCGACGGCTCGTTTCGGCCGGGGCGCGCTCCAACCATTCGAGGGGAATCTGTTCAGTGCCTAAAATGGCTTCGGCGGCGAGGTGCATGGTGTTGATGCGATCGCCCAATACACGTCCTGCCAAGCGTACAGCATGGACAGCTGCCAAAGTAAACAGAACTACAAAAACCAGAAATCCGACAGCGATGAGGGCCATATCACCAATCTGTTACGCTTCTACGCCCCTTAATTCCAACTCCCCAGCAAAGTGGCAGCTGGCAAAGTGACCAGGTCTGGCTTCTATCAAGGTGGGTTCTTCTGTGCGACATCGATCTTCCGCATACTGGCATCGCGGATGGAAATGACAGCCGGAAGGTAAGTTTGCAGGATCGGCAGCTTCGCCGGGCAATATCATGTGATCCTGGCCCTGCTCGGGGTCCGGAACAGACACCGCGGATAACAAGGCTTCCGTATAGGGATGAAGCGGATGAAGATAGAGTTCCTCTGTTTCCGCTACTTCCACAATTTTGCCTACATACATCACCGCCACACGGTCAGAGACATGCTCCACCACGCTAAGGTCATGGGCAATGAACAACATGGTGAGATCAAATTCCTCTTGTAGATCCTGCAGCAGATTTAGTATTTGGGCTTGCACCGACACGTCCAGGGCGGAAACCGGTTCGTCGGCCACCACTATGCGTGGATTGGGAGCCAAGGCCCGGGCAATGCCGATGCGCTGGCGCTGACCCCCTGAAAAAGCATGAGGATACCGAATGAGGGATTCGACGTTCAGCCCCACCAAATCGATCAGCTGTCGGACACGATCTTCGATATCCTGTCCCGAACCCAACTGGTTGGCACGTAATGGTTGGGCAATAATGTCAAACACTGTTTTGCGCGGGTCTAGCGAAGAATAAGGATCTTGGAAGATCATTTGCATATGTCTTCGTTGGGCGCGCAATTCCTCCTTCCCCAATTGCAGTAGATCCGTCATCTCTTCCCCCTCCAGGCGCAGCAGAATGCGGCCGTCTGTGGGTTCTATAGCGCGGACTATGCAACGACCCAATGTGGTCTTGCCGCAGCCGGATTCACCCACTAGACCCAGGGTTTCACCTTCCCGGACCTCGAGTTCCACATCATCGACCGCCTTGACATGTCCCACCACTCGCCGGAAGAGTCCTCTCTCAATGGGAAAGTATTTTCTGACGCCTTCAACCCGCAACATGGGCTTCAGATCATGCGGGTCCTGCATCGGTCTCATCCTGGCTTTCGTAGAGGAAACACCGCACAAGGTGGCCGGCTTGGGGTTCGTACAAAGGGGGTATCGCCGCGTCACACACACCTGGTATGACCTCTGGGCAACGTTCTAGAAAGGGACACTGCTCTGGCAAATTAAGAGGCACGGGCACAGAACCCTCAATGGCATCCAGCCTTTGCTTGACCTTGCGTCCTATGCGGGGAATGGATTTCAGGAGCAAACGCGTATATGGATGCAACGGATCCTTGAAAAGCGCATGCACTTCCGTCTGTTCCACGACCATACCCAAATACATGACCACCACTTCATCGGCAATATCCGAAATGACAGCCAGATCGTGGGTGATATACAGCATGGACATCCCAATCTCAGCCTGCATCTGTTGCATCAGATCCAGAATCTGAGCCTGAACCGTCACATCCAAAGCCGTTGTGGGTTCGTCCGCAATAAGCAAGGCGGGGTTGCAGGATAAGGCCATTGCGATCATGGCCCTCTGGCGCATCCCACCGGACAACTGATGCGGATATTCGTCAAAACGTAGAGGGGCGTTGGAGATGCCGACTTTGCGCAGCATTTCAATAGAGATTTCCTGGGCCACGCTACGATCCTGCGTGCGGTGCAGCAGAATCATCTCGCTTATTTGGTCTCCTATAGTGTGCACCGGGGACAGGCTGGCCATGGGTTCCTGAAAAATCATGGAGATCTGGCGCCCTCTGATAGCCCTGATTGCTGGTCCGTCAGGTTCCAGCTCCAGAAGGTTAACCTCCTCCCCATCCGAGGGGGTAAAGTTTATGGAACCATTTATAGTCCGCCCCGGTGCGGGGACGATACGCAGAATGGATTGCGTTGTAACGCTTTTTCCACACCCGCTTTCCCCTATCACTCCCAAAGTACTGTGACGTGTAACTGAAAAACTTACGCCGTTGAGCGCTTTCAGTATCCCTTCGCGCAAGAAGAAGTGAGTTTCAACGTCTTTGAGCTCCAGTGTGATGTCTTGCATGATTGCAGACCTTGCTCTCAATTCAGCGTGAAATGTGTGTTGAAATTCCATGATCCGGCCGAATTCCGAACCCACTGCCGTGTCCTGCGCGGGAACGGAAGTTGACGGTCAGCATTGGGAACCCACCAACTGCACGCACACCGCACTTGCAGATTTGCGGGCGCTCTCTGACTTCTGGCATGGAACCAAGGAACTTCCATTGTACTCACCACTTTTCCGAAGAGGGTCCTGTTTTCGCAATCCACTCTACTTGTACGGATCTGCCGCATCTCGGAGGCCGTCTCCCAGAAAATTGAAAGCCACGAGGGTAATTATCAGCACAAGACCCGGAAACATCAGCCAAGGATACAGAATCACTACTTGAACCTGCTGGGCTTCATTGAGCAACGTCCCCCAGCTCACCAAAGGGGGCCGAATACCTAACCCCAAGAAGCTAAGAGCAGTTTCGGCCAAGACCATGCCGGGGATGGCCAGAGTTAAATTGACTATCAGATAGCTCATGAAACCGGGCAACATATGGGTTCGAATGATGTTCATGTCAGTTTCCCCCGCAATGCGCCCGGCCAGCACATAGTCTTCTTCCCGCAGGCTGATGATTTTGCCTCGCACCACCCGGGCTAAGCCGCTCCAAGCCACTAGGGCGATGATGACTGTAACCAGAAAATATACTTGGAGTTGGGGCATCTCCCGCGGAATGGCCGCTGAGAGTGCCATCCAGAGAGGAATGGTGGGAATTATGAGTAAATACTCGACTACGCGCTGAATTATGGTATCTGTCAACCCTCCGAAATACCCCGAGATTCCCCCAAACAGGCACCCAAGGACGAAACTGATGGCCACGCCTACAAGGCCAATGGTGAGTGAAACCCGAGCACCGTACAAAATGCGGGAAAAAATGTCACGGCCCAGCTTGTCAGTGCCCACCAGGAAGGCGTAACCCGGTTCTTCTACTCCCCACAAATGTAAGTTGGTAGTGAAGAGTCCCCACGCCTCCACCTCGTCGCCACGGTTGAACAAGCGCAGAGGAAAAACCAGTTCTTTATCTTCTGTAAACTCGAGGGCGAAAGTCTCCTGATTTCGCTCTTGCGTGTAACCATAAACGAAAGGTCGCAAAGTGAAGCGGCCATTTTCATGCCGAAAGCGAAGGCGCTGAGGCGGTGCGAAGAGATAGTCAGAATTGCGCCGATGCAAGTCGTATGGTGAGATGAACTCGCAGAACAGGGCAGCGATATACATGACTATGAGAATGCAGCCCCCTAGGATGGCCAGTCGATGGCGTATGAACTTGCGCCACATCAGCTGCCCTTGAGATGCCATGAAAAAGCGCTCTCGGTCGCTGACCTGCTGTGGCACAGCTTGTTGCCTAAGTGTTTGGACCGTCATTTTGACGATGCCTGTTCCGGTTCAGCGATCTAGCCGGATCCGAGGATCCACGACCATCAGCAACAAATCGGACGCGAAAGTACCGACAATGGTCAGCACTCCCAGAAATAAAACAAGAGTGCCGGCCAAGTACATGTCTTCACTTAGTAATGCCCGGTACAGCAGGGGCCCAACTGTCGGCAAACTCAATACTATGGCTACGATGGCGCCGCCAGAAACGAGGCCGGGCAGAACCCAGCCAATGGTACTCACTACAGGATTGATAGCCACTCTCACCGGGTACTTGAACAGCACCTTACGAGGGTGCAAACCCTTGGTGCGGGCTGTGACCACATACTGTTTGCCGAGCTCGTCAAGAAGCACCCCCCGCATGACGCGGATCAGGCCTGCGGTCTGGCCCACAGCAATAACTACAATGGGCACGGGCAAGTGTTTGAGCATATCGACGATCTTGGGCCACCCCCAGGGCTCATGGGCATATTCCTGTGAGAACAGGCCGCCCACACTCATGTCAAACTGGGTGTGAAAGAAAACCATGACCAGCAAGGCTAAAAGGAACGGCGGTGTAGCCAGCCCTACGAATCCTATAGCAGTGGCTCCATAATCGCCCAACGCATATTGGTGGGTGGCTGAATAGACACCAATGACAATGGAAATAAAATACACGAAAACCAATGAAGTCAAGTTGACCACTAGGGTCAGAGCCATACGATCCCCGATGATTTCTATGACGGGCCGATTCCACTGCAGTGAAGTACCAAAGTGTCCTCGGAACATGCCGGTGAACCAGCGCAGGAACTGCACGTACATCGGCCTGTCCAAGCCGTACTGGCGCTTTAACGAATCTATTTCTGACTGATCCACCTTTTCCCCGCTGGCTTCAAGGCGGGTGATGTACATGGTCAGATAATCGCCGGGAGGCAATTGGATGATGACGAAGGTGGTACCGCTCAGCAAAAGCAACAGTAGGATCATGTACATGAAGCGTTGTAGCGTGTACGTAATCACGGAACCATCTCTGTCCCAGCAGACTGAACTACGAAACAAAAAATACCGGGCCGTCTGGATTTCCCAAGCGGCCCGGTACCCATTGCACTGTTACTTCCAATAAAACTGTTCGGACAATTCCATAAGGGAAATGTGGTAGTACTCGCGCTCTTCCGCTACTGCAATATTTCCCAATCCTTGGCTGTAGACAAATGGCTGCGGAGCACTGGCAACCGTCCCGATATTCCACACATTTTCCTTGTGGTTTTCAAATATCGCAATACCGAGGCGGATTTGTTCTTCCGCTGTAGTCGCGGACTCGAGTTCCCAGAACAGCTCTATCAACTTGACTGCTTCGGGATCCTGCGGTTCCGTACCATCGGTGCCTTGAGCACCGAACCAAGTCCACCAGGATGGTGTCATGAGGAAACTGCTCACAAAAACGGCATCTGCAGGTGACAGGCCATTGGCCCACCAGATGGTGCCCACTGTTTCGTTGGCACCGCGTTTCTGCCAATAGAACTGGCCATTTACCTGTTCAACTTTGGTATCCACTCCGATTTCCACCCAGAACTCCCGGATGAGTTCTCCGCCCGGCGTCGCAGGGGGCGTCACGTCATAGTAATCGATAGGCAGCACCAGACGCTCGCCATCCGGCCGCAGTCTGAACTCATTGTTGGCATCCCACTCAAGACCCATTTCGTCCAGTAACGCGTTGGCTCGGTCAAGATCGAATTCGGCGTAGGCATCGCGGAACTCATCCTTGTACCAGGGGCTTCCTTCCACGGGGGCGAAGGCGCTCGGAACACCGAAGTCCAGGAAAATCGACTTCTTGACTTCCTCGCGGTCCACGGCCAGGGATAAGGCCTGTCGAAATCGCTTGTCCCGGAGAATCTCACCCAGCACCGCATCGGCGGGGTCGAAGTTGAAGGGGAAAATCAGGAGCTGATCCTGCCAAGCCGGCAAGGCCATCAGATGATAGTTCCCGGCTTCCTGGTTCTGCGAAAACATGGGGTAATCGGACAACCGTATGAACTGCCCCTGGATATCCGTTTCACCCGAAATGATTTTGAGGTTTTCGACCTCAAGGTCAGTTACCAGGCTACGGGAAACGGAGTCAATGTAGGGCAACTGATTGCCATCGGGATCCACCTTGTAGAAATACGGGTTGCGCTTCATGATGAACTCGCCCTGTTGCGGCTCGCTGTCCCAGGCAAAGGGCTGCAAGACGGGCATGTCGCGGTAATCTGCGGTACGCCGCGAATAGGAACCACCCGTAACGTTGTTCTGGATACCTGCGAACCAGCGTCCCCAATCCTCAGCGGCTGTGTATTCTTCCTCTTCCATCAGGGGCATCAATTCCGCAATATCGGTATATCCCGTGTGATACTGCTTGAAGTAGTGGCCGGGCCGCAAGTGTGAACTCCACGCCCAATTCACCATTTGGGGCAGAAAGAAGCCGTTGGGCTCAGCAAATACAAACCGCACGGTTTGTTCGTCCAACACTTCAAAGCCCGTAGGTTGACCGCGGTAATTGAGCCAGGTGGGCGCAACAGGAGTTACTTCCTCGTTACGCAACACATCCTCGATGTAAAACCGAATGTCCTCGGTGGTGACGGCTCCACCGTCAGACCATTTCAAACCCTTACGCAGAACGAATTCGAAAGTCTGGCTGTCGTCGCTCGCACTCCAGGACTCGTAAACTCCCGGCATTATCTCGCCGCCCATCCACTTGTAACGAGCGGTGCCTTTGGCGGGACGCAGTTCCAGCAGATTTGTTTCGTTGAGATGGCGGATATAGTGATCGTAATCAATGGTGTATTCCACCCAGTGCAGGTTACCGCCGTACTTGCCTATATCCTCCAGTGGGATTTGCACTACGGGATTGTCAGGCAAACGCTCCTCAACTGGTGGCAATGTGCCTGCAGCCACCATTTCGGCCAACATGGGGGATTCACTGAAGGCTGAGACTGTTACGCCATATTCCGCTTCATAGTCCGCCAAGTTGAAATCTCGACCCGAATTGGGATCATCGATGAAACGTCCCATCGCCATGGAATCGTCCATCGCTTCTTCTTGTGCGGGTTCCTCGGCCATAGGCTCTTCTACCGCTTCTTCCACAGCATCGGTCTGGCCCCCGCATGCTGCCAAACTCAAAGTTAACAATAAAATCACGAGGGTCAGCCACAAACCCGACCTCTTCAAGGGAGCAGACATGAGCTACCTCCTAATAAATGGTTTTCGAATAAAACAAGGAATGGGAGCATTCTACTACTATCAAGTTCTGATGGCTACTAAGTGCCCAACGGACAGTAGGATACAGATTGGTAACGTTCAGCGAAAAAGGGACTCAGACATGGAATTAGGTGCGTTTTCAGTCAGCTTGGCCGTAAAGGATCTCGAAACTTCAAGGAATTTCTATGAGAAATTCGGGTTTGAAGCCATAGGAGGTGACCCGTCACAGAACTGGCAAATTCTCAGGAATGGGGACCACACCATAGGTCTCTTCCAAGGCATGTTCGAAAAGAATATTCTGACCTTCAATCCAGGATGGGATGATCAGAATCAACCGCTTGAGAACTTCATGGATGTCCGTGAACTACAGCGACAGTTGAAGGCGACGGGCATATCCCTGGCGTCTGAAGCCGACGAGGACAGCACAGGGCCAGCCAGTTTCGTAGCTTTGGATCCAGATGACAATCCAATTTTGGTGGATCAGCATGTATAACCGTCTGCACGAATGAACATGTGCAGACACGTCTGACACGAAGGCTAAGGCCTTCACAAAAAGACTGAACCAGAGAACGCCTCGAGCCGATGTATTTCACCAAATTCCAGTTAACTCTGCCAGTGAAATATGTTTCCTGAGAGACGCCTTGGTTCGCGGGGCCGCAGTCCAAGGTGCAATGTTATTCACAGGTGCCGAGAGAATTGGTCTGCAGGGCCGAAGTGTCACTTCCACTGGTACACCCTAACCAAGCAGAATGTTCCTCTCTAACAGAACAGTAAGTAGGGCAAATATGGAGTTCCACATGTGAGCAGGGGCCCCAAACGATACACAACAGACGGTTATGGCCAACTACCAGTCGACTGGACGTGGCTCCACTAACAATGCTATGGGAATCGTCACCTTAACAGAGATCTGAATTGGATATCTTGCGAATCCAAGAATAACCCCTAGGATCGGCGAAGCTGAGATGGATTTCTCACAGATACTCACATCGGTTTGTTCTTGGGAGTCTGTGCCGTACAACCTCCAGGAAGGTCGATGGTATTCGGAATACTCAAGGATTTCAGGGGACATTCCTTTGGAAGAAGAAAGACTACGGCATACCCCACCACTATCGACCTTATTATTAGGAACAGCCGATGCGATTGCCACCTGACCTGGGGGACTGGTTGCCTGTGGATCATCCGGTGTACACGGTGAGTGAGTTGGTGGATGCACTGGATCCCGAGGCGTTTAAGGCCCTCTAGGCACCACAGGGCACGGGTAATCTACCCTATGCGCCGGCCATGATGGTTCAATTCCCAATCTATGGCAATGCTACGGGGGCATTGGCTTCGCGGTGGCAGGAGCATAAACCGGAGGACAATGCGGAATTCCGGGCGCTAGCGGCGGGGGTTCTGCGGCCGCAAAGCCCGATCTATGAATTTCAGCGGCGACACCGCGCGGATTTCGTGTAAGACTATCACGCCCAGTTTGAGAGGTGGCTGGAACTGCAGCATGGCATCTCCGCGCATGACACTATCTACCGAGTCCTGATCTTGTTAGATCCTCAGAAGCTGGAGAGCGTCTTTGCCTGGTGAGTAAAGGGCCAGGAGAACTCGCGCCCGGCGACCACGGTAGCCGTGCACGGCAAGGCCCTGCTCCGCTTTCGTGACCTGAGCAACGGCATTCCTGCCCTGTACAGGGCAAGTACTTGGGCCACCGCCCAGGGAGTGACGCTAGGCATGGCTGCGGTGGACGCCCAGGCCCACGCAAGCACGGCCATCCCGGAATCGCTACATAGGCAGGGCTGTATTGTCGCCGTTGTTCGGGTACATAGGAAATGGGTGAGGGTGCCAGAAACACAGCGCGCAGACCATGCGAGCATAGGAGACTGACTATTTATTGGCCGTCAAGTAGCGCCAGCGCCGGCCCCGCATTCCACCGTGCAGGACACATTCGAACGGGCGCGCACTTTGGATGGAACCGCGGGTCACGGCTGCATGGAAACCTGAGAGTGCCGGGCGAGCGGCGACCGAACATCCTAGCCCCTGTTAGCCCGGCAGGATGCTGACCCGGATGGCAGAACCCAATTGAGGTGGCTGCCATCCGCGGCCATGGGCGGGTGCCCCGGCAGAGACCATGACCTAGGTCATGGTCTTCAGCGCGGAACAAAGCGCATCCACAAGGGTCACGCTGGTTCCATATTCCGCTCTGGCGGCGGGCCTACCACTTCTAAGGCTAGGATACCCCGCGCAACAGAAAACATTGAGAGCAAACGTCCAATAGCCGCCTGGAATCTCGATTTTCTAATGAAAGTCCTGTCCTTTTAGCTATCTTGCAACTGCCCTGCGTTCGTACTGAACTTCCGCGATTTCCTTCTCTGCACGATGTCATGGTCAGGCTCAGCAGTGCTGACCGGCATCAGCGTGATCTCGGACTGTGCCTCTATCATCGTAGCCGCGCGCGCACCGCCACGTTCACCTGTTCCAGCAAAACCACCATGAGAAGGACGACTAGAGTTAGGGTAGCGACTTTGTCATATTGAAAGGATCGGATATAAAGCTGGATGTAGAAGCCGATGCCGCCTGCACCCACGAGACCCAGGACTAGCGAATCTCGGAAGTTCAACTCGAACCTGAAGAGGGTATCGCGGGCCAGATCAGGGATGACCTGCGGCAACACAGAAAAGCGTATGCGTTGCCACCAAGTAGCCCCAGCGCTATCGAGCGCCTCCATTGGGCCGCGGTGGGCATTCTCAAAGGCCTCAGCATAGAATTTACCCAACATACCTGTCGAATGAACGGCGACAGCCAGAATACCAGGGAAAGGCCCCAATCCCACCGTACTGACGAAGACCAACGCCAACAGAATCAAGGGAATCGCACGCAGGATACTTAACAGCCATCGTACCGGTTGATGAATCCAGACTGGGGTCAAATTAGTGGCTGCCAGCAGTCCCAAGAAGAAAGAGGACATGATGCTCAACACCGTACCCAACAGTGCGATCCGCACAGTTTCCCCTGTGGCTTGAAGCACTGTCGAGGCTACTTTCATGTCTGGATGTGCCACGCGGCCAAGGAATTCGACCATGCGTGGCAATCCGATTACGAGCTTGCTCCAAGTAAGGTCAGAACCGCGCCAAGCCCAAGCGACCAGAACGATGAAGAGCAGAATGCCCGCTGTATGGATCAGGCTCTGGCGCAACGATGGACGCGGGTATTCAAGGGTTGTCACGGCGTTACTTGAACGGGAGGGGAAGCAACATGCTTTTGTCTAGAGAGTGTTGGCAAACCAACCGGGGATAAGTCCATGTTGACTTCGCGCCCATATATGGCCTGAATTGCTGCATCATCGAACCGGGCGGCCTGATCGTCGTAAACAATACAGCCCGCGCGCAAGCCAATGACGCGGTCAGCATAGAATCGAGCGAGAGGTGGTTGATGAAGGCTCATGATTAATGTTGCATGGCGACGTTGGCTCACGCTCGAAAGCAGGTCGAGTACATCGTCGGCCAAAGCAGGATCCAAGTTGCTGACGGGTTCATCGGCCAGAATGATCTCGGCTCCTTGAGCCAAGACGCGAGCCACGCCCACCCGCTGCTGTTGACCGCCGCTCAAAGTATCTACGCGCTGCCGGGTCTGAGGCAACAGATCAACTTCGGCGATGGCGGCCATCGCCGCGACTTGGTCCTTTTCTGAAAACCAGCCCACGAGACTCCCCAGTGGATTTACATACCCCAATCGGCCCCATAGTACATTCTGGAAGACTGTCGCTCGCTCTACCAATCCGAAATTCTGAAAAACGAATCCCACCCGCCGGCGCACAGCGCGCGTCCAATAGTCACGATAACCCCGTACAGAGTGCAGATTCATCCGTTTGCCAAGAATATTTACACGGCCGCTGCGGGGTTGGACGTAGCCATTTAGCAGACGCAAGAGCGTTGTTTTGCCCGCACCGCTCGGGCCAATAATTGCAACGTGTTCCCCCTGTACAATCGTCAATTGGTCAATATTCAGTACAAGCGAATTAGCGCCGGCATACTGCACAGCTATATTGCGAAGTGCAATGACCGGGTTGCTGTTGTCTTCAGTTGGTAGACAGCCTGTTTGCCCGTTGGGGGATTGCTGGCGTAGTGTAGGTCCGTCTACAACCTGCCTAGTCGTTTTTGACATAGACCTATCCTTTCAATCTATTAACCCATAAAGCCGGGCAACCTCTTCCACCGAGGTGTAGTCTTCGTGCGTCGCTTCCACATACCCATCTGGGCTGTAGACATATTTCAGAAAATGCTTGTAGTCCGGCTGATTGAGTTTGAGCATGACCTGCTTAAACGCCTCGACCCGGCTGGAGTCCAATCCTGGACGGACAAGGACCACATGGGATGGAATCGGATCGGACTCGGCAATCCAGGTGAGTTCTTCGAGTTGATCCGGCGCCACGAGTAACTCGGCATATTGGCTGGCCCCAGCAGCGTCGACAAACCCATTAATGACGGCCTGTAGTGACTGCTGATAGCCACCCGCAAAATAGACGTTGCTAAAAAAATTCTGGAGATCTTCACCCCGCGTCAAATGCCCAGCCTGCACAAATAGGTCCAGCGGGTAGAGGTAGCCTGATTCGGAAATGGGATCGGCAAAGGCAATGCTTTTGTCCCTCAAGTCCTCAAGGGTCCTTATGCCGCTGTCCTTGCGAACGAAAACGCGGCCTGTGTAGACAGATCTACCGCGATAGACTTCTGCCAAGATTACCTCGGCGCCCGTCTGGTCATGTGCTAGCACATAGGGCAGGGCACCCATAAAGGAAATGTCGGCATCTCCGTTGCGCAGCGCCTCGACCGCAGCCGCATGATCCTGGGTGACGAAACCTTCCACCGGAATAGCGAGTTCTTCCGAAAGGAAGGCCGTGATCTGACCAATGTCACCGAGGAGCTTATCTGGGTTTTCCTGCGGAATGAAGGCCAGAATCAAGGGGATGCTGGATTCAGAATCCACTATTTCGTCCGGGGCAAGCAATGCCCCGTCCTCTGTTTGCACAAGGCCGCAAGCGGCTAGGGCAACACCCAACAATACGGCAAACAGAAAGTAAGCTGCTGGCCTCATAGATTCCGTTCCCCCTTACCTGAAGCTGGATCCGTACACATCTGCCAAGGCCTTGTACTCTTCATTCAGTGCGGCGGCCAAAACCCAATTGCCTGCTTCGATGGCCATCTTGATCTGGTCTAGTTTGTTAGCAATTTCATAGGCTTGGGGAATCGCGTAACGATTGATTGCGCCACTGGCATCAAGGCGCAGATCGGGTGCAACCGTCTCTAGCAACAATATGGCGTGATGGGTATCCTGCGCAAGAATGAGCGTATCCAGCGTGCTCACAAAGGTGGAGAGTTCGGCCCAATCCAGCGCAAAACGAGTGTTCTCTGCGTCAAATATTTCCCATGGATTGTCGGCTCTGCCTACTGCCTCCAAGTAGGCCGTCAGATCGACTTGGTCTTGTAAGGACAGATCCAGGTTGAAAGTGCCGTCAAACCATTGCACAACCTCAGCCAATGTGGCTAGCGATCCATCGTGCATGTAGGGCGCGGTCTGTGCAATGTTTATCAAGGTGGGAGTATCAAAGGCACTGTCACGCGCGAATTCGCTGGAAGGGTTGCCGGAACCGATGTCGTGGGAGAGACGATCAATAAAGTTGGCGCTGCCAATGTGGCAAGTGCGGCACGACTGCCCACCCATGCCTCCATATGGCGTATTGAAGAGGATCTCCCCGCGCAACGCGGCTGCGGACGCATTTTCATTGAGCGTGCCATCCTTGTTGAGCAGTGAATTGGGCTGCCAGTCAAACTCTAGCATGTAGGTCACCAACGCATCCAGCATGAAAGGCGTAGGTTCTTCACCTGCAAACTCATTGACAATAACGTTGCGGGTAAATTCCCGTAAGCTGCCAAAGCGACCGTCGCGGCCATAGGGGCCCGTAAAGCGAATGCCCCGCAGGCTGGGGATATCCAGCGAGTCACGGCGTCGGTCGTTGAAGATTGGATTAAAGAAACTCCCGTCGACATCCGCCGCGCCAGGTTGATGGCTCACGCCAGGGATGAAGAAATCCTTGTTGATATCGCTGCGGTTATGACAGGTGGAGCAGGCAATGCCCAAACTGCGCGCCGGCTCTCCAAAGATGACCGGGGAATCGAAAAGCATATCGCCGTAGGCCACAAGAGGCAGGTCCGTCTCCGCAATACCCCGTTCCTCGAAATTGAGCGCCAGCAGGGGCAAGGGGTCCTGGTCATTCAGGTTCGTGCCAGGGGGCAACCAGGGGGCAACGCGGATAGCTTCGGCCATCTTGGTGGCTGGTATCGGTGCCAGGGTGATAGGCGCGGTATAGCTGTCAGCCTCAAAATTGGCCATGAGATAGGTTTCAATCACTTGCTGTGCAGCATTGAATTGGGCTGGATCGGATGCCGTACTACCTACACCGGCAATCCCTCCATGACCAACGCTGCTGGCCAGATCGAGCCAGGCAATTCCCAATTGCTTGTTCGCCTCCGGATCAGCCTGTGAGATGAAGTCCTGAAACGCGCGATAGATGCGCCGCGCTTGCTGTACATCTGCAGTGGCGACACCGGGTTGTGTTAGCTTGCCTGCGGCTTCATGCAGATAATAACGGGTCAACTGCGAAATGGCCCGGGTCGACGCGAAATAGAGCTTTGCCTTGTCTCTCTTGTCGATAGAGGTCTGAATCTCGGTCACATGATCGATACCTTCGATTGTGGAAGCCGAATCCAGTGCCTGATAGACCGAGTCCAAGATTCCCGCGAACTCTGGCTCGCTCACCGTTTTATACTCTTCATCAATCAAAGCCCAGTTGGTAGGCTTCAAATTAGCGTAAAAGAGACTGCGCAAGTAAGAGGCCGGAGCCGGATGCCAAGGTTCCTCTGGCACAATGTGTGCCTGAACAAAGAGGGGGCTGCCCCAAACCAGCAACAGAGCCAACAGCATAAACAGCCAACGTCGTCTCTTTGTCCATGACTTCCGTTTAGCCTTTCGAGTTTTATCGGTCACATCAACCACTCCTACGACGATTGGAGTTAATCCTCAACGGTCTACTCGATCGATTTCCAATGAAACCCAAGTTGTGGTATTCAGGCGCTTATGTCAGGCGCGCTCGGTACTGGATACCAGAATCAGGCGGGCAATCTCGTAGCCAATAATGGTTTCCGCGTCTTCGATCAACAGGCGCAAGGGACCATTGAAAGGCATTTTTTCCTGAACCGTGACTTTGGCGCGCGGGCGCAGGCCAATGCTTCCTAGGTAGAGGAGCTTTTCCCTGTCCTGAGTCAAGACGCGGGCCACCTCACTCCACCTCTGCAATGGCTGCTCCACCAAACGCATCGTGGCCAAATCTGGCATGGTTCCGTCCTTGTTCGGAATGGGATCCCCATGTGGATCTACGCTCGGGCTGTGTAGATGGGTATCGATCGCGTCCGCCAGGAATTCATCCAAGTCATGCTCCATTTTGTCCGCGAACGTGTGCACTAGCTCCCAAGGTACGTTGAGGGTTTCGGTGAAGAACAGCTCTAGCAATCGATGGTGACGAAGAATCTCCAGGGCAATCACTGTGCCTTTACGCGTCAATTCAATATTCTGATATTTGTGGTACACCAGCAACTCGGCTTCTCCCAGGCGTTTGGCCATTCCTGACACCGCGGCGGGAGACATATCCATCGCACTTGCGATTTCCGAGTTGGTTGCAGGCTTGCCTTCACTCCGAAGCAGATAGGTTGTTTTCAGGAAGTCTTCCTGCGCTCGTGACATAACTGTATTGTCCCCTTCCAGCACCCAATCTGTTGAGCCAACCGATATGCAATTGCAATACTCGGAAAGTATAATGTTGAGGCATATAAAAAATCAAGATCAAATTTAGAAAACTTTCCTTTAGGGGAGTTGTATACTTGACCATCTTAGAGGCGTCCTCGGCTAGCAAACCAGGAAAATACCTCCTGAATGAAAGCATGTTTTAGGCAGTTTTTCTTCCATACTTCCCCAAAGCAGCCTGCTGTCTGCCTTGAATGACCAAACACTTCGGGCAAAGCAAGAGGATACAGGACTGAGTCCACGCCTCGTTTCCAGCCCTACCCGTACTGGCACATATAAACCGGCTGCTCTATTCCGCGGGCCGGCAAGGTCCGTCGTGGCGGGACAGGCAGGCTATCCCGCTCGGCGGAAATGTCAGCGACAAAGCTTTCCCGCCGCTTTTCCATTGTAGGAGTTACGCAGTTGAACAGGATTCCCGGGAAGTATTGGCAAGCGCCAATTACATCACGTAGTTTCGCTATCCAGGTAAGTTAGGGAGACGACATCCTCACTCAACCCTACATTGTGGCCCCACCAGGAATGTGAGATGAGCCCAACTCGATGCTGTCCCGAAGACTGCATTACGTTTCAGGTTGCATCGCCTGGCAGATCCACCTGCACGGGGGCCGCCCGTTGTCAGCCCTTGGAGGATACAGCTCCTGCGCATAATGCCTTCTCGCGCCTGTTGCAGCGCCAGCCTGTCAACACCAAAGCCCTGTAGCAGGAGGCGCAGGGCCTGGTCCCGTTGCAGGGCGGGGTATTAATTGGGGATGACACGAAGCTGGACAAGCCGTATGCGCACAAGATCGAACTGGTGACACGGCACTGGAGTGGCAAGCCCCGTGCCCCTGGGCGCGGGGACGGTGCCGGCCATCAACGTGGTTCTGGACCGACGGTACAGCCCGCATCCCCCGTGGCTTCCGGGTCTATGACAAGCAGATAATCGGCAACACCCAGGACGTACACTGCCGCGATATGCTCACGGCGGGCCATGCGCGCGTCTTGCGGCCCGCCTACGTGCCCTGCTTCAGCTGGTACAGGCCTGTACCAGCTGAAACATCTGCGACCATGGAGTTTCGCCTGGCTGGCCCGGCTCAAGGCCCACCGCCAGGTCGAACTGGACCGCAACGGCTGTGTGGCGATCCGGGACCCGGAGGTCCCGCCGCAAGGGCGGGAGGTTCATTTGCGCGGATATGGCTTTGTGCGGGTGTTCCGGACCCTGGCACCAGACTGCACCGTGGCACACTGGTTCAGCAGTGACCTGCAGTTGACCCGTGCCCGCAGGCAGGAACTCGCCGCCCAGACCTGGGCTATCGAGACCTACGATCGAGGCCTCGAGCAGTGCTGTGGTGTGGAGAAGGTAAAGGTCCGCTCTGCCAGGACCCAGGCCGCCCACATTAATTTCGCCATCCGGGCCTTCTTGTGTCTGGAGCCCTACGGGCTCTGCACTGGCCTCAGCTGCAACAAAGTCAAGACCTCCATGCTCCGCGAGGCCGTACGCTGATATCTCGAAAAGCCATTCTGTACAGTGCCCTCAACCGGGTAACTCCTGTATTGATTGGCACTGGTAGGCGGAGCAGGAACCATCAGCCTGTAACCGGCAGCTCTGCCACCTTGACTCGCGTATCACACTTGCAGCAAAGCCGACGGACCGGTGCAGTACAGTCGTTTGATACGATCACGTGCGCTTCCGCATCACAACATGGCACACTGGAGTCCCGTAAGGCGTACCTAAATGCAATGCATCCGCGCTACCAGCGGACGAAGGCATCACCGTCACACAGAAAAGGCAAGGCTAAGGTGCAACAGACTGGGCCGAGAGGGAAGAGCCCAAGAGATGACTGGAACGGGGACCGTCTCCTCTTTTCCGGGATGAGGCGGCTTTCGCTCTTGCGGAGCCCCTGACCGATACCGTTGCCAAAGGTAACCAGCATAGCAGTCCGTTGAAATAGCAATCCATTTGCCGGTTCGATAATAGGGCTGGCGAGGGGTGCGCACACCCGGGGCAGGGCGATCATGGAAGCCGGGTTGGCGTTAAGCGGACGCATGACCAGCAGGTATGTTGAGGGTCACATTACAAACACTCCAGCACTCGAGTGTGGCCATGCGTCGACCCCCTGCACCGTATTCGCACCCGGAGCAACTGTGTTGGATATCAAGTTTCCAGCGAGGGGGAATGGGCTTCGATCCAGGGTTTCTGGGCTTTGAACATGGCATAGAGAATTGTGAGCAGTTTGCACATGGCCGCGATGAGGGCGATCTTCTTGGGTTTGCCCACCGCGCACAGGCGCCGGTAGAACTTGTGGAGGACAGGATTGTGTTGGGTGGCGGTTAAGGTGGCCATATACAGGACTGTGCGCACCTGTGCCCGGCCTCCCCCACCTACAGCGTGGGTCCCCGGTGCACTGGCCATGGAACTGGCCACTGTCACGGTTGTGCGGGGCTACGCAGACGAGGGCTGCGATCTGGCAGTGGCTCAATTGGCCCAGCTTGGGCAGTTCGGCGAAAAGCCCGCCCGTCACAGCCGTCCCTAAACATACAAGTGTCCCCGCCACAAAGACCGGCGGGTGTCGCTGGCCGTGAGCGGGGCGGGGGGCCGCGGGGCGCGCAGTTGTGCGCTGCCCGTGGCCTGGCACATCGTGCCGGCGAAAGTTGATTGGCGGCGTACTGTGCACTGCTGCCCCTACTGGCGCCAGTACCCCCACGGGACTGGTAGGTCTATGTGCCGTGCGACCGCGGGCTGAGCAGTCCGTGGCTGTGGCTGACATCTCTACATTCGCGATCAGAATCAGGTGATGTTTCAGAACCTGAACGGGCACCGCCTTTACCGACAGCCGGCAGCGCGGTTGCACGCTGGTGGCGCTGTGGGCGGTGGGACAGGCAAACCCATGGATCCTGCTCGCCGATGAAGCCCCGGAGGCGGTGTCATTGGAGGTGTACGGGCTACGAGTGTGGTTTGCACAGGGTTTTCGCATCCTTCAGCGAGAGGGTTGGCACCGCACGCGGCGCGCGGACCCGGACCGCGTGAGCCGTCACTGGCTAGTTCTGGCGGTAGCTACCCTCTGTGTGCTGCTCTACGGCACCCGCGTGGAGGATGCGCACCAAGTGGGCTGCCAACCCTGGCATCTGCGCCAGGTGCGGCCGCAGTTCAACCCCAAGAGCGCAGCAGGCTGCGCCAGCGCGGCACACCCTGACCTAATACCCGGTTGTCGGCTCTAGCTACTTCGCACGCGGCGCACGGCACCATTTCAGACATATTATTTTATGTAGCTGTTCAGGTAGTCGTCTGGCTGGTTGGGATAGAAGGGAGTTGTCATACCACCTGGACTTGCAGGATTGCGGCGTCGGCAGGGGCAGAGGTCTCGTACGGGTGAAGACAGCACAACCCGCAGGTTGGCCGCATCGAGAATGGAACAGGGACCGCTATCGGCGGACATGGGACGGAAGGTGGTCAATCCACTGTTGATGTCCTCATCACATTGCGGCAGGCCCTGCTGTTGGCGGCCCTGGTCGCCACGCTAACGGGCAACGTGGGAGACTGTCACTGCGGAGCCCTGGACCATGGTTGGGTCATGTCGGGGAATCAGCGGATTCCTTGTCCGTGTCCCGCATTAGGGCCTGCAGTCGTGCAATTTCTGATTCTGCCTGGTTAGCGCGGGCCGCTTCCCGGTCGGCGCGGGCCGCTTCCCGGTCCGCGCGGGCCGCTTCTTCGCGGTCCGTCAGGTACCACGCCTGCGCGGATGGGTTCCAGAGGCGCAACGCGTGTGTCGTCCGATCCAGACCCCAGGCAGTACCCAGAATTCGGCTCTCCCCCACCCTTGCGCCGCGGCTCTGGTCTAATTGCACCGGAATCCTTTCGTAGCGGTCAACCTGGAGCTGCCATCCGATCAGTTCCTCCGGCAGGAACTGCTGGTGCGGGTCGTATTGCCAGTACTCCGCAATTCCCAGTTCGGCATACCGCTCGTGCTTGCTGCCGCTATCCTGTTCATGGGTTGACCGAGAGGCCATTTCCATTACCAGTTCCGGCACCTTCCCCTGCACCCAGGTGACGAAGCCCGCCGTTCTGGGTATGATCACGTCCAAGGCCAACAGCACATCTGGGGCCACATAAGCCGAGGGGCGGTTGGAGTCGTAATACAGGGCACAGTCCGCGCGTACGGTCCCGGTCCGGCCCAAGCGCGTGAGATGTCGCTTGAGGGCGAAAACCGCATCCACGATCGCGTAGTATTGAAGATCGGTTTCGACCATGCGTTCCCCATCGTCTGACGGATACCGGACCTCAACTGCCTGGGCCGGCGGCGGCACCGCATTTCTCTTGATTCCAGTCAGAGCCATTTTCTTCCTGCCTCCTGCCCCCGCATTGTAACAATCCCCAGGGGCTGCCTCCGGCCGTGCCCCCACAGTCGCCAGCTCTGCGCCCGAGAGTTTCCCAGGAGAAGCCGCAGTCCACGGCGGCAAGCTGAAGAGGGTCTGACACCCTAGCTGCGCTCCAAGTCTTGCTCAGACCTGGACCGCCGGGAGGCCCCTACCTGACACAGTTGCCATCTCTTAAACATTATTCAGATGTCCGTGCGACCAGCGCCCCTGTGGCCCTCGCAAACCCCGCATTCACGGATTCCTACTCCTGTCAACCCCGACACCTCCGTAAGCAATTCCCGGCAACGCCAACGTTGCTGCTGTGCAGATGGGAAGAGCAGGGGTGCTGTCTTACTGTCGGCTACTGTTTCCTACCATGGGCTGAGAGATCTTCAGGAGGTGGGCCCTGTACAAGCAGCGTTGTCAAGGCGGGCTCTCCTCGGACATATCCTGAGGAGAGCAGGCGCTGTAAAGTTTCCTGAACTCCGAGTTGCCGTCAGGACTGCTTTCCGAAGCCTCTGCTCTGCAGAAGCAGTCTCTCCGGTGCCTGTACAGGTCAGACTCGGTCCTCCTCCAAGATCGTCATCTGTACAACAACGGCTTTGTCCCCTTTGCTGTAGCTCAAATTAGCGGCGAACCCGTTGGTTACTTGACAGGCATTAATGTTTGTGCCCACAGATAATCCATCTAATGCATCGTCGTCCACTGGGGGCCTCGCGAATCACCGCAGGCTGGTACGTACATCCCAGGCGTGAGCGAGTTGCTCCTGAATACCAAAGGTAAGGGAATTCCGGAGACTAATTTGATTGCCTTCTTCATCTTCGGCCCACGTCGTGATGGTGTATCTTCCATCCTGGGCGAAAGTGTTACTGGAGAAATCGTAATATTCGTCTGGAACCAGAGCAAACAGCTGCCTTTGAGCTGCCAGTCCGTTCGAATCGAGAGCAAGTCGAGTTGTCGCCATGAGATTAGAGAAGGAAATGCGGTCCGCCAGGTTAACTTTGGATTCTGAACCAAAACTGGCTGCATCCAGGATTTCTACAATTTCAGGTCTTCTAAACGTGCTGCTGAACGCTTCATTCCAATAATGTGCTGCTGCGAAGGAAGGCTGATACGCCGAAGAGACGGCTGCACCAAGCCGATTGGAGAGACGGAAAGGGGAAGAGGCTTCTGTCGGCTTTGCAGGCAACTTCGGATTGTTGAAAAGCCCTGCCGAGCCTCGTTGGGTTCCGTCAACGGTGCCAACGCTGCCTAAGACAAACACCTGATCTTCATACAGTTCTGGCTCTGATGTAGTGGAGGCATCGAAGCCCAGAACGACTTCACCGCTATCGTCTTGCAAGAGCATGTGGAAGCTGCCGAAGTGGATGTCATCCGAATCGTAGCTGGTGCCATGCCGCTGGCCGTTACGGAATCTGGCGCTCAGGGGATTGGTCTGCCATGTATAACTGCCGTCCGTGAACTCGCTATTATCCACAAACCAGTTTTCGAAGTTGTGGCGGAACCCAGGGTAGTAGAACCACCCGTTTTCGATTTCTTCAATCTTCTGTCCTTGACAGCAGTCAAGAATCCTGCGGTGGAGTCCCAGACATCACTGGCCGTGAAAGTCCTCCACCCAATAGAAATTTGATTTGAATAGAGGTTTGGACGCGCCGGACACGAAGTCCTGAGAAGCAATGTCGCTGACTACAGTATTGCCGTCCGTCACGGCTGCCTCTATTTCCCATTCCTAGCCCAATTCAATGTTCTTACACACCACTGAAGGGGAAGCCAAGGATACCTTTTGCTCAAGGGGGTCGCCGCCTGACCGATTTGCGATCACGGTGATAATGGATGTGCAAGGATTCGCCAGGTTCCAGTCTTGAGGATGGGTTTAGTCCCATTCCACTCTGAATTCGCCCTATCCCTCGGTGTGCGAGACTTCGAGTCCGGTCAAGGGCCCCTTCGGAGGGTAGACCGTGGACCAGGCGGGCAGATCAGGCGGCAGACTGCACTAGGCATACCCCGTGCGCCGCCCGTACAGATGCCGTTCACGATTTCGCGCCAAGGCACACTGCGCGGCCGGCAGGCCGTTGTGAGGGCGGGCATTTCCGGCTCCAGCAGCTGCCATTCCTCTTGCGTCAAATCATTTGGGTAGGATTGTCGTGTCATCAGAACACCTTTCGTAATGTAGGTAGCCATGTGGGTGATGAAGACCCGCATCCTACCTTGATCTACACAACTTGATCTACGCAATTTGGAACTTTTCATACACCCTCTCAGAGGCGTGGGACTTTCCCAGATTCCAGCCACGAACAGCCAAGTGCAGGAAAGTCATCAAATAGAACATCCTCCTTTAGGTCGCAGGCGCGAAGTGGCCTACAGTTCTTCCTCATCCAGTTTAACCCCTGTGATGGCATCTGGGTCGCGCCGATTTAGCTAGATCCCACCCACCGGCGTCATGGCCAACTCAGCCGGGGCCAGCTGGCGCAGCTTACGGGCTTTGGTATCCCGCTTTTCACATTTGCCCAGACTTTAGAGAAGATTCACGCACCCAGACCCCGCCCTCAGGGGGCTGGACGGGGTCATTTCCTTACTGCAATCAAACATATGAACCTACGGGTACAAATGAGCCATTGTTAGCACTACCGACGTCAAGCTCATGACCCTGACCCCGGAATCAATCCTCTCAGCATCACCGTACGGCAGTTGAGGCAGCCGTCGGTGCTATTGAAACACTCCTAGGCAAGTACACGTTCATGAGTTCCATGAATTCGTTCATGTCATAATCGGCCATATTTAAACGCCCCAGTTCGGCCATTACTGCTTCCCATGTAACGGGAACCGCTCCGGCTTGGATTATTCGCTGCATACCGCGTTCGTGGGCATCGGCACTGGTTCCGCCCGACGCATCGGATACGGCGTACACTTGATATCCTTCGTTCAGCAGGTCCAGCGCGGGAAACACCAGACACACTTCCGTCCAGAGACCTGCCATTATCAGCTTGTGACGTCCGGTGGCAACCACAGCCTCGCGAAAGGCCGGTTCTTCCCACGCGTTTACTTTTGAGCGATCGACGGAAGGAACATCGGACAGGACCGACTGCAGCTCGGCAATCGTGTCCTCCTGGTAGCCAGCATTTACCGCGATGGTCGATAGCACGATTGGAAGTTGAAACAGACGGCCGGTCCTGGCCAATGCCACTACATTGTTAACTAGAATGTCCCGACTGACGGACATAGTGCCATCAATCAGACCCGGCTGGAAATCAATCAGAATCAAAGCTGAATTCTCGGGAGTGAGCATGTGATCGGTTTTAGGGTCTTTTGTGATTTGCGTAGTCATTGCATCCTCTAGGTATGTAAGTCGCATGGAAAGCGAACTGGACGATTGGTTTAGGGTTAATTGCTGCTGTCTGCTAGCTCATACTCGTTCTTCCTTGATGCCCTTGTTGCCCAGGATCTTTTGCAGCATGCGCATCAAATCCAACTGCTCTGTACTGTCGAGCCGTTTCAGAAATTGGTCGTTATTGGCATAAGCAAGGGGCGCTATCCTGGGTACCAACTCCCGACCAGCAGCAGTTAGAGTGATGCGGACGGTGCGACGATCCTTAGCTCTGCGCCTCCGCTGAACAAGGCCTTTTGCGACCAACCGGTCGACTTGGCGGCTGACGGCGGCCGCATCCACGGGTATATAGCGGCACAGCGTGGATACCGAATTGGCCTCACCTTCGTAGCACGTCTCCAGGATGGCCCATTGAGCCGAAGTGATATCGAATGGCTCAAGGCATCGGTTGAGGCTGTTCTTCATCGCCGAACTCAGAGTACCAACCCAAAAGCCCAACCCGACCTGTGCCGTATCTCTTGGTTTCCTATTCATGACTAGACAATAATTGATTAGTCAAATTTTGTCAAGTCAAACAATACTCTTGCGTTTCAAAAGCAAGACTCAATCCCATTTCTCTGTATCCCTAATCGCGGTGCCTAAGGCGGACCAATGGCAGAAGACTACGGGTCAAGGCACGCCTCTCCAATGGCTCCAAGTTGCACAGCAGCTGGCAGCTTCTCGCGCCGGTGACGTTGTGCAAGGTGCAGCGAGCTTGGGAGTCCAGAGGATTGTTGCTCCATCACTGCCTGATCGCGCCCCAAGGCGGTGCGATTCCTTGGGTCTAAGAGCGCCAGCCAACAAAATTCCTTATAAGGAAGGTTAATACCTACAGATGAGCAATTTTTCGTGTCTCTTGGCGGCCTCAAATGACACGAGTCTGGGGCTTAGAATTGGGCTTATATAGATAACTAGACAACAGCCCTGACCCCTGTGCCGCGCGGGCCCCCGGCAGCTCAGCTCTGCCCAGGATCTGCAAAGGGGTTTAGGGACTGGCGTACCCAGCCGGGCGGGGACTCCGGACTTTACGCCCGGGAAACCACCGGCATGTGTGCGTATAATAAACGGAAGCGATAGGCCCTCTGAACTGCCTACCGCTCCCTCACAGACAGGGAAACGTGTATTCCATGCCTGCTGCGTCCACTGTAGCACAAGCCCAATCTGAAATTGTGCACCGCAGTGTGCGGTTGCGCCTCTTGCCGGAGAGCCTGCAGATGGCCCATCAGTTGGCCGGTACGGCGGGCGCCTGCCGCTTTGTGTGGAATTACTTTCTGGCCCGCACCCAGCAGGAGTACGCGGCGTACCAGGCAGGGGCAAGAGCGCAGGCCCCCCGCGTCACCTTCTTCAGCCTGGGCAAGGACTTCACCGCCCTGCGGCGGGAGCCCCGGTACGCGTGGCTGCAGGAGTACAGCTTCAAAGAAGTGCGTTACGTCCTGAAATATCTGGCCGATGCGTACCAGGCCTTCTTTCAGGGCACGCGGGCTGATCCCCGCTTCCAGAGCCGCCACCGCCAGCAGGATGGCTTCACCATCCCGGAGCAGGTACAGGTGTGGGCCCAGCACCTACGGGTGCCGCGCCTCGGCTGGCTGCGGCTCCAGGGTAGCAACCCGTATGCCTACGGGCAGGTCCGGCAGGCGCGTGTCCGGCAGGCAGGGACGCGGGCGCGGCCCCAGTGGTACGTCTATCTGACGTATGCGCTGGCGGCGGACTCCGTGGGCGCCGGCGCGGCTACGGGAGTCCTGGGTCTGGACCGGAATGTGGGCCAGGTCACCGACAGTGAGGGCACCGTGTACCGCATGACCGAGCTGCGCCGCCTGGAGGCTAAGGGGGCCCGCAAGCAACGGCAGCGGGCGCGGCGGATTGGAGGCCAGCTGCAGAAACTGCGGCGGCGGCAGCCACGGATCCGGGCCAATGACACGCACCACATCAGCCGGGCCTTGGCAGACCAGGCTCACACCTTGGTGGTCGAGGAGTTGCAGACGCGCAATATGACGAAGTCGGCGCCCGGCACCCAGGACAGTCCGGGCACGCACGTCAAGGCCAAGGCAGGCTTGAACCGCAGTATTCTGGCCAGCCACTGGGGCCAGCTGGCCCAACGCCTGCAGTACAAGTGTGGGCAACTGGTGACCGTGGACCCCCGTTACACCAGCCAGACCTGCAATCAGTGCGGGCATCTAGCGGCAGGCAACCGCCGCACCCAGGCGCGGTTTCACTGCCAACGCTGCGATTTGACCGTGAACGCGGACCACAATGCCGCGCTCAACATTCTGGTGCGGTAGGTGGCCCGCGGGACAGGGGCAACTGCACGGCGAGAGGCGGTCCCATCAGGGACCTCTACGACCCGTGCACAAGATATAGGGGCTAGGCCTGTTGTCTAGTTATCTATATAAGCCCCATTAGAATCCCAATACACCTATTAAACCACCCGTCAAATGCTAATTTAGTGTGGATACATACAGCACACATATAGTTATTAAACTCCCTCTAAAATGTGAGGCCACTCCCTTAAGGCTTCCCAGGGAGAGCAGTGATAGGAGTTGTGGACAGGATTACCCGCTTCTCTCTTAGAGATCTTGTCGGTCCTTGGATTTCAGGACAAAGCATTCTTCCTTCTTCAAGTTAGAAATCTCAAACCACAATTGCGCATCCTTGAGGAACTGTCGTTCGTTCGAACAGTTGGAAAGATTGTCTTCGTATCCCTCGGCGCCCCACTAACTTGTGGACTTGGAGTGTCGCCCGCGCCCAGTTCCCAATCTCTGAATGTATGCGGAAGCTTTGACAAGCGGGTCTCAAGTTCCATTACACGACGGCCCTCCAAACAGCACAATACACCGGCCCCAGGCGCGGCACCCACTCTTATTCAGCTGTATCTTTGGAAACTGGCACACAGCGCTCGCTTGTAATATCGAACCTTCCTGCACAAGCTGACAACCAAAGGGCAGGAGATTCGCATGTGGTGTCCTTTACGAATGAGCCAAGCTTTGATCTAGGGAGCTTAGACCTTTCCATCCCACTCATCCAGTAGGGCGCGCAGCCGTCGTTTATCGGCGGCGTCACCCAGGGAACGGTCTTCAGCCTGTCCGGCGCGGGCTCTTTCTTGTTCGGCGCGGGCTTGGGCCTTCTGCATCACTTCGAGAGTCATTTGGTACCAACCATGTTGTGGCGAAACCCGCGGCCACGGGGCGGCACCAGCCGCCAGACCCCAATCTGGCTTCAGCACCGCATTGGGGTTCAGCTTGGCCTCCTCCCTGGCCACCGCGCTGGAACGTCCCGAGGTGGGCATGTACTCCGAGTCTTTTAGCTACCAGCCCCGCAGGGCCTTCGGGGTCATAAAGCCAACATTCCCCAATCCTCGCCAGCCGATAGATTCGTATCTAACTTCGGTGTCCGCTTTGTTATGTGTTCTCCAAAGCTGCTTCTTGGATCTGAACGGGGCGTAAGTCAGCTGACAGATCCAAAGATCTGAGAAAATCTGCCACCGAATCCAGATCGTCAGGCAGGAGGGCGATGTCCGGCGACGCCTCATCCTTGAGCGGAACGTTTCTGATTAGCAGATCACCAACCAAAGTGTAGGGCCGGTGTCGCGTTTCAATATGCAGGCCCAGGTCATTGATGATGCGCGACAAGCGGTAGAAGTGTTCTTTCGACTGCATAGCCTTGACACCCTCCCGAGCACAGTAGAAAGTCGCCGTCATCAGAGAAGCAAGACTGTCGGTTGACGCCAGAGCCTCCATAGGCCAACTCCCTGCAGCGCATTCTGTACTGATTGTCCGTTTGAAATAGCGAGATCGTGATAGCATTCCGGCTGGACCCCCTCCGGGAGCAACGCAGACAAGGTCGTCCCTACTGGTTATCAGCCTCCAAGTTCACGGAAGTACTCAACGTTTCAAGGCTGTGCGGAACACGATCTTCATTTGTTGAGTCAATTAGATCCGGTGCTGCAGAGAACGCGAGTTACGAAAACCACCTTTTCCATCCCAGTTGTACAGGCGTCCGTATACTCAACACAGGTTCGGTTCTGGAATATACGAGAGTTTCGTGACCTCCCCCATTTGACACCATGAATTACGCAAATTGAACAGCATTCATCCAGCTGATTTCCCACGATCGAGGGTCGCTGCTTTTCTAAGGTGGTTTGAAGGTCCTGTACGACGCCTTCATGTCGTGATGGGGTTGTGTGTGGCGATGTCCCTAGCCACATGTGTCTTCGAGTCGCCTGTCTTCGCTCAGTCTCTGCAGGAGCAAGAAATGTACAGCATTGCCAGCGAACTGTGGTGTCCTCTATGTGCTGGCATCCGATTGGACGCCTGTGAATTGCAGGCCTGTGTGCAAATGCGAGAGGAAATCTCGCATTTGCTGGAGGAGGGGAGAGACAAGGAGTACATCATCGCCTACTTTGAGGAGCAATATGGTTCTCAGGTACACGGCCAACCTCCTTTTGCTGGCATTTATGGCTGGGCTTGGTGGACCCCCCTCCTGTTGATTGCCGCTGCCGCGTATGCAATTTTCAATCGAATGCGCCGGGCTTCGTCCGTCCGAGCCGAGCGTCTGCGAGGTTCGAATCAGAAGGTAACCTCCCCCCAAACCTGAACTTGCCAATGGATGCCGTAGCCGCTGGAGCCCCCACAAGAAAAACTGTCGTCAGGCTTACACCTGCGTTGGCCTTGGCCATGGGTGTGTTACTCATTCTGATCTGTCTGCTGGGCCTATTTACTTACAGCCTTCTTGTGGACACTACCCCGCCATTGGCGGTAGGGCAACCGGCTCCTGATTTCCAATTGGAAACATTCAATGGCGAGCAGATCTCCCTCTCCGACCTGAGAGGACGAGGGGTAGTCGTCAATTTTTGGGCAAGTTGGTGTGGCCCTTGCCGAGATGAGGCAGAGCTACTTGAGTCTGCGTGGTTGCAGGAGCAGGACCAAGGTGTCACATTCTTGGGGATAGCTCATCTGGACCAGCTACCTTCCGCCAGGCGGTTTCTAGAAGAATTCGACATCACCTATTTGAATGGCCGAGATAAAGGCAGCATCATTTCTCAGAAATACGACCTGCTTGGAGTCCCAGAGACCTATTTTATCGACCCGGAAGGGGTCTTGGCGTACCAGCATAAGGGGGTACTCACAGATGCCTTTCAACTTCAGCAGTGGCTGGACTTAATTAGACCGTAGCTGGCTTAACCATGTGGGACGATCTCGCCTATTTGGGCCTGGTAGCAGGGGTGATTCTGGCTGGGCTGGGCACAGTAACCGGTTTCTATGGGGGACACTCGGGTCACGCTGCGTGGAAGGAAGTCAGCCGCCGTGCCTTGTTTGGTTCGGCTCTGCTCATCATGGGGGCTACGGCGGTGCTTTGGTCCGCCTTGTTACAGGGCCGTTTTGAACTGCTATACGTGGTAAATCAGACGGAAGTGGCTTTGCCATCCTTTTACAAGTTCGCAGCCCTTTGGAGCGGACAAGCGGGCAGTCTGCTTTTCTGGGCCTTTATCCTCTCCCTTTACGCCCTACTGATGAATGTTTTCCTGGGTCGAAAGCTACCCCTGCTGATGCCTTGGGCCAACGGAGTCTTGTGCGCCAACCTGGGCTTTTTCCTGATACTTTGTCTCTTTCCGGCAAATCCTTTTGCCAAGCTTCCGGTTGCAATGCCGGACGGCCGGGGTCTCAATCCGTTGCTCCAGAATTACTGGATGGTCATTCACCCCGTCATGTTGTACTTGGGTTATGTGGGCCTTTGTGTACCCTTTGCCCTGTCCGTTGGCGCCCTCGCGCAGCGCCAGCTGGACATGACCTGGATCCGCCTGGTACGTCGCTGGACTCTGATCCCATGGTTGTTTCTCTCCGTGGGCATCCTCATGGGCAGTCAGTGGGCCTATATGGAATTGGGATGGGGCGGCTATTGGGCCTGGGATCCAGTAGAAAATGTGAGTCTCTTGCCGTGGCTTACGGCAACAGCCTTTATTCACAGCATCATCGTGCAGGAACAGCGCGGCACAATGAAATTCTGGAACATGGCCATGATCGGCATGACGTATTTCTTGATCATGCTGGGCACTCTCACCACCCGCAGCGAAATCGTAGCCAGCGTGCACAGTTTCGCCAAGAGCTCCATCGGTCTGTACTTCGTTGTAATGCTGGTCCTGGTTTTGGGCGGCTTTCTCTTCTTGCTGTGGCGGCGACGGGAGGCCTTGGACGAGAATGTGGCGGGTTCAGCTTGGATAAGCCGGGAGTCAGCCTTCCTCAGCAACAATTGGCTCTTTACAGGTGTCGCTTTCGCAACTCTGTGGGGTACGTATTTCCCGGTTATCAGCGAGCTTTTTTCAGGGGACCAGATTGCCGTGGCTGCCCCTTACTTCGAAAAAGTGAACGGGCCCCTCTTCTTGCTGCTTTTTCTGGCCATGGGCATTGGACCTATGCTCAAGTGGCGCAGCACCCCACTGCCTGAGTTACGGCGCAAACTGCGCTTGCCGGTAGGGGCTGCTGTAATCGCTGGCTTGGCTTCCTCCTGGTTGGTACCCACGGATAATCTCTACGCACTGCTGGGTTTCAGCGTCTGTGCTTTAGTGGCTGCCGCTACTTTACAGGAGTACGGAATTGACATTCGAGCCCGACAGAGGGCCCAAGGGGAAGACTTTATAGGAGCCGCTCGTAATCTGCTGCAGAGGCAAGGGCACAGGTACGGAGGCTACCTTGTGCATCTAGGCATGGTCTTGATAGGGCTGGCGATCGTAGGCAACGAGTTCTACCAGGAAGTACAGCATGTCACTTTGGCCCAAGAAGAAAGCCATGTGACTGGAAACTACACCTTGACGTATAAAGGCATGGTTGTGGAAGACCAAGCGAATCTCACTCAGTTCCGTGCCGTACTGGGAGTGGAAAATAGCAGCGGGGTGGAGCTGAATCCCCTACAACCTCGCCGCAATGTTTATTTCAAGAATCCCGATGCGCCCACCAGCGAAGTCGGTCTGCGGATGACTTGGGTGGAAGACCTGTATGTAGTGTTGAATGGTTGGGAAGATGGTGCGGTGTCCGCTACTTTTTCCATCTACCGCAATCCCCTCATGGTCTGGTTGTGGGTGGGAGGTGTGGTACTGGTGATTGGCACCCTCATGGCCATGTGGCCTCATCCCACAGCCCGACGCCCAAAATCTGCCTAACCCTACCGTGACAGCTTCAACTTGGCTCTTGGTTTGCCTGGCCTTCCTACTTTTCGGAGGCTTGACCTTGTGGGTAATGTGGCCCTTGCGAACTGCAGCCACCAGAGGTGCCGTCAGTTCGGAGCCGGAAGGACCAGATCCTGCAGAAGCCGCTCCCGCGGATGCCAGCGGTCCCTAGCTTCCCCCACCAGATACACCGAACCAGTCACCAGGATAATCCAGCCGGGCTGTGCAGCAGCCAACACATCGTCCAGTGCATGGTCTACATCTCGGAACAGGCCTGCGATCCTGTTTCTGTGCTTTGCAGAAAATGCTTCCTGCAAATCCCCTGGCGAATGGCTGGTCTTGCCAAAGACATGGGGCTGACTTAACCGAAAGTCTCCAGGCAAGTCGGTCAACGCCTCAAGAATCGGCACAGCGTCTTTGGTGTGCAGCATTCCCACCACTACATGGAATTTGCAACGAGGATAAGCTCCCAGCAATGCCGCTACCAACGACTGCGTCTTGGGCGCGTTATGGGCGCAATCCAACACAACCAGCGGATCTTCCTGTAAGACTTCCATACGGCCCGGTATTTGCCCCATATCCAGCCCCTCTTGCAAGGCTCCGGGGGGGATTTCCACCTGGCCGTCCGCCTGCAGCAGATCTAGTGCCGCCACGGCCTGAGCTGCATTGGCTACCTGATAGAAAGCCTTATCAAGCAACTTCAATTGGAGATGTTCGGCATAGGGACTTTGGAGGGAGAACTGAATTTGCCCCTTTGGCAGACGTTCCACATTGTATTTGAATGTCCAGTCGCAGGTGTCGTCCCAGACAGGGCCCACTGTATGAAGTTCTACTTGGCAAAGTCTGGCTTCTTCTTTCATCCGCGGCAACAAGCCGGGTTGAGTCACTCCTGTCAAAGCCAGACCGTGCGGTTTGATAATCCCGGCTTTGTGTTCAGTAATACTTTCCAGGGTGCCGCCCAAGGAAACCAGATGATCCCGGCCAATGTTGGTGATTAGGCTCAGCCGGGGTTCAATTACATTGGTGGGGTCCCAGCGCCCCCCTAACCCACATTCCACAATCCCCCAGTCCACTTGCTCCTGCGCCATGAATAGAAAGGTCAAGGCCACCCAGGCTTCCCCGTAACGCAGCCGCCGTGCGGACTTATCCAACCGCTGCCAGCGATAGTACCGACCAGCAAAATCCTCTAACAGATGGTTGAAGCCTTGGACGGAAATCCACTCTTCATTGACTATGAGCTTTTCATGGGGTAACTGCAAATAGGGGCTGATATGGTAACCGGACCGATAGCCGGCGGCTTGCAACATCCGGGCCAAGAGAGTGGTTACAGAAGTCTTGCCGCTGGTGCCCGCGATGTGAACTGATGCAAAGTCACGATGTGGGTTCCCTACAACTGCCAGAAAGGACTCCAGCCGCTGCAATGAACTGGCAGGACCAAAAGGGGAGACTGTGGGAATCTGGGACTGTTGCGGCCCAGTGGCAGGTCCCTGAATCAGACCCCACAACCAAGCATACCGTTGCCTGTACTCTTGTAAGTGTGCTGCCCCAGCAGCTACCTGAGGAGGAGAGAAAGGCAAGTAAGTTCCTCAAGCTGGAACGGGAAAGTCTTGTACCAGATCTCGTACATCGGATTTGATGAGGCTCAGCATGTCAGCGTTAAAGGGGTCATGAGCAACTGCGCTGACCCACTGGCCAATTTGGCGAAATTCTGTCGAACCCATCCCACGCGTAGTGGCTGCCGGTGAACCCAGACGAATGCCGCTGGTCACGCGCGGCGGCCGCGGATCAAAGGGGATCATGTTCTTATTACAATGCAGGCCAGCTTGGTCCATGGCTGTCTCCACAGCTTTGCCCGTAACTTTCTCCTGTTGAAGGCTGTTGAGATCCACAAGGACCAAGTGATTGTCTGTGCCGCCAGAGACCAAGCGCAATCCTTCCTCTACAAGGGTTCCTCCCAGAACTTGGGCATTGTCTAAAGTCTGCTGCTGGTAGATTCGGAATTCTGGTTGCAAGGCCTCCCCCAAACCTACGGCCTTGCCCGCGATCATATGCATAAGAGGGCCCCCTTGCTGACCGGGAAATACCGATCGGTCTATAGCCTTTGCCCACTCCTTACGACACAGAATCAGTCCGCCGCGGGCAGATCGGAGGGTCTTGTGGGTTGTGGTAGTCACTACATCACAATAGGGGACAGGGTCAGGATGCAGACCCGTTGCCACTAATCCGGCTACATGGGCCATGTCCATCATCAGCAGGGAACCGGTTTCATCCGCGATACGTCGCAATTCCACGAAGTTAAAGCGTCGGGGATAGGCGCTGGCTCCAGCTACTATCAGTTTGGGGTTGAAGCTTAGGGCCAAATCCAGCATCTCTTCATAGTCCAGCTGCTCGGTTTCCGCGCTGACCCCATAGTGTTCAAAGTTATAAATCTGTCCTGAACTGTTGAGCCGAAAGCCGTGAGTCAGGTGACCACCGTGATCCAGCTTGAGGGCTAACACTCTGTCCTGCGGTTCCAGAAGAGCTTGATATGCCGCTGCGTTGGCCTGCGCTCCCGAATGAGGCTGTACATTGGCATGATCAGCGCCGAACAGTTCCAAGGCCCTGTCAATGGCCAACTGTTCGACCACATCCACATACTGACAACCGCCATAGTAACGCTTGCCTGGATAGCCTTCGGCGTACTTGTTGGTTAGGACGCTGCCCATGGCATCCAACACGCCGCGGGAGACATAATTCTCGCTGGCAATGAGTTCAATACCCTCGAACTGACGACGCTGTTCCTGTTCAATGGCAGCAAGAACTTCCGTGTCGTGCCAGGTCCGATTCAGCACCGATGTCTCAAATGAAGTAACACTCACAATAATTTCCTCTCCGCATCTTCTGCTTTCCGCAGACATACAGTCCTCAATCCGCCCGCCCGAACAACCACCCAAGGAGTTGGTGCGGCCCAAGATTATATATCTGCGATCCTCCATCAGCTGTGCTTTGGAAGGCTTAGAGACTGAAAAAGCTTGTAAGTGGTCCGCCTTGATACAGGGCAGTTTGGTCCTGAGCCGCATGTGTACAATGCGCACCTCTTCGTTCTGAAAGCCAATAGTTAACTTTTAGCATGGATTCTTAATACAGTCGGATGTTGAATTGGCAATCTCCAGCCGGGCTCTGCGATGTGAGAGTGAGAGGGATTGCCGCAACTCAATAGGGGCATGACCCCGACCCCACTGGCCAGCGATAGGATTGGAAAATCAGTTTGTCGGTTTACCGACAGGTATCCTGTATTACCTGTAACAACCTGCCATCATCCCCTATTTTGACCATGTGGCAACTTGCTGCTGCGAATGACATGCGCTGCCTCGCGAGGGCCATTTTCTAAGGTTTGGCGCAGCTATATTCCACGACAGAGCTGTCGCTTCTTACGCATGCTTCTTCGGCGACCAGTGTAAGGCAGGGGAGGCATGCCGAAGAGAAGGCCCAACGCTGGTCCTAGACTTAACCACATTTCACAATCTGTTACCAGCGAACCATATCGGGTAAATACATGCAAGAACAGAATCCTTTCGATTGGAACAAAGCCTACTCAGGAGATGAAACTGACTATGCGGAGCCGGATCCTGAAATCCTTGGACTCATCAACGATCTGCAACCTGGACAGGCCCTCGACGTAGGCTGTGGAGCTGGCGGACTCGTTGTTGCTTTGACACAGTGGGGATGGCACGTAACCGGAATCGACCAAGCGCCAAAAGCAATTGAAGCGGCAGAGAGAATCGTACAGACGCGAGGATTTGACGCGGATCTCCAAGTGGCCGACGCGACTAAATGGCAGCCTGCCGGCCTCTACGATCTGGTAGTTTGCAGCTTTGCACTTCCGGAAACCAGACCAGGGCGCACGGCAGTCTTTCGAATGATGAAAAGCAGCCTCGCACCCGGTGGCACAGTGCTTCTTAAGGACTTCGACTCCAGCATGCACAGCGTCAGTTTCTTCACTGGACTTGATCTGGTAACCATTGGCGAACTCACAACCGCGTTTGATGACTTCAGCATAATTGCGGCCAAAATCGTAGAAGCACAAGTTAAAGCCCAAAGCTCGGATGAAGATTCTAGGGACGAGCCTTGGACCGCAGCCCTGTTCCATGCCCAACGACCTTGCAAGCCCGATTAACTATGCTGTTCAACATAGCCGCAGCCGTGAATGAATGGGATGACACCGTAGCACCTACAGAAAAGGCACAGAGGCTACGGCGTTTGCCTGATGCAATTGGGTTGAACAGAGCTGCCTCGGATTGAAGTCGATTTAAGCCCGAATGGGGTGAAAGGCACACGAGACGCGGCAGGTTAATGACCTTTCACTTCGGTCGGCAGAGGAACTCCTTTGCGCTCCTAAGATCCTTGGCCCTCCGCACCTTCGGTTCTGGAGTCTAAGAAACTTTCATCTCCCTCTGCATGAGCATCTGCACAGGCATCAGCGAAGTCCAATTTGCAAATCCTTCCTTAGTAGTGAATCCCTCCCGGATTGGTCAGCCGCAGGCACCATGAAGTCTCTAAGAGCAACTGCTTAATCCTGAGCGCTTCAACCGAATTCCTTTGAATCGGAAGCGCTGAGGTCGCAGCTCCATTAATGTGCGGGTCTGCAATTGGTTGAGGCTCTCTTCTAACAGGCATTGACTTCTGGACATGCATATCTAAGAGAATTAGCAGATCTGGAGAGAAGGAAGGACTATCAACATTCCGAAGTCAAAGAAATTCCTTGTACTCCTCACAAGCCCTATATTGCTGGTTCACTGCCCCCTTGACACTTTGCAATAATCCATGGAGGCAAATTGTGCATCGGAAATGCCCGTCGAATTCCAGATTTAGACCGCAGTCTGACAGGGCTTTCAAATCAAGTCAAGAGCCCTTTCTTAGATAAGGTCTGTGATTGGAAATACCTATAAATTTCCAGCAAAAGAAAAACCAAGATGAAATATCCAAACTGTATTTCTTTGTGGCAATATACCTAGCTTCAACTTCCAACATTGTTGTTGACAGTCTTTCAGATCGTAAACAGGGAGCGATACATGCTAAGGCAAATATCGAACAAGCTTGGGCGACAGGCATTGTTAGCCTTTATCCTTTTGCTCGTCGCGTCTGTACCAGTTTTGGCCTCCGACCACGGCTGCACTACCCCCTCTGTCGGCCGACTAGCTGAAATCCAGTCGCGGACTGCCATCAGGTACTTTGTCCAATGTGCTGTAAAGCATGTTGAAGAGGTGGGCTGGGAACAGGCCATTGAGGACTTCGAAACAGATCCCCTGTGGCGAGATGGCCCCATGTACTTATTTGGCATGGACACGGATGGCATCAATATCTTTAATGCAAGCGGCGCCTTTCCACCTGGGGAAGACCGTAGTGAAGCCCAAGATGCAGATGGCAGATACCATGTGAGTCGTATGCTGTATACAGTGCAAGTGTTCGGGGGCGGCTTCACTTCTTATCGATTCCGCAATCCCGAAACTGAAGATCTTGATCTCAAAATTACCTACACTCATGCCGTGAGCGTGCCTTATCTGGAACGCGATGCTTGGCTGGCTTCAGGATACTACCCCTTGGATGTGCCTGGGTCCTGCCACCCTTCCCGAGTTCGGGCCAGTCTGGTATACACCCTTGGAGATGCTGAGAAGTTTGTCAGGTGCGCCGAGCTCCACATAGAGGAGCATGGACTACGCGCGCTCCACGACTTGGCAAATAACCCGCGCTGGAATTCATCCCCCACTTATTTGTTCCTTTTGGATCAGGAGTCCCTCATTCAGATCATGAGCGGTGCCAATCCGCAATTGAACGGATTGAGTTTGGCAGCTCAAGAGGACTCCACGGGATACCGCTTTGTAGAAGAAGGTGCCAAATCGATAGGGCTCTTTGGTGAGGGGGTGACTTACTATGAATATCTCAATCCTGTTACAGGGTTGGTGGAACCAAAAAGCACCTATGCCCGGTTAATCGAGTTTGGGGGGTTCCAATACATTCTGGGCACAGGCATTTACTCTCCCTCGCGCCTCGCTTGCCGTGAGGTTCCTTCAGCGCGCGAGGTAGACACCAAAGCCGAGCTGGAGCTATTCGTGCGCTGTGCAGCCGATTTGGTGGCTGAACGAGGAACAGATGCTTTTGATCTGCTGCTCAATCACCGCAATTGGAGGGAAGGATCCACCTATATTTTTGTGAATGGACAGGATTGTCAGAGCTTGGCCTATCCTTTGGAATATCGGGCAGACGACGAAAGCCGCTGCGAAATGGCCGATACCGAAGGAACCCTGATGAATCAAGACATACGTGACATCGCCAACAGCGAGGAAGGGGAAGGATACAGTTCCTATCTCTGGCTCAACCCTGCCACTGGGAAAGTTGAGCGCAAAACCTCCTATGTAATTGGCGTCGAGATTGATGGAGAAATGGCTGCCGTCGGCACGGGCCTCTACAATCTAGAATAGACATTTTAAGTAAGTTCACTCTTACACCCTATGGACAGCGTTCAGGCCCGGGTCTGAACGCTGGTAGGGGCCAGTCCAATCTTGGTAAAGCTATTTCCACAAGTATCCATATAGTCAACCGGGAAAAGGGGCCAGCGGCTTTCAATTGCAGATTGTTTCTGCCCCGCCGGTCTGGTGAATGGCTAAATGCGATTTCTGGTCGGTCCAACTTCGAACAGGTTTCCGATACAATCTCAACTTTTTCGCTTGGCAAGCCCTGCCCCATGCCCCACTTCGTTATCGTTGTCTTCATTTGCGTGGCGGCAATAACCTTGACTGCTTGTACCCGGACACCAACCTACAAAGGGCTCCATCTGGATCCCCCTCTGGAAGTTCCCGCGATCGTAGGCACTGATCTTCAGGACCTTCCCTTCGATTCAGATCTCTTACAGGAAAAGGTCAAGATAGTTTTCTTCGGCTATACCTTCTGCCCTGACATTTGCCCCGCCATAATGAATGTCATAGCAGAGGCTTATACAGAATTGCCACGCCAGCAGGGCCAGATTGAGGTTGTCTTCCTGACTGTAGATCCTGAACGGGACACACCGGCCCGCTTGGCAGCATATCTCTCCAACTTCCACGCAGATTTTCGAGGAGTACGGATAGAGAACGCCGCCCAACTGGAGACACTCAACAAGGGTTTTGGGATATTCGTAGAGTCCCATCAGGAATCCACGGCAGACGACAGTTACTTGGTAGATCACACCACCCGGACCTACGTCTTGGATAAGCAGGGCCGCATGACCTTGACGTATGGAGGAGACATCGAGGCTGCAGACCTGGCCCGGGACCTGCGGAAGTTACTGCGAAACTAAATGGAAAACCGAACCGGGCAGATGATCACTTTCCTAGGATGCCCAATATCAATACAGACGACTAGAATGCTCCGTAGCTGGTGCCAGGCCGTCGCACCGCAGTTCACTCTTTCTACAGAGGAGCCCATTCTGCGTTGGACCCGTCCCGAATCACTCCACATAACTCTCCATTACTTGGGGGCAACCATCGCGGGTACAGTAACTGAACATCAGGCTGCCCTGGGCGCGTTGGTGCATGGTCTTCCGGCGATTCCTATTCGCCTGAAGACTCTGGCCCTCTTCCCCAAACCTGTTTCAGCTCGGGGTCTGTGGGTGGAAGTAGAAGATCCAACTTTGGCCCTGAAGCAACTTTACGAGGATATAGCCCGAAAATTGCAGTACTTGGGTCTGCCCGTGGAAGAAAGAAGATTTCGCCCTCACATCACTCTGGGGCGAGTGTCATCCCGACTCAAGGGAGCTCAGCGGCGGGAGGCGGCAATAGTCATGCAACAACTCATAACCGCCAAGCCTTTGAACTTGACCAAGGACTGGATTTCTCAAGTGCATTGGTATCGCAGTCAGCAGCAACCGGGCGGCAACCTTTATCTGCCGGAAAGTTCCTGGCCTCTCAAGACCAGCTAACTTGATATTATCTGCCCGCCGGTAATTCCTTGTTACCATGGGCTAGAATCAGAGAGTCAGCCAGACTCCTTTCTCTCCCTCAACTCTCTTTCAACCTTTTCCTATGTTCCAGATCCGAGACGGCACACAGTCCCGCCGGCGCATTGTCGTCAAGATTGGTACATCGATTCTGACGGACGCAACAGACTCCCTGGACCAGGCACGGATTCAGGACCTAGCCAGCCAAGTGGCTACTTTGCGGAATGAAGGTTATGAGGTAATCGTAGTCACATCCGGAGCACGAGCCGCAGGCCGAGAGGTGTTGGAATCTGCCAACTTAATCATTCCAGATGCTCGCAAACAGATGCTGTGTGCAGTCGGACAGGCTCGCCTGGTTTGGTATTGGGATCAATACATGGGCAAAGTTGGGGTACAGGTAGGGCAAGTGCTGCTCTCCCGCATGGAAATTGAAGAACCTACCAGCTACCTGAATATTCAGGACACCTTGGAAGATCTGATTTCGCATCAAATCGTGCCCATCGTCAACGAGAACGATGTCGTAGCCACCCCAAGCAGCCGCGTAGGAGATAACGACCGAATTTCGGCTATGGTGGCTGTGATGATTCAAGCCGACCTACTGCTGCTCCTGACAGATCAGCCAGGTTTGTATACCGGCGATCCCCGCTATGATTCCGCAGCCAGCTTGATTCCTGTGGTGCCGCGCGTGGACGAACGCATCTACAATTTGGCGGCAGATACTTCAACCGCTTTAGGTACGGGGGGCATGAAGACCAAGCTGGATGCGGCCATGTCTGCCCAACGGGCCGGAATCGATGTCATAGTCACCAAAGGATCGACTCCCAATATCATCACTGATGCTGTGCGGAACCAGGACCAACATCCGGGAACCCTATTCCCAGGTGCCGGCAACGTGCTCGAAAACCGAAAGCGGCGTATTCTCAGTGCCCTGCCTGCAGGTACAGTGGTGGTAGATCGAGGTGCCCGCAACGCCTTGGTCAATCGGGGTACCAGTTTGCTGCCAGCAGGAATTACGGATGTGAAAGGGCAGTTTCGACGCGGCAATGTAATTCTGGTCAGCCAGGATGGACATCAGGGCTTTGCCCGCGGCATAGCCCGCTACGCGAGCTCCGAGGTGGAGAAGATCAAAGGCCACCAATCTCGGGAGATTAGCCATATCCTGGGCTATGACTATGGAGACGCCACCATTCATCGTAACGATCTTATCCTGTTATAAACCTTTCTCACTGGGCTTCTTGTAGGCAAAAAGACATGAACTCTCCCTCTCCTTATATGCAAAAAATTGGCCAGTCTGCGCAGCAGGCCAGCCGCAGCTTGGCCACTCTGTCCACAGAAGCCAAGAATCGGGCTTTGCTCTACATAGCAGATGAATTACAGCAACAACAGCAGATGGTGCTGGAAGCCAATCGCTTAGATATGGAGGCCGGACAGGCCAAGGCCACTGCTGCGGGCCTTCTGGACCGCATGCTACTGACCCCGGATCGGCTTGATGGTCTAGAGGCAGATATGAGGGCAGTAGTGCGACTTCCAGATCCGGTCGGAGCCACCATGGACGGCTCTGAAAGGGAAGACGGTCTGCGGCTGTCGCGGCGGCGTATTCCGATCGGTGTGATCGGTGTAATTTACGAGGCCCGCCCGAACGTAACCCTGGACATCGCCGCACTCTGCCTGAAGACCGGCAATGCCGTCATTTTGCGGGGAGGCAGCGACATTCAGCACAGCAACCAAGCTCTGATTCAGGTCATCCACGCAGGCCTGGAAAAAGCCCAGGTGGCAGTGGGAGCTGTGCAGATGGTTGGTGACCCAGATCGAGCCTTAGTTACGGAACTGCTCCGTTTGGATGATTTTGTGGACATGATCATTCCCCGGGGTGGTGCTGACCTGCACAAGCTGTGCCGCGATCAGGCTTCCATGCCGGTGATTACCGGGGGCATCGGCATTTGTCACTACTTTGTAGATGCCTCCGTGGATCAGGAAGGCGCTCTCAAGGTAATTGAAAACGCCAAAGTGCAACGGCCCAGTGTCTGCAATGCCTTAGACACATTGCTGATCCACCGCTCCATTGCCGAAGAATTCATACCGAAAGTAGTGCAGCACATGGCTGCCAGCAACGTAGAAATGCGGCTAACGGCCGATGCCCTGGCCGCTCTGGACGGTCAAGCCAACGGAGCCAAGGTGCAGACCGCCGCCGAAGAGGACTTTGCCGTAGAGTGGATGTCTCTGATTCTGGGCATAAAAGTGGTTGACAGCATTGACGAAGCAATCATCCACATTCAGACCCATAGCATGGACCACTCAGATGGAATTCTGACCAACGACTTGGACAATGCCACCCGCTTTGTGGATGAGGTGAATTCCTCGGCCGTGTTTGTCAATGCCAGTACCCGTTTCAATGACGGCGGCCAGTTTGGACTGGGCGCCGAAGTGGCAGTTAGCACCCAGAAACTGCACGCCCGTGGCCCCTTGGGGTTGGAGGCGTTGACCAGCTATAAGTGGGTGGTTCAAGGCCAGATGCATATACGCTCGTGACCGCCGCCGAAATAGCATGACTGCACCTGGTCGTATCGTAGGCATCCTAGGCGGCATGGGGCCTGCCGCCACGGTGGATCTGTTCGAGCGGATAGTGATAGCCACCCCCGCCCGGACAGACCAAGAACACCTGCACATCCTCATAGAAAGCAATCCGGCAGTACCAGACCGCACGGCAGCGATTCTGGATGGTGGTCCCGACCCCCTGCCGCTGTTGCGGGCTGGCGCCCAGAAACTGGCAGCCCAAGGGGCAGACCTGATCGCTATACCATGCAATACGGCCCACCATTACCTTCCCCAGTTACTGCCTGCTGTGTCCTGTCAGATATTGGACATGATTGGAGAAACTGCCATAGCCATCCGGAAACTTCACGGTACCGCGGTGACCGTTGGCATTCTGGCCACAGCCGGGACTCTCACCTCTGAGTTGTACCAGAGGGCTCTTACAGAGTCCGGTCTGAATTACTTGGTACCAGATGAGCCGGGCGTTGAACTATTGATGGAGTCCCTCTATGGATCGGGCGGCGTTAAGACGGTTGGACCCACTGCAGAGTCCCGATCCATGCTGCAGCAGGTATGTCAAGAAATAGCCTGCCGGGGCGCAGATGTGTTCCTATTGGGATGTACTGAGTTGCCGTTGGTCCTTCAGGATGAAGATGTGACCTGGCCCTTGGTAGCCTCTAATCAGGTTCTGGCCGAGGCTGTCGTACGTGAAGCTCTGAGTGTGGCTCAACCAACTTAGTCAGTTCTGGGCTTAGGCGGGATGCAGTGCCCCGTCTCTGACTATCCAGCAGGTGGCATTTTTGAGGAATTCCGCAGGAAACTGCTCCCAGGCAGTGGTGGTCATGATCACCTGACCGGACTCTTGGACGGCATCTACTACAGTGCCTTGGCGAGTCTGATCCAATTCGCTTAACACATCATCCAACAGGAGTAACGGAGCCTCTTGGCAGCGCGCTTTGATGCCCGCCACTTCGGCCAAGCGATAGGCCACGATGGCCGTACGTTGCTGGCCGCGGCTGCCGAATTCACTGAGCAGCAAATCGTTGCTGCGGAATTCCACGTTGTCCCGATGTGGACCGGCGCCAGTATTTGCTCGCACCAGATCCGAAGAGAGAGACTCCTGCAGCTTGAGGGCGAAAGCTTCTTCCCAAACTGCCTCAGGGACTTCCGCCATCTCCGTATCTTGGGACGTGTCAACGCGTATCGACGGCCGGTATAACAGGCACAGTACTTCCTCTTGCCCGGTCATCTGGGCGTGGTAAGGCTGGGCCTTGGTGGCCATCAATTGCAACCAGGTCGCCCGGGTCTGCATGACTTTCGCTCCTAGGCTAGCCAAAGACTCATTCCAATACGCAGTTTCCTGCTCAAGGCGCGCTGTAGTCAAAGCTCCCCCTTGTTGGCGTAACTGCTTTAGCAGAGCGTTTCGTTCGCGCATAACTCGCTGGTACTGCAGCAATACGCCGAAGTACCCTCTATCTACCTGACAAAGAGTTATGTCCAGTGCTCGCCGACGCACGCTGGGCCCTTCGGACAGCAAACGAGTATCGTTGGGAATGAAGAGAATGGCCCGCAATCGGCCCATCATGTCCATGGCTCGCCGACGCAACCCATTGGCCTCAAAGACCTTGCGGTCCTTGCCATCTGCCAGTCCTGGTCCGTAGAAGACTCGCAGTGATTGTTCTTCTCCGGACGGACTCTGCACCGTGCCCCGGATTTCGAAGTAGGATAAGGCAGCAGAATCAGCTTCGCTGTTGATGGAATGGGAATCAGTCTGGGACTTATGTGACTTGCAAGTTGCCAAGTAACAGATAGAGTCCAGGAAGTTGGTCTTGCCGGCCCCATTGGGACCTTGCAAAACGGTAAAGGGTTGATCGAAAGTGACTTCCTGCTCCGTGAAGTTACGGAACTGGGTAAGCTTCAAGTGGGTCAGATACATGCCAGTCCTGCTCTCGGGGTCGAGGCAGCAGGATCGCTTAGGCCCGCTCCCACATGGCCGGTGTGACCATGCGGCCGATCAATACTTCCAAGGTTTGTTCCGGGTGGGGTTGCGACTTCATCGCATAGTCCGCCTCTTGTACCAGATCGCAGAAGTACAGGATTTGGCCCCGCGAAAAACGATGCGCTCTGCCGTATGCCATTCGCACTGCATAGGGATGAACCTTTAAAGCAGTAGCAATGTCATCTTCAGAAGTTTTGCTCATTTTCACGGCAGCGATCAGCCGCAGCTGGGAGCTTAATGTACCCAGGATGTGGTAAGGAGTGAATCCTTGTTCTTCCAAGTGTGCCAACGAAGTCATGGCTTTGCGTCGCGACTGGGAGAACACCGCGTCTGCCAATTGCCAGATTGGTTCCTCTCGGTAATCTGTGACCAGTTCCTCTACAATCTGCACGGTCAGTTTCTCGCCATTCGCATAGGCAGCGAGCTTGTCCATTTCCAAATCCAGCAGCTGCAAGTCATGGCCTACCCGCTGGCCCAGAGCCCACATGGCATCCGTTGTGCTGGATAAGGCTTTCTCTGCCCCGCGCTGCTCAATCCAGTTGACCAGCTCCTTCTTTTCGGGAGTACGCAGTTGAACCAATTCCAGCTCTCGCTCCGCTTTCAATTCGGCCAGCATCTCCAAGTCCGGTTTGCCCCGGGATCCAAAGCGGGAACGCCAGTCCTTGGCACTGGACGAGGCTGGTTCCAGGAACACCAGAATGGTCTCCGCAGGCAACTCCCGCATGACTGCCAGTAGTTCTTTGCGTTCGGCCCGGGCCAGTTCCTTTCGCTCCGGACTGCCCTTCTGGAGGACGGCCCGCATATGGTCCAGCAGACCGTCCACTTCTACAATGCGGACGTCGGACATCATGGGCATGGCGGCGGCGGCATCTCCCACTTCCATAGCCGAGACCTTGCTGCCATCAAAACGCTGAAAATTGAAATCCGCCATGTCGGGATCCAATCTCTTCTTCAGTTCCCGCAGCCATATTTGATAACGAAAGGCATTAGGCTGGAAACACAAATAAATCATGGTCGGGAATTAATGTTCACCCTGAGACAACTACGTCCCAACACCGAAATCGCAAACACGTCTCTTACTTCTCGGTCCACTACATCGGACAGAGTAGTGTAGCGCTGCAGGTATGGACCCAGGATCCGTCCCCCCACAATAGCGGCCATAAAGCAACACAAAGCCACTATTAGACTTGGCAATGTCTGTTTGCGCCTCGATCCGAGGCAAGTCAATCCTACTATCAGGCACAGCCCTGCCTGCGCCATCAAATTGGAACCGCATTGCGGGTGGATGGCCAGATGGGATTGCCCATCCTGCAAAGCGGCTAGAGCATCAGTCACGGCCCTCTCAGTATCTGGCAGATTCATGTCTCCTAGCAACGTGAAGCCGCCGGGATCGCTGACGCCTCCTCCTTCGGTAAGAGCCCCCCGTTCAGCTAACAGCTGGAGCGTGGCATGTTCCAGCGCATGGTTTTGCCGAGTTGCTCGCACCCAACGTTTCAGTTCCTGTAAACGCGCCCGACAGTCTTCTGACTCCAGCAGGTTAACAAATGTTTCCATCTCAGACCACGAACTCTTCGACGCGGCGGGCCACTTCTGCTGCGGACAGGCCTAACTGCGCGTACAGCGTCTCATAGGGAGCACTGGCCCCAAACCGGTCCAAGCCTAGGATCAGGCCATTCTGCGAGTCATTCCCCACCCAACGTTCCCAGCCCATGGGGGAGCCGGCCTCTATCGCTACGCGGGGCAAATCGGTACCCAACACTTCCTGCTGATATGCACCAGTTTGTTGGGCAAAAAGCTCCCAGCTGGGCATACTGACCACTCTGGCCTGTATGTCAGTTTCGGCCAAGCTGGAGGCGGCTTCCATGGTGGTGTTCACCTCACTGCCACTGGAGATTAGCACCACTTGGCATTCGCCTGCAGGCTCGTGGAGAATATACGCCCCGCGGCGGGCACCCACATTCCCATCTTGATAGGCGTTCGTGTGATTCCAATTGGGTACGTTCTGGCGGGTAAGGGCCAATACGGTAGGACCTGTGGTGTTTGTCAGTGCAGCTATCCAAGCCTCTCCCGTCTCCACGCCATCCGCAGGCCTGATAACGGTCATGTTGGGAATAGCCCGTAGGGCGGCCAGATGTTCGATCGGCTGGTGCGTGGGACCGTCTTCGCCAAGACCAATGCTGTCATGGGTCAGAACATAAATGACCCGCAGGCCCATCAAGGCCGCCAGGCGCATGCTGGCGCGCATGTAATCTGAGAAGATCAGGAATGTTCCACCATAGGGTATTACCCCACCGTAAAGAGCCATGCCATTGAGTGTGGCAGCCATGCCATGTTCTCTAACCCCGAAACGCAGATTGCGACCGGCCAGATTGTCTGCTGCAAAGTCCGTGTTGTCGTCGATGTCGGTCTTGGTACTACCGGCCAGGTCGGCGCTGCCGCCGAAGAGCGTGGGCAAATGCGGAGCCAAGGCGTTGATTACCTTTCCGGAGGCGTTGCGAGTGGCATCGCTAGGCCCGGCTTCAAAGGCAGGTAGTATGTCCGCCCAGTCCGTCGGCAGTTCACCGGCCATAACGGCCTGAAAATCAGCTGCCTCTGTCGGATAGGAGGCGGCATAGCTATCCAGTAATTGACTGTAACTGGATTCAGCCTGCCTCCCCGCAGCTACAGCCTGGCTCATGTGCTCCTTGACATCCGCTGGCACGTGGAACAACGGCTTGTCCGCCCAGCCCAACTCAGCCCGTGTCAATTCAGCCTCCTCGCTGCCTAGTGGCGAGCCGTGAGAAGCAGAAGTGCCGCTCTTGTGGGGACTACCGTAGCCAATAACCGTTTTACAACCGATGATGCTGGGTCGCGGGTCCGCCTGGGCATGCTCGAGCGCGGCCGCAATACCGTCTGCATCCAGACCTTCGACGGCTTGGACATGCCAACCGTAGGAAGTGAAACGTTCGGCCCAGCCCTCTGACATACTGAGGTCCGTGCCTCCGTCAATGGTGATACTGTTGTCGTCGTAGAGATAGATAATATGTCCCAGCTGCAGGTGGCCCGCCAAGCTAGCCGCTTCGCTGGCTACACCCTCCATTAAATCCCCGTCACTGACAATGCCGTAGATGAAGTGATCCAAGATAGGAAAGTCGGTCCGGTTGTACCGGTTGGCCAAGAAAATAGCAGCCAATGCCATGCCTACGCCATTTCCGAAGCCCTGTCCCAGTGGTCCAGTGGTGGTTTCTACACCCGGAGTATCGCCGTATTCGGGATGGCCCGGTGTTTTGCTGCCCCACTGCCGGAAATTCTGCAGTTCCGACAGCGGCAGATCATATCCGGTCAGATGTAGCAGGCTGTAGAGCAACATGGATCCGTGGCCGGCGCTCAACACAAACCGGTCCCGATTGAGCCACGCAGGATTGGTGGGGCTATGCCGCATGAAACGAGTCCACAGTACATAGGCTGGCAAGGCCATGCCCATCGGCATTCCAGGATGTCCAGAATTCGCCTTTTCAACGGCATCCACGGCCAATATTCGGATGGTATTGATGGCGCGACTATCCAGTTCAGTCAAGGGCATTGGGGCTTCTCCATTCTGTTGAAGTGATGCTCGATTGTACCCAGCCGGCTGGGATTCGAGGGAATGAAAGGGGCTCAAAAGAAAAAAGCCGGGAAGGGCAGGGCAGAGTCAGATGCCCACGGCCATGCCGTCGGCCCCGGCATCTGCCGCACCAGTGACTGTACCCGTTTCGGGATCCAGGGCGATGGCATGCACTAGAGCCAAGGCCCCGCGACTGTAGGCCAGGCGAGTTACAGGGTGCCACTGTGCAATTTCATCGCAAACCATTTGGGGCACTCGGGCCTGGACCAGGATTTCATCCCCCTGGCAGTCGATGCGGGGGGCATCCACGGCTGCACCAACATCCATGTCAAACATAATGTAGTTGAGCACTACCTGGGCTACGGAATTCAAAATGCGGGTGGCGCCGGGAGCACCCAAAACCATTACGGGCCGCCCTTGCCGAGTGACGACGGTGGGAGCCATACCAGTGGTGCGGGCCTTTCCCGGTGCAATTGAATTGAGATGACCGGGTAGTGGCTGAAAATTAATCATCGAATTGTTATACATGAATCCCAGGCCCGGGGTAATCACCCCGCTGGAGGAACCCAGCGACGTAGTCAATGCCACGCAGTTACCCCATTTGTCTACCACAGTTACGTGCGTGGTGTCAGGGGAGCCTGGGAATGCGAAAGAAACGTGGATAGGCTCACCCCGCACAATGACATCGTGCCAGTGGACCGCCCGTTCCTTGGAGATCATCCAGTCCAACGGCACTTCCCCACAACGAGGATCTGCCATATACGGATTGCGATCAGCAAAGGCGGCCTTCATCGCCATACCCAATAGATAAAGGAAGCGAGGACTGTCGTGTGCCAAACCAGGTTCGTCCTGGAATGTTTCCATGATGTTGAGAATGGCTATTAAAGTGGGGCCTCCATGTGGAGCCGGAGCCGAGGATATTTCAAATTCCCCGAAAGTACCCTTGACGTAATCCGCTGCAGGTAGTTCATAGTTCTGGAAATCAGCGTGGGTGACATATCCGCCATTGAGAGCAATGTCCCGAGCCATGCGTTCGCTGAATTCCCCATTGTAAAAGTCGTCAGCGCCGTACTGGGCCAAGTGGCGTAGCGACTTGCCGAAATCCGGATTGCTCAGCATCTGACCCACTCGATGGGGGGAGCCGTCTGGATGCAAGTAAATGCGGGATGCTTCCGCGTTGCGCTTGATGCATTCCAACTGTACGATTTCCTCTGGTTGCTCCGGTTGGCGCATCCAGACGTTGGCCGTACGTGACATGATTTTGTGGCCTTCTTCGGCCATGGCTATGGCGGGAGGGAAGAGATCTGCCCACAGGAGAGAACCCCATTGTTGGTGCATGAATTGGAAGCCTTTGATGGCACCGGGGGTACAAATCGAGGTGTAGCCCGCGTCGTTGACATGGTCTTTTAAGAAGAAACCCCATCCCATGGGATTGGGGCGCAGATACCGGTCTTCCCACATGTCCGGGCTGGTCTGAGAACCAGCCAACGCCGGTCCATCTATTGCCTCCACTTCGCCTTTCTGCGGCCTGAACTGCGTGAGCAACATGTAACCGCCCGGCCCACACATGTGGGGGTCCACCACGCCCTGTACCAGAGCCGCGACCAATGCTGCATCGACTGCATTACCCCCTTGGGCCAATACCGCAATACCAGCATCCACAGCGTAGGGCTGCGGAGCACATACCATGCCCCGCTGAAGAAGAAATTGAGACATTGAACAGTTCCCTTGATTCATTATTCTGTGGGTACCTTGCATTATCCCTTGAAAGCCGGATTACCCGTAGAGGCTCTTGCGACCACAAAGAATAGCGGCAGGCGCTGTCCAAGGGGCCGTTAGCCCCCAAGACCCCGTATACTGCGGATATGACAACGGCAAACGTAACGCAAGAGGCCCCAGTTGATGCCTGTTACGGCAGCTTTTCCTGCTGGACATTCTGGAAATGGCGAAATCAATTGGTCTCACCGCAACGGGGTCGCGTCTTGGAGATCGGCTGTGGGACCGGCCCCACATTCCGCCATTATCATCCCAGCTGTGAAGTCTGGGCTGTCGAAAAGGAGATGGAGCGTTGTCAGCAGGCACTGACCACGGCGCAGGCCAGTGCCGCAAGGGTTCAAGTGCAGCAGGGCAGTGTCCAGGCACTGCCCTTCCCAGCAGATTTCTTTGATGCAGTACTATCCTGCCTTGTGCTGTGTAGCGTCCCCAGTCAAACGGAGACGCTTGAGGAAATCAGACGGGTACTTAGGCCGACAGGTACCTTCTCGATCTTGGAACATGTGCTGCCCCTGAGCCAAAATGGAGCCCGTTTGGCCAACCTGATCCAACCTTGGTGGTCTGCTCAATTCGACAATTGCGAGCCAAATCGAGATTCTGATGGTGTCCTGAAGAAATTAGGTTGGCAAGCCCAACATTTCCAACGCACGGCCTGCTTGATCCGGGGCACCTTTGCGCCGCCAGCCCAAATAGCTAAGGCTGAGCCGCCATGATTTGGTTGCAGGCGGTCAACACCGTGGTAAGGGCTTCTTTTTCCCGGGTGTCTGCAGTCAGCAGCCACAGGGACTTTTGCCTTATCCAGTCCATGGCATAGGTGCAGCGGCCAGGTCCAGCGTCAGGTAGCCAGGTGTCGGGGTCTGCGGCGCCTCGGACCGCCAACATTTCCTGGCTGACTAGTACACGCACACCAGGGTCCCTTTCGACTGCCCCATTTCCGTACCGAATCTGCCATTCCGGCAACCAGTTCCAACCTCCAGACTGATGTAACTCATACAAAGGCAGCAAGTGTGTCACCCTCAAGCTGGACCGGTCAAAAGTGTAGCGATTTTCATAGGGCAGGAACCAAGAGCCATCGGCTAGCTGGCTACCGCGGATGACCTCGCAAGGAACATCACATGGGTGTGCGTCTACCGCTGTTGTCTCCGGTATGTAAAGTTCTTGAGCAAACGGTAAGCCCCCGTCGCTTGCTGGATCCTCTACCAATGCCTCTAACTTCTGCATGAAGAGTTGGACCTTAGGCAGAACGAGGATCGAGGAAGTCTCGCTGACCCCTGACTCCTCTGTGGAGGCTATGGCCGCAGTCAACTGCGGCGGACAGGAAAATTGCACCAGCTCCGCGTAGACCCAGGCTGGTTGGGAAATCCCCTCAACTTGCAGTTGTACCCAAGTCTCGTCGCGGTTAAGTGCCGCCACGGCATAAACCTCATCTTTGAGCAGCAACTTGAGTATTTTGCTCTCCAGATTAGGGCCAGTACGAAGGCGCAGCCAGTTATAGCTGACTGTGGCAGACATGGCCTCCGCATCACATCCAAGAGTGGCTGGTAGATCGATCCTGGGACGTGCGTCTGCTGGGGGTACGATGAATTGAAGTGGGGTACAGGAAATGCAGACCCATATACAGAGGATCAGTACCCAACATGGTTGGCGGAGGGTTCGGAGCAAGGAGTTTCGCTTGGGCATAGTGGAGCAAAGGTGTAATGAGATTCCGTGGCTTGACTAGCAATTATTCCACAGTGCCGAAATCGATCAAGAATCAAGAATCTTAAATATTAGGCAATCACGGCAGCGGGACGGTCGGCTGAGTTTAAGGTCAATTTGGGACCTGTCAAGGTTCTCTGAATAGCACAGAAACTGGACGGCAAATTTAAGATGTCAGTTCCCGAAGGGCCTTTTGAAGCCAGCCCCAATCTTGTAAATGTCAATGCGATTTCGGTTAATAGTCTTCCACAAGGTGTGACTAGATTCATGAATTAATGGATGTAAGAGGGACCTACCATCTTGTGGCCCTTGGTCTTCGTTGTTTCTGACCCCCTTCGTACATCCTAGCAGCATTCGGGCGCATGAGTTTTCCGTAGGCTACCTGCCTTGCCACTCCTCTTCTTCTGGAGTTTCCCCTTGTTCAGGGCGCTTCAGAAAACTATACTAGGTGGTTTCCGTTGTTTGATTGCCCCAAGGATCTCAGTGGTTTAAACTTCTCGGAAGGCTCTCGCAGGCGTGGACCAGGCAGGGCTCACGATGCCCAAGGCGCTGGGGGAATGGCCATTGGTACCTAAGAATTAAACTGCGATGGGGTTGCCAGAGACTACGAAACCGGAATCTTCTTCTTCCATGCCCCACAGCACCTGAGGCCTTGCCCAACGTAAAAGGAGACCCATTTAGGATTTCAGTGGATTACAGATATTCCGACTTTTCTCGGCCAGTTGTGGCAGATGGTATAAAACCTCAAATGGGACGACTTAATTGGGAAGCGATTTATGTGGCTGGAAGTACGCCAACATTCAATGTTATTAGCAGCGCCTGTCCATCACGATCTCGATGCGAGCCTCCGCGTTGCAATCTAATCTAGAGGAGGATGCTGGATGAAGGATACCTGCGTAAACAACGGTTCTTCCTAAACCAGCCTTGCTCCCTCACACTATTCCAGGACCCGCGCAGCCATGTTCCAAATTAGAGAGTCCGACGGTCAGCCGGCAAGCTATGCCGCTATGGCCGAAATCATGCAATCTGTGGCACCTGCCAATCCGGTCTGTGGAACAGATTTGTCCAATCAGGATCAAAGCCACGGCAGTGGGCATCCCAGCTATCGCTGGATTGGCTGGGAGGACGATATTCCCGTGGGGTTCTTTGCCGGTTCTGAAGAGACCTGGGACAGGTCTCCGGGCCGGTCCAGTGTGTACGCCGCCCTACGGCCAGAGTGGCAAGGCCAGGGTCTGGGAAAACAGTTGTGGATTTATGGTCTGCAAGGCCTCGCGGCACGACACAAGCTGCGTGAACTGACCTGTGAAACCCATTCCGACCAAACCCGCGGCATACGCTTCCTCCAAGACAGAGGATTTGCCCTCAAGAAGGAATCTCACGTGAGTGAACTTGCCGTGACCGGCTATGATCTTTCGGCCAGATTGCGAGACAAGGCAGAGGTTCTTGCAGCAGGAATGGAGATTAAACCACTGTCCCAGATCATGAAGGAGGATCCGGACTGGTTCACTTCCTTCCACCACATCCACATGGAATTCCAGGCGGACATGATGCACCCGCCGTCTCCCCTGACGCTGGAGGAGCACCGCAAGGAGCATAGGCTGAACCGCCAATTCGATCCTTCCATGACCTTCGTGGTCATCAAGGAAGGGGAATGGCTGGCTTATACTGCACTGTGGCCGGTAGCGGCCGACCCGTCCCTCTGGTGGACCTCTTTGACTGGTGTGGGCCGCGCCAGCCGTCGCTTGGGGCTTGCCTCGGTACTTAAGACTACCGCCATAGAGGCGGTGCAGCAGCGGGGCGGAACTCGTATCCGTACCGACAATGATCTCAAGAACCCCATGTTTAGCATCAACCAGGCCTTTGGCTTCCAACTGCTGCCGGCTGTCCAGACTTGGCTTCGGAGCTTGCCAGCGGATGGCAGCATCCCAGAGGATCTCGCATGAGCATCCTGACACTTAGCGGGAACATGTCCCCTGAACCATAGTGTTTTTCGGCAAGCCGTTCGCAGGATTGGCCAGAGAGGTCCACGTCAGCCAAGGCAAGTCAGAGTGGTTCCCTTGAAAGGGATTCAAGAAACAGGTGCCTGAACGGGCTCGATTGACTCAAGCCACCACTACAGGCAGTCTTGTAATCCACAGCGACCCCTGAATGTTCGCCAGGTTGCCGTGATTGCGGATTATCAAAGCGTCGCGTTCAGGATCAGTTCCGACAATTAATCCACTGGGCCGGAACAGTCAGAAATTCAATCCAGCATCAATTTCGGCCTGATACGCTGCCACTGACCCGTCCAACACTTCGGCCAGGGACACTGCTCGGCCTGCCGCCGCAGATTCCAGCATGGCATAAATCACAGCCAGCGCGCGGGTGCCCTGTACAGCATCCACTTCAATTCCATGCCGACCTTGGATGGCTCCTGCAAATTCCGCATACTCTACAGCCAGCAGCTTGCGATCCACTTCAGGAAATTCAAAATCGTAAGTGGCTAGACGTGAGCCCCCAAAGAGAGTTGCCACAGTGGGTTCCAGAATGAAGTCGGGGACAAGGTCCAGCACCGAATTGCCACTCACCGGCTCTTGACCATCCAAATGCACCACAAGAGTCTGACCAGTGCGGTCGTGCGGCAGATCCAGAGATCCCCTGCTACCGTAAATGGATCTTTGCCAGTATCCTTTGCCCCAACCTGCGTGATCCTCTGAAAACTGAGCTACAGCCCCATTCTCAAAGACTATGGTTCCATACAAGGCATCTTCCACATCTGGCTCAAAGGTATCCGGCATTTGAGCTTGCCAGCGGGTATAAGCCCCACCCGGATTACTGAGCACACCTGTCTGTGCCCCACCTCTCATATTGATGCGAACTGCTTCATGCAGTCGCGTTTGGGCATACACTGATTCAACAGGGCCCATGAAGAATTCCATGATGTCCCCATAATGGACTCCCATGTCCACCAGGATACCCCCTTGATTCTTCACGTGTCGCCAAGTAGTGATCTGCATATGATTCTGGCCGCTCACGGAATTCATGATCATGAGGCGCGGTTCTCCAATGACACCGGCGTCCAGCAAGGCGCGGGCCAGACGGTTCACCGGGTCTCGGCGGTAGTTCTCCGCCACGCTAACCACACACGAAGTGGTCGCGGCCGCGGCGCAAATACGTTGCGCAGCCGCCACGGTCAGCCCTACTGGCTTTTCCGTCAGGACATGAATACCGGCAGACACCACCTCTTCGATGATGGAGTGATGCAAGGCAGGTGGGGAAGTCAGGTCTATGGCTTGTACCCCCAGGCTCGGCAATTCAGACACGCTTGCGGTCACGGCCGGCAATTTTCCAAGTGTGTCTGCGGCTTCTTGGGCCAAGGACTGCGCGTTATCCATGACCGGATCGCAGGCCGCCACCAGCTCAAGTTCCAGCAGATCGTGTTCGGCTAACTCCAATAAGCCGCGCAGGTGCCGATGTCCCATGCCGCCGCAGCCGACGATTGCCAACCGGATTTTTTCCGCCATGATGATTCCCCATCCTGTTGAAACTGTGTGTCCTAAGTTATCCCGCCGATGGCCCGCAGGAGGGTTTCCTGCACTAGCAATTCATGATCGTAGGATCTGTCCCTTTCCTTTTCGCCGTTGATAGCAGCCAACAGGGATTCCAATTCCAGTACGTACAGGGCATAACGGGTTTGGGGTGCCACCGGTACGATCATGCCGCCTTCCGGGAAGTTGCCTCTTCCTTCCGCTAGGGCCAACCGGATCTGCGTTGCGGGCTCAAAAGGTTCAATAATGATGGCGCTGCCCTTCGTGCCATATACTTCAAAGCGCCGCGCATTGGGTCTAGGTTCCATGGCCGCGATGTCGATCATAGCCATGGCCTTCTCAAATTCAAATACTCCCAATGTGTTGTCGCTAAATTGTGGAACCAGGCCCGTATCATTGCGAAAGAAGGACGTAATCTTTTGCGGGCGCCCCAATAGCCAGACAACCTGATCCAGCATGTGGCTGGCCAGATCATAGAAAATGCCGCCAGGATGGACTGCAACGGTTTCGCGTTGTGCCAAGCTGATGGATGTGGACATATGGGCCCGCAGCCCGAATACATCTCCTAGGAATCCCGAATGCGTCCATTCGGCGATCTGTCGAAAGCCATTGTGGTAGCGCAGCATATAGCCCATCTGTAGTTCTGTGCCCTGACTGCGTGCCTGAGCCACCACGCCCTCCCACTGTTGCCAATTCTGGCCAGCAGGCTTGTCATACCAGACATGCTTTCCAGCCCTCACCAGGGCTTCAGTCTGGTCCAGACTTTCGATATTGGGCCCTTCCGAAGTTACCAGGACGATGGAAGGATCCTCCAGGATCTCGTCGATGGAGGCAAACCAGTGCTGCCCTGCATACGGTGCGCGTTCCGCACAAATGGCTTGCTGGTCTGAGTCCGGTTCAAAAACTCCTGCCACCTCCACCTGCGGATTTTCCAGCAATGACTGCAATTTGCCGGCCGCGTGACCGTGCTTAGTGCCAACTTGGGCGGCGCGAATGGTTGTCATTGGTCAGTACTCCCAAAGCCAAAAAATGATTGAAGAAAAACTTTGAATGTAGGGAAGAGAGTTTATCCGCTGCTATTGTCAAGGGCGGTGTCCGCACTCATGTTTTCGCCGCGCAGACGCATGGCCCGGATGTCGTAGCGGCCCGGTCGTTCAGGCGACAGATGTCCTGTCTCCACCATGATGTCCAAGGGGTTAACCCTAGTCTGCAGCGGCATCATGACACGTTCGTGCATGCGCGCCGACTCGTAGATACCATGCACCATTTGCAGGGCTTTATAGCCATCCTCGCCAGTGCTGCGATACGGCTCCTGCCCTTCTACCCAGTCAGCTACGCCATCGGCTTGGGCCGCGCCTCCTTCGACCCACTCAAAGCGATCACCCTCCTTTTCCACCTCATAGAACTTGCCATCTGGGGCATGGCGTTCCCAGGTCCCCTTGGTTTCGGTGTTGAACAGCTGCAGGTCCGAGGTGCTCAGGTTGATGGTCCCCTCGGTGCCATAAATGAATGCTCCCTGAAAAATGATGGGTAGCACATCGCTCAGAATCAGGGCTTGCGCCCCGCCCTTGAAACTGAAGACCCCGATGGCGCGGTCTTCAATACGGGTATTGCGTTCATATTGATCGGTTTTGCGTTCCACATTACCCATGACCCATTCGCAATCGTCCTCATTCAGCAGATACCGGTACATGTCCATCTGGTGCGAAGAGAAATTGGGCAGACCCTCCCCAGCGAAGCTCTGAATAAGGCGCACGGTTCCGATGCGACCTTCCTTAATCATGGTGCGCGCCAAGGTGTAAGAGGGCAGAAAACGCCGCTGATGGCCAATAGCCAGTTTTGCCCCGTTGCGTCGACAGGCGATGAGCATCTGTTCGGCGTTGCCCACAGTATCAGCCATAGGCTTTTCACACAGGATGACTTTGGGCTGGCGGGCCGCGGCCGCGATGGTCCATTCCGAGTGGCCTGCGTGCCAGGTGCAAATCGAGACCACTTCTGGCCGCACCTCATCCAACATCTGTCGAGCATCCGTGAAATGGGACGGACTGATACCGAACTTATCATTCTTCTCCTGCATCGCAGCCGGATGCAGATCGGCTAGAGCCACTATCTCATACCGCTGGGTGTCAATGTAGCCGCGGATGTGTTGATCGGAAATGCCACCCGTCCCAATTACTGCCGCCCTAATCTTGTCAGCCATGTTTGTGCTCCTGCTACAAGTGCATATACTCTTCCAGACCTTTTTCAGATGGCGGTATAGCCGCCATCCACACAGATGACCTGGCCAGTCACCATGCGGGCGGCGCTAGAAGCCAGGAATATCACGGCTCCGGCAATTTCTTCTGGTTCGGCAATACGGCCCATAGGGACCTTCTCCAAGTTCTTGGCGAAATCTGGACTGCTTTTGATACTTGCTTCCAGGAGAGGAGTACGGGTGAAAGTCGGGGCAACGGCATTCACAGTGATGTTCTGGGTGGCCCATTCCAAGGCCAGAGAGCGCGTGAACTGGCCTACAGCGCCTTTGGCCGCCGCATAGATGGAACGCAGAGGTCCACCTACTACACCCACCTGCGAACTGATGGTGATGATGCTGCCTACTGTGCCCCTTTCAATCATGGCTTCGGCACAGGCTGTGGACATGAAGAAGGCACCCTTGAAGTTGATGTCCGAAATCTGGTCAAACTCGGCTTCCGTATATTCCATGGCTGGCTTGGGTACGTTATATCCGGCATTGTTGACCAAACTGTCTACTCGTCCGAACTGTTCCAGCGTTTGGGCCACAAAGCCCCGGATGCTCTCCACATCGGCCACGTCGAGGTGCGCGGCGAAAGCCTTGCGACCCAGAGCTCGACACTGTTCGGCCGTATCTTCGCATTCAGACACGGTGCGACTGCCCAGAGCAACATCGGCGCCGAACCGGGCGGCGGTTTCGGCTATGGATTTACCGATTCCTTTGCCTGCGCCCGTCACAATCATTACTTTGCCAGTCAAATTGAAACTTATGTCAACGGTCATACCTTTCCTTGTTGGGTTTGCTTATTTGAATCCAATCTGCATTGTCTTTTCTAAGTCTGCCGGCGCGGGTTGCCTCCCGCCTCAGCCCACACTTTGTCGGCGTAAATCCGGGCCCGGCGGATACCTTCAGATCCATTTCCACTGGCCTCTTCTACGCTGAGCAATCCTTGCCAGCCGGACTGGGTGATTTTCTCCAGTATCTGCACATGGGGGCTAATACCTTCTCCCATTCGCACTGGCTGAAACGACCCTCTTTTCTGGATGTCAGCCAGATGAATAGCTGCAGTCATGCTCAAACATTCTTCGAGCAGCTCTAAGGGATCATCGTACAGGGCCAGATTGTTGGCAGTATCAAAAAGCAATCTTAGCGGTGAGGAATTTCTGCGCAGATTCTGGACCACTTGCTTGTAACGGTTAAGCGGCTGGGTAAAGTCGTTCCAGGTCCAGACAGAGCCGCGCACGTGATTTTCGTACAGCGGGCGGATGCCCCTGTCCCATGCGTACTCTCCGGCCCGGCGTAAGCCCTCTATGATCCAGGCCAGCCCTTCTTGCTCGCTCACACCGGGGAATGCTTGTCCGGCAGTCAGACGCACGAATTGGACTCCCAAATGGGAAGCAGCATCGATTTCCTGTTGCAGTCGACACCAGTTCGCGTTTCGTCCCGCCGCCTTCGGGTGTGTGAAGTCCGAATAGGTCACCAGCATCGGGATCTGAATGTTACGCGCCGCTGCCTGATCCCGGAGACTGTAGAGGTAGGTTGCTTCCAGCGAGTCCAAATGGGCCACGCTGATATCTGCTCCGTCGTAACCTGCATCCCGAGCCAGTTCAAACCAGTCCACCAGAGACATGGTGCCGGCCTTGAATTCGTCATATAGGGACACAGGCAGGCAACTCAGGGTCATGCCGGTGCTTTTCACGTTGTCACTCCAGCAGCAACAACGGAGCTTCCAAATAGGCAACGAAGGTCTGCAGGAAACGGGCGACTGTAGCCCCTTCCAAAGCTCGATGATCGCAGCCCATGGTCAAGTCCATCATGGGCCGAATGGCAGGCTGCCCCTCTACAGGCACAACCTGCTCTGTAACAGCGCCGACCCCCAGAATGGCGGCCTCCGGTGGCTTGATAATGGGACCGATTCGTTCTATTCCGAACATGCCCAGATTGGTAACGGAAAAAGTTCCACCTTCCATGTCTGCTAAGGCCAGTTTGTCCTTCATAGCGGTGTCAACCAGCCTCTCCCGCTGTGCTGCCACCTCTTTCACAGACAACCGATCCGCCTCCCGAATCACGGGCACCAGCAGACCGTCGGCCACAGCAATGGCCAGCCCGATATTAACCGAGGTATGGCGCAAGATAGTGCCATTATCCTGCCAGCTGGCGTTGAGTGCGGGATGTTCGCGCAAGGATACAGCCAGAACTTTGACCAGCAAGTCCGTCAGCGTTACGCGCTGCTCATACTGCTCCAGGCAGGCCTTGCGCCAAACCTGCAGCTGCGTAGCATCAACCGTACGCGAAAGGTAGAAATGAGGCACGGTCTGCCAACACTCGGTGAGGCGTTGGGCCATGACACGCCATTTGGGGCTGGGCACAATAGTCTCTGTCGTTGGGTGCGGAGAGTATTGGCTGAGACTGCTGTGACATCCAGATTTCAAAATCAGCGGCAAGTACCGCGTCTTCCGGACCAGAACCGGAAACTTCGCGCAGATCTATGCCAGCCTCTTGCGCCTGCCGGCGCGCTTTGGGCGAAGCGAGAATTTTGCCGGTGGTGGGCTGGGCTTGTTGGGCCAAGAATGCTTCCACATCCTGTTTGCTAATTCGTCCCTCTGGGGCAGGAATCTCCGATAGATTAAGACCGTGGGACTCGGCTAGGCGGCGAGCCACTGGACTGGCAGCTACGCGGGATACAGGGGAACCCGGTGCGGAAGGAGGATCCGGGTGCTGCGGAGTCACTGGCAACGTTACACCGGCAGGAACTTCCTCGCCTTCCGAAAGCACGTAGACCAAGGCCTGTCCTACGGGTACTTCGTCTCCTTCGGACGCCAGCAAGGCAGATAAGACGCCTTCAGCCGGGGCTTCCAATTCCACCGTGATTTTGTCTGTAGCAATCTCGATCACGGGATCGCCTTTGGATACTGGGTCGCCAGCTGCCTTCAACCAACGTACCAAGGTTCCCGTATCCTGGTTCATGCCCAAGACCGGCATGATGATGTCGTGGGCCATAACTGGGTCCTATCAGGCTTTGCCGCAAAGGATCTTGGCCATCTCAATGATGCCAGGGGCGTCGGGGATGGTTGCGCCTTCCAAATCTGGGGCGAAGGGCACCGGCACATCCATAGCACCCAAGCGCTTCACTGGCGCGTCCAAGTAATAGAAGGCTCCGTCCGCGATTACCGAAGCGATTTCCCCGGTCACACCATACTGTTGACATCCTTCATCCACAACCAACGCCCGACTGGTCTTGCGAGCACTGGCTATGAGCAATTCTGTATCCAGCGGTGAAATGGTGCGGGGATCTACCACTTCCGCTTCAACCCCTATTTCGGCCAGCGCCTCCGCGGCCGAAAGGGCCTCATGCACCATACTGCTGATCGCAACGATGGTAATGTCCCTTCCCTCTCGTTTGACTTCCGCTTCACCCAGCGGAATGAGATGTTCCATATCCGGAACCTCCCCAGCCCAAGCGTACATCGTTTTGTCTTCAAAGAATGCCACCGGGTTGTCGTCCCGGATGGCGCTCTTCAGCAAGCCCTTGGCATCTCGCGGCGTGGATGGCACCACAACCTTCATACCTGGGATGTGGCTAAGCCAGACATGCAGTGACTGGGAATGTTGGGCAGCCGAAGCCCCGCCGGCCCCCATGGTAGTCCGCAGTACCATGGGCACTTTCAATTTACCACCTGACATGTAAAAGGTCTTGGCGGCCTGGTTGGTCATCTGATCCATGACCATAGTAGTGAAGTCGCCAAACATTATGTCCACTATGGGACGCATCCCCGTGATAGCCGCACCCACTCCGATGCCAGCGATGCCGGCCTCGGAGATGGGCGAGTCGATGATGCGTTCTGGACCATAAGTCTCCTGCAGCCCTGTGAAAATCTTGAAGACGCTACCAGCAGCTCCAATGTCTTCGCCAATCATGAACACACGACTGTCCCGGGCCATTTCTTCATCTATGGCCTCGCGAATGGCTTCGCCGAACGAAATCTTACGCATAGACATGTAATCCCACCTCCGAAGCCAATGGAGCAGCGGCGCGCAGCGCCTCTTCTGCAGAATTCTCTACTTCGGTCCGTACAGCGGCTTCCAAATCACTCACCACTTCTGGCTCCACCTGCGTGTGGTCTTCAATTTTTTGTTTCAGGTTCTGCAGGGGATCCCGATTCTGCTGCCAAAACTCTTCTTCGTCCCTGGTTCGATATGGTCGATCCACATCCCCCACGTGGTGGCCTCTGTACCGGTAGGTGTTGCATTGCAGAAAAGCGGGTCCCTGCCCGGCGCGGGCGCGTTCCACCGCAACCTGGGCGGCTCGTTGCACGGTCAGCACGTTTTGGCCATCCACTTCCTGGGCCTCAATCCCGAAGGCTTTAGCTCGGTCCAGAATCTCCCCTGCAATGGTTAGGTTGTTGGGGGTGTACTCACCGTAAAAGTTATTCTCACAGACATAAATGACTGGTAGCTGCCATAGCTGGGCCATGTTCATAGACTCATAGAGTTGGCCCTGGCCTAAGGCCCCATCGCCGAAGAAAGCCACCGCCACCTGATCCGTACCTCGCAACTTGGCTGAAAGACCAGCCCCAGCCACAATGGAGGTGCTGCCCCCTACAATGCCGTTGGCTCCGAGATTGCCGGTATCCTGGTCCGCAATGTGCATGGATCCACCCTTGCCGCGACAGTAGCCATCTGAGCGGCCCAGCAATTCCGCAAACATGCGATACAGATCGGCGCCTTTGGCCAAGCAGTGGCCATGCCCTCGATGGGTGCTGGTGATGTAGTCATCAGGTCGCAGCACACTGCAGACACCGACAGCTACCGCTTCCTCCCCTATATAAAGGTGTGCAATCCCGGGCATGTGGCCCCGGGTGTAGAGGCCATCGGCCTTTTCTTCGAAACAGCGGATCTTGAACATTCGCTCATACAGTTCCAGCCAGGCCTCCGCATCGGGTGCCGGGCTGCCGTTTCTGTCAGTTGCCATGGTTCACCGTCCCTTCCCTGTTTCCTTTTTAACTTCAGACCCGCACTTCAATGAAGCGGGGCCCCCTGCCTTTGATGGCAGATCGCATTTGATCGCAAAGTTCTTCGCAGTTCCGAGCCAAACTGGCTTCCACGCCCAGGCCTTCGGACAAACGCACCCAATCCAGGTCGGGCCCTGACAGTTCCAACATGGAGGCACTCTTCTGGCCATCTGCGTCCGGGCACAGCCGCTCCAGTTCTGCCTGCAGTATCTTGTAGACCCCGTTGTTGAACATTATGACTACCACGTCGCAGTTCTCCCGGGCCATGGTCCACATGGCCTGCAAAGTGTACATGGCGGAGCCGTCTGACTCCATGGCGAAAATCTGTCTTTCAGGGCAGGCAACGGCCGCTCCCAGAGCCACAGGTAAGCCCTGCCCAATGGAGCCCCCTGTAATATTGAGCCAGTCATGCCGCGGCGCGCCGTTGGTCATCCCCATAGCGGCACGACCTGAGGTAATTGACTCATCGGACACAATGGACTCTTCCGGCATAAGGGCGGAAACAGCTGCCCATACTTTATCGATGGTAATGGCCCCCGTAGGCAGTGGCGTCCTCAAAGACGGAGCCAGCGGGCCCGTGTCATCCGGAGCGGAGATTTCCTCGATTAGCATGGAGAGTGCCATCAACACATCTTCGTGAGCTTCCGCCAATACATGGAATTCGCAGTCGGGCGGAGCAGTGATGCTGGGAGTGTCAGGATAGGCAAAGAATCCCACCGGCACCGAGGCTCCGGCCAGAATCATGTGTTTTGCTCCCGACATCATTTCCACAGCCTCAGGAATTACGTAGGGAATGCGCTCCAACATGGGGCGCCCCTCACCCCTTTCCAAGCGGCCATTGACTCGATCCCCAATCACTCGTACACCGGTGGCGTTACCAATGCGTTGGGCGTTGCATATGCCTTCCTCCTGGAAGGCGGGGCCACCGATCAACAATATGGTTTCAGGACCGTACTTCAGGATCTGAGCTATCTCGTTCACTCTTTCCGACGGTACGGCTGCCGGATACGGTCTCTCGACCTTGCCGGCCGGCGGTCCCCCTGGATCCCAGGCACAGTCGGAAGGGAGGGCAAGGGTGGCCACTTGGCCCGGCGGTGCCAAAGAAGCTTGCACGGCGGCGGCGGTATCAGCCGGCAACTGCTGGGCACTGGCAGAAGAGCGGAACCACCCGGAAACCGCACCTGCGATCGCTTCGATGTCGCAAGTCAATGGAGCATCGAGTTTCAAGTGATGAACCGCATGATCTCCAACAATGTTTACGATGGGGGTAAATGCCCGCCGGGCGTTGTGCAGGTTGGCCAGCCCATTGCCCAAACCTGGCCCCAGATGCAGGAGCGTGGCGGCGGGCCAACCGCGCATGCGTCCGTACCCGTCGGCAGCTCCCGTAGCTACTCCCTCAAAAAGACAAAGCACGCCCCGCATCTCCGGGATTTTGTCAAAGGCCCCCACCGAGTAAATTTCGGAAGTACCTGGATTAGCGAAGCAGACAGTCACTTCGTTGTTGACCAGTGTCTGCAACATACTGTGAGCGCCGTTCAAATCACATCCTCAAGCTGAATTGGGTCAGAGCCTAACCGCGCTCTATGCCGGCGGTCTGGAAGGCATTGTTCAATGTTTTGTAGGTCTGCGCCGCAGCCTCAATGGGATCATACCCCTTCCGCTTTTGCACCATGACGCTGATTTCCGCAGAGATGTAGCCATCATATCCGTGCCGGTCCATGGCCTTGAGATAGGTCACGTAGTCGAATTCCCCTTCCCCGGGAATCAGAAATTCGTAATCCGGAACCGTACCCCTTTCGTCCTTGACATGTGTATGTGCGGTAACCGGCGCCATCGCCGAGACCGAAGTTTCAATATCGATCCCCATCACGTTGAAATGGGAAATGTCGAAATTGACTTTCAGATGTGGGGTATCAAAGTGTTCCAGCAACCGCAGCACCTTAGGGGGTGTATCCAGCATGTGGCCTACGTGGGGTTCGATGGCGAAAATCACACCCTTTTCCGAAGCATACTCGACCAGCTCACCCAGACGGTCAATCAGCAGCGGACCCAATTCGTCCCATGCATCAGGTGTGCCTCCGGCCGTGGTGTCAATACATGGGGGTTGCCCGTCTTGGGCCCACTCTACAGCCAGGTCCACAGTACCCTTGAGGCGACGCATGTGTTCCGCCGCCTGATCCGGGTCCGTAGCCACAAGGGGCTGGTGGCCTGCCAAAGCCGACAGTTCCAGATTGTGCATTTTGAGGAGTTCAGGAATGTACTTGCGATAGCCGGCATCCAGATAATCCAGATCCAGGGTGTACCCCGGAATCACGGTCAGTTCGACCCCGTCATAACCCATGCCCGCCAGGCTGGAAATAATGGTGTCAGCCGGCACATTCGGCATACCCCAAGAACTGAAGCCTAGTTTCATTCTCTTGCTCCTGACTTTGACAAACTCGCATTGGAGCAGTTGGCCCAAATGCCTATCGGGTGCAGCCCGGACTATATCAGTTGACCAAGGCCAAGGGTTCCTCACCCCTAGCAACCCGGTCAATATTGGCAAAAATGAATTCGCCGCGACGGGAGAAGGAATCGAAAGTGACTCCTGCCGTGTGCGGTGTGAAAATGACGTTTTCCAACCCCAACAGCGGATGATCTGCCGCAGGCGGCTCCTCCACCATGACATCCAGGGCCGCGGCCCGGATCTGGCCTTCTTTCAGGGCTATAGCTAAGGCCTGTTCGTCCACGACCTCTCCACGGCAGGTATTTATAAGGAGGGCACTGGACTTCATGCGGCTAAGCGATTCTGCATTAATCATTTGCCGCGTGTCGTCGTTCAGAGGCACGTGGATCGTAATGATGTCGGCCTCAACCAGCAGCCGGCCAAGGGGGACTCTTTCGGCCTGCAACTCCTCTTGCACCTTAACCGGAGGTGGAAAAGCATCGTAGAAGATTATCTTCCCGCCAAAAGGCGCCAGCAACTGCGCAACCCGCTGGCCGATCTTGCCCAGTCCGATAATACCGACCGTTTTGCCGCCCAAAGCGAAAGTAGTCTGGGCGGAGTCAATGCCCCGCCATTGGCCTGCCTTGACGAAGCGGTCAAAGTCAACGAAGCGGCGCAGATAGGAAAGCATGAACATGAGGGCATGCTCGGCCACATCTGGCGCGTTCGTACCGCCATTGTTGGCTACGGGTACGCCCAGACTCCGACAAAGTTCTACGTTTACTCGGTCGAAGCCGGCGCTGACGAGCTGTACCAGCTTCAGGTTCTTGCCAGCCTCAATCTCATCATCCCCCAGTGTACTGGGAAAGAGAATCACGTACTCATGCTCAGAGATAAGCCTCTGTATTTCAGCAGGACTTTCCTTGGGGCTGACCACTACTACCTTATCTTCGGGACTCTGGTGTTGGGTAACCTGCTCGGATAGGGGGGTAGCCAAGGATGAAATGAAAAGGATCTTTCGCATGAAGCAAATATATATATTAGGCAGAACACTAAGGGGACTAACCAAGAATTATAAGGTGGGCAGGGGGAGATGCCTGAAAACAGGCGCTGCAGAAATCCAGACCGACTCCTAAATATGCTCTGTTAGTACCAGCGCATAGGTTGCCCTCTTTCCAAGGATAGGTAGCTGGAGAGGGTAATTTGCTAATCCATCTCGAACATCTGTAGAAAAGCGCAAAGCACTACACAGATTTTCCCAGCCAGCGAACACTTCAACTTTGTCTACGTTAAGTGCAGTGATAGGTTTCCGTTGTCCCGTGGCCTTGCCGGCTTATGCCAAATCATGACTGCGCCTTCCCTTTTCGGGTTGGCTGTAAGTGAATCTATTGGCTGATCGGCTTCGGTTTCGTGGAAACCTGTTCCATTTGCTATTAAGGGGATTCTGCATGGATATCAAGTTAACTCGACGGAACTTTCTGAGGGTTTCCGGAGTTTCGGCCACTTTGGCCTTGGCGGCCTGCGCAGCGGCGCCTGCGGCACCTGCCGCGTCTACGGATGCGGAACCGATGGCTGAGAAGATTGAGATTGAGTTCATGAATTGGTGGGGTTCTCACCGGGAAGAATTAATGGACGAAGTGATCGCCAACTTCCATGACATGAACTCATCGGTGCAGGTCAATAATTCAGTGCAGCCTTGGGATGGACGCGCTGAACGGGCGGCTACCGCCGTGGCCAGCAACAACCCACCGGCCTTAATCATGACCCAACGCGTGGAAACCTATCAGTTTGCCCACGAGAATCTGATTATCCCGATTGATGACTACGTTCAGGCTTCAGGAATTGACCCCGACGCCATTTTTCTATTCCGGGGAAATCAACAACCAACGTTGGCAAGGGCAGTTGTATTCGTTCCCGTTGCCGACAGGCGGCGGAAACACGGGCCAATACTTCTACAACAAGACTGTGCTGGCGGAAGCCGGCCTTGATCCCGAAACCCCAGTGACCACTTGGCAGGAGCTGACTGAGGCGTCCAGAGCGATCACTCAGAAAGATGATATCGGGGTCACCGTGATGGGGGCCAATCTGGGAAGTGGCCCGGTAGGTTTTGGCCAATGGCTGTATACCAACGGCGGCAAATTCGTTTCAGATGACGCTCATACAATCCAGTTCCACGATGACGCAGGAGTACAGACTCTGGAATGGATGGTGAATTTCACCAATGAGATCAATGGGGGCATTGACAACAACAACGAATTTCTGGCTGGCACCTCGGACACTTCTGCGGACCATCCCTATTACACCGACAAACTGGGATTCCTGTTTACTGGCGTGTGGCAGTTTGGACATCTACAAGCCACAGATCCAGATATGTGGGCGGACACTTCGACTTGGGGCGTCGGCCAGATGCCTTATAACGGTAACAATCCCGCCGCCAGTCACGCTGGTGTAGCAGGACTTTCAGGCTCTTGGGGATACGTAATCCCGGCTTCGACACCACAGGATCAAGCGGATGCTGCATACCAGTATCTGGAATTCTTTGGCACCCACGAGGCGGGGGGCTGCCTGTTCCTGTTCAATCAGGGACGCCCGTCACCCGTGGCACAGTGCAATCAAAATGCGGCCTACTACGATTCCAACCCCTATTGGGACGTAGTACTGAAGTCCCTCGCTTCAGATGTGAGCGTAGCCGTGACACCAGTACAGACTCGCATCAATGATGTGGTCTCCAATGTCGTAGAAGAAGCATACTTCGGGGTTGAGTCGCCAGCGGATGCTTTAGCGAAAGGCGCCGAGGAATCTCAGCGCATCCTGGACGAATTCTGGGCCAGCTAATTTTGCGGGTTGAGCTTCGTTACCTTAACACCGAACTGAGCGGGAAAAGCAGTTAGCAGAATGGCTGGGCCGCGGCTCGGCCATTCTTGCCCTACCCATTCTGCTCTCATGTTTAATTCCCTGCAGGTGTACCTGCACCGACATCGCACCAAGTGGGTGGGCTTTGCTTTCATCCTGCCTTGGATTATCGCGGCGCTGTGGTTCGATTTGATCCCTTTTGTGGTTAACTTGCTTCTTTCCTTCACAGATTACAGCGTCTCCACCAGTGCCCCCGACTGGAAAGGGATCAGAAACTTCGATGAAATATTCACACTGGATCCCCTCTTTCAGAAGAGCCTAGGCAATACCATCTACTACTTGGCTTTGAGTGTGCCAGTGCGTTTAGTGGTAGCCCTCGCCATCGCCGTCCTGCTAAATCTGCGTATCCGAGCCTTAGGTACTTTCCGTACTATTTTCTACGTACCCTCGGTGGTACCTCTAGTGGCGGTGTCCATCATCTTTTTCGGGATGTTCAATGCCCGGTATGGCATTTTCAACCAGGTTTTGATCCTCCTGGACCTGCCCCCAGTGCGTTGGTTGACTCGTCCAGAATGGGTCAAACCCGCAATGGTCATTATGAGTACGTGGGGATTTGGGGCCCAAATGGTCATTTTTCTGGCCGGATTGCAGGGAATCTCTGCCGAACTCTACGAAGCTGCCGAAATGGATGGTGGTAATTACTGGCAGAAGCTGTTTCGGATCACAATTCCCATGTTGACGCCAGTCATCTTCTTCAATTTGATTATCGGCATCATCGGAGGCTTCCAAGTGTTTGCTTCCGCCTATGTGTTGCTGGGACCGGGCGGCGGAGCTCTCAATTCCGGTCTCTTTTATGTCATTCACATATATAACAACGCTTTCAGTTACTTCAGGTTGGGCTACGCTGCAGCTCTGTCGGTGGTCCTGTTCTTGATCATTCTATTATTTACCATCATTTTGGTCAGGACTTCAGACCGCTGGGTCTATTACGGGGATACGTAAAACAATGCGGGAGACAGAACTGTGGTTGAAGGCTTGGTAAACCGCTTATCCAAATGGGTTGTCGTATACCCATTTTTGGTGGCTGCATCCATCGTCATGGTCTTTCCTTTGATCTGGACCTTTTCGACTTCACTCAAGACGGCACAGACTGTCACTTTGCGCGAAGTGCAACTGATTCCGGATCCGATCCAGTGGTCCAACTACATAACCATTTTTGAAGAAGCCCCACTATTGAGATACACGCAGAACACCTTATACATGGTGTTCGCCTCGGTGATCGGTGGTGTACTTGTCTGTGCCTTGGCCGGATACGCTTTCGCGCGCATTCAGTTCCCAGCTCGAGAAACGTTGTTCTATGTCTTGTTAAGCACCATGATGCTCCCACATGTGGTGCAGATCATTCCTTTGTTTGTAATCTTCGATCGCCTGGGTATGGTCGGTACATTCTGGCCCTTGGTCATTCCGCGCTTGCTGGGACACAATGCTTTCTACATTTTCCTGATGCGCCAATTCTTTCGCGGCATTCCTTTGGAACTAAGTGATGCGGCGCGCATGGACGGCTGTACTGAATTGGGTATATGGGGCCGGATTGTGATGCCCAATTCCAAGCCGGTCTTGGCCGCAGTGGCCATTTTTTCCATCCAGTTTGCCTGGAACGACTTTCTCTCGCCCCTAATCTATCTGGGACCCAAGCAGGAATTGTGGACCTTGGCTTTGGGGTTAAACGCCCAAAAGGGGTTTGAAGGGGAGATTACCTCATTGCATAAAATGATGGTGATTTCGATCTATATGATCATTCCCATGTTGCTGGTCTTTGCTTTTGGCCAAAAATACATGATCGAGGGTGTGACTTTTTCGGGAATGAAAGGGTAGCGAACACGCGCTAGGTACAACTAAGGAGCTAAGGAAAATGTTAGGTGAAGTGATTGTCCCGCAAGAGGATATAGAGTCCTTTGATCAGAACGGCTTCTTGATTATTCGCAATGCTTTGGACGAAGACCAGATTGCAGATCTCCTTGAGGCTGGAGACAGGCTAATGGCCTCGAATGATCAACTGCACCGCCAGGCCATGCCCAGTGGTCGCTATGACAGTTTCCGCAACGCGGTAACCAAGCATCAGGTGTTCCGCGATCTGATAGACCATCCCGTAATCTTGCCCACTGTAGTCCAGCTGCTGGGCTCTGACCTGCATTTGGTGACATCACACCTGATTTACAAAGGGGCAGATCCAGAAGGGACACCTGACACTTTCCGAGAGCCCGGTTGGCATAGGGACTACTTTCAGGCCATGAACGATATGGGCCATCGACGAATTCAGAGGTTTCTGGTTAAATGCGCCTACTATCTGACAGACCTGAGTGAGCCCAATTCAGGAGTTACTATGGTGGTGCCCGGTAGCAATCTTCTGACCGAGGCAATCGAAGTACCGGCAGGACAGCCAGATCCCGAAAGTGCGTTGGAGCCTTCTTTGCAGGCGGGCGATTGCCTGATATTTGAGAATCGGACGTACCACGCCGGGGCAGCCAACCTCATCTCCAGGACCCGAAAGGCCCTCATGATGGGTTATGGCTATCGCTGGATCAAGCCTATGGACTATCGCGTACAGGAGGCAGACCTTCTAGCACAGATGAGCCCCATGCAGCAGTTCATGTGTGGAGAGCAATTCACAAAGCGGGAGACATTCGATTTCAGGGGTGGTGACAACCCATTAAACAGCTGGTGCGAGCAACACGGATTGCCCACTGTCAGGTATTGAACTGTTAGGTAGTGGTGGTCATTTGTTAAGTTCTCCAAGGGGACTTCCTAGGAAAGTCAAGGCAGGGCGATCCGACAGTTCAGAAGTTGGCCACTCATAGAAGGGAAAAGCCAGACCCTGTAAGGCAAGTTCGAATGAACTTCACAGCGTATTCGCTGCCCGTCCCAACTCAATCCGCAACCACAACTATCTCACCGAGCGAACAGCACTCTGCCCAAGCCCAGGGAAGAGATTCATAATTCCATGTGGTGCCAAGGGTTTATCACAGACACACCAGCTTTAGCAGACAAGAGTTGGTAGAGTTGTGCGTCAGCTGTCCAGACAGTGTCCCTTCAATGTGCTGCTAATATCAGGCTCACATCCGCCCCACCTAGCGCATAAAAGTACTTATGCTCTTCAATTTTCCTCGGAGAAATCTGAACTATTTCCCACTTGCTAACTAACTTCCTTAATTCCGCAATGGTGTCATTGTGGTAGAGCCGTTCCCTTTGGTTCCTGGTCATCCCCTGTACCAATTGGGTCACCTCCCACAAGCAAGGAGCAGTGGTAGCAAACGTTCGAAACTTCTGCAGATCCTGTACTCAGTACTGGTAGAGATCTATATTGAACCTTCTGTGCTTATTTAGTTTGGCCCGGCCCAAAACGTAGGGCACCAGGCCATTGGCATCAACGAGGATATTGTTCTGCGAATTCACGTATTTCACACCGGACCGCCGTTCCTTCCCGATCTACAGTAACGGTCCGGTAATAACGTACAGGATCAATGCTCTGTATTTTTTTCATCTGACGGGATAGTGGAGACCGGTCTTCATATCCACTGCCGCGGATAAAACTGAGTGTCAATTCCCAGCCTGCTTCGAGGCGTTCAACTTCCTCGACTCGCAGGCCACTTATATTGGCGCTGCCGAAAACCTCATTTAGGAAGTCTCGACTGGCATTCTTTGCATCTTGCAAAGTGACCATAGTTCCCTATCACCTGCAAAAGAGACATTCACAATACTATAGGAGCTAGCTTAAGAAGCTGCACCCTTTCCTCTTAGAGTACAAATTGGTCAAAACAGTGAAATAAGCCAGGCTTTTCCTCACACTAAATTATTATCAGCTTGTACATCTGGGCTCGGCATCTTTAGAAATGCAGTTTGACACTAGTGTAGTAACTTTCTTACGCTGGTGGATACAGGGACTGCAGTTTGATGCGGGCGTCATCGGTCGTGAAGCGCCACTGCACGGGGACTCCCAGCTGATTGCGCTGTTTCGCCCAGGCCGTGACCTGAGTCCGCAGCGTCTCGGCGTCGGGGACGCGCAGGGCTAGGGCCTGGCGTTTGAGGGCATTGATCTCGATCTCCGCGATGTGGAGCCAGCGAGCATGCCTGGGGGTGTGTACCCACTCCAGGCGGCGGGCGATGCGCCGGGCCGTGGCGGCCGCAAAACGCTCGTTCAGGACGGCGGGTTTGTGCGTGTTGAGATGGTCGCAGACTAAGGTGATGCGCGGCGCCTGCGGAAAGTGTACGTCCACCAGGTCCTGCAGGATCTGGGCGCAAGCCAGTTTCGTGCGGCGCGCCGTCACCTCCACGTGCCGCCAGCCCACAAAAGGCGCCGTGATCATGAACAGGTGGGCTGTGCCCCTGCGCCGGTACTCGTAATCCTGGCGGCCTGGCGGCCCGGGTCGCGCGGGCAGAGGCGTGCGCACTTCCTGATGGAGGACCTGGGAGACTTCGTCCACACACACCCCTGGATGTGGGGGGTCCAGGGGGCGTTGGTAGGTATCCAGGACCTCCTCCTTAGGGCAGACAACATCACTGTCCGGCTCCGTCTTCAGGCACCCGCGGCGGACTTTCCCAGGCTGCAGCCGGTTTTTTTGAGGGCGACGCGCACCGTCTCCCGGCCAATGCTATCCACCACCTGCAGTTCTACCAACCGATCGGCCAGCAGTTGTAGTGTCCACCCCGAGCTCCCCGCCGGCGCCGGCGAGCAGGCCAGCTTGATCAACTCCGCCTCCCCGGCGCCGTCCAGGCGGCGCGCCCGGCGGGGATGATCCAGTGCGGGCGGCTGCAGGGCCGCGGTCAGACCCTGGTGCGTGAAGGCCCGGCGGGCCCGCTCGACTGTGCTCACACCCACGCCCAGAATCTCGGCGGTGTCCGTATCGGTGCGGCCCGGACCCCGGGGCCCCACATCCACCTGCAGCCAAATCTGCGCCCGGCGGCGGCGGAAGGCATGCTCACGGCCCTTGTGTATCAGGGCCTGCAGTTGGGTCCGTTCATGCTCAGTCAAAGTGACAATATAGCGTTTGCCAGGCATAGGGATGGGGATCGATGCAGGAGTCCAATGTACCCCCATTATATTCCTTCAGCGTAAGCAGGTTACTACACTAGTATGTGGTCGATGTGCGCAATCAGAAGATATGGCGCACCATGGGGCCCATCGTGCAATTCTCGATGCGCTCGGTGAGTTACTGGTGTTTCTTGTGGGCGGATCCATGGTACTTGCTAGAGAGTTAGGGATGGGCGAACTGGTGCAATTTGCAGCTTATGTGGTCTTGCTGGTGGAACCTCTGGCGTGGATGGGGGAATTGCCACAAAGACTGCTGAAAGCTTTGACCTCAGCGGAGCGTATCTTTGAGGCAATTGACCAGAAACCCGATTTGGTCACCCCAGACAAACCCTTTTTTAGAACTCTGCAAGGCAAAGTGAAGTTCAGAGATGTGTCATTTGCTTATCGCGCAGATGAGCCGGTATTGGAAGACTTCACGTTGGATATCGCCGCGGGGGAGATGATCGGTTTGGTGGGGGCCTCTGGTGCCGGCAAATCCACTGTAATCAACCTGCTGCTGCGGCTTTACGATATCGATGATGGCAGCATTAGCATCGACGGAGTAGACCTCCGCGCGTTGGCACCTGCATCGTTGCGGCAACAAGTGAGCGTCGTCCTTCGGGATCCATTCTTGTTCTCAGGCACAGTGGCAGAGAACATCCGCTATGCCAAGCCGGAATCCTCTGAGGCATAGATTGTACAGGCCGCCCGTATTGCCCAGGCACACGAATTTGTGATGGGATTCCCGGATGGTTACGACACTTTAGTGGGCGAGCGGGGTCAACGCCTCTCCGATGGTGAGCGTCAACGCATTTCCATTGCCCGAGCTATTCTGCATGATCCGCGCATCCTAATTCTCGACGAAGCCACCTCAGCCCTCGATCTGGAAACCGAAGAACGTATCCATGCCGCTTTGGCAGCCCTCACCAAGAATCGGACTGTGATTGCCATTGCACATCGTCTGGCTACCCTAAGCCGTGCCCACCAGCTTGTGGTGCTGGAAGCAGGCCAAGTCGTAGAAACGGGTTCACATCTTCAACGTATGGCTGCCGGCGGACGTTACCCAACCATGGTGGAGGCCCAGCGCACACTCTCTGAGGCCCAGACACTTAGCCACGCGTGAGAGCGGCGAGATTGCCCAAACTCGCAGACAACCAAGCCAAAGCGATGGGTGGCTCCTTAACATGCTGAGATCTAATTTGAAAACACCTCAGGAATGGCGACAGAACATTTCCCTCAGATATGCCGGAACAACTGCACAACCACTATCCAGATTGGGGTCGTGCAGCAGTGGAGTCACGCTGCTATTGGTTTGCTCCAAATCATTATCTTAGAAGATACTATGGGGACTTTAATGCATCTCTTTGAAATATGCCGGAGGGGCCATTTGCTCCCTGATTTGCGTTTGGCAATTGTAAAGGTGCTTCATTGAGGGTGTTCTTTTTTCACTTCAGGTATGGAGAAATGCACATGTGGCGGCAACGTCTTACGAATCTTAATAGTCTAGCTTGGCTAGTCTTGGCAACTTTGTTGCTCGCCGCATGTACGGGTGGGGCTCCACCCGCACCAGAACCTCCGGCGGCCGACGAGCCGGCGGCCGAGGAAGTTGTAGTAATTGAAGAAGTGGAGGAAGTTGAAGAGCAACTCTCCGGAGAAATCGTAATCAGCCTGGCCTCGAACGATGTCCAGACCTATCAGGCTATGGCTGATGCCTACATGGCCATGCATCCAGGGGTCACAGTATTGGTTGAACTCAAGGCGCCAACGGTAGACGCCTACCTCCAATGGATCCGCACCCAGTTCACACAAGAGGAACCGCGGGTATCCATAATAGAATCCCCCCATTTGCGCGAATTTGCCCAGGAAGGACGCCTAGTGGATTGGGCTCCCTACCTCAACCAGACCAACCCTTACACGGGCAATGCTTGGGAAGACAGCTTTGAGGAATGGGGCTTGAATCTAGTGCGAGACCCCAGCACCGGGGAGATGTACACGATGCCCTACATGTCGATCCAAACCTTCTGGGTATACAACAAGGATATTTTTGAGGAGGCCGGTATCACCGACGTACCTGCCCAGCCCTCTTGGGATCAGCTGGTGGAATACAGTGAGAAAGTCAAGGCTGCAGGCTATATCCCTATCGCCATAGAAGGCACCACTGAGCAGATCTGGGGTGGTGGGCGCATGCCGTGGTTGATGCGCTCGGCTATGGATCAATATCATCGCGATGAATTACAGATCATCCAGTGCCAAGAAGGCGACTGGTGCTTTCGAGAGGGCCTCGACGACACTTGGAGCTATGATCCCTCGGATGTCCGCAACGATGATCCTGACAGAGTATCTGTCAATATCGTGCGCCACCTGCGGGCCCTGCAAGATGGGGAAATCTCCTTCGACGATGCCTGCACGGTGGAAATGATGGAACAGATCGGGCGGGTCTTCAAGACCGAAAACGGCTACGTACCGGAGGGTTGGGCCGGCCTCAGCGATGCTTATCCCCTTTTCCTCACGCAGAGGGCCGCCATGCGCATGGTAGCTGGCGGTTTCTTCACCAGTTTTCCCAAAGACATCCGCTCTTTGGCTCAAGGCGAATATTCTGGCTCAGGTGAACTGGACGAGGATTCCGCGGCGGCCGCAGTGGAATTCGAGTATGGCCGGTTCGCTTTCCCCTCGATTGAGGGACCGTGCGTGCAGGGCCCTGCTAGGGCCAATGAACTGACTCAAGGCTACCTGGCTCTGCCCAAGAAAAACCGCGCCCAGAACGACCTGGAAGTGGATTTCGCCATGTTCTGGACCAGCCCCGAAGGCATGCAAATCTTTCTGGAAAACAAACTGGATCCCGAAAACCTGGCCGGCGGTATCGCTGGGCCTCCCTTGATCAAGGGTGTCTCTTTGCCAGAGCCCTGGCAGGATGTCTTCGCCAACAGCGTCTTCATCGGAAATTATGAGAAGCCCGGAGCACCGGGGGATGCCGTGGCCCGGGGCTTTTTCAAGCATGAGGAATCAAAGCGAATCTGGTCCATCATGGTCCAGGAATTCTTTGCTGGTACAAGGACCGCCGAGGAATTTGCAGCAGATTACCAGCAGCTATTTTTCGAAACATTTGAAAGCCTGCTGGAATACCTGAATCTGACGGAAGAGGATCTGGAGTCACCTGAGAAACGGCCTCCCGGCTACGTGGCTGCTGGTCCCTATTAAAGGCTCTTGTTGGGCCCTGTGCAGCAGCTCAGGGCCGGCTATTTGAATTAAGGGGCCGTGCCCGAGTGTGCGGCCCCTTTCTTATCTTTCTCAATCCTGTGAACTGTGATGTTGTTCCTTAACCGGCAACTGATTCCACTTTGGCTCTGCTTAGGCCTGCTCCTCCTATGGGCTAAGCCCGTCTGGGCCCAGTCGGGCACCTTGTGGACAGAGCAGCTGGACAGCCAAGTGACTGTGACTTCCGTTTCGCCCGACGGTCAACGCGTTGCTTTGGGCACACGCGACAATCAAGTTCAGGTCTTCGATGCGGCGGCGACTGAACTCTGGACATTCATTGCCGAAAACAGCATTACCGGCTTGTCCTGGAGTGCAAATGGTTCCCTCCTGGCCATCGCCTCAGAAGATCGCCGAGTTTATCTGCGGGATGGGACCAATGGGGACGCTCGCTGGGACTACAAGACCTCGCGTACAGTAAATGACGTTGCCTTAGCTGCGGACGGATCCCTGGTGGCCTTGACTACAGATGATCAGAACATTCATGTCTTGGACGGGGATGGGCAATTGCTCTGGAACGTAGATAGAGGCCTTGGCGTGGAAGCCGTAGCCATCTACGGAACCGGCGACAATGCCCGAACCGTCATCGGTTCAGATGACGGTCGCATTACCATTTTTTCCCGTGTGGGAAACGAACTGCTCTCCGCCCGACTGGATTTTGATGTCAAGGCTGTGGCTGTTTCGCGTTCGGGAGCGCGTATTCTGGCTGGCACCAGCGACGGCTCCATTGTTCTCCTCAATGGGGCAAACGGTGATGTGATCTGGGCTGTTACCGGAAACAGTGACATCTACGATGTCACTATGTCTGCCGATGCCACGTTTATTTTGGCAGCCACGGACAGAGGTACCATCTATTTTCTGGATGGGGAAGGAAACATCACGCAGGAATTGCAATTGGAATCACCGGTTCAAAGTGTTTCGGTGGCCGCCGATGGCTCTGTCTTGGTCTGGGGCGATGACGCGGGCCAAGGATCTTTTGTGGATCGAAATCAGCAGGCGCAGGCAGTTGCGAAGCTGGACCGCCAGCGGGGCATGGTGATTACCAGTTCTGTGGGACTGTTGGTATTGCTGTTGGTGGGAGCCACATTGCTTATCTTGTTTACCGATCGCGGGAAACACGTTTGGCAACAGCAATCAGCAACACCACGCCGAAATCTGGCCTCCGTTTGGAAGGCTCGTTACTCTTACATCCTGATATTGCCAACCCTCATTTTCCTGCTGACATTCAATTACTACCCGGCCTTCTCGGGGCTGTATCACGCCTTCACAGATTGGAACCCGTCCGGACATTCCCCTTGGGTGGGAATCGAGAATTTCCAATTTCTGCTGAAAGACCGCTTTTTCCTAGCCAGTTTTCGCAACGCCTTCATTTTGGTGGTCGTATCCATCGTTAAGACCTTGACCCTGCCTCTGTTGGTGGCAGAATTGATCTTCAATCTGCGAAACAATTCCGCTCGGTATTGGGCGCGCACGCTCTTCGTAGTACCGATTGTGCTTCCGGCCGTGGTGGAGATCTTGGTCTGGAACAATATATATGACCCGGCCATCGGCCTGTTGAATGAAGTTCTCAAGCTCATCGGCATGGAAGACTGGACGCGCGTCTGGTACGGCGATCCGAATGTGGCCCTTGGCTCGATCATCTTTATCGGCGTGCCGTGGGTGAATGCCTTTGCCTTGCTGATTTTCTACGGGGGCCTCATTTCTATCTCCGATGAAGTCCTGGATTCCTCGAGAGTAGATGGGGCCAATGCCTTTCGCAGATTCTGGAGCATTGACTTGCCGCTGGTCATGGGTCAAGTGAAACTGTTGCTCATCCTGAACTTCATTAACGCGGTACAGACTTTCGAGCTTGTTTATCTGACTACGGGCGGCGGCCCTGGCGACTCAACTTACGTGCCCGCATTAGAACTCTATTACATGGCCATGCGCATGGATCGCATGGGCGTAGCTTCCGCCATTGGCATGATTCTGTTCTTCATTATCCTAGCCGGCACCATTGTCAATTTGCGTTTTGTACGCTCCGCTACGGACTTCGAGGCCTGACGGTGACAATTACCTCCGTATCCCCCGTCCGTATCAGACGACCCAAGTTTTCCTGGATGCAGCTGGTAAATCTGCTGTTCTTGAGTATGTTGTTGATATTGACTTTCGTGCCGATCATTTACTTGATCGTGTTGGCTTTTAAGGACAATGGCCAGATTTATGGCCGCTTCTGGTCGCTGCCTGACCCCTACCGGTTCGAAAATTTCGCACTGGGCTGGAAGGTGATTGGCCGCCCCATATTCAATTCGATTATCACTTCGGGATCCGCCTGTGTAGTTACTATTGTGCTTTCCAGTCTTTCCGGTTATGTGTTCGCCCGCCATCGCTTCCCGGGCAAGGAAGTGATCTACACCGGAATCCTGGCACTGCTGATGATTCCACCCATTTTGACCCTGATCCCCGCATACGTCCTGATTCTTAGTTTGGGTCTGGAAAACACCTATTGGGCCCTGATTCTGCCGTGGACTTCTGGTGGGCAGGTCTTCGCCTTGCTGCTGTGCCGCAGTTTCTTCGCCACGCTACCTGAAGAGTTCTTCGACGCCGCCCGCATTGATGGTGCCACGGAATTACAATCCTTCTGGCGCATCGCCGTGCCGCTTTCCATGCCCATCCTGATTACCGTAGCAGTGGTACGCCTGGTTACCACTTACAATCAATTCATGTGGCCGCTGGTTGCCATTTCCACGCCCCGGCGCCAGGTAGTCGCCGTAGCCTTAACCCAGTTTACTTCCGAAATTGGTGTCACCGATATAGGCCCCCAAATGGCTTCGTACATCACTGCCTCAATTCCGCTTATTCTGCTTTTTTCCGTGGGCATGCGCCACTATGTAAGAGGTCTCACGGCGGGCGGCCTGAAGGCTTGATTCCCCTGTCACGTAACCATTGTTTCCAGTCCGAATTTACAGGAACCACTTCATGACCGGGTATCAAATCACACAGGAAGACATTGAAAAGGCCCGTGATGTACGGGAGCACTTACTGCGCGATTCCCACCGGCCTGGATACCACTTCGTTGTGCCGGAAGGACAGGCGCATCCGGCTGACCCCAACGGCGCCATTTTCTGGCAGGGCAACGTCCATCTGGGCTACATCTACCAGAGGCACGGCAAACATTGTTGGGGCCACGTTTCATCCCACGATTGGTTGCATTGGAAACATCACCTACCTTGGCTCACGCCGACTGCAGACAGTCCCGAAGAAGGCATATTCAGCGGCAACTGCTTCCATGGCAAGGACGAAGCCGTTTTTCTGTACCACGGCATGAAAAAGGGCAACAGCATTGCCACGGCCAGCGATTACTGGCTGGAGAATGTACTCAAGTCACCAGCCAATCCCATCGTCCCAGTACAGGACGACGAGGGCCGCAGAACCGGTTCCCAAGGCTGGTCCTCATGGGATCCCCATGGGTTCATGGCCGAAGATGGAACCTACTACGGAATATTCGGAGGACATACTCCTTCAGTCTTCAAGACCCGAGACTTGCATTCCAGGTGGGACTACGTAGGAGATTTCTTGGCACACCCCTTGGAAGGTGTGGACCTGCATGAGGACATATCCTGCCCGGACTTCTTTCAGCTGGGGGACAAGTGGGTGATGCTCTGCATCAGCCATGAACTGGGTTGCCGTTATTACGTGGGCGATTGGCGAAATGAACAATTCCATCCCGAGTATCATGAACAAATGAGTTGGGTAGACAACGGATTCTTTGCTCCGGAAAGCCTACTTGATGACCAAGGCCGTCGCATTATGTGGGCCTGGTCCCGGGACGAACGAGACCGAGAAACAGTGCAAACGGCCAGTGGCTGGTCCGGCACATTCTCCTTCCCCTGTGAAATGGTGCTGGAAGGCGGTCGTATCGGTCTCAAACCCATCGAGGAATTGCAGTCAGTCTGCTATCCCGGAGTAAATCAGCAATCCATGTTGCACGATGGAGACGATCTGGTAGTACAGGGGCTGGAGAGTCGCTCTATCGACATTTGTGCCTGGTTCATGCCCAAGGGGGCGCAACGGTATGGGGTGAAAGTTTGTCTTTCGCCACAAGGGGAAGAAGAGACCGTGATTGGTGTGGATGTTCAGGAGCGAGTTCTTTTCGTAGATACCACCAGATCGAGCCTATCTCTGGGCAAGAAACTGGTAGAAAGGGCCCCCATTCCCGAAAGTGTGGATTTGCAAAATTTGGACGGCTTTCTCCTGCGAGTGATAGTTGACAACTCCATCGTAGAAGCATTCGCTCTCGGTACCCAGGCTATACGTCGCATCTACCCCACCAGGTCAGATAGCAATCTTGTCAGTTATTGGGCTGAAGGAGGAGATTGCGAACTGGACGTGGCAACTACCCATGTCAAGCGCACTAATTCCTATTGAGCAAAAGCCTGAAGAGATACGCCTAAAACTGCATGCGGACATCGAACAGACAGTTCGGGAAGAGAGGGTTGAACCTACCCTCTGCAGCCCTCAAGCACATTTGCCAGACTGCAGGCTTGTTGTAAAGTGTTTTTCGGCCTCTTGCATTGAATCTAATAGTTGACTAGGCCCCGAACGCGTGAGTCCGACCCACAGGAGCCTGTATGTTTGAACAAAGGCGCTTAACTACCCAGCTCGTGGTTGCGTTGGCAAAGAACCGTGCGGCGGGTGTTAGCGCCATTTTCTTGTTCCTGCTATTTGTGATCGCTGCCTCAGCCCAACTTATTGCTCCCTTTGACCCTCTAGAAATCAATGCCGAGGAGCTCCTGCTGCCTCCCAGTGCCGAACATTGGTTCGGCACCGATGACACAGGTCGGGACGTGTTGAGTCGAGTCATTTGGGGAGCCCGGCTGTCCCTGCGGATCGGTTTGATTTCTTCAGGAATCGCCACTTTTGCAGGACTCGTGCTGGGATTGGTCAGCGGATTCTTCGGAGGGCTGCTCAGTTTCGTCATTTTGCGGGCTATGGATCTGCTGCTGGCCTTTCCTGGCGTGTTGCTGGCCATCGTAATCGTGGCCATACTGGGTCCCGGGCTGGAAAACGTCATGATCGCTGTGGGCATCAGTGCCATTCCAGCTTTCACGCGGGTAGTCCATAGTAGTTCCCTTACCATCAGCCAATTGGACTTCGTGGATGCCGCCCGTCTGATTGGCGGATCGAAAGGACGTATTATCGCCAGACACATATTTCCCAACATCCTGGCACCGGTCATTGTCCTCTCTACTTTGCAAGTAGCGGGGGCAATTTTTGGAGCGGCTTCGCTCAGCTTCATCGGCTTGGGAGCCCAGCCGCCAACTCCGGAATGGGGCGCCATGGTCAGTCGCGGTCGCTACAATCTGCGGGATGCAATGTGGCTTTCAACCTTCCCTGGCCTTGCCATCGCTGTGGTAGTCATTGCCATTAATATTCTGGGGGACGGATTGCGGGATGCACTGGACCCCCGTATGCGCATCCGCTAGTACTTTGAACTCTAGGATCCGCCCCGCTCCAGGTGCGGCTAACAGCTCGCTTCCGTGGCTTGGAGTGGTCCGCGGCGGCGGATTTCCCTATCCTGCAAACCGAGATTGGGGCCTAGGTTCAACTGAATCTTTCCGGTCCTTTATGCATCCGGGAGACTGCGCCCTAGCGCATGACGTCACTTAGTGGGGCGTGAAGAGTCCTGGCCGGCAACACATCCAATCAAAGGACAACCAAGTATTTGCGGGATCAGCTGATGGGGGAGGGAAAGGGAAATAGCCGCAGCAGCTGTATGTAGCAACCGGTAGTTAGTCTGGCTCGCACCAGCCTGCGGGCTTGGCGCAACCCCCACTAATTGAACCGGGCGAAGTGGATCTTGGCCGCTTAACGCCGCTGTTTGCAAAAGCGATATTGCGCTCTGTCAGCAACAAGACCTCCAGTTGCTACAGAGATCCGGTCATGATGCAATAGCCGACCAGTGCCTCAAATTGCACCTTTGGTTGGAGTTACCTTCACAGCACAGACCCGCGGAAACATCGATCCAGAATGGCCGCCACAGTGCCAGTTCGGCGTAGCAACTGGATCCTTCCAAATTGCCAAGTTACCGATTCTCCAATGCAGAATGAGGTTCAAGTGCCGAAACGTAAACCAACAACACCCAGAACCTGCCAACGGCGTGTTATCTGCGTCAAATCACAATCCAGGTCCTTTTTGAATTCCCCTGGGTAGTCCGAGAGTAAATGCCCCATATCCATTTCAAGCCACCAACAGGTCCAAGGGGCCCACAGCATTTGGCCGGCAACCTTGCGCCTGATGCAGGGCTCAAGGAAATCCGAGCTCCCCGCAAGAGGGGGTACTTAAGGTAAAGTGAAATTACCAGAGTGAAATCACTTCCAAAGGAACGCTAAGGCAGTTACACCGGAGACGGAACTCAGCCTGGCCAAGGCTTTTTCAACAAAGGGTCGATCTGTGTTAAATCTTGCCTTACGCGAATTTATCCGCCGAGTCCGTCAGGTGTGTGGGATTGTTCACGGGTCCCGCAGACGCAGGTAACTTTGTGATTAGGCTAGCAACAGGTGCCGCTGCCAAATATCCATGATGGTGCACAAACGAATTCTAATCATCGCGGGCCCAAATGGTGCGGGCAATACAACTTTCGCGATGGTGTTCTTGCCCAACGAAGCCAATTGCCCAAATTTCGTCAATGCTGACCTGATTGCCGCCGGAGTGAATCCTTTCCGGCCTAGCCGCTCCCCATTTCGCGCAGGCCGATTGATGCTTGCCACCATTCGCGCTTACGTGAAGGATGGCCAGTCTTTCGCACTTGAGACTGCACTGAGTGGGCGCGGCTATGCCCGCCACATCCCCATTTGGCAAGCTCAAAGCTATTGGGTAACAATGATCTTTCTAAGGTTATCTACGGAAGAAGTGGCGATTGGCCGCGTGGCTCTACGGGTGGCACAGGGCGGACACGATGTTGCTGAAGAAGTGATCCGGCGCCGATTCCGGGCTGGGTGGCACAATTTCGAGCATATCTATCGGCATCTGGTAAATGATTGGGCCGTATATGACAATTCTGGACGAGCTCCAGTGCTGCTGGAAGAAGGAGGCAAAGGTGATGACACCCAACGATGAGATTCGCAATAAGACCCAACGGAATCCCGACCTGGCGGGTGCCGAGGTGGCGATGCGCCGCGCCGCGGAGCGTGCACATCGTCTAGCGCAAGATACTCCCAATGTTGAAACCAACAAGGTACTTGGACCGGATGGATTATTGGGAGGCTTAACACCAAAGGAGGTCGGCCGACTCAGACGGCGATGGGAGCATGCCCAGGAAAAAGACGAATTCTCAGGCGAGGAACCCAACTGAATCTCTTATACAGATTGGGGTCAGCGGACTGGCACTACAGAACCCTTTTGCTGTGTCACATATGACGGGAGTTGTATCCCCCTAACAGCCCAAGAGGACAAACCTGGGAATCTCCAGCTCTTGCCAAACCCAACCTGAATTCTGGGTCCAGGCCTAGTGGATGCGGGTAGTTGACTGCCCCTTGTTGAGTTTAATGCCGAAGGCTATGCAGCCCCTGCACATGGTTTGGAAAAACTGCAGCGCCCAGTATCGGTACTTTTTGAGGAGCATCCGAAAGCCTTTCTTCCAATCCTAGCTTATTCTGCTGCAGTTAAACACACGACGTGTGGCCCGGCCAATTTGTCCTCTGATCTTCAGCCGCGAGGCTACGAAACAACAATTTCAGATGACGCGGGAGGAGCGGGAAATATGCAACCCAGATACGCAGTGCCAGGCATGTCAGGAGCAACTCCAGAGAATTACCAATACGGTCCAGTTTGACAATGTGGCCGTCGCGTTTGACGATCCACAGCCCAAGCCCAGCAATCCGGGTAAGTTCAACGGGAAAACCTCCAACGGTTGAGTGCAATAACTCCCTCCTTTTCACATGCAGTCAACAACATCCAGGTTCCTCTGCATGAACATTGAATGTACATACTATTGATATGTATCAAAGCGAAAAGAGATGGGCATGGAAGCAACAATTACGAAACTTTCCTGGACCGGACGCTCCCAAGCTGTGAGATTGCCCAAGGAATTTCGGTTTTCGGGCGAGACAGTCCAAATTCGAAGAAGGGGGGCGGCTGTCATCCTTGAGCCGGTAGAACAGAACTGGGACTGGTTGGATGCTATTCAGAGGAATTTGGCCGAAGATTTCCTTTCCGATGGACGAAGCTAACCTGCCCCGCAGGATAGAGAGGAATTAGACACTCTCTTTGAAGATTGATGCGTTACCTGCTGGACACCAACGTCATTATCACCTTACTTAAGAACGATTCGCCTACGCTCAACCGGCGGGTTCGGCAATGGCAACCCACAGACATCGGACTGTCGGCGTTGCATTGCATGAACTCTATTACGGTGCGTTCAAGAGCAGGTTTCAGGCAGATAGCCTGCAAAAGGTGACTGAGATTGGATTTGTGGTCGTGCCTTTTGACGCGGAGGATGCACGTCTGGCAGGTGAAATCCAGGCGGTATTTGCCCAAGCGGACCGTCCAATTGGACTAAACGACACTTTAATTGCGAGTCAGGCACTTTCCCGCAATCTCATTTTGGTTACTTCCAACATGCGGCAGTTCCGAAGGATCCAGAATTTGATAAGCGAGGATTGGACCGTACCCAAATCCTCGCTGTAAACCCTATCTCACGGAGACTCTGGGTTGTCGCTGAACCCCTTTCAACTCCTCCATTTCGGGCGTTAGTCTTGAGCACCGCGCCAGGATCACTTAAAAATTTTCTCACTACAAATAAAGCCGTATTCAAGAAGAACTAATAGCTGCAGTTTCGGAGAAGCTTGACGCCCCTTCCTCATCTTGCAGATGTGATGGCCAGGAATGTTCTGGTGAGTAAACGCCTTCTGGCTTTGCTGCGACCTGGCATCTGTTCAAGATTCCAGAACAGCACTTTCAAGACATGCTCTGAGCTGTTTCATGTGGTTCTTGAAGGCTGTATTCAGCCATTGCCTTCCTCAAGCATCCTCTGTCAGACCGCTGTTTCCAGGCAGGTTATATCCCCGCGTTTGGCAAAGGAGACTAGGACTACCATACATTCACAAGAGAGGTTCGGAAATCTCGTTTCTCTAGGATGGTCTGCAGTAGCACATGCACATGCCCTCGATTTCTTCACTCTTGGTATTGGGATACACTTTTAGCGCAGGAGCTTTCATCCGCGTCGCAGACTCCCTGCATCAGCTACGACAACTGGTTCTCGGTGCGTTCCTTAACCTGTGCCAGCCGGGCACTACCTGGTCCGGATCTAGGATAGTCGCTGCGACCGTTTAAGACAGTCAGGGGTAGCAACTGATTGCTGGCCATCTTACGGGGACCCTCTGTAAGCATCGCCCTTGCCACAGGAAAGAGTTTCGGAGGAAGGAATCCAATGCAAAGCAGGCTATCGCTAGGAGCTAAACCTTTAATTCTTAGGACAACGCGTCGTGGGGTCCTCTCTCTCTAGGTTAGAATTATGCAGTCTAGAGTTGGTGTGCCGCACTAAGCGTGTGGATTGTGGCCTTTGGGCCAAGACTTTTTACAAATTTTTATAGAGGAATTAAATGTTCAGGAAGCAAATACATTTACTGTGGATTCTACTGTTGTCATTCACTCTGCTATTTGGCGCTTGCGTTGCCCCGGACGCACCGGCCGCAGACATGCCCATGGCAGAAGAAGAAATGGCGGAGGCTCCTGCCGAGAGTATGGGGTCCGGTACTTTGACCATCGGCATCCGCAACGTCGACTATGACACCCTTGATCCCCATGTCAGCAATTTTTCACAGTCTGCCTACGTCTTTCGAAATATCTTCGACCGGCTGGTTTATCTAGATGCCGATGCGAATTACGTTGGTGGGTTAGCCGCGGCTTGGGAAGCATCCGACGACGCGACTGAGTGGACACTTACGTTGCGCGATGATGTGACTTTCCATGACGGCAGCCCCTTGACTGCCGGCGTGGTCAAGTTCAACTTTGATCGTATGAAAGATCCAGCTACGGAATCCAAGCAGTCGGGTCCGTTGTTGGGCTCCTATTCAGGTTCAGAGGTTATCGACGATACCACTTTGAAGGTTACTTTCGAGACCCCTTATGCCCTATTCCCATTTGCTCTCTCCTCACCCTTTATGGGAATCGTCTCGCAACAGGCTGTGGAAGAGCACGGCGATAATTTCAACGACGCTCTCATTGGGTCCGGTCCCTTCAAGTTCGTCAGTGAAATACCTGGCAACGAGGTAGTCCTCGAACGAAATGATGATTACAACTGGGGCCCAGCCATATTCCATGAGGGACCAGCCCATTTGGAATCTGTGGTCTTCCGGTTCATCCTGGAAGAAGAAGCCCGCTTGGCCGCCTTGGAAACCGGCGAGATTCTGATTATTGACGAAGTGCCCCCGGGGGCAGTTGACCGCGTGCAGGAAAGTCCCAGCACTTCTGTCTTAGGGGCCCCTAAAGTAGGTTTGGCCCGGGGTATCCACTTCAACACTACCGTGCCACCCACGGACGACATTCGGATCCGGCAAGCCTTCATGCATGCCATTGATCGTGAAGAGATTGACCAAATCGTGTTCAAGGGTGTCTACCCGGTGTCGTATCAGCTGCTGACACGCGGTGTGAAGTTCTACGACACAAGTGTTGAAAACATGTACGCCTACGATCCCGAGCGCGCCATAGCTCTACTGGAGGAAGCGGGCTACACTGAAGTCAATGAGGACGGCTATCGCACGAAGGATGGCGAAGTGCTTTACCTCTATCATGCGACTTTTCCGGGTTACGTGGCTGAATTGCCTGCCGAAGTACTTCAGGCTCAGATGAAGAGGGTCGGCATCCAGTTTGACGTCAATGTCATGTCTGGGACCGCCATGATGGATGGCATGGGCTCCAATGAAAGCACATTCAATACAGCTCTCATTGGTACTTACAGTCCGGATCCAGGATTGTTCCTAGATCGCATGTATCACTCCAGTTCCATGGGCACGCGCAATTGGTCCCATTGGGCCTCTGATGAATTGGATGCCTTGTTGCGCAGTGGTTTGGAGACCGGCGATGACGCGGAACGAACTGAAATTTACAAGCAGGTACAGCAGATAATTAACGAGAATGCGTTAGGTGCCGGCATTTATGCCAATGTCTCGGTATTCGGTGTCAGCGCCAATGTTGAAGGGTTCCAGTTTGATCCCTATGCCCAACCCGAAATATTCGACGTTTCCATTGTTGAATAGAGTCTTACAGTAACCAAATAAGAGCGGGGCCAGTCCCCGCTCTTCTTATTTCGGCCCAAGTACTTCCGCGGGCGACATTTAAGGAGCCACAGTATGAAATACCATCTGAGCGATCAAGAATTCGAAAGACGCCTCAACCGCGCGCGCGCGTATATGGAACAGCAGGAATTGGCTGGCATGGTGATTTTCAATGCCACGCGCAATTTCTATCTCAGTGGCTTCCATCACCTTGCCACCGAGCGTCCTGTGGTCTTGGTTGTCCCCTTGCAAGGAGAAATGGCTTTGCTGGTGCCTCACTTGGAAGAGGAAAATATTCCGGTCAGGAATCCCAACATTAAAGAGATGAAAGTGTACCGGGAATACCCAGGCTTAAAACATCCCATGGTGTATTTGGCAGAGTTGTTGGGAGACAAAGGACTAGCAGAAAGCAAACTTGGCGTGGACAGCTTGGGCTGGGGTGGGGGCATGGGTTACCGCGGCCCGAGTCTCTCCGAAGTTATACCGAAGGCCACTCTGCAGGACGTGGGAGATGTAATTGATGAAATGAGGACTATCAAGTCCGCGGAGGAAATCGAACTCATTCGCATGAGCGCCATGTTCGGAAATGTCACCCACGGGTTCCTACAGGATTACATCAAACCAGGAGCCGTAGAGGTGGATGTGGCCTTACGCGCGGGTCGGGACGGCACAGCCTTTATGATCAAGGCCCTACCTCAAGACTGGGAACCACAGGGCAGATCTGAAGGCTCTCACGCCAGTTTTACTTCTGGGCCCAAGACTGCTTTTAACCACCGACGCGCAGGGGGCCGCCGCCTCAAGCAAGGGGATGTGATACTTACCTACGCGGGCGCTGAAGTTGGGGGTTACAATAGCGAACTGGAACGCACCCTCATGATTGAGCCGCTCACTGACGATCATCGTCGTTACTTTGATCTGGAGGTGCAAGCGCAGGATATTGCCTTTGGTGCCATCCGGCCCGGAGCCAAAATGCGGGATGTGGAAGCCGCGGTGAATGCATTCCTGGAAGAGCATGATCTCTACGATCTGACCCGAACCCATATCGGACATGCGATCGGGATTGAAGGTCACGAAGGGCCGTTTCTGGACTTGGGCGATGACACGGAAATCAAGGAAGGTTTTTGTTTGACAGTGGAGCCCTGTCTTTTCCTGCCTGGTTTTGCCGGATTCAGGCACTCGGACACTGTAGTTGTGACCGAAGATGGGATGGACATGATTACCTACTATCCCCGGGATATCGAGAGTCTGACGATCCCAGCGTGAGTAGGTGACTCAAAGTCCCATGCTCAGATCTCAACCCTTGTTTTATAGGCCGAGCCTCTTATCTTTGAATCCGACTGATGACATCTCATGTCTGATTTCCTGACTATTCTGTCATCCCAAGTCGCGCTGACAGATCCACATGTAGTCAATGACAGAGCCGAAAGTCTGAATCTTTTGCTGGCACTCTATGAACCCTTGGTCCGAAGAGCGGTTCCTTACTTTGAGCCGTGCTTGGCCGCGTCGTGGTCTGTGTCAGAAGATGCCAAGATCTGGGACTTTACCTTGAGATCGGACGTGCGTTTTCACAACGGAGAAGTTCTTCAACCCGAATCGGTCGTTTCCAGTATTGAGCGCGCCCGATCTCCGAACGTAGGAGGTGTGCTAGGGACCGAAGGGTTGTTCCACAGCTATCTCAGGGACGCAGAACTCAGCATATTGAATTCTGAGGCTGTTCGGCTGGCATTGGCCGAACCCATGGCCGATCTCCTGGACCTGTTGGCGGATATTCCCATTCTGCCTGTTAAAGCGGGGGAACAAGACTTAATCCAAGACCCCATAGGCAGTGGCCCCTATTGCATAGACAGGGTCACTGCCTCGGAAGTGACCATGACGGCTCACACTGCCCATTGGCAGCGGCAAGACTTGGCCTTTCCGCGCGTCAAATGGTTGGCTGTGGGCGAAGCGGAGGTACGTGTAGCCAGAATTATTCAAGGAGATGCAGACCTCATAACCTCGGTGCCTCTGGCCTCGATGGCCTCCTTGGAGTTGGCAAGAAGGTGCCATGTAGTCACAGCGCCCAGTAATGTCTGTACCGTCTTTATGTGCAATGCTATAAGCGGCGTTTGTGCTGATGCAAGGGTACGTCGGGCATTAAACTTTGGCTTTGATCCCGATTTCTTGATTGAAACAGTTACTCAGGGGACCGCATACCCTTTGAGCGGTCCCCTGACATCCAAGCATTTTGGCTATGATCCCACTCTCCAGCCCTATCCACGAGATCTGAGCCTGGCCAGAGATCTGCTGAAGGAGGCTGGATATGGAGAGGGCTTGCACCTTGTTTTGGACGTCCCATCAGTATTGCCGGACGAAGCGATTGAAGTAGCTAATTTCTTGTCAGAACAATACAAACCGTTAGGCGTGGAAACGGAAACCGTAGTGCATGAAGATCGGGCGGCCTATGCACAAACCGTTAAATCCAAGGGGATTCATGATGCCTGCTGTTTCGATTCTTCACCGATCAGTACATTTCGTTCTTTACGGGAAAAGTTTCGCTCTGATCTGCAAGGGCCTTGGTGGCTAGGATTCGAAGACGAAGAACTGAATCGCCTTCTGGTACAGGCCCAAGCCACAATTGACATACAAAAACGAGAGTCCCTATACAGAGTTGCCTATCGGTTATTGCACGCCCAAGCTCCTTGGATCTATCTATATAACCAAATTGACTGTTGGGGTGTTTCCGACAGACTGAAGGGTTGGAAACCCACTGTCCATGGCCTAGTTGCTTTCGGCTAAAGTCTTGTTCCGGCAGGGGACCTCTCTCCACTTTTATAGGAGCGGCGGGCCCCCCTCTTGCAGGGCACGCGATTGCTACCAACCGACTCTTTTTCTCCATGACTACATTCATTCTGCAACGCTTCCTGGCCTTGATTCCGCTCCTGCTGGGAGTGTCAATCCTGGTGTTTCTTATGGCGCAACTTGTGCCAGGGGATCCAGTCCTGATGATGTTGGGAGAATTCAGCGTAGCCTCTGCGGAAGACATTGAGAAACTGCGGGAACAGCTGGGTTTCGACGATCCTCTGCATGTTCAATATGGTCGGTATCTCAGCGGCTTGGTTAAGGGGGACCTAGGAGACTCAATGCGCTCGCGCAAACCAGTCACCGAGCTAATTCTGCAGCGGCTCCCTCGCACAATCGAATTAACTCTGGTCGCCTTGGTCTTCGCTATATTATTCGGCACTGCTATGGGCATTATTGCGGCTTTGAATCACAACACTTGGTTGGATTATGTAACAGTCACAATCGCTTTACTGGGTGTGTCGGTTCCCGGGTTCTGGTTAGCCCTGCTACTGATATTAGTATTCTCTGTCACCCTGGGATGGTTACCTGTCTTAAGCTCTCCCGGAATTCCTGGGCTGATCCTGCCCGCCATCGCCTTGGGCCTGTGGGCCGGTGGCACCATTGCGCGCCTGGTGCGTTCGGGCATGCTCGAAGTGATTAGGCAGGACTATGTACGGACTGCTCACGCCAAAGGGTTGCCCGACCGGTCGGTACTGTTACGGCATTCTTTGCGAAACGCCCTATTACCGGTCGTGACCGTCGTGGGTTTGCAGTTCGGTCAGGTGCTGGCGGGCACTGTGATCATTGAGGCCGTTTTTTCCCGTCCCGGACTTGGCCTAATGTTGGTCAATGCGATCTTAGCCAAGGACTTTCCACTCGTACAGGGAATCGTCATGTTTGTGGCGGCTGCCTACATAATTGTGAATTCACTCGTTGAGATCCTTTACGTGTGGATTGACCCACGCATTCGTTACGCCTAAAGTCGGGAATTGGAAGGAGGCTGGCTGGAGTGAAAGGAGCCTCTTATTAAAGCTTGTAGTCTCTGCTTAAGAGAGGCTTGACACCGATAAAGTCCTGACTATCGACAGTTAAACACCTGTTTGTCTCATATCTGAACTAATAATAAGTTTGTGATTCAGAAAGTGCCGGATTGACTTTACGACAGCCCGGTTCCTAACAAGCGCCCCGGTACCAACGGAGGTTCGGAAACGGTAGGATGTATGGCAAGTCGGAGTTGGAAATTTAGGTGTCGTACCAGAGTACCCAGAGACGACACTGGTGTTTCTCAATCGTGCCCGGAGGACGAGAATTCAGAAAACAAGGTCTCTTGCCTGGGTCTCGCCCAGTCAAGTCACAGCAATGAAATCGGCAATATAATCTTGGTTGAATCCGTATCTAGAAAGGAGTGTGAGACATAGCCGTAACAGCCCCTAGACGGGGCAAAAGGCGGGGGAGGCTTGGTATACGGCCTCGGGAGAGCCTGGAGTCCAGGTGGACTCGACAGCACCGGCAGGTGTGCCAGCTCTGGCATTACCAAGAAGAATATCCCTATCAGCCCGATCATGAATATACAGATTTCAATACCACAGACCCCTGCTATGTAGTGGAAGATGTGAGACTGATGGCTCCTAGTCCCGAGCATGGAGACGATTTGCGGGAATGGGAACAGGCCCTAAATGTACTCGAGAGGGACGATGATTCTTCCGGACCCAATCGACTCATAAGCCGCGAAGTACCTATCAAAGGTATACCAAGAACGTATTTCGCCGAGAAACGCAACACAGGTGCGTTGGAGCCGGATTTGGCTTTGTGGGATGCAGACAATCCTCCTAATAGGGAAGGCAATTCCTACGTTTTTGATCCCGTCCATCCGCCTTTATTGGTCGTGGAAATTGTGTCGCAGTCCACCTCTCGAATACGAAACAATGATCTAGTGGACAAGATGAGTTTTTATGCCAGAATGGGAATTATTGAGTACTGGATTTTGGACTCTGAGGCAGATGAACCCCTATTAGGTTTCGCGCAAGAAGGAAACGCGGCCAAAGACTTGATGTTGCGAGAATACCGAGAGATTCCACCCAATCCTGACGGGAGTCGAACCAGCCAAGTGCTAGGTCTTGACTTACGCTGGCAAGAAAGCAGACTGGAAGCTTGGGACAAAGAAGGCGGGTCATGGCTCCGCATAACGAACATCCCTCTTCTAGAAAGCCGACAACAGGGGCAGCGGGCAGGACAGTTGGAAGGACAGTTGGACGTTTGGCAAAACATGCTGGTGCCGAGCATTGGCCCCGAGGCTTGGCAACAGTTATTAACTGCCTGGCAGGAACATCCAGAATCGAGTCCCAGTGATCAGCAAGTCCTTTCCGTCATCCAAAATCCAGACTCCTGGCGACTCTTACTTCCATCCTTCGAGAACAGTTCCGACTAAGACCCTGCTGAAGTGATTTAGGGAATCTGGGAATCGCCCGCACTTTAACTAAGTCTTCAGGTTGCTTTAATCCACCAAATAGACCAAGACATGCGGTTGTAAGACCCATCCGTCTCTTGAACTACGTCCGATGGGGTTGCTTCCGGTGCCTCCGGGCCTCTTGCTGCATGCATCCATGCAGCAGATGAACTAGATCAAAGTTAAATTGCAGATCTAATTCCAGAGCCATACGAAATTAGAGAGGGCAAACCTGCCCGGGAAGTCGTCGCTGTTGCATCGAATGCCAGAATTCTAGTAGCGGCCAATGGCCCCCTTCTTAACTCTACGCAATCCACTGTTGAACATATAAAGGTAGAGCCTGGGGGCTGTATAGCGGCCTGGTGACATCTGCAACGCACGCCTTAGGGAGATCAGAGCCTTCTCTGAGGAAGGCCTTGGCCACAGGTACACAGGTTTCCCCATTTTGAAGTTCCTCACCGACCTGCCTTAGAACGAATGAATCATCGCTCGTACATACACCACCCGTTTTGTCTACCAAGACCCTCAACTGGACTCCCTTGAAAGCGACCAAGCTCAACAGAACCCACACCCAAGTAGCGAATGAGGTATCCGCTTCAGAACGTGCCGGTCAGCGGGCTATTCTTGGGAAGCGCCAGCGCAAACACTAGACACCTACAGATTTCCGTCTAGCAATTTAGCTCGGAACATGGCTGTTTCGGGTTACGGAGAAATTTAGTGAAGGGAAAAGCCAGCCGTTGGTACTAATTCATAGATGTGCAGAGAATAGAACAATAGGCCAGAAAACTCTATAACTGCAACAGTCGCTCAGGATTTGTCTTGACCATGGTTCTGATATCTTCAGCTGAGATTCCCAAGTCCAACATGCAGGTGATGAATTGGCGTAATCCTTCCAAAGGAGTTGACAAGGCATAGCGGCCAAAGTCTGTGGACATAATGCAATGGCGAGCCCCTATGGCATCAATTTGGTGTGCCACCTCCGTAATACCACCCTTGGGGCCCTCTTGCATACCCTCATCAATTGAAATGTATTCTTTCTCCACATAGTAGTGGGTTAGCGGAATGGGAGTGGCTGCGGTATAAGCGGCAAAAGAAAACTCGATAAACGCGCCTTTGGCCGCCAATTCCTTCAAAGTCTCAACTGGGGCAATCTTGGTGACAGAACTGGACACAATGACATTGCTGTAGCCATACCTTTCCTTGAGGTCTACTAGTCGAACTGCTTCTTGAATAGAGACGTGTCCAGTGTCCATGTAGATCTGGGGATTGGCAGCGATAAGCTGCAGAATTTCGTCCAGATTCTCGTCCGGATCTTCTTGCAGTGGTATGCGGATACAACGATCAAGTTCCTCAGTCTTGAACTTCGGATAGATCTCGGATAGGGGTTTGAATTCACCGTCTATGAATCGTCCTTCCCGAGACGCCTGAAAATAGGTGGAGTGTGCCCCGAAGCTGATGTACTTGGCACAGTCGCCATACTGCAGCGACGTCTTTACTGCTCTTGGGTTCATGCCTCCATATACTGTGTTCAGTATTAACCCTCCGAAAGTTTGAAAATCCGGAACCACCTTGTTTACAAGCCAAGAGGTGCCATTGGTCATTTCAAAGACATCCAGAAAGACAATGGCCTGCATCCCGGCGGCCTTTGCTTCCTGAGCGGCCTCAAAGGGATCTACACGGCGGGGGCTTGAAGTAAGGTGTGGACCTGCATGGAGGTGAATGTCGATAGCCCCCTCCAGCAAGCGGTAAGTCAGGTCGAGGGAACGACCTTCAGGCAGAGCTCTCATAAAGTGTGCTCCCGAAAATTGAGATTGATTGGTTCTAATGCCGAAGGTCTAAGAAACGCTACTCAATATGTAAAGTAACGGCGTCACAGTGTCTCTATCCGTTGGGACCTTTATGATAACCTGTCATTCCCGCCCTGGAAACTTGGAATTGTGAAGGCGGGTTTCGACTTCCAGATATCTGACATGGCACGGCGCTAGGTTGCCATAAAGGGCGACGTCTAAGGGGATATAGGAATTGCATCTGAAGAGCGAACTGGGGCGCCACTTATTCAAATTGGAACCTCCGGATGAACATTACTGAATGGGATGTCGGCCTGATACACAAGATTCTTGAGAACCATGGGAAAGGAGCGCATTGCTAAATGGAACCGGCAGACCCAATCCGCACCTTGAAAGTTGATGGTCGGCAGTTGCTTTCGGATCTGGAAACGCTGGCGACCATCGGGTCTGACCCTAAAGGCGGGGTGTCCCGCATTGCATATAGTCCTGAAGACGGGGATGGCCGTGCATGGGTGCGTAGGGAATTCCAGAAACTGGGAATGGAAGTCCAGACCGATAGCGTTGGCAACGATTCCTGGCTTTATTCAGGATCGGATTCCTCCCTGGAACCCCTTAGCTTGGGCTCCCATACTGATACGGTTCCCAATGGGGGGCGCTACGATGGTGCCCTTGGGGTCCTGGCAGCTTTAGCCGCAGTGCGTGCCCTGAGTAAGGAATCCATTCGATTGCGACATCCTATAGAAATCTTTAATTTCGCAGCGGAAGAGGCCACAATGTCAGGCGCCACTTTCGGCAGTCGAGCAATGGTTGGCACTTTAGCGGAAGAAGTGATTCATCAACGGGCCTGGGACAGCCGTACCGTGGCAGAACATCTGCAAGATGCAGGTATTGACCCCGGCCAACTCGGGCTGGCACGCCGTCAAACAGGATTGGCAGCTTTCATAGAGTTACATATCGAACAAGGCAGAAAGTTGGAATCTGCCCAGATGCAGATAGGAATCGTGGAAGGCATAGCGGGGATTCGCAGATACGAAGTCACAGTTGATGGTTCTGCCAACCACGCCGGAACTACCTTAATGGAAGACCGGCAGGATGCCTTGGTAATGGCGGCCCCCTACATTCTTGAAGTCAAGAGCATTGCCGAAAACCACGATATCGTGGGCACCGTAGGCAAAATGGACATCATCCCAGGGGCCCCCAACGTCATTCCCGGGCAAGTAATTATCAATTTAGAAATACGAGGACTGGACAAGGATGTGCTTGACCAGGCCGAACGGGATCTTGCCGAAGCGGCACATGAGATCGGGGGCCACTTTGAGCGAACATCCCTCAAACCAGCAGTTGACTCTGATCCTCTATTGGTGAGAGCCTTGGAAATGGCATCTGAATCCAACGGATTTCGATACATGCACATGGCCAGTGGCGCGGGGCATGACGCCATGTGCATCGCAGAAATTGCTCCTCAAGCCATGGTTTTTGTGCCCAGCCGCAACGGCGTAAGCCATGCCCCTGACGAATTCACGTCACCAGAGGACTGCATAGCGGGGGCCCAGATTCTGTGTACGGCACTGCTGCATCTGGATGAACTGTTAGGAACCAACCCTTAGCCTTACGTAACCACGGGAGAGAGAAGATATGGCGGGAGACTTTGATCTATTGATCTCCGGAGGGCAGTTAGTAACTCCAGACCGCGTGATCCCAGGCACCATTGGAGTGGCAGATGGCCAGATTTCCGAGATTTTGGGGCCTGAAGAGAAACCTTCTGCTCGCTCCCACGTGGATGCGCGCGGCTTACATATCCTGCCTGGTGTGATTGATACACATGTGCATATTCGGGCACCAGCCCGCCCAGATCGCGAGGATTTCGTGTCCGGCACCAGCGCGGCCGCCTCAGGGGGCATCACCACGCTTTTGGAAATGCCCATTTCTGATCCGCCTGTTAATTCTGCCGCTGTCCTGACTAACCGGATGGCGCAACTGCAGCCCCACGCCCTGATCGATTTCGGACTGTACGGATCCATTTCACCAGACAATGTGGAAGAAATTCCACTGATGGCAGCGGCTGGAGCAATCGCCTTCAAGACTTTCATGACCAATCCTCCGCCTGGACGCGAGGATGAATTCGTAGGTCTATGCTGTCCGGACTCGGCCGATTTACATGACCTGATGGCAGAGGTGGCCAAGACCGATTTGCTCCACTGTTTTCATTGTGAACATGCAGGATTGCTGGAACTGTTTCTGGGCAAAGTGATTGCCAGCGGAGAAACCACTGGCATTGCACATGCCAGAAGTGCCCCTCCCTTAGTGGAGGATTTGTCAGTGGCTGGCCTGCTTGTATTTGCCGAACTGTTCCGAAGTCGTGTGCAGATCGTGCATCTTTCCAGTTTCAAAGCAGCCCAATTGGTTAAGGAAGCAAAGGCCAAAGGCATAGATGTTTCTGTGGAAACTTGCCCCCAGTACCTGTTCCTAACGATGGATGAGTTGAAAAAGCACGGCCCCTTTGCCAAATGCAACCCAGCCCTGCGTACTGCAGAAGAAGTGGAACAACTGTGGCCTTATCTTTTGGACGGAACGATCGACATCATTGGTTCTGACCATTCTCCCTACGTGGCCTCGGAAAAGTCAGTGGGCCAAGATGATATTTTTCTAGCCACTGCCGGTGTGCCCGGTTTGGAATCCATGCTCCCTCTGATGTTGACGGCGGTAAGTCAAGGCAGACTCACGTTCCCGGCCTTAACCCGTCTCATGAGTCTGAATGCAGCGCGGCGCTTCAAATTGCCTAACAAAGGGCAGATTAAGCCTGGCCTGGATGCAGATCTGACGTTGGTGGACATGAACTCGGACTGGTCCTTCGACCGCCATCAGACTTTTTCCAAGGGGGGAGCCAATATGCATGCCTACCATGGCCTACCCATGCGTGGCAAAGTCAGGACTACATTGGTGCGGGGTGAGGTTGTTTTTCAGGAAGGACAAATTACTATGACACCGGGCCACGGCAGGTGCCTGATGCCTGGAACATAGGAAGATCTGAAGCCACTGCCTTTCCATCTCTGACCATGATTTGCTCCGCCCTCAAGTACCGCCCGCCCCGCACTGGCTTGTGCCCCAATACAACCTTGGCAGAGAACTGAATATAGGAAAGCGTAGCGCCTTGGTTTCACCCGACCCACTTTGGGTCGGCGAGTGCCTATAACCGTCTAATGTAACAGAGATCCGAGCAGTGAAATGGGCTGACCTGGGACACAGCCACCTGCCTTAAGCTACAACCTTTGGGCCCACTTTGTTAGGTAGTGCAGCATTTAGATGGTGGAGGGTACTCCATTCGAGTAGATTTAAGTACTTAAGGGGAAAGTGGCAGTTTGGTTTGGTATTTGGCCAAACTGGGATCCTGAAAAAGGCCAGCCAACCTTATTCTCGATACTGTGATTCCTTATAGCCCCTTAGCCCCGCGGACTGTCAAGTGAGCGAGAAAGTTACAAGATCTACCATTTTCAAACTGAGCCAAATGGAACCTTGCAGCTGATATTCCTGCCGGCAACACTCCACTTTAGAATTCCGATCTCGCTAACACCCGTTCTCTGAATGAAGTGGGGAAACAGTGCGGCCTCTGTCAATCTGGGGAGGCAAGAATGTGCGTGTAATGGTTATGGTGAAGGCAACAGATGACAGCGAAGCAGGCACAATGCCTTCCGCTGAGTTACTGGAGGCTATGGGGAAATTCAACGAAGATCTAATCAACGCTGGAATACTTCTGGATGGCCAAGGACTGTAACCGTCAGCGGAGGGCAAGCGCGTGGCCCTTGACGGCCCGAGCCGCACCTTCATCGACGGCCCTTTCGCCTAGATCAGGGAGTTGGTCGCCGGTTTCTGGCTGTGGAAGGTCACGGACATAGATGAAGCGGTCGAATGGGTGAAGCGCTGCCCCAATCCGATGCCCGGCCCGAGTGAGATCGAAATCCGCCCTCTGTACGAAGAGGCCGATTTCAGCTAAACACTTTGACGCAGGAAGCTGCGGCGATGCATGACCTAAGTAGCGATGCCAATTCACTGCACTCCAGCTGAGGTACGGTATCTTAGCCTCTATTTTCTTAACAGGCGTTGGCAGTAGGCCTTCAATGTATGGGCTACGTGCCATTTCCCTTTCCTTGAATCGTGAGAAGGCCAGAAATCTGAGCTCTCGCGCCTAGAAGGACAGCTAGCAGTGTTAATCGAGGACGCATAAGAGATCAGAAATATCTAGTTGCTAATGCACTTTGGAATCTCTTTTCAAATGACTCCTCAATCTCCCATCGTCCACAGGAGTGCCTCGATTACGAAGACATCCTGCAATCAAGGGCCTCATTTGGGGCGACACTTTGAGCCCAAGGTTTCTCGACTCATTCCCCAAAATAACTATCCTTTCTAAGCCTCATTTAGCCATTCGCGCTCGCTTAAGTGGACCCTATATCTGTCTGCCTACACACCTGTTTACCTATTCAGCTTCCCAAGTCAGCAGTGGTTCGTGAGTTGACTTTTTGCTCAAACCTCTTCCCCGTTTTCTCCAGTTCCTAAGTAAAATGCTGTGATTTTTTCCGCACTCGAAAGCGCTAGACCTCGATCTGTCCCCAACTCGATTGAAGCCTCACACCACGCCTGACTGCTCCGGCGCACAAATTCCTGCCCTTCGGCAGTGCCCATCCAAGTGGCAGCCGTCTCTGGCTCAATTTTGTCCCCAGTTAAGAAATGCTGGTCGAGGCCAAGCAAGGCTAGATCCCAGCCAATGCCTGTTGCGCCGGGCCCATATTCTTCCCAAAAGTCTGGGGGAACGTGAACGATGTGTTCAAGACGCAATTCCGTGTGCCCATCCGCTGGAACGGAAAGTCTTATGTCCACCCAACTTATCTGGTCCTGAAACCCCCACGTCAAAGAGAAGTGCTTGCGTGGCTGACAATCAGTAATCTCGCCACTAGCATTCCCTTCGAGTTGGTAGCTGCCCCCTAGGCGCAGGTCTCCTGAAATCGGCAGAAACCACTTTGGAATTCGGTCAATGTTGGTCAGGGAATCCCACAGACTGTCCTGGTCTGTGTCATACATACGAGTCGCGACTTGAATGCGGGTAGGTTCACCGTTGCGTTCACCACAACCGACTAAGCCCAAGGGCCGGAAGCCGAGCGGAAACCACAGATCGCGTGTCAAGGCGCCAATCTCTTTGACTACATCGATTCTCATAGGTCCTCCATTGGCGGAAACTTTCGTTATTATCCGCTAGCCGCTGCGAATGAACATTCCAAAACAGGTACAAAGTTTTTTGGCCGAAATACCCCATTTGGATCCTGCCACGGTAATCATGCGAGACGTGGAAACTCGCGGCCGAGACCAAGAGTGCCATTGTCATTGACGAGTGTGCCGATTCCAAGTGAAAGTGAGTTTGTTTGCCGGCCTCATCGTTCGACGTCGCCGGTAGGACCTTGAAATGGTCCTTTTAGTCCCGTCGCGGTGCGCCAGGAGGGAGGACCCGGTCCCGCTGTTGCGGCCATTTCAGTTGGCCCCTGCCAACGGATGGCTAAGGCAATGTGTTTCCATCTGGATTGTACTAGGCATGCAAGACGGAGCCAGGACACACCCGCATGGCTTAGGATTTCATCTTCCAACCGGGGTCGGAAAGGTCCAGAATGGGCTACAAACCAGCCCACTGTCAGGGGATTCTCTTTTCGAGCTGTCCTCCGCCCGGTATGAGCCAATTACAATCATCTCTAGGGATTGTGCGGGAATCGGAACACCAAGACCGGTTCAAGAAGAATTCCAGGAAAGAAGATTCCGAAGAAATACACAAAGAATCAGTAAGGGGCATGTTCGTGGCCAATTCACATCCTTCGCGCATCAATATGGCGGGTCTTCATGCGGGTATGCAAGCCGCTGATTTGGATCTACTAGTGGGAGCCTCCTTGGAAAATTTCTTTTACATTGCCGATTCCTGGCATCTCTCGCAGCAGATCATTCCGGAACGGCTCAATTTCGTCGTTCTGTCTTTGGATCAAGAACCTGGCATCGTGGCCTGCTATTGTGAGGAAACACAGCTCAGGACAGATTCGTGGATCTCCGATTTGGAGACCTATCTTGAACATCAGGAGCATCCCATCCAGGTATTGGCCCAATTCATAAGAGAGCGTCATGGGGATTCGCCTCGAATCGGCATTGAGAAGAGGTTTCTGGCTTACGAATACTGTGAGTTATTGGCAGAACTTCTGCCCAAGGCAAGTCTGCTGGCCGGCGACCAGATCTTTGATCAAGTCAGGGCCATCAAGACTGAAGCGGAACAGTCCCTGCTGGCTCAAGCAGGACTGGACACCGAACAAGCCATCCTCAATACCTTCCAGTGGTCCAGACCCGGTAATACGGAAAAGGAGATGGCCGACACACTAGTGGCACAGGTCTTCAGTCAAGGGGCGACTTCACCTTGGCTGGTCTTGGCAGCGGGAGCAAATACGGCAATCAATCACCCTCATCCGAGCAGCAAAAGGTTACTGGAAGGTGAGATTTTAAGGGTAGACGTGGGCGGTTATTTCGAGGGGTATCAGTCGGATGTAGCCCGTACCGCTGTCGTTGGCACAGCTTCGCCTGAACAGCAGTCCGTGTATCAACGCCTGCGGGAATCCGAACGCGAAACCATTGCGGCTCTGCGCGCCGGTGTTCCGGCCCGCGACATTTATCTCCTTTCGCAGAAATCCTTGGCTGACAAAGGGCTGGCCCTCACTAGCCAGGCTATCGGTCATAACCTTGGAGTCGGAATGCACGAACATCCAATCCTTCATGCCTGCAATGAAACCGAACTCGCAGCCGGAATGATCATCAACATAGAACCTGCAGTTAAGGACTCTCAAGGCTTTCTGTATCATTTGGAGGATCTGGTACTGGTCACAGAAGATGAACCCGTGATCCTCACTACACTGATGAACACGGAACAGCTGTTCTGTATCGGATCAGAATAGAGCGCCAGCCCTTTCACGGGTTGTGTACACGTTATTCAGGCTAGTGAGTGATGGCTTGTTTTAGGCCTTCTGGTGGACAAGCCCCTTGGGGTTTTGGCAACAGTCCAATCCCACCCTAATTCTAATCTTTGTCTACGAAGTCTCTTCCGTATACCGCCAGTTTGACATAGCCACTCCTTGAAGACTAACCAAGCCATGCCAATGGCGGATGCCTCTCTGGTATTCCTACCGAAGCAAGTTTCTTCTATCGGCAAATTCTCTCTCTTGCCTTGGAGTTTAGGCGTCATCTTCCACTTCATGCAGTGCAGAATCTCCCTGATGCACTGCCTGTGCCTAATCCACAAGTAGGGAAAACGGCGGGGCCTATCCCCTATTCAATCCATCCTCTGTGATGGTTTGCAGAGGTTTCATTTTCCTGTGGCCCTCACGATATATGTAATTTAGTTTCTCCACATTCCCCAGGGGATTTCGCAATTGCATACACTGCCTTAAGGAGGTTCGGTATGACTCGGACTCGCGCGCTTTTGACCAAAATTGGGCCGGTTTCTTTGCTATTGATATTGCGTTGTTCTTAAACGCCTGTGGAGCCCCGGCGGCCGACAGTGGCGAAGAAGCCATGGTAGAGGAACCCGAAGAAATGATGGCCGATGACGGTGCCTACGGGGAATCTCCCCTCTTGGCTGAGAGGGTCGCCGCTGGCGAATTGCCTCCAGTTGAAGAGCGACTACCCGTCGAGCCCTTCGTCGTCAGTCCCCGCATGCTGGTGGTTAGCTACGACACCGAAATCGGCAAGTATGGCGACACCATGCGGCTGCCTCAGGATAATTCTGCCGGGGATCCCCATTTGTATATCGGTTCCGTAGAACCGCTGGTGTGGGCTCCGGGGGCCTTCAATTATGACATGGGAGTCCACGGCAACGTGCTGGCTGACCGAGAAGTCAATGATGAAAACACCGTCTTTACCATGCATATGCGGGAAGGACTCAAATGGTCCGATGGACGGCCTGTCACAACTGTTGACGTGGACTTTGCCTGGAACGACGTAATCATGAACGAGGAAATCACAGCCAGCGAACCTGTCTATTTTCGCACTGGGGCTTCCCCGGAATCCGAGGTAGCCACTGTAGACATCATCGATGACTACACCTTTGAGGTCACCTTCGATGGCAAATACGGCAGTTTCCCGGCCCAACTGGCCATTGCTAGCTGGCGCGGTTATCAGGATTTCATCAAGCCTGCACATTACCTGCAGCAGTTCCACGGAGACTATGCCGATGCGGCGGATTTGGCCGCCATGATGGAGGAAGAGTCCTTTGAGGATGGCAACAGGGCTACCCTCTTCAATTCCAAGCAGTTAGCGTACAACCTGTGGCGGGCCATCAATGAAGAGGGATTCGGACATCCGGTGCTGACCCCCTGGATCCTACAAGACTTCGGTGGCGGAGTTTGGAACTTCGAACGCAACCCTTATTATTTCAAGGTGGATGAAGCCGGAAACCAACTGCCCTACATAGATCGGGTGCAGATGCTACTCATGCAGGACCGTGAAACTACCGTTCTAAAGGTATTGCAAGGGGAAGTGGACTATCTGGGAGAACGCAGTTCGCTGAGGAACTTGCCCTTGCTCAAGGAAGCCGAGGCAGATGGTGTGCTGAATGTATTCATTCCGCGCATGCACCGCCTGCCCATCAACTTCACCCTTAACCTGACTTACCCCGATGAAGTCTTCCGGCAGGTCACAAATGATGTGCGCTTCCGGGAAGCCATGAGCTTAGCTATCAACAAGGAAGAGATCATCCAGACATTCTATTTGGGGGCTTTCGCCAAGCTACCGTCAGATTCCAATTATCCCGAATTTAACCTTGAGAAGTCCAATCAGATTTTGGATGACATGGGCCTGGCAGCCCGCGGCGAAGATGGATTCCGCTTGGGACCAAACGGCAATCCATTCGAAATTATTTTCGAACCGGGAGGTAATACTCAAGACCAGGTGCCCATGACAGAGCTGATCGCCGAGTACTGGAAAGCCGCTGGTATCAATACTTCGGTAAAGGCAGGCGAATGGAGCCTGATTCGTGAGAAGTGGTTGGCCAATGACGTACAGGGCTTGAGCCTGTGGGCGCACGAGGACATCTGGCCCAGTGCGGGTTGGGATGACTATCTGCCCAGCAATTTCTGGGGACGCGACTGAGCACAGTACATGACTGCGCCAATAGGGGCCCTGGGCGAAGAGCCACAAGCCGAAGTGTTGGAGTTGTATGACCTGCACACATTTTTCCTAAAGGCTCCCATTGATACAGAGGAAAGCGCTGACGCGTTGGCAGCACTGTACGCAAACATCCGAGGCAACTTCTGGACATTCAATCCGGTAGAAGAGTCTTATTACCCCACCAGCACTCATGTGCAGATTAAGAATGTCCCGCTCGGTCAGGTCGAGGAAATGGGCATCGTCATCATGTACAGCATGGAACAGTGGTACATCGATGAGTAGAATCGTCTGACAGTCATTTCGACAGAATTCCCGGGAGGGGCTGACTCCGGTAGCGACCCCTCCCGAATATTCTCCATGCCGGGCAATGTCCCGTGACTGAATACATCTTGCGCCGCTTCCTGATGCTGGTGCCGATGCTGTTTGTCATTTCGGCCGTAGTCTTCTTTCTTATTCAGTTGCCTCCGGGCGACTTCATGAGTACCTTCATCGCCAATTTAGAAGAAGGTGGAATCCGCGTCTCGGATTAGCAGGCGGCCGCGTTGCGCCGACAATATGGGCTGGACAAACCGGCGGTCCTACAGTACGCCATCTGGATCAAGAATATTGTGCTGGAAGGAGACTGGGGACGCTCCTTCAGCTGGAATCGGCCCGTGGCTGATGTGCTGGAAGAACGTGTTCCCTTGACTGCTGCCGTTTCCCTGACCTCTACTCTTTTTGTTTTTGTGGTGGCCATTCCCATTGGCATCTTTTCGGCCACTCACCAATACTCTTTCCTTGACTATTTCTTCACTTTTTTCGGGTTCATCGGCATCTCCATCCCGCCCTTCATGTTGGCCCTCATCTTGATGTGGGGGGTATTCGTGTTATTCGACTGGCGGGTAGGCGGTCTGCTGGCTCCAGAATATCTGGATCAGCCTTGGAGCCCGGCCAAAGTGGGTAGTCTGCTCTCCCGTATCTGGTTTCCAGTGTTCATAATTGGCTTGAGCGGCACTGCTGGCCTGATGCGCGTGATGCGCGGCAACCTGCTGGACGAACTGCGAAAACAATATGTGGTTACGGCGCGCGCCAAAGGCATACCTGAACTGCGCGTGCTCTTCTATTACCCGGTCAAGATCGCGGTCAATCCGGTAATCAGCACTATCGGTTGGATTCTGCCTGGCATAGTGGCTGGCGAGGTGCTGGTCTCGCTCGTATTGAATTTACAAACGACCGGCCCAGTTCTGATTGATGCTTTGATGTCCCAGGACATGTACCTAGCCGATGGCATTACGCTCATCCTTAGCTTGTTGGTGGTGGTCGGCAATCTGGTTGCCGACTTGCTTCTAGTCTGGGTGGATCCCAATATTCGTTATGAGGGAACTTCAAAATGAGCGTAGCTGAACTTGACGTTCCCTCGACCCACATCTCTCCCGCGGTTGCCGAGGACAGTTATTACCGCGCAACGCAGTGGCAGTTGATCTGGTGGGCTTTTCGCCGTCACACCTTGGCCCGCATCGGGCTGACGGTTTTGGGCGTCCTTTATTTCTTGGGCATTCTCTGTCAATTTGTCTTGCTACATATCACTTTGGCCAGGAACGGAGCAGAATCGTGGGTAAATCATGGGAATCGAGGCATATTACGACTGCAGGAGAGGACAGCGAGGGTTGCGGCCGACAGGGCTGAGGCTGCGGTCGTGGGGGCGGCCCGGAGATGCTAATTTTCGCTGGGATCTGCTAGATTCAACCTGCATCGTGTCCTCTGATTTGATCAATGTCCAACAACTTACCGGGTTGGTCAGGGCTCCGTCCATGCACAAGGATGGTGACTGTGTCCTGATAGGACAGTTGACTACCCTCAATGGCAGTACTGTGGCAATCCCAGCGCAGGCGTACATTGGCCCACCATTGCCGATGTACCCTTTCCGACATCGCGGGGGCTGCAAACCACTGGTCCCGTTCTTGCCACAACTTGATGGGTGAAGGCGCAGGGTCAGCCACAGGTAGTTCTGGCGGGAGATAGTCTCCACCATTGCCGTCAGGGCCTGACGATGAATCGTAAGGAGAAAGGTACTCCATGTCTACCCATTAGCTTGGGACATCCGATTCAGGCTTGAACATTGCAACCAATATTGGAGGGGCCAAATGACCTCCTCGCGGGGAGGAGGGCAGGATCCAGAACTTGAAAGGAACTTGATAACTAACAGTGCCAATATACAACATACGCCCATCTGGGCGGCACCGTCCAGATGCCCACTCAGTATGCGGCGGCTGAATGACACGCCGCACAAGGAAACCGCCAGAGAATGCCTCCAGAAACTGCCTGCGTCAGCACGAGTTGGGCGACAACAGAATCTGTCGCGGCACTGATGGAAGGTGGCTATGCTGAAATGCCCCAGTGCCACCATCATCGATAACCAGATGGCTAAAACCACGGAAAAAGAAGGCCTCTAGGCTATGACGCCGGAAAGAAGGTCAATGGTCGCAAGCGCCACCTCTCAGTGGATCCCATCGGGTGGCTGACGGCCATGGTGGTACCTCCTGCGGACCTGCTGGACCGTGAGAGCCCTATCCAGCACCAGACCTACCTCGTGTATGCCGCCCAGAGCTCTCCGCTGCAGGCCCTGTCTCAGGTGGCGTGCACACGCTGGTGTATCGAAAGCGGCTGCGAGACCGCCCAAGGGGAGGTGGGGCTGCGCATCCTCCTCGCCCCGCCAAACTGCCTGGCCTGGCTGCACCGGAAAAGGTAAAACCCATGGGTGGCCCAATGCCGCCATTATCATCTGCGTACATGGGATCCAAATTTACAACTGTAGAACTTATACTATACCGACAGTCGTCCGAACACCCACAGGAAGCCACAAAGTCTGGGTGCCGGATTAAGACCAAGTTCCTCCAACTGGTTAAAAGCCCCTAACCCAATCCAGCAATAGTTCGAACAGTCTACAGGGGGTAATGGTCCAAAGAGTTGGAAGGACCGTCTCACTGGACGAATTATAAGGTTGTCAGTTCCCGAGCCCCACTCTGCCCCCCGCTCACCTTTCCAGATTGTCAAGAAAAACGAAAGAAAGCCTCAGTTCCAACCCTGTTCTGATGCCCACGTTTGGAGGATAGGGAAGAAGAGAAGCGCTTAAGACGAAGAATGGAAGGCCGACGTTGGCAATAAGTTCGCAAAGTACACGGCGCGGAATAGTTGGAAAAGATTGGCCGGCCATGAGCGAATTCAGGGGACTGCAGACAAGCTAGCATGCGTCCCTTGCTCAATTAGTAAGGGGCCAACATCAAGAGGAAAGGGGGTCAGCAATGGAAACTTCCGGCAGGCCGGATCCACGCACTTCGCTCATATCACCTAAATGGGGCGGTCAGCATGAAGGTTGTCAGATCTTCCTTTGCCGGAGTGGGCGCAACAAGACTTGCATCAAAGCGTAGGACATATGATTTACAATTTGCTGTCCAGTCTCACATCAAGCTCCAGAGGGTTTGCTTTTTTTATCGGGTTAAAGGAATTTCGGCTGAGCTGTCGTTCTGTGATTTGGTGCTTCTTGGGGCCTGTTGCCTTTTAATCAGTCACTTCAGGCATTGCAGTACCGGTAATTGTCCATGCGGTCAGTCAAAGCAAGTCGATCGGTCAGCTTGGCCAGCATTTCTGCCTTTACAACAATATAGTCCGAGTCTTCCCACAGATTTCGCAATTCCAAGGGATCGTTCTCCAAGTCAAACAGGACGCCATCACCGAAACCGCCGTAGATGCAGATTTTCCACCTTTCCGTGATCAGCATACGGTAGCGGCACATCTCGTCAGACGTGCCGTCTTCATCGAATTCCATCAGTTTGCCGTCCTGCTGCGGGGGGGCACCTGTTTCGATAGTTGCCCGCAATGATTCCCCCGGCAAGATTACAGGGGCTGCCAGCTGCCCACCTCGCAGGTCGAAAGCAACCTGATCAATCCCGGCATAGTCAAGAACCGTTGGGGCAAAATCAAGATGGCTGACCGGCTGGGAATTCCGGGTCCCCCGCTCACCTTGGGGAGTATGCCAAATTAAAGGGACCCGCACGACAGGTTCGTAAGGCCAAGGACCCTTGAAGAGCAGGTGGTGGGAACCTAGATAGTCTCCGTGATCCGACAGGAAGACGACGACGGTATTGTCGGCCAGACCCAATTCCGCCACAGCTTCACGTAGACGCCCCACGCAGTCGTCGATGTGGGTGATCATGCCGTAGGTCTGCGCAATGGATTCCCGCAGTATGCCTTCATCCCAATCCCGCATCTTGCCAGTGGAAAACCGCTCCAGGAACCCACACGGATCAGCGGCATGTTCCCAATTGGCCGGCAGGGAGATTTGGGCCGGATCATACATCTCGCTATAGGGCCTAGTGGCACAGAATGGGTGATGTGGGTCTGGAAAGGAGGTGACTAGGAAGAAATTCTCTTCTCCTACGCCTTTGAGAAAGTCAATGCTCTTGCGGGTGATCCAATCGTTGTAGTGCCATTCAGGCGGAATCTCCATGCGCCAGGATAAGGAACCTGGCAAAGAGAAATAGGATTTCTCCCGACTCAGTTCGGCCTTGGTGCCGGGACGTTGGGATTCCACATCATTGACATAGTCGCCATCAACATAATTAACGTGCCCGCCGACGTAATCCACGCTTTGATATCCATAGAAAGGCAACGGCAAAGCCGTAATTTCCCCCGCGTTCCAGAGGTCTCGGCTCTCCCAGGAAGCAGGCTGTCCGGATGCATCCTTCGCATCGGTGCTGAAAGGCTGCAGGTGGATCTTGCCCACACAGTGGGTGCGGTAGCCGTGATCCGACAGGGCGCCGGTAAGCGTGGGGATACTCTCGTCCAAGTTGCAGCCGTTCGTCGTCAAGCCATGCTGTCGCGGAGTCAGACCAGTGTGCAGGGAAGCGCGGGAGGGTTGGCAGACAGGATTGGCAGGATATGCGCGGCTGAAGCTAACCCCTTCCCGGCACAACTGATCCAGATTTGGAGTCCGGACCTCGTCATTGCCATTCCAGCCCAGACTGAAACTGTTCATCTGGTCCACGATGATGACAAGGAAGTTTGGTCGCATTTGAATTCCCCTTTATCCTTTCAGGCCGGTCAAAGCAATACCGCGAATGATTTGACGTTGGAACAAGAGGAAAGCAATTACGACGGGGAAGACCGCAATGAATGCTCCCGCATTCTGTGCAGCAAAATTCCGCTCGTATTCCGCCGCGAAGGTAGCCAGCCCTACGGACAGAGTAAATTTCGAGGTGGTGGTCAGCACTACTAGGGGCCAGAGGAGATTATCCCAATTGGCAAGGAACTGGATTATGGACATGGCCGCGAGTGCCGATGGCACCAGTGGCAGGGCAACTTGAACAAACAGCCTGGGTTCGCTTGCCCCGTCAATTCGGCCCGCATCAAGCAGTTCATTTGGCACGCCGTGCATGAACTGGCGCATTAGAAAAATGCCAAAGGGCGTTACGACTGCGGGCAGAATGACCGCTGCGTAGGTGTTCAGAAGATTGGTCCACAGAACCACCTGATAATGGGGTATCAGCAACATGGGGCCCGGAATCATCATGGTGGCAATGATGATGTAGAACATTGGTTCCTTGTAGCGGAACTCGTATTTGTTCCACACATACCCCAGGTAGGCGGACGTAAAAACGCTAAGCGGTGTCGCGATGCATGTGACCAACAAGCTGTTCAGAAAATAGCGGGAAAAATTGATCTTGACCCACGCCTTTATCAAGGATTCAAATGTAAAGCTGTTGGGCAGGAACGACGGTGGATAGGCACTGATTTCTGCCTCTGGTTTGAAAGTGGACATTCCCATCCAGAGAACGGGAAATATCATTACAAGAGCACCGACTAACAACATCACATAGAGAAGAAACGTGCCCAGATTGAAACTCCGGAGGCTCCTCTGAAATGGGGTTGTGGCCATGGTGACGTATTAGCTTCCTACATCCCAGGAACTTCGCAGAAAACGTATCTGTAAGAAGGTCAGAAACATGATGATGGCAAACAAGATGAACGATATGGCGGCTCCGTAGCCGAAACGGAAGAGCTCGAAAGTCTTTTCATATAGAAGCAGTACCACAGAGGTAGTTGAATACAGGGGACCACCGCTGGTCATGACGAACATGGGAACAAAGACTTGGAGGCTGTTGATGACTCCCACAACTATGACAAAGGAAAGGGCTGGCATTAACAAGGGCAAAGTGATACGCAGGAAAGTGTCGCGAGCTCCAGCTCCATCGATCTGGGCAGCCTCATAGTAGGTTGGCGGTATGTTCTGAAGTCCAGCCAGAAGAATAATCATGCGTACCCCCAAGTATTTCCACAAGCCAAACAGTATTAGGCTGGGCATAGCGAATTGAGGCCGGGTCAGCCAGCCGATCTCGGGGGGAGGGGGCAAATTCAACAAATCTGCAGAGGCAAAGATGGCAGTGTTCAAAATGCCAAATCGTGGTTGATAGATGAATTCCCATACCAGAGCCACACCTACCATGCTGGTCACTGTAGGCATGAAATAACTGGCACGGAAGAAGGCTTGGAAACGTTTGACCGAATTGATCATTGCGGCAACAAACAGGCAGACGAGCGTGCCGAGAATGACATTGCCGAAGGCAAATTCGAAGGAATTTCCCACTGCATTCCAGAAACGTTTATCATCGAACAACGCTTCTGCATAGTTGTCCAAACCCACAAATTCCTGAGTGGAACGCAAGGGTTGCCAATCGAAAAAACTGTAAGCAAAAGTGTAAATGAAGGGGAAAACCGTCCATGCAAGGAAATAGACGCCACCAATTATGATCGCGCCAGCGATCATGGCATCCTTGCCCGCCAACCTGATTCGGTGAGTGTCTTGGGGACCGTTCTTGCGGATTGTCAGCAGTGATCTGAGACTCACTGGTTCTTTGCCAACTGGTTTACTCCGAATTTGGCTGCCGGACGTCCTGCCGGCAGCCAAGTGTTTCTGAAGTCAATGCAGCCAATTAGGGCTGATCTGGGATCATCAAGTTGTGATGCTTGTAGTTTCGCTCGATGATATTCCAGTCTTCCCTTTGCGACAGCTCCTGGTCAATGAATTGCTCTGCCTCTGCCATGGTATCGTCAATTCCTGCGCCACCCACCAAGATGGGGGCGATAAGGGAATCCCGAATACCGTTGTTGTAAACCGCCGGTGTATCGTTAACAATCCCCCACTCAACTGCGCCAGAAATCACGTTGGCAACCTGATCTGCCTGAACTTCAGGCAAATCGATCAGTTTCTTGTATGGGGGAATGAACCCGTTGCGCAGCGCCACGGTTCGGGCGACTCGCACATCGTCGCTGTAGAGGAAGTGCCAGAAGTCCCAAGCCACCGCTTTCTCGGTGTCTGAGGCAAAAGAATTTACGACGGCTTCCACAGCGAAACGAATGTTGCCGTAGGCAGGTTCGAAACTGCCGTCGTAGGTAGGTATTGGAGCAGCAAACCATTCAAGATCAGGATTATTGCGCCGCAGTACAGATGTGATCCAAGAAAAATTTTCGATGATAGCGGCGGTTTCAGAAGTGAATGAATCGAGCAGATTGGGCATTTCAGGATCCACTACGTTGTCTACCTCATGCAGGTCCTTGATGAACTGCAAGACATTCCGGCTCTCCTGATTGTTAACCTGGGCCCGCTTGCCATCCTGGGTGAACAAATACCGTCCTTGCTGGTAACACCTATTTTTGTGGAAAGTTGTCCAATCCGCCTGGAAACCTGACAAAATGATCCGTCCTTGATCGTCATATTTCGTCAGGGCCTTGGCCGCAGTGCGTAGATCTTCCCAGGACTTGGGGGGTTCATCGACGGAAAATCCGGCTTCTTCCCAAAGGCGGGTGTTGATATACATTACAGGCATCATGGTGCCCATGGGCAGGAAATGGCGACTCCCCGGCGTGCCGGTAGGGCAGTCCATTGCGCCTTCTGAGAAGGCGACCCAATTTTCGTCCAGGAACTCACGATTGCCCACATGATCAGGCATGGGATCCATTAGACCGCCATCGCAGAATTCCGTTAGTCGTGACGTGTGCATGTGAAAGATAGCAGGACCTTGACCGGCAGGCACGTTCACGGCGAGCTTGGTCCAGTATTCGCCTCCTCCCAGATTGGAGACGTTTATCGTGACATTCGGATAGAGCTTCATGTACTCTTCGGCCCATCCCAACTCGTATTCATAACGGTCAAGAGCCCATTCCCAGTATTCGAGGGTAATTGGTTCCCCGTTGTTAATGCTGTCCTTGACCACATAGGGAATGCCAGTGGCCGCGTTGGACAATTCGAATACATTCTCAGGTACGTCGATCGTGCCAATTTCCACCACTGGACCGAGACCAGTGTCCATTTCACTGTCACTGGGAGCTTGGGGAGCACAACTTGCAATAGCCGCTGTGACGGCCATGCTTGCACCCAGCTGCATAAAAGAACGTCTGCTTAAGCGTGTACCGTTCATAAATTTCCGCTCCTGAATTGTGGACATGATGAATTTTAAATTACAGAATTGAGTTGTCCAGTTAAGTTACCAGAAATCTGCATTTCGTCAAAATCAACTTCAATAATGGCCGGTAGAATCCAAGAGAGTAGTCAGAATTGGCAATGTAAAGAGGGCACTGAGTCTTCGTTTCTTGGGGTCTCGGCTGCAGTCGGTATTGAATTTTCCTTGAAAGGCCCCCCTCTCGGATAACGCAACATTTCTGCTATTTATCGGGGGACTAACATGCTTGTTCTGGAAGCTGCAATGGCTTCGAGGGGCCGCGCGGGGACCAGCCAACCTCGGCAAGCCGAACTGTTGCGGGCCATTTGTTAAGCCCTTTATTTCGTGGTGATATGACTGGCACCTAGATACCGTGACTTCCGAATCTGGAGTAAACGCAAGAATTGATCCCAAATACCTTGAAGTGTTATGTGCCTTTTGTACAAATTCACACTGAGGAACGGGCAGAAGGCTCGAGGGCCATGGCGTTTTCTTGCCGGGACACTTTCAGATTGGTTAATCCTTTAGGCCAAGCAACAATAGTGCATGGAAATTGGCCAGCCTTTTGCTAGACCTACCCGCACATTCTTTGCAATTTCGGAAATGCGGCTCTCTCTCAGGCTTGGCGGGAGCCTGTGCGCCAACAAGAAGGGAAGCTAGGAAGCCACTTCTTGGCTAGAGTCTCCTAGAAGACCAATCGAGAAGTCCCTTTTTGTGGCCCCTTCACACCAGGTATGGCAGGAGTCGTCTCCACGCAGCGGCTTGGAGATAGCTGTGTCAGGTAAGGGCCGGAGGGTGCTACCAAGGCTCTCCACGCCTGCGGCCGGGGGCTTTGGGACGTGGCAGCGGGGTTCAGACCTGCCGCAAAGCCGAGATCTAGAGGAGTCCCGCGGTGCGAGGTCAGGTGGCGGCCAGGATCCGGGTCAGGTTGGCGACCGTAGCGGTGAGATAGAGCTGGGCAGCGGTCTTGTGACGCCCGAGGTACCGGGCCTGGCGCAGACCCAATTGCACCAGCCGGGCCAGACGATGCTCCACGGCCTGGCGGAGGTGGCGATACGGTGCGAAAGCCGCACTGTGCTGGAGCGCGCGGGCGGCCTGCAACAGGGCTTCCTGCGGGTGCAGGCTAACTTGCCGCCCGCGCCCCGGTCCCGCGGCCACACAGCGGGGACGGAGCGGACAGGCCGTACACAGCGCCGCGTCAAAGTGGAAAAAGCGCCGGGGCGCCCGCTCTGCAGTGGCTGTGGCATAGAAGCCCCGCCGGCGCAAGGTGCGCGTTACCTGACCCGCCGGACAGGTGCAGGTACCCGCCGCCAGGTCGATCTGGAAATCCTCCTTGGGGAAGTGGGTCCGAGCCGGCCGTTTGGGCACTTTGGCGATCAGGGTGCGCCCGGCGTCGGCAAATTGCTGACGGGTATAGCCATCCCCATACGCCGCATCGGCGATGGTGGCGGTCACCGGCAGCCCGGTGTGCTGCTCACTCTGAGCCACCAGCTGCAGCGCGCCTTGGGCATCCGGCGCGTTGCCGGGCAGCACCGCCACGGCCGTGATAAGTTGGCTCTCTGGGTCCACGGCAACGGCCGCCTTGTGGCCGTCAAAACGCTGGCTGCTGCTCTTGCGCCCGTGGCGCATTTCGGGGTCATGTACGGACATAATGCGGTCCCGGCTCACCCCTTTTTTGAGGTGTACGCCCGCCGCCGGCCGGGCCACATCCTGGTGCAACAGTGGGCCCAGGAGCTGGGCCGCGGCCACGATCTGGCCCCGCTCTGGGCTGTCGGCCGCACAGCCAGCCTGGGCGTCCCGGGCCGTGGGCTGATCCCAGTCGATCTCCGCCGTGCCCTTGAGACTGGCCGCCAGGTACCGCGCATAGCCTTGCCCCGCGGCCCAGGGGGCCAGCTCCCGATCCTGCACCCGGGACAGGGTCCTGAGTAGTTGGCGGATGCCGTCCGCCAGCAGATTGTAGGTGTCCTTCACCGCCCCACGCCCCCAGATGGGCGTCGTGTCCAGGGCCACTTGCAGGCTACGGCCCCGCAGCAGGCCCCGCGTCCGGGCCAGTTTCAGGCTGCGCCGAAAAAGCTCGCGCATCTGTGCATGCAGCACCAGTTGCGCCCGGAAATGCTGCAGCGTACTCTGGCGGGGACCCTATGGGTGGGGCCGCACCTCCACCTCCACCCCCAGCGCTACCTTCCAGCTCAGATCCACCGTGGCCCGGCGGTGTGCTTCCGCATCACTGACCCGGTCATGCGCCTGCAGCAACAGGGCTGTGGCCAGCAGGCTGGGCGGTACGCTGCTCCGGCCATTATCCCGGCAATAAAGGGCCGCGAAATCCTCATCCCGAAACAACTGCCCCCGCAACCCGGCCAGCCGCCCGTAGAAACTGTCCCGCCCCACCAGATCCAGGTACAGAGGGTCCGCTTCAAACAGGCCGCGCTGATCTGATCTCTTGCCTAACATGCTGTCCCCTCTGCCTCGGCCTGGCTCACCGTCCGATTATAGCTGGCCCCGTCGCAGGCAGGGGGTTTCCGATTGGACTTCTAGGCGAATTGGTCAGTCCTTTAACGGCATCCGTTGTGAGGGCAGCTGGCGGGTATCTCCCCTTCGGGACTTAAATTGCACCCGGTAGCCTATTTGCAACCACAGTCCACAAGTTAGTCCGGAGTGAAGTCTTCGTCGGTCAACTGGTACCAGAATAGGGCCTTGTCTTCTATAAGCTGTCGGATAGTGTAGTCGTTTTGTCGACTGGCAATCGCAGCGTGTGCTGGGCAGCCTGTAAACCGCGTCAGGAATTCGGCATTTCGCATGGCCCTTTCTGTGTCGCGCGTGTCTGCCGTGTAAGACGCCTCGACTGCAATGTAATGGGTGGCCCCATCCGTGTCGGCCACTTCCATGACGAGATCTGCCTCGTAAAAGCTGCGTCGCTGTCCCAGCGGAATGTCCGAAATATCTTGGTGGTGTGCCATCTCCCAGCGTTCGTTCCGAGTGACAGTGTTGACGAGTCGATAACCCATGTCTTCCGCAATGTAGCCGAAGTGCCAGTTGAGGGCACGGCGAGCAACATTGCCCTTAAGTTCGCCTATGCTGTTGTTAATTCGAGTGACATCTCGGGCTAATTTGTCTATATTGTCGCTGTTGCGTTGCGTTGCTTCTGTCAGTCGCTCTATGTTGAGGCTGTTACGTCGCGTGATCTCAATTAAGTCTTTGAAAGCTGATTCGAAACTTTGATTTATTTCCCTTTGTGCTTCATTAAAAGCTTCTTGGTGTTCAGCAAACTGCGCAAAACGCCCGGGTAACTGAAGCAATTCTTCGGTCAAGAGTTGGCCGCGCGCTTGGCTGCGAAATTCTTGATCTTGGTCGAGCGCCCTAAGAAGGTCGTCAGTTGAGGCTAATTTGAGAGCAGTCATCGTGGGTACAGCTCCTCGCGAAGCTTTTCACAAATTTAGAGAATTGTATCGTATTTTCTACGGATTCCTAGTTGATCTGCGAATGTGGAGCAACTTCCCCCTCACCACTCCTCCGTAGTGAAACGAGATGATCGACATAGAGCAAAAAATGGGGCAATCGGAATATATCGAGGAATGGCTTTTCCGTCTGCTCAATAGTGGCCCATTCGATTGGAGACCAACTTGCAAAGCGACCATTTGAAGTATCCGCGCTAATCTAAGCCGATCCCCTTTCCAAACTTTCGCCACTGACTTTTGGGTAGAAAGAAAATGCAACTAACCTAGTGCGCCTTCAACCTTTATTTTGCTCTTCGGCGAACTCCTGCTGGAACCGGCCTGCCCGTCATCGACTCTCTTTCTGGACCATACCACTATCTCTGGCTAGTCTTCCCTGCATGGGGAGTTTCAACGAACACATTAGTCAGCACTTGGCCAAACCACTCCTTGCTATTAGATTCGTAGGTGCGGCTCCTGTTACCCCCTTGTCTACCCTAATACCAGAAATAGATTCACTCTAGCTTTGCAATTGCCGACAGTCTCTAATTTCTTCCTCAGCTCTTTATCATTCCAGTAGAAACGTACTACCGTTTAATGGAGAGGGGTTGGAATGAAATCCTTTGCTTCCAAGACTTCCCGCGGCAAACCCATTACAACTACTGAAAAGACACTCCGCTTTGCCTGTAACACTAGGATCTTAGACACTATGCATGTAAGTCCTAATTTACGTAATCATCCCCTGCCTTCCGGCTCCGTTTGCTGGCAAGGAGGGTTTTGGGGGGATCGTTTCGCGCTCTGCCGAGACTCTGCCTTGGACGCAATGGAACAGATTCTGTGGGAAACCCCGAACGGTGCTTCCCTTTTTAACTTCGACAAGGTGGCGGGCAAGATGCTAGGTTCTCACGAAGGAACTTCTTGGGGAGATGGGGATTGTTACAAATGGATGGAGGCCATTACGCATGTCTACTGCATGACGGGTAACGAGGCCATTCGCACAAAGCTGGACTCCCTTATCGGCAAGATTGCCGATGCCCAAGAAGAAGACGGATACATCTGTACGCAAATCCAGCTGACGGACAAGCAACGCTGGGAAGATTTGAGGTATCACGAACTCTATAACATGGGACACCTAATTACGGCCGCGGTCACACACCATCGAATCACCGGCTCAAGCACTTTCCTTGAAGTGGCGCGCAAGCTGGGAGATTACCTGCACGACGTCTTTGCTCCCCGGCCTCCTGAATTGGCTCATTTCGGCTTTAATCCCTCCCAGATCATGGGATTGGTCGACTTATATCGAGATACAGGTAAAACTCGGTATCTCGACCTGGCAGCCACTTTCGTTGACATGCGCGGGTCCCAGGTCGGGGGCACGGATCTGAATCAGAGCCTTCTGCCGCTCCGTCATGAAACCTCAGCGGTGGGACATGCGGTGACTTCCGCTTATCTATACTGCGGAGCATCTGATTTCCTATCTGAACGAATTGACCCCGAATTGGGAAACGCTTTAGAGGCTATTTGGGACAATGTGGTCAAATCCAAAATGTATGTAACGGGAGGCACTTCCGCACTGCATTTCGGTGTTTCCATGCGTCCGGAGCTGTTCAACCAAGCGGGTGGAGATGGATCCCAAGCTGTACAGCCACGGGCCCAGCGCACTCAAGTCCACGAAGCCTACGGGCTGGAGTACCAACTCCCAAACGCCACGGCTTACAACGAAACCTGCGCGAACATTGCCCAGGCTATGTGGGCCCTGCGCATGCTGCGTTTGACCGGCGAATCCCAATATGCCGACAATATGGAACTGATCCTATTCAACAGCGTATTGTCCGGTATGAGTTTGGACGGCTTGCGTTTCTGTTACACGAACCCCCTGCGCTGGTATGGGGATGACCATGTTCTGTTAAGCCAAGATTATTTCCAACGTTGGGCAGACTTTCACTGCTATTGCTGCCCGCCCAATGTGTTGCGGACTTTGGCGTCATTGCACGAATGGGCGTACGGCCTAGGAGAACTTGAGCTGTGGGTATTGCTTTACGGATCGAGCGAAGCCAAATGCAATGTGGGGGGTGAACGGGAGATCCATGTCCAGCAGGAAACAGACTATCCGTGGGACGGTACAGTAATTCTGAATGTGTTGGATGCCCCTTCTGAATTCACCTCCATTTATTTACGAATTCCAGGTTGGGCCACTGATGCTACTGCGGTTGTGAATGACGGGGTTGCTGAATCCGCGGAGGCAGGAACTTTCCATCGAATTCAGCGCCACTGGCTGGCGGGAGACTACATCAGGCTGAATCTGCCCATGAAGACGCGTCGCTTAGCGGCCCATCCCAAGGTGGAAGAAGCCAGGAATCATGTGGCTTTTGCCAGAGGGCCGATAGTGTACTGTGCCGAGACAGCCGACTTAGACGATATCGACAAGATCACGGAGATATACGTTTCACGCATAGGTGAGTTGGAGCCCTGCCGAGAGCAAGGGGCTCTGGGAGATGTGGTTACCTTGAAGGGGCCGGGCCTTCGCCTAAAAGATTCGCCTGTGACTTTGTACGAGGAAGCCAAGAACGAAGAGCCGCAGTCCATTCCGATTACGCTCATTCCCTATTACACGTGGAACAATCGGGGAATGAGTCAGATGAGTGTGTGGCTACCCATAAACAATTAATCTAAGCAGACTTTCAAAGGCTAAAGCTCAAATAGCTGTTCCACCCTCGCTTATGGTTGTCCATCGCCCTAGTCGGATTACTCACAGCTCGATATCCTATATATCTCCGTGTGTAGAGCTCACCTAGATAAATTTCTGCCCTTCTGGTGCATGGGCAAAGGTAATCGACGGAAACGCGTTGAAGCCAAGGAAAAAACGCGGTAACCCTGACATTGAAAATTAATGGTATGGCTGTGGGACAAATTAAGAATGTACCGGCGGGGGCGGTTCCACTGACACATTCAGAACTTCGTAGCGAAAGGTGTCGTAGATGCAGGAATAGGCCCAAGGCGTCCAATTAGTAAGCCCAGAACGGGATTGCAAGTCGTAGGCCCCACGCAAAATGACTTGTCCTTGCGCCCGGTCCCACCAGCGCCCATCGTAGAATGCCGGTGCGCCCGCGCTTGGGATAACTATGCCTTTGGGATCCAGGAAGGCCACCAAAGGCTCTGTGCTGGGGGTTTCCTCCCAGCGATGAGGCCTGGGCACAATCCCCTCCAGCGCCGCCTTACAAAAAAACTGGGCATCGTGCCAGTGGGCGTAAATCCAACACGCACCATCCTCCTCAGTCAGGCATTTCTTTGCTGCCATGGGGTTGCCCATAATCGCGGCTTGCGTGACGTTGGACGCGATTTGCGTCGAGGTGCATCCAGCCACAGCCAGCCAGACGCAGGCCAACACCAGCCACTGTCTTAAGTAGGTTTGGGTTTCTGGCATAGGGCGTCGATGCGGGAGAGATCATGGAACCAGCCGGCGGCCGCTTCCACTTGCAGACAAACGCAGCAACGAAGACACTATCATTGAAACTAGCACCGGGGCTGCCAGCAACAGGGCCATCCAGCGGATTAGCGAGCTTTTCAGCTCAGATCTGCCTTCGTGGCAGACAACGTCCAATCTGGTATGACGGACGCTATCGCGTCCGCGTGCTTATGATCAATGCCAGCAATTCCTATGTGGTCGTGTGCTGTCTTGTTGATAATTTGTACCTTCTCCATGCTACACCTCTCAAGTTTGAGAGGATCGAGAGGATCGAAAGGATCGAGAGTGTTCTTCTGCGCCGCCCTGAGAGGTTAATTGTACTCCGACCAGCGACCCACTCCTTTGCACCGGATTCCGCTGTCATTTAGGGGCGGTATTTGACCAAAACATCAGCTAACTCCAACAGGCCCATACGGGGCCCAAAAAAGACCTCAACAGCGTTAAGGTCCTCTCCCGGATTCATCCCCCGCGTGTGTGGGGAACACCTTCCACTAGAGAGGCTAGATACAGCTGACTGTCTCCATTTCGAGCTGGTACATCAATAAACGCAGCAACTATTAAGGTTATCCTTTTCCATTGATGGATTGTCTTATCGCCTGTCCGTTCTAAGATAGAGCTTTTCGTTTTTAGTTGCGCGGGGGCACGAAGTCGTGTCACATGAGATTGGAGATCTCATTTAATTGCTGTGGATTGTTGAGGCAACATTCGGAGCTTCACGCTTCTAGTTGTTCGGCTTGTACTGCAAGTAGACCTTTCTAAAGATACCGGGCGCATTCAACAAACAGGATGCATCGATATTACATACCACAAGCTTTGAAAACATCTCTTGGCTAACGGAGTCTGAGGAAAGAAACCTTTCTACAATTCTACAATTCCATACTATTGGAATTAAAGGCCATTCAGGACCAGTAGACTCTTTGATTTGCAGGAGCAATCCGGACGATCCCATTTCAGCTCAATACCATCCAACACTTTAGGATGAAAATACCAAAGTCAAGACTGCTTTATCAGAAACATCAAATCAGAAAAATAGACTATGCTCTAAGTGGGTTTCCCCACAGCAATAAGCATTTTCCTCGCAAAGATATCAGTCTAGAATCCCTTGTCTAGAGCGGGCTAATCACTTCTAGGGAAATCCTTGAACGGCGAGATGAATTGGGAAAATTTCAGCAATTCCTTGCCTGCGTATGAGACCTAAATTCAGTTGGACCTCACTTACAGGAACCTGCATATATTCTGTGAGGGCATGGCGATCTCCGTTCAGCGCACTATACCTCTCGAGAGAATTTAGGGATGCGGGGCCGTCTGTGGTGGGATTCAAGAATGAAATTAGATACGACGGCCGCGATCTGAAATTGCAATCTGGTTTTGGCGCTGCCTATGTAACCTACCAAGAGCAGCTGAGTCTGCACCTATCAGCGATATCTAGGGTCAGCGGCGTAGACCGATCGTGTGCAACTCCTACTTACTAACACTACTGAAACGTCCGCGCTTCTCGCTACTGGATTTCCTGGTAAATTCGTGATATCCGTGCGGCCGCGGCAAACTGGGAAAAGTGGGGCTGGTAGCTGGGCTCCTTCAAGTACCAGGGGCATCTTGCATTCCCAGGTCTCAGGTAGAGTGTCTCCGCGGAGTTATGGGTTGGGCAGGAAGTTCCCATGGAGGAATCACGCTTACTCTTGTACGAAGAGGACAGGGAGGAATGCCAGATCCCCGTTCCCTTTACGCTCATTCCCTATCACAGGTGGAGCAGTCGGGGAATATGCCAGATAAGCAGGCGGCTTCCACTGTTCGACGAAGAAGCTAGGAGGAATTTCTTCTACCAGAAGCCCTCAAAGCCTTTGCGGAGCACATTCTGAAAATTTAGCGGAAGGCTGGCTAACATCAGTTACTTTGTGCGAAATAGTTGACCTGGGAACTACCACTGACATGTAATCCGACAGGTTAGACTGACACCCCGGAAAGAAGAAACAAGCTCAGCGAAGGCGAGGCTGAGAGATCTTTAGCGTCTACCGGACAGGCCGCGGGTTCGCCCCACAGGTCGGAGGGTTTCGAATGCCCACACTCCTTCAGACACCTTATCTATACAGAACGCGGGCTGCACAGGCTTATATGCGCTCTATCGAATTGACAACCATAGCGTACGCCCCACTTTGTGTGGAAGCCGACCGTCGATGAACAACAAGCCCAAGCCAATGGCTCCGGCCCCGAATAACTCTTGCCCGAAGAACGGCTGGGCGAGGAACAGGTTTCCAAGCAGCAGCGCCGTCACCGGGATCAGTAGTGTGACCAGCATTACGTTGCTGGCCCCCGCTCGCGTAAGGATTTCGAAGAATACGATGTAGGCGATGGACGTTCCAAACAGGGCAAGACCACCAAGGGCGAGCCACGTCCTGGCGGTTGGCGCGGGTAGATTCCAAGGCTGGTCTACAATCGCGACCAGTATTGCCATGATGAGAGTCGAGGACAGCAGTTGACAGGTTGCCGCCTGCAACGGCACAACTCGGGTCAAATGCCGACGTCCCCACAGCGCGGAGAAGCCGTAGCTCAGCGAACCGGCGAGGCATAGCCCGATCCCAAGTAACCGCGTGTCTGCCGTCGCCACAGAGGGGCGGCTTATGAACACCACGCCTGCAACTCCCAACAGCACGCCAACCATCCTGAAAGTTGTCAGCCGCTCCTCTCGGAACAATGCCATCAACAAGGCAGTGAACAGCGGCGTCATACCGTTGATGATTGCTGCTAGGCCCACGCTGACCATGGTCTGTCCGGTACTCAGGAAGCTGAAAGGCAGCACGTTGTTGAGCAGGCCCATAATCAAAAACGGAGTCCACGCGGACAGTCCCCGGGGAAGGGAATGGCCAAGCACATGCAGTAGACCCAAGAGGATCAGCGCTGCGAACCCCACGCGGGCTAAGACGACCGTCAGAGGTGGCAGTTCGGTCACCGCTATCCCGACAAAGAAGAAGGATCCTCCCCACAGGACGGATAGCAGGAGCAGGAGACTCCATTCTTTTCCATTCATTGCCTTGGGTTCAAGCACCCTCGGCAGAGTCAAGACCTCAATCCCGGCGCTGGACCGTAGACGCCAACGAAAGCACGGTACGCGAAGTGCCCCTCGATGGTACTGATCTCTTGGATCATGTAGCTGCGGGCGAACTGGCGGACGTTTCGATTAAGGTGCTTTGGACTCATATAACGATTCATGGTCCTCAGTCGCCTATCCGCTTGTACCATTCGATGCCATTCTTCACGATGTGATCCCGCAGCGCTTGGTTTTCAACAGTATTGAAAAGGAGTAAGTCAACTTTTTGAGGAACGGTCAGATGCTCCAACGCAGCGGACATTTGGGCCAAATCTGTAAGGTCCAATTGGTCGCCAAACAGTGCAAGATCGACATCAGAGGCGGACCTTTGACTTTGTACGGCCCGCGAACCAAATAGTACTGCTCGCTCTACCTTTTCGTTTGATGCTAAGACGCCAACAATCGCGGTACGGTATGTTTCTTTCAGACTGGCGTTCATCTGGCACGTTTACTTTCGAGCTTTTGGTGTAACTTGAGCAATATGGGGAGGTAACGAAATTTAATCAGTTCTTCCGCCTCCTGAGCCAATGTTTCATTGTACGTGTGGCTCAGTCTGTTGCGTTTGTTCAATGCATCTATAAACGTCTCACAATCGTTCTCTTCCAAGTATCTGGCCTCAAAGCTCTGGCGAAATACCGCTCTTGGACTTTCAGCATCATAGCCTTCATAGGAAAGCAGATCTTTCAAGGTTTTCCATGCAAGCTCATATGAAAATTCGAAAGTCTTAACCAGTCCTGATCTTTCAAGGTCTGTATAAAACTCCTGGTCGCATGCTTTCTGTAACTGATATAGAGCCTTTCCGAAATTCTCTAAACGCAGTTCCCAACGCTCTTTTTGAATCTCACTCATCTGAAGTCTCTTCTCTCACTGGCGTCTGACCTTACCTTTGATTGTATTACTGACTTGGTGCCATTGAAGTTGGTTCTCCAGCTTGATTCTTCTGGGTCAGTTCGGCCGTGGGGTCACTCTCTCGTTCCCCACTTTTTTCAGAGTTTCACTTATGGGACCCAACTTGATCCCCATGCGGTTAGTGCCAGTCATGGCTCCCCGGCATCTGCACTTGGGTAGCAACTGCCCGTACATCTGACGTGATGATAGTGGTTGTCCCATCCCAGCGGGAGATCACCCCCTTGGCCAGGATCACCTGGCTGCGTAAAGCCTGGCGACAACGTTCAAAGACCTGTGGCCACAGCAGGATCTGAATGTCCCCTTCCTCATCCTCCAGCGTTACAAACACGGTGCCTGCCCGCCCTCTAGGATGCTGACGAGCAATGGGCCAGCCAGCTACCATTACAGTCTCACCTTCCAGCACCTCTTCCACTTCAGGCGCCTTCAACACCGATTTGCTGAAACGGGGCCGCATGAACTCCATCAGATGGCCCTTGGGGTACAGGCCCATCACGCTGTACTCTCCCGCCATCTTTTCCCAGTCCGTAAAGTCAGACAAGGGAGGTGTCCCGCGGTCCGACTGCAGAGCCAAAGCCGCCTGGCCCCTGCGTCCCGGCTGTGGAGTCAGACCTGCATTCCATAGGGCCACCCGCCGATTTGGATGGGTAGCATCAAAGGCACCAGCCTGCACCAGTGACAACAGCGTCTGAGACTCCAAACCAATGCGGCGTACCAGATCACTGGGACTGGTATAAGGCCCGTGTAGGTCCCGCTCTGCCACAATCTGCTGGGTCGCCGCGGGTCCCACGTCCTTGATCAGTTTCAGTCCCAACCGTACCCCCCCTGCTTCCGGCATACACTGCACTTCACTGCGGTTGACACACGGGTTGTAAAAAGGCACTCCGAACCGCCGGGCATCCTGCTTCAGGGTTTCAATCGGATAAAAGCCCATAGGCTGGTTGTTAATCAGGGCTACAAAGAACTCCAAGGGGTAATAGCATTTCAGCCAGGCGGCCTGGTACGCCGTAATACCAAAGGCATGACTGTGGGACTCCGGGAACATATAGTGTCCGTTGATCTTGTCGAAAATCTTCAGAGCTATTTCCTGAGACACCCCCTGGCGCAAAGCCCCCACCATGAACCGTTCCTTATGCGCTTCAATCAGATGACTGTTATTGCTGCGACTGAAGGCCCGCCGTACCTCATCCGCCTGTGCTGCAGTCATGTCCCCCACGTCCTTGATCAGCTGCACGACCTGCTCCTGCCACACGATAATCCCGTAGCCCCGCTCCAAGGCCCGCTTTTCCAGCGGATGATCGTAATCCCACTCCACGCCGTGCCGGTATCGATCCACAAATTGGGAGACGGCGCTGCCCTGCATACCCACCCCGGGCCGGATCAGAGCCACCTGATACGCCAGATCCAGCAAGTTGCGGGACAGTAGCCGCTGCCCTAGCTTGAGTTGCGCCGGTGACTGCAGCAGGAACACACCCTTGGAACGGCCCTCATTGATCAGGTCGTACACTGCCGGATCGTCAGGATCGATCTGGGTCAGGTCCGGTCGGTAGCCACAACGCACTTGGACCAGGTTTAAGGCCTCTTCTAACTGATCCAACACCGGCAGGGATAACAGATCAATCTTGGCAAAGTTGGCATCGGCCACGCTGTCCTTGTTCCAATCCATGATGTAGCGGCCGGGAATAGCTCCCGCCCGGATCGGTACCATTTCGGAAATAGGGGAACTGCTCAGTATCAGACCCCCCACATGCTGGCTCAACAGTTTGGGAGCACCCATCAGTTGCGGAGCCAACTGCACCAGTTCCCGCCAGCCCGGAGCCTCCACCCGGTCCCGGAAGGCAGCCATGGCCAGCATTTCCTCCCGCAGATGATGCCCGTCCCGGGAAGAAAGTTGCTTGGACAGATGCGTAAGTTCCTCCCGGGGCAGACCCAGAGCCTTGCCCAGATCCTGAATGATGCCCTTCGCGGTGTAGGTCATGATTGCGCCCGTAAGCACCGCAAATTCCGGTCCGAAATGCTCGTGCACTCGCAAAATCAATTCGTCCCGCAGCCCGCGCGGAAAATCCAAATCGATATCTGGCAGTTGATTCGTATCTTCAGCGATAAACCGTTCCAGAGTCAGTCCCCATTTCAGGGGATCCACGTGGCTGATGCCAATCAGATACCCCGCCAGCAAAGCCACCGAAGAACCACGGCCCCGGCCGGGCAACCGTTCCTCGCGCGGTGTATCCGGATGGACCATGCCCTGCTCCTCCATGATGGTCTGCGCGATCTGCACGATTTCCCGATAAAGCAGTAGAAAACCCGCCAGATCGTGATGTTCAATCAGATGAAACTCCTCCTGCAGCCGGGATTCCACTTGCGGTGTAATTGCCCCATAGCGGTACTGTGCGGCCTTGTAGCACAGCCGTTGCAGGAACTGGATGGGCGTATCCCCGGGGGCCAGTTCCGGGGCCGGCAGCATGTAATTCAGATTTACATCCAGATTGAACTGGCACTGCTGTGCGATCCGCTCCGTGTTGGCAATGGCTTCGGGGCAGTGTCGAAACAGGCGCGCCATTTGCGCCGGAGACTTCAGACAGAGATGGGGATTGGGCGTGATATATCGCAACGCTTGATCCAGCGTGGTGTTGCGCTTGGCCGCGGCCAACACATTCTGCAGCCGAAACCGCTCCGCCCGGTGGTAATGCACATCGTTGGTGGCCACCACCGGCACTCCTTCTAGCCGCGCCAACTGGTACAGAGCCCGATTCCGTTCGGTGTCGCCCTGAGCGAAGTTCTGCTGCAGTTCCACATAGACCCCATCAGGTCCAAACCAGTCCCGGTACTCCCGCAACAGACGGCGAGCCGCCCCGGTCTGCTCCTGCTGGGCCAGTAGGCTCAGACGGCTCTGCCGACCACCGGTCAGCAGAATCACATCCTCAGCGTAGGCTGGCAGATGCACTGGGTCCAGGCGTGGCTCCTGCCGATCCTGGGCATTAGCCCGCGTGAAGAGCTGCGAGAGATGAGCATACCCGCGCCGAGACCGGGCCAGCAAGGTCAGGCGGGTATCGTCAGTGAGAGTGAGTTCACCACCCGTGATGGGCTGCAGTTCCATGGCATTGGCCTGCCGGGCAAACTCCAAGGCACCACACAGATTGGTGTCTGTCAGGGCCAGCGCATGGTAGCCATACTGCTGAGCCTGGGCCAGTAGCTCATGCGTGTGGGCGGCCCCAGTTCCAAAGGAATAGAAACTCTTGGCGTGTAGTTCCACGTAGACAGCAGTCATCTTGCGGCTAGGCGTTCTGGCGATACCAGCAATCGTCCTGCTGGTCCCGAAACAGCGTAGTATGCCTGCCATCTCCGGAAACCACTTCGTAATAGGTGCGAGTCAGCGGCTGTGGCAGCCACCACAGATCGAAAGTCCAGCGATCCGAAATAGCGGCCACATCCAGCCACCGCTTCTTGATCTGCACAGCCACGGGTTGCCGTTGTGCCCCTTCTCGCACCGCCACCGGCGTAGGGACTGCAACCGGCTTGATGGCATCCTGGCCAGTGGTATCCAGGGAAATCTGTAAAGATCGCCTTTCCGGAGCTGGATGCCAAGGGGCTACTTCCACCACCTGATAGAGCGCGTGACCCCCGAAACGGGTAGCCAGCCGTCGTTCCACCTCTTCCAACCGCTGCTTGCGGTCGTCCGGAGCCTTATCCAGGAGGCCCATCTGCAGGCCACCCGCCATGGTGAAATGGGACAGGGTCAGCGTCACTTCCTCTATGGGGGCCTCCGGCACATCCGTTTCCAGCTGGGTGCCGATCACGTAGGCAGCCTGCTCCCAGTTCTGGGCTCCGGGATGGATGTGAAAGGTGTGTTCCCAGGCCGGCATTCCGCTCAACACGCAGGAGACATCCACCTGGCCAGTGCAACGGCCGCGCATCCAGGGTCGGGCAAAGGCCCGCTTGAGCAACACATCCAGAGCCGCCTGCAGGGCCTCTACAGAGGTAGTGTGAAAGGGCATGGCCATCCCCTCCACGATATTGGTGTTGTGCGCCAACGGCTGCAAGGGAGTGTCATCCCAGCCGTGACTGAGCTCCCAGGCCAGCTTGCCAGCCGACCCGAACTGATCCTGCAGCAGCCGGCGGGAAAGACGCGTCACATCCCCCATGGCGTACAACCCAAAGCGATGCATGCGGGTCCGGATCTCAGCGGCCAACGGCAGCAGGCTGATGGGTTGGGCAGCCAGAAAAGCCGCAGTATCTGCCGGCATAGTCACGGCCTGCAGCGGCTGTGCCGACCGGGCTGCCATATAGGCCGGAAATTTACCCTCCGCTAGCCCGATACGAGCATTCAAATCCGGTGGCATGGCTTCCAGCAGAGCCCGTTCCAGACCGGCCACATCTCCATACAGGTTGGCGGCCCCCGCCACATCCAGAAAGGCCATACCCAATTCCGCGCCTTCTACCCGGTCACTGACGCCCTGCAAGGCCGTCAGTACCTGTGCAAACACCTTGTGATAATATGGAACATCAGCATCCAAAATGTGAGAAGTGGGTGAATGAGAGAGTGCATGTTCCAGTGTCATGCCAACAGCCACGCCCTGGGTTGATGGTAAATAATCCAGGACCTGGGGGCGCCGCGTACCGCGTGCAATGATCAAACCCGGCTTGCCCTGCAATTGCGGATGACGGCGCAACTCAACTTTGGCTTCCAGATGGGTGATGAGGACACAAGCAATCTGCATGACAACCCTCTTGCTTAATTACATAATATTTGTACTTTAATACTTATATTATAATCATATGTTCCTATTATAAACACAATATTGATCATATTTCCAAGTATAAAGAGAGACCGGAGGCGAATTACCTCCGGTCTCGTGTTTTCCGGCTCGAGGGACAGGGAACCTGGATCAGGTGTCATTCACTATGTCACAACCCAGAAACCGGCGTTCTGACTGCAAGGCGGCTGTGAGTACGGAGTAGCTGCCAGCCGCGGGATCCAACACTACATCCCCCGGATCTGTCACGGCAGTAATCAGGGCAGCCTGCAGTTCTATCGGCTTGGCATGTACACCTTGACTATCCACTTTTTCCGACCACACATCCCTAATATCATGACGTTGCCAAATACCCTTGGCGCGCTTGGGCGGATTTTGGGCGATAACCAAATACTCCGCCTGCCGGCGCGTACGATACCCCATGCCCATGCGCACCTTATCCCAAGTGATCAGATCCACCACCTGCAGATGGGCCGAAGTCAGCCACTGGGCTGCGTCCGTACAGAGATGAAACTTGTCCACCCAGAGGGCCAAATGCCCGGAAGGGATCAGCACACGGGCAATCTCAGTCAGAAACTGCTTGATCACGTCGATGCTCATCTGCGGCAGACCACTGCGCCGGGCCCCGCGGGTCTGGCCCTCGTTGCCGTACTGCAGCTGGTCCAGTACCCCTCGGTACTGGGGATCGAAAAAGCACAAAGGCAAAGACGCCTCTGGCAATTGCCGAAGTAGGTGGAGCCCATCTGCCTGGTGCCGTTGGTTCAGGGCCAAGGGCCAGGAATCGGGTTCCGCCAGCCGGGCCGTGGCCTGGCGGGAATGTCCATATACATTCCGTGCGTCGGAATTGCCGGCGGTCATCAACTGCCCTGCAGAAAACGCCACACAATGCGATGCACGATGCGGGCAATGGGGGCTCGATCATCGGACAAAGGTACGAGGTCAGAAGCAACAACAGCCGCGGCAGCCTGGGTAGCAGTGGCTTGGGCGAAATCCCGAAAGATCTGTGGATACGTGAGAGGGAGGAATTGCATTTGTCGTCTGTAGTCTTCCAGGTCCGCAGGTTGAGCCAGTCCTATGACCAACGCGTTACCCATGGTGCCGGGCGGGACAGGTTCATTGAGAATGAACACTGCTGGAAAGACGGCCTGCATGGTCGCCACCAAACTGTCCACCAGCGTCTGATCCCCGGGAATGCGGCCCACATTGATGGCCACCACGCCCGCAGGAGTCAAATGGCTACGGACCAGAGCAAAAAATTCCACTGTAGCCAGATGGAAGGGGATATAGGGTACCCGGTACGCGTCAATACCGATCATATCCCACTGGCGATGGTCAGGTTGAGCCTGCAACCAGCGGCGACCGTCCGCGGCAATGGCAGTGAGGTTGGGCCGACCCATATCGAAGTAGGTGTACCCCACTTCCAGAATCTGGGGATCCAGTTCGATACCGGTGATGGGGGCGGGACCATAAATGTCGGACCAGAGCGAGCTGACCGTACCGCCGGCCAGACCCACCAGCAGCACATCAGCTGTCGCCGGATCCGCAGGTTGGGACGCAAACCAGGGCGCCAGCAGAAAGTAATCCCAGATACCGCGACTCAACACACTGTCCGGGTGGTGCACACTATGAATGCCCACGCCTTCGTTTAGTTTGAGAATAGTCTCGGATCCAAGCTGCCGCACAGCAATGTAGTTGTATTTACTCTCATCTTCGAAGACCAGCGTGCCCGCGGCGGTTTCACTGCCCAGCCCTCGTACCGACCCCGTGTCCGCCCAGACTGGCCATCCTAATGACCAAAGCAAGACGCTCAGAGCCAAGATGGCAACTTGCCGGCGCCTGCCGGGTAACCATAGCAAACCGGCCATTGCGGCCGACAGTAGGAACAGAGCAAGCAGATGGAAGGTCCACCGAGTACCGAACGCTGGAATCAGCCACAGTACGGGAGCCAGAGTGCCTGCAATACTGCCCAACGTGGCAGCAGCATAAATCTGACCTACAGTCTGTCCTTGACCTTCCGTAGCAGGCAGAGCTATACGGATGGCCCAGGGCGTTACAGCTCCCAGCAGGAGCACAGGTAGGCTCAACAGAGTTACCAACACCAGGCCTGCGGCCAGAAGCAGGCCCGGTTCAAAGGCCAGCAGGTCCTGTACGGTAGCCCTTAGGACAACCGGGGCTATGATGGGCACAAGACTAATCAGGAAGCTGGCGGCGATGACTGTCACCAACAGGCGCGGCAGGGCCGGAAATCGATCTCCCCATCTGCCTCCCAGCCAGGCACCTCCGGCCAGGAAAGCTAGAACCAGTGAAATAAGAGCCGCCCACACTGGCTGGCTGTTTCCAAACCACGGCTCCAACAAGCGGGCAGCCGCCAGTTCTAAACCCAGTGCACTGGCCCCGGCACAAAAAGCCAGGACCAGCAAATACCTCTTTAGAGAAACAGAAGCAGGGGCGGGCACATCAATCGCTCACTGCCGGCAACCGCAATTTCAGCAACAGAGGGGAGTGATCCGATCCCCCTTTGACGGGTAAAACCTGTGCGGCCAGCACTTCCAGGTCATGAGAGCAGAAGGAATGGTCCAGGCGCAAGACCGGGCGGGCCTTAAACCTAAAATAGGGCTCCAGGTTGTGAGGCCAGGTCCAACCGGGTCCCAGCCCTGCCGTAGCCCATCCATCCTGAAATATGCTACTTACCTGTTTGTAGATATCAGAGCCTTCGGTAGTGTTCCAATCCCCCATGAGCAGTACCGGACTGTCCTGCGTTTGTGCATCAGCCAGCAGGCAACGCACCTGAAAATTGCGCTGGCGCAAAGCCGGATTCAGACGCACCGGTGGCGACCCGAACAGCGGGGAAATCAGATGTACGTTATACAGGAGCAGGGACTGAGAACCGACGTGCACCCGCAGACGCAAATAAAAGGGGCCACCCAGACCCAGGCTGCGCCGATGCTCCAAGACCATTGGATAACGGGAGATCACTCCCAGACCCAGTTGAGTGCCCAGATGGGCCATCCAATACTGGTAAGGCAGTTCTTCCCGCAAGGGGTGGAAGAGCCCCGCCAGCGCGCTGGCATTCACCTCCTGGAAAACGGCGATGTCCACCTCATGCTGGATTAGGCGTTTCCGCATGTTTTCCAGATTATTGTTTTTCTTCAAGAGATTGGCCGTCATAACTCGAATTTCAGGACGACGGGCCGCCTCCTTATCGGAGGAATCTGGCTGAGGCAACTTACGCCACAGCATCCAATGGTAGTGGCGCAGAAGCACCAGACCCATGATTTCGCCGCAAAGCATAGCCCACCAAGGTGAGGACCAGCCGAAGCGTAACCAGCCTGTCAACCAGGCCCCGCTGAGAATCCAAAAGGACAGACTGTTGACCAAATAGAGCAATCCATTGCGGTCTCCAACAGTCTTCCAGAGCACTATCCAGATCCAGGCAGCAGCCAGGTAAAGCGTAAGTGAGCCGCGATAAAGTCGACCTAACATGGGTATTTGGACCTGGGAAAGCGCCTACGGCGTCGCGGGGTGGGCTTCCCGGTAAATCAAGGTAGCTGCCAGAGGACCGCGGTAGACCAAGGCGGAACTGTATTGCCAGGCCTTTACCTGCAATTGTGACAAGATGCGCAAGTCTCGCCCCTTTCCAATACCGCCACTGGCTATGATGTCAATCGAAATCTGATGCATGCGCTGCAACGTCACCAATTTAATTATCGCCTCCCTGGCATCGGACGTCAGAAGTCCACCGCTGGAGCCCCAAGTGGAGCCGTCCGCCTCTTCCTTTTCTTGGCGGGTATTGGTAGCGACTATAGCCTTCACCCCATATTCCACCGCCAACAGCAAAATCTGGTCATATTGGCGGGACGTCAGGCAGGGGCTGACTTTGAGCCAGATAGGCAGTTGGGAAGGAGCAGCAGCTCGGACCCCATCCAAGAGGCCCCGCATGTATTCCTCTGATTGCTGCAATTCCGGCGTACCCTCATCATTGGAGGGACAGCTCACATTCAGGGTCAGCCAGTCCGGCATGATGCGGGCATCTTCCAGATATACCAATGATTCAATGATTTCGGAACGCAACACCTTAGGATCTTCCACGCCGGGGGAAGCCGCCAGATTGAGGCCCCAGATCTCGGGTAGCAGTTTCCGATGCAGAGCCAGGAAGGAGGCCACTGCTCGAATACCGGGATTGCGCAGCCCCACGCGATTGCCCAAACCTGCAGCAGCGGGGTACCGCCACATTGTGCGCCCTTGATTTCCTTGCCGCGGCCAGCGGGTATAGGAGCCAAACTCCACGGGTCCTACCAAGTGTGGCAAGGTCCTCCATCCAGGCAGAAGATTGCCGTCCCGTATCACGGTGGCCAGAGCTCGCACTTCGTTGTCATATCCTTGGCCTTTGCACCAACCGGCGGCCAATATGAAGGGCTGCGGCAAATCCACACCGCCTACCCGGACCGGCGCTGTAGGACGCAGGAAAAGCCCTAATCGTCGCAGACAGATCTGGAGTAAGGAGTTGTCGTCCCAGCGTTCCAGAAGGTCGTGCACCAGTTCGTGGCTAGTGTTGGCCTGAAGCCGGAAGAGAGCATAACGCAAGAACAGGTATTTGGTCTCGTACGTAACCAACAGAATGCGGCGCACTAAAGTGACTAATTTAGGTAGAGACATGACTGCCTCGAGAAGTTTGTAACACTTGCTGTCCATAGCCGGGCGGTACTAGTATCTCTTTTCCATCGAAAGCCAACCGTCCGCGCAGATGTACGGCCGCCACGCGGCAGGTTACTTCCTGTCCTTCAAAGGGGGTCCAGCCACATAAAGCCTGCATATCGGCTCCACTTAGCTGTGTCGACACTCCGAATTCCAGTTCCGTCCAAGTATCCGGGGGACAGGGAATACCGAAAATGCGCCGGGGAGCTGTGACTACTAGTTCCTCAAGGCGATCCTGAGCCAGACGACCATCAGCTACAGCAGTGCCCATCAATGGCAGCAGAACCTCTGAAACGGGCACTCCAAATGCCGGCGGCATAGTGAGCTTTTCCTTCAATGTATGGGGGGCGTGATCCGATTCCACGACATCCACCCAGCCCTGCCTCAGTCCCTGCCACAGATAGTCCACGTCCTGGCGCGACTTGAGGGGCGGCTTCATCAACGCCAAGGGCCCCAGCCGATATTCATCATCGGCCGTTAGCCACAGGTGATGTGGGCATACCCCCACCGAAACCGGCAGTCCGCTGTCTTTGGCCGCCCGCAGAGAATCCAGTTCGTCACGGGTGCTGATATGACAGAAATGAGTGTGAATGCGATAACGGCGCACCAACGCTAAGACTGCATCAACTTCCTCGTCTTCGGCATGGACTGCTATAAGACCGTGTTCCTGCCAGGCCGCAAAGTGAGATTCTCTCTGCGCCCCCGCCACAAAAAGATGGCCTGTGGTCTCTCCACAGTAGATCTTGAGTCCCACCACATGAGGAATTGCTGCCCCAAACGTTTCTAGGTTTCTTTCAGGGTGTACACCGTAGTACATGCCCCAGTCGCAGACAGCGCCGCCCTGTAGAGCCTGCTGCTTGGCCTTCAGCCCGGCGGGGGAGGTAGTAGTAGGCTCTGCGTTGGGCATATCTAACACAGCCGTAAAACCCCCTGCCAGCGCCGCTCTGGTTTCACTGGTTAAGGTGCCTTTGTGAGCCCAGTCCATACCGCGCAGATGCACATGTGGGTCCAAAGGGCCAGGAATGCGCCAAGTAGACATTGTGGGAAGGATCGCTCCCCTATACCCATTTGCCGAGGATCAGAGCCACCAGGCTCATACGGATATACATGCCGTATTCCATTTGCTGGAAGTAGGTTGTACGTGGATCCAGATCCAGGTTGTATCGATCCCAGGCTGTGCCCATTTCATGTTTGCGGGGCAGAGGATGCAAAAGCACCGTGTTGGTGGGAGACTGCACCAGCAGTTCCGGCACCAGGACAAATTCATCCCGGACTTCCGCATAGTCCTCTGGGTCATCGAACCGTTCTTCCTGGATGCGTGTCCAGTAGATGACGTCGCTTTCGTACAGAGCCTCCTTCAGATGAGACGTTTCCTGCACTGACACCCCACTTCGCTGCGCTTGAGACACGATGTCCGGCGGCATCCGCAAGGCGGCTGGGGAGACCAAATTGATGTGGATGCCTTCATCCCCGTACAGGGACAACAGCTTGGTTAAAGAATGGACAGTGCGTCCGAAACGCAGGTCCCCTACCATAGTGATATTCAGATTTCGCAGGCCTTGCTTCTGTTGGAAGATGGTGTATGTATCCAATAAGGCCTGTGTAGGATGTTCCCCCACCCCATCACCAGCACTGATTACAACCGGCTCCCTCCCAATCTGTTCCCGCAACAGATCCAGAAAGTGCGCTGCGACGACAGATGCACCCTCTGCGGGATGTCGCAAAGTAACCACATCTGCATAGCATCCTGCTGCCCGAATTGTGTCAGGCAGATCTTCCCCTTTATGTACGGAGGAAAACTCTATACCGTTGCTGGCACCGATAGCTTTGCCTCCCAGCCGGCTGATGGCCGCCTGAAACGAGAGATCTGTACGCGTGCTGGCCTCGAAAAAGAGCTGGGCCATGATGCAGCCATGGGCGATTTCGCCAATCCCCCGATCGCGCTGCTGAATTCTCTGCTCCAATCGCATGGTGCTTTCAAAAAGTAAATCCAAGTCATTCCGTTTGAACTGGTCCACCGTCACGATGTGTTTGCCGCTAAAATCTCCGGCAATGGGGGTAGGCTGATACCCCTTAAGAATGTGGTTCCAGACGCTGGTGGCTTCTGTCACCTCCGCAGTGCTGAGGGGCTGCGCCATACAGCTACTGCACCTCGCTCACGAACTGCTCTGCCGCCTTAAATTCAGCGCCATTGATGTGGCCTGTAGCCCGAGCGTATGCCAACGCGTCCTGCAATCTGAAGACTCTGCGTAATTCTATGCCTGCAGATTGCAGGTTTGCGCGTCCTTGGGGGCCCCGTTCGGTCATAACCACAGCATCAGTGACCTCGAGGCCGGCAGTGCGCAGGAGTCCCACAGCCTGTAGCAGACTGCCTCCGGTCGTAACCAAATCTTCCACAACGACGACACGATCTCCCTGCTCAAAGTGGCCTTCCACCTGGCGCTGACCACCATGCTTCTTGACCTTCTTGCGAGTGTATAGCAAAGGTAAACCCGCCCTAACCGCGGCCACGGAGCCCAGCGGCAACGCCCCATACGGGACAGCCGCCATGCGCTGGACTTTAAGATCCGCCACCTGTGCCGCCAGCAATTGCCCGCTCAAGTCAAGCAGGCCCGGATTACTTATGATAAGCCGCAGGTCCAGATAAAAGGGTGACTTCATGCCGCTGGCCAATGTGAACTCTCCAAATTGCAGAGCTTTCACCTCCATGAGTAGGGCAAACAAGCATTCCTGTGCGGGCGTGTTCATAGATGCGGGCGTGTTCATAGAGTAGCATCCACCATCTGGGCCACAGTCTGACGCATGGTTTCCACAATTTTCTGAGCCGCCAGGCCAGGATCTGCGGCTACAGCAATGCGCGAACTGGCGTTAAAAAGCAGGCTGGGGGGTCGGGCTGTGCTCCAGCCAGCCGCCAAAGAAGCAGCCAGGTCCCCGCCTTGCCGGCCCAGACCGGGGGCCAGAATCCAGCGATCTGGGACCAACTCACGTATTCGGCCCAACTGTTCCGGGAAAGTAGCACCTACGACCAGTCCGACACGGCCATCCCAAGACTGCACCATAGTAGCTATCTGCTCATGGAGTGGGCCTGATCCAGTTTCTAGTTCCTGGATCTGTCGGGCATCGGGATTCGAGGTATGGGCCAATAGCAGAAAGCCTTTGTCGGGATAGGCGAAGAAAGGAGCCAAGCTATCCTGGCCCAACAGTGGATTCAAAGTTATCCCGCCAACTCCCAGTTCCGAAAAGGCAAAGTGGGCATAGCCTGCTGCCGTAGCTTCTATATCTCCAAACTTCGCATCCAATATGACAGGAGTTTCAGCTGGAATAGCGGCCACGGTATCAGCTAACAACTGCAGGCCCGGCGCGCCGTGACGGAGATAGAAGGCCAGGTTGGGTTTGTAGGCACAGGCCCAATCTGCTGTAGCTGTGATGACCTGCTTGTTCCAAGCCAGCAGCGGGGCCAAGGAATGTCCAGTCATAGGGCCAAAGACTGCTGGCAATTGGGCAGGATCCGGATCCAAACCAATGCAGAGCAGGGATCTGCGCGTGTGTGTGGCCAGTGCGAGTTGCGCCCAGAACGACATTCTTTCAGTAGTAATTCGAGCCCAGCAGGTGATTCAGGCTCCTGCTGCGGCAGACAATGGTACCTGTAGAAACGCCGGAATTTGTAAAAAAACTGGATATGTGTGGGCCGGAAGGCGGCAGGTTTATAATCTCAGAATCTGTAGTCCCTTTCCAGGACCCGTGAATCCCTACCTATCCACTTCTGACTATGACAGTTCTACGTGTATTGCGAGATTGGGATGAAGACGCGGCAGTGTTACGCCGCCAGGCCCGCAAAGTAAAACAAGTAGATGGTCAGGTGCAGAAATTGCTGGCCGAAATGGTGGAGACCATGCGGGACAACAAAGGCGTAGGTTTGGCTGCTCCACAAGTGGGCCACGATCTGCAGGCCATTGTGATTGAATACCCGGAAGACGATGAGCAAGAGGACAGTCCGTTGGTGCTGTATCAGCTGCTCAATCCAGAGATTCTCAAGCAGCGCGGGGAAACTGAAGACCAGGAAGGATGCTTGAGTCTACCGGGGCTATTGGCGGACGTTAAGCGAGCTGAGCACGTAACCGTCCGCGGCCTGGATGCCGAGGGTCAGCAGATCCGCATCAAGGCTCATGGATGGCTGGCCCGCATTTTTCAACATGAAATCGATCACACGCGCGGCGTGCTGATGCTGGACCGGGCTACCCAAGTCTACAGAGTGGAAACAGACGAAGAAGGTCAGACCGTAATTACGCCTTTGGCTCTTGCTTGACAGCTGGCGGCCTACCGGGGTGTCGATTGTGGTCAATTCTGAACAATGATGGTGGCATCGCAGACTAGAGGGTCTGCATCCTGACCTTGTACAGCAGTCAGGCGCAGCGTATAGGTTCCGTTTGCCAGAGATGAAGCGTTAAGCTCTCCCAGGAGACCATCTGTAACCGAGGTTACATATCCATCAAAGTAGGTGAAAGCCTGCCGTTGCGCCTGACCCTCCCCGGCTACGATGCGGTATTCCAGTTTGTAATACCACTGATCTGGCACGGCCACGGTACCTGTCAAAAACACGGTGCCGTTAACGATCTGGCCTTCCAGTGGGTAGGTAATTTGCATGCCTTCCACTTCACAGTCAACGGGAGCCAAGGCGCTGTCCACCTGTACGGGTGTGGGTACAGGCGTGGGCTCAGCCTGTCCCGCCGCCACCGGCGTTTGGGCCGGTGGTGGAGTGTTGGTCGGGATAGGTTGTAGGACAGGCGTGGGGGGTGGCACTTCAATAGCTAGGCTCGTTGCGGACACTTGCGCGCCGTTGTCGGTCTGTACATCGGGACGCGGAGCCAGAAAATCCGCCGACAGCCGGCTATAAGTAGTTTGCGCCCAAGCATTGACATCTTTTTGCAGATTGGTCAGAACCGGACCGGACAGGAATCCGGAATATAGATCTGTAAAAAAGCCGGCAGTAACGAGACCAATGGCAGCCAGGACGAGCACCGTAACCAAGAGGCGTCTCCAAGCTCCGGCCGGGCCCCGCCCGGTCAAGAAATATTCACCGACCTGCTGTGCTTCCAAGGGCCGATAATCCATGTCCCGCAGCGGGGGCATCTGAGTGCCGGCACTGGTGTTGGACCAATCCTCATTGAGGCGGGCCAGTTCCCCAGATTGGCGCTTCTGTTTCAGCTCGTACCCATCGAGCTTGAGGAAGTCCGCGTAGTTCTGCAAGAAACCACGGCCAACGACTTCACCTGGCAACCTCTGCCATTCGTCTGATTCCAGCGCCAGTAAATAGCGAGCGCGGATTCGAATAGCTGCTTCTACGTCTTCAAGACTCAACCCAAGCGTTTCGCGACGTGCGCGCAACCGGGGGCCAAGCCGTGTGTCTTCCGTTATCACGACTCTATCTGGGCTACAATGGAAGGACCGGCGCGTACGGGACTAGCCATTGTAGCAAAAACTTTCGCCCCTCCTTAGTGACCTTACATTACAGATTTGCGGCTGGTCCTGAGCAGCCCTGGGCTGGCAGCGGCCAGACCTGGGTTGTTCGCGGAGTATTAGGCTTGGAGTACGGGGTATGAAGGGCCTGCGCCTCGGCATAATCATAGTGGTGATCATCGCTGTCGTATTGATACAGTGGCGGCTAATGCAGAACGGCAAATCTCCAACCTGGAGAATCCAGCACTTTTTCAGGGCAATTTCTGACCACACCGGCACCCAGATTGCCTCTCTCTGATAGGGCTATCGGCTTGGTAATTGGACACTGGTATCGGGACGAGGTTCTGGATGTGGGGGCAGTCTGCGAAAACCGCAATGGCGAAATCCTGATGACGGAACTGGAAATCAACGAGGGAGTAGCCGCCCTGTTGATTCCCATGCTGGAGGAAAGAGGTGCGAAAGTCTGGGCTCTACAGGAAGTAGACCCTCTAATGCGAGGCTTCACGGCAGATTTGGTCTTAAGCATCCACGCGGATTCCTGTGTGGCCAACACTGGGTTCAAAGCGGCAAATTTCGCTAGGTCCGGAGCCCGAGATCGGGAGAGGGTTCTAATCCAATGTTTGCAGACAGAGTATGCCGCCAGTACTAACCTGGAATGGGATGCCTATACCATCACGCCCAATATGACGCATTATCACGTGCACGAGAAAGTGCATCTGGACACGCCTTCCGTAATTCTGGAGATGGGATTCATCGGCGGGGATCAACGAATTCTGACTACTGGCCAGGAGCAGGTGGCTGAAGGAATCCTGAATAGCATCATGTGCATGTTGGATCCGAATTACGTCTCAAGCGTACCGGTAAACGAGCCGGTCAACTAGGATTCCCTCATTCATACAGACGTGTGTAGTGCCAAAGATTGGTGACTATTTGCCGCAAATAAGTTGAGGATTCCTCGATGGAAATCGACCGGTAGAAATCCATGTCATCAGGACCGCTGGCCTCCCGGAAGGCCCGCCCGGCACCAGGCCCCGCATTGTAGCCAGTCAAGGCCGTAAGCCAGTCCTGATCCAGTTCATCGTAAACGAATCGCAGATAGTAGGCGCTGAACTCCAGATTCAACCAGGGCCGGCGCAACCAGTCTACCTCGTAGTTCCTCCTCCCTAGCTGCAGTGCTATCCACTCCCCGGTGGCTGGCATAATCTGACCTAGGCCCTGGGCGGAAGCTGACGAGGCGCTGGCGGATTCGAAGAGGCTTTCCTGGCGCAGCAACGCGTAAAAATACAGGTCGGGCACTCCATAGGTCTCCGCCGCGGCCACTGTTAATTCAGGGTACGGCCGTGGATAGATGAGATATTGCACAAATAACGGTAGCTCCGAGAGTTTCACGGCTGGTGAAAGGGCGTACAGGTAGTAAGCGGCACGGATGCTGAGCTGGTAAGACCCTTGCGCCTTGAGGGCCAGAGCCAGATCCCATAAATGATACGGATACAACCGGTAAGTCTCCACTGCCACTGCCCAGTTCTGGCGGGCCCGGCTCTCGTTGCCCAATCGCTGAAAGGCCAGGCCCCGCTGCATGTTGATATCCTCAGCTGGTGCTGGCAGGGCAGCTGCCTGTTCGTGACTGGCCCAGGAGCGGAGCCAGTCCAACGCCACATCCGAACTCCCATCGTCATGCAGCAGCCCGGATGGGTACTTGCTTAGAACACCCATGTCGTGGATAACTTCCTGACTGGTGCCATCAGCGCGTCGCAAGGCTTGGGCAGACATGATGCTGAAGAAATCCACTGTATGATGCTGCGCCGTACGCTGCCAACCAAAGAGGGCTGCATCTTCATGGCCCGCATGCCACAAGGTGTAGGCAGTCCAATATCCCACTTCCGAAGGCTTGAAGTCCGAAAACTTTTCCCGCAGCTGCTGCAATCCGGAATTTGCTTCCTGATATCTCTGCTCTGCCAATGCGTCCATAACCACGGCGAAGAGGGTTTGGGCTACTACAGGATTTCCCGGAAAGAAGCCCAGCATGTCCCGTAGCGGAGTGTATGCTGCACTTCGCTCACGTTGCTGCAACAGCTCTGTGACCTGGTCCGCCAGAATTCGGGCCCGGCCAGGGTCAGAAGGCAGCTCCTCAATATAGGCCTCCCAAGTCTCCTGGTACGCCGCTTCATTTCCTGAGGTCAGATACATATCCAACAGTTCCTGGTAGGCCCATCCCCGACAAGGACAGTCTGGATAGTTAGCCAAAACTGCCTGCAGGCGCACCTCTGCTAGCAGGGAGTCCCCCAGCTGGGCATGGGAAAGACCTTCATAGATTTCTCCATAGGGGGCGCGGAACTCCTCTGTCAGCCCGAGGGCCCGGTAGTTGCTGAAGGCTTCCACAGCTACATCGTAGGCTCCAGCGTAGTAATCAATAAAGCCCCGGGTATATTGGTCGAATTCCACCTCCCGTTCCATTAGCTCGACTAGGGACAGATACGCATGCGCCGTGTCCCGTTGGGTTTCGGTGGCTTGGCGGAAGCGGGCTATAGCTTCTTCTTCTTGTCCCGCCTTTGTAAGTGCCATACCCGCGCGATACAGCAATTGAGTCTGGTATGTAGGCTGTGTGACCATCGTCAGCATGTCGTCGTACACGGCCACGGCTTCAACAAAAAGGTTCCGCGCTTCCAAGGCCAAAGCTATCTCGTCCTGAATTGACACCCGGATGCTAACGCCGTGGGCCAGGTCTGCGGCCTGTTGGAGGTGTGACAGTCCTTCTGCGTCCTGATCTAGGGCCAGTAGCATCTGCCCCCATTCTCGATGTATGTCGGAGGCCAGTGCGGGCAACCCAGCCAACGCTGCTCCGTAGTAATTGGAAGCCGGTTCATAAGCTCCCAGTCGACGCTGAACTCGCGCCCACAGCAGATACGCCTCGGCTGAGTAGTCTGATTCGCTTGGAAGCTCCGTACCTCCCTGTAGGACAAATTGCAACGCTAAGTTGTCGTCAGCCAGATCCCATTGGCCCTGAGATATTTGCAGGCGTCCCAAAAAAAACGCGGCTGGACTGGAAATGGCTGGGTCCGGCTGGCGGGTCAACTTTGCATAGAGGGTGGCAGCTTCTTCTAAGTAGCCTTGGTGCTCCTGCAGCTGGGCTTGAGCCAGCAGCTCTGCTGGAGTTGGCGGGGGCTGTGTCGGGGTCGGTGTAGGCGGGAGCGCCGCTGGTACCGTAGTAGCGGTAGAAGTGGGGACGGGCGTCTCTGTGGGTGCGGGCGTGGGGGTAACAGCGCGCTGCCGATTCTGCGACCGGTTGCAGCTACACAGCAACAGGCCACAGAGCAGAATTAGAATTAGTGCCGCCAAGCGGGATCGATAGAGGCTGGAAGGAATCATCTGCACGCTGAGGCCGGAAGCGGTGCCAGTATAGCAGTGAGTCCCGCTACTGGTCCGTCTTGTAGTAACAGGTTCTTGGTAGGGCATTCCCTATTTGGATATGATCAGGGCAGGAGCCTTGCCATATGTCCACGGTACGAACTCAAACTGCCATCACCACCCAGGAAAATGCCTACGAGGTAGTTGTGGGCATGGAAGTGCACGCACAGGTACTGACCCGAAGCAAAATGTTCTGCAGCTGCGCGGCCTCATACCAGGGGGCATCGCCAAATTCACTGGTCTGTCCCGTCTGCTTGGGGTTACCGGGAGCCATGCCGGTCATCAACCAAAGAGCCGTAGAGGCAACCGTAGCCACTGGTCTGGCTCTGCACTGCCAGGTAGCCGACACAGCAGTTTTTGCCCGCAAGAACTATACCTACCCAGACCTGCCTAAGGGATACCAAATAACCCAATTCGAGTATCCACTATGCTTTGACGGCAGCGTGGGCATTGAGGTGCCAAGCTGTAGCCCTAAACAGATCCGGATTCGTCGAGTACATCTGGAGGAGGATACTGGCAAATCCACCCATGCTGGACCCTATTCGCTGGTGGATCTGAATCGGGCCGGCGTTCCCCTGATGGAAATCGTGACCGAAGCTGACATAGCCAGTGCCGACGAAGCCTATGCTTTTCTAGTACAACTACGCTCCCTTCTGCGCTATCTGGGCGTAAACAGTGGAGACATGGAGAAAGGTTCCCTGCGGTGCGAACCTAATATCTCCGTGCGAACTGCGGAGCAGGCCGCCAGAGGCGAACTGGGAGTTAAAGTGGAAGTCAAGAATCTGAACAGTCTGCGTTCCGTCCGGGCCGCTATTGCTTACGAACATCAGCGGCAATCCCGGTTGCTGGCACGAGGGCGGGAAGTGGAACAAGTGAATATGGGTTGGGATGAAGCCAAGAAACGCACCGTCCAACAGCGCGCTAAAGAAAGTTCTGACGACTACCGCTACTTTCCGGAGCCAGATCTACCGCCCTTGCAGGTAGCTCAGACTTGGGTGTCAGAGATCCGTATGGCTCTGCCTGAAATGCCCTGGAGCAAACAGCACAAATACCGGACAGAGTGGCATGTACGCCCTCAGGAAGCGGAGCTCCTGGCCAGCGAACGACCCTTGGCCGAATATTTCGAGGAAGCCGTGGCGGCCTTCGGCCCATCAGACAGGCGGCCACAGTTGGTGGCCCAGTGGATTTCTACTGAATTGTTGGGGCTACTTTACCAAGAAGGCGAAGGACAAGACCTGCGGCGCATTTCCCAAGTCAAGGTAACTCCCGCGAAACTGGCAGGTTTACTAACTGCCCTAATTGACCAGGAAGTGAACAACAACACGGCCAAACAGGTATTGGCCACTATGTTTGAAAGTGGCGAAGAAGCCGCAGCCATCATCGAACGTGAAGGTCTGGCTATGGTCACTGATACATCGGTGTTGGACAAGGCTATCCAGGATATTCTGGCAGCACATCCCGAGGAACGGCAGCGGCTGCAGGAAGGTGAACAGAAATTACTCGGATTCTTCATGGGGCAAGTTATGAGGGTCATGCAGGGCAAGGCAGATCCCCAAAAGACGCGTGCCCGACTGCAGGACTTGCTGTAGCCAGTCCAGAGGTCTTTCTGTGCCCATTCCTCCCTTCAAAGCGGTCATCTGGGACCTGGATGGCACGTTGGCAGATTCTGAAGACATGCATTGTCAGACCTGGCAAATCACCATGGCCTCCAAGGGCATCGACTACTCGCGGGCTGAATTCCTGGCTGACTTCGGACGCACCACTTCTACTGTTTTTGCGGAATACCTGGGGCCAGACCTTGAAGAGGCGGAACTGGAACGGCTGACGCTTTGGAAGGCGCAATTGTTTCGGGACAGGATGGCCAACGAATTGCAACTACTGCCGGGGGCGGAAAGTTGGCTGGAAGAGATACGCGGCCAAGGACTGTACCAGGCAGTGGCCTCTGCGGCCCCAATGGCCAGCATTGCCGGCGTAGTGCAAGTCTTGAACATTGGCAAGTACTTTACGGCTCTATTGTCCGGGGTGCCGTTGCCACAAAGCAAACCGGATCCTGCGCTTTTTCTACAGGCTGCCGCGGCCCTAGCTGTACCGCCGAGCGATTGTCTGGTCATGGAAGACAGTACTTTTGGAGTGGAAGCTGCGCATCGGGCAGGCATGCGGTGCTTGGTAGTTGGTCATCGGGCTCAATCTGTATTAGAAGAGATCCACAGCACTCTAGGTATCTGCAACTGCCGGGCCGTGCTCGACATGTCGGCCACAAATTGGCAGGCTGCCTGTGATCAATTCACCACCTGAGCGTCGCCCAAGTTGAAGATCTTTGAATTCAGGGCAAAATCAATGCTGCAGCTTTGGAGCCGGGACTACAGAAGTCCTTAGAAGTTGGAAACCGACAGCCAAGCGGGCGGCTTGGCTTAGGCCAGGACTGGAAGAGCGATACGCCCTACATTTCAGTCTCTGCACCGTCCTGCCACTTGGTTACACGGAGCTCAGCGTCCTTGAGCTGCCTTTCGCACAGTCTGGTCAGCTCTGCCCCTTTTTCGTAGAAACGCAGCGCTTCTTCCAAGGGCAGTTCCCCTTTTTCCAATGACTCGACTACAGAGGTCAATTGGGCCAGAGCCTCCTCAAAGGACATCGAGGCTGCCAAGCCTGAATTCTCAAATGTTCCGTTCTCCTGCGCCATAGGTCTCCTTTCTTGATTGGCAGGCCCCCGAAAAGGGCGCAGCCAATGGCTTCCCCTACATAGCCCATTTTACCCATGACTATTGGGACTTCTCGCAAGCCTTTACCTTCGGTGTGAGCTTCCCGGACAATGACGGCCTGTCCTAAGGTAGAATGCCGACTTGAACTCACATTTTCAGATCAGGAATTCTGAATCCAGTCAATGGCTCATATACCTGGCCAACCGGCCGTAATCCTCCTGGTGGAGGATCTGTTTTTTAGCGCCCGCTTGGCAGACGCGGTTGCCTTGTCTAAGGGCAACCCGGTGACAACCTCGGATTCTGAATCTTTCCTGCGAGCCATGGACACTAGGTTGCCAGTGCTGGCCATGGTGGATCTGAATGTGCCAAGTGATTGGGCTGAAGCCGTCCGTCGCTGCAAACTGCGCCCCCACACCAAAGCTGTCCCCATTATCGGTTTTGGCCAGCACACCGATGTGGAAACACTTACTCGAGCCAAGACAGCTGGAGCTGACAAGGCCTGGGCGCGCAGTCGGCTCGTGGACGAGTTGCCGCGGTTGCTCCCTCTACACATCTCTCCTGCACGGCAGATGCCGGAAGGTGGTACGGAATCACTCCTAGCGGAAGCTCAACTTGGCATAGATCTCTTTAATCAACGGCAATTTCATGCCCAGCACGAAGCCTTTGAGGACGCTTGGAACGCAGAGTCACGGCCTGTGCGCAACCTATACCAAGGCTTGTTACAAATAGGTCTGGCCTTCCTGCAAATCGAGAATCAGAATCAGGCCGGTGCCTTTAAGATGTTCGGGCGCGGAATCCCCAGGCTACGGTTATTGCCTGATGTAGTACAAAGCGTTCGGGTAGACCTATTTCTGTCCGAGGCTCTAATCATATTTGAACAGCTGGCGCTCGTAGAGACGTCTGAGGGTTGGGTTGATCTAGCCCGAGAGCTACCCCAAATACAGGTCATTAAACAGACTTAGATTTCCCTACAGCGTTTCAATGGCCGGAATTGCCCAGCCAGGTATTGTCTTCTCCTGACAGAAGCCACTCCACGCGATCTGGATCATCCCCTCCGTGCAGACGCACCCGCCGCAGGCGGAATAAGTCATCACTGTAGTGCACGTTGCCTGGGAGAGTGGTGATACCCGCCCAAAAATTGACTTCCTTGTAAATTCGGATCGTCTCCGTGTCAAAAAACCCTCCTGGGTAAGAGATGATGCGGGGTCGATATCCCAGTTCCTGTTGAAAGGCCCGCAAAGAGTTTTCCGCCTGTGCTTTCAGGTACGTCTCACTGCGGTTAGCCAGAGTCTTGTGCAACTGGGCGTGAGATTCCACCTCCATGCCCGACCGGGCCAATACCCGCACCATACCCCAGTCCATATAGCTGGTGTTTCCACTATAAGGATAATCGGACACAATGAAGAAAGTGCCCACCATATCCCGATCCTGCAAAGCAGGAAATGCGTATACATAGTGATCCACATATCCGTCATCAAAGGTAAGGACGATAGGTTTTTGGGGCAATGGTGTCCCAGTGTTGAGGAATTCCACGATATTCCGAATGGTGACTGTCTCATAACCCAAGTCCCGAATGCGGTCCAGATGGCGAGCGAATAGCTCTGGCTCGATGGTCAAATCTCGCCTTATGGCATCTGCGTTGGGTGGCAGAGGACTGATGTAGTGATACATGAGCATTGGGACTTCGATGTTTCGGTTCTGTCCATCAAAGTCGGGAAAGGGAGCTGGCACCCGCACTTGGCCCAGGAAAATCCTGTAATTGGCTGGCTCCGGCTCCGCCGGCGCTAAAGGGGCCTCGTCTTGAGAGATGACATCAATCTCCGGTTCGGTTGCCCCCCCTTCAACCTTCAGGCTGCCACTTCCGGGCTCGGAGACCAAAACTGCTCGAACTGGACTGGCATCCGCTATTTCCGATTGACCAAGTCCTAACAAGATACTTGCGCCCAAGGCCAACACCAAAGCTAATCCTACTCTTAGCAACCGAAAGAGCTGGCCAGGGACCCGCTCTCTGAGCCTCCTAGTATCAGTCCCGGCCATATCCCATCATACGTAACATTCCAGGTCGCTTGCGCCAATTCTGGCGGACCTTGACCCACAAATCCAAGAAGACTTGAGTCTCTGCCAATTCCTCCATTTCCGCCCGGGCCTGCGACCCCAAGCGGCGAATGAGGCGGCCTTGGCGGCCCAGCACAATCGGCTTGTGACTCTCCCGCTCTACATAGATTACTGCAGAGATGTAGGTCAAGGTAGGGCTACGTTCCGTGTATTCCAGGATCTCAACCGCAATGCCGTAGGGGATCTCATCTTCCAGGCAGTACAGAGCCTGTTTACGAATCAGTTCTGCCGCAATGGTGCGTAGGGACTGATCAGTAACCTGATCCTCCGGGTAGTACTGCGGGCCGGCCGGCAGTTTGGACTGCACCAAACGCATCAGTTCAGGCACGCCGAACCCGGTCTCAGCGCAAATTGGACTGCCGACCCAAGCGTCCACTATGACTGGTCCCAATTGTTTGCGGGACAACTCCCAGTAGGCCTCCATGCGTTCCAACAGCTGGTCTTCGCGGCCAGCCAACTCATCAATCTTGTTGAATCCCAGAACCACCTGAGGGAGCTCTCGCTTGTCCTGCAAACTCTGCAGGCGTGATAGCAGGCTCTGTTCCGCGGCGCCTAGAGATTGCGAAACATCGCTCAACCAGAGCAACACATCGCACCTTTCCATGGCCCCCTCCACCTGCTCCATCATGTAATGCCCCAATTGATTGCGGGGCTTGTGCATGCCGGGTGTATCCAAAAAGATGATCTGAGCTTCATCTGTTGTCTGAATCCCCATGATGCGGTGACGAGTAGTCTGAGGCTTGGCGTGGGTAACTGCTACAGTCTGGCCCAATACCTGGTTAAGTAGGGTGGACTTCCCAACGTTGGGCCGGCCTATAAGACTTACAAAGCCACTGACAAAAGGGGTGGCTTCCCCAGTTTCTATGGACATATAGCAATAGTAGTCAATTTTGAAGCCTCAGTTTGGACCCAACGCTTTGTCTTCGCAGGAATTGGTCTGAAGAGATTACAGGCGACCATACGTGATTGGCAAGGATTCAAGGTCCCGGAAGAGGATTTAGAGCTGAGCCTTTCCAATTGAGTCCTTTCAAGTCGAACTGCACCACGATACATCTGTAGGAACTCAACCAAGCAGGCAAATGTCTTTGCCTTGTCGACACCGGGTCTTACATCGGGCCATAACCTATAGAGACTTACTGAATCGGCCAGGAGCCGATTGATCTTTGCAACTGGGGCTGAGGTTCAGGTCCTCAGATGGCTCAGTGACATCTCTGCTCACTGAGCGATTTGTTTCGAGCGCCCTTCCATGCCGCTTAAGGCCTTCCAAAATCCCAAATACAATTCAGTATTCTTACAATGGCTATATGGTGGATGGCAAGTCGGTTTTGCTGTAGCATGAGAACTGTCTGACCCTTGCCACAGTTAATTTCCCTACTTGGACAATACCGATGAAACATTATTTAGTCACACAACTGGATTTCGCTCGCGAAGAGTTCCAGCGAGTTATGCAGGGAGTAACATCTCAGGAAGGGGAGAAGGTTCTGCCGCCCTTCAACAGCCTTGGGTTCATCGTGGGACACATGGCCGTCCATGAACATACTATGTGGCTGGTGATGGCGGAGCAACGGCAATTGTACTCCGACATTGGCGAGCGTTTCGGCACTGGTGTAGCAGCTACAGTACCCGCATGGAATGAAGTTTGGGACGTCTGGCATCGTGTTACTCAGAAATCGGATAGCTTTCTCGCGACCATCACAGACGACAATGTGGATGCAGCTCTGAACTTTCGCGGTGAAGGATTAGACGAATCGATAGGTCATACCTTGCTGCGAGTGATTAAACACTATTGGTTTCATATCGGCGAAGCCCATGGCCTGCGCCAAGCCCTTGGGCATCAAGACATTCCTGACTTCGTGGGGGATATCAAGAGGACGCGTTACCGCTAAATAAATCCTCCCTGCCCCGGGGCACTCAGTTGAAGCATTGTGAACAGAGACAGGGACCACGCCCTTCCCCAATCTCGCTCTTGCTACGTCGTCCCCTGTAGAGGTCCAGTCATTCATTGGAATGTTCATCACTGCTAAGAAATTGGGATGGAAATTAGATGATCTTGGTCCAGCTTCTCAGCCGAGAAGTGCATCTATTTTGGGAGGAAACTGGATACTATTTCTACTGCGCCAAGAGCGCGTCGAAATCTAAAGATCCTGAACCAGAAGCGAGGCTGCAGAAGTATGGGAGGGCAAGGGCTTAAACTTGGAGACTAGAGGTCTGCGCGCCTGGTTGGGGCGTCGCGAACAGCAGATCACTTAGCCCGGGAGGAAAGAAGGGGCCCAAGTGAGGATTCCCGACCTAAATACGGTCTGCCGGGGCTGAATCAAAGGGGAAGCGGTGCTCTTCGTGGTCCGAACACACCAGTCTCCTCTAGTCCTGAATTGTGCGCAGAAACAACTACAGAGTCCAAAACAGCCATTGCTAGAAAAAATATCTCTTAGTACATGGAGCCGGCAGATATCGACGCGCTCAGAGATTCAGGAAAAATTTATTCCAAACCTTCCCAGCTTGAGGTATGGATGTGATCGGGGAGTCTGAGGCGGTTGCTCCCCAATCCACTCAGTCTGCAAACCTCACATGCGCTAACTGCGGTAAGTGAATTGACATCAGCCGCCAGCATTTGAGCTAGGATGGCTGGGCCGGTTGGGAAAAGAGCCTATGTTGCAATTCAAGACGGGACTTAAACAGTTCAGGCTCCCTTCACCTTTTACACGTGACACCAGTTCCCACACTACAAGGGTCGCGACCAGTAGTCCTACCATCAGGGCGAACCCGCGTAACCAATTCCTGATCATGATCCGATTCCCTCTCTCTTCCCACCGCCAAATGACAGAGTACGCTAGACTGGCGGAGCAGACGACTTGCCGTCCATCTCCAATAGCTAGCGGCAGCCACTCCAACATCCTAGCCGTTTCTACCACCACATGCACAAGCGGCTGCTTACATTCCAGCTCTGTAACTCTACCGCAAACCTCGATGCATGAGATGTTCGATAAACACCTCCTTCGAACTAGACCCCTTTATGAAAAAGCAGGCTCTGCAGGTCAACTACAGGTTGTCTAAATAATTAGTCCGCCCTTCCTGTTAGCCATAGAGCATGTGTTTGTGGTTCCTGTTGTTAGGAATCACGGCTGGTTCCATACGGAGGGAATCTCTGGAAATTGGCGAAGAAGAGCCCCATTCCGTTCGACACTTCCGCCCTAACCAGAACTTCAGCCAGTGAGAATTAAAGATTCGCTGACAAGAGCACTGTGAATTCAAAGCTTTTATAAAGTCATTCTCCGATTACTGGCCCCTGTTCCGAATCAACTGCGATGTGAAAAGCCCAAGAAGCGCGACTCTGGCGGTTCTATGCTCTAAAACAGGGTTGGCTTCCGGGACTTGGGGCAGCTTACTTGATAATTTCGCTGGTCAAGCCAGGCAGGCTGTTCCCTGCCATTGGCCCACGCAAGGCCAAACGCAGCCGGGCAGGGCCCGTACAGGGGGAGAAAGTAGTAAAGCAAATTGCAACGAACGCCCGTTGCGGGGCGGTTGAGGGCCTTGGAAAGCAGCCAGGCCTGCATCAGGGACCTGGCTTTCTGGACCATCCTTTCAATCATGAACCTCGGACTATTCCGTGACGGCCCCGACTCAGCAGACACCCAAAGAGCCGGTAGCGTGCTCTAGAAGCAGACCTACGATGTGAGGAACCCACAGAGGGGACAGGATTGACTTGCCAATCTCAGCGGCCGTTCCTAAATGGTGGCTTCATGCTCTGTGGTCAGGGCCTCGCCATGGAAAGGATCCACCATATTCAAGGTGTCCGTTTCCAGAGCTATTGGCAGGCAGTTACTCCCCCGTCCACAAAAATGTTTTGTCCGGTCAGAAAAGAGGAAGATGGTGAGGCCAGGAACACTGCTAGCCCCGCCAAATCCTCGGTTTCGCCCACCCGGCCCATAGGGATGCGATTGACTAATGCGTTGTAAAACTCGGGGTCGTTAAGGTACTTGTCTACCAACGGTGTACGAATGAAAGTCGGGGCAATACCATTGACCCGGATGCCGTGCTCCGCCCACTCGCTGGCCATCTGCTTTATGAGTATTCCTAAGCCACCCTTGCTCCCCACATAGGAGACATAGCCTCGCCGGATGCCCAGATTGCTGCGCACGGATGTGATATGCACAATACTGCCGCCCTTGCCGACGTTGATCATGCTGCGAGCAACTGCCTGTGAGAGCAAGAAGGCCCCCTTGAAATTTATGTCCATTACAGTATCCCAGGACTCTTCCTGGACGTCCGTTGCCGGTTCTTCGATCTGCGTACCGGCGCTATTTACCATGACAGTGACAGGGCCCAAGATATCCTCGGCCTGGGTAAGACCAGCGTTGATGGAACCCGCTTGGGTAACGTCCATCGCGACTCCGAGGGTCTTGTTGTCTGCCAATCCCAACTGCCCGGCGGCAGCTTCAGAGCGCTTCTCATCCCGGCCCGCAATGGAGACACTGGCTCCAAATTGGGCACAGGCCAAAGCAATTTCCCCTCCGATGCCACCTGTACCACCCACTACCATCACATGCTGCTGGGTGAGGTCAAATAAATTTGTGTGCTTGGGCAAGGCCTTTTTCTCCTACATATTGGACTGGGGAATAATTTCTATTCTTCGATGATGGCTACAGCCCGCACTGGAGACGCCGTGGCCCCGCGCAGCTTGATGGGCAAGGCGCTGAATGTAAAGCCCGTGGGCGAGGGAATTTGATCCAAATTGATCAGGTTTTCGATGTGGTAGTACTCCCTTTCCCGCATGACGCGATGGGCTTCCCATAACTTGCCTCGCTCAAACATATAGTCGATGGGGGGATCAAAACCGATGGCATCGATTCCCATCATCATGACTCCTTGGTCCAACAGCCAGTGCACCCCCTCCTTGGTCATTCCAGGATGGTCCTTGAGATAATTCGGACTCTCTCTGTGTTTGGAAGCGTCAGTACGTAAGAGAATTATGTCAAGGGATTTGATTGTGTAATGGATCTCATCCAATGCCTTGGAAAGGTCCTCAACCAAGATCTCAGCGCCTGGACCCTTATGGGTGAGGTCTAGGATGACACCGTCGCCGTAGCAATATTCAATAGGAATCTCTTCTGCAGTTCCCGCATTGGGGTTACAGTGGAACCAGGAGTCCATGTGGGTGCCAATATGGTCACCCATCAGGATGACCCCGTTGTTGCAATGCTCGACTCCATACTTGTCCGCACCGGTTTCTTTGGCGTATTCCTCGTGGGAGTAATACACGTTGATGGCCGGCGGCACATTACCGGGATAAATGACCATCCCCTTGTGCACTTCCATACTTAGTTCAATCAAACGTCTACCCATAGTGACTGCTCCTTTTACCTTTCCGAGTGGATTTTCCTACCTGTTGTTCAGACTAAAGCCATTGGTTATTGCGTCTGCGGGTCTGGGACAGAGTCCATCCCTGCCATGCGAGAGAGAGCGGAAACTGTCCACAGAAATCCGATAGACACCGCTTCGGACAAAGCCAGCGCTGTCTAACTTACTATTGGAGCACGCAGATTCGCCACTAGCCGGAGATTCAGGGATCGCAAGGTTCCGAGAACCTGCTCCTCTTCATGAGGAAGCCTTACCAGAAAGTTCCTCACCCCCGACAAACCGAGAACTGAATAATCTAGCTTGGCATCATTCCTTGAACACGACCAAGAGATCTGTTGGGAATTTCTCCGTTCCCAAATTATACCGGCCGGGACTATACATAGATTCATATGACTCCCTGAAAGGAACTCCTCTTGAGGCCCGTCAAGGGATCTCCCTGAGGTTCAATCGCCGTCATTGTTCGCCCTACACACTGTCACTCTTTGCGTTTAATGCTGGCCCCGATTCACACCGTGCTCTTTATTCTGTAAGTTCTGGAAGTCAACCTCTCTTGAGCGAACTCAAAGTATTCCGGTACTATTTCGATACCCACATACTGTCTGCCGGCCTCTTGGCTGACAACCGCTACCTGGCCGGAGCCCAAGAAGGGATCGAAAACCACGTCACCTTGACAACTCGAATATTGCAGAATTTTCTTAACCACTTCTGCCGGCAATTTTGTCGGTGTCTTCTTATCCCCAGACCAGTACTCCCGCTTGATTAACCATACGTCTTCCTTGTCCCGATAGTGCGCAGAACCGCCGTCCGCAGTCTTTTCCTCTTTCCCGAATCGGGAATAGGGATAGAACCGGCGCAATTGATCGTTCTTGCAAACGTACAGACAATGATAGTGTGAATTGACGAACTTGCGTTTGGTTACCACTCCAAATTGGTATTTCCAGACTAGATGATTAACGGTTGTGAGGTTACAAGCATCAATCGCGACTAGCAGCTCTTTGAGGTGATTCCAGCCTGAGAATATGTACATGCTACCGTCCTCTTTCAGGACACGTGTAGCCTGCGTTAGCCAGGCGGTGGTGAATTCCTGATAGGTATCTCCACTAATCTCGTTATAGCCAGCCATAACGCGCTGAGCCTTGCGGTTGTAGTTGCCCCGGCTGGACCTAAAGTCAATCGCAAATGGGGGATCTGTGATCACCAGATCGACAAATTCGGCCGGCATGCTGGCCATCACTTCGATGCAGTTTCCCAAGCGGATGCTATTGAGATACTCCTGCACCAGCGACCTGGGTTCTTGATTGCCCGTTATTGACTCTTCGTTAGGGCAAAGGGGCTTTTGGGCGGTCATGGCAATCCAGGCTAATTGAGCAGCTTCGCCCAGTCTGCAGGAAGGTGGTCAATCGTAACAATTGATTCTGACGCCACTGCACCACTATGGGCGCGCCGATGCCTCTAAACAAGAGTCCCCCTAGCACTGAAGCACAAACAGAACGTTTCAACCCAATTACAGGCTAAAACTGTAGAAAGGGAGAGTCGACGAACTAGGTACAATCCCAACCGCCGTCCACGCGCAAGACTGCGCCGGTTATGAAACTGGCTTCATCGGAAACCAGAAATTTCACAGCTGCCGCCAACTCGGCCGGATCGCCGCCACGCCCAAAGACACTCTTGGCCTTAAGGTCGGTCATGGCACCTTCGTAGTCGCCCGAGTCGATCATGGATTGTTCCAACATGGGCGTATGAAAGAAGCCAGGCACCACCGCATTGCAGCGAATGCCATCAGGACCGTAGTCCAGCGCCATACTTTTCGTTAATTGCAGAACTCCGCCTTTGGCAGCTACATAAGCTGCCCTTTCCGGGATAACGTCGAAACTCAGTACCGAAGCCACGTTCACCACAGCTCCGGTTTTGTTTTCAATCATGGTTGGCAGAATGGCCTTGCTAACCAGGTAAATTCCTTTTAGATCGACATTGACCATGTCATCCCAGTCTTGTTCGACCGTGTTCACTACCCCACCGCGGCGCTCAATACCTGCGTTGTTGACCAGGATGGAAATGGTGCCGAAAGCCTGCAAGGTCTTGCGAGCCAGATTTTCGCAGTCTGACATGGAAGAAACGTCCCCTTGGACGAACAGGGCCTCTCCACCTTGCGCCTCAATCTCTGCTACGGTCTCTGCCCCCTGGCCTGGTTCATGGGAATTGACTACCACTTTGGCCCCATCCTCCGCCAGCCGTAGTGCCGTGGCGCGCCCCAGCCCGGATGTGGACCCCGTGACTACCGCCACACGACCAGCCAGATCCTGGCTCATGCCCACAACCTCTCATTGTTCAGTTTGCTGCTGACCTGTTCCACGAACATATGGTCCTTGGGGTATTCATCGGCCATTAGTCCGTTGTAGAAGTCCCGGAATGTGTATGTAGGTTCCCAACCCAAAGATTCATTTGCATGAGATATGTCATCCAGCTTCCACAGATTGCGACTTTCAAAGAGCATGTCAAGCTCATTGCCTTCCCCATAGGTGGCCAACTTTGCGTAGGCCCCAGGGTAGTATCGTTCCACAACCGCTTGTGGGTTTGTCCGCAGTTCCGGTACGTCCGCTGGTTGGAATTCCGTGGCCCCGCTCAACAGCAACACTTCATGGCCCAGCTTCTCCTTTTCCAAAGCCAGGACTCCGGCCCGCACCAGATCACGGCGGGTACAGGAACGTTGGAAGAGTAGCGAGGTACCTAAGCGAGTCACGGACTTACCTTCATGTGCCCCGAACCACGCATTACGCAACACGCCCGTCTCTACCCCGTCAATACGGGTGGCATATTCCGAAATGGGTTCCATCACATACTTGGCTAGCGCGTAGACATAGTCGGGACGGGCTTCCGTCCATTCATCTACAACTTCCCAATCGGTAATGGGTATGCGCTGACCGCGGGCGGCTTCGCTACCAATCATGACTACACGTCCAATGCCCATTTCCTTCGCCAATTGCAGGATTCCGAAGGTACCCATGACCGTGGTTTCAAAGTGACCCACCGACGTACGTGCCCGGTTGATTGGAGAGTCAGGCGGATACTTGCGACCACCCACTACCGTATGAAAAACGGCGTCCACGCCCTCCATGGCCAGAGCCAGTGTCCCCAGATCCGTAACGGAGCAATTGACAAACTCATGCTCTGTGTCCATGTGGACGATGTCAGACAGCCTTACCTCATGGCCACCCAACACCAGTTGGGCTATCAGTTCCTCACAGAAGTAGCCACTAGCGCCAGTAATCAGAATCTTCATGTAAACACCTCAAAGGGAAAATGACAGCGGGTAGGCTACCCGCTGCTAACTACAACTGTCTGCCGGCCCACTGGATGCCGCGTACATACAGCTGTTGCACGGAGGGATGTGTAAGCGCTCGCTCGTCATGACCCAGACTGATATTGAAGACCCGTCCTTCGCCATAGGGCTTGGTCCAGACCACGGGATGGCCTTCTGCGCGGGCCAAAACGTACCAGGAGGTCATATCACCGTCAACTACATACAATTCGTCTTGGACTTCAAAGTCTGCGATGCCCGCTGAGATGGGATGGGCTCCGATAGTCGCTTCGCCGGTCTGGTAATGGTCGCGGGCTTCCAAGTTGACTTCAAGAAGTTTATTGGGATCATGGTAGATGAAACTACCTCCCACCATATCGTGAAACTCCCTGGAATTCATGTAGGAGGCGGTGGCCGGGTGCAGGCAGGCAAAACCCTTGCCCAGGGCGACTGCAGTTGTCAGGGCCAGGCATTGTTCCTGTGTGGGTTCCCACCAACTGGTGTAATCCGCTATCACGTCATATTTGGCCAGGCTTTCCGCAGTCAGTACCCCATCTGGATAATGGGACATGGTTACCTCGAAGTGTGGCTCCAAGCATCGCATTAGGGAAGTTCTGTGAGCTGGTTGATCGTGATACCCGGCTCCGCCAACCAGCAATAGGATTTTCATGGCTATTCTCCCTGCTATAGCAGACCAGCGGCCCAACGGGCCCCGCGCCGCATGATTTCGGTGGTCGTAGGCATATTGAAGCGTTTTTCATCATGGCCTAGGGCAGAGACAAAGACCCGGCCCAAGCCGAAGCTTTTCACATACATGATGGGGTGACCTTGCGCCCGTGCTAACACTTTCCATTGGGTCTGGTCACCTTGCAGGAAAAATAATTCATCATTGACTTCATAGTCTTCCAGACCCAGTGTGATGGGGTGACCCAAGGTACTCCGGCCTGGACCTAATTTCACCGAGAAATCTCCCGCGCCTCTCCGGCCGAGGGACTTACCGGCAAATTTGCTGCCTACCATGCCGAAATATGCCTGCGAATTCCAGAAACTGGCCAGGCCCCCGTGCACAACCACCAGGCCTCTGCCATTGGCCACCGCATTCAGCAAGGCGTAGTGTTCGCCCGGTTCAGGCAGCCGGTCCGTGGTGGCATTCACGATTACATTAAAAGGCTCGAGAGCCTCTTCGTTGAGGATTGCCATGTCCTCGCTCTGCGATACCGTGTGGGTGCCGCCTTCACTGAAGATGTCCTCTAGCGAGGAACGGATTTCAGGACTGTCGTGGTGGGACCCGCCCACCAGCAGCAATATTTTCAGACACATGAGAACAGGCTCCTGGCCGCAGCCGTGGAAAGGGTTCAGCGTGTGGTCCAGGCGACGCGGTCGCCTAGGAGCCGAGAAAGGTTATCGTGACTGCGTTGGGCCGCGTCCAAGGGCGTGTAAGGGGCCTGCGGGGTGCCATCCAGTTCTACCGTGACCCAGCCGCTGAAGTTCACATCGTCCAATATGCCAAAGATGGCGGCCATGTCAATGACCCCTTCACCAATGGGGGTGTATCCCGCGTAGCCAGTGTCCCTGCCTCCGCCGTAGTCCTTGAGATGGACGTGCTTGATAATTTCCTTGTAATCCTCCAGCGTGGCCACCGCGTCATCTCCCGCCTTGGCAATTTGCCCGGTGTCAGGTGCGAAAGGTAACAGTTCCACATCCGCAGCCTCAAAGAAGGAATCAATATCCTGGCGCGTCTCCAACAGTGTACCGGTGTGTGGATGCACCGCTGTCAACATGTCTTCCGCCTTAGCGATGCGAGCCATCTCGGCGAAGGCATCCGCGATGTGCTGCCAACCTGCCTTGTCTTCGCACGGACCATCCTTGCGGCTGCCGGCGGCCAGCAATACAGTATTAGCGCCCAGTTCCTTGGCGCGGGTGATCCAACGCTGAGCGTTGGCAATATCCTGCGCGGGATCTTCACCGTGGCGGAAACCGGTCCCTATGTAGGTCCCAATCAGGCCAATGTTGTACTGCGCCAACAGGTCTGCATAGCTCTGGCCTTCGGCTTCATAGGCTTCAATCACGCCGCCAATGGTCTCGTAAGCGTTATAACCCACCTGGGCCACATCGCGTACAGCGGCTTCTGCCGTGGAGGCATCGTAACCCCAGGTAATTCCGCTATGGGCGATCTGGTACGTCATAGTGATAGTCTCCAGTGGCCTAGTAGCCCGTAGCGAGAGATTGTTCAGACCCTTCCACATAAAGCATCAGGCCAGTGGAATCCTCTGCCACATCAAAGATGGCGGGGCCTAACCTCTCTTCATTAATATCAAATACTCTCTGGCTAATCAAGTTGTCATTGTGGCCATAGGTCTCCGGGTCGGTAAAGAAAACGTAGGAAGTGTGGACTAGGCGGTCACTGAGTATAAACTCATTTCCCTGGTCATCCACCAACTTCATAACCCGGCTGAAGAGCAGCTGCTCTTCACCAGAAATGTTCTTGATCCGAATGGGCAATACGATCCATTTGCCCCTCTTTGCCGCCACGGCCGAAGTCGTGTATTGCGTTACCTGGGCCAGCCCGGAATCTTTGCCTTCGTCGCCCAGAATGTCATCCATGGCCGCGAAATCAACGATAGTAATTTCATATACGTCCCCCACGATAGGAACACCGATTTCGGTGCCTTCCGTGAGGTACTCAGGCCTCAATTCTGCATCCGCCTTCGCGCAAGCACCCAACATCAACCCCGATATCAGGGTCAAGAGCAGGAGAAGCCAACGCCCAGACCACCAAGTCCCGGTACGTGTAAGCGGGGTATCAGTCAGCCCATCCATGGATCTGCACGGCCTCCAGATGGAATATGTCAACAGTAATGGGAAAGCGAGGCAGCTCCACAGAGCCATGAAAATGAATATAGCCAACGTGGCTATGACCGGCTTCGATACCGGCATGATTACAGTCCAATAGATGCGTAGTCGCGAGGCCCCGTCGATAAACGCGGCGTCCTCCAGTTCCTTGGGGATCTTCACCGTGGCGGAAACCGGTCCCTATGTAGGTCCCAATCAGGCCAATGTTGTACTGCGCCAACAGGTCTACATAGCTCTGGCCTTCGGCTTCATAGGCTTCAATCACACCACCAATGGTCTCGTAAGCGTTATAACCCACCTGGGCCACATCGCGTACAGCGGCTTCTGCCGTGGAGGCATCGTAACCCCAGGTAATGCCGCTATGGGCGATCTGGTACGTCATAGGGATAGTCTCCAGTGGCCTAGTAGCCCGTAGCGAGAGATTGTTCAGACCCTTCCACATGTAGCATCAGGCCCGTGGAATCCTCTGCCACATCAAAGATGGCGGGACCTAGCCTCTCTTCATCAATGTCAAATACTCTCTGGCTAATCAAGTTGTCATTGTGGCCGTAGGTCTCCGGGTCGGTAAAGAAAACGTAGGAAGTGTGGACTAGGCGGTCACTGAGTATAAACTCATTTCCCTGGTCATCCACCAACTTCATAACCCGGCTGAAGAGCAGCTGTTCTTCACCAGAAATGTTCTTGATCCGAATGGGCAATACGATCCATTTGCCCCTCTTTGCCGCCACGGCCGTAGTATTGCGTGAGCTTACCCGGGCCAGCCCGGCATCTTTGCCTTCGTCACCCAGAATGTCATCCGTGGCCGCGAAATCAACGATAGTAATTTCATATACGTCCCCCACGATAGGAACACCGATTTCGGTGCCTTCCGTGAGGTACTCAGGCCTCAATTCTGCATCCGCCTTCGCGCAGGCACCCAACATCAACCCCGATATCAGGGTCAAGAGCAGGAGAAGCCAACGCCCAGACCACCAAGTCCCGGGACGTGTAAGCGGGGTATCAGTCAGCCCATCCATGGATCTGCAAAACCTCCAGATGGAATATGTCACCAGTAATGGGAAAGCGAGGCGGCTCCACAGAGCCACCCCGCTTCTCTTCAGATTTCTGTAACTCTACGCTTAGAGGTTACGCACTGAGTTAGCAAAGAGCTGGTCGGTGTCGGCCTGCAAGTTGGCCAGAGTTTCCTTCACCGTACCTGTACCTTCCAACATTAGCGGGTCTACATGCTGGTTGTAAACCGGCATCCATTCCTGGCCCTCGGGGAAGAGCGGGAAGTGCTCTTCACTCTCGGCTCCCAACTCCCACGCGGCGCGGCCGTAGTTGGGTAGGAATTCCTCAATCTGAAGCACATTCCACTTGCCCGCAGACTTGCGTCCGGGGAAGCCACCGAATCCAGCTACGGACATGAATTCGGCCTGGTCCGGATCAGTCAGGATCCAGCGCATGAACTCATAGGCGATTTCGGGATGGTTGGAGCCGGATGGAATGAACCAACCGACATTGCCTTCAAAACCGAAGCGCCCGTTGGGGCCCAACGGTTCGGGTCCGATTCCCAGCGTAAAGCTATCACCGACGGCCTCAACCATAGATCGAGTCTCATCCGAAAGAGTCCACCACATGCCGATATTTCCCGCGGCGAACGCGGAGAATTGACCACCGAAAATCTCGGTGTCAGCTGCAGAAGGTGACACTTGATGGGTGTGCATGATATCAAAGGTGTACTGGAACGCTTCCTCCACCTCTGGCTCGGTGAAGCGACCTTCAGTAATCTCTTCATTGAAGAAGTGGCCGCCATGTCCGCGGGTTACGTTCCACTGGCGAATGGCATGGTGGCCGGTAGCCAGTCCGTACTGCTTGGTTTCACCCGATGTATCCGTGGCGGCGATGGCCAGGTCCAACAGATCCCGATAAGTCCAGTCCTCTGGCGGGGGCCATTGACCCAAAATCGGATCCATGATGTCCCGGTTAATCAGAATGGCGCGCGGGGCCCAGTCGATGGGGAAGCCGTACTGCTTGCCTTTGTAGGCGATATTATCCACCGCAGTGAAATGGAAATCGTCTGGCCAGTCCAAAGGCGGCAACGCATCGATGAAGTCATCAATGGGCTGCATGAAGCCCTTGTCCGCAAAAGGCGCAGTCCGGGTGAAGTGGATCATGGCCGAGTCGGGATGATCCCCGGTAGCAAGCAATGTAACGATCTGTTCCCAATAGGAACTCCAGCCGCCTCCAGGGGCAGGCACGAATTCCATGTTGGGATAGAACTCCTGGAACCAAGCATGGTTCTGATCTTGCACCGCTTGTGAACCGGCGCCCCAACCTCCTTGATAGAAAGTACCTGCCGTTTCGTGTGGGATAACCCCCATGGTGAATTCGGCTTGGCGGGGACTGGCTGCGACCTCCGCCACTTCTTCTACCGCCGCCGGTGCTCCGGGCACGCCGGTGGCGCAGGCTGCCGCGACTCCCGCGGTAGCCAATGATGACAGCCGTAGGAAGTCTCTGCGGTTTAATGACACTCGATTCGACATAATATACTCGCTCCTTCAACAATGGAATGAATCTAACGTCTGAAATCTCAGGATGAGCTTCTCATCCTTTAAGACCCGTAGTCACTATGCCCTGTACGTAGTACTTTTGACCTGCCATAAAGAGAATGAGAATGGGCAACACACTGATAGTGGACGCCGCCATCACCAGGTGCCAGGGCGTCTGATTGGGGAAGCGAGATTGGAATTTGGCCAGACCCATGGGCAAGGTGTACATCTCCGGCGTGCGCAAAATGATGACTGGCCACAGCAGTTCATTCCACACCGCCATGAAAGTGAATATAGCCAACGTGGCTATGACCGGCTTCGATACCGGCATGATTACCGTCCAATAGATACGTAGCCGCGAGGCCCCGTCGATAAACGCGGCATCCTCCAATTCCTTGGGGATATTCATCATGAACTGGCGCATCAAGAATGTGCCCCAGGCACTTACAAGTCCCGGTACGATCAGGGCGTAATAAGAGTCCCGCCAGCCCAACTCGATCATGAGGGCGTAGCTGGGTATGAGCAGCACAGCCCCTGGAATCATCATTGTTCCCAAGTACAGCAAGAATATGCGGTCACGTCCCGGGAAACGCAGCCGTGCAAACGAGTAACCCGCCAGCGACGAGGTTAGGATCACACCGCCGGTCACGCACATCGACACGAACATGCTATTGCCGATATAACGGGCGAAGGGCTGATCCCGGAAGACCACCACATAGTTCATCCACTGTACCGATTCAGGCATCAATTGGGGAGGGAATGCATAAATTTCGTACTGGGTCTTGAGCGAACTCATCAACATCCACAAGAAAGGCCCGGCAAAAACCACCGAGCCAGTGACCAACAAAATATGAGCCAGTATGTCGCCGTACCGCTCGCTCTGTGAGCGGCTCAATCGACTGACTTTCGTTTGGGACTCCGCGGCAGGTGGAGCCAAGGATTCAGGAATAGCAGTCATGTCATTTCAGTCCGCAAATCCATGGACCCAATTCTTGGCATAGATCCATTGAATTAAAGTGAAGATCATGATTGTGCCGAAAAGCACCATCGCCATCGCCGAGGCATACCCCATCTTGAGATAGACGAATCCGTTGTTGTAGATATGCAGGACCATGGTCGTGGTGGCATTGGCAGGTCCACCGCGGGTCATCAGATAAAAAACATCAAAGCCCTGGAAGGCCCCAATGATGGATGTAACCATGACAAAGAACAGGGCCGGAGACAGCATGGGTAGAGTAATGCCGAAGAACCGCTGCCGACCATTCGCACCATCCATGTTGGCAGCTTCATAGAGTTCAAGAGGAATGCCCTGCAGACCAGCCAGAAAAATAAGCATGGCAAAACCGATGCCCTTCCACCACCCCATCAAGATCAGAGAAGGCATGGCGGTGCGGCGCGTCAAAAGCCATTGCGGCCCTTCTTCCATCAGCGCGCCCGGCCCAATTAGGCCAATTTGCCGTAGGACCAAGTTCAGAAAACCGACCTCAGGGTGGTAGACCCAGAGCCACACAATGGCAGCAGCCACACTGAGAGTCACATGTGGCACAAAGTAGATCAAACGATAGGTAAGGACTCCCATCATTTTGCGATTGATGAGCATAGCCAGCATCAGCGCCAGCACAATGGTGGCCGGCACCATGCCAAAAGCCCAGTAGAAGGTCTGGCCAAAGACCTGCCAGAACAGATTGGAGCTGAACATTACTTCGTAGTTCTGGAAGAGCGTGAACCGCGGAGGCCATCGCAAATCGTAGTTTGTAAACGCGAAGTAAACCGCGGCCACCATGGGAAAAAGCAGGAAAACCAAGAAGGCCAACATGTTGGGCAATAGGAATAGATAGCCCTCAATGGCCTCGCGGCGTGCTAGTCCTGACATCTCGGACCAGCCTGCCTTATACGTTTCAGTACGCGTTACATCAGTCGCTGAGGCAACTGCCATGAGTCTCCTATCCCGGCTTGTCAGGGCAGATCCGAAAACAGCCGTCAGTTAAGGCTGCGAACCCCAGATCCAAGAGCCCGACTGATCGATGTAAGTGTTCACTAACCAAACCATTATAGTTTGCCAAGTGTAATTTGCCAATTCAGCCATTTGGATTCCCGGGGAGCGGCTGGAATTGCAGTTATCCCAAAAGATATCCCAAGTTATCCCAAATTCTCGGTATACATTCCGGAGTTGAGAGGGGACTCTTCTGCTCACAACATGGGATTCGCAGGACCTTAATGTGTCCTTAACGCTTTGCCAAGGATCACGGTCCTACAATGGCTACATCAGCATGGCAGGCACAGGCCTCACCGTCAGTTTCTGCCCTGAGCGAAGGAAGGTTTTCATGCAGAATCGTGCAAAACAAGCCGCAGTACTTTCAAGTTTGGCCCCTTTCCAAGGCATATCGGAGAAGGAAATCCAACGCGAGATTTGTCCCTTGGTGCGCTTAGGCAGGCAGAAAGAAGGCGAATTCTTTTACCGGGCCGGAGATGATTGCGAAGCCACCTTCTTTGTAGTGGAAGGGGAAGTGAGTCTTTATCGCTTCAGTGACTCCCAGCGCAAGGTCATACTCAGCAAACTGGGCAAGGACGATTTCTTCGGAGAACAGACATTGCTGGCCGGCAAACGGTACCACGCCTCCTGGGCGGAAGCTATGGCCGATACGATCTGCGTTGAGATAACGCGTCAGAATCTGGCTTATTTGCGGCGACGCTTCCCTTCCCTCACATTACACATGTACCAGGGCGAACAGCTTAAACTGGGGCGAGCCCTCAAGACTGTCCGCAGTATTCGACTGGAGTCAGTCCTCTTGCGAGTAGTACGCGCGCTCTTGTCCACGCATGACGCGAACCAGACCACAGTGTTGGAGGACTTGGGCCACCAGGATATTGCCAACATGGTGGGCACTAACCGCGAAACCGTCACCAATATCCTGCACGAACTGGAAGAGCAAGGCTTGATTTCCAAGGGCCGAATGCAAATCACGCTTCTGGACGTAGAACAACTGCGGCAGAGGCTGGAAGAAGACTAGACCACCTAGGGGACAGGAGTCCTTTCCCTGCTCCTGTCCCCTCTCCTCATGGCCATCCGTCAGGCTAAATGCCCGCTTAGAGTGGGCATTTAGCTGGCCTCTTCTTTGGGAAAAGGTAGCAACGGAACACCAAGCTGCACGGGTTAGACCTTTGTAACAAAACGCCTTTTCTTCCGTTCCAAGCCGTTTCGTAGTAGAGCCTGACAGGTGACCGCAGCCATCAAACCGGATCTCTGGGGCAGTAGACTTGGCTCCCGCAAACCTCTCTCGAACCGATTATGTCTACGAGACCACAAGGTACGAGCCCCGCAGCGCAGACGCACTTCCAGCTCGGGCAGAAACGCCCCCCTTATCTGGGCTATCTGTTTCTGAGCCAGACGGAAGGCAGTATCCAGCAATTCGGAGTCAGCAGCCACCAAGGGTAGATAGGCCTGAGCCTGAGCTAGCATGTGCCACCGATCCAGCGGATGGGTTCTCCTCTCTAGACCGGACTCTAAACTGACCCAAAGCAACTCGCTGCCCCGCTCAAGTCGCATGTCTGCCATGACTCTGCGCTGGGGCAACTGGACTTCTAAAGCTGTGACAAAGCCTAGAGAGCGGGCCAAATGTGCGAACAACAGGGCTTGCCCATAGTGAGGTTTGAGTGAATGGCCCAGTCGGTCGTAGAGAATCTCGATTTCCCCCTGCACCAGGGGCATATTCTGTTGCTTAAGGTGCCGGCGGCCAACCTCCGTCACGTGGACGGCTGCAATCTTCCGATCGTCAAGAAGTGGTACGTTGGTGAGACAGATCAGATTCCGATCTTGCAACCAATGCCAGCAAAGGGCCAGTACGGAACCTGATGATGAATTTTCACTCTGAGGAAACAAAATGGATCCGTAGCTGTAGGTTGCTGAGTATCCTCGGCTGCCCAGAATCTGCAGCAACTTCAAAGACATGGATTCCCGGCTTAGCCCCGGACCGGCCTCAGATATGTGGTGGCCGAACAGAAATGTCTTCAAGGCTATTGCAGCATGGCCAGTAGTTCCTGAGTCCTTTGCAAGGCAGCGTCCAAATTCTCAGGAGGCAGGACACCGCTGGAAACTTGAACAGCTACATGGCCGGCATCTATTAAGGACCGCCGGGCTGCCGCTGTAGACACCACTCCTGACTTATATCTGCTGTAGAGCCGCTGGGCCAGCCACACGGTCTCCACCGGGTCTGGCTGCAACGACAAACTCATGTGGACCAGCTGCGACAAATCCCGGGTCATATGGGCCACATCCTGTTGGGTCTGGCGCTGTGCCTGCAACACTTGCCACTGGGGCTTATCTAGCAGAACACGTTTCGTCTGCGGCTGGCTGATAGTAGCCCCCAACAGTCCCAGCAGCAGGAGGCCGAGCATTCCAGTCACTACATACCAGAGGGTCTTGGATTCGGGAGGCCAAGTCAGTTCGAGCCGAACGCTGCGTAACTGGATCCATTTCATGGCGTGCCTGCCGTCATGCGGACTTGAGAACTGCTGGAACGGGTTATGGTGATTGGCGGGGAAAGCGAGAAGAGGACCCGCATGGAAGTAGTACCTTGCACATACACAGTTTGGCACCCGTTCCTGCATCCAACAGCGGTCAAATTCGGCACATGTCCCGCGGCTGCCATGGTGTCAGTGAGGACTGCGAAACGGCGGCGCGCCTGGCTAGCAACGCAGCTGGAATCCAGGCTGGTGGTGCCACTCTGGCTATATAACAACAGCCGCAGGCAGTCATTGGCCGTTTCCTGCGCGGTTGCGTCCAAAGCCATTTCAAGGTTAGCTGCAGCAGCAAAGTATTGCGGCACATCGAAAACCAGACTAGCCAGCGGCAGCATTACAGTCATCAACACCATAGTGCTCCAGACCAGACTGGCTCTGGAGCTAGTAATGAACCGGTACATTCCACCTACCAGCCTTCCTTGCGAAAAGAGGCCGAGGTGGTGCCCGTGAAAGTGGCGGGCAGCGTGCCCCCAAACAGGGCTAGCATAGACTGGAAGTAATTCGGGACTGTCCACTGTATTTCCACGGTCACCAATCCACCTGGAACATCTGTAGCTACAACGTTGGACACCTCCGCTTGGCACAGGCAGCCGCTTAGGACAGACTCGGCGCTCTGACGCGCCTGCAGTCCAGCCCCTGCAAAAGCAATCGAACCCATTCTTGCCCCAAAGTGTGCTGCCTGCTGTGACGCGGTGCGGGCATGCCCAACAAGGGCGAAGTTAACGAGGACCAGAGCCAGCAGCACCATTAGGGGCATGGTCAAGGCAGCCTCAACCATGTCCCCTCGAGTCTGGCGCAGAAACTGGAAACTGCGGTCTTTTGAGCGAATTCTGAAGGTCACTATTTGATGGCCGTCCCAATCGCTTCTACTTTCGTCTTGATGTTTGTTCCCAAAGTCGTCCACGCGGCCATGGCTGTGGCTACAATAGCCGCCAAAATGAGACCCCGTTCCACCATATCTGCTTCCGTACCGAATAGAAATTGCTTCAGCATGTCTCCACCTCAAATTTAGCAAGTTCATTCATTATAGTACATTTGTAGCAATTATAGATATGAAAATGGATTGGGCCGGGCACTGAGATTAGACATTCAGCCCAAGTGGGGGTGGGCTAGTAAAAGGCGCGGCTGACAGTTGGATGCCACATTCTGGCCTCTATCAGAAACATACCTGGCTGGACGGACGGCTGGGATGGCCCCCTAACGGGTATGGAGTCTGTAATTCCACTTCCGGCTACATGACTTCCAGATGGTAGGCCGGGCTCTCCAGAAGCTGTATTCCCAAGGCCGAAACAGGTGAGAGAGACGTCCGGAAACAGGAATTGCTTCGCCTTTCGGCTCTGCCCGGCATCTGGCCATGACAAGCAAGCGGGAAGCCACACTTCGTAAACAGGGGGCGCTGTGCCATCGGATAGGAGCCAACGGTCCCGTATCCAGCCTTCAGGTCCGCAGAGATGCAGACCAAACAGACTTCTGCAGTGCAGATATGATCCGCGACGGGGGGGAAAGTCAGACCTCTCTGGCGCAAAGTCCTGGCGGACACGGTCCCACAAAAGGGAGAATTCTGTGGAGGCCCCGGTGGCGACTAGGCTGAAGGCTGCGACTTACGACTTTAGACCCCTCTTTTGCAACTGGCCCGTAACTCCCCCTGGCCTTGAAGAAGCCAGGGGGAGAGCGATGCACAGGCGTCGCTTTGAGGGCTCTACCTGAAGTAGGTATAGCCGCACCCGCACCGGCCGGCCTCATCTACAACTTGACTATAGGAGGGTGGGTCCATGCACCGACTCTGAATGTCGTCTGGCAGGCAGAGCCGTAGGGCATAAAGTCACCGACAGGGGAAGTAAGACAACCCAGTTCAGATTCAGGGGCCCTACTGTTTGAGCACTTAGGCAAGGCCCCTTTTAGGCCTACATTTTCAGACTCTCGCGGTTGATGGGGGGTGTTGCATCTACTATACTTTCCGCTGTACCGGGAGTGATCCCGTTTGTAATTTCCCTTTTGGGTCACAAACCGTAAGCATTTTGGGTTTTCAACATCAGAGCAAGACACTATATAAGAGGGAAGAATTTAATGAAATGGTCAGTACCTACACTGGGCAAGGTTGGTGTTAGTGCCACCGCCAGAGGCAGCGGACCTTGTCCGGATGGAGACGGTGGCTCTGAGGCCATGTAGTCCCTCTATCAAGATAACTGTGAAACGCCCCTCCATGGAGGGGCGTTTGTTGTGGGAGATTACTTGCTCATCGAAGGGCAGACAGGCGCTGGTCTGGGTGTCGGGAAATCCCAACTCGGAACCTACCGACCCTGATAGATTGTGCAAGGATTTCGGGACAAGGATCTCACGTAATGTTCATAACGGATGCTCTGTTTAGAGTTGGTCTTTATGGACAGTGCGACCCGAGAGCTTCCGGGCATACCCCTAAAGGGCTAAGATTGAAATTGACCTACTGAAGGTTCCCCCGAAGAGACTGCATTTTCCATGTCCATCGCTTCCACTTTTCTAGCCCTGCTGCGGGGCATCAACGTGGGCGGCCATAGAAAGGTACCGAAAGGGCCCTTGGTGTGCTGTTTTGAAAGTCTGGGATTTCAAAGGGTGCGCACTTACATCCAGAGCGGCAATGTTCTCTTTCGCACTCATCTGGCAGATGCCAAAGAACTGACAAATGCAATTGAGACTGCCCTATTGGAGTATTTCACCTTCGAAATAGAAGCTGTGGTGTTGTCAGGTCAAAGGTTCAGATCAGTGGTGAATGCAGCACCCCCGGAATGGGGTAGAAGTGAATTGCACAGTCACAACGCTCTCTTCATGTTGGCTGAACTCCCACCAGAAAGCTTTCTCGCTCTTCTCCCCTCGCCTTTAACCCAGCATGAAACGGTGGCTATCGGTCCCGGTGTGATTTATTGGTCCGTGTTAAAGGAACAGCAGAAAAACACCGCCTACGCAAGACTTTCTGGTTCGACAGTCTTACGAAAAATGACAGCTAGGAATCACAGAACAATTCTCAAACTGTTGGATTTGCTTGAAGATATGTAAAGGAATTGACATGTCCGGAGATGAAAACCTGGCAGCTCGGATCCGGCCGATCTTGTCCGGGATGCAAGGCCTATCGGAAAAACGCATGTTCGGAGGCCATTGCTTCTTGATCAGTGGCAACATGTGCATAGGGACATGGAAAGGCTCATTGGTGGTTCGTCTCGGCAAGGAAAAGCACGATGCGACGATGGCCGAGCCATTCACGAAACCTTTTGATATAACTGGCCGAACAATGAAAGGTTGGGCTTTGGTTGATCCAGTAGGCATCCAATCTGAAGATGACTTGAAGGCATGGATCCGCAGATCTGCAACATTCGTGAAGACTCTACCGGCGAAATAAAGAACTTTCCCAGTTGTGTCCGCTGGAATAACTTGGAGCCGGCGCCATTTGAAGTCAATAAGGCCGAATTACTTGCCGCTTGAATGATTCTTGCTGACTCCAAACGGGTAGTGGCCGACTGTCAAAACAAATTGAATCCTCGTTGGTAAGCACAGGTAAAGTCAGTCCTGGGCGAGGCTAGCGTTCCCGGAAACGCACACAGTTGCCATTTGCACGCCGATTCAACCGAAGTTGAAAGAGGAGTCAGACATGGACGAAACTCTCTAACCATGATTAACCCGCAAGTTGGAAATTGCCTGTAAGGCATTCAAATTCTGCAGATATTGATAAGCCTACAGGTTGCATGCCTTATCATGCTCTGGATGGCGCAGAACAAAATATTCGACACTGTGAAGTGAAACTCAGTACATCAGGTGCTGACAGCGTGTCGGCGTCGTCTGGCCGTGGCATGGGTCTTCTGTCGTTTGTTTCTCAATAAACTTGGAAAATCAGTTGGAATCTAGAACTTGTGCCACAGCCCCTGAATTGCCTGCCATGAGAAGCCGGGCATCTTGGAAAGACTCTGAATGAGCCTTCCAGGCAGCGGGACGCGGGAAGCCCCAGATGGGCGTATCCAGCGTTCATTCTTCGAGCGTCTAGGACACCGTTCACCAGACGATCATTCTGACGTTCGAGAACCCTCTATTGCACGGCGGGTGGCCGTCCCCTTCCTGTCGCGCCTGATGACTGACATCAGCACACAGATTTGGTTTCCGTTTCTGCCTTTCTTTGCCAACGGCATGGGCATGTCAGTCTCGCAGCTTAGCCTCTTGCTCGGCATACGGAATATGTGCGGTGCTCTCGCGCCTGTCTGGGGTGTGCTGGCAGATCGTTTTGGCTATCTCAAGCTCCTACGCATTGAAATCCTGACCTCGATGGTTGGGTACTTGCTGTTGTCGCTGAGCTCAACACCTGAATTACGGAGCGCGGGCGTAATCATCGCGGGTATTGCCACTTTAGCTTTCATACCCACTATGGTTGCCTGGATGAGCACCCGCTTTCCCTACAGGCAGCGCGGTCGAGCGATAGGCATGCTGGAATATGCTTGGGCGGTTTCTGGTATTGCAGGTGTCCCTTTGGCGGGCGTACTGTTGGAGACGTTCAACTGGAAAACTCCATTTTGGATGCTGATCGGCGGGTTCGCCCTCTCATACATCCTCTTTCTGAGGATACCATCTGCACCTGGTGAGGGAACCCCAAAAGGGCCTACAGGAGTCTCCCAGGCTCGTTGGGACTTAGCGAGTTTGCTGATTTCCTTACGCGCCATGATCGCAACTGTCCCAACCCTAGCTTGGTTGGTCACTGGTTTTGGATTCTTAATGTCGTTGGCAATGTTCGATTTTCTCTTTGTCTTCGGGGAATGGTTGACAGAGACATTCCAGTTGAACCCGCTTCAGTTGAGCGGTGTCGTTATGGGCATGGGATTTGCGGACCTTTCAGGTAGCGTCGCCGCTAGTCTGTTCACCGATCGTTTGGGCAAGGTGCGATCCATACAGGTGGGTGGCATCGTAACCATAATTGCCTTTAGCCTCTTATCGGTCACGCGTTTCCATTTGGTAACCACCATAGCCAATTTGGTGTTGCTGCGTTGCGGGCTGGAATACCTGATAGTGTCAACCCTTGCCTATACCAGTGAAATCATGCCAAAGAGACGCGGCTTCATGATGTCTATTTTTTCATCTGGCATGTTTTCGGGATCGGGGGTGTCAGGGTTAGTAGGTCCGATTTTCTTTCGGATGGCCGGCATTACCGGCATCGGTCTCTCCTCCTTGTTCATGATTGGGATCTGTACAGTCATGAGTAAATTGTGGTTCCCTGAATTGAGTTCTCAAGAAGAAGGGGATGCATAGCAACAGGTTTGCACTTTGCTGGCAATAGCTGACTTCGATTTACCGCTAACAAAGACATACCCAGGAACAGGTGGATCGACCTCTTGCAGTGAGTCTTGTAGTCCTCGCTAGTTAATTCTGTAAGGCAGGTACCTTTCTGGGAGAGAAAGCCGGACTCAAACAGTGGGCGATGCCCAGAGAAGACAATTTCAGGGCCCAAGATGAGTCCAGCTTGGCCAGAGGGAGCCACTGGCTCGTTCTAGGATTCCTGGGAATTACAGAGGTGTCTGCCTATTTTAGGGCCCGACGCCACGGTATCCTGATGTAGGCAGGTCCCGAGGCCTTGAAGGACCTTGAGCTAACTCAACCTACTGCCCGTTTACTATTCGGCACACTTGGAAATGCTCTTACCCAGAGGCCAACAGGCCTGGGTGCCGGCCACTTCAAGTCAATGTGAAAATCCGTTTGCTGCCGCCCGCAGAGCCTGACCGTAAGTCATGATAGTGGACACTCTTCTACGCTGGCAGCAGGCTAGATGACAAAGATCCCTTGCTCCCAACATGGGAAATTGTGAATGCAATTGCCTGCTCAACATCACATCTTCGATCTCCAGCGCCCACACCTCCATCTGAGATCTGAGGACCAGCGAAATGGCCGCGTCCAGAGTTGACAGGCGTTGAACTGGCAGATATGCATGTACCAGTTCTTGCAGGACTTCAGCGGATGTACAAAGGGGAATGCGATTCTGAATTGCGTCATCGAAGAAACTTCGGGCAGGTTCTCGCAAGGGGTGCAGACGACCTACTGCGTACATCACGACATTGGTATCAACGAAAGTCATGTGGCGGCTTCCCCGGTCTTTCGGGATGTGCGGATTACCGCCAGATGCTCGTCCCACTCCGGTTCGTTTAGCGGCCCCTCCTGCGTGTCACATTCTTGAAAGAAGGAGTTCAGTTCCTCCCGGTCCAGGAATGGTTCCACCTGTTGTTTCCGGGTGAGCTGCTCTTTGGCGGCGGTACGTAGCCATGCGCTAAGTGTCAGACCTTCCTTGCGCGCTTGGTGCCTTATGCGAGCTAATTCTTCATTGGATATCAGCAATTGGACACGAGCCACGACCTGACTACTCCCCTACTTTGTGTATGTGTAGAAATTATACACATACGATGCGAAGGTCAGTTCCCCTCCAAAAGGCCACTCTCTGAGGAAACCGCGCAGCCAGCTGTACCTCAAGGCCATCGCCCCAAGCCCCGAAAATTACGTGCCAGGTATTCCCGCAAAGGTTGAAGCAACAAGGGACAGCCTAGAGTTGCGATTCTTACAAAAGAGAGGGTGTCGTGATGTCAGAACTACCAGTAGATCAAAACTTAAGCCATTGCCCGGGCCTTATACCCCAGTCTGGAGGCAGTTGGCTAGAGTCTGCCTTCTATCCAGAAACGTTCCCACTTCCGGCCATTTTGGAGCTACAGTAGGTTTGCCGCCTGGATACGACTTGCCATACTTACAGGGCTGTTTCGCTGAATCCATACGGGCGCGTCCCAAGACCTAGCGAAATACCTGTGAGGCAAGCATAGGACCTCTTGTTGGCCCCACATCGATCCTTGTCCTAATTCGACAGAAGTAAACAGGTAGCCAACTAAGCAACTTGGCCAAGACTAGGGATTAGCTACGGCCCTATCCACCAATATGACCATATACCGTAGGGTTCTGCTTCCCGTGTTGACCAACCCATGCAAACTGTGGGGGTCAAAGACTACAGACTCCCCCGCCGCCAGTTGGACTTCTTCCTCAGCGAATTCCAAAACTGCTTCACCTTCCAGCAAATAGAAGGCTTCATAGCCGCCATGTTTATGTGGAGGATGGGCGCGTTCTCCTGGGCTTACCTCTGACACATGCAGATGCAGGGGTTCTCCCTCCAGATCCACATCAATCAGGTATCGGTTAATGCCTTTAATGGCTAATGGCTGAAAGGGCATAAATAGACTTACTCCTGGTACCCCATGCGTAAAGCATCGAAGAGCCGCTGCGTCAAGGCTTGGAAAGTTACTGAGACTTCGATAATGATGATGGCCGCTGCGAAAATCAGAGCCAAAATAGCTATTTCTTCCTGTGCGATTAGAGGCACCAACGGCGGCAACGGGTCCCGCACCTCCGCAGTAATGCGGAAGAAGGGGGAAAAGATCTGGGAGGCCAAAGCACCGACACTGGCTCCAGCCACTGTACCGTAGGCGGTAAGTAAAATGTATTCAAGGCTGATCTGGCCGATGATCTGGGCCCGCATGACCCCCACAGCCCTCAACACCCCGAACTGGAACATGCGATCTTGAAGTGATGCATAGCTGTGAACCAAAAGCGCCAAGAACGCCATGGCCGCCGCCGCCAAGAATCCCACGGAAAGCGTACCGAAGATTCCGACCCGCTCCATACGCGCCTGTTCCTCCTCTATGAGGGAAGGCACAAACCGCCAACGATTGATATCAATGCCCAGAGCCCTGATCTGCTGTTTCAAACCCTTGTCGGTGACTGTGTCATCTACATTGAGCCAAATGTTGTAGCCGTAATCTGTGCCGGCCAAGGAGAACAGATGATCCAGGTTGCCAAAGACCGTGAAGCCCTCGTCATACACCGTGGGAAAATGGTCATAAACCCCGATTGCCACGAACTGAGTAGTCACGGACTGACCAGCGGCCAGGCTGACCTTCATGGTGAACTCCTCCCCCGGGCGCAGGCTCAGCAACCCCATCAGGTCTCGTGGCAAAAGCACATTTTGGGGTTCGATGGCCAGCAAGTTCATCAGGCCGCCCAGCGAGTCCGGGGCGAAGTCCTGGCGGAACCAAGCCACTTGCGAGAAATCCAGTCTGTCCACGCCAAGGAAACGTAGGCGCAATTCGTCTCCGCCGGCAACTTCCACTTCCCCCCTGTATTCACCAATTCGGGCCGCGGCCATGATGCCAGGCAGGTTGGTAAATTCGTCTACCGTGGGGATGAAAATGCCGCTTTCGGTAATGATCCCACCCCCGCCGGGCCCACCATCAGCAGCCGGTATGGGTTCGAACGTGACATCTGCCCCAACCGAATAACGGACGCGGTCAATCAGCCATTGGTCCAGACTCAATGCCATGGAATAGGTATAGATGCCCAGAGCCAGACACACAATCACGAGCAGTAAGGGATTGATGTACCGCTGGCTGTAGCGGCCTAGCTGGCGGAGGGCCAAGTGGAAAGTTAGCAGGTTCGTGCGACTAGCCCCCCAGTCCAGTATGCGCATCAGCCAAGGAAAGACCCGCATCACCAACAGACTGGCCGTAAGGACGAATAGGGCGGGAACCAGAATCAGTAAGGGGTCGCTAAAGAGATCCGCCGTCCGTTCCTGCACCATGGCCGCCAAGGTGCCCTGGTTGGCCAGTTGGTCATAGGCATACCAAGTAGGTGCGATCAGTAGCACATCCAGATAGGCCCTTTGCCAAAAGGGGATCTGGGCAAAGCGGGTGCGCTCTTGCTGCACGATGCTGGTGCGGGCTGCGCGCCAGGCCGGAATGGTCCGGGCCAGCAGGGCCACCATCAGACCAGCCGCGATCAGATACCAGTTCAGACCTTGAAAGGAAACGGGTATGGGTTCCCGGAAAGTGAAACTGAGAAAGCTAACGGTATATCCCATGAAACTGGCTATTAACATACCGAAGCCGATTCCCAGTGGCACTCCCAAAATGAACAGCACAAACTCTTCCATGACTACCATGCCCAGCACCCCGCTGGTGCTCAGGCCCCTGGAAACCAAAATAGCCGTCTCGCGTTGCTGCCACCGGGCGATAATAGCGGAGATCATAATCAGGAAATAGACCAGAAAACCCAGAGCTGGCACATTGAATCCCAGCAGCTGGATAGTCAAAGTGGTATTGCGGGCCACGAATTCTCGGAGCGGGTCCAGCGCCGAGATGTCCAGATTAGCTCCGGGCAGGTACTTATCGATGATGGCCATGCCCCGTTCATAGCCGTTCGCATATTCCAGGGCATATTTGGGATTCAGCTGCGAATCGTCCAAGCGGATATGCCAACTTACAAAGCGAGCCCGGCTGTTGATCATTGGCTCAATCTGGGCCATATAGGATTCCCGGTTGACTAGAAGGGCATCTCGCAGTTTCGTATCCGGAGGGTTGAACCAGAACAGATTCGCGGGGTCCGCGGCCTGCCAAATGCCAGCAATGCGAATGGGAATACCTTCCACGGAAGCATTCAGAGAAAGCTGGAATTTCTCTCCAGGGGAAACTCCCATACGGTCGGCCAGATAGGTATGCATCCATACGTCCAGCACATCTTGCGACGATCCCGCAGTAACGAAAGGCTTCCCTTCCACCACATTCAGATGGGGGTCCACCCCTTCGACGTACACTACATTGACACTAGACAGGAAGTCCTTAGATTGTTGGTAGCGGTTGTCATCGGCGCGGGGAAGTAGGGCCAGACTGCCGCTCTCCACTTGCAGGTCGCGGCGAGCGACTGGCAAACCTATTTCCGCAGCCATGGTATTACCGAGACTGTCGCCAGCCCGTTCCGCCGCTTGCACACCCATACGGGCCCGCGAAGATGGGAAGAAATAGACGCGAGTGGAAAATGCAGGCCGGTTAGTGGCCGCGCTCAGTTCAGCCAGTTCCTGATTGAGAATGACACGATCCACAGCTTGGGCAAAGAACCCCGCGCTGCTGAGTAGCCCTACAGCGAGCAAAATGCCGACTAAGGCCAGAAAGGAAAGTCCCAGACGGCTGGTGAGATGTCTGAGCGAAAGCCAATACAGTCCCCCGACCATGCGCAGGACGGTTGCCAAGTTCATATGCAGTAAGTTTAAGAAAGGGTACTAGGACATATTGCGGGAAGCCGTCTCAATGCCGAGCATGGACGTTGGCCTTTGCAAACGTGTTCCAAGGAAGTGTCCATAGTCTGGCCCTAAGTGTCAGGCCAGCTACCTTTGTTCCCTACCCTCCAAGACTTCAAGAAAGCATGAATCCGGTCAATCTTCGCCACATTAGTCGGTTTCACAGTTTCGACCCTTTGGCGGGCGAATTGAAATCTTTGAAACACTTAGACGAAGCGGCATGCTGCAAACCAAGAACCAGGCCATCGTCAGAACGCTCACTTCGGTCAAATCCAAAGTCTTGAGGACTAGAATGGGCCCCGCACCTAGGACGAAAGAGCCCCTGAGCAGCAGAGAAACTGCCTAACGATTTCATTTTATCATCGCGTCCAGTTCTTTTTGCGGAGACAGAATTAACAGCACTTTAGCTAGATAGCAGGATTATGTTTGCAGATTGGAATGCAGTCCTTTTAAGGGAAATGCAATTCGATCTCCTATGCCTTCAAGGCACGAATTGAAAATCTGCGCGGCTAGTCCTGCCGTTGCTCCCTGGGAATCCTTCCCGGTCAGCCAAGATGGAATAAATCTTAGACCTTCGTTACCGGCAGTTGCAGATAGGCACACAGTAGGGAATAGGCATCACATTCCCTGGTTGCCCTCGCCTAGGATAAGTCCCATCGGTGTACGGCGCCGTAGAGGAATCGAACCACATGAATCCACGTAAGGGGGCTTCGCGAAGTTCACTCCGCTCTGCCGTCGCGCACCTATTGGCATCCACCTTGACTTTACTTGCACCAAGTTTAGCGGTACGTGTACCCAGAGTGCTCGCAGTTTTTCGGGAGCATTTGAGATTCACAGCCAAAGAGGTCGAAACTGGAACGTCTAATGCATTCACCAATCCCGAATCACTACGCCGGCTCTAAGCCAACTTTGAGCGTCCGTCACATCGTGAATCGACTGATTCTTTGCAGTTCCCCGAGATCAGACTGCAAGTCCTTGATATGATGCCTACCCGCAACAGCGCTCTCCGCTATGTTCTAACAACAATCCCAATATTCTGGCGTGCCCGGAAAGCAACGCAATAGTCTCAGGTGTATTGTTGAATCTGTCTTCGATCTTTGGATCGATGTCTCTATGATCTAACAGCATTACAGCGACTTCATATCTATCGTAATAGGCCGCAAGGCTTAATGGTGTCTGCCCATTAGGATCTCCCAGATTGGGATCAATATCCGGATGATCTAACAGCAGCTCTACGATATCTTCATTGTCATTGTGAATAGCAATATGTAATGCGGTGAAGCCCGGATGCACCGTGGTGTTGGGATCCGTATTTCGGTGGTCCAGCAGTTCCTCGGCGATCTCTTCTAGATTGTTTTTTGCAGCCCTCATTAACGGTGTCCAGCCTTCCAAATCCTCTACATCAGGTTCTATATCTCGTCGTTCTAGCAAGAGATGTACCGAATCAATTAGTTCTCGATAAACAGCTGAGTGCAAAGGTGAAAAACCATTGTCGTTTCTAACGTCCAGATCGAAGTGGTCATATTGCAACAACACCTCCAAAGCATCTAAAGCATTGGAAGTTACTGCCAGATGCAAAGGGGTCAATCCGTCAAACGCCCGTATATCCCCATGTGCTCCTGCGCCAAGCAACTGCCGCATGACTTCGATATGTCTGTCTCGAGTTGCAATGTGCAATGGGGTTATGCCATCCGGGGCAATAGCATCAGGTTTGGCTCCGAATCTTAAGAGCACCCCTGCTGTGGCTACGCTGTTTTCCTCAGCCGCCATATGTAATGGTGTGAGACTGCGACGGGGTCCAGAATTGGGGTCCGCACCTGGAAGTCCCAACAGATACTCAGCAACAGCAGGTAGATCCCGACTGGCCGCAATATGCAACGGGGTTGAACCCGCGAAGTCCCTGTAGTTGGAGTAATCGTAAGATCTGAGGAGTTGCAAGATCGAATCGGAATCGCTGTACCACAATGGATCATCCCATTGGCCTCTTGGTACAGACGGAGGCGATGCAGTGGGAAGTTGAGCGGCAGAGGGCGGAGAAGGTGCAGAACTGCTGTCAAGTTGAAATTTGGAAACTTCGCTAATCACATATTGGCCATTTGCTACGGCCAAAGTCACTGTGACATTCGATGACGACGGTAACCCGCCAAATCTCGTGGCATATGAGGATAGAGGCAAGCCGGTGTCTTGCTGTTGTCCGCCTGCTTCCACAAAGACTACAATCTGGGTTTCCTCGGCCCGTAAGCCCTGGGTCCAGCCCGGTGGCAACTCATTCCAGGATATTTCGATGAAATTGGAATTTACAAAATAGGCGGAAAGACCCGCTGGCGCAGACAACCGGGAGTATGCCGGACACTCCGTAAACTTGCTTTCAATAGTCGCGCTCTCTGCCACAGCCTGCATACCGAACAGCCATAGAAAGCATAAAAGCAATAGAACCAGAGGCCTGCTTGACTTTGATACCGATATTTGCGGAGGGACCCTCAGCATGGAAACTTCCCTTAGACGCTGTGAATGAGGGCTGACCTCATCAAGCAGTCTAGCAGGCACAATTTATGTTTATTGGCAGCACTATGTCGGATGTGACTAACCTCTTCAAGTATATGCAGATTACGAATCCTTTGGTTCTGTTGTACGTTTTCAGCAGTCTTGCGACTCTACATCCAAAATCTGACCAATTCAGATTTCCATGGATTCGAAGTCCGGCTGGAATCAGAATTCACATCTACACAGGTATCGGCTACCTTCAGATGGCTGCCGCTTTCTTGGCCGGCAGGTCCGGGGGCCATCCCGGCTTGTATATCACTAAAGAGGGGACTGGCCTGTACGCAAACTGTTATGGGCAGGACCAACTCTAGTCCACTTAGTCATGGCATACATACCCATAGCTTCAGATCGGGGCCTCATTTCCGAAAGCCCCTCCTTGTTTCGCTGCTCTCTCCTGAAAGGTGAAGAGTAATAGACGTTCTCTTTGATGCCGGAGAAAGACTTGAACTCTCAGCTGTCGCGATCCCTTGGGGAGGACCTCAGCAATGCCTTCATAGGCTTTGTCAAGGCCAATCCCTACATGGGACAGAATGGCGGAGCATCGTCCGAACACATGCATAACCATAGCTTCCCTTTTCTCGAGAGTCAGAACATTGGATTCAACATAACGTATGGATTCTTGAACGCCAGCCTCTGAGGCCAATCAGACCTAAACAAGGATTCTCAAGACTTATAGAGCTTTGCAAGAAGCAATGTACCGGCTCTCATTTGCGTGAAAAACGCTCCGTCAGATTGCTCCACCGGACTAGAATTCACCTTGCGCCCTCTTGCCAGAGGCCGGGATTTGGCTTGCAGTTGGCTCTGAGCCCTTCTGTTCCAAACTGGCTACTTTGAAAACCGATTGAATGCCAGAGTCTGACCCACTTGGGCCTTGGAGAAGGACATGCAGAAGACTGGCAGTACAGACATGCGTCTCAAACTGACCGCATGTCGATTTTGAAATCGGCCTAGTGGCGCAGAGTCTACGTCAGATGGCGGTAGGGAGAAACAAAACCGGGAATGGCCACTAGCATGGCAAACACATTCTCAAAGGAATGGCCCATAGTCCAGTCCGTGGCACCCGGCGTCACTACAATGGATCCAGGCTTAACAGATACTTCAACTTGATCTGAAGAGTCCTGCATAGGATTACGGTAGAGCACGACTTTCTCCGGTTGGCCGTCGGCGTGATCCGGCAGCCCATATATTTCACGGGATAGCACTAAAGCAGTCTCTGTGTGTGGCACAGACATCTCCGCGGAGACAGGCACAGGCCCATGATGATGACGGGAAGGAGGCGGCTCCCGATCTGTGCGCATGTCCAAGGCATGCATATTGACGCGATTTACGCCTCTTTCGTCGCTTGCACCTGTAGCAGGTTTTACGGGCGGTAGGGATTCCCGCCGAAAGGCACCAGGGTAAGCAGCACAGCCGCTGGGCCGATCCACCAAGTTCCGCAACAGAGTCAGACGAGGTGCTTGGTATTCAGTCAGGGGCGCGGAGATCTCGAGAAAGGTGCCTTGGCCGGAAAGCGCGGCCATGGAGCGGGACCGTCCATCCACGCACAACGTATCCCCGGGCCAGACTTCGGAGTAACAGCGCAACGTAACCTCAAATAGACCTCCGGCTGCAGGTTGGCCTTGAAGTCCAGGATCTGGCCCGCGCACCAAATCTCCGCCATACAGCGTAGCCCCGGCGCGATGAGTACTGATAAAGAAACAGGCCACCAGCCGGCCCGGAGTTGGGTACATCTGCAATGCCCCTCGGAAACTCCGGACATTGAACTGGTAATCTGGCCCATGAATACGAGCCAACAGCGCAGTGACCTGCTCCAGGCTCTCGCTGTCATCCACATGTGCAACGGGCAAATCCCGTACCGGTGTGGTTCTCTTGCTCATGAAGCGCGGCTGCCGTTGGTGGAGTTGAGATTTAGCCGTTCTCGGATCAGACTGTTGCCGGGCCCATACTGGTAATGGGCATTCATCTCTTTGGCGATTTCCCAGGCTCCCTATAACAGAGTAAGGCGAACATCCTCAAGGTAAGCCAGCGACTCTCGCTCCATATATGATATGGCCATTTCGGCCGGATCTGTTCCAACATGATTTTGTCTGGCAGCGGACCAACCCGCACGGGTTGTACGCCTATTTTGCTGACTATGGCCGGGACTCCTATAACCATGTCGTCTGGCACCTAAGCCAGAGCACCATAGTTTGGCACATAGACCTGGAATTGTCCTTTGTTGTCATTGACTAGACCATCAATGATGGGCACCTGCTGCTCCCGCGTTCGTTCCAGTCCGAATTCCTCCAGCTGTGAACCCTAGGGATCATTGGCCTCACGAGTTATTATGCAGGAAGAGCCATGCCGTTGCTTCGTTCATCGTCTAGCGTTCATTTCTTGCCTTCGTCGGATTCTGGGACAAACGACAGATCGTGGCTTACGACTTCAGGGCCGCCGTGCTGAATTTTTCAACCTCAATTTGCTTTGCCCGTTCCCGAACCTGCCACAAGTCGTAGGCTGTCTGCATCCCGAGCCTCGTCTCTGGTGTGGAGCCGAACGCCTGGGAAAGGCGTAGGGACATCTCCACCGACACGCCTGACTTCTCGTTTTCCAAATCCGACAGCGCCTGCCGAGTTACTCCCAACCCCTGCGCAGCCCGCGTTACCGTCAAACCCAACGGTTCAAGGCACTCGTATCTTATGATCTCGCCCGGATGCGGTGGGTTGAGCAAACTCATCCGTCTCACCTCTTCAATGGTAGTCTGTGTAATCAACGTTGACGGCATGAACATCGCCGAACCTGAAGGTCACTCGCCAATTGCCCGACACCGAGACGGCATGGTTGCCGCTGAGTTGACCTGCCAATGCATGCAGCCGAAACGTTCCTTTTTCCTTGCGCCCGGCTGCGCTACTCACAATGCAGGGCGCGGTAGGCAGATCTTGTTCTTCGATCCGCCCCAAACGGGGGAGTCCGTAGCCTCCCCTGACTTTGCACCTAGTCAGCCCCAGTTGCATCCAAATCGACCACCCATGAGAACCGTATCTTCTTGTGTCGATTGGAAGTCAAATACTTCGACTATGTACAACATCGGAGTCCGCACGTGGAAGTCCCAGCAGATACTCAACAACTGCAGGCATATCCCGATTGGCTGCAATATGCAAACTGGTAATCCGGTCCGTGAACACGAGCCAACAGCGCAGTGACCTGCTTCAGACACTCGCTGTCATTCACGTGGGCAACGGGTACATCCCGTACCGGCGGGGAGGTTTGGCTCATGAAGCGCGGCTGCCGTTGGCGGAGTTGAGGCTCAGCCGTTCCCGGATCAGACTGTCGCCGGGTCCGTACTGGTAATGGGCATTCATCTCTTTGTTGCTTTCCAAAGCCAATACATCTTCCAAGGCATTTAGGGCCTGGTCGTAGTCTCGAGTTTGGTTGCTATCCAAGGCACCCAATAACAGAGTACGGCGGTCTCCCTCATGGTAGGCCAGCAACTCCTGCTCCATGTGCAGCCATTCCGGCAGGATCTGCTCCAACATAATTTTGTCAGGCAGCGGATCAACCCGTAAGGGTTGGATTCCCATCTTGTTGACTATGGCCGGGACTTCCACCACCACATCGTCTGGCACACCAGCCAAAGCTCCATAGTTGGGCACGTTGACCTGGAATTGCCCTTCATTGTCATTGACTAGACCATCAATGATGGGCACCTGTTGCTCCCTCGTTCGGTCCCGTCCGAATTCCTCCAGCAGAGAAGCTTCGGGATCATTGGCCACGCGAGTCATTTTGGCCAATCTGTCTTCAAGGTTCTTCACAAATTGGGGGCGGGCGATATGGGTGTCAGGTCCGCCGAAGGGTTCACCGAACCAGTGCTTCTTAGTGGGCAGGCCCGTGTGATACCACCAGCCGCCGCGGCGAGGAGTGTCGCCAATGGGCATGAGACCGAACATGCGGTATTGGTGAATAGTGCCGCGGGACATCTGAATATCATGTGTGCTTTGGGCCAAGTGGGTCATCCAATACTCCTCACCTTCTTCTTCGATCCACTTCTCCAGGAGCGGATAAGCCTCTTCTCCCTTGTAATAGAAATGGTTCAGCCAGATATTGTGATTCAGTCCAGGAGCCTGCCAGGTAATGTCTTTTTCGTCGGACAGACCAATATTACGGGCAATGCTATAGACACCATAATGGCCGTGGCACAGGCCGCAAACCTTTATGTCGCTTTCGCGAGTCATCAGAGTGCAGCCCTGGTACACGGGATTCCCGGACTGGATGAGCCAGGCATCCGGACAGATGATTTCCATGTTTCGCACTACATTCATCATCAGATTCAAGTTGTAGTAGTTACTGCCACCGACGCCGCCGCCGTAGTAGTAGCCGTACTTTTCTACCAGCTCCCGAATCGCCCTCTGCTTGTAGTGTGAATGGGCTGACGCCGTATTGATGACAAAATCTGTATCCTGCAAGGTGTCTTCCAAACTATCAGTCAATTCAAAACTGAGTTTCTGACCCAATTCATCGGCGTAACGGGTTCCCAGCTTGTGGATCATTTCCAGCCTCTCGGTGTCAATGTCCATGAAACTGATCTCGCTTCCGGCCAGACTCTCCGTGAGGCAGATATCTTTCACCAGGCCGAGCGAAAAAGTGGCGCTGCCGGCGCCGATAACAGAGATACGAATAGGTGTGGACATTGGTGATATTCCTGCTGGTTGAAATCTAAGATCAAAGAGTCGTTACGACTCCTGAGACACGGGGGAAGTCTGGGTCTCTTCATACCACCTATCTCGATAGGGGATATTGAAGTTGAAGAAAGTGAAAGAATCGTCCTGTGGAGTGTAGTCCACCAGTTTCCGGGTCTGGGTCAGACCCAGGCGCTTGTAGCGGTTGTTGGATACTCCGTGCACAATGCCGTATTTCAGGTCCGGACCCGCATCGACGCAACATGCCAACAGAGTTGACATGTCCCGGGCACTGACAAAAGTGCTCAGATTGCGCCCGTTGATATCGAACTCCGGGCGATTGAATTCGAAAGTGCCAATGCGCACCACCAGCGTGGAAAGGCCATGGGTATGGGCATAAACATGCCCGATGGCTTCGGCAAAGGCTTTGGTGGCTCCGTACATATTCAGAGGACGGGGTTGCGAATCCTCTTGTATCTGATGCTCCAAGGGATAACCGGCAACGGCCTGAATGCTGGAAGAGAGCACTACGCGTCGGCATCTTTCATCCAAGGCGGCCTGCAGGATGTTGTACACCCCTTTCACGTTTCGATCCAGCAGAGTGGCATAAAAATCCGCGCCGGCACTGGCATCCGCTGCCAGATGCACTACGGCGTCCATGCCACGACAGGCACGCCGACAAGATTCCAAATCAGAAATGTCCAGCCGAACAGTCTCCAGATCCGCCAAGTGGTCCGGCATGGCAGTAGAGTGAATCGCCAACCGCAATTGATAGCGTTTCCGAGCGAATTCAGTGAAAGGGACACCAATTCGGCCGGCCGGGCCGGTGACCAATACTTTACGGCTCATCAATAACCTCAAGAAAATTTCTGGGACGACTCATGTGAATCGGGCTGTCCGCAAAGGTAACACCACATGGGTCAAGGAAAACTCAATTCATTCCACATCAAATTGGGTGTCTTGTTTGCTGACGCTAAGTGACAAGTATGACCCAGAAGCCGTCAATCAGGTGCTGTTTGATTGCTGGGTCAATCCTGATGCTGGCAAGTTACCTGTTCACTGCCAACAAGGCTGGGAATCGAGACTTGATACCAAATAATAATGCCAGAAGTAAACAGGTAGAGGCTCTGCACCCACGCCAAGCATCGCCATTTGGTCTGTGGCAGACCAAGACAGGTCTCCAGGTGCCAGTCGATGCCACATCTCTACCATGCTGGCTGATACATCACATGTTAGCAATTCTGAACGTTTCGATTTGCTGGCAAGACTAAGGAAGACGTGCCTGATGAATTTGTATTCGCCGAAATTCCGATGGGCACCTAATTGGCTGAGGCAGGGCCGCAAATGCTAGTTTCCTCGCAGTCTGTGGGACCTATTTCCAAATGCTTAGGAAGTAGCTCCCATACCCAATTTTAGAAAAAACTGTCCGCCAACGGCATTTTCTGGCCACCATTCAATAGACTATACGCCAACTTCCTTTCGTCAAGAACCAGGGCGAGAATCTCCTGCTAAATAATTTGATCGGTCAGACCAACACCTGAAGAACATCGGTGAACGCCGCTTTCCGGTTCCAGCTTGTCTCAGGCAGAAGATTTATTGTCTTCACAATGTCTCTCTTGCACGAAGCTAGTGTCTTGACATCTGGCAGGCTCTTGAAGTCTTAGACTTTCCTATCAGTAACCCTGGCTTTTCTCCTCTTAGCGGATGGTGGACTGAGTGAGCCGGAGATGGCTGGGACTGACCAACGCCCTTTGGCTAGGTCGGTACGGCAGATGGCCGGGGTATATAGGTGCTGTCTTGGCCAACCCTAAGGGCCTGGAACAGGAATTCGAAGTGGGTTCCTGAAACAGATTCTAGATGAGTGACTTTGAAAACCACTCTAGGTCCTCCTAGCCATATGATTCAACGTCAGATAGGAAAGGGCCCTTACGCCATCTAGAGCAAGCGGCCACCTTCAATGTTAAGGTCAGTGTTCTACTGGGCACTCCCTACCATCCCGTAGTTTCGCTGTGCCAATTGCTAGTGACACCGCGTTCACCGATAGAGACGCTGCACAAGCCAGGAATTCGAAGCTTCTCTCGCTTTCTTCATTCAACCCGGATATCGCCGTTAGAAGTCTTTAGAGTCAGATGGGAATTGCCACTACCGATTACACCGCTTAAGCTTCGGTTGGTCTGTTCAACTTCCGAAACTGGATGGGACTGGTAGATTCCACCATTGCTGGTTTCAGCCTGCAGACGCACGCTGGGAAACTCACCCTCTAGAACAACTGTAATGTCGCCATTGCTGGTTGAGAATTGGTTATTCGATTGAGGACTCAGTTCTCCTTTAAAGTCGATGTCTCCGTTTGCTGATTTCAGATTGAATTCTCCTTGGCCATTCTCGACCGTTATCTCGCCGTTGGAAGTTCGAAAACCGAAAATCCCAGTAGTCTGGCGAGCGTGAATGTCGCCGTTGGAGGTTCTAACTTCCACCTTGAACTGGCGCGGCAGGCTTACCTTGACGTTGGCACTGCCCTGCTGGAGGATGTGTATACCTACTGACTTGGCCGTTACCTTTACAGTGCCGCCCGCTTGGACAGCCATATATTCCATTCGATCAGGGAATTTGACCTCTGCAACAACCTGAATCTCAGTTGCCCCTTCAATCCCTGTCAGTTCCACCAAGCCCGACCCGAGATCAATTACCAAGAGATCCGAGCCGGAAACCGGAAACCTGTCGGTTATTATTTGCCGATCCAAGGATGGAGGTATTACGCAAGCCGCCGCAAGGGACATAGTTAGTACAACAGCCAATACATTCAGCCCAAGAAGCAGGATAGGTTGGTGCAAAGCACGTCTAATAATTCTCACAATTTCTTCCCCTTGGAGTTCAAACCTATGTATCTCTTAGGCTAGGCACAATATCTAGACTTAACAGAACCCATGTCGAGATACGTACGATGACAACAATGGGTTACAAAATAAATCCCAATACCATCAATTTAGTTTCAGTATGAAAGGGGAGGTTGTCCTCGATCCAAGTTTGGCATGGTCCGCAGGGGACTTTCAGGAGCAGTCCGGCTACATCTTGTAAGCAACTGGCACCAGTTTGCCGGAATACTGGCGATCGAGTGAGAGAGGAATTAAGGGTTGTACCCTAATTGGGAGCTTAGCCAGCGTTCCGCCTGTTCCAGAGGCACACCTTTCGCTTCCGCATAATGTTTGACTTGGTCTAAACCTAGCCTCCCGACCGTAAAGTAGCGGGATTCGGGATGGGCGAAGTAAAAGCCACTGACAGAAGCCGCTGGCCACATGGCAAAAGATTCAGTCAGGGACACTCCTATATTCTCTTCGACGTTAAGCAGTTCAAACAATAACCGTTTCTCACTGTGTTCGGGGCAGGCCGGATACCCGGGCGCGGGCCGGATGCCGCGGTAGGCTTCCTTAATCAGACCTGCTGCATCCAACTGTTCCTGCGGTGCATAACCCCAGAAATCCTTGCGTATCTTCTTATGCAGCCATTCTGCACAGGCTTCGGCCCATCGATCTGCCAAAGCTTTGACCATAATGGAGCCGTAGTCATCCAGCTGTTCTGCCAATTCCGCCGCGAATTCCTGGACGCCTAGACCCGCCGTCGCCACAAAGCAACCCATATAGTCCGGTACACCGGTGCTTTGGGGGGCTATGAAATCAGAGAGACACAGCTGATGGCGACTAGCCCCTTTGTCTTCCTGTTGCCGCAGCATATGGAATGTAGCCAGTGGTTGATCCATTTTGCTATGTTCATACACATTGATGGCTTCGCCTTCGCTTTGGGCGCCATAGAGGCACCAGATAGCCTTGGCCTGAATGCGCCCTTCTTGCCGGATGCGGGCCATCATTTCCTGACCATCCTGGAACAACGTACGGGCCTCCCGCCCGCGATGGGGATGGTGGAGGATATCGGGATACAGGCCCTTCATCTCCCAAGCATGAAAGAAAGGGGACCAGTCGATATACGATTCCAGTTCCTGCAGAGCCACATCCACATATCGGACCTCGCCAACTTCGGCCGGCTCCCGTATGTCAGCCGTCTGCCTTTCAAAGCGGAATCGCTGCTTTCGGGCATCATCCATCGACAGCAGGTTGGGAACTCCCTTGCGATCCAAGTAGCTGGTGCGCAGGTTTTCGTATTCGGTTTTCTTCTCTTGCGCGAACTGTTTCCGGGTGCGGCGATTAAGGAGCTGCTCCACCACTCCCACGCTGCGGGAAGCATCCGTTACGTGCACGACTGCTCCCCGGTATTGTGGATCAATCTTCAAGGCCGTGTGCATCCGCGAAGTTGTGGCCCCACCAATCAGGAGCGGCAGCTCGAATTCGGTCCGTTGCAGTTCGTTTGCTACATGTGTCATTTCATCCAAGGAAGGGGTAATCAGACCGCTCAGGCCTATAATGTCCGCGTTCAGATCCCGAGCAGTCTCTAGAATCTTGTCACTGGAAACCATCACACCTAGGTCTTTGATGTCGTAACCGTTGCAACCCAGCACTACGCCCACAATGTTTTTACCGATGTCATGCACGTCGCCCTTCACCGTGGCCATCACGATCAGAGGCGCCGCCGCCACTCCACCGGTAGCCTGTTTCTCCTCTTCAATATAAGGAGTCAGCCACGCCACCGCCTTTTTCATCACACGGGCGCTCTTAACCACTTGGGGCAGAAACATCTGTCCGGAGCCGAAGAGATCGCCGACCTCGTTCATGCCTGCCATGAGCGGTCCTTCGATGACCAGCAGTGGTTTACCCATTTGGGCCAAAGCCTCCGCTGCATCCTGCTCAATGTAGGCATCAATGCCATGCACTAGGGCATGTGTAATGCGTTCGCCAACCGCAGCCTCACGCCAGGCCAGGTCGGTCTGGTCTCTGCGGCCGGTCTTAATTCCTTTGAAGGATTCAGCCAATTCCACCAGTCGCTCGGTGGCATCATCCTGGCGATTGAGCAATACATCCTCTACATGTTTCAGCAGTTCTGCCGGAATCTGGGAATAAATCGCCAGCTGTCCGGCATTTACGATGCCCATGTCCATACCTGCCTGCATCCCGTGATACAGGAATGCGGAGTGCATGGCCTCCCGGACCAAATTATTGCCTCGGAAGGAGAAAGAAATGTTGCTTACACCACCACTGACCTTGCAGCCAGGCAGGTTCTTCTTGATTTCGCGGGCGGCCTCCAAGTATTCCACCGCATAGTTGTTATGTTCCACCATGCCGGTCGCTACGGTCAGGATATTAGGGTCAAAAACGATGTCAGTCGGATCCATGCCGATACAAGTCAGGAGCCGGTAGGCCCGAGCACAGATTTCCACTTTGCGTTGACGGGAATCAGCCTGCCCCTTCTCGTCAAAGGCCATAACCACTACGGCGGCCCCGTATTGCATACAGAGGCGTGCCTGCCGCAGAAATTCGGCTTCGCCTGCCTTAAGGCTGATGGAATTGACCAGCGCCTTGCCCTGCACATTCCGCAGCCCCGCCTCCAGGATTTCCCAGCGAGAGGAGTCCAGCACCATGGGCACCCGCGCAATATCAGGTTCCCCTGCGATTAGGCGCAGGAAACGGGTCATGCACTCCACGCCGTCCAACATACCGTCATCAAAATTGATATCCACCATCTGAGCCCCGTTGGCTACCTGCTGAGCAGCCACGGAAACGGCCTTTTCATATTCCTCATTGAGGATCAATTTGCGGAAGCGCGCGGAACCGGTGACATTGGTACGTTCCCCGATGTTTACGAAATTAGTATCCGGAGTGATAAAGCAGGGCTCCATACCCGCCAGCACCGTGTGGGTGGAGGTCTGGGCAGGAACTTCTCGGGGCGGCACGCCCGCGACCGCGGCGGCAATGGCTGCCGTAAATTCCGGAGTGGAGCCGCAACAGGATCCAACAATGTTCAGAAATCCACCTAGGGCGGACGCCCGCAACGAGGTGGACATTTCCGCAGGAGTTTCGTCGTAGGCTCCAAAGGCGTTAGGCAGTCCCGCATTGGGATACACATGCACATGTGTGTCTACCACGCGGGAAAGGGCCGCGGCATGGGGCAGCATGTCCTGGGTGCCCAGGGAGCAATTGACTCCAACGGAGAAAGGTTGGACATGGCGAATGGAATGCCAGAAGGCCTCGGGAGTCTGCCCCGACAGATTGCGGCCACTGGCATCCACGACGCTGATAGAAACTATGACTGGGAGTGCCTGCCCATTCTCCTGAAACAGCCGTTGTACGGCGAACAGGGCTGCCTTGGCGTTGAGAGTGTCGAAAATGGTTTCGACCAGCAGCACATCTGCGCCACCGTCATAGAGCCCCCGTGCCTGTTCGTGATACGCGGCCTCCAGCGCCTCGAAAGTAGTGTTGCGATAGCTGGGATTGCTGACATCCGGAGATAGGGAAGCTGTGACATTGGTGGGCCCCATGCAACCCAACACGAAACGAGGTTGGTCAGGGATCTGGGCTTCCACTTCCACGACCGCCCCTCTTGCAATCTGTGCGGCTGCTACATTGATTTCATAGGCCAAATCCTGCAGCCCGAAGTCTGACAAGGCAATGCTTGTAGAGGTAAAGGAATTGGTGGAGATGAGGTCCGCACCGGCTCGCAAGTACTTGGCGTGGATCTTCTGAATGACAGCTGGGCGCGTCAGACACAGGACATCATGACAGCCCTTGAGTTCCGTCCCGTGATCCAGGAAGCGGTCCCCCACATAGTCAGACTCTGCCAAACCCTCATTCTGCAGCATGGTACCCATAGCCCCATCCAACACAAGAATGCGTTCACGAGCTAATTGGGTCAGATGCTGTTGCACCGAATTCAAGTCTTACCTCCCACAGACAATGCCATTGCAGATAACTGTTCCCGCAACTGCTAGCTGGCAACAGACGCACAGCAGACAAGTGGAGCAAGGCTTGTTGGGAAAATGAGCAAACATCCCTCTGCACAGGTGCGTCGAAAGGGATGATAGCGCGAAAGTCATTACTAGGACGGAAACTTTCGTCGGGTCAAGGGCAGCGCGGGCAAGTTTCCACGGGTGTAGGAGAAGATCATAGCGTGCGAATTGAAGTGCTTCGGCCGCTCTTGGCAGGCCTTCTGCATTCTCCGGATACTTTCGAGAGTTAAGGCGGCCCGTCTTCGTAAAGATATCCGTTTGAAACCCGTCTTGAGGTCTGAGTGGGGGTTAGGGGAGGAAAAATGCCTCCTGATACCTTTCATGTTCTATCCCTCCCAGAGATATGGGAAAGGAGCCCATGAAATTCCATGGACCCTCAGACCTTTCTATGGTGAACAAAGGAATAGGCCTTATGCTCTCAGTTTGAATTTCGCCTACCTGGAAGTCTTAGAAATGCGAATAGGGCCTATTCGAACCCTTTCTGTACTACTTCCTGCCCAGAGTTTGACCACTTCCCTTGGGCTCTGTAACCTGCAGACCATGTGCCTTTCTCCGCACTGCATCACAAGTTCCTGACCTGGATGCAGCAGTTGCTGCCATCGTGGGAGCTGGAGGCCCTGACCATCTCGAAAGTGGTGATTGTCCCAAGCCATGCGAACTGACGCGTTGGAAATTCCCCTTATGGGATTTATCCAATTGGCCTGCTCAATGCGCAGGTTCCAGCTCTTCAGACCGAAAAACTTGCCTACACACCCTATCTTCTCTACATCAGGTCGGACCCGTTTATGGGTGGATTGCTGGCTCAGTCGGTAGCCCTGAGACGGTCCAATTGACCGGGCCAGTCGAGGATTCGGGCATCTGCAGTCAACAAGGTCGAGCCCTCAAGTGCGGTAGCTACGATTAGTCGATCGGCAGGATCAGCATGGAAGTCAGACAGTGATGCAGCCAAAATCCCGATCTGTCCATCAATGGCGATTTCCATCATTCCTTGTTGCAACTGCTCCCGGCGCCATATCTCAACGTCCTCTGGGAATCTGATGCGACTCTTGGCTTTCAGCATTTCGATTTCTCAATAAGAGATTGCCGACGCTCCGACTTGGCCTAAGCCCCATGCTTGATCGATGGTAAGCCGGGCGACTCGGCCCAATTTGGGGTCTCCCACTCGGAGCCACAGCCATACGTGCGTATCAAGCAGGATCACGGCAGTAGTGCTTAATCCACTTGGGGATCGGTCTCCCACTCAACATCGATTGGTGCGATGACGTCATCAAGGATCTCGATCCTGCCTCTATCGATGCCAAATAGGCTCTTTGGCCTTTCCCGATATGGAACGAGCCGCGAGACCGGGCGGCCGTTCTTGGTTATGACGATTTCGCCGCCGCTGTCCGCGAGTTCGTCCATAAGCCGGAGGCATTTTGCCTTGAACTCCGATGCCTTGATTATCCTCGTGCCGGTTTTGGGCCCATTGCGCGTTGCCATCGCTCTCTCCGGATAAGGTTCACGTACTCAAGATATTACCATAGTCATGACCATGGTCACAATTGGGCAGAGCTAAGCCGCGCCATGGAAGAACGCCTCTACAAAACGCAAAGGCCGAGAATGTCTTTTGCTTATAATCTTGTGACGTGGCGGCATTGCATGACCCACAACCGTAGCCGGGCCTAGTACAGGCAGTCAAGACGTAACCAGCTACCAGCAAGGCAATTAGCAGGTCAACAGGTGAATGGATACCTCAAATTGAACGGTTATGGGGTTGGTCTGTGTCAGCCTATGTGCACATTGACAGCTTGAGTCCCGCCACCTGACGCGGAACCGCGTTTGGGCTCGCGGCCCATAGTGGAATTCCGGCCGCCCGGCCAGCTGCGGCCGTTTCTGGTTCTAGCCGGGAATACTGGACTTGCAATGGCCGAACTACATGCAGCTCAATTTGCATTTACAAAGCCGCAGATTGACAGTAGGAAGGAATGTAACGGATCTAAGCAGCGAGGTAGGCCCACCTACCCTCTTGATCTCTGTGGAAACTGAATTCACACCACTTCAACATTGTCTGCTTCGGTCATTTCTGTACAGCAGGCCTCCAGCAGGTAACCGAGAACTGATTGCATGGCTGGAAAATCTACTTTGTAGCAAAGGGATCGACCGTTGCGACAACATGTCACTACGCCGCCCTGCCTCAGTTCCTTGAGGTGAAAGGAGCAAGTTGAGGCGGGAACTTCCAGGCGTTGCGAGATGGTGCTCGCGGCCAGACCCCCTAATCCAGATTTAACCAGCAGCCTAAATATATCCAGTCGAGTATCCTGGGCTAATGCGGAGAGCATCGCCAGCGTCGTTTGCTTGTTCATAGAGTCGCGCTATTGTGAGGCCTTGCCGCTCGCACGAATGCCGACATGAATTTCCCAGCTGCCATCTGAATGATTTCATCCGCGTTGTCCCCCAGGCTGGAAAGAAGCTCCTGGGCATCGGCAAGATCGTAAATGCGGGTGGGCTCAATCTCAATGTTGCAGAATCCAGCGTCTGCCAGATAGCTCCGATACTGCTCTTCGGCGAGAGCCCCGGCCACGCAGCCGACCCACAGTTCAACACTTTCGCGAATCTGGCAGTCTACGGTGCCCCGGACCACAATGTCTGACACGGCGAGACGTCCCCCGGGTTTAAGCACCCGGAACGACTCGGCTAGTACACGTGGCTTGTCGACAGAGAGATTGATCACACAGTTGGAAATGATCACATCCACACTGCTATCCGGAAGGGGAATGTTTTCGATTTCCCCTTTCAGGAACTCCGCGTTCGTCACCCCCGCCTTGACTTGATTTGTGCGGGCCAGCGCAAGCATTTCGTTGGTCATGTCGAGACCATAGGCTTTCCCGGTCGGTCCCACGCGTTGTGCAGAAAGCAATACGTCGATCCCTCCACCCGACCCAAGATCCAATACGATTTCACCCTCACACAGTGCGGCCAAGGCTGCAGGATTTCCGCAGCCACGCGACGCCAACACTGCCTCCGCGGGTAAGCCACACGTTTCAACATCGGAATAGAGATGTGTAGTTACCGGATCACAGCAGGTGTCCTTGGAACAGCACTGACTGCCGCTGCCGGAGGCCTGGAATGCACCTGTGGATTCACTTTCCACCCTGGATTCTGCGGTAGCCTGCCGAGCAACCTGGCCATATTTGTTCCGGACCACATCCCGCAGCTGTTCGGCATCACTCTTGGCGCAGGTGGGTAACCCTACAGGGGCGCCGTTTGACTTGGATTTCTCCTGCACGAAGCTCTCCTTTCATTCCTAACAATGCATCCGGTCTAAAGTGCCTACATTATATTTCTATAATTCCAATTATATGAAAATTACGAAGGCAATTGAATGTTGGATGGCCTAAACAGCTTCGTTGCGAGAGGTTCGACGCCTTCAGTTAGGATTGAGAGCCGACGGCAGGCTTGAAAGTTCCTCAGTACGGACCCACCGGCCACGTTACTCCTCATTTCATGGCCTTTCCCTGAGGATCACTCCCCCGCAATCATTCCACACCTCGATTTCCTATGGGGGCGTGTGGTTGAAGCTGACTGACCTGTCCGGCCCGCACCCAACTGAGAAGGGAATCATCTAGTCCTGGCAGGAGCGAGGTCACTTGCCAATACATGTCGGACCGAATTACGACAGGCCTAGAGGCCTAGATTTCGCTCAACCTGTACGGGGGCAATTGGAAAGCTTGCTCTCCAATTGCCTGCAACAGTTTTCGCCCTGCAGCTGACCGGGAAGCAAGTGATAGGGAACCAGGCTGGTCTGTCATAGCCTCTGGTCCCAGAATTCTGCTTGCCGCCGAGTTTACAGCTATCCGCCAATCATCTGGACAGACATGGTCTTATGTCAGATCCCAAGGCTGAACCATTGCACCGCAGTCTGCAAAAGAGAGGGGTACTTCCGGCCCCAGGCTACAACCCGGCTGTGCCCCCCAATCAGCGGCTAAGTTTGGACTGAGCCAGACATGGTCCAAAGAAAGTGTGTCCTTAATCAGGAGCATGCGCGCCTGGTTTGGCTGTTGCTGATTGCTCCGCAATGCCACTTCCAAGGCGGACCGGTCGTTTGGCAACACAGCGGGTATGGCTACCTTGCGCAGCCCCATCACTCCGGCCGATAGTGCATTGGTGTAGGTGTTGTGCCAGTTAGTGGCCTCCAACAGACGCGCCGAAATGATGTTGGCCAACCCGAGGCCATTTGCGTTGCCTTGTGTGCTTTCCGTCAATGAGAGGGCGGCGATTGTGGTGATCCGAGGATGGGGATCATCCGCTACGTCAGGAATTGCGTAGCGACCTATGACGTTGGTATCCATGCCGGTACCTGAGATATTCTTGCCCATTTGGCGGACTACCAACACGTCTACGGGCGAAACCGGAATCCGCGGCATGTGGCTCTTGGCCATTTGCAACAATGCATGTTCCCGATGACCCGCGAATTCTGCCGCCGTGAGCGCCTCCAAGGCGATGGATTCCTCGCGAGCGTTCTCCACCAGGGCCAGACCGCCCAGCACATTGGTGTGCTGCACTTGAAGCTGTGCCGCTGTCGCCAATCCGTGAATGAAGACATCCATACCACCGGCATGATATGCCTGAGCCCCAAGCAGTTTACCCAGACCGATCACGCTCATCTTTGAAAGGCCGCTCTCCACATAACCAGAGAAACTGGTGTGGGGCTTGATGCGATTGACCAGGATTACATGGTCAGCTGGAGCGGAGTCCAATCCCTGGTATAGCTGAGGCCCATCCGGTATCCGCACTGTCGGCTGGACTTCCATAGTGCCTCGTACCGGAGCCTCCACTGTTTCCTGGGTCACCCCCATGTGGGCCAGCGTCTCCATTTGCCCAGCTGCCGTACTGCCGCCATGACTGCCCATTGCCGGAAAAATGAAAGGGTCTCCGGACCGAGCGCGCACCGCCCTCACCAACGTTCTGACGGTCTCCGGGATATTGGATACGCCGCGACTGCCGCATCCGATGGCTACGCTCTGGCCTGGCTGTATCGCCTGCAGCAGGCCCGATTTGGTCAGTGTCATGAAAACTTGTGCCTCTATGTTGGGAAGAGGGTTGCCGGCTACCTCCTGGAATCCAGTGACCAGTCTCTCGGGCAAGGGAGCTTCAAATCTCAGGTCCTGGATTTGGTTTAGCAGCGTCTCCATTTCCGGACCTCTGTGGTTGATTCAGTTCTCTGTACAAAGAGTCAGATTATAACGGGCACCGGGAGGAAACCGATCCTCAATCATTTCACATACATAAAACATTTATAACGAAATGCTCTGGACAACACATTTGAAGACAGAGGAACAAGAATGGCTCATTCACGCGCACTTTCACGACGACAATTTCTGCAAATTTCCGGGACTGCTACAGCCGGCGTGCTGCTGGCTGCCTGTGTGGCCCCGGAGGTTCCCGCCACCGGTGCTGATGAAGCCGGTATGACCATAGAGTAAGGTGACTTTGAACCATTGGGGTTTTTCCGGCCCTTCAAATGAGACCATGTGGGAAGCCTTGCCTGACTCGCTGCCCCATATTGAGGTGAACTCAACCGAAATTGGTGACATTGTCTTTGGCGACCAGAAATTCATGACCGCCGTGTCTGCAGGCACTGGACCAGACACAGCCATCCAGGGTCGCCACACGTTTCTTCAGTTTGCGGCGAAGGGTCTCTATCAGGACATTACAGCCCGCTTTGATGCCTCAACCTTGAGTAGGGATGACTACACTCCTGTGCAGCTCGATGAGTCTACCTGGGAAGGCAACATTTACGGCTTGCCTTGGAATACCGATGTCCGCTTCCTTTACTGGAACAAGGAACATTACGCCGAAGTAGGGCTGGATCCAGAATCTCCACCGACCACTTGGGCCGAACTGGAGGCCAACGCTGCAGCCTTGAATGTCGGTAGCGGCGAGGACGTGGAACGGTACGGCTTCGTTCCTTATCTGTATGGTAATTCGTGGACGTGGCTGTATGGATTCCTGGCGGGTGCACCCGCCATCAGTGATGACAAGCGCACAATTTTGTGCGACGACCAGCGGTGGATCGACACTTTGACATGGATGGTCAATTTCTACGACAATTATGTAGGGGACTTCGAATTGGCGAATGCCTTCAGCCAGTCCATTCAGTCCTCTGGGCTAGGCCAGCCCTTCGTAGCCGGCAAGACCTCCATGTCAGCACATGGTAATTGGTTTGTAAGTGACCTGCTGCGTTCTCCGGGCGTGGAATACGGAACTGCCCCCATGCCCATTCCGCCTGGTGGCATGAAGAGTACCGGGTCTTGCGGTTTCAACATCGTGTTGGCACCGGGCTCGCAACACCCCGATGAGGCGTTTGAGGTCATGCAGTGGTTCTCCGGCATCCCCGGCTGGGACGCCTTGGCCGCCGCGGATTTGGCTGAGACCCAACGTACCTGGGAACGGGAACAGATTGACGGCGAACCGCAATTTTGGCCCTCTCTAGCCTGTTATCTGCCGGCTCTCGAATCTATGGAACAAAAATACATCCCGCAGCTGGGAGAGATCGAACAACAGACCTGGACCTTGACCCTGGATGCCTTGCAGAATTGGACTCATGGTTGTGGCAGCGAGATGGGCTTAGCTGCCCTGCAATACTGGGTGGAAATGGACAATGCCAGCCGACAAGCCTTATCTCATATCTTGAGCCCTGAAGAAGCTATGCTGAACTGCAAGGACCTGGTGCAGAAGGCTACTGACGAAGCCTGGGCAGCTATTGACAACGCTTAACGTGTATTGAAGCAGAGGGCTGTCGGACCGGGCTTGTCGTAGGATGGGCCCGGTTGACAGCATAGCCCATCCAAACCTGTCTTGGCACTGGGTGGTGACAGGGCAAATTACTCGATGAATCATGTCAACCACAACAGTGCCCGTAGCCTCCACTTGGCGTCGTTCTCTGCAGGGCCGGGAGGCGCTGGCCTTCTATGCCTTTATTGCCCCCTGGGTCGTGGGTTTCCTGATTTTCATAGCCGGGCCTCTGCTGGCCTCCATGGCCCTGGGCTTCACGCGCTATGACGTAATTCTGCCCGCCAAATGGGTGGGCTTGCAACAGTTCAGAGACCTTTTTGCAGACCCGCTTTTCTGGACCAGCCTAGGCAATACGATTTACATCGTGTTGCTGGCGGTACCCTTGGGCATGGTGGTCTCCTTTGCCATTGCACTGCTGTTGAATCAGAAGGTGCAGGGCATGGCCGCCTATCGGACCGGATATTTTATTCCGTCCATTGTGCCGGCGGTAGCCTCCGCGGCTCTCTGGCTCTATTTGTTACAGCCCCAGTGGGGGTTAGTCAACGGAACTTTGGATTTATTTGGGATTCGGGGCCCGGGGTGGCTCGGTTCCACCGTATGGTCCAAACCTTCCATCATCCTGCTCATGGTGTGGGCTTCAGGCGGGACCATGATTATTTACCTCGCCGGTCTACAGGACATTCCAGCATCCCTGTATGAAGCCGCCGCTATTGACGGTGCCAACGCTCTGCAGAAACTCGGGCACGTAACTCTGCCGCTTATGACGCCCACCATTTTCTTTACTCTGGTCATGGGGATTATCGGTACCTTCCAAGTCTTTTCTGTGGTCTTTGTCCTCACAGACGGTATGGGGGGACCACTGAACTCCACTCTGGTCTATCTGGTGTACTTCTATCGCAATGCCTTTGTGTACTTCCGCATGGGCTATGCCTCCGCCATGTCCTTGATCCTCTTTCTGATCATATTGGCGTTGACGCTGCTTAATTTCCGATTCGCGGGCTGGTGGGTCCATGCCGAAATGGACATGTCCTGAACATGGCCAGCGGGACTCAAGCACAACAGACCGCCCCGATGCCGGCCAACACAAGCTTGGCGGAGGGCCGCTTTTCTAGTCAGTGGGCCGCCACGGTAATCAAACATCTGCTCCTGTTGATCGGAGCCATCTTCTTTGTCGTGCCTCTCATCTTTATGGTTTCCACTTCTCTTAAGGCCCTGCGCCAGATTGCCCAGTTTCCACCGGAACTGATCCCAAATCCCTTCATCTGGCTCAATTACAGCGATGTCTTTTACTACGCCCCCATGCACCGGTATTTCTTGAATACCTTTATCTTGGTTGTGCCCGCCATATTTGGGGCAATCTTCACTTCTTCGCTGGCCGCCTATGCCTTTGCCCGCTTGCGCGCTCCGGGTCGCAACGTGATCTTCATGGTATTGCTCTCCACCATGATGGTGCCGGCTTTTGTGACCATGATTCCCACTTACATTCTCTTTGCAGAATTGGGCTGGGTTGGGGGCTTCAAGCCGTTAACTATTCCCTATCTGGCAGGAAGTGCATTCTTTGTCTTTCTACTGCGCCAGTTTTTTCTGACCATCCCCCGCGAACTTGAGGACGCGGCCTTCATGGACGGAGCGGGACGACTGCACATCTATACCCATGTAGTTCTACCTTTGGCAAAGCCAGTGTTGGCCACTGTCACCATATTCGCTTTCATGTCCAGCTGGAATGAATACATGGGCCCATTGATCTACTTAGGCAACAAGGATCAATACGTGCTATCCCTGGGCTTGCAAGTCTTTACGCGAGTAAACCGACAGGAATGGGGTCTGCTGATGGCTGCTTCCACCATGATGGTGGTTCCCGTCATGCTGGTATTTTTTCTGGCCCAGAAGCACTTTGTGCAGGGCATTACCATGAGTGGTATCAAGGGCTAATCCCCCCATGAAAGGTTGAACGGCAAAAGGACAGATTCCATGAGTGACAGATTTGAAAAGTATGTCCGAGATGGGTTCCACCTGCAGGCGGAACCCATTCTGTCGCCAGCCTGTGTGGCTAGGGCCGTAACGGGCATGGATCAGATCCGAAACGGCGAATACGATACAGGTGAAGCACCGGATCATTCCCAGTGGAATCCAGGCGATGATCCAGACTTGCTTTGCAAAATAGAGATGCCGCAAAAGGCATCCCAGGGTATTCGGGATCTGGTTTCAGATTCGGGCCTGGGCGCATATGTAGCAGAAGTGACCGGCGCTGTGGCCGTCCAGGTATGGTGGACCCAATTGCTCTACAAACCTAGCGCTACCGCTCAGAGCGCGCCGGTGATTGGGTGGCATCAGGACCGTTTTTTCTGGCGCAGCTGGGCGGAGGGCAGCAACCTCTTCACGGCTTGGGTGGCATTGTCAGACGTAGATGCTGCTTCCGGTCCCATGAAATTTGTGCGGGGCTCTCACCACTGGGGCTTTCGGGAACAGGGAGCCTTTCAGACCGATGATATTGAAGCCACCCGAGACATGATTACGGTGCCGGACGGAGAAAACTGGCAGGAAGTGCCAGCTTTATTATCTCCGGGCGGAGTAAGCACCCATCACAATTTGGTTTTTCATGGCTCTGCGCCCAACCAATCGGGTCGGCCTCGGCGCAGCCTAGCCATTCATATGCGGACGCAGAACTCGGCGCCGGTGGAAAGTGACCGGCAGGGCCTATCTCGGCACATCGACAACCTGGATTATTGTCCTGTCATTTTTGGGGAACCCTCCACCTTTTTAGATTTGAATTTATAGTAGGCTGCATTCGTCCGGGCTTGGTAGCCTGCTGAAAATCTATATGCTGAGGATGAGAGCCATGAGATTTCGCATTGGCCTTTGGGCCGTGGCCTTCGCAGGTCTGGTTTTTGGTGCTGCCGCCTGCTACCACCCGCCCATTAACGGGGACTGGAGTTACCACTTCCGGGAAATGGGAGAGCGCAGATTAGGAGAGGGATGGCAACCATATGGTGGCAGTTGGGATGAGTTAGGAGAGATGGCGATTCCCGCCATCCAGCCCGGAAAGTACAACGTAGTGTTCATCTACGTCGGTGATGTGGCCAGCGACGGTTGGACTATCGCACATGAAAGGGGCCGCACTCAGGTGGAAGCTGAAGTGGAGGGCGTGCACACGGCTTACCTGGAGTCCGTGCCGGAAGGGCTTCAGGGCGAATTGGCCATTAGGCAGCTGGTTGACGCTGGGTTTGACGCAGTAGTTGCCACCTCTTACGGTTTTGAAGAGGCCCTTTGGGACCTGGCTGCAGAATATCCAGATCGCTATTTCTTGAACGTGTCAGGCCACCTGCACAATGACACCAATATGGCTACGTTGTTTGGGGCGATGGAAGGCGCCCGTTACCTGGCAGGCATGGCCGCTGGAGCCCGCGCCGCTGCAGATGGCAGTTACCGCGTGGGATATGTGGGTTCAAGGCCCGTAACGGAAATAGTCCGACTGGCTAATGCCACAGCATTGGGCATGCGCCGCACCTGTCCCAATTGCCAGATGGATCTGGAATGGACTTATGCGTGGTTTGACCCGGAGCTTGAGGAATTGGTCGCCCACGAACTCCTGGATGAAGGCTCTACTGTGCTGGTAGCCGGCTCCGATTCTTTGGCTCCCCTGCTGGTCGCAAAAGAACGCGGTAAGTACGGCATACCCAGCAACAATGGGGATTTCTGCCTTTTTGCCCCAAATTCTTGCCTCGGAGTCCCCTATTGGAACTGGGGGCCATTCTATGTATCCAAAATTCAGAGTATGGTGGACGGTACCTTTGAGGCCGGACACTTTTACCATGATTTCAGGACGGGCATTGTCGGGTTCTATGGCTTCATGGAGGGCCAAACGCCCCAGCCCGGCATTCCAGCAGAGGCGGTAGCCGAAATCCGGGCGGTAATGGTAGAAATGCAAAGTGGGGAATTCGACCGTTTTGACATCTTCACTGGACCTCTCAACGACAACCAGGGCGATGAAGTGGTGCCGGATGGAGTCTCCTTAACCCAGTCTGACTTGGAGGGCATTGACGCCTATTGGAGTGAGAGACTGAACCGTCCCGGCTGCGCCTACTGCATGGACTGGCTGGTGGAAGGCTTCGTTCCCGGTGCTGAAGCCTCGGATTAGAGCGTCAGCAGCTTGCCAGAGTCAGCCTGGCTCAGGAGTCTGGTCCCAAAGCTGAACGTAACTTCAGTAGGTTGGCTTATAAATGATTTCAGACCAATGTATGCCTGCATTTAGAATTGCGAACATTGAGAGCTGTCGTGTCCAATTTGGGACACGGCTTATCAAGGAGACAGCTTCTTTATGACTACCCGAGTGCTACTGTCTGCCCTAGTTGCTGTGATGGCCATATTCCTGCTGGGAGCCTGCGTGGTTGCTCCACCCGCGGGTTCGGAGACGGAATCTGAAGAACTCATTACCGTCGATTCGCCCTTGCCTGAAGTGAACGAAGGAATTGAGGTACCTGATATAGAGGAAGGGATGTTTAATGTAGCCTTTGTGTATGTGGGCCCCATCGGTGATGGTGGCTGGAACTACGCACACAATACGGGCCGCCTTTACCTGGAAGAAAATGTTGAGAATGTACATACCGTGTACCTGGAGTCTGTGCCAGAAGGCGCGGACGGGGAGCGCACTATTCGCAATCTGGCCCGCAAGGGTTTTGACGCTGTAATCACCACTTCTTTCGGCTATATGGACGCCACTGAACTGGTAGCTGAAGAATTTCCGGATCAGTACTTCGTACACGTCTCGGGCTTCAAGCACAATGACAGCAATTTCGCAAGCCTCTTCGGAGCTATGGAAAATGCGAAGTATCTGGCCGGCATGGCCGCGGGTGCCCGCGCCGCCGAAGACGGCAGCTACCGCGTGGGCTATATCGGCCCCTTCCCCATTCCGGAGATTGTGCGACTGGGCAACGCCTTGACATTGGGCATGCGCCGCACCTGCCCCACCTGTGAAATGGACCTGCGCTGGATCTTCTCTTGGTTCGACCCAGCGGGTGAAGCTGAAGCCGCCCAATCTCTGATTGATGCCGGTGCCACAGTGGTCGTGTCAGGGGCCGATACCACAATTCCGCTGCAGACCTCTGCCGAGAACGACACTTACGGCGTCCCTGGCAACAGTGCCAATGCCTGTTCTGCAGCACCGGATGCCTGTCTGGGTGTTCCCTATTGGAATTGGGGTCCGGCTTACGTCAGCTTGGTGGAAGATATGATTGCGGGTGAATTCGCACCCCAGGATTACTACTTGGATTCCGTGGACGGTATCATTGGCTTCTATGGCTTTATGGAAGACGAAGTTCCGCAGAGCGCCATTCCGTCCGCCACAATTCCGGAAATAGATGACGTGGTGTCAATGATGAACAGCGGTACCTTTGACCGCTTCACCATATTCACCGGTCCTCTAAACGACAATCAGGGCAATGAAGTGGTGCCAGAGGGCATGGCTCTGACGCAATCGGATCTGGAAGGTATTGATGATGAATTGGGAGCCTTGTTGGGACGCCCGGGTTGCACAATCTGTATGAGCTGGCTGGTCGAAGGCTTTGTGGAGGACGCTGCCGTACCGCAGTAGTCTGAATCGGGGACCCTTATCCCCTTCATTCGAAATAAGTGACGGCCAAGCCCTTCATCACCCAGGATGAGGGGCTTGGTTTTTTGTATGACATTGATCGTGAACATTTCGCCGCCCAACAGTCCTGCCCCGGTTGACGTCATGGTGGAAATGCGGGGCATATACAAGAGTTTTCCTGGGGTCTTAGCCAACGACAATGTGGACTTGGCAGTTTCGCGGGGCAGTGTTCACGCCATCCTGGGGGAAAATGGCGCCGGCAAATCCACATTGATGCACATTCTGTCTGGGCTTTACCGCCCAACGGCGGGAGACATCTGGGTGGAAGGCTTCTTGCGGCATTTCAGCGCTCCCCTGGACGCGATTGAAGCCGGAATCGGTATGGTGCATCAGCACTTCATGCTGGCTGAAACTCTGACTGTAGCGGAAAATGTGGTCCTCGGCGACCGGAGCCTGGGGTTGCGAATTACCCCTACTCAGATGCAGGAGACGGTGGCTGCCTTGGCCACTGACTCCGGAATGGACGTGGATCCCGACGCCTATATCTGGCAACTCTCCGTCGGGGAGCAACAACGGGTGGAAATCATCAAGATGCTCTACCGCGGAGCCCGGCTGCTGATTTTGGATGAACCCACCGCTGTGCTGGTTCCCCAAGAGCGCACCCAGCTCTTTCGCCAGGTGCGACGCATGGCCATGGCAGGTCACACCATCCTCTTCATTTCCCATAAGCTGGATGAAGTGATGGCTCTTGCGGATATGGTGACGGTGATGCGCGCGGGGAAAGTAGTAGCCACAGTACCCACGCAGGAAACCAGCCAGGAAGAGCTAGTCCGCATGATGGTGGGCCGCCCTGTGCTTTTTGACTTCGAAAAGGAGCCGGTGGACATTGGAGACACTTGCCTGCGTCTGGAGAATTTGCAGGTCCGCAATGAGAGGGGCGCAGTTGCCATTAAAGGGGTCTCGTTGGAAGTTCGGGCCGGGGAAATTCTAGGCATCGCCGGCGTGGCCGGCAACGGGCAGAGGGAACTGGCCGAAGCCATAACCGGGTTACGCCCGGCTTCACAGGGCAAGGTGGAAGTTGAAGGGGTGGACACAACCCAAAGCACTACCCGCGAAATAATTGACGCGGGAGTGGCGTACGTGCCGCCAGACCGTCAGCGAACTGGCACTGCGCCCAACTTGACCTTGATCCAGAATTTGGCCCTGAAGGACTACCGCACAGCACAGCCCGGGCAGTTCATGTCCCGAAGTCAGCAAGCTCAACGGGCCACGGACCTGATCGAGAAATATGATGTCATGGCGACTTCGCCGGAAATGCCGGCCCGCCTGTTGAGCGGCGGTAACCTGCAAAAACTGATACTGGCCCGAGAACTATCGGCGCCCATCCGAGTGTTGATTGCATCTTCCCCCACCCGCGGCCTGGACATCGGAGCCATTGAAAGCGTTCAAAAAACGTTGCTGGCTCAGAAGGCTCAGGGGTTGGCTATTTTGCTCATCTCCGAAGACCTGGATGAGATCCTGGCTTTGAGCGACCGCGTGGCAGTCATGTACGAAGGGGAACTGCGCGGTCCCTTGGATGCCACTGGCATCGACGTGGAGGCAGTGGGCCTGATGATGGCAGGATCCAGCGACAATCTGCAAAGCACCTGATGGCAACTGAATCCACCAGTCACCGCTGGTCACTTCCCCAAATAGCCCTGGAACCCCGGACCCAGCAATCCTGGAGTGTGAACGCGGGTCTCACGCTGGGCTTACTATTGTTGGCCTTGGCCCTGGGCGGGATAGTGATCCTGATGGCTGGAGGCAATCCCTTTGTGGTCTACCGCAATATGTTGGTCGCAGCCTTCGGAACCAAATGGGGTATTTCAGACACCCTAGTGAAATCCACGCCCCTGATCCTGGCCACCCTGGGGGTATCTCTGGCATTTCGCATGCGGCTGTGGAACATCGGCGCCGAAGGTCAGCTACTATTGGGCGCTCTCTGTGCCACGGGCGTAGCCTTGCATGTAGTTACACCGGAGACTCCCGGTTTTCTGGCTATTCTGCTTATGACGCTGGCCGGCTTTGCCGGAGGTGCCGTCTGGGGCTTCGTGCCCGGATGGTTCAAGGCGCAATTCGGTGTAAATGAAATCATCTCCTCCCTGATGCTGAATTACGTGGCGCTGTCGCTACTTAATTTCTTCGTCTTTGGTCCCTGGAGCGAGCGGGGTTTCGGACAGACACCGATGTTTTCCCGCAACAGTTGGATGCCGCGTTTGACAGATTTTGCTGACACATTGCCGATCGTACGTGGCATGACCGTCCATGGCGGGTTACTCCTAGCCCTCCTGGCTTTCGCCATAATTTTCGTTGTAGTGCGTTCCAGTAAGTTCGGTTTTGAAATCACTTTGGCCGGTGACAATCCCGAGGCGGCCCGGTATGCGGGCATCCGCTTGCGCCGCCTGACCATGTACATCATGACTTTGAGCGGCGGCTTGGCAGGACTGGCCGGCATGAGCGAGGTGGCTGGAGTCTCCCATCGGCTTATCAACTCGGTCTCTCCCGGATACGGCTTTACCGCCATCATAGTGGCCTGGTTGGCCCGTCTGGATCCGCTGGGGGCCCTCTGGGTAGCGTTCCTCTTTGGCGGCTTGTTGGTGGGCGCGGATGAAATATCTTCGGCCGGCATTGCCCAGTTGATGCAGGGCATCATCCTGTTCGTGATGGTTAGTGGTGGCCTGTTGTTGCGCTACCGCATTCGCTTTCAGGGCTCAGCAACAAGAGCCACTGGAACGGAAACATGATCAGTTTGTTGGCCGCCATTCTTTCGGCGGGAATGCGCTCTGGCACTTCCCTGCTTTTTGCCACCATGGGCGAAATCCATGCCGAGCGGGCCGGTGTCTTGAACCTGGGGGTAGAGGGCATGATGCTGATGGGTGCCATGACTGGCTACGGGATTACTTACGTAACCGGCAACCCATGGCTAGGTTTGATATGTGGCATGCTGGCCGGTGGCTGTCTAGCCTTACTGCACGGTTTCGCCTCCCTCGTCCTGCGCGCGGATCAGGTAGTGAGTGGATTGGCCCTGACCTTCCTGGGCAGTGGCCTAAGCGCGGTACTAGGGGCCCCTCTGGTGGAAATACGGCAGGTGCCCAGGCTGCCTACGTGGACGATCCCGATGCTCTCCGACATTCCCTTTCTAGGTCCCGTAATTTTTGATCACAGTGCCGTGGTTTTTCTTGGATACCTGTTGATTCCCCTGACTTGGTATTTCATCTACCGGACGCGTCCCGGATTGGAATTAAGAGCCATTGGGGAGAATCCAGCAGCAGCGGACGCTCAGGGTATTCGGGTCATGCGCCTACGTATATTGCATGTAACCTATGGCGGATTTCTGGCTGGCGCAGGGGGAGCCACTTTGAGCTTGGCCGTCACGCCAACCTGGATTGATAACCTGACTGCAGGCCAAGGCTGGATTGCTGTAGGGCTAGTCATCTTTGCGGGTTGGGATCCGGTACGGGCCGCGCTGGGATCTTATCTCTTTGGAGCCTTGCGGCGATTGCCGTTAGATCTCCAGAATTTCTCTTACTTCAAGTCCAACCCGGCACTGGGTCACTTCACCAACATGCTCCCTTATCTGGCTACCATCCTGATGCTGCTCTTCGCCTCATCTGCACTGCTGCGCCGTAAATTCGGGGCACCTGCGGCCTTGGGGACCCCTTACGTGCGGGAAGGCAAAGGCGGCTGACCACTCCCAGCCCTGCAGTGGAAGCTGTCCTGGTACCCCCGGCGAATCCCAATCTGCCCGCACGTAGCCCATAATCTGGCTTATGCCTGCTTACTTGCCGTATACAAAATATCGGGTGCTGGTGATAGCCCCCACCAGTTTTTTCCGAGACACAGGTTGCCATGTCCGCATTCTGGAGGAAGCGCGAATTCTATCCCGCCTAGGGCATCTCGTGGATGTAGCCACTTATCGCAGTGGCGACGATGTGGAAGGGCTCAACATACACCGCACCTTGCCCATTCCATGGCGGCAACACTACGAAGTGGGATCCAGTCGTCACAAGTTCGCCTTCGACTTTCTACTGGGGCTGACGGTGTTATGGTTGCTGTTAACCCGCAATTATGACGTCATTCACGGCCATCTGCACGAAGGCGGATTGATGGGAATCGTGCTGGGGGGCATATTTAGGGTGCCGGTGGTCTGTGATCTGCAAGGCAGTCTCACCGAAGAGATGATCGACCACGGTTTCATCTCGCGAGACCACTGGATTTACAGGCCCTTGTTACTGTTGGAAAAATGGATAGTACGGCGCAGTGGGCAAGTGGTGGCCAGCACACCCCAGTTTGCCGAGCTGCTGACAAAGGAATTCGGAGCCCCGGCAGCAACAGTGCGCGTGCTATCAGATTTCGTGGATACAGAGGTTTTCAAGCCACTGACCGAATCTGAACGGCCCCAACTGGAAGCCTTACGAAGCCGTTGGCAGTTGCCGCAAGATGCCCAGACGATAGTTTATCTAGGTCTGCTGGCCCCCTATCAAGGCACAGATCTGTTGCTTGAGGCGATGCCCCAAGTGCTGTCCCAAGCCCCCAACACGCATCTGCTGCTGATGGGGTACCCCTTTATGTCCGAATACAGAGCCAAGGCTTCGGAACTGGGCGTGGGCCACGCCGTAACTTTGACGGGGCGCATCCCGTATGCAGAAGTTCCCTTGTACCTGTCGTTGGGCTGCATGGCGGTAGCCCCCAAGCTCTCCCGCACGGAAGGGCTGGGCAAACTGCTGCACTACATGGCTATGGGCTTGCCCACTGTAGCTTTTAACGTGCCGGTGGCCAGATCTTACTTGGGAAATCTGGGCCAATACGCGCAAGCGGGCCGGGCCGAAGGGCTGGCCCAGGAAATAGTGAAAACGTTAAGGCTGGCTGCACAACACCCGGAAGCCTACAACCGAAAGCAGGAGCAGTTGCGTCAGCGCGCCCAGACCCACTTTTCCTGGCAGCCAGTCGGGGATGTGTTGAACAAACTGTATGCGGAACTGGAATCAGGGAGCACCGGCCGGGCAGACAGAGCCTAGGCGCGTTTGTAAACGCTGGTCACGCGGCCTCGAACAGTTTCCAGAGTGAAGAGACCCCAGGTACGGCTGTCTGTGCTTTGGGCCGCATTGTCTCCTGTTAGAAAGAGACCACCCGGTTCAATCCGGGCTATACGTTTGAGAATGGGATCCCCGCTGAGAGGGTGGGAGACCAACACGATCTCACCCACTTGAGGATCTTGGCGATGGTAGGCTGTGGGGTTGAGGAGAACCTCGTCTCCTGCCCGCAGACCGGGCAGCATAGACTGGCCGCGCACTGACAAGCGCCAGCGCCGGTGAATCAGCCAGAGGAAAATCTCGCTCCGGCTGGCGCGGGGCAAGAGTGAACAGGAAAGAGCGGGCAAGGGCCCACTCTTTCCTTCAATGCTGTTAGCTGGCTGTGTAGTAGGGAACTTCGCGACCCTTGGAGGCCCAGAAGATGCCATGAATCTTTTCGACCGTGGCCAGGAGTTCCTGGGCGGCATCCAAATCCACGGCTACCTTACTGGCAGAACAAAGTTTGGCGGCCTGCCAGAAGATATCATGCAGGTCCGGTTGGGCTTCCAGATGCTCCGGCTTGAAGTAGTCGGTCCAAAGAATCAAGAGATCAGACTTGCAATGCTGGGCCTCTTCTTCTTTGATGGCAATGAAACGGGCTGTCGTGTTGAGGTACTGCACCACGTTGTCGTGGTTGCCTTCGCTCTTCTCGGGCTGCGGCAGGTCCATAATCTTTTTGGTCATGGAGAGCACGGCTTCCGCGCGGACGCGGGCCTGTGCCGGATCGTAAACGCCACAAGGGCCGTCGCAATGGGCGGACACGGGCAGGGCCGGCCGCGTTCGTTCTACAAGTCGCGCAAGAAATAACAACATAGTCCTGACCTTTTGATGAAAGGGTTTAAATCGTGAGAATGATCCTATACCAGTACCCTCGAGGGGTAAAGAAATCCCAACCTCTACGCCTAAGGCCCAGCTTGGCTTTCCCTGGAATGGACCCCGCCGTGGACCCGTTACACTGCAGTTCCAGCCAACGCTGCCTGCGCCTGCTGGCCCAATTCCGATTCCGGGTCTCGCTTTACAATCTGCAGCAGATGCAGTTGGGCGGCTTCATCGCCTTGTGCAGCCCTTTCCACAGCTTCATGGAATCCCTTTTCCGTGTATTGGGTATCTTGGGGCACCACCTGCAGGCTATCTTCCTGCCAATAGTACTTGAAATCGTCGCTCTGCCAGTCGGCATAGACTTCTTCCCAGCTGATTTCATGGTGGGCATCCAAATGAGGGGTCAACATGTGCCCCGACACGGGAGCCCCTTTGGCAGTGTACCGATTGTCCAAGGACAACCTGAGTCGGTCTTCGGTCTCGTTGGGCAAAGCCCGGTGCAATGTCAGGCTGTGAAACATGAGACAGTCACCGACTTCATAGTCGGTGCTATGCCATCCCCCGGCATACGCATCCGCATTCACATTCAGCCGGCCGGCGCCCAGCGAAAAGTGGTGATCCAGCACTTTTTCCACTTTATGGGAATACGGCACTACGGCCAGACCACCCAGCTCCACGGGGCAATCTCCTAGGGGAGTCCAGCAGGTGTAGGTCTCGAAATTGCCCTGAAAGTGGACGAAATCCTGATGCACCGGCGTGGTGTGTTCCGTGAATTGCGGAAACCACATGCGGCAGATCTTCTGCGGATGGGAAAAGGCTTCCGCATCCATGATGAGACTCAGAACGTCCATGACCTCGGGGGCATGACCGATGTTGTGAAAGGCTTCCTGTTTCCATACCTCGTGATAAGTAACCGCGTACTTCGTATCCCCTTCAGTACAGCGATGCTCTATATTTGCCACACCGTCCATAAGGGGCGCTTCCGCACTGACCCAGCCGGCATCGCGCAAGATTTCCAGCGAAGAACGGCGCAGCGATAACAGTGCCTCCAAGTCTTGCAGGCCTTTGAAGAATAGATATCCTTCGTCTGCCATACGAGCGCGCAGACCTGGGCCATCACCCAGAAGTTCGTTAGAGACACGGAAGGGAGTAAGTTGGATGTCCATATACCAGATTCCTATTGGTGATTTGAGCCCAGCGGGACGTTAATTTTATCAGGTCGCATTCGACTTCTAAATGAAAGCCGATTTGCTCTGGCTGAGCAATTTCGCCTCCCTGCAGTTAAAGGGCGCCGATCCCGGTCTGTCAGCTGAATCTCTGGTTTGTGCACTAAACAATCCCAATGCAATTGGCGGACTGTCTGCCTTCCTCTTCTGACCGTCGAGAATTCCAATCTCTTAGGCAAGTTGGCCGGGTTATACAGCTAACTGATGGGACATTAGTTAGTCGACAACGGCTAACCCAGGCAGATATCGTACACTTGGCTGCCAGCTTTCTTGCCATAGGCGCAAATGAAGGAAATAGCTACCACACCGGAAAAAGAATTACAGTGTTTAAATTCGTCATTGGGGACGAACTAGGTGGAACATCAATTGGCTGAATCGAACAGAGGGCGAACCGTACCGATTCCAACGAATTGTGTCAGCAGCCGATAGTTATGCCGCTCATACCGTATGCGGCCGGCAACCACAGCTGGGTGTACTTTGATCTTGTTTGAGAATTCAATTACGGCCATAACATTGGGGCTGTCTTTGACTCGACTGCTCTCCCACTCTTCCCGCGGAATGAGGGCCTCTTCGGCCAGATTGTCAGCTTGCGTTTCCTTAGATTTCCCCTTTTCTCCCGAGGCATTCCGCAAGTCAATATCGTCCATGAATGCATCCCCTTCTTTCCCGTCCAAGTGCCAGCCCACATGTGCGAGTTCATGCAATAGGCAGAACCAGAAGTTGTCGATCCGGTCATGGCGGAGGGTCAGGCCGATTACCGGCCTGCCTTTTTGTAGGGCCAGTGCTGCGCCGTCCAAATAGGTCTTGGGTAAGTGACGAACAACCTCCAATCCAATACCATGTTTCCACAGGAATTTCCGAGCCAATTTCGGCCCATCTGTCTCCTGACTTAGCTGCGCCACGTTGCGCATGAATGCGGATGTCACGGTGCCCGGAACGTACTCGAAATCCGGTTGGCGGGAATTGGCTTTGGCCAACACCCTCCAGCACCAAGCTTGTAGGGCGTAGTCGTCCGCTTTGGCGTTAATCCGTCGGTGGTCGTTCTTACGATAATGAGGAGCAGCGGCGATATTTTTGACCCCCGCGCTATTCATCAAGTCTGTAACCACTTCCTCAGCCTTTTCTTTTAGGTCCGAGAGATCCGGAATCCAACCTAACTTTGCCATGTCCCTAAGGGGAAACCGTCCAAAATCAATTTCCTCACTGCCGGTCTTGAATCCTGCTCCAGGTGCCTGCAGCAGTACATCTGCAGGCACATCCAAGTGTTTGTGTATAGCTCTAGCCATCGCCAAAGTGAGGTCGCGTTTGCCAGAGAGCAATTCAGATACTTTGGACTTGCTGCCGATAATCGGTACGAGGTCACGTTGCTTCAAATCCAGTTGATCCATCCGAAACTTTATAGCGGCAATAGGGTCGGAGGGAAAGTCTATAGGATAGTGCTTGTCTTCATACTGTTCAACTAGGATGCTTAAGGATTCAAGCTCTGCATACTCCGAACTACCTTCCTCTGAATCCAGAATGAGATCAATTCGTGACAAGGCTGCGCGATAGTCTGTCTCAGTTTGCAAAACCATGGGGTCGTCCACAACTAAACCTCCTTTACTTTAATACGATCGTATTCTGTGTGTGTACCGACAAACCTGATATACACGCGGCCAAGGGAATATTTCACTAGAACTACCACACGGAAGGCTCCTCCTCTTAGCCTGAAAACTGCCCGTCCTCGGCCCACGATGCTTGCCTTCGGAAACTGTGCCTTCAGATGTGTCGGGTTTTCCCATTTTGCTTCCTTCACTTGAAGAAACCAGTTTTCGAGTGATTCCTTCGAATTCAGATGTTTCTTTATGAAATCGGTGAGTTTGTCCCTTCCAATGATCCTCACTCGCAATGTACCTTCAATTGCCAATTGTATATAGTTCCCAATAAAGATCAAAGTATGATACACGAAATTTGAAACAATTGATTTTGCTGGCTGATAGAGCTTCTAATTCAATGGTCTGGGAGGGCAATCGTAGCCTTCTGGACGCCGATGCAGACTATTTTGTAATCGCTTCCCACGAATCGTCACAGGACATTTGTCAGAACCCAATTGACAACGAACAGGGTTTCTCTACCCCTCTGGAATGTCGCAGTTTTATTACACGTTGGAAAACTTTCCTTCAATGTCTCCCGGTCAAGCCTATCCCGCGCCGCGCACCTTACGATCAGCGCGGTGTAAACGCCTTGTAGCAGCCAGCGAAGTTTAGTGAATGGTTGCAGGCCGAATTGGCCTTGGTGCAAAGGCCAACCTTGGTACAAATAGTGTTCACTCTAGAGGCACTGAGTTGCTTGAGCAGTCAGTTGCAAGCCAACAGCAGTTTTTGGTCTTTGACAAAGACACCACCTCACGTCGCGAAACCTTGCCCACATTCCTTGGGAATGAACTGCAAGCAAGGCCATGCCAAAGCAACGATGGCAGGAAAATATTCCCCGCCATCAGCCTATTTCTACAGAACTGCCAAAGGAATTCGAGAAGCGCGTGAGGGACCTAAGTTGGCCTAACGGGCGCCGTTTTTTCGGAAAGAAGAGCAAGGCTTAATAGATTGCTTTAGGTAACGCCGAGAGTCTTCGTCCCGTGTTCTACGCACAGCTGACAGACCTGGTTGACCAACTTTACGATCTGCCGAGACATCGGCAACGTAATTCCAAGAGAGCAAAGGCATGGTCGCATCCAGAAAACACGTTGGGTTTAAGCACTGCCCACTGGACTGGACCAGTCCCAAGGTATCTCCCAAAGGAGCCTGAGCTGGAGAGACTTACAGTGACAGGGCAGCGGAGGTGGAGACCAGCGATTTCCCCAGCCAGATCAGATTTGGCGGGCGGGGAGCGCCATGAGCTGTTCGTGGGGTTGGACAAGGGGATTCCCTGCCACAGCCAACATACCCTTACATTCAAGGGGGCGCGCCCAGGTCAAATTGAGCCTTGCAGTGCCCTTCCGCGAAGTAATTGGCTCCTGAAATGGCATCACAGTAGCGTAATGTGCAAGGAAAAACACACATCTTCCTGCTGATTAAGGTAGGAACATAGGTGGATTTGACTTGCCGTGGGGCCGTTTGGAGATTGCGGATCCTGGCTCGGTGAGGAGGGATCGGATCCCTAGAACATCTGGGATCTGGGGGTTCACGCTTTGTAAAGGCGGTGCAACTTCTTGACATTCAGGGCCAGACGCTCCAGATTCCACTCTCCCTGAACGGACTGCGAACCTTGCATACAAAATTGGTGGAAGCCTAGGATCTGTTCGACCCCACCGATGGGTGCTTCCACCGGCCATTTGCCCTGTGCCCAAATTTCATATCCTTTGGGGGTGTCCCATGTGCTCCCCGGGTGTCAATCCTCAAACCGGTGCCAAGGGTCAATAACCGCCAAGTGCGGACAGGCCGTTCGAGACTGCGCCAAATTGCCTTGAGTAAATAACACACTAATTTGTAATTGCTTTGAAATCGCCTTTCATCGCTTCGTAACTGCAGCTGTTCTATAATGCGGCACCCCCATTCATTCGTGAAAAGGAGAAATAAGCGATGTACAAACGTGTGCAATCAGTGCTTTTCCCGCTCTTGGCGGCGGCATTGCTGGCCGCCTGCGGTGCAGGTGATGCCCCTGCAGAGGAACCCGAAATGGAGGCAGCACCTGCCCCAGCCGAAGAAAGCATGGCGGAGGACAGCGCCTATGGCGAGGCTCCCATGCTGGCAGAAATGGTCGCCGCCGGAGAATTGCCCTGTCGATGAACGACTGCCCTTGGAACCTCTAGTCATTGAGCCTTACAACGAGATAGGTCAGTATGGAGGTACGTGGCATAGGTTCGATACCTCTTCCAGCGGCTCCCATTTTGTCATGGCCACTTATGCCTATTCCCCGGTACATTGGGTGCAGGACGGTTTGGACAAACGTCCCGGTCTAGCCAAGGGATGGGGCAGTAATGAGGACAAGACAGAATGGACGTTGTACCTGCGAGAAGGTACGAAGTGGTCCGACGGCGACCCCTTTACAGCAGATGACTTCATGTTCTGGTGGAATGACATGGTCCTGCATGAAGGGCACTCCGATGTTCCGCCGGACTACATGAAATCGGCGGATGCGGTGACTGCAGTGACGAAAATGGACGACTATACATTGCATTTCGCCTTTTCAGATTCGGCACCACTGTTTCTGGATCGTTTGGCCATGTGGCCCAACGGCACCATTCCAGCCAATGAAAAGCTCTTTGTGCCCGAGCACTATCTCCGACAGTTCCATCCAGACCATTCGGATCAGGAAACCTTCGAAATTCTGGACGAAAAGCTGAATTGGCCCAGTAATCCGGAATCGCCGGTGTTGAACCCCTGGATGCCCGTGCAGTATGATCCCGGCACTCGCCTGCAGTTGGATCGGAATCCCTACTATTACGCTGTAGATACTGCTGGTAACCAGTTGCCCTACATAGATGCCGTAGACATGACCTATGTGGAAAACCTGGAAGTGGCCAAATTGAGAGTCATATCCGGCGAACAGGAAATCTGTGGCCGGCCCTGCCGCTACCAACCCCTAAGTGAACTATCTGTATTTCGGGATGCAGAAGCCAGTGTGGGTTTCAAGAGTTTTCTTTGGGATCAGGGCGGCGGCACTACTTTCCTGCTCTACCCCAACTGGACCCATCAAGATCCGCAGAAGCGGGAACTCTATCGAGACAAGGATTTCCGGCGTGGCCTGTCCCACGCGATAGATCGAGAGAAAATCCAGAAAATCGTCTACTTTGGTACTGGCGAACTGACCACGGGCACGATGAGCCCCAAGGCCATTGAATTCACTGCTGATGAGACAGGCAAAGACCTGTATCAGCAATGGCGGGACCTGGCTGTGGCGTTCGACATGGATCTGGCTAACGAAATGCTGGACGCATCCGGCGCGGTCGATGCCGACGGTGATGGGTTCAGGGATCTGCCCAGTGGCGATGAATTGACACTGCGTATCGACTGCACTGCGGGTAGCCTGGCCAATAAGGCCAATGCCCAGAACGTGGAAATCGTCAAGGAAGGCTGGGAAGCCGTAGGCTTCCAGGTGCAGGTCAATGCTGTACCCGACGAACAGATGGGGGTGCTGCAGGACAACTCCGAATTCGATATTCGCAGCTGCTGGGGACTCGGTGACGGACCCAATTTTCTCGTCTTCCCCAATTGGGTCATTCCGGTTGACAATAACCGCTGGGCACCTTTATACGGCGCATGGTACAAGGTGATTGGCACCGAAAAGGAAGGTACGGAGCTGGACCAGGATCCGCTGGAACGCAATCCGCCCCGCGAAGAGCCCGGCGAGGGCGATCCAACCTGGAGACTGTGGGAACTCTACAATGGCGCGCGCGTGGAACCGGATGACGCCAAACGGCTGGCTCTGAGCCAGGACATCATCCGCGTACACGTGGAGGATGGTCCCTTTGTCATCGGGACTGTGGCCAACACACCCACGATTGTGGGGCACCTGGATTTTGTGGGTAACTTCCCCTCGTATGAACAGCTGGGCTTGGGTGGCTTCACCGGCCCCTGGATCATGGTGTACTTCGGAGCTGTGTACCCGGAACAGATGTACTACAAGCAAGAGTAACTCTACGCCGTAAGGTCTAATCGGGCGTGTTCGGGGGGTCAGATCCCAGAACACGTCCGGTCCCCTTTTTACAGTTCGGTGCTGTTGCAGAACCAGTCCCTGAGAAATGCTCTCTTATTTCGCGCGCCGCCTGTTGTATATGCTCACAACCCTGGTGCTGGTTTCATTCCTGGGGTTCTTCATTATCAACCTGCCGCCCGGTAGCTACATTGATGTGTTTCAGGCCCAGCGCCAGATCCAAGGCACCCACACCGCAGAGGCCGAACTAGAGTCTCTGAAACGCCGTTATGGGCTGGATAAGCCCATTTACATGCAGTATCTCATTTGGGCCAAGGGATTCGTGCGTGGCGACTTCGGCAGATCCTTTGAATACAACCGAGAGGTCCGGGATTTGATTTGGGAGCGATTGGGTTTCACCATGACCATAGCTTCTGGCTCTCTCCTTTTCATCTGGCTGGTTGCCATTCCCATTGGCATTTACACGGCCACCCACCAGTACAAGCTGGGGGACAACCTCGCCACACTTGTAGGTATGGCCGGCTTGTCGATTCCGGATTTTATGCTGGCATTAGTGCTGATGGTAGTGATTCAAAGAGCGTTCGGATTTACCGTAGGGGGTCTCTTTTCCCGGGAGTACGTGGATGCCCCATGGAGTTTCGGGAAGGCCTTGGACTTGCTGAAACACTTATGGGTCCCGGTGGTGGTGGTGGGCACATCAGGCACAGCGGGCCTGATGCGTATCATGCGCGGCAATTTGCTGGACATTCTCAATATGCAGTACGTCCAAGCCGCGCGGGCGCGGGGGCTTCGGGAATCCACTGTTGTAATCAAGCATGCAGTGCGTAATGCCCTGCATCCGCTCATCATGCTACTGGGCCTAAGTCTGCCTTCTATTATTTCCGGTTCCCTGGTGGTGTCCATCGTGCTGGGTCTGCCCACCACGGGTCCTTTGTACTTCAATGCCCTGCGCCAACAGGACATGTACTTGGCGGGCACCTTTCTCATGTTTCTCGCCTTCATGCTGGTAATTGGCAATTTTCTGGCAGACATTTTGCTGGGCCTCATAGATCCGCGGATCCGATTCGAATAGAAAGTGCCATAGTGGAACAGTCTTTGACTCTGGCTCCAACTCTGTCCGACACTCCAGCCATCGCAGTTGACAGCGAGATTGGTCAACTCTCACTTTGGCGTCTGATCGGGCGTCGCTTCTTCCGCAATCGTCTGGCGGTCGGTGGTGGAGCGCTGATTCTGTGCTTGTACGTCATGGTCATATTCGCTGAATTCTTCACGCCCTACGACCATCTGATTTCCGATGAGGATTTCGTAACCCACCCGCCTCAGCTTCCGCGTTTCATCGATGCCGAAGGGAATTTTCACCTACGCCCCTTTGTATATGGCACCACGACCTCGCTGGACACTCACAACCTGGACTGGCTGCACGAGAATGACACCGAGCAGATCTATCCCTTCAAACTATTCGTTAAGGGAGTTCCCTACAAACTGCTCGGACTGATTCCCGCGGAACGCCACTTATACGGAGTGGAAGCACCCGGTACGGCCTTTCTGCTGGGCACAGATCGGTTAGGCCGCGACATGTTTTCGCGCATCGTCTTCGGCGGGCGCATCTCTCTGACGGTAGGGCTGGTAGGCGTTTCTGTGACTATTGTGCTGGGATCCATCATGGGCACGATCTCCGGTTATTTCGGTGGCATCGTGGACACCATCATCCAGCGCTGCATTGAATTGCTCATGTCCTTTCCCAGCATTGCGCTCTGGGCCGCTTTGGCGGCAGCCATGCCACCAGAGATTACGAACATCGAGCGCTTCTTTCTGATCAGCATCATCTTGTCGTTGTTGGGCTGGACAAGCTTGGCGCGCCAAATCAGAGCCAAAATGCTGGCATTTCGCGAAATGGAGTTCACCGCCGCCGCCACTGCGGCAGGTGCCTCCCATTGGCGCATTATTCTGGTGCACATGCTGCCCAATGCCCTTAGCCACATCATCGTGATTGCAACCTTGGCCATTCCCGGCATGATTCTTGCTGAAACCGCCCTGAGTTTCCTGGGCCTGGGTATTCTCCCGCCGGCCGTGAGTTGGGGCACATTGCTGCAGGACGCACAGACTGTTGGCGTGGTTATCAAAAAACCCTGGCTCATGCTGCCGGGACTTTTCGTGATCGTTTCGGTGCTCAGTTTCAATTTTCTGGGAGACGGTATCCGTGATGCCGTCGATCCCTTCTCCCTGTAGCCTAGTACCTGGCAATCTTCATGACCCCTTCCGCGGACATCATCCTGCAGGTCCAGAACCTGCACACCCGCTTTTATACGGAAAGCGGGGTGATCAGGGCCTTGGAGGGCGTGGATTTTGCACTGGCCCGTGGCCAAGTGCTGGGCATCGTGGGCGAAAGTGGCTGCGGCAAGAGCGTAACGGCGCAGTGCATTATGAATATGGTGCCTAACCGCGGGCGCATCGAGGAGGGTGCCATTCTTTACCATCAGCACCGCGGGGAAGCGACCGAAATCGTTGACATCTTAAATCTGCCTCCGAAAAGCGCCGATATGCGCCAGATTCGGGGCAACGAGATTGCCATGATCTTTCAGGAGCCGATGACATCACTGGACCCCCTGTATTCAGTGGGCAACCAATTGCTGGAAGCCATCAACCTGCACCAGAAAGTCTCAAAATCGGAAGCGCGGGAACTGGCGGTCCATTCTCTGGACCGGGTCAAACTGCCAGAGCCACACCGCATCTTCTCCAGCTACCCCCACCAGCTTAGTGGGGGACAGCGGCAACGTGTCATGATCGCGATCGCGCTGAGTTGTGATCCTACGCTCCTGATCGCCGATGAACCCACGACCGCCTTGGACGTGACCACGCAGGCCCAGATTCTGGATCTGATGCGCGGTCTGCAGGCCGAAACGCACATGAGCATCATCTTCATCACTCACGATCTAGGGGTCGTGGCGGAAATGTGTGACGAAGTGGCGGTCATGTATTTGGGCAAAGTGGTGGAGCAAACCGACATCGACACGGCCTTTTATGACCCCAAGCATCCCTACACTCAGGCTTTGCTGCGTTCTATCCCGCGCCTGGAAAGCAGCGGCAATAATCGGTTGGAGACGATAGCAGGCCAGGTGCCTGATCCCTCCCGAGTGCCCTCAGGCTGTCCCTTCCATCCAAGGTGCCCTGAAATCATGCAGACCGTCTGCGATGCCAGCGAACCTGCCCTGCACATGGTGGCTCCAGGCCAAAATGTACGCTGTCACCTCTACGATCCAGAACTACGGGCATATCCTATGTCCTTGAACGGTTAATGGCTGCCCCACTCCGTCCCGGAGCATTGACCCAAGATACTGGATCTGCTCAGGAGCAAGGTCCGTTGTTGCAGGTCAAGAACCTGCAGATGCATTTCCCTATCCGGAAGGGATTCTTCCAGCGCGTAGTGGGGCATGTCAAAGCGGTGGACGACGTATCCTTTGATGTGACGTACGGCACCGTATTTGGCCTTGTGGGGGAGTCAGGCTGCGGCAAGAGTACCACTGGACGTTGCATCGTGCGGTTGCTGAAAGCCACCGCGGGGGAAGTCATCTATCAGTCACCGGATACCACCGCCGTACATATGGAGCAACTGAGCCACAGTGAGCTACGTGAAATGCGCCAGCACATGCAAATTGTGTTTCAGGATCCCTATGCCTCACTGAACCCGCGGCTGACATTGAAGCAGATAGTTGCGGAGCCCCTGATCATCAACAAGGTTTGCCGGGGTTCAGAACTGCAAGAACGCGTGGGCGCCCTGCTGCGCAGTGTGGGCCTAAGTCCCGAGCACATGAATCGGTATCCCCATGCTTTCAGCGGAGGCCAACGCCAACGCATCAGCCTGGCGCGGGCTTTAGCCCTCCATCCCAGTTTCATCGTAGCGGACGAACCGGTGTCAGCCTTGGACGTATCGGTACAGGCCCAAATCCTGAACCTGATCAAAGAGCTGCAGGAGGAGTTCGGTCTAACCTATCTCTTCATCGCCCACAACATGAGTGTGATCAAGCACGTATGTGACGCTGTGGCTGTCATGTATGTGGGCCAAATCGTGGAATTGACGACCACGCAAGAGCTGTTTGAACGCCCTTTACATCCCTACACCGAAGCCCTGTTAATGGCCATCCCCATGCCGGACCCGCGGCGGGAAACCCAGCGTATTGTGTTGGAAGGCGATGTTCCCAATCCCGCCAATCCCCCCAGCGGATGTTACTTTCATCCGCGTTGCGTCTATGCACAAGACATTTGCGCCGCCGAGACACCGCCTCTGATGGAGCTTCTTCCGGGTCATCATGTGCGTTGCCATTTCGCCGAGGAACTGACTTTGCAGGGCATGAAAATCTAAAGCTGGGCTTTTCTGGTCCGGGACTCTTCCCAAAACGTCAATCGGGTTGCTGACAGACTGCTGCGTACCGGTATGCGGCGGAACGAGATATGGCAGATTTCCGGGGCAGTTAGCAATACGTTAGGAGGCGGAGGCTGTCAACCTGGGTCTAGAATGGCCCCCAGAAACCTATGCTGTTGGCCCCTAATCTGGAAACACGGATTGAGGCGGAACGTCCCTTACGCACGAATCGGTTGCTGCCGGATGTGACCCCAGGACCCCTGTCTCAACCACTGGACGTACTATTTGACTGCCGAGCGGCGGCTGCAGTATCACCATTGATCTGTACTCGGTGTTTAGCGAGTGGCGTTTCTGTAGAGAGCTGAAGTACGACCTGCTCTACGTCCTGTGCTTGGACCTGAATGCGGCATAAGGGGCCTGCGCGCCTACAGTGTGACCCCAGAGGCTAGAGCAGGAGAGGAGCGGCGCCGATGGTTCACAGACCGCTCAGGAAACTACACAATCTGGGCGCATTTGCCCGGGACTAGATAGATCCTTGTTTGCCTACGGTCCTTCCCCCAAGTACCTGTCTGGAAATAAGAAACAGAAGACCTCCAGCAGAGCTGAATCTACCGCGTCAGACACAACCCGTGAACTCCATGGGCTCCCTCAAGTGAAACTATTGGGTAGTCAGCGCACTGTAACTGGCTTACCGTTGTCACCCCGTCAGCGATTGGCTTACTGCTTGGACCCGAAGCAGGGCACAGGAGTTCCAAGTGAAAAGCCTCTCTCCATTGCATAGGGGCAAAGGTGAAAGGTGGAAGAGGAATTAGCAATCGGGAAACCTCTTGAAGATCTGGCTATTCTGTAGCCGTAGAGCAAACATATCCAACGCGCCAGCAAGTACCTTTCATGAAGTCTAAGACCAAATTCTCTCAAACTGCCATTGCCCCTGTCCATGCTCTTCCAGCTGGAATACATCCGGGTTGGACAGCGATTCCCATTGCTGATACCCGAAGTCAGAGTCCAAGGAATTGAGGAGCAGACTGATCAGGTTACCGTGTGTTACGAATACGGGCAGAACATAATCAGCCTCCATCGTGGCATTCAGTGCTGCCCATGCACGCGCTTGTACCTCTCGGCCGGATTCCCCGCCTGGCAAGCGAAAATTCAAGTCTTCGAAGGATTTCCGTATGGCTTGTTGCCATTGTTTTACGTGCCTGTCGGCAAGACGACGTTCGATCAGGCGCTGATCCAGATTGACGCGGAGCCCGGATCGCTGGGCAAAAGGCAATATGCTCTGCTGGGCCCGCGCATAGGAACTCGACACGATGTGGTCAACGGCTCTCTGCTGCAGGAAACTCGCCAGTTCCTCTGCCTGTTTCCTGCCCACCTCGGTCAAGGCAGCCTGCGGCGCCTGATTCACAGCTTGACAGTGCCGAATTAACAGAAACCGCTGCAACATACTCATGTGGTGCTCCATCCGAAGAGACTAAATCCGGTGCTAATATTCTCTGCCAATCAAACAGAATAGGTAGGAAATACTTGGAATGGCATTGCGGTGTGAACCATGTCCTTTCGGAATGCTGTCAGCATGAGCTCTTGGTACTTTGCGGTCAGCGTAACGAGAAGCCGCCGCCAACTTGGTTGCGGTGTGAACCTCTTGGCACGGCATAAGTGATTCTGAATATTTGTGGAAGTTCAGTTAAGTGTTTCCGCTGGAAGGAAATTCCATTGGCTAGCTGAACGCAGTTTATCTATCGAGACAGTTCCCTTGCTCATTCATTTCGTGCCGCGACAATTCATTTGGCAGAAACCGGCGGTTGTAGTACTAGTGACAACGCTCTAGTTGCCTTGCTTACAGTACATCGGCTACGAACAAGAAAGAGCCGCATGTCCACTGGCAAAACATCGAATTCGGCCCAACCTGGGTCAGGATTGTTCCTACTTACCCTCTTTCTTTACTTCCTTTAAACTGCCGGTGATGTCATTGTTTTTCTGTTAATTTGGTTCCATGCCATCTGCTGCACTTGCTTAATTTAACGCCAACCTAGGAGGCCATATCAATGCCCCGCAAGGCTGGCCCTGCCGATTCATGTGAATTAACAGGGTTGGAACGGCAGCTCTTGGTCCTATTCATAGAATGTTCAGTTCATCTGTCCCCCTTCAAGTACTCCTTGTAAAACTGCGAAAGATATTGACCACAAATGATCACGGTGACTTCAACCAAGTCCGCGGCATCCATCATGTCTACGGCGCGGACGGTACTTTCATCATCGGGAGGGGGCAATCGGGCCCACTCTGGCGTGGGGCTTGATGCGCCCCTTCTTCCATACCTTGTGATAGGCGGCGACGTACTTGACATCCTCTTCGATGCAGCGGTGCTCGATGTTGGCCACCCCCTGTGGGAGAAGGGCATCGGCCTAGGTGCAGCCGGCCTCGCGCAAAATTTCCAAAGCGGAAAGGCACAGCGACGACTTTGCTTCCGGATCCTGCAGACCCTTGAAGAAGAGATGCCCTTCGTGCGCCTTGCGTGCGCAGCTCGGGGCCTTCCTCCAGCAGATCGTTGGAGATGCGGAAGGGAGTAAGTGGGATATCCATATATAGGCCTCCTGAATTTAATTGGCGACTGACCTGAACCTTGAACCTATCAGGCCACCCCAGCGAAGTAAATGAAGGCCAGGATACTGGTCTTAGGCCATCTCAGCTCCCACCCCTGAGGTCTGCCTCCTGACTGGGGTTGCGCTGAACCCCTGCCTCTGCTTGGGGGACTCGGCGGCTTGGAGCCCTGCGAGGTCATTCGGCCTCTAAGTCCCGTAAATGAAGGTCCCCTTGCGCGCAGGAGCAAGATGCCGTTACTGTGCCGAGGGGTAACGATTGTCAGGCTCTTCCGTGGCTGCAGGCCGACCTCCATGGCAATTTGTCGCGGCGCTGATAACCGCGGAGGGCTAAGTAAGAGCCCCTGCCCGCAAGGTGCATGGTGGCTCCCTGCTTTTCCATGGGGCACCTCGATGGTCAAGCGTCGCTACTGGCGACCTTATGCAGAATGGCCAACATCCAAGTCCGCAACAGGAGTGCTTCAGATCCTGACCGAATGGTGGTTGCCTCCAACCCCCATCCGCAACACGACCCAGCCGTCACTATCTCTCCAATTATCCTTAGGGATTCCCTGCAGGGTTGGGCCGCTGGACGCGCCCCGCCCATGGCTGTCAGGTCCGAAGACAGACCCACTTGTCCCTGAGCGCATATCGGCCCCCAACGTGTTCGTCTCAGCCGAAGGAACATGGCGCAGGGCATTACTGGTGAGACTGGCGGCGACCTGTCTCCTACAAGCTGAATCCATGCGGTGCAGGGGGATCTTAGCCGCTATTTCCGTGCGTAGAAAGTTATCTTGTGCCTGAGTCTACTGTAGGGCACTGTAGAGTGTACTTCTGGCTTCTTGGCGACCCAGATGCCTGCGGAAGTGGCCCTGATAAGTGGCCTCCGTTGCGATCTCTTGAATTGACCCAACGCAAGGACTGCCCGGCATCAGCTTAGTCCCACCGGAACAGTCGTACGCTCGCCGCGACACAGACGACCGTTATGGCTCCGAGGTAGGCAAAGGAGACCCAGATGGGCACACCGATAGTCGTTTCCATTTCCCAGGGCGCTCCCAACCACAGGAAAGTGAGCAGATCGTACGCGTGGGTCAAGGGCAGCCAATCGCTCGCCAGTTGGAGCGCTTCGGGGAATGATTCCCTAGGACCAAACGCGCCAGCCAGCACATACATGGGCGCAAACACCGCCAGCCCCAGTCCCAACGCGGTCCGCGTACTGCGGATGCGGGAATTGATGACCGTCCCAAGAGCGGCAAACGCCATGTAGGAAACGAATATCGCCAGAGACACCAGCGCCGCGCTGCCCGCAAAGCGTATGTCGAATACCCACCATCCCACTAATAGCATAAGAGCCAGAGACACCACAATGAACGCCGCGCCCACCGCCAGCGGCGCGAAGATCAACATATAGGGCTGCATGGGAGTAACCCGGTAACGCCGGAATATCCCATGCTGGCGAAATTCCACCAGCGTTTGCGGCAACACAACAATGCCGAATGCTGCCGTGACCCAGGCGATGTTCCCTGCAAGCAGGACGTCCCTCACATGAAACATCTCCAGGATACCCGAGTCGGTTTCTACCGGAATCTCGATGCTGCCGACCGAAAAGCCCAAGGCAAGAAAGATCGCTAGAGGCAGCATTACCGCCATAAACATAGCGACAGGCTCGCGCAGCGCCAGAAGCGATTCGGTATAGATCAGCCAGCGAAGGGCCTTGGAGTTCATATTCTTCCTCCTTGCGGATCTACGTTTCCAACGGCAAGGAAGTAGACATCATCCAGGTTGACGGGCCGCACTTCGAGTAGGCCGGGGGAAATTCCCATTGCGTTCAATGAGTCCGAGACTTCGCGCGCCACATGATCATCTCCATATAAATACAAATAGTAGCTTGTCTCCGTTCTGCGGCTATGGGCGACGCCGGGTAGCGCCTTCAAGTCATCTTCTCCGACGGCCCCTATCGCCGCTCGCGGCACGACGACGCGCGCCACCAGCCTCGAATCCACGATAAGGCCTTCAGGCGGCCCGGACATCACCGCCCTACCTTCGTTCATCAGCAGGACCGTGTCGCTGTACTCGCGCGCCTCCTCCAAGTAATGTGTGGTCGCCACTATCGTCATGCCACGGGCGTTTAGGCGTTTGAGGTAGTCCCAGAACCGGAAGCGGGACTCGGGGTCGAGGCCGGTAGTGGGCTCGTCCAGGAACACGACTTCGGGGTCGCCCACAAGAGCGAGCGCGATGTTGACGCGCCGCTTTTGGCCGCCTGAAAGCGAGCCATAGGATTTGGACAGACTTCCATTAAGCCCCAGTTCAACTCTCAGCTCTGACAGATCTATGGACTTCCGGTAAAGCGCGGCGAACAGCCTCAGCGCCTCCCCCGCCTTCATGCGCGGTGGAATACCTACATCCTGCAACTGAACGCCTATTTTGTGAACGGATCTAGCACGGTCCGATATGGGGTCCAGTCCAGCGACGAGAACTGAGCCGCCATCCGGCTGGCGCAGCCCTTCGAGGCACTCGATGGTAGTGGTCTTGCCGGCACCGTTGGGGCCGATGATACAGAACACACTCCCTCGCTGGGTCTCGAAGCTCACATCGTCCACGGCCACCACTTTGCCGTACACTTTTCGTAAAGAGGACACTTGTACTGCGAGGGCATTCGAAGGTTTCATGTTCGTTCGTCCAATTATTTTGTGTCACAAACTATTTTGTAGTATAGTTATACCATTCGAACCAAGGTTTAGTCAAGCGGGTGGTTTCGATGTTGAGGCCCTCGCCACGACTTATAAGATGATAAGGAGACACGCGATGGAATATTCGGACGGCGAAACGGGAACGAGCACACCCGAAGAGAGTTTGCGCGCCATCCATGAAACGATGGACAGACTTGGAGTTCCATGTACGTCGCCGGAACGGCGACGATTTTGCTCCTTTGGGGCGCCATAGTCTCGCTGGGATACCTAGGGCAGTACGCCTTCAAGATGCTGCTACCCGTGTTCGTGTCGAGCAGGCCGTGGATGTTTGGGGCGCTCTGGGGCGTAATTACCGTGGCTGGCATGTTGGGCAGCTCCATTTTAGGCCGCCGCGCGGGCAGGGAAAATGCAGCCGGCGAAGCCGCTCGCAGCGCTGGTGTCAGGGTGTTCCTTTTCTGGCTCGCCGTGGCTGTAGCCGTGTTCCTCATCCCGGCGGCAGCGGGAATGTGGAACGCGGAAGACTGGGACAATATACCCGGGGTCGCCGTGGGCATAGTGTCACTGGCCTATATTCTGTTCGGCATAATGCACCGCCCGATATTAGCGGCAGTAGGCGTAGGGATCGCGGCAGCATTCTACATTCCTGACTACCTCGCGGGCGACGCAGCCTTGCTGGTGTCGGCGGCATTGACGCTGGCAGTGATGGTGCTTGGCGCGGGCTGGATACGCAAGAGCGGGGTCCTTTGACCGAAGCATCAATCGTTCTCAACGAGATCATCCACCAGCCCACCCGCCTGCGCATCATGACTATGTTGGTCTCCCAACCCGAAGGGGATCGGCTCGCTTACGAGTTCATTCGGCATACGCTCGGTCTCACAGGTGGCAACTTGACCACTCATCTGCGAAAGCTTGAAAACGCCGATTACCTAGTCACCAGCAAAGAGTTCTTGAACTCCAAACCGCGCACCTGGGTACAGGCGACGCCGGCGGGACGCCACGCCTTTGCCGAATACGTCTCCAACCTGGAGAAGGCCCTAAACTGGTCGCCGCGTCCATAGCCGGTTGGTTAGAGCGTCGCGACGATATCCTGACAACCGGATAGCGCGCATCCGGTTGTTGAAACCCCTTTGGCATGACTTGCGGACTATCCCAGCCTGGTGGATAGTCAACTACTGGTTCTGCGGCAGCTCTCGCTTTACCCTTGAGAGGGTTGGCGCAGGGCCTGCTGTTGCTAGTCCCCCGGTTTCGCGAAATCAACGCACCCAGCTGATCCCGCTGACCCGGCTGGGCGGGCCTGAAAATAAATGGCTGCTGTTGACATGGAGGACCCGGCAATCAAATGTGGCTAGTTGGACTTCGCCGGAAGGAGAGGCCGCGCAGCTGACGCCTCCGGGCCAACGCGAAATCGCTTGTGCTACCACGCAGGAGCAGGACGTCGCGGTCCTGTAGTTGGCCAAGCAACTGTCGGAGGCTAACGCCATCTGATCTTGGTGCATCCCGGCCCGGCCCCCGATCCGGCACAGCAAGCCACGGCCTTCAACGGGTACAGCACTAACCTGTTCCCTGATTGCCCCGGAACCTAAATCCGAAGTCCCTCTAGATCCTGCCGAGAAAGTCCGATCCGCCAGCAGGCCTGACACCTGTTCGACAAGCCTCCTGCACCTTGCAGGAGGCAAGGCGACTTCTGGGAAATCCTCAATACAAAAGGACAGGGGCATTCTATGTGCAGGATATTTGTGTCACTTAGACCCCGCCTCTGATAGAACAGCTGCCCGGTCTCAATGTGCATTGCTATTTCGCCGAGGAACTGACTTTACAGGGCATGGAAATCTAAGGCTGGGGTTTTCTGGTCCGACGCTCTTCCCCAAACGTCAATCGGGTTGCTGACAGACTGCTGCCTTCCGGTAAGCGGCGGAATGAGATATGGCAGATTTCCGGGGGAGTTAGGGGAATACGTAAGGAAGCGGAGGCTGCAGACCTGGGTCCAGAATCACCCCCAGAAACCTATGCTGTTGGCCCCTAATCTGGAAAGACGGATTGAGGCGGAACGTCCGGTACGCACGATTCGGCAGCTGCCGGATGTGACCCCGGAGTCCCTGTCTCAACCACTGGACGTGCTAATTGCCTACCGGGCGGCGGCTGCAGTAATACCATTGATTTGTACTCGGTGTTTAGCTAGTGGTGTTTCTGTAGAGAGCTGAAGTACAACCTGCTCCACGTCCTGTGCTTGGACCTGAATGCAGCAGAGAGGGCCTGCGCGCCTACAGTGGGAACCCAGAGGCTAGAGCATGAGAGGACGGCGTCGATGGCTCACGGACTGTTTAGGAAACTACACAGGCTGTGCACATTTGCCCGGGACTAGCTAAATCCTAATTTGCCTACGGTAGTTCCCCGAATCCCCTTCTGGAAAGAATAAACAGAAGACCTACGGCACAGCTGAATCTACTGCGTCCAACATACCCCCTGAATTCCCTTGACCCCCTCAAGTGAAGCTATTAGCTAGGGAGCGTACTGTAACTGGCCTACCGTTTTCACACGCGTCAGCGATTGGATCACTGATTGGACCCGATGCGATCAGGGCACAGAAGTACCCAGTGAACAGCCTCTCTCCACAGGCAAAGAGTGAATGTGAGACGCGGAAGAGGAATGCGCAATTGGGAAGGCTTTGGAAGATCCGGCTATTCCAGAGCTGTAGGCCGAGCATGTCCGAAGCGTCAACTAGCCCCCACAACGGAATTCAAGGCCAGATTCTCTCAAACTGCCATCGCCCTAGCTCAGGCTTCTCCACCTGAAATACGTCTGGAATGGACAGCGATTCCCACTGCTTGTACCCGAAACGAGAATCCAGGGAATTGAGGAGCAAACTGATCAGGTTGCCGTGCGTTACGAATACCGGTAGAACATGATCAGCCTTCATCGTGGCATTCAGCGCTGCCCATGCACGCGCTTGTACATCTCGGCCGGATTCCCCGCCTGGCAAGCGAAAATTCAAGTCTTCGAAGGATTTCCGTATGGCTTGTTGCCATTCTTTTACGGGCCTGTCGGCTAGACGGTGTGCGATCAGGCGCTGATCCAGGTTGACGCGGAGCCCGGATTGTAGGGCAAAAGGCTTTATGCTCTGCTGTGCCCACGCATAGGAACTTGACACGATGTGGTCAACGGCGGCTCTTTGCTGCAGGAAGATCGCCAGTTCCTCTGCCTGTTTCTTACCTACCTCGGTCAAGGCAGCCTGCGGTGCCAGGCTTACGGCTTGACAGTGCCGAATTAACAGGAACCGCTGCAACATACTCACTTGGTGCTCCAACCAAAAAGATTAAGTACTGTACTAATGTTGCCTGCCAATCAAACAGGAAAGGTATGAAGTACTTGAAATGAAATCACGGTTTACTCCGTACCCCTTCAGAAAATCTTCAGTATGAGCCTACCGTACATCGCGAGCAACTTTACGGGCAGCGGCAGCCACCAATTTAGTTGCGGTGGGAACCTCCGGGCACGGCATGAATGCTTCTGAATATTGGTGGCAGTTCCGATACGTGTTGCTGCTGGGTGGAAATTCCCTTGGATAGCTGAGCGCAGAGCGCTGTCAGCCTATCGAGAATATTTCTCGGCTCGGTCACTGCGTGCCGCGGTGTTTAATTCCTTGGCGGAAACGGACAATCGGAGGATTAGTGGCAACGCCTCAGCTGCCCTCCCTCCAGTACAACATCTGCGAACAAGAACGAAGTCTCAAGTCCATGGGGAAACCTCCGAATTTGGGCCAAACCCTCCGGCAGCGCCGAAGCTGGGTCGAGATTGGCCCCGTTTGACCACATAGATGTTGCAAGCCGGAAACATCTGTGCCTCTCCTGCACAATTAGATTTATCCCCCTTTTTCCCCTTTGTCATTTGAGCACAAACTCAAGAAGCCAGTTCAAAGCCTCAATTGCACCAAGACGGTACAACAAGCCTCTATTACTTAATAGCCATTCTCTATTCACTCTCCTCCATGCGCCAAGAAAATGCCTGACGCCTGCAGAATATATCTCCCGCTTATGAACACAGTGATTTCACCCAGGTCAGGCGCATCCATCATTTCTACGGCGCGGATAGTGTTGGCATTATCCACGGCGTCCATGTTGAAACCAGCTTGGCGCGGCGTCTGATGTACTCCTTGCCCAACTGGCTCGTCCTCTTCGGTACCCGCATCATCCAGACGCTTGGAATATCACCTCCTATGGGAGTGCTATTTTCCCTGAAAAAGTCAACGTTCTCTGGTGGAGTGGATACAAAACAGTCGTTGGCTAGGGCAAACATCGACACCAAGGAAAGCTTCTTGGGACCTGGAGAAACCGTAACCACAGATTCATTCGTGTCACCTGGAAGTACGAGACCTGTGGCCTCCTTGCGTACAGGAACATTGAAAATGCCCGATTCTGCCTTCCCCACTTTCGGCATAGTCATGTCAACATCAGATTCTGGTCCCCGTACCATGGCCACAACTATAGCGAGATGCGCGTAAGACACAGCCTCCAACAGGCGCCCATCGTCGAGCAAAGTGGTTATACCCGGCCCAGATCTTAGAAACTACAGATTCCTCAGACAGCATATCCGCCCCCAAGCTCAACAAGGCTGTAAGTTGGTCGACAGAGCTCCTTCTCACAGCGTCCAGGCCCAGCTTCAGCGTCGCAATTCTCTGATCCTCTGGCATATCCAGGAAAGCGCCGGAGGCAGTCTCCTTCATGTTGGCCGCGAACCTAGCAACGTACTAGTCAGCTAGGTGCAACGCCATTGAATCATCACGAGACAACTGTTCTGAAATCTCTGCCGCCACCTTCTTCTTGCATAGATGGCCACAACAGCCAGATCTTCCTCTGAAATGCTTTACAGCGTATCTATGACCACCGTAAGCGTGGCGTACATTTCTTCCTCAGGCAGAGCCACAGAAAGATCTAGGAAAAGTGATAATGCCGGCCCAGGCTACAGGAATGAAAGCAATTCCAATTCTGCGTCAGCCATGCCCTTCATTGGGGCACCGCCCGGGTCGAAAGCTACTGCCCCTGCTTTCCGCTTCAGGTAAAGGTGCTCCTACCAAATCAAGAATATAGAAGATCTTCTCTGAATTGGGTGAAGCAGATCTGGGCTGCGGTGGCCTGATCTATTCTGAGGGGGAGACGGCCAAGTAGATCACTTTTCGTTTGCTACTGACCGGGCCAGCCGCCCTCTGAAAGAACAGATTGAAATTCCAAGAAAAAGCCCTGCCAATTCGTACGAATTGACAGGGCCTGCACGACACCTAAGTTCCCTATTCAAGACACAGCCGATTTATCCATCCCCTCTCCTAAAGAGGAATCTACGTAGCTTGCAGTATCTACTCGGTACAAACACTCACAGTGACTTCAACGAAGTCCGCCGCATCCATCATTTCCACGCCGCGCACAGTGTTGTCATCATCAGCAGGACCCGTATCGGGACCGCTCTGACGCGGTGCCTGATTCGCGCCTTCTCCCACGGGTTCGTCCTCTTCGGTACCCGCATCATAAAGGCGTATGGCAATTGCACCTTCCACAGGGGTGCCGTCTTCCATAAACAGGTCAACGCCTTCGGCCGGCGTAGAAACGAACCAGTCATTGGATTGTACAAACATCGCCGCCAAGGAAAGTTTCGAATGCTCTGGAGAGGCTGCTACCGTGAATTCATAGGCGGCACCGGGGTGCAGGGGACCAGGCTCATCCATGCCGACAGGGGTATTGAATATGCCCGCGTAGTGCTTCCCCATATCCATCATGTCTTCGTCAGAATCTGCTTCCTCCATCATGACCATGCCTAAACCCATCATCATCATCGCCATCATGTCATCATCAGACATGCCCAACAACATGCCTTGCATGGCCCCAATACCCATCATCACGGGATTGACTACCGCTTCCATGGGCACCATGTTCATGGATAGCAAGTCCACGCCCAACATCATCAATTCTGTCAGTTCCTCGGCAGACATACTCGTGATGGTGTTCACTCCCAACACCGCCATGGCCGCTAGGTCACTGGCCGGCATACCCATCATGGCCTCTGCGCCAGCCATTTCCGCGCCAGCTGCGACCATAGCCATCATGGCTGCTGAAGACATACCTGCTGTCAGTTCGGTCACAACGTCCTTAACCAAGGTGACAACTGCGGTTAGGTCATCCTCAGACATGCTCTGCATCATGTCCATACTCATGCCCATGCCCATCATTAACATGGCATTTAAGTCTTCTTCAGACATGGTCATCGCAGCATCCATGCTCATCATCGCCATAGCTGCCATTTCTTCCATGGACATGCCCATCATCATGGCCATGTCCATATGAGGCTCTTCCATGCCGTCCATGTCATCCGCCATCATCATGGAGACAATGCTTTCAAGAAGTTCGCCGGGATTTCCATCCTCTGCCAAGGCCTCCAGACCGTTGCCCAAGTTGGGCTGGCCGCTTTCAAAGAGGACATTGGGCTCCTCATGGACTACGTAGACCCCTGGAGCAAAAGGAGTGGGGGTATCGCTACCTTCAGAAATATTGGTGAACGTGACGACAAATTTTTGGCTGCCAGAGACCATACAAGGATCATCGGCATTTTCTGCGGCCAAGACTGGTGCCGCCAGTTGTGGCATTCCCAGAGTAATCAAGGCCATGAAAACAACAATTGCCAACGCTTTTTTGGCGTGGCTTCCCGCTCTCTTCATACGATTTGCTCCTTTATTCAATTGGAAAGTAATGATGGTTCAGCAGAATCATATCGCAATCTCTTGCGAGAGTGCGCCAAAAACCGGGCAACTTTGAAGATTCCCCATACGCCCCGTAGACATCCCCTATTCCAGCCAGAGGGCAGTTCGTTGCCGGGTCCGTTATCCGCCGCACCATTCGGCTTGTTTGATATGAAGCCCCATATTAATTCTGGCATTTGAAGGAAGAAGACGACGCACGAAACCAGGTAGTACCTACTTCCTGTCCTGTTCCCGTCTGGCATTGAAGATTGGTGAGTTCCACTCATCTCCTTGTTTCCTACTCACAGCCAGACAGCCCCCACTGAGAAATCCTCACTGTGCAGCGCAGCGTTTGGCAACTGTCACCTGAAAATAGCGTGGGAAGCCCCTCTTGCCGGCCAGTTGGCTGGCGGCAACTCTTTGTAACATGCAAAGAACGCGTTTTGGTTTGCGGACCGATAGGCAGGAACAATCATCAAGAACTAGAGCCTGAAGAATGGCAAGATGCCGTTCCCACGTTACAGCACTTCCGGAAATACACCCTCAGAACTGGCAGGTAGGTCCCGGCAGGAAGAAAAGCGCCACTGTAAGACGCACCCCAGGCTCTTGAGAAAAGGACACAAAAGAAAAAAGGCTGTCAGATGGACGTTTTCTCCGGGTTTGTCCAAGAAGAGTGGCTTTGCACCAGAAATAGACCTGCCCGATTGAAGATGGCCTATGCTCTTGCATCCGGACTCTGCCGTTTGGGGATACAACCCCAGGTCTTGCACAGGCAGTAGCAAGGTTCATCCTGCAGATGGGAATGCATTAGTGCTCCCTTCAGCCCCACCGCATTGGCAGCCCTGCAAATTCAAGGGCGCCTTCATTCGATTGTCCGTTTTTGCCACTGCGCATAGTTTTCTGGTGTTTTGGTACTCCTAATTAAGTAAAATCCCTTTACAAAAATGGCAGGATCAATCTAGCATTGCAGGGGTTTGACCCGAATCTCAGTAAAGGGAACTACAGAAAGGAAATCTGCCCATGAAGATCGCTTACGTATTTGCCACTGACCAAGCCAGCACTTTCAAACTGGCAACCATGATCCTGCCGCAACTGGAAGGAGATTTCCATGGCGTGGATGTGGTAGGAATGATGTTTTTTGACGACAACGTCTTCAGTTTGAGAGCCGGAGACCCTGTCGGGGAACGGCTAGCCAAGGTGGCGGCGGACAAAGGCATTTTATTGATGGCCTGTGATCAGTGCGCGGTGCGCCGCAATCTGGCGGAAGGCACGCTAGAGCAGTGTGGTCTGGGTCAGGTCCAGCCCAAGGACATGGTGGCCGGAGCGGGGGTGGGTTGCTTCCCGCAGCTCTACGAGGCCTTGGCCGGCAATCCTCCCGACCAGGTAATCACTTTGTAGGGTTGTTCTTTTACGCGAACCGTACGAGACACGTTCTTGCGTTTGGCCCGCCCGGTGCCTTATCATGTTCCGTCTGGGACTCGCTTCTCCGTGAGTCGTTTGGCGCGGGACGTAGAGCGATCCTCGGATGGCACGACGCCCAGGCGCGGGCCGACGTAGCTCAATCGGCAGAGCTCTTGTCTTGTAAACAAGGGGTTATCGGTTCGAGTCCGATCGTCGGCTCTGGGAGTGGATTCGGTTATCAAGGAGACGGGAGTAGCGGTAGGTAAGGGATATAGCAGGGGCGAGTGCCCGAGTGGACAAAGGGATCTGACTGTAAATCAGACGGCTAGCGCCTACGGTGGTTCGAATCCGCCCTCGCCCACACCATAGGCCCACATAGCTCAGTCGGTAGAGCACCTTCTTGGTAAGAAGGAGGTCACCGGTTCAAGTCCGGTTGTGGGCTCAACTCCCTGACCCGCTCCCCCTCCGTGCAACCTAGGACGCGCATTACGGATACAGGTACAATCGCTATGGCAGTTTCCGCCGCGAAAGCCCTGTGGTATCCGTGCAGCCGGTGAAAAACATGATCCGAACATCCACGCATAGGCGCGTAGCTCAATTTGGCAGAGCATCGGTCTCCAAAACCGAAGGTTGCGGGTTCAAGTCCTGCCGCGCCTGTTTGACTTCCACCTTTAGCCCAAGGGTATGAGCAGGTAACGGCATGAGCAAATCCGTGGTGGCCAAAGGGCGACCTGGCCTCCGCATCTTTAAGTTCTTCAAAGAAGTACAGTCTGAATTGTCACGGGTAACTTTTCCTACGCGGGAAGAAGGCCTTCGGCTAACCTCCGTAGTGATGTTGGTCACTTTGGTGGCCGCGGCCTCTCTCTATGTGCTGGACCTCTTTTTCAGCTACGTGATAACTTGGCTGATTACACTGTAAAGAAACAGCCCGGCCGAAACCTGATCGCAATAGGAGTATGAATCTCATGGACCACGACCTGCATTCTGACGCAGATGAACTGGAGGATCTGGGCGGTGGTGTAGATGAGTCACTATTGCCTTCAGATGATCCGGACGAAGTCGGCTGGTATGTAATTCACAGCTACTCCGGCATGGAGAACCTGGTCAAGACCAATCTGGAGCACCGTATTGACTCCATGGACATGGCCGATTTCGTCTTCGATGTGATAGTGCCCACGGAAACAGAGATCGAGATCCGGGACAAGAAACGGCGGGAAGTGGAAAAGCGGCTCTATCCGGGCTACGTACTGGTACAAATGAAGTTGACCGACGACAGTTGGATCTGTGTACGCGAAACTCCAGGCGTAACCGGTTTCGTGGGTATTGGCAACCAGCCTACGGCACTGTCCAGTGCGGAAGTGGATCAGATTATGTCCCGCATCGAGTCCAAGGATCCCAAAGTGCGGGTCAACTTCGGTCTGGGTGAGAGAGTGCGCATAACCCACGGGCCCTTTTCGGAATTCGCGGGAGTAGTGGATGAACTGCAACCTGACAAAGGCAAAGCCCGGGTCATGGTCAGTATCTTTGGCCGGGACACACCGGTAGAAGTGGAAATCGTACATCTGGCGCAGCTGGGATAAGCGGGTTGAAAGACAGGCAACAAGGACTGAAACAATAAATGGCTAAAAAAGTAAAGGCCCTGGTCAAACTGCAACTGGCCGCTGGCAAAGCAAATCCGGCCCCGCCCGTAGGTACGGCCTTGGGTCCCCATGGCATCAACATCATGGGTTTCTGCAAGGAATATAACGCCCGCACCCAGCAGCAGTTGGGGCAGGTGATCCCTGTGGATATCACGATCTTTGCGGACGGCTCCTTCTCCTTTATCACCAAGACCCCGCCGGCAGTGGATCTGATCAAGAAGGCCATTGGTCTGGACAAGGGCAGCGGCGAACCGAATGTGACGAAAGTAGGCGAAATCAAGCGGCAGCAGCTGCGCGAAATCGCCGAAATCAAGATGAAGGATCTGAATGCCAATGATGTGGACGCGGCAGTGCGCATGATTGAAGGCACGTGCCGCAGCATGGGCATCACCGTCGCAAATTGACAGTTGCCTTTTACCCGACCTCACCCCCAGGAAACACAGAAATGGGCAAGAAAAGCAAGCGCTATACCAAGACCTTGGAAAACCTGGACCCGGAACAGATTTTTGCCCCGGCCGAGGCCGTCAGTATGGTCAAGGAACGCGCCACGGCGAAGTTCAATGAAACTATTGAACTGCATATGGAAACCACGGTGAACCCTCAGCATGCGGACCAGCAGGTGCGCGGCGTGGTGACATTGCCACATGGCACGGGCCGCCAAGTCCGCATTCTGGTCTTTACCGGACCGGACGGCATCGCGCCGGCCGAAGCGGCCGGGGCCGACCACGTAGGCGCCGAAGAGTTAGCCGCGAAAGTACAGCAGGGCTGGACGGATTTCGATGTGGTGTTGGCCACCCCGGATCAGATGCGGGTGGTGGGGCGGCTGGGCCGTGTCCTGGGTCCTCGAGGCATGATGCCCAGCCCCAAGGCAGGTACCATTGTGCCAGCCAACGAGCTGCCCAGGGTTATTGATGAGACTCGCAAGGGCCGTGTGGAATACAGGGTCGACAAAACCTCAAATATTCACGCCCCATTGGGTAAAGCCAGTTTTGAGGAAAGCCAGATCTTGGAGAACATGGCGGCCATTATGTCTGCCACAGTACAAGCCAAACCTAGTGGTATCAAGGGTTCCTTCATTAAGAGCGTGCATCTGACCTCCACCATGGGCCCTTCCGTCCAGGTGGAAGTGCATCAGGCCATGAATATGAAGTCTGACGCCTAAACGCAGGCTTGCGATTTTGGAATTGCCGGGACTTATGCTTTAGCATTGCTACTTTAAATCAGCTGACGCATCTCTGACCAGAGACAGCAGGCGGCGCAGCCGTAATGCCCGAGGGCAGCCTGCCGAGGCCGGATGCCGTGAGTGACGCGAACCGTCCTCCGCGCGCCCGTTCCGTCTTTGCAGACGCAGCGGGTTTTTTTATTGGGAACAGAACAGGAATTTGCCTATGGCCATCAGTCGCCAGAAGAAAGAAGAACTGGTAGCGCAGTACGGCCAGATGATCTCCGACTCTGCTGCTTTGATTTTCACCGATTACAGAGGCGTTACCGTGCCGCAGATTCAGCAGCTGCGGCGACGCATGGGAGAAGTGGATGCCACCTTCATGGTGGTCAAGAACCGGTTGCTCAAGATTGCCTTGGTGGATAGCGGTTGTGAAGACGCTGCGCAGGAGTCTTTTTTGGGCCCCATGGGCGTGGTATTCAGCGGTGAGGACATTGGCAGCACCGTCAAAGGCTTTCGGACTTTCGTCAGGCAATCATTTCCTAATCGGCAAATTCTGGGTATCAAGGGGGGCTTGGTCTCCAACCAGTTGATGGACGGACCTGGCATGGAGGCCATGGCCGATCTCCCCACATTACCCGAATTGCGAGCCACGTTGTTGAGCACCATTTTGGCCCCGGCCACGCAGTTGACCCAGGTCATCGACGGAGTGCCAAACGCAGTCTATCGTGTAATTTCGGCTCCCAACCGGGAAATCGCCCAGGTTTTGAAGGCCCGGGCAGATCAGTAAGTATTGAATTGGATTTTGACCTTTTTTTAGTTCACAGTGCAAGAGGAAATCAAGATGGCTGATCTCACGAAGATCAAAGAGGAATTGGATGGCTTAACTCTGTTGGAAGCTTCAGAGTTGGTCAAGATGCTGGAGGACTCCTGGGGCGTGTCTGCTGCGGCTCCTGTAGCCATGGCTGCGCCAGTCGCCGGCGGCGGTGCCGATGAGGCCCCGGTGGAAGAGCAGACTGAGTTTGACGTGATGCTGACGGAAATAGGTGCCAAGAAAATCAATGTGATTAAGGTGGTCCGCTCCCTTACTACTTTGGGTCTGAAGGAAGCGAAGTCTCTGGTTGAGAGCGCGCCGATCGCCGTTGCGGAAGGTGTCTCCAAGGGAGACGCGGAAGACTACAAGACCAAGATCGAAGCCGAAGGGGCCAAGGTCGAACTCAAGTAGGTTTCGGCGCTAGCGGCATTTCCGCCAAGTAGGCCTACATTCTTCTTAACTGAATAAGAAAGGAGCCTGTCAAGACAGGCTCCTTTTCTTGGCTCCTCATGAAGCGAGCTCCGTAAGTGGGTGCTTGTTTGGCCAGCGGTAGATGACACTCCGGCAGATTTATGGAGCACTTGCTTTCACTTGCCTGTTAGCACGGGCCTCTGTCACAATTTAATTTCCCCCACACAACCTTTGAAGGCAACGAAGCCAATCAGTTTGATTGTTTGGGGCTACTTTTTACCTGGTTAATTTCGGTGTTAATCGAGACCACGCTGGGACTTGCCTGCTTAAATGGGCACGAGACTAACGGGTGGTACCCGCCAAGACAGTGGCTCTTTTTGTGTAACGAGGGTCCGGGCTGATGAACCCGACGGCAGGAATTTCTAATTCTGAATAATCTCCCGGAAGTGCGCTGCCTAGCTTTACCCAGTCTGTCGGTAAGGTTTGACAAGGCAATTGGCACTAGCCAGGTTGGTTGCTTCCCCAGCCGGGTATGCCACAGGAGATGAGCCGAAATGCAAAGTTGTAATTCCCAGTGGAAATTGGCAGTCGCCGTGGCCAGTTTGATGGTGGCCGTGTATCTGAATGGATGCCTTGGCGCGCCTGCGGAGGAGAAATCCACAGCTCCCGCACCCACCGTTCAATCAGATTTGGAAACCACTTCTGCGGAAAAGGGGGCTACTGCCAAGAATGAATTGTCGGATTCTATTGTGGGCAAGGAAAACGTGGTAGCAATCGCGGCTGGGGCCAACGCTTTTCTGAATCTCTTGACTGAATCGGAACGGTCCTCGATAGTGTATGCACTGGACGACCCTAAGCGGTCAAACTGGTCGAATCTGCCGGCAGGACTTGTGCGGTTTGATCGCAATGGCATTCGGATCGGAGACCTAAACAATGATCAAACTACCGCCCTGAACGAATTCTTGGGCCTTAGCCTGAGTGCCGATGGCTACCGCACCGTCATGGAGGTGGTAGGGGCTGATGGCGTTTTGGCGCAATCCTCAAACTCTCGTCGACTGCGGTTTGGCGCAGACAATTACTGGCTCGCTTTCTTTGGACAGCCATCAGCTACAGAGCCCTGGGGATGGCAATTCGGAGGTCATCACCTTGCCTTCAATGTTGCGGTAGGCGCAGACCACCTCACCATGTCCCCAACGTTCATTGGCGTAGAACCCGCATCCTACGCGACAGGCTCTCAGACCGCGGCACCGATGGAGGAGGAATTGCAGGCTGGCCTGATGCTCATCAACAGCTTGGCTGAAGATCAACAAACCGCAGCCAAAGTACGGAGACGCCCTCAGGAATCCTACACCGGCGCGGGAAAGGATGGGGTAATCCCGAATTTTGAAGGCTCTCGGGTCTCCGTTTGGAGTCCAGGCCAGCAGCAATCTCTGCTCGAAACTGTAGCCCTATGGGTGGGTATGATGCCGAACCCTAGTGCCAGCCTCCGTTTGGCAGAAATTGAGTCCGATTTGGACGAAACCTATTTCGCCTGGAACGGGAACCTGGATGGCTCCGGCTCCATCTACTACCGGATCCAGTGGCCTCAACTCATTATTGAATTCTCCACTCAGGGCCGCGTGGCCGCCAGCGGAGGCCATTACCACTCGGTCTACCGCGACCCAACCAATGAATACGGTCTTGGTTGAAAATGGGTGCTTCCCAAGGTGGCTGCAGATTCTTTACAACCTCGGGAAGGGACTTCCTAGATAGCGCAAGGCCGCGGGTGCTAGGAAAGGGCTTGGCGCCCTGCTTCCCGGCTGGTCTACGCCGACGGTAATGACCATGTATTCAGGGTGTCTAGTTGTCACTTCGGCAGTTGCGATGCCTGTTCGCAATTGGAAAGGCTTTCCCAGACTTTGCCATGCAGGGGGGTCCCAGCCCAAAAGCCAGAATCTGCCATTCTCTGGGCAAAAGGAGGGGAAACAATCACACCTCGCCTGCAGACGGCGCCTATCACGGCCAAGGCTGAGTTAGTCCCAGGGGTCTGAAGAACTTGAAGCGCGATGCTCCATTTGGGAGTGTGGCCTACGGTTTCCCATGCCTTCCTTCCACCAGGCTGTATCGCCTGCTGTCAAGAGAACCTGAATTTCTCCATCGAGTCTCGGACCACAGCCGGCGGGTGCCGAAGATGTGCTTTTCCATCCGCCTTAAGGCCAAGTGCAGAGAGGCGGCTGTATCTACTAGACTTCTAGTCCCATCTGCTCATGCTGGCGAGCCATAACGCGGGAAAGGGCAAACAGCATTACTGCAATGAGTGCAACCATAACCAAAACATCCGACGCTACTTCTGTGAATCCACTACCGTTCTGGCTGATTTCAATCAGGGGATTCATAAGGTAATACGTGGGGAAGATCCGGACAATCCAATCCGGGACTTGAGGAAAGATCTGCAAGATGCCCGGAGCGTACAGGACAATGCCCAAGACCTTGATAATGCCTATAAAGGTGTCCATATCCCTGGACACCGAACCCAGTATGACACCCAGCAATGCGGACATTATCCCACCCAACGCTATCACTATGAGCAACGCAGCCAAGTGTCCGCTCAAAGCACCGTTCAACAGCAGCACTATCACGGCCATGATCCCGCACAGAAGGGTGCCAAGCAATACTTTGGACAGATATATATCTAGCAGGGAGGTGGGCGTCGTCGTCAGCGCCATCAAGGTCCTTTTCTGTCTCTCTTCCAGCAAAGACGCAGCTGGGATAAACAGGCCTCCCAACACAATGGACATTATCAATATCAAGGGCAGAAGGCGTTGCGACCAAGTGGCAGTACTGGCCTTGCCCAGTTGCTCTACATTAACCTTAACGGGCAATTCCTCGATGCTGTAACCCATATCTTTCAAGAAAGTACGCTTTACCGCCGAATCCAGCAAAATGAGATTGCGCGCGCCTGCCTCTCCCCATCTGTAGAACGTGAGATGGGCCGCTGATGTACCGCTTTCCAGAGCCTGGGCATAGCCAGTGGGCAGACTCAAACCAACCTCAACTGTGCCCCGCTCAACTGCTCCAAGGAGTGCCTCTTCAGTGCCATAGATTCTGGTATTGATGCTTTTGTGTGCCAGTAGCTGCTGAGCCAGATCTGCATTCCCGCCTGCATCATAGATTCCTAGTCGAGGGGTCTGTGCGAAGAGGTCACCAAACACTAAAGCAATTAAGAGGCTAAACACGACTGGGACCACAAGCACATAAATACTCAGGAAATTGGTAGCGCCAAGCCGAACATCCTTGCCCAGCAGAATCCAGATTCTCTGCACGTCCATCAGATCTTCTTCCTCATTGCTGCCCCACCAATCAATAAAGCCACGGGGCCAGACATCGCCAAGATCATCAGATTCCCGTATACATCAGCCCAACTTGCGTCGAAATTCAGAATGCGGTGGAGAGCATCCACAAAATAGAAGGATGGAATCAATTCCATCCATCTTGTAGCAAGTCCTGGCAGCATCACTGATAGAGCTGGAATCACAAACAAAATCACAAAGACAGTTCCCCACGCCATTGCCGTGGTATGGCTTTTTGAGATGGCGGCAATAATGAATCCAGTACCTACCATTAGTACGCTGCCCAGCAAAAGGGTCGTCAAGAGCAATAGGGGGGAGACGCTTAACAGACCCATGACGGAGATCAATATCAGCAGCTGACCCAGGGTCAACAGCAGGCCGAAAACTAATTTGCCCAAGAAAAATTGATGCATGCGCAAAGGACCTGTCAGCATCGCACGGGCTGTTCCGATCTCTGCTTCCTGGGTCAAAAGGACGGCGATGCCGAGTACTTCAATCAAGATAGCTGCTAACAGGAGTAAGGGGGCAAATCGAGCGCGCATAGACAGAGGTTGACCGATAAGGTCGGGGCCCAACACAACTTTCGTATCACTCACATGATCGAATTCTGCCAACCATGTTGGATTGGCTGAATTGGCAATGACTACCAACACATCTTCAAATATCTGTTTGACTTCTGCAGGCACACCGGGGGCGTAATACGCGTTAAGACTTGCCTCTTCCCCTCTGATAATGGCACCTGCCGCCGCTTCCGTAATGGAGAGTCCTACGATGAATTCGTCAGTGTCCTCCAAAGCGCTAAGCATTTCCGCCTCAGTCTCAAAGAAAGTCAAGTTGTCATTTTCATTCAGGGCCTCATCAACCATGGTGACTTCCGGATTCTCTACGTAGTAGGCCACACCGAGTGACTCTCTAACTTGGTCCGGCAGTAGAAAGTAAACTGCCAGATAACCCACCAGGGCTAAACCTGTAACTACGGCAAAGAGACGATTTCGGAAAAAGAGCTTGAGGTCCTTGGCAACGAGGGTCCCTATCATCCCTGTAACCTCCGGCCGGTAATATCAATAAAGATATCTTCCAGGGTGGCTTCTTCGCTGTGTACGGTGACCACTTGCTCGTTACGGAACAAGCCGTACACCTCTTCAGCCGTCTGTTCACTATCAAGAGTAACCTCACGCATTTCGGTGTCGCCATTGGGAAGTCTGACTTCCACTTGGAGGCCCCTCAACCCGAATCGCTGCTTCAAATTGGCGGGTGTGTCCAGAGCCACAATCTTGCCCTGGTTAATGAAAGCCACCCGATCGGACAGTTTGTCCGCCTCGACCATATCGTGGGTAGTCAGGAAAACGGTTGTGCCCTCCTGCGTGGCCGCCTGGATCAGGGCATGCACGGCCTGCGTTGAAACCGGATCCAGACCATCTGTGGGTTCATCCAAGAACAACATTTTTGGATTGCTGACTAGAGCGCGAGCTATCATAAGCCGCTGTTTCATGCCCTTTGAATAGTTGGCTACACGTTCCTCTTCCCGTCCCGCCAAGCCCACTTGCTCCAATAGCGTGAGAGCCTGGAAATTCTTCACCTTATAAAGCCGCGCGAACAGGTTCAGGTTTTCCACCGCACTCATCTGTTCATATAAGTTGGTCACTTCAAACGAAATTCCGATTTGGTGCTGGACCTGCTTGCGGCTCTTGACTATATCCAGACCTAGGATCTTTGCAGTTCCTGTCTTCGGTGTAAGTTGCCCAGTCAACATCTTTACAACAGTTGACTTGCCTGCTCCGTTGGGACCTAGGAAACCCAAGATTTCCCCCTCCCCAACTTCAAACGAAATTTCGTCGACAGCCAGTGTGTCTCCATAGCTGAAACTAAGCTCTTTTGCAGATATCGCTGGCTCAGTCATATTCCCTTCCTCAGAGATGCTGTGGGCTGCCCTTCAGTGCCAAAACACCCGTGAAGCATCCTGTTTTCACTACTTGCAGGATCAAACCCAGCTCCCCGCAACTCACACTGAATTCTCAGTTGACAGCGTTGCTGGCAGGCGCCTCGGGCCCATATCCACAAGAATTGTATACTTTTTCCTTAGCACATTTGTTTCACAGTAGACCTGTCGGCTACTCTAAGGTCAAGGCGTCATCTTTCGAGCACTAGCATGTAGATCGAATGACCGGTACCCTAATTGAGATAGGGTACTTTCCCCAGATAGTAGCCATGAGAAAAGTAAGCCCCGCCGCTCACGCAGTATGCCAACCAGCCGGGAGTACTTGAGTGGTACAGGAAATCTTGTACGGATTTCTCTTGACAGCGGCACGTGGGATACCTGTCAGAGATCCCTAGCTATTGCTGGTTCTACATCTTCACGTGGCACAAAACGGAGTAAAGAGGCCGGCCGCAGTGCTAATCAGCTCATGCAATTTCCGGGTCTGGTCATCATAGGCCGGACCCTCTGCTGGCAGACCTGCCTCAACCGCGTCCAGAGTGCCACACTGGGCCCAGAAGGAGCGGCCCAGAAGCTCTGCGAATTCCGCCACTGCTGCAGCGCGCCGGAAGTAATCATTGGGGGCACTCACATCCGCCCAATCCAGTGTTTGCTCCGTTTCCACAACCTTACCGGAGGCGCTGTCTTTGTAGCGTAGGCGAGCTGTGGCGAGCCATGCCGTAGCCTTTATTTCCTCTAGGGGCCTTAGTTCATATAAGGCGGTTACATCGCGCCGAAATCCCAGCTCTCCGAAATCTCGCGTGTCATCGCGGAAAGCGTCATCGGGCGCGGCGCGGTTCTCATAACCCAGCAAGCGGTACTTGCGAACCACTTCTGGATTGAATTCGACTTGAATACGCGCGTCACGTGCTGTCTCATGAAACACTGCTCGCGCCGGGCCCGCCAAGAATGCGGCCGCGGCGGCCCGATCTTGGATGTAGTGGTAGGTACCGTTTCCTCGATTCGCCAGCCGCTCCATCATTACATCGTTGTAATTTCCTTCAATGCCGACCCCCACCGTGGTCAGTGTGGCTGAGCGCTGGGCGGCCGCATCCACCACTTCCAGTATCTGATCCGGACCCGTGGCACCCACATTGCCGACGCCATCTGAAAAAAGCACGAGCCGCACATCGCGGCCTCGGTTCATTTCCTTCGCTGCCCATGCATAGGCCAGTTGCAGTCCCTCTTCCGCGTTGGTCGCGCCGCTGGTAAACAGATTGGCAATCACCTGTGGCAGATTTGGGATATCCTCTCTCTCCTGCAGCGACACTTCTGTGCGGGCCTCATTGCCATAGGTAACCAATCCGATCCGGTCCACTACCAGCGCCTGTTCCAGAAGTCCCAACATGACCTCTTTTGCCAGGCCCAGACGATTGTCATATTCCATTGACCCTGAGACATCTACTACGAATATTAGCGAAACGGGATCGTGGGTGGATGGCAGGAGCGGCGCTGCTACTCCCACACGCAACAGCACATAGCCTTCCGGACCATAGGGGGAAGGAGCAGCATCCAGATGCAGATTCAAGCCGTCCGTGGCGGTCGCATATCCCCCTGCAAATGAGTTAACAAATTCCTCCAGACGCACTGAATCTGGGGGCGGCAACACACCGTCCCGCAGATAACGTCGTGCGATTTCGTAGGACGCCGTGTCGCCGTCCAGTCCAAAAGTGGAGAGGGGATCTTCATCCGCGTCAACAAAAGGGTTAACACCATAGTCCTCGAAATACATGAGCGGCAGAAACTCGTTGTTGGGATTCGCCTCCCCGCCGGCCTCAGGCGGCAAAGTCCATTTGGCGATTGGCGCACTCTCCATCGCCACACTATCCGACGCAGCTCTTTGCGAACGCATTGCTTCGTTGATTTTATTCAGCAAACTGGTTCGAAATTCTGGGGGATCGGAAGGTGTTTCGCCCACTGGCCTTGCTTCGGTAAACCAGACACAAGCTGTCAACATGTTGGCAGCCAGCAACAATACAAAGGCCGTACTACAGAGGCGAAGTAAGGACATAGGACTATGCTCCGGAAATTTCTTGGCCGCGGAATTATATGAACCCAAATGACATCCTTTGGTGGAATCCCGCCGTTGACTGTGGCTAACAATCAATAATTCCCTAGTTAATTCCATGGGGCTGCTCAGATCCAGATTAGCTGGACAGGGGAGACAGAACCAGCTGGCTGCCAGGCAGTTCAAGATCTTCTAGGAGTAAGCGCCGTAGACTCTCTGGGAGTTTCTACGGCGCTTACTCCTAGGCCATTCAGCAGTCAAAGCCTCGGTATTCCGGATAGTGCAAATTCAGTACTCTGCGAAAGTCAGCAACGGGCCCAGCCCTGGTGGGTATATAGCCATATTCATCCTGCACGGTCTCCAGCAACCTCGGCAACTGGCCTTCGTAATTTAACTGGCAAGTAACTACGGTGGATACAACCTGCTGGCAATTGGCATTTCCTGCCTTTTCCTCGAAGCGGCATTGTGGGCACTCCTTCTGACAGGTTTTCAGGATACGGTTTTCGGAATCTGCGAAGTTGCAAGGGCCCAAGAGCTCTGGCGCGTCCGCAGCACGCTATGCGGGAGCTTCAGCGCGGAGCCCGGTCCTCCTGTTTCGGCTATGCCGCCCTTATGGAAGCCAGCCGACTTTCCCGGCATGACAAGGCCAGATCAATCCGTCCCCCCTCAGGGGTAACCCGGGTTGGGCATCCCTTACCACACACCGGTCCACTATCCCCGCGCTCAACCAAGATTTCGCCTATTGCACATATGGCCCAGAGCTAAAGACAGGTCAGATGCGTTCATTGGCTAGCCCGTCCTGTACGCGGGATGGCTCGTCAATATTCTCCCCGGCAGTCCGGCGGGCTGGGCGGGGCTGGCAGAACAGCTTGGGAGCGACATGCTGCACTTTCCCGGCCCCAGAGGATATCTCCGGCAGCTTCGATGCCTTTGCCCAGATGCCGGTGTCTCAGAATGGCGGAGTAATGGCAAACTTTGAGGCGGATGAACTGATGGCACCGGCCCGCGGCGGCTAGGCTTGTGGCGGCTGTAACCATACCCGCTGAGCCCAGGGAGCCGCCGAAGCAGCGGTGGCCAAGCCAACTCCTACCTTTATCCCAGCCTGATAGATTGTGGCTACCAGGCAGGAATCTTTCTTTACACCTGGGACAAGGGTTAGGGAAACAGTCTGGGCACAGAATTAATCGCCCGCAGAAGTTCTGTCTTACTGGACTGAGCCTAAAGGACTTGCAGAAGGCCCAGCTTTTCTCATACTTAGGAAATAGCGCCTGCTGCTCCGCGTGGGCAGATGGCCGATGAAACTCCCTTTGGTACAGTTTGGGGTGGCCCAATTCCTAGGCTAGGATCCGGAGTAATGCTGCCGCGAAATCACTCATTTGGATGCATTCCTAGCCTCTCAACCCAAGCGCATGTCTTGAGGAAACAACCTCTGCAATCAAGGTCTCTAGAGCCTGCCCTTAGGCAGGATGAACCCCCAAATGGCCGCCGCAGTTGTAAGTCCACAGCTGTTTTACTTCCGAATTCAGCTTTCTTGACAAAGCCGAAGCCCTCCAGAGTATTTGGAACAAGCACGAAATCCACAACAACCTAGCACCCGCAACGCCGTGGTTCTTTTCATACTGGGCGCCAATGCCCGGGATTCCAGATTAGAGACACAAGCTCCCTAGATTTCGTGGAAGGCAGTATTCCTATGCGCCAGGCCTCCTTGATCTTTCTTAGGGTATTAGCCCCCATGGGTGATTACACGATAGGTCTCTCTACTCTTCCCAAGGATATACCGCGTTAAGGGCAGGCACAATACTTGGGGGTACTACGGGACTTGCAGCGTTGCACAGCCCTGCCTCCACTGCGCCCCATTCTACCTTTAAGCGTAATTTCCAGACGCCGGACTCTGCATTCTCGGGCTCCGCCGGAAGCGCTACGTCCTGATCGATGGCGTACGTAAGTTTGGTTGCGTCCGGTGTGACGGTAAGGCAGATTGTTTCGAAACCAGCAATTTCAGTGGGCAGGATTTGGGTATCTCCGCTCTCGGAACCTGAATCCTGCCACCAATACGCTTCCACTTCAATGCTTGTAGATCCCCGCAAAAGATGCCAAACGTTGTCCCCAGCTGTGAACGTCGTGTAAATGCTATCCAACGTTGCCGTGACATTCACGATAGTGGTAGCGGTGCTGTCAATATCCGACAGTCCACCAAGGTTCTGCTGCGTTGCCGTGGCGTCGTTGTCGGTGACCGTGACGGATACGTTGGCAGCGGTTACCGTTCCGTAGTCCGCTCCGCTGACGCTGTGGGTCACGGTAGCCGTATCGTTGTCCGAATCCAGATCTTCCTTGGTCGTTACAGTGACGGTCTGGGTATCCTTCCAAGTCTGAGTCGTGAAAGTCATAGTCGCCGGATCGGTCGTCACGTCGGTGTTGTCGGTAGGATCATTGATGGTCACTGTCACATCGTCTGTGGGCAAAGTGTCCAGCTTGACCGTATAGGTATCAGTGCCGCCTTCACCAATAGTAAGGGAGGATTCCGAGATGGTAACGCCCCTGGTATCGTTGTCGGTGACCGTGACGGCTACATTGGCAGCGGTTACGCCTTCGTAGTCGTCTCCGCCGACGCTGTGAGTCACAGTGGCATCGTCGTTCAGCGGATCATCATCTTCCTTGGCCGTAACCGTAACAGTCTTCGGGTTGTTCCAAGTCTGAGTCGTGAAAGTCATAGTCGCCGGATCGGTCGTCACGTCGGTGTTGTCGGTAGGATCGTTGATGGTCACTGTCACGTTCGCTGTGGGCTTGGTGTCCAGCTCGACCGTGTAGGTGCCAGTGCCGCCTTCACCAACAGTTAGAGATAATTTCGAGATGGTAACACCAGGGATGTCGTTGTCTGTAACATTGAAAGTTACACCTGGAGCGATTACACCTTCATAGTCGCCTCCTTCGACAGTGTGGGTCACGATGGACTTTTCATCCGCGGCATTGTCATCCTCAGTGCACGTAACCGTGACGGTCTGCGGTTCGTCCCAATTGTCCGGCGTGAAAATCAAGGTCGCCGGATCCGCCGTCACGGCGGGGTTGGAGGGGTCGCCGATGGTCACCGTTACGTCGGTCGTAGGTCTGCTGTCCAGCTTGATCGTGTAGGTTTCGTTGCAAACTTCATTCACGTTCACAGAATCGGCCGAGATTGTAAGGCCCGCAGTTTCGTTGTCTATGACCCAGACGGTTACACTGCCGGCGTTTAGCCCTACGTAGTCGGCTCCATCAACTGTGTGGGTCACAGCGGCCGTGTCATTCACCGCATCATCATCTTCCTTGGCCGTAACTGTGACGGTCTGCTCGACATTCCATCTCTGATCTGTGAAAGTCAAGAACGCCGGATCTGCAGTCACGTCGGTGTTAGTAGGATCAATGATGGTCACCGTCACGGTGCCCGTGGGCTTGGTGTTCAACTTGATCTTATAAGTGGTGGTATAGCCTTCAGCCACCGTCACGTTGGGGTCCCGGAATATTACTCCTCGAAGGTCGTTGTCGCGGGTGACGACAACGACCCTGCCAATGCTTACACCTTCGTAGTCGGCTCCGCTGATTGCGTGAGTCACTATGGTCGTTTCGTTCCCCGCGTTATCATCTTCATGGGCCGTAACCGTGACGGTCTGCGGTTCATCCCAATTGTCTTTCGTGAAAGTAAAGAACGCCGGATCGGCCGTCACGACGGTGTTGGTAGGATCGTTAATGGTCACTGTCACATCGTCTGTGGGCTGGGTGTCCAGCGTGATCGTGTAGGTGCCAGTGCTGCCTTCATGAACAGGTAGAGTGGTTTCCGAGATAGTTACACCCGCGGTGTCGTTGTCGGTGACCGTGAGGGTTAGGTCTGGAGCGGTTACACCTTCGTAATCGCCTCCGCCGACGGTGTGGGTCACAATGGTCTTATCTTCCACGGCATTGTCATCTTCAGTGCAAGTTACTGTGACGGTCTGCGGGACGTACCAATTGTCCGGCGTGAAAGTCAAGGTCGGCGGATCTGCCGTCACGGCGGTGTTAGAAGGGTCGCCTATGGTCACCGTCACGTCGCCTGTAGGCTTGCTGTCCAGCTTGACCGTATAGGTTTCGTTGCAAACTTCATCCACGGTCAGGGAAGTAGCAGAGAGGGTCACCCCCGCTTCATCGTTGTCGACAACGTCGACGTCGACTTCTTGACCGACTACCGAATCAAGACCGGGCCCGGTTACTGTGTGAGTCACGGTGGCCTCATCGTCTACCGCATCATCATCTTCGTTGCAAGTTACTGTTACGGTCTGCGGGAAATCCCAATCGTCCGGTGTGAACGTCAAGGTCGCCGGATCTGCCGTCACGTCTGTATTGGATGGGTCTCCAATGGTCACCGTAACATCGCCGCTAGGCTTGCTCTTCAGCGCAACCGTGTAGGTGACGTCGCAGCCTTCATCGACAGTCAGAGTAGTATCTGAAAAGGTCAAAATCGAAGAAACGCTGTTGCCACCACCGTCGCCATTGCCATTGCCATCGCCGTTGCCGTTGCCGTCATCCGTCTCGTTGTTGTCCCTACAGCGCGTTTCGCTATCGTTCCATGAATAGCCGACGGGGCAAATGGTGTCTGTTATCTGGAAACAGGAGCCATTGACCCTTTCCTGGCCCGCTGGACAGCTCATTTCATCTCGAGCCTGGCAACTGCCGTCCCTCCATGTTTCCCCTGCTGGGCAGGCCTGGCCGGTCAGTTGACAGCGGCCGCCCTCCATTACATACCCATTGGGGCAGGCTTGGACTTCCTCAGGAATCATGACGCAGCCGTTGTCCGCTACGTATGTGAATCCCGTCATGCAGGCGCGTTCTTCTTCAGTTGTGCATCTATTGAGGGACCATATCTGACCTTCTGGACAGGAATTTGGTGTTTGGGCTTGGACGTCGGGCACTCCCATTAGCGACAGAGAGATGACAATCAAAAGGCCGCATATCAGAAAGAGTATGGCGTGCGTTTAAAATCTCTGTACCATTGATTCTTCCGATGGCTGCGATGTTTATCCCTGCTTTGAGCAGGCTGCTTTGCTCCGCACTTTATAAAAGACGGATGGGCGCTGGTTTTGTGTCGGATCATAGTTCTCTTGTGGTCCAGGGGGTCTGCGCTGCGGAGTTCGAAGCAGTAACGCTTAGGGGACAGAGGCAAGCAAGAGCTTCGGCATCCTATTCTCGGGGGACGCGTGGTGCAGAAAGCTGGCTATAAGGTTTGCGTTCCATATCGGCAGGGGCCCGGAGGCCTTGGGATCGGAAATGTCGTGCAAGAGTTTCCAGCTAACCCTTGTTTTTCTTAGGCCAAGACTTACGCCATACTCCAGTCTGTAATGGATTGGAATTCCCGAAGAATGACAATGCTTTTACTCCGAAGGTTCGGGGTGAGGCATACTGGAAGGCAGGACTGCTCCAGCTTAAACACAATAACTGATTGGGAACCTAAGCCAATGCAGGGCCAGATTTTCGGCCACCGCTGGGCCGCAAACTTCCTGCGGGAGACAGCAAGAACAGATGCACAAGGTGCTTATCCCCAACTGCGTCACGCCTATCTGTTTACAGGGGAAATAGGTTTGGGTAAAAGCACGCTAGCCCGTTGGCTAGCACAGTTGCTTTTCTGCACGGGGGCAGAAGGGGACCCCTGTGGTACGTGTCGGGACTGCCAAGCCATGCAGGGCGGCAACCATCCAGACTTTTTGCAGATAGAACCCACCGACAGTCAGGGGCAGGCCAACCGACTGAACGGCTTGTTACGCGTGGAACAGGCAGAAGACATTCAACATCACGCGATGTTGCGCCCTTTTCAATGCAAACACCGGGTGATTCTGATCCGGGATCTGCAGCTGGCACATGAGAGTTTTCTGAATAAACTGCTCAAGACCTTTGAAGAACCGCCTCGGGCCGCGGTGCTACTGGGTACGGTGACACATCCCAGCCAGCTGCTTCCTACCTTGGTCTCACGTTGCCAGCTCCTGCCGCTTAGACCCGTACCCGCGACTGAAATACAAAAGGTATTGGCTACACACTTTGACGTAGTCCCAGAGCGTGCGACTCTGTTATCCCGTTTGGCCCATGGACGCATGGGTTGGGCCATTGCCCATCAGGGAGAGGATGAGCTTTGGGAGACACGTCGGCAGGCCAAGGAGCTGTTGTCCGATCTAGTGACGGCCCCCATCGTAAACCGATTGGGACTGGCGGAAGGGCTGGCCCGCCAATATCAGGGAGACACAGGATCCGTAATGGCACAAGTTGATTTCTGGACTTACTGGTGGCGGGATGTGTGGCTGCATCTCCTCTCCCAAGCAGACCACTGCGTTAATGTAGACTGTATAGAAGAAATAGAAGACACTGCTCGCCGCACACAGCTGGCACCTGTGACTGACTTTCTGCAGCACTTGGAGAAAGCTCAGTTGCATTTGCGCCGCAACGTGAACGTGCGCGTGGTGCTGACCAATCTCATGTTGCATATGCCGGTCCTGGTTCGGGCCGTTTGAATTCCATAGTACCAACGTCGAAGCTGTCTGTGGCTTCCCCATTCCCATAATAAAAGAGGTCCCCATGCCTGCCATTGTTTCCGTGCAAATAGAAAAGGCCGGGCGAATCAAACGATTCGCTGCTGGCGACGTACCCGACCTCAATTACGGCGAATTCGTGGTTGTCGATGACGATGGGGCCAGAGAATTGGCTCAGGTGGTCCAGTCCCCTGAAGAGCAGGCCGCCGGTAAAGAACTGGTGCCCGTAGTGCGCAAGGCCACACCTTGGGACTTCCTGCAAAGAGACCAGCTGGATACCATGCAGGAAGAGGCTCTTGACTACTGCCACGAATTGGTGCGAGACCGGCGCCTGAAAGTAAAGATCGTGAAGTGCGTGTACGACTTGGACGGCGGCCTGCTGACTATTTCATACAGTCCTACTACGCGGGCGAAGGTGCATAACCAGCTGCGAGACCTGGTGCGGACGCTGGCTGAAGAGTTGGGTGTCCGAGTTGACATGCAATACATCCAGGATAGACAGGCCGCCAAGCTGTTGGACGGTGTAGGCAAGTGTGGGCGGCAACTCTGTTGCACTACTTGGTTACGAGAATTTCCCAATGTAAAGTTGCGTATGGCCAAGACCCAGCAGCTTTCATTGAACCCGGATGAGATCTCCGGAGTGTGCGGCAGGCTGCTTTGCTGTCTCTCTTACGAGGATGACATGTACCGGGACCTTACCCGCTCTCTGCCAAAAGTGGGGGCCTCGGTGGTAACCCCGCAAGGCGAAGGGCGCGTCCGTTACATTTATCCTCTTAAGAACACGGTCACTGTGTCTCTGGACGGTGGCGTAATGGCAGACTTTGACGCCGATGAACTGATGGCACCGGCCCGCGGTGGCCAAGCTTGTGGCGGCTGTACCCATACGCGCCGAGCCCAGGGAGCGGCGGAAGCGGCGGCGGCCAATTCCACTCCCGCCTGCATCCCTGCCTGACAAAAAAATGCTGCTGGTAACAAGCAGATCGCTTCCTCTCCACCTGGGAATCTTGGAGCCAAAGAGTAGTAAAACAACCCAGCCGCCGGACCACGGTGCGTAAGGTTTCGGGCGCAGGGCTTCTCTCTTAGCGGGCTGCGGCAAAGAGGCCTTGCAGGAGGTCGAGCTTCTCTGATACTTCAGGAAGTATGGACTGGGGATCGGCGTATTCGGCCAGCCGATGGAATTCCCCTTTACGCAACAGCATAGGGTGTCCCAATTCCTGAGCCAATTTACGGAAGAATTCTGCCGCGAAATCACTCATGTTGAGGCGATCCGTTCTGGCTTCCCACAAGAGGCGTGCGCCTTGAGGGCTTTGGGACTGCCAGGTTTGGAAATCGGCAATTTGGCCGTTGAAGATCCTCTCCACTATTAAGGGATTTAGCACAGATTCGATTTCTTCAATCCTGGGCTGGAATAGCGGGGCATCCTGGTACGAATCAAGAGTAAAGGCTGTAAGAGTGGCCGGTGTAACCAGGTAATTTGCGACTTCGTAGCAGTTCCAATAGGCGATTTCGAGATTTCCTTCGGTACTGCTTTTCCAGATTTGCCCCTCGCTGCCGAAAATCGCCAAGCCCTTCAGATGTGGTACTAACGAACTCAACGTCAAGAAATGCCGATTGGCTGTCAGTCCAAGACCTGTCTGATCGTTTACTGGTTCCGAATCCAGTTCAATTTCCGGGTAGTTGTCCTGTAGATAATAGGCGTTAATACGTTCGTCCCAAGCATCTACAACTTCATGCCGCAAGATCCGGGCCAATGACCGCATAATGTCAAGATCGGCACTCCCTTCAACATAGAGGACATAACCGCGCTCAAGGGCTCGGACGTAGTGTTCCGTACCGTAGTGCCTGAGCACATTGCGGATTTCCAAGGCCGCGAGATTGTCCGTCTGACCGCCCAAGAGAAGAGTGAGGTTTCGGTCCATGGCCTCTGCCAGAATTGCCTCAGAGTGAGTTACCAGGATCACCTGTGACTCGTTTTGGGCCGCGATCTCTCGCAAGAGCACATACACCTGTTTTTGCCGCAGCAATTCGAGATGGGCATCTGGCTCGTCGATCAATAGGACGGTTCGGTGGCGGGAATGCAGATAGGCCAGAATCAGGAGCATTTGTTGGAGGCCGCGACCTGCCAAGGCCACTTCCAGGGGTTCCTTGACTCCAGGCTGTCGAAAAGAAAGGTCAATGCTGCCGCGGGCGTTTTCCGACGGGTCCCCCAATTCGACGGCGAAGAAGCGCTTCATCAGCGCCACGATGTATGTCCAGCTCTCAGGATTCTCCCTACTCACGTGCAGACATAGATTCCGAAGTACCTGGGATGAGAGGCCCTGCCCCAGAAGGACCTCAATACGTCCAGGCTGGAGGGTAGGTTCCTCCGTTTTCAAGCCAGACAGGGGGTAGAGCAATTCGACATTGATGCCGGCGGCAGTTTCCAACAGATCGGGTTTTGTCAGCGTTTCATCGTCGGGAATACAGAAAACCAGCTCATCTCCCTGGTTTCGGAATAGCATTGTGACCGACTCAACCCGATGGTCATGCAGCACTCCCAGAGTGATTGAAAACCGTACAGGCTCATTGGCCACTCGCACCACCGCGTTGTGCCATAGATGTCGAGTTCGCTGCACGGGTACTGCAACGATGTTCAAACGGTTGAGGGCAGTGGCGGTTGGCTGCTTAGGTTTGGTCCGACCACTGCTCTGGAACCAGGTCTTGACAGCCTGAGACCAAAGCGCAATGGCCTGCAGTGCGGTGGTCTTCCCGCAATTGTTGGGGCCTATGAGAACGGAGGGATGGTCCAACTCGATCCGCTGCAGTTCGCCAAATCCTTTGAAATTCTTGATTTCAAGGTAGTGAAGAAGTCTCATGCAGCCTTTCGCAGCTGGGGATTTCGGATACGGAGTGATGAATGCATGGATTGTAGCGAAGGTTCAAGTTGGACCTCTAACACTGAATTCTCCCGTATGCCGCCCCAGTTCAGTTAGAAATGGCATTGTGCCCCATACACAAAACATGCCAGCAAACTCTCCCCAAGACTTACCTGCCGGCCCCAGAGGCAATATCTGGGAAGTCGATGGCAGTTTAGTGTGATGGCCATTCGACCGCTTAGGGTACGAATCTCAACAGGTGGGAGGGTAAGACACTTATCGGGAAGCTGTAGAAGCCATCCTGCTCTAGCTGCACAGGACCGCTACCAAGTATGGTCTGAATCGAGGTGCAAGCCAAGGAGCGAAGTCCTGGCAAGTTGCTACAGATGGCGTCGGTCATGGGCGCCTCTGTAGATACGCCTGAGCTGGTTGGGGCGCCACCGGGCAAAGCTGTAGGCCGGGGATTTTTCTTCTCTTCCTTGATCCCATGCCGCTCCGTAGTAGACGCCCGCCTTCTCTGAAACATTCTGCCGGGACGGACTAAGGCTACTTATACCAGCATCTTTCCGGCTAATTCGGAGGTAAGCCCCAATTCATAGCACGGAGCCATTGCCATACCTCCTGACCGATGCCCCCTGCAAAAAGCCCTACCGCACCCGGCAGGCTGAGGCTCTGCCGTTGATGGCTGCGTAACCACTTCACGCCGAACATGACCCACAAGGTCACCACGGCAAACAACAACGTGGCGGGAGCAACGGCAGCCAGAAAGCCCGCCATCTTGGCGTCGGCCGCGCCCAGACTACCATCCCGCCAGATGACATAGCTGCAGGCGATCACCAGCAGACAGAACAGCATGCCATCCACGCCCGCCAATATTAAGGAAAGCGGCGCAGCCGCCAGAAAAGGCGGCACAGTCAGCCAATTGGCTATATGACGCGTGTGTAAATCCTGGCGGGCGCAGAGAAACAGCCACCAAATCACCCCTATACGCAAGGCCAGCAGCGCCAGTTCAGACATATTCAGGCCAATGCTTCCATAAGGGGCAGAATAAGGGGGGTCATGACAATGACCATGAGAGGCAGGAAGAAGAAAAGTACAGAGGGCACAGCCAATTTGCTCTCGAACTTCTCCACTTCGCGCAACGCTTGATCCTTGTAAGACAGGATGATGGAGCGAGATAGACTGGCCATCAGTTCCGGACCGGCGGTACCTTTGCGGGCAGCAATCTCAATCTGTATGGCAAAGGCGCGCAAGCTGGCCAATTGGTATCGGTCCACCACTCGTCTCCAGGTTCCCGGCGCGTGCGCCCGGCCAAAGAGCGGCATACGTTCTTGGCGCGACTCTTGCATGGCCAAGCGGATCAAACCGGCCAAGGGGCCCCCGAAAGCAGCCGCACTCTGCAAAGCCCGCTCTGCAGGGATTCCGGCAGCCATCTCTGCGGCCATAAGGGTCAACAATTCTGGCAACGCCCTTTCGATTCGCTTCTGGATGCGCTGCACTTTGGACCTCTGGCGCATAAAGGGATAGACAGCACCCACCCCTCCCAGGGCCAGCAATACCGGCATCTGCCAGAGCAGACCCAGTCCTCCTATAGCCAGGATTACCGCCGCCCCACCCAGCATCCGGGGCAAAGAAGCAGTTTCACCTTCCAGTTCCAGCCACCTACGTTGTTGGGCAAAGATTCCATTCCAGTGCCGCGCCTGCGGATCCGACATGCTTCCTAACAGTGACTGGCCCAGCGTTTCCATACGGTCCTCACCGTCCACCCAGAAGGCAGTGAATCGGCCCCGCCACGAATGGCGAACGACATGACTCTGGATCTGGCGCACCAAGGCGTAACACAGCAATCCGCAGAGCACACAACCTACGCAGAGAAAGAGCAGGCGCGACTGCGGATGCTGCCAGAGATCTGACAGAGAGGGACCGAGCGGACTATTCCAAGGCATCTGCAATCATGCCTGTAAGAAAGTAATAGCCGAATGCCATGGTTCCGAGGGCCGCCATGAGTATGGTCTGGGCCGTCACGTCCAGAAAGCCCTCCCGCATGCCGGGCGAAGCTGCCATAAGACCAATCACCACCCCCATGATGGCGAGCAGGATGGCAATGGAGTTGCGGGCCCCTTCCGCTTTGGCCGCAGCCACGGCCCTTACTTCCAGGATGGTCTGCATTTCTTCCGCGGAAGAGGCAAAAGCCTGGGCGAAACCCACACCACCAGTTTCCACGACCCGGCCCAATTGAAAGACCACTAGGGCCAGGGATGGGGAGATGCGATTGGCCTGTTCTCGAGCATGGTCCAGGAAGTCCTTGCCTTCCTGCCGTACACCTTTTAAATACCCATCCATCCAGACCCGGAGCGGGGAAGCTTCTGGAGGAAGCGTTTCCAGTACTTCATCCAGACAAGCAGTGAGGGACTCATTGAGCAGCAACATGGCCCCCAAGCGACTTACAAAGGTCGGCAGTTCAGCCTCCACGCTGGACCGAAATTTCTGCCAGCGACCTTTAAGCCAGGCATCCATCACAACAAAGCCCAGCACTCCCGCAACCAGCGAAGGCAGCAAGGGGAAACGGGCTGCCAGCAACCCCAGCACCGGCACCAGACCGCCCAGCGCGCGCAGGTGCTGCAAATTAACGCGGGTTGAGGTAATGTGCAACGAGGAGAGGATGACGTAGTCAGGATCCACTTGCAACAGCGTTCGGGCCGCAGCCCCGGCGCCTTGTTCCGGCGGACGAAATGGAGTGAGGTACGCCTGTACCGCATCTCCACGGTGCCGGCGCCACCGGATTCTGCGCAACAGAAGCTGCAGACAGAAGCCACTCAGCAGACAACCCAACAGTAGAGCCCAGATCTGAAGGTCCGGCCAAGATTGTGGGAATGACTTCACTTGGTCTCCCCTTCTTCAACATCCAGTGTTTCGGTTTCTCCAGACGGACCGGGGTATAGGCACTCGAAGTGGATCCGGTTCATGCGCCCTTGCGGCTGCACGCGGTGGATGCCCAGTACTTTGCGCTGGCCGCCTTCAAAGCCGATATGCACGATTAAGTGAATCGCCTGCCGGAACATACTGCGGGAGGCATCAAATGGAACGTTCGCGTCCGCAAACATGATCACCCCCAGCCGAGATAGCACTTCCTGGGGTCCATTGGCATGGAATGTGGTGAGGCCGGAATGATCGCTCATCAGGGCCCGAAACAGAGACAGAGCAGCCGAACCGGTACGCACTTCGCCCACTATGATGTGATCAGGAGCCAAACGCATAGCGTCGTTCACGCCGTCCGTGACTGTGTAGCTAGGGACGGGACTGCCGGGAGGTGCGGGCCGCGCCTCCAAAGTCACTACATCCGGGTGAGGCAGCCAGATCTCCTCAGGATCTTCGATTTTTACTATACGTTCATGCATGGGAATGCCATGGCAGAGCGCGGAGAGCAAGGTGGTCTTACCGGTACCCGTGCCGCCTGCTATCAGGATGTTCTCCCCCACGGTCACGGCTTTCAACAGCAGGCCCATGACCTCATCCGGCACCATGCCCCATTCCACAATCTGGCGGGGATTGACCGGCTTCTGTTCAAAGAAACGGATAGCAAAGGCTGGATATCCGTCTCCTGGGGTGATAGCAGGATGCAGAATCTTGAGCCGGGCGCCAGGGAAGCCAGTCTCTCCATCGCGCGGGATTCTGGCATCCACACTGGGAGAAGCTTCGGTACAGGCCCTGCCCAAGGGACTGAGCACCGCTTCCAGCGCCTGCCAGACTTCCCCGGGGGAAGGTCTCATCTGTTCCAGACATTCAAAGGACAAGGAATTCTTGGGTCGCCCCCAAACCACGCCGTTGCCATTCAGGACCACATCTGTCCATTTCTGGCCACCCGGGGCAAACAGAAATTCCAGACAGCCCAGACTTCCCTGCCGAGCTGCGGGTGCCTCGGCCGGTCCTCCGTAGGGAAGAGGCTCCACTAAGGGCATGGGGGGACTGGGCATTGTGGGCGGCGGCGCAGCCGGAACCACGTTTCGGTCCTGCACACCGGTCTGGGGCAAGGCCAGCTGCTGACCATATTGCGGGGTAAGGGTCGGGGTGATCTCATTCCAATGCATAGTTACACTCCTTGTCTGAATACGAGCGGTCCAAAACGGCGCACAGTGCCAGCCGGCACGGTGCCGGCTCCTCCAAATAGCAAATCTCCCACGCGCTGGACGGACTGGTTCCAAGCGGGACTGCCCCACGGAGTCCCCGGCCGCGGGGTCCTAGCCTCATCCGGCGTCTCATCCTCTGCCAACACAACCACCGGGGCCGGCACTTCTTTCAAAGCTGTGCGCACAATGCGCAGGAACTGGGACTGCTCCAAGTGATGGGAGCGCCAGCGGTTGAGTACCAGGTGGATCTGAGCGGCGGCCACTCCCATTTCCTGATGCGCCATTCGAAATGCCTCAACCACAGCCACAGCTCCCTGGGCCGTGGCGGTGCCCAGTAGCACTAGTGAGTTGCAGCAAGTGAGGGCAGGTCCGGCCAGTTCCTGCGCAGACACATCCAGCAGCACGCCGGCATATCCCAGATGGGCAGTCTGCATCGTGAGATTTGAAAGGCTGGTTTCCCCATGCAGCGCTTGGGCCGCGAAGCGGTCCAAGGCCGGTGGAGACAGAAAACCCGCCAGCAGATCCAGGTCCCCGTCGGCTTGCACCTGCTGCTGCAAGGTGTCAGGCTGGGGATGTTGCAGCCATTGGCCCAGATTAGGAGCCGGGTCCAAACCCGCGCCCAACGGCAGTACGTCCGGGCAGCCCAGCCCCATGGCCAAGGCGCGCTGCCCGCGGCGCACGCAATCCTGGCCCAGGGCACGAGTCAAGCGGGTTTTGCCTACGCCTCCTTCCAGTCCCCAGACGGCGATGCACTTCCAGCCACCTATGACGGGGCTTGGTCCCGGCGGCGGAGTTATCACTTGCGGAGTGAGAACTTCTGAGAAACTAGGGTAAGTTTGACCTCCCGGCCGCAATTGAAGCAAGGCAGTCGCCAGTTCTTCTGGCAGCACAACCTGATTCACGCCCGGTGTCTGGGCTACTGCCTGCCGTACCTGCAGCTCGTGGGCAGGCTGAGCCACCACCAGCACATAGCCTGGGAAGGGGGCCAACAGTTCTGCCAGAGCTTCAGTGGAGTTGACGATGTTCAGGTCCAGGATGATGTGACTACATTGACCATAAAGGGCCGGGACTTCTGCGGGAGTGGCCGCGAAGCCCATCCAGACCAAAGGGGCCCCGGCCGCCTGTTGCACGAAGTCTCCGAATTCCGGTTGCGGAGAAATGAGGCCGAAGCGAGGCTCCACCTCTGCTGGAGCACTCCAATTTGAGACCGGCAGCGGGCTGGGCTGCATTTGATTCATGGGAACACCTCCTCCTCCTCCAAAATCTGCAGTTGCGGCCGCAAGGGCACCAGCAGTCTTTCCAGGCTGAAACCCGGTGTAGTAAATGGATCTCCCACGGGTGGCTGCATGACCAGCGTGAAACTGGACCCCGCGTGGTTGAGGGCGGCAATCATTTCCAGAGGTACGCCCCAGATCACCTGCGGCAGTTCCTCCTGTAACAGCTCCAAATCTACGGACTCGGCTAGTTCGGTGGGTTCTCCGGCCGCCGACTCCGCATCCAGGGCCCGCTGAATGGCCCGCACCTGCAGCGTGCGCTGGGTTTCGTAGATGATGGGAGCCGGCTGAATGCTGGCCGCCAACACCACCAGACCTTCCTTGGGCAGGTTTGGGCTTTCTGCCAATTCGGTATCAGGCAGGAAAGTGGCTGGACGCAGGCGGAAATTGGGGGATACCCAGAGTACCCGTACGTTTTCGATGAGGGCTTTAGCGTAGCCAAATTCATTCTGGCCCTGCCAGTCCGACACCACAGCCACCAGACCCACATTTTGGCCCGGCTGAAGTAGTCCAGCCAGACCCGAATCCGTGGCCACGCGCACAGCAATGCCCCGCTCATGGCTGGCCAGCGGCACGGCCGCACCTAAATGCTGGGGAGTGACCGTTTCGCCAGCAAACCGCACCACAGACAGGGTCCGGCCTAGCAAAGAAACCGGATCTCCAAGAGCGTCTGTCGTGGGCAAGGGTACGGGCACTTGGCGGACCTCGAGATCGGCGGCTCTGAGGATAGTGCCCGCTCCCAGGTCCCGGGCGGCTACCACCAAAGGCTGGGTTTCCGCCTGTTGTGGCCATAGGGCTATGGCCAGAAACACTGCGGCCAGGACGCCGGTGGCGATGGCCCAAATGCCGGATTTCATAGATCTTTTCCTTGATTTGATTCAGGGGTAAGGACAACTGCACCCAGGCGGGCGGCAATCTCGGTATCTGTTGGCTCGGGAATGTCCAGCATCAGGGGCTGGATGTAGGTGGGTTCAACCTCCCCGCGGTCGAAGGAATATCCCAACTTGACCACGCTACGACCCACCGGCATGCTGGCCAGGAAGCGGCGCCAAGTTTCATCCACAAAGCCCTTTTCACTGCGATGCAGTGCGGCCAGCATCAGATCTCGGTCCCTGGGGTTCTTGAGCTGACTTATAAAGATGTTGTTACAAGAGGACAGAATGCCGGAGGGAATGGAGGAAGGGGTCTGTGAGATTAGGTGCAGCCAGATGCCATACTTGCGGCTGTCCCGCCACATGGCTTCAAACTGTTCGGCCACGGACTGACCCCCGCCTTCCCCGGTTTGCTCCAGGCCTGACAGAATCTTGTTGGCCTCTTCAAAGACAATCTGAATGTGGGCGGGAGCAGAGACCGCCCGTTGCAAGCGCTGCGAAACGGCATCGTGGTAGAGATGCCAGGCCGCCCAGCCCAAGAGAAAGGCCTTGGAGAAGTCATCCAGAAAGGAGCCGCCTTCCAGGACGGCCACGCCCCAATCCCCGGACACAACTTCATTGATGTCAACACAGTCTGGCCCAGCCTGGTATTGGAGGGATGCTGCGCCTTGCACCAAGGGGTGCAGCCGGAAGAGGATGCCTTCCAGCACTGTGCGCAGCATCATGTCCTTGCGTCCCCGCGCGGCCAGAGTCTCTTTGATATGTATGTAAAGTTCGCGCAGACCGACCGCACGGGAACGCTCAATAGCCAGGAGCTGTCGCTGCTCGGCGGACAGCTCGGAAAGGGGCGTGCCGGGCACCGGATCCACAAGATCCGCTTCGGCGAAACGCACTACGCCCCAGATATCATCCAGCCTAACCTCGGGGTCATCCACCAGGACACCTGCACCCAGATACAGCCGCCGCAGGGCATCCCGCAGTTCGTGGATCTGACGGCGTTGGCCCAGCTGGGCAATCTGGCCAAAGACATCGCAGAAGGTGCGCCATTGCACCTCCGGCAGAATGTGGCGGCCAATCTGCAGGGGGTTCCAGCGCAACGGCCGGACGCCCCCTGGCGAGAGCTGACGTATCTCCACATGCCCTTCCAGGCCCGGTGCGTTAAGCAGTTTGCGCCAGCCGGTACCGAAATCCAGAACCACGGTCCGGAGGTGCCAGTGGCGGGTCGTGTCGTAGACCATACGCTCTGCCGCCACCGACTTTCCAAATCCCGTATCGCCACAGAAAACGGTGTGGAAATGCCGTTGTTGCGAGAGGCACAAAGGCACTGGAGTGAGATCCCCGGTTTCTGGGCTGACCTGGTATCCACAGATGGTTTCACCGGCCAATTCGGGATAAAAAGCCAGAGGCGGCATCTTTTCCTGAAAGGTAAGGGCCGCGCCCTCTTCAAAGAGATTTGGGGCTGTGTAAGCCGCCAACATGCTAGGTGTAAGCAAGGTGCTCCAACGAGTCCACAGCACATCGATGTCAAAAGGGTTGGGCGCCGGCAGTAGAGACGGCTGAAAGGTCAAAGCCAGATCCCGCAGGGCCGCATCTCCGGGCCGTGTCAATACTGGTGTGGGCACGTCCGGACCATGAAAGGCCTGTGGCACCAGGGCAGCCGCGGCTTCCTGTCCCCCGAGTCCTGTGAATAGCAGGGCAGTGGTCATGAAGGCCCCTTCGACGCTGGCCCGATCCAGAAGCGTAGTCAGCTGCCGTGTCACTTCGGTCAGTCGCAGTGCCGTATCGTCTTCCGTCTGCCAGCCGCGCCCGATATGCAGTCCCGGCACTAGACCGGAAGAGAAGCCGCCGGTAAAGCCCCGCCCCAGACCTGTGCTCCAGCCGCTACTGGTACTCTGTTGCTGGCCTTGCTGTGTGCTCAATTGCTGGGCCCAGCTTTGGGAGCTGCCCTGTTGCCACTGCCGCACGGAACTGTGGGCCACAGCAGTGGTCTGCGCCTGAGATTCCCCCACGGCCAGAGACACACCGCGGGCCTCGCTCGCAGTCTGGGAAAGTGTGGTGGCGGTTCCCTGCTGCCAGGAAGTGCCTTGCGCTGCAGACTGGCTGGTAGCCCAGTTCTGGCCGGTGCTCTGAGCCTGGGAGGCCGACTGACTCTGACCATGCCCTTGGCTCTGGGTTTGAGACTGACTGTACCCCTGTTGCTGGGAGCTGGAGTGGGCCTGGCTGGTGCTGCCGCCCTGAGTTTGGGCCCACGAAGAGCTCTGGCCGGTCGCCTGAGAACGGGTACTGCCATGCACCTGGGACTGCTGGCGGGTGCTGCTTTCCGTCTCCGTTTGCGTGGAGCCTTGAGTCTGGGATTGCCCCACGGTTTCAGCAGAAGTAACACCAGTAGTGCCACCCACGCCGGCTTGTACGCCAAACGCGCTGAGACCCAAGTTGCCGTTGGCACTGGTCTGCTGTCCCAAAGAAGTGGAAGATTGGGCAGCCAAGGATGAGGAATTGCCCGCGGCGCTACTTTGTCCCATGCCCACCGTTTCACCTTGGGATTGGGTGTACCCCTGGGACTGGGAACTGCTCAGAGAATTGCCTACCGCCGTAGACCAAGTGCTGCCTGCTGTTTGGGTTTGGCCTTGGGAGGTCCCGTGGCTGGTGGTGTGGCCAGTTGCAGTGCCAAACTGCTGACTGGTGCCTGTACCGGAAGTGGAGGTTTCGGTCTGGCTTTGGCCTAGGGAAGTGCCTTGCGCGTGAGTCTCCGAGCCGCCCAGGGAGAGGCTCTGGCCTTCGCTTACGCTTGTGGCCTGAGACCAACTGTGGTTTTGGCCCTGGGTAGTGGCAGTGCCTTCCATATGGGACTGGCTATGGGTTTCCGAAGCACCGCGGCCACTACTTTCCGAAATGCCTTGCGTGGTAGAGGAACCTTCTCCCCAGCTCTGGGACTGACTGTCAGAATTGCCTCCGGTCAGACCTGTGGTCCCCTGCACGCTTTGGGACAGGGCTGCAGCCAGGGGCATGGCGACGGAAAAACCCACATTCAGAGAACCGCGTTGGCGTGAGGCATATTGGCTGGAAACGCGACTCATCCGTACCAGAGCCTGGTGCAGCAATCCGCGGGCAACGTGCTGAGCTGTGACCAGAAAGACAAAGTCTTCCTGCAACTTGGCCAGGCCCCGCATCAGGATTTCCCCCTGCTGGGACGCTAGATCCTCATCCCGGCCGTGCCCTGTAGGGCCTGTACCCAAGCCCCGCCGAGTCAAGCGCGGGTCGGGATGACCCAACAGAGCCAATAGAGAAGGCAGGGCCCGAATGCGCTCCGTCAGTCCTGCCATACGTTCCGGTGTAGGAGATTCCAGACGGGAGAGTACGAAGTTGGACAGGACCGCTTCCACAGCTCGCATGTGGGTATGACATGTAAGAAGCGCCGACTTGGGGTCCGGGCCCTCCGCGGAAGTGCCGTAGAACTGCACCAAACCGATATGCTGTGGTTGGTAGAAGCCCGCAGCGACATATATAAAGTCCACATCCCCCTGGTACAGGCCGCGCAGGGCCGCCCATTGCTTGCCCAAGACGTCCGGGTCTTCGCGGGCATCCAAAGGCAGATACGCCAGTTCCTTAAGGGCCACCACACGGTGCTGGTCTGAGCCAGAGATATTGGGTCGGCTGAAATATAGAGTGCCGCCCACCTCCGGGCACTTCGGCCGGCAATTGGGGCTGAGGTTGGAGCAGGGCAAACTCTGACATGACTGAAACCTCCTATTCGCGGGAGCGAATCTGGGTCAAGGTCTGAGAAGGCGCCGCCAGTGGCGGGTGTACCAGCAGGCCCTGTGCCAACAGTGAGAGAAAGCCCAGGGGGATGATGAGCCAGAGACCCCAGGTGGCCAGCGTATCCAGAAAGGCCCGTCCCTGCTGCAGCGTGTGGCTGGCATCGGCTTGCCCCCCGATCTGCCGGGCCCACGCTTCCGCATCCAGCATCCCCAAGTATTGGTGATAAGCCAGATAGCCCAAGCTGGCCAGGGCATACAGAGCCAGGCCTCCGGAGACCCGCCAGCGCAAAGCATCGGGATTAAAGCGGTCCAGTTTCAGGGCCACCGCCCCGCACACACTCATGCAGGCCATGAGCACGGGCACCGGCGGCATGGCCACGCCAGCCGCGACTGCGGCCAGAATGCCAGTTCCCAATATCCAGGGCTGGCTGTGGCGATCCGCCGGTGCCGCCAGATACAGCACCACGCACATGCCGAAGGTGATGAGCAGGGAACCATGGTCCCAAGCCGTCCAAAACAAGGCCAGAAAGCCATTCATGACGTGAAAGACCATCGTAAGCAAAGCATCAAGTAGCTGTTGAAACTGAGCCATCATCTACGGAGCCAAGGTGGTGTCCAACAGACTGACTTCCACCAGATGGGTGCGAGAAATGGTCTGGGGATTGCTTATGGGCGTACCCAAGGTGGTAACCGTAACCTGAGCCATATGATGGCCAGGATCCTGAGGATCCCAAGTCGGTAGGGCCAGGAGGCTGGACATGGTGCTACCGTTCCAGGCCAATGTGTGAGACGGCTGGCGTACATAAGCCCCCAGATACCGAGATGACAGGTCTCCCTCTATCCAGCTTCGGGATTTGCCAGTCAGTTGCACCGCTGCCTGGACCTGCACAACCGGATCCTGATAATTGGCTTTGGTCCAGATGTGGCAGCGCCTGACCCCAGAGCTGGGGCAGTCATCGGGATAAGTGCCGCCGCCGGGACAGACGGTTTCCTGTTGTTTGGCTTTGAGCAGAGCCCTACCACCCTGAACTTCCGCCGAGAAGGTAACTTCGGGAACTGTCTCCCGGGATGTAACCTGCGATTGCAATACTGGATAAGGGGGCAGATGGAAGACCCTGGCTATGCGGGGTTGCTCCAGTTCTACCCACTCCAGAGGTGCCGTGCACGCTGACTGCACAGGAGGTATATAGATAGGTGTAGGTACTGGCGTGGGATTGGTAACAGGCGGGATGATGACGCTGGTATGCACTGGAACTGCGGTCAAGACCGGAGGTGTGCTTATGCGGCAATTCAGGTCGGTGCAACCCAAATACAGAATGGCGCCGCAGCCGTCTACACCGGGCCGAAAGTTGCAGCTGTTGGTCCCGCACGTGGTGGAGCAGAAACCGAACCCCTGCTGCCCATTGGTATAGGGCTGGCCGTTGATGATGCGGTCTGCATAGCTGCAGGTACAACGACCTCCACAGAGACTGACTTGGGGCTGGACCAAAGTACGCAGAGTCCCCCGCCAGTCCCTGGCGTCCAGCCCGGTAGAAGCCGCGGCTAGGCGAGTATGCTGGGAAACCAGACCCAACAGGACGCTTCCCAAGACAAGGGTAGTTGCAAGGCGGCGCAGTTTAGTCACGAGGTGACTCCACGGAAAGAGTCGGGCACACGCTGTGCCAGCCGCCGTCAGTTACCGGTGAGACCAAGGGCTGCCACTGGCTCCAGTCCCATGGTCTGCCCTGGGCTTCTCCGAAGATGTTCGGATTGAGCGCATATGTCACGGCCTGAGCCACGGCGCCGGTGAGGGCTGTGGTGGCAGCTTCAGGGTCAGAGGCTGCCAAGGGTGCGGCTTCACAGACCAAGCCTGAAGCGCGCCTACGGGGGGATGCTTCGCACCAAGCACCTGCAGTGGCCATCTGATCCGCACCCGATTGGTACAGAGCGCGCAGCGGTAATTCCAGACTGTGCGCCTGAGGATTGATAAGCGTCAATTCCAAGGTCGACAGTTCCTGGGGAGCCAGCCACTCAGCAAAGGCTGCTGTACATTGCGGAGCCTTCCAGTCCCAGTTCCAACTGTCGCTATGGTCTGCAGTGAGAACGCTGAGACCCACGGTCGGCGGCGGGTTGAATAGCAAGATGTCGTCTGCGACCTTCACTCCAGCCAGTTGCATATAGAGAAACCCAGCGGCCAAGCAGGCAATCACGAGCAGAGCCAAGAGGTAAATCCAGTAGGTATTGCGCGACGCCAAGGGGCGTTTGGTCTCTGACATGGAGCTACTCCTGTTCCGGTTCCGGAACGACTTGGCGCAAGGTGGAGAGGTCTCCGGAGGTGACGCGGACCAGGCCCGCAAAGACCCAGCCGGGCTCCCCCAAATTGGGGATATGAGCCAGAATCCAGCCTCCTTCGGTATTGACGGCGATCGCGGTGAGGGGTGTATTCGGGGCCAGTGAACCTATAACCGGAGCCGAGGTTCCGGGCCGCGCCCGCACATTCAAAGGGGCATCCACGGTGTTTACAGCCAGTGTGACTTCCCGGTCCGGCATCGCCGGAACTGGCGTGGGGGGCTCTTCGAAGACCGGTGTGAGCGTAGATCCTGGTAGGCCTTTCTCCTCACTGATCTGAGCCAACTGGGAAGTGACTGCCCGCTTGTAGTTTTCGTCCACTGTGTGGGGACCGGCAGGGGGTCCGGCAGCAGGAACAGGTGTGGCCGCGACAGCAGGGATCCGGATATCCCCGGCGCCAGAGAGCTGGACAGGAGTGAAGACGTTGTAGTACATTAGCAAGTTAGTACTAATCAGGACCACCACCAGCGCACAACTGAGTATTACGACTGTCCGGCGCCCAATCTGAAAGCCAACCCTGGGATTAAATCGGCTCATATATTTGTGTCTTAACTATTGCAGACCATTTGAACATAAAAACAAGTATAGTACATTTTTGCTATTTAGCAATCATATTTTCTAAATTAAGGCAGTCCACATGTTCTCCGAGTGGCTGCCTTTGGCGATTTGCTCGGGTTCAAGGCGTCTGTAGGAGGGGTAGTGCATGCCGGCAAAGCCAACTCCAGTGCACAGGTCAAGACCGCGACACCCGATGGGCCAGGCACGGGCTATGGGGCGCGGAGGGGAAAGCGTCCCACTACGGTGGTTCCCTTAGACAGCAAGTGAGGTAGGAATTGGCGCCGGGGCTATACGCTGTGGTCTTGTAGATTCTCAGCTGTTGGCAAGAATGGACGATGTTCTGGCTCTCGCTCCCCAGGTCTACCCGCCAGGGGAAGTACAGCCGTTACACTTGGGTGAGGGTGTTACCTAGACTGTCCGACCAACCAACGGAAAATTGAAATTCACATTCGTCTGGTTATTCAGCCTTGGGAATGGAGACTCCTTGAGCATTGCAATAAGAAACACAAGATCCGAAAACAGGGATGTATGAAGTGTTTCCGTGGAGTCGTCAAGGCTCGTAGCTAGTTTCAACGCGGCTTCCAAGGACTCCCCGTCCGCGGAAGACATGCCAGTTTCCCCACCCGAAATGCAAGTCTGGTCTAAACCAGAGAACTCTGAATTGGCGCTTACGTTGGCGGCCAAGGTAGAAGATCTGTTGCTGCGTATGCTTTCGCATGACTCGTTGTCGGCGCAATCAGTGGCCACATGCCTGGAAGTTGGCCAAGGTCAGGCAATCATTTGGCTGCGCTGCTAAGTGGAAATTGGAAACCTTGTCAAGACTTTCAGACCAGTTAGATATCGGCACAGGGCTGAGGACCCAGAAGCGGAGCCAGGTGCCATTACCGTTAACGAAATGGCGAACCGGCCTGCTCTTCCCACACAGAAAAAGCCAAATCTCAAGTTCCTCTCTCAGACTGAACTCGCGGTGCAAATTCAGGTAGCACGGTGAATGCAGGCGGCGCCCTCAGTTGACGCCGCCAGCGTCCCCTACGTACTGGGCCGGTCATAGACTGTGCCTGGCCCAGCTTGACCGTCACCGGCAATCCCTTTGAGTAAACACGGCTGGTACACCGCTTGTCGGCGGTGCAATTCATGGGTGCTCATCCTGGTATAACAGATTTTCAAAATACCAGGGTTTTCGGGACGGGACGCTGGTCCTGGTCCAAAGAGTGTTGGACTCTTGCGGTTGTTTTCCGCCATCGGACGAGAGAGCCTATCGGTCCAACGACTATTCCAACTTACCCGGACAAATTACCTTTCACGAGAATCGAACCGGTAGCTCCAATGGTTTGGACACTTTGGGTGGTGTTCAGGCACTCTACCCTCAGTTTCGCAGAGCATAGCTCCGTGTATGCACTCATCGTGATGTAGGTTCGTTGCATCTGCAGACAAAGGATGCATGAAACCCGATATCCTTGTTTTATGGACATATAAAACCTGGATGGAGGTGTTCCATGCATCTGCTACCCATTCTACTTTCGTCACTGCCTGGTAGCAAGCATCAACAGAAATTCATGACGCATCTGATGGAGCTGATGCCAGCTGTGCATGGCCGCTGCAACTTCAGCAATTTGAGCCGCTACGGCGGCCTGTCCGCGCGCACCTACGCCCGTTGGTTTGCCCGCAGTCTGGCGTTCACGCGCCAGACCCTGGAGTTTCTGCAGTTGGTGGTGCCTGCCGACCACTGGCAGGTCTGGGCTGTGGACTGCACGCACATTGCCACGAGTAGCCAGCACACCTATGGGCTGGGGCGCTTCTGGCAGGGCTGTCAGGGTCGGGTGGTCAAGGGTCTGGAGGCCTCCTGCCTGGCACTCGTGGATGTCACCGAACGTGCAGCCTACGCCGTCACCATGCGGCAGTGCCAGCCGGCCGCGGCAGAGCAGGACGCACGTCCCCACCTGCGCAGCGGCATCGTGCAGGCTGTGGCCCAGTTGCGAGAGGCCATGGCGGAGGTCAACCGTCCTGCCGTCCACCATGTCGTGGCCGATGGCGCCTACAGCACGAAGGCCTATGTGCAGGCGGTCCGCGACCTGGGTCTGCATGCCCTCGGCCGTCTGCCCCGCAATGCCCATTTGCGTTTTCCCTACCTGGGACCTCGCCGCGGCGGACGGGGCCGGCCCCGCTGCTTTGACGGCTCCTTCCAGCCTCAGGATCTGTCGCGTCTCCCGCCCCTGCATCTCGAGGAGGAGAGGGTGACCCTCCATCATGGGCGGCTGCATCACCGCGCCTTCCAGGCTTGGCTGCAGGTGGTCTATGTGCGGCCGCGCACCGCCGCGGCCGACAGCGCCGCCGGCGTGCTCCTCTTCAGCACCGACCTGGCACTGGACCCCGTCCAAATCTTCCGCAGCTACGAGGCCCGTTTTCAGATTGAATTCTTGTTTCGGAATGGCAAACAACACCTGGGATTGACCCATTGTCAGGCGCGTTCGCAGGCCCGGCTGCACTCCCATTTCAATGTCGTGATGACAGTGTTGACCTGGCTCAAACTACATTTGCGCTTGCGCTATGTGCAGAAAGGCCCCATCGGGCGCTTTTCCATGGCCAACGCCAAGCGTCTGGCCCACAATAAATTGCTGCTGGACCGATTTATTGCCAGTTTGGCGCCAGACCTGGACCGACATGTATTCCAGGCACAGATTCAGGAGCTCCTGCAGTATGGCATCATGGCCTCTGAAAGCACTTGAAGTACGTCGATTTCATGGTCCATACACGTTTGCAGGCAAGTCAATGGCAGCCAGGCACATCTAAAAGTGTCCAAACCATTGTAGCTCGCAAAGGGAGAATAATGGCCCAATAACAAAGACGTCGTACCTTAACTTGAAGATAGTCCTTCAGAACCCGAGGATTTCGTCGTCCCATTTTGAAAAATCAACCATTGGCGGACACTTCTCCGCCATGCTTGTATGCGACGTGTGCGAGGCCGTGCTGCTTGACATTGACGGCCTTAGGGTGGCCGAACTGGCTGGGTGCTCCCACACAAACCAGACAACCGTTTGGGAGTATTTGGGAAGACCGCTATGACCTGAACGAGGTGTTCGGCCATTACCTACCAGTCGAGGTCCGGCCGGTCGCCAACGACCACGGAATAGAAGCTAAGGAGCGTTTTCTTTGCACCTGACGTTCCCCAAACGCTAATGGTGTAGACGCCATCGCCGTATTCGCTTATCGTGTCGCGCAGGTCCAGCGCAATTGTGAAGTCCGTCACCCTGGTCTCCCAGGTGCGGGCTTGCCGCACGGGAAGTCTGTAGGTTTCGCGTATGTGGTCCCTGCCCTGGGATTCGACCTGCCAGGGATTGGGACAGCGCGAGCCTACAAACAGGACGGTTTGGCCAGCGAGTGCGCGGCGCGCAACGATGGCCACGCGTCGGGGCAGCGTATAACAGCCCGTCGCTTCCAGCAGGTGGTGGACCGGCACCGGCTGGGGCAACGGCTCCCAGGCGACGGCCACGTAGGCCGAACTATCCAAGCGTGTCGTCCGGTCGATCTCGCCCTCAAGGTGCAGAACCCGTTCGGCATCCAGGTAGGGCTGTTCCCTCCACCGGATCAGGTCGTGTCCGACCACGTACACCAGGGCGAGATGATCGCAGGTAGGGGCCAGCCCAATGCGAACCGTGGTGGCTTGGGGCATGAGCAGCGTCTCCAGAATGCCGAGTCTGCCGGCGAGTTTCCCCAGGGCCCCTGACAGCCATTCCCGTAGATCGTACAGATCGGCGGCACATCTGCCGCCCAGCCCGGACACCCGAGAGAAGTACACGATCTCGCTGCCCGCGCCATCGCCCACCCACCGCGTATAGCGCATGTAGGGGGCAAGGCCGGCGCGGTCCCAATGGGACGCGTAGCCGCCGTTCGCCAACTCATTGACATGCACCTGCGCAGGACCACCCCAGGCCAGGGCAAGGGGCGTGTGGCCGTGCGTGGCGCGCAAGGCGTTGATCTCCTGCAGGTGGAAGGCCCTTAGGGCGGCATGGTCGGGCAACGGCGGGAGGCCAGAAGCAGCCGGCGGGGTCGCAGGCGCAGGTGCCGGAGGCGGAGGCGAATCGGGTGCGACCCTGGGCAGACCGCGCGGAACGTTGGTCACCAGCGCTGCGGATATCCAATTGGCGTCGGCCAGCTGCAGCCAGGTTCCAGCGGCATTGCGCCCGACAACTGCGACCGCAGTACCGGCAGGTAATACGGCCTGGACCGGATAGTCGACGCTGGGTCCCCGCCGAACGTTGGACCCCACCGTCGTTACCGTGCCCCCGGCCTGATCCGTTTCAAAGGTCACCAGCTGCGCGTAGATCCAGGCCCCGCCTTCCAGCTGCAACCAGGTTCCGTTTACGTTTCGGCCAATCACCGTGACGGCGGACCCTGCCGGCAGGGTCCGCAGAACCCGGTGGTCGAGGCCCGGTCCCTGCCGCACGTTGGAGGCGACCGTCGTATGCCCAGCGTCCTGGGCCAGGGCAGGCACAGCCGTCAGAAGCCAGGTCAATGCGACGACGCAGGTGATCCACAGGGTTCGGAAACCCGGGCCGCGCAGTTTTGCGCTGAATGCTTGCTGGCTGCTGTCCATGCCTACGTTCCGGTGCATATGGCCATTACGGCCTTGCATCAGTCAGCTCCGACAACCGGCAGTTGACGGAGCCTGCCAAACACGGGATCGAGGTCATCGTACTCGCGTTCCGAGGCGTTCAGGTAGCGACCATCGCCGTCGACGAGACAGAGGGTGTGCGGTGGCGGCGGGAACATGACCAACGGCTCACAGCTGCGGTAGCCGGCAGCCTGTGATTGTATCCGCAACCAAACTACCCCTGTTTTGGAGAGTGAACCCGAGCCGGCTTCCGCCCACAGGGATGATTCGGCGTGAGGTGTACTGCGTCGGCTCCGACTTCGCCAGGAATGGGTCAACGGCTTTCTTGGGTACGGGTCGGTGGGGATCAAAGAACTTGCACTGGATGGCACAAAAGCCCCCTTCCCGCTCCTCGGCCACCAAATCGATGCCGGTGTCCAGCCCATCGCGGCCCGGCCATTCGTGCCACAGCTACACGTGCTCAAAGCGATCCCCAAGGATGCCTGGTTCCTTGGTCAGGGCGGCTTGCATCAAGCGCTCGACAGATCGGCCCATGCCAAACAGGTCTGTGGCACGGTCGCGGAGAATGGTCAGGGCTTGGTCAAAATTCAGCATGTGGTCGGTAGTTTCCTGAAAACCGTCCAGTCTTAATCCATCCCATGTGAATGTTAATGCACCAGGCGGGTTGCCTGCGGTTCGCCATTATACGCATTCATAATTCTCACGCGCGCAAGCTGAGTTCTCAGAATTCCCCCTCCCGGACCTGGCCTTTCTGCAACTTGATCACCTTGTCGGGCTCAACCAACTCGTTGTCGTCCAGCACGCCTGCTCCCTTCTTGATATTCAGGGCTGCGACACTGTCCAGGCCGGCTAGGCTTGCCGCTCCTGACAGGGCCACCAAGTCACTGGCGTAGAACTCGAACCAGGGCAGGCCGGCTTCGGCATAGTCCACGGCGGAGGGAGGCGCCGAAGGCGGGTTGCTCCCCGTCACGGTCCGGTACTGGACACTATTCAGTATGTGCACGAAGCAGCGGGAACTGACGGTCTTATCCCATGCTTCAAGACCGTAGTTGTCATCGTAGACTTCCTGCCGCATGAGGCCGCCCGGCGCCAACCCCATTTCGGGAGGCGCATATATAGCCTCCGCCATCGGTGGTGCGTACAACCGTTGTAGTTTAGGTATTTCAAACCGGGCCTTGTAAACATCCGCCTTCATGGGGTAGGCCTGGATCTGCAGACCGCCATGCCGAGCCTCTTCGGTCAACTGCTCCTCGGCGGAGTAGCCTTCTCCCAGGGGCATCGCCACGAACAGGCGAATCAGGTCCTGGCCGATGCAGAACCCATCCAACCAGGGTTGGTCCGGCACCACCACATAGTTTTGTGGTGCTGGTACCAGTTCCGGTGCCCAGGACTCACCCGTCAAGGCGCACAACTTGCCGGCCGCGATCTTCAGGGCCATGGGATAGTGGCAGTTGAAATTGATCCACATCGCTTCGGCCTGGTACATGGGCAGGAACACACCACCATGCCGCTTCCAAGCCGGTGGAACCGTGGCGCCAAAGTCGTCGACGTGGTGAAGCGGAAAGTGTCCCAATCCGGGCGGCAGCGGATAGCTTCGATTGTCGTCAGGCAGGCGCAGCGTGCGCATGAAGCTGATCGAACACCTGGCCATCGCGTGCACCTCCGGAAATCGGAACTCAAGGCGGTCGTCTCGCAGGACAATCATGTGGTTTTTCTCCTTTCCTGAACCGTACGGTTCCGTGTCACCAATCCCCGTCGCGCACTTCGCGCACGCCGATCAATATCGCGTGGTCGGGGGCATCCTTCAGTTGACGCGGCAAATCCGCAAAGAGTCGGGGCCGCTGCAGGATGACGGCCAGGAGGTCGCTTGACACCTTACCGGCCATGGCCAGGAGCAGATCGGGGTCCTCTTCCAAGTCGCGGGCCAACCGCCAGATCGTGCCTTCCGAGGGCGGAGGAACGACATTCCGCTCAATCTTGCTCAGATAGGCGGTTCCACCCCGATGCGTAGGGCCACCTGACGCAGGGAGTAGGTCCGCTCCCGCTCCCTGCGCTGCTCTCTTGCGTTCCGAAGGTAGCTTCCGAATGTTATGTGTACTACATAGTACACATTTCAACAGCGAAGTGCAAGCCCAGCAGTGCAAGGGGACCGACACCAGTCCGCTGCAAACTCTGTGCCTTTCGCTCCTGAGGTTGCCGTGATAGAGGCCGGCGACCTCCCGTCCGGAGAGGTTTATGTGGGAATTCCCATCGCCGATCACCGAGTACCGGTCGGGTGCATGCTGGGCAGGGACGTGGAGCCGATCCGGCCACGCCAAACACAGTTCCAGCGTGAACTCAGTACGCCGTTGGAGTGAAATCCGTGCCGACGGGAGCTTGTTCACAACCTCGGATCAACCGGCTCGCTCTCGAGCGCGAGTACCGCGAAAGCGCACTCATGTATCCGGTACAGGGGCTCTTGCTCCACGAAACGCTGCAGGCCCTCCACGCCCAGCGCAAACTACCGCAGCGCAAGGGACCTCTTTCTGAATAGACCCCTGTTTCGCAGGCATTCCAGGTTCTCCGGCACTGTGTACTCCGGCCCGTAGATAATGCGCAGGTATTCGGCACCCCTGCACTTCACAGCTGGTTGCACCAGGCCCCACTTGCCCTTCGCGACAAAGGCCAGCGGCTTGATGACCATGCCCTCGCCGCCCTGGCCGGTCAGTTCCTCCCACCAGCGCGTGGCCTCGGTTTCTTCCTCGTTGTCCAGGCATACAACCTTGTGCCGCGTCTTCCGGAACAGTGCCGAATTGGCCTTGTGCAGGCGCGCGGCCACCTCCATGTGCCACAGGTGGTTTTTGTCGTTGTGTACTTGGCCCTCGCTGGCAAGCAGATGAAACGGTGCAAACTGAATGTCCGTGAGCGACGTCACTGGCCAGCAGTACAGGGCGTAGGAGTCGCTGTAGAGCCGGGCGAGGCTCAGCCGCTCTTCAACCTTGACAAAGGCATCACCAGCATCAATGCCGCGATCATTGGCCTGTCGGAGGAGGGACGCGGCGGCTGTAAGGCTGGTTCTCGCTGCCGCCCCAACTGAGGCATATTGTTCGCGGAGCAGTGCCTGCGCCTTGAGGGACCACGGCATGAGTTCACTGTCCAAGACTACCCAATCGGTCCCCAGTTCGGCCCAAAGACCGGCGTCCGCAAGGCCTGTTCGGATACGCCCGAGAAATTGAGCCTCAAGCGTACGGTCGTCAAAGAACCTCCGTCCGGATACGCGTGTAGCAGGCGCCAACGCCTTCGCCCGCGATGCCAAAGCACCGTTCGATGGCGGCGGCATCCTGCCCAACCATGACAACGGCCCGCGAATCCATGCGTTTCTCTTCGCAGACCACCTGGGACACGCCGTTGTTGCGGAAGTAGGTAAACACCTGGGCTGGATGTTCGAGCAGGCCAGGAAGTTCGAAAGTCTCGCACGGGGATATGGTGGGCGGGAGGTACACCAGCCGGCGGGGGTCCAAAGCACATCGGCTCATCACCTCAAGCGCCGCCGCGGCGTTCTCTTCCCGTACTTTGATATTGGCGCGGAGCCGTGTCGAAACGACACGCTTTCCGATTACATCGTCAAGGAAAAGCTGGTGGGCCGAGCGATCCGCGGATGGTACAAAGGACTCTGCCAGCCTGGCGATCTCGACCAAGGGGCTCGCGGGTTCGTGATGGACCCGCGCCGCCAGAACGGACACTAGTTCTTTTTCCGGGTACCGGAGCGCGGTCGGCTTGCCGGCAAATACGCAACCCGTATCAATGTTGATGGTCCGGTTGAGCCAAGAGGGTTCCACGACCGGTGTATGGCCGTAAACGACCATCGCCCTCCTGCGATAACCGTCCGCCCAGTTGGCGCGCACCGGGAGTCCGAATTCGTCCGTTTCCCCGGTGATCTCGCCATAGAGGTCAGAAGTCCCGGACACGCGCCGACGCACGGCCCAGGTATTCCTCCTTCATCCCGGCGTGGGTCACCACCAGGTTCCCTCCATCGAGCACATAGTGGCTTATCAGTCCATCCAGGAACGCAGCAACCTGTTGCCGAAACTCCGGGGACTCCGTTTCCAACTGTGCGAGCGATTCCGCCATCCCATGGGATACCTGCACGTTCTGCCCTCGGAGTTTGCGAACGAGCTTGGCCTCGTGATTGCCCACGACGCCAAGGGCCGCGCCGTCCGCAATCATGGTCATGACGAGTCCGAGTACCTTGGCGCCGTCCGGGCCCCGATCCACGAGGTCGCCGACGAACACGGCCTTGCGCCCCTGCGGATGCTTTGCCGAAAGGCCGGTGCCCCCGGCGGCGTTCGAACGGGTCTCCATTCGTTATCCGAGTCGTTCCAAAAGGTGTGATGAGTTCATCGAAACACCCATGTACATCGCCGACGATGTCGAAGGGCCCGTGTTCATGCTGCCGGTTGGTCCAGAAAGGCACCCTCTCAATGGTGACTGCTTCCACCTCTTCAGGCGAACTGAGCACGAACACGTGCCGGAAACCCTCGCGTTTCAACCCGCGCCGCGATCGTTTGAGCTGCGCGGCCTGCCGACTCACAACGTGGGTGCCAATTGACCGTTCGGGACGATCCTTGTTGCGTGCCAGGCACAGGGCTTGCGGCATGTTCAGAACGATGGCCACCGGCAGGCAGTCGTGCTTCCGGGCAAGTCCCACCAGAGGCTTGCGCGCTTGCGGCTGTACGCTGGTGGCATCAATGACGGTAAGGCGCCCGGCCCTCAACCGAGTGGCCGCGATGAAGTTGAGCAGGGCAAAGGCATCCGGCGTTGCCGACTTGTCGGCAGCCTCATCCGGTGGCATAATGCGAAACTTCGGCTCTTGCTAACACCGAATCCAACTGAACCCCTACCCCTATGTTTCATCCCCGCGTCCTATTCCGCGCACTGATTTCAATGCTGGCCCTGGTCCTGCTGCTCGGCGGCTGCAGCATGCCGGCCCATCAAGAGGAAACCCCGGCCCCGACTCCCGCCGAGCCGCCCGTGGCGGAACCTGCACAGGAGGCGGCCGCAGAGGACCTGATGGCGATCGTTACCCAGAACGCCAACGTGCGCTCCGGGCCCGGTACCGACTATCCCGTGGCCTTCTGGCTGACCACAGGCGACGAGGTGACGGTGGTGGGCCGCAACGTGGACGGCAGCTGGCTGCAGATCGAACACGAGGACCGACCGGGCTGGATCTTTGGGGCCCTGACGGACACCGCGGCGGAGGCCGTGACCGAACTGCCCGCAGATGCGCCTCCGCCGCGACCGGCGGCGGCGCCAACGCCTGAGCCGGAACCCACAATCGAATCGGAGCCTGCGCCCGAAACGGTGGAACCCGCACCGGAGTTGCCTGCCCTGTCCGCTCCTGCCGAGCGTGTGACCGTCACGGTGACCGGATCGGTCGTCAACCTGCGCCGCGGACCGGGCACTGACTACGCGACAGACGGACAGGTGCGTGAAGGCGACCAGATGCATGTGACGGGCCGCAACGCCGTCGGCGACTGGCTGCAGGTCATGCACCCCGTAGCCACGGGCAAACAGGTCTGGATCTACGGTCCCCTGACCGACATCGACGCCACAGCCACAGCAACTTTGACGGTGGCCGAGACGGTTGAGGTCGAAGTAGAGGTTGAATCCACCCCGGCCGCTCCGCCCCCAACGCCAGTGGCGGTAGCCGAGCCAGCACCGACACCCGTGCCTGGCGCCGGTAAAGGGCGCAGTGGTGGGATGGGCGGCGCTATGGCTATAGGCGGCAGGGGCGGCGCTACGGACGGCCTGCTGCCCGAAGCCGGTGGCACCGCCAACCCGAACAACAAGCCGTTGCCCCTGATGTACTTCGAGGACTACGGAGTCAACCCCTTCGTCGATGCCGACGAGGATCCGTTGTCGACGTTTGCCCTGGACGGCGACACCGCCTCCTATGCGGTTGCCCGGCGCTACCTGCGCGACGGCTGGTTGCCCAACCCTGAATCGGTGCGGACCGAGGAATATGTGAACGCCTTTGGTGGCGGTTACAGACCTTCGACCGAAGGCTTGTCCCTCCATCTGGACGCCGCGCCCGCGCCTTTCGCGCCGGAGGGATACGTGCTGCTGCGCGTGGGCGTGGCGGCGTCGGCCTTTCCCGAAGAACGGGACCCGGTGTCGCTGATCTTCATCGTGGACGTTAGCGGCAGCATGGAATACGACAACCGCCTGGGTGCGGCGAAGCGAGTGATGCTGGGTTTGCTGGAACAAAGCCATCCGGCCGACCAGGCCGCCCTGGTGACCTACAGAGACTGGGCCGAGGTTTTGAAACCATTTTCTGCGACCGAGGACTCCCCCGACTTGGAGCAGGCCATTCGCAGCCTGCAGCCCAGCGGGTCCACCTATGCCGAGGCAGGGTTGCGGCTGGCCTACGAGCTGGCGGCGGCCCACGACATGCAGCGCGGTCGGGACGTACGCCTAGTGTTGTTCAGCGACGGTGTGGGCAACGTGGGCGAAACGGGCCCCGACGAGATTCTGGAGCTGGTGGACGAGTACGCCCAGCGCCGTGCCACGCTGACGACCGTGGGCGTCGGGCTGGACGGCAACTACAACGACGTCATGATGGAACGGTTGGCCAACCGCGGCAACGGCACCTATCACTACATCGAGGACCGGGCGGCCGAGGATGCCTTCCTGGAGGGACCCGCGCAGGCCGTCTTCCACGAGACGGCGCGTGATGCCCGCATTCAGGTCGAGTTTAACCCCGAAAACGTGCGCAAGTACCGACTGCTGGGCTACGAAAACCGGGCCAAAGCCGACGACACGTTCCGCGACGACACCGAGGACTTCGGCGAGATCGGCTTTCGTTCCGACGTGACCGCCCTCTATGAGGTCCGGCCCTTGGACGAGGAACCGAAAGGATGGCTGGCCACCGCCCGGTTGCGCTACAGGGATCTGCAGCGGGCCGAAGTCGTGGAGGTCGCAGCCGACATCGCTTGGGAACAGGTGGGGGAAATGGACCGCTACTTCCAGCGGCAGGCGGCCGTGGCGGAATGGGCCGAACTGCTGGGCAAGTCGTTCTATGCCCAGTGCGGCAGCATCGAGGCGGTCCTGGACCTGCTGCCCGTACCGTGGGACGACGCCGGCGAGGAGTTGAACAATTGGGTTTGGGCCACCAGCCGTCTGTTCGAGCCGTTCTGCGAGAAGTAGGCTCCCCAGCATCCGTGGCCTCGGCCGCGAGCGCTCTCCACCGCGCGCATACCCCCTCCCAATCCGGGCCACAATCCGGCGGCGCTTCTTGGTAAGCGAAGTCAAGGGGTGAATTCGTGGGTGGATTTCGATGCTGATTCCCTATGCCGGGCCCCCCGACCGATAGGACCCCACCTCGACCCCCGACCCAAGATGATCTGTTGCGACGCTCAAGGATCACAGTTCAGCTACGCAGCCAGATAGGCCCCGGCAGACTGCCCGGGCCGGGCATCGGTATAGTGACTGGTGGTAGCCAACGAGGCATGGCCCAGGGTCTGCTGCACCACACGCACCGGGGCGCCACGGTCCAGGCTGTGGCTGGCGCAGCCAGTGCGGGGAGGGCGTGGCAACGATTCCGGCTCAGCGGGCTGCAGCCCACATCGCCTGGCGCACCCCGTGCGGGGTCATGGCCCGGCCGCTGGCAGTGCGGATGGCCGAGCCGACTGGGTCCTGTTTGTCAACCAGGGCAACGAGGCTCAGGGCAGGTCCGTCCGGCAACGCCACATGGCGGGTGCGGGTGCCCTTGCCATGAACGGCCAGAACGCAGCCGCCATCGGGCTGTGCGGCAATGTCGCGGATCTGCAGACCACGGACTTCGGAAACCCGCAGGCCCGCGTAGTAGAGCAGGTTCAGGGTGCCGTGCTCGGAGAGGAATCATTAACCCAGTTGGTTCGCGACCGCCGGGCCCTGCCCGGCGGTCCCTACGTTGTATGAGAAATAGCCGGTAATGGCGCCGAATGCCAGCAGCGACCTGAGGCTGGCCAGCTTGCGGGCCACGGAGTTGCGTACCAGTGTGGCTGCCAAGTCATCGACCCATGCCTGTACCATCGCCACCGTAACGGCCTTCAGGGCCGGCTGCCCCGCATGGTCGAGGAAGACCCCAACATCGCCGGCGTAGGCCTCGCGTATATTGGCACTGCGGCGACACTGCAGCCAAAGGGCAATCAGGGCGTGGTCGCTGTTGGCTTCGGAGCGGTCAGGCGTGCAGCAGACCGCGGTCTACAGTTCTGTGGCGGTGCGGAAGTGTAGCACAGATTATATTCATAAGAATTCTTATGAATATATTAAGGAAGATCTGAATAAGTCGCGACTGTGGATGCAACATATTATAGTTATATAGCTTGCAGCTGGGAGAGGAAGAGCTCATGGACCCGCAACCCACTTGTGCCGAACTGGAATATAACCAGAAGAAAAAGACCACGCACCGCGAGCGGTTCTTGGCGCGCATGGATGCCTTGATTCCGTGGGAGGAGCTGGAGGCCGAGATTGCCCCGTTCTACCCGCGCCGCGGCCAAGGTCGGCCGGCTTACCCGTTTGCGGTGATGTTGCGGGTGCATTGCCTGCAGCTCTTTTACCATCGCAGCGACCCGGGGATGGAAGATGATCTGTATGAAATGGAATCGCTGCGGCGCTTTGCGGGTCTGCGCCTGGGGGGTGCGATTCCGGACGAAACCACTATTCTCAACTTTCGCCATCTGCTGGAGCGGCACGGCCTGGGGGAAATATTGCTCAGCCGCATCAACCAGCATCTGGCCGCCCGCGGACTGCGCCTGCGCCAAGGCACAGTCGTGGATTCCACGCTGATCGCAGCCCCCTCCTCGACCCAGAATGAGCAGAAAGCCCGGGATCCCGAGATGCACCAGACGCGCAAGGGCAAAAACTGGTATTTCGGCATGAAGCTGCACATCGGCGTGGACGTGGTGTCGGGGTTGGTGCACAGCCTGGTCACCACTCCAGCTAACGTGCACGATCTGACCCCGGTACCGGAGCTGCTGCACGGGTGCGAACGCCTGGTGTGGGGGGATGCCGGCTATCAGGGCCTCCCCAAACGGCCGGAACACCAGGACCGGGACGTGCACTGGCACGTCGCCCTGCGGCCGGGGGTGCGCCGCACCTTGGACCCGGACAGCCCGGCGGCGCGGGTGGAGCAGGCCAAATCCTCGCTGCGGGCCAAAGTGGAGCATCCGTTTCGCAGCGTGAAACGGCACTTCGGCTATGACAAGGTCCGCTACCGCGGCCAGCACAAAAACCGGCAACGACTGGCCCTGCTGCTGGGATTCCACAATCTGTTGCGCGCGGCGCCCTGTCTGGCCGCCTGACGCGGGCTGCACGCGCCCCAAAGCGGGCGCAGACGGCCTCCAGCCTGGGAGGGCCTGGGACCCCCTGAAACACCCCTGATTCCCGCCGCTCCCGCCGATTCTGGCCCAATTTCGGGCCCTTGCAGCCGACCGGCTGCCTGAAACTCGCTCAAACCGGTCTTGCTCAGAGGTTCCTTAAGCAAAATGACCAACGACGGCCAAGTTCAACCAGGTGATCATCACGGATTTGATCTCCTCGGCCAGGGGTCCAAAAGCGCCCCCATTTTTCACACCCCTCTGGTACCCAGGCGGCGGTCCACCCCTCGCGCACGTGTAGGGAGCGCCGACAGCCGAGGGAAATTGGCCCTAAACGTCACAGCAGAACACCCTAGGCCGGACTGTGGATCACCCCGCGTGTCACAGCAAAAGGCCAACCAGTATTCTGCTATATTAATATAACCGAGAGCGCTCCCCAGAGAGCCGTCCGCGGGAGGATCAGATGTCCTAGAAGTCCAATCGGAAAGTCCCCCTCCAGAGCCGGTCAGCTTAGAATTGAGGGCGTGAGCGAGGTGGGGCAGACAACACAACGGAGCGGATGCCATGTTGGGCAAGCGTGAGGACCAGAGAGGTCTGTTTGAGGCGGATCAGCTGTTCCTGGAGCTGGTGGGACGAGACAGTTTCTATGGTCAATTGGCCGCCTTGCGGGGCCAACTGTTTCGGGATGAAGAGTTCGCGGATCTGTACTGTCAAGACAACGGCCGCACCAGCAAGCCGCCCAGCCTGATGGCCACGGCGCTGTTGCTGCAGGCGCATGACAAGGTGAGTGATGCGGAAGCGCGTCGGCGGGCGACGGTGGATATGAGCTGGAAGGTGGCCCTGGGTGTGGATGCGTACGCGCAGCCCTTTGCCCAGCGCACGTTGCAGCATTTCCGGGCGCAACTGATCCTGCATGAGAAGATGCGTGCCATCTTTGTGCGCAGCCTGGAGCTGGCGCGGGAACGGGGGCTGCTGCAGAGCCGGGCCCTGCAAGCGGTGCTGGATACCACCCCCATCCTGGGTCGGGACGAGGGGATTGACCTGTACTTCCTGCCGCCCTACAGTCCGGAACTGAATGACATCGAGCCTTATTTCGGACGCGTCAAGCATCAGGAAATGCCCATCCGCAGCTACACCTCCACCAAGAAATTGATCCAGACGATCCACGCTGCCTTCAGACGGGTCGAAACGGATCTGATAACTCGACAAACTTCCATGCCGACCGCTTAGGCGCATACACCACCCACCATTTGGGCCCAGGCTGGGTATGGCCGACGAGGGATGGAAGTAAGGAAGTAAACCGGGTATCAGCTGGTCGCATGGCCTTATCACAGAACCAGAAAGAGGAGCCAGCAGGTTCGTAAGGGCTGGCCCCCCGTGGGTTCTTACAAGAGACTATTTCAGATCACGAACGGTGTAAATCCAAAATGGGACGAAAATCGGCTAGGTCTGACCGCTGACCAAGCGGAAATGCCAATCTCAGATCGAGGTGAGATTTTCGCGGCCTCAGAGGACTATGCAACCCACCAATGTCAAAGCCACTTTCTCAAAGAGGATCGACTTAGCGGGAAGCGGAGAAAGAACCTCTGAAACTGGGGTCAAGGCTTTTGGACTTGACCCAGCAGCAGACCTTACCTGAACCAAAGTCTTTCTCATTCGAGTCCCAATATTTCGGGTAGATCTGCCAGTGTTCCAATCTCAAAATGTGGCTCTGGATCGTCTTCTCTAAGAGACTTATCACCCCGATTGAGCCACACAGCCGAAAGGCCGGCAGCTTTCGCCCCTGCCACGTCTGTAAACAGGTTGTCTCCGACGTGGCACACTCCAGAGGGTTCCACCCCCATCTGTCTCATGGCGAATTCGAAGACAGACGCATCGGGCTTTGCCTTGCCCAACTCGCCTGAAATGACAATGACATCAAACCAATGTTCGATACCCAGGGCTTCCAATTTGATTCGTTGCAAATCTGAGGGACCGTTGGTTATCAATGCCATCGGGATGTCGGCCTTCTTGAGGATATCGATCGTTCCTACAACATCCGCGTAGAGCCTGAATCCCTCCCTTTCGATCTGCTTGTGAATTCGCACAGCCGTTTCAATGATCTCAATGGATCTACAACCGCAAAGATGCAATGTTCGGCTCCATACCTCCCGGGCCACTCTGACACTGTCTGTCAATCCCAGCTCCCAGTCCTCTTGCACTTCCGCCCAGTAAACCGGCCAGACATCCCCATTTGCTCTCATCAGTCGTTCCGGTTCCAGCCCTTCCACGAGCTCTGAAATCTGCTTACAGACATTAACCACGTTCTCTCGGTTGCCGCTGCTATCCAGCAAAGTGTAATCAAGGTCGAAATACACGGAACGTAAAGCTTTCATAGAGGTTGTCCGAATGAGATCTGAACAGGACACTGGATTTTCCTACGGCCTGTCATGATTTCTGCAATCCTTGTCGTTGACCTCGGTAGAAGCAAGTAGGTTAGCGAAAGGGACAGCTGAGAATTTCTTGGTCCTCAAGCTCATCGTCTGTACATACGCTTCTTCCGCCTGAACTAACCTCCCATTGATCCCGCCCCTTGCCTATGTAGTCATTCTCTCTACGATTACTCTAAGTCTGACTCAGCTGCAGACTGTAGGACAGGGCCTCTGAAGCATTTGACACACCATGCGCCGGGCCTTGGGTCCTGAGTGTGGCTTTCGGAAAAGCGCCAGATCCATTTGCTCTGACCGATCCTCCCACCACAGGCCAATGTGCAGTGCGATGCTTGTGAAGCCCTCAAACCAGAAGAATTCGGACCGTGGGAGAGTGACTAGCTAACGCCTCAAAGCTGACTGGCACGAGAAGCATCAGGTTAAGCCAAGAGAATTCATGAACCAAGCCATTGAGAAAGCTCCTCCTCCCAAATACCCCTTTGCCGGATTAGGCGATTGGTAGTAGCTTTCGTCTGAATAGTTCGCCCATACAGAACTCGACATTACCCCAGGGGCAGGAACGGCTAACCTAGCAGGAGAATGAAAATGGCGAATATAGAAGTAGAAACCACACTTGCTTATAAAGACATGGATCAGGCCTGTAACCAGGGCAGCATAATTCACCTGAGCAACGGCGAACTGCTGTTGGGCTTTAATCAGGAACGCGGGCGCCTTCATGCAGATAGCGGTCAGTCCTGCACCATCCGCTCCAATGACAACGGGTCTTCTTGGAATGTTGACAGCATGAGAGTCGTATTTCCCTTTTCGAAACATGAGGGAAACTGGGATTGTGCTTTGGCGCAGCTCTCCGATGGCACGGTGATTATGCATACGCGGCTGTGCAGCTTTATGGCCCCCACCGCATTGCGACGCATAGATGAACAATCCTTGTACGGAGTAACTGGGGGCGGATCTGAACGGCTAAAGCGGCAGACAGGTTATGCAGTCTTCCAGTCCTCAGATCTGGGGGACTCCTGGAATGGACCCATTCCTGTCAATACATTCCCCATCGCAGACTCTGGAGGAAGCGCCTACATGTGTGGGGGCTCCGGGGCTGGCCACATCATCGAATTGGCGGATGGCGGCCTGCTCATGCCTCTAATGGGGTCCCCTAGCAGTGCCGGTTTCACAGGGAGAGCCCTCTCCTATGGGGAAAGCACACGCTGTTTCATGTTGAGATCCGACGATGGCGGCGAAAACTGGGAATATTGGTCCACCATAGCTTATGACCCAGCCAACATTATCAGTTTTCAAGAACCCTCGGTAGCGTTGCTGGCAGACGGTTCTCTGGTCTGCATGATGCGGGCTACAGTGCGCCCCACTCGGTTTGACAATATGTGGTTTACGCGGTCCGTAGATGGAGGAATCACATGGGAGCCCCCTCACCGTACCAACATCTGGGGCTACCCGCCTGACGTTTTGCAATTGCAGGATGGCCGTGTGCTGGCTGTCTACGGATACCGCGCCCAACCCATGGGTGTGCGCGGATGCATCTCATCTGACGGGGTGGACTGGGATGTGGCAAATGAGTTCATAATCCGGGACTGTGTACAAGGGCCTCCTTCCGATCCCGTTTATTGGCATATTGGCTACCCCAGTGTGACCCAAACAGCCGACGGCACAATCGTGGCGGCCTATCATGAATACAGCGAGGACGATGAACCCATCCAGTACATGCTGACTTCTCGTTTCCGTTTGGATTGACAGGTTCTTGGATTTCCGGAGAGGTCGCGGGATGGAAAGGAAGGCTAGTCCCACAAAGGGAGGAGCCTCTGTTTTAGGAGAAGCTCGGTTCCCGGAATCCCATAGTCATTTTCAAGCATTTAAGTACTTCATCGCGGCGGAGATAATTTCAACTATCTAGCCCCCAAACCAAACTCAGTTGGTGTGTATTCTCGGATTCCCATGAGACAGATGGCAAGTCCCAGATCCGTAAATCCTCTAATGGGAAGAATCCATTTGGGGCGACACTTCCTGCCAGTGACAGGGATTTTGAACCCGTTTCACCAGCTGTTGATAACAGGAACAAATTAGCGATTATTTATTTATGATAAAATGCCTTTGTTATTGAAGGGGCCTTACCCGTGCATCGTTGTCTTTAATTCCTCTTGAGGAGCACGGGAGAAACCAGGGGGCCGTAATAGGACTGGGCTTGGCCTCTCGCCTCTTTATGGGGCATAAAAGTCCAGTTTTCTTACATCGGAGATACCACGTCCCTGCTGTCGGTTTCCCGTAGCAGTTTGTATCTCGGGTGGCATTTCTCGCCTTCGATTGTTTTGGTCGCTATTTTTCGTCAACATTTAGGAGATTCAGTATGGGAAATGGATTAAGCAGGCGCCAGTTTCTGGCCCTGACAGCGACTGTCAGTGGAGCAGCTTTGGTATCGGCATGTATGGCACCACCAGCGGCAGGTGGGGAAGGCATGCCCGAGGCCGAAACCTATTTTGTCAATCACTGGAGCTGGCTCAGCGCTTCCGATGCGGAAGTATGGGGCCAACACATTGAGAATTTCAATGACGCTAATGCGGACAAAGGGATTCAGATTGAGAAGCTGGATGTATCCTCCAACGAATACAAGACCAAGGTTTTGGCGTCAGCGGCTACTGGGCAAGCCCCCGACTTCGGATGGGCTGATGCCGGTGAGCGAGCCGACTTCGTTACGGACGGTGTCATGGTTCCACTTGGACAACATCTAACCGACGCCGGCTTGGATTGGGATGACTTTACAGAGCTAGCTGTAAATCGGAGCAGCTATCCGCAGTTCGGCAGCGAGCTCTATCATATGCCCCTTGATGCCATGACCTGGCAGATGGAAATCAATTTGGATCATGCCGAGGAAGCGGGATTAGACCCGGCCAGCCCCCCGACAAACAACGATGAATTGATTGAATGGTCCAAGGCCATGACCGTGTTAGACGGGGATACAGTAGTGCGCTCCGGTTTTCTGATGACGGGCTCCGGGTTGCACGTGGCATTTATTTGGGGGCTTGTGGCCCACCAGATGGGTTTCCGCATTGTCGATGAGGCTTTGACAGCAGCATGCATCAATCCTGAAGCGGCCAAGGAAGCAGCGCAATGGGTATTGGACCTGTTTGATAAACACAAGATCGCCACACGTGACGTTTCGGATCGTTACAAAGCATTTGGTACGGGCGAAGGTTCCATGTTTATTACGGGCCCATGGACACTGAATGGATACATCGAACAAGGCCTCAACTTCGCGGTCGAGCTCACTCCCAATATTGGCGGTGAGTTGGCTACGCGACTCAGCCTGGGATCGCAGGAAATGTATATACAGGAAGATGCCAACCGGTATGCCCGGTCGGCCCAAGCCCTGAAGTGGTTATCTGATGAGTCATTCTTATGGACTACAGAAGGAAGGGGAGCTGCCTGCCGCAAGTCCATCCTGGCCCGGGAAGACTATAAGGCCCACAGATGGGAGTATCGCCGCCCCTTTGTAGAAGGAATGGATTTCGCTTCATTCGTGCCACCCAGAATCATTGCCACTCCCGACTTCAAGTATTACACCAGCCCGAATTTAGTACACCGCATCATAGATCCGGTCTGGCAGGGGGATAAGACCATCGACGAAGGAGTTGATGAGCTCTGCATGACCTGGAACACGATGCTGGCCGAAGAGATGGCGTAGTTGCAAACAACATAAGACGAAGTTACCCCACACCTACCGGACCCTTCATGAAGGGTCCGGTAGGTGTGCTCAGTACTCAGCGCTGTCATCTTGGGCTTCTGCAGTCCGAGGGTTCGCGGCGACCGTGGAGCCATTTGATTGGTCAATAAGCATAGGGACTGACTTGGGTTCCTGAAATTTGGCCTTGCCCAAGACAGCTGGGCAACCATGATGGGACTGTGGGAACAAGAAGAAATCAGCAAATATGACATCTATTAGCGTCCCAGCCGCCAATTCGTGGCGGGCTCGCTTGCGTGCAATGACATGGCAAGGCGAGCGTATCGAGTGGTCGGCGTACTTGTACGTCTTGCCTTTCTTCGTGCCCTTTCTTCTCTTCACCGTCGGCGCCATCATTTTTGGCACCTATGTGTCCTTCACAGAGTGGCGAATTATCGGCACCCCCGAATATGTGGGGCTAGGCAATTACGTAAGAGCGTTCAATGACTCCTTCGTGCCAAAGGTCTGGGTGAACACATTTCAGCTAGCATTGATCATCGTCCCGTGCACGACTTTCCTGGCGTTGCTTTTCGCCATGTATGTAAATCAACGCATGCGCGGCTTTACGCTTTCGCGTCTGGCGTTTTATGCCCCACGGGTCGTTTCCGTAACTGTGGTTGGACTGGTGTGGGTGTGGATGTTGGACACCCGATTTGGAGTCATCAATCAATATCTCGGGAGGTTTGGGGTTACCTTCATCCCTTGGCTGACAAACCCCGATTGGGTCTTGTGGGCGGTAAGCATTACTACGATTTGGTGGGATCTGGGTTTCCATATGGTCATTCTCTTGGCCGCCTTGCAGGAAATACCGTCTGAACTAAAGGATTCGGCGTCTATTGACGGGGCAACTGCTTTGCAGAGCTTTTGGTACATCATCATTCCTCTTATCAGGCCAGCCCTGAGCCTGGTCATCACCTTGGAAATCATCAGTGCCTTCCGCATTTTCAGCCAGATTTTCGTCATGACTCAAGGCGGACCGGCTGGAGCTTCCTTTTCCATTATTTTCTATATCTATGAACGGGGTTTCATGAATACGGAGCTGGGGTATTCCTCCGCCTTGTCCATCATGCTTTTCCTGACCATCCTGATCGTCACTTTGATTCAGTTACGCGTGATTCGAGACCGGGCGTAAAAATGCTCTCCTATGTAAAAAGAGTGATTGGTGGCACCAGTCGCATTACGCCGAGCAGAGTCGTGCTCTGGCTGCTGGGCATAGTCGTAGCCTATTTGTGGGTCTTGCCCTTTGTGTGGATGGTTTCCACTTCCTTCAAACTGCCAGGCGAAGTCATGACCCAGGAGATTCAATGGATCCCCAGACATTGGACCCTGGACAATTACATCGTTGTGTTCGAGAAGCCGATTGTGCGATGGCTCTGGAACAGTATGCTGGTGACAACCTCCATTACACTCGCCAGCATCGGTCTAGGTGCCGCCGCAGGCTATGCCCTCGCGCGTATGAATTTTCCGGGCAGGCATTTCCTATTTATGACCTTGCTCACATCGCTCATGATTCCCACGGAAATGACGATTGTGCCTCGCTTTATCGCCTTTCTGGAACTTCGGGCCACCGACAGCTACAGCGCGCTTATTCTGCCCCCCTTGGCCGAAGTGTTCAGCGTTTATCTCTTCCGGCAATTCTTCCTTTCCCTGCCTCGGGAACTGGAAGAAGCCGCCGCCATGGATGGTGCCTCGCGTTTTCGCATTTTTCTGGTGGTCGCCCTGCCGCTGGCCAAGTCCACCATCGTGGCCGCCAGCGTGCTGCTGTTTACGACCAATTGGAATGCCTTCCTGTGGCCGCTGCTCATAACATTCTCGGAAGAAATGAAGACTCTGCCTATCGGCATGGCTGCCTTTGCCCCAGTTACCATGAACCGCACTCAGATTGAGAGTTACGCTCCCGGGATGGCCGCTATGACCATTCTGGGCATTCCCAGCTTGATCGTTTTCCTCTTTTTGCAGCGCTATTTCATGGAAGGCGTAATAACTACCGGGATCAAAGGGTAACCTTCACCACCGTATACGATTCCCTGAGTTTTCTGCACGCAAGGTAGTTGAGACCTGGCTGAGGCAGGCACAGAATCAGCCTCAAGTTGTCCCAGTTAGATAAGTCTTTGGGTTTACTTTCCTCTGGATATTCTTCAAGACAAACCTTTGTTAATCTCTGTCGACAACGGTATCGGGTTGACGTACCCCTAACTGGCTGTTTTGGTCGTAATCTACTGGCATTGCGCCGCCCTGCAGCGGTGGACGCGAGAAAAACCAAGATGGCAGAATCACAGTACATGCTCTGCCAAGCCTCTAATGTAGATCCTTTTTCCCCGCGTATAGCCTCGGGAATTTATTGCTAGTTCGGAGCAATGAATACTCTGGCAACTACCTAGAATTCACTTACACAGCGTCCCGACCGATTCCTTCCAAGTAATGCCTACGGCATCAGGTCCAACTTGAGGTCCAAGATCGGCTTGGAAGAATTTTCTTGAACCGTTCATGGGACCTTCGAGCGTGGCTTGTCGGGAAAAGTAGCAGTGTCAGAACGCAGGGCCAGGAATCATTGAAGTATGGAACAACCGCTAGGCTGGTTTGTGAAACAAGCCTGCGGGGAAGATGAATGCCACATCCACATCCGATGGACCCCTGTCTATGACCATAGCCCGGCGAAACCGCCTTGCAGGGATAGCCCAGGCCCCACACCTGCCTTTTTTTGATTCTCGAGCTGCAAGCCATGGAATTAAGGTCCTTACTACATGGAATCAGCCAGCACCTTTCTTGCTCCCCAAAGCGCATGCCAATTCCTGGTTCGAAGACAATTAGGAGGGTGTTGAATTGGCAATCCCACTTCTTGCAATCATGAAGAGAACGCACCCATTCCGCAGTTCAGTCATTTGTTTGCTTGCCTTGTTCTTATTGAGCGCCCGGCCTGAAGTCCTCCAATCTAAACCTGCTTGGACAGCCAATTCATCCTTGGTAACACAGTGCGAGGGCACCGTCATGTACGTTTTGAACGACAAGACAGCCCTTTTTTCAATTGACAGTTTCTGGGACCCAACATTGATCCTGGATGCGGGCGTCCCTGTATGTATTCTCAAAGTTACAGACTTCATTTTCCTACCCAACTGGTATCGAGTGGAAACAGCGAACGAAAAGACGGGTTGGCTTTCAGAAATAGCCTTGGGGACTTCTCGGGAACACCTTGATCTGAATTACGAGTCTCGGCCTACGCTAGTAATTCTTCCTCCAGCCGCTTTGGGTCTGGACCCCTTCTATCAGAAATACCTAGACGCGCAAGGGTTACCTATTGTTTCTTCATCGAAAGTGCCAGACGCTGCCTTGTACCAGGCATCATTCATCATCGATGAAATGCTCATTAACCGGCCGGACTTGCGGGCTCGCATAGTCGAATTGGGGGTGCGGTTGGCAATCATGGCTGAATCAGAAGCAACTACAGACATTCCCGAATACAGTGATCTGTATCAGGTGTACCCGGGTACCGATTGGGACACCCGTGGACGCGGTTTCGGTCCCTCCCGCGTTCGCCCGGTTACTAGCACCAGTGAAGAGAATTTGCTCTGCTATGCAGTCGACGCCTATGCATTTGAAGACATTCTCGTACACGAGATGGCTCACACTGCTTTGGAATTCGGGGTTGAAAGAATTCCGGGAGGCGCAGAATTCCTTGAACGCCTCAATGCCGCATACGATACCGCCATGATCGCGGGGCTCTGGGCGAGTACTTATGCCGCCGAGAATAGAGATGAGTATTGGGCGGAGGGAGTCCAATCGTGGTTCGGACTGAACGATCCACCCGGCTGGATTCACAACGGCGTTAACACGCGCGCGGAATTGAAGGCCTACGATCCTGAGCTTGAGAGCTTGATCAAAGAGGTTTTTGGTGACACAGAGGTTACTTCATCCTGCCACAACCCCATAGGCGAAGACATCACTGCCTGGATTCTCGGTATTGTAACGGGCCCGGATGGTAGTCCCCTGGAAGGGATTGAACTGTGGGCTTGGCAGGGAACGCTAGAAACTAGTGTAGCAACCTGCTTACTGATGGGTACAGGGACTGCAGTTTGATGCGGGCGTCACGGTCGTGAAGCGCCAATTCACGGGGGCCCCCAGTCTGCCAAACGCCGTTTAACCTGACCAGGCGAACGGACCCAACTGCAGGCCCTGATGCGTCACGGCGCCGGGAACCTGCCTTCGGGCCGCCTGGCGTTTGAGCGCATTGATTTTTCGGCAAGTTGAGCCAGCTGGCATGCTTGGGGGTGTGGACCCACTCCAGACGGCACGCGATGCGCCGGGCCGTGGCGGGCCTCATAGCGCTCGTACAGGACGCCGGGTTTGTGCGTGTTGCAGGTTGTCACAGACCAAGGTAATCCGCTGCGCCTGCGGAAAGTGTACGTCCACCAGGTCCTTCAGGATCTGGGCGAAATCCAGTTTGGTGCGGCGCGCAAGTCACTTCCACGCGCCGCCAGCCCTCAAAGTGGCGCCGTGATCATGAACAGATCGGCCGTGCCCACGCAGCCGGTACTCATTGTCCTGGCGGGCGGTGCCGACCTGGCTGTGCCGGCACAACCGCGCGCACTTCCTGATGCAAGACCTGGGAGACTTCGTCCACACACACCACCGGATGTTGGGGGTCCAGAGGGCGCTGGATAGGTATCCAGTACCTCTTCCATATGGCAGACAAAATCGCTATCGGGCTCCGTCTTCAGGCACCAGCTGCGGACTTTCCAAGGCTGCAGCCGATTTTTTTTAGGGCACGCGCACGGTCTCCCGGGATCGTCTACCAATACCTGCAGTTCCACCAGCCGGTCCGCCAGCAGTTTCATGTCCATCCCGAGGCCTTTTGCCGGCGCGGGCGAGCAGGCCATCTTGGTCAGCTCCGCCTCGGCGCGCCGCACCAAACTGGCGCCCGGCGGGGATGATCAGCGCGGGCGGCTGCAAGGCCGCGGCATCAGGCCCTGGCGCGTGAAAGCACGGCGGGCCCGCTCGACCGTGGTCCTGCCCAGGGTCAGAATCTGCGCGGTATCCGTAGTGCGGCCCGGACCCCAGCATGCCCTGGCATCCACATGCAGAAAAATCTGCGCCCGGCGGCGGCGGAAGGCATGCTCTCGGCCCTGGTGCACCAGGGCTTGCAATTGGGTCCGTTCATTCTCGGTCAGAAGTTACAATATGGCGTTTGGCAGACATGATATGGGAAGGTCGATGTAGGAGTACGTACCCCCATTATAACTCTACCCAACATAAGCAGGTTGTCACACTAGTGGGTTTGGTCGCACAGGGCCAGATGGGGCGTTTGCCATTGGGGTACCCAACGGTTCATTCACATTGGATGTCTGGGCCGGTCCGGGCTGCAGTTGGGTGGGCTGGTACAACGGTAATGGAATTACAGCCGGTCGGACGCTGGCAGTCCGCGTTGCAGTAACAGGCGGAGACATCCGTGATGTTGAAATTCGGCTGCCTGCGCTACCGGATCACCTGCCCCGCGTGGAACACTGCAAGTGACCTTTCCATAGTTTCGCTTATGGAAAGCTAGGCGATCCTTGCAGAGCAAAACCTCTCTCCTTCCCCTGGAGCTCTGAAGTAGGTAGCTAGTTACAGCTTAATAAAGCTTAGGGGTTAGGGGAACTGCACGTCAATCTCCGTGTTGATGCAGGTGTGCCTACCTCGGGCTTTGCCGACCCTGCGCAAAGCTTTCCTCGCCTGCGCCCAAGTCCAGATCAACCTTAGGAGTAGTTTCGGAGGCAAGCACCGCCGCGGAACAAGAGACACAGATTAAAGTCTACTGCGGAGGGTCGAACTGGGGCAACCAGCACAGGAAAGGAAAAATTCCAGCTAATCACCCTTGATTCTCTTCCCTTTCCGAACTGCTGGGATCTGAGTTATTTGAGTTATTCGACGCCGCGGAATACCTGGGTACGGTGCCACTGTAGGAAATCAGTACCTGGCTGATGCCAAGATTCTAAGGGAGGCTTAATTGGTTGACCTGCGAATCTTTCGAACCAGTAACTCCAGGCCTCACTTTGACCACGTAGGGCAGAGGAAACCAGCAATTCCAAATTGTCTCCCAATCCTATGCCGCCGCGGTCAAAGGCCCGGTGATGAATGACACAGAGAGCTAAACCATTGGCTATTTCGTCGGGACCACCGTTGGCATGCCAAAGAATGTGTGCAGCTTCCAGTCCCATCAGTTGATCCTGTAAACGAATGTCATAACTGCAGATAGCACATTGATGGCCGTAGGCGGAAATGACATCTCTACGAAAGCGAGGATCTCGGGTTCTGGTCTTCAGGAGCGTACTTTCATCCCTTTGAACCGTGGGAATTAACAGTTCGCCCAAATTCACGGCTGCTAGGAGATCCGTATGAATACCCTCAGGGAAATGGTTAAATAGCAAGTACCGCACGGCTAGCCTAAGTTCAGAGGGATGCTCAATCAGGAAACTGTGCACTTCCTCGGGTAGGCCTCCCATGACCGCACTCTCCCGTACAAAGCCAGGCCTCAACTGCCCCGAGGCATCGAAATGACTTGGTTGCAAGCCATGTAATTCCCACAGCCCATCTCTTTGGAGGCGGTACAACGGCTGTTCTGGATGGTGAATTACCCGAGGCGGTCCGAAGTGGACCAAGAGCTCGAACAATTCACGTTCGATTTCCCTATAGGGCCGTAGGCGCGGATGGCCTTGTAGGAAATATCCGAAAGCTAGGAGCAATAACAGAGGCTTGTGCGGCGCGCGTTCATGCCTCCTGCTCCATGTTTTCATGTCAGAGAGCCGCTGCTGGAACTGGCCGGGCTTCATATTAGCGTTCTTGAGGGAATTTCGGATCGGATATCGTTATCTTAATTGTTCGGTGCCTAAAGAGTTCCCCTTGACAGTTCGGCAAGGAGGACCACCTCTCCGACTTTGTCCATATGATTCATTTCTACGAAGAACGGCAACAGTTTAATGTCAGTCAGGTATCGGCATGAATGGAAGCCCTGCAACGAATCCTCAACCTGAACTCCCTGCCGCCAGCTTCGTCGTCTCCCAATACAAAGCCATCACATAGTCTCTCCCGAGCAAGGACTCAGGCAGCAAAGAGAATGGATTACACGCATTCCTGCACCGCTTGTCAAGATTTTGACAGGAACTGGCCTTCTGAACTCTCTGCTGCGTTGAATGAATCGTCACCAGCTCATATGTCAAAGAGACAGTCCGTTGGATTTCTGTATCCGTACTCGGATAAAGTCAAGGACTCCTTTGAGTGGCTCCAAGTTGTGCTCCTGTCCCCCGGCAGCTAGCCAAGTGGTTCGATTTACCATTTGCAGGACCGGTGATGGTGCTAACGGACCGATTCGATTCAACTTGCAAGCCGAATACTCCTTTGGCCTCTTCATCACCTCCCCTGCTATGTTTGGGAGAAAAGTAAGGGTATTTTAAGCACAGAATCCGGCTAAGAGTTCAGGCTAACAGAGGTGTATCGTCGGCTTCGAGTTCAAGTTCAACTGCTATTTCAACTGGAAATGGCTCTCCATACACTCTGGATACCGTGATCTTCGTCGAAGACGCTGCCAGCGGGAATCTCCTGTAGGAAAGAAAGATAGTCGGCGCGGTAAAGCCGATTGTATATGCTGTGCCCGCGGAGGTAGGGACCCAGGGAGGGGAGTCTACCGTTAACAAGGGTATCCCGTACAACAGTGCAGTGAAATAGCTAACCGCATGCCGGTTCGTATTTATAGGATGGGGGTGCCGCGCAAACCTGGCACAGGGTGATGCGGGAGGCCGCACGCACACCCTTGGGGCCACCTTCCTCACGCAAGGGCTGAAGACGCGGCCGCGCGACGCTGAGATTGGCGTAATGCTGGGTGTCCTGGCTGCCTACCTTCTGGTATGTACTCGGATGGCGTTCGCGGAGGAGCGCACCCACCTAATTGAGTACGGCGTGTTGGTCACTTTAATTAAGGAAGCGTTGACGGAACGGGCCAGCCAGGGTCGTCGCGTCTCCATGCCCGCTTTGCTCGCAGTCCTGGCAACGGCTTTCGTCGGCCCGCTCGACGAAAGCATCCAGACCTTTCTGCCCACCCGTTTCTTCGATTACCGCGATGTCCTCTTGAATGTGCTCGCCGCGCTGATGGCGATCGCGGCCAGTATGGTGCTGGCGTGTGCACGACAGTGGCGCAGCCAGGGTTAGCCGGAATGAGGTGTATGAGTGCAAGACAACTGGAGTGTGCGTCCTAGATCTGGGGATCCAGAGCAAAAGGCTGCCGCATCCAGTTATCGTTGCCGACTGTTAGCTAATGTTTCCCCTAATCAAGCACTAAATTGAGCCAGAAGACAATCGAATCCCAGTGCGGATACCGAATTCAGTCTTCCGCCTGCAGAGCTGCCGCCGCCTGCACAGTAATTTCTCCAGCATGGGTTGACTCATGCCACAACAAGAATTCAATAATAGACTTGGCCGGAGTGGGTTTGCCCCCAAAAAATTCATGCTCTCCTGGGAATTCAGCCAGGTCCTTTGTACTCAGGGACGCCTCCAGCAAGTCTTGGGATTCCCGCAGAGTTGCCAACATCGTCTCTAATGTGGCCCCTTGGGCCGCCGTTCTGGTGGACTCTGCGGCTTCACTGCCGGTGTCGTACGTATCTTCCAACTGCTTGGACCAGTTGAGGCTTTCGTCCCCCAACACCTTCAACATAAATTTGCGGTAGTTAAGAAGATGGCCCAAGGACCAGTTCACACAATTGTGGTCGAACGACATTGGTGCCAAACTCTGTTCCTGAGTCAAATTCTTACAGCCGCTTTGTACCAAGCTGACATTGTTAGCGAAACACATTGCAGCAATTTTGTTGTGCTCTCCCGACATAATTCAATTCCTTGTTGATTAAATGTTTCTTAGGGCTGGTCGTAGCCCTCCATGTTTGTTACGAGTGGAAGAAAACAGTTGATCTCAGACAAGATTAGCACGGGAACCGTCGAAACATTCACAATGGGCAATATGGTTTCCTAATCTGGTGCGTGTTAACTACCCGTTCAGAAAGGGAACCAGCGGTTTGGTTCGAACTTTACTGTCCACATTGCCAGAATTGACAGCACGTGGGAGCTTCTTTCAACAGCGAAGAAAAGGGTACCCAAATGCCATTATTATTTTGGGGCTTATATACCTAACTTGACAGGTATATTCTGTTCACGGGGAAGGGGAGCCCCTAACGGGAACGCTCCTCGCCGTGCAGGGGCCCCTGTCCCTCGGGCCACAGTACGTTCATACAGTACCAGAATATTGCTAGCCGCATTCCACTGGAGACGCAGTGGAAGACCGCCTGGGATCTCCGGTTCTCTTTACCCGTATGGCCACACCGGTGGCACATCTGGCTGGTATGCTTCGGGTCCACCTGGGCCAAGAGGGTGCACTTGCAGGCGAGCCGCAAGACCAACTGGCTCCCGTTGCTGCCGAGTATCACCAGGTTGAGTCCGGCCTGGGCCTTTACCTTCTTACCCGGTGCCTCTGTCGTGCCCTGGGCCGATTGCGTCATGCCCTGGGTATTCAAGTCCGCTACCACGAGGGTATACGCCTTATTGGCCAGTGCCCGGCTAATGTGATGCGTTTCGTTGGCGCGGTTGTTCTTCTGCTTGCGCTTCAGCTTTGTCTGTTGGCCCCGATCCGTCTGTGCCGCCGTGATCCCCGGTGCTTGCGCGCTTGCTCTCGCTGCGACCGGCGCACCTTGGTCTCCAGCCGGGATTGATCCGTCAGGCGATCGATCGTCCGCGTGCTGCCCGTCGCCTGTCCTACATTGCGCTCCAACCCTAACACGCCGGCTTCGGCTTCACGGCGTCCGGGGGCACCGCATAGGTGCGGGCGGCATACCACTTGGCACTCGTCTGCGGCCCTTGAGCCGCAGCCAGCCGGTACGCGGTACCCGGAGAGGGGGGTCCCTGCTCTGCACCTTGCCGGCCACGGTAAAGCCGTCGTCCGTGTGATGCTTGTTCTTGAAGTGGGGGTTTAATACAGTGTACTAAGATATCCCGTTATCTGTAGTTACAGCTTCAAATTTGGGGTATGGAACCTAGGAACCTCAAGATTGGTCAAGCGGCGAAACTCCTGGGCACCACCCCACCCGTGTGGCGGGAATGGCATGTCCAGGGCGAGCTGGTTCCCGCCCGCATTACGCGTGGCGGCACGCGGTAATATGACATCCACAACCTGCTGCAGCGCCAGACCCCCAACGCTCTGACCCTCGGCTACGCCCGGGTGTCCCGCGCCGGCCAGAAAGACGATCTGCGTAGGCAGCCGGCGATGCTGGAGGCCTATTGCGTACCACCGGGCGGGCAGACGGAAATCATCACGGATCTGGGCAGTGGCCTGAAATACCGGAAGCCGGGCTTGCAACGTTTGCTGGATCTGATTCTGCAGCGGGGGGTCGCCCGCTGGGTCCTGCCCCACCGTAACCGCAACTCCCGCAGGGCATCCAACAGACTCTGATCCTCGTGCAGACAGCTTCTGGACGGGCTGCGCTGGCCGACTCTCCCCTCTTCGGGGCGCGGGACCAGGCTCAGAGGTGTCGTCATGGGACGCAATGACTTCCAAGAACTCCGCCCCAAAACTGGCTATTTTCTGGTGGCCCACACCATGAATGGCAGACATAGCGAAAGTGCTGGCGGGCCGCTGCTGCGCCATCTCGCGCAGGGACATGTCTGTGAATATCACAAAGGCCGGAACATTCCAGTCTCGGGCCAATCGTAACCGCAACTCCCGCAGGGCATCCAACAGACTCTGATCCTCGGCAGACAGCTTCTGGACGGGCTGTGCTGGCCGACTCTCCCCTCTTCGGGGCGCGGTGCTGGGCTCAGCGGTGTCGCCATGGGACGCAATGACTTCCAAGAACTCCGCCCCAAAACTGGCTATTTTCTGGTGGCCCACACCATGAATGGCAGACATAGCGAAAGTGCTGGCGGGCGGAAGGCGCTGCTGCGCCATCTCGCGCAGGGACATGTCTGTGAATATCACAAAGGCCGGAACATTCCAGTCTCGGGCCAATCGTAACCGCAACTCCCGCAGGGCATCCAACAGACTCTGATCCTCGGCAGACAGCTCCTGGACGGGCTGTGCTGGCCGACTCTCCCCTTTTCTGGACCCATTCCCGGTCCTAGTGGGGGGGCGGAAAGAGAAGTCCGTGTCGCCTGTCAGCAGACTCCGCCCCAACTCCGTGATGCGCAGACCCCCATGAGAGGCAATATCTATGTCGAGGAACCCACCCGCCACCAACTGGCGGATGATGGAACGCCACTCCAGCTGCGTGAACGTCCGGCCTACGCCGAAGGTAGGCAGGAGGTCGTGGCCGTGTTGTCGCACCTTGGGCGTGTTCTGACCGCGCAGCACATCGGTCAGATGGGCGGCCCCAAACCGCTGGCCGGTCCGATACGCCGCTGACAAGGCCTTCTGACCCACCTCCAGCCCCTCGACCAGCGTGGGTGGGTGCTGGCAGTTGTCACAGTGGCCGCAAGGATCGGGCTGCTCCTCGTCGAAGGCACCCAGCAGGGCCGTGCGCCGGCACGCGGTCCCCTCGCAATACCCCACCAGCAGATCCAGGCGCTGATGCTCCCGCCGCAGGAATTCCGGATCCTCGGAAAACTGGGCGATGAATCTGCGGCTCGTGGTGACATCGTCTAGGTCATACACCATCATGGCTTCAGCGGGGAGGCCATCCCGGCCGGCTCGCCCGATCTCCTGGTAGTACGCTTCGATGTTGCCAGGCAAGTTCGCATGATAGACGTAGCAGATGTCCGGCTTGTCGATGCCCATGCCGAAGGCAATGGTGGCCACCCCCACACTGCCGGGGCGGGTCATGAACATCTGCTGGTGTTCCTCCCGCACAGCGGCCCCCAGACCGGCATGGTAGGGGGCGGAGGGTATCTCGTGCCGCTGCAGCAGCGCGCCAATTCGGTCCGTGCCCCTACGGGACAGGCAGTAGATGATGCCGCTGTATCCGGGACGGGACTGCACAAATTCAAGGAGCTGCTGGTCGGTCCCGCTGCACAGCCGCTCCACGATGTCGGCGCGGGTGGCTCGGTCCGCCGTTGCTGTAAACGCCGCCAGGGGAGTTTGGGGGAATACCGTTCGCAGGTGATCCAGCGTCTCGTAATCCGGGCGAAAGGAGGGTCCCCAGCGTGAGATGCAGTGGGCCTCGTCCACGGCAATCAGGGAAATGGGCAGCTTCCGCAGGGCATCCAGCATGCGGTGCGTCATCACGCGTTCCGGGGACAAGTATAGGATCTTGCAGGCCCCTTCAGTGACTCGCCGCCAGGACACCAAATTGTCCTCCTGCGACCGGTTAGAGTTGATGGTTTCCGCCACCACCCCAGCCAACGGCAGGGCGGCCACTTGGTCTCGCATCAGAGCCACTAGGGGGGAGATCACTATGGTAATCCCCTTCCTCGCCAAGGCGGGCAGCTGATAGCACAGGGATTTTCCGGCCCCAGTGGGCATCACGGCCAATACATGCTCGTTTCGCATCACCGTTTCAATGATGTGGGACTGGCCGGGGCGTAGGCCGTCAAAACCGAAAACATCCTGCAGGATGGTCTGCATGTCAGCGGGGATGGCCATCTACGTGTCCTTCTAATCTGGGCGGGCCCACGGGCGGGGTACAGGACGCATTCCCTCCCAGGTCAAAGGCTCGGTGGTGGGTGACACAGAGGGCCCAACCATTGGCAATTTCCTCTGGACTACCTTTGGCATGCCAAAGAACGTGAGCAGCTTACAGCCGTATCCGCTGTTCCTGCAGCCGAATATCGTAGCTGCAGATTGCACGTTGTTGGTTGTAAGCCCTGATGACATTCGGCCGAAAATTGCGATCGCGGGGTCTGGTTGTCAGCAGTGTGCTTTCTTCTCTTTGAACCGAGGGAAATAGCAGATCTCCCAGATTGACAGCTGCCAGAAGATCCGCATGCATACTGTCAGGGAAATGGTTATAGAGCAAGTACTGCACGGCTACCTTAGTTCGGAGGGATACGCCTTCAGGAAATTGTGCACTTCTTCGGGTAGGCCTCCCACGACCGCACTCTCCCGCACTGAGTGGGGCCTCAACTGCCCCGAGGCATCGAAGTGACTTGGTTGCAAGCCAAGTAATTCCCACAGTCCATCTCTTTGTAAACGAAGTAAAGGATGCTCTGGGCCCTGTTTGCTCCGAGGCGGCCCAAAGCGAATCAGGAGCGCTCGAAGTTCATTTTCCACTTCCCGATATGGGCGCAGGCGCGGACTATCAAGGTGAAAAAGTCCCAAGGTCAGGAGCAGCAGCAAGGGTTTGTGCGGAGCTCGTTCATACTTCCTTCTCCATGTCTTCATGGAAGATTGGCGCTGCTGGAACTGGGCAGGATTCATATCAGCGTACCTGGCAGTTGTGTCACTGGAAGGTACTTTCCAAACTTCATGACACCTGAATTATCCGTTAACTTGGGTTCCAGAAAGATGCCAGGCGGAGGGAGAAACTGCTCTTTGCGTTTCTGTACAGTAATCTGCCAACCATTCCCGCCCTCCAGCGGGTCGCATAGAGGGAGTTCCCGCTTTCAGCACCCTAATTAGATTGGAGAGCGAGTTATAGTAGCCCACTGCATATTTACATGCCAGCAGGAGAGAGAATCAGGTCGGAGTATTGGCCGAATGCCTAAACCGCTACGTCAGCCATACCCACCCCAAGCCCGCACACAAAATGACGACCAACCAGGAAGGAACCTGCCAGTATTTCAAACATGTGAAAGCCGCCACCGCGAGTATGAAAGCCCGGCTATCAGTGACAGCAGATTTCCAGATCGGGTTGTATAGGGCGGCCAAGAGGACGCCGACCACCGCGGCGTTGATTCCCATCTGCACCTTTCCCATGCGCGGATGGCTGCGCAACGTAGCCCAGAAAGGCAGAATGCCAATCAATAAGAGAAAGGAAGGTAAGTAGATGGCACTCAAACAGAACAAGGCGCCTTGCCAACCATTGGGCGTTGGCCCCAACACGGTACCCAAATAAGCGGCCAAACTGAAAATGGGCCCTGGCACTGCCTGGGCCGCCCCATACCCAGCTAGGAATTCATTGACAGAGAGCCATCCAGGTGATACTACCGTCGCTTGCAGCAACGGCAACACAACATGTCCTCCACCGAATACCAACGAGCCGGTGCTGAAGAAACTATGAAACAGGTCAAGTAAATGACTGTCGGCCAGAGCGGGGGTCATTTGCGACAGAGCTAGAGGCAGAACCAGCAACAAAGCCAGCAGGATGAGGCAGACAATTGAAAGCACGCGACTGATCGGGATCTCTTTGTCACTATGTGACTCCTTTCCTGGGTCAGATTTCAGCCATTGCCCCACAACGCCTCCGCATGCGAGCATGAGCAGGGGTGCCAAAGGGGTAGGGATCAGCAAGGTCCCCGCGGCTCCTCCCACGGCAATGGAAAGGCGCACTCGGTCAGGGCAGAATCTGTTGGCCATTGTCCATACTGCCTGAGCGACGACAGCCACGGCCGCCAGTTTAAGGCCGGCCAACAGACCCACGGGAATGACATTCGTCCAGGTTGTCAAACCATATCCAAAAGCCACCAACAAGACGGCGGAAGGCAGGATGAAACCTACCCAGGCTAGAAAAGCACCCGCAATGCCCGCCCGCAAGAGCCCAATCCCCATTCCAACTTGGCTGGAAGCCGGGCCCGGCAAGAATTGGCAGATGGAAACCAAACTGGAGAATTCCCGTTCTGAAAGCCAGCGAAGTTCCTGCACGAAGGTCTTGTGGAAGTAACCTAAATGGGCAACTGGTCCCCCGAAAGAGGTCAGACCCAAGCGTAGAAAGATTCGGAAGATTTCGGCCAGAGACTTCATGCGGCTGACATTCCGTTCTGTTGGGTAGCAACAACGATCTTAACAGTGGGCCCTGTACATCGAACCCTGAGAGTCAATCGATCTGTAATTGGGATGCATTCGGCAATAGGACAGAGGGTTCCTTGGCGAATCACAAGAGCGTCAAAGTCATCTAACGCCATTAATAAATGTAAGTACCAGAAAGGGAATAGCAGGAGGCTGACCGATATCGCCACTAAGGCCTTGTCCACTAGATATTCCTCAGGTCGGGCTCGGTACTTAACGGGAATGCCGTTGGCTGGGACGTAATGCCCTAAAGCAGCCATTCTTGAGCTTGGCTGTTGGTACGTGCACGGTGTTAACAGTTAAGTACTTAACTGTGCACGACAACAGGGCTGTCTATCTATTTGGTGAGCGTCGAAGCATCCGCAATAATGACTGCAGACAGCAGTTCCTAAAAAAGAATACATCCCGCCTCAAGCACTACCATGGATTACGCAGGACCCAGAAAGCGTTTAGTAGACTGGATCCGACAACAGATGATTGGCCCCGTTCAACTGGACGAGGATTATTTGTTGGATTATTCTCCTCTTGACAGATATCCCGTGGGTGTGTTGCATCCTGTTGGACCGGGAATCTCAGGCACTGACCCTGCGGATGCACTCCTGTGGGAGGGCCCTGCAGCGGAAGAATCTGCCGGCGACGCACTGGCAGCCAAGGCCTTCGCTGAACCCGCTGCAAAGAAGCGCTATGTGCCTCCTTCGGCGGTGGGTTTCTCATGCTTTGTAAAAGGCCGACCTCGCTTGCACATCACGGTGACAGCGGCCTGCTACAGACAAGAAGAAGGGATAAATATATCCCAACAAGTTCAAAGAAAGGCCTACAGGCGCATTCCCCTTGAAGAAGAAAACCTAATATGGGCCGGGGTTGAACAATTTGACACACCATCTTCTCCACACTTCGGCGTAGAAGTAGATTTCCGTCCATTCCTAGATGGTGCGATTTTCACTCTGACGCTCTACAACCGGCAACAGATACAGGATTGGCGTTACACGAGAGAAAGAGTCGAAAAGTGCCTGTTCGAGGCGCAGTTAACGTGTTTCCTAGAAGACGGAGAATTAGCCGAATACCCGCGAGTGGATAGAAACCTGTTAACAGAAGAAGAACAGGAACTAGAGCTCCAGTACAAAGGTAGGCACATCTATGCAGTGGGGCACGGCGGGGCAGTCAACTGGACCTTGGAGGAGAGCAGCCTTCCCTGTATCCAGACTGAATTCATGCCGGCTGTGGAAGTTCCACAAGTCACTACCGAACTGCCCGAAACTGATTGGCCCGTTCTGGGTATGCAATTGTTGGCATTCGAGCCATTGGATCAGGTAATTAAGGAACTTGAGCGTTTTGTCGCAGGCTATGCAGGTTGGGTTGCTGGGCAACCGATCACACCCATAGAAGAAGATGAATACGGAGCAGCGCAGCGAATCAAAACCAGAATGGAAGCCGCCGTCGCCCGTATGCAGCGAGGGGTGGCTTTGTTGGCAGAGGATGACCTCGTTTTCCAGTCCTTCCGGTTGGCTAATCAAGCCATGCTCAAACAGATGCAACAAAATGACCAAGTGGTCGGCAAGGAAAGTGTCATTGAAAATTACAGATGGCGTCCTTTCCAGTTAGCATTTCTGCTAGTGGTTTTAGAATCCGCAGTGCGACAAGACGACGATTATCGAGATGTCTTGGACTTAATCTGGTTCCCTACCGGCGGAGGCAAGACCGAGGCCTATCTAGGCTTAACTGCCATTCTTATCCTATGGCGGCGCCTACTTAATCCAGACACAGGCTGTGGGACCGTCGCTCTAATGCGCTATACATTACGCCTCCTGACGGCCCAGCAATTTGTGCGTGCTACGCGTATCATCTTTGCCTTGGAACTGCTACGCCAAGGGATACCAGACCACCTAGGGCATGAACCCATTACCGTCGGAATATGGGTTGGAGCAGCCATTAGTCCAAATAAGTTTCACCAGGCACGGGAGAAGGTCCGGGAAATCCACAACGGTAGCAAACCTCCAAACGGCTTAGTGTTGTCGGCTTGTCCTTGGTGCGGCACGAATTTTGAGGCAGTCAATTACAGGTCCTCTTCAATCAGTTTCAACTTCCACTGTACCAACTCAGACTGTGCTTTCGGAGTCGATGATCTTAACCCCTTGCCTTGCAATGTCGTTGATGAAGCCCTCTACGAAAGGCCCCCTTCACTTCTCATTGGCACAATCGACAAGTTTGCCCGGCTGGCCTGGGAAAGTTCGACAGGTGCATTCTTTGGCGAAGGCACAAGGTATCAACCTCCTTCCCTTGTAATACAAGATGAACTGCATCTGATAACCGGCCCTTTGGGATCCGTGGCCGGGCTCTACGAAGCTGCTCTGGACACTCTGCTGCAATTACGTGGTGCTCGGCCGAAATACATCGCTTCGACTGCAACCATCCGGATGGCCGCCGAACAAGCAAAGAACCTTTATGGCCGGGATCTTGCAGTTTTTCCCCCACCAGGTCTTTCTTGCGATGATTCCTTTTTCGCTCGCACCGATTATTCAAAACCGGGCCGCCTGTATATCGGCTACTTCGCTCCGATATTAGGTAAACAGCAATGTTTGGCTCCTCTGGCAGCGTCTCTTCTCGTCGCACCACAGGAAGCATTCGAGAATCAACCGGATCAACAAGCTTTGCTGGAGGCATGGTGGACTCAAGTAATTTACCATGTCAGTCTTAAGTCCGTAGGCGAAAGCCACACCACCTATGTCACAGAGGTTCGGAGCTGGACCCAGCGGCTCTCTGCAGAGCAGGCGCACATCAGATGTGCTGCCCTAGCAGAAAACGGTAGCGTTGAGAGGAGCCCAACCACGAACCTCGTTGACGGACGTGCTGTCGACGCGCGAATTGCACAGCTCACGAGCATTGCCAGCGCCAGACAGAATGCTGAGACTTTCGCCAGATTGGAAAAGCCATTGGGCACGGAGGATTGCCTTGATGTTGTTTTGGCCACCAACATGGTTTCGGTAGGTTTGGATGTCTCCCGTTTGGCCTTGATGGTGGTTAACAGCCAGCCATTAACTACCGCAGAATACATTCAGGCCAGCAGCCGTGTAGGACGAGCTGAGGTTCCGGGTCTTGTATTCGTGAATTACCACCGTCACCAGGCTCGAAGCTTGTCGCATTATGAGAATTTTCGTCCTTTTCACGATTCCTTCTATCGCTTTGTGGAACCCACCAGCATCACACCGTACACATATCAGGTCCGCTCCCGCGCTTTACATGCTGCTTTAGTAATTGCCATCCGCCACGCTGGCGGACAACTGCGCAGGAACAACGCCGCAGGCGTCTTTGATAGGAACGATGCATGGACACAGGAAGTGATTCAAACTCTTTCAGAACGCTGCGGACGCTCTGAACCTCCCGATAGAATCGGGACGACAGCAAGACACCTCACGGAACTGGCCGCCCAATGGCACTATGAAGCCAAGCGGTGTCAAAAGGAAAAACGTGCCCTCCTTTACAGCGGCAGAGATAGGGGTGCTGACAGTTTACTCTGCGATCACGAGTACCCTGACTCAGGCCTATGGCCGACACTCCACTCCATGCGAAATGTGGAGAATACTGGGGTCTTGAAGGACACATGAGCGAAGAGACAATTCCCATTCGACTTTCCCACTTGTTGCGCGAATGCTCAGTCGGATCCATAGTGCGGGGGGAGCAGTATCTGGTTTCTGTAAGTGACGCACGATATTGGTATCCAAAAGAGCAGGTGCCCACTGCCATTCAATACGTGGAACGGGTCAAGAGCGCGTTGGCTATCACAGAAGAGCTGTGGCCTCCGCCCACAGCTCGAATTACAGATGAAGGTAAGATCGAGGGAACTTGGATCCCTGCGGTGCGTTTTCCAAAATGGATGCACTGTCCGCATTGTGGTCTACTGCATTACATTCCGTGGCAGGACAAGAAAACTGAAACAGCGTGGTTTTGCCTTGGCGGTGTCAACGGTAAATGCAATAGGAAACTAGAACAAGTGCCCTGGATCATGGTCCACGAAAAAGGTTACATGGCGGATGCACCGTGGCACTTGATCGCGCATGACAACATAAACCCGAATGGGGCTCGCTGTGTTCCCAAACGGGGTACTCCTTATCTGCGTCTTTTTGAAGAGAATGGCCAACATAAGGCGCGTTGCTTGCAATGCGAATCCCAGAATCCGCTGCCCGACCGTTTGCCATATACATCGAGAACTGGGCAACAGCCGTGGATTAGGGAAGCACCCCCAAGCCAGCCGGAGGAATTAGCGTGGCTCTTGAGTATCAACGATGTGCGCGTGCATGAATCCTGGACCAGTACTGCCCTGGTAATTCCACCGGAGTCCCGGATACGAAAAGGCACAGTTATCGACCGTCTCTATTGCAACACCCGCTGGCAAAGGGATTTGAAACGGGCAAAGTCAGGTTTGAAACGGAAGACTGCTTTTCAAAACATCGCACGACAGTGTCGTTGTACGGTAGGCGAAATCGAAGACGCCTTGCAGGAAATTGACAGAGGATACCCACTTTACGGCCAACCCACTGCGGGCGGAGAACTGCTTCAAGGCGAATACCACGCCTTGATTAACCCGCTTCCGGAATTGAGCGAGGACGAGGATTTCGTTACAGCACATCATTCTCAGGCTTGGAAAGGTATGCAAAGTGAATATGGGGGTATGCCTCGTAGAGCCATGAAGGCTGTTGGCCGTCTGATTGAAGTCCGGCGTCTCAAGGAAATCATGGTGATGCGAGGATTCTGCAGGCTCAATTCTCCGGAAACTCTTTCGCCGGACATCACGGGCGAAACAGGATGGCTGCCCGCGTTGGAACTGTATGGTGAGGGGGTATTCTTCACCTTGGAAGAATCGGTCCTACAAAGATGGGAACAGCAACCGGCATTGCAAAACCGCGCCACGGTGATGGCACAGCGTGCCGGTCCAGTCAGCAGTCCCGCTGATAAAACGGTGGTTTCACCCCGCTTCTTGCTACTACATACTTTGGCGCATCTTCTGATACGCAAGTTCGAAACAGAGGCAGGCTATCCGGCAGCTTCACTCAAAGAACGCATCTATTGTGCCAGTGGCTCGAAACCAATGGCAGGTATCCTGATCTATGTAGCCGTGCCAGACGAAGTTGGTTCTCTTGGTGGGTTGGGCGAAATTACTGCACCAAAGCGTTTCTTACGCTTTATTGTCTCTGCCTTTGAAGCTGCCACTTGGTGTTCTTTGGACCCAGTTTGCGGCGAACACGCGGGTCGAGGTCCGAACCTCCTCAACCGCGCGGCTTGCCATGCCTGCGTTCTGATCCCGGAACCCAGCTGTGTCTATGGTAATGAGCTCTTGGATCGAACTTTCGTCAAACGCGAAGACAAGGAAAGTATTAAAGCGCTGCTGGACTATGCCGGAAAAGATGCTTGATGTCCACCCGCAAATTCGAGCTGCCTGGCATTCAAGACTTGACCAAAGAACAGGAACAGGCACGCGCTTTGCCCTTGCGAGGACAACATCTGATCGTGGGGGGACCAGGCACTGGCAAGTCTGTCTTGGCCTTGATCAGAGCACGGCGGCTCGCCCAAGACCACGTGCCTTATTGCTTCCTGGTTTTCAACCACCTTCTGAATAGGGCCAGCCTACAGCTATTTGGCGAAGGCCTTTCTGGAATGACTTGGCAGGCTTGGTTCAGGGCCATGTTCAAGGAGACTTTGGATCAAAGTGTGCCTCAATTGTCGCCAAGACCGGGATCCAGCTTTCGCGACATTGACTGGAGGGCTGTACAAGCAATCGTAAGAGAAATGGAAGTTCCTGTGAACTCGGCCAGACCCCTCTTGGTGATTGATGAAGGTCAGGACATGCCCCCAGAGTTCTACCAAGTGCTGGTCAATCTTAATTTTGAAGATTTCTTCGTGGCCTCCGATCAGAACCAGCAAATTACAGATACCAACAGTAGCAGGCAGGACATTCAGGATTGCCTTGCCATCGACAGCTCTGATGTGATCGAGCTTGCGCAGAATCATCGCAATAACTATGCCGTGGCGAGGCTGGCAAGGGAATTCTATACGGGAGACCCGGCCAGTCCACCTCCTGAACTTCCTCCCCGAAGCCGAACGAGAGTGCCCTGCCTTTTTGACTACGAAGCATCTACCAAGGGCCTAAATACAGTCGCAGAGAGAATCCTAAAGTGGTCTGATCGCCAGCCCAACAGACTAATAGGGGTGCTTGCGCCGACGAACGAGGTTAGACAGCAATACTTTGAAGCGTTGCAGTCCAAGACGGTGGAATTGCAATGGGACAACAGACCGCCGCCCATTGAAACCTTTTATGGTACACATCGGCCGGAACTACGTTTTGATCAAGGTGGCATCATCGTAATCAATGCACAGTCGTGCAAAGGTTTGGAATTTGATGACGTCATGCTGGCTGATATCAACCAGCACTACATCCGGTCCAATGACTTGGAAGCTACCAAGAAGCTGTTCTACGTCATGGTCGCACGGGCACGCGAGCATGTCTTTATGTTCAAGCCCAGAGGCCAGCCCAGCCGCGTTGACAGCATTCTGCCGACCGACGAATTCATTTTGAAACGGGAGGCCCTGTAATGGCAGGTCTCAGCCAACCGCTGTTTGCACACCAAAGACCTCTAGAGAGAGACTTGGTTCCTGAATTGGGAATACTTGTCACTAATCATTTGAATCTGATGTACATGCTTTCGGCGGGCCTCCTCATGCCTCCAAGTGGGTTCGGCTCAAAGTACTATCGGGATACTCTCGGCTGTTTTCCCGGTTGGATTCCCCTCTTCATCAACAAGATCTTCAACGCAGCAATCGAGACAGCGACGAGCGAAGCAGATCATATCAAACCCTGTCTGGCTCAGGTCAAGTTGAACAAATTGCGTGGACCTGTACGGGTATTGCGTGGTCATGAAATAGCGGCCATCGATTTTCCTACCGAAATTGATGGCACCGAGCAAGTGGTATTTATCCCTGCTCCGCTACCCACAGCATGGATCGAGAGTATTCTGTTTCGATCCCCGGCAGAGGTGACCGCCTGCAACAGATACGCGCGGGATTACAACAATGTTCCGTGGACAGAATTCAAGCGAAAATCGGTCAAGTCGCTATTTTCGCGGGCTCTGAAAGCGGCTTGGCCACCCAATGACAGCCTCCCTGAACGCCCCACACCACTGGGGGATTCTTTCGCGATAGGAGGCATCATGGCGATGCTATCGCAGATCGCGAATCGAGGAGATCTTAGTGTTCAGATCTGTCGGATTGCTTTTGATCCTGATTTCCAGGACAGGGCCATGGTCAAGGATCCCATTCTGGCCGGATTTGGAAAGTGGCTGCGGCTGGGACCGGCGCGGGGGACGGCTTCCACCGCATCGGAAAATCTTACCGACTTGACCCCAGCTCAGGAGTTGCAGGTGCAACTCTTTTGGGAAATCGTAGACCGAATTGCGGAGTGGAAACTAAGGCCCGAAGGCGCGAGTGCAGAGGATGTCGTGCTCGACTATCTTGAAGATAAGTCTGGACAGTTGCGGGAAACCCGATTAAGGCAGAAGGTTCTGGAATTGTGGAAAGCATTAGAATCTCTCACTGGATTGGGTGCGGTCGGAATCACCGAAATGTTTGAACGCCACCCCACTCCGTTTTCACGGGCGATGACGCTGTTTTTCCTGCGTCAGAACTGTGCGGAGCTTCTCGAATTTCAACATCCCTTGATGACCGAAACTGACTGGCTGGTTTCCGCAATACTCTTTGGTGTGCGATCCGGTTGGCAGGAATTTCCTTTAGAGCTTCGATATCCGTTGGGGCTGTCCCTGGCCGTCCCGCATCGCATGGTCGCCAAATCTCAGCAAATGGCCCACACAAGACTTGAAATCGGTGATCCTCCCCCTCGCTGCATTCCTTTGCGTGAGTTATTCCTGGCCGACTGGGGCAAGAAACGACGGGAGGCAGCGCGCTTTTTAGCAAAGAAGCGGGACTGGGACTGTATGCAGACCACTATCCACCTAAACAGCGGAACCTATGAACTGCGGGGGAGCCGCTCCGGCGTGCAAATCATGACTGACAGAGAACCTGCTATTACCCAAGAAATAGATAGGGATAGCTTCTTCAGAAACTTGGCAAAAGAAAAGATTGCAAGCAAAGAAGAGTTGGAAGTACACAAAATACTCCAAGTCTGAATCATCAAGGCAACCTAACTTGCGGCAGACGGTAGCAAACGGGAATTAAATTGCAATCAAGGACGCATACGAGCCAGGAGGCTATCAGTTTCCCTTCTCTGCTGCCGTCCTTATCGCATGCTAGCAGGCGCAATTGGAGGCAGCAATAGGAGTAAGCGTCGGATTTCCCAGATCAGCAAAATTCGAATGCATGGTGCGCTGTATTTCATTCACTTTCGGACCGAAGTACTCGGGCAGTATGCTGGAAAGCAGATCCAACATGAAAAAGTGCTGCTCCGAGTATATCAATCCGCGACTTAAGAAAATTGGCAGCGGTCAGACAACGCTATTTGTTGCATCGACCACCCGAAATTGAAGTTAGGCAGAACCCTTGTGGCAGGCAAAACCAAGTGGACAACCGGATCTCGTCTACATGTCCCATGTAGAAAAGGGTGGTCTGTAGGAACCCTAGAGGTTGAGAGCAAGTGCGGGTGGCCAGACGTATGTTGCAAAGGGGGAGGTCGTTTCTTGCTCCAGGCCCGTTGCATCCAGCGCTTGGACCTCTGGCGCCATCCAAAATTCAAGAATCTCAAGTGTGATTTGGATTCTTTAGTCTCTGCACTGAAGTCTTTAATCTAAAAGCACAGTTTCCACGGCACTGTTCCCTCTGTTCCTTTACACTCTAGACAAACCTTTTTCTTAGACCCAATCGCTATTTCGTTCGGGCTGGAATCAATTCTTAATGCCTAGGATGCATCCGCGCCTTGTTGACTGGCTGCTGCTGGTACTGGTGCTGTTTGAAACACTTTCGGGACTAACCACCTTCCTGGTGGGCAAGCCTTCAGGTCAATGGCTATTCCGGCTGCATGGCATCGTCGGATTGGCCTTGGTAGTGCTGGTGATCTGGAAGATGGCGCGAGTTTCTCCACGCGTCAGCTCCGGCCGAGTAGCCAGTGGGCTAATCCTTTCCTTGGCAGTCTTCCTGTTGGTTGTACTAGCCATTGGCACAGGCGTAACTTGGGTTTCCTTCCAAGTGCCTTTGGGCTATCCCAATGGAATTAACTTGCATGTAGTTTTTGGACTTGCCTTGCTGGTACTCATTTCTCTGCATACTTGGATGCGGCACAAACCTCTGCCCAAAGCGGAACTTACCTCCCGTCGAAATCTGATGTCTGCCCTTTGGGTGGGTACTTTGGGCATGGGAGCCTTCTGGACGCAGCAACGTATGGGCCAGCAGCTTGAACTTCAAGGTGCCCTTCGCAGATTTACAGGTTCGCGGGAAGCCGAAGGTCCTCTGCCCGTTACCATGTGGATGTTCGACACCGTTCCCTCAATTGACTTGGCCACATGGCGATTGAATGTATCAGGAGAAGTGCAGACCCCTTTGAGTTTTTCCTGGGATGAATGGCAGCAACAACCTACTGTTTCAGAGAAAGTCACTCTCGACTGTACGGGAGGCTGGTTCAAGAAGGAACTATGGGAAGGTGTGCCCGTGGCACATTTGCTTGACACGGCAGGTCCCTTCACGTCAGGTGGCTGGGTTAGCTTCCGCTCCCTGTCAGGATACCGCTGGAGTTTAAGTATGGAAGAGGCTCGAAACGCTACCTTGGCGTGGCGCATGAACAACGAGCCTTTGTCGCCCGCGCATGGCTTTCCAGTGAGACTTGTGGCCCCGGGACATCGCGGGTTTCAATGGGTGAAATGGGTAAATGAAATCCGGGTGTTGCCCGAGGCCGACTTCGGCCAATGGGGGGCGATATTTGCCAGTGGTTTGCGAACCCAAACGGGCCCAGAAGAATGAGGGCTTAATCTACCCAAAGCATAGGCACATCTAAGACCAGTTTCTCAAGCCCTTCCACGCCCGGGATACTCGGTTGAAATCCATAGAACGGGGGACTGAACATCTCGATGGTTCAGACAACGGCTTCAGGTAAAGATGGCGCAGTTCCACTGGCCACGGAGCCCATGTTCTGGTGAAGAAACCACTAGAGATTGAGCCGGAACCGAGAAAGTACAAGGTACTGTGTTCGTTCAAGTGCCGCGCCTTAGCTGGAACCGTTAGGCAGGGACCATCGACCCAGTACGTGGCCTTGGGAAGTTAGAACTGCCGCTTTGCTCCAGTTAGCGTTTGGCCGGGGATCCTGCTTCAGAGGCTAAACCCGTCAGGGCGAAGCACAGCAAGGTTGTTTCTAAGTTTGGATTCTCAGTGCAGGCCTTAAACGGAGTTCCGCCGTCCGCTCGCACAACTGTATTTCCGTGCCCGATTCCATGGGACACTTTAATGAGGGCCGACAGCTTCAAACCTGGATGCCAGGTCCGCTGCAGCTACAGCTGATTGCGCAGATAGTACACGGAAAATTCCGAAGATTTGCAATCTGGCCAGCTGAGACATTGGACCGAAGTCTTATCTGAACACAGACTCGCTCTCGCCACCTTAATCCGTGCTCGCTCGGGATTACTCTTACGCTCTTGAATTGGAGGTCTTTGATGGTGGGCCGCTATCAAGTAGGTACAGAATCGGACGGAGCTTTTCTTCAGAAAGCGGGTTATCTCTCTACATGAGTCGTAACCGGGGATCCAACCATTCTCTTAACCAGTCCCCCAGTAGGTTGATACTCAACACAGCCAGGAAAATAGCACAGCCTGGGGCCAGAATGAACCAGGGCGCACGGTAGATGAAAGTCTGAGCGTGTTGCAGCATGTTTCCCCATGACGCGGTAGGGGGTAGGATGCCCAGGCCCAGGTAGCTCAACCCCGATTCAATAAGGATAGCTACGGCCATACCTAAAGTGGCCTGGACGGTAATAGGGGCAACTGTATTGGGGAGAATCACCCGGAACATGACGCGCCATTGGGATGCACCTACCGCTTGGCTGGCCACCACGAATTCGCGGGTCTTGAGATCCTGCACACTGCCCCGCACCAGCCGGGCAAATCGGGGCACATAGACGAAGGCAATCGTCAAGACCACATTCAGGGTCGACGCGCCGAAACTGGCAATGACCAACAGAGCCAAGAGCACAGGTGGAAATGAGAGCAGCGCGTCTTGAACTCTCATGACAAAAGCATCAGCGTGGCCGCCCCAGTAGCCAGAGGCCAGGCCGATGGGTACCCCTATCAACATGGCCAGCGCCACTGAACCTATGCCGACAATCATGGCGATCCGACTACCGAAAACCACCCGACTGAAAATATCCCGCCCCAGCTGATCTGTGCCCAGGATATAGCTGCGCGAAGGAGGCTGCAGCGCATCCTGCGGATGTTGCGCATAGGGGGAATAAGGGGCAATCAAATCAGGAAGCAAGTGCCATGAGCAGAAAGCAGGCATTGCTCAGACCCAATAGGCCCAGAATTGCACTTCGGGCAGTCAAGGGCCTGTGCCCCTTTCAGGACGCATACTGGGCCCGAATACGGGGATTGATGAAGGCATTCAGAATGTCGATACTGAAGTTGGTCAGGATATAGAACAACACCATGAGCACAATGGCGCCTTGGACCAGAGGATAGTCGCGATTGAATATGCCTTGGAGCGTCAGCCAACCCACACCGGACCAGCCAAAGACTTGCTCCACAATCACCATGCCCCCCATCAGACCCGCCGATTTCGATGCCCATCACAGTCAGCATGGGCATCAGGGCGTTCTGCATCACATGGCGGCGCAGGATAACCCCAAGGCGCAGCCCTTTGGCGCGGGCCGTACGCACATAGTCTTCCTGCAGTACTTCAATCATATCGGCGCGCAGGAAACGAGTGAATGTGGCAATCAAGTAGAAGGAGAGTGTTATAGCCGGAAGCAGTACCCTCCGCAGGCTTTCTGCCGGATCTTCCCAGAAAGGCACATACCCAGAAGGAGGTAGCCAGTTCAGCTTGACTGAGAAGAGGAGAATAAGGATCAACCCCATCCAAAAGCCAGGGATCGCCACCCCAGCCACCGAAAAGCCCATGATCAGGTGATCCGCGAAAGACCTCTGCACCAAGGCCGACAAGGTACCCAAAGGGATAGCAATAAGCAGGGAAAGTACCAGACTGGCCCCTATGAGCTGGAGGGAAGCCGGTAACCGTGCCCCAATCATTTCGACCACTGGCCGTTCGCTGCGATTGGACAGGCCGAAGTCCCCTCGCACCGCGTCGGACAACCAGATGTAGTACTGAACGAGCAAGGGTTTATCCAACCCCATCTCCTTGCGCAACGCCTCCAGCGCTGCCTGGTTTTCGGGGCGCGCCGCGGCGCGCCCCATACGCATCACCGCCGGATCACCCGGTGCCAACTGCATAGCCGCGAACACGACCAGCGACATCAGCAGTAACACCGGAATGATCTGCATCAAACGACGCAGGCAGTAACGCCCCACGTGAAAATCACTCCATTACGGTGATGGAAGTGAAGAAAATATCCCCTTTACCATTCATCGTCCAGCCCTGAACCTTGTCTGTGGTGATAGCCAACAGAGGTTGCGACTGCACCACAATGACAGGTGCCACTTCACTCAAAACGCGCTCCTGGATCTTTTGGTAGATCGCTTTGCGTGCTTCCAGATCTGGAGTGGCTGCGCCTTCCGCGATCCAACCCAACATCTCTTCGTCAGGATAGCTTTCTGGATCCTTCAAGTGCGGCTTGAATATGATGTCATACATGGAGTGGGGATCACCGCCCACATTCATCCAGTTGGCAATGGTCTGATAGGTACGACCTACGTAGTTGTCCAACCAGGTGCTTAAATCCTCAATCTCCACAGTGAGATTGACCCCGGCTTCAGCCAGACCGTTCTGCCAAATGGTTGCCACGTTTTCCATGACGGCCACACCGGCAATCACTTTGATTGTGAGATCGAATCCATCGGGGTAACCTGCCTCAGCCAATAAAGCCTTGGCACCCGCGGGGTCATAGGCGATTTCCTCGCCTTCCACATAGGCCCACGAACTGCGGGGTAGAGAGCCGGATTGGGGGGCTCCTTGACCGAAGTACACGTTCTGCTGGATAGCCGACTTGTCCAGGGACATAGCTAAGGCTCTGCGGACACGAGCATCCTGCAATGGCTCATAGCGGTTGATGGACATCTCCAGAAGGAAAAGACTGTTGCTGGCGTCGGGGGTCTGAATTACGAATTCATCCCGGCCTTTGAAACGGTCTGCATCAGCCGCGGGCACCTCATATACAGCGTCGACGCTGCCAGCCTCCAGGTTGGTCAGGGCCACTGTATAGTCTGGAAGAATCTTGATTTCGATTCCGTCCAAATGCGCCGGCATGGAACCGGAATAGTCCGGGTTCTTCTCCAGCACGATTCGATCATTCGGTTGCCATTCGACAAAGCGGAATGGACCAGATCCGATGGGTTCCTTATTAATGGTGTCAATGGTCTCTTCCGCCACAATGGCGATAGCAGCCACATCTTCCAGGAACGGGGCCCATGCATCCTGCAACGTGAATTTGACCGTGGCGCCGTCTAACGCCTCAATGGACACTACCGGGTCCATCTTACTGGCGAAAATGGTTTCCTGTTCCGTGAGCCGGTTGAAGGAATACACCACGTCGTCGGCTGTCAGGGCTCGGCCATTGTGGAAGGTGGCTCCGTCACGGAGGTGGAATGTATATTCCGTGCCATCTTCGGAAATCTCCCAGCTGGCGGCCAGAGACGGTACCGTACTCATGTTGGCATCCAACATAGTCAGGTATTCAAATATGTTGTGCCCGACAAGCACGTTGTAAGCAATCAGCTGGTTCCAGTGCGGATCATAGTTGTCTATGTCCGAAGTGGAAGCAATAACCAATGTGCCGCCCATGTCGGGTTCGGCATCCATGGCCTCATCCACTTGGCTATCAGCAGCCTCGCTGGGGGGCGCAACTGGTGCTGCACAGGCCCCTATAAGAAATAACAGCAATACTGAAAACAGCATCAAAACAATCCGAGCTTTCATAACTCTTGTCCTTCTGATTGGAAGAGATTCAAGCTGGGCAGAATGGTCTGAGACCCGCCGTACCCAGACACCCAAGTTTAATTCAAGCTTCTTAGAGGAGCTAAACCCTATGCGGGTTTTATTTCAGTGGGTTAAGAAGCCGGCTGGAGGACTTCTAAACGAGTGACGGAAAAAAGCTTCTATGGGGGGGTCGCCGTAGGTAATGTCGGAGACGAGTCATAGGACTGGAAATACTCGGCACTCAGCACCTCTTTGAGAAGGGAAGCACTGCAAGCCGAAATCCTTCAACAGCTGTGGTTACGCGGGAGAGGCTTCTCGATCAGCAGTCCACAAGATCCAAAGGTGGCTAGTTAGCCTTCCATGGAGAGGGGAATTTGACCTCTTGATTTGTCTAACTTGAGAGTCTTAACGATTTGGTCGGCGACGTTCCGTTTAGGACTTCCGTGGAAAAATGTGAAAGGCGATTCTACAGAGAAACAGTTTACAAATTTCCAAATTGGAAACAAGTGCTGGCTTAACTCCCTAATGGCCCTTTGTATTTATTTCAAGAGAATGCAGCACCTCGGTGATTTGTTCCTGCAATCCCTAGTCCCTTCCCAGGAATTCATGGACGGTAGTTAGTAGTTCACCCGACGCCGGTTTTCATGCCCCTTACCTTCAGACTGACATCGGATGTCCCGCATTGTACCGGACCGGCAATAGATTTCAGATGAAGGCGCGGACCTCCAGGCCTTTGATAGAACCGTCAGCACCCCGCTACATCGGGCCGCGCGGGCCGGCCAAGCAGATATAGGCAAAGCGTTGCTGGCCAATGGTGCAGAAGTAAATACGGGTACGCCAGAGGGAGCAACCCCCCTGCACGCAGCGGTGCGGGGAGGGCATGCCGAAATAACTGAGGTCCTGCTGGCTGCAGGGGCGGACGTACTGTCCACAGAGTCCTTCGACGATACCCCGCTCCATGTTGCCGCGGGTACGGAGGGGCTGGACGCGGAAGTGCACGAGCCAGTGTTCGAATTGCTACAGAACCATGGTGCACGCATTGATGCCCACAATGAATGGGGCGAGACTCCGTCACATTCGGCGGCTAAGGTTGGCAATCTTGTGATGGCAGAATTGCTCTTAGCTCAGGGCGCCTCTCCGCTGGTCAAAGACCGAGATGGCTGGACAGCCCTTCAATCGAGCTGCAGGTAGCGGACATGCGGCTGTATCGGCGGCGCTGATACAAAATGGGGCCTCCTTGTTCGCTGCGCTGAACGAGAGCCAAGAGACGCCCCTGCATGTGGCGGCACAGGAAGGCCAGGCAGAAGTAGTGACCGTACTGCTGACGCACGGTGCTTCCCCACTGGCCCGAGACTTTGAAGGCAAAACCCCCCTCCATGGGGCCGCGCCCGGGGCCAATGCCGATGTGGTAAAGATTCTGTTGGACGGGGGGCTGGTCCAGGGGCACGGGATTTCGCTGGCAGGACTGCGCGGGACTTGGCAACTGTGGAGTATCCACCGAGGGTCTATCTTGGGATACTCTTGGAAGCTGACGCCCCTTTCAAGAGTCACGGTGAAGTGTTGAGACAGTTGGACAGCCATCTGCAGGGACTGCCAGCGGATCAAGTTGAGGCAGACGGCTAGCTCCCAGCCATTATCAACGCCCTGGCGGAGTTCCGCACTGGTCCAAGCTTGATGTTTCGAAAAGTCGATCAGTCGCAGGCTAAATCTGCAGGGCAGGCCCGCGCGGTCCGATGGAGCAACGTAAGGATCCTCCACATGGCATGTGTTGCGGCGTTTGAAGCACAATCGGGTCTGATGTAGTTGGAGTCCTGTCACGTCAGGGAATCTCATTAACCGGAACCCGCCCGCGGAACCTGAATCTGCCTTGTCTCCTGCTGCCGATTTGAACTCACATCTTGGAGACACTGTGTCTGGGTTCACCTGTCGTGGAACTGCCAGGTTTGTTGCAGCGAGGCTCTGTGTCAAGAACTCAGGAGAAACCCTAGATCAGGCAAGTCTCCCGCTCAGGAGTCGCCCAAAGCCAAATCTGAATTGCGGGATCTGGCCTCTTTTCTGAGTATTAGCCACGCGATTTCCTTGTCGCACACAGCCAGGGTGGAAGACTGAATCCGGTGACTAGCTTTCAGCTTCCTGGAAAGCTGGCTCCAAGATCGCGGCCAGGGACTAAGGCGTGCCAATTCCCATGGTCTAATGTTTACCATTAAGACTAGGCTAGATTTGGAGTTCCTAGCAAAAGAATCTGACTTGAGAACCTCCAGCTAAATCGGCAGTCCCCTTCGCCGCAAGGCGATTTCAAGAAGCCAGAGCCAGATTTTCGGGCTCATTTTCTAGGCGCGTCAACCAGTAGCTTATATCGAAGGCCTGGTTGCCGGTCAAGAACCGCCAAAACTTCACGCGGTTGACCATTTCCAGTCTGCCTACAGGATATTCGTACCAAGGCTCGGTCTGTGTAAGGATCGAATAGAGGGTTTCTGCCGCAGGATTGCGAGCCTCAAGTCTCGTTATGGGATTGGCTGCCATCTGTTCTTCCAAGTCCTCTGTATTCCACAGACGGTACTGGCGCACGCGGGGATTGAGACGAATCTTGAACATGTAGCGAGTGCTGTTGGTCTGGTTTTGACGTCCACAATGCCAGATGCCGTGGTGCAAAGCCAAGAGGGTTCCTGCTTGGCATACCATGGGAATCTGGCCCACGAAGTTCTGGTAACGGGCAATATCCGATTCGTTGATACGCCTGAATTGGCTGCCTGGCAACAGCAAGGTCCCGCCCATTTCCAAGGGAATATCATGCGGAAAGTACATTAACTGGATGTCGAAATGCATCCGGGTGTCAATGATACTGTCACCGTGCAGTCCCTGAGCCCGGCCCTCATTGGGATGCCGAATGTGGACCGCGTGATGATCAAAGATCGGATCTGGACCTACCAAGCTCTGTACTATGCCTTGGATCGCTGGCAGCTGCATCAGTTCAGCCAAGGGGGAATCGGGAGGATAGGTTTCTGACAGAGGTTTGCCTGCAACAGGACGCTCAACCTGCTTTGAGGTAAACAAGTCCATAACCTTCTGGTTAATGGCAACGGGAACCAGATTGTCAAAGCGCAGGAAGCCCCGTGCTGCAAACGAGGCCATCTGGTTGGTAGTTAGCAGCCATTCCTTACTTACCCAAGAACTCATTGCAGTCAGACCTCCACCATTTTCTCAAAGACGTACTCGAACTTGAAATAGGATGTTGTATATTCCAATCCCGGGTAAGGCGGGGTCAGCTGTGGGAACTGAATCACACGCCACCCATCCTGCATAGCCTCCAAGCCAGTTCTGTAGGGTGGAGTATTGCTGTCCCCGGTTGTAGGGTTCGTCTGACCTGTACCATCATAGATAGTCCAGCCACGTACATCGCTGTCCAAGGCCGAGTTAGATAAAAAAAGGATCATTATTTTTTGGTGCAAATCAGGCATGGTCATGACAAGGTGGTGGCACACACCGGGTGTGTGCCGAGCAAGTAAGACTTTTCAATAACCAAGAATGAATTCGACTTTAGATTCTGGTTTGAGTGATTGTCTTGTGGGCAATCAGATCCTGTTCCTTATTCTACAAGTAATGAGAGTGCATCACACAAGCATCATCCTGCTTCCGGAAATACCAGAATCGTTACTCGCCTGCCTGAAGTCTTCGGTGGGAAGAAATCCGATGACTACTGAATACAGGAGAGGAGAATCTTGTAGCTGACAGCAAGTAACAGGATCTCTCTCCCGAGGCTGATGATTGAGGCCGCGAGTGGTTACAGCTCTACCTGCATAGTTCTCTATACCGAAGTTCAGTCCGGGTCTGTCTGAATGGAGTCTTCCGGACGATTGCCAGGATCGGGACGACCCAAGCGGTTGATGATTTCCACTTCCATGCCGTCCTGAGCCTGGATCTGGCAGGAAAGGCGTACGCCGCTCAAACCCTCGACGAGGGTACCGTCCTCTAGTCCGACCCGGCCCAGGGCCAGGCACGGCAGGAGCGACTGTCACCGGCAGTTTGAGGTCGGGCATGCACCGAATCGGCGGAATTACCTGTTTGGCAGCCGCGTGGTGCTGAGGGCCAGAGTGGCCGGGGCGTGGAAGGAGAGCGATGGAGGAGGTTGAGAGCCGCTAGGCAAAGGAACTAATCCCAGACCCCTCTGATCTTGGAAGGCTTCTCAACCTGCCAACTTTCTCCCAAGAGTTGCGAAGCTGCGTGCCGTGCTGCGCAGAGAAGATCAGTGTCGAGATTGGTTTCTTAGCGGGTGCGATGGACCGTATACAAATGATTTGCTTCCAGGTCCTGAATCAGGTGACTTTCGCCATCAGGCCAAACTACTTCCAACTGTTGCAATTCTGCTCCCTCGGAAAATCCGAAATGGGTTACCGGTGGTAGTCCCGAAAGGTACCCACTTGAGACTTCCAACAGACGATGCTGGGTTCCTGAGGCTGTCTGTAATATCAGGCGAGCGCCTATACCCCGGGTATTTTGTACTTGCCCATCGCGCAAACGAACCTGGATTGACGAACCTTGGCACAGCTGGTTCTCTAGCAACACGGCAGGAGCCAACAAGTTACTGACGACGATGTCCAAGTCTCCGTCGAAATCCATATCCCCCGTAGTCATACCGCGCCCGCCGGCTTGCAGTCCAAGGTTCCATTCCGGCGCGGGTAGAAAGGCCTTGCCCTGCTCGTTGCGAAACGCCCAGTTGGTCTCCACCAATTCATTGCCAGGCAAATGACTGAACATCTCTACTGCGTTCATGCCATTAACCACGTAGAGATCCAGAAAGCCGTCCTGATTGAAGTCCGCCAATTGCGAAGACCAGGTCCAGCCAGTCGCTGCCACGCCTGTGTCCGGGGCCAGATTTACAAAGGTTCCGTCCGCGTTCTGTAGCTGCAATACGTTTTCCGTAATCTGCAGATCTGTGGGATCTTCCAGCACCTTGGCCATGACAGGTTGCCACGCAGCCATAATGTCGCGTCAATAACCCTGGGTTTCATGTCGGCCGCAAATAGGTCCAGGTGGCCGTCATTATTGACATCCCCCACGCTGAAGCTCATGGTGTTCTGAGTGGTGTGGGCAAAGGGTGCATCCACGTGCCATTCACCTTCACGCCATACCCATGCGCCATCCGGAAGCAGGAAGTCGTTGCCGGCCGTCAATTTCATGCCATCCACGCTCGGAACCACTGTTAACGCCAGGGCCTGGGAATGCAGGGCCAGTAAATGGCTCTGGAATTGGGAAGCACGTTGTTCGTGCCAATAGACTCCGGAGTTGGTCTGTCCTTCAAAGGCTTCTTCCAACAACGCCTTAAGTTCCAGATCATAGGAGCCCGTCAGCAAGTCCAGATCTCCATCCCGATCGACATCCACCCATGCCATGCTGTACGCAGTCTTAGCGACACCTGGGAGTATGGAAATCGAAAACCGGGCGGCCCCACCCGATGTATTGACATTGCTCAGATACGCCACTGGCGGATCCAGGCGGCGGGTAAAGACTATGTCCAGGACTCCGTCTCCATCCACATCCACCATGGCGGCGGCGCGCGAGTCCTGATGAGACAACGCGGTCCGATTAAAGCTAGAATCCCCCAGATTCCAAAGAATGGCGTTGGGCTCCGACAGGTTCGCAAACGTGATTTCAGGCAGCAAGTCACCGTTCAGGTCCCCTAAAGCCACACCCGAACCATTACTGTCAAACATGCGCACGCCCTGATCTCCAGGAATTAGGCTTACGTTGTCCAAGTCGTGGGACACAAATGTCCCGTTACAGCCGGAAGGGGCCAGAAAGGGAATGCGGGTCGTGATGCCCGTGGGCTGCACATCATGCACGATTTCCCCGGCAAAAGCGGAGGCGGCCCCAGGTTGGGCACAGGCGGAGAGCGCAAGTAAGGCCCAAGCGGCCAGCAGAGCCCAGCTTACTCCAGAGCGAATGCGGGACTGATACCGTTCTCGGACCCGCGACATGTGTGGTGGAGACGCGCATTTCGTTACTCCTGGTATACCCAGCGACGGCGAATAGTCCAGTTGAAAGCCGTGACCGCGAAAGTCAGCAGAAACAGGACCCACGCCACCGCGGAGGCGTACCCCATCCTGAAGAAGCGGAAGCCCTGCTGATACAGGAACATGGAGATGCTGATGGTGGTGTCGCGTGGCCCGCCTTGGGTCATGATGTACATCTGTTCGAAGACGGCCAGACTGGAAGAGATAGAGATAATCAGTACAAAAAACAGGGCCGGAGACAGCAGCGGGATGGTCACCCGCCAGAACAGTTGCCGCTTGTTCGCACCATCAATGGTTGCCGCTTCATTCAATTCGCTGGGAATGCCCTGCAGCCCTGCCAGCAGGATGATGGCGTAGTAGCCTACCCACCGCCATACGGACATCACCACGATCGCGAACATGGCCCAACGCACATCTCCCAGCCAAGCCTGGGCTGGCAGGTTTACCAGCCCCAGGGCCCAGTTCAGGACACCAAACCGGAAATTGTAGATCCATGACCAGACGAATGCCACAGAGATGAAGTCAGTCACAATAGGCAGAAAACAGAGTAGCCGTACTACCGGTACAATCCCCACTTTCTGGTTGAAGAGCAGGGCAAACAGCAGAGAAGCCCCGACCACGAGTGGTGTAAATTCAAGCGTATATACCAGTGTGTTTCGCAGGGCCGTCTGGAACACATTGTCCAGCAGCAAGTCCGCATAGTTGTCCACCCCCACCCATTTTGCAGGGCTGATACCTGACCAATTGGTAAAACCCATAATAAGGGAGAAAACACCTGGCCCCAGGGTCAAGAGCAGAAAACCCATCAGATTGGGCGCCAGAAAAAGCATTGCGATAAGCGCTTCCTTGTGCCGGGGACTGCGGAAGAATCCGGGGCTAGGGGACGTTGAAATGGGGGCCGCTTGAACCGACATATCAGCCTTTTATGCCTGACATAGCTATACCTTCAATGTAATACCTCTGCAGAAACAGAAAGACGACAATCACCGGTACGATGGCCATCACCGAACCCGCCATCAGCTGAGGCACGTCGGTATGGCCCTGCTCCTGTTGAATTGCGGCCAGGCCAATGGGCACGGTTCGCAATTCCCGCGTGCGAATGATGATCAGGGGCCAGAGGAAATTCCGCCAAGTGCCGATGAAGATAAAAATGGCCGCCGTAGCCAACGCCGGCTGGGACAGCGGCATGACAATCTGGGCATACCGCCGAAAATATCCCGCACCATCCATCTTGGCCGCATCTTCCAATTCAAAGGGAATGGTCAAAAAGAACTGACGGAGCAGGAAGGTGATAAAAACACTGAAGATGCCGGGGATGATCAGGCCTGCCAGGCTGTCCACCAGCTGGACGCGACTTACCAGCACGAAAGTCGGCACAATGGTGACCTCAGCAGGAATCAGCATGGTAGCCAGGTACAGCAGAAACAGCTTGTCTCGGCCGGGGAATTGGAGCCGCGCAAAGGCATACGCTCCCAGACTGGCGGTGACCAACTGGGCTGCCATAACCGTGACAGCTACAAAGGCACTATTTAATATGTAACGGCCAAAAGGCTGGACGGTAAAGACCCCAAAGTATCCACCCAGATCCAAGTAGGTGGGCAACCAGACGGGCGGAAAAACCGCAGCATCCACTTCCGTAAGCAAGGAAGTACGCAGCATCCAGAAGAAAGGAAACGCCATTTGGGCGCCAAATACGACCAGCAAAAGAGTAGCCAAACTCTTTCGACTATGGCCCGATACCCACTCCTGAAAACCTATCTGTCTTTGTAGTCGCATGTCCCATCAACACAGCAACCGGGGCCATGCCGGAGGGTGCAAAGTGCAGGTGGCAAAGGCGGCTAGATCCATCGGATCTTGCCGCCTCGCCGGTCAAGAAATCTTTCGTTACGCTCTAGACGTCAATGGTCACGCCCTGCCACTTCTCAGCCAGGGCTTCATTGGTCTCATCCTGAATATTTTGCAAGGCTGCCTCGATGTCCCCTTCACCCGTTTCATAAATGGCACCGTAATGGCGGGACCAGGAATCGTTGAATTGAGGACTGGCCAAAGTGGACCGATCGTTGAACGCCCAAGAAAGCTGCTCTACGAAGGCACCAGGATGCTCCGCTTTGCCGCCTGCTTCCAGATACGCGGGAGTAGCACTCCAGCGGGCCGGAATGCCGCGCCCGGGTCGCCCGACCATTTCTGCCAGGGTTTCCGTGCTGGTATAGCTAGCGAGGAATTCCCAGGCCGCATCTGGATATTCCGAGCCGGTGCTGCAGCAGAAGCCAGAACCACCAGTTACCGTGCTCTGAATTTCAGAAATGGGCAGGAATCCGATATCAAAGTCGAAACCGACTTGCGCATTCTTGGACTGCAAGGACCATTGGCCATTTAATTCCATAGCCACCAGACCGGAAGCAAAATAATTTATGCCGCCGCTCCCGGCCATTTCCGCGGCCGTGGGTACCACTTTGTGGGTGTAGGCCAAATCTATCATCCACTGGAGGGCAGAGGCCGTTTCCGGGGATGATATCAGGCATTCCCGCCCGTCGTCATCGTAATTGCGCCCGCCGGCTGAATAGATGAAGGCGGAATGCAGATACTGGCTGCCATTTATTTGGGCGCCCCACTGCTCACCATCTGGTTTGGTCACGGCGCTAGCCGCTTCGACAAATTCCTCCAGAGACCACTGAGTTTGACCTTCAGTGGGGGGAGTATCTATACCGGCTTCTTCAAACATGCCTTTGTTGTAATAGATGCCCCAAGTGGACTGATCATAGGGGAAGCCCCACCACCTGCCCCAGAAATTGAAGCCTCTCGAAACACCGGCCGCAAAGTCATCCGTATCGAAACCCTCGGTGGCATCAATGTAGGGATTCAGGTTCAATACCAAACCCACAGAGGCCACCGGCGGCACATGCTCGTCGCTGGCCATAAATATATCCGGCAGATCGCCCGCGGCGGCACCGGCCAGAATAGTGCTTGTGGTATCTCCCCAACCAGCGTATTCCAGCTTCATGGTGACATCTGGACGCTCTTCCTTGAATGTGTCCAGCCCGAGCTGCCAAGTGTGCATGTCACTTTCATTGAACCAGTTCTGGAAACGCATTTCAATCATTTCCATGGCAGGTTCATCAGCCATGGTGTCCGCAGCGGGGGCGGGGGTAACAACGCAGGCGGCTAAAGCTGCGCCAGCCACAGAAAGGGAGGAAAGTTGCAGAAATCTACGACGACTCACTCCTGAAGGTAACAATGACTTCGAATCTTTCATGTTCAAATCTCCTCTAAAAAAGCGAATCCTTCCTCCCCTGTCCGTACACCCCTAATAAACTCGGGAGACAGGCAAAAACGACAGAAGAAGAAATGCTGGCAGTCCTACTGGGTCCAGACAAACCTATGGGATTGCAGACTCGGTACAACAGCAGCTCTGACCGAATAATATCACCACTTAGTACAACAGAGAAAACTTATTTGTCAGAAGTCTTTTTATGCCTCATATGTGGATAAAGTAGTGACAATCTGGAACTATTTCGTTGGCCAGGCGGGCTCCTACGATGAATTTGGCCAAATAACCAGGACAAGGGTTACGCCCACTAGCAGATTGGGTCTAGGGTGAGCTTTCCTCTTCCAGAGCCCGCCTGCGATCCATTTCAGCATCCCAAGGCTGAGGCTCTCATGGTGTCGCTGGGCCTTCACCCATGAAATAGCGATCGTCCCACTCGTTAGCCTTGGGTCTGTAAGTGCAAGGCATCCAATACGCGAGTTCTACATTAACTAAAGGCAGGAGGGAGATTCACTTTGAACATTGCTTGTCCACGGCGCTTGTGGAAGCTTCGGGCCCTCTTCGGAGAGTGCCTCAGCTACCTTGTTGGGTAGGGATCGGTGGCAGGTTCCTAAAGCATTTCACTTTGCTGTTCTGACTAATCACCGCTAAACATGGCTGAAACACGATCCCACGAGCCTGCAATTGAGATGTTCGCCTGAATTGATGTGCGAATGTAGGCATCGCGACTGATCTACGACTTCTGACATATGGGGCCTGCCGCAGTGCCACAATTACCAGCAGGAGCTAAAGGCATTTCAAATCCCGTCTTCACTGTGCTCAGCTTCAAATCTCCAACTGCAAGGTATTTGCTACGGCAGGATAGGTGGAAATGTGGGCAGGGGGGAAACCTTTTACAAGTGCTAGTAAGTCCATTCATTCTTTGAGCTAGTCTTGAACCTGAGTCTGTGCTCCGCCATCGCACTGTTTCGGCCAGAAACTGCAGGAATTCGAAAGTTACTATAATGTCCTTGCGACGCACTCCAGTCCAAGACTATTAGATTCAGGCGGTGATTCCAGTGGCTTTGAGTTTCCCTAACCTGCACGCCAGGAAACTGATGATAGTACTTTTCGCAATGTTGATCCTTTCCTCGGTGTCTTTGGCGGCGTGGGGCATTACAGGGGCGGACCCGTTTACATTGCTGAAATTTGCTTTTACCGGCCAGCCAACATTCAAAACGGTAGTTAAGTATGGTGATGAAGGTGAAGTGCTGGAGGACAAGATGGTTTACAGTCTAGGAAATCCAGCAATATTAGAGCATTGCATGGCCCATCATGCGCTGGATAGTCATTGGAAGGAGGAGGGAAGCGAACTGCTCTTGCAGGGTGGGGAATCTGTTAGCTGGGTCTGGTGTGCCAAGGAGTGATCTTCTGATTGTTCCCATCGTACATTCGCATCACAAGTGATTGGGTCGCTAAGCACTGATTTTCAAAAAAAGGCAGTTCTTAAATTTGGACCCGGCCTGTGGCTTCCCATCTCAGTTATTGTCGGGAATTCGCTTAGGTCTCAACCAGAAGCCCTGCCGTCCAGAGACCAAAATTTGTACTGATTGGACTTTCCTTCTAGGCATTTCACATATCGGTCTCTACTAGATTTTTCAATGCCATAGGATCTCTGTGCCATTTCCAGATTGCCTAGAATTGCAAGGAGCCAGTAGGTTCTATAGAAAAGAGACCACATTGTGTCAGAGTCACGCTAGTGACAGTCGTTTTTGCCACATCCAATTCCCGACGTTAGATTCAGTTCTCCGGTGGAATTAGGAGTAACAGAAAACTGGTCCCATTTCCTTCTGTGCAGTTTATTCCCAACGTGGTAAATCCTTCGTTCAGTAATAGAGCATATTTGTGGGGCAGCGTACGGAAACGCTCCTGTCAGCAGACTCGTAGGCAGAGACCCCTGTTGAACTTGAGCTGGTTTGTCTCAAGGGAAGACCGTCCAGACCGTTGAGGGATAAGAAGGGCCATCGTCAACTAGCGCAGGCGATCCCTCGATCTTCAAATAGATTTCTCTGAGTCGGCCAGCTGGACATTTTTATTCCCATGCGCCTTCTGCCACGCGTCTAGCGCAGATTTACTCCCTTTGTCTTACTCGTGTGCTGGGGGAGTTTCATCTTCGAAGGGCATTTCAAAGACTTTCCTGTGCAGTGAGGTCCATCTGCATAAAATCAATATTGCAGACGCTTTATCGCTGTTCCTATGGAGAATCAGGAATTTGGGTCCTCGCCCTTAGCGTAGTAAAACCAGGTCGCTGTCCAGCTCTGGCCCTAAACCTGTTTATAGCCAACACCCGCTTTCTTGAGATCGGCTTTGTGGTCTCCCCACAGTTCCTTGAATTCCGCTGGCGTAGGTATGAGTTGGCGCACCCAGTTGGAGCCATATTGGGTGGTGATGGCCTCTGGCTCCGCCCAAGGGAGGGCAATCAGGGCCTGGCGTAATAGGGGGGGCAATTCCTCTATACGAGCTGGCCATTCTTGAAGCTCGGGGGAGTTCAGAGCAGGACCCGCATTCACGGAGCCCCAACCCCAGTCCACCAAGGCTCCTTGCACATCCACCAGAGAACGAACCAGAGCCCAAGGCACCTGCCGCTGCATTAGTTCTGTGCGAATGTCCCATTGAGCCATCGAAATAGCCCCGCGGTCGGTCTTTACTTCCATGTAGCCGTGGCGCCCTACAGAATCTATCACCAATAAATCGGGCATTCCAGGTGTCATGCCCTGTTCCAACATGCGGAGACGTTCCTTATGAGTACGGATGGCCCCATTGGGAATGTGCACACACATCAGGTCGGGTTGGCGCTCCTCCATCCAACCCAGGATTTCAGTTTGGAGGTTCTCTTCAGATTCGCGGATGGCCGCTGCGAGAGATTATTGCTTGGTTTGAGGCATTGCTTTCCAAGAGTTGGAGAAAAAAATAGACAAAGCGGAGGTGAGTTTTCCGAACATTAACTTTGAATGCCTCAATTGGCAGACGCCACAGCATAGAAACTATACAATTTGACAGGCGCAATTCACAGTTTTCAAGCCCTGCGAGGAACGGAATGGACCCGGCTAGCTTTTCTCCCGTCAAGAGAAGATCGTGAAGGCATCGCGTTGAAATTTCGAAACGCCAGCACCATAGATCCCCTCTACTTACGGAAAAGAAAAATAGGCGGAGGGCCCACTGAGCCGAAATCTGAGGAAGGTCGGAAAAGAGCAGCCAATCTGATAGCGGGTTGTGGGTAAACTGGAAGTTCAGCTCAGAATTTTCCGGTAGACAGACCGCGAAAATACCGGTACATAAATGCAGGCCTTCCTTTGACGTTAATCCGACTCCTCTTATGTATGCTCACACAAGGCTTGTGCCAGGTACGTCTCGGAATTCAGATCCGCTTACTCTTATTCTTACCCCATAGAGGCAAAACGAATCCTAAGCAAAATGAAACCGTGCCTAGGATATTTCAGGGGCCTTCTAACCCAAATGTGAATTGAGGAAATAGCCTTCCAATGCGACAACTTTGCCAAGCCCAGCAAACAATCCACTTCTCGAAGAAGTTCCCCGCTAAACTCTCCGCTGCATAGCCAAGGGTGCCTTGGTCCAGCGCCTGACCCACACATGCAATTGGCCAACGCCTTTGAATAGCTTCCTCACCGGAAGTGAATGCGATCTGACTTTCGAAAGACAGTCTATGTGCAACCGGCTCCGCCGATCCTCCTGCCAGCTGTGCTGCGTCATCCTGTGTGATGGCGTGGGAAATAACTGTTTCATGCCGAGAGCCCTGGGGTCTCGAACCGTAAGAACATGTGACCTGAAGAGCAGCGTCCCCGCATCGCGGCTCCGGTCCTCAGTTGGGATGTGGCACACGCCCTGCAAGTCTGCTTTGATTGGGTGACCGTCGGGACGTCACTCATTTCCCGCTGCTGGGATGCCAATTCAATGGCCTCCAATTTTATAGAGACACCTTGACCCTAGCTCTTCCCTACCTGGGAAACAACGAGCCGACTCTATCAAGACCCCGCATTCGCTGGACACACACGCAAAAATCCACATATGTGGGTGTGAGGTCTCTCTACACTCTTAACGCCAATTGAAAGAAGCCTTAGATAGCGTCATCGGAATGAGTGAAGTCCAGTGTAGGCCTGGAGGGTTCGTTCCTATTGTTCAACTATGGTCAGATTAAAAAGCTCCCTACCGAACTGGGGATCGGGAGGATTGCCTGGGTCTAGTCCATGGGCTGCGGCGATCTGACCGAACAACCTCATCTGTTCAACGACAAGCTCAATGGCTCCCAAGGGACCCGCGTTGTTGGCCTGTAAACGAATTACTTCAACGGCAGGCGAAAGATGTGCCAGAGTTCTGTCGAGCAGTGGTGACCATTCCGGTGTGATAAGGGCTACCAGCGCTGTCGTCTTTCTATGTCTCTCCAGCCAATGGTATCTACCGTGGGCATAGTTTCTCAAATCTGTGAGACGGATATTGGCCAAACCTCCCTCCACCAGCTTTGACTCGAAGTCCGCCACAGCTGCGTTTCCCCATCCAGCATAGAGTACAGAGTACGTAGAAATATCCGGATTTACATCAAATTGCCTGGCCGCTGGCAAATCTGATAACAGCAACTGCTCATTACCAGTAGCCGCGCAATAGCCGCGAAGAACAAGAACCATGGATGCCAGGAGAGAGTTGGTGGCCAAATAGCCATCCTTCGGGATCGGTGGTGCGAAGCTGGTCACATGGGCTGTCCCGTGGAGTGCAGCCTCTTCGTTCAGCTGGGAAGCTTTGGCAAAGGTCAGGATGAACTGGCCGGTTGAACCATCCCGGGCCGCGTGGGCCAGAGACTTCACAATGTCTGGATTACCGCCGCCGGCGCTCATAAGACCTACCGCGTAAGGACTGACGGAAGGCAGAGCCTACAGTTCCAGCGGAGTTCCGTATTTGGACGGTTGGCCAGTCATTAGTTCGTGGACCATGGACCAATACGCTGCTCCCGCCAGAGAGCCGCCTGAGCCAACAGTAAAGAAGGGCTGGCCTCCTATCTTGTTCAGGACATCCGCCAATTCTGCAACTGAAGTATTGTTGGCCCATTCCAATGTCTGAGCCAGCATGTCCACTTCTTCTAAATAGGTTCTGCCCACAGTATTTCCCTCTTTACCAATCGACTCTGTTGTGTCGGTCTGATTTTACTTCCAAGGAGCTGGAGGATGCAGCAACAATGCCGGAGCAACTGCATGCGTCTGCCTTGCAGGGCCAAAGGCTCGATAAACAGTCTAGTATTTTCGGTACTCCACATGGAAATATGGCCTGCCATAGAGCTCTAAGCTATCTCGCAAAACTGTAATATCTTGGCCCGAACTTGACAACGCGTAAGTCATATATGAATGGAGCAGGTCGGAAGATCTCAGTTAATGTAATTGTCTTAGTGGTTCCCTGACACTTCAAGATAAAAAACTCTATGTGATTCTCGCTCCGTTAGGTCGGAAACATCCAGTTGCAAGGAATGAATGGCACCTCTTCGGAAATCTATTGACAACTCCTGCATCTCCTTCTGGAACGCCGCCAAGGGGACAGCCCTCTCAGTTTGCTTACAGCACGACTAGGTCCCCGGAACACTTGTCCCCCTTTTACAAACAACTGTGCCGGATTTCAGGGAACACCGCCAGGCCCGCCTGGCGCAATTGGGTCTGAGGGGAACCCCGTGGCGCACAACGGACTTCACAAGATTGCCGGCCAGCTCTATTTCGCCGCTTCAGTCACCAACTTGACACGGGTCCTGACTGCCACATAGACCTGGACCATCGGCCGGACGCATTGAGAGCCTTAGCCGCGCTCTACGGCCCATTCTTAAACAGCAGGTCCAGAGTCCTCCATGAAGACGACTTCCCACATCATGGCGTCAAAATGCCACAGGAAAGGGCCTTTCTGATTGGCCTTCTAGATATGCAAGAGTCCAATTTCGAGATTTGTGTCAGACTGCCCCTGTTTCTATACTTGGGTGAGTAATCAGAAACTCTTGGAACTCTACAATTGGAATTGAATCTGTTAGGGTTCAGCGCGGCTTGGATACAAACTCTATGGCTTTCAGGATTCTTGCAGGAAGCCCCAGTCGCACGCGACCACGTGGTCTGGCGGCCAGCCCTCCAAGTTGTGTTGTCAACTGTCACCTGGCGATCTACATATTCCCCTGATTTCGGCAGATATCTTGCCACTTACTCTACAAAGTTTTATGTCATTTCTATGTTGGCATTTCCCACCTTGGCCGACATTCCAAATAGGTCAGACCTCTCAACAATTTCCTGTCGAGCAACTCCTTCTTTGCACTTTCCCCTCATTGATAAGCGGCGTACCTGTTTGAAGGAAACTTTACTTTTTGCAGCTGCAACACCAGTTGCTTTGGGTTGATCCACTGCTGGTCGGGAGTGGCTGATTTCTAACAAGGGATTGGTTTTGAGAAGCCCCATGATTATGGTATTGTAACTACAATATTGTAGTTACAAAGGGGCATTGGAGTTAGCCTGGGCTTGGGACCCCAAAAAGAACCGATACAATCAGCAGAAGCATGGTCTCAGTTTTGAAACCGCTGTTCTGGTCTTTAATGACCCACTTGCTATGACCCGTGTGGATCCATATCCACATGAGCAACGATGGCGAACGATAGGGGTCGTCGGTTTGGTAGTCCTACTGGTCGTGCACACTTGGCCCGATAGAGTAGCGGAGAAAGATGCAGGGCATGGGCGTATCATTAGTGCTAGGAAAGCCACAAGACGCGAAAGGAGAGCGTATGAAGGAGGAAAACACGGGCTTTACGGATCAGCAGAAAGCTGAACTGGATGCTCTGGCCGCCTTACCTGAAGATGAGATCCAGAAGGACGACATCCCTGAGGTACTGGACTGGTCCGGTGCAAGAAGGGGGGTTTTCTACCGCCCAGTAAAGAAACAGATCACTTTGCGGCTGGATGTCGACATCGTCACTTGGTTCAAGACAAGGGCCCAGGGCGGCCGCGGATATCGGACTGACATTAACACGGCGTTGCGGCAGCACGTCCTGAGAAACGCTGGAGAATAATCCGCTGCTTGCCGACGTCCATGTCATAACTCAATGTTCCACTATCAAGGCGGAGATTGGTTCCCTATCAAAGCGCCCGACACGAATGCAATTTCAACCGCCAACATGAATGAGTAACGGACCTGACAGCGAATTTATCGCATCTCACTTTCAGCTCAACTCCTCAGCCATTTTCTACTGCAATTTGGCCTTCGGGGCCCATTCATTCTCCCGAATTGCCTTTCGCTTGGTAGTTTGCACTTGATTCCTCTACATACATGTAAGATGGTTTAGGGATTTGACCATCCATAGCTACTCTCTACTGAGTGTGAATTGCTTTTCCAAAGAAATAAATTCTGCAGAGAATACGCCCAATCCCTGAACACTATGGCCGTTATCCTGCCGCGTCAATTTACAAGCGATAGAAAACAGATTTCAATGAAGCACTGTTGGATTTCATCGACGTTTTCGATGCCCTCTACTTCTAGAGTTGACACAGAGAGAACCACTCCATTGTCTGGCTGATCTGTAACTTTGAACTTAGGACTTTCCTCAAAACCTGCAAGGAGTAATGCTGCCTAATGAAATTGAAAGCAATGCTATTGGCATCACTATTGGCTGCGGTGGTCCTATTTGGATTCTCCCAAGTGTCTCTGGCCCTGGAGTGTTCTGAAGAGGTCTGGATCTATGATGACTTTGAAAGCGAGGAACTATTTGAGGAAGCCGATCTGTTTGCAGACACCTCTTTCCTGGAGTGGGGAACTTTGGCTTGCCAACAAGCCACGAACTCCCGGGTCCTTACTAATTGGATTCAAGTCAGTGTTGAAGATGGGCGTACTGGCTGGGTAAAAGAGCAGAGTCTCTTCTCGGAGGATGAGTATCTCAATCGAATAGCGGAACGAATCTCAGAGCACACGAAGCAGATAACGGAACTGCAGGAAAACCTAAATAGGTTAATAGCCGAGCAAGAAAGATTCGATCCCACCGATGTTTCACCGACGGAGGCTATCACAGCTGCTACTACTGGGGAGGTTATTGAAACATGGGATCCCTGCCAAGTGTGGGTGCAGGAAGTCCAACGTCAAGCACTTAACAGTGACCAAGTTTTGCAGTTGTACTACTGCTACTAACTTCGAGGAGAATTATGTTGCGTAGAACTATTACAGTATGTTGTCTGGTCGTACTGAGCCTGGCAATTGCAGGATGTGCTTCTTATGTGGAAGGCGATATATATCTTCGGGATCTCGACGAATTGACTGCTGAAGGATTAACCACCAGACTGTTCATTCACGTACCCTTGCCATCAATGGAAGAATGCACCGAATACCAGCGAGAGTACGACAGGATCTGGAATCAGAGTGATGATTTCCAAGGTATGGAGTTTGAAAAATGCCACGAGGATGGGTGGGATAACTACATTCAATACAATTTGTCAGTTCCTCTCCGGCCCTTAGACCCGGTTGGAGAAACGGCATCCATGCAAGCCGCTATAGAAGTAATCCAGAGAACCACCGATGACGGGCATAGGGCTTTGTACTTGCGAGTCGATCCCGTTTCTCTTGACCAGGTGGACACACTACTGTATGACGAATTCTTTGAACACTTGGATTTCTCTGACAACGCCCCCCTCTTGCGTATTTCCAATGATCTACGAGAATCCCAGACTTTGGTTGTTGCCGGCGCATTCGTCCAGAATGAACCAGTCCTAACACCTGAGGCATTTACCTTAGAACCGCGAGATACCTTGGAGATCGTTTTATCCGATGTTGCATCTGCCTGGCTTTTCAAACCTGATCCGGCCGGATCACCTCGTATTGCACTTATTGGTATATGGCCCAGCTCAGATTGAGAAGACAATGAAGCGTTTCTGGTAGATTATCGTGATGCTGGGTACCCTAGCCAGTAGCACTCTGTTGATTTTCTTAATCTCTGAAGAAATGGGTCTTACAGCGATTCAGGAGCCCACGACCTTTGTCGCTTTTGTTTTGGCACTGTCCATTCTTCCTTATATTTGGGCTCGAGCAATTGAAGGATGGGGCCTGAGACAAAACATTTCCCAATGAACAATATGGGAATGAGATACAACAAGCTCACAGACTGGCTTCGATTTGGGAAGAAGAGGAAGAAGCCTGCGAAGAAAGATAACTACCTGTTTGTAACTAAGTAGTTCATCGATGACGTTAAAGCGGGAGCGGTGCGGGCCTGAATGCTGTGGGCGAGGTCCGCAGAGAGTTGCGGAGAGGTCTTTATCCAGGTCGGAAGGAGGTCCCAGCCTTGTTTGCGGTCGGAGGTCAGGACACTCCGCAGGACGACGGACCCAGATCCAACCCTGTGCCGAGCGAAATCTGTCCGAAATTTCCTAGCTTAATTTCATCCGCTGATCCTGTGCCACACCGTAGTGGGTGAAGACCACAGTCAAATCCGTCACGAAACGCAGAGGGGTGACCCGGTGGGACTGCAGGCGCGGGACCAGATTGTGGCCCGGCCTTTGTAAGCGGCGGGCCCTCACACAAGCGGGTTACAGCGCGATGTTTCACCGCCAGGTGCGCCCCTGGTGTCACGGGGCCTTGAGCTTGGTGTCCTGAACAACCGTAGCCTGCCATAACCAGTGTCAGAACAGCTGGCCACTTAGAACCAACTGCCAATTTGGCTTTAAACAGATGATCTTTACATATCTAATCAACAAGGCAATCTAAGCCAGAGAATACCTCGGACGGCGGCGACCTTGGCTGCACTGGAATGAGTGGACATGATGCCGATCGCGCTTTGGAAACAGCTATGGGCTGGAAAGGCTTTCCCCTCCGCTTTTAACCAACGCTGGCATGAAGTTTACCGAGCTAGAAGGGAAATAAATTTCCTTTGCCAACAGCACCTACCAGCAAATTCCACTTCAAACTGCACTTGTACGGTCCTGCCCACGAAATCTTAACCTCATTCTGGATCTAGCCTGGGCAGACTAGATGCAAAAGCAACTCGAGCGACTTGGATTGGCCGCCATAGCCAATTTGAATCGGTTGGCAGTCCAAAGCAACTAGAACCCTATGACTCAAGCATAGTGCAGTTGATGCGGGAATTGGCGTGGTTGGCGTCAGTGAGGGTAACTCCCGCCAAAAGGAAAACTGCACCGGTTCGAATCCTACTGAACCATCTTTCAACGACTACTCGCTGAAGCTTGGGAATCCAACGGCGCGTGGTTTTCTTCTTCTGACTATATTCCAGTTCGGCAAAAGTGGTGCAAGGCTGAAGCACTTTTAAGAGCCCCTCGTGCCGCTTCCGTCCCCTTGTCGAAATCTGGACGCGGAACATTCGAAATCTGGACGCGGAACATTGTCTTTTACAGACAGCCCCTGTTGCCGCAGGAACGGTAGCAGTTCCAAGTCCAGAGCAGGAAAATGCTCTTTGATTGCAAAGTCCGGGACGAACTCACCAAGGTCTAGATCAAAATCCAAGTCAGGAAAGTACTCAGTATAATTAAATTCTGGGATGTAAGACCTCAATTCCAGTCCGGCAATGAATTTAGAAAGTCGGTCAGCTAGACGCTGGGTAGAACTCAGTGGTGCCCATTGTTGCCTCCGATTTTGCAGAGGGGGGGATTCAGATTGTTTCCGCGCCATTTCAGAGACGATGGCTTCAGTTATGACCAAGCCCTCTAGGAACTCCTCTAATACGCCTTGCTCCTCCAAGTGAATCCACCAGCCTTCGCCTAGTTCCTTTACGTGATATGCCAAGAACACGAAACTCACAACTGTGAGGGCTGGGGCAACGACTAGGAGGATGGACAAGAGATTGGGAACTACCACTGCAAGGCCCGTGATCAATCCAAAGATCAGGCCCGCACTCAATCCAGTTTTCACTGCCGAAAGTATTATTCTTTCGCGCATTTCATCCAGCGTAATTTTTCCTTCCGCAAATTGAAGACCGTAATCTAGGGCGGTGATAAGAGTTACGATAACGACAGTTATTGCCCCGCCCACCAACATAGGTTTTAAGGTCAGGACCAAGTTGGCCAGAGTACCTTCGAAACGTAGAACAGCCCTTGTTTGTAGGATTTGAGAAGGGCTCATTGTTTTAGCTCCGAGCCGTTTGTTTCTAGTGGAACTCCACCAGACACCATTTTCTGCCGTAGTGGGTCCTCCCATGGCTCTAGGGATGATGTGGCTCCAGTCTTTCCCTTGATGAAATTTCTGTAAGGCTTCAGGGCCTTGTGCCCGTATGGAAGTTGGCACTCTCTCCCACAACGCCCTAGCTTCAAGATAAGACTTGTATTCGGCACCGGCATAGGTGTACTTATTGCGCCACGAACGGTCAAGTTTGTCATAGTCCAAATAGTTGGCGGACCTAGATGCGAACTGGTTTAGGAAACGTCCAGCTACCCAAAAGGGTCCAGCCCCTTTAACGAAGTACTGTTGGGCCAAAGGAGAATTAAGCAGGGGCCGGGCACCTGGGATTTCTATGCTGGCTGGAGCCGCCCAAGTGTCGGTAGATCCAATCTGGGGTGACAATGCGGGTAACCCCAACAAAAGGCTACTCTGACCAAAGTATTCAAGGAACTTCCGCCGATTCATCGTTAGGCCAATTCCCTTGGACATTATTTACTTCCTAGTTTTCCTTAGGCTGAGAGAAACATTTTGCAATATCCACGCTATCTGGTCTATTCGACGCCGGTGCTTTAGAGATTCCAAATTTCAGGTTATAGCTATACGATCCTAGGTCGAACCGAATTGAGGACAAATATTTGGTCCCTCCCAATTATTCATCGCCATCTGCCACTCCTTTGGGGATTGGGAGGGAATGAGCAATTCCCTTTTGAATCCATATCGGCGAGTGTCGGGAACCTCTCACTCGGTATCCTGCGTCGGAACAATAGGGAAGTGGAACGTGATATCAACATTTGTGGTGAGCAAGACGTCTTGCACAACTCTCCGAACAAGATCCACCTTTTCCTCTTCTACTTTGGGGGCCAAATTACTCCAGCGATCCGATTCATCGGCGAAGGCCAATAGATTGTCCAGATAACAGATCAACAAAGGGAGGTCTTTGCCGTTAAGCTCCAGCACCAAACCATAGTGGCGGTTAGTCACCTTGACTTCCTTGATGCCCGCTTCGCTGACATTTTCCACAGTCTCCAAGGGCAGTTTCAGATCCACGTCGGCAGGAACCAACGCTTGTAACAGATTGAAGGCGAAGTTACCGGAAGTCAGACTGCCGTCTGCGGCTACATTGAGTTCAAAGCTCTCTACTCCTGCTGACCTGGCCCCGTATTCAAATCGGACCATGGTTGACTTGCTCAGAATGGTGTACGAGTCGTCGGATGCGGTGGGGATAGTTGGCACCTCTTCCGGTACGGGGAACTTGGCGATAATTTCCATTCCAATTGTTTCCATTAGGGGTAGAAACCTCTGTGCGTTGGCCAACATGGTGCCCCCTTGTTCGCCCATGAAAACAGACCACCCGTTCAAAAGGCTCCAGAGTTGGTCGTGATCTTCGTAGCGAAAGTCCAGGATGGGCAGCCCATTGGCCAACATCGCCATGCCGGAAGAATGGTAATCAAGGTGAAGGTGTTGCACATTGCTGTTAGTGAAACGTGCCACAGTCTCCGGGTCAAGCCCCACTTCACCCAAACCGGGTATCCACCAGAGAGGTATTGAAAAAAATTTGACCTTACCCTCTTCGTTGAATTCGATTGTGAGGTCTGGCAAGCCCAGATAGGGTGTATCTTCCAAAGGACGATGGGCCGATTCGGCCCACGCGGGAGAGTTGTAAATTGAGACCAGCATCACAGACAACACGAAGAACCTTGCCAGCCAGAAATATATCCGACGAATGCCGACACCTCTTCTTACAAGGAAAAAACGGAAAGCATAACTAGAACGGGCAACCCACAACTGGGTGCTTCTGTTCAGACTTGGAAATCCCCTGTCCACTTCACGGGTAGACCGCTTCTAGCAACCTTAGGCCACGGGACACGGACCGCCGCTAGATAGCTAGTCACCAGTAATACAATCACCCGGCTGCATGTACATTCCTTTAGTTTCTATTCTTTCCTATGGCCCGGGTAGTAGAAATGAGCCTGATGACTCAATGCAAAACATCAGCTACCCAGATCATGCAACAGCGCTTCGTCCATGCCTCACTTATTAAACTATGGACACAGATGATCTTACTGGATTTTCGGTCGGTGTACATTCCCTAGTCCATTCTTCCGATTCCACCGAGGTGGTTCGCACTTTGCCTCAGCACAAAGTCCTAGACTTTGGTTTCTGGAGCGGACGCACTCAAACCCTTGAGGTCTGATTGGCGTCACGGGGCGTTCCTCCGTTGTTCCAGCTCCAAGCCTATAACTTACCAGAATGGCAGGATTTGTGAATGCTAATGGGACATGGAAGGCCTGGGCAGCCACTGACATCGACAGTCAAGGCACAGGGGTCAGATTACTTTCACTCTTCGCGAGGGCCAGTTTCACGTTTCGTCAATATGAGCTCCTCTCACCGGAAATGCGGCATATTCCTGATGGAAAGCAGAGTCAAGGACCGCTGCGTATTCAGTAGGCCCCTCCAACCACGGTGCTGCTTGAAAATTCAGATTCCAAATCGGGAGTGCTTAGGCAAGGACTTTCTCCTTTCCGGGCGCGGTTATTCAACACCAAAGAAACAGAAGCAGACCTCGGCCTATCCTTGGCTATCCAGGCTCTTCCGACTTCCAGTTTGCGACCAAGAGGAGAGTTGGCTGCAGGGAAACTAGGTACTTTCAAGCAATCGCATTCTTCCACGGCGGATCTGAGGGGAAGGAAGCAACTAAATCAATGCGTTACTGTAGGTAATGCAGAGGTAAGAAACTCGGACTCTCCAGTGGCCCCGGCTGGGCCGCCTTGCACAATCGATAGCCCGAATAACCAGCATATACGACGATGCCCCCTACCATGACAGGAGTAGCCAGCACCCCAATAGAAACAGTAATTCCTGCACTGGCCAGACCAGAGATGGCAAAAGGTGCAGCGTATGTCGCCGCGCCGGAAGCAGCTCCAGCGACAGCCATACTCACGGCGGCATCCAATATAGCCTCATCTGCACTCTTTCGACCATTATGGTAATGCAGATAGTTTTCCAGAGCGACGACAGGTGATTCCATGGCGGCTCCCACTGCTGCCCCTTTAGCAACAGTTGTTTCCACAGCCTTGAATCCCGTGAGGAGAAGGGCTCTCTTAGCCGTTGCCACTTCGATATCCGTCATGGTCCGCGCACCCCGAGCTCTGTTCGCTTTGCGGACTTCCCAAATCACATTGTCGAGATCTTCGGCCAATTCAGGAAAATATTTGACTGATTTGATGTGAGACAGCTCATATTTTTCCAGAAAGTCCACGACAGCCTCTTCCCCCATTTCACGGACACCTCTCGGTATGGTCTTATATAGCGACTCAGCCATAGCAGGTGTGCGCCACCGCATGCCTATCCTCCATCCCCGAGAGAAGAATTTTCTCTGGGAGTTGTAACTGAGTTCATCCCAGGTGTTGCCTGCAACAACGACGGCTCTTTCAGCACCGACAGGGATAGCGGGTAGCGCACTCGCGGTGTAGTCCGCTACTCTCTGCGGGATTTCGGACAACATATCCATCGGGATGGCGGGCATTACACTTTCAGCTACATCCTCTAAAGTTTCCGGAACCCGGGCTAGCGCTTCCACGGGAATGGCCGACTTTACACTTTCAGTTGCGTCACCAAGGGTTTGCTGAAATCTGATTAACGTATTGTCAACTGGAACCACAACGAAATCCTGGCACGCTATTACAACACCCTTGATCGCATACCCGGTCGAATCCACTACGACTTCCTCGATTTCAGTCAACGCATTGTCAACCGGTATCACAAGTAATTCGTGGGCTCCGGAGACGACTTCCACCTTCGCAATATCGATAGGAACTGCAATGGCCGCCCCGATTTCTGTCGCCAACCCAGTTACTGGAACTGTGACCAACTCGTTCATTTCGGACAGTAGATTCTCTGCTGGATCCGCGATGGCTGTCCCGATGCCGACCACTAATTCATCAACAGGATCCCTTACCAATTCCTTGAAGTCCGATTGCCCTCTACCAACGGCGTCCTCAAGGGGGTCTGAAATGGCTGTTCTAAATCCGGTCACCAATTCCTCAATTGGATCCTCTATCAATTCCTCAACGTTAGTCAGGCTCCCGGACATTGCATCCTGGGCTGGGTCGACGAGAGCCGATTCGATGCCTGCCACAAATTCGTCAACCGGATCCTCAACCAACTCTGTGACTTCGGTTATGACGGCTGCTGCTGTAATTTCAATGCGTGCAAACCAGGAAGGGGCTCTTGTTTCGGTTTCCTCTTCCTCAGCCCATACCTGGCTACCAGTCAATAGCCACAGCATGCTGCTGAGCAAGAACAGTCTCTTGATGCAAATAGAGACAGGAGGACGCATTAGTTTTTCCTGAAAGTGAAAGAAGCCTCAAGGACCCAGAAGAGGGCGGGGTACACGGCTGCCTCCCACTATAACCCCTACCCACCACATGGGGAAACAGTAACTTCCGAGTTGGCAATTCAACAACTCATTTCAGGTCATTGGTGCCCCTGGCAATACAATCGGCCATGCGGGCTCTTTCCTCAGGCATCAAAAAAGTGACAATAAGGGCTTAGCCAAATTCGGCCGCTCCTGTGGACCCGTCGCATCCCACTTAGAGTTCCTCTTTTTTCCTCTTCGAAGGAGGCTTAACAAAATGAGTGTTATTAAAAGAGGCCGGCCCAGTCAGAAGGAACCTCCTTCCCAAGCTGGGGTCTACAGAATTATTGATAAAGAATCGGGGGAGATTCTTTATATCGGGGAGACAAGCAATCTGCGTCGCCGTAAAAAGGAACACCTAAAGTCAGGTAAATATGACCCAGAATTCCATGTTTTTGCCTGGCAGCTAGCTGATGCGGAAAGCACATCGGAAGACCGCAGGGAAGTAGAAAGGAAAAAAATAGACCGACACGAGCCGTCTGAGAATAAGAGAAGAGGGGGAGGAGGACGAAAGACCAGCCAGATGCCACTTCAACAAGAAAGCATGAGTCCCCTTCAGGAGGAGGAGACAAAGGTCAGGTCAGGTTGTTTCCTAGTGCCTTGGATGTTGGGGTTGTCACTGTTGATCGCGCTTACCATGTTGCTATAGGTAAACGGGTCCCTTCCATTGAAGGAATCACAGAAGTTACGCCCGGCAGATCTTAATGCTGGTATCTCCTGCAACGCGTTTTCATAGGTATCGCGGGTATAGAGAAACCGAGAAATTACAGAATATGGCAGCAAATTGCTTCTCTTGAAGCCTAGATCCTTTCGCTTTCTGTTTGAAGTGGATCTGTGATGCTGGAATAGGGTGAACTAATACCGTAAGGCTTCTTTCCTGTTTCATGCCATATTTGTGAAATAGCGTAAAGAAACAAGACAAAGATTTTATGGAACTGCCGAGTTTCGAGAAGTTCACTTTTTCAAATTGTAGTTACCGTTTAGATGTTTAGGTTGAAGTACTGTGGGATTCGACTGGTAAGAACTCCTGTGGCCTTGCGACAAGTTACTTTAGCAGGCGGATGCACCGTGTTCCGTTGCGAAGCTTCCTTGCAACTTTGGGAAAGCGGACCAGATCTTTTCTGAAAGACATTGACATAAGGGGAAAGCGGGAGTTCGCTGTTTCTTATATTCAACCTATAGCCCTTAGACCGACGCTCCAAAGAATTACCTTATTATTGCCTCTTCAGTTGAGCGAAGGTACTGCTGTGCATCTGTAGGGACCTCCAATACTGACGAGACAGTTTTCTTCGTCGAATTCAGAAAAGAGCAGCTTCTAACCCTTCAAGAGCCAGCTAGTTGCAATTATCTATACCAGTTCTCAAGTTCAATTTAGATTTCTATTCTTGTTTTCCAGCATCGCCACATGGTCAACCCAGCAATTTGCCTGGAAAAGAGAGTCTTGACTTTTGATAGAAGGAAAGTTTCCTTCTATATGCGGGATCTGATACCAGCAGAGGAGGTACAGCCTTGAAGTTTTTATAGGATTCTAGGAATCGAAGCACTGTAACCGTGACTACGAGTGTATACATTGGGATCTGGAGCGAAGACCCGAAGTACCAGAAGCCAAGATGATTGGAAGTCTTCAAACATTATTACTTCGCGGTTCCCACTTAAGCAAGTAGGTATATTGCAAAGTTTGACTTTATAGAATCTGCTGTCAAGAAGAAAACCTGATAAAGGAAAGTCTTACATGTTTGGCATAAATTTGGGGCGTGCAGCCACGTCAAAATCCAATTCAATTCAAGAGCTCTTAAGACCTCTGCTAGTGGACGGAGAGCTCTTCGAAATTGGATTTGGGGATTTCAATCAGACAATCGCTTTTACAAATATGAGGCTGGTATTGGTGGACATTACGGGGAAAAAGGATGAGAAACGAGAATTCCATTCTGTTCCATATAGCAAGATATCACATTTTTGCATACGGAGTAAATGGAATTTTCGATCGCATGCAGAATTGAGGATTTGGGTCGGAAGCGATCCCAACCCCATAGAAAGAATCATTTATAACGATGAAGACATCTTTCTGCCGCAAAGAATTCTAGGGAAATATATTCTGACTTAAGAAGAGAACATTCAATTTTCAGTGAGCAGTCAATAGGTCTTCTTGAAGCAAGTGGCCTCATCTATTTCGGGGGCTGAAGCTGGGATTCTTGCTGAGAGTAACAGCAGGTCAACCAAGGGCGCGAAAGGTTTCATACCTCCCATCTCCAGGTTGGGTGGAATAGGTGCGCTGGGGTAGAAATAGTCGGATTCTCTTCATTACGTGGCCATGGCCAAAGCACCAAGGAATCTCTGTCCCTAACGAACCTATATCGTTCCTCATTCTCAAATACCTGCATCCAGAATCCGCTTCTTTAAGCCCAATCTCTGTTTGCTATGCAGAAGTAACTAAAGAACAGTTTGGTGAGGGATGAAGAAAGAGTTTTATGAGTTCAGATTCATGCCAGGGTTGGGAATTCCACGCTTCGTTGTTGCAGGATCTTCAGTCTATACTTCCGTTTTTTCCCTGGTCCAATGGTTTCAAGATCACTCTTCACCGTATTGCCAGTCTTCCAACCCCATAGGTATATGAATTCATACTGCCTAACGCGTTCCCAGGCATGGAGATTCTTTACCTAATCTTGACCTGACCGGATTCTTTGGCGAATTTCAAGCCCCATTCTGAACAGCGTTTAGTCGGGACTCGAATTCTGCTCTGAAGTCTGCCTTGACAAATAGGAACAGCAGACTGCTGGCCCTTGACATGGCTACGTACATCAACGACTGCCATTTGTTGCCCTGTGACTCTTCGACATCAACGACAATTACTACTTTGCTCTCCAACCCTTTGAAAGCATAGATAGTGGAAAACCTGATGGATGGGGTTGAGGCAGTCTCTACTCCTCGAGAGCGGTCCAAGAGAGTTAAATCACCTACCTTTCCAAACTTGGCGAGACACGATCTTTCCAAACGCCGTGGCGAAAGAATAACTACGTCTTCGAACGGAATTCCGTCTTCAGCCAAACGAACCAGGGAGTCGTTTAAAGATCTTTCTAGGTCCGCGCTATTCTTCCAATACTTATGTTCAACAGGCAGCCCCTTCTCCCATCCATATCCGAAGGGAGGTTCGTCAAACCCCGACAGTACAGTAGTCTCTTCGGCAATCTTCCTCGTGTTTCGGCAGTTGCGAGTAAGTTTGGCTCTAACGAAGTGTTTGCTGTAACTTGCAAGAATCTTGATCGGATCCCTCGTATCACCGTAGAGCGCTTGGCGCGTGAAGTCTCCGAACACTGCCCAACGACTTTCAGCCAATCCACCACGCATAGCAAGGCTGAGCGGGTGGAGAATCTCAGGTGTACACAGGTCTTGGGCCTCGTCCATTACAAGTACATCGAATCGTGGTCCCAGTTCTTCAAGCGCAACTTCGAAGTAGAAAGGATATAGTTCGCCAAAGAGCTTCCTTGTATCGCCTCCATTGAAGGCGTTTGTCTCTTCCCCCTTGAATTCCTCGCCAACATTACTTGAAAGTATCAGGTTTCTGGCCACCCCATGCCATGTTCCCGTGGTGATACCCCAACCCTCGGTCTGCTTACGCAGCCTTTCACCCAGCAGCCGGTTTTAGCAGATAAAAATGACTTTCTCTCCAGCTCGCTCAGCTCTGCGGGCATATTCCACTGCTAGCAAAGTCTTGCCAGTACCAGCCGCCCCTTCAAACAAGCAACGTGGGTTGGCCTCAAGCTCATCGAGACGCATATATTGCTCATCCGTCAGGCGAAGCAGGTTTTCCTCTGAACGGGCAATCGTTACGCTTCTGGCCAAGATTTGATCAAAATCCGGGCGCAGAAAATTCTTTAGATCCTTAATTTCAGATAAGTTGGGGAAGCGGGAGTGTCTCTTGCGAAATGGGCGTAGACGGTGTTTAGCTAATCTTAGGATTGGCTTGGAAATGGGGCCTCTGAGGTCCTCAACATCTATAGCATCAGTGCGTTCGAATTCGGGGGTGATTGGGGGGCAGGACACATCGGGGAAGACCGTACAACATCCAAAGGGAAAATCTGATTGCGCGCTGTTGGGCCCAAATTTCTTGACGATTGCTTCATGCAAAGCAAACATGTTATCTCTTGATTGATCAAAAGGGCTTCGACTTAGGATGTTGACCTGGTCGAATCTGTCCCTTGTCTGCCATATACCGTCTTGACAGGACACCCGGCCTCCTTTGACCTCAAGGCAAACTATGCCTTCAGTGGGGATGATTGCCACGAAGTCAATTTCGCCGTACGGTCCCGAAGGCCTGCGGGCCAGATTCAAGGAATGCAATACCGTCCAGTCCTTAGTTCCGGCATCTTTTTCAAGAAGACTAAAAATACGCCGTTCAGCATTGCTAACGGTTCTTTCGTCGATCTGGGCTGGAATCATCCTAGCCATAACTTGCTCTCTTGGCTTTACCTAATGCATCCATTCATACCCTTTCAATCCTCGAACCTTCCGCCAACGGGTGTCCAGCTGTGAAAAGTGTTGATAGATCTTGCAATATCTGAATCAAGAGTGTTTCAACTGAATTTCTCACTCTGTATCAGGGCTATTTACTTTCTAAGTCACGGTTGTCCTTTGCTGATACCAGGGCCTCCCTACCAAATCTTGCTGTGGTCTCCAAGGTTTCCCTAACATCCTCCCAAGTGGTAGTGTGATTGAGGATACAGAGCCTTAGCACAAACGTCCCATGCAAAGATGTGGACGAAACGAAAGCTGGGTCTTCCCAGAACATGCGCGCGAGTACTGTCCTGTTGATCTCTTCCAGAGCTTTTTCCTCCATGGGTGTCTTTGCAGAATTGATACGCAGGCAGACAATTCCCAAAGTTGCCGGAGTCAAGCTCTCCAGGATTGAACTGGCTTGGATGCATTCCTCAGCTTGTACAGCCAGTTCCATTCCCTTTGCAATAGCCCGCCGGAATACGGCCATCCCGAAGGTTTGGATCGACGCCCATACCTTCAGGGCGCGCACGGAGCGACTAAGTTGCAAGCCCCGATCTACAAAGTTAGGATGGTTTGCCCCCCAAACCGTGTCCTGCAAGACGTCATTTCACACAGCAAAGACGTTCTCAAGTGTGCTCTCGTCCTTCACCAGTAGACAACCTGTTTCGTACGGCTGGAAGAACCATTTGTGAGCATCAAGCCCTATGGAATCGGCCCGTTCAATTCCCTTCAACAGCCGTTTGCCTTGTTCCGTCACGACCGTGAAGCCGCCATATGCGGCGTCAACGTGTAGCCAGATCCCTTCTGCTGTGCAGTAGTCCGCCATCTTCTCAAGTGGGTCCACGGCACCCGAACTGGCTGTGCCCGCGTTAGCGCATATTGCCAACGGATTGAAACCCTCCTCCCGGTCAGCAGCTACAGTCTTGGCCAGCGCCTTCATGTCCAGACGAAAACTTTCGTCACTTTGCACGATGCGAATACATTCTCGGCGCACACCTACGACCATGGCGGCCCGGCTAAATGCACTGTGGCTTTGATCACTCATGTATACCGTCGCTCTTTCCGGGTTGCCGGCCGCCGGCCGCCTCCCGCGCGGCTACAAAGGCATCCACGCTGGCCGCCGATCCTCCGCTGGTGAACAGACGTCCTGCACTTTCAGGGTAGCCAAGCCAGCTTCTAAACCAGTCAATGACTACTATTTCTAGCTGGCTGGGACCGCTGGAGGTCAGCCAAGTGCATTGGTTCACGTGGAAGCCGGCCACCATGAAATCCGCAAGTATTCCAGGCCAGGTAGGTGACGAGGGGATAAAACCAAAGAAGCGGTGGTGGTCAATGCGCGCCGCAATCGGCAGGATTTGACGGGCCGCCCGTTCAAATACTTCCTCTGCGGAGCGCCCTTCTTCTGGTGGATCCTCCATCAGCTGATTCTTCCAGCTCCAGTCGAAATTCTCCGTCCCACGCGGGCTCTGCAGGTAAACCCTCATACCGGTCCAGCACCAGATCGGCGACTTTCTGCGTAAGGTCGCGCATCTCGGTGGAGGTCATCTGCAAGTCACCGGGGAATCGCGCCGGTTTCGTTCTCCGAAGCAACTTTCACCTGCCGCGTATCTTTCCCGGCGCCTTGTGCGCCTGCCTGTGGGTTGGACCATAGATACCTATCCCTTTGAATAAAATTTCCTAATCATCACAGAAGTCGCGAGCGTCCCACGCCAGAAATTCTAGTCATCTGAACATCGATGACACCTTGTCCGAGTAGGCTTGGAAATGCCAGCTCTTCCCGTTTGAGAGGCAGCTTTACCTTATTTGAATACAGTCCATGCTTGGTGGGACGTTAGACATCGGCTTTACACCGAAGGGTTTGGGTGCATCCAAGGATCCGAACCGGTGGTCCAATACCAACTGTGGTCACTGTCCTGACTATGTTCGGCTGATACCCACTTATATATATGTGCCCTCTGGACGGAATCCCCTGCGGCATAGCCCATAGAGCTGTCTGGTTGGCACGACATTCGAAATCAGGGCGACCGCCGCTGACCCCGTCGGCCCAGTTGGCTGCCGAGGCCGTAGTAGTGGCTTTGGGTGCTCAAGTTACGGTAACCTGTGTATCTCTACCCGATTTCCACCGCCAGTAATGCCGCTGGGCAAATTTACTATTCCCTTGCTTTCGTTGCCACGTAATTGCAGCCTCGCTTCTCCTCTGCCAATTCTGGATCTTCAGGTCTGACGGCACTTTCCATAGAGGAAGAGAAACGGGTACTGCATCTGTGATGTTAGAACGAGCCGCAGGAGACATTGATTTAGCAACGCAGGCGTACTGGCACTGAACTTCGAATTCCATAATCTGACCTAACCATCCAGACCTGAAATTCAGTGCACCGTAACATCCAGCAGGAAGCTTGAAAGGTCATGGTACATGGCCTCAGAGATGGCTCGGACAGAATTGGCCAAATATCGCCTCTCTATACCTTGTACAGCGCTACAAGGCGCGTTGGGTTTCTATTGAGACATCAGAACTGAGGAAAAGCAAAAACTTCACTCTGTACTGCAGGGCTGGACCAAGTTCCTTCGGAAATTCCAAGCAGGGAATTACATTGCCCGATATCCTTTGGTCGGTGTATTTATCTACCCATCTTTCCTGGAAACCTTGTAGTTCCCTGCAGTAGCCGGCAACCATGGTCTTCTAGGTGAAAACCTACCTGGAATAACGATTGACAGGAGGTCATACCCGCCTTCACTTCTTTAAGCAGCCTCTACACCACCTTCCCGCGGACCATACCCAATTCCATGTGATCCGAACTGGAGTTGCAACTACAACAGCAGGTGCGGATTCGCCTCCGCTATCAGCGGTTTCACATCCACCAATGCCGCCTGGAAAAGACCCAGCGCGGTGTCTATGTCTGTTTCTGCCATCACAGTGGAAAGATTCAGGCTGGACGCGTGTGAAATCACCAGGCCGTGGTTAAGGCAGGCCAGGAAAAAGCTGTGTCTTAGCTCCGCGGGGGCTAATTGGGCGTCCCGATAACTGCGTACAGGATCCAGGCAGAAGTGATACCCCACCAGAGAGCCCATACCTGCGGTCTGCATTTGGATGCCCTGCTCCACCGCCACATCCTGGATGCCCGCGCGCAGTCGGTCTCCCAGGCTGTTTATGTGGGCCGTAGCTGCAGTATTCAGATGCTGCATGGCCACCAGACCCGCCGCCATCACCATAGGACTGCCGTTGAAAGTGCCGCCGTGAGACACTGCCTTGGCACCAGCAGGATCAAAGAGGTCCATGATCTCCGCACGGGCCGCCGAAGGCACCCACGGGCAGGCCACCGCCCATAATCTTAGCCATGGGGGTCAGATCCGGGGAGATCCCGTATAGCTTCTGAGCGCCCCCCGGTGTCCAGGCGCAAGGTCTGGACTTCGTCCAGAATGAACAGGCCCCCGAATTCTGCCGTAAGGTTCTGCACTGCCTGCAGATACTCGGTTGTACCTTTTACAAAACCATGAGAGCCGAGCATGGGTTCCACCACTACCGCCGCCACACGTCCCTTCATCGATTCCAGGATACTTCGAAGGGCGTCGCTGTCGTTGTAAGGGGCTACCAGGACATGATCCAATAGGGATTCAGGCAGACCCCGGCCCTGCGGCATGGTGTGGGGGGCGTTGGCAGGCCCCGCGGCATCCACATCTGGACCCACGCTGGCGCAGACCAGATCGTGTGTACCGTGGTATCCCCCTTCAATCTTCACAATGTATTCTTTGCCGGTAAATGCCCGGGCCACGCGAATGGCCATGAGGGTAGCTTCCGTACCGGAGTTGGTGAAACGTACTTTCTCCAGCGAGTCCACCCGCTCACATAGCAGTTCCGCCAACTCAATCTGCCCTACGCTGCCGGCGGCCCAAGCCGTGCCGAGGGCAGCCTGCCGGGCCATGGCTTCAACTATGGGGGGATAGGCATTGCCATGAACAAGAGAAGTGGAATTGTTCATGCAGTCCAAATAGCTGTTACCGTCCACGTCCTGTAAGGTCGTGCCCTCGGCTTGATTTAACGCCAGGGGGTAGGGCGCGAAATAGGCGGAAGTGCGAGTGTCTCCCCCGGGCAGGACCTGCCTGGCGCGGTCAAACAATGCGGCCGACTGCGGTGTGCGTTGGCGGTATTCAGTTTCAATGTGTTGAGAGATGGGATGCATGGGGGCAACCTGATACTGGGAAAAGAATGCGTCCTGACGAGGGCAGGTACGGTATTGGAAGAACATTGTAGCCTGCCGAAAAGAGTCAGGGGCTTTCCTGCCCCGCAAGTCCCTGCCGAAACCCATCGTTAGAAATTGCATCCACGATAGGAGAAGACTGGACCGCCCTGAAGGGAACTGATGCTGACACTAGACAAGCCAATCTGGATGCAAGGGAATATATTTCGGAACAGAAAATTTGAAGAGATAAGACCACTTTTGCTGTGAAACCGGTAGCTTCAGATGCATTTTGTCTATCCACTACGCGTGGATGCGAACCATAAGCCTCTGCAGAAGGCAGCAATTAGTCACTTAATCCTGACAAGCCGATAAATGCTCCTGAAAAAATCAATTATTCTGCCGGCGAGGGCTTCAGGCTCATTCTGGGTCAACATGTAGGACCAGGCCGGAGCGGCTATCCCGCCATGATAGAGCGTACTCGCGGGGACAAGCCCTATCTGTTCAAGATTACTACTTGCTTCGAGAGATGGCGGAGCGCGGAGTTAGCCGTCTACGTTGTTCCAAGCAGGATAGAGGCTGAAACTTGGTGAAGGCCGTAACCTTAGTTTGAACTTGCTGGCTCCAAGGGAAACGTCTCCAAAATGCAAAGGCTCGAACGCTTTACAATCTTCCCAAGGAATCGAGTAGTGTCTGCGCGTAGCCAACGACATCCGCTTGTATGTTATCGTCGAGCCTTTGGGTGACGAACTGTGCCGCACCTATAGGGCCTAGCCCGTCGTGGTTGCAGAAATCCCTTTCAATGATGTGCAGCGCACGGTCAATGTCAGTATTGGGCAGGAGCGAAATCAAGCTCTCTACCACATTGAAGATACCGACACCGCTCCACACGTAAAAAAGGTCATATGCGTCTTTGTTTTCGGTCCTGTTACCAAATGCCAGGGCCTTGAGCACGGTGAAAGCACCAGGGCCGCATACTGGTATGCTCCGGGAAGCCGATGCACCAGAAGAAAGGGGGCCGGACAGCTCTTTCCAGTACCGGTCTTGAAAGGCCAACTCCAGACCTGGCGTAACGATCGCAGCTAAGTCAGATTCAATATGGTGTATTGCACCCCCGTCATTTATCTTGTCGTTGGGAGGAATCAGGAAATCCACAGTTACTGGTTGGGGCATCCCTGTAGTCCAAGACTGCAACCTCCTATTTCCTTGGTCATTGACGTCCGGCTCAAATCCCGCGGCCCGCAACCTGGCCCCCAGCTCTCGATAGCGTTCTCCTTGCAAAATGCCCAACGCCAGTCCAAGATCCAGGTCCGTCGTGCCCACATGAGGCAGCAAACCCGACGGCAGTTTCTCTTGGTCTATTAGGAAATAGGGAGCCAGACCACCGATCACGACTATATATGCTCAAGCAGGTCGCCCAACTTGGTTGCCATGTAGAGGCAAGTCCGGCGGACATAGTCCAGCTGTTCCTTGCTGTAACCGGCTTGGGTCTTAGGCTTAGAGACCACTTTGTTTTCGCAGGTTCAGTCGTCTTCGAAGCTCTGCCGCGGCTTCTGCAGATCTTTCTGGCTGTTCCTTGAGATCAACATAGGCCTGCACCGGTTGTACGCAGCGTATACCATCCACTGGTTCGGTTCCCTTGAAGACGCCTTCGTCATTGGGCGCCACGAGCCAGGTATTGGCTCCCCTTGCTTCTTCTCGAAAACCTAAGTCCTTTTGCAGACCTTCAGATGGTGGCAAATGTAGGTATACGGTTGACAGACGAAATCCAGCGTAGCGTGTCCACAACCACGCTGCGGGGAGTGCAGTCACTGCGTAGAATACGTCAATCTTCGTCAGGGTTGCGGCGATGTGTTGGGTCAGAGCGTCGCCTCCGCCAACAGAAATGTGGCCTTGTACTACCTGATGTCGGCCAAACCGGTACTCCTCTCGCCAGGCATCGAGCAAGATCCCCAAGTCGGCGACGCGGATGCCGCTTTCTTCTCGCTCTACCAGACCGACTTCCAAGAGCTTGCCTATGACCCGGCTCACATGTCCTTCGTCTAGACCAGTGCTGGATGCTAGCGCCCGTTGCCTTACAGTCTTAGCGGGTTCCATAAGCAATTGTCTTGCTATTCGAGAGCCCTTTGGCCCGAAGGCACTCTCCGGCCTTCCGGCTCGCCGGAATCGGTTCGGATTTCCCAAATTCTGATAGAAGATGCCGGGAATTATGATCCTGGCATTTCCTGAGAGGTCAAGCCAAGGAATATCAGCTTGCACACAGAACTCCTGCGCGGCTGTTCCCATGTAAGGGACGGCCAGAAGCGGAATCGTCTCATGGGGAAAACTATGCCTCCCAGTCTCCAATTTGCGAATCGCGCTGGTCACATGGCCAAGGGAGCCTGACCTCTTCCACTCCGCGACAAAGGAAAGTCCTCGAACAGTGAAAACGGCGTCCCACATTTGGCCGTCATCGGTGCGAACCGGAACCTGGATATTCTCAATAGGACTAGAAGCATTAAGGATTTCGGCAAGACGCTCTGCCACTTGCCTGATAGCCATTGCTTCGCGCGGAATCTGCATGATTGTCTTTTTATCACATATTGCGCAAATGCGCAAGGTATGATATTTATACAACTTCATATGGGGCCCATAGGAGTTTCTTCTACTGAGGATGCTCAGCCGCTCTCCGGAGACTTACCTGTCGGCCTACGCCAAATAGGATCACAACACCCAAACGACCTAGACTCAATGAATTAGGCCCTATTGACACCATATTGGCCTATTTTTAAATTTGGACTATAAGTACCATTCATAGCCTCTATTTGTGTTATTCTCTTCTTGGTTCCTATAGGGCCAAGAAAATGTTGATGAGAATCAGGTTTGAAAATGTCCAGAAGAAAGATACTTACTCCGAATGAAATCCGCGCCACCAGAGAACGGCTAGGCCTTTCGCAGAGGGAAGCCGGTAGGTTTTTAGGTGGGGGCCCACGCGCGTTCGCGAAATATGAAGCGGGGACTGTAAATCCCTCCGCCGCCACCAATAACCTTCTATTGGTCTTGAGAAGCAACCCATCTTCGGCCTCGGTTCTAATTGGCCCTCAATACCGACCAGTCGAGCCCCCGCGTTTTCCTCTCTTCGAAGTGACTGGCAAAGATGTTTCTGAATTGACCATTGAGATGCTGCCAAGACTTCTTGGCAGGCTGCTGAGCGTTGAAGCTGAATTCAACGGCCTACCTAGGGAGGGTATTCACGTTGCTAGCAATATATTTGTCCCGGATGATGGTGAAGATGGACGAATCGTGTGGAGCGGCGGTCCCGAGAGGACGCGTTTCCTGCCTTCTCGTTTTTGTCAGTTTCAATTGAAGGCTGGCATTGTCTATCCAGGGAAACTTAGGAATGAAGTCCTGACCAAGGAAGGACTAGCTAAGGATTTGGTGGCAGAAGCACTTAAGTCTGGCGGCAACTACATTTTGCTCTGCTCCAATCCATACACTCAGAATAAAATCCGGCTCAGAATAGAAGCGATGCATACTGCATTAATTGATGCAGGGCTGAATATTGAGGTTGAGAAAGTCGATTTCAGGGATGCTGATCAGATCGCTGAATGGGTGAATTTCTACCCCTCGGTCGCCACATGGGTGAGGGAAAAGGTTCGACCCGTTGGCTTGGGGCCCTTCCGGTCCTGGGCCCACTGGGCAGGGAATACAGAACATTCAAGAATCAGTCTGGTTGGAGATGAGCGGTTGGCTGACCTGCGCGTACCTTTGCTCAAGAAAATAAAAATTCCCCGCAAAGTTGTCCGCATTGTCGGTCTTTCAGGCATCGGGAAATCTCGTTTATGCCTTGAGGCCTTTGGGGCCATAGAAAGTGATGAATCTACAGGCCTCGTACTTAGTGCGCTTGTTCTATATGCAGACTTGGATGAGGACAACTCAGCCGTCATCTGCAGAGCTCTGCAGGACTTGGCATCCAGTGGTGTCCGGGCCATCGTCGTGATAGATCGCTGCTATCCAGAAGTCCGCCAGTCTCTCTCCAGCATCGCAATGCGCGAAGGTAGCTCCCTCTCTCTGGTAACTCTAGAGGACGCTCTTCCTTCAAAGACACTAGACAAGGACACTCTAACAGTTCCGAAAGCATCGGATTCTGTGGTAGAGGGAATCCTCGATCAGATGCTTCCCAGCCATCCTCTAGCTGATCGGCTAAGGCTTGCCCGCTTAGCTCAAGGCTTTCCAGAGGTCGCGATTGGCATCTCGGCAGCTCGGAAAGAAGGATTACCTCTAGTAAATTTCACGGATGAGGAGCTTGTTGCATCCTACGTCCTTGAACGCAGCAAACGTTCTCACAGTCAATTGCTAGACTCGGCGAAATTGCTTGCCACTTTTGGCTCAATCGTTACGGGTGAGCTTGGCGATCTAACTCTAAAGAAGATTGCAAACCTGTCAGGAACACTTGACCCCGACAGATTCTGTACAGAAGTTGCTGATATGGTTCGTAGGGGTATCGTACGGCGCCGCGGGCGGTTAGTTGCTTTGCAACCGCTTCCAGCAGCCATGAGTCTGGCTAGTCTGCAATGGTCAGAGTGGGAGCAGCAGCCCGGTAAATGGGATAAGGCATTTTCGGGGGAGATCAGTCCCAGCCTATCAGTGTCGGCCGCAAGGCAGCTCGCCCTGCTTAACACAACCGCGATTGCCAGGGCAGTCGCCGGGAACATATGTCGTGAAGGGGGTCCTTTTGAAGTTGAATGGGAAAACAAGACACTTTGGAAGGCAGAAGTCTTATCCTTACTTGCCGAGGTCAATCCGCTTGCTGTGGCAGACCTCATCCAACGCTTAATTGAGCGTCCAAAGACGAAGTCGGAGACGTGTCCCCTTGTAAGTTCTCACTTCGTTCCGGCACTACAGAAGATTGCTTTCCATCGCGCAACTTTCGAGTTCGGTGCTAGTTTGCTTCTGAAGTGTGCTCTTGCTGATGCCAGTGCATCTCGTAGCGATGCCAGTCGAATTTTCTCTGAGCTTTTCCACATTCCTCTGGGAGGTACTGAGGCCGTCGGTACGAAACGCATTGAATTCTTAGCCGAAATCAATCCTTTCGAAAACCAGGAAATATCTCTGTTAGCCATCGAAGCTTTGTCTTCTGGCCTAGAGTTTAATGGATATCAGCAGGTCTCAAGTGCGCAGATGCAAGGCTCCGCCCCAACATTAAGGTCGTGGTGTCCAACTACACGGGTGGAAGAGCAAGCCTATATGAAGGGATGCGTGGAGTTGCTGCTTAAGTTCGCACCTCGAAACGACATAGCGGGAACAACAGCGCGTCGGCGGCTTGGCGCTGCTCTGGACTCTTTAATCCTACGCGGTTTCATTGATCTGGCGGAATTCTTAGTCCAAGAAGTGACGCCAATGGAAAAGGGCTGGCCATTTGGTCTGCGGACGCTGAATGGATTGCTTCTGTTCCACAGCGATGACTTGGAAGCGAAGGATTTAGGCCGTGTGCAAGACTTAGCGGAGCAACTGCAACCAAGGGACCTCCAAGACCGAGTAAGAATCCATGTCACCGAAGTCCCGATGCCAGACGCCGTGCAAGGGGGAGCGGATGGCCTCCACGTATATGAAACCCGACTTGCCATCGTGGAGGAACTAGCTAAGGAATTGCTAAGAGAACAAACAGTCCTGTCTAGACTCTTACCAGAGCTTTGTTATGGTACTCAGTCGATGGCAGATCACCTGGGAAAGGCAGTTGCTGTCGCGGCCGACCAACCATTGGATTGGTTTGACATAGTCCAGGAGTCTGCCGTGGGGGTTCCTTCGGACTCCTTTAACCCTGACTTTTTGGTGGGCTTCGTCCATGGACTTAAGAAGAGTCATCCCGAAACCGTGGATGACTTCAAGCAGAAAATGGCCGGGTCGTCCAGACTGGCACCCGCCCTCCTCCGAATCTGTTTGCGGCTCGGTATTGTAGAGTCCGATTTTCATCTGGTGATTAGCGCTATTCAGGAAGGTATATTGCCCCCTTGGCAATTGGAAAGGTGGGTAATACGTGGAGTCTTTGCAGAAATCCCAATTTCCAGCGTTGCCTCTTTCCTTGATTCGCTCATCAGCCATAGTCCAGAGGCATTCATAGTAGCCATCCATCTGACCGATGTTTTTGCATCGGATAAGCCCGAGAATCTCACTGAACTTTCACCACAAGTTTGCAGGCTTGCGGAAAATTTTCGGCAGTGGCGAAAAGCCCGTTTCCATGACCAGCAGTCGCCAGTCATGAGCCAGTTCAGGTTCTGCAAAATTTTGGACGAAATACTCAACAAAGGCAGGCAAAATCCAGACGCCTGCGTTACGGTGTTGGCTTTGGGGAAGGCATTATGCCAAGTAGAGGAATCCCACGATTGCTTCCTAATTAAAGATGTTGTCCCAACAATGCTTTCCGACTTTCCCGAAATCGTGTGGCCCCTGATTGGTCAGGCGATCGCCTCCGAGAGCAGTCGGGCAAGAGTCTTTGAGTTTATCTTGGGCGATTCTTATGTGATTGGCCGTGATTCTAATCCCATTTTTTTGAATCTGTCTGAGAATACCATTTTCGCCTGGTGTCATGCCCATCCTACGTGTGCTCCAGCGTTTACGGCCGCGGTTCTGCCGGTGTTGGCCAGCAAGCCAGATAAGTCTACTGTTCATGCTTTACATCCTCTCCTGTCCCGGTTGTTTGATGATTTTGGCGAACAGAAAGACGTGCGCAATGCCGTTGAAAGCAACATGTTGAGAAGAGGCTGGTTCAGGTCAGAGACTACCAAATACACTCCGTTGAGGGAACCTCTATCTTCCCTTCACAAGCACCACAAGCCAGAGGTACGCACGTGGGCCAAAACCCTAAGTCGCGACTTGGAGGTAGCCATTGAAGAAGCCCGCGTCAGAGATGAAGAGCGAGATGCAATTTCTGAATTTCATGGAGGTCACTTTCAGATTTCGACCGAATACATTCAATAGGATCTTCCAATCGAGTAGTACTGAGAAGCCAAGACTGAGTATGGGAAGTCTGGACGCGAGAAGAGCGGTTTATCGGGATTCTTGGAGGAAGATTGCGTATCGTTGGAATTGTCCCTGCTTTGCCGAACTAAAATCCACCGACGTTTTAACTCAACTTCGGTATCCGGGTTTGCCTTTCAAAGGAAGTGGACTCGTCTCATTTATTCATGCTAGGAAAGGCTTATTACCTGTACCTCTTTTCTGGACAGACAGTTGTGTAGCAATACGGCCCAACATACAGTTCATTGGAAAATGGCGAGGAAGTGAGCAGAAGAGCCTGCAGACTGTACACATATATATAGTGGTCTCTTCTTAGCAGGGGTGAACTTCTGTATTTCTGTGAATCTTCTAACCAGATCGTCCTGGCTTCGCCAGTAAAGAAGGAAACAATTAAGAATTATGGAGTTCAATTCCAAAGGAAACCCTACCATTTCAATCCAGAATGAAATATCACTGCAAACGCGGAGAAATATCCTTGACGGGTTAGAAATCGAAAAAGTGACGTGGTACGGGAAACGGGAGGAAATCGACTTTCTGAAGAGAATCTTTGACTTGAATAATCTACCCTCCACAGACCAACGATTTTCGGATGCAGAAAGCGATATCTGGCAACACACAGTCAACAACTGGGATTGGGAAGATGATTGGATTTTTTCTGATGAGCGGTTTGATTTGCTCAGGGGGCCAAAAGAGACCTTTCTCAAGTTCCTCTGTGAAATAGTCCATCCAGTTGCGAGACCTGACCATGAGGAGGCTCTAAAGTTAGTCAGACACTTCAATGACCAACTGCGCAAGGAAAACTGGCACCTAGTCCCAGACAGTCAAATTGCGGGCCGTTATTGCTACGTTGCCGAGCCATACAGCGTCTTGGACGACTACCACTTACAGCAAGCTCAGTTTCTCGAAGATTTACAGATAGACAGAAACTGGATGCAAAGAAAAGTAGAGCGAATCCAGAATTCAGTCGATTCCGATCCCGAACTTGCAATAGGCACTGCTAAGGAACTTGTGGAATCATGTTGCAAGACAATTCTGTCTGGGCGAGGCGTTAAGACGGGACCCAATGACGATCTACCGAAACTTGCAAGAAGAGTGGCAGAGGAACTTGAGCTTGTTCCCGATCACGTATCCAATGTGGCAAGAGGCTCAACAATCATTAAAGGCATTTTGCACACTCCAAGTAGCCTTTCAAAAATCTCTCAATATACTGCTGAACTCCGTGGACTTTATGGTACGGGTCACGGCCACGACGGCGGACACCGTGGGCTCCAACCACGGCATGCGCGGCTAGCCGCAAGTGCTGCGATTACATATGCCACTTTTGTCTTTGAAACCCATCAGCAAAGGAGCGAACGAAGCAAACCCAATTCGAATGGCAAGATCCGCGGCGCCTGATGGTCCACATGTTTATCTGAGACAACGAAGCGTTCGGGGTGTCTAGCAAACCCATGGTTGGGACGTGTGAGGTTTTGAAGAGAAACATTTTTTTCTTCTCATTCAGGCGCCAGCCGCTTCGTCTGGAATCACTTTCTGGCGCGCACCCAGCAAGGGAACGCCGCCGCTTGTTTGCCCTGTCTCCGCCCGCTGCGTGGCTACCTCGGCTAACCCGCGTGGGGCCAGTCGGCAGAGGAATAGGAGGGACATGCCCGCAGTAGATTTGTCACATAGAGGCGATCTGCATCCGTGTTCCGGTCCAACGGGCGCAGGGGGATGTGCCGCCGTAACTGCCAATGGTCCCCTCGCGTCGACGCGAGGGTTAAGACCCCTGGCAGAGCATCCATACACATCAGATCCAGTCCTAGTCCTAGAGCCTGGTCTACCGTTACTCCCATACCCAACAACAGTTCCAGGCGGGTTCCCAAGTGGACCCGGGCTTCCGCCTCGAGGACCGGTATCTCCACCACGGGTACCCAACGTCTCCATCCTGCGTGCCAGCACTCCAGAGTGTCCGCCACCCAACGCAGGGAGGTACCCAGCACGTGACTGGCTTGGCCGTAATCGTCAGAGATAGATTTGCGCCGGTACTCTCCATTGCGGGGCAGTGTCGATCCCATGTCCAAGTTGAAACCACGCAGAGGAGAGTCTTGCTGCGTGTCCACCAGCCATATTCGCGGATGCCCATGCTGGCATAGGCAACCCACTTATGGATCAGGTCGTTGTCCTCCACCTGTGGAGATGAATGGGAGACCACCTCCAACGCCAGCAAGGGCACGCCATCCCTTTCATACTGGTAGGAAGGGTGCGGGTGTGGCGCTCAGAAACAAATAAGTGCGCCGGAATCCCGATGATGCCAACCTCCCGACTGACATGGATGGGGGTTGGGAAAAACGCGCGATGAGGATGCGCGACGCATTTCCAATGTGGTCCATATGTTCGGAGTGCTCCCCCGAGGACGATATCATGCCGACATCCAACACCACATAGTCTGGGTCCGTAGTGTAGAGCTCTGTATATTGGAACAGGTCCGGGCGGTAATCATAGTCTGGCCGGTAATGCCATAAGGCTCGGGTTTGTGCCAGCGCATCCCCCGCGGCGGGCGAAGGCGTGCCCGGAGATCCTGAGAATGACTGGGACATACGGCTAGGGAGGTCGCAGTGAATCTGATTCCTCAGCCTACTACGCACCTGAGGAGGCTGTAAAGCGGATGGCTCCGCTCCCTGGCCTTGACAAGGGTATTACTCACAGCGATACATTGAAATAGCATACCGGTTCGTATATAGGCTTGGGCGGTTCCGCGCAGACCCGGCACAGGGTGGTCCGGTAGGCCGGGATGTGGAGGGAGTGCGATGAGGTTCCCGCACCGTCGGCACAGGTAGGTTCAGATGGCGACTCCTCCGCTTCCTCCCGGCGCGTGCCATAGGTCACAACCAGCCAGGTGGTCATAGCCTGCACCTGCCCGTGGCCGACGACGCAGACTGGGTCCCGGCTGCGGGATTCCTCGGGATCTGGACTTTCCCGCAGGTTCAACCCCCGTCGCAAGGTCCCATTACCGCTGGCTGCGTTTGGAGAGCCCGGGCAGGACGTTCCGTCCCCACTTGCCACCGCTATCCCCAAGTCACTCCCTGGAGACGACCCCTCCCATCCCGTGTGTGAGGAGGCAATAAAAGGGAATTCCTGTTTGGAATCCTAGACTTTTGAAGCCCAAACATCGTACTCGGCCAAAGGACTGCTCCTTTTGCGAAGAAAGGAATCGGCTTGGCGCCTACCTTCGAGCGCTGAACCCGCGGCAAGGACTTTGGCAATACACCATCCCGAGTCCAGAAAACTATGTTTGAGAAGGGAAAGTGGGTCAGCCCGGCGGTCCGAGATCCCACCGAAACGTACCACCAGTTGCGCTGTCAAAGATGTTGAATCCGCCACATTTTGCCAGACCTTCCGCAGGTCAGCTGCGAATTCCTCCGGGCTTGAATGGGCTACTTGCTCACTGTTGACATATTCAACGGTTTCCGGTCCGCCCAGGAACCAACTTCGCAGCCACTGGTCTGGAATGTACGTACGCATCCCATAATACGGCGGGGAAGTAATCACCCAATCGAAAGAATTATCAAGATCGGGAAGGTCGTAGGGACCCGCGAATCTGCTGTCAGCCAAACGCACTGCTCCAATTGGGGGCCACCAGTTCCTGTAATATCTGTGTGCTCGACGTGCAATGATCTCCAGAATGTCGTGACTTTCCGGATATAGGCCGCGATTTTTCCAGAATCGAGTGGCATATCCGGGCTTAGGAGCGTAAGTCCGGGGACACTGATTGGAGAAATACGATGCCACGGTCTTTTGCTTGGGACCATGAAGGGCTCCCAGGATTATGCCCCGCAGCGCCCTTCTCGTTGCTGTAGCGCAGTCGTTTAGCAGGACCTGGCGAAGTCTGCACAGGGACTGCAGAACTTCCGGATGGAACGCCCAATCCCAGAATTCTCCCTTTGGCACATTAGTTGCTTCGACTGTCAGAGCCTCTTCTGCTTCCTCCAGGATTCCTTCAATCGTGGTTGCAACCAGTTTGGATGCAGTTATCGCCACTGCGATTGGACTGGAGTCCAAGCCCAAAGAATCCAGCCCTGCTAGCCTCGCAGCAAAGTTTGTTGTTCCTCTACCACAAAAGGGATCAAGTACTCTGTCATCCGGTTTAGCATGACCTCGCAGAATGTTTAAAGGAAAGTCCAGAGGGAACATCGTGAAGTAGGGACAGATACCGTTCAAGAGGACAATCTGCTCTTCCTGTTGATTTACTCTATTGGCTTTTTCTTGACGTATGTTGTTCCCTTTTCGTTCTTGTATGTATCCCACGTATCGGGACCCCACAATTGGTCCAGAGCCTTTCGTACCAAGTTATAGGCAAACTGCTCCCTGTTGTCGATATGGTCTGGTAGTCCTTTCAGCAAGCTTGCCCTTAAGAGCTCCCCAAGCTGCTCCTCTTTCCGATCCGAGGTACCTCATTGTACGGGTGTCATTCTTGAGGAACTTGATTGCATCTTGCTCCAACTGAGCTTTCACATCCACGCCTTCGCCCTCAACTTGTGGGGCCACGTGATTCAAATTTTGTCGGTTACTTTGTTACCGTTCAGGTTCGCGATAGTAGCAGCGAAGTTTCGCCCTTTCGCAGCACTATGGCTCTTGTCGCGCATGGGAAACATTTCTTCAAAAGAGAGTGCCCGGATACTGATTGGATACGGCTTGCCTTCTACGGAACTCCAGAAGACTCCTTGACCCGGAATCGGTTCATTCAGGAGAGAGCTGAGCAGATCGTCACTGAAATGTGAGTTGGCACGCTTCAGAGAGATTAAGTCATTGGCTGAGAGAAGATGGAAGACGAACCAGTTGTCGCCCTGACTCAAGATTTCCACGGGGATGCTTCCAGGCTGTTGCGTAATGAGCAGAGCACCCAAATCATATTTTCTGCCTTCTTTCACCCAGTCCAAGTAAGGCTCCGAGGCGGCAGAGCGGGAATTTAGTACCGACTGAGCTTCTTCAACTACTGCAATAGTGGGGATGGTCTTGGGCTCCGCAGCGGTGAATTCTTCCTGGTTACGGTCAAAAATCCTGCGTAGAATCAACCCGGACAGCATTAGAGACTGGCCGCCTCGCATCCGGGAGACATCGATAACGCACAATTTTCCTTCCCCAAGTGCGTGTATCAGTTTGTCCATAAGTTGGCTGCTCTTGTCATGGAGTGCCCTGGCAATGGCTGTGAGGTTGGCCCGCGCGGCGAGAGCTTCGAACTCCTGGCGTTGCGGATCTAGTTCCAGCAACTTGCACATTTCGGCCATGTCGGCATTGTTGCCGTCGGCATCAACCAGATCCACCAATCGTTCCCAACGGTGTTGTGAAAGCCCGCGCAATTTGCGGACGTTCTGTTGCTCTTGCCGGTCTGGGCTGAGGGCGATGCCAATTACATCGCTAGGTCTCAACCGGCGAATATCGAGTCTGATACCGCCGGCGACAAATCCTTGGTAGAAAGGACTTGGGTTCTGGCGTTCTGTAAACACCACAAGCTTGTCCTCGAGATGCGGCACATCACAGAGGCCCGGACGGCCCCTATCGTCGGGCCAGAAATATTCTCCATCAGGATCGAATATCACAGTACCAACCGGAACCTGTCTGTTATTCCGTTTGGTCACATGGGGTGTAGTCTCATAAAGCTTGCTGAACAGCAATTTGTTCAGATTTGACTTTCCGAACCCAGCGCGGGCAAATATGAAACTCCGGCGGGAAACCAGTGAATCCACGGGGAAGTGTATTTTCACCTCGGGCGGGACGACCTGCATCCAATCCTCTGGCCTCAACTCCAGGTTGTCACCGGCGTAGATGTATTCACCATAGGCCAGATGCCCAATCTCGGCCCCCTTAATATTGTGTCCCGCGATTTCCTGGAGCACGACCCCGGAAGGAAAGGCCACCTTACTCCCCAAATGCGGTAATCTCCGATGGGATGGCACGAAAGTTAGTTTGTCTCGGTTCTTACGCAAGACACCGAGTACCCGAATGTTGACTCGATACTTGAGATACTGTTCCCGAAGGTCTTCCGGAATCGGGCGGTCTTCCATTACTGCCCGAATATTGAATTCTTCACCGGTCCCATAGGCCAATTTCCCATCAGAGGAAAACGAAGTGATGCGACCCAGTACTGCTTCGTCTGGCGTCTCAAGTTGCACCAGCATGAATTGCCCATGCATTGGAATGTTTTGGAATTCATTCTGATATGGCAACACTAAGTCAGCGTGAAACTCCAAACCGCCTTGTTGAAAACCCCGAAATACACCGGCAATTCTGTCCTTGGGAAATAGCTGGAACTCTACCCCGCCACTTATCATCCGTATCTCCCCTGCGCGGGATCAGAGTCCTGGAGCTGGAATGCATCCAGGGCTGCAGCGTCTTCGCCCAGCGAATCGCGTACTCCCTTATAGATGTAGTCCTGAAGAATATGTCGGTCGAAATCTGCTAAAGAAGCGTTTTCATGGGCCCTCTGAAGGCAAAGGGGGTAATGGGGTACCGGAAATCCATTGATGGAATCCTGCAACATGGATCCCAGGATGGCTTGGGAGTTGGAACTCTGGGGCAAAAAGATGTCGATGGGCCAGATTGGATCACGCCGATTGCTCCCGAACTTCACCAGGAACATCTTGCCACCAACGAATTTATTGATTTCTCCACCGACATTGACTCGGTCATCACCTCGAGCAAATTCAGACCAGACGTATGCCCTCTCTTCGATCTCGCGGGGCACTTCTACATAGGCCGGGTAATCTGTTTGCAACACACCCTCCAAAGCCATTGCAAGCTGATACCGTGTAATGACTTTGCTATGTTTGGCCACGCCAGCCAAATATAGCCGCCTCCGACTGCTATTCCACCGATCGTCAATACGTTGTTGTATGCCTTTGAGCAGACGCGCGAAAAGGTCTCCAGCAAATACCTTACTTCGCAACAGTCCATCACTGACGATTAAAGTATCGGTACCGAAGTCTTTCTTGAGGACGGCGAAAAGAATGGCCCATTCCACCAGTTCCCGGTACACCTGTACCCAGCTGGGAGAGACAGGGCGGCCACCTTCAGTGGGTCGGATCATGGGGGAGAGAGTAGACAGGCTCCTGACCTGCAGGAAATTCATCATTTCCCCCAGTGCCGTCCGGGGAGTGCCATCGCTATTGAACTGACGTTTATCTAACGAATGAATGGGCGTGGTAGGGGACAAAGCTTCCAGGCAATATTCGTTATTGCTGCTATCCACTACGCGCACTAGTTGAACCATGAATGGATCAAAGTGGAGTTGATTGTTACCTCCATCGGTACCAACCAAAGACACTGACGCCGCCGCCCTAGGTTGTATCTGCCGCGTGGCATTCCGGAGTGGTCTTATTTCGGAACGCAATTCATCCAGCACATTACGGTCGGCATTTATGCAGTCCGCGATTGCTTCCTTGAGTTGCTCCTAGCTGGGGAGGTCTATCATCTCGAGGCTCTTTGCTGATGGGCATTGTAACAGGGACACCCAGTCTATTTTCGAGCCACCAAACACCCCTGGGAAAATCGATTGTCATGCCTCCAAGAGCAACTGTGTTGGATATCAAGTTGCTCTTAAGACACTCCATCCAACTCTCTATACGATTATTCACTAGCCCTTTTGCGAGACTTGCTGCCACTAACCTCATCGGTTCAAATGTGCTAACATTCTGGGCTTTATTGCAGAAATAGCCGAAGTGAACCAGAATTAATGGAAATGGTACTTGCTCATCTTGAACGGGTTTCTGAACCGAACAAAGATATGACATCGCTTGAATTGCTCATCATCCACAAAGGTTTATCAGGTTTATCTATAGCTGATTCTAAGTTGCTTAGGGATCTTTAGAAATGATCTGTAGGTACTGGGCCAAATTGCATTTCAATTGGAGAAACTGAACGGTGATATCCCATCGCTGGCAACCCCTTACATCATCGATTCAAGGAGTGGATTTCGACTTCCATGAAGTTGACTCACTAAATGAGCAGTGGCTTACGGCAAAGAAGCGGGCCGAAGATTCGAACCCGAATGCATATCGTGAGTTCATGGATCAGTTGACTAGGAGTTGGGTCATCGAAACCGGCATTATAGAAGGCCTGTACACCTTGGACAGAGGCGTGACCGAGACTCTGGTCACAGAAGGCATCGTTGCCGAACCACATCCAACGAAGCTCTACCAATATAGAGCCAGCAAAGCTGGTTGCAATTCTGAGGTCTCACCAAGACACTATTGATTTGGTCAATGAACAAATCAAAGATGGAAGGCCACTAACCAAGTTCTTCTTGCAGGAATTACATAGTTCCGTTACTGCAAGCCAAGAAACCGTTGAGACAATTGATCAGTTTGGGAAGCTGTTTCAAACCCAGCTCATTAGGGGCCGTTTCAAGACGCAGCCCAACAATCCCTCCAGGCCCGACGGTTCGATTCACGAGTATTGTCCCCCGGAGCAAGTCGACTCCCAACTGGAAGTCTTGATACAAACATATGATGAAAGCCAAGTTTCCAATACAAATGTGCACCCCATGCTGGTTGCTGCGTGGATGCATTTAGCATTTTCCCAGATCCACCCCTTTCAAGATGGTAACGGGCGTGTGGGGCGCGCGCTCTTAACTTGGCATTTGGTCAGGAGCGAACTGCTGCCAGTGGTGATTACACGGAAAGATCGAGATCTTTACATCAACTCTCTGGAACGGGGAGATAAGGGGGACTTGAGACCACTAGTTTCCCTTTTCGTTCAGCTAGAAAAGAAATCTCTCCTGGAGGCCCTTAGTGTCGATGTCCTCGACCCAATTGAAAGCGGACTGGTAGACGCAGTCACAAGATCGATTTTGGCTCGCATTGAAAGTAGGAAACGTTTCGAAGAGATGCAGTTGCGGGCAGTAAACAGTCTGGCCATTGAACTTCGGGAAAGAGCCAAAACCAGACTTGAGGAATTGGGTGGGAATTTGAAAGACAGCTTTGCCACAGCGGGCGCCGGCACCTTGGAAGGTCCAGTCATGTTGGAAGGTGGCCCCGAACATGGAAATGAATACTATTACAAGCGGCAAGTAAGGGAAGTTGCTACGGAAACTTCACATTGGGTGAATTTTCAAGAAGAAAGGTACTTCATCAAGATGTCTTTAATGCCTAAGAACAGCCGAAATCCTCGATTGGTATTCGTTGTGTCACTTCACCACGTTGGGAGGGATTTGACAGGAGCCATGGCAGCCACTGCTTTTGCGGAAATTGAACGCTACAACGAAAACCCGGATTCACCAGAGAGTGGTGGTACTTCAGACTTTGAGTACACTTTCCGAAATTGCACTCTTAGTCCATTCACTTTTACAAATTCGGATACGTTGACAACGGCTGAAAAGAGCTTTCTAGCTTGGATGGAGGAAAGCTTCAGCATAGCCCTGAAGGAATGGGGAGAGACCCTGGCCCCTTCTTAGAATAAAGAGCAACTTCGACCCAGAAGAACTGAGCTGGTGCCAACTTTGAATAAAAGCCGCGCCGTCTCCCATTCATCCTTAATTGTTGAGGACATTGCTACGAATCATATTCTTTGATACTGGGCTGACACACTGTCAGCTGTGTGTGACTGGAACCAGTCAACCCAATGCTGGCAGAGGCAACTGCTACAGCTGGTTGCTCCTACTATGTGGATATTCCCCGAACCCAAACCCGCCGCGGACCCCAGGGCATTGCAGAGAAGGTTGCGTGAAACTACCTGTCCCCTTTCTAGCGATGCCCCCTTCTGAGGAGCAGCTGGAGCCACAGTTAGCCATGCCACTTCAATTCAGCTTCCCATACCACTTCGAAATCGGCCACGTTCTGCCCTGTCGGACCCCGGGCTTCAGTACTCACGCGATTCTGTGCAGCGCCAGTACTGTCCAGGTCAACTAGCATCGGTGCTACCTGAACCTGTTTCAACTTAGGTTCCTTGGCAGGAAGGCCCAGCAGCATCGAAGTCCGACAGGATATTGGGTAAGTAGAGGAGGCTGGTTGCCCTCTTGACTTAAACCCACTTGACCTACAGCTACAATTTCGGCCCCACATTGCTCCGCCCCTGCCATCCTGCAGGTGCTCTCCAATAGCGAAAAGTGCTGGAGCGATATAGAGTTGCCTTTGCCCCGCGGGTTAAACCTCAAGTGTATCGGCCCCATTGAAGAGGATCTCTGCTGCGATGGTCAGACTGTGCATGTTGGCACCTTGAAACAGCGCCAGCCTCTTCGCACGAATACTTATATAATCCTGCCCCAAACCGTGGGGTCGGGCTGCTGGCTTCGTCGGGGTCTGGCTGGTTACTGGTGGTGGTAGTCGTATTGTCTTTTCTTATTCACCTGGTATTTCCGTACCTTAAATCCAAGGTCTCTCAAAATGACTTTGGTAAAGGAGGAGCGATTAGTAAACGTTTAAAGCAGATGGCCGAGAAAGCTCTGGATGAAGTCGAATTGATCGTCCAGAGCATCGGAATCAAAATGGCTAGTGAACTAGCAGCCCGACCCCATGGCCTGCATATAGTTACCTTTGGGGACAGCACTCTCTCCCTTAAGACCGGTGTTTCGAGGAGGAACTTTATACCTTATATATAGGCCAGAAACATAGGCAGGTACTTCCTTCCCATATCTTGGACGGTTTTGGGTGGAAGCCAAGTCATTCGGTGAGTCGTTCCCCGTTTCAAATCACGACTTCCGAGAAGTGAGGAATCAATTTGCAATGGACAGCCAACTCGTTTCTATGACCGGCCCCCCAAATGAAGCCGTAAACTGCACCCGAAGTGCTGGACAAATTTACTGCTGAATCTGTCGCACTGGCCAAGCAGGAGCTAACGTCAGAAATCTGCTTCGTTACAGTATCTACAGACCACGTATCCGAGCACGGGAATCACTACATGTTGTCGCCTTTGCAGCTCATAGGTTTGAGGGTATGTCAGGCGGCCCTGGCAGCTAATTACTGCCAAGTTTGGTGTAGGAGCCAGTTTTCATATCCACTAAGTGTCTAGGTGGGACTTAGCAAATCAGGTACAGCCGAGTGTTAAGGATTCTGGAAATCCCGGCTGGCAAAGGTATTCGATACTACCCTCAATTCAGACGGTGCCAATGTGCCTCAATCCTCAACAGTTGGCCCTGCGCGCAAGGCCATTATGGAATTCTCACAGTCCCAGAGTTTCCTCCCAATACGACAGATGCCGGTCGGGGTTTCCGCCCTGCGGAAGGGCCTAGGGAGGAATTGCTGCAAAGGACCTTCGAATTGGAACATTCGATTATCGACAATCCCGCATTTTCTTGCCGGCCACAGAGATGAAAAGCCAATCTGTAGCTTCTGATTGTAGGGCCCATTACTTCCGAGTTGGCGCCGGTTGTGATGTGTCTGCGTCATATTGTGCACCGTGGAGACCTCCTGATGATTCAATAACCCGAAGCCTGTCTGCCAGTAGGGGTTCAAGCGGAGTTCTTCAAACTAATGGCTTGAGCGTTCCGCCTAGGTGTCCGGGTGATTATGGCCATACATAGCGATTGGATACCTGAACAATATTTGATTTAGTTGAACTCTCCTATGTTCCTGAGGACAAACGAGACAGACTCAGAAGCAGGCGGGATCAATTCCTGACTCCAAAGAAAGTGGGTGCCTGACAGTTCTGTACCCAGCCAAGCGTGAAGTCCGGACGGTGCTAACAGAGGCTCCCGCGGAAACCGCGATTACGCCAGGGGCCAAGACTTGCTTCAAATTCGCTGGCCTTGAAAACCGAATCATAAAGAACCCCGGGGCAGAATCCGAGGCTGCCTCAACGCGCTGACCGGGGTGGATGCGGACAGCCTATCATTGTGACCACGCCAGTCACTCACCAAGCGGATAACCAGAGATCATAGCCCCTCTTTCTGAGTGAGCCGCAGGACCTAAAGCATCAAACCCCAGCGACGGTTCAGCCATTTCTTGCTACAACTGTGAACGGGAATTGCAGGAGCTGGAAAACTGGGGCATAGACAGCTATGTGGCCTTGGGTAAGGAGAAGCGGACCGTTGCGACGTGCTGTTCCCAGAGAGATGCCACGCCAAGCATGCAGTCGCAGTTGGCCACTTCCTCGGAGCGAACTACCTGCTCCCCACGCAAGTGATCAGTGAAAACGCCATTACGCTGGATAAAGCGGGTCCTGGGCTTCTGCTGTTCTGAGTTACGGGGCCTGTAACCCGTGTTGGGCGAGTGGAATCTGCGTGGTTTGATCCTGAATGTCAAACGGCTGCACCGCCTGCGCATGTCTTCGTACCAAAGCCCTGCCTTCTATAGTCGCTGTAGCGCAGACTCCATGTCATTACGTTTAGAAATGTAGGCAATCGGGAAAAAGCTGCTAACTCCGCATGGGTCCTTCCGTACATTCCTACCGGGAGCGTGAATGGTTTGTAATGGTCTTCTTGGGCTTGACCGTGCTATGTTCTGGCAATTGCTACAACAGAATTCCCTTGAAGGTTGATATCTGCCAAATCTGAGCTAATCAGCTACACCGAACTCGAGGGGCAATTACAGTGAACTAAGTTGCATCCTGGAGGAATTCGGCAGTGCTCCCACAGCGCATAGCGCCCGGCTGGCGGTCAGATTGACGCCCCATATCCCCCAGCAGACCCCCATTGAGGAAGCGGGGTCTTTCTGGACGTTTGGGATTGAACAACCCAGGCTTCCGAATCCCGTAGAATTAGGCGCAAGACAGAGGAGATGCAGCTCTTTGGGTAAATTACATCTGATACCTGCTGGCAACACTGCTGGACTAAGTTGCAGGCAATTGCGTTGCTACTGTGGCTGGCTGCCTTTCCGTTGAAGCAAATCCCCTCTTCCAATAGAAGGAGTTAATGACTTGGCGCTTCCGGAATTCAATGAAGAAACAATACTGGCTTTGGCTAATGGGACATCCTATTCCAAGGGAGTAGGATATGCCCGCCGCGGGGCCATCCAGAAACTGGTGTTAGAAGGCGAAACCTACCGCGCAAAGGTACAAGGCTACCTCCTTTATGACGTGCGCATCTGGGACCAAGAGGGAGATATCGGAACTTCTTGTACCTGCCCCTTCGATTGGGGCGGTATATGCAAGCACGTGGTTGCGGTGATGGTGCGCCTGCTGGCAATGCAGAATTCCGGACAAGCTGTAGCTACAGTGAACCCGCCGGTAGGGCTTACAGTCGATTCCAGAGCTTCTTTGGATGACCTCTTGAAGTCTACCTCCCATGCCCAGCTGAAGTCGTTCATCCGGCAGCAGGCAACTGAGTTTCCCAAATTGGTCAGCAATTTGCGCGTTTTTGCCCAGGGCACCAAACAGACAGACAAAAATTCGGAAGACTACAGACTCGAGGTTGCCGCCACGTTAACGGCCACACGCATGCGGTTCATGAATTCGCATGGCTACGACCAATACGTCGATTCCTACTATGACTACACAGACGATGACCATGTGATTTTGCAGGAAGATCTGGCACCATTCCGCGATGTAGCCGCGAAGTATCGGGCACAACAGAATTTGATGGAAAGCGCCAAGATTCAAGAAGCGATTCTTCATGCCTGCGGCCAGCTCCTTCTGAATAGCAGCCAACAAAATGAAGTTGAAAATGATTACGGATACGAGGAGATCTTTCTCGACGGTTGTTACGTGCAAGCCAGCAACGCGCTGGCGGATTGGGCCACCTTGATTGCCGAAATCCAAAACGGGCAGGACAAACTAGACCAGATCGAACGATTCGTTGGCCTCTTCGTCCCCGATGTCTACAATTTTGGAAGTTGGAACTGGGAAGAGGCATTGCGTGTGGCCATTCAAACCCAGTCCGACGCCGAGATGGCCATACGCTTGGTTGATGCGCGCACCCAGGGGGATGACAATGCTTGTCCGGCAGGAGCTCTGCTTCATCTACTTGGACTGACTGGCGATACCGACCGCTTTCTCCGGGTGTCCCACAATGCCTGGCCTCAACTTCCCCATCTGGCATTGCCGCTAGTAAAAAAACTGAAGGCAATAGGGGATAGGAAGTCCGCTATTCAAGTGGCCGAAGAAGCATTCAGCATGCAAAATCCCCTGTCCGTAGGTCATTTCGACCTACCGGGCCCTCGCCAGGACCTGCTGCGGTTTCTGATCGAAACATTGGACCCAATTCGTGAGCAGAGCAAGCTCCACCGACATGCCGACACGCTCTTTTTCGAGTCCGGCACATTGCCGGATTACCAGTTTTTGCGGAACTTGATGGCTACTCAAGCCGAACGACAGAAATTACGACAAAGGATGCAAGAGAAATGCAGCCCTAACACGGTCACTGAGATTTTGAATTTCGAAGAACGTTGGGATGAGCTATTGGCCTATGCGCAACAGCATGTGCCAATGCTCCCCCATTGCCCCCAATTGCTGCGCAGCCTTCATGACCGATTCCCCGCAGGTTGCTTCGAGCTTTACCACCAACTTGTGTTGGAATACCTAAATAGGGGTACGGGACAGCATCTTTACGACGGTATTGCCAGTTTCGTACGCCAGATGCGTTCATTACCCGGTCAGGAAGACTCTTTTGGTAGTCTCATGGTCTGGATTCACACCAATTATGAGAGGCGCATCAATCTGATGCATGCATTGGAGGAATTCATCAACGAGGGGTTTGAATGGCACAACCGTAGGGTACAAGAGGCATACAAGAATCTGACCTTGGACGATGCAAAAGCAATGAATCTCACCAAACTCGCACGTTACTGTCCCCTTACCCAGGTTGTGGCAAAGCAATCCGACAAAAGACAGCAGGCGGCTGCATTGATTTGGGCCATGTTGCTGCAATGCGGGGGGAGTATGGAGGGTGGACAGATTTCAACCATAATGGCCCAGGAGTTTGGCATAACAGTCTCAAGTGCCAGCGCCCTGCGCCGCCAAGGTCTACGTCTGTTGGAACTGCTCCGCCTAGTTGAGGTCATCCGGGAACACAGTCGAATCAGGCAAGTGAATTTACTCGCGGGGCTAAGCACGTGACCAAGTGTTGAGGGTCAGAATGAGATTGGGCCTGCTTTCTTTCAAGGCTTGTTCCGAGGCGGCAGCATGGGTATAAGAAAGTGCGTGCCGCCAAGACGGAAGGCCTGCGATGGCGGAAGGAATGCTCATTGTGATTGAGCGTGGGAGTACAGGAGGATAGGATTTTGAAGATGACATGCTGCACCGCCAGTTCTGTGTCTGCTGCAAGCAAGGCCTTTTGCAATGGACTGCAGAGTTGTCCAGGATCACTTCTCGGGGCTACCCGCCGATACCGGGATGGTACTTCCACAGGAAAGTCTCAAATCCCTCGTTTTTCCTCCTACGCCGGCCTCTTTGCAGCACAATAGCATCTACAGTACGAAGCCAGAGGGTGTCCGCATGGCCAGGATGTTGAGCCGTGGCCGGCGGCGGCCTGCCTGTTTGGGGACGCGGGCCACTACCGGACAATACCCACTATGGATTATGGCTGGGATCTGCGTGGAGCCGCTTTCATCCGTTTACAACACTTGGATCTTGCCCCCTCGTTTTTCCGTGGACTCCTCCTATTTGGCTCCCGCTTGTAACAGGTCCTCAGTCCAATACTTGTGCTGCAGACCGGCCCGTTACCACTGATAAGTGGAGTCCATTTTGCAGTGATAGAGGTGTATTTATTTGGCGCGGAGCTGAGACTGAACTTGAATGCCCAGCACCGCGGCAGACTACGCGCGCTCCGCTTGCAACATCTCCGACGGGGCGGCAGTGAGCGTGGCACATCCGGCGGCGGCCTTACCTGGGGCGCACAGAAGTAGTATCCACCCTCAGATGCTGCCAAGCCTGCAGCCAGCGCCACATGGTCTCCCCATGATATTGCAGGAGCTATCTCAATTGCTGCCCGATCTGGCCTTGGGAGAACTACCGTGTCATGTTGAGCCAGTCCCGCTTCGCGGATTTCAAATCTGGCCAGCGTCTTCAGGTGGTCAGGATATTCTTGTGGTTGAAGGGGGATAGAGCACGTACAAAGCAAGGCGCAAGCGCGACGGTGGTTTTGCTGCGGATGCACCGCCTGCTCGACAGTTTGTGCCACTTCCCTATCCCTACTCCGGCCAAGAATTTAGATGCTGGACTTTCTGATACGCGGACTTTCCGGCAGGTCACCGACTGTTGCTGCGCCAATTCTTATTGATGTGGCGACTTCCGTAGAAACCAAATCCAAGCTATCAAAGGCATTGTCTGGGATTTCCTGCGTCGGCATGATGAGATATACCCATACTCTTAATAGATACCCATCCAGTATCTCAGTGTTACAACTCACACCGCCAGAACCCTCCCTATATCCCCATTCGCGATGGAATGCGTTTTCTTTCTGTATGAGCGGTCAAATCTATCGCAGAAAAGTTTCACGCAGAATTTCATCAGGTAAATACTGTTCGCATTCAAATGAGTTGTCCTGGTGAACCCCCTTACAGAAAGAGTATGCAGTGAACACCAAAATCAGCCTGACACAGAAACAAGATTGGCTGCTAAACACCCGATTGGTGAGTCTAGAGCCACTTCGATTCCCGGGATTGGATTCACTTCAAAGCGTTGCGGGTAACAATCATATGACCACCGTAAAAGAAGCGCGGCAGAAAACACTGCCTAGTTCGAAGGTTCTGGATACCCATTGTTCCATGTTTAATCACTGAACTCTGGCAAATCCTGCGGAGCTGCATTCAAGACCGTTGAGACCGATTCCGATGTAGTTGTAATCGAACGGGGCAAGCTCGCGTGCATAGTATCTGGAACAATGGAGGAGGAAATTCAAAGGAAAAGCCCAAGGTATTTCTGCTTGCCAAGTTTCATAGGCACCTACTGAAGATAGTCCTTCTCTTGGTATCAACGGAGGCAATGCGGAAAGGGGCCATATCCATCACTGCTCTCCACTCCATAGTCTAAAGAGTGGCGGAAGAATAACATTGTCTCAAGTGGTCATTTTCCTGTGACCGTGAAAGTATCCTCTCGCAGTAGCTTATTGCAATCGATCTGCGATCTACATGCTTACCATGCCAACAGCTATGTTGGCAACACTTTTGTTGGCATAAAGCGGGAAGTACCCGGAACTCAAGTGAAACCACTGCAACGAACTACTGCAAATTAATCGCGAAAGGGGTTCCTCTGATTCAGGTGCACTCCGCTTCCTTCCTTCCGACGACAACTTGAATTGCAAATGCTGGTTGAAATCCCATTGGACTTTCAATCGAGAATATGTTTACTGCTGGTCCTAAGGATCAAACAAGCATGAGGGTCGCACAGCCATAGACATCGGTGGTCAGGATGAGGGCGAAAGTTGCTGTGCCGACAACTCTTGCCGCTGGACAGGGGATCCGAAATAAGCAACTGCAGCAGCGCAAGAGAGCTCGTACCTTAGTGTCGCTAGATCAATTTTGGCGATGGAGCCAACTGGAGCCGAGGTCGAATAGGTGCCATAAAGGGCCTGAATTGGCCGCCCCCGTACCTGACGCGGTAATGTAATGATTCCCTGGCTTTTTCGAGTTTGAAGTTTTTTAGACAATACAGGCCATTTTGGAGAAGCGCCGGCAAACCAAATGCCCCGTCGAGGGGTCTCCTCTCTAAGTCAGCACGGCCGGACCCTCTCGAACCCCTTTCCACATTGCTATGAATGTTGCCACTAACCACAGACCAATTGGGTGTAACAAGGGTCGAGTGTTTTCCGCCGGTAATCGCTAGTGAAACGAACAGGAACCAGCAGCGAGGTGGAATATGGACTGGCTTCGTTTGATGTAGCCATCAAGACTGTTACCAAAACTATTGCAAAGGGGCAATCCGGACAGCTTGGAACCCTACATCGCGTGCGTCGACGATGGCTTTTGAAAAGGCGCAGGGCAATTGGCCTCTTTCCGGGTCCTCAAAAGAGGAAGAATGCCAACCTCCAACTTGAGGTGTTGGGACCCCCTCGCATGAGAACTTTCTGAAGGTCAGAGTACCAACTCCCTACAACAAGACTGGGAGACGGTAAATATCGCGTCACCAGAACTGCCAGGAAGACGCACAGATTCCTCGTAATTCCATGGGCACGAGAACGGGCCACTGGTCCGTTCCAGTCTGTTGTTACCGAACACAGTCTGGAAGACAGTGTTAGTATTCTTACCCAGTAAATATTCATAACTTGGGATGGTGCCGCCCCCTGATTGAAGTCATTCCGGCGATCAGGAAAAATCCGTTGTCCCCTTTCCCTGGGCAACCCAAGGTCCAGTGGGTGTCTGGTAACGTAGGTCTCACCAGGCAGGTAATGTAGGAGTGCTCTGTTTCAGGTATTACCCATTTGAGTGCACTATGCAGAAAAGAATAGTTGGGAACACAAAGGAGATTTCCCCAACAGTCAAGATACTTGCATGCGGAGCGCAGCGTCCGAGAAAACGGTCCGATTTATGAGGAGCGTAGTTCACCAAGGTTTCACGCGTCCTGGCTCAGGAAAAAACAAGATTGCCCAGGAACTTCCGGGCCTGTTACCGTCGGCTATACAGGGGTCAGGACCCCATTTTCAACACAACCCATACAGAAATCCAATGTGTCCACTGTCGACTCTATACTTCATATCCTGCAAGGCATTGGCTAGGTTTCTTGGGTAGCTGCAGGAAGGGGTCCCAATCTTGTAGGCGCGGCTTCGAAACCAATCTTGGTACGGTCAAGATCTGCATTCTCCTTCGAGTGAAGCCGATTCCCATGAAACTAGACAAGGCCCTTTGGGGATTCCGGACCCTTGTGAGTGAATCAATCAGCGACATCGGCGCCTTATTGAAATTGTGCAGCCAACTGTTATGGTTCGGTTTCGCCGCTCTCCAATTCAATTGGAATACTCAGGAGGGTTCCTGAGGCTGCATCGAAAAAGAACAGGAGATAGTCCCTTCGCTCTCCCTCCTTTCTATGGGTCGGAGACGGGGGTTGGCATTCACCAATACTCGTCTGGAAAGGCAACCTTCCAAGTAAGTACTCCATCTGTCTTCTTTAGCCGCCTCAATATGGGAATTCTCGCCCACAACTTTCCCCATTCTGTGCATTTCAATATCCACTTGACCGCCGTTGGTTTCCTCCCCTGGATCGATTCTCGCCCCGCTGTACTGTCGTCCAAACGTTCGTTATAATACACTGGAAATCGTGCCTTCTTTGCGAATACAGATTGCGCTCTTAAGGGCTGCACCGCTTATGGAGGGTTACGGTGCATATTTCGGCAGCTGTGGGTACGGCCTCAGGAATTGATGTGGCATTATTTACTTGATCGCAATAGGCATTATGCTGCTTACTCTGGTAAGGCAACAAATTAGCTCTAGGTCCACCTTTGTCATCGTGTCAGGTGAACAGGAAGGCAGGTGATGGCAAACGGCAAAACATTGAGGCAACTCATACGCTCTGGTACGGAAGGTGACTTTGAGACATTTCGTGGCGTTGCTGAGCAGGTGATAGCTGAAGAAAGGCAAAAGCACCACCACTTGCTCGCGGATGATTTGGAAAACATTTTGCATGGCCGCGCCCCTACAAGGAAATCACCGAGTCTCAACAGATGGGCTAAATCTATACCTGAAGACCGTGAGCGAGGTGTCCCCTTGATGTCGGTCCAAGAGCCCGTTCACTGTCTTGAGGACGTTGTATTATCTTGTGAAAATCTGCTCCTTATCAGGCAGATACTTAGAGAACATAACCGACAGGAAGTCTTAAAGGCTCACGGGTTACACCCAAGCAATCGCATCCTTCTATTTGGACCACCTGGTTGTGGCAAGACGGTGACTGCCGAAGCCATCGCCAGCGAGCTCGGGTGCCCCTTGGCTACAGTTCGTACCGACAGTATGGTGTCGTCATACCTGGGCGAGACTGCTGCTAACCTGCGTAAAGTGTTTGATTTTGCAGCTTCCGTGCCGATGGTTGTGCTCTTTGATGAGTTTGATGCCTTGGGCAAAGAACGCGAGGACTCATTTGAACATGGAGAATTACGTCGGGCCGTCAATGTAATCCTACAGATGCTGGATGATTACCGGGGTCGTAGCGTTATCGTCGCCGCGACCAACCATGAAGGCATGCTGGACGCCGCAGTCTGGAGACGTTTTGAAGAGGTACTGTATCTAAAACAGCCAACCCCTTGCCAGATTCTTCAAATGATAGCTATCAAACTTCGAGGTACGCGGCGCAAATTCAGTTTTGAGGAAGTCCCAATCAAGCTCTGGTTTCCAGAATCTACCCACGCGGAGGTTGAGCGCGTCGTCCTCACAGCTGTTAAGGAAATGGTGCTTGAAGCCGGCAGCTCTTATCTTCGTCTGGAACATTTGGAGATGGCCCGTAAACGCGAAAAGGCCAGAAAGAATGGGATGTCCAAGCGTTGATGGCGGGTCCGCCAGGCTATAGTCACCCGCATCTGGAACTCAGTCGAACGGGTCCCGTTACCCAGCGCCGGCGCCCCCAACGTTGGGGTCCAGATACGTCCATGGAGGATCCCGTTGGGCACGGCCGAAGGCTGGGAGATCGCCTACGGGAGGTGCGGGGAACCCCCGACGCAGCAATCGGGGGTTGTGACCCGCGGCTCTTGATTAAGCTCGAAATGAGTGAAAAAAAGAATCTGCAAAACATTGCAAGGGCTTTAGGTGGCGTCGAAATCGTGAGTCAGGAGGCGGAAACGTTGATTTTGGCTTTCGCAACAGAGGAGCAGTTAGAAAATTTCGAGGCAAGACTAATAAGCCTCGTGGATGGCAGGCAAATTGAGTACAAAGATGTGGTCTACGCAATCCAAGACTTGGATCACTGGACTCCTGAGAATAGGAAGGGCTGGGCATTGCGAAGAGCAGGTTTCCCTGACCTTGATCACTTCTTCTTGGATGCAGAATTGTGGCAGCGCCCCAAGTGGGCGGAAGCCGATATGCAGCGCGCAGCCTTTAGGATCTGGCTGGAGGTAAATGGTGGCGAGATCATTGATTCGGTTACGCAACCTCACCTGACAAAGTACCGCTTTAGGTGCACGCGGGTCTTGGCAGACATGTTGTTAATTCATCGGGATGTCCGCACTGTTGATCTACCACCCCGATACAGCCTGGAGCGAGCGCTGCTCCATACGGACATTTACGACTTGCTTGAAACGCCACCCCCACCTCTCCAGGCCCCAGGAATCGTAGTGTTGGACTCTGGACTCACAACGGGTCATCCTTTACTCTCTTCCGCAATTGGCGACTCTCAGAGTTTCCTTTCCATTGAAGGCACTGACAACACGGATGGTCACGGAACCTCAGTAGGAGGAATTGCGCTCTATGACGACATTGCCGATTGTGTCCGCAATGGTCGATTTATTCCAGAGCTGCGGCTATTCAGTGGAAAAGTCTTCGACGAAGGAAATTCCAATGATCCTCTACTGATGGAAAATCAGGTAGAAAAAGCCGTTCGCTATTTCGTAGAGGAATATGAAAGTCGAGTCTTTAATCTCTCTTATGGTGATTTGAACAAACCATACGAAGGCAGGCATGTTGCAGGTTTAGCTGTAACACTGGACACACTGAGCCGGGAATACGGAGTACTGTTCGTAGTGCCCACCGGGAATTACGATGGTGATGAAGACGAACCTGACGATTGGCATGCAGAATATCCTCATTATTTAAACAGCGAGGTCTCTGCATTACTAGATCCGGCACCAGCACTTAATGCGCTTACGGTTGGTAGCCTAGCCCGGTACGACCAGATTGTCCGCTGGCCAAATGACCCTGCCTACGTCCCTGTCGCGAGGCCTGATCAGCCATCTCCATTCACTCGTCACGGTCCATCTGTAAATGGGGCCTTAAAGCCTGAGTTGGTCGACTACGGTGGAAACTTACTCATAGACTCCCGGCCAGAGAACCGGCCAATGGTTGGTCAGCAAGGTGTTGGTGAATTATCTCTTTCTCATGACTTCGCGGCTGGCCAGCTCTTTACAGAAGAGTCAGGGACAAGCTTCGCCGCTCCTCGCGTGGCGAATGCTGCGGCCCAGATTCTGGCTGAGTGGCCTAGCGCCAGTGCCAATCTATGTCGGGCAATGCTTGTTGCACACGCAAGTACACCTAGGGCATGCCAAGAACTCTTCACCGACGATAGGGAGGCACTCGATGCCGTTACAGGATACGGTTTGATTGACCGGTCGGGTTTATACCGTTCTTTGGACGATCGGGTGACTCTCTTGGCGGAGGAGGAAATAGAAAACCAGCAACATCACTTTTACGAGTTGCCTATTCCGCCTGAATTTTGGCAGGGAGGCCAACGGTTGCGGGAATTGACCGTAGCCCTTGCATATTGTCCTGCGGTACGAACCACACGTATGGATTACCGCGCCGCCAAGGTCAGTTTTAAGCTGGTGCAAGCGGACTCTCTAGACGAAGTCACGGATTGGTTCAATGCCGATGTTAACGATGAAGACCTTGATCGGATCCCAGACCGCAGTACGGGCCGTAGATTTTCGGAAGAGAAACGTTCGAAGGGGACCGTCCAGTCTTCAACTTGGACGCTTAAGAAGGTTTCGCAAGAAATGAGGCAGAGCAGCTGGTTTGTAGTCATTACTCGTAATGACCCAACATGGGGAGAGAGTTTCTCTGCTCAAAGAGAGCCATACGCTCTAGCGGTTATCCTTTCTGACCAAGAGATTCATCAACTCCAACTTGGAATGAAATCGCTTTACACAAGTGTCGAGGAACAGCTCTTAGCGCGTGCCCGGGCCCGGGCACGGGCCTGAATCTAGGCGACGGCTTGCAGCAAATTACGCGCGGAACGATGATTCCTTTTAGATTAAATCAGTTCATCAGTCGGCGTGCGGACCCAAGGCCCCTCGGAATTGAGCCGGGGCAGAATCTGCCACCAGTATCTCGGAGGTGGACAGCTTTGCCCGCACGGTTTCCCGTTCAGGGACTAACCTGAAGTCAAACTTTGCCCCGGAAGCTCATTGGCAAGTCCTAATTTGGAATCGCGGACTTCCTTCGAAGCCAACATGTACCATCTCAATGGAAAGCAGGCACTAACGTGGCGCATCGGGTGGGGCGTAACGTCCTGGTTGCAGACTTCTGAAAGGTCCTTGACAACTTGAACTGCGAGGGCAAGCGGATCCCCCCGCTATGGGCAAGAGACACAAAGTCCTTCTCATAACGTCCAGTGCAGTGAGGCCGTAACTTCAAATGCATTCTGTCTGGCCACAGTGCATGGTTGTGCATGATCTGTCTCTGAAGAAGGTAAGGAGTACTCCAGAAACTCGGATTAGTCTGTCATGACTCCTTGAATGTTCCACCACCGATACTGCCTAAAAGGATTTCAGATTCCTGCCTACACTATGTAAGCAATTGCAAGCCAGCTTCTCGATTGCCTTGCCTCCGAATCGTATTTGGAGCCTCTATTTGGAACTTCGTTTCAAATAAATGACCGTAATCTCCCCACCTCGCCAGCTTGTCAGCTCCTTTTTTGGCATTGCCAGGATTCTTTTCCCTGTTGCCATACCTTTGATCCTCCTCCTGATCCCAGCGGGTTGCTGCTACAGCTGTGCAATTCCCCCTCCAGGAACGGAAAAGATGCTCCTTTCTTCCCCATGGGCACAGAATGAATCTCAAGTCACACCGGCGGCCGAGTCTCCAGATAGCGAATTAGCCGCTGCGTTTACTGCAGAAGCTACGGCTCTTTTTAGGGGATCCCTGTTCCTGGAGGCCGAAGAGAAATTCCTGAACGCTCTAGAGATAGAGCCAAGCCACATTTCAGCTTTGACCGGTCTTTCGAAACTTTAATTCTGTGCTCCCGAGCGGTGGCAAGAATCTCTCAAATGCGCCGAACTGGCCCACAGCTTGCCCCCAAGGAGCATTGGTCCTTTCCAACCTGACTTGGGCTTTGCATGCCGCCCATCGCTTTGACGATGCCGAAAGGGCGGCGGCCGCGGCAATGACCGCCGATCCGGAAGGCGCCCAGGCCAATGTAGCATTGAGTTTTTATGATTACGAACTAGCTTTGCGCCATGTCATGAAGGCTCTGGAAATTGACCCTTTAAATGCAAGCGCATACATCTCGTATAGCTACGTCCCAGATGCTCTGCATGACTGGCCAGCTGCGAAGGAAGCCGCAGCCTCTGCCATAGCGCTGGAGCCAGATTTCCATTTGTGGAAGCAAGTTCTAAGTTATCTTGTCTTTTGTAACGACGGAGACCCCGAAGCCGCGCTGGATATTGCGGCTCCAGCCCTGCCCAACCATCCTTACATGGTTTCACTCATTGTGGACATAGCGGCAGTACTCAATGAATGGGACAAAGTATTGGAGGGTTGTAGACAGTTGGTGAGCCTAAACTCGCCAGATACCCCTTATCCAGACGGATACATCTGCCTAACGAATGTCTCGATACTCATGGAAGACTACGAGTCTGCCGCAAGATACCAAGACAAAACAGAGGAAGTGGCTTGGAGTGACCGGTTGGACATCTTGTCAATTCGAGTGCGCCTCCTTGACCAGGCAGGCGAATGCGAGCAAAGCCGCGGCGTGGCCCAGAAGTGGCTGGATGCCCAGCCCTACAGCTTGTTAGCCCAAAACCTGTTGAATTTGAGCTATATGTGCTCTGGCAACTACGAGGAAGCCATTCACATTGCGGAAGAGATTGTAAAGCAGGTTCCCACGTCTGTTTCTGCCGCCTTTACGCTGGCCGATTCCTATGCCTCCAATGGGATGCTTTCCAAAGCCTTCGAGACACTCAGAAACATCGAACATTTCGCACTCGAAGACCCAACCTATTACCAGGCCCTGTATCATCTCAAACTGATATGGGGCGACTAGGAAGGCTCCGTCAAATATGCCCAGCAGTGGTCAGATTTGAGGCCCTGTTGATCGGATCCCTTGGAGGCAGTGGCTCTGGCCCACTTAATTAACGGGGATATGCCGTCTGCTAAGGAAGCAGCTGAGAGTGCATTCGGAAAGGGTTCCACTTCTTCAAACGTAACGGCAATATTGGGATTCATCCACTTTGTACATGGTGACGTCGCGGCAGCAGAGCAAATGCTACTAACTCCTCTCGGCAAGGATCCTGCCGTCTATCTGACCCGTTTTTCCTTGTCTGAACTATATCTTGCCACGAACCGCTGTGAGAAAAGTGAGTCCCATGTGAATTGGTTGGTTGAACTGGAGACCGAAGAGGAGCAGAAATTTGCCCTTGGAACTTCTTTGGAGGAATGTTACGAACGTCGGCTTTAGTCGGAGGTCGTACAGGATTAACCACTATCTTCCATTACTGCCCCTACCGAACCAATGCCGGGCAAATTGCTGGGAATAGTTAGGGCATTTGAAACCAGTCTTGAGCGTACTCTAGGAAAAGAAACACCGCCTCAAACAAGAACGAAAATGACCGGGGCTTAGAGATTGATTAACTTAATTTAGTCCTTGTGCTTTGCCACGCTGATCATACCTGCGGTGAGCCATGAAATACACGCCCAGAATTCATGTTATGTGCGGTTCACTTGCGGACCCCCAATATCCCTGGCCACTAGAAACTACAGCAGCCTTGCCTTAAAAACATCACTTAGTCAGACCACGCATAGTTTAAAGAGCCAACGTCCAGTCTTTACTTGGTTAGTGGGACAACCTATATTCAAAGTCGGATTGCCATGGGGTTACACTTAGCCCCTACTTCGAACTCGAGTTCTTGCCTGCTCAATTCCATGAGTTGACTCGAACCGCGGTGGAACATACTCATATGCGCGGGATCAAGCAAACGGACCATGATAAGGCATTCCGTCGCCGCCGGGCGCAGATCTTTCTGCAGGTGAATGCGGGACCCTGGGCGTTTAGAATTGACCGTGCGTGCTACACCAAACTGAATTGTGCCCATGTTCTGAAGAGACCTTGTGGACGTGCACTTCCTCAGGCATAGCCGACCGAGCACCTTGGCCTAAAACGGAGGCAACTGTAGCCCCTACGCCCTAGCGACCTAGTCGGCACCAGACAATATGCCCTGCCTCCCATAGCTGGTTCAAGGCCGCGACTGTCCTCCAAGGCCGCCTTGGCCTAGATGGCCGACCTTGGCCTTGGAAAATACCCTGACCTATCTTCCTTCCACTTTATGACTCCGGACCAGATACTGAGCAGGGCCAGTGGGCCTGGCAAATTCTTCCTTTCTCCACCGCCCTTGTGTCGCAAATTGATTATTCCAAAACCATGTAACCTCGGAATTGGTCGGAACTGCCCATAGGTCTCGAGGAAACAATCTGTAAGAACGTCTTTTGATCCCACCAGACTCGAAGGGCGGAGGTGACTGCAAGTGTTGGTTTCTTTCGGGCAAACCAGACTACAACGGGGTAGTCGGTGAGGTCCAAAAACGCATAAAGCCTAGCTAAGGCTCCTGAAACAGACAGTGTACCTTCACTTAAGTTCGCTTATCAGCCTAAAGTGATAGTGGTCTGGAATGGGAAAGCAAGAGAGGTTGAACCTGTTGAACTCCCCTCAGCCTTCCCTTATCAAGCCAAGGAGGTACTTGAATAGTCGGTCACAACTAGGACATTTTCTTCGTGCCTTGTGCGGGTCTATCAATTGGAGAAGGTCTCTGGCATGCTTAATCTTGAGGTAGTTGCCCTTGAGAGTGAGAATTGTTGCTGTTTCTAACGCTTTGGAAATATCACCCTTGTTCACCTTCTCCAGGTTAGGGCTAGCTGGAAGAGCGTTGGGTCGGAATCCTTGACCGTAGTACTTGGACATTGCCTCGGGGTCGGAGACGATCCAGGATTCCATGGTCCGGATCATCAAGTGAAGGATTTCATTTGAGATCCCAGTCACATCCCACTTATCACGGCCGGTTACATGAGTCCCTGGAGTGCCAATTACGGGACCCTCAGAATCGACCAATAACACAACTGTGGAATCCTTCATTTCACGGTAAGCACGTCTAAAGGACTTGAATGCCTCGTTGCGACTACCGCAGGGAACCAGCCTCCAATGCCAGGCCTTGGCTTGTGCCGCCTCTTTGATTTCACGAAGAAAACCGTCCATGCCTTGACGAAGCGCAGCCTTACTGTTTTTTCCTTTACCTCCGCCCTCCATGTAAATCGCGATGCTGCTCATGGATTGGCCCCCAACTCACCCATGCGCCATAAATCACCAAGTTGATAATCTACCAGCCAATTTGCCAGGTGGCCGGCGTCCAGGCGGCGAAGGGTAGTACCCTCGTTCAGTCGTTCACATGCGATTATCGCCTCAGGTTGGTTGGAGAGGGCGGACACAAGAGCATCCGAATGAGTTGTCACCAAGAGTTGCATACGGTCCGAGGCGTCCACCATTAAATCAGCGATCAAAGCAACAGAATCGGGATGCAACCCAAGTTCCGGTTCTTCTATGCATACAAAAGGGGGTGGTGTCTTTGCAAGCAGGATGGCCAAGAGAGCAACGAAGCGAATGGTTCCATCGGACAGTCGCGTGGGTGGAATGGGAGTGTCAAAACCAGTCTCATGCAAATAGAATTGCACCGTATTGGAAGATACTTTCGTCGACATGCGTTCAAAGCGGGGAAAGAAACGCTTAAGCAACTGGTTAAAGCGCAGAGGATCTTGATGTTCAATCTGATTGAGTAACAAAGCCAGGTTACGATTGTCAGGAAGAAGCCAGTTCTCAGGCAAGTCCGCAGGTTGGGGTTGCCTCAGGGGCACATAGCGCCCGAATGTCCACTCCCGAAAAACTTGAATTTGTTTGAATTTTCGCCCTAGCCAGGTTATTTCCGGGTACAGGTCTGGATCCTGGCGCTGGCTAAGCACCGACTGATCGGGCATCAAGTCATCTCGTTTGAGTTTTTTCTGTTGTTTGCCGGCAAATTCTGTCCGAATGTCAATAACCGGATGGCCGTGTTGAAAACGGTAGTAGAAATAGGGCTCCGTGTAGCCTTGCCTAATATTGGCCTTTGCTTCCTCCACCACTTCGTCAAGTACCTCGACCCGAGCATTTGTTGCCGTAAAATCCAAGCGGTACCGCAGGCCCCGACCCGTTGGGGTAACCAAGCCCGAGCTCTGATCGCCAGTTTCGATCTCGATAGTTGCGGCTCTTGTCCCACCTGAGCCTTTCCAAAGCCATTCTGTAACTCCACCTCCGTCACGTATGGCCATGGCGAAGTCGGTAGGAGTAGCACGGAGAAGCTCCAGGACCTCTATTACATTGGATTTACCGGCACCATTCGGCCCGATAAGGACATTCAGTGGTTTTAGTTCGAAGGCTGGGGCGTCAGGCGGGAAGGACAGCAGTCCATTGACACGCAGACTTTTTAAGAATTGCACCAGGACACTTCCAATCTAATCGTTGAACGAAAATAGTTAACTTACAACTCTATATCTGATCTCTTCGGTAAGACGCGGATTTGTTGCTCGCGGAAGTATACCCGCCGTTTCGCCAATCTGAATACAGGATTTTTACGCTGTAACTTTGAAGTTTCGTACCTCTTCGGAGATTATGAACTCCCAAGGAGACTGCCGCCCTTGATACGCAACTGCGCCTTGGATTCGACAGGAGGAATTCATTTCGCTACATTCTTCCATAGTGCAGGTCTCTGTTTCAGAATCATTCATTCCTTGCCCACCTTTTGGAAAAAAGGTGGAAGGTTCCGAGCGGAGATTCTCCAATTAATCAAGACGCGGCAGCTTCCTCTGTTCACAATTCTGCACGCATTGAAATGGTCCCGCAATTGCCAATGTATTCCTAAGACTGGTGCAAATGCAGGCGGTCGTCCATAACTTAACCTATACCGGAATTTAAGTCCCTATAAAGAATAGGCAGCTTATCTACGGCTTGATTTGGTCCCTGTATGGCGACAGCCTGTAAGAACTGGGTATGAAACTCTCGCTGTTGTAAAGTTATATGTCACGGTGCGGGCCGACAGCGGTTTCCATGCCCAGGCCCTGGTCGCGGTCTGCCGCCAGATGGATGTCCGCTTCTCCATCACCATTCGCCAGTATAAAAGCCTGCGGAATCTCATCGAGGCCATACCCGAGGAGGACGGGACGCCGAACCCTTACGGGATGGACGGTGCCGCCGATGTGGCGGAGACCAGCTACATCCCCTTTCAGAGTGAACCCAATGCCGCACCGGTGCGGCTCATCGTACGGCGGGTGAAGCCCACGCACGGCTCCCAGCTGGCCCTCTTCGCCAGCTACAGCTATCACGGCTGCATCACCGACCGAGACGGAGACACCCTGGAACTGGAGGCCGACCATCGGCGCCACGCCGAGGTCGAGAACGCCATCCGAGACCTGAAGTACGGCGTCGGGCTCCACCATCTCCCCTCAGGCCGCTTCGTCGCCCACGCCGCTGGGCTGGCGGTGGCCCACAACCTGGACCGCTGGACCGCGCGCATCGGTCTGGGTGAGCAACGGGTAACCACCAAGACCCTCCGACGACGCTTCTTCTCCCTCGCCGGACGGCTCACCCGCTCGGCGCGCCGCCTCACTTTGCATCTTCCCCAGCGCTGGCCCTGGGAAAACCAATTCCGTCGCGCCTGGGTTCGATTGCGAGCCCTTCCACTTCCGTCCTGACGGCGCACATCCGCCACTGACTCAATCTCCCCACCACCTCGCGCCAGGTCCGGTCCGCGAGTGCGTCTGGCCGTGTCCTATCCCGCCATCTCGCTCGCCACAGCCATTGCAGGCCGCCATCGGCGCCCCCCATAGCGCCGGCAGACCGCCTGCCAACCTCCAATCTACCCGAATTCGAGTCCGGACCGTCGTGTCTGTACCTTCTTCACCGCCCTTCCGCTATCCTTGCGCCGTCCATCGGTGGATTTGGGCTTAAAGAGGAACTAATATGACCGGGGCTTAGAGATTGATTAACTTAATTTAGCCCTTGTGCTTTGCCACGCTGATCATACCTGCGGTGAGCCATGAAATTCACGTTCTGAATTCAAGTTATGTGCCGTTCACTTGCGGAGCCAAATTTCCCTGGCTACTAGAAACTACAGCAGCCTTGCCTTAAAGACGTCACTTAGTCAGACCACGCATAGTTTAAAGAGTCAACGTCCAGTCTTTACTTGGTTAGTGAGACAACCTATATTCAAAGTCGGATTGCTATACGGGTTCGCTGATTCCTTGCATTGAACTTAAGATCATACTTGTCAAACTCTCTTTGGGGACATTGACCGCGGCAGAACGCACTCAAATGCGCGGGATCGTGCAGATGGGCTGTGGGAAGGCTTTCCGTCGCCACAGGGCGCAGATTTTTCTGCAGGTGGGTGAGGGGCCCATGCGCATGGATGCGGTGACGGCCGAGCTGCGGGTTCTGAATACGCTCACCGTATAGCTTCAGGAGAGGCTGAACTGGCCAATGTGGCCAGCTTTCCAGCACAGGCGGGGCCCTAAGCCTGGAAACAGCGAATGTTGGAAAATCGGTAGAGGATTTAGGTGGTCACCTGCGGGTCCCAGCCCTAGACATTCTTACGTCGATGGAAGTGTGAAGACAAATACCAACTCCAGCCTGGAATTTGTACTCCAGAATCTCGAGGGTAGCGAAAAGAAAATTCTTCGTTGAGCACATTTGATATCGCAGGGCTTCAAGATTCCATAGGCCCTTGGCGTAATCCGCCAGTGTCCGAAATGCCTCGTCAACCCTTGACGGACAAAACGATACAGCCGAATCTTAATTGCCCAAGGGATTCTGAACTATAAAGCCAATCCTGACCGCATGTTTCAGGAACTTACGGGTTTTCTGCTTTCTTGAGAAATCTGGATAGTTCACGTTTCTGGGACCAGGAGCGAAATTCTCGAAGGCAAGCGCGAGGCGTTTTGCCTTCACTGTTTAGTACTAGCGGGCTACTTCCCGCTGCGATAAGAGCCACCACTATATCTTTATGTCCCCTCCGGGACGCAATGTGCAGAGGAGTATCTCCTTCGCGATCTTGTACGTCCAGTTCCGCACCTTTTTGCAAAAGCATACAGGTAATTTCATCACAGTCCTTCTCAGCAGACCAGTGCAAGGGGGTGCGGTGCATCATGTCCTGCAAATTCCAATCAGCTCCATGGTCTACAAGTATGGATACAATGTCTGGAGCATTTCCAATTACAGCTTGATGTAGCGGAGATTCGTCTGCTACTTCAGACGCAGCTTCGTCATCCAACATGTCTGCAAGAAATGGAATGTGCCCTAGAACTGACATAGAACCATCTCTGACCGATGTTTGGGCATTGGGATCGGCATCGTGCCTCAACAACAACCCTACCATTTCTGTATCGTGTTGTGCCACAGCGAAAAACAGTGGCGTATCTCCTGTCTTTGACCTCGCGTCTGGAGATGCTCCTGCGGCCACCAGAGTCTTTAGAAATCTTTGAAAGCGTTGGGCGGAACGCTCTTTGTACCAGTCCAGTGTTTCTTCCTTTATGTGTTCTGGGAGAGCTAACATTGCCTTGATGGCTCGACTTTCTTCACGAATCGTTTCAAGTGCTGTGAAGAGTGGAGTTTGGCCTTTGGCGTTTCGGGCATCCACCCTCGCACCTGCCTTCAACAGTTCTTTCACGATGTGTGCGCGGTCATCATTGGATGTATGAATCCACTCTCCTAGGTTATCCGCAACGCCCGCACCCACGGCAAGGTGAAGGGGGGCGTTTCCATCCAAGTCGGGGGCGATGGGAGAAACGCCCTGCTTTAGACTTTCTTGAACTCTTCCCAGATTCCCCACCCTAATCCAATTGCGAAGTGCCTCCTCCTTCTTCCAGTTTTCCTGATTTTCCTGTAATTCTCCCTCAGTCCATTTCTTCAGGATCTTCATAGTTGCCCCACGCAAGGCGTCATTGGCGGCAGGAGATATCATTAGGTTCCACAGATCTTGTGGAGTAGGAGTCTTATCACCCTCCTTCAGGTGGGAAGGAACGAAGTTGTGGGCCAAACGGTTACGTAATCGACAGATGGCTGCAATTTTCCTTTTCCCAATCTCCTCTGTCCATTCTTCATGGACGGGGCCCTTCTTCATCTTGTCCGAGAACAGATCTGCAACTTGGTACACAGCATGTGAGGCCACGAAGTAGGAATCGTCAATGCGATGCCATTCGCGAATAAATTCAGTCTTTGACATGTTGCCCAAACGCTTCTTTATGTAATCAAGATTGCTTCGTACTCGCTGGAGTACGACGGACATATCATGTTCTTTATTCTTGGGGATTGAAATCATGGCATAGGACCACTCGTAATAAATAGACTCAAAATGAACAAATAAGAGGCTACTTGAACTATGTACTGCTTGGATGAGTGTATCTTGGACTGCTCAATTTGGAATGACTCATTAGTCGATGTGGAGTTCATAATTGCGCTGTCACGAGAGTATAGAAGCCTGAGAGGTTGGGACCCTGGGTACTAAATCCAGATCCACCACTTCGATTCTGGAATAGCAGGTTTTACCAGTGGATTGTATCGGCCTAAGCCGCGGCCAGACACTGTCGGAGCAGCTGACCACAGCCGCAATGGCATGTACACCCGCGCCAGTTCCTGAGTTCTTAGATTGTAATGGGCAAAAGCCGGGCAGCGGGGCGCCCTGTGCACCGTGCAGGGGTCAGATAAGGGAGACAACCAAGGTCAACGCCTGTAACTGCTGACCAGCAGTGGCCAAAATGTGCTGTGAGGGAAAGCCGCGGGCTAAATCGATGTGCTGCCAGCGGGCATGACGCGCTTCGCCGACGTCCAGTCGGAGCAGATGAGCCATAGAGATGTATGGGGACATGCAGCACCACGGCTTCTAAGTCTATTCTCCTCTGCCTGCCCCTTACCCACAGGTTCCCCCTGAACTCAGAAGAACCCATGCACGAGCTGAGGGACCCTATTCATGTGTTTATACACTGGGATGATGCCGAAAGGGACATCATCAATTCTCCTCATTTTCAAAGGCTACGCCACATTCACCAACTGGCCTTGACCTACCACCTGTATCCGGGGGCAACCCACAGGCGTTTCGAACACTCTCTCGGTGTGATGGAGCTTGCTGCGCGGATCTTTGACGTTGTAACCGCTCGTGATCATGTGGATAACGAGACTTTCAATGCATTGAAGCCTCTGCAGTGCAAAGGCAAGCTAAGCTACTGGCGGCGTGTCTTGCGGATGGCAGCCCTCTGTCATGACCTCGGTCACCTCCCATTCTCACATGCGGGGGAAAAACTACTGCCTAGTGGTATGTTTGCAACAATTAGTGCCCTGTCAAACGCCGTTTTTCCCTCCTAAACGGTCCTCTTAAATAGGATTCTCTTGTTTCATACTATCCACTAGTGATTGGAATCATGAGACCTTTACCCGCAAACTTATTATTGAGAGAATGGGTGAATTTTGGCGTGCTTTGCGCCTGAATCCCATTCATGTGGTCAAACTGGCAATGGGTCGGGAAAATGCACCAGAGTGACCGGATTGGACAACATGGGAAGAGATTCTAGCTAATATTATTGTAAGCGATGCTTTTGGTGCTGATCGGATGGATTACCTCTTACGCGATTCTCATCACGCAGGCGTAGCCTATGGCAAGTTCGACCATTACCGTCTCATCGACACCTTACGGATTCTACCGAGAAAGCTTGACCCTGATCCTGGCCCGTCTGGCAAAGTGGACTTCGCTCTGGGAGTGGAACAGGGAGGCCTGCATTCTGCAGAGGCGATGATGTTGGCCCGTTATTTTATGTATTCGCAGGACTACATTCACCATGTGCGGCGTATTTACGACGTACACCTTCAGCCATTTCTGCAGAAATGGCTGGTTAGCGGTTGCTTTTCGACCGATCTAGACGAACACTTGGCCTTGACAGACAATGAAGTGATCGTAGCTTTGCGGCAAGCAGACCGCGATGAGCAAGGTAGTCTTCACCCTTTGGCGCGCCGAATAATACGGCGGGAACACTTTCGGCTTCTATTTGAGCCAGTCCAGTCTGAAACGGTAAGAGAACTGTCTACCTGTCAAACGATATTCAGGGGCCTTTGCAACAAATTTGGAAGCGAAACCTTCCGTGCCTCCGAGAACGATAAGGTAGAACGAAACAAGGAAAAGGAAAAGGACCCACTTCGTTTTCCAGTACTCATGCGAAGTGGAGAAATCAGAACGGCCTTAACGGTCTCCGATGTCTTGGCACACGTACCCGCCGCCAATTACGGGTTCGTGTTCGCGTCACAGTCCAAACTGGTAGAAGCAAATCAATGGTTGAAGGAGGAACATCTTGCACAGACCGCCGATGAGCCAAAGGATATTTATAGACAGTGAAAACGCCCGAGCTGCTCTGATTGCATGTCTTGTAGCAGAGATGCGTAAGGACAACAGAAGCTGGTGTGGGGAAACGCATATCCAGGAAGCGGTATATTTTCTGCAGGAGATAACCGAAGTTCCTTTGCCTTTCAAATTTATTCTCCACAAGCACGGCCCTTGTTGCTTCAAATTGCGCGATGAACTTACGAACCTACGCGCAGAGGGTTGGCTTGAGCTAGAGATGGCAGATCCCTATGCACCGCGTTTCCAACGCACGAAAAAAGGGAAGCAACTCCAGGAGGAGTACCAGGATTCCATAATTTTGTACTTGAAACACATCACTTTCGTTATCGAAAAACTGGAAAATAAATTTGTCGCTGAGCTGGAGCGTTTGGCAACGGCATTATTTGTTTCCCTACTTCCAGAAGCTGCGGATGAAGCCGACGAACTGGCGGCTGAGGTAACGAAACACAAACCTCACATTCTGCCTGAGCAGGCATATAACGCGGTGGGAGAAATTGAAAGACTCAGAGCGGGAGCCAACCAACGCTTTAACCTCCAAGCCGTGCCGTTCTGAACGAACTTGCCCAAAATATCTAGAAGCGGGTCAGAAACCCCGCCTAGAGCGGTCCGTAGAAATAATTGCCGTCTCTGTGGATCGTTAGATCCAGAACTGGGTGCCCCATGTCTCTTGAAGCTGTCTGTACCGCAAATTGTCTAGAAACCGCCTGTAAGCGTTTGTCGAGCTTGGGTGTGGACACATTGGTTCCGGGTAGGCGAAGTTGCCCCAGTAGGCACCAATTTACCGGTCAGCTGGGTTACTCCAGGAACTTAAAGTTGGCGGCGGCCAACGACGATGCCTTGAGTGACCGAATCGCGGCAAGTTTGCACAAAAGCTGAATTCTGGGCTCAGGTGGAAATCACGCGTGGCTTGCAGGCTGAACCAGTTTCCCCACAACACCTAGAGGCCAGGCCAATTAGAAATCTCATGTTGACCTGCTACATGCTAGTCTCGAAGTGGCAGTATCGACACTTCCCCACGTCAAGCTTGCGAACAGGGCGTCTACAACAATCTGTTGAACGGAGCATTCATGCCAATGCAGCTGCAGACGAGATAAAGGTAAGTCAGGACTGCTCCATATGGACCTTGAGCGGTGTTACTAAGGTCGAAGAAGACTTCTCGTCCGAATTCATCAGACCAGTCAATCAGCCCGACGCAGACTCGCCGCCAAGAAACATCTCTGCACTGACCCCAGTATCCAGCAGCGTGTCTTCGCCAAAATCAAACTAACCCAGGGAAAGGGCGTCGCCTCATGGTCGTCTTGCGGGACCTGGAGACCTTAATCTCTTGGCGACCCGACTTGTCCATTATTCATCAAGCAGGGCCAGTACTTTGACTCGCAGTGCATTGACATACGTTACCAAACGATATCCGTGCATGGTCTGAGCTTCAGAAGGATGAGCTAACGAGAGCTCCTGCGGACCGGGAACATACGATGAATCATAGACCCTGTCAATTGCCATATCCAGGTCTGACACGGCTCCTGTATAGTTGCCCTGCAGAGCATAGGTCATCCCACGGAAGGCATAAACTGAGGCGAAGTCGGGAGCCAGGCGAATCGCAGAATTCAGATCCTCAATAGCCTCCGCGTACTCACCCAAGAAAGCTCTGGCCACCCCCAAGCGAACCAGCACAGCAGCATTTTCGGATTCAAGGACCAGGGCTTTTTCATACGCAGCGACGGCTTGCTGATGCTTCTTCGCCTTGGACTGTTCCAAGCCCTGATTGAAGTAGTCGGTGATCGTAAGAGAAACCTCTGGCGCGGTGTCTGATTTCCCCGGCACAGCAGAAATCTGCTGTGCTACGGGCAAATCCAAGGACACATCGTTTAATAGAGCGGCATGAATCCACGCCCCTTGGGCTAGCCTGATCCATTGGTCGTCCGCCGTGCGCGCAATAGGCTTCACGCGGTCGCCTTCTAGCTGTTGACCTATGACAGGAAAATCTGTGTCTGGCCCACCCCGGAGGTTCGAAGCAAAGTTGACGGTAGCGTCGGGCAGATGTGCCAGTTGGCTCCGCAATTCAGAGCGCAACTCTGCAATCCCGGACAGATCTGGATCGAGATCCAAGGCGGCAGAACTATCCGCAATGGCTTCCATGGGGCGGTCTAGTTTTGCTTTGACCTGGGCCCGGCCGGCGTAGGCTGCGGCAGATTCGGCTTTGCGCTCCAAAGCAGCATCATAGTCCGCAAGTGCCTGCTCGAAACGTTCCAGACCAAACAGCGCCACAGCGCGACCCATATATGCATGATAAGCCTCTGGTTCAAGTTCCAGGACAGCATCGAAATCCGCAAGTGATTCCTCGTATTGCTGCAATGCAAGCAAGGCCTGACCACGCTTAAGATAGGCTTCCGCGTAATCGGGATTGAGGAGAATCTCGGATTCTGCAGCTTTCACTGCTTTCCAATGTTCGGCCACTTCAAGGTCATGACGGGCCTCAGCATCATCCGGGTCGATTTCCAGGGCAGCCTTGAAATCCGCGATCCCCTCGTCGAAACGCTCCAGGTCCACCAGTACCTGACCGCGGCTGCGAAGGACTTCGGCGAATGTGGGATCAATACCCAACGCTGCGTCGAAATCCGCGAGTCCTTCCTCCTGCCGCCCGTTCGCGATCAACACCTGACCACGATCGGCATGGACTTCGGCTTTGTCTGGGTCAAGACGCAGGGCCGTTCCGAAATCGGCCAACGCGGCCTCAAATTGCTGTAACGCGGCGAAGGCTTGACCCCGGAAGTGATAATCCGCTGCAGCGTCAGGGTCAGGGCTGACAAGTGTTGTCTCATCTGGCAGGGCCGTTCGCGCGGCTGTATGGTGCTGCAACAATAAGCCAAACTGCGCCCAGTCTCGATTGGCTAAGGCCGTGTTGTCATCCGGATCAAGACGCATGGCGCTGTCAAGATCGGTAACAGCCCCTGCATAATTAGCCAAAGCTGTCTGGGCCAATCCTCTGGCAGCATGAGGCCATGGGTGGTCTGGATCGAGAGCGATAACAGTACTGAAATCAAAGGTGGCTTCAACAAAATGCTGAAACAGCAGGTTTGCATAGCCCCGTTCGTAATAGGCCTGAATATTTTGGGGGTCCTGGCTGAGCACTTCACTGAAATCCGCGATCGCTTCTGCATACCGTTCCAGACTGGTATACGCTTGGCCCCTAGCTACGTATACCCCGATATGTCGAGGGTCAAGGCGCAGTGCTGAATCGAAATCCGTAATCGCTTCTGCGTATCTCCCGATGGCCGCCAGAGCTAGGCCGCGGTTGTAACGGACCCAAGCACTCTCAGGGGCCAACTTCAGCACCTGATCGTAGTCGGCAATCGCTTCTGTATACCGTTCCAGTCGGTGTAAGACCAGTCCCCGATTAGCCAGTGCCGCTGTGAAATCCGGACGGAGGCCCAGAGCGGCATCATAGTCCGAAACCGCGTCCCGATTGAGCCCCAATTCAAATCGGATCAGTCCGCGCTCATAGTAAGGATTGGCCAGATTATAGGAAGCAATAGTATGTTCCGAAGCTATGCGGATTGCCACACTGAAATCTGCAATGGCTTCGACGTAGTCCTCAAGCGCGGCATGCGCTCTGGCCCGATTGTGATACGCCCAGACAAAATTGGGCGAAACCAGTATCGCCGCGTCGAAATCTGCTGTTGCCTCTGCATGCCTGCCCAAAAGACGTCTGAGTTCTCCCCGGGAGTGGAAATACGCAGGATGATCGGGCATGAGGCGGATAAGCTCATCAAGATCTGAAATAGCTGCTTCCAGGCGGCCTAACTGGTACAGCGCCCGCCACCGAAAGTAATAAGCGTCCGCAAAGTCGGGAACCAGACGGAGTGCTTCATCAAATTCTGCAATGGCTGCTTCAAACAGTCCCTCTTCGAATTTGGCCTCGCCTTGACTGAAGTGTTCTGTGGCAGCCGTTTCAACAGGCTGCGCAGACTGGGCAAGACTCTGTCCGTAGGGGAACAGGTTGGTGGCCATCGCCAGTACCAGGCTCAGTAGCACCAGTAAACCTTTCAAGCTTCCCCTACTCACAATATATGGAACCACGGAATTCTCTCTACTTTTAGCGATTCTCGAAAGGGACATCGGAAAACAGTCGCTCCCATAGATTACCTGCAGAATTCAGGTTGCCTGCTCTGGCAACGCGAAATGCCGTTTCAAACGAAACGCGACAACCTGCAATCTACCTCGGGATTACCATGAATACTCAATGGGGAATCTTAGGGTCGAGGTTTTCTACCTCAACTCCCCTGAGCACAATCTAACTGAATTCGATTTTATCGTAATTTTGTCATCTGCCTCGAGCGATGGGGAGATGTCCGAATTTGGCCAAGATCTCTGCCCACCGGATCCGTCAATGCTTGTTTTCCACCGTTCTGCCTGAATATCTTAACTGGCCAAGCTCATTTGGCCTTGTTTCCAGTTCACACGCCCTCTCAAGAACTCGTGGTGTCTGCCAAACCAACCAACAGATTACCCTATATATAAGGTGTAATCTGGATCTGAACTTGCGTCAATCACTTGTCGGTTCAGTTTGAGTGAACTCAACCACTTCGATGCAAACAGCCAGATGCAGTCGAAAGCAGGCCATGGAAATCCGAGAAGTGAAACCGGACGCAGTTTGAATGCAATCCGGCATGGCCGAGCCCATGGCAGCTCTCCCTTGGACAGCGAAATCATCAAGATATGCCTTGGCCAGTTGGCACAGTTCGAGAGAGCGAGAGCTACTTCGTTCGAATCTTCCAAGAAACCTTCGCCAAGCCTGATGTTGTAGGGTAGAAGAGAAACCCTATTGTCGCCCCCACAACCCATCAAACCAGAGATGGTTTCCAAACCATACGACAGTGCTTGTTGCTAACCTGGGAGAACAGAAATTCTTCTCCCAGGAACTAGGGGGAGATGCTGCAATCTGCTGGGAGATCCTGTTCGCATGGCGTTACGTCCCGCCAGACAAAGGTGCTGCCAAAGATTGACCTCAATTCCTCGTTCCGTGCAGAGCCCTGTGCGGGCTCATACGGGCCGTTCCCGTACAGTCAATTAGACCGGATAGAACAATCTCGGCCCTTGTTGAATACCCTCAACAGTAAGTGACAGCACTCAATACAACATAGTGAAGTTCCGGTGGATCCTTTGCCGCGGAGACCAGACGGTGTTGATTTGGCGGTCTGCCAGATCAGAGCCTTGGTTGGCCTTTGATGACAGGCCTGACCTAAGTCTGCGGCGTGGGGAAAATCTTTCCAATAACAAAGTGAATTGAACTTCGACAAATCAGAAGTCTATGGATTTGACTCTCCTTCACTTTGCCACTTAGCCCCGCGCTCCGACATGAAGAGGATTTTTCTTTGCGGATACAGACTTAAACTTGGCCTTGCCATTGGTTGCTCCTTTCCGAAATAAAGCCATAAGCTTTGTTTATCTTTTCAAACAGCACGGGACGACCAGTGCGATAAGAGATGGCGCGCCCAGAAGATAAATCTGCCACTATAAATGAGAAATGCTTTCCGGTTCCCATCAGGGTTGTGTAACCGAGCCGCTTGGGCACGTAAGAAAAGGAGAAAGAGCTGCACCTGGTTCTTCTGGATTCCAGGGCTTTGGGGCGTTTCTTCACAGAGTTTGCCAGCGAGTTCCTTGATACAGCAATGGTCCCGGGGAGCGGAGAATCCGCCCAACGCCTCCACCGTATAGATCCACATTTTCAGCCAGCCTGTAACGGCATTTAAATGGCGGTCCAATGAAGCGAATCCTCATTCAGAGAAACCAGCAGCCGGAGCTTTGGAGGAAGTCCGAAGCTCAAGGGTCATAGACTTCTCTAGTGGACAGTTCTGGGAACCCAGCTTTGATGCCGCTGTTTGGGCTGGGTATCTCTTCTAACCATTCCCTTCACCGCGGGCAGTCTGTTTCAAGACCCACCGCCGATATTGCCTGAAATGCTTTCACATTTCTGCCTACATTATTTAATTGCCAGCCAGCTTCTCGATTGCCCTGCTCCCGAATCACATTTGGAGCCTTTATTTGAAACGGAGTTCCAAGTAAATGACAGTAATCTCCCCACATCGCCAACTTGCCAACTCCTTTTCTGGCATGGCCAAGATTCTTTTCCCTATTGCAATACCTTTGATCTTCCTTCTGATTCCGACAGGATGCTGCTACAGCTGTTCAATGCCCGCTCCAGAAGCAGAAAAGACGCACCTTTCATCCCAGGGGTTGCAGGATGAATCTCAATTCACAACGTCCAAGTCTCCAGACAGTGAATTGGCCTCTGCACTTACTGCAGAAGCTACGGCTCTTTTTGCGCGGTCCCTGTTCCAAGAGGCCGAAGAGAAATTCCTGAGTGCTCTGGAGGCAGATCCTGGCCACACAGCGGCTTTGACGGGATTATCGAATCTTCTTACCTTTGCTCCCGAGCGGTGGCAGGAGTCCCTCGAATACGCCGAACTGGCCCACAGCTTGGCACCCAAAGATGCAACGGTCCTTTCCCACCTAACTTGGGCTTTGCTCTCCGCCTATCGCTTTAGAGATGCCTACCGGACGGCGGCCGCAGCGACAGCCGCCCATCCAAAAAGCGCATTGGTCCAGATCGCCCATGCCGATGTGGCATTCAATTTCTTTGAATACGAACTAGCTTTGAGCTACATATTAAGGGCTCTGGAAATCGACCCTTTCAATGCAAGGGCATACATCTCGTATAGCCGCATCTTGGATGCTCTGCATGACTGGCCCGCTGCAAAGGAAGCCACAGCCTTTGCCGTAGTGCTGGAGCCAGACTCCCATCTGTGGAAGCCAATACTAGGTCATCGTATCTTCTCTAACGACGGAGATCCCGAAGCAGCCCTGGATGTTGCAGCTCCAGCCCTGCAAGCCTTCCCTAACCATCCCTACGTGTTTTCACTCGTTGTGTACATAGCGTCAGAACTCAATGAATGGGACAAAACCTTGGAGGGTTGTAGACAGTTGGTGAGCCAAAACTCGCCGGAAACCCCCTATCCCGACGGATACATCTGTCTAACAAATATCTCAATAAGCATGGAAGACTACGAGGCCGCCGCGAGCTACCAGGACCAAGCTGAGGAAGTAGCTTGGAATGACCGTTTGGACATTTCGTTCAATCGGGTCCGCCTCCTTGAAAAGGCAGGGGAATGCGAGCAAATCCGCGTCGTCGCCCTGAAGTGGCTGGATGACCTGCCTTACACCTGGCCAGCTCAAAGCTGGTTGGGCTCAAGCTATATGTGCTCTGGAAATTACGAGGAAGCCATTCACATTCGGGAACAGATTGTAAGGCAGTCACCTAAGTCTGTTCCTGACACTTATGCGCTGGCCCTTTCCTATGCCTCCAATGGAATGCTTCCTGAAGCATTCGAAACACTTAGAAACATCGAACATTTCGCACAGGATGACCCAATCTATTACCAGGCTCAGTATCATCTCAACCTGATAGGAGGCGACTTGGAAACCGCCATTGCAAATGCCCAAAAGGGGGTGGAATTGAGGCCCTGTTGTGCGGGTCCCTTGGAGGAACTAGCTGTCGCCCATTTTTTCAACGAGGATATGACGTCCGCAAAGGAAGCAGCTGAGAATGCATTCGCAAAGGGTTCTACAGCTGCAAACGTAACGGCAATATTGGGATTCAGCTACTTTATAGAAGGTGACATCGAGGCAGCAGAGCAGATGCTACTAACTTCCCTCGACAAGGATCCTGAGGTCTATATGGCCGGTTATACCTTGTTTAGACTTTACCTTGGCACGAACCTCTGTGAGAAAGGTGAGCTCTATCTGAATTGGTTGGTTGGGCAGGAGACCGAAGAGGAGCGGAAAGTTACCCTTGGAAATGATTTGGAGGAATGTTACCAACGACGGCTATAGCCGTAGGTCGTGTCGCACAGTTTTAACCACTATCTCGTAATACTGCGGCTACCGAGCCATACCGGGCACACTGCTACGAAATAGCCGGGGCACTTGACACGGCAGTCCTGAACATCCTCTTCTGAAAAAAACACCATCTACCTTGGGGCAAGAGACTGAATATGATCGGGTCCTAGAGATTGCTTCACTTGATTTAGTACCTGGGGTTTGGACGAGTGGATCATGCCTCCGGTAAGCCATGAAATTCGCGTCCGGAATTTACGTTACGGGCCGTAACCTTGGGGACCCCCAGTTTTCTCTTTTTTCCGAAAGCGGTTCGGCCAGACACTGAGGCGCGGGAAGAATGTGTTGTATGACTGCCTTCAAGATATCTATCTCTGCGACAACTAAGACATCTCGAAATCTGCAACAGTCTCCGATGGAAAACATAGCATTGGTCATAGTCCTGTCTTTTTTCAGCGTTGCGCGACAGCAGTCTGAAGGAGGGCCGCTGCCCCAATTCGGCTGGGATCGGTCTGATCAACCCATCTCCTCCCCAGATCCAGTACTATCAACTCAGTAAGGGCGACCAGCTCAACTGGATTCGACCCCGCTTAGTTAGTTCCCAGGGCTACCATCATTACAGTCCGCTCTGTAGCTGAAGATCACACATATTTGGAACCGACATCACAAACGGGGCCCCAACTAGCCACCTGCCCAGCAAAGGCGAGACCAGTCCTGGTCCCTTGTTTGGTGCCGCCCGGACACCGCACTCTCGCTTGGTGCCTAGCGAGTACCGAACTCACCGATATTTGAAATTCGACCCAGGTCTGCTTGTCAGACTTCTGGCTAAGGTGCGGAACATTCTGGCAAGTTCAGTTGCGCCAAGTCACTGTTAGCTACTTCATTCAGCTTTGCCGGAATGCAACCGGTTAGCATATTTCCAGTGAGGTATACCCATTCCAACAGCGGCAATTCCCCTAACTCCATGGGAATAGACCCGGTCAACTGATTATCTTGGAGGTGCAACGAAAATAATAGCTGCAACTCTCCTATCTCTAAGGGAATGGTCCCGGTAAATTCGTTTTCCGACAATCTCAGTGATTCCAGCTGTCCCAGGTCCCCCAGTTCGGCCGGAATTGTTCCCGTCAGTTCACGGTGATCCAGCTCCAATGCAGTCACCCGGCCCAGTGCATCTGTGTCCACTCCCAACCAGTCTTCCAGAGGTACGTCAGTCATCCAGGTTGCGGTGAATTCCCAATTGGGCCCGTTCGTGGCCCGATAGAACAATTCCAGTACCAACCGATCCGGGTCCGTCAAAGGAGCACACTCCGACAGTTCGAGCAAACTCAAATCATTGTCGGCCACATCGCTCAGTCCGACTGGAAGGCACCCGGTCAGCACATTATGGGCCAGTTTCAGCAGAACAAGATTGGTCAGACGCCTCAATACCACCGGAATGGTTCCGGTCAGACTGTTGCCAGAAAGATTCAGTTCCGTTAATTTGGAAATATTACCCAGTACTGACGGAATGGCCCCGCTTAGCTGATTTGAGGAGAGATCCAGGATCTCCAGATCTCGCAGTTCGGCCAATTCGGTTGGGATCTGCCCGTTCAGTTGATTTGCCGAAAGGTCCAGTTCTTCCAGAAATCTGAGGTCTTTCAACCATGTGGGTATCACCCCAGTTAACTGATTTCCCCCCAGCCAAAGAATGTTCAAGCTGGTAATTTGGCCCAGCTCCTCAGGGATCGCCCCCGTCAGTGCGTTGCCATTGAGCCTGAGTTCGTCCAGCCTATCAAGTTTAACCAGTACAGTGGGGATAGTCCCCGACAGATTATTATCCGAGAGATTCAGTCTGGAAAGGTTGTCGAAATCGCCAAGTTCTGGGGGGATTTCCCCACTTAGGTCATTGGAAGAGAGATCCAGGCGAAATAGATCGGCAATATTCGCGAGCTCTTTAGGAATCGTACCGCTCAGCTGATTGGATGAGAGATCCAGTCTGGAAAGGTTGGTGAGATTCCCTAGTTCCGTGGGAATCGTGCCACTCAACATATTTGAGGAGAGTTCGATTCTATCCAGATTGGTGAGATTCCCCAGCTCCGTGGGAATTCCTCCAGTCAGCAGGTTTTCCGAAAGGTTCAGGCCATTCAGATATGGGAAATCGCCGAGCCAGGTTGGAATCGTCCCCGTCAGTTGGTTTCCTTCAAGATAGAATCCTCGCATTGATGTGAGGCTTTTCAGCTCATCAGGAATGGGGCCACTGAGATCATTTTGCCTCAAGACCAAGACATACAAATTAGTAGGATTGCCCAGTTCCACCGGAATCTGGCCGGTCAATTGGTTGTTTCCAAGGTTCAGCCAAGTCAAACTGGAGAGATTGCCCAACTCAGGCGGAATGGTTCCAGTCAACTGGTTTTCTTCAAGGAGCAGACTGGACAACAAGCGGATACTGCCCAACTCAGGCGGGATGGTCCCAGTCAACTGATTTCCCCAGAGGTACAGCCGCCTGAGTTCTGGGAGTTTAGCCAGTTCAACCGGGATCTCTCCCGTCAACTGGTTCCTTGAAATGGACAAGATTTCCAATTGGGTCAGTTTTTCCAGTTCCGAGGGAATCGCTCCCGTCAAATTGTTCCCAAACAGATATAGATCCTGCAGGTTTGTCAGGTTGCCCAGTTCTGCAGGAATTGACCCGGTCAACTCATTCTCCCCAAGATCCAGTGTAGACAGACCTGTAAGGTTGGCCAACTCTACCGGAATCGGTCCGCTTAGATGGTTCCCGATCTCATCGTCATCGTCCCCCTCTTCTTCTTGAATGCCCCTGATAGAAAGAGTTTGCAGGTTCCCGAGATTGCCCAACTCAGGCGGGATAGGGCCACTTAAAAGGTTGTAGTCAAGGTCCATTGCTGCTAGTAAGGAAAGACTACCCAATTCTGCTGGGATATGTCCCGTCAATTCATTATCAGCAAGATTCAACGTCAATAACTTGGAGAGCGCACCCAATTCCGGGGGAATTGTGCCCGTCAGCCTGTTCCCATCGAGAACCATTTTGGTTACGCGCCTTGCGAGTCCGTGGTCACCCCATACCATTCTTCCAAGGCCTGGCCGCTTAACCAGTTGTCGCTGTCAATCCAGAAATTGCCATTTGTAGATGCAAAGAGTGCTTCCAGGGCAGCCCTGTCTGAGTCCGAGGTTGA
>CBDCRV010000009.1:0-33565 GCA_965221225.1 Caldilineaceae bacterium
TGCGATACTGGAGGATCTGATTGCCCATGCGCAGGGCTGGCAGGCCAGCCCGCCGGGCACGATGGCGCAGCCGGGCGCATGTGCCTGGCTCGCAGGACCCGCTAACATTCCCGCAGAGAATCACTACCTGTACTATGACTTGCGCCGCGCCCGCGGGACTGTGACCTGTACCTTGGCCTCCTCCCGCTCCCCCGTGAAGTCCTATGCCCGCAGTGCCACGCTCCTGTTTACGGTACCGGTGGGCTGCCGCCCGGATCGCGACAGGGCGCAGAGCGTAACCGGCACTTGGGTGGACGCCGCGGGCGCACTCCAAGTGGGCTCTCCCGCGACGTCTTTCACGTTGGAGCTAGGTAAGAATGGGGAAGTGCGCTATGGCGATGTCAGTCACCTGCCCCCTGCGGTGGATTTCCTGAGGTACCAGGTACAGTGGGAGTGGGGGCTGCCCGCAGCAGAGGCGGGGGATCCTGAATTGGCGCAAGGGGGCCCCTGGGCCCAGCTGGGCCCAGGGGCAGGGCGGATCTACGCCAGCGTCAGGGTAGGCGCTCCGGGTACGGTGCAGTTGCAGCCGGGTACCAGATACGTCCCGGTGGGTTGGCACGACCCCCAGCGCGCTTTGCTGAACCCGCAGTCCCCCGACCTGCAGATCTTGCTCACGTGCGCCCCGCCCCCGGGCCCAACCGGTCACGCTCCGGGCCCGCACACGGTGGGTTGGGCGCCGGGTACATGCCTGGAGTGGCAAGGCAACTGGCGTGCCTTGCCCGCCATTCCGCTGCTGCGCGTGGCGGCGTGGGTCACGGCCGGCGCAAATGTACGGCCAGGACCCGGCACGAAGTACGAGCCGCCCCTGCGGGTGCTGTCCCCTGATGGAGTCTGGTACCCGGTGGTGGGGAAGAACACGGAACCCCCCGGGTGGTGGCGGATAGAACTCTCGGCCGGGGACTCCGGCTGGATCCACTGCAGTTTGGTGGACCTCAAGGGCACCGAGACCGTGCCGGTGTCGGTGCCGACGGTATGACATCGGGCCAGCAGGTGGGCGCCCTCTTCGGTTTCGCTCGATTACTGATCCTGACGCCGGCCACGCGGCGCTAGGAACAGCATCTGAAGTTGCTGGCACCCCAATATTGTACGCGTGAGCGCGTGGACACTAGTGTGGCCTTCCACCCGGCCCCCGCGGCGCTGCCTCCGCCAGGCAGGGGCACCCCGTGAACGTTCCTTCTTATGGATCAGGTTACCTAGAAAGAGGGGGAATGCGGGTTGGGTACGCGGCGGGTACGCGGCGAGTATGGTCAGACGGGCTGGCAACGGTCATACTGGGCCCAGTTCCCGCCATTCCGGGACTTTCATACCCAGGGCCGGGCCGGCACCACCCGCCAGGAGCACCCTCATGCCTGTTACTACTATGAACTACGGCCTCAGTGTACTTGCCAATGCCGATACCGCTGATCACCGGCGGACAATACGAACAGAGGCTTACAGCAGGACCCGCCACTGGCCGCCGGCTGGCTGGTTGGCCAAGGCCGGTCTGCGGCCCGAGTTGAACTCAATACACCCGGACTCCTGAACATGCCCCAGCTCCCTCCTGCCCTGCTGCCCGGTCTGGAGCCGGCGCAACCGCGCATCGTGTTGTGGGTGGACAGCGCCGAGGTCGAACGCCCACCCACTTGTACGCTGCTGGCCGCGCAACACATCACCGTGCATTGCGTCGACAGCTTTGCAGAAGCTGTAGCGCAGATCCCGCGCCTACACCCCCACTTGCTGCTGCTGGCCTACCTCTCAGCGGCGACGGATATGCGCTATGAAACCTTTGTCTACACCGAGCTGCCGCGCGTGGATCCCTACCGCCCGCAAGGCCCTTGGGCGGTCAATCCCTGGCATTACACCGAAATCCCCATCCTGTTGCAGGCGGCGGACCTGGCGCCCGGCTGCCTGGCGCCCCTCCTGCACCGGGCCTACCCCTTGTCCGTGCCCTGGGAGCCCTGTCTGCTGTTGCCGCGCGTACTGGACCTGCTGCCCACGTCCCCGGCCGGCCTGGTCCTGGATGCAGCCCACCAGCGCATCTGGTGGCAGGGCCACCCCCACCGCGTCCCCCCGCGCGGCCTGGACATTCTGTACCTGCTGGCTCGCAGCCACCCCCAGCCGTTGACCGCTGCCCAGCTGGCCCGGCAGCTGCGGGACTACAAGGGCGTACACACCACCGATACGCAGGTGCGCATGGCCATCTGCCGCCTGCACCAGCGCCTGCCCGCAGTCCACCCCTCCCTGATCGCAAATTACCGCCCCGGCTATGGCCTCACGCAGGTCCCGGCCGACTTGGTCGCGTTACCATCCGCCGATCTGCCCCTGCCCCGCCTGGATCTGGAGTACAAGCAAACTGCATAGGTAGGGGTATTGGCCTGGGTCTGTCCTGCAGGGGTGTGCGATCTGACCGGGAGGCCAGGGTTGACAAGGGTATTCCGCACAACAGTACAGTGAAATAACTAACCGCATGCCGGTTCGTATATATGCTGGGGCGGGGCCGCACAGAGCCGGCACAAGATGATGCGGGAGGCCGGGTGGGGCATTAGGCAGACACATGACCGGCAGGTAAGCTAAGGGTCACAAATCCAACACTACAGCACCCGAGTGTGGCCAAGCGTCGACCCCCTGCATTGTATTCGATATGCAATCTGTGGGAAAAGTATCTGCCGCATCTGTCGGGCCGCCAGCGGGCGGTGCTGGCCCTGTGGGTGGAGGGCACGCTGCTGGGGCTGAACGGCTGCCAGGATGCGGTGACCCTGGCGCTGACGCAGGCCCCCAAGGGTCCTCGCAACCCGCACACGCTGCGCCACCGGCAGCGGGAGCTGCTGTATGACGATGCGGATCGCATTGACTCCTGGGGTCCGGGTCCGGCGATCCGGACGCACCCACCGATTCCCGCCCAGAAAATACCCTTGTGAACGCACCCCACTGGAGTGGGCGGTGGACCGGCTGCATATCCGCCATGACAAGGAGAGCGGCATCATCAACGACCCCAACGCCTAGTTCGCGGATAACCCGGCCGACCTGGCCGCGCACCTGCGGCGGCTGGTGCAGGTGAGTGTGGAGACGGCGCGGATTGTGGCGGGACTGTCCCCCGCCCTGGAAGATTGACGGTCAGGCACAGGGCCTACTGGGGGCTAACCGTGGGCCCCGGCGAGTCCCGCTAGAACCACATGCTCAGCATGTCGGGCCTTCGCGCCCTTCTGTTCTGCCGGTTACTGTTCGGCGATCTCCTCCTCGGTCGGCGCGCGGTAGCCATTCAGTTCATTCATGGTAGGGGTTTTCCTCGGTTGGATGACGGTAAACATGGCACTGAACCAGCCAACCAGAGGGATCCTGTTCGGACTTCCTACAACACCGAGCCTTGTTGCCAGCTAAACGTGGGACATAACGTGGTATAAGTCAAAAGTTATACCTCACTTTATTCTTTAGTCCTATTCCCGCCATTTCCACCTCCTAGTGAGAAGACCCGCCTGCCAAGGATCTGGAGGCGGGTTTTCTGTTTCCGGAAACTTGAGGCACCGATGGTCGTTGGCTTGGATCTGCGAAGTCAGGAGTTCCCTAAATCTTTGTGATTCGAGATGCCCTATGCAATGCCGTTGTCTTTCCAGTATCGACCCTGGCCTGTGGGCTAGAAGGCGCTTGGGGTAAACAGCCAGCACAACAGCCGCCCGAAGGGCTTACTTTTAGTCGAGCCCGGCAGATTCAGATGTCGCTTAGGAATTTCTCCTCAGTAGGGGGAGCCGAGAACCTACCTAATATGTTCCTGCAGCATTAGAAACCGCTGGATTTGCCAGAACGCACTGAAGTTGCGCTGCCTGTGATGGCAAATGGAGCAACGAGCTAGGGCAGGAGGCTATGACGGTGAGTTGTACGCGCTCAATCAGACGCAGCGGAGGTTAGAAGCTTCTTAACTGGCTGACCACCACCCTCACCGTTAGGAAGTGACGGATCAGGGTTAGAACAATAGGGAAATCCCAGTTCCTCTCCGTATTCTGGAAAAAGAGTGTTCCAAATTAGGGTGGGCAGCCTATCCAGTCATTTCCTCCCAACTGGAGTACTTGCAACGTCCGGAGCCATCCCGGATCCGGAGGAATCGTCCCGAAAAGACTATTGCGAGCTAGATCTAGAACCTGAAGACTTTGGAGCTGGGCCAGTTCTTCGGGAAGAGCCCAGGGCGTATGTTCATGTCCCAGCCATACCCAGTCCCTTGAGACGATCGCTGTCAGGTTATCAAAGCCGAGATCCAGCACCCTCAGTTCTTGGAACTGGCCTAACGCTGAAGGAATGGTCTTGTAGATCCGGCAGATTTACATATAGTGATGAATCAGGTACTGCGCAGGGGTCCCGCACCTGTACATGCTTGGGAGTACGGGTGTTAGCAAAGCGATTTCTTGGAACCCTAATTCTTTATGTGTATGCCAAACGGTTGTAGGCTTTCCCTGTCTTATTGGCCTAGACTTTCGAAACAGCAAAGGGGGAATTAGACGCCCCTAAGCCTCAGCGGTCTTTGGGGGTCATATTCTTGGTCGATGCGATCTTCTTGACTGAGGCAGGGCGCGGGAGACTGAGGAGGTGCGGGAGTTCATCCAACAAAGACATCTGCAACGGCAATTGACGCCAAAGCGATTCTTAATCAGGTCGCGGCCGAGGCCGGCCTTGGTTCCATATCGCAAATTTCCAGATTCAAGACTGGAGTTGCCAATGATGTATATCTAGTTAATCAACGATTTGTTATCCGGATTGGAACTGCCGACGATGGACCCAGCTTTCCAAAATCGGTGGCAGTCCTCAAAGCAATCGAAGGCCACGTAAAGGCACCGACGCTCATCTATGATGACGTGTCGCGTTTGCATTTTCCCTTTAATGTAATGGTCTACCCTTTCATTCCAGGAGTCGTCCTGGGCGATGTGTGGACAGGTTTGTCGACTACTGAGAAGCACAACTATGTGCATGGAATTGGCCACGAACTTCAGTCCTTGCACAGGACCCCATGTAAGAAAATCGGGCACTTTCAAGGGCAGGAAGATTGGGCAAGTCGATTCACAGCTGAACTACAACACCTTCTGGAATTGGCATATAACAAGAAGGCGATTTCGCCATCACGCCTTTCAGTCGTCCAACGCACAATCGAAACCTACATCGATAGCTTGTTCCAAGCAGCACCTGCGGCATTAGTGCACAATGACATCAATTGGAGCAATGTAATCGTCAACAACGGAGCACTGACCGCTCTGGTCGATTTTGATGATGCAGAGATTGCGCCGCCTGAAGAAGACTATTGGGCACTATTCAAAATGCTCCTGGAAAAGGGTGAGGCGTCACATACCGCGATGAAATGGATTGATGATTCATCGGCTGGGCTTACCAAACTAGAAGGATTCCGCGCAAGGAGTCTGCTGCGACAGGTATACGAGATTCTTTGGAGCGCGACGACACATTACAGTTGGGAATCTCCATCGGACGCTCTTACGAAAGCGGAAGAACTGTATCGGGATACATTCGAGCGGAGTGTATTCGAAGAGTGGTTTTCCGAATAGAGCCGGATTGCCCTCGAGAAACTTAGTGTCTCATTGGGCCAGATGTATTTTCTGGTCCTCCACCGATGGAAACCGCAAAGCCGCTCGCCTCTCGAATTCCAACTGAAAGAAGAATCTGTTGTAGTCGTAGAAGACCCACGACAAGCCCGCCTGTCCGAATTAGCGAGCGGATCGTGATTCCCATACGGTCACGGTCAGTATTGTTTGAAACCGGTCATTAGACCATAAGGCTGTGTCCGCCCGGCCGATGCGCCGAAGAATTCTTCCTGCGGAGCTGTGGAGAGCACAAATGATGCATGTTTGGGACAACCGCCCGATCGTCTCCGTACTTCCCTATACGGCGCTTTCTTGAGCATCGTACCGGCGAGTTCGGGATAGAACCGCGAGCGCAGCTGGCCCATGGCCTGTCACTGGTCGCAGTATGCCTCATCTTGAGCCCTGTTTTATACTTTAATAAACCACAAAAAGGACTTTTCATGAGCATTCAGGAAGCATATCCAGGGGCAGAGCGCGTTAAATCCTTCCTGCCGCTGGGTGTGGAACATCCCCAACGTCTCTCTACCGCAGATATCTCCCAATTCAACGACCTAGGCTACATCTGTCCCTTGGACGTCTTTAGCCGCGCCGAAAGTCGGGACATAACCCAATATTTCGATGGCCTGCTCGAACGTGCCCTGGCAAAAGGCTGGAACAGCTACGGATTGAATGGCTGGCATTCTTCATGTCCTCATATTCATGACTTGGTGACCAACACCCGAATTCTGAATTTCGTCGGGGATCTGTTGGGACCGGATTTGGTGTGCTGGGGCACCCACTACTTTGCCAAACTACCCGGGGACGGCAAACGTGTCAGCTGGCATCAAGATGCCTCCTTCTGGCCACTCACTCCGAGTAAGACGGTTACGGTGTGGCTGGCCATTGACGATGTGGATGCTGAGAACGCAGCCATGCAGGTCGTTCCAGGTACCCACCTCATGGGTCAGCTGCCATTTGAATACAGTACCGAAGAAGAGGAAAACGTCTTGGATCAGACCGTAACCTCCTTGGATTCTTTGCCAGACCCCGTTCACCTGGAAATGCAGGCAGGCCAAATTTCCTTGCACACCGATTGGCTGCTGCACGGCTCAGATCCCAACCAATCTGACCGCAGACGTTGCGGTCTTACCATGCGTTTTATTTCTCCTGACGTCCGCAATTTCACCGCGGCCAGCCCCTCAGGTCTCATAGCTAGAGGCACAGATAAGGAGGATTACTGGCAGCACACTCCGCGGCCAGAAGAAGAGGTGATTCCTAATCCTCCTCGGCCCGAGGATGACTGGCAACGCTTGTCTGGCTGGAAAAAAGCGAATGACGCGAAACTCACTTCCGACTGAGACTTTCTGATAATGGCTAGCTCTGCATCTGCTCTCCCCCGCCCGGTCTTGCCCAGACGCCAAGGTTTGACTGGTCGCCAACGGCGCAATTTGATTGCTGGCTATGCTTTCCTGATCCCAAATTTGGTGGGAGTGCTGGTCTTCAGCCTGTTCCCCATTGCCACTACGTTGTATTTGACCTTTACCGAATGGGACCTGTCCAGTACGCCCCATTTCACGGGCATACAGAACTTCATCAGGATGGCCCGGGACGACCTATTCTGGAAGACCATCGGCAACACCCTTTATTACACCTTTGTAGCTGTCCCCGTAGCTGTGTTCATAGCGTTCTGGCTGGCGCTGCTATTAGATCGCAAGATGAAAGGGGTTCTCTCTTTCCGGGTCATTTACTTCCTGCCGCACGTGACTTTGACTGTGGCCGCCTCCATCATCTGGGCCTGGATATTCCAGCCGGAATACGGCCTCATCAACTACACCCTCTATCAATTCAATATTGATGGCCCCTATTGGCTCACAGATAGCCGCTGGGCCATGATCTCAATCATCATCATGAGTAACTGGAAAGGCATCGGCTATGCAATGCTAATTTTTCTGGCCGGTCTGCAGGGCATTCCGCCGGAATTGATTGATGCCGCCACCGTTGACGGCGCCACGCCCTGGCGCAAGCTCCGTCACGTCAAGGTGCCTCTGCTCACCCCTACTATCTTCTTTGTACTTACCACTTCCTTCATAGGCGCCTTTCAAGCATTTGATCAATTCATGATCATGACCCAAGGCGGGCCGGCCTTCGCCACCACGCCATTGGTTCTTTACATCTATCAGAAGGGATTCAACCAGTTCTATATGGGTTATGCCACCAGCATGGCTACTGTCCTGTTCCTTTGCATCCTTGCCTTCACCCTGTTCCAATGGCAGATAGCCAACCGCTGGGTGTACGGTTTTGACATGGACTGACCCACATGGCCACTTTTCCCCCAGAAGGCGCAGCGGCCAGCCGGCCCTTCTCAACCTCTGCCGGTACGATGGGCTCCGTACGCGCCCGTATTTTGGGTGACACTGGAGCCTGGGCGTTGCTGGTACTGGGCAGTGTCATTATGCTCGTCCCCTTCCTGTGGATGGTGCTTATGTCGGTCAAGTCTCTGGACGAGGTCTACACTTTTCCACCAACCATACTTCCCCGTAAATGGCTTTTTTCCAATTACTTGGAAGTCTGGAATCAGGTACCGGTAACCCGTTTCTTCGCCAACAGCACTATGGTTTCGGTGTTGGCTACCTTGGGGGTGCTGTTTACTTCCAGCCTAGGCGGGTATTCATTCGCACGTATCGACTATCCTGGCCGCAATACCATCTTCCTGATGTATCTCTCCACCATGATGATCCCCTTTGCAGTCATCATGATTCCCTTGTTCGTGCAGATGCGTTTATTTGGCTGGGTCAACAGTCTGGCTGCCCTGATCGTGCCTGGGCTCTTCAGTGCCTGGGGTACGTTCCTGATGCGCCAATTTATGATGGCAATCCCCAAGGAGTTGGAGGAGGCCGCCGAGATTGATGGCTGCAACCACTTACGGATCTACGCTCAGATCATCCTGCCCTTGTGCAAGCCAGTGATGGCTACGTTAGCCATATTCACTTTCATGGGATTTTGGAACGACTTCCTGTGGCCCCTGATCATGATTTCTTCTCGCGACAAAAAGACCCTGCCATTGGGGCTAGCCGGATTTCAGCAAAGGGTTTCCCTCAATACCCCTTGGCATCTGGTTATGGCCTTGGCCGTAGTCAGCGTGTTGCCAATCCTGATAATCTTCATTTTGGGCCAGAAGTATTACGTGCGCGGTATTGTCACTTCCGGGCTTAAGGGATAGGTCTTTTCTTGGACCTGCTGCTTTCCCTGAACCTTGTTTAGTACTGAATTCCTGTGGAGTTAATCCTCCCGACCTGACAGGCCAACCCCTGCGCGCCCTTCGGTCTTAGATGGAAACTGGGGAGCTTGTTATTCTGGCCGTCTGCGCCCCGTAGCGCCCATCGTACCTGACAGGCCAAGGGATAGATAGCCAGGTCTACCCAGCGGGTATAGACCGCCCTACTGCTCTAGCCCTGACTTACTTTCGGAACGTAGAGTTCCAAGGCGGTCAAGTGACATTGAGGCGCATCCCTGCAAAAGAAAACACTTGAACCACAGGACCTCAGCCTTGCCAATTCCCCTTGTGTTTACTTGCCGTTCCAGACTCGGGTCATGACAAAAACCTGTTTGGCTGCAAATCAGAATATGGGTAGAATTGGGTTTCACTCGTACAGATTTATGCGGCGCTTCGGTATCCAATCGAGAGCGGCGAATCTGTACCTGCACGTTTTGAAACTAGGCAAAGGAGCAGAGTGATATGAGTAAACGTGAGAAAGGGCGTCTCCTGATCACCCGCCGTGACTGGCTGAGGTTGATGGGTGCCTCCGGTATGGCTGTGGGTCTGGCCGCCTGTGCCCCACCTGCGGCCCCGGCAGCTGAAGACAGTGGTCCAGAGGTGTTGGTGGACAGGTGGACCACGGGCCTTGTAGACCCTGAAATCAGCGGGACCTTCCGCATCATTTCTTGGGAAGGCGAAGGGGAAATCGACAAGTTCATTCCCTACATTGAGGGCTTTTTCGAGGAACGTTATCCCAATATGGAAGTGGAAATTGAATCCGGTGTACCTTGGGGCGATTATTGGACCAAACTGCCCACGCAGATTACCGGTGGATCTCCTCCGGATCTGGCATGGCAACACCAGAGCCGCAGTTGGGTGTATCCGGCCAAGGGTTGGTCACATTCCATGCAGGAATACGTGGATGCCTATCCCCCTGATGGCTGGCCGGATGACTGGGAACCCTACATGATTGAGATGTCCACCTTCGAAGGTGAACTGCACTCTCTGCCGTACGGGTGGGTGACATGGGGCATTTTCTTAAACCGAGACATTACCGATCCACTGCAGGAATATCCCTTCCCGGACGACTGGACTTGGCAGGACCTGCGGGAACTGGGCAAGGCGGGGACTTCTGGCGAAGGCATGGATAAGGTTTACGGCATACGCATTCCCATATTCGACAAGACGGTATGGGCTGTCGCCATGAGCTGGGGAGCGGACCTTTTCAACGCGGAACGCACCCAGGGCAACTTCGAAGACCCCATAGTCCTGGAAGCAGCCCAGTTCCTCTGGGACCTGCGCTGGAAGGATGGCTCAATGCCAACGCCAGGAGACGAACAAGCCATTGGTTTGGGTGGAGAATTCCTCTTCGCCTCTGGACGCATTGGCATGCACATGGGCATCAGTGACATCGCGGCCCGACTGGACTCTGCCATAGGGGACAAGTTCCCATGGGGCATCGCCCCTATACCCACTGGCCCCAGCGGTCGGTTCGGTTATGAAGGCGGCGCGCAGTGGATGATTCCAGCCGGCAGTCAGTTCCCTGAGTTGGCTTACGAATTGACCCGCTATGTCCTATCCAATGAGGACATACTGCCCACATTGGGTATCGAAGGCAGTTTATATCCGCCGCGCCTGAGTCTGGCAGAATATGGACTGCCCAAGGGCTGGGAAGAGAAGATTCCCAATGCCAAACACGCCCTGTTGGAATTGGGAATGGAGCAACCCACCTATTATTCCTACTTCACCAAGTACCAGGAGTGGTCCGCAATCTGGACGAAGTACATGGACCCAATTTTCGTGGAAGGTAAGGAGAACATTGGGGAAGCTTTGGCCGGCCTGAACAAGGAAACAAACGAATTGCTGGGGAGTTGATTACCTTCGTACTTAGGACAAGAGAAAAGGAGGGAAGCCATGCTGGCTCCCCTCCTTACTAATTTGCCGGTTACTGTGGTCGGGTGAAAGTAATCATGCACTCTCCCCTATTCTGAATCTGCCAGTCCTACCTGTACTATACGTTTCTGGTCAACACCGGCAACACCCACATACTTGAACAAAACTCCATCAGATTCGCGAGGCTGAGTTTCCTGGACTACGACGGTCTCGACACCCAACAGCAAGTTGGCGAATGGCGCAGCTTGGGAGCCTGCCTCAGGATCGGTGGGAAAATTGAATTCCAGGTCAGGGACATTGCTGAATACCGTGCGGCCATCCTGATCGGTGATCCAGAATTCAGAAATAACCGTATTGCTGGCAACTTCGCCCAATACCGCATTGATCTCTGATGCGGTCATGCCTGCCTTTACGGCTGCCGCAATGAAGTGGGCCGTAAGGGTTGCCTCAGCGACCATGTGATCCCCAATCACGTCTTCAGCAGGTGGAGGTGGTGGAATATCTAAAACACAAGAAACGGCTGTAATGAGAATGAAGACTAGGGTTAAGAGTGTCAGTAATTTTGGCACAGTGAGTTCCTCCTTGAAGGTGGTTCTTTCGAATTCTTCCGGAGCGCGTTAGATATATTTGGGAACTTTTGGGAAGGAGAGACTCCGGATTGGCCTATCCTACGGAGAAATTCAAGCTTTACGCGGAGGCGTAGGTTGGGTTGAGTGCAGGGAGCCGACCTGCCGTAACTGATTATTTTATGACGGTAGTTTAGGCACGACGTAGCCTGCAAAATGCGACGCATTGCTGCCAGGATACGGTTTTGTTACCCAATTGTTGGTCGAACCGATGTGAAATCAGGGCCACTTCCCGCGCGGACAGGCCCCGCGCCAGCAGTTCTGTACCCAGGCGATGCGTTGGCTCAAACCAAGCCAGGACCCGCTGTCGGTCCAGATACCTGAGTTCAGGCCGCATCTGCAGTTCTACTTCAACTTCGAATCCAGCCGCTGTCATCACCTCATGAAGGCTGCCTTCGTCCCAGTTCTGTTTGGCATTGGGATTGTCCTGCCAGATGTCCTCTTCCACCGCCTTGAGTTGCTCCTGTAAATCCCCCAGGTCCTCTGCCTTTATCAGGTCATAGACCCGTTGGCCTTGCCGCGGCAGTCTCTGGCTGCATATCCCCACAGATCCTTTGGGTAGGATCCCGGCCAGCTCTGTCCAAAGCCGGCTGGCATCAGCGGGACCTGTGCAGGGGTCCATACCCACGAAAGCTTCAAAGTCCAAGCCGCTCCGAATCTGATCCAGACCAGTCACCAGTTGTGGCCGCTCCAATTCATTCAGATTGCGGCCCACCTCCAGCAGGGCTTCCATCCGCGGGGGAGATACCAAACCCCAGACGCCTCCTTCCGGCGTGCGGCGGCAGGCCTCCCACAACAACAATCCGTCATCGGCGTTCAGTACCAGCACCCGATCGTGGCGTTTCAGGTGCAGTCGTGCAAAGATTTCGTCTCGTACTTGGCCCAAACTGGTATTGGCTGCGTGTCCAGCCCTCTGTAGCCAGTTCTCTCTGTTTCGATCCGGCGGCGAGTAGGTGACGTTCTCTCCACCGAAAGGCTCCCATTCCGGATCCGCGGCCAACTGTTCCTCCCGTCTTCTGAGCACCTCCGCCCGAATCTCCGCCTCATATCCCAATTGCCCTGGTTCATAAAACACTTTGCCTTCCAAACCAGCAGGCAAGTACTGTTGCCGCACCCAGTGGCCCGTAAAGGCGTGCGGATACAGATATCCCTTGCCGTGGCCAAATGCCTGATCATCCCGATTGCCGTCCTTGAGCGGTGTAGGAACTGCAGACTCCTGCTCCGTCTCCACAGTCCGAAGGGCTTCGAAAATGCCCATGGCCGAATTGGACTTGGGGGCCGTGGCTAAGTAAATGATGGCATGGGAAAGCGGGTACATGCCTTCAGGCAAGCCAATCCGTTCGAAGACACTCCAGCAGCTTTCCACTACAGTAATGGCCTGCGGGTCAGCCAGTCCCACATCCTCACTGGCCAGGATGGCCATACGGCGAAAGAGAAATGCCGGATCTTCTCCAGCGTAGACCATCTTGGAGCCCCAATACAGGGCCGCGTCCGGATCCGATCCTCTCAGGCTCTTTATAAAGGCGGAAATGCTGTCGTAATGGGCATCACCCTCTTTGTCATAGAGCACGGCCCGCCTCTGAATGGACTCCTCGGCGGTAGCCAGATCAATATGGATTTCTCCATTGGGATTTGGCGGGGTCGTGACTACAGCCAGTTCCAGCGCATTCAGAGCACTGCGGGCATCCCCGTTGGCCACATCCACCAAGTGGGTCATGGCCTCTGGATCCAGCCGCACTTCCATATTTCCATACCCATTGTCGGGGTCGCTCATGGCCCTTTCCAACAACAACTGGATATCCGCTTCCGTCAATGGCTGCAGCTGAAATACCCGGCTCCGGGAAACTAGCGGCTTGATTACTTCGAAGAAGGGATTCTCCGTAGTAGCCCCCACGAAAACCACAGTGCCCAGTTCCACGTGGGGTAGTAGGGCGTCCTGCTGCGCTTTGTTCCAGCGATGCACTTCATCCACGAAGAGCGTGGTACGTTGGCGCAGCTCTTTGTATCTCTCATCTGCCGCCGCAATCTCCTGGCGCAGAATCGGAATACCCGCCAGCACAGCATTGATAGTGACAAAATGGCTCCGAGAAGTCTGAGCGATTACGCTGGCCAGCGTGGTCTTGCCAGTGCCTGGGGGACCGTACAGAATCAGGGAAGAGATTTTGTCCGCTTCTATGGAACGGCGCAGCAACCGGCCCGGACCCAGGATATGCTCCTGGCCGACGTACTCTGCTAACGTGCGCGGGCGTAAGCGGTGAGCCAGAGGGGAGTTTTGGCGCCGGTCCGCTTCCAGATCCACTTCAAAAAGACTGGAAGCTTCTGAGTTACGACGCACCATGGCAGGTAAAGGTCTGCACAACTTGGCCTAGGCCAATCCAAACTTGAAATTCACAGGTCCTCACCGGCAGGAATCGTCTGGAGTCTTGGCCCGGTTCCGAGCTATGCGATCTGACTTAACCTCTTCTGAGAGGTGGGCCTCTACGCCCTGCCACTGGAAAGACAGCGGATCAAGCGCAAAGTGTCGCTACCTGCATTGGTCACGGTATAAGCCTCACAGGAATCCAGCAACAGGGCCCCGCCGTGCGAGATAGTTGATGCGTTGCCACCAGCCTCAAACTGGGCCGTCCCGGACCAGACGAATACCGCGGATTCTCCTCCCGTAGTCTCATCATGGCAGAGGCTGGCTTGGGACCCCAGTTCCATATACTGAAGGGACATCTGTGGTGCGCCCCAGGCTGGGCTGGCAGCGTCCCAGGACCTAACGCCTTCTGACTCCTGGCCCGTGCCCGCCTGCATAGAGTTTATCCGCACTTTGGTGGCATCACCAGCCTTGGGTTGGGGCATCACGCCGGTCTTGGCTGGATCCCGATCCCCTGAATACAGGGCTGGGTCTGGGGGACACTGGAAACTGATCAGGGTAGCTTCGCCCGGAATGTCATTAACGGTGCCGTGCACTTCGCCGGGAGGTATGTAGGCGAATTCTCCCTCTTGGATGGGTGTATATTTGTCACCTTCCCGCACCGAAACACTGCCCGCCAGTACGATGAAAATATCCGCGGAGACTTCATGAAAGTGCTGCGGAAATTCCTGCCCATCCTGAAATACAGAGTAATTGAGAGTAATATCCCGAGCTCCGGTGTCTGGACTAATGAGCTTGCGCGAATACCCCTGTCCCATATGGAAGACTTCACCGTCCTCAAGGTTAATTACTTTGGCCATGCAACTCTCCTCGCCGCGGCCATACAAGCCGCCGTCTTTGATATGGGTTGAAACTTCTCAAAATTATAGGGGGTGTCGGGTCCGTACTCGCAGAACTCTTTGGATGTCCCCGCACAGCCTCCATTTGAACTTCGCCACTGTCCTGCGGATGTACCTTGGCGCCAGCGCCAATAAGCCCGGATCCACGTGCGGTTCGGTCGGTCCTTGATGGGCCGGGGCAAGGTATCCTGTACAGAGTGAACTGAATCCCGGTCTCAAGCTCCAGCAGCACCCGGCTAGTCTGGTCGACCAGTGTAAAACTTTACAATACCAGAATCTGCACATTAGGATCTGCTGTAGGATTTAGGTGCTTCACCTCTAAAATATGCAGCACCCAAAGGGATAGCAAATATGACACTCTCAGCTGCCCTGCAATCTGCCGCTGAAACAAACCAACCCCTCATCCTGGACGGAGCCACCGGTACGGAACTGCAGAAACGCGGCGTGCCCATGGACGGGACGCTTTGGAACGCTTTGGCTACCGCCAGTCATCCCGAAGTCCTGACCGAGATCCACCTGGACTATCTGCGCGCTGGCTCCCAGATGATTATCAGCAACACCTTTGCCACCAGCCGCTACATGCTGGGGCACGCGGGCTTGACAAGCCGGTTTGAGGAACTCAATACGCAGGCCGCGGAAATCGCCCTCAAGGCGCGGGAGTTGTCCGGGCAGACTGCCTGGGTGGCTGGAGCTATCTCCAGCGAAACCTTGTATCAGGAAATACCCAAACTTGCCACGGCGCGCCGGGACTATGCAGATCAGGCAAAGATATTTGCAGCCGCGGGCGTGGATCTCATTATTCTGGAAATGATGTTTGACTTGGAATTGACCGCCGCGGCCCTAGAAGGCGCAGCAGCCACCGGACTGCCAGTCTGGGTAGGTTACAGCGTCGAACGTGGCGCGGACAAGGCCCTCCGGTCCAATCACATACACATCAGCCTGCAGGAAATGTTTGGGGGTTTGGATACATCCTTGCCGCAGGCCGTGGGCATAATGCATTCTTTGACCGCGGACACAGGCCCCGCTCTGGCAGAACTCCAGGCCTACTGGCAAGGGCCCAGCTACGTCTATGCCCACTCCGGTGAATTCAAGATTCCAAACTGGCAATTCAGCGACATCATCTCCCCTCAGAATTACGCGGCTGAAGCCCGGAACTGGGTGAACTCCGGTGTAGTCGCTGTAGGCAGTTGCTGTGGTTTGGGACCAGAACACATTCAGGCGCTAGTGAGAACGTTCAGAACCTAAAGGCCACGGCGGGCATTAATCTATGCGCTGCCGCAGTTTGGGATCCAAAGAGGCCCTGAGGGCATCTCCAAACAGATTGGCTGTCATTATGGCGAAGGTAATCGCCAAGCCAGGAAATGCCACCAGCCACCATGGGGGTTTGAAGGCTGTGGCCGTCACTCCCCCCAGCATGTTTCCCCCGCTGGCATCTGGTGGCGGAATACCCAGACCCAAGGTCATGGACGGCAAGGCAATCAAGATGAAATTCGCACCCGGGTCTTCCCAGAACTGAATAATGGCCAGCGGCGGTCGCCAACGCAGCACCAGCACCGTAAAAAGGATGATTAACAGCCCCAGCCAGAAGCTGGGTACTGCCAGGAAAACCGTAATCCCCAACCTGCTCACCTGATCCAGAAACGAATTTCGCCAGTACGCGGATATCAGTTCGATCGGGACACCAATCAGCCGGGAGAGAGCAATCGCGAAGAAGGCTATCTGGGCAGAGATGGGTCCCCAGCGCAGGATCATGCGGCTGATGGGATCCTTCGTCCAAAAGGAATACCCCATTTCGCCGCGCAGCACCTGGGCCATCCAGTCCAAGTACTATCGATACACAGGCTTGTTCAAGCCCAAGCTGGCCCGCACTTCGGCCAGTTCTTCTTCCGAGAGAATATAGACCCCAGTGGACTCCGAGTAAATAGTCTGCAGGGGATCTCCGGGAATGATTCGCATGGCCAAAAAGATCAGGATTGTCATCCCCACCCTGGTGGGGATGACAATCTGTAGTCTGTTGATTATGTATTGGCGCACGAGCGACTTGCCCCAGCGGGGCCCTGGACGGTGCGCGCGCAGCAAGTCTCGCTGGTAGAGGCAAACGGTCAGGAATCCAGCCAGACCGTTTCCATGCGTCCCCACTCCGCAGAGATACGTTTGTGCAGGTCCAAACCCCTAACTCTGGAATTCCACATGGGTAAGTTGTACGGGAATAGCCACGAATTGCCTGAGTTGGGCAACTGGGCAGTGAAGATGTCTTCTCGTTCTCTGCCTTCTAACCAAGTCTCTCGGGCCGTGTTTGAAGACAGATCTGCCTCCTGCTTGAGTACAGCTCTGCCGCGAGCAGACAGTGCCGGCACATGCCACATCTCCAATCGATCTATATAGGGCAGGGCGGCATCCCAATGGCCTGAATTCCTCTCGAAAAGCCACCGCTTCCCGGGGCTGGTGCTCCACGTACGAAAAGGCGCCTGTGCCTGGAACCCCAACGCTGGCTGGTGAACCAACGCTACGTCATCCCGATCTTGTCAGTGTCCGCCATGTGGTGGGGTTTTGGTTTCCCGTTCTTGGTCTTCTTGGCGGGTCTGCTCAACATCCCTATGCCGATATACGAAGCCGCCCGGATTGACGGAGTAAGTCGGTGGCAATCATTTTCACGAATTACGATGCCGCTGTTGAAACCGGTCACCTTATTTATTGTGGTCACCCAATTCATCGCCCACTTCAAAGTGTTTGGCCAGATGTGGAACATGACCTTGGGCGGTCCTGGAAACTCCTCCTATTCGGTGGTCATGTATCTCTACGATGTGGACTGGCGCTTCTTTCGCATGGGCTATGCCTCAGCCTTGGCCTTCTCTTTGGCAGTCATAATTCTGATTGTAACGCTGGTTAATTTCCGTTTCCTCGGCGGCAGAATCGAATACTGATTTCGACATGGCAACCACCACAGAACCCTTGGAACAGGGACCCATTACAAAGGTCCCGTTTTCACAGAGCATAGGAGTGCAACGCTGGGTTGATGCCGGGCTCATTCTGCTCCTCCTGATTCCTTTGGCCATCATCACCTTCATGCCTCTGCTTTACATGCTTTCCCAGGCTTTTACCCCTGAAGCTGAAGCGCGGAATTGGCCCGTGGAATACATCCCACGCAGTCCCGCTCTGGACTCCTTTAAACTGCTGGTTACTTGGCCCAACTTGCCCATCATGCGGTGGATGCTCATCAGTTTCATCGTCAGCACCTCCGTTACGGCGCTAGTGCTAGTTATCAATAGCCTGACGGCCTATGCCTTCAGCCGTCTGGAATTCCCGGGCAGAGACTTTCTCTTCATCTTCGTGCTCGGTACCTTGATGATTCCAGGCGAAGTCACTCTCATTCCTACTTTTGTCATCATGCGCAACCTAGAATGGCTGGATACGTACAACGCGCTGATTTGGCCAGCTGGGGCAGGTGTGTTCGGCATATTCCTGCTACGCCAATTCTTTCAATCCATTCCGAAGGAGTTGGAAGATGCCTCGATCATCGATGGTTGCGGCAAGTTCGGCACCTATTGGCGCATCATCATACCCCTGTCCAAGTCCGCATTGATTGCATTAGGCATATTTACTTTCCTGGGCAGCTGGAACGACCTGTTCTGGCCCCTGATCGCGCTTAACTCCAATGAAATGCGTACTCTGCCTGTGGGCCTCTCCATTCTGCAGCATGAGGGTTACACGATGCAGGGCCTTTCCATGGCGGCCGCGGCCCTCACCACGTTACCCGTACTGATTCTGTATGCCATCTTCCAGCGCCATATCATTGAAGGGGTTATGGTCACTGGATTGACAGGGCGCTAGTCAGTCGGTTGCATTCATCTATCTGGGTCCGCCGGCTCACCTATTTTGGGGTTATGGAATGTGAGCAGTAAGAGCGGCGGCATCGGGACTATTCTCTTGACATCCCGGCGGTGACGGCCTAACAGCCTGGGGTGGTAGGACCCGCAGGAGATCTATGCAGAGGCGGGACCCCGAACCCGCACGTTGAGAGCATGTCGTAAGTAATCCCACAGATCATAAGAGCGGCCTTGAAGTGGTCATGAGCCCGCCCCTGCCAGGCTTTTGGCTCCTGGCCACAGAGCACAGTCCCGTGTGCTACCATGCTGCTCAATTACCAGCTGAGGTGGGTAGCCCGTGATGGAATTCCCCATGTCATGAAGAAGTCGGTGACCGCCATTGTTGCCAGCCTCTTGTCAGATGTCTTGAGAGACCACAGGTGGTGGCCCGTCGCACTTGCCAAGGAGGCCAGTGTTGCAAAGGTTATTGGCACGGCGTCCGTTCACATTTTCAACCTGCTTAGAAATCCCTGATGAGTGCCATAGTGGACAGCCTGCTGTCCCTCACAGTTTCTTCTTGGAGTAGCTCCGTCACCAGAGAGTTGGACGTGGTTCCCAAGTTCACTACGGTTGCGCTGGTGTGCTGTCTTAGGCTCTGTCATTACGTCAGGCCCGGGTGCATGCGACGCTGGCGTGAACACGCGGGAGATGATCAATGATGACCAGCCAATGCCGAAAACCTCGAAGCGCAGCTCGCTTGCTCGGAGCGCTGCTGCTCGTTGCCATGTTGTTGGTGTCGTGCATTGGCGACAGTCCAACAGATCCCACGGGTGCCACACTCGAGCGGACCACGTATCTCACTGAGAGCACGGATGTGGGCACAGCCAAGCTTGAAGGCGGCGAATTCCGCCAGCCGATCGCCCCCGGCTCAGCTAGCGAACTCGTAATCCAGCTCGACAAGTGGACAACCGGCGAACTCGATGGGAGCTACGGTGTCGACGCGGCGGCGATTACGGTCGAGGACCCTGGCGGTAGCGGCACGTTCTACTTCCTCCACGCCTTGGTCAACGATGAAGGCGCGCTGCACGACGCGGACTTCGCATTTCTCGGGGATCGCGTCCGGATCGAGGGCGTCTCCATCCACGGCCAAATCATTACCGTCGCCATGCTCGACAGGGCACCGGACGAGCCGTACGCCGAGCCCCCGAAGATGGCTGTGATCCGACAGTTCCGGCTTGAGGACGAGACGCTGGTGGAACAGGGCGATGACGGTGAGGAGTTTACCTGTGACGACGCCCTACCCGACGTCTCACTGGTAATCGTGCGGTCACCCGCTGGCGGCGACGAGGTAGAAAGCGGATTCATAGCCAGCGGCTGTTCGCGCACTTTCGAGTCGAACGTCCAGTGGCGTTTGCTCGGACGCCGCGGTGAGGTGTTGTCGAGCGGTTTCACTTCCGGCGGTGGCGTCTACGGTCCTGCGCCCTTCCGGTTCAGTGTGGAGTTCGCAGTCTCTGAACGGCAGATAGCGCTGCTCGAGGTTTTCGAAGAGGACGTGTCCGAAGGCGAGGGCCACCCGCCACCGCGAGCTGTTGTGCCGGTAATCATCGACGTGGGCCACTGAGGTTGAGCCTGGATGAAATGCCTGCGAACGCGGCGCGGCCCTGGCGTTCCCTGCATCCACCGCGATGGGCACCACCGCACTGTCCCCAAAGTCCGCCCTGGCCACAGTCAGGTGGTGGATCTGGACATCACGCCCTCTGACTTCAGGAATATTAGGGGGCTATTTTTTCCGCGGACACTTTTTATAAGGGGTATCAGGAATGAAGTTTTGGCGCTCATATGAAGGGCTAGTCTCCTTGGCTTGGACTTGCACAATTGCTTTTGTGATCTCAATAAGGGAGACTTCGTTCCCTGCTTACACGGCAATGGACCGGCTCGAGTATGGAGTTATGGTGGTAGCAGTCGCACTTATGGCGCTTGCGTTCTACCAACTGAGGAAGATGAAACGGCGGGCCGAGAACAAGGTCAGAGAGTCTGACCTTATCCTCGTAACGGACATCCAGATACTGGTGAAATCGAATTCGCAGCTGTTGGACGAAGCCCTTGCCCTGCATTGCGCCCAGATGGAACCGGGGAGCACTCCCGACGACTGATACGGAGTGACCGGTTGGCAGAGGCTGCTGGCGGTGGCCGTGGCAATCCGGCTCTGGGGCAGGGGAAGGTGGGCGAGTGTGGACGCTCCGAGACATTCTAGGGAAGGCATGGCTTTTGCCGCAGAGCTCTGCTCTCCATTCTCTTGTTGTCGCCGACGACACCAATGGTTACGCCACTGATACGACGAATTTGGCTGAAGTTAGAATCTTGACGAGCCGGTCCTCGTCCCCAGCCTTTCGATGCGGGCCTGGAACACTTTCCCTCCACGGAAGAATCACTGTGACTCTTACAGCCAGGCTGAGACTCGCAATCTTGCTGGCCGCCATCGCCCTAATCGCGATCGCCGCAGCTTGCAGCGGTGATTTTGCCACGCAGCCAACACCCACCGCTGCGCGGACACCCGTCCCGACAGCGACGGCAACGGTTGCTCCCACCACGGCACCGACAGCACCGCCCGAGTCAGCGACGGCAGATCCACAAGACGTAGACCGGCAGCGCTAGTGGCGCTCTACGAAGCGACCAGCGCGGCGAACTGGCGGAACAACGATAATTGGCTTAACGAGGCTCCCCTCGATGAATGGTACGGCGAAACTATTGACCGCAACGGGCGCGTGATCGAACTTTAACTCTTTGAGAACCAGTTGAGTGGAGAGATCCCACCGGAACTAGACAACCTCTCCAACCTACAACATCTTTACTTCTTCAGGAATCAGTTGAGCGGCCAGATCCCATCGGAACTAGGCAGCCTTTCCAGCTTGGAAACGATGTTCCTCTCTGGTAACCAATTTAGCGGGGGAATACCACCGGAGCTGGGCCGCCTGTCTGATTTGCTGCCGGCGTACCTCTCTGAGAACCAGTTGAACGGGTGTGTCCCCAAGTGGTTGAGGGGGATACCCGACAATGATTTTCACCAGCTTGGGCTGCCCGTATGCGGAGCGTCCGGGACAGTTCAGTCACCTTCGGTTGGCTCCCTCGTCGCGTGCCCTTCCGCCAGGCATCTTTAAGATTCCCTTGAACCTTGGGACCGCCTGGTGGGAAGCGTTCGACCCCACTAGGCAGGTTAGGCCAATCCGCTAAGTTGGGCCGATTAGATCACTCGCGACCCTCTCTACTGCGACAGCGGCAGCGGCGAACTGGTTGGAGTGGTGATCTGCCTGACTGGCGCCGGGTGGACGGAAGGAATCCATGCCGTACAGTGCGATTTCGTCCACCCCTATGTCGGTAATCTCCGCCAGTCCTCCCTTGAAAGCCGCTTGAGTTCGATCTTCATTTGTTTGGTTCCGGGGCCGATGCCCGAGTGCCGCTCTAGACACCAGACGGTGCTTCCGCTATCACGCGGATAAAGCCACCGACAACACTGGGCCATACGCATGCGTGACAAAATGAACCAAGATACTGTTCATTGCTCGTCGCTTGTCTTCCCACGTCCCGACACTTCAGAAAGATCGGGCTGATATGGGTCAGAGAAAGTCTGAAGGACGAAGTTGCCTTGGGCGCAGTAATTTATGAAGGGGTGCTTAATTGAAGACGCGTCTCCTGCACACAGGCCTACTGCTCCGCCAGCTGTCCATAGCCGCAGGTGCGGCACCACGGGCCCGTCTTCTTTGAGAAGATACAAAACACTATCTGCGCGAGGCTCTTCCTCATACTCGCAAAGCTAGGCTTTGACAACCAACTCGCTAACAGGCGGTGGCCCTCATGCCGCGCGGCGAGTATCTCCTCCGTAGAGAAAACTCCGCGCTCCCACCCGGCGCGGCGCTGTCGGAAACGCTCTACGGCTCTTTGTCGGTAGGCGCGCTCCTGCGCAGGAGAGGGAACCAGATACGCAACCAGCTTGCCGTACCGGGTTATGGCAATGGTTTCTCCGTGCTCGACTACACGGAGGAGTTCCGCCCAGTGCTCCTTGGCTACTGAGGCTTGAATCTCGCGCATATCTGAATCCAGCCCTTTGTTTTGGCCAAACTGTTCTTGCAATTGTCCGCTATCCAGGTCAACGAGAAGAATGTGGACCACCTCGGTACTGAATCTTTGGGTCGCCAGTGGCAATCGCGGGGACCCGCGTTCCTATACCTTCCACATTTATGGGCGGCTACTCGTGTTGGGGGAACTTTCGCAGTATGCAATAGACACGAAAATCTATGGTACTCATGCCCGTTGGACTTGAAGCCAGCTCTTAGTCGGACGACTCCATTTGTGCGGGGTGCTTAGTCCTTAAGGAGGACTCTTCCGTGTTCAGGGAAGAGAGCGACATTGGGGACTGCGAGGATGGCTCCGACTTTGACAGGTACTACATCGCAGGTAGATAATATCCCTTGGAAGGGTAATAATCAAGTTGTGATATATTTCAAAAGCATACTTTGAGAACCTCATGGCTCCTGCTGCTGAAAAAAACCTGGCTGGGGTGACGGGTCGGCGGCGGAAGCAATTGATGCTGCTGCACCGGTCATTCCACAGCCCGTTCGACGCACGGCAGGCCGCATCCGTGCTCGACATCGATCTTGATCGTACACGCCGTCTTCTTGCAGCGTTTGCCGATGGTGGCTGGCTTGCCCGTGTGCGTAAGGGCTGGTACATAGGTGTGCCCATGGATGCATCCGAGCCGGGAGAGTGGCGGGAAGATCCCTGGGTGGTCGCGTCGACGCTCTTCTCTCCTGGCTACATTGGCGGGTGGAGTGCTGTTGAGCATTGGGGACTTACCGACCAGATCTTCAACGTTATCTATGTTGTCGCCGGACGGAAGGTCGCGCCAACCCGACAGACCATACAGGGGACCGACTTCCTGATCCGAACTGTGCCCGAACGGGCCTTGTTCGGGACACGCCGTGTCTGGCGTCAACGCGTAGCAGTGAATGTATCAGATCCCCATCGCACCCTGATTGACATCCTAGATGTCCCGGCGGGGGCAGGCGGCATGCTTCACGCGTGCGAGGTCCTGCAGGCGTATTTCGAGAGCGATCACGCAGACCAAGCGAAACTCCTGAAGTACGGAGACCGGCTTGGTCGGGGCACTGTGTTCAAACGGCTAGGTTACCTGACGGAACGAGCGAATATCGCTGACGACGACTTCGTCGAAGCATGCCGCAGCCGAATCACCAGAGGCGTGAGCCGCTTGGACCCCAGCGGACCACCGAAGGGGCGTATCGTAGCTAGGTGGAACCTTCGCGTTAACACCTGGCGACTTGCCACCGACAAAGAGGACGGGTTTTGATCAGCCGCGCCGATATCGACGATCGTGTTCGTCTCTGGGGACTTTGTGAAGACGTGGTTGAAAAGGACTACGTTCTCGGTTGGGTCCTATGGGGATAGGCACCGATCCACTGCTGCACCGAACATGGGTGTTCAAAGGGGGAACATGCCTGAAGAAATGCTATATCGAGACTTGCCGGTTTTCAGAGGACCTTGACTTCACGGTGCTCGAAGAAGGGCCCATGAGCAGGGGGAGGTGACTGAGGCCATCTCCGGCGTTTTAGATAGGGTCAACCAAGAGCCAGGCATTGATTTTGCAAAGAGGTTCCCTGCTTACCAGCGTCGGCGGACAGGTCGTTCGGCCGGGGTGCGTGTCTACTATCGAGGGCCTCGCAACACTCCCAGCCCAGCGAGTGTCAAATTCGACCTTACAAAGGATGAATTGGTCGTGTGCCCGCCGTTCTTGAGGTCGATCAGCCACGACTACCCCGATGTGTTGCCCCCGCCAGGGCAGGTCCGTTGTTACAGTTTTGAGGAAGTCTTCGCAGAGAAGCTGCGGGCTATGGGAGAGCGGTCCCGCCCGAGGAATCTGTATGACATAGTCAACCTCTTCCGCCGGACCGACTTGCACCCGTACGCCAATCTCGTCCTTGAGGTTCTCGAACAGAAGTGCAAATCCAAAGGTGTACTCGTGCCCTCAGTCATGAATATCCACTCGTCGCCGATGTTCGAGGAACTGAAAAGCGAAACGTATGTTGTGCATTGCCCTGTCTGCGGGAAGCCGTTCCACCGTGTGCTTCGGAGCGAACGCTTGCGGCCCCTCAGAGAACCTGTTGGCACTTGGAACTGCTCAGGGAAGGTCAGGCTTTGTGGAGAGTGTCGAATGATCCTTCCAGCTTGGCGCGACCGGCAGTCCCAGCATCCTGCAGTGTCTCCCCTTGCCCTAGTTAGCAATTGTCATTTGCCTTCCGGGTGCCTTTATTTCTACGGAATCAAGCGTCCCCCTTTAAGAGCTAGAGTTCGGCATTACAAACTCGCAAGTGGGACCCATGGCGTGGCTCAATCTATTGTCGAGCGTTGCCAGGGGACATTCAAGTCCCTCTGCCAATGCTACATACCAAGCGTCGTAGCTGGTCAAATTGAGCCTCAAGAGCCAAATACGTTCAGCGAAGGGCGCGAATGGGAAGAGGGCCAAATCGAGCAACAGCAGATCCTGATGGGCCCTAGTAGCCTCGGATCTTGTGATCTGCCCAGCTCCCTCCAATCTGCGGAGCACGTTGCTAACTTCCGCCAGAACCAGCTCAGGACCAGCAAGGGACATGCGGGAAATAATGGATTCTGCCCACTTCCCTGCAGCTCCGATGTCCACCAATGCCGCAACCAGAACCGACGCGTCAACAACCGTAGTCACACCTGGTCCGCGTCACGCGCACGCAAGATCTCCGATACCTCTACACGCGTTTCCTCCAATTCCTTTCGATCGCGAACTCTCTGAAGCCACACGCCAATGGAAGGACGCGAAGCAATGCGTTCCAATTCACAGCGAAGGAACTCCTGCATGGATTGGCGTTGAAGTGCCGCCCGCACAGCAAGTTCGTCACGAACTTCCTCGGGTACACCTCTAATGGTGATCTGTACTGGCATGCAAGCATTATGACATTGTTGACTGCATTTTGCCATTCAGCGGTGGGCAATGCCTACTGGTCGTGAGGCCGGGTGGGAAAGTCCCGCGTATTTATAGTGGCACTACTTGCTTTCTAGGTGCCATAGACAAACCTCTATCTGGCCTGTTTGTAAGGGATCTTTTTCAGAGCTGGGAGTCTGAAGTGGAGAGTAAATGGAACAAGCAGGGAACTTTAATATATTTTGCTTTTAGCTGTTTCCAATGATCAGATTTCGTGTGAAGAAGAGTCTAGACTACGGTAGGTGGTGCCTGGGCTCTTCGACCGATTGGAACTTGATCCGGACGCCTGGAAAGAGGTGGTTCCAGCTCAGTCGGTGAAATCGCACTGCCATTTGACCTAAGAAACCCAGTCCAAACACGGGCACGCTGTCGCCCCAGCCCACTTAGGCCCAACGTACGCCATTCATTACAGCCTAGGCCAGGGTGAAAAAAGAAGCTGCCTCAAGAGGGACTGAGTTTGGTATTCGCCACAGAGTACCAGCCGCAAACGCATTCAGATTCCTGTGTCGTCCCCGAGTCGCAGCCCGGTCCCTCCCACCCAACTAGGGCCTTTACCACCACCAACGTCCTGCACCAATCTAATATTGGTGTAGCCGGGCGTAAGGGATACCTCGACATATAAAGTGAGTTCGGTACCTGTACTTATAAGAGAGAGCTGGCTCTGCACCAATACATAGTCAGGCAGGGGCCAACCGATCTCGCAATCATGAACAGAACACTGTGGGGGCCGTCAAATTACGCTGCCTAGGTAGAAAGTCCTAACTGTCACCCTCTTACATCGGCTAAGCGCAATGCCTTGCCCGAAGTACATCTGGACCGCTACAAACAGGATGATTCCCAGTATGGAGACTGTAAGTGAGGTTGCCATCAAGAGATGTTCACGGGGTGCACCGCCCTGGACCCACAGTGCTCTGCTCACTCCGGCTCCTATCTGCTCGACCGACGGACTTACTTATCAAGTCTCGCCCTTAACCCCGAGCCCTGCCTAGAAAGCGCATTTGTCAGGCTCCTCCCCGGCAATGTGGAGAGAGGACAATCGGGATCCAGTTGGGGACTGGTCAAGACACTCGGCCGCGACCTCACCCCTGAATATTAACCTGTAAGAGTGTTGTCGGAATACCTAACTCTTAGTGTGTCGGCGTTCCGAGCTAGCACACCTCTCCTCAAACTGCTTAGCGCCATGTAATTGCCGAATTGCCGGAGAAAGAGCTTGCCAGGCTGGCCCGCGCGCCCGGGATATCCCGTGCGAATTTTCCTGAATACATCCCTTTTGCCCTACAATTGCCAGTCAGGTTATGCCCGGCCATATGTTTGGGTCTGGCCTTGTTTCTGTTTTCTAACTCAGTAGAGGAATCCTCATGGCTCAACCCCAATTAAGTCGTCGCGCGTTTATGCGCCTCACAGGCGTGGCCGCAGGCACCATGGCCATCGCCGCTTGTACCACTGTCTCTCCGGCCCCTAGCGGTGAAGGTGCGGGCATGGAAACTGTGACTTTGAATTTCTTCAACCGGGGTGGAGAGTTCATCGCTAGTGTGATGGATTCCCAGATGGCCCTTTATCAGGAGTCCAATCCTAACGTTGAATTTGAAATCAACGCAGTGGCCGGCTACTCCCACCAGGAAGCCTTGCTTCTGATGATTTCAGCCGGTACGGGTCCGGACTGCTGGTTTGATGCCAACCGCACCACGGGTATGCTCACTCGCAAAGGTGTGACAACTGACCTGGAACCCTACTTGGCCGCAGACCCGACTTTCGAGGAAGATGACTACGTACCCAATGTCTGGATCGCCCAGACCTACGATGGCAAACGCTGGGGCCTACCTTGGGACAGTGGTGCGATGTGCTTAGCTTTTGACAAGGTTCTCTTTGACGCAGCAGAAATCAACTACCCCTCTTCCACGGAGTGGATGACCTGGACCGAAGTACTGGAGCTGGCCACAGCTTTGACGTTGGACCTAGACAACAACACACCGGCAGATTCCGGCTTTAACCCGGCCCGAGTCAAGCAGTATGGCTTCAAACCGGGTCTGGGCCACGGTCGCTATACCTACCACTGGTCCCACAACGCCGAGATCATTGCGGGTGACGGCACTATGCCTATGGACTCTCCTGAGTTCATAGAGAGCATGGATTGGCTGGCCTCGCTGGGTCTGGATCATTATGTCAGCCCCTCCCCGGCTTACGAGGTCGCTACACCCGTTGACTTGCGCTCCAAGAACGTGGCCATGCAGCACATCGGCGCTTGGTCCATTGGACGCATCAACGCCACTGAAGCGCAGTGGGGCACCACGCAGATTCCTTATAGCAAGACCAAGGTTTCCTATGGTCACTATTCACCGCTATGTGTCTTCTCCCAGAGTGAATTCCAGCAGGAAGCCTACGACTTCATCAAGTTTGCCTGCTGCAGCTTTGATGGACAGAAAATTCTGGTGGACTTGGGCATGCAACAGCCCATTCGCAAGGACCTGCGTGAGCAGTTCTTGAGCAATGAAGAACCACCGGCCGGGGAATACCGCCAGGTCTTCTATGACGCATTCGAGAACAACGACACTTTCCGCTGGCCGGGAGACACCATTGGTTCCTACTTCGGTGGCTGGTACCAGCCGCTGCTGGATTACTGGGCTCCCTACAACGACCAAGTGTGGTTGGGTCAAACGGCCTGGTCCGAGATTGCCAGTGAAGTACGCGCCGGCTCCGAGCAGATCCTGGCAACGGGCGAACTGGCTTAAACCGTACCGTTCCTGTAACTCTTAAGCGGCAGCTGCCCGGTCCTCCGGGGGCCGGGCCTGTCGCGTCCCTATTGCCTGTATCGGCATTGGTCTTAGATGACGGCTTCCGAGACCCCTCAACCTCAGAACTTGCCTTTTCATAAGCGTCTCTCCTTTGAAGAGACCATGTTCGGCTGGATCTTTATCATTCCGGCCGTGCTGGGGCTGATCCTTTTCCAGTTGGGGCCTGTCGTTGTCAGCCTAGGACTTTCGTTCACCAAGTACGACATCATCAATCGCCCCACGTGGTACGGATTTACCCACTACGTAAAGCTCTTCAGCGATGACTTGTGGTTGAAGTCCATTGAGGTGACGTTCCGCTATGTAGTGCTTTACGTACCTCTATCGTTGATCTTCGCCTACTTGGTCGCTCTGTTGATGAGTGGGCGCATCCGGGGGATCGCAGTGTGGCGGACCATGTGGTATCTGCCTTCCATCGTGCCTTCGGTGGCAGCGGCGGCCGTATGGCGGTGGGGCCTGCATCCTGAATTCGGCCCCATCAACTATCCGCTCAAGGTGCTGGGCCTGCCGGCTCCGCGCTGGCTGGCCGACCCGGATTGGATTGTCCCTTCCATTGTCTTTATCAGCCTGTGGGGTCTGGGCAACTCCGTGCTCATCTTCCTGGCTGCCATCACAGGAGTACCCCCATCCTTCTATGAGGCCGCGGAGGTGGACGGTGCGGGTCGCTGGGCCCGGTTCCGCTTGATCACGGTGCCCCTCACTTCCTCCATCATTTTTTTCCAGCTCATCATCGCTGTGATCCAAGCCTTCCAAGTCTTCACATCGGCCTTTATTCTGTTCGGATCCAACGCGGCTTCATCCTCCGCCGGCCCGGCCAACGCGGCCCTTTTCTACATGCTCTACATGTACCGGAATGCCTTCGGGTATTTCCGCAATGGCTACGCGTCTGCAATGGCTTGGATTCTCTTCCTGACCGTGGCCATTCTGACCTTCGTGCTCTTCAAGACGCAAAGCCGTTGGGTCTATTACGAAGCCGGGGACAACGTGACATGACGATCCTCCGCTACCTGTTCTTGGTGGGGGGGGGTATCCTGATGCTGACCCCCTTTACCTGGTTGGTCTCTTCCTCCCTGAAGACCCCTGCGAACATCTATATCTTCCCGCCACAATGGATCCCGGAACCCATACACTGGCTCAATTACGTGGAGGTCTTTGAGGTCATACCCGTAATGCGTTACTTTGGTAACACGGTCTACATCACGCTTTTTGCCAGTGTGGGTGTAATTCTCAGTTCGGCCATGGCCGCATATGGCTTTGCCCGACTGCGTTTCAAGGGGCGGGACCTGCTCTTTTCCTTCCTGCTATCCACGGTCATGCTGCCGTACGTGGTCACCATGATCCCGGTTTTCATCATGTTCTCGCGTTTGGGCTGGATTGACTCCTTCAAGCCCCTGATTGTGCCCCACTGGTTCGGAGGCCCAATCACCATCTTTATGCTGCGCCAGTTCTTCCGCACCATTCCGCTGGAACTGGAGGCGGCGGCCCGCATCGACGGGGCCAGTCGACCGCGTATCTTCCTACAGGTGATTCTGCCATTGGCGCGCCCGGCGCTGGTAGTGACCTCCATCTTGGCCTTGGTCTTCAATTGGAACAGCTTCTTGGAGCCTTTGATCTATTTGCGCAAACAGAAGCTCTACACCCTGGCTTTGGCGGTCAACGCCTTGCGAGAATTTGAGTCGGGTCTGGACTGGACCCATTACATGATGGTAGTGGCCACTATCATGGTGGTGCCCGTGCTCATCCTCTACTTTATAGCCCAGCGGGCCTTCATCGAAGGCATCGTACTGACTGGCCTCAAAGGCTGAATCGATATCGCCCTGGCCTAGGCCCTTGGCGCCTGCCGTTGCTCTTTTTCCTCCATATGTAAGTAGGTGACACCGTGGATTCCCTTACCTCAGTTTCTGCTGCCTCTATCTGCCTCAGCTCCAATGAAGATCGTGTTGTGCACAAAGCCGCCCGCATTCTTCAAGAGGAAATCCAGGCCCGTACCTTGATACAGCCGGATATAGTCTCTTCAGCACCGACTACAGGCACCGTGATTCTTCTGGGCACCGACCAGTCCAGCATCCTGCCGGAATCGGGTTTGGGCAGCCTGCAGCCGACTGGAACCTCGCCAGACGCGTATAGAGTGGTTAGCGAGCCTGGTGCTGCTGGTTTGATGGTGGGCATCCAAGGTAATAGTCCGCGGGCGGCGCTTTTTGGCGCCGGCCGATTACTGCGCCGCATGCGTATGAGCCGAGACGGCTGGGAGATCCCTACCAACTTGGACATCGACGCCACTCCAGACTACCCGCTGATTGGCCATCAGCTGGGCTACCGAGACAAGACCAACAGTTATTGTGCCTGGGATGTGACCCAATATGACCAGTACATTCGGGAGCTGGCCCTATTCGGCACCAACGCCATAGAGTTGATACCTCCGGGCACAGATGATCTGGATGACAGCGTGCACTTCCCCATCCCGCACCTGGAAATGCTGAAGGAGCAGTCCAGGATCTGTGACGAACACGGTCTGGATGTTTGGATCTGGTTTCCCGCAATGCAGGATGACTACACAGATCCCGCGAAAATAGCCAAGGAACTGGAGGTGTGGCGCGAGACTTTATCCTGGCTCCCGCGCCTGGATGCAGTCTTTGTCCCGGGTGGAGATCCTGGCCACACGCCGGCCCCGGTATTACTGAATCTGCTAGCCCAATTGGCGCCAGTAGTTAGCAGCCTACACGCCGCAGCCAAGATCTGGATTTCGCCGCAGGGCTTTACCCAAGAAGACTTGGATTATTTCCTAGACTACCTCGACACGGAAAAACCGACCTGGGTAGGGGGTGCAGTGCATGGACCTTGGGTCAACATCCGCATGTCCGACTTTCGGGAACGGGTTCCAGACCAGTATCCCATCCGCAACTATCCGGACATTACCCATACCTCGAGCAGCCAGTTTCCGGTTCCGGAGTGGGATCCAGCCCAGGCTCTGACGATTGGGCGCGAGCCTGTTAATCCCCGCCCAGTGGACGAAGAGCACTGCTTCCGGTTCAGTCAACCAGGTTCCATCGGCATGCTGACCTACTCTGAAGGTTGCAACGATGATGTCAACAAATTTATCTGGAGCGGCCTGAGTTGGAATGACCAACAGGATGTCTTCGGCATACTGGAGGACTATGCCCGTTTCTTCATTGACCCAGGCCTGGCCAACGACTTCGCCCACGGGCTGTTTGCTTTGGAGCAGAACTGGCGTGGACCGCTGGCTATCAATGCAGGAGTGCAGACCACTTTGCGGCAGTTCCAGGCTATGGAAACATCGGCTTCCCCATTTCTGAAACGTAATTGGCGTTTCCAACAAGCACTGTACCGGGCGTACTACGATGCTTACACGCGGGAGCGCCTGGCATACGAGACCAGTTTGGAAGTGCAAGCCCTGGGCCGCCTGCGCCAGGCAACCAAGTCCGGTTCGCGCGTGGCCATTCGGGTGGCGCTGGGATTATGGGATCAAGCGGTGCTGGCTCCGATTGGCCAGGACTTACGGACTCGTGTCTTCCAGCTGGCCGAAGCCCTGTTCAACAGCATCCGTATGCAGTTGAGGCGTGGATTTGTATCAAGCCCAGTATGAAACCCGCGGTGCCAATCTGGATGCCATCGACTATCCTTTGAATGACCGGCAATGGTGGCGGGAGAACCTTTCAGAAGTGTTGAAGCTGACCACGGAACCCGAGAGGTTGAGCCGGATTCAGAAATTGCTTGAGAAGCAAGACACCACTCCAGGCGGATTCCGTGATGATCTGATCCGGCCACATAGCAAAGACCGTGTGCAGGGATGGTCTGACTACGCCACAGACCCAGGCGGCCTGGAAGGGCCCAGCCGGCGATTCTCCTACCGTAAGTCACAGATGGCGTTGCCCTTTTCATGGCGAGGTGGTCTAGTTACTCTAGGTACCCGACCCCAGAAAGTACGCTATGAGAATCTGGAAGCTGGCGCGACTTACGAACTACGGGTTGCCTATGGTGGGCTCTCCCGGACGCGGGTACGTCTGGAAACTGCCGAAGGCGTGCAGATTCACGACTGGGAAGTACCTACCCAGGAGGGAGATTACCATTGCCACCACATCCCGGCGGAAGCCGTCGTGGATGGCACTCTGCATCTGGTGTGGAACCCGGAGCCTACCCAAGGCGGGTCTGGTGCAGTTTGCGACATTTCTGAACTGATCCTCTGTAAGAAAAGCTGGCTGAAATAGATACTGTCTGCTAGCCAGACTATGCTCTAGCAGACCACTACAAAACCAGCGGATGACAAGAAGGACGTTGGACTTCCGGTTAGGTTGAGAAGGTCCACAATTGACTCGCACAACGCGTATCCATGAGCCGCACTCCGGAGGTCCGACCATGTCCAGACCCAATATCCTTTTCCTAATGAGCGATGAACACCGCGCCGATGTAGTGGGTTTTGGCGGAGGTTCGGTGGTGAGAACTCCCCGCCTCGATGCCTTGGCGGAATCAGGTGTAGTCTTCTCCAACGCCTATACCCCTTCACCCATTTGTATTCCGGGTCGACAATGCCTGATGTCGGGACAGTTACCGCGTACATGCCGTACTGAGAATTTCTTTCAGGATCTCGCTCCGGGCTACATGACCTTCGCCCGCACGTTTCGCCAGTATGCCTATCGCACCGTGGCCGCCGGCAAGCTGCATCACACGGGACCGGATTCCATGCAAGGCTGGAATCAGCGCATCGGCTCTGAAATGCGTGTGGGGGACCACTACATCGAGAATCCAAACAAAGAGAGTTTCGCGTCGGTGCCCTCACTGGCCCGTCTAAAGTGGTCAGACTCCAAGGAAGTGTTGCGAGCCGGGGTTGGCAGGCCGCCCAGTCTGGTGGAAGATGAATATGCTCTGCAGGGCACTTTGAACTTCATTGAATCCTACTTCTCAGACCCATATTTCGACCGGGCTACGCCTGCGCGGCCGCTGTTGTTGAAAGCAAGTTTTAATCAGCCCCACTACCCGTATCACACTGACCAAAGCAAATTCGATTACTACCTTGAACAGAGTGGAACCATACTTGGACCAAGAGGTTTTTGATCACCCCTTTCTATCCCAGCGGCAGGTCCGCCCCGGCGTGGATGTGACGGAACGGGATATGCAAAGGGCTACAGCTGCCTACTACGGCATGATTGAGTCCATCGATGATTACTACGGACAGATCTTGGATGCTCTGGCCCATGCGGGCCAGGACCTGGATGAGTGGATCATCATCTACACCTCGGACCACGGAGAGATGCTGGGCCAGCACGGCATCTGGGAGAAGCAGAAGTTTTTCGAAGCCAGTGTGCGGGTGCCACTATTCATTCG
>CBDCRV010000010.1:0-2339 GCA_965221225.1 Caldilineaceae bacterium
CTTCATTGAGTATAAGGTCGGGCATGGTGGTTGCTCTCCTTAATTATTTCCGTAGGGTTTATGACAAAAGGGATTTAGCTCTATCCATTGCGGTTTCGGCTCGGTCTTCGTCCCTAAACGATAGCTTCCAAATAGTCGAAATCAATTCCAATCGACGTAGTCTTTTGCTTTTGCCTTCTGCCTTCTTCATGCACTGGAGTGCCTTGTTTGAGTCTTTGAAGTTTAACTTCCATATTTTCGCTATATCCGCCCCAGTCAATAGCATCTTCGGCCATGGATTCCGCTCTCTCAATGCACTGGAACGCCTTGTTTGAGTCTTTGAAGTTTAACTTCCATATTCCGCGATATCCGCCCAGTCAACGGCGTCTTCGGCCATGGATTCTGCCTCTCCCATGCCAATGGAGAGCCTTGTCTGAGTCTTTGAAGTTTACCTCCCACATTGCCGCTATAGTCGCCCAATGGATAACTCCTTTCTGCCATTGACTCGCTTTCGCCATACACTCAAATACTCTATTGGAGTTATTGAACACATAATTCCATGAATATGCCATTTTTGTCCATTCGAAATCTCTCACTGCTAATGATTCTGCTTTCTCCATACACTGGAGTGTTTTATCGTGGTTATTAAACACATAGTTCCATATTCCTGCGATATTTGTCCATTCACCACTGTACATTGCTGCTGACTCTGCTTTAGCCATACACTGTAGCGCCCCAGTCGAGTTATTGAACTCACTCTCCCATTTTTCTGCGATGTCTGTCCAATCTTGGCTGGAATTTGCCAACGACTCTGCTTGCGTCATGCAGGCATTTGCCCCTTCAAGATCGCCTTGGTCGAGAAGCAGCCAAACTTCACCGAACCAACCGAAGGAGAGGTGCTTACTAGGCTCATAAAATGCTGACTCACCTGGAGAACCAGAATTCGCACTTTCCTTTTCTACACCGGGAGAATTTGCAAGGGAATCCGTCATTCCTTGATTTCCAGTCAATTCTTCCCAAGCGTCTGCAACCTGCCCTCGGTCATTGGCGCCCACAGAAAATGACTCGGCCTTGACTATACATTGCCGAGCCATTTCCGTGTCATCGAAATCATGCGCCCATGCCTTCGCAACCGCGAGCCAGTCCGCTACGTCCTGCGCAGCCATACCGGCGCGGGCCATGCAGCGCAACGCATGGTCCTGGCCGTCGGGCAATTGCGCTACGCTTCTGGCTATGAACACCCATTCTGCGGCGGTTTTGGCGGTGTTTTCTTGCAATGCTATTCTCCCGTTAGCTTGGCAGCAGGGCCAAGATGCCTTCTTTCACTCTACGAAACGGGCCATCCTTGATTTCACCCACTCGTTGCGGCGTGAAAGCCACACCGCGATAGCGGGCATCCCGGCTCAAGCTATACAGATTTCTATAATCCTCGCCGATGTTGGTCAAATTTCTGACCAGGTTGTTCCTTTGACTATGGTTTTCAGGATGATGACCTTGCGTTGCCAGAAAGGCGCTGGCGTAATGTAGCGCGGAATAAAACAGCGCCGTAATCTCCCATTCCGGGAACCTTTGGGGTAGAGCGGATACCGCCTCCGCGAATTGCTCGTTCTTCTCAGCCAATGCCAAGTGGTCTTGCGCATTCAGCATTGGTTATCGCTTCCACACAAGATCGCCCAGGGAGGAAAGGCGCTCCGAAGCCCCCTCCGGCAATTCCTCGCAATTTACCAAATCAAAGAGGAACGGTTGCTGCTCCATGCTTCGCACCACGGCCCCTTCGGCCTCGAACACCCGGTAACGGGGTTCGTCGTCATGGGGCGTTGCCGAGATAATCGTGCACAACGTGTCATCCCCGGACAGCCGCACCTCCATCACCTCCGGGATGTCCTTCACTATCTCCAGGTACTTGCTGAGGGCCTTGTAGTAAACAAGGCCGGGGTTGTTCAGCTTGGATGCCTTCATGGTTCCCTCCGCCGGTCTTTCAGGCTCGGTATGCCGCGCCCAAACCATGTTGCCGTGTCTGCGATTGTGGGCCACCCGGTTCTCTATGCCCGGAGCCTGGTCATGGAGCAATCGAAAATCGAAAGGATTTTCTCCCATACCCCGTATCACAACACTTTGGGCGTCGAAAACCCGGTAGGATACTCTATCATCGACTTTCACAAGGCGCCGATACGATGGTATACAGCGTATCCTCCTCGCCCAGGCGCACCTCCACTACCTCCGGTATGTCCTTCAACAGTTCCAGATATTTGCCGATAGCTTTGTAGTACACCAGCCCGGGGTTGTTGAACTTGTGCAGCGGCATATTCTTCCCTAACCTTTTCACCCTCACCCTAACCCTCTCCCTCAAGGGAGAGGGG
>CBDCRV010000011.1:0-22487 GCA_965221225.1 Caldilineaceae bacterium
GGCAATCAGGACGACGAACAGCAAGTCCCGTCCCGGAAAGCGAATACGGGCAAAGGCATAGGCTATGAGAGGACAGGAAAGCAACGTGCCCACGACGAAGAGCACCGTGATGATCAATGAGTTGAGGGAATAACGGACCAAGGGCAGAAAAGTGGCCGCCTCCGGGTAGTTTCGCCCAGATATAGGGATTAGGAATCCATTCAGGCGGCCAGGCCACCTGCTGGGTAAGCGACTTGAGGGATGTGGAAACCATCCACAGTAGGGGCAGAAGGAACAGGAAACCGGTGGCAACCAGAACCAGATGTACGCCGGTCATACGGAGCCACGTGTGCGTCGTGCGCCGGTAGAACCACCCTGGACCGGCTCGTGTTAAGGGCCTAACGCTCTCCGCCACTCTCATAATAGACCCAACTTGAACTGGAACGGAACACCACGACCGTCAGTGCCAGCACTAGCAAAAACAGAATCCAGGCCATGGCTGAGGCGTACCCCAGTCTGAACTCTTCAAAGGCATAACGGTACAAATAAAGGACATAAAAGAGTGTGGAATTCAGGGGACCTCCTTGGGTGGCCACATAGGCGGTCACGAATACCTGGAAACTGCCGATAATCCCGATGATCAGGTTGTAGAAGAGTGTAGGGGGTCATCATGGGAATGGTGATGGTCAGGAACCGCCGCATTTCCGTAGCCCCGTCGATCTCCGCGGCCTCATAAAGATGTTGGGGAATGGATTGGAGGTCCCGCCAGGTAAATGATCATGCCACCGCCCACGCCCCACAGTCCCATGATGACAATAGCCGGTTTGGCCCATTGAGGTCGGCCGAGCCAATTGGGACCCTCAAGGCCCAGCAGATCCAGGGCGAAGTTAATCAGGCCAATCTGGGGGTGAAACAGCCAGACAAACAGCAGTACGGCTGCCACTTGGGGCACGATGGAAGGCACATAGAATGCGGTTCGAAAAATGGTTTGGCCAATCAGACGCGTGTTGAGAGCCACCGCCAGCAGAAAGCCAATGACGGTACTCAAAGGTACTGAGAGAGCGACAAAATAGAGGGTGTTGCCCAGCGTGGTCAGGAACAGCCGATCATCCGTGAAGATATCACGGTAGTGTTGAATGCCGATCCAGGTCGGCCGGCCGAAAATGCCATATTTCATGAACCCCAGGCCAAACACGGCCAGAATGGGAAAAAGCGTGAAGGCCAACAGACCGAGCAGCCAGGGGCTCAGAAACAAATAACCCAGTAGAGTGCGACGCCGTACCTGTCCTTGCTGTGCCCACCAGGTAGAGAGTGATGAAAGGGATACAGACACTATGCGAAGATGGCTGACACCTCTTCCTGAGCAAAGGACAGTGCCGCGTCCACCGTATCGACTTCCAGCATTACGCGCTCAAACGCCTCCCGCAGGATATTCTGTGCTGCTCCCAGCTTGTCAGACACAGGTAGGCTCGCCTGCTTGCCGTTCAGGACCTCGAGAGCGTCATCCCAGTAGGGATTCTTTTCCCGCGCCTTGGCATCATGGGGGGCCATGTTGTAGTCTCGGATCATGGCCGGTCGGCCTTGAATTTCCACCATGAACTTGAGATGACCTTCCCCACGCGACAGATACTTGGCTAGTGTCCAGGCCGCGTCTGGATTTTGGGCATTTGTGGGTATGACCATGTTCCAGCAAGCCTGGATCAGATCCAGATGCTCCCCATTGGGACCATGGGGATACTTGCCCAACTTGTACGGTAAATCGGGTTTCTGATCGTTGATTATGTTCACGGTGAAAATACCGGACCGGATAGATGAGGCGACACCTGCGATCATAGGATTGCCTAACTGCTGGTTACCCCAACCCTCCAGGGCTGCACCGACTGAGTCCCAGCCACCGCCTCGGGCATAAAGGTCAACCACGAATTCCAGGGCCTCCTGCGAAAGAGGATGATCTATGGCTATGCTGTCAGGCATGGCATCACCATACCAGTCATGGCCATTGCGATAAGTCCCCATCATCCACTCACCCCAGCCTCCAGGCACAAAGCCTAGATGGTCGATGTTGCCATCATCATCAAAGGTACTGAGTTCGCTCATAACGTTGACTTAAATCACCCCAATCCGCAGCACCAGTCTCCGGATCGAGCCCAGCCGCAGCGTAATCATCCATGTTCCAATAGAAGAGCTGCAGGAAATTGCCTACAAAAGGTACGCCGAGGGTATTCCCTTGCCATTGCGTCATGTTCCAGATACCCGGATACCAGGCATCCGGGGACACGGCATCGGCAGCCAGCCGATCATCTAAACTCTGGAGGGCCCCTTGTGCAGCGGCAGGTGCAAATTCCACTGTATAAATCATGGTGAGGTCTGGAGCATCTCCGGCCAACCCTGTCACGATCTTATCGGCATAACCGGGATTGGGCAGCAACAGGGGTTCCACCGTGATTTCGGGGTACGTGGCCCCGAAATCGTCCAATACAGTCTTCAGCTGCTCGTCACGGACGCCACCCCAGATGTGCCAGAAGGAGATCGTGACGGGTTCCATGGCCGGTGCTTCCCCGGTATCCGCGGGTACTGAAGCTGTGGGTACGGCACAAGCTGCCATTAGGGCCAAGGCACTCCCGCCTGCGGCTCCTCGCAAAAACTGTCGTCTACTGATGGGATTCGTGTGACGCATGGTTACATCTCCTGAAACCAAGTTCGGCACCCAGAACCTAGGTTGGACTATAAGTCTGATTCTGGGCAAGTATTAGATTTATTCTACTTCTAATGAGGAAAATGAGGAAAGTGCTTTTTCAGGTTTATTTCAATGCGAAAATTGACAGGCAAAGGGTCCAGCACGCATGCTGGGCATGCTGCAAGGATGCACTATGAACCGGAAGTGTGGCTTGCTAGAAGACCCTTTGTCATATCGGGAAAAGGAAGTTTGGAATTCTCATGTCTTGCCCGCAACCCAATATCCTGCTGATTCTGAATGACGACATGGGTTTCTCGGATCTTGGCTGCTATGGTGGCGAGATCGAAACTCCCAACCTGGATGGTTTGGCTGGAAATGGCCTGCGCTATAGCCAGTTCTATAACACGGCCCGATGTTGTCCTTCCCGCGGTTCCCTGCTGACAGGACTCTACCCCCATCAGGCAGACATTGGCCATATGATGGGCAGTCACGGCGTGGATGGCTACCTGGGGGATCTGAGCGCAAATACAGTGACTCTGGCCGAGGCCCTGAAGAATGGTGGCTATACGGCGTTCATGTCCGGCAAATGGCATGTCACACGTCACGTCAACGGTCCTAAACACAACTGGCCCTGTCAACGGGGATTCAACGACTTCTACGGGATTATTACCGGAGGTGCCAATTTCTTCCAGCCGCGCACCCTGACTCGCAACAATGAACGTATTGAGCCTGAAGGGGATGACTATTTCCTTACGGATGCTATTTCGGATGAAGCCATCCGCCAGATACGCCACCATGTACAAGAGCAACCCAACACTCCTTTCTTCCAGTATGTAGCCTATACGGCGCCTCACTGGCCCTTGCATGCCCATCCTGAAGATGTGGCGAAATACCGGGGAAGATTCGATTCAGGATGGGATGTCCTGCGGGCCGAGCGACAGGAACGAATGGGCCAGATGGGCCTTCTTAAAGATGAATGGAGGTTGAGTGACCGGGACCCCCGCGTTCCTCCCTGGACTGAAGCCGAGTACAAGGAATGGCAGGTACGCCGGATGGAAGTGTATGCGGCCCAGATTGATCGTATGGATCAGGGAATTGGTCGTATCCTGCAGGCGCTCAAGGAAACGGGACAGTGGGAAAATACCGTGATTCTGTTCCTGGCGGACAATGGGGGCTGTGCCGAAGAACTGAACGCTGACATGCAGGAACGCGTGGCAACTGGGTGGGAGCAGATTGGCACTTTGGAAACACGTGGCGGAAAACGTGTCCAGTTCGGCAACGATCCAGGCATCATGCCGGGGGATGAAGATACCTACGCCAGTTACGGAATTCCCTGGGCCAACGTATCCAACACGCCTTTCCGGCTGTACAAGCACTGGGTGCATGAAGGTGGGATTGCCACCCCCTTGATTGTCCACTGGCCTGCCGGGATTCAGGACAGAGGAGCGTGGCGCCACCAGGCTGGGCAGTTGCCGGATATCATGGCGACATGCCTGGATCTGGCTGGAACGGCCTATCCGGTCGAGCGTAGTGGCCAAGAGGTCAAGCCCCTTGAGGGATACTCTCTTGTACCTACCTTTCAGGACAAGGATCACCTACGTGAAGTCCTTTACTGGGAACATGAGGGAAACAAGGCAGTGCGTCAGGGACGCTGGAAACTGGTTTGCAAGTTTCCGGGGATCTGGGAACTGTATGACATGGAGGCGGATCGCACCGAAACGCAGGATCTTGTCGCTTCTTATCCTGACCTGGTAGCCAGCCTGCTGGAGCACTACAATCAGTGGGCCGAACGATGTGGGGTGGTGCCCTGGGAGCAACTACCTGATCCTGCCTGACTTACATGGAGGACTGTCCCGGAGGTACAAACACTGGTCTCGGACCACCTGGCAGAGGTGTGGCTGGGTGAAATTCCAAAACGGGGATTTGCCTCAGATGAAGACGTCTGGGCATATGGGTTTGGCTGAAACCGGGTCTGGATGCTGGATGGTCAGGTGCAGAACGCTCCCAGTAACTCAGTATCATCGGTTGAGAATACCGCTGCCGTAAGACAAATTGGAAGGAATGGTAGGTCGATGACCACGCTCAGAAGAAATCTTCGCCATGTCGTCATCATTGGAGCCGGCATCCTGGGGGCGAGCATTGCCTGGCGAATCAGTGTCAGAGGATTCCCGGTTACTCTCATCGACAAGTCTGCCCCAGGCAGCGGTGCTTCCAGCCACAGCTTCGCCTGGATAAATGCAAGCTCCAAGCAGCCCATTGGTTACCACAACCTGAACCGAAGATCACTGGAGATGTGGTCGCGATTTGCCTCTGAGTTGTCTGACGACGGTGATGGCAAGGGTGTCGGGTTACGCTGGGGGGGCAAAGTTTCCTGGGTGACGGAGCCAGCCGCTGCAAAACGGTTAATTTCAGAGGTGCGGCGACTTCAATCCTGGGGCTATCCGATACGCCTGATCAGCGCTGCCGAACTGTCAGAGCTGGAGCCTGCACTTGCAGTCGGTCCGGTGGCTGCGGCCGAATATAGCGAAAACGAGGGACAGGTGGAGCCACAACTCGTGATAGATGCCTGCCTGCACCGTCTGACCGAAAGGAATGCCACAGTGTGCCGGAATACAGAAGTCACAGCTTTCAGCTTGGACAGAGAGGGTCAAGTCGTGGCTGTTGAAACGACATCTGGTCGCATTGCTTGCGATACTGTAGTATTGGCAGCCGGTACAGATACCACAGACCTGGCGGCCAAGATCGGTGTCACTGTGCCACAGGTAAAGAGCCCAGGGGTTGTCATCCGCACCACACCAATGCAACCTCTGCTGCAGAATTTATCCGTTGTCTATGCTCCTCCTATTACCGCAGGAGGGCCAGAGGTGCACATTCGTCAATGCGCGGATGGCAGGATGATGCTAGGGGAAGGAGACCAGGAGAGTCTGGCAAAAGATGACAGTCAGTTTCACGCTGACGATATGCTGGAGCGTGCCTGCCCCTTCCTACCAGATCTTGCGGCAGCCAAGGCAATTCCTGTTCCCGTAGGCTGGCGTCCCATGCCTCAGGACGGATATCCAGTTGTAGGCTTTTCGACCGAGGCCCCCAATCTGTATATTGCATTGACGCACAGTGGAGTAACCCTTGCACCTGTACTGAGCCAGTTGGTGGCACTGGAGATCTGTGAAGGTGAACCCGTAGATGCAGTGCTCGGGCCCTATCGGCCACAGCGTTTCACAGCACAGACAACAGAGTAGGACGGAATGCCCTTTCCCTCCAGGATGTGTCTCGCCCGTCGCTCCGCACTGGTCAGTCCGACCGCGGCTTTCAGGGTTACCTTGATATCACGATGTGACTTCTTGGTTGAAACACCATTAGGACTGGTAGCCCACTTATAAATGGCAAAGACCCACTTACGCTGAGAAACCCCTTGGACTTGGCCAAGACAGAACCCATACGCACAGGAAAATACCCCCGACACGCTCTGCATCGGAAGGGCATAGATTTGGCTGTAGGTACTATGTGGATTTCATTGTGTGCCCTCATTGTGGACACACAATACCCGTGGGCCAATATTGAGCAATGAACCAGTCTTGAGCCAACTTTCCATCAGGAAACATATCCACCAGTTCAATAAGAGAAATCCCATTCCCCTATTGTTTGCCTGGGGCTGTGTGTGCCATTTCTGTCTTCCTGAAATTCTCCCCTACCCCTTTGTAACAAATTGGTCGGGTTAATAAGGAAAGGAGCAAATCGTGTCAATAATCCATTACACAAAAGCACTTCCTGTAGTCGCTGAACCAGATGTTCTCGTTTGCGGAACGGGACTGGCGGGTATTGGCGCGGCTGTTGGCGCAGCACGGAACGGTGCTTCTGTGATGGCAGTCGACCGCATGGGATTTGCCGGTGGGTTCTTTACGAATATTATCGGCTCGGCATTCGATGGATTTGTCTACGAAGAGACTGGTAAGCCAATTGTGGGTGGGCTTGTCTTTGAGATGCTCGAACGCATGGGTGTGGTTGAGCCCGGGCAGGCTCCACATCTCTCATACAACGTGAACGGCGATTTCACCGAGGTAGAAAAGCATCCTGATCGTGTAATTCCACGCACGGATCCGGAGTTGTTCAAGAAGGCTGCGGATGACGTTTTAGTAGAGTCTGGCGTGAAGCCGCTTTTCCACACACAGGTGTCTGACGTGATCATGAAGGGTGACCGGGTGGACAGTGTCATAGTCAGTAACAAAGACGGCCTGGTCGCTATTCGACCGAAGTACGTTATCGATGCCACGGGTGATGCCGATGTCGCCGCCTGGGCAGGATGTCCATACGAGGTCGCCGAGTCGGTTCAACCGATGAGCTTGCACTTTCGAATTGGCTTTGTTGAACTTACATTTGAGCTGCGTCGTAAATGTGCGGCCGTTCTGGAGAAGGCACGTGCCGAAGGAAAGATCGGCCTTTATGGTGGTCCGTGGCCGGCAACTTTTTCAGGTCGAGACATTTATTTCAATGTGATTCGCACTCCCGGAAGCGCAACTAATCCGCAAGACTGGACGAACGCAGAAATCCAGGGCCGACGTGATGCGTGGACCATGTTCGAGCTCTGGAAAGAAGCACTCCCCGAGTTCAAAGATGCATACTTTTTCACTAGTGGTCCCACTGCAGGATCGCGAGAATCCAGAAGAATCGTCGGGGATTACATGCTGACCGGCGACGATATAAGAACTGCGAAACGACAGGATGATGTGGTAGTGCTGGGGGGGTGGAGGATAGACCGGCATCCTGTGGACGCAGCCGGGTATCACGATATGCCGAACGTACCGCCGTACGATATTTCGTACAGAACGTTGCTGCCACAGGAGGTAGAGAATCTCTGGGTTGCGGGACGTTGTCACTCTGCAACTTCAGAGGCCTTGGCATCAAGTCGAGTTACAGCCAACGCGATGGGCATGGGGCAGGCTGCTGGCACTGCCGCTGCCATAGCAACAGCGACAGGTGTGGATAGTCGTGGCGTGCCGATGGCCGAGCTACAGGATCGATTGATTGCTGCTGCTGTAATTCTCGATCCCGCCTCTGCGATGCAGGAGCAATAGCTGGGAGTTCGAAAGTTTCGATATGACCAAATTTATGGGAATTATTTACTTGACTACCGAGCATGGCCCGATGCCCTGTATATCGTGTTCACGGGTCACAGAAGTCCCCAACGGGAATGCTTCTCGCTGTGCATTAGCCCCTTTCCCTCGGTATTTAAGATCTGTCATACAAGTTTGAGCATGTTATGCCTTTCTTGGAAGACCGCTGAAAACCGATGAGAATCGGGTTCCTCTTGTGTAGGAACTGTGAGGAAAGATGCTAGGGAACTAGCCGAATGCGTTGTTGATCTGTTGTACCAACACGAATTCAGCGCCCCAAACACCAAAAAGGGTTTTGAAGCGCTATTGCCGCACTTGTCGCTACCCTTAGAGCCGATATGCAATTGAGCGCTGGGGGCCTAGCTGTTGCAGCTCGATTGACATTGTGAGATTTCCAACAATTAAGTTTTAGGCAGGTCCAGTCTCCACATTCTTGGCGCGTATTACCTTGAATGCGCGGGCTAAAGCCTTCCTTTCCGGTTCCGAATACATCAGTCCAGCAGCTCAGCTTCGGGTGAGGGCCCCGTCCGGGATAACAGTAACTGGAATAGAGGTCGGCAAGTCAAATGACTGATTCCGCCAGTTCTAACTCCGGTGAGTTTGGCCCGGAATTCGCAACAGGACTGGGTGAATCGGGAACGGGAAGTAGCGTAAAGGGAAAGGCCAACCCACCAGGGGCGAAATGGTAGGGAAGACTCAGCAGATGAAATACTTGGAGAAAGTAAATCCTTCATGTAGGGACTCAGCTCTCTTGCACCTGTCCTTTACGAAGAAAAGAAGAGGTGCAAGCGAGCTTAGGCGCCTCTCAGTTGAAAGTCGGCAGGCCCTGAGCCCGACTTCCAGCATCCTGTTCAGGCAGGAGTAAACAAGACTGGAGATGTGGGGAAGGAGTAGGTGCATCGTTTTTGGGCAATGGTACGATGGCAAAATAAGTCAAACGATGGTCATATCCTCCGAAGGATGGTTAAACGATGTCGGTATATGTAATTGCAGATGTTGAGATAACGGACGCGAGTCTGTATGGACAGTTTCTTGAGCAGGTGGGACCTACTATTGACAGTTATGGCGGCAGATTCGTAGCGCGCGGCGGCGAGATCGAAGTCATCAAAGGTGACTGGACACCCAAACGGATCGCCATCATGGAGTTTGACACCGCTGAGCAGGTGAAGGAGTGGCTTGGCTCTCCGGAGTTCACTGCTCTCAATGAGATTCGTACCAAGTCCTCCAACATCAATATGGTTGTGGTGGAGGGTTTGTAACTCCGCTGCACAGAGGGGTGCCGTCTCCAAAACCTGGGGTTTCGGAAGAATCCTTGCGTTGGGACACCGATGTACGGCCCCTCCGAATCTGTCCGCCCTTCAGTACGGAAAGGCAGAAAAGGGGGTTGAGTTTGGACCAGAGCGGACCCCGGGTCTTGCACACTATCACCGGCCCGTTTTTGGTGGCATGTCTTAGATAGCCGCCTCAAGGAGAGAGTTACAAATGGGAATTGACGGTGAGAAGAGTGAAGCGAATTCTGATGAGCTGTTTGCCGATATCAAAGGCTTAACAATACAAAGCGAGCAAGTGGATGGCATATTAGTCCTGAAGCTCGACGGACGTGTGGACGGCAGCAATGCTCTGCAGTCCCAGAAGGCTGTGGGAGCCTTCTGGGATCAGGTCCTCACCGGCTTGGTCGTGGACTTGGAGCAACTCACCTACATTAGTAGTGCCGGTCTCAGAGTCATACTGCTTACCGCTCAACAGTTGCAGAGAAATGATGTCAAGTTTGCGGTATGTTCGCTCTTGGATTCGATCGGCGAAGTTTTCCAGATTAGCGATTCTGACAAGATTATCTCAACCCAGGCTACTAGGGATAGGGCACTTTCGGAATTCGGCGAGTGCTGGGTTAAGAAATCTCTTCTCAAATATATCCAGCGTTCACATAAGGGTCTACGGCATGGGGACCAAACCCAAGCTCGCCTCTTCTTAACCTAAAATCTCCAAGTTCTGTAGCATATCGAGGTTCGTTTACCAGGTTACTGCTTTCACCTGGATCCGCAGATAAGTCAAAGAGTACTTCCGGCATTTCTTCCCCGTAGTACTGGTACTTGAGGTCGTCCTGCTTGATCATCAGATTCGTGCCGCGAAACTGGGAGACGGATTCGTTGGACCAAGTTGAAGTATTTCCCTGACACAATGGCACCAGACTGCGGCTGTCCAGTCCCTCCGGTACCGCAATGCCTGCCAAGTCGCAGAGTGTGGCGAAGAGATCGCACAAGTTCACATTCTGAGTGACTGTCTGACCGCCCTGAAACCCTTTTGGCCAGCGAATGAATAGAGGCACCCGCACACTGGCTTCGAAAAACTTCTGCTTCTCCCAGATGCCGTGCTGGCCCAGCATCTCTCCGTGGTCCGAGGTGTAGATGATGATCCACTCATCCAGGTCCTGGCCCGCATGGGCCAGAGCATCCAAGATCTGTCCGTAGTAATCATCGATGGACTCAATCATGCCGTAGTAGGCAGCTGTAGCCCTTTGCATATCCCGTTCCGTCACATCCACGCCGGGGCGGACCTGCCGCTGGGATAGAAAGGGGTGATCAAAAACCTCTTGGTCCAAGTATGGTTCCACTCTGTTCAGGTAGTAATCGAATTTGCTTTGGTCAGTGTGATACGGGTAGTGGGGCTGATTAAAACTTGCTTTCAACAACAGCGGCCGCGCAGGCGTAGCCCGGTCGAAATATGGGTCTGAGAAGTAGGATTCAATGAAGTTCAAAGTGCCCTGCAGAGCATATTCATCTTCCACCAGACTGGGCGGCCTGCCAACCCCGGCTCGCAACACTTCCTTGGAGTCTGACCACTTTAGACGGGCCAGTGAGGGCACCGACGCGAAACTCTCTTTGTTTGGATTCTCGATATAGTGGTCCCCCACACGCATTTCAGAGCCGATGCGCTGACTCCAGCCTTGCATGGAATCCGGTCCCGTGTGATGCAGCTTGCCGGCGGCCACGGTGCGATAGGCATACTGGCGAAACGTGCGGGCGAAGGTCATGTAGCCCGGAGCGAGATCTTGAAAGAAATTCTCAGTACGGCATGTACGCGGTAACTGTCCCGACATCAGGCATTGTCGACCCGGAATACAAATGGGTGAAGGGGTATAAGCGTTGGAGAAGACTACACCTGATTCCGCCAGGGCATCGAGGCGGGGAGTTCTCACCACCGAACCTCCGCCAAAACCCACTACATCGGCGCGGTGTTCATCGCTCATTAGGAAAAGGATATTGGGTCTGGACATGGTCGGACCTCCGGAGTGCGGCTCATGGATACGCGTTGTGCGAGTCAATTGTGGACCTTCTCAACCTAACCGGAAGTCCAACGTCCTTCTTGTCATCCGCTGGTTTTGTAGTGGTCTGCTAGAGCATAGTCTGGCTAGCAGACAGTATCTATCTCAGCCAGCTTTTCTTACAGAGGATCAGTTCAGAAATGTCGCAAACTGCACCAGACCCGCCTTGGGTAGGCTCCGGGTTCCACACCAGATGCAGAGTGCCATCCACGACGGCTTCCGCCGGGATGTGGTGGCAATGGTAATCTCCCTCCTGGGTAGGTACTTCCCAGTCGTGAATCTGCACGCCTTCGGCAGTTTCCAGACGTACCCGCGTCCGGGAGAGCCCACCATAGGCAACCCGTAGTTCGTAAGTCGCGCCAGCTTCCAGATTCTCATAGCGTACCTTCTGGGGTCGGGTACCTAGAGTAACTAGACCACCTCGCCATGAAAAGGGCAACGCCATCTGTGACTTACGGTAGGAGAATCGCCGGCTGGGCCCTTCCAGGCCGCCTGGGTCTGTGGCGTAGTCAGACCATCCCTGCACACGGTCTTTGCTATGTGGCCGGATCAGATCATCACGGAATCCGCCTGGAGTGGTGTCTTGCTTCTCAAGCAATTTCTGAATCCGGCTCAACCTCTCGGGTTCCGTGGTCAGCTTCAACACTTCTGAAAGGTTCTCCCGCCACCATTGCCGGTCATTCAAAGGATAGTCGATGGCATCCAGATTGGCACCGCGGGTTTCATACTGGGCTTGATACAAATCCACGCTCAACTGCATACGGATGCTGTTGAACAGGGCTTCGGCCAGCTGGAAGACACGAGTCCGTAAGTCCTGGCCAATCGGAGCCAGCACCGCTTGATCCCATAATCCCAGCGCCACCCGAATGGCCACGCGCGAACCGGACTTGGTTGCCTGGCGTAGGCGGCCCAGGGCTTGCACTTCCAAACTGGTCTCGTATGCCAGGCGCTCCCGCGTGTAAGCATCGTAGTACGCCCGGTACAGTGCTTGTTGGAAACGCCAATTACGTTTCAGAAATGGGGAAGCCGATGTTTCCATAGCCTGGAACTGCCGCAAAGTGGTCTGCACTCCTGCATTGATAGCCAGCGGTCCACGCCAGTTCTGCTCCAAAGCAAACAGCCCGTGGGCGAAGTCGTTGGCCAGGCCTGGGTCAATGAAGAAACGGGCATAGTCCTCCAGTATGCCGAAGACATCCTGTTGGTCATTCCAACTCAGGCCGCTCCAGATAAATTTGTTGACATCATCGTTGCAACCTTCAGAGTAGGTCAGCATGCCGATGGAACCTGGTTGACTGAACCGGAAGCAGTGCTCTTCGTCCACTGGGCGGGGATTAACAGGCTCGCGCCCAATCGTCAGAGCCTGGGCTGGATCCCACTCCGGAACCGGAAACTGGCTGCTCGAGGTATGGGTAATGTCCGGATAGTTGCGGATGGGATACTGGTCTGGAACCCGTTCCCGAAAGTCGGACATGCGGATGTTGACCCAAGGTCCATGCACTGCACCCCCTACCCAGGTCGGTTTTTCCGTGTCGAGGTAGTCTAGGAAATAATCCAAGTCTTCTTGGGTAAAGCCCTGCGGCGAAATCCAGATCTTGGCTGCGGCGTGTAGGCTGCTAACTACTGGCGCCAATTGGGCTAGCAGATTCAGTAATACCGGGGCCGGCGTGTGGCCAGGATCTCCACCCGGGACAAAGACTGCATCCAGGCGCGGGAGCCAGGATAAAGTCTCGCGCCACACCTCCAGTTCCTTGGCTATTTTCGCGGGATCTGTGTAGTCATCCTGCATTGCGGGAAACCAGATCCAAACATCCAGACCGTGTTCGTCACAGATCCTGGACTGCTCCTTCAGCATTTCCAGGTGCGGGATGGGGAAGTGCACGCTGTCATCCAGATCATCTGTGCCCGGAGGTATCAACTCTATGGCGTTGGTGCCGAATAGGGCCAGCTCCCGAATGTACTGGTCATATTGGGTCACATCCCAGGCACAATAACTGTTGGTCTTGTCTCGGTAGCCCAGCTGATGGCCAATCAGCGGGTAGTCTGGAGTGGCGTCGATGTCCAAGTTGGTAGGGATCTCCCAGCCGTCTCGGCTCATACGCATGCGGCGCAGTAATCGGCCGGCGCCAAAAAGCGCCGCCCGCGGACTATTACCTTGGATGCCCACCATCAAACCAGCAGCACCAGGCTCGCTAACCACTCTATACGCGTCTGGCGAGGTTCCAGTCGGCTGCAGGCTGCCCAAACCCGATTCCGGCAGGATGCTGGACTGGTCGGTGCCCAGAAGAATCACGGTGCCTGTAGTCGGTGCTGAAGAGACTATATCCGGCTGTATCAAGGTACGGGCCTGGATTTCCTCTTGAAGAATGCGGGCGGCTTTGTGCACAACACGATCTTCATTGGAGCTGAGGCAGATAGAGGCAGCAGAAACTGAGGTAAGGGAATCCACGGTGTCACCTACTTACATATGGAGGAAAAAGAGCAACGGCAGGCGCCAAGGGCCTAGGCCAGGGCGATATCGATTCAGCCTTTGAGGCCAGTCAGTACGATGCCTTCGATGAAGGCCCGCTGGGCTATAAAGTAGAGGATGAGCACGGGCACCACCATGATAGTGGCCACTACCATCATGTAATGGGTCCAGTCCAGACCCGACTCAAATTCTCGCAAGGCGTTGACCGCCAAAGCCAGGGTGTAGAGCTTCTGTTTGCGCAAATAGATCAAAGGCTCCAAGAAGCTGTTCCAATTGAAGACCAAGGCCAAGATGGAGGTCACTACCAGCGCCGGGCGCGCCAATGGCAGAATCACCTGTAGGAAGATACGCGGTCGACTGGCCCCGTCGATGCGGGCCGCCGCCTCCAGTTCCAGCGGAATGGTGCGGAAGAACTGGCGCAGCATAAAGATGGTGATTGGGCCTCCGAACCAGTGGGGCACAATCAGGGGCTTGAAGGAGTCAATCCAGCCCAAACGCGAGAACATGATGAAAACCGGGATCATGGTGACCACGTACGGCAGCATGACCGTGGATAGCAGGAAGGAAAAGAGCAGGTCCCGCCCCTTGAAACGCAGTCGGGCAAAGCCATATGCGGCCATGGCCGAACTGAGAATTACACCCACACTGGCAAAAAGCGTGATGTAGACCGTGTTACCAAAGTAACGCATTACGGGTATGACCTCAAAGACCTCCACGTAATTGAGCCAGTGTATGGGTTCCGGGATCCATTGTGGCGGGAAGATATAGATGTTCGCAGGGGTCTTCAGGGAGGAAGAGACCAACCAGGTAAAGGGGGTCAGCATCAGGATACCCCCCCCCACCAAGAACAGGTAGCGGAGGATCGTCATGTCACGTTGTCCCCGGCTTCGTAATAGACCCAACGGCTTTGCGTCTTGAAGAGCACGAAGGTCAGAATGGCCACGGTCAGGAAGAGAATCCAAGCCATTGCAGACGCGTAGCCATTGCGGAAATACCCGAAGGCATTCCGGTACATGTAGAGCATGTAGAAAAGGGCCGCGTTGGCCGGGCCGGCGGAGGATGAAGCCGCGTTGGATCCGAACAGAATAAAGGCCGATGTGAAGACTTGGAAGGCTTGGATCACAGCGATGATGAGCTGGAAAAAAATGATGGAGGAAGTGAGGGGCACCGTGATCAAGCGGAACCGGGCCCAGCGACCCGCACCGTCCACCTCCGCGGCCTCATAGAAGGATGGGGGTACTCCTGTGATGGCAGCCAGGAAGATGAGCACGGAGTTGCCCAGACCCCACAGGCTGATGAAGACAATGGAAGGGACAATCCAATCCGGGTCGGCCAGCCAACGCGGAGCCGGCAGGCCCAGCACTTTGAGCGGATAGTTGATGGGGCCGAACTCAGGATGCAGACCCCACCGCCATACGGCCGCCGCTGCCACCGAAGGCACGATGGAAGGCAGATACCACATGGTCCGCCACACTGCGATCCCCCGGATGCGCCCACTCATCAACAGAGCGACCAAGTAGGCGAAGATCAACGATAGAGGTACGTAAAGCACTACATAGCGGAACGTCACCTCAATGGACTTCAACCACAAGTCATCGCTGAAGAGCTTTACGTAGTGGGTAAATCCGTACCACGTGGGGCGATTGATGATGTCGTACTTGGTGAACGAAAGGCCTAGGCTGACAACGACAGGCCCCAACTGGAAAAGGATCAGCCCCAGCACGGCCGGAATGATAAAGATCCAGCCGAACATGGTCTCTTCAAAGGAGAGACGCTTATGAAAAGGCAAGTTCTGAGGTTGAGGGGTCTCGGAAGCCGTCATCTAAGACCAATGCCGATACAGGCAATAGGGACGCGACAGGCCCGGCCCCCGGAGGACCGGGCAGCTGCCGCTTAAGAGTTACAGGAACGGTACGGTTTAAGCCAGTTCGCCCGTTGCCAGGATCTGCTCGGAGCCGGCGCGTACTTCACTGGCAATCTCGGACCAGGCCGTTTGACCCAACCACACTTGGTCGTTGTAGGGAGCCCAGTAATCCAGCAGCGGCTGGTACCAGCCACCGAAGTAGGAACCAATGGTGTCTCCCGGCCAGCGGAAAGTGTCGTTGTTCTCGAATGCGTCATAGAAGACCTGGCGGTATTCCCCGGCCGGTGGTTCTTCATTGCTCAAGAACTGCTCACGCAGGTCCTTGCGAATGGGCTGTTGCATGCCCAAGTCCACCAGAATTTTCTGTCCATCAAAGCTGCAGCAGGCAAACTTGATGAAGTCGTAGGCTTCCTGCTGGAATTCACTCTGGGAGAAGACACATAGCGGTGAATAGTGACCATAGGAAACCTTGGTCTTGCTATAAGGAATCTGCGTGGTGCCCCACTGCGCTTCAGTGGCGTTGATGCGTCCAATGGACCAAGCGCCGATGTGCTGCATGGCCACGTTCTTGGAGCGCAAGTCAACGGGTGTAGCGACCTCGTAAGCCGGGGAGGGGCTGACATAATGATCCAGACCCAGCGAGGCCAGCCAATCCATGCTCTCTATGAACTCAGGAGAGTCCATAGGCATAGTGCCGTCACCCGCAATGATCTCGGCGTTGTGGGACCAGTGGTAGGTATAGCGACCGTGGCCCAGACCCGGTTTGAAGCCATACTGCTTGACTCGGGCCGGGTTAAAGCCGGAATCTGCCGGTGTGTTGTTGTCTAGGTCCAACGTCAAAGCTGTGGCCAGCTCCAGTACTTCGGTCCACGTCATCCACTCCGTGGAAGAGGGGTAGTTGATTTCTGCTGCGTCAAAGAGAACCTTGTCAAAAGCTAAGCACATCGCACCACTGTCCCAAGGTAGGCCCCAGCGTTTGCCATCGTAGGTCTGGGCGATCCAGACATTGGGTACGTAGTCATCTTCCTCGAAAGTCGGGTCTGCGGCCAAGTAGGGTTCCAGGTCAGTTGTCACACCTTTGCGAGTGAGCATACCCGTGGTGCGGTTGGCATCAAACCAGCAGTCCGGACCCGTACCGGCTGAAATCATCAGAAGCAAGGCTTCCTGGTGGGAGTAGCCGGCCACTGCGTTGATTTCAAATTCAACGTTAGGATTGGACTCCTGATAAAGGGCCATCTGGGAATCCATCACACTAGCGATGAACTCTCCACCCCGGTTGAAGAAATTCAAAGTCACAGTTTCCATGCCCGCACCTTCACCGCTAGGGGCCGGAGAGACAGTGGTACAAGCGGCGATGGCCATGGTGCCTGCGGCCACGCCTGTGAGGCGCATAAACGCGCGACGACTTAATTGGGGTTGAGCCATGAGGATTCCTCTACTGAGTTAGAAAACAGAAACAAGGCCAGACCCAAACATATGGCCGGGCATAACCTGACTGGCAATTGTAGGGCAAAAGGGATGTATTCAGGAAAATTCGCACGGGATATCCCGGGCGCGCGGGCCAGCCTGGCAAGCTCTTTCTCCGGCAATTCGGCAATTACATGGCGCTAAGCAGTTTGAGGAGAGGTGTGCTAGCTCGGAACGCCGACACACTAAGAGTTAGGTATTCCGACAACACTCTTACAGGTTAATATTCAGGGGTGAGGTCGCGGCCGAGTGTCTTGACCAGTCCCCAACTGGATCCCGATTGTCCTCTCTCCACATTGCCGGGGAGGAGCCTGACAAATGCGCTTTCTAGGCAGGGCTCGGGGTTAAGGGCGAGACTTGATAAGTAAGTCCGTCGGTCGAGCAGATAGGAGCCGGAGTGAGCAGAGCACTGTGGGTCCAGGGCGGTGCACCCCGTGAACATCTCTTGATGGCAACCTCACTTACAGTCTCCATACTGGGAATCATCCTGTTTGTAGCGGTCCAGATGTACTTCGGGCAAGGCATTGCGCTTAGCCGATGTAAGAGGGTGACAGTTAGGACTTTCTACCTAGGCAGCGTAATTTGACGGCCCCCACAGTGTTCTGTTCATGATTGCGAGATCGGTTGGCCCCTGCCTGACTATGTATTGGTGCAGAGCCAGCTCTCTCTTATAAGTACAGGTACCGAACTCACTTTATATGTCGAGGTATCCCTTACGCCCGGCTACACCAATATTAGATTGGTGCAGGACGTTGGTGGTGGTAAAGGCCCTAGTTGGGTGGGAGGGACCGGGCTGCGACTCGGGGACGACACAGGAATCTGAATGCGTTTGCGGCTGGTACTCTGTGGCGAATACCAAACTCAGTCCCTCTTGAGGCAGCTTCTTTTTTCACCCTGGCCTAGGCTGTAATGAATGGCGTACGTTGGGCCTAAGTGGGCTGGGGCGACAGCGTGCCCGTGTTTGGACTGGGTTTCTTAGGTCAAATGGCAGTGCGATTTCACCGACTGAGCTGGAACCACCTCTTTCCAGGCGTCCGGATCAAGTTCCAATCGGTCGAAGAGCCCAGGCACCACCTACCGTAGTCTAGACTCTTCTTCACACGAAATCTGATCATTGGAAACAGCTAAAAGCAAAATATATTAAAGTTCCCTGCTTGTTCCATTTACTCTCCACTTCAGACTCCCAGCTCTGAAAAAGATCCCTTACAAACAGGCCAGATAGAGGTTTGTCTATGGCACCTAGAAAGCAAGTAGTGCCACTATAAATACGCGGGACTTTCCCACCCGGCCTCACGACCAGTAGGCATTGCCCACCGCTGAATGGCAAAATGCAGTCAACAATGTCATAATGCTTGCATGCCAGTACAGATCACCATTAGAGGTGTACCCGAGGAAGTTCGTGACGAACTTGCTGTGCGGGCGGCACTTCAACGCCAATCCATGCAGGAGTTCCTTCGCTGTGAATTGGAACGCATTGCTTCGCGTCCTTCCATTGGCGTGTGGCTTCAGAGAGTTCGCGATCGAAAGGAATTGGAGGAAACGCGTGTAGAGGTATCGGAGATCTTGCGTGCGCGTGACGCGGACCAGGTGTGACTACGGTTGTTGACGCGTCGGTTCTGGTTGCGGCATTGGTGGACATCGGAGCTGCAGGGAAGTGGGCAGAATCCATTATTTCCCGCATGTCCCTTGCTGGTCCTGAGCTGGTTCTGGCGGAAGTTAGCAACGTGCTCCGCAGATTGGAGGGAGCTGGGCAGATCACAAGATCCGAGGCTACTAGGGCCCATCAGGATCTGCTGTTGCTCGATTTGGCCCTCTTCCCATTCGCGCCCTTCGCTGAACGTATTTGGCTCTTGAGGCTCAATTTGACCAGCTACGACGCTTGGTATGTAGCATTGGCAGAGGGACTTGAATGTCCCCTGGCAACGCTCGACAATAGATTGAGCCACGCCATGGGTCCCACTTGCGAGTTTGTAATGCCGAACTCTAGCTCTTAAAGGGGGACGCTTGATTCCGTAGAAATAAAGGCACCCGGAAGGCAAATGACAATTGCTAACTAGGGCAAGGGGAGACACTGCAGGATGCTGGGACTGCCGGTCGCGCCAAGCTGGAAGGATCATTCGACACTCTCCACAAAGCCTGACCTTCCCTGAGCAGTTCCAAGTGCCAACAGGTTCTCTGAGGGGCCGCAAGCGTTCGCTCCGAAGCACACGGTGGAACGGCTTCCCGCAGACAGGGCAATGCACGCCATACGTTTCGCTTTTCAGTTCCTCGAACATCGGCGACGAGTGGATATTCATGACTGAGGGCACGAGTACACCTTTGGATTTGCACTTCTGTTCGAGAACCTCAAGGACGAGATTGGCGTACGGGTGCAAGTCGGTCCGGCGGAAGAGGTTGACTATGTCATACAGCTTCCTCGGGCGGGACCGCTCTCCCATAGCCCGCAGCTTCTCTGCGAAGACTTCCTCAAAACTGTAACAACGGACCTGCCCTGGCGGGGGCAACACATCGGGGTAGTCGTGGCTGATCGACCTCAAGATCGGCGGGCACACGACCAATTCATCCTTTGTAAGGTCGAATTTGACACTCGCTGGGCTGGGAGTGTTGCGAGGCCCTCGATAGTAGACACGCACCCCGGCCGAACGACCTGTCCGCCGACGCTGGTAAGCAGGGAACCTCTTTGCAAAATCAATTCCTGGCTCTTGGTTGACCCTATCTAAAACGCCGGAGATGGCCTCAGTCACCTCCCCCTGCTCATGGGCCCTTCTTCGAGCACCGTGAAGTCAAGGTCCTCTGAAAACCGGCAAGTCTCGATATAGCATTTCTTCAGACATGTTCCCCCTTTGAACACCCATGTTCGGTGCAGCAGTGGATCGGTGCCTATCCCCCATAGGACCCAACCGAGAACGTAGTCCTTTTCAACCACGTCTTCACAAAGTCCCCAGAGACGAACACGATCGTCGATATCGGCGCGGCTGATCAAAACCCGTCTTCTTTGTCGGTGGCAAGTCGCCAGGTGTTAACGCGAAGGTTCCACCTAGCTACGATACGCCCCTTCGGTGGTCCGCTGGGGTCCAAGCGGCTCACGCCTCTGGTGATTCGGCTGCGGCATGCTTCGACGAAGTCGTCGTCAGCGATATTCGCTCGTTCCGTCAGGTAACCTAGCCGTTTGAACACAGTGCCCCGACCAAGCCGGTCTCCGTACTTCAGGAGTTTCGCTTGGTCTGCGTGATCGCTCTCGAAATACGCCTGCAGGACCTCGGACGCGTGAAGCATGCCGCCTGCCCCCGCCGGGACATCTAGGATGTCAATCAGGGTGCGATGGGGATCTGATACATTCACTGCTACGCGTTGACGCCAGACACGGCGTGTCCCGAACAAGGCCCGTCCGGGCACAGTTCGGATCAGGAATTCGGTCCCCTGTATGGTCTGTCGGGTTGGCGCGACCTTCCGTCCGGCGACAACATAGATAACGTTGAAGATCTGGTCGGTAAGTCCCCAATGCTCAACAGCACTCCACCCGCCAATGTAGCCAGGAGAGAAGAGCGTCGACGCGACCACCCAGGGATCTTCCCGCCACTCTCCCGGCTCGGATGCATCCATGGGCACACCTATGTACCAGCCCTTACGCACACGGGCAAGCCAGCCACCATCGGCAAACGCTGCAAGAAGACGGCGTGTACGATCAAGATCGATGTCGAGCACGGATGCGGCCTGCCGTGCGTCGAACGGGCTGTGGAATGACCGGTGCAGCAGCATCAATTGCTTCCGCCGCCGACCCGTCACCCCAGCCAGGTTTTTTTCAGCAGCAGGAGCCATGAGGTTCTCAAAGTATGCTTTTGAAATATATCACAACTTGATTATTACCCCTTCCAAGGGATATTATCTACCTGAGATGTAGTACCTGTCAAAGTCGGAGCCATCCTCGCAGTCCCCAATGTCGCTCTCTTCCCTGAACACGGAAGAGTCCTCCTTAAGGACTAAGCACCCCGCACAAATGGAGTCGTCCGACTAAGTGCTGGCTTCAAGTCCAACGGGCATGAGTACCATAGATTTTCGTGTCTATTTCATACTGCGAAAGTTCCCCCAACACGAGTAGCCGCCCATAAATGTGGAAGGTATAGGAACGCGGGTCCCCGCGATTGCCACTGGCGACCCAAAGATTCAGTACCGAGGTGGTCCACATTCTTCTCGTTGACCTGGATAGCGGACAATTGCAAGAACAGTTTGGCCAAAACAAAGGGCTGGATTCAGATATGCGCGAGATTCAAGCCTCAGTAGCCAAGGAGCACTGGGCGGAACTCCTCCGTGTAGTCGAGCACGGAGAAACCATTGCCATAACCCGGTACGGCAAGCTGGTTGCGTATCTGGTTCCCTCTCCTGCGCAGGAGCGCGCCTACCGACAAAGAGCCGTAGAGCGTTTCCGACAGCGCCGCGCCGGGTGGGAGCGCGGAGTTTTCTCTACGGAGGAGATACTCGCCGCGCGGCATGAGGGCCACCGCCTGTTAGCGAGTTGGTTGTCAAAGCCTAGCTTTGCGAGTATGAGGAAGAGCCTCGCGCAGATAGTGTTTTGTATCTTCTCAAAGAAGACGGGCCCGTGTTGCCGCACCTGCGGCTATGGACAGCTGGCGGAGCAGTAGGCCTGTGTGCAGGAGACGCGTCTTCAATTAAGCACCCCTTCATAAATTACTGCGCCCAAGGCAACTTCGTCCTTCAGACTTTCTCTGACCCATATCAGCCCGATCTTTCTGAAGTGTCGGGACGTGGGAAGACAAGCGACGAGCAATGAACAGTATCTTGGTTCATTTTGTCACGCATGCGTATGGCCCAGTGTTGTCGGTGGCTTTATCCGCGTGATAGCGGAAGCACCGTCTGGTGTCAAGAGCGGCACTCGGGCATCGGCCCCGGAACCAAACAAATGAAGATCGAACTCAAGCGGCTTTCAAGGGAGGACTGGCGGAGATTACCGACATAGGGGTGGACGAAATCGCACTGTACGGCATGGATTCCTTCCGTCCACCCGGCGCCAGTCAGGCAGATCACCACTCCAACCAGTTCGCCGCTGCCGCTGTCGCAGTAGAGAGGGTCGCGAGTGATCTAATCGGCCCAACTTAGCGGATTGGCCTAACCTGCCTAGTGGGGTCGAACGCTTCCCACCAGGCGGTCCCAAGGTTCAAGGGAATCTTAAAGATGCCTGGCGGAAGGGCACGCGACGAGGGAGCCAACCGAAGGTGACTGAACTGTCCCGGACGCTCCGCATACGGGCAGCCCAAGCTGGTGAAAATCATTGTCGGGTATCCCCCTCAACCACTTGGGGACACACCCGTTCAACTGGTTCTCAGAGAGGTACGCCGGCAGCAAATCAGACAGGCGGCCCAGCTCCGGTGGTATTCCCCCGCTAAATTGGTTACCAGAGAGGAACATCGTTTCCAAGCTGGAAAGGCTGCCTAGTTCCGATGGGATCTGGCCGCTCAACTGATTCCTGAAGAAGTAAAGATGTTGTAGGTTGGAGAGGTTGTCTAGTTCCGGTGGGATCTCTCCACTCAACTGGTTCTCAAAGAGTTAAAGTTCGATCACGCGCCCGTTGCGGTCAATAGTTTCGC
>CBDCRV010000012.1:0-11983 GCA_965221225.1 Caldilineaceae bacterium
TGAGAAATGTCATAGAAACAACCTGATGCCACGAGCGGCAACGTATAGGTTCCCGTTTCGTCTAACCTTAGTACTTATGCAATACCCCAAAATACACCAAGAGCAAAGTAAGTCTTGAGTGTTGAATGGAAGGCAGGGGATATCCAATTCCAAATGGGAAATGCCGGGCTTGGCGACACAGAGTAGCGGCGAATGTGTCAGGCCTTCAACTCACCGATTTTGGCATCCTCGATGTCCGGTCTGTAGCAGAAGGTGGGTTGCTCGCGTCTGAAGTCTTACCCGCATATGTAGAAAGTGAGCGCGCCGACCAAGGAAAGCTTCTACCGTATGGCGACCGGATTGGTCGAGGCTCCGTGTTCAGACGGCTCGGATTCTTGGCGGAACGAGCGGGGATCCCTGACATGGAATTCGGCAAGGCTTGCCGTCGCACAATTATTATGGGGGTGAGCCGGCTCGATCCCAATGGACCGCAGAAGGCCCAAATTCTGGCTCGGTGCAACCTCCGTGTGAATTCGCAGTGACTGGCTACTGTAACGGGAGTTACCCGTGATCAGCCGCGCCGATTTCAAAGATCGCGTTCGGCGTTGGGGGCTCCGCGAAGATGTAGTGGAGAAGGACTACGTTCTGGGGTGGGTCCTTTGGGGCATTGGTGCCGATCCCCAGTTACATTCGACTTGGGTGTTAAAAGGTGGGATGTGCCTAAAGAAATGCTACATCGAGACCTACCGCTTCTCGGAGGATCTCGACTTCACGGCGCTTGAGAATGGCCCCATCGAACCCAATGAAGTGCTTACGGCGATCTCGCGCGTGCTAGACCGAGTCAGCCAAGAATCCGGCATTGACTTTACTCTGCAAGCACCTACTTACCGGAACCGACCAACCGGTCAGTCCGCCGAAGCCCACGTTTACTATCGCGGGCCCCGCAACACTCCCAGCCCAGGCCGCATCACGCTCGACCTTACTAAAGACGACTTTGTCGCGCGTCCGTCGGTCTTGAGGCCGATCAACCATGAATACCCAGATGCCTTGCCCGACCCAGGGCAGGTTCGTTGCTATAGTTTGGAGGAAATCTTTGCAGAAATGCTACAGGCGTTGGGTGAGTGTCCAAGCCCGGGTGATTTGTATGACGTCGTCAACCTCTTCCGCACGCCCGATTTCCGCCAGCACGCCGAACTAATGCTTGAAGTACTTGAACAAAAGTGCCAGGCCCAAGGTATACCCATCCCCTCAACCGAAAGTATCCTCGCTGCGCCGAAGTGGGCGGAAATGGCGAGCGAGTGGGAGGGTGTGCTGTGGCACCAAATGCGGGCTCTTCCGAACTTCGACCACTTCTGGTCGGAGGTGCCGCGCGTCTTCGAGTGGCTCGATGGCACCGAGCCAGTTGAGAAACTAGAGCCGGCACCTCTAAATGAAGACGAGGAATCTTGGGCACCACCTCAGCCTTTTTGGGAATCGGACTGGGGGTTCCTACTGGAACCTGTTAGGTTCGCTGCCATCAACCGCTTGCTGGTGGATCTCGGCTACGGCGGGCACCATCGGCTGATTGAGCCGTACTCTCTGAGGCGGACGAGGATTGGCAATATCCTCCTCCATGCCATCCGTGCCGACAGCGGGGTACACCGATCGTACCGGGTAGATCGCATCCAGTCCGTCGCCGTGACGACACGACCGTTCAGACCGCGGTACGTGGTCGAATTCTCCGCAGCGGGAGTAACCCGTAGTCGGCCTTCCCGCAATCGAGGGGTCAGGAGCTCGAACGGTCCATAATATTTGTATCGTGCTCTGCTCTGGTTGCAAGATGCATTTCCGACGCTCGTGGCGGAGTACGGGACAGCCGTCTCAAAAGACCCTAGAAGTCAGTCCGAAGACCTTTGTCCGGTCGGCGGGGCGGTATTTCTAATTTGAAACCAGTTAGGATTCAATACGCAGATCGGCATAGACGGCAAGATAAAAGAGATGCAGGGCCAGGTTTCGACACAGGCCATCTGGGGGCGCCCGAAAATAGTTAACTGCACAGACCAAGGCACGACAGTTTCAACGGGCTCGGTGCCAAGTGCTGTGCCGCGGCTGTTTCAGGATGCGGATTTCGTCGCTTTGTAATTTGCGGGCAATGGGTGCCTTCCAACAGAGCGAGCCATTTCCTCGCAGCACCCAGTTGCGCCACGCCACGGTGCAAAGCATAGCCCAGGTGGTGTAGCTGGTCCTGCATCAGGCTCGCGACAGCCTCAACTTACCCCCCAGTCAGGGGTTTCTGGACCGACTTCGGAAGGGCGTGGGAAGTCGATCTAGGGCCAAATCAGTTCATATTGGATATAGGCAACTCGGGGTTTTGGGAACGCCCCTATGCGCCGGGTTGCCTAGTTAGCTGGGCCCCTGGCTTGGAGGTCGCAACTCCGTTCTGCAACCCGACTAACGCTAGTGGTAATGATTGCCTGGCGTTGTAATCCTCACTGGTAGCCGGTCAGGCTACGGCGGTGCATAGATCTATGGCCATTCGATGGACTTCAGACTCGTTGACCTTCCCTGACCGGTGGTGATATGTTCAGTCTGCCTTAGATCACTGTAAATTGGCGTACTTTCCAATCACTTCCTGGTGTGGCATGAATATTTTCTCTTGACTCCGAACCGGGGGTCAGCAAGAACCGCCCACTGATTCCCAAGGCCCGCGGCCGCTACCCCGTGTTGGAAGTTTCCTTGTGCCGGGCAAACGCGGACCCAAAGTCGATGTCGCTCTGCTCCGACGGTCTTGCCTCTTGATATCGGATAAATCCAGAAATTCAGCATATAGCCAAAGCAATTGCGCAAGTATTGATTCTGTAATTCCGCCGACTAAGCTCCCGCGCCATCGATTCGCTTTGGGAAAGCTGATTCTTGTCCAAGAAAGTGATTCGTGAATCCGCCTTTGGGCAAGTCCCAGAAAACAAGAGAATGAAACTAGGCGCTCCCCTGGAACCGCGGAGTTTCGGCAGTCCTCTTTTTCACTTTTGCATTAATGGGAAAGTCAGGGTTGATTACAGTGCTCCCGTCCCATTCTAGGACAGCTGCCCGAACCGACTATGCCCTTTGCCTTACCTCCCTTGGTACTGTCCGCTGCTGCTTGCAGGCCGTTGTAAGTTCAGTTCGTGGCATATCTGCTCTTGGGCCAGAACGGCAACTACACTCCAAAGGACCGTGGATTCTGACTTGCGAAGAAGCATTATCCACAGCACTCAACCCAGAGGAAAGGAGGAAATCCCCTGTAAGCACGAGCTCGGAAAAGTCGGGCGTCAACCTTGGAAAAAGAAGCCCTTCCCAGGGCGGGAAGAGTATTTGCAGGAGCTCCTACTAACACCCACCGTTGATCCGCCCGGAGTATCGTCTGCCGAGGACCGACTTCCTTAGCGCCTTGCGAAGCTTTGGGCAGCTCCATGAGCAAACTATTGAACCATCCTAGCTCGCTCCATCACTGCAGCATCCAATTCCTCTATGGAATATAGTTAAGTTGGAAACATTGGGAATTCGCTGCAGCACTCTATTTGGACAAGATGACATCCCCAAGGTGGCAGAGACATACATCTTTCTTGGAGAATCTAAACTTCCCTTGAGAAATCGGAAGAGGTTGGTTACAGATTCTTCAACTGTAGGGATAGAGTGCAGACCCTTTGGTTCCCCCGAGCAAGAGCTGCGGCACCTGAATCGGCCCCCATGTTGGCAAGCTGCATCAAGAGAAGCTGACAATTTCGATGGCGCCAGCTACAAATAGTTCTGAATCTTTTAGAGTAGTTTGCCCGAGGATGGGCGTATGTACATTTGGTCCCTTGGAGTCAGGAAGCACATCATTGAGAGTATTTTGCGGAAACCATCCACTAACCGTTCCGAAAACGCCCAAATGAATTCGCGGGATGGAGCGAATTTGTGGGATGACTAAATCTGCTGCTTTCGCGGAATTAAATTCGTCATACGAGGTATCTGGGGAATGAACACGGACAGATCCGCTGCGAGAGGAACAAGGCCGTCGTCCGGGGCCCACTTCCACCGCTGCGCCTTGCAAGTCAATCCCCATGCCTACGGCAAGCAGTTTCGGGGAATCCAGCCTGGCGGTGATGAGGATTCATATGCGTTGGGGATGATAGAAAAAGCCTTGGAAATTGGCGTTTCCGTTATTGCTGTAACCAACCACAACGATGCTAAGGGAGTGAAAGCATTCAGGCGTGCTGCAGCAGGGAAGAACATTACAATATTCCCCGGTTTTGAGATTTCCTCTTCAGAAGGCATTCATATCCTCTGTATCTATCCTCCAGCGACCGAAGAGGAGACTCTAGGGCGTTTCTTGGGCGAACTGGGAATCCGGGAAACCACAGCTTCCTCTGACCTGGCAAACCAGCCTTTTGGAGGTGTTCTGGCAACGGTCCAGCAGCAAGGCGGAATCGGAATCGCGGCTCATGCCAATAGCAGCAAAGGATTGTTCACGGTTCTTTCGGGTCAGGCCAGAATAGATGCGTGGCGCAGCGCCGAACTATGCGCAATTCAGATTCCAGGGCCCGTCTCAAATCTGCATGCGGGCATATCTAGAATCATCAGTAACGAGGACCCAGAATACCAACGTAGTCACCCGGCAGGGAAGAATCTGGCGGTGGCCGTGGTCAACGCCAAAGATGTAAGTGAGCCTGCAGAGCTGTCCGACTCCACCGCCACCTGCTGGATCAAGATGTCGGAAGTCACAATAGAAGGTCTACGGCAGGCCTTTCTTGACCCCGAATCCAGGATACGGCTACAAACCGACCCGGTACCTGAGGAACACGCAGAGATCCTCAGCCTAACTTGGGATTCAGGATTTCTAGATGGTACCAAGATACATTTCAATCCCAATTTGAACGTTCTAGTTGGGGGCCGGGGAGCAGGGAAGTCAACAGTCATCGAGAGCCTGCGATACGTCCTGGATCTTGAGCCGATCGGGGAGGATTCGCAGAGGGCTCACGCCGGGATCGTCCGACAGGTACTTCGTCCTGCCACGAAACTCTCTTTGCAGTTGCGCTCTCTTCGCCCATCTAGACGTGAGTACCTGATCGAAAGGATAGTTCCGAATCCGCCAGTGGTCCGGGACGAGACCGGCCAGATTTCGAACCTGTTGCCCAAGGATATCCTGCCGCGCGTTGAAATCTTCGGGCAACATGAGATCTCTGAACTTACAAAAAGCCCCGAGAAGCGCACTTTGTTGCTCAACCGTTTCATCGACCGCGATGAAACCTTGGATCGGCGCAAAACCAGTGTGCACCGCAATCTTGCGCAGACGAGGCGTACGATCACAGAGATTAGGTCTGAACTCCAACAGATAGACGATCAATTGGCAACCTTGCCAGCACTGGAAGAAACACTGGTCAGATACCAGGATGCGGGCCTTGAAGAGCGTCTGCAACAACGAAGTCTGCTAGTTCGCGAAGAAAGGATTCTTGATTCCATTCCTGAACGTTTGAAAGTGTTCCATGACGCGATGGATTCGGTAAGACAAGAGTTGCCCTTGGACTTGGTTTTCTTGTCCCCCAGGGCTATTGAAGACCTCCCAGGCGGAGCAATTCTGGCAGAAGCAGAACCCAAGCTTAGGAGTCTGAATGCAGATCTGGAGCGTGTGGCAAGTCTGTTGGAAGATGCACTCAGTCGTGCCGCAAAGGAAATGGAGAATATACGAGGCCGCTGGGAGGAAAGGAAACAGGAAGTCGAAGTGGAGTACCGGACAATTCTGCGCGATCTGAAGAAATCGGCGGTGGACGGGGAGGAATTTATTCGTCTGCGGGGCGAAATCGAAGGACTTCGGCCCTTGCAGGAACATGGCATTCTGTTGAAGAGGCAGGAAGAGGAACTTGCAAACCAGCGGCTCGCACTGTTGGCAGAATGGGAGGAGATCAAAGCGACAGAATTCCGGCTTTTGGATAAGGCCGCGCGGAATGTCAGTCAACAGTTGCACAATCGGGTCAAAGTGGAAGTGACCGCATCCGGGGAGCGCGAGCCCTTTTTTGAAGCTCTTAGAAGTGAGATCGGAGGCCGTCTTTCTGAGGCAATTGACCAATTGAGGAATTCTCAAGATCTGTCTTTACCCCAGTTCGTGAAATGCTGTAGAGAAGGTGCTGAAAGCCTCCACAAAACGTATGCGGTACCAATGGCCCAAGCACAACGACTGGTAAACGCGTCCCACGAATCCCTAATGAAAATCGAGGAGTTGGAACTTCCACCTACAACCGAAATCCTACTTAGCACCGCCCCGTCAGGCGAACCTCCTTCTTGGAAAACCCTTGACCGGCTCTCGACTGGTCAGAAGGCTACTGCGGTATTACTGCTACTGTTGCTGGATTCCGAAGCGCCGTTGATCATAGACCAGCCAGAAGATGATCTCGACAACCGTTTCATTACGGAGGGCGTGGTACCTAGCATGCGCGTTGCAAAGCGGCGGCGCCAATTTATTTTTACTACTCACAACGCCAACATTCCGGTGCTGGGTGACGCCGAGCTGATTCTAGGTCTTACTGCTTCTGGAGAAGCAGAGCAAGGATACGCAGAAATTAAGGCTGACCACATGGGATCTATTGATTCCCAGCAAGTGCGTGAGCTCGTTGAAGAAATACTCGAAGGCGGTAAAGAAGCTTTTGAAACCCGTAGATTGAAGTACGGATTCTGAGGAACGCCGTGAACAAGTCAGATCTGATCGCACTGATCCGCAATGGGGAAAACTCGGGAGTCGAGTTCAAGCGGGACGACATTCGACCCGAAGGGCTCGCCAAAGAGATGTCCGCGCTGCTTAATCTCGAAGGCGGATACATTCTGTTGGGTGTAGAGGATGATCTTACAGTTCCCGGGCTAGCCCGGGAACAGAGCGATGCTGAAGAATGGGTGATGCAGGCAGCGCGGGACCACGTGCAGCCTGCTTTCATTCCCTATTGGGAAACTTCGGAGTGGGAGCCAGGCATTACCGTGGGGATGATCGCTCTACAGGCCAATGCGCCGGATAAACCTTACAAGGTAAAACGCGATTCGGCTTGGGTAACTCAAGTTCGAGTGGGGACAGTCACCCGAGACGCCTCACGCGAGGAGGAACAGCGTCTCTATCAGCAGTCGGGAGGGCTGCGATACGGACTTAAGCCGGTACTTGGGACCAACCTCGCAGACCTGGACCACCGACGCATTCGGGACTATCTGGTCCGTGTATTAGGAGGAGACGTGCGTCTAGAAAGCGACTCCGGTTTTCTGGAATCTTTGTGCATTAACCTAGATTTGGCCACGGATTCGTTGGAGCATACTGCGTTGACAGTCGACGGGATGCTTTTGTTCGGCCTGAACCCCAGACGATTCCTTCCCCAGTCAGGCCTCCGTGCAATTTGCTATCCCGGCGTCGAACCGAGCTACGAGACCCGTTCAGACGAAGAAATAAAAGGCCCGATGGCCCCGTTGGGAGGCCACAGTGATACAACATTGGAGCCAGGGATAGTTGACAGAGCCTGGGACTTTGTCCGGCGCAACACAGAGCCTGCGTCTTGGCTCGAAGGTGCGCAACGGCATGAGCGTTGGGAATACCCTGAGGAAGCGATACGCGAGATACTTGTCAACGCCTTGGTACACCGTGACTACAGTATTTCAGGTACAGACATCTTGCTGTCCATTTTTCCTAATCGTCTCGAGATTCAGAGCCCTGGTCGATTGCCAAACACAGTAACCATTGAAGGAATGAAGTCAGGAATGCGTTATGCCCGGAACCAGACATTGGTGAACGTGATGCGGGACTACGGTTATGTAGACGCTCGGGGAATGGGAATACGAAACAAGGTTTTTCCAGGTATGCGCGCACACAATGGAACGGAGCCGGAACTGATAGAAGAGGAGAGCCGATTTACAGTACGTTTGTGGAAGGAACCCAGCCCATAGCGTGACCCCGCTAATTCCTGAGATCGATGAACCTAACATTGGGAAGCATGATCAGATCTCTTGACTTGCCAGATGCTGAGGATGGGAACCAGCCACAAGCACATCTCTGAATTTCCTACCTCAGTGCAAGACTGATGCCACAGCTTCTCCGGGAACTCAAGCAGTGCCGTTGACGGAAACATCCATTGACATACTCGAAAACCAAGATCCACCAAGAGAGAGTGCTCGAGACTTCAGCGAACGAAATCAATGATCCTGTCTTGATTGAACTTCCACTACTTGGGTCTGGCCCAGGCGGAGCGACATCACTGTACCAAAGCTTTGCTTCTTCGTACTACGTAGCCTTCCCCCGTTAGGAATTAGGGACATACTCACCATCAGGCAGCTTGGGGTGGCTTAAGCCAATCGACGAATCTCACCCCCAGAAAGCTCCCTTCAGGCGCTTTTCGCAGCGGAAACTTGCATTCTCTTTTCTCCCGACCTTGCCAAACCAAAGAAACAGAATTGTCTCTTTTCGAACTCAAGCCGCCCACAACTAACCTTTTTGGCCAGGCATCGAGAAATTACAATGGCTTGATGAATTGGAAACCTGAATGGCTTCAGTCTGTCGATTGTGTGCATACACCAAGAAAAGATGCTTGCACCTCGTGTGCGCGGGCGCACATTCAACGCGAGGTTGTTCTTCCCCATGGAGGACTTACGGCCGTTCCGTACAACGCAGCGGCCCGCCTGAAGGGCTACTGTGTCCGCTGGGGCTTCTTCTGGAGTTGAGAATCTAACCGGCAAGGGCATCATTTCCGTTTGCGGATTCTTGAATTCGCCAATTGCCTCTATCCCTTGCTCCGCTTCAAGACAATGGGACAATTCCAGCGAATTGAACCTTATTCTAGCTATACAATCCCTTCCTTCGCCAGAGGCTCACAAAAATGCGGGGAACTCTAAGGCGAATTCTGACATTTATTCGTAGGTGCATTTATGTGGAGTCCAATCGTAAAGCGAACAGTTCTAGGGATAGCCGGTGTCTGGGCAGTGTTGATCCTGATTGTTATTGCCCAGTCCCTGTTGGGTATCCCAATTGGCGGTGTACAACCTGAAGCCAGCCGACTCTTCTTGATGATGACACTGCCCTTCACTGTAGGGCTGTCTGTAATTGCAATCGGCGCTGCATTCTTCACAACGTGGTGGCGAAGACGGCACATCCACTCAGCCAGTCGGACAATTCTGAGGACAGCCTTGGTGACGGTCTCTGTATGGGTTGTCTTGCTTCTGTTCATCATCATCCAGTCCGTGTTGAATGTCCCAGTCGGGGGCGTACAACCTGAAGCCAGTCGACTCATCCTGATGATGACCCTGCCCTTCACAGTGGGTCTGTCCGTAATCGCAATGGCCGTTGCCTTCTTGGTGACTTGGTGGCGAGGCAGGCACAGCCAGATGGCACGCGAACACGCCTGAGAAACTTCCACAGTTGGAACCTGGAATTCCCTAGGAAGCTTCTTAGGGATTCATTAGTGTGGTCTGCTTCCTAGTCCATATTCTGGAGGATCTAGGGCCTTAGACCGCGTTTTGTCCGAAGGCCGGTCCTGACGTCCCATGAGTGACCGCGGTCCCCTTGAGGAAGTCTTATCAGGGACATTTAGGACGAAGTAGCCTTGGGTTACTTCGTCCTAAAGTAAGTACTTTCAAAAATCGGGATCTGCTCAACCGGTTCAATTGGTGAACGGCGCGCTACTTTACCCATGGGTTGCATGTCCAGTCTAACTGCAGCCTCTTTCTTGGCGTGAGACCCCGTCGGCCAATCGCCGCTCACAGGCTCAAGTCATTTGACCCTCAGTATTAAGCCTTAATTCAAGTTGCATGACCAATTGGCAGCCCAACACATTCTGGACTATGGGCGCGCTGCACATTGAAGGGGCTATTTGAAAGTCGCTAAACACCCATGATGTCCGCCCCTTGAACCAGGTTCCAGCCAGCTAGGCGGCATCTGTTGGCAATGCCTAAGTTTGCGCTGGAATACCAACGCAAAAGCGTATGGATAACACGCTGTAGGACGGCCATGTAGTGGGGAGTGGCTTGCGAGATGGAGAAATTCGTCCTCCCGGCTGGCCACATCCAAGTTCCAGTGCCCACGGCTTGCGGGCAGTTGGGAATTCAGTAGCGACTTTCGGGGGTCACCTACTATAGGAATAGGGGGTCGCTGTTTAGCCTGCACCTTCAGCCTTTGAGGCGGCCCAGCTCACAGGCGTGGGATGGCTTTGCTTTCCATGGCCACTTGGTCCAAATTCACGATATTGACAGGGGCCCTCGCGCGCTCTATGTGCGGGGCCGGGACCCCAAGACGCAGAACTTCGAAAGCACGGCCAGAATCAGGACCTCCAGCAATTTGTGGAGTTTGGGATCGTCCCCAACTGAGAACTTCCCGCTGTGCAAAACTGGCAGCTAGAGGGGAGGCGGAGATAACGGCCAAGACGGAGACTCGCTTAGGACGATTGTGAACCTCGCCATTCACCAGCGCCGATTTGACCCTAATTCAATATGCCATCGCTCTGGGCAGTCCGACTGTACTCAGGGCCTTCTCTGGGTTGTTGGCATACAATTCGAGCAGATGGTCCCATCTCTAGGTTGAAAACCTATGCGGGACATTCTTGACCATGAGCGACCAGCCGAAATTAATTCACGTTCCGAATTGGGAAACGAAAAGGGGCGGTTTGCCATGCATGCCGTGGATGGTCGGCGCCTTGTTGCTGGTGGCCTTGATAGGACTGTGGCCTCGCACTGATCGCCGAAAAGCTCAACAGTGTTCCAGCATCGGTGACCCCGCGGCCAGCTTTGCAATCCCGAAACATCAGCTATCGAGCAGCTCCTCCTCAGAATCAGGTTCAATCTGAAACAGGGCTGATGGTGCAAACCCTGCATGGTTCCAATCTGCGTTCGGGTCCAGGATTGGAATTTGACATTGTTGAAGTCGCTCCAGCGGGACATTCAGTGCTACCTATCGGTCAATCACCTGGCCAGGATTGGCTCAAGTTGGCGCGCGGTACCTGGATATGGTTTGAGTTGGTTGACCACATTCCCGCCAATTTGCCGGTGTTGGAAACAGACTCAGCATTTGATGCATCAATACTGACCAAGACTTTGACAACCCTCAGGGCCGGTCCAAGCAGTTTTCACTCCAAAATTGGCGAGGTGAATTCCGGGCAGCCGCTATTGGTATTGGGTCGCAATCGAGAAGGGACGTGGCTGGCGGTGCAGACAGCCGGGACCAGTCATATGCAGTGGGTGCAAACTGATCAAGTCTCTTTTCCCTACATCGGCTTGTTGCCAGTTTTAGTGTCGAAAGAAGCTCCAAAGACAGGGGCCCTATTCAACTTCCTAGTGAAACATGCGGCCAAACAGACAGATGCCACCAGCTCTGTACAAGTCGAGGTTCAGACTTGCGGTCAGGCGAACGCGTATGCCGTTACCCGTTCGGGAAGAAAATTCGTAGTCTTGTGCCAGGAATTTCTTACCCAAATGTGGCTCACCTTTTCCCAGATAGAAACGGCGTTCCCCTCCTCCTTGGAGTACACCTCAGCGGCAACCAGTGGCATTCTGGCTGTGGCCCTCCACGAATTTGGGCATCTCTTAATGGAAGATCCAGTCGCTGCTCGCGGCATTGACAACCTTGGACAATCTGTTGCAAAGGCCCAGGATATAGCCAATCGCTATGGCACAACGTACGTTGAAGACATGGCTGATCTTTATGCAACCGTCATTCTTATCGAACTAGCTAAGGAATTGGGTGAAAATCCAGAAACCAGCAGCGCATTACCCACCGAATATATCGCTTTCGGGCCCGTCATGATGAGTTATGTGCTTGCAGAACGGCGGGATAGAGCAGCAATCTGGATTAGCGACTCGACTCATTCTCCGCCCGAAGAACGGTTGGCCACCAGCATCTGTGCCGGCTTGGACGGTACAGGTCCAACATTCTTAGCGACTCTAAATAATTTGTCGGAGTTCCAAGATCGTCTACATGAACTTTCTGCAGATAGAGGGCAGACATGCATGAGTAGTGCAAATCCCGAACCCAGTTCTTATGCTGCTCTTGTACGTG
>CBDCRV010000013.1:0-36243 GCA_965221225.1 Caldilineaceae bacterium
ATTTTCGGGTAGCCACCTTTTTGTTAACGTACAGACTGCTGCTGGCGAAATGCGAGTGGAGGTCCTGGATGAGCAAGGCCAAGTTCTGGCTCCTTTCACTCGCTCTCTATGTCACCCCCTAAGGACGGACGCCACCAAAGTAAGAGTCTGCTGGCAGGGGGTCGAGGATCTTTCTCAGCTTCAGAATCGGCCCGTGCAGTTTCGATTTTATGTGCGTTCTGGACAGCTGTTTTCTTTCTGGGTAAGTGCCTCTCCCAGAGGCGAGAGCCGTGGCTATGTGGCCGCGGGCGGACCTGGATTTCAAGGAAGCAGAGACATCTAAGGAACTTCTGAGCAAGACCGGTCTGAGCGGGCTTCAGGCAGCGGTCGGCTGCAAGGGCCCGTATTTGGGCCAGAATCGGCGGGAGCGGCGGGAATCAGGGGTGTTTCAGGGGGTCCCAGGCCCTGTGGAGGCCGTCTGCGCCCGCTTGGGGGCGCGTGCAGCCCGCGTCAGGCGGCCAGACAGGGCGACGCGCGCAACAGATTGTGAAATCCCAGCAGCAGGGCCAGTCGTTGCCGGTTTTTGTGCTGGCCGCGGTAGCGGACTTTGTCGTAGCCGAAGTGCCGTTTCACGGTGCGAAACGGATGCTCTACTTGGGCCCGCAGTGAGGATTTGGCCCGCTCCACCCGCGCCGCCGGGCTGTCCGGGTCCAAGGTGCGGCGCACCCCGGGCCGCCGGGCGACGTGCCATTGCACGTCCCGGTCCTGGTGTTCCGGCCGCTTGGGGAGGCCCTGATAGCCGGCATCCCCCCACACCAGGCGTTCGCACCCGTGTAGCAGCTCCGGTACCGGGGTCAGATCGTGCACGTGGGCGGGCGTGGTGACCAGACTGTGCACCCACCCCGACACCACGTCTACGCCGATGTGCAGCTTCATGCCGAAATATCAGTTTTTACCCTTGCGCGTCTGGTGCATCTCCGGATCCCGGGCTTTCTGCTCATGCTGGGTCGAGGAGGGGGCTGCGATCAGCGTGGAATCCACGACTGTGCCCTCGCGCAGGCGCAGTCCGCGGGCGGCCAGATGCTGGTTGATGCGGCTGAGCAAGATGTCGCCCAGGCCGTGCCGCTCCAGCAGATGGCGAAAGTTGAGAATAGTGGTTTCGTCCGGAATCGCACCCCCCAGGCGCAGACCCGCAAAGCGCCGCAGCGATTCAATTTCATACAGATCGTCTTCCATCCCCGGGTCACTGCGATGGTAAAAGAGCTGCAGGCAATGCACCCGCAACATCACCGCCAGTGGGTAGGGCGGCCGACCCTGGCCGCGGCGCGGGTAGAACGGGGCAATCTCGGCCTCCAGTTCCTCCCACGGGATCAAGGCATCCATGCGCGCCAAGAACCGCTCGCGGTGCGTGGTCTTTTTCTTCTGGTCATATTCCAGTTCGGCAAAAGTGGGTTGCGGGTCCATGAGCTCTTCCTCTCCCAGCTGCAAGCTATGTAACTATAATTTGTTGCATCCACAGGCGCGACTTATTCAGACCTTCCCTAATACCTGCATGCCATTTTCTGGTTGTGAATATGCCTGAGAGACTTTTTTTGAATTGCCGTGGCTGTCGGTCCCAATTGTTCTCTAAGAACTAGAACCCCCTCAGACTCTTTCAATTGTGCTGAAAAACTAGGAATCTCAAGGTCGAGGGTGATGTCTACCTTGAAGAGGCAAATAGACCAGTTCTGGCGACAATAATTGCCGTCAGATTGCGCAATATGGATAGGAATTCTTGGTGCCGGGAACCCTTGTTCTGGTTTCGGCTCAGTGCTATCCAAGACAGTTTTGGCTCGTGAGCCTGCCGCCCGCAAATATTCTGATAGTAGATTCATAAAAAGTGCCCTTCGCCAAGTCCTCCCCAAGTCCATAGACGTTACCTGCAACATTCAGCCACATACTGACTCAGCACTCTACACAGCCTGGACAGCCCACATTTTCAGGGCGTGTAATCCGACAGGAGGTTGCTAGCCAGTCCTTAAGACTGCACAAATCGCATATGCTTTTGCCACATGCAAATTGGGCCTTAACTGTATTGGAGCCAGTTTCCACCGTTGGAGAAGGGAGAATTTGTATGCCAAGTTTCAACACCGCGCGCTGGCACAGTCGATTTTTGAGAGGCTTTGAATTTTGTTGTCCTCCTACAATTACTAATGCGAAACTTCCGAATCCCTTGGTGGAAGTTGGGAACATTCACATTCTGTGCTGCTGCCTAAGAGATAGGACAGCAATCTAGAAGGCTTTTAAATTTGTGAAGCTAGACAGAAGTCGCCCGGACTGCTTATTCCCATCCCAACCGCTAGCTTGCATTGATTGATCCATTGAAATCCGGTACAAGCCAGAAAGGCCTAGGCCTCCCCCTTTCGTGCCTTTCTCCCAAGAGCCAAAGACCGAAGTTTCATTTACGCTGAGGCGGGACTGCATCGTGTCCGTACCTGACCCCGAGGTGCGCCGGATGCCCAAGACACGCTGGAGCTGGGGGTTCAGAGTGTACGGGACGCCGGCGTATTGGTAACCGCAACCATCGCTGATGCGGCCTGTGGGAATGGTCTCACCCGCCTGCAGAGTGACGCCAGGAGCACCCGGACAGAGTGACGCCAGGAGCACCCGGAGCACCCAAGTGCCCTCACGACCGGCCCGGACCCACTTCCTCAAGGCGGATTTCCAGATCAAAGGCGGCGGTTAACCGCACCTGTCCGGCAGGTCAGGCGACGCGCACCGGGCCGCCGCCCAACTCTATCTCACTGCTGCCGTTCCCCACCTGAACCCGTACTGTGCGTTTCCGCGGGAACTTGGCCATTCTGCAGCTCTGACCCTCTGCCCCCAAGTCCCCAGACCGCTGGCGGCATGCGTTGAGAGCCCGGGCAACCCGCTCCGGCCTCACCTGACACCGCTATCCCCAAGCCACTCCGGGGAAACGACGACTCCCATCCCTGGTGTGCGGAAGCCACAAGAAGGGGCTTCTCAATGGGACTTCTAGAGCCAGGCATCGGCGACACAATCGATTAACACCATGTAAAGTCAACTCACACTGCATTGGCCTCCAGCGTGAATGTCCATGAGACTGCCACTGGTCACCGAGTGAGCTGCAACTACGGACGACTCGCGGGAGTCTGCATCGAAAACTGTCTACACTATAGACTCTTGACACTGACTCAACCCAGTCCTACGGGTCCGTAGCTATGTCAAGCACGAGAAGGTCTCAGGCTTTTAGGCCTGTTCCAGTCTTTTCACAGATCTGTTGTGCCAAGTCCCGAAAATTCTTGTAGGCGGCCCTTACCGCTGTGGCATGGCTCCCTATTGCCCCATCCGCGGGGGTCAGCTCAAAAACAGGTTTACGAACTTCCTGCGCCATGGGTACGAGGCTGCGGTAATGTTTCACTGTAGCCAAACAATGTGGGTCCTCCAAAGGCGTAGAAGGATATTCCTGTTTGTCTTGCTCCAACAGATTCTTAGCATATTCTTTCGGCATTCTGTTGACCCACCTGTCGTACGCCTTAACGGGTCGGCTTAGCCGCACTCCATGCTGTTGGACAACGTAGCCTGCAGGACGCATCTTACCCTGAGGCAAGAGGAAACCTCCTTCAAATGACTCGTTGTCCCTGCGCATGCTCCATTCCATTCGCCAGCTCTGGAGAGTTGGGCCCAGATTGCGCAAGCCCTGGAGTGAAAATATATCCGCCCCCAATGGCACAATGACGTAGTCTGTGGCAATCAGTGCCGCACGGTTAATGGCCCCAAGATTTGGACCGACATCGGCCAGAATTACGGTTGCATTCATGCCTGTTGCGGCCTGCTGCATCACCCAGTAAAACGAGGTCAAAATTCTAAGAGGGCGAAATAAATTGCTTGTTCCCAATGCGTCGGGCCAAACAGAGGACAAAATGTCTTCATACCCGGCGAGAGCTAGATCTCCAGGAATCAAAGAAAGTTCAGGTGCAATTACTACTGGACTTGGATCCTTTACGTCCCCCACTTCCGTGAGAGGCTTTAAACATTGATATATGGTGTTCCCTGTTGACCCAACCTGATTTCTTGGCGACCAAAGACTCTCTAGCTGTATTTCCGGCAGAAATGCAGCAGTTAGATTCGCCTGAGGATCCAGATCACATGCCAGCACTCGGTGTCCGAGACCGGACAGCATCCATGCCAAATGATAGACAAGAGACGTCTTTCCCACTCCGCCTTTATTATTAAAAAATGTAAGGACTGGAGCCGTCGTCATAGCTCACTCTCCATGCCGAAAATCGTAGCCAAGACATGATTGTCCTTCGTCGAAAACCTAAGGGGAGGATGCCCGGCTTCCTGCAAGGAGCGGCGCGCCAAAGGTATACCAGCGCCAAAGCGTTGCACGAATCCCAACACCCTCAAAGATTCGGCCAGATTGGGATTCCTGTAATCCGTAAGGCTCAAACTGCCGAAATTCTCAGGCGATACTTCTCCAAATGGGCCACCGGGACTCAATACCTCAATGCGATCGAGAAACCAGTTAATCCGAACCGGAGCATTTGTGTTCTCATATGTGCGATGCAATATCGCGTTTCGCACTACCTGCTGCAATGCAATCGTGGGATAGAGTTCTGTGCGACGCTCTATAGACCCTGAAACAAAATCGACGGCAGTTCGATTGTGAGCCTGCATCTTATTGTCAACCCGAAGCAAAATATCAGAGACCGTACCCCTAATCGCTTCTTGGTCCACGACATCGTCGGATAGTTCCTTGCCATCTATCTTGAGGAATTGCACATAGGCCCCGGGCAAGTACTCGCTCGGATTGCTTCCTATTACCAGAAGTCCCAGTACGGTTGCAATGGGACTGTCTGCTGAAGAAGTCATTTTTGTCGCAGCCAGTTGTTCTTCTTGAGTACGATCGTTGGCTTCCAAGATTTCCGGGGATACGGCGTTCGGCAAATATTCATTTTCGAATTGACTGATATTCAGATCGCTGACGGAGGCGGCAGGGATTGGTTGTACATCAAACGGAAGATTGCCGTAACGGCGCTTCTCGTTAAGAATTCGTTCGTCCTGAGACGTGGCCACCCCGCGTCTGGGCCCCGTCCGGATCAGAATCTTGCCCCTGCATCTGACAGGAGGGGAGTCGGATGGGCGCACCGTTATAAGCGCCACTGTTGTGCCTTCCAGAGTCCGCTTTTCCACCGTTAAGGAAGGCGGAGGCAGAATGTTGCCATCAGTCTTCATATCGGCCAAGGTACGCAGCAATTCGTCGGTGATGGTCAGCTCTGCGCTTGTGCCATCGTCCTTGACTCCAACAAAAATGACTCCTGGCTGACTGTGGCCCGGCAGATCGTTGGCAAAGGCACAGATGGCTTCCCTTATGGTTTCCACGCTGGCCTTTGATTCTTTGAACTCTACACGGTCCGACTCGCCGCCATGAAGAAGCATTGCCAATTCGTTATTGTTCAGACTATTCATAGAATTCTTCAGGCTGTCGCCCTTAATACACGGGGCAAATTAGCTTTTGCCCCAAACCAGATTTGAAGGCAAAACATTACTCCCAAGGCCTAGGATTCGATCGGGCCCTCTTGTAGCGGGGTGAAAAAGGGGGCGGGGACGCTTACGGGTCTCTCAACAAGATGCACAAGAGACTATGAATGCGACTGCCTCGGACATAGGCATGACTTCACTTTGGCGCCAAGGAATCATAAAGAAACAACCGGCCCCAAAAGCACAGGAATTCTCTCCTTTAATTCGGCACCTAATTCTAAAGAGATTGAGACCCCTTTGGGACGTAACTACATCCACTGTATCCGCTTCTTTGTCGAGGGCCAAAAGGGATATATACAATCTTGATCATTCGAGAGGCTTTAGGACTGTACCAGTCCACTAGATTTACTGCCGATTGTACCTTGTAGTCCTCAATGTAATCGGCGGCCTCGATGTAATTCCTGGGTCCAGAATCGCATTTTGAAGCATGTACACGCGAGTGCAGGCATGGCCTTACCTCCCCGAAGAAAGAAATCGGGAGCGGACTACGCTGCAGGGCTTCAAGAAACCAAGACACTAAAGTGTGTCGAACGGACAAATGCCAGTTATTGTTCTGAGACTTCTAGCGGCATAACTCCAACTCAAGAGATCTGGCAGGGCATTCTACGGTAGAACTTCCCATTGAAATATTGAATTGTTTCCACAATTGAACCCCCCTATCCGTGCGTTAGGACCATCCCACAACTTGGCATTACATGCTTGTACTCTATTAGCACCTCCCCACTTTTTCCTATTGGGAGAATTGCAAAGAGCCATCTATTGGAATCCCGGTGGCAGCTGTTGAATGGCTGTCCTGCTGCTCCACTGATTCAATTAGTTCATTTGCTTGCATAGACTCCTGTAGCCAGATTCTGTTGCAACAACTCAGCACTAGATTCGATTTCCTTTTCAAACAATAGGCGAGCGAAGGGCCCCTAATACGGAAAATGATAAGTGGGCATATTTCTGAGGGGACCGGTCACTATAGGTATTTGCCTTTCAACGGAAAGGGGGTCTTGATTGCGGTTGTAATGCAAAGTGCCACTGGGGCAATTGCCCACAAGTAGACCAGCAGATCGTCCCTAGATTCCTCCGCGGCCACACGTCCGCTGCCTGCCGGGGCATCCAATGGCCCGCGCAAGGACTTACCAGTGCTCGGCGTTCATACAACAACTGGCGCTTTGACTGTCCGTCAGCCGACGTCCAGATCAGAATTGAGAGGCCTAGTCTTGTTCGTGGCTCGTCTTCAGCATCGATTTCCGTTCTTTCCGAAGGCACGCGTCTCTCAGAAGAAAACGCATACAGGGCTCACAAAAGAGGTTCAAGGAAATCTCAGGTCATCTCTAAAACCGGTAAGAGGATTTCAATGTCTCGTCGTGGGTGAAGCACACCGCCGCAGATAAAGACATCGGGTGGCGCTATAGGATTCATCTGAGAACTTGAACCCAAAGTTGATTAACTATTCGCACTATTAAACCGAATTTCTCCTATACACCTACTGCCTTTTGTGTCTATAGGAACCTGCCCTTCGGTTGTCGCAAGGTCTTTGACTCGGAAGTAGAGTCTAAGACGCCACTCCAGTCTGAGATGTGAATCACATGGCGCCCCATCGCGATTAGTAGGGCAGGCAGCAGATTCCTTTCAGAAAAAACCTGTTCAGTGCAGGAGTGTGCAAAGACTCACTCTCTCCGAATCGGCGAGTTCACGGCTTCTAAGGATGTTCTTGCGCCCCATGCAAGTTAACCCGGACACCAGCGCTCACTTTCTACATTTTAGTGTTTATCAATGTCCCCGCACAGGTCTGTCTCCCCAGCTTCCGGCCTTTTGGAGTAGCATCACATACACTGACAAGCCAAATTCAAGTATGAACGAATCAAGAACTTGGCCCTTTTCGGGCACAGGCCCCAGTACGACGATTACATCATCGGGCCCGGCTTTGCACGGAAATTCTGTCGTTCCAGCTGGCAAAGAGACAGACCAAACATACAGTGGTTCTCATCTATTGAGATTCCCTCCGCTTGCAGGGCGCAGCAGCAACGCGTGTTTATGCTGCAATTTCGTGCAGCCTCCAATGATACGGACCACCGACCCCTCAATCCATTAGCCCTAGTGCTAGATGATAAGCACACGATCCTATGGGTCTGTGGTTGCACCCAGACAGTGGCGCAATCGAATCACTAGCTTCTTCGCAAGAACACTGAAGAGAAGATTAATTTAAGACTGGACACCCTAAACTCGGCTCAGTCTATCCTAAACGCATTGAGAACAGAGAGGGTTTCTCCCAGATTGTCTGCCAGAGGAAAGAGCCACTTTGGGAACGATTCTCAGACCATACCACTGACTGTCGCCGCCCAGACCCCTTGTAAGGCTAGATCTTCAATATTTCTTGGAGGCGTTCAGCTATGATTTCGGCCTCACCCTCGTACAACTGATTCATGATCAGTTGTAGTTTTCCTGCATTGATTACGCACTCTATGGAGGTTTCGCCATTCTTGAGCTCTGTCTGGATCTCTTCTAGTGTCAGAGGGCTGTCTTCCTTCTCTTGTAGCTCAACCCGCTGCAACACAGCGCTGGGTATCGTGACCCACTCAGCGGACAAATATGGCACGTCCTTGACTGCCTGCATGACGGTCTTGCCGCGGGCCTCAAGCTCGGCCAGCCGCTCTTCATGATCCATTTCCCACCATTCGGAAAGAGCGGTCATGGTACCTACGATGTCCTGTCGATCTAGCTTGAGAGGTCGACCGAAGGCTCTGTTTTGCTTGACTTCGAAACTCACGAAGGTATGGGCGTGGGCAGCTTCCAAATATTCCCGCTTGCCGGCCAGCAGGCCTGTACCGTGGAATGAACCAAAATACTTGGCTCCATAGCAGACCAAGTCGGCGCCATTAGACGGATAGTACCGCATAAGCTCCAACGGATAAACCACACAAGCTGCATCGACTATCAATGGCAGATCGTGGCTATGCGCAACATCTCGCAGCTCCTCGAAGGTCAAGGACTGATAGTGGAATTCCACCGCCAGGTAGTGTACCGCCAAGGTTTGGGAATTGATCGCGGCCGCAATATCCTCAACTGTGGCGCCCTTTTCGTCCCCAACTTCCACCAACTTTGCCCCACTCAAAGTTAGGGCCCGATCATAGCTATAACGCTGACACTTTTGAATGATGATTTCATCCTTCATGCCGGTAGTGTCGGGAATCTGGGCGATTTTCTCCGGGTCCGTACCAGTCATTAAGGCCGCGACGGATAAGGTCATAGCGGCGGCGCAGCCTGGGGTTACCAGCCCCATTTCGGCACCTAGTCTTTCAGCTACTAGCTCTCCCGTCTGCCTCTGTAAGTCCTCCATCACCACAAAGTGTCGGTTGGCAGCATCCGCCGCAGCGAGCACTGTGGGAGATACCCTTGATCCACCCATAATTGTGCGCGGGCCGGCCGCGTTAACTGCAGGACGAACGCCCAGCATGCTGTAAACAGATTCTTCTCGGGACCCCACCGTTGTACCTCCAGCTCTTGAATTCATCCAGTGCGGTCAATGCCCGCAACATTCCTAGATAGGCCATCTGAGTCAGTTCTGATCAGAGCCTCCAGACCAAACTGAATTGTACTCTCTAAATCAAGGCAGACACAGCCCCACTTTCCCGCCTGGCATCAGCCCAATCCGGTTAGGGCAGCTGCTGTTGAAAATCGCTTCGGACGCGATTGAGTACTCGCAGCTTCTCGTCTCAAGGATTCCGTACTTGATTGAACGCTGATTTTCCTGTGCCAGTTCATCTTTGCATGTCAAGGTCCAATTATGCTTGCGGCAGACCAGCAGGGTGGCTATGGATGCGAAGATCCCCGAATATTTCTTGGTGGCCTAAGACTCTAACTTTGAGAGGCGCGTAAGTACCGGAAGGAAACCGGGTTTAGTTTGTGCCTTGGAAGGGCTACTTCTATGTAGAGCGGGTACTACCAGCCCCGACACCCTGGAAGGATTTCCGCTCTCGGGGAAAGTTCTAAGCAGCGACAGTGAGGCGGGCCCGATATGCCTGCAGCTGTCACGTATTTCGACCCGTGAAACCTGACCCTATGATATATTCGTTGTTCGTTAGCGGAGCGAGGGCCTCTGGCTCAATTTGGCAGAGCAACGGCCTTTTAAGCCGTGGGTTTTGGGTTCGAATCCCAAGGGGCCCACTTCGTTCCCGTTGGCCTGTTTGTTAGTGCCTATTTCCTACCTTTCGCACAACAGCGGTTACCGTGTCCGCATCACGATCTTGCCAATATTCAAATTGGCCGCCATGCGAGCTTGAGCTTCGTTAGCTTGCTCGATGGGATACACGGAGTCAATGATTGGCTGAATGCGACCATTTCGCAGGTGTGCGCCAAACTGCTCTTCAAATTTCCGGATGATGCCTACCTTCTCAGCGACGCTTCGAGGGCGTAACACAGACCCAATCAGGCGCAGGCGGGGTCGCATCACTTGGCCAAGGTTGATCTGCGTCGTGGCCCCGCCAAGCAGGGCGATCACTACGATGCGTCCGTATACCTTGAGCAAACTCAGGTTTCGCTCTAAATATGCAGCGCCCACCATATCCATGATTACGTCTACACCTGCCCCGTCCGTGAAGTCTTGAATTTCTGCAACGAAGTCCCGCTCCTTGTAGTTCACTGCCAGGTCCGCGCCCAATTCCCGACAGCGCGCCGTCTTTTCTTCTGTCCCCGCGGTCACCAGTACCTTGCAGCCCGCATAATGAGCCATCTGAATGCCTGCAGTCCCAACGCCACTGGCTCCCCCGTGCATCAATACTGTATCTCCGGGTTGGAGACCGGCTTCCATGAAGAGATTCAGATAGGCGGTAAGAAAGACTTCAGGAATGGCCCCTGCATAAATGAACTCCCACTCGTCAAGTATGGGCAGCAGCATGGAACCAGGCACACTTACTTTCTCTGCATATCCGCCGCCATTGAGCAAGGCATAGACTCTGTCACCTTTCTGCCAGTCGGAAACATTGGACCCAACAGCCGCCACGGTACCCGCCATTTCCAGACCCATATAGGGGGAAGACCCAGGGGGTATCGGATAGTTACCGGCACGTTGCAGCAGGTCGGCCCTATTTAAAGAAGTGGCCTGAATGTCGACCAGAACTTCATCAGGGCTAAAGTCTGGATCCGGTACTTCGGTCCATGCCATAGGATTGCCGGGCTGGTCACTCTGTACAGTGATGGCTTTCATGGAGAAATCCTTACCTAGTTGGATGCTGGTCAAATGGGAGCCAGCCGCCGTGACAGTTACTCGGCATTGTATGAATCAGGGTCCGGCTCCGCGACATAGGGGCCCGGCCAGCGGTATTTATGCAAGGGTATGGCTCCCGTATCATCAAAACCCACTCCCTCCCGCCGGAGCAACTCTCGCTGTAGTTCGGCCCCGTCCCCGGCGCGCGGGCTGATTCGTCCCAGCCGGTTAATCACTCGATGCCAAGGCACATCCGAATCGAAGTTCAGACCCGCCATCGCATACCCTACCATGCGTGGAGTGCAGCGGCCTACCAGAAGAGCGATCTGTCCATAGGTGGAAACCTGTCCCCGTGGTACCTGCCGGACCATGGAGTAAATGTCCGCATAGGTGGTCTTGGCCATGACCTTTTAGGGCACCCTAGCTAAGAATCAGAGTGGGATCCATGGGATACCGGCCGGCTCGCTCTCCGTACACTGAGAAACCCCGTCCCGAACCGCACCCTTGCGAATCCAGACAGATGGACAGAAGCCTCGCTTCCGGGTCCAAGTGCACTGCCGCCAGAGCCTGACGGTCCAGGACGACGGATTGCAGATAGCCGTAGGAACCAGGTTCGAAGTCGTAGTGATGGCTCAGTACACCTCGTGCATCTGCAGGATCATCCTCTAACTGCAGCGTTTTTACCTTTGCCCCACCCACATACACATCCACTGCAGTGGGGAATCGCTTTTCCATGGTCTGCGGCGTGTGGTGCCGCCAATTGCGAGGCGGCCATGAAAGCTTTTCAAACATGTGGCCGCGGGAACCCAATTCCAGTCTTAACTCCAAACGTGTCAAATTCTCGAAATCTACGCTGTCTGGTATTCGCACTTTGTATTCCAATGACCCCGCTCCAATGCCGCTGGTCTTGCTACCTTCGGGGGACGTACCGGGAACAGGCCAACTGCAATTGTGGAAGCCGCCGGGAGCGAAGCGAATTACGGTTCCTGCTGGGGTTTCTTCCACTCGAGGAGAATCTCCGCGGGCTACTTCTACATTCACATAATTTCGATGCAGAACCATTCCGTTAGCATCCTGCAGGCGCAAAGCCACGGTGGCCAGCCCTTCTACCTCTCCTACGTCGAAAGCAACGGGGTCTATCAGTGCCAACACGTCAAATTGACGCGGAATCACCGTAGAGATACTTGACGGGCCGGTATGGGTGTTGCCCAGCCGATCCATCAGCGTGACCGTCCATTCCAGTGTGGCCTCCGGTAGATCATCGCCCCAATTGGAGACAAAAGCGGGGGCAGAGAATACTGTCCCAGGGACCAGTGTCTGGCAAGGAGGGCAGTCCAATCCTACAAAGAGCGGCGCATTAAGGTCCGATACAGTCATCCCTTTCACAAAGTCTTCATAGCCAAAGTGCTTGCGCGAACGATCATATTTGTAGAAACCGTTGTGCTCCCATTCAATGTCTGTCAGTTCCGTGTACACATAGCCACAAATCTTGGCATGGCGCCGCATGTCTGTTGTCAGGAACTTGAAACACCAGGAGATATCCATGTCTCCCATCGCTGCACTGATGCCGCCATATTCGCTGTTCATCAGTGGTTCTGTGCCTTGCACGTTCCCGCCACCTATGTAGTTGAAAGCTGATCCGGGGAAGGTCTTATCCACAACCTGCTGTACGTGGGTGCGGGCTTTGGCGTAGTCGTTGATATAGAAATGCCAGGAGTTCACGTCGGTTTCCACATGGTCATAAAGGCAAGGAGAATTGTCCTCAACCATCCTGGTATCGTCTAGGCCTTGGGCGGTCTTGAAGATGTGGCGTACCCACTCTTGGCCTTCTTTCGTCTTCTGATTAGCCAATCCCCAAGTCTCGTTGAACAGGATCCACAACATGATGGAAGGATGGTTGAAGTCCCGCCGGATCATGGAGAACACGGTTTCCTCGCAAATCTGGCGCATGCGCGGCGAGTCCAAGTCCGGGCTGGGCATGTCGTAATGAATCAGAATTCCCAGCTTGTCCGCCCAGTAGTAATAGCGGGGTTCATTGATCTTGATGTGGCAGCGCAGCATATTGAGGCCTGCTGCTTTGGCCAGTTCCATATCCTGCCTGATGGCCTCATCGGAGGGGTATGCATAAAGACTTTCCGGGTAAAAGGCCTGATCCAAAGCACCCCGCAAATAGATAGGATTTCCATTTAACGTGAGATATTCGAAGGGGTTGTCTCCCCACTTTTCACGTCCAAAACTGCGCATCCCAAAATATGTGGAGACCCGATCCATTTCCCCTTGACCTTCAATGTACAATGTGCCCAAAATTTCATAGAGAAAGGGGTTATCAGGAGTCCACAGCTGGGCATTGGGGAGCTGGATTTCTAATTTTGGAGCCTCGCCTCCATCGTCCGCAGAGGATTCCCACTGAATCACCTCAAATAAGCCTTGCGGAGAACTGATCTCGAGTCTTGCCCGGCTGCCTGCCGCCACTTCCAAGCCCACTTTGACAAGAGCCACCTCGTGTTCCACGTTTGGGAAGACAGGCATTTCCTTGATGTAGCTAGAATGCCGTCCCTCCAACCAGACAGTCTGCCAGATTCCACTGCTGTGGGTGTACCAGCGTGGCACCTGTTTGCCCACCAAGGTTGAGGCATCTGCGATATCAAAGGCACGCACTGTAACGCGCACAGTCTCGCCAGGAGAGACTATCTCTCGCAAGTTACAGGAAAAGGGTAGATAGCCGTTGGCATGTTCGGCCACTAGATGCCCATTGACCCAGACCCGGGCCTCCCAGTCCACTGCCCCGAAATGCAGAATCGGATCCAGCCCTACCCACTCTGCGGGAATCGTGACGTCTCGTTCGTACCAGCCGGCCCCTTTGAAGTCGGTGCGCGCTTGACCGGATAGTTGGCTTTCCCACGGGAATGGCACAACTATGGTGCTCCCGCTGTGACTGACAACGCCCGTCTGGTGCCAACGCATTCCTTCACCCACTAGCTTTTCGTCAAACCTAAAGTGCCAAGTGCCATTTAGATTGATCCATGAGTCTCGATAGAAGTCAGGTCGAGGATGTTCAGGTCTGGGTATCGTCATGGGGTTGCCTCAAATTGGACTGAGTGATGACGGAAGCGGGAAAACAACCGTACCTCAAGAAATTGGGAATCAGATGGCCCTTTCCAACCACAGACAGACATCTGTCTTTTATCTGTCCGAGAGATCGTGCGTACAAACTTCAATATCTGCATTAGCAATTGGCAAGTAGGAGGATAAGAGTGAAAATCGCATGTCTTGTCCCCTGGGCTGAGTGGCTGGGTACTGAACATGCGGTTTAAACATATTCTGCCGGGTAAGAACTTGGGATTCTAGATTAATTCATGGACATGGTCACAACTTCAGCCAGGTGTTTGCTGACCACTGCAAGAAGCAATCTCAACAGTGCCCTGGGTCAGAGGCGGCTCTTGAAAGACTTTGCAGGCCAAAAGGGGAAACCTGAGGGCAAAACGACATTGAAGAAACGTTAATGAGGCCCTGGAGTTTGGCGGTGCTGACCAAAGACACTGGTCGATGGCCCCTCGCAGATTCTTAATTCGAACCGATACAGTTTGCACCGAGAGCGGCAATCATGCCCAGGAACCGGAACTTTGTACTGTCCAACGTCCGACTGTTGGAAGTCGAGTCAGGCAATCCTACACGTTGACACTGTGCAACCACACCGGTCACGTCCTAATGAGCTGGCTATGGTCAATACACAGCTTATCTATGCTTGTGAGTTCCTACTACTCTCTTCACATTGGTGCGAAAAAACTGAGATGTTCATTACAGTGTAGTCTTCTAACATGCAGTCTCTTGCGCTTCTTTTTGCTAGTTCGAAATAGGCTCCTATTTACAATGCCTTCACTCTATTTACTCAGAGCCTCTAGACCATCTGAGGACCTAAGCTAAAGGCCAGACATCGGGAGAAAATCGTATCAAGAACAATTTGACCCAATACGCCACTCTCCTTCGAAACAATGCCAATGTTCGCTACTTGCTGCTGTCATTGGTTATCAGCCTTTTTGGCGATTGGTTCAACTTCATCGCAGCTACGGAAGTGGTGACGAGATTGGCTCCTTCAGGAATCACGATCAGTCTCTTAATAGGAATTCGCACACTTGCACCGGTGTTGGGAGCTCCTCTGGTCCCTCTGGTGGTGGCACGTTTCCGGCGGCGCACGCTTCTAATTGCTTCGGACTTGATCCGGAGTCTGCTGGTGTTGGGATTGATTCTGATCCAGTCGCCCGACCAACTATGGCTGTTTTATGTGTTAATCGGCCTACAGGGATTTCTGAGCGGTATTTTCTTCCCCATTCGGACAGCTATCCTTCCAAACATAGTGGCCAACGAAGAGGAGTTGGGTGCGGCCAATACTCTGAGTTCCCTCAGTTGGACTGGCATGATTGCGTTAGGAACAGCCCTTGGCGGCATAGTGACTACCCTTCTGGGTTCGGATGCCGCCTTCGCAATTGATGCGGCCACGTTCCTACTCTCTGCATTCTGCCTGTTTCAGCTCAAATACCAATCTGCTTCCGAAACTGCACGCCGCGATCTGGCTTCACCTGGTTCGGTCCAAACCCCAGCCGATTCGGAAGTCTCGTATGCTGACCTCATGCGTTTTCTGCGCACGAATAAGGATTTCCTATGGTTGGCCACTAAGAAGACCGTGGTCACAGTCTTCAGTTTCATACCGACGCAGATCCTACAAATCCTTCTGAGCCAGCGTTATCCACATATCGGTCCAGGTTCCCTCCTGTTGGGATATATCTTTTCCGTGGGGGGACTCGTGAGTTTCTTCAGCCCCATCGTCGTCCGCTTGTTTACTGGCAATGACCATCGCAAACTGCGCCAGGCAATAACTTTCGCTTACCTGATCGTAGCCGTAGGCATGTATATGCAAGCGCCAGTTCCGCCCTTTGGAATTTTGCTTTTGGGAGTAGCTCTCCGATCTATCGGAGCCGTTCTCATTTGGACTTTCACCACCCACCTGATACTTAGCCTTACGCCTTACCATCTGCGAGATCACATGTTGTCCTTCGAATATTTCCTCTTCAACCTTATAGGAATTCTAGGCGTCATCTTGCCTACTGTGATCGCTGAAGACCCCCGTCTGGGAATATTCGGAGCTTTTATCTTCCTAGGTACCTGCTTCTTGGTGTTAGCTGCGGGTTGGGCGTTATGGCTCTGGAAGGGAACCTACAGTGTAGTCGCCGAAAATCCAGCAGGTAACGCAGCCTGACAGTATTACCGGAATCAGACGGGAGCGAGCTTTAGTTTCCGTTTGCCGACTGCCCGGTAGGAGCTGCCTTGGTCTCGTGCCAAACCTCGCATCTTCCTTCAAGTCCATAGCAGGATTGAAACCTTCGTACAACTTGAAAGCTTCCCATGTTTCTGCGGGGAATTTTGGCAGGAATTTCAAGACTGAAACCGAAAATCATTGAATAGAGACATTGTGTCAGCCCGAATCCCATGGCACTAGCTATGCCAGTTAGTTCAACTGTCTAGGCACGTCGATGTCAATTGCCAGAGGGTGTTCCTGCGAACGCCAAACCTCCAACATCATGGCGTCCTTTGAGCTTGTTTGGGTCAGGATCATCAGTTTCCGATAGACGATAAGGGACCCGAGCCAAAGCACTTTATTGCCACACTTCTTGGAACAATCAGCTTTGGCTTAGGATCAATTGAGGAGGCGCTGTTGGAGGACTAGAGCAAATGGGGCGGGATTGTCAGTTGGTGGTTCTTGGAAAGGGATTGTATATCTCTAATTGCGGCGAAATTTCTGCACAGGTCGATGGCTGTCCCCAATCACATTCGCTTCTTTTCCTCGAATTTTCCAGGCCGAGAGAATGAAGTCAGGTCGCGGCAATAATTTACTTTCACGTTCAATTTATTTCTCATACACACTCACACCCCAGTATTTGCCATCAGGCTGGACAGGGCCAACCCAGCCGTTTCGGAGGAGTGACTTGGCTATCTTTCGGTGGATGAAGTAATGCCCAACCAGCAACACCGACTGCTCTTTCTGAGCCTCGTCAGATAGAAATCTGGCAGCCTTTTGTGCTCTGAGTTTCGCTATAGTCAAGGGCTCCGCTTTGTATGAATAGCCGAAGAACCAAAGTACCCGGAAAACGGCCGCCCATACAACAGGATTCAGGATAGGCCAATTCCACGTACCATGAGGCAGTTCAAATTCGCGAAATATATCCTTCTCCATGAACTCTGCACCGGGGCAAACAGTCTTCATCGAGCACATCGACCGCCGCAAGTTGCTGCACATTTTGGATTGGCAAGACTTAGCGATATCAACCGTTACTTGAATAGGAAGAGAGCCTTTGCATATGTCTGTTTGGTCGTACGCATCAATCCAGGATGTAAATCCTTTAGCAGAGACACTCTTTTCTTTAGCGACATCAGGCTTGCCATGCCTTAGAAGTACAATGCGCATTCTCTTCACTTTCAATTCAGATTAACCAGGCCATTCCGCCATTGGAGAGATGGGCAGGAACGGGATTAGTCCAATCTCGTTTGTCCATACAGCCTCTGTCCGTTCAGGACAAGCAGATCGTCACTTCATTCTTAGGTATGGATGTAGTAACTCACGTAATTTCTACGATGCTCTTTGCCTCGGCTCATAGGGAGAATCCATCTAGAAACGCGAACCAGCCCCTCGGGGGAAGGATTCACTTAGGTACGTCACCACAGGAGCCCTTAGTTCTTCCCGCTCTTTTGTCACCACAGTTGCTTCTCTGCTCGGAAGCCGTTTCCTGTCTATACAGCGGAATTGCAAGTTGGACTGCACCGTAGGCTTTTGGGATCAGAACTGACCATCAGATTTCCTCACCAAAGGGCGAATGATACGGTACCTGGAACTTTCCCACCCCGAATTGAAAATTGCACACCATTAATCTTTGATAAAGATGCCCAAAGGGATTGCCAAAGCTCTGGGCCGTCTGTGGCTGAGGCAATCTGTAGGTCTGGCTCTCCTGTTTCTTCCTTTGGAGTACATTCAGCCGGGCAGTTCCGGTTGGGCCCTGTTGAGTGAATAACAGGCAGATTCCTAGGGCTGAGGATCCTTCAGCCCTAGGAATAAAGAGATGGGAAGGGAACAGAACAGGGCCCAGAGCAGAAAGGGCGCCCCTGCTCCCAAGATGGCCAATGAGTTGCCAGCAGGAGGCGACAGGGCTCCGCCCAGACGCAGTCCAGTCATAGCCAAGCCGAGGGCACCGCCGGCATATTGCGGTCCAACCCCCTTGCTTTCCATCAAGCGAGTAATGAATACGCTCATAAATGCGTCTCGCATCAGACCCCCCACCAGCATGGCAGCAAACAACGAATTGCCTGGCAAAATGGGCACTAGGAGGGTGGCGCAAGCCAGCAGAGAGGACCCTAGAACCAGAAACCCTTGGCGATTCCGCAGGTGATCAGAAAAAAGAGTGAGGGGAATGGTAGCTGCCATGCTTGCGATGTGGAAAGTCGTGAGTGCCAGATCTGCGCGGTTCACCATCCAGCCAATTTCTCGCAGATATAGAGGCAGGTACCCCAACATGCCTTCCACACAGGCTCCGTATCCGAGCACAGCCAGGCAGATGATCCGGACATCACGAATGCCCCAAACATAGACAATGCTTTCCCGCAAGCTGGCAGTTCCAGCCTGAGGATCTGTTCTTGCTACCCCTGTCCAACGGGGCAACAGGGCCCAAACCAAGCCGATCATCATGCTAACTACCCCCGTCAGCCGCATCACATTGCTCCATCCCCCCAAGGCAGGAGAAAGATAAGCGGCGGCCGTGAAGGCCCCGGTCACGAAACCTAGCGCCATGCCCACGGATACGCCGCCGTTAGATATGGCAAGTTGGCGCAAAGGGAAAATTTGGGCTCCCGCTTTATGAAGATTGATGGGTATCAGAGCCGCGAAGGGGCCTACTAGAAAGGATGCTGCCAGCAGGTATCCATAATTGGGGGCAAAGCCTCTGGCCAGTCCGAAAAAACCCGCCATTACGCATCCTGTCACCAGAGAGGCACGTGCACCGTATCGGTCGCTGAGACTGCCTCCCAGTACAGAAGCAACAATGCCAGTAAAGGTTTCTGTGCCCCAGATGAGCCCGACTTGCACTAGACTCAAATTCATGTCCCTTACGATTTCAGGAAACAGAACTGCAAGCGCCATACGCGGTGCGGCGCTAGCCAAGGCTGCTGATATCAACATCAATAGCCAGATTGCCCACTTAGTAATTTCAGCTGGATCAATCGCTGCCAGCGCTGAAACGCGTCTCAAAGGCCCCCCTATAAGTGGCAGATGCCTTCAGAGATTTCCGCATGAGGCATGGGTTCCAGTTGCTGACTTCGAATTAGGCTTAGATTGAGACTTAACGGATCAGAACGCTGATGGGGAGGAAAAGGGCGAACGGTCAAGTATAGGAACAATCTATGTGTGCCCTCCAAAATGAATCTCCTCTGAGATTGAGTAAGGCCTAGCCTTCCTCCAACCATTCAAACGTAGCCAAAAGGGTTAACCTTGCAGATCAGTCGTCTGTTGGCGTCGATAGTGGTTGAGCTTCGCCCCTCGTTGGAGCTGGCGACTCATCTCCAGTCACTTTCTATATTGCCTTTTCTTGGCACGCAACGTGCGCCTTTCCATTTCTCTTCAGGGACAGGAATTGTTGGCCGTCTTGTGTCGGTGGTCAGACATGAAACCCGCGGGACGGGAGCAAATTAAGATGATGCGGCTCCCCTTTCCTGATGGGCCTTGTCAATGTTCACCCGAGGCAGGTGGTCAGATTCCTGAATGGGAATGCCAGCAATCCGCCTAGCTACGTCCTGTCCTTGCAAACCACCAGAGCCTTTGGCAGCTATGGAGTCCCTGCCCGAAATGGATTTCAAAAAGGCATTATCCCGGAGCAGTTTCTCAACCTCCCCAAGTTACTGCAGGATCTGCGCCTGGTTCACTATGGCGCACTCAAGGCTGCCTACAAAAATACTGGTCTTGCTAGCCTCTGCGTAGTCTCTCAACAGCGTGACAAATAATGTTCCCAAAGTGAATTCAATCATCTCCAGGAATGTACTCTTGTCCGCTTTGAACTGGCAACATTGCAATAAGTATCTTGAGGGATAGCTCCCCGGCTAGGACCGTGCCTATTACGATCTGCACATAGTAGCTGCTTCGTGATCCAGCTTAGCCTCCAGCATTCCAACCCAGAAGAATTTTTTTGGCCAGGCGTCTTGGCCAGGTTCCAGAGGCGCAGGAAAGTCTAGGTCGATTACTCTGATTTGACGACTGTCGCTATTATTCGTTGCGGCATGGGACTAAAAGGGGCCAGTATCCAGATCCAAGACTCCGGAGCAGAATTTAAGAATCGTAGTTGGCAACTTACTTTATGTAGGGTCGCGCAGTTTGTCCTTGGTTACGGCCATGTGGTTAAGGCCATGTCTGTCTTTTCAACCCGCACGCTTGGCCAGCTGCTATCTCTAATACGAGCATTGAGGGCTTGCCAGCCAGCCGTCGACGAAGCTCGGCCAGCAGTTCTTCCTCCTCGGCAGTAGCGGCCTGCAACACCAACTCTTCGCTGCACTGTTCATTATATTGGCAACGCTGACTCATACGCCGACGGAAGACTGTCGGCAGGTACTCACTCCGCCAATATTCCCAAGGTTCAGGAGTCCAATGTGTCCCGGGACACGCCTGCCGTTGACTATGGGCCAGGGCTCCGGATTTTGGCGCTGGTGCAGCTGCACTTCGCGCGGCCTGCCATCTCTGAGATGTCTGACCGTTCTGCCTAGCCACTGCAGCCGCTTGGCTGGTCCTTAACCAGCGACCGCAGGCGCGGTCGGCAACCCGATCTCTGCTATGCCACCTGCAACAGCGAGCAACCTCAAGCTTACGTGGTCATTGATCTCCCTTTTCCAGCCGCCGCAGTCTTATGGGCTCAACACACCTTCAGCCTCCAGGCCAACTATCCTGAAATGGTCCCTTGACATCCCGTGCCAAGCCTTGGGTTAACTCCAGCGCGCCCCTCGCTTAGCCGCAATTGAAAGCTGGATCCCTTTACCTGTTTAAACGGATCTGAAGCAGATGGCCCCATAGGCGGGCAGCTAAATAGGGAATAGCCAATTGATGTGGGGATTACCGATAGTATCCAATTCAACTTACCGGAGGAGTTAACAGGCCGTCCCAAAAAATTTGGGTCTAGGGAAACTCCTGAAAACACCCAAAAACCGCTGAAATAGCGTCCCAAAACCGCCATAAAAGCCCCGCCTAAAACTATGTCCTGATACCTATAAGTCCTACCGGGTTGTGGCAAAATGCTGGCGTGAAATTTGGCTATGCACGCGTCTTTACCCACGAACAGACCCACGCCCTGCAGCAGGATGCCCTGTAAGGTGCCGGCTGTGAGCGCCTTTTCACCGATATCTGCTCCGTGGCCTGTGCCGACCGGCCCGAGCTGCAGCGCCTCCGGGAGCAGATGCGGAAAAACGCCGTGCTGGTGTTGTGGCGGCTCGACCGCCTGGGGCGGAACCTGCAGGATCTGCTGGGCTTTGTCAATGCACTGGACGCGCAGGGCATCCAGTTTGTCTCGCTCACGGAGCGGATGAATACCACGATCCCGACAGGCCACCGGGTGTTTCAGATCTTCGGGGCTCTGGCTGAATATGAACGGGGCCTGATCCGGGAGCGGCCCCTGACGGGGCAGCCGCCCCCGGGTAATGATGGCGGACAAGCTGCAGACGGCGCAGACCCTCATGCAGGACCCCTCGCGCTGTCCATCACCCACATCTGCCAGGCCGTGGGCGTAAGCAGTACCACGCTCTATCGCTTTCTAACACCGCAGGGAGAGCAGCGTTAGGAGGCGTCCATGCCGGTGTGGGACAGTGGGTGCGCACAGACCCTCTCCCGGTACGGGGAATCCTGAGGACCCGTGATTCGATTTCCCTAGCCTTCTCCCCTTGATCATGCTTCCCGAAAGAATAAACTGCCTGCTGGCCAGTCTGTGTCTCTTGGTCCTGCCTGGGGCCTGCGGACTCCCGGGTGAGATGACGGTGGACGCAGCACCCACGGCCAAGGTAGGTCCCACCCCGGTACCCACCTCCAGCCCGACAGCTACTCCGACACTGCTGTTGCCCACGCCGACCGTCCCGCCGACGCCCATGCCGGCCACGACCCCCACCTGCCCCCGCACGCACGTGGTACAGAGGGGGGAGAGCCTGTCGGGCATCGCCTTGGCCTATGGGGTGACCACCGCACGTATCGCCCAAGCCAACGGGATTGCGGACATTAACGTAATCCAGACGGGCCAGTTCCTCTGCATCCCAGGCGGGGGGACGTCCTTCTCCGCCTCTTCCACCCAGAACACGCCAGGACCCACCTCGCTCCCTTCCCGGCCGCCACCCACGCAGGGCTTGCCTTCAGACGCTTCGGGAGCGGCCAACCTGCAGACAGGAGGGCCTTTCGCCTCGGTCAGTAGTGGCCATCTCCACACCTGCGCCGTGTGGACCGACGGAACCGTCCAATGCTGGGGAGACAACTATTTCGGTCAGACGACAACGCCTGGTGGCAAATTCGCTACCGTCAGTGCCGGGGGCAACCACACCTGTGGGGTGCGGTTGGACAACAGCGTCCAATGCTGGGGTGCGAACGGGAACGGCCAGACAACGCCACTGGGCGGGTGGTTCCAATCCGTCAGCGCTGGGGGTGTCCACACTTGCGGGGTGCAGATCGACAACTCGGTCCAATGCTGGGGTTGGGACCGCGATGGCCAGGCAACGCCGCCGGGCGGCAAGTTCCAAACCGTTAGCGCCGGGCACTCCCACACTTGTGGGGTACGGACAGACGGAAGTGTCCAATGCTGGGGTTGGGACCTCGATGGCCAGGCAACGCCGGGGGGTAGGTTCACGAGCGTCAGTGCCGGGAATGCACACACCTGCGGGGTACGGACAGACGGAAGTGTCCAATGCTGGGGAGACAACTATTACGGCCAAGCAACACCGCTGGGTGGTAGGTTCACGAGCATCAGCGCTGGCGGTGGCCACACCTGCGGGATGCTGACCGACGACACCGTCTTCTGCTGGGGGTGGATTGGTTTCGGCCAGGCAACGCCGCCGAGTGGACAATTTGCCGCCGTGAGTGCGGGAGCCTACCACACCTGTGGAATCCGGATGGGTGGTACGGTCGCATGTTGGGGGAGAAACGAGAACGGTCAGGCAACTCCACCGTAGGTCTCGGGTGCCACCCCACCGCAGGAAGCGTCCTTCCTGGGCCTCTGGGCACGTCTCTCCGGCGGGCCGGCGCTCAACGGCTGCGCATGGTCTTACCTGCGGACGAAAATGCCTCAGACTCTGACCCGTAGCTAGAGGATCCTACATCCGTGGCGCTCGTTCCGCTCCCGTCTTCATTGCCGGTGATGGATCTGGCTCCCCTTGTTCTTGGTATGTCTGGTACTCTCGGATTAGCAACGCCAAGATGGTGGCCTGGAGGTCGTATCCTGCGAAGCACGGAGCAAGTTGGCCAATATGCCACTGTTGGCACGCACAGCCACAGTTAGGGTGGCGACAGTCTCCTTGCAGGCCAATTCCATCGCTTGGCAGTGTAGCCTCCTAAGCCCTTAATTCCCTACGACCATGCTGTCATCAACCCAGGAACCCGGAATAAGATGCCCTTTTATGCATCCAGTCGGCATGACTCGGAATGCTTTCGACTAGAGCCGTGGCCTTGTCTGAGGTGGAATTCCTGTCAACTTTCCGAGTGATGGCGGCCAAGTTGACTGGCTGCCGTTAAATCCGCCTGCAGTTTAGTTCCCTACCGTTCCAGTCCTTACGCTAAACGTCTTACAAAACCGCTCATACATTAGAGAATGGCCACGGTCTTGGCCTTGAACCTGTCCCAATCCCATACTGCGCCCCATCCCGGCCCGGCCGGTGGCGTGACCATTCCCTTCTTCGGCACGGGAGCGTTTAGCAGACCGATTTCCAGTCCCAGTGTGTCTCGGCTGCCGCCGGGAAAATATTCGTAGCGCGATGTGTTGGCTATGGCGCAGGTTAGGTGAGCGTGCAACAGCCCAAACAAACCCCCAGATCCATTCAGTTCTACCGAGGTGTTCATCTGGGCGGCGAAGCTGGCCAGGTCAAGAAGAGAGGTGATCCCGATCCGTGCATTGCCGCGCACCAGATCAGTGGCCCGGACCTGCAGCCACGCACGAGACAAATCCAGATCGTGCATCAGTGTTTCCAGTGCCATTACAGGGATTGACAGCGCTTGGCAGAGCATTTGCAGCTCCACCAGTGAGCGATCGGGCAGCGGCTCCTCAAACCAAAGAAATCCTTCCTCCTCCAGTACTTTGCCAATGGCCAGTGCCTCTTCAAACGTGTACTGGCAACCAGCTGCGTCATGCATCAAGTCGACCCCTTCTCCGGTCTGGTGCCGCAGTGCCCTTAGCCACTTCGCATTGCGTTGCCAAGGTTGGGAAAAGTGGTCCTTGATGGCGACGAATCCGTCCTGGAGGGCACGGTCAGCGTCGGACAGCGCTGTATCCAGATTCCCGCTGCGGACGTTGTAGTAGGCCTCGGACTGTTCCCGGCAGCTACCTATCAGCAAGTGGACCGGCTGATCCGCCACTTGCCCAGCAATGTCCCACAGGCAGTTGTCCAGTGCTCCGTACCAGCCAGGTGATAGGAACGCATGCCGGGTGGCGTAGTGAAGCCGATCCCGCAGCCCCCGCCTGTCTAGGGCGTCCTGTCCCACAGCCAGCCAACGCATGAACTCGAGTTCATCGGCACGGAAGGACGAGTAACGGGCATCGCCCACTGTACACACACCCTCCACTCCGTTGGAGGTGCGCACATGCAAGACGTGTATCTGGGTTTCAGTAGGTCCGCGGCTCTGTGAGCGCCAATAGAAGCGCCCGTCTTCATGCGATCGTGCAAGGGAAAAAAAGCTGGTGCGTCCAGGCAGGTCCAGCACCGTCAGGCTGATCATTTCAATATTCATGGGGTTGCTGTCAAGAAGCTCTGATGTCCAATGTCGGACGGTTACCGCTCCATTTTGCCATCCACAGACCTGACCTGCATCACGCGAGGATACGCTACATCTATACATTTGATCTTCTCTACCGCTCCCAGCCCGCGGGCTGCCCGGGCCGTCTCTTCCAATTGGCTCGGTTGCGCGAAGCCAACCCTAGGGTGCCGCCAGTCTCGGCAAGAATGCAGACAATACCCTTGCCAACCTCATCGCCAAAACGCACCCAATTACTGAACTTCAATACCGAATTGTCTTGTGTTGAGCCAAAGTGTGAACAGATTACAGATGGAAGGAATCAGAATGCAGCGGGATCAGGTCAGACCAAATACCAGTTTGAAAGACATTAGATCCCTTTAGCCTATGAAGAACTGGGAAGGGACCAGAATCCGGAAGGAACGTTTGGTTTCATTCGCAGTACCCTTGAATTTCCTTCACTGTTTCTTAACATTCATTGGAGACAATACACACTCTTAGAAGACAAGGCTTCGTAAAACAACCAACAGAGGGAATCCATATGCTGCGGCAGTTAGCCAAGAATGTATTCAATAATTTCAGCGTCTCTAGAAAGCCAATTTTCGATACATTCCAGGGAGGAGATAACAAGGCGGCCGGCCGGCATCCTTCCAAGCGGTCCAAGATGTTGATATTGGTGTTAGTAGCCTTCCTGGCAGGAACCGGAATCGGCGGCTGTGTAATAGAAAGTGAGGGCACAGGGGAACATGCATCTGAGCGTGAAGCCCAAAGCGATTCCCGGGGTGGCGAACGCGGTGAGGAAGCGTCAGGAGAACTCCTAACGCTGGACGAAACCTTTGATACGGTCCGCGGAGGCGCTCGCCTCATCATTGGCTATCATGCCGAGGACAACAATTTTGCCGGCACAGTACAAAATACTACTAACGATACTTTGGCGCAGGTCCGGGTGGAAGTTCACCTTTCAAATGGAGTGGAACTTGGTCCCACCACCCCAGTGGATCTTTTACCTGGTCAAATCATCGAAGTGACTCTGCCAGCACCTTCACAAGCATTTGATGGCTGGGTACCCCACGCCGAAGTCGGAGTGAGCGAACTTGGATCTGAGGGCTCCGAGGGCGAAGGCACAGGGGAACATGCATCTGAGCGTGAAGCTCAAGGCGATTCCCTGGGTGGCGAACGCGGTGAGGAAGCGTCAGGAGTACTCCTAACGCTGGACGAAACCTTTGATACGGTCCGCGGAGGCGCTCGCCTCATCATTGGTTATCATGCCGAGGACAACAATTTTGCCGGCACAGTGCAAAATACTACTAACGATACTTTGGCGCAGGTTCGGGTGGAAGTTCATCTTTCAAATGGAGTGGAACTTGGTCCCACCACCCCAGTAGATCTCTTACCGGGTCAAATCATCGAAGTGACTCTGCCAGCACCTTCACAAGCATTTGATGGCTGGGTAACCCACGCCGAAGTCGGAGTGAGCGAACATGGAACTGAGGGCTCCGAGGATGAAGGCACAGGGGAACATGGTTAGAAAGCCTTGCAGGGCAATCTCCAGTTGACGAAGAAAGCAATAAAGTCTTGGCTGAAGGAATTCGGGGTGCCGGTAAACCTGTTAGGCCCTTCGCCCTACCGAAGGAGTATTCAGGGCAGCAGTTGAATAGATGTTTACTGGCATCCTTCTTATTGTTCAATTCATTTCGGCAGAGTTCGCGTGCAATTAGGCTGCTCTTGAATCAACTTGCTCAGCATCTTCTCTCTCTTCAGGGCGGTCCCGCAGTAGGACGTAGTTGGCATCTGGCTCGACGTGAGCCCAGCCGTGATCCTGCCATTCTCGTCTGACCCGCACCAGTTCATTGAGTACGGTACGTTTGGTTTCGGGGGTGTCAAAGATGTTGGCACTCTTGAGAAAGTTGATGACAGCACCCAACCTTTTGATACTTAAATTCACGGCCCGGCGTTGAATTCGCTCCCGATGCTTTGTATCTTTTGCCTCTTCCAGTTGCTTTACATGTTTGATCAGCCACTCTATTGGTGCCCGGCGCGTGTTCATGATTTGTTCCGCAATTTCCAGCCGGCGACCGTAATGGTCAAGTACATTTCGAAAAATCCGGGGCAGCGTGATCTTGATCAGAAAAAGTACAACCCCAAAGCCCAAGGCCATAAACAGAACGATCACAAAGATTGGAATATCCAACATTTCTTGTCTACGGCTCCAGGATTAAGGCTTCGGAGGCTTTGATTATCTTGCGCCGTTCCACGAAGCGAATGATCAACACAAAGAGAAAACCCACCGTAATAGCGGACATTATCCACTGCACCACATAACCCGCATGCATGCTGGGCGGGGTGCGCAAGGTATACCAGGTCCTGGCGGGATACGTGATATCGGATTCGCCGCCGGCAGGTTCCAGATGCAGGTAATAGGGTGCCAGCGTATAGGGCAACTGAGCTTCGATTTCCGCCAAGTCCATTCGGGACCAGAAAATTACCGGCCTTTCTTGTTGGGCCAAGAATTCTGGGTCCGGTACTGCTGATCCGGGAAGTAGGATGCCTTCCAATACGCCCTCGGGCTGTTCGTTGAATTTGGCCCAGCTGGAAGGCGTTTCAAGTCCTGGTGGCAGCCAGCCCCGATCCACTAACACCCAAGTGCCATCTGCCAGTCGTAAAGGGGTCACCAAATGGGGACCAGCATCCATGCGGTCCTTGGGACCAACCCACACAAATTGATTCTCAAAATCAAAGGTACCTGTGGCTACAGCCTGGCGAAAAAACACTTCATCATTCGAGTTGGCAAGAGCACCAGTCAGTGGAAGGTCCAACGTTTCCAAGGCCAGCTGTTGGGTTAGTTGTTGCTGCTCTGTGCGCCGAAGTTGGTACCGTTGCAGCTGCCAGCGGGCCATCCCCAGATCGAAGCAAATACTGGAAATCACCAACATTGTCCAGATCCAGCGGCCCCCCTTGAAAAAAGACTGCCAAGAGAGAGACCAATCCAGTGAGGTCAGGCTGGGCAGCGGTGAGGTGAGGTTGGACATGGTAACTCAGTTAATCTTGCAACGGTCGAGGCAATGCCAAAAAAGGCCCTGTCCTTAGAAATTGCAAAAAGCGACTTTCTCTGCAACGACTGCACGTAGCCTGCAGTTGGGGTTGGGACCCTCAGCCCGGAATCATACCAATTGCACAGACCCAAATCTGAGTCGTCCTCCCGAACCTGCCGAAAGAGCTGGCCTGCTGCTGCAAACAAACCTCTAAATTCCGAAGGTTATTAAGTGAAAAAAACGCTGAAAGAGACTAGACTCTGGCGCGCAGTAAAGCACGAATCACAATGACTACTTCCCTTCCCCGTTCACTCCGACTCCAAGACTTCGATCTGCGCCAGCTCAGAGGAGTATCACAGGTTAAGGCTCTCTACCGATTCATCGCGGGATACCGGGCGATATACTTAGCCGCTCTAGTCTCACTGGCGGTGGCCGGATACGCACGTTCTCAGTTCGCCACCGTCATCCGCCGGTTCACCGATGACGTGCTGATGGCGCAGCGCTTTGAAGGCCTTTATTGGTACGGTCTGGCTTTCCTAGGGCTGGCAGCCGTTGCCGGCACTTGCACTTTTTGGGGTGGCCGACAGGGCGCGCGCACGGCGGAAGGAGCGGTGCGGCGGCTGCGCGTCTTCCTCTACGACCATCTGCAATATTTGCCTTTTGCCTGTCATGACCGCATGCAGTCGGGAGAACTAATCCAGCGATCGAGTTCCGATGTGGAGGAAGTGCGCCGTTTGTTGGCCGAGCACTTAACAGGCGTGGGGAGGATTCTCACCATCTCTTCCATGTCCTTTATCGCCATGTTCGACCTGCAACCTAGATTGGCGCTGGTCTCATCAATCGTAATCCCCATCTCTATCCTCGTATCCGCTCGTTTTTGGCGTTACCTATCCCAGATCTTCTTTGATGTTCAGGATCAGGAGGCCCGTCTTTCTTCCATGCTCCAGCAAAACCTGTACGGAGCACGAGTGGTCCGGGCATTCGCCCGGGAAAGGCACGAAATTGGCCGCTTTGATGTAGCCAACGAAACGCTGCTACGCAGGGGCAGGCGCATGGTGCGCTTTCACAACATCTACTGGCCCTGCATGGATCTATTGCTGGCGACCCAGATGTTGGGCTCGCTGACTCTGGGTTCCTGGATGGCGGTCCAAGGGGAAATAACGGTGGGAACCTACCTGGCTTTCCTGTCTCTGCTCAGCCTGATGATCGGGCCCATCCGCCACCTGGGCCGAATTTTCGCACTCTCTTCCCAATCCCTGGTGTCGTTGAACCGGATCCGGGACATTATTGAAGAACGCCGGGAGGACCTGTTCGCAGGTGATTTCACTCCAGAAGGACCCTTACAAGGTGACATCCGGTACGAACATGTCTCTTTCGCCTATGACGACCCAAATATTGAAACCCAGGAAATGCGCAATCCACCTGTCGTCTTGCATGACATTTCTTTCACAGCGGAGCCAGGCCAAGTCGTGGCCATCCTGGGCGCTACAGGTTCCGGCAAGACCTCAGTCATGAATCTGCTACCCAGGTTTTACGATGCCACCGGTGGACATATCTTTCTGGACGGAGTGGATCTGACCCGGTACCCACGGGCCATATTGCGTCGGCATATCGGCATCGTGTTGCAGGAACCTTTCCTATTCAGCCGAACCATTCGGGAAAACATCCGCTATGGAGCTGAGCGTGAAGTATCAGAGGAGGAAATTCAGAATGCGGCCCGGGCCGCCAACATCCATGACAACGTCATGACCTTCCCCAGGGGCTACGACACCGTAGTGGGGGAGCAAGGGGTAACGCTTTCAGGGGGGCAACGGCAGCGCCTCGCAATTGCCCGCACCATACTCAAAGATCCCCAGATCTTGATTCTCGACGACGCCACCAGTGCCGTCGACGCTGAAACAGAAAGGCACATTCGCGATGCGTTGCAGCTGCTGATGCGGGGCCGCACCACTTTCATCATTGCCCATCGCATCTCCTCCATTTCTACGGCCAACAAGATCCTGGTGATGGACGGTGGCCGCATTGTGCAGGCGGGCACCCATAGCGAACTGGCGGCCCAGGCAGGGCTGTATCAGCAGGTATTTCAATTGCAGACCGGCATCGAAGCAGAGCTCACCGCAGAACTGGCCACAGCCGTTGGAGCCTCCCCGCCAGATCCCAATGGCTCGGTCAGGGATCTTCACATACAGCAGAACGGTCAATGAGCAGCAGCACCCACTTTGAAGAAGAAGAATATTCTGCCTCTTTCAGCGGGCCCGCGTTGGCTAGGCTTCTGAAATTGGTTTTCAATTACAGAGGATACGTCGTGGGCTATTTCTTTGGGGTTCTCGGCGTTGTAGCCATGGAAGGCACCCATATATATCTGGGCAAACGCATCCTGGACGAAGGTGTGATTCCAGGTGATTTCGCCCAGGTGCAGCATCTATTGATTTTGTGGGCATTGGTCAGCGTGGGGCTAGCCGGATTCGTAGCTCTCTTCATTTTCTGTGCTGGGTCCGTGGGGCAAGCCATTAATTATGACCTTCGCAAGTCCATGTTTGGGCGCCTACAGGAATTGTCACTCTCCTACTATGACAGAACGCCTATCGGCTGGATTATGGCCCGGGCTACTTCCGATTCCCGGCGCGTCTCGGAATTAGTTTCCTTTGGATTCCTAGATTTCTTCTGGGGTGCGACTTCGGTGGTCGTCTTCCTTGGGTTCATGGTGTGGCTTAACTGGCGGTTAGCTTTGGTCATGCTGCTCATCGTGCCCATCATGGTAGGTGTGGCTCTTCTCTTCCAGAAGCACATTCTGGGCCACTGGCGAGAGGTGCGGCGGCTCAATTCGCGCATCACAGGCTCTTATGCTGAAGGCATCCAGGGAGTGCGCGTTACCAAATCGTTGGTACGAGAAGGACCCAATCTGGAAGAATTCAGTGGCATGGCAACGCTGATGTACAGCGCCAGCTACAAGGCAGCCTGGCTTTCGGCTCTGTTCCTACCCGTAGTTCAGGTAATTGCGGCTTTAGCTGTGAGCACAGTCATCTACGTGGGCGGCAATCAATACGAACAGGGTTTAATGACAGTTGGTGCCATTCAAGCCTTCATTCAATACCTATTCTGGATGCTTTTCCCAATTCAGGAAATGGCCCGCGTCTACGCCCAAATTCAGCAGGCCGTAGCTTCCGGCGAGCGTATCTTTTCCCTGATCGACTCTATCCCGGAAATCCGGGATCAACCTGATGCCAAGGCTCAGGTCTCGCTGCGTGGCGCCATTGAGTTCAAGAATATCCACTTTGCCTACGAACCCTCGAATCCGGTACTCAAGGACTTCAATCTGCATGTCCACGAAGGAGAAACCGTAGCCCTGGTAGGTCCCACAGGAGCTGGAAAGACCACAGTAGTGAATCTGCTCTGCCGTTTTTATGAACCTCAGAAGGGGTCCATTGAAATCGCTGGCACCGAAGTACGAGCAATGACCCTGCATGCCTTGCACAGCCGCATCGGCATGGTTCTGCAGACTCCCTATCTGTTCTCCGGAAGCCTGAAGGAGAATTTACGTTATGGCCGACTGGAAGCCACGGATGCTGAAGTGCGGTCAGCTGCAGAACTGGTGGGCGCGGACGAATTCATTCGTAACTTCCAAGACGGATACGAGACAGATGTAGGAGAAGGCGGCTCACTGTTGTCTTTGGGGCAAAAACAGCTGATCAGCATGGCTCGGGCAGTGCTGGCCCAACCGGACATTTTCATCATGGATGAAGCCACGAGCTCCGTAGACACCATCACGGAAGCCAAGATTCAGGCGGCCATGCAGACTCTTCTGTTTTCCACCACCAGTTTCGTAATTGCTCACCGGCTCTCCACCATCCGCAACGCGGACAAGATTCTGGTGATTCGAAATGGCGGCATATCCGAGATGGGCAATCACGCCGAACTGATCAGGGCTCGGGGCTATTATTACGATTTGTATCGCAAGCAATATCGGGACGAGGCCAGCCGGGATACGGATCCCTTCTTTGGGTCCAAACTGACTTACGCTTGATCGGGAGCAAGAGAGCCGCGTAAGCCAAGGCTAAGAGTAGGAGTTTATTCGGGGGTCTTCACTCTGGAGTAGAAAAATGCGTCCTTAGGGGCCGCGCCACGGCCATAGTAAGTCATGTAGTTCCGCAATAGGCCTTCCCGCTCCATGCCAGCACGCTCCATGACACGCGCAGAAGCTTTATTGTCTACATCGCAGTATGCTTCCACCCTCCAGTATTCCGGCTGTTGCAGGCACCAGTCGCTGAGCGCGGTCAGAGCTTCAGTCATGATGCCCTGACCCCAGAAAGCCCGGGATAATACGTACCCTACATCGACATTGTGACCCTTGGGCCGCATGGAAATCATACCGATCACTTGATCGGCCGAACTCAGCAGAATGCCAAACGAGAAGTTGCGTCCATCTCGCCATTGTTCGTTGCATTCCTGTAGGAAACGGCGTGTGGTATGGATATCTTGGTGGGGTTCCCAAGGCAGAAACTGAGTTACCACCTCATCCTGTGTGTAGTTCCTGAAGATGTCTTCCGCGTCCACGACGCTGGATTTGCGTAAGATAATGCGTGGACCTTGCAAAGTGTCCGGGGGATACAGAATTTGAAACGTATCTGTTGAATCGGACATGGTGCACTGGTTTGAATTGGCTTTGAGCCGTAGACTGTTAAAGAACAGGGGAAGGCGTGGACAAGGTATACCCTGATGTATAGTGCTCTTTCGAATCGCACTCATTTTATCCTGAAGATGGCTTCAGAAAAAGTATTGCGCCATTCAGCCGTCCAACCAGACCCCATATGGACGGGCCGTAGATTCTCCATCAACCTATCTGCAAGAAGATGCGGCTTTTGATAGAGAATCCACGTTGTGGCCAACCTGAAACGGAGATTGAGAAACCACAGCTTTGATCGGCACAGACGAACTCATTCGCAACTTCCAGAATTGCAATGACACGGAGGCATACAAAGGTGGTTCATTGTTGTCCGCGACGCAGAAACAGCGAGCCTGCATGGGTCGGGCTGCCTTGGAGAGTCCAGGTATCTTCATCATGGATAAAGCTGGGAGTTCCGTGGATGTCAATACTGAAGTCAAGATTCAGGCGGACAACGGACTCTGCCTTATGCCATCTCCAGCTTTGCAACTACCCTCCGCCTCTCCATCATTTGCAACACAGACAAGAATTTGATAACCCGAAGTGGCGACGTCACAGGAATGGGCAACGACGTCCAACTGTTCCTGGCGCGCGGCTAATACTACGATTTGTATCGCAAGCAATATCGGGATGAGGCCAGTCGGGGTACTGACGTCTTCTAAGGTTCCAAACTGACTCGCTCTTAATCGGAAGTATCAGGGCCGCGTAAGCCGGTGTGAAGAATGGCTGCCTATTCGGATATCTTCACTCTTGAGTAGAGAAATGCATCCTTGGGGTCCGCACCTCGACCGTAATAGATTTTGTAGTTACGCATCCGACCTTCCAGCTCCATTCCGGCCCGTTCCATGACGCGCGCTGAGGCCCTATTGTCCACATCGCAGTATGCCTCCACTCGCCAGAAGACCGGTTGCTCTAAACACCAATTGCAGAGTACGGTCAGGGCTTCGGTCATAATGCCCCGACCCCAGAAGGCGCGAGATAAGACGTATCCAACATCGACGTTGTGGCCTTTGGGCCGCATGGAAATCATCCCAATCACTTGCACGTCCTCCCTCAGCAAAATGGCGAAGGAAAAGCCACGGCCATCTTGCCACTGTACATTGCATTCCTGTAGGAAACGACGTGTGGCATGGATATCCTTGTGGGGCCCCCAAAGCAGGAACTGAGTGACCACCTCATCCTGTGCGTAATTCCTGAAAATATCTTCCGCGTCCCCAACGCTGGATTTTCGCAAGACGATGCGCGGACCTTGAAATGTGTCAGGGGGATACAGAAGTTCGAACGTATCTGTTGAATTGGACATTTCTCACCTGAATGCATTGCCGGCAAATTGCTAAGCGCACTGGAGCAGTGATCAAGACCCTATTAATTCATATCCATCCAATTTTACTGGAAGAATTCAGGTGAATAGCCACTCTGGTTGTTCAAGCGCCTCTTGTCGAATTTAAGAAACGTTTGGGCCCCTATTCAGCCACGGCATGAAAGTCCATTTCCAAGGTCATTTTGTCGTCCACCCAGGACACCAGGGGAGGCATAGGCACGTTGATTCCATGTTCTTCCAGGATGGCGGCGGCAGTGCCAGTCCCAGTTAGCTCTGTTTCTGAATTGAACATAGCAGTTACCGCGAAGGTTACATCCACACTAGTGTCCAACACTTGCAGTGGCCCTGTGATTTCCAAGGTAAATTCCTCTCCCACGGCGACGCTGTCAGGAGCACTGCCAATGCTGGTGGGTACAAAGGTGATTTCCGGGTAGAGATTCGTATACAACACGAAGGTGCGGATGGCCCTATTGCGTTGGTTACGATTCGTAACGAAAGTATTGGCATCGATCACGATAGGAGTGAATTCGGTATCTGCGATCCGCTCGAGGTTAGTCCGCAACGATCCAGTCACAGCCGACGTTACCCCTGTAACTTCAGTATGAACTCCACCCAGAGTCTCGTCGATGATGAATCGCACCTCGGAACTTTCACTGATGATTGTGAAATTCAACAGTTCAGTAGGGATTGTTTCCTGCTCTGCAGAATCCACCTCTGGCTCTGCAGTGGATTCCGTTGCTTCTGGCTCTGCAGGCGTCTCTGTAGATTCCTGGGGGGTTTCGGACTCAACCTTCTCGTCTGGCTCTGAAACTGGTGCGGAGTCCGGCCGGGCCGTGGGCATTTGGCAAGCGAACAGCGCCAGGCTGAGCAGCACCATTACCAAGAGTGCGCTCTTGCGCCAGATTCGTTCGGCGAATGTCCTTCGGTTCAACATACTGTTCCTCTCTGAAGTTGGCAATGGGATTTGAGACCGCGACATGTCGGCCTAGTTATCCGAAAGGGAAAACTGGCGGCGGGCAACTCCTGCCAGTCAGGAATTACGGCCTTCCACCCACAATGCAGCTTTCAGAATATTACCGTATCTGTCCCTCGTTTCATGTCAGCACCTCGTTCAGTAGTGGGTCTCCCGCTAGACCGGCCATCAGATTATCAATGGAGCGTTTGGACATGCCAGCCCGCGTTTGGCGTGAGGCAGACCCCAAGTGGGGCGTGATGATGACCTTGTCGTGGTGCACCAGGGGATGATCTCTAGGGAGTGGCTCCGGCTCAGTCACATCCAGAGCGGCTCCGGCTATTTGGCTTTCATTTAGGGCTTGCACCAAACCATCATGATCTATAAGGCCGCCGCGTGCGATATTGACAACAAATGCTGTCGGCTGCATTGCTTTGAATTCTGCATAATCCATGAAGCGGGAAGTTTCTGGAGTCATAGGAGTGGAGAGCAGCACGAAGTCCGATTTTGCCAACAACTCAGCTTTGGAAACATAAGTGGCCTTAAGGGCTTTTTCCCGGTCAGAATCCACGCGATTGCGATTGTGATACAGCACCTTCATGTTAAAGCCGCCGGCCCTTTGGGCCACTTCACTGCCGATAGCTCCCATACCTAGAATGCCTAGGGTCTGTCCATGTATTTCTGAGCCATGCAGGATGGAAGGGTCGAAATGCAGGAATTCTGGACTGCGGGCGTAGTCCACGCCCAGTTGCAGATTGCGGGCTATAGCCATCAGCAGTAGAAAAGCCATGTCTGCCGTGGCCCCGTCAACGAAGCCGGGCGTATTGCCCACGGGGATTCCACGGGCGCGGGCATCTGCGATTACGATGTGATCCACTCCCACCCCCATATTGGAGATCACCCGTAGCTTGGGCATTTGGTCCATGACAGTTCCATCCACTAGGCCGTGGCCATAGACATAGAATCCTTCCATGTCGGATATGCCGGGCGTTGCGCCTTGCGGCACCAACATGGTGGTATCACATCCACGGTCATGCAATTCCTGCATCATTTCTGCCACGATGGGCATGTCCAGCAGTACTTTGTAGCTCATGCACTTTCCTTCTTTGTGTCATTTCTCACGGAGGATATTGTTGAGATTCAGTCCGAGGCCACCTGACAGGTAAAAGAGGTTTCAGGCGTCAAAGTCACAGGTGAAGTGAAAGTAAGACGGCCCGCAGCCTCCATCTTACAGACAGCTTCAACCTCACCGACCCGCACTGCGGGAACAGATGTGACAGGCAGAAAACCGAGCCGAATTTCGGACAAGATTAGGCTGCCTTGTATGACTTGCAGAGACACTTGCCCTTCGGCCACAGCAAATACGCCCCAACCGGAATCCAAAGACCAGAGGCAACGGAAAGGTGTCTTGTCCAAGCTGATGGGGTTGAAACTTACCCAGCCCTGCACCATATCGAAGTTGAAGCCCGCGAAAGTGTTAAGCAAAGCATAGGCGGCCATGGAACGCGCGTAGTTGCTCCCACATTCGATCTCATTCCACGGATTGCGTTTCGCACCATCAT